>JAGOAX010000003.1 GCA_017983695.1 Ferruginibacter sp.
GTAAATAAAAGGTTTAATATTAAAGAGATATTGGCAACCCAACCACCACTATTATAATAAACCAGCATCAGTATAAATATTACCAGGAATGCTATACCGAAAGACATCATACCGCCTTTAATAGAAGCTTCGCCTAAAGTAGATCCTACTACCTGGTCGGCAACAATTTTAGCAGGAGCACTTACTTTACCTGATTTTAATGTGTTTGCAAGATCAGTCGCTTCATCAACTGTAAAACTTCCTGATATTTCGGAGTTACCGCCATCAATAGCTCCATTTACATTTGGTGCAGAATACACAATATCATCCAATGCAATTGCAATTGGCCTGCCCACATTATTTCCTGTTAACCTTGCCCATGTTCTTGTACCCAATGGCGTCATTATCATTTTAATAGCCGGTCTTCCTACTTCATCATAATCCTGGCGGGCTTCTTCTACGCCTTCGCCTTCAAGTGGTGCTCTTTCTGTACCCGTCTGCGTTTTTACAGCGTAAACAGGAAAAGTAGATTTACCTTTTTCTTGTTTCTCTTCTACGCCTAATAAAAATTTACAATTGGCAGGGAAACTATTTTTTACAACATCCATGTTGATGTAGTTAAAAAATTTGCTGGTGTCAGTCATATAAACCCGAGCAATTTCAGCAGGATAAAATACTTGTTTACCATCTTTAGATTGCTGAGGTTGAACTGGCATCATTACAGTGAAAAGCGCATTAGTATCTCTGCTAGTAGAATCGATACCCCTTTTGTACGCATCCAATGCTTTGTTCGCATTTTGAAAACCTTCTACAAACCTCTGATCGTCTTCAAATAATCTTTGATTAGCAGAATTACTGTTTCCAATTTGGTACACTTCCCAAAATTGTAAATGGGCAGATGCCTGTAAAAGTTTTCTTACCCTGTCCGGGTTATCAACTCCTGCCAGTTCCACATTGATTATGCCTTTATTTTCATCAAGGTTGATATTGGGTTGAGCAACACCAAATTTATCAATACGCTTTAGTAATACTTTATAAGTCTCTTTTATAGCTCCTTTTGCAGTTGCAGAAAGTTTACTTGTAACCTGGTCATCACTATCAGTAATTTTTATTTCTTTTCCCTGGCCTGCAAAAAGGGCGGATAATTTACCACCTCCATTTTGTTCAATGAATGCTTTTTTAAAAAGACTGATATAATCCGCATCACTGTTAACCTTTTGATCAGTTGCCGTTTTCATTGCTTTTAACAATGATGGGTCTTTTGAATTATTACTTAAAGATTTTAATAAACCTTCAAGGCTTACATCCATTGTTACACTTATACCACCCTGTAAATCCAAACCAAGGTTCAGCTCATTCTCTTTACACTTTTGGTAAGAAGTACCTACCAAAGGAAAAATCGCTTTGTCTTTTGAAGCCAGTAAAATACTGTCTTTCTTAATCTTTACAGCAGCTTTTAGTGCATCCGCATCTTTAAGATCGATACCGGATTTTTTTACAAGTTTTGTAGCTTGTGCTGTTACGCCACTCTCAAAGCTACGTACCACCCATGTGTACGACAATTCCCAAAGTGATATAATAATCAGTGCAATGGTGAAAAACCAAATCAGCCCTTTCAATTTCATAATAGTAAACTTTTAATAGCTATTTCTTCATTTTTAGAAGTGTGCAAAGATAGGGGAAAAACCGATTGACAATTACTGATGGTTAATTTTAGAATTTTACTCATTTTGCACCCTAAATCAACAATATGTTTCGTTACCGCAGTTCGCTTGTCATCATTCCTTTTACCATCCTTTTTTTTAATGCCTGCAGCCCTGCCAAAAAAATTGCACCAGTGCCGGAGGATGTTCCGCTTGTGGTTACTACAGCCATACCTGCGGATACTATCCAGACCGACTCATTTTTAGAAAATCTGCTTACTGCAAATCCCCAATACTTTGCCGATGTACTTTCACATCGTAAAGAATGGAATACCCAGATAATTTATACCCAAATTGACAGAGGAAGTAATGGCATGCCCTCACTTAAAAACTACTATTTCAATGTAAACCCTGTAAATTATTTTTACCCGGCTTCTACTGTAAAACTTCCTGTAAGCCTGCTGGCTTTGCAAAGGCTTAATGAATTAAAAGAAAAAGGAATTGATAAGCATAACACAATGATAACAGAGACCGGCAACAGTTCTCAAACTGCCGTTTATAATGACCCCACATCACCCGATGGAAGGCCCACAATTGCCCAATACATAAAAAAAATATTGATGGTGAGTGACAATGATGCCTATAACAGGCTATATGAATTTTTAGGCCAGGAATATATTAATACCGAATTGCATAAAAAAGGATACGAAGATGTGCAGTTACTGCATCGTTTACAAATTGCGCTGCCTGCGGCGGAGAACAGGCAAACCAACCCGGTTAAGTTTCTGGACGGAAACAATACAGTTTTGTATGAGCAACCCATGCAAACCAATGCAAAGGAATATGTAAAACGCAACGACAGCCTGGGTAAAGGTTTTTACCAGGGTGGCAACCTTATTGATGGCGCCATGAATTTTTCTGCAAAAAACAGGATCAGCCTGGAAGACCTGCATAACATTTTAATAAGCCTGGTGTTTCCTAAAAAGGTTACTGCAAGGCAACGGTTTAATATTACTGATGATGACAGGGCCTTTGTTTTAAAATACATGAGTCAGTTGCCAACAGAAAGTACTTACCCGCCTTATTCATTTGATACGGCTGCATACTGGCCTGCCTATTGCAAGTTTTTATTATTTGGAAGCGAAAAAGTTGCCCTGCCACAAAACATACGGGTATTTAATAAACCTGGCGATGCTTATGGACAGATGCTGGATGTGGCGTACGTGGTGGATTATGAAAAAGGAGTGGAGTTCTTTTTATCGGCTGTAACCTATTGCAACAGCGACGGTATTGTTAACGATGATAAATATGATTATAAAACTATTGGCCTGCCTTTTATGAAAAACCTGGGGCAGGTAATTTATAATTACGAAGTACAAAGATCTAAACATCATTTACCAGACTTATCCGGCTTTAAATTTATTTACGACAAATAACAAAAAAATATTTCTAAGTAATAATAGTATTTGATTGATTTTTTTTAAGTATTAATATTTACTTTTGCAAAATATGCAACTATCTACACTTTTACAGCGATTTAACGAGCCAGAAACCCTTAAAATGGCCAAATTAGGAAGGGAATTAAGAGCACAGGGAATTGATGTTATCGATCTTAGCCTTGGCGAACCAGATTTTGATACACCACAGCACATTAAAGATGCAGCCATAAAAGCCATTAACGATAACTGGAGCCATTATACTCCTGTTGCCGGCTTTGCCGATTTACGTGAAGCGGTGTGTACCAAATTAAAACGTGATAATAATTTAGACTACAAACCGGAAAATATCATCACTTCCACCGGTGCCAAGCAAAGTTTGGCCAATGCTATTTATGCAGTAGTAGATAATGGGGATGAAGTGATAATTCCTACGCCTTACTGGGTTACATATTCTGAACTGGTGAAAATGGCCGGTGGAAAAGTAATTGAAATCAGGACCACACCAGAAAGTGGTTTTAAAGTAACGCCGCAACAATTTGAAGCTGCCATTACCGATAAAACCAAATTGTTCATGTTCTCTTCGCCATGTAATCCATCGGGTGCGGTGTACAGCAAAGCAGAATTAGAAGGCCTGGTAACCGTATTTAGAAAATACCCCAATATTTTAATTATCTCTGATGAAATTTACGAGTACATCAATTTTGTAGGTGGCCACGAAAGCATTGCTCAGTTTGATGACTTGAAAGAAAGGGTTATTTTAATTAATGGTTTAAGCAAAGGTTTTGCTATGACGGGCTGGCGCCTGGGTTACATTGCGGCCAGTGTAGAAATTGTAAAAGCCTGCGAAAAAATTCAGGGACAATTGACCAGCGGTACTTGTTCTATTACGCAAAAAGCAGCCGTAGCAGCACTTACCGGTAATTTAAAACCTTCGTTAGAAATGACACAAGAGTTTACAAGAAGAAGGGCAAGGGTTATGGAATTGATAAAAGATATTCCGGGTTTTAAATGCTTTGCACCCGAAGGCGCTTTTTATATTTTTCCTGATGTAAGTTATTACTATGGTAAATCTGACGGTACACAAACAGTTGCAAATGCGGCAGACTTTAGTATGTATCTTTTAAATACCGCTAATGTTTCTTCTGTAATGGGAGATGCTTTTGGTGAACCTAACTGTGTACGTTTTTCTTTTGCCAACAGTATGCCCAATATTGAAAGGGCATGGGCAAGAATTAAGGAAGCGCTGGCAAAGTTAAAATAAGTTTACAGCAAATAATTATTTACTAATTGGCAAACATGCCATAGCAAATCATCGTTTCTGGATTCTTTAAGTAATGGAAAAGAAATGTCGTATAAAGACAGTGGTTTGTAAGTTTTATTTTTTCTGTATTTTGACTCAAAAATAACTCCAGAAGCATTTACTTTTCTGTTACTAGGCAGTAAGATTTCTGAATAATATGTTACTGAGGCATTGGGTTGTGTATCCCGGGTATCGATTTGTACACCACTTGCACCACTGGTGGATAATACTCTGGTATAAGTATTTGTAGTACCACCACCTCCGCTAACATTAGTACCAGTAACTACCAAACCAATTTTTTTACCATCCTGCATAATTATTTTGTCGTTTATAATGGTTACAGGTTTTGTTCTGTCTCTTACTGTTTGCTCACTAAAAAACCTGTTTTCATTTAAATAGGTTTCATACTCTTTAATTTTAGCCCACAATAAAGTATTTCCATTATACACTTTTTTAAAACTTGCCAATGAATCTTTATTGATTTTATTACCCCCTAAGAGATTATATTTTTTTAGTAGCGATGCCATTTCAAGAGCAAATGCCTGCCCTTCATGGTAGATAGAAAAAGTGTCTTTTTCATTATGAAAAATTAAATCATAATAATAAAACGGCTTTAGCTCTCTTATTGGGGCATCAAATTTAACCACCCTTGCTGCAATCAGCAATTTCATATCTAAACTGATAATGTAAATATCATAGTGCGGATCAGATTGGTTTAATTCTTTTACATAATAGGCTACAGGTTTATTGTCAAAATAAATAACAGAATCGCTTAAATTAATTTCCTGTGCAACTGCTGCTGTACCCACAAAATATGTTAATAGGGTTAGTAAATATCTTTTCATAGATTTAATTTGTTAGTAAAGTAAACAAAAAAAAGAAGCCATTATGTTTTGTAGCTTCTTTTAACATTGTATTTTTAGCGATTTTAAAAAGTAAATCTTGCAGAGAAACCAATGCCTTCGGCAGCAAATCCAACTTTAGATATAATATTTAATTCCGGTTTCCAGTCTAATGTAATGTTGAGTGGTATTTGTGGAAATTTATAATCTAAACCAATAATACCTGCTGCGCCAACATTGCTGCCACTGTTATTAAAGCCAACATAGCCACCAAAGCCAATCAGCCATTGCAGGTTTTCTGTTGACAGTGGTTTATGAATTTCGTACAAACCGCAAATGCCCACACCATCGCCAAAACTTAAGATACCTTCAATAGCATTGTTGCCAATAAAATGTTTGTAGGTAATGCCACTTTTAATTGCCGGTACAGATGAGCCAAGCCGTACACCAAGTGCATCTTTGTAACTGCTTTCGGTTTGTGCTTTTGTGTTTAGGGTAATTGCAATAACCGCAATTACAATCAGGAGTAATTTTTTCATGGTAATTTTTTTTTGATAGCTTTATCGAAAACAATGCCAACATAGTACCGCCACTTACGCTAAACGCAGCAAACAGAATTTTGTGTGTTAAGGATATGTAAAAAATAAGCGCAGGAAATTATTCAAACAATTCCAGTTTGTTTTTTGGCCTTCTGGCATCATGCCATTTAAAACCTTTCAGTTGTTTTTTATCGGCAGGTATCTGGCGTATGGGATACATTACACCATCAACATTATTTATAAATTTTACTTTGTTCAATTCTTTTTTTACAAAAAATATATCGATCACATCACCGTGGCTGCGGTTCATACCGGTATAGGCACTGTCATCATCCTGCGGATAAAAAATACTTTCGGCAGGGGTGCCTTTTACCCTTACATAATCAATAGCACCATCTTTAAAATAACCATTAAGTGTACGTCCGCCAATTTGATTATACAAATTTTCTGCTGTTTTATTAATAATTAAACTATTAAAAAAAACATATACCTGTTTTGGTTTTTGATTTTGGGTGTACATATAAATAGTATCACCGGTAACCTGTGTTTGTGCATTCCATACCACGGGCTGGCCAAATAACTGGAAGGTGGAATCCTGGGTAGAGTAGTAGAGGCTATCGCTGACGGCCTGCAGCGAATCGTTGAAAATACGTACGTGGTGAAAGGCCAGGAAATAACGTATGGCAGTATCAGGTTTATTTAAATTAACTACCATCGTTTTTTTACCGCTATCTGTTTTTACAGTTTGCTGTATTGCCAGGCTGTCGGTTTTTGGTTGTGCAGCAGCTTTAATGCCGGCACTATCAAATTTATTAATAGTAACAACAGCAGTCTTTTTTAATGTATCAACTTTTGTTACTTGCTTTTTTTCTACGCTGTCATATTTTCTTAAACCGGAAAATAAAGTATCAGCAGCAATATAAGTGCTGTCGCCATCTTTGTGCAGTATCATTACCGGCTTTAGGTATGCTAAAAAAGAATTTTCTTTTGTATTCACTTCAATATGACCACCAATAGTGGTAACCTGGTTTGCGCTGTCAACAACTTTTGCATTGCCATCAGCCGTCATAATTCCTTTTTTATCATCAAAGAAAATTTTATCACCACTCATTGATCTTACACTGTCTCTTATATAAGTACGTTCATAAAAAATAGCTTCGCCTGTTTTTAAATCATAAGTACCCGACCTGGTATCAATAATGCCTTCTTTACTTACAATATGGGTTGGCGAAATAAATGTAGCAATGCTGTTGGTAACATTGTAAATCATACTATCCGTTCTTATATCATATTTTGGATCGACTAGGTGTACATTTTTTTTAAAAATTACATCCTTGGTATCGGCATAATAAACCCCTTCGTTACTTGTTAAAACAGTTTTGCCATTTAAAACCCTGCCACCGCCTTTATAAGTGGCAATTCCTGTTCTTAAATTATACTCCAGGTCATCGGTTAATAAAACGCCTTTTTTATCTGTAAGCTTTACATTTTTTTTTAAATACGCAATTCTTTCATCACCTACATATTTCAGGTATTGTGCGTAAGTATGTATGCTGTCGTTATCGTTTATGTGAACGTTGCCAAATGCCTCTACCATTTTTGTTCTGTGGTTATATACCACACTATCGCAAAAAATTGTGGTAAGCCCGTCTTTAATAACAGCATCGCCGGCAGCAGTTTCAATTGTAGTGGCAGAGTCAATAATTTTTTCCCTTAAGCTATTTGCTTTAATTATTTGAATGATCCTGATGGTATCCGGTTGTGGAGGTAACGCAGGTGTTTGTTGTGCTGCAGATTGTTTACTGCAACATAATAAAAGCAGAAGGGCAGTAACAGCGAGTGTAAATTTTAATTGCAATACTTGGTTATTTGTTACAGCCTGCAAGTTGCTGAATTAATTTTATAACAGAATGGTAAAATTATTTTTGCTTGATGTAAGGTGCGTTCACCGTATCGGGCAAAGGAATAACCAATGCATCGCCTTTATATTTTTTGCCGAAAACAGAAAAAGAAATATATCGTTTCGGATTTGTTTTCAGATCATCCAGCAATAAATTTAGTTTGTTGGCCGTAGCTGTAAGGTTATTATACAATTTGGTATCATTAAGCAACAGACCTGCAGTACCGTTATTGGAATTTAATTTGCCAATGGTTGATTTTAATTCCCCGATCGTACCGTTTAAAGTGGTTAAAGTTTTCTCCAGGTCTAAATTAGAAAGGGTGGTAGTGGTTTTATTCAGGTTGTCCATTACAGCATTCAGCTTGTCATTATTATTGGCAAGGTTACCTGTAAAGGCACTCACGTTATTTAACGATTTTGCTAATGCCCCGGTTTGTGTATTTAATAATTCATTTAATGATGCAGAAGAGATGGTAAGCCCTGCAGTGGTTTTATTCAGGTTTTCTAAAATTCCCCTGATATTATTTTTTGCATTAGGGTCAACTACACTGTTCACTGTTCTTAAAACAGAATCCAATGACTGAACTGCATTTTTTACCTGCCCCAAAACCGGCCTTATTTCTTCCACAGCCGCTTCCATAATACCGGCACTGGCCGCAGTTTTTATGGTATCATTTTTAGGAAGATAAGTTTCAGCATTCCCAAGCCTGATATCAATGCTGGTGGTGCCTAAAGGATTTGATTTTATATAGGCCACAGAGTTTACAGGAATATTCACATCTTTGGTAAGTGTCATATTCACCAGGATTTCTTTCATGTTTTTATCCGTGGTAATGCTGTACACTGTGCCTACCTGCAAGCCATTGATCATAACAGGGTTGCTGTTGGCAAGGCCCTGTACATTTGTATATTTTGCAAAAAGGCTATGGCTTTTTCCAAAAAAGGTTTTCCCTTTTAAAAAGTTAAAACCCAATATCAATAAAGTAATGGCAACTGCAGTTAATGAGCCAATTTTGGTTTCGTTCGAAATTTTCATTGTCGTAGTTAGTGGTCAAATATAATTAATAAACCACAAATTAATGTTAAGCCTATGGTTTACCCGGTTTTAATTCAAACCTTATCGATGCATTGTTCCTTAAATCTGCTGATAACCTTACTTCATAACGGCTAAAACCATCTGTTATTATCATTAATGCCGTGTTTGGCGGAATGCTTCCCAGGTTATCGGCATACAACACCAATTCGTTTGTTTTACCTGCAACAAGGTCTACATTAAAAGCATAGGCTTTTGCGGTTAAGGATTTATTATCCACCACCAGGGTTTTATTAAAATACACCGAAACAACATCATTATCAATTTCCCCATCATCATATAATTCCACTTTTATCTTATCGCTTTTTACCTGCAATACCTGTATGTCTTTGGTGGGCCTGCTTTCTAATTCGGCCGGAAGCTTTTTTTCTTCTTCTTTAGGTTTTACATCTCCGTTTGATGATGTGCTTCTGTTAGAGTTTTCAATTTGATTTTTGTAACGGATTACTGCAGCTGTTATGGCTTCTGCAATTTCCTGCTGGCCTTCCTGGCTGTTTAAATAGCGTTCATCTTCAGGATTATTAATAAAACCGGTTTCTACTAAAATAGCCGGCATGTTGGTAGATTGTAAAACCCTTATCCCAACCTGGCGTTGGTTTACGCCTAATGCTGCCCTTCCTGTTTTTTCCACTGCATCATTTACCATTTTAGCTAATAAGTCACTTCTTTCCTGGAAACGCTTTGCATAAATATTTGCCAGTGTTCTTCCTTCCGGAGTATTAAAATCAAAGTTATTGAAGGCAGAATCTGTACCATCTGTTTCAATTTCAAAATCTTCGCCACCATCCATAATAGCTTTTAATTTATCACTGGTTTTATGGGCCGCAAATATCCAAACGCTGGTACCTTTTCTTGTTAAGGGCAGTTTGAAATATTCATAAACAGGTACTGTAACTGTGTAGGGGTGCTTTATTTTTTTTCTCTTTTTTCCTTTACCGGTGTAGGTATATTTATAACGGGTTTCTTCTCTAGTACCTATTTGTCTTTTGCCGGTTTTTAATGGTCCGCTGTCTGCATGAATACAAATAAAAAGTTGCCCCCCCAACTGGTTGGCTATTCTTGCTTTTTCATTAGGGTCCTGGTAAACATCTGTTGTCCTGGTAGGTAATGTGGCTACATCGGGCAATTGCTTTTTTAATTCTGCAACTAATTTAAGGGAGATGGCTAGTGTAATATCTTTTTCTTTTGAACGCAGTGAATTTTCATATTGGCCTGTGGCACCGGGATCTCTCGATCCGCCATGGCCAGCATCAACAACTATAGTGGTTAATTTTTTTTGTGAAAAAGTATTGGATATTATTAACAAATGAAAAGCAGCAAGTAAACAAAAAACAGGCACTTTGTTTTTCAACATGTTCAAAAGGTTTATGGGGAGTTAGTAATTATATTAATATTCACAATTTCATTCTGTTATTATGGCTATTTTTGCCACTCAAACTTATGAACCAACTGTACAAAGGTAAGGCAAAATATATATTGACATGGGCTTTAGCACTGCTGGTTGCAGGTACAACGCTGTATGGCGGCCATAACGGTTTTCTTGCACCTTACTTTCACAGTAATTTAACTACTGATACTATTCCTAAAAAGAAAAAGCCTGCCAATACCAATACAGTTATTCTTCCTGCAGCAGCAGATACACCGCCGGTAAAAAAAAATACAGACAGTTTTTTATTGAAAAATGAGGCTGATACTTTTAACAGGAAAAAGATTGATACGCTTATAAATGTTGCAGACACCATTCAATTTAAAACTTCTAAAGATTCTTTAGACGCACCGGTAACTTACCATGCAGATGATTCGATGGTGCTGGATGTACCTACAAATAAAATAATACTGTACGGTAAAAAAACAAGTGTAAAGTATGTAGATAATAACCTTGAAGCACCACATATTGAATTTGACCAGAAGACAAATCTGGTAAGCGCTTATCTAGTTAAGGACAGTACGGGTAAAGTAATTTCATTTCCTACTTTTAAACAGGGCGAATTTGTATCGGTAAGCGACTCTATTACTTTTAATATGAAAAGTGGAAAGGGGCTTACCAAACGAACTTATACCAAGGAGGACGAAATTTTTATTATTGGCGAAACAATTAAAAAAGTTGATGCCAATACTTTTTATGCATACCGGGGAAATTTTACCACCTGTAATTTAGATACGCCTCACTTTGCATTTGTAAGCAAGCGTATAAAATTCATTAATAAAAAAATGGCCTTTACCGGCCCCGTTCACCCCGAAGTGGAGGGGATTCCTTTACCGGTATCATTGCCATTCGGGATATTTCCTTTGTCGAAGGGAAGGCATTCGGGTTTAATAGCGCCAACGTTTACTGCCAACGAACAATTGGGTTTGGCATTGGAAGGCATTGGATATTATAAAATATTAAGTGATCATTGGGATGCGGTGGCAAGAGGTACCATTTATTCTTACGGTGGCTGGACGGCAAGCTTAAATCCACGATACTATAAACGCTATCATTACCAGGGAAACTTTAATATAAATGTGCAGAATTTCAGGGATATAGATAAATCAGGATCAAAAAGTTTTAATGTTACCTGGTCGCATTCTGCCGATACCAAATCCAGGCCGGGTGTAACTTTTAGTGCTAATGTAAATGCAGGCAGCAGTAAATTCAATTCATCAGTACCTAATAGTCCGCAGCGTAATTTTCAAAACCAACTGAATTCTTCTATTACTTACTCAAAAGTGTGGAAGGATAAACCATATAACTTAACGGTAAGTGCTAATCATAATCAAAACACTTCACAAAAATTAATTAACCTTAATTTACCCGATATTGGCTTTAATGTAAATACTTTATACCCCTTTAGAAGAAAAGAAGTAACTGGCGAATATAAATGGTACGAAAACCTTGGAGTAGCTTTAAACACCAATGCAAAAAGCCTTACTTATTTTTATGATACTGCAAGTAATATCAGCAAGCAGCTGATTGATAATTTGCAGTATGGCGCAAGTCATAATGTGCCTATTAGTTTATCACTGCCTCCTCTGGGCCCGGTGCAAATCGGGCCATCAATAAGTTACCAGGAGTATTGGTATCAAAATAAAGTAGTGCAAAGCTGGAACAGTACCACAAAAAAAGTAGACACTACAGTTAAGAAAGGTTTTTATGCAGCAAGAGAAATGTCATATGGTGTATCGGGTACCACAAGGATATTTGGCATGATTGCTTTTAAGAAAAACAGCAAGATACAGGCCATCCGTCACGAAATAAGACCAAGCTTTGGGTTTAGTTATCACCCGGATATGAATGGAAAAGATCATTATTCGGTACAAATAGACACCACCGGGAAAAACTTTGCCAGGCATTCTGTTTACGCTGGTAATATTTTTTCAGCCTTTGGCGAAGGTAGAAGCGGTGCTATAACTTTTGGTATTGATAATAACCTGCAGATGAAAGTAAAAAGTAAAAAAGATACCGGCGAAGCGGCAATAAAAAAAGTAACATTGATAGATGGGTTTAGCATCAACAGCAGTTACAATTTACTGGCCGATTCATTTAAGCTGGCTCCTTTTGCAATTTCTATACGTACCAATTTATTCGATAAAATAAGTATTACAGCAAGCGGAACCACCATGCCTTATCAAACAGATAGCAAAGGAGATTTTGTAGATAAACTGGTATGGAATAAAAAACCACTTTCCTTAGGTACACTTACCAATGGGTCCGTTTCTTTACAAACCAGTTTTAAGGGAGGTGATAAAAATGAAAAATTAGCAACGGAGAATCTTGACAATCCACAGGATGTAAATCCGCAAAATGGTATGCCTTTGGATGAATACCAGCAAGAGGCCGCCTATATGAGTAAAAACCCAGGTGAGTTTGCAAATTTTAATATTCCATGGAGCCTCAGTTTTTCATATGCTTTATCTTATAACAGGCAGCGTAAACCTGATTACAGCGGATATAAATCCAGTATTTCTCAAAATATAAACTGGAACGGTACTTTAAATCTTACTGCAAAATGGCAAATTGGTTTAAATGGCTTTTATGATATTACCACAAAAGAATTAGGTTCTTTAAGTATGTATTTAACAAGGGAAATGCATTGCTGGCAAATGGCGATAAATATTTCGCCTGTGGGCAGGTACAGGTTTTTTAATATCAGCATCAGCCCTAAATCGGGTATTCTACGTGATTTAAAAATAAACCGCACAAGATATTTTTATGATCTGTAGATATTGATTTAAAAGTTTTTGAACTAATACAGTCCTAAACTTCTAAACCTCTAAGCTCCTAAACTTTTCATACCACAAACTCAATACTAGCTATTATTTACATAATACGCTTTCATTGCTTCAAATACTTTTTCCTTAAGTTCTTTAGCAGTTATATTTTCGGCAGATACGGCCGGCAAAAAATGCATTTTTAAACGGGTAGGCAACAGGTAGAAAAATTTATTTACCGGCATTGCTTTTTTTGTACCGGTAATAACACAGGGCATAATATTTTTTTTTGTATCTGTTGCCAGTTTAAAAGCACCATCGTAAAATTGTTTCAATGGTTCGCTGGTTCTGTTACGGGTGCCTTCGGGATAAATGCACATGTGAATACCATTTGCTAATACGGCTTTCATCGCTTCATAACTTTGTATGCGGCTTTTTTCATTTTTACGGTCAACCAAAACAGACCCTCTTTTATAAAACAATCCAAACAGAGGTACTTTGGCAAATGATGCTTTAGCAATGGTTTTATTTGCACCCGGTACATAAGGCGCCGATAAAGGCACATCCAGTAAAGCATTGTGGTTAAAAACAATTACATAATTTTCATTGCCGATAAAATTTTCTTTTCCTGTTACTTTAACAGGGCAACCCACTAATGGTAACCAGATATCCATCCAGAATTTAGAAACCTTGATAAAATAGTATTGGCCTTTAACCGGATCAGTAATAAGATAAGCCAGCATGGAGGGAATGAAGATGATTAAAAATGTAAGCACAAAACTAACCAGTCCCCATAATGCCCATATTCTTGCAAAAATATTTTTAAACGTATTCATAAATTGATTTGATAATTGAATTTATGGCGATAATAATTTCCAGTCTATTGGAGAAATCCCCTGCTTTACCAATAGTTCATTTGTTTTTGAAAAATGTTTGCAACCAAAAAAGCCTGTATGTGCCGAAAAAGGAGAGGGGTGAGCAGCTTTTAAAACAAAGTGCCTGGTTTCATCAATCAGTATTTGTTTTTCCTGGGCAAATTTCCCCCATAATAAAAAAACGATGCCGGTTTTTTCATCAGATATTTTTTGAATTACGGCATTGGTAAAATCGGCCCAGCCAAAATTAGCATGGCTGAAAGGTTCATTGGCTCTTACTGTAAGTGCGGCATTTAATAATAACACACCCTGCTCTGCCCAACGGGTTAAATTACCATATTGCAATGGCATGGCAACGCCTGTATCACTTTCTATCTCTTTAAAAATATTAACTAAGGATGGCGGTGGCTTAATGCCATTAGGTACCGAAAAACTTAAACCATGTGCCTGCCCTGGGCCATGGTAGGGATCCTGGCCAATTATAACCACTTTTAATTTTGAAAAAGGAGTTTGATTAAAGGCATTAAAAATAAGTGGTCCCGGCGGGTATATAGTTTTACCAGCTGCTTTTTCAGTTTTTAAAAAAGTAACTACCTGCTGAAAATACGGTTTGGTAAATTCATTTTTTAAAACGGCTTTCCACGAAGGTTCCATTTGTACATCCATTAATCAGCAATTTGCATAAAAATACAAAAGCTTAGATATATCGAAGCTTTTATGTGACCCGGATCGGACAATTTTGGAAGCTTTTCGTATTAGATTTAGCCAGCTTACTAATATTTTACCTGTAAGTAAGATTTGAAAATTCTTCAGTTTACTTTATTGCTTGCAACCAGATAACCTTTTTAATTTTTATTGTAATTAAAAATTAAAAAGGTTAAATCCGTTATTATGCAATTACCGGGCATAGGAAATACTGATATCTATCATATTTCTACTTTCTACTGCTTTAAGCAGAATACAAAAAAAAATCTTATTTTTATGTTGATTGCTAAATGAAAGATTACCTGCTATATGATAATCTATCGCTTTTAGAACTTCTTTCTAAAAATGATGAGTCCGCTTTCACGGAGTTGTACAACCGTTTCTGGAAAAAATTATTTACTATCGCTTATAACAGGTTAAAAGAGGTTGAAGCTGCCGAGGATATTGTACATGATGTATTTGCAGGCATATGGGCCAACAGGAAAGGGCTGCAAATTGAATTTCTTGAAAATTATTTAGCAACTGCTACTAAATATGCAGTACTGGGTAAAATAAAAAAGAAAGAACTGGAAAGAATATACACTAATAGTACTCATACTACTCCTGTATTTGAATTGCCTGTGGAAACAGCCTTGCATTACAAACAAATATTGGAAATTATTAAACATGAAGTGGATAAACTGCCAGAAAAATGCAGGCTTATATTTAAGTACAGTCGAAATGAAGGTATGCCCGTAAAAGAAATTGCAAAAGAACTACACATATCTCCAAAAACAGTGGAAAATCAGTTATACAAAGCTGTAAAACAGCTTAAACTGGCCACTAAATCTTTTCTGCACTTCTTAATATCTCTATTGTTTATTTCTTTTTTCTAAGCTGAAAAAAATAATTTCCTTTCGCATGGGTGATTCACCTGCCTTAACACACCTGTAATATATAATTATGCAAATTCCAGAAAATATATTAGTACTTATTAATAAGTACATAGCCGGAACAGCTAACCCGGAAGAAAAACAAAGTTTAAATGAATGGTATTATTCATTTGACGATAGCAAAGTAGTAATACCAGCAAATGAACCGGATACAGAAGAGCAATTGGCCGAGCGTATTAAAATGCGTTTGCAGCAAACCATACATGAATCAGATGAGACAGTTGTAATAAAACCCCGGCGTAAATGGCATTTGCCTGCTGCTGCCGCAGCAGTTATTCTTATTCTTCTTTCTGCCGGTACATACATACTGTTTAATTCTAAAACTGTTAAACAGGAAATTGCAAAAGCGGCACCTGTTAAAGCACCCCTTAAAAACGATATTGCTCCTGGTGGAAACAAAGCGATACTAACATTAGTGGATGGATCTACAGTAATATTAGACAGTGCATCAAATGGCATTATCAGCCAACAAGGTAATGTTACTGTGCAAAAACTTGATAATGGTTTGCTGGCTTATACAATAGGTGGTAAAACCATCAATGAAAATGATGAGGCTTTTTACAATACTATTACCACGCCACGTGGAGGGCAATACCAGGTTACTTTATCTGATGGTACAAAAGTTTGGTTGAATGCTTCGTCCTCTATCCGGTTTCCCGTAGTCTTTGCTGGCTTAGAGCGTAAAGTAGTAATAACCGGCGAAGCCTATTTTGAAGTTGCTAAAAATACGGCTATGCCTTTTAAAGTAAAAACTAATACTTCAGAAGTTGAAGTATTAGGTACGCATTTTAACGTAAATGCTTACGATGATGAGGCTGCAATAAAAACCACATTGCTTGAAGGAGCTGTAAAAGTATCAGCAACAGGTAATACTGTTTTAAAACATCTTAAACCCGGCCAACAATCTGTAATAAATAAGGAAGGTAAAATAAATGTGGTTGACAATGCAGATACAGAAGAAGCGATGGCCTGGTTGAATGGACATTTTCAATTTAAAAGTGCTGACCTTAAATCTATCTTAAGGCAAATTTCCAGATGGTATGATGTGGATATTGAGTATAGAGGAAATGTAAGCCTGCATTTTACCGGGCAACTTACAAGAAATGAAAACGTGTCGAAGGTTTTTGAAGCTTTAGCATTGACCAATGAAGTACATTTTAAAATAGATGGCAAAAAAATAATTGTTTCACCATAAAATCGATTGCTATGACTTTATTATTTCCTGCCGGCAGTGATGGATAAAAATAGGGTACGTATTCAAATAAAAAACCGGATTCCGTTTGCGGCGAAACCCGGCTATAATTTGAGTAGTATAATAAACTATATCTGTCTAAGACTGCTTATTATTTAACCAACTCAATACAAATTTATGTATTTAACTGCTCTTTTTAAATCCTGCTCCCCAAAAAGCGGATTTTTAACCAAAACGATTAGGATTATGAAACTTACAACAGTTTTTTTAATCGCTGCCTGCCTTCAGGTTAGTGCCAGTGGCTATTCACAAAAAGTCACCTTAAATCAAACAAACGTTTCCCTTCAAAAAGTGTTTGAAGAAATAAAAAAACAAACCGGTTACCATTTTTTTTATGCCGATGAAGTATTGGTAACTGCAAAAAATGTAACTGTAAGTACCAAAAAGGCAAGCGTTAAAGAAGTGCTTGATATTTGCTTTAAAGATCAGCAATTGGCCTATACTATTTCTGAAAACACTATTGTTGTAAAACGAAGTATAAACAAAACTGAAGAAGAAGTAACAGTTATGCCTGAACCAGCTTCTTTTGAGATAAAAGGGAAGGTTACTGATGCAAAAGGAGAGCCTGTTCTGGGCGCTAATATTATTAATGAAAGAACTAAAAAAGGTGCAACAACGGATGCGAATGGGTTCTTTACAATTCAGGCAGAAAAAAATGACATGCTGACTTTTTCTTATGTAGGTAAGGGTTCACAAACAGTAAAAGTGGTTGATATTAATACAATATTAAATATCTCTTTGGCAGATGCAGTTGTGATTAATGAGACGATAGTGGTTACCGCACTTGGTATAAAACGAGAAGAAAAAGCCCTTGGCTATTCTGTTCAAAAGATATCAGGGGAAAGCATACAAAAAGTATCAGGTCTTGATGTAGCTACATCCCTTACCGGTAAAGTGGCAGGTGTATTAGTTAGAAACTCCCCTGATTTTGCTGCTGTTCCAGTGGTTACAGTTCGTGGAGAGAGTGCTATATTAGTAGTAGATGGAATACCTTATGCATATAAAACACTGGCTGATATGTCATCAGAAGACATTGAATCAATCAGTATACTGAAGGGTGCTACTGCATCGGCATTATATGGTTATCGGGGAGCAAATGGAGCTATTTTGGTTACCACCAAGAATGGAAGTTCCAATAAATCTGGAATTTCTGTTGATTTTACGACTAATACAATGTTTACCGCCGGATTCCTTGCTATTCCTGAAAAACAGAATGTATATGGCCGTGGCTCTGCTGGTACTTATGATCTGTATTCTGAGAATTCATGGGGTACGTTTATGGACGGAACCATGAGAGACCAATGGGACCCTGTCACGAAAACTTTTGTAAGCAAGCCATATCTGCCATTAGGTAAGGATAATTACAAAAATTTCCTGGAGCAGGGTTATGTAACCAATAATAATTTAAGTGTTGGTTTTCGTAAGGACAATGTTTCCATCAGAAATTCTTTAAACTGGGCACAAAACAAAGGCCGCTATCCTAATTCCACTATAGATAAATATACCTATACATTGGGTGCAGATTTTACTGTGAATAAGTTAAAAATAAGTACTAATGTTTCTTATGCCGTTAAAAAATCACCCAACGTAGGATCTAATGGCTACACTTCTTATGACCCGATGTACAGTATTCTGATTTGGTCACCTAATGATTTTGACCTTAGTCTCTACAAGGATAATTATTGGTATAGAAAGGGAGAAATTCAAAATACCAATTTTGGCTACTATCCTGATTTGCCTCTTTCACAGCAATACAAAGGAAAAAACATAAACAATCCCTATTTTGACATGTACGAAAAAACAAATGAAATTTCAAGGAATATATTTAATGCAGATATAACAACAAGTTATCAGTTCACTCCCTGGTTAAAAGCCACTGTTCAATCGGGTATTGATTTTTTCAAGGAAAGGGGTGAGTTAAGGTCTTCATGGGGCTCCTATCTTTCTTCTGGTAACTCAAGTGTTCCGGGTGCTGCAAACAGCGGCTGGAATGGTGGAATCAAAGGTCAGTATAATATTGGAATATCTTCCGGGTTTAGTACAAACAATGATCTGCTGCTTTCCGGCGATAAAAAATTCAATAAATTTCAAATTGAGTACCTGGCAGGTGGAACAATTTTATATGCAATGCTCGATAATATGAATGCCAGTACACAAGGTGGTATTTCTGTTCCCGGTTTTTTCTCCATCAAAGCATCTGTTAATGCTGCACAGGTATCACAGAGTATTCGTGCAAGACAAGTGAATTCTATATATGGCCGTGCAGCTATTTCCTGGAACAAAATGGCATTTATAGAAGCAACCGGCCGTAACGACTGGAGTTCTACCTTAGCAAAAGATCAGCGTTCCTATTTCTACCCATCAGTTTCAGGAAGTTTCATCGCTTCAGAATTGTTGCCCGATACAAAAAAATGGCTTGATATGTTGAAACTGAGAGGTTCCTGGACTTTGTCAAAAGACGTACCCAATATTTATGATATTAACAGCAGTTATTCTTATGCTGCTGCAACCTGGGGTGCATTTAATGGCGCAGGTGTTCCATCCAGTTTATATTCACCATCTATCAGACCTTCTAGTGCAGAAACTTATGAGCAGGGTTTGCAGGCTATTTTCCTGAAAAACCGGGCAATGATTGATGTTTCCCACTATACAAAAAGGTTTTTCGACCGTATTACCACTGTTGGTATTACAGGAGCTTCCGGGTATTCAGGGATTTTAACTAATTGGGACGAAGAAATTACAAGACGTGGCTGGGAGATTATTTTGAATGGTACCCCTGTTAAAAATAAAGACTGGCAATTAGATTTAAGTTTTAACTGGAGCACTTTTGCCAGTTACTATACCAAGTTAGATTCTTTATATACAGCAGTACGGCCTTGGGTACAAGTTGGAAGGCGTACAGATCATTATGTCAGCAGAGATTTTCAACGTGACCCCGGCGGTAATATTATACATAATTCCAGCGGTGTTCCTATTACTTATGGGTATAACCAGTTATTTGGCTATTCTGATCCTAAGTTTATTTGGGGCACATCTGCTAATTTAAAGTATAAGAATTTTAGCTTATTCCTGTCTTTTGATGGGGTTACTGGCGGTATTACCAACACAAGAACGGAAAGCTATATGTGGCAGGCAGGTGTACATCCTAATAGTGTTTCAAAAGAAAGAGATTTGGATATTATTGCAGCAGGAATTTATGCAGCAGCAGGTGGCGGACCAGCAGGATTGGCTGCAGTTGCCGCAGCAGGCAAAACATTGACCAATTACGTTGGCCAGGGTGTTGTTGTTGTATCCGGTTCGGCTACTTATGATGCTGTTGGTAATATTGTAACTGATACCCGTGTATATGGAAAAAATACAACAGCCACTACGTATAAACAATATATGATTGCATTGCATAATAGTAGTGCATGGGGTGGTGCCGGAAGCATAGATGATACATATTCCAAGACTTTTTTCAAACTGCGGGAGATTTCATTATCTTATAATATACCTGCAAAATATCTGCATAAAATTGCCAAAGCTGCTTCCATCAGTTTAATCGGACAAAATGTGCTGTTAAAAGCAAAAGATTTCAAATATTCTGATCCTGATGGTGGTAATGAGGATTTTGCAGACCCATCCACAAGATATCTTGGAGCTAAAATCAGTTTCACCTTCTAAAAACAGTAACAATGAAAAAAATACATTATTTACTGCTTGCAATGATTTCATTAACCGTTGCAAGTTCATGTAAAAAATTTGATAAATTAAATACCAACCCGGATGTACCTACATCTGTATCTCCTGATTTGCTGATGACATCGATCATGAAAGGAGCTTACCGATTCTGGAATCCTAATTCAACAGATTATTCTACAGCTCAGTTGCAGGCAAAGCAATGTGCAAATCTTGAGAATACCCCTAACCCTTACCAGTATTATTCTTCTTTTTCTCCTTATGGCAGCTTTGGCGGGGCACAGACTTTAACTGCACTTAACAGAATGGTTGATTTTGCAGCAGGAAACCCGGCGAAACCCTCGTATGAAGGGTATAGGTTGTTGTATAAAGCTAATTATGGAATTAGTGTTGCAACAGACATGGGAGACGCTCCTTATTCTGAGGCCGGCATGGCTGAACAGGGAGTCACTAAGCCAAAATATGATAAAGCAGCAGATATTATTGTAGCGGCATTAAATGATTTAAAAGCTGCTGAAGCAAAGTTTGCACAAGGCGTGAATTTTACCGGCGATATAACGTCTTATGCAGGAAATGCAACAAAATGGCGCAGGCTTTGTAATGCTTTGCAATTAAATGCGCTGATGACAATCAGCAAAAAAATTACGCCGGCTCAGAAAGCCCGTTTTGCAGAAATAGTTGCAGCAGGTAATTTATTGTCAGGCAATGCTGATGTATTTCAATTACCCTATCTTGACAATGCCAATGCTACTTATCCTTTTTATGGTGGGGAAAACTCCAGGCTTAATTTGGCAATGTCAAAATTGATGGTTGATTTATTAAAAAGCGTAAACGACCGCCGATTGTTTTATTTCGGTGAGCCGGCAGCTTACAAAATTACCGCTGGTTTGCTGGAAAACGATTTTGCTGCTTATGAAGGCGCCCCGACAGAATTATCTTCTAATGCACTGGCACTTAATAAGGCAGCGGGTAAGTATACTTTGATAAATAAACGCTACTCATCTTCAGTATCCAGAATCGGCGATCCTTTTCTTTTCTTTAGTTATGCTGAGCAATGTTTCATCATAGCAGAAGCAATTGAAGAGGGTTGGGTAAGTGGCAGTGCAAAGACCTACTACGAAAATGGTGTAAAAGCCCAGCTTGATTACTATAGAACCTTATCTACTGTAATTCAGTCAAATCTTCATGGAATGGCAATTACCCAATCCTATATTGATAATTATTTTACCGGGGAGGCTGCTTATAAAACCGGAGGTACTAAAGAAGACAGGTTGAAGCAGATCTGGATGCAACGATATTTCTTAGGCTTCATGAACGGTGGTGGTTCGGCATATAGAACATATCTCCGTACAGGATATCCTGTCTTTCCGATTGATCCGGCCACTTCTTTAAATTCGGCAGCGCCAACCATGGCTCCTAAACGTAATATGTACCCGACAGATGAGATAACTAAAAACCCTATAAACTATAAAAAGGCAGTTGCTGAACAGTATGGTGGATTTGACGAAGTAAATAAAACCCCCTGGTGGTTACAGTAATAGTTATCTCACAATTGCTTCATCGGAAATTTGGATAAATGAATTTTTAGAAAATTAAAATGGGGGAGTCTGTAAATGCCTCCTCCATTTTTTTAAGACGATGACTTCAAATACAGCCAATTTTAAAATATTCGTCAGTTTATCCTGAAAAGGACAAATTGTACAAACCTGACACAAGTATTTTTCATATAGCAAGCAGTTTTTCTTTAGCAATTAGAAAAAGTGGATCGATATTCTTTTTTAAGTAAGTACCTCCACTTTTAAACAATCAATTTTATTTATTTTTTATCTGAAATTATTTTTTAATCGTTATATATGAGATTCAACAATAAAAAACTAATCCTGTTATTTGTAATCCTCAGCATCTTTTTTAATCAAAAACAGGTTGCTTCTCAAACTAAGTTCACAAAATTGGTATGGGTAGACGAATTTAATTACAAAGGATTACCTGATAGCAGCAAATGGAGTTATGATACAGACGGAAATTCATATGGCTGGGGAAATAACGAAAAACAATTTTACACTTCCGCTAATCAAAAGAATGCATGGGTGGAAAATGGTGTTCTGACTATTAAAGCATTAAAGGATTCAATGGAAGGGAAGCCTTATACTTCGGCACGGCTGCGTACTAAAGGGAAAGGTGACTGGCTTTACGGCAGGTTTGAGATCAAGGCAAAAAACCCGACTGGGAAAGGTACATGGCCTGCTATCTGGATGTTGCCTACAGATTGGGAATACGGCAGATGGCCATCAAGTGGTGAAATAGACATCATGGAAAACGTAGGTTTCGACCCCGATACAATTGTCGGTTCAGCTCATACCCAAAAGTATAACCATACTATCGGCACGCAGAAAAATGCCAGAATTTATTGTCCGACTAACTATTCAAAATTTCATGTATATGCATTGGAATGGGAGGCTAGTGAATATCGTCTGTATTTGGACAATGTACTTTATTTCACTTTCAAAAATGAAGAGAAAGGATTTGAGGTCTGGCCATTCGACAAACAGTTTCATATTATTTTAAACCTGGCCATCGGTGGTAACTGGGGCGGGGCAAAGGGAATTGACGATTCAATCTTTCCTGTATTGATGGAAATTGATTATGTAAGAGTTTATCAGAAAAAGTAAAGGCAAGTACAGAGAACCTACTTATTAACTAACAATAACATATTACATGATAAAAAGGATATTTCTGTTATTTGTTTTTACAAGTATTTATTTTTTGGCAGTTTCTCAAAAGAAGGAAACGGCATGGGATAATACGATAAATAAAAACTGGCCAGTTGGATTTGTTCAAACGGAAATCCAATCATCTTCCAATGGCACAATGCAGAAAGCTATATTCTATAAAAGCCGTCAATCTGTCGCACAACCTCTTATCATTTCATTACACACCTGGAGCGGCGATTACAACCAGGAAGATCCGCTTGCCAAAGAAGTATTGTTGCGAGACTGGAATTATATACATCCTGATTTCAGGGGACCAAACAATAATCCAATAGCCTGTGGAAGCCCTTTAGTAATCGCTGACCTGGAAGATGCCATTCACTATGCAATTAAGAACGGTAATGTTGACACAACCAATGTACACATCATCGGTGCTTCGGGTGGTGGTTATGCTACCATGCTGGCATATATGAAATTAAACTACCCGGTAAAAAGTTTCAATGCATGGGTGGGCATCAGTAACCTTAGCGACTGGTATTGGGAATCTAAAGGAAGAAATGCAAGATATGCAACCGATATAGAACAAGTAGCGATGAAGGATAATCAAATGAATTGGGATGAACTCTACCGCCGATCACCTATCAAACTTCCTTTTTATGCTAAAGGAAGAAAAAATGCTTCACTGAATATTTATGCCGGCGTACATGATGGATATACAGGGTCAGTTCCTATCAGTCATTCCATTTTGTTTTATAATAAAATCGCAGATGCACTATATCCAGGTAAAAAGAAAAATTTAGTTAGCGATGATATTTTGATATCGTTATTGGCAAAACGGACGAATCCCTCTTCTGATACTGCATTGACAATAGGGGGAAGAAAAATTCATCTGTATAAAAAATTGCCGAATCTGAGTCTAACCATTTTTGAAGGCGGTCATGAAATGCTGGTTCCGCAAGCATTTGCACTGTCACCAATTGATGGGAATAAAAATCTTAAATCATTGCACATACTTACTATCGGGGATTCGAACGGGGCCTTTGAGTATGGCTGGCCACAACAAATGATGAAGTTGATGCCTTATGCAACAGTAATCAATAAATCAATAGCAGGCAATACAATTGGATTTGATAACCTCGATCAGCCAAAACTAAATACACTTACGAATATCAATCAATACCTGGATGATGTCTTTTCTAAATTGGGAATAAACGGGCAGCTCGATTATATTTTCATTGGCCTCGGTACAAACGATACAAAAACTATTTTTAAAGACAGGCAAAAAGAAGTGAGAGAAAACATGACTGCTCTCTTAAAAAAGATAAGCAGTTACTTAAAAGAACATAACAAAAAAACTCTACACATCTGCATCATTACGCCTTCACCAATGGATGAACAAAAAATTGATACAATAAAATATGGCGGTGGCGATTTGCGTATTCAGAAAAACAATGAACAGTTTAAGAAAATTGCAGCTGCCAATTATGTTGATTTCCTTGACAGCTATATTTTGCTAAAAAGAAATTTTGCAGAAAAAACAACCGATGGAATTCATTTAAATGAAAAAACTCAGTTCGAACTGGCATCCATTATTCTTACTTACATCAAACAAAAATAATAACAATGAAAGCTTCAATCGACCGGATTTTAGTTTTTACGCTAATTACAGTAAGTTTTTCAGCAAATTCGCAATCAATAAATAAAAAATTATCTAGCCGACCAGTGGCTGATACAAATCTTATTTTGCCACCATCATGGGCATTTGGTGTATTATATGGTGGTTATACTAACCAGCAGGAAACCATTGACCGGATTGAACAAATTAAGAAGCATAATTACCCCATTGATGCATACTGGATTGATTCCTGGTTCTGGAGCCATGCTGAAAAAGGATTGGGCCCAAAGAAATTTATTGACTTTGTTGCCGACACCATCGGTTATCCCGACAGGCCCAAGATGTGGGACTACATGAAAAAAAATAATATCAAAGGAGGATTCTGGACATGGGATTGCATACTCGAAACGGGAAACGAAAAGGCATTCAATGATTTTAAATCTAAAGGATATTTTTCCGGTACTTATATTGAAACCGGGGCATGGCATAACTTTAGTACAAGTACGGCAATGTTTGAGTCTGGAAGCGATAAAAAGAGAGGAACACTTTGTGGAAATATTAATTTTGACGACCCCCAGGCTGTAAAATATTTTAAAGAAAGAATGAAGCATTTTTTTGATGAAGGTGCAGATTTCATCAAGCTGGACAGGACATCGAAAATCAGCGTTTGCAAAACAATGTTCGAAATAAGCCAGGAGTTTGGCAAAGAAACAAAAGGCAGAGGTTTTGTTTTATCACATTCGTTTGAAACTGAAAATGAGGAATACAAAAAATATCCAACCAAATGGACAGATGATACCCGGTCGGATTGGAATATTGAACAGCCAAACAAAAAATTCAATGCGTGGGTTCCGGGAGTGGCACTCAAAGAAAATATTGCGATGTTTACTGACCCGAAAAAACCAAGCAGTAAAATACCTTTTTTAACCAATGACCTTGGTGGTTTCGATAAAGGTTTAACCGAAGACTTAGATGAGGAACTTTATATACGGTGGTTGCAATTTTCTATACTTAATCCAATTACTGAAATATTTTCTCAACCGGAAAATAAATCGGCTAATATGGCATGGAACTATTCCCCAAGAGCAGATTCTATTTTCAGATTTTTTGCAAAATGGCGTATGCAAATGTTCCCGTACATCTATAGCTATGCACTCCGCAGTCGAATAGATGGAAAGCATATGCTGGGAAAATTTCCGGAAAATATTTATCAATATACTTTCGGAGATGAAATGCTGGTTGCACCGGTTTATGTAAAGGGAACAACTACACAAAAAGTATTCTTACCGGAAGGTAAATGGGTTAACTATTGGACAGGTGAGCAAATGAAGGGAAATGCTAAACATACTGTTGCAGCACCAATTAATCAGATACCATTATTTGTAAAACAGGGTTCTATTATCCCAATGCGTAACTACTCTTCTTCTATAGAAAAGGGGAATAACAATACATTAATCCTGCATATTTATCCCGGCTATAATGGTTCTTTTAACTTGCTTGAAGATGATGGTACAAGTAATGATTACCTCAAGGGCATCTATGCTTCCACAAAGATTGAGATGAAAAATAATCTGGAGAATGTGATTGTAAATATAAATCATGTTGAAGGTAGTTATAGAGGAATGAAATCAACAAGAAAATGGGTATTGCATATACATGCCGGTAGAGAGCCAAAATTGGTAAAAGTAAATAAGCGTTCAGTAAAATTTAGCTATAATAATCTAACAAAAATTGCTGTTATTGAGACAACACTGATACCTGTAGACAAACCAACTCTTGTGGAAATAAGTTATTCAGCCCAATAATTTTTAAAATCTCATTGTTAAACAATTTATGAAAGAAACAATTAAATATATTTTACTTATCCTGTTGATGTTTACAATTACAGCTAAAGCACAAGAAAAAAGAACACCCCAGATCAAAACAGGTTTTGATGCTATGAGCAACATCGAACAATTACCACTGCTTTTTCCCAATGGAACTTTAACTAAGCAACCTCTGGCTTACGATGCTACCGGTCAAAACTGGGATCATCATTTCTTAGCAGCTTTTACGCAATATGTTGATTCTATAAAACAGCCTGACGGTTCAACAATCAAGGAGTATGTAATTTTTGATGAATACGGACCCGGGGTGCTTTATCGTCAGCAGATGAATGCATGGTATGACCGTTCGAAAATACCAAACGGCTGGTTGGCTTGGGGCGAATCGGATCAGCCAAGGGGAAACGCTAATATTCGTTATTACTTCGACGACGAAAAAGAACCGAGAATAGACATGCACTTAAAAGATTTCTTTGGTACAAAGAAGTCTCCTTATACTGAACCGCTTGCTTTTGTTGATTCAGGATATTTATTTGCTAATCTATACTATCCATTTGCTTTTAAAAAACGATTAAAAGTAACATTGAGGCCCAATGCAAAATCCTTCGAGGAAATGGATACAAAATGGTATCAATACACATCGCTTTCTTTTCCGGCTGATTACAAACTGGAAACATGGAAAGGAATAGGCGAAAAGGAAATTGCAGTAATCAACCAATGGAATAAACGAGGGGAAAACCCAATTAACTTAACTGGGTGCAAAAAAATTGTCACTTCACAAAGCATCAAAAACACAGAAACCAAAACTATTGCTGATATAAAAAACTCTGGCTCCATTGTAGGTTTGAAAATCAATATCACCCCTTATGCAAAGGAAGTATTCTACCATACGCAAATAAAAATTTACTGGGATGGCAACAAAGATGCTGCCATTGATATGCCTCTCTCTTATTTATTTGGAGCCGGAGGAAAAGATTATGAAGAGACTGCAGAAAAAGTGTTCAATAAATCGCTTGCAACACTAATGTTTGGGTTTGATAAGGACAAGGGGAGCTTTTATAATTATTGGCCGATGCCTTTCTGGAAATCGGCTAAAATCGTATTGGAAAATAATTCTGGTACAGATATAAGCAACCTGATTTGTGAACTTATGCATAAACCTTCGTCAGTAGCAAATTATGATGCTGATAAAACCGGATATTTTTATGCAAAGCGAACAACTGATGCCGATCCTGATACTATAGGGTTCAGGGGAGTTGCCTTTGAAGAAAATGGCAAAGGGCATGTAGTTGGCCTTGTGTTTTATTCCGACAGATATGATATGGATGGGGATGAGTTTACTTATATAGATGATAGTAAAACACCTCAGATTCATGGTAGCGGAACAGAAGATGACCACAACCAGGGATGGGGAGGCCGTGCCTATCAAAAACCACTCTGGGGTGGATTAGTTAATGGTTATCACGGAGCTTATCGAATCTATTTAAACGACTGTTATGTTTTCAATAAAAATATTTTAATCACTTACGAGTACTCATTAACCAAGCCCCAATTTGTTAATGGAGGCAAAACAGATGTTGTTACTTTTTATTATAAATCAAAAGCCACATCCGGACTTTTGCTGACTGATGAGTTAGATATCGGAAATCATTTTGATGAGAAACGTCATAACTATGAAGTAAATAAACTTACCTGGAAAAGAATTTTAAAAGATGACTATGATGGGTATGAAAGAAACCTGAATTATGGGTCTTATACAGATGACGGAAAAGCATTTAACGGGTCAAGCAGATTTACTGTTACAATTGATCCTGCCAACAATGGAGTTAAGCTCCGCAAAAGAATTAATCGCAATGGCAATGGTGTCCAAACGGCTGATGTATTTGTTGATGGAAAAAAGATTGAACGTCCCTGGCACATTGTTATTCCATCACTCAGTACAGGCAAAGGCACTGTAGATGGCTGGTACGACAGTGATTTTGAAATCCCATCATCTAATACAAAAGGGAAAAATAAAATTGATATTGAAGTAAGATTTGTTGCATCACCACAAAAAAATGAGATAAATGAATTTTATTACTGGATTTATTCTTACAGATAAATTTATAAAGGGTGTATGATGTAATTCTCATACTTAAAATTTCACTTTCATGAAAAAAATATTATCCGATAAATTCCTTGCACTTTTTTTGATTGTTTTTTTTACAGGAAGTACTCTTAATGGCTTTGGTCAGCCTTATTTTAATGTGAAGGATTATGGTGCAAAGGGGGACGGGAAAAATATGGATAGTGAAGCTATCAATAAAGCAATTGAAGAGGCTGCAAAAAACGGGGGAGGAACAGTTTTTTTACCCGCAGGATCATTTCTGAGTGGCAGCATCCGGATGAAAAGTAATATCAATTTGTATTTAGATGCAGGAGCGGTGTTATTGGCGGCTCCTCAGAATGAGGAATTAAAAGATTATTACGATAAACCGGAAAATACTAAAGGTGAGAAAAAATACCAGGACGAAGGACACTCTTATTTTGAAAACAGTTTAATCTGGGGTAGAAATCTAAAAAATGTATCTATAACCGGACTGGGAATGATTGATGGTTTGGGATTGGCTCATGTTTGGGAGTCTAAAAAGGGAATAACAGGATTGGCGAATAAGGCCATTTCACTTATTGAATGTACCAAAGTTAAAATTGAAGGTATAACTATTTTCAGGGGAGGCTGGTTTGCTATTTTAACTACAGGCTGCAACCTGGTCTCGTTTAATAATTTAACCATTGATACCAACCGGGACGGTATTGATATTGACTGTTGTACAAATGTTATTGTTTCTGATTGCAGGGTTAATTCACCAATAGATGATGCTATCTGTCCTAAAAGTTCTTATGCATTAGGTCGTGTTATCGTAACAGAGAATATGACCATTACTAATTGCCAGGTATCCGCTTTCAGATTAGGAACACTACTCGATGGCACTTTCCAGGAAGAGCCAATCGTTTACTGGACTTCACGCAATGGCCGTATTAAATTCGGCACCGAGTCTAATGGAGGATTCAGAAATATCACGGTATCCAATTGCACATTTCGAAATTGTAAGGGGATTGCTATTGAGTGTGTAGACGGAGGGATTTTGGAAAACATTTCTATAAGTAATATCACCATGTATAATGTGGATGACTATCCTGTTAATATCACTTTAGGAGACAGATTAAGAGATCCGAATCCAGGCAAGTCAAGAGGTATAAATATTTTTATTTCCAATGTTGTTGCTTATGTTAATGATTCATTGAGTGGTATTCATATTACCGGCACACCCACTTCGTACCTGGAAAACATCCGGTTAAGTAATATCAGTATCCTATATAATGGCGGCGGAAAAAAATTGGATGGATTGTATAATTTTCCGGAATTGGGAAAAGGTTATCCGGAGGTCGGCGCAATTGCTTCATTGGGAAATAATATTCCTGTCGTAAATGTCCCATCGTATGGACTTTTTGCCCGCCATGTTAAAGGTTTAGATATTATTAATCTTTCCGTTGATTGTATTAATGAAGATCTGCGACCTGCAATGATCTGTATAGATGTTGACGGACTGGAAATCGAAAGTTTTAAGTCAAGAATTATCAATAATATTCCGGTAGCACAATTCGAGAATGTTCGAAGCCTTGCTTTTCATCATACTCCCGTATTTGATAATGGCCTGTTAGTCTTGCATAATGGTAAGTGGCGTTTAATAAAAAAAGGGAAGGGATATCAACTTTATAATCTGGATGTTGATAAAGAGGGTACTAACAATATCGCTTCAAAAGAACCCGGGATATTAAAAGAAATGATTAAAAAATTTGGCGCAATGTTTCAACCTTCCAATAAGACCGCTTTACAAAATAACTAAACTAATTTTCAATCACATGAAAAGGTCATTTATAATAATCAAAATGCTTTTTTTATTTGGAGTTCAGGTTACTTTTTCTCAAACGAATGATTCATTACCAGAGATAGTAAAGATTATTGGAGAAAAGTACAATCAGCCTTTGTTAGGACAAAATGTATTTGTATTCGATCCCGCCATGGATATGAAGGAAGTTCAACTTTTAATTGATTCACTTCATTCAACACAAACAAAAAGGAATAGTGAGTTTTCCACTAATCGTTTTGCATTGCTCTTTAAACCCGGAACCTATTGTCTGGATGTAAGAGTAGGTTATTATATGCATGTGATGGGTCTTGGAAATTCGCCTGATGATGTGGTTATTGTTGGATCGGTACGATCTAATTCTATACATGGTGGCCATGTGTTGACAAATTTTTGGCGAACAGCGGAAAATTTAACCATTATTCCCACTGTAGATTCTACCAATACTTGGGCAGTTTCGCAGGCAGCTCCTTTGCGCAGTATTAATGTAAAAGGGAATTTAAGTTTACATGATGGACCTTCGAGTGGTGGTTTTATGGCAAATTGCAAAATTGATGGAACTGTGTTTTCAGGTTCACAGCAGCAATGGTTTTCCAGAAACTGTGAATGGAAAAATTGGAATGGCGGCGTTTGGAATATGATGTTTGTTGGAGTGGTAAACGCCCCGAAAGAGAATTGGCCTGAAAAACCTTATACGACCATTAATGAAACCCCTCTTGTTCGTGAAAAACCATACTGGATTTTCTCAGAAGGTAAATATTATTTGCAAATACCTGTATTGAAACAAAATGCAATTGGTATTGACTGGAGTTCCAAAAAAAATGAAGAAAAGATTATATCAATTAATGCTTTTTATACTGTGACACCTGGTTTTGACAATGCAAAAACCATTAATAAAGCATTGAAGAAAGGGAAACACTTACTTTTTACTCCGGGAATTTATTCACTTGATGAAAGCCTGAAAATTACACGTAGTGGAACAATCATAATAGGAATGGGAATGGCAACTTTGGTTCCTGTAAAGGGAAATAAATGTATTGAAGTTGCTGATGTTGATGGGATAACCATTGCGGGTTTGCTGATTGATGCTGCCAAAACTCCTTCTGAAAGCCTGATGCAGGTCGGAAAACCCGGATCAAAAAAAAGGCATGAAGAAAATCCTACATTTTTATTTGATATATTTTTTCGTGTTGGAGGCCCACATGAAGGGGCAGCATCAAATTGTTTGCAGATAAATAGTAATGATGTTTATGTTGATCATGCCTGGATATGGAGAGCCGATCATGGAGCTGGAGTAGGCTGGGACAAAAACAAGAGTGCAAACGGATTGATTGTATCTGGAAACAATGTTACAATCTATGGGTTATTCAATGAACATTTTCAGGAATATCAAACACTCTGGAACGGAGAGAATGGGCGGGTTTATTTTTACCAGAGTGAAATGCCTTATGACCCGCCGTCAGTTGAAGCCTGGAAACACGGCGAAACCAACGGATATGCATCGTACAAGGTTGCAGAGCATGTAAAAACCCATCAGGCGTGGGGTGTAGGAATTTACAATGTATTTTATAATGCCCCGGTTATTGTAGATCAGGCTATTGAAACACCCCCTGCAATGGAAAACAGCTTTTACCATAAAGTCATTTTTTGGCTGAATGGGAATAAAGAAAACATCGTAAAAAGTATCATCAATGGAAAGGGTGGCAGCGTTAGTAGTACGAATAGAAAAGCCACAATGGAATAATTTGAAATGTAATGATTGGCAGCATGCCGCAGAAAATATTTTATGAGAAAAGAAACTCGAAGAAAAAATCAAGTAAGCATATCATCCAGAACTGCCGAAACATGAAATTAAACTGTAATTAAAAACAAAGGAAATGAAAAAAAAGTATTTCTTGATTATCGCTTTTAGTATTACCTGTATTAAATTGGCAGCAAATGTAACATTACCTAAACTTTTTTCTGACAACATGGTATTGCAGCGGAATGTTTTAATTCCTGTTTGGGGTTGGGCAGATGCCGGTGAAAAAATTGAAGTGCGGTTTAATAAGCAGGTTAAGACTGTTAAGGCTGATAAAAATGGGAAGTGGATGCTAAGGCTTGATATAGAAAATGCCGGAGGTCCTTATGATCTTATTATCAAAGGAAAAAATTTGGTACAGATAAAAAATGTACTGGTTGGCGAAGTATGGCTTTGCAGTGGGCAATCCAATATGGAATGGACGGTTGGTCAATCAAACAATGCCAAAAAAGAAATTGCATCCGCCAATTATCCATTCATTCGTCATGTTAAAATTCCACATAGTATCAGCTCTTTGCCACAAGCTGATTTTGTTCCCGGCAATTGGGAAGTCTGTGATTCAACAACAGTGGGAGCTTTTTCAGGCATTGGATATTTTTTCGCAAAGAATATTTATAACGAACTCAAAATTCCTGTTGGATTAATTAATTCTTCCTGGGGTGGAACCAATATTGAAACCTGGATAAGCCGTGAAGGATTTGAAAGCAGCGAGGAGTTTAAAGAAATGATTGCAGGTATGCCGAGAATTAATCTGGATTCTCTTTCCAAGATTAAGGTACAGGCCAGTGAAGTAAGAATTGAAACATTACAGGGCACAAAATTGAAAAATATTAATACAGGTTTGTTTAACCAGGTGTCTTTTGATGATTCACAATGGCCTGTATTAATACAACCGCAATTATGGGAACAGCAAAGCATAGGCGAACTGGATGGTGTGGTTTGGTTAAGAAAAACAATTGTATTGTCAGCTGCTGATCTTAATAAAGCGGCAAGTGTAGAGCTGGCGAAAATTGATGACTATGATATAACCTATGTTAACGGAATTAAAGTAGGAAGTACTAACCAATACGATGCACAAAGGAAATACACTATTCCTGCAGGTGTATTAAAAGAAGGGAAAAATGTAATTGCTGTAAGGGTGGTTGACAATGGCGGTGGCGGTGGAATTTATGGCGATGCTGCAGATGTAAAATTAAATTTGGGCAGTGCTGTTATTTCTTTAAGCGGCGAATGGAAATTTCAGGTAGAGTCTATCATAAAAACAACCAACCAGAATTCACTTCCCTCTCTTTGTTATAATGCAATGATAGATCCTTTAATCCCTTTTGCTTTTCAGGGAGTATTGTGGTACCAGGGAGAATCAAATGCAGGACGCTCATATCAATACAGAAAAGCTTTTCCCTTGCTGATAAAAGACTGGAGGCAAAAATGGAATAATCAAACTATGCCATTTTACTTTGTGCAACTGGCAACATTTAATAACCCCGGTAACAGTAATGAAGGCTGTGGCTGGGCAGAGTTAAGAGAAGCTCAAACAATGTCTTTATCCATACCAAACACAGGCATGTGTGTTACCACTGATATTGGTAATCCGTTTGATATTCATCCGACCAACAAACAGGAAGTTGGAAAACGATTATCTGCTCTTGCATTAAATAATATTTATAAAAGGGAAAGGGTTTGTAATGGCCCCATGTATAAATCAATGGAAGTAAATGGCAATCAAATCATTCTTTCTTTCGAGCAAACCGGAACAGGTTTAGTTACTCCTGATAAATATGGTTATATAAAAGGGTTTGAAATTGCAGGTAAAGACAAAGTATTTCATTATGCCAAAGCTTTCATAAAAGGCAACACAGTACTGCTATTCAGCGATGAAGTAGAAAATCCGATTGCTGTTCATTTTGGATGGGTTGGCGATGCCAGCGATTGCAATCTGTTTAATAAAGAAGGATTTCCTGCCGTGCCTTTCAGAACAGATGAATGGAAGACGGCTACAAAAGATGAAAAGTATATAATTGAAAAATTGAAGTAACATGAAATCATTTAAGAGTATGAAAGAACTATTTTCAAAGAACACAACCTTAATTTTGTTGCTTAGTTTGTTTAGCCAGGCAATGTTTGCGCAATCAATTTCTTTACCAAAAGAAGGCAAATTTAAGCTTGGCGATAACCCTGCATGGGCAAATCCAACTTTTAATGACAATGATTGGGCAAACCAACAATTAGCAAAAAGTTTTACTAAAGATTCATCCTATGCCTGGTACAGAATAAAAATCGTTATTCCTTCAGTTATGAAAACGGCTACTGGAAAGGGGATCAAATTATATCTTGGTAAAATTGATGATGTTGATCAAACATACTTCAATGGAAAATTAATTGGTGAAACAGGTTCTTTCCCTCCACAATATGTTACTCAATGGGAAAAACAGCGAGTCTATACCATACCTGAAAACGAAGTGCAGTGGGACAAAGAAAATGTTATTGCTGTAAGGATCTATAATTTAATTGGTGGAATGGGCATGTGGGAAGGGCCTTATAGCTTTGAACCCCTTGGCTGGATTGATGAAGTTTTAGTGAAACAGGATTTTATCGAAACCCCCAATAATGGGTTCACAACAAAAATAGTTTTCACAAATAAAATTGACGATGCTTTTAGCGGAACTGTTAAATACTGGATAGCGGATAAAGCCGGTAAGAAAATTTTATTTTCTGAAACGAAGCCTGTTCAGGTGCAAGCAAAATCCGGATCTGAAGTGGTTGTGGCTTTTTCTGCTTATAAGTCTGCAAGTGAAAATGTGTTTAATGTAGGTTATCAAATCAATGATAATAACAGTTCCCTGTTTCTTAAAAAAGAGCAATTATACGTTGCCACTGGTAATCTTAAAATTCCTTTCTCGGGGGAAGTAAAGCCATTGGTTAAGGATAAAATACCTAACAGTTTTAATGCTGTTGCATTCCAAAAACAAAAGTTTACCGGGTATTTAAATACACGCTTTACACAAAATTTAGAGCAGCGGTTATTGAAAGTAGATGAGTTTGGTTTAATAGGATCGTATTTAGATCGCCCCGGTATTCATCCATGGGCTGGTGAGCATGTTGGCAAATACCTGGAAACAGCAACCAATGTGTGGAAGCTGACACATAATGCTGCTTTGAAAAAGCAAATGGACAGACTGATGTATGAATTGATCAATACACAAAAAGAAGATGGTTATTTAGGTACTTACACTCCAGATCAGTACTGGACCAGTTGGGATGTGTGGAGCCACAAGTATAACCTGCACGGGTTGCTGGCATATTATTCTGCAACAGGGTATAAACCTGCATTGGAAACCTGCAGGAAGATGGGTGATTTATTATGCAGAACATTTGGAAAGAAGCAGGGACAAATGGATATTATTTTAGCCGGTACACATATAGGTATGGCTGCTACAAGTGTACTGGATGCAATAGTTGAGTTATACAAATACACGGCAGATAAAAAGTATTTAGATTTCTGTTATTACATGGTAGATGCATGGGAGCAGGAGAATGGCCCAAAAGTTATCAGCTCAATCCTTGCAACGGGAAAAGTAAAAAAAGTGGGCAATGGTAAAGCTTACGAAATGCTTTCCAATTATGTTGGCCTCATAAAGCTGTACCAGTTGACAGGCGATAAAAAATTCCTGCAGGCGGTTGAAATAGCGTGGAAAGATGTTGTGGCTAATCAATTATATATTACAGGTACATCCAGTTCTCACGAGCATTTTCAGAATGATGAATATTTACCTGCAGGCAGTAAGGATAATATGGGGGAGGGATGTGTAACCACAACCTGGCTTCAGCTCAATCAAAATTTATTTGCTGTTACAGGTGATATAAAATATTTAAATCAACTCGAGAGATCGGTATATAATCATTTGCTTGCTGCTGAAAATCCGCAAACAGGTTGTGTTAGCTATTACACCCCATTGATGAATAAAAAACCTTACACCTGTTTTATAACCTGCTGCCAATCGAGTGTGCCGAGAGGAATTGCATTGGTGCCTAACTTTACTTTTGGAAATATTAATAATACAGCAACTGTTTTATTCTACGAGTCTGCCGTTTACAGGGAGAAAATTATTACAGCTGAAAAAAATAATATTGATGTTGTTTTCAAGCTTGATGGAAATTTTCCTGAAAGCGGAAATTTAGTTTTATCAGTTACATGTTCAAAGCCTGGTGTTTTTCCTGTAGCACTAAGAGTCCCTGACTGGTGTGCAAATTATACAGCAAAGGTTGGAGAGAAATTATATAAGGGAACAGCTGATCAATTTGTAACAATCACTAAAAACTGGAAAACCGGTGATAAAGTAATCATCAGTTTTGATATGCCGGTTAAACTTATTGCGGGCGGCAAAAGTTATCCAAACCAGCTTGCTTTTCAACGTGGGCCGCAAATACTGGCTGTGGACGGCAGTTTAAATGCTGTTCATGTGATTGATCTTATTGCAAATTCAAAAGATGAATTAACAATTGATCATCTCAACCTTGCAGATGAATCAAAAATATTACCTGTTAACTGGTTTGGGAAGCAGGCCTATTCAGTGAAGATCTTCAATAGTAATGAAAAAATCGTTTTAGTACCTTTTGCAGAAGCCAGTCAAACCGATGGTGATATGAGAGTTTGGTTACCCATACAAATTAATAAAAGATGAAAAAGATTGTGGCCCTGTTTTTAATCTTAGCAAGCAGCATTTTTTCTTTTGCACAAAAAAAACAAGGAAAGAGCATTAGTTTCTTGCATACTGCCGGACAGGATATTGTAAACGAGTCAGGTAAAAAAGTATTTTTAAAAGGCGTTGGATTAGGAAACTGGTTATTACCGGAAGGATATATGTGGAAGTTTGGAGGGCTTGGTGACCGTCCACGGAAAATAGAAAAGATTATTACAGACCTGATTGGTAAAGAAAAGGCAGCAGCATTTTGGAAAACCTTCAGGCAAAATTATATTACCGAAGCCGATATTAAACGGATTGCTGAACTTGGATTTAATTCTGTACGGCCTGCATTGAATTCAAGATTGTTTTTAACAGAAGGAGAAAATCCTGTTTATGTGGAAGAAGGATTTCAGTTAATTGACTCCTTAGTTAGCTGGTGTAAAAAATATAACATTTATGTAATTATTGATATGCACGGCGCACCCGGAGGACAAACAGGAGCAAATATTGATGACAGCCCAAATGATATTCCTGAACTTTTTATTGAAAAAAAATATCAGGACCAATTGGTTGATCTCTGGGTTAAGATTGCAGCAAAGTATAAAGATGAGCCTGTTGTTGCAGCTTATGATTTATTGAATGAACCATTACCCATCAATACCGGATCAGCAGATAAATACAAGCATTTACTGGAACCGCTGTATAAACGAATTACTGCTGCAATACGAAATATTGATCAAAAACACATGATTACTCTGGAAGGCTTTAACTGGTCGAACGACTGGTCGCTTTTTAATAAACCTTTTGATAGCAATGTGTTTTACCAGTTTCATTATTATTGTTGGAACAGGCCTGATAACCTGAACGGCATAGATGAATTTTTAAAAAGGAGAGATGACCTCAATACACCAATATGGGTCGGCGAAACAGGTGAAAAAGGAAATGCTATCTATTGGGCAACAACACAATTATTTGAGTCAAAGAATATTGGTTTTTCCTTCTGGCCTTGGAAAAAAATGGATACAGAGAATACTCCTTATTCAATTAATAAACCGGGTAATTGGGATTTAATTGCTGAATACAGCAGGGGAGGTGTAAAGCCTGATGCTGCACTTGCTGAAAAGGCATTCAATGAATTACTGGAGAACATTAAAATTTCCAACTGTAAATATTTCGAAGATGTATGCAATGCCATCTTAGCAAGAGTTCCTGCAAAAATTGAAGCGGAGAATTACGGGCATGATGGATTTAACCGCTCTTATTTTGTTTCAGACACAGTTAACAAGTCAAAATTTTACAGAAAGAATGAACCGGTAAAAATAAATCTTGACAGCAAAGTTGCTGATCAGTTCTGGTCTGAACAATCAATTGAACTGCAGCAATCGGAGTGGGTGGTTTATAGTTTTGAAAGTTTAACTGCCAGGAAATATAATCTTTCTCTCAGGGCTTCGGCAGCAGCTCCGGCACAACTGACAATTTTTATCAACAATAAAAAAGTAAATGTTGCTGTAACCAATACAGCCTTCAATGAAATAAGTATTGGAGGTTACAAACTGAAAAAAGGGAAGAATACATTTAAAATACTTTCTAAATTAAATGCTGTAAAAGTTGACTGGATCAATTGTAACTGAGTAAACTAAATTCAAGTGAGTACAAACAAAATAATTGTTATTGGCAGTTCCAATACAGATATGGTTGTAAAATCGTCCGTGCTTCCAAAACCGGGCGAAACAATATTGGGCGGAACTTTCCTGATGAACGCAGGGGGAAAAGGTGCTAACCAGGCTGTTGCCGCTGCAAGATTAGGTGGTAATGTTACATTAGTTGCAAAAGTTGGCAATGATATTTTTGGAAAACAAAGTATTGATGGATTCAAAAAAGAAAAGATCAATACTGAGTTTATTTTTAGTGATGACAAAACTCCTTCAGGCACTGCGTTAATTATGGTAAATGAAGAAGGTGAGAATTGTATTGTAGTTGCACCCGGTGCAAATGCTCTGCTTTTACCGACAGACATTGAAAAGGTAAAAAGTCTTTCTGAAGCGGAGATTATTTTAATGCAACTGGAAATTCCAATGGAAACGATTGAAGCTGTTGCAAAAAAGGCAAAGTTAAATCATCAAAAGGTTATTATTAATCCAGCGCCTGCACAAAAGCTATCTGATGAATTACTGAATGGTTTATTCCTGATAACCCCCAATGAAACAGAAGCAGGTTTGTTAACAGGTATAGTTGTAGAAGATGACGCAACTGCATCGCAGGCAGCTGATTTTTTTTTAAACAAAGGAGTTCAGAATGTGATTATCACTTTGGGAAAACAAGGCGCCTACTTTCAAAATAAAGAGTTGCACTTTAAAACAGATGCTCCTGTTGTAAAAGCAAAGGATACAACCGCTGCAGGTGATACTTTCAGTGGCGCAATATCTGTTGCTGTTACAGAAAATATGGAATGGAAACAGGCTGTTCAGTTTGCAGTGAAAGCTGCTTCTGTTTCTGTAACAAGAATGGGGGCACAGGCGTCAGTTCCTTACAGACAAGAAATGGATTGATTATTTAATCATCATATAAAACCTGCTATATGTTTATTGTAGAAAATTACGGGTTAGCAATTGCTCTCTGTGTAGTAACTATGTTATGCTGGGGTTCATGGGCCAATACAACAAAGCTTACAACCAAAACCTGGCGCTTTGAATTATTGTATTGGGATTATGGGTTTGGCATTTTGCTAACCACATTAATTCTTGCATTTACAATGGGAAGTAACGGAACTGAAGGCAGAGCTTTTGTTGATGATATAAAACAGGCTGATAACGGTAGTTTTTTATCTGCTTTTGCAGGTGGTGTAATCTTTAACCTGGCTAATATTTTATTAGTGGCAGCTATTGGAATTGCAGGCATGTCTGTAGCATTTCCGGTTGGTATTGGTATTGCGTTGGTGCTTGGTGTGATGGTGAATTATATTTCAAACCCGCAGGGAAATCCCATATTGATATTTGGCGGTGTTGCTTTGATTACTCTTGCCATTATTCTGAATGCAAGAGCATATCAAAGATTACAAACGAATACAGAAGGAGGCGTTTCTAAAAAAGGATTAATCCTTTCTGTTGTAAGTGGAATTTTAATGGGTTTGTTTTATAAGTATGTTGCTGATTCAATGGTGACTGATTTCAATATGCCCCAAGCCGGTAAATTAACACCTTATACAGCGTTGGTGATTTTTGCCATTGGTGTTGTTATCAGCAGTTTTGTTTTTAATACGTTTCAAATGAAGCGCCCTTTTGCAGGAGCACCGGTTTCTTTCAATGCATATTTTAAAGGAAAATTTAAAGATCACCTGGTTGGAATGTTAGGTGGTGTTATATGGTGTGTGGGAATGTCGTTAAGTATTATTGCATCAGGAAAAGCTGGGCCCGCAGTTTCTTATGGATTAGGCCAGGGTGCAACAGTTGTTGCAGCGTTTTTGGGTATTTATGTATGGAAGGAATTTGACAAAGCACCAAAGGGTACAAAACCATTGCTAAACATAATGCTGCTATTGTATATAGCCGGGTTGGCAATGATCATTATCTCTAAATAAATAGCAGTTACTCTAAAAGTAGTTTTGCAAAGTATTTAATCGTGTGCTTTTAGGTTCTTGTTAGCCAAAAATGAAAAAGGAAAAGCTTAAGAAGCTTTTCCTTTTTTATGTGATCCGGATTGGATTCGAACCAATGACCCTCAGCTTAGAAGGCTGATGCTCTATCCAACTGAGCTACCGGACCCTATTTGGGCTGCAAATATAAGGCAATTAAGATTTTTTTTGCAGATAAAAAGGCAAATATTAGTTTTACAATATTCAACCTGTCGAATATGAAGTTTTAATTACACTTAAGGATTATGCGCCGCTATAGTATTTGCGGCTGTTTTACTGTTCCCTTAATTTCCTTAAGTATCCTCATTTATTTTTTTCAAGGGAGGTATTTTATTTTTTACTTCTTAATCATTAATCAATAATGTCACAAACATCTCTTTCAGATAAATCATCTTTTTTTAAATTATTTAAACAGGCACTTAATGGCGACATTAAGGATTTTACCACCGGCAGTATTAATAAAGCTATTTTCTTATTAGCAGTACCAATGGTATTGGAAATGGTTTTAGAATCGGTATTTGCCCTGGTGGATATATATTTTGTAAATAAAATCAGCTCCGAAGCTTCTACCACGGTGGGGTTAACAGAAGCAGCACTTACTATCCTTTATTCTGTTGCATGGGGCCTGGCAATGGGAATAATGGCCCTGGTGGCAAGGCGTACGGGGGAAAAGAATTTTGCTGGTGCATCTGAAGTTGCTGCACAGGGCATTATTATAGCAATAATGTTTTCAATAGTGATCAGCATTGTGGGCTTTATTTTTCCTAAGGAAATACTTTCTTTTATGGGCGGCAGCGAAAAACTGGTAGCGGAAAACTACCGGTTTACACAAATTATGCTTACAGGTAATATTGTAATCATGTTGCTTTTTGTAAACAACGCCATATTCAGGGGGGCAGGTGATGCATCAATTGCCATGCGAACGCTTTTAATTGCTAATGCGATAAATATAGTTCTTGACCCGCTGTTGATATTTGGTATTGGGCCATTTCCTAAAATGGGAGTGCTTGGTGCGGCAGTGGCAACTACAATTGGCCGGTCAGTTGGGGTATTATACCAATTCTATCACCTGTTTAACGGAAAGGGAATTATTAAGCTTGTGCAAAAACATTTTAAAGCTAATATGGTCATTATCCGCAGCATTATTAATACTTCACTGGGGGGAATGTTTCAGTTTATAATTGGAAGTTGCAGCTGGATATTTTTGGCTAAAATAATTGCAGAATCCGGCGATTCGGTTACTTCGGGGTATATAACCGCAATACGAATTTGTATTTTCACAATCTTACCTGCCTGGGGGCTTGCCAATGCAGCAGCAACGTTGGTTGGTCAAAATCTTGGTGCAGGATTGCCCGAAAGAGCAGAAAAATCAGTATGGCGAAGTGCATTGCTATCATTTATTTTCTTTGCTTTTGTTGCTGTTATCTTTTATTTTTTTGGTGAAATACTTATGAGGCTTTTTACAAGTGATGAAGTAGCCATAAAAGCAGGTACTTTATGCCTGCATATACTGGCAATTGGCTACATCTTTTTTGCTTATGGAATGACGGTTACTCAGGCATTTAATGGTGCCGGAGATACCATAACACCAACTATAATTAACCTGTTTGTATTTTGGATGTTACAAATTCCTCTGGCTTACTTTTTAGCCAAATACCTTAAAATGGGGCCAACCGGTGTTTATATTGCCATCGGTATTTCGGAAACAATATTGGCAGTAGTAAGTATTGTGATTTTTAAAAGGGGAAAGTGGAAGTTGGTAAAGGTTTGATTTTTAACAGTTAATCGCAGGAATAAATTTAGGTATCAATTTTTGTATGTACTAAATTTAACATTATATTTGCTATTGTAGACTATAACTTTTAAACTAAACTGAGTTTATGAAACTAAAACTAACGCTGATTTTTGCATTATTTCTATTTACAACTTCTTTATTTGCTCAAAAGAAAGACGGTTCTAAAAAAGGACAATTGGTTGGATTACATTACAATTTTAGTGATTTTAACAGCCCTGATGGAATAAAAGATCCTTTAACTGGAAAAGGTTATACCAGTATGAGGGATATGAATAAAGGACTCTCTTTATCTTATTGGAGAGGGCTTACTTCTAAAGTTGATTTGTCAATAAAAACCAATGCTATTTTTCGTGATTATGGTGAAATTTATCAAGGTGTGGCAGGAAAAACAGAAATCGGTATTGAACTGGAACCAACAGTTAATATCAGACCGTTTACAGATGCTGCCAAACTGGCTCCTTTTCTTACAACCGGTGTTGGTGTAGGTTTGTATAATGATAAATTCGGAGGATATATTCCTGCCGGAGGGGGGATTCAGTTAAATTTTGATAACCAGATGTATATTTTTGTTCAAGCACAATATAAATTTACTTTAACCAAAAAAGTATTAGGCGATAATCTGTTTTACTCAATAGGATTTGCCCAAAAATTTTAAACTAAAACAACATGAAACACACACTAAAATTACTTTTGGCAGTTGCATTTCTTTGCAATAACACCTTTGCACAAAAAAATTGGGCTCCGGCAACAAAAGGAAAACTTTTGGGCGTTCATTTTAATTTAGCAGACTTTAAAGCGCCTTTAGGGATTAAAGATCCTTTAACCGGGAAAGTATATAGTACTATACGGGAAATGAATAAAGGCATTTCTTTCTCCTACTGGCAGGGGCTTACTTCTAAAATTGATGTGGCAGTAAAAGCTAATGCCATGTTCCGTGATTATAGTCTTATTTATCAGGGGATATCAGTTAAAAAAGAGATTGGATTGGAATTAGAACCAACATTAAATATCAGGCCATTTAACGACGCAACAAGATTAGCTCCATTTTTAACAGCTGGTGTTGGCGCAGGTTTATATAATGATAAATTTGGCGCTTATGTACCTGCTGGTGTTGGTATACAGTTTAATATGAACAGCCTTACTTACCTGCTTATACAGGCACAATACAAATTTACATTAACTGAAAAAATATTAGGAGACAACCTGTTCTATTCATTTGGTTTTGCACAAAATATTGGCAAAGAAAAAGTGATGCCACCACCTCCCCCTCCTCCAGTACCGGTAGTGGAAGCTCCTAAAGACAGGGATGGAGATGGAGTTATTGATGATAATGATAAATGCCCGGATGTAAAAGGCCTTGCTTCTTTAAATGGATGCCCTGATAAAGATGGCGATGGTATTACTGATGGCGATGATAAATGTCCTGATGTAAAAGGATTGTCTAAATACAATGGTTGCCCAATACCTGATACCGATAAAGATGGTATTAACGATGAAGTTGATAAATGTAAAGAAGTACCAGGAGTTGCCCGTTACCAGGGTTGCCCAATACCTGATACCGATAAAGATGGTGTGAATGACGAAGAAGATAAATGCCCTAACGAAGCAGGTCCTACTTCTAATTTTGGTTGCCCTGTAATTGCACAAGCTGTAATTGATAAAATTAATTATGCAGCTAAAAACATTCTGTTTGCAACAGGTAGTTCAAAATTATTACCTAAATCATTTAAGTCTTTAAATGAAGTAGCTAAAATTATGGCTGATGACAATACTTTGAAATTAGCTATTGATGGACATACTGATAACACAGGTACTGCTGAAAAAAATCAGACCTTAAGCCAAAGCAGGGCCGATGCTGTTAAAACTTATTTAGCAGGTAAAGGTGTTGAAGAAAGCAGGATGACAGCTACTGGTCATGGACAGGATTCTCCGGTTGCAGATAATAAAACTGCTGCCGGCCGTACCAAGAACAGGAGAGTAGAAATGACTGCTACTAATTATTAATTCTAAGTTTTCAATACAATAAAAAGCCCCCCAAACAAGTTTGGGGGGCTTTTTATTTACATTCAATTTTCGAAAAATAAATTGGTCACTTGATCAAGCCATCTTTTCTTCCAGTTCCATTACTTTTTCAAAAACCACTTCATATTCTGCGTTTAGTTGTACTAATTCGGCAGCAGTGGTTTTATAATCCGTTTCTGTTTGTACAAACTTATTTTTATCGTTATAAATTTCTGGTGTAGCCAGGCCTGCTTCCAGTTCGGTTTTCTTTTTATTCAGCTGTGCAATTTTTTCTTCCAGCTGCTGAAAACGGTTCTTTTGTTTCTGGTATTCCTTTTTTAATTCTTTATCAATAGAAGAACGCTGATCAGTATTTGTAAGTACCTGTGTCTCTTTTTTATTTACAGGCTCTTCGTTTTTTACACTGGGTTTCTTATTAGTTGCAGCTGGTGATACACCGCCTGATGCTTTAAGTTCAGCTTCCCTTCTTGCTTTCCAGTCTTCCCACTCGGTGTAAGTACCTTTAAACTCACGTATTTTATAATCTTCTATTTCCCATATTTTATTGGCAACACGGCTGATGAAATGCCTGTCGTGACTTACCAGTACAATACTGCCTTCATAATTATTCAGTGCTTCAATCAACAGGTCAACAGAATGAATATCCAGGTGATTGGTAGGTTCATCCAGCATTAAAAAATTGGCCTTGCTAACAATAGTTTTTGCTAATGCCACCCTCGCTTTTTCTCCTCCGCTTAATACCTTGATCTTTTTATCTACCGCATCGCCGCTAAATAAAAAGCCACCGAGTAAACTACGCAGTTCAACATCAGTTTTACCACTGCGGCTTTCCTTCATTTCATCCAGTAAACTATTCTCAATATTTAATGCCTCCAGTTGGTGCTGTGCATAAAATGCTTCTTCTACATTATGTCCCCAAATCCTTTCGCCTTTAAACTGCTCCACATCTGCAATAATTCTTAATAAGGTAGATTTACCTTTTCCGTTGGCACCAATCAATGCAATTTTATCACCCCTGTCAATTTCTGCACCAGTGTCCTCCACAATTTTTATATCGCCAAAATTTTTTGAGATATGTTTGAGTGTACATAAAACCCTGCCCGGTTGTTTATCTACCGAAAAATTAATACGCATGTTAGGGCGTTCTATTTCCACATTCTCTATTCTTTCTAATTTTTCCAAACGCTTAACTATACTTTGTGCAGCAGCAGCTTTACTGGCTTTTGCTTTAAAACGTTCAACAAAGCGTTCATTCTGCCTTATATAATCCTGTTGATTTTCGTAAGCCTTTTGTTGTATATCCACACGTAAAGCTTTTTCAGTTTCATAATATGTATAGTTGCCGGTATAAAAATGCAATTTCTGTTGGTAAAGCTCTACTATTTTATTTACCATGCGGTCTAAGAAAAACCTGTCGTGACTAACCATAACAACAGCACCCTGGTAATTACGCAGGTATTTTTCCAGCCATTCAATACTTGGTAAATCAAGGTGATTGGTAGGCTCATCCAATAATAATACATCGGGAGCCATCAGTATCATTTTGGCAAGCAATACCCTCATACGCCAGCCCCCGCTAAATAATTTATAGGGTTTTTGCAGGCTTTCATTGCTAAAGCCAAGGCCTTGTAATATTTCTTCTGTTTTATGGTGAATGCTGTAACCGTCTAAAACTTCCATCTCATGCAACCTATCCGAATAATCATGTGCCAGCTTTTCATCGCCTGTTAATTCCAGCTGCTTTCCTATTTCCTCAATTTCTTTTTCCAGTTGTTTTACTCTTTCAAAAGCACCCATGGCCACTTCCAGAATAGAATCTTCTGTGTCAAAACTCAACAGGTCCTGGTGTAAAAAACCAATAGTAGTCTCCCTGCCTTGCTCTACCGTGCCTTTATTGGGCAGGTATTGCCTGGTCAGTACTTTTAATAAAGTAGATTTCCCGGTTCCATTGTAGCCAATTAACCCAATACGTTCATTGGGCTGAATATGCCATGTGGCATCTTCAACAATAGTTCTGGCACCAAATTCAAACGTCACATTTTGTAGTCCTAACAGCATAAATAATATTGAGCAGAGGGATATCCTCTTTTTTTAACAAGGTGCAAAAGTATGCCAATCATCAAACTTTTTAAAGTAAATAGTGTTATATCGTAAATTTGCCCAAAATTAACCTCATGAAAAGATTATTGATCCTCGTGTTTTTAGTATTGGCAGCTTATTTATTGTATGTTTTTATATTTAAGAAAAAAGGTGGAGATAGCGGGCCAAAGCAACAACCGCTGGCATTAAAGAAACATTCCGAAGCATTTAGTAAAAGTATTGCAGACGCAATGAATGCATATTTTGAAATGAAAGCTGCTTTTGTAGATGCCGACACAGCAAAGGCAAAAGAAGGCTGTAAAAAATTCATTAGTTTAATTGACAGTATAAAATTAGATGAACTGAAAAATGACACCGCTTCAATTTTTGAAACAGCTAAAGCTAATTTTAACGATGTTAAATTGAATGCAGTATCATTATTAAATCAAACTAACATTACAGAAATGCGCCAGGATTTCAGGATGATCTCTGAAATGCTCTATCCTGCATTTAAAGTAATTAATTACGAAGGCCCTAAAATGTACTGGCAAAACTGCCCTATGGCCTTTGGTGATGAGAAAGAAGGAAACTGGATCAGTAATTCAGAAGAAATCATTAACCCTTATTTAGGAAAAAATCATCCTGAGTTTAAAGGCACTATGTTACATTGCGGCTCAATAAAAGATACTATTAAGGCACAGTAATAATAAGGTATAAAAAATCTCAAATACAAACCTCTGCATTGGTATATATTCCGACTATGAAGCTAAAATTAGTTACGCTGCTTTTGATATGGATTCCTTTTTTGGGAAGTGCACAGAATAAACCTGTCGCATCAATAGCAAAATACACCATTAGTGGTTTTATAAAAGACTCTCTAAATGGAGAAACACTTATTGGAGCAACAGTAGCTGTAACCGGTAAAACAAAAGGTATCAGCAGCAATCAGTATGGTTTTTTTTCCATTACGCTTGATGAGGGAGAGTATTTTTTAGTGTGTTCTTTTATTGGTTATCAACCCAAAATAATAGCAGTAAAACTTGACGGTAACAGGCAATTAAATTTTGAAATGCTGCCGAAAATTAATTTGTCGCAGGAGGTAGTGGTAAGTTCGAAAAAGAGAGATGCCAATGTTAAGAATGCACAAATGGGAAAATTTACTTTACCCATTGAACAAATAAAATCCATCCCGGCTTTTTTGGGAGAGGTGGATTTGTTGAAAACGATTCAGTTATTGCCAGGCATCCGTAATGCAGGCGAGGGTAGTGCCGGGCTGTACGTACGTGGTGGCGGCCCCGATCAAAATTTAATTTTGCTGGACGATGCACCTGTGTATAATACCGGTCATCTTTTTGGATTCTTTTCCATCTTCAATTCCGATGCGATAAAAAATGTTTCGCTTATTAAAGGCGGTATGCCAGCCCAGTACGGCGGCAGGTTATCCAGCGTATTGGATATTGCTATGAAGGAAGGGAACAATCAAAAATTCCAGGTAGATGGAGGTATTGGATTAATTGCTTCCCGTTTATCAATACAGGGACCTATAAAAAAAAATAAAGCCTCTTTTATTGTTTCTGCAAGAAGAACTTATATAGATGCTTTAACAAAGCCCTTTGTAAAATCAAGCAGCCAGTTTTATGGCTCGGGGTATTACTTTTACGATTTAAATACAAAAATAAATTACCGCTTCTCTGAAAAAGACAGGCTCTACTTAAGTGGCTATTTCGGCCGGGATGTTTTTGATTTTGTAAATGGTAAACAAAGTTTAAAAGTAAATATACCCTGGGGTAATGCAACCGGTACGTTAAGGTGGAACCATGTTTACAATAACCGTTTATTTGGTAATACAACTGCTGTATATAACGATTACAACTTTACATTTAATGCAGCGCAAAATAATTTCGAAGTAAAATTGGCTTCGGGTATCAGGGATATAAGTTTAAAACAGGATTTTGATCTGTACCCATATACCGGGCACAAAGTTAAATTTGGCGGTATTTATACTTACCACCGGTTTACGCCTTCTGTAGTTAGTGGTAAACAGGATTCGGTGGTATTTAATCCCAACAACGCACAAACAAAATTTGCAAATGAAGCAGCAGTTTATGTACAGGATGACTGGGAGATAAGTGATAAGGTAAAAATAAATGCAGGTCTGCGCTATAGTTTCTTTCAGCAGGTAGGAGCTTTTAAATTATATAAAACAGATGATAACGGCAACCGTATAGACAGTACGGTTTATAAAAAAGGGGAAACTGTAAAAACATATGGCGGCTTAGAACCACGATTAACTGTTAGATATGCATTGAATGATGAGACATCAGTAAAAGCATCTGTAACACGAAACCTGCAATACATTCACTTGGTAAGTAATGCCGGTACCACTTTACCAACAGACATTTGGGTACCCAGTACCTATAAAGTAAAACCACAGATAAGTTATTTATATGCGGCCGGCCTGTTTAAAAACTTTAAGGATAATATGTATGAAACCTCCGTTGAATTGTATTACAAGCAAATGCAAAACCAGATAGAATACCGGGAAGGTTATACGCCGAATACTTTAGAAGACACCGAAAATTTTTTCGCTTTTGGAAAAGGCTGGAGTTACGGAACTGAATTGTTTATCAATAAAACAAAAGGCAGGTTAACCGGCTGGATTGGTTACACTTTAAGCTGGACATGGAGAAAATTTGCAGCGCTTAATTTTGGTGAAAAATATCCTGCCAAGTACGACAGGAGAAATGATTTAAGTGTAGTGGCCATGTACGAGCTGAATAAAAAGTGGAAATTATCTGCCTCATTTGTTTATGGCAGCGGCAATGCTGCAACTCTGCCACAGCGGTTTTATATTGTTGGTGGTGTGCTAACGCAGGAGTACAGCCGTATTAATGAATACCGCTTACCAGCCTATCACCGCATGGATCTTTCTGCAATACTTACACCAAAGAAAAACGAAGGAAGAAAATGGAAGAGTGAATGGGTGTTCAGCATTTATAATGCTTATAGCCGCCAGAATCCCTACTTTGTTTATTTCGATCAGAACGGAAGCCCTCTAAATGGCACGTTAACCATACAGGCAAAACAGGTTTCTTTATTCCCTATCATTCCTGCTGTTACCTGGAACTTTAAATTCTAACAAAAAAAAAGCATTCGCCAGCTGGCGAATGCAGTTTACTGTGAGAGTTCGGATTAAGAACTATTTTTAATATTTTATCTTACAAATGTCTGGTAAGTTTCCACTGTAGCTCCCGGGTAAGCTGGATCTGTAGATGTGTTCATCACAGTAAATAAAACATCAGTCAGTGTCAACATTTTCCAGCGGTATATTTTTGAAGTAACGTTAGATACTACAGAATCGGCCCCGGTAAATTGATAAGTTCCAGCGTCTGCCGCAGGTTTATTAAACTTGTACTCAAAATTTCCATTCGATTCAAACTTTACATAGTTTGGATAAGTGGTTTGAGCAACGATGGTATCTTTAAAAAACACACCACCATAATATAATTTTAGTTGAACCCTGTTAATACTCCATGTACCAATAACCTGTTGTTCTTTAGGTTTATCAATATTGGTATTATCATCTTTTGTACAGGACGAGATAAAGCAGCTGAATACTATGATACCCATAAAAAGTACCATAACCGAAATAAGGTTTTTCATTACTTATTAATATTGGTTTAGGTACTAACGCAGCTATTAGCCTTTTATTGTGTGGTTTTGGGCTTATGTACAAAACGGATTACGCCACTTTTTTGCAGGTCGGATGAAATGCGTACCTCATAGCGGTTATCGCCATCGGTAACCACCATTAAAGCAGTATTTGGCGGAATAGATCCAAGATTATCGGCATACATTATCAGCTCATTTACATCTTTACTTTCTGTGGCATTCAGGGTTAAGGTAAGTGCTTTGTCGCTAAGGCGTTTGTGAGAAAGTAATAATCTGCCATTAAAGAAAAGTGAAATAGTATCTCCATCAATATCTCCATTGTCGTACAGGTCAACTTTAAACGTTTCTTTTTCTATTTCAATGGTTTTAATAACGTTACTATTTCTTTTTTCAAAAGTTATATCAGGCAGCTTTACCTGCGGAGGATTTATTTTTACTACAGTTGGGTTTTGATTTTTTTGATCAGTCTTGGTGCTTTCCGGTACTGGTTTTACAATTGGTGGAGCAACAGATTTTGGTTTGGTAATAACTACAGGCGGTGTAGCGGTTTTATTTTTATCAACAAAATTGGTTACCGGTTTTTTCTCCGGTTTGCTGTCTCTTGCAGTAGTGTTGTTAAAAACCGGTTTGTTTTTTTTAAGTACTCTCCGGGATAATGAGGTAGTACCATAACCGCAATCGCCTTGTTGGTTGGGAGCAGGAATCCAGCTGCCTTCCAGCTTTTGTTCATCACCATCCTTAAAATAAGTAAGTTTATGTATTTGAAAACAGTTACTAATATTAGTGGGTACATTGGTTTTGGTACGTTCAATTTCTGTTACTTCTACATAGCGGCTGCGCTTATTTAGTTTGCCCTTTAGTTTGCAAATGGTATAATACCTGTTACCACCCACATTAAAATAAGTGTAAGAATAACCGGTTACCTCGTTGCCCTTGCATTCCAGTTCCAGTACATAATCGCATCGGTCACCTCCCCAATTTAAAGATGCAGTACTCTTATCAGCAAACTGGCCTTTCCACTGGCCGGTAAAATCTTGGGCAAATGCTGCTGTTGAAAAAATAAGGGTAATTAATAAATATAAAATTCTTTTCATTTTCACTTATAGCTTTTTGCGTAACTCAATACTACCATAACCACATTTGTTTTCTTCTGTATACCAATCTCCGATTAGGATTAATTGTTTTTTTCGTTTTAAATAATACAGCTTCATAAATTGCAGGCACAACTCAGTGCTCTTATCTGATAAAGGCTGTATCACTTTTGTTTCTTCAAGGTATAAAATATTTTTGTGTGAAAAACCACCTCTTAAAAAACAAACCGTAGAATCTGTATGGTTATCAAATTCCATAAAAGTCTTGCTCCAGGCTTCAAAAGAGGAATCGCTTAACCTGTAAAAATTAAAATTTATGGTATGCTTTGTTTGCCCATAATTCAAACTTTTGTCAGTAAAACTGCCGACCCATTTTCCTTCCAAATCCTGAGAAAATACTTTTAAAGCACAAACCAAAAACGAAACTATCAAAAAACTTATTCGTCCCATTTACAAAGATATTTTAGATTAATTTTTCCATAGCTAATACTTCGTTAAATTTGCAGCCTGCTAAACGATAAGGCAGGTGTATAAAGATATGATAAAGATTACATTACCCGACGGGGCTATACGGGAAGTTGAACAGGGTTCATCGGCAATGGATGTGGCTAAATCCATAAGCGAAGGCTTAGCAAGAAAAGTACTGGCTGCCAGTATTAATGGCGAAGTATGGGATGCCACCCGGCCAATAAATACAGATGCATCTTTAAAACTATTGACCTGGGATGACGCTGATGCCAAAGCTACTTTCTGGCACTCTTCGGCTCATTTAATGGCCGAGGCAGTAGAAGGCATGTTTCCGGGAGTAAAATTTTGGGTTGGCCCTGCAATTGATAATGGCCTGCAAAAAGGGTTTTATTACGATATGGACCTGGGAGACAGAAAGCTAAGTGAAGAAGACCTGGTTACCCTTGAAAAAAAGATGAATGAACTGGCAAAGCAAAATAACAGTTACATCAGAAAGGAAATATCAAAAGCAGAGGCTGTAAATTATTTTACCGGTAAAGGCGATGAATATAAACTAGACCTGTTAAGTAATCTTACAGACGGCGGCATTACTTTTTATACACAGGGAGCTTTTACTGATTTATGCCGTGGGCCGCATATTCCTTCTACAGGAGTTATTAAAGCCATTAAATTAATGAGCATTGCCGGTGCATACTGGAAAGGCGATGAAAAAAACAAACAGCTTACCAGAATCTATGGAATAACATTTCCTAATCAAAAGGAACTGGATGAGTATATAGCCCTGCTGGAAGAAGCCAAAAAAAGAGACCATAGAAAATTAGGTAAAGAGCTGGGTATTTTTACAATGGATGATAATGTGGGCCCAGGCTTGGTATTATGGATGCCAAACGGAACTGTAATTATTGAAGAACTGGAAAAACTGGCTAAGGAAACTGAAAATGCCGCAGGTTATAAAAGGGTGGTTACACCACATCTTGCAAAAGAAAGTATGTACCTCACCAGCGGGCATTTACCTTACTATGCAGATAGTATGTTTCCTCCCATGGAAATGGACGGTGAAAAATATTATCTGAAACCGATGAACTGCCCTCATCATCATAAAATATTTGATGCAGAGCAAAAGAGTTATAAAGACCTGCCTTACCGCATTGCAGAGTATGGCACCTGCTACCGTTACGAACAGAGCGGCGAATTATTTGGCCTGATGAGGGTGCGTTGCCTTCACATGAATGATGCACATATTTACTGTTCCAAAGAGCAGTTTGCCCAGGAATTCAGGGCAGTAAATGAAATGTATATCAAATATTTTAAAATATTTGGTGTAGATAAATACGTCATGCGCCTTAGCCTGCACGACCCCGCTAAACTGGGGCAAAAATATGTAAATGAGCCTGCACTTTGGAAGGAAACAGAAGATATGGTACGCAAGGTTTTAATTGACACTAATACTCCTTTTATAGAAGTGCAGAATGAAGCGGCATTTTACGGTCCCAAAATAGATGTGCAAATATGGAGTGCCATTGGTAAAGAATTTACCCTGGCAACCAACCAGGTAGATTTTGCGCAGGGCCAAAGCTTTAAACTTAGTTTTACCAATAAGGATAACCAATCCGAAGTGCCATTGATTATTCATAGAGCACCCTTGGGAACTCACGAACGTTTCATCGGCTTTTTGCTGGAGCATTATGCCGGAAAATTCCCAGCCTGGCTGGCTCCGCTGCAGGTAAAGATTTTGCCCATAAGTGATAAATTCATGGATTATGCAAATACTATTTTGCAAAAGCTGAAAAATGCAGATATTCGTGTAGAAATTGATGACCGCAACGAAAAGATAGGCAAGAAGATAAGGGATACAGAATTGGCAAGGGTACCTTATATGCTTGTAATTGGCGAAAAAGAAATGAATGAAGGAGTAGCTGCAATACGCAGGCAAGGCAAAGGAGATTTGGGGGTAAAAAGTATAGATGAATTTATTGCGGCAATTAAAAAAGAAATAAAAGAAAGAAGAGCAGATTAAATTTTTTGTATTTTACGCTTAGGTAAAAGCTGAATAGTAAACAAAGTGTACAAGTGAGCCCCGCCACGGCGGGGACGATGTTGAACAAAGCAGATATTGCAGGTAACATAAAAACAAAATTGTAAACTAAAAATTGTAAATGGCATTTCCACCAAGACCGCCCCGGGGAGCATTTAATCCCCGTTTTAAAAAAGAACAACAACAGGAACACCGCACCAATCACATGATAAGAGTACCGGAAGTACGATTGGTTGGCGAAAATGTAGAACCAGGAATTTATCCAACACCTGAAGCGCTTAAAATTGCCAAAGATTTAGAATTAGACCTTGTAGAAATTTCTCCCGGCGCAGCACCTCCTGTGTGCAAAATTATTGATTACAATAAGTTTTTGTACGATGAGAAGAAGAAGAAAAAGGAGATGAAGGCAAAAAGCAAAACCAGTGAAGTAAAAGAAATACGTTTTACACCCAATACAGATGATCATGATTTTGAGTTTAAAGTAAAACATGCCGAAAAATTTTTGCTGGATGGCGATAAAGTAAAAGCACATGTACAATTTAAGGGGCGTGCTATTATGTTTAAAGAAAGAGGGGAATTGTTATTACTGAAATTCGCCGACCGCCTTAAAGATGTTGGAGCTTTAGAAGGGTTACCTAAAATGGAAGGAAAGAGAATGCTGGTGATGTTTGCACCTAAACCGCAAACAAAAAGGCGTACATCCGAATTGGGTAAACTTATTAAAGATACCCCGGCAGAGGAAAAGCCTGCAGCAGAAAGTAAACCTTCAGAATAGTAATACTCAAAAAAATAAAATACAAAAGCGGAGCATTATGTCTCCGCTTTTGTATTAAATAAAACATTGGCTTACCCGTGTAATTATATATTGCCCGATTACTGATCCCGGATATTATCTATTTTAAATTAAGTTTGTAATAATTTACAAAGCATAATGGATACCAGTTTAAATAAATACATCAGCGAAACAGGTTTTTGCAGCCGCAGGGAGGCTGATAAGTATATTGAACAATGCAGGGTAACCATTAATGGCAAAGATGCCCACAAGGGAAACCGGGTTGGAGAAAATGATATTGTCTTAGTAGATGGAGAGCCCATTAAAAAAAAGAAAGCTGCTGTTTATTTATTGTTGAATAAACCCAAGGGCGTTACCTGCACCACTGATTTAAAAGACAAAACCAATATCATCGATTTTATAAATTATAAATCAAGGATATTTCCAATCGGCCGGTTGGATAAAAGAAGCGAAGGGTTAATTTTTTTGACTAACGACGGTGATATTGTAAATAAAATTTTACGTGCCGGCAATAATCATGAAAAGGAATATATTGTTACGGTTGATAAACCTGTTACAATAGATTTTATAAATAAAATGCGTAACGGGGTTCGTATTTTAGGTACAGTAACACAAAAATGTTTTGTAAAGCAGGAGGGCCCAAACAGGTTTAAAATAATACTCACACAGGGACTTAACCGGCAGATACGCCGCATGTGTGAAGCATTGGGCTACAATGTAGAAACATTGAAACGGATACGGATAATGAATATTACAATAACTGGTCTTGCACCCGGTAAATGGCGCTATTTTACGCCTGCCGAAATTGATATTGTAACTAAAATGGTGGCCAACTCCAGCAAAACTGCAGCTGGAGCTGATGGTATGGATGAATAAATATTTTTTAAGATCAACCTGCAGTGAGTATTTCGCTCAAAAAATCATTCAATGTTTTCTCTGTTGGTAGTTGCAGTTTTTTTCTAAGCCGATAACGGCTTATTTCTACACCTCTTACAGTAATATTCATCAATTGGGCAATTTCTTTAGAAGATAGTTTTAATTGCAAATAAGCACATACTTTTAAATCGGTATTTGTTAAGGCAGGAAATTTTGATTTAAGTTTTTTCAGAAAATCATTATTGATCTCATCGAAATGTGTAGCAAACTGCTCCCAATTAGAATTGTTTTTTTCTATGTCATTTACCAGCTGAATAGCTTTTTTAACATCGTGGTTACCGCCGGTTTTTTTGTATAACTGCTGTAATTCATCTTTCACTTTTATTAAGGCATCACTTCTTTCCACAAGGTGCATACTTACATCGGCCAGTTCTTTATTTTTATAAATAACTTCATTGGCTAATTTTTCGTTTTGAAGTTTAATGATCTCTTTTTCATTTTTTTCTACTTCAAGTTGATGAATATATTTCAGCCTTTTCTGTTCTTCTTCAAACTTTAATTGCTGCAAGTAAAGTTTCTTTTTTTGCAACCTGTTGAGCATATAAAAGCAAAAAATAAGTAAAAGAAAATAAAAAAGAAAGGCCCATATAGTTTTATACCAGGCAGGTTTTACAGTAAAACTGTAGCTGATAACTTTAGATTCGTTGCCAAGATTATCGTGTGCTTTTACATTAAAAGTATAAGTACCCGCTGGTAAATTGGTATAATCTTTTTCGGTTTTATTTGTCCATTCACTCCACCTGTTTTCAAATCCCTCCAGTTGATAACTGTATTCAATATTTTTTTGTAAACTAAATGCAGGCGAACTGAATTCAAAATGAAATGAATTATTACTTATTGGAAATTGTAAAATTGAATTTTTATTTTGTGAATAAGAGGAGTCACTATTTTGAAGAAAATAGCCCCCAAAAATTACACTGTCTGATTTGCCAAAAGCTTTTACCTGCGTTAATAATACATTTAGTTTAGAATTGTTAGAAATGTATTTTTCATAATTCAAATGTATGATACCATTATCAGCAGCAATAAAAACATTTTCTTTAGTAAAAGGGTAAATGTTTTCAAAGCCGGATAGAATCTTTCCTGTTAACTCAGGAAAATATGTGGTAGATACTTTGTTCTCACCAGCCGAAAAACTTACCACGCCAATTTTTTTACCACTGCAAAACCATATGTTACCTGCGTTATCTTCATTTAAGTATTGAATGCTTATATCGCCGAATACATCATATAAAAGAGGGGAACGGATAAATTTATTAAGTTTAGCATCAAATTCATACACCCCTTTTTCAGTGGCAAAAACAACCCGGTTTTTTATCCTGAATACATGGTTTCTAAAAGTAGAGGGTAAGTCATCTTTATCAGTAAATAATTCTGTAGTATAGGATTTGTTATCTGCCGATAAAAATACTTTGTAAATACCCCTGTAAGGGTGTGAAGCCCAAATATCATTGTTGTTATCAATTGCCAAAAACCTGATTGATTCACTGATGCCTTTAAGAGAATAGTTGCTGGTAAAATTGCCATTAGTGCATTCCAGCATAGTAAGTCCGTAGTAAGTTCCTGTTAATATAGTTATTGCCGGGTATATTGAAGTAGTTGGAACAAAAAGCCAAATACCAACCCCGCTGGTTAATTGAACAGCTGTATTATTCTGTATTAAATAACAACCATTATGATGCCCCATCAGCAGTTGATGGTTTACTTCATCTAAACCCCAGGCCTGACCACTGCTATTTTGTATGTAACTAAAATTAGCTTTTGAAAAACTAATATCTTTATTCGTATTGGAAAGCGATGCTGCGTATGCTCCATCCGATGTAGCAATATATAACTGGTTATTAAAAACCCTGCATGAGTAACCAGACACATCATTTGTTTTGCTGGGCTTAATATATTTAATGGCAGAGTTATACGCAATAAAACTAATACCGTTGTTAAGCCCTGTCCAAAGGTTTTTATCTTTATCTAAAAAAACACTCAGCACATTATTATTTTGAAGCCCCTCAGGGCGGGCAATTTGCTGAATAATTTCGCCATTTCTGTTTATTACTAAACAGCCATCGGAGGTTGTGCCTGCAACGAATTCGGAGGAATTGATCTGTTCAAAGGAATAAATATTATTTTTCTGAAAACTGGCATCTGCAGACGTATTCTTTTTTAACAGGCTGCCATTGGCAAAAATATAAAGACCATTTTGAAGGGAACTGATCAATAAGCTGTCGTTACCCAAGGATACAATGCCGGTAATAACAAAGTCAGGAATTATGTTGGGGGAGGTAAGTGGCTGCCATGCATTATTAATAAATTGAAAGAGACCACTGGTTCTATCCTGGGCTATAATTTTTCCACCTGTAACTTTTAACGCCTGCCAACTGGATGGTGCAGGATAAACCCGTACAGATTGATCTTTATATTCAAAAATTCTGTCAGTAGTGCGAAAGAAGACAGCACCTTCAAGTATTTCAATATCCCAGATATCTGCAAAGTTATTTTGTGCTTTTGGTATCAGATTTTTTAAAGAGGTATATCGTAAAATACCATTGCCATCAGGAAAAAAAAATCCCATCTCATCCTGCCCGCCGGCATAAATCCTACCATCTTCATCAATAGCTATTGAGCGTAATATGGTTTTGTTTGGTTGGGGATAAATTTTCCAATAACTGCCATCATATGAAATTAATCCTTCATTATTGGCAAAATACATTTTACCCGATCTGTCCTGTTTAATATCCCAGGTTTGTAAGCCGCCCTTAAAATCGCTATTGCTGTAATTAATAACTAAAGGCAGCCCAATTGTGTTTTGAGCTGGCAATAAATGGTGGGTGACAAGCAATAAAAAAAATGCAATACATTTTTTCATCCAATAAAGATAAATATTCCTTTGATGTAGCAATGAGGTATTTTGTGGTTACTGACATTCAATTAGTTACGGTTTGATGATGTAGTATAGATGTAGTGAAATAATATTCTAAGGTTAGTAAACATTTTACTTTTATGTTCTGTTAAATCAGAATTATCAAAACGAAAAAACTTGTGTATGAAAAAACTCTTCAAAGGGATTTTATTCCTTTTTGCATTACTCATCTCCGCAGTTTCCTGGTCTCAAACCAAAACAATTACAGGTACTGTAACAGGCGAAAAAGGAGAACCTGTATCTAAAGCATCGGTTGTTGTAAAAGGAAGCCAGGTTGGTACAAGTACTAACGAAAAGGGTGAATTTACACTCACCGTTCCTTCGGCTGCCAAAACACTTATTGTTACTTCAGTTGGTTTTGAAGCTAAGGAGGTTGCTATTACAGGCACTACTTTGGTAATTGGGCTAACTGAAAACAGTACAAAATTAAATGAGGTTGTGGTGGTAGGTTACGGAACTCAAAAGGTAACCAAGGTATCCGGCGCAATTTCCACTGTAAAAGCAGCCGATATCGAAAAGCTGAAACCTGTTAGAGCTGAAGAAGCTTTACAAGGCCGGGCTTCTGGTGTTACAGTGATTTCTCCCGGCTCACCTGGCTCAAAACCTACAGTTTTAGTTCGTGGTATTCCTTCTTTTTCCGGTACCGATCCGGTGGTTATTATTGATGGCGTTCCTCAATCATTAACCGACTTTAATTCTATTAATGCCGCCGATATTGAATCTATAAATGTACTTAAAGATGCGGCAACAACTGCAATTTATGGCGTAAAAGGTGGTAATGGTGTTATAGTGGTTACAACTAAATCAGGCAGAAAAAATCAAAAAACAGAAATAACTGCCAGCAGTAATTATGGTGTACAGGAAGTGATGAATAAAATTGGTGTTTTAAATGCAACAGAGTATGCTGCAATAATTAACGAAGGCAGCACCGTTGCAGGCGGTAATGTTATTTTTCCTGACTTGTCTAAAATAGGTGTAGGTACCAACTGGCAGGATGAAGTTTTTAAAACTGCAGCAATGCAATCGCACACTGTTGCGGTAAGAGGTGGAAGTGATAAAATGTCTTACTTTTTATCGGGAGGGTATTTAAACCAGGGAGGTATTGTGGGGGGAAATGATAAATCATTTTTTAGCAGGGGCAATTTTACTGCCAATCTTAATTTTGATATTTCTCCCAAATTAAAACTTATTTTAAATACTACCGGGGTACTTTTAAACAGTAAAGGCGTTCAGGAAAATTCATTCAACAGTATTATTGGCAGTGCATTAAATTATGATCCAACAGTTTCTGTTTATAACACTGTACCTAATACAGTTGGTAAGTATGGCTTCAGTAGTTTATTGTTATCAGAAATATTTAATCCGCTTACTAAGCTTGATAATACCTTCAATAAAAACGCCGGTAATAAATTATACGGCAAGTTTGAATTGCAATATGATGTAATTAAGAATTTAAAATTATCTACCCGTTTTGGTTATACCAAATACGATGGTAATGCAAAAAACTTTACGCCGCTTGTATTTTATGGTTTAAATAATACCAACAATACTATGAATGCAGATGGTTCAACCGTAGCTGGTGAGCACAACAGCGTATCGCATGAAAAAACCAGCAATTTTAATTATACCTGGGAAAGTTTTGCCAATTATAATTTTAAGGTAAAAGAAGACCACAGCTTTGAAACAGTTGCCGGGTTTTCAATAGCCAAAATTTCGGGTAATGCTGCCGGTGCCAGCAGGCAGGATGTATCGTTCAATTCATGGGAGTTTGCCAACTTTACTAATGGTGCTACAGGAGTTAACTCATCTACAAACACAAATGCAATTAACGGTTATTATTATCAATATTTCAGAAGAAACCTGTCTTTTTTTGGAAGGGTCAATTACGATTACCAGGAAAAATATTTAGGTTCTTTTACAGCACGCCGTGATGGTTCTTATGCATTTGGTATCGATAATAAATATGCCAACTTTATTTCTGGTTCTTTAGGCTGGGTAGTAACTAAAGAAAATTTCTTTCATTCCAATTTTGTAGATTATCTAAAAATAAGAGGCAGCTACGGATCAATTGGTAATGAAAATGTTGACCCTCAGTTTGTAAGAATTTCTACCGGCGGGCCCAGTTATGGTAATCCGCCAAATAGTAATGGTTATACTTTTAATAATGTTTTTTATGCCGGATCTACAGTTGGTTCTGCAGCAAATGATGCATTAAGATGGGAAAAACAATTGCAGTTAAATGCCGGGTTTGATATAAATTTCTTTAAAAGAAAATTTTCTTTAAGTGCTGATTACTTCAGCAAAGAAGTAGATGGGTTATTATTTACTCCTTCTGCTTCTTTATACCTTGGTACAGTTCCTATTCCTGTTGCTAATATTGGTTCTACCAAAAGCAGTGGTATAGATGTTACTTTAGGTTACAATGAAATTATTAAAAGGGTAGTAAAATTAAACACCTCGCTAACTTTTACAACTTCTAAAAATGAAGTTACTGCAACCAATGATGATGGTACTGCAAGAATACCGGGCGGCTATTATTTTAATGGCCAATCGCAAAGTGTAACTGTATTTGAAAAAGGACAAACACCAGGTTATTTCTACGGCTATAAAACTGATGGCTTATTTCAAACTGCTGCCGATTTACTTAAAGGAGCTCCGCAAGCTGGTGCCAAGCCTGGCGATATTCGTTTTGCGGATGTAAATGGTGATGGTAAAATTACTTCTGCTGATCAAACAAAAATTGGTGATCCATTCCCAACATTTACAATGGGCTGGAACCTTAATTTAGAATACAAGAATTTTGATTTTAATGCATTCACGTATGCATCTGTAGGTAATGATATTTACAGGGCTTACGAAAGAAATGCCAACTACTCTAATAAGTATCGTGCTGTATTAGCAAGGTGGACAGGCGAGGGCAGTACCAATGATGCAAGAAACCCACGTTACACTTTTATTGATGATAATAGCAACATCCGTGTATCAGATAGATATGTGGAAGATGGTTCATTTGTAAAAATAAAAAATATACAGTTGGGTTATACATTCCCTGCATCTGTAACTAAAAAGGTTTTCAGCAAGCTGCGTATTTATGCACAGGTAAAAAATGCTTACACGTTTACCAAATACTCTGGTTTCGATCCTGAAATTGCTGGGGGTATTCTAGATACAGGTATCGACCGTGGGGCATATCCACAGGCAAGGACTTATGCAGTTGGTATTGACATTAAACTATAAATTTTTATAAAACATTCTACAATGAAAAATATTAAAATATTAAGCCTGGTTTTTTTAATTGCCTCGCTTGCATCTTGTAAAAAATGGGTGGACTATAACCCACACGAAGATTTTGTAATTACAGAACTGGATTATTTAAAATCGGAAAGCGATTACCGCACTATGGCCATTAGTGTTTACACGCCTATACAATGGTTAAACCAGGCCGTGCCTATTGGTGATATAGCATCGGATAATTCAGTAAGTGGTGGTGAAAATGCATCAGATGTATTACCATTGCAGCAGATTGATGACTATACATTAACGCCGGTAAATGATCAGCTAACCGAAATGTGGCAGGCAGCTTATGAAGGTATTAACAGGGCCAATTATCTGCATCAATATAAAGCTGCTAATAAAGCAGGTGAAACAGTAAACTTTACAGGTAAAGATGCATTGTATGGCGAAGTATATTTTTTACGTGCCTACTATTATTTTCATTTGGTTAGATTTTTTGGCGATGTGCCTTTGTTTACTGATAAAAGGTTGGGCTTATCAGAATCTAAGACTTTAAAACGTTCAGCAAAAGCAGATGTGTACAAACAAATTGAAGCAGACTTAAACAGTGCTATTGCAGTTTTACCTATTACTAATGTTGAAAAAGGAAGGGTGACAAAATATGCTGCACAGGCTTTATTAGGTAAAGTACTCTTGTATCAAAATAAATTTGATGCAGCGGCTACCATGTTAGAAAATGTGGTTAACGGGCCTTTTAGTTTAGTCCCTGATTTTGGTGGAATGTTTTTGCAATCTGGTGAAAATGGACCTGAATCGGTTTTTGAAATTCAATACTCCAATGCTTCACCCTATTACAACTGGGGTGGTGTAACAAGGGGGCAGGGGAATCTTTCTGTACAGCAATGTGGTGTACGAGGATTGAATGGTAAAGCAGGTATGCCTTATGCTGCTGGCTGGAGCACAAATTTACCAACTGTTAATTTAGCCAATGCTTTTACAGCGGGTGATATAAGAAAAGCAGCTACTGTACTTAATATTGATGATTACATAAATAGTAATCCGGCATTGTTTACAGGAGTAGCTTCAAATAATCCGGCTTTTGCTAATAACCCTGCTTATCAGGTAGCACCATACAAAAATACAGGTTGGTATAATCAAAAATATTTACCACGGAAAAGCGAAACATCTGGCCAGGTAGAGTTGAATTATTTAAATAACTTCAGAACCATCCGCTATGCAGAAGTTTTGTTAATGGCCGCAGAAGCATTTAACAGGTCAACAACACCGAACGATACAAAAGCGCAGTTGTATTTAAACAGGGTGCGCCGCCGTGCATTTGCTGTTAATGATGCCAGTAAAGATATTACTGCAACCGGTACAGCATTACGCCAGGCCATTTGGGACGAAAGAAGATTAGAACTGGCTATGGAAGGTGACCGCTTTTTTGACCTGGTGAGAACCGGTCAGGCAGCTGCAAAAATTACAGGCTTTGCTGTAGGTAAACACGAATTGTTTCCAATTCCACAATATGAAATTGAAGTTTCTGGTTTAACACAAAACCCCGGTTACTAAAAACTAACTTTTAAAAACTAACGATTATGAAAGTATTCAAATATTTTTTCAGCATAGCTTTTTTGCTGGTGCTTGCTGCCGGTTGTAAAAAGGAAGTAAACGATGATCTTTCTTTTTTAGAAACTGATGCCGCACCTGATAAGCTATCAGCATTTTTTGATATAACGCAGGACAATACCGGCCTTGTTACCATTACACCAAATGGCGAAGGCATTTCTTTTTATGAAATTTATTATGGCGATGCAACTACCACACCTGCAAAAGTGCAACCTGGCAAAGCCACTCAGCATGTGTATGCCGAAGGTGTGTACAATGTAAAAATTGTTGGCCACAGCATTACAGGAAAAATTACTGAGACCACAAAACAGTTAACAGTATCGTTCAGGGCACCGGAAAATTTAGACTTTACAATTACTGTTGACCCTAACAATAATTATAAAGTTAGCGTAACTGCAAAAGCAGTTTATGAAACATTCTTCAGGATTTATTGGGGCGATGTGCCTAACGAAGTACCGGTGTCTTTTTTAGAAGGGGATGTTGTAACCCACAATTATGCAGCCGTTGGTACATATAATATCAGGGTAGTGGCTTTAAGTGGCGGTGCAGCAACCACACAATTAATTAAACCGGTAACAATTGTTGATCCCGTTTTATTACCAATAACTTTTGAGTCACCAACAGTAAATTATGATTTTGTAAATTTTGGTGGAGGTGTGGTTACAAAAATTAATAACCCCCAGAGTAATGGAATTAATACAAGTGCCAGAGTTGGCAGGATGGTGAAAAATGCGCCTGAAGTATGGGGTGGCAGTGTTATTACATTAGGTACACCAATTGATTTTACTTTAAACAGGGTTTTCCGGATGAAAGTTTTTTCTCCACGTGTTGGTGCTAAGGTTTTATTAAAAGTAGAAAACTTAACCAACGGTGGAATAAGCTTTGAAAAAGAGACAGCCACTACAGTTGCCAATGCATGGGAGGATTTAATTTTTGATTACAGTGCTGTTAATACAACTAACTCGTACCAAAAAGTTGTTTTAATATTCGATTTAGGTACAGCGGGTGATGGCTCTGCTAATTTTACTTTCCTTTTTGATGATATCCGGCTTACCAATCAGCTTCCTACAAGTTTATTAACCTTGCCGGTAACTTTTGATAATACATTAGTGAACTATGCCGTTACAGATTTTGGTGGTAATGTTACACTAAACGATGTTGACCCGGGTAATGCCGCAAATAAAGTAAAGAAAACCACCAAAACAAGTGGTGCCCAAACATGGGCAGGCACAACTATTGGTGCAGGCTTTACATCTAAAATTCCGTTTACTGCAACTACAACACAAATGAGTGTGAGAGTATATTCTCCGGCCGCAGGTATTCGTGTAAGATTAAAAGTTGAAGACAGAACCAATAATACCAGATCGGTAGAAACAGAAGCAATGACGCAGGCTGCAAATACCTGGGAGACATTGGTGTTCGATTTTGCCAATCAATCTGCAGGAACTGCAGCTATGAATCTTACTTACAATTATGATATGGCTTCTATCTTCTTCGATTTTAATAATGCAGGTACCGGAAGCGTTTTTTACTGGGATGATGTGAGTTTTTTACCGGTTAATGTAACACCTAATTATTTAGCATTGCCACTCGATTTTCAGTCTACAACCATTGCTTACAATTTTGTCAACTTCGATGGAGGTAACGCAACAGTTATAAATAATCCATTTGCCGGGGGCATTAATACCAGTACAAAAGTTGGTAGAATGATTAAAAGTGCCGGACAGGTTTGGGGCGGCAGTTTAATTGGATTGGTTAACCCAATTAATTTTTCTGTGAAAAAGACTTTTAAAATGAAAGTATATTCTCCAAGAATTGGAGCCAAAGTATTATTAAAAGTTGAAGGCCCCAATGGAGCAGCTTTTGAAAAAGAAGTATTAACTACCACTGCCAATGCATGGGAGGAATTAACTTTTGATTATAGTGCAATCAACACGGGACTTTCTTACCAAAGTGTTGTATTGATCTTTGATCTGGGTACCATGGGTGATGGTTCTGCAAACTTTACATTTTACTTTGACGATATCACACTTAATTAATGTTTTAAAAAATAAAATTATGATCACTAAAATAAAATCATTCATCATCTTGTTTCTTGCAGCAGGCCTTTTATTTATTGCCTGTAAGAAAACAGACTATAAGTTCGGCGATTTAAAAGCACCTGCTAACCTTACACTCACTACAGCCATTGCAGGTGTAGATGCTACTAATCCAAATGGAAACGGAAGTGGTATTGTGGTTATTACTGCAACTGCCGATAAAGCCTTAACCTATAATATAGATTTTGGTGATGGTAAAACTCGGGTAGTGCCATCCGGTGTAATCAGTTACAAATATACTAACACTGGCACTAACGATTATACCATTACTGTAAATGCAATTGGTACAGGCGGTATAATTTCCAGCATTACTAAAAAGATTAAAGTATTTGTAGCGTTTGAAATTCCGGTAGCAATTTTACAAGCACTCACAAACGGATCAACTAAAGTATGGATCACTGATAAAGATGCAGCGGGACATTTTGGGGTAGGGCCAAACGATCAATTTTCTCCAATATGGTATGCCGCTTCGCCTAATTCAAGAGAAGCTTGTGCATATGATGATGAGATTACTTTTTCTAAGGACGCCAATAATAATGTGTTTATGGCGGTTAATAACAAGGGTGAAAATTTTTCCATTGGTGCAGCCACTGGTTTTTATGGTTTTAGCGGCGGGGATGGTTGTTATGCTATAAATACAGGAGGTAATAAAAAACTGGATTTTATGGCTGCTACGTCTTCATCTACACCTGCTAATTCTACACAAATACAATTTACTGTACCGGGTAATGGTATTATAAATTTTGGTACAGGCGGTACCTCTTACGAGATAATATCTATAACTGCAACAGGAGTTAATTTACGCAATATTGGTGCAGATGGTAATGCCTGGTATCAAAAGCTAAAAAATAAATAATACAAAAATGAGACACATTAAAGTATCAATACTCCTCGTTGTTGTATTCATTCTTTTTTTTGCAGTTAGCTGCAAAAAAAAGAATGACAGCGGGCCAACTCAAACAGCACCTTCAAATTTAACGGTAACAGCTGTGCCAAGTACCAACGGAAGTGGCACAGTAGCATTTTCCGCTGTTGCCACCAATGCTGTTTCGTATGATTATGAGTTTGGAGATGGTGCTATACTTACTGTGGCTTCGGGTGTTACCAATTACCAATATACGCTGGTGGGAACTAACACTTTCACTGTTACAGTAACAGCAAAAAGCAGTTCCGGTTTAACACTGAAAAAATCAATACAGGTAACAGTAAATGTTGTAGCCAGTGCTCCGGGTCTTATATGGTCCGAAGAATTTAATACTGATGGGGCACCTAATGCTGCAAAGTGGGGATATGATTTAGGCGCAGGCGGCTGGGGTAATAACGAACAACAATATTATACCAGCAGGGCGGAAAATGCAGTAGTGTTGAACGGTGTTTTAAAGATTACCGCCATTAAAGAAGCGTATAGCGGAAGTGCTTACACCTCTGCAAGATTATTATCGAAAGATAAATTTTCTTTTAAGTACGGTAAAATAGAAGTGAGAGCAAAACTACCAGCGGGTGGAGGTACCTGGCCGGCAATATGGATGCTGGGTAATAATATTTCTACCACACCGTGGCCTGCCTGCGGCGAAATAGATATTATGGAACATGTAGGCAACCAGTTAAATAAAATTTATGCTACGCTGCATCATCCTGGTCACTCTGGTGGTAATGGAGATGGCAGCACTACCATAATTCCGGATGCAACCACCGCTTTTCACAGTTATATTATGGAATGGTCGGCTACGTCAATTAAATTCTATGTAGATACACAATTGTTTTACACGTTTGCCAACAATGCCAGTTTACCATTTAATCAAAACTTTTTTGTGATATTAAATATGGCAATGGGAGGGAACTTTGGCGGAGCCATTGATCCTGCATTTACCAGTGCATCTATGGAGATCGATTATGTAAGGGTGTATCAATAAATAATATTTAAAGAGGTTGACAGGTATTTATAAAGTAACGTTACTAGCAGTCGGTTTTCATAATAGCAAACAGTGCGGATTGTGTCTTTCTTTTTTAAGAAGGATACTTTCCGCTCTTTTAAAGGGCTCTCTTTTTACAAAAAATTAAAACACACAGCAATGGCTTTTAGAAAAAATAAAGTGTTTTTTTTGTTATTACTGCAGTTTGTAATTTACGGCAGTGATGCACAAAGCACTTTTACAAAATTGGTTTGGTCGGATGAGTTTAGCAAGCCGGGATTACCTGATAGTTTAAAATGGGGTTACGATAAAGGAAGAGGTTGCCCCGATAATTGTGGCTGGGGTAATAATGAGTTGCAGTTTTATACAAATGACCGTAAAGAAAATGCAAGGGTGGAAAATGGACATTTGATCATTGAAGCCAGAAAAGAAGTTTATGCAGATGCACAATACACATCAGCAAGATTAGTATCTAAAAATAAAGGAGATTGGAGGTATGGACGCATTGAAGCTAAAGCAATGCTGCCAGCCGGAACCGGTATGTGGCCAGCAATCTGGATGTTACCTACAAAATGGGAATACGGTGGCTGGCCCAAAAGTGGCGAAATAGATATAATGGAAAATGTAGGTTACTGGCCTGACTCTGCATTAGGCACTGTACACACCGGCGCTTATAATGGAATGCTGGGTACACAAAAAACTAATGGCTTAAATATTACTGATCTGTCAAAAGCATTTCATGTATATGCCATAGAATGGACACCTGATATGATCTCATTTTTTATTGATGACATAAAATACAATGAGTTTAAAAACGACCACAAAGGTGTTGATGAATGGCCTTTTGATAAGGAATTTCACTTGCTGATGAATGTGGCTGTTGGCGGCAACTGGGGTGGTAAGTTTGGGGTAGATGATAAAATATTTCCCCAAAAACTAACTATTGACTATGTAAGGGTTTATCAATAGTATTGTTTGAACAAACTGTTTTATTTCCAGGGTTCTTTGATCATCCTTTTACTAAATTGGTTAATTTGGCAATAGGATATTGAAGAGCCTCTTTTTTTATGATTGCTTAATTATTAATAGAAATTCCATGTATAGAAAATCACAGCCTGCAGTTTTATTATTGCTTTTAATCGTTATTGCTTTTACCAATGTCACTGCACAGCAAAAATCAATTGCTCAAAAAGTAGATTCTGTTTTAAAGCTAATGACGCTGGAAGAAAAGATAGGGCAGATGAACCAGTATAACGATGATCATACCGCCACCGGTCCGGTTACTTTAGATAATAAAAAACAGGAGCAAATAAAAAATGGACAGGTAGGTTCATTGTTAAATACTGTGGGTACCGAACGTACCAGAAGCTGGCAGCAAATTGCCATGCAATCCCGTTTAAAAATTCCATTGTTATTTGGGCAGGATGTTATCCATGGTTATAAAACCACATTTCCCATTCCATTGGCCGAAGCATGCAGCTGGGATTTAAATGCTATTCAGCAAACAGCAAGAGTTGCAGCAACAGAAGCAAGTGCCAGCGGTATTCACTGGACCTTTGCACCAATGGTAGATATTGCCCGTGACCCACGCTGGGGCAGGGTAATGGAAGGTGCCGGAGAAGATACTTATCTGGGATCAAAGATTGCATATGCAAGAGTAAAAGGTTTCCAGGGAAATAAACTGGGCGATATAAATGCAGTGATGGCTTGCGTAAAGCATTTTGCAGCGTATGGTGCGGCTATTGGCGGCCGTGATTATAATTCTGTTGATATGAGTGACAGAATGCTTTGGGAGACTTATCTGCCGCCTTTTAAATCGGCATTAGATGCAGGCACTGCCACATTTATGAATTCGTTTAATGATTTGAATGGTGTGCCAGCAACAGGTAATAAATATTTGCAAAGAGATATTTTAAAAGGCAAATGGGGCTTTAAAGGTTTTGTGGTTAGCGATTGGGGTTCTGTTGGCGAAATGATCAACCATGGCAATGTAAAGAACGAATATGAAGCCGCTTTATCTGCAGTAACAGCAGGCAGCGATATGGATATGGAAAGCCGTTGCTATAAAAACAGTTTGGCACAATTGGTAAAAGATAAAAAAATACCGGTTGCTTTAATTGATGATGCAGTAAAAAGAATTTTACAAAAGAAATTTGAAATGGGCCTGTTTGACGATCCTTACAAATTTTGTAATGCTGCAAGAGAACAAGCCGCATTAAATGATCCGGAGCATGTAAAAGTGGCAAAAGAAGCCGCTGCAAAAAGCATTGTGTTGCTGAAGAATCAAAATAATTTATTGCCTTTATCAAAAAATACAAAAACGATTGCCTTTATTGGCCCATTGGTAAAAGCAGTAAAACAAAACAAGGGTTTTTGGGATGTAGAAGTTCCGGGTGTAGATTCAAATTTTATTGTATCGCAGTGGGAAGGTTTGCAAAATAAAGTTGGATCAAATACCAGTTTGCTTTACGCCAAAGGTTGCGATATTGAAGGCAACAATAAAAATGGTTTTGCAGAAGCGGTTGAAGTGGCAAAACAAGCAGATGTGGTTATTCTTAGTATAGGAGAGCGGAGAGATATGAGTGGCGAAGCCAAGAGCCGAAGTAATATAACTATTCCTGGTGTACAGGAAGAGTTGTTAAAAGAATTGCTGGCAACCGGCAAACCTGTTGTGGTATTGATAAATGCCGGCCGTCCGCTGGTATTTAATTATACTGCCGATAATGCTCCTGCAATTTTATATACCTGGTGGCTGGGGAGCGAAGCTGGAAATGCAATCGCCGATGTATTGTTTGGCGATTATAATCCTTCTGCAAAATTAGCGATGACATTTCCACGAAGTGTGGGGCAAATTCCCATTTACTATAATCATTTTAATACTGGTCGTCCTGCAACCAATGATGCAAACAGGAATTATAATTCTTCTTACAACGATGAATCCATTTTCCCAAAGTATGAGTTTGGTTATGGCTTAAGTTATACCAGTTTTCAATACAGTAATTTGCAAATGAGTAAAAAGAAATTGAAAGCTAACGAGCAGATTGAAGTTGCTGTAACAATTACAAATACCGGTAAGTATGATGGGGAAGAAATTGTGCAGTTGTACCTGAGAGATAAGGTAGGTTCAATAGTAAGGCCGATGAAAGAGCTGAAAGATTTTCAAAAAATAAATTTAAAAGCCGGTGAAGCAAGAACAATTAAATTTATAATTAACAAAGAAAAACTCTCTTTCTTCAACCAGCAATTGCAATGGGTGGCAGAACCGGGAGATTTTGAACTTATGGTTGGAGCATCGTCAAAAGATATTCGCTTAAAAGATAATTTTGAACTGATTAAATAAGTATTCGCAAACCTGCAGGTTTAAAAATCTGCATAGTAGCTAATTGATTGGTTTCGAGATAGTTTTTAAAATACAAAGCTACCCTGTGGCTGTTTCTTCCGGTTCTTACACTTGATGATATGATGGCTATATGGGACATAATATGTTTTAAGATAAATGTAAAAGTAGCTGAATACACTTAACGTTGAAGCACCATGGATCAGGTAAAAAAACGCTCTCAACTGCTCCATATTCGAATATATACCCTTATCTTTGCGACCCGAAAAAGAAAGTTCTCTTTTTTAAACATTTCCCACAAGGTTCAAAAAGTTTCCAAATGTTTGGAACACCAGCAGGGAGTAACTAAAAATAAGTTATATAATGCCAAAGGTTAAAACCAACAGCAGCGCTAAAAAGCGCTTTAAAGTTACCGGCACCGGTAAAATCACATTCCAAAAAGCTTTCAAACGTCACATTCTTACAAAAAAATCAACCAAACGCAAACGTAATATGCGTAAAGATGGTGTGGTTAGCGACGCTAATATGCACTTTGTAAGAAGACTACTGGGTTTGAAATAAGCCTCTATCCCTAAAGGGATAAAAGAATTTATCAACTTTTAACTTTAAACTAATTAAAATATGCCACGTTCAAAAAATGCAGTAGCCAGCAGGGCCCGCCGCAAAAGAATATTAAAAGCTGCCAAAGGATTTTATGGTAAGCGTAAAAATGTATATACCGTTGCCAAAAACGTTTTAGAAAAAGGTCAGACTTATGCTTATGTTGGCCGTAAAAATAAGAAAAGAGAATACAGGGCTTTATGGATTGCCCGTATCAATGCCGCAGTAAGAGCTGAAGGAATTACCTATAGCGAATTTATTCATAAATTAACTGATAAAAATATTGACTTAAACCGTAAAGTTTTAGCTGACTTAGCTATGAACGAGCCGGAAACATTTAAGAAATTAGTAGATTCAGTAAAATAATGCTGTTGTAACAATTTATTTATGCCGTCCTCAATTTGTTGGGGACGGTTTTTTTATGCATAAATATTTTCAATCAATTACATTTGTAAAAAATTTTACCAACCTACTTAAGCAGCACTGTAAATGGATAATACTTATAACGACCTGGTACAACAGACCTTTAATTTTCCGCAGGAAGATTTTAAAGTTAAAAACGATTATTTACAATACAACGACCTTGATATTAAGGCACTGATTGATAAATATGGAACGCCATTAAAATTGACTTACCTGCCTAAAATTGGGAAGCAGATTAATAAGGCAAAAACAATGTTTGCCAATGCATTTAAAAAACATAAGTACGAAGGCAAATACAATTATTGCTACTGTACCAAAAGCTCTCATTTTTCTTTTATTGTAGAAGAAGCTCTAAAAAATGACATTCATTTAGAAACTTCTTATGCTTACGATATTGATATTTTTAAAAAACTGTACGCTAAAAAGAAGGTTAATAAAGATACTTTCGTTATTTGTAACGGGTACAAGCAAAAGCCTTATACCAATCGTATTGCCGGTTTGCTTAACAGCGGGTTTAAAAACGTAATCCCCGTACTGGATAATACAGAAGAATTAAGAGCTTACATTAAATCTGTAAAAGTGCCTTTTAACCTGGGTATTCGTGTGGCTGCAGATGAAGAGCCCAATTTTCCTTTTTATACTTCCCGTTTAGGTATAAGGGCAAAAGATATTTTAGAATTTTATGTAGATAAAATAGAAGGTAATGAACACCGCTTCCAATTAAAAATGCTGCACATCTTTTTAAATAAGGGTATTAAAGACGATATTTATTATTGGAGTGAATTGAATAAAGTGATCAATTTATATTGCCAATTAAAAAAGATTTGCCCTGAATTAGATTCGATAAATATTGGTGGCGGTTTCCCAATAAAACATTCGCTGGGTTTTGAATACAATTACCAGTTTATGATCAATGAAATTGTACGCAACATTAAGGTAGCCTGCAAAAGAAGTAAAGTGCCTATGCCACATATTTTTACTGAGTTTGGCAGTTACACAGTGGGAGAGAGTATGGCTCATATTTACAGTGTGATAGGCGAAAAAAATCAGAATGATAAGGAAACCTGGTACATGATAGATTCTTCATTTATTACCACTTTGCCCGATACCTGGGGTATTGGAGAAAAGTTTTTAATGCTGCCTATTAATAAATGGAATAACGAATACCAACGTGTGGTTTTGGGGGGCATCACTTGCGACAGCCATGATTATTACGATAGCGAAGAGCATATTAATGAAGTGTTTTTACCAAAAGTTGGTGAGGGAGAGCCACTATATGTTGGTTTCTTCCATACAGGAGCTTATCAGGACCAGATAAGCGGATATGGTGGAATTAAGCACTGTCTTATTCCATCGCCAAAGCATATTATTGTGGGGCATGATAAAAATGGTAAACTGGTAGATTGGGTTTATGCCAAGGAGCAAACAGCACAAAGTATGTTGAAGATACTGGGTTATTAAAATAAATAAGCCCACTTGACTATTCCTGCAGGTGGGCTATTTATTGTAAAAGTGGTTTTTTTGTCCACTTATATATTTAACGAAGCGTTTAAAAGATTATTATGTTATTCAATGGCATAATTTTCATCCTGGCTTTGTTTACGTTGTTTTTTAGAAGCCTTTTTAGCATATTTCTTTTTAGGTATTTCACCTCTTTCATATTTTGAGTCGAGGTAGTATTTGCCATCGCAATATCTCCAGTATCGATAACCCTTTTCATTGTCGTAGTATAATTCGCCTTCTTTGTTGCTTTTTGCAATATCATCTGAAATAGTAATTACCTGGGGTGGGGTATATTTATTCTCTGCTGCAGCATTTGAATTTTTATATTGTTCTTCAGTATTTTCAGTAGGGTAATTTTTTTTGCTGCAATTTGTAAGTACAAACGTCATTAAGAGTAAGAGTAGCCACTGGTGTAATTTGTATTTATTCATGATAGTTGGGTTATAACTTTACACTCAATAATTTTGCCAAAAAAACAAAAACTCATTTTTTATGAAATGCTTTTTATCTTTTTTAACTTTTATTACAATAACAGTTACAGTAAATGCACAAACAACCGAAGATTCCATTAAGACAACAATAAATAAATTGTTTGATGGTATGAAGAACAGTGATGCAGCGTTATTAAAGTCTGCATTTGCAGATAGTGCCATTTTACAAACCATTACCAATGACAAAAGCGGTACTTTAAAAGTGAAAAATGAAATGATAGATGCTTTTGCCGATTTTATAGGTAAACAACAAAAAGGTGCGGCAGATGAACGTATTGTATTTGATGTAATAAAAATTGACGGGCCGCTGGCAATTGCATGGACGACCTATAACTTTTATTTTAATGGCATATTCAGCCATTGTGGTGTAAATTCCTTTCAGCTGGTAAAACTAAACGGAGGTTGGAAGATTCAATACTTAATTGATACCCGGCGTAAGAAAGGTTGCAACTGATACAGGCAAAAAGGCTAATAAGTTATTTTGTATAGCGGTGTCTGGGTTTTCTTACAGAGGTTTTCAGCAATATTCGGACAGTATATTGCCTTAGCTGTTTTAATGGTTTCAATTTTTGCATCATTAAAAATATCATTCCAGGTAACATTGGTTTTAAATTTACTGAAATGGCTTTCCATAGCAGTCTTAAAATATAAAGAAAAGAAGCCTCCATCCTGAACAGATCCCGAAGCCCTTTCTCCTATTGAAGCTGATGTCATTAAAACCGACATGGGCTTTTCATTCATAAACAGGTTGCTGCAATTTTCCATACTCCATCTCATTCCTCCGTCACGTGTTTGAGCTATATCGTTGCCAATGCTGTTGGTGGCATTAGGATCGTCATTACAGCAATCACTTAATACCAGATTAAATCTTGCTCCCTTCTTTTTAATACGATTGAAAATATCTTCTATATTTAAATTGTGATCCAGGTAATTGCCCGTTGACATAGGGCGGAGATCGAGGTTAGGGAATTTTTGTTTTTTGTTTTTCTTAGGTATGGTAAAGCCGTGGCCGGAATAGCAGAAAACAACGATATCGCTTGTAGAAGGTTTAAGAGAATCTATTACCCTGTCCACACTTCCTTTACTGTAATTAGTTCCTTCAACTGTGTTAATAATAATTTGGATGCCCAAAAAAACAGCCAGGGTATTAAAGGTTTTTACATTACGCTTCTGGTCTTTCAAACAGGAAGGGCCAATATCTTTTGCCTCTGTATTGGCAACTGCAATTAAGTAAAGCTTAGTGGCTTTTGTTTCATTTCCTCTTGAATCGGGTTGCTCGTTAAATGTATTTTTGTAAAACTGGTCAGTTTCTTTAAAAAAAACAGAGACAAAATCTATTGTAAGGTCTTCCTCGGCCACAAGTTTGGGTTTTTCTAAAAATACACCTTGTACTTCGCTGTTTGTATCAGTCATGCTAACACCGGAAGGTTCATAAATCCCTGTTTGTGGATCTTTTTGAAAAGAAAATACCTCGGAGGGGGAAAGCCCGGTTGTAGAGCCTTCGATAATTTGAGGTTTTGATCCCTTTAAATATAATTTGTTTGTATTAAGGGTACTATCCTTATTTAATTCGAAATATTCTTCTGTCTGTAATTCAGTAATGATATTTCTTTTTGCAACCGTATCGTAAAAGCTAACCCTGTAAAAACCTGTTCCGTTATTAAATCTTACTAAAAAAGCCTGCCTGGTTATTGCTTTATTACTAGTATTAAACTGGTATTTTAAGTGAAAAATTGATTGAGCATCTATTACACTGGTAATTATCAGGCATGCAACAAACGCTAAAAATACTTTTGATTTCATAAAACTTATTTTACAGCAATGGAACTGTGCTTTAAATCTACTTTCAATTTTTGATAACTACAATCTTTTTATTTTAAATTTATGGTTTAGCAGACGGATAACCAGTATGCTGAATAAAATAAATAATAATAAAAAAAAATTAGCTGTTAACTTAGGCATCAGATAAATAAACCGGCAAAGTTTTACAAACCTCTTATATGAAAAAAGTATTTGCGCTTACAGCAGCTTTAATTATTTTGATACATGCCAGCGCACAAAAGTCGGTAGCAGATAGCCTCGGAGTGTTATTGGCTAAAGCAACTGCCGATACAACCAGGGTTACGCTGCTATGGAATATGGCCAGTGTAAGCAATATCTATAATCCTGATACGGCATTACTGTTATCACAGGAAGCATTATACCTGGCTCAAAAGATAAAGTTTGCAGAGGGAGAGTCGAGGGCATTAGGGGTATTGGCAAACAGTTTTCTTAAAATTGGTAATTACCCAAAAGCACTGGAATCTTACCTGAAAAAATTAAAAATCGAAGAAAAAGGAAATAACCCCCATAACCTGGCCAGTGTAATAATGAACATTGGTATTGTTTATACTTTTCAGGAAGAATACAGAAAAGCATTACCCTATTATTTTAAAGCAGATTCTATTATCAGGACACAGAACGTAACCAAGCTTGAATATAACAGTGCACTTAATCTTGGCGATTTGTATGATAGACTCAATGTAACAGATTCTGCATTTATTTTTTTTAACAGGTCATTGTTAATAGCTAAAAGACTTGCTAACGAAGATTATATTGGAGCCTCACAGGTTGGAATAGGGCATTGTTATTTAAAGCAGGAAAAATATGATATGGCTTTACAAAATTATAAAGAGTCTATATACCATCTGCAACTGGCAAACGACGAAGACCTGATTTGCGAAGCCGCTATCGGCTTATCTAAATTGTATTACAACCAGGTTAATTATGATTCTGCAATACACTATTCACACCTGGCATTAAAAATTGCACAAAAAGATGGGTTTCTGTCAAGAGAATTAGATGCAGCAGACTTTTTAACAAACATCTATAAAAGGGAAAAAAAATTTGACAGTGCTTTTAAATTTCAGGCTTTAACCAATGTGTTAAGGGCATCGATTAGCAGTAAGGAACGGGTTAGGGAATCGCAGATATTATCAACTAATGAGCAATTGCGGCAGTTGGAACTTGCAGAAACTAAACGAAAAGCAAAAAAAGAAAGGGATCAGCAATTACAATTACTTTTTATAGGAATATTTATTCCGGCATTTTTTTTAATGACATTGTTATTAAGCCGGATAAAAATGCATATTGGGTTTATTAAGTTTATGGGCATTATCTCCCTGCTTATATTATTTGAATATTTAACCTTGCTGCTGCATCCATATGTTGTTGAAATTACAAATCATACTCCTTTTTACGAAATGTTGATTTTTGTAAGTATTGCCGCTTTTTTAATACCGGCGCATCACAGGGTAGAGCACTGGTTTATTGAAAAATTAACTCAAAGAAGAAATTTATACGAAGAGAAAAAAATTCAACTGCGAAAATTAAAATTGAAAATAAAAAAACCTTCTAACTAAATGCAAAGCTGCAATAAAGTAAGAAGGATGTAAATTTTTTGTAAAAGCAGGCCTGTAGATGCTTCAGCAATATGACTTAGTTGCCCGGAATAATCGGCCTTTGTGTAGTGTCCGATTTTTTCATAGTCGTATCAGCTGGAGCTTCCGTTTTTTTGTCCGCTTCAGTACTTGCAGGTTTTGATTCACCTTCGTTGTTACAAGCTGTTATTGAAACAGAGGCGCCAATCAATAAAGCCAGGAATAATTTCGATTTTTTGTTAAGCATAATATTTTGGTTTAGGAGTATAATAATACAAAAAAATACTGAAAACCTAAAACATAAGCTTGAGATCTTATATGTTTAGGGCTTCATATACAACATAAAACTTTGAAGTTGGTTGGGCAGAGTAGTAAAAATTGCATTTTTAGCCTTTGTTCCGGGCAATAACAACATTATAAATGCGTTAAAGGCCAAACCCTCTAATATGAAAAAATCTGTACCCTCATTAATGGCAGTATTATGCCTGCTTGTCTTCTTTAACTTTTATGCTTTTAGCAAAGATCCTATTGAAAAGAAACCTGTAATTGAAACGCCTAAAGAAGCACTTTCCTGCTTTGTAGAATTAAAGGATGGATCAATTAAACAGTACACAAGTTTAGAATTAGTTACCGGAGTTTTTAAAACTCCTCATCTTTTGGCCGATGGCAGTATTGTTATAAAATCCGATGAAATAACGGCATATCAAAACAAAGAACATTACGCAATTTCTCAAAAGAAGATCAACAACCTGAAACCAAGCAAAGTTGCTGTTGATGCGTTGCCGGGATTCGCAATAAGAGTTGCTAAAGGAAAATTAAATGTGTACTCTCTTAAATATTATAATGGGCACAACACTACCCATAAATTTTATTTACAATCTGGAGAAGATGGTGAGATTTTGCCTTATACACCCGAATTATTAAATGAACTGGTTAAAGATAGCAACGAAGCCTATAGTTATTTTAATGATAAAAATAAAGATGCTGCAATTTCAAGTAAACTGCTGGCTACGATAGATATTTATAATAATTCGAAACTAATTTCTAAAAACTAAATTCTATAACTAACAAAAAAGCCGACCTCTAACATATTGGTGCCGGCTTTTTTGTTGTTAATATAACAATGAAGGGTTTACTGCAACTTGAAAAAAATAGGTAATTTGCTTTAATGAATAAGCTTTTGATAATAATAGGTACTGTAATTTTAATTTCCTGTAACAGTAGTAAAAATCCTAAGATAATAATAAGTACAAGTGTTGGAAATATAGAAGCCGAGCTTTTTCCGGATAAAGCTCCTAAAAGTGTTGCTGCATTTTTATCTTATGTAGATTCAGGTTTGTACAACAACAGTTCTTTTTACAGGGTATTATTAGAAGAAACAATGAGTGATAATAATACCGGACTTATTCAGGGCGGAATTTGGCAAACTAATGGTAAAAAGATGAGTGAATTAAAAAGGATTGAACATGAATCCCCAAAGCAAACCGGATTGTCTAATATCTCAGGTACTTTGTCTTTGGCAAGGTTAAATCCCGGGACAGCAAGTAGTGAATTTTTTATATGCATAGGAGACCAAACTGCTTATGATAGTGGCAGCACATCCGGAGAGGGTGACGGACTTGGGTATGCAGCTTTTGGAAGAGTGGTTAGCGGTATGGAGATTGTGAGGGAAATACAAAACCTACCAGCAAACGGACAGTCTTTTAACAAGCCCATTGTTATTTTCAATATTAAACGCTTAAAGTAATATAATAAAAAAGGGTTCCTGTAAAGAACCCGTGGATAAATTCGGCAAGCAGTATAAACTACCAGGCAATAAAAGCTATCAAAGCCATTACCCCATAAAATGCTGCAATAATACCAATTGCTACAAATGCATCTGCAACAACAGGTGAGTAAATCTTTTTCATTTCTTACGGTTTAAAAATGTTAATAAAATAGGTTAAAAACCTGGTTTTCAGGAGATACCGAAAAAATAAGATTGAAATAAATTTACCTTTGGGGAGAGTGGTTAGCTAGATATAGCGGATTAGGTTGTAAAAGTAAGATTATTATACGGGCTTCCAAATATTTTAGGGCATTTTTTTCTGACAGGATGTTTTTACCACTGGTTAAGCACCCGGGATTTAATTGTAAACAATTTCCTATAATAAAGCCCTGTTTCCATTTATTTACTTAATTTTCATTGTGATAGGTTTAAATAAGACCATATAAGTTGCTTACTTTTACAAAAAAATATCTTTATGAAGCTTTTTGTTGCAGGCTTACCTTACGATTTGGATGATGCAGAACTGGAAGAAATATTTGAAAAATTTGGCACAGTTAACTCAGCTAAAGTAGCCATTGATAAAGAAACCGGTAAAAGCCGGGGATTTGGATTTGTGGATATGCCAGACCGTACAGAAGCAAAAGATGCTATGGATAGTCTTAATGAGATATCGCTTGGCAAAAAGCCTTTGGTGATTAAAGAGGCGGAAGAACGCAGCGGTCCTCCGAGCGACCGTAGTGGCGGGGGAGGTGGTGGTTACCGCGGCGGCGGAGGAAATACCGGCGGTAATAACAGAGGGAATTTTAATAACAGAGACCGTAACAGGTATTAAGCAAATTTCTCCAACTTTAAAAATTTCATTGAATTTGTTTGGTTTAATAAAGCTTTTATGGCTTTATATTTCTATGCAGTAATCTTTAAAAAATAAAACATGAGCGAAGTAGTACTTACAAAAGGAGCCATACACAGTAACAAAGGAATTATAACATTTGAATTGTATGATGATGATGCACCAATAGCAGTAGCTAATTTTAAAAAATTAATCAGCAGCGGCTTTTATAACGGCCTTACCTTTCATCGGGTTATACCGGACTTTGTAATTCAGGGGGGATGTCCTAATGGTACAGGCTCCGGTGGACCTGGCTATACAATTCAATGCGAATTAAACGGAAAAAAGCAGTACCACGACCGAGGGGTGTTTTCTATGGCGCACAGGGGTTTTAATACTGGTGGTTCGCAATTCTTTATCTGCCATAGCCGCAATAATACCAGCCACCTGGATGGTGTTCATACCTGCTTTGGAAAAGTAATCGACGGGATTGATATCGTTGATGATATACGGGCAGGAGATGTTATGGAAAAAGTAGTATTACTTTAGCCAAAAAAATATTCAACTTTAACACTAATAAAAAATCCGGCAATAATATGCCGGATTTTTTATTATAATTTATTAAAGGCTTATAACACTGTTGGTACCACCAAACTCATTCACTGCTTCGCTATCAGCTTCAGGCTCATTAAACCAAATTGTTTCATTTACCCTGTATTTAAACTGGTGTTCCGAATTTTTTGGTAAAGAAACATCGCAGGTAAAACTGCCATCTTTCTTTTTGCTCATTACTACTGAATTTTCCCAATCGCTGTTTAAACCAAGTACTTCAACGGTTTCGGCATTTTCAGCGTTAAATACAAATTTTACTTTGCAATAATCTTTGGTTTTAAAATACGTTTTCTGTATCATTTTCCTTTTTTTTTAATCATTGAATAAAAGTCTGCTGTACATACCGGGGGCATAGAAACAAGCATAATAAATTTGCTATAGCAGGCAGAAAGAAACGCTTCGTTTGGCGAATACCATCTTAAAATGAGCAGTATGTAACCTAATATCTACGGCAGCACAATAATTGATATTATCATCTTCAACTGTTAATACCCTGAGCAGGAAAAGGTAACCCTGCAACAGCATCAGCATTTGCTTTAATGAATTAACAGTTGTTGATAACTTAACTTTAAATACTACTGGTATTTAATCAGCCAGCATAAACCTGCAGCAGAAAAAACTCATAAGCACTTTTAGGAAAATGTGCCTATGAGTTAAATGATGTCTGCGTAGAATGAAATCTGATGATTGATAAATTACTATTACCAGGCTGTGGTAATTTACAGTATAACCATATCATTTTCGTTAACTGTAGTTTTTTCTATTAAGCTGGTATTAGATGAAAACGTTTTTGTGTAAACATTTTTACCTGACAAAAGCTTAAAACTCAACTCCTGAGAATCTTTTTTCTCAATTTTAAATGTTTGAGTTTTTGAAGTTGCTTTACAGCTTTGAGAATATAATTCGCCATCTGCTTTGTCATTAATTTTCAGCAGAGAAAAATTGCCATTGGCTGTATTAACTTCTACCTGAAATATCAGGTAATCTTCCTGGCTGCCCAAATATTTTACTGTTAGGGGAGCATCTTTACTTGCTGTTTGTGCAGTTGCAGTATTTGCAAATAGAATTACTGCAATAATTGCTGTGGTGATGTTTTTTAAATTTTTCATTTTGTTTTAATTTAAAGGTTACTAATTATTGTTTTTAAAGGTTACTACATTTATTTTGAGCTGGCTATTTGTACAGTCAACAGTGTAACAATTTTAGTCATGTAGCAGGCAAAATGGTTGTGATTATTTCTATATGCAAGAAATGGATAAGTGCGTAAGAACAATTTAAACTGAATAAACCGGAACGGTTTTGCTTTTGTAATTTCAGCTTTTGTATGGGCACTGATTAATTCTGATGCAAACATACAATGGGTTTTTATACCCTGTAAATCCAATTATAGCACTTTTTATTACTCCAAAATTGTTAAATAAATTTCAAAACCCTTACTGGTATTGGCTTTTAGATAAAACAAAATATTATATCCAACAGGTATTTTAATGGTAAAAATTATTATCTTTGAACTTCAAACCCTCTCAAAAAGCACTATCATTATTAATAATGGTATAAAATCCGTCCATTTTAAACCCTTAAGTTTAATCACATTTTTTTCACAATGTGTATTTAGCTTACAGTAAACAAGCATACTTTATTAATTTTACTAAACTAAATTTACCCAAAATGTTCCCTATTTGCTTCAAAAGGCTGTTAAGTACTGCCATTGTACTGTTATGCAGCACTTTTTTTGTGATTGCACAAAGCAGTTTTAAATTAAAATATGAAAACTCTGCAGTATACGCCGGTATAGAGGTCGGCTCCAAAGGTGTAAAAATCAGTATTCTGGAAGTTGGCAGAAATGCACAAAAAACCGGTGCTTTTAATATTTTGAAAGACAGTTCGGTAAATTCAGATTTTATATCCTTTTCACCATCTACTTTTCAGTCTACACTTACGGCATTAACCAGCTTGTATAATACTGCATTAAAAGATTATAATATTCCTGCTTCAAATATTTACACTGTGGTAAGCAGCGGTGTTAAAGGGCAAGCAGAGAAAGAGAATAAATTTTCGCAGATCAATAATCTTATAGATTCATTTAAATTAACAGTTAGTGAGCCAAAAAGAGAAGTGCCTGTTATTGATGTAATGCAGGAAGCAAGACTTTCTCATCTTGGTATTGTACCCGAATCAAGAAGATACACCACTTTTTTAATTGATATTGGAAGTGGTAATACCAAGGGCGGTTTTTTCCCTAATGGCGATACCAAAATGCTAAAACTCTTTCAATTGAATTGGGGGACAAAAAGCACCGCTAACGCTACTGAAAAAAGGTGTGACGATGATAAGACAATTGATAATTTTAACAGGCAGCTATCAAGAGTGTTGATTGGTGCTGAAAATTCGGAAATAACTTATATGGTTAACGAAAGTGGCGCTTATCCAATGAGTGATTATATTGCTTTCAGTGGAGGTATAGCCTGGTCTGCTGCAACATTAATTTATCCTGAATTAATCGGTAATTCTGTAGTGCCAGTTACTTACGATGAGGTACTAAAATTTAGTGAGCGTATTTATAAAAATTATGCTTCATTATCAGATATTGCCATAACAAAATCAATTACTGATAAAACATTGGATAAGGTTGCCATTGGAAAAGAAGTGAAAAGAGTTAACCAGGTTTTTGATCAGCGTTCTTTAATGGCAGGTACCGGATTATTGCTTAAAATAATGCGACAGTTTGAAGGCTTGTATGAAAAGAAGCAATTCTTTCTTGTAAAAAATGGACAGGTAGGTTGGATTTCTGCATATGTTGATCAGCATATAGGGGATTAAGCAATTTATCCCGCTGTTTGGGATAATGGAATATACACAGGCTGGGTTTTATCAATAATATTTATGGAAATTCAATGAGAGATACAAAATCATTATCATTATTACTTTTATCGTCGGTTTTATTCTTGTTGTCCATAATATTGTTGTGTACCTGGGGTTATCAATATTACCACCAGATACAGCAGGATAAATCTACAATGCAGGCAATTAATACCCCTCCTGCAGTGCCAGATAGTACCCGGGATTCTCTTTTAAAAATTTATAAAGCAACATTAAGCAGTCTTGACAGCAGGGTTGATACAGCATCGTATAATGCCGATTCACTTAAAGGAAATTTGAATATTAATTTAGCGGAATTCTATAAACTCCGTGACGAAATCGCCATTTTACTGCAGGCTAAAGCTCCCAATGCAGATGATTTAAATCTGGCCAAAAAAAAGGTTGTTGAATTGCAGGCAAGGGTTGAGCAACTTCGATTCAGGAATACTGATGTGGAAAATGAAAACAAAAGACTGAAAGCCTTATTAAGCCAGCTTGCCAATGAAACAGAGGGGGTTGAACAAAACATAAAAGAAGTTACAACTGAAAATAAAAATTTAGCAGCAAAAATCAATAATGCTGTTGCTATCAGTGCTGCTAATCTCAATCTTGCTGCTGTTTCTGGCAATAGCCAGAACGAAACAAACCAGGCTGTCGAGGTGGAAAAATTAGTTGGCACTTTTATCGTTAAAAATAATGGTAGTAATGCTGCAAAATCTGATATAATTGTAGTGGTACTTCAGCCAGATGGACAGGTAATACAAAAATCACCATGGGAATCGGGGATGTTTGTAACAAAGACAGGAAAAAAAGTATATTCCTGTAAACTGCGTTGCGAAACATTACAGGGAGAAAGCCAGCAACTTAATTTTTCATTAAGTGCCGACAGGTACCAAAAAGGAACTTATACTATGAAAATTTATCATAATGGAGTTTTAATTGGAAAAATGTCTAAAGCATTATCCTGATATCTGCTTACAAATAAATTCCTGCTATCAAAAAAGCTGCTGAAAGTATAAACAGCAATATCAAAAGCGGATAAATAAACTGCCACCAGGCTTTAAAACTTACATTAACCAAAGCCAATGAAGGGAGTATTAAACCAGTAGGTGTTATGAAACCCATAATGCCCATCCCGAACAAATAACTGTTTACAATTTCCCGACCCGGTACATGTACTATAATTGCCAATGCTCCAATTATCGGCATTGTTAAAACAGCCATACCAGATGAAGAAGAAATAAACAGAGTGAACAGCATGTATAAGCCCAGCAGTATTACAATAAAGATTGCAGGAGGCATACCGCTGGTTAGCTTTGCAGAATAAAATAAAATAGAATCGCTGATATTACCATCGTTTAAAACAATGGTAACCCCTCTTGCCACACCAACAATAAAAGCCACGCTTAACAGGTCGGCAGCGCCGCTTACAAATTGAGTGATAAAATCTTTTTCATTTATTTTAAGTATTATGGCAAGCAACAAAGAAGACCCTAAAAAAAGTGCCGACATTTCCAGCAACCACCATTCTAAAAATATTACCCCTCCAATCATCATTAAAAATGTGGCTAAAAAAAGTAACAGCAATAATTTGGTTTTTGTATCCAGCGTTGGTACAGCATCGCCAGTGTGTTCAATAGAAGGATAGAGGCTTTTTACCGGTCCGTCAACCTTAAACACAATTGATGCCGAAGGATCTTTTTTAACTTTATTGGCATAGCGCACAATATACCAGGTTGTAATGGCAGTGGAAATAACAAACATCAATATTCTTTCATAAATGCCATCCACCCAGTTAACACCGGCCGCATTAGATGCAATGATTGCAGAAAATGGATTGCTGAAAGAAGATAAAGTACCTAATTGTGTGCCTGCAAAAATTACCGCAACCGGAACAAGCAGATCGTATCCTGCAGCTAAAAATAACGGTACCATTACCGGGTAAAACACCAATGTTTCTTCTGCCATGCCATAAGAGGAGCCTGCAAAAGAAAATAAAAAAGTAAGAATAATAATTAACCAGGCTTCTCTTCCCTTCATGGAATGGGAAAGCGATTTCAAACCTCTTATCATGGCTCCGGACTGGTTAAAAATATTCATGAACCCACCGATAACTAAAATGAAAAGAATGATATCTATAGAATCGTAAATGCCTTTTAGCGGGGCCTGTATAATTTTTAAAAATCCCTGCCCGTTTTTGGGTAAAGATTGATAAGTGCCCGGTATAGAAACTGGTTTTCTTATAGCTCCGGTTTTAAATTTATCTAATGCAATTTTTATTTGCAGGCTGTCAAGCGTGTGTTGAGTAAAAGGTAAACTAACTTCGTTGCTATTGGCAGATGAAATGGTAAAAGATTTATCCTCGTTGGCCAATAAAGTGTTGTAACGTCCAGCCGGTACCAGCCAGGAGGCAATAGCAGCAATTATAATAACCACCATCAAAATGGTAATAGGCGAGGGAACTTTTTTTGTAGTAGCCATAAGCAGTATTGAAATGATGAGATTTTAAAAGTACAGAAAAACATTGTTAATAATTAAGAAGCCATAAAGCAGGCAAGCTGTATTTTAGCAATATGAAAGCAGCAACCATAAATGAACTGAAGCAGGAATTACTAAATACACCGCCTGCTAAAGTAACAGAACTGTGCCTTAGGCTGGCACGGTTTAAAAAAGAGAATAAGGAATTACTGACCTATTTGCTTTTTGAAGCCCATGACACAACAGCCTATATTGAAAATGTAAAAATAGAAATGGATAACCAGTTTGAGGAAATGAATAAAAGCAATGCCTATTTTATGAAGAAGACCTTGCGTAAAATTCTTCGCACTGCAAATAAATACAGCCGCTACAGCGGGCTTGCACAGGTGGAAATTGAGTTGCTCATATATTTTTGTACCAGGATGAAGGAACTGAACGCATATATAAAAAGCAGTACCGTACTTTCGAATATTTATAATAACCAACTTAAAAAAATAACCAAAGCTGTGGATACTTTGCATGAAGATCTGCAATACGATTACCTTAGAGAAATAAACAAATTATAGTATTGAATTTTAAACTTTAAATTGCAAACTGATAATTTAGCAAGATAAGTATGGCTACCAAACGTAATGCTGCAATAGGATTTATTTTTATCACGCTTTTAATTGATGTAATTGGGTTTGGAATTATTATACCGGTAATGCCTCAACTTATTTCCGATTTAAAACAGGTAGATATAAGTACTGCTGCTAAATACGGTAGTTACCTGACTGTTGCCTATGCCATAACCCAGTTTTTATTTGCTCCAGTATTGGGTAGTCTTAGCGATAAATATGGCCGCAGGCCGGTGCTGTTATTTTCTTTATTTGGTTTTGGTATAGATTATCTTTTCCTGGCGCTTGCACCATCTTATAACTGGCTTTTTGCAGGAAGAATTATTGCAGGCATTACCGGTGCAAGTTTTAGTACTGCCGCTGCATATATTGCCGATATCAGCGAACCCAAGAACAGGGCAAAAAATTTCGGCATGATTGGAGCTGCATTTGGAATCGGTTTTATTATTGGGCCATTGTTAGGTGGATTGTTGAGTAGTTTTGGACAACGTATTCCTTTTTACGCAGCCGCAGCACTGGCATTATTAAACTGGGCCTATGGTTTTTTTGTATTGCCCGAATCATTAAAAAAAGAGAACCGGAGAGAGTTTAACTGGAAAAGAGCTAACCCGATAGGTACTTTATTACACCTGCAAAAATTTGCTTCTGTTGCTGGGCTTTTGTTAAGCGTTTTATTGTTGTATATAGCAGCACATGCTGTTATGAGTAACTGGAATTATTTTACCATCCATCGTTTTAAATGGAACGAAACAATGGTGGGCATATCACTTGCTGTAGTTGGTGTATTAGTAGCATTGGTGCAGGCAGGCCTTACCCGTGTTATCAATCCAAAAATAGGCAGTGAAAAAAGTTTGTATTCCGGGCTGACGTTATACGCTATAGGGATGTTGCTGTTTGGTATTGCCAATCAAAGCTGGATGATGTTTGTGTTTTTAATTCCATACTGTTTGGGAGGTATTGCACAGCCTGCAATTCAGGCTGTAATGGCCGGCAAAGTACCACCCAATGCACAGGGAGAATTACAGGGGGCGATTACAAGCCTGATGAGTTTAGCAGCCATCATCGGCCCATTGGTGATGAATAATTTATTCTTTTTCTTTACGCACAGCGAAGCACCAGTTTATTTACCAGGTGCTCCATTTTTTCTGGGTGCCATATTAATGGCGGCAAGTGCCATCATTGCATACAAAACATTACATCAAACAAAAACAGTTAAGGCTGTATGATAAAAGATATAAAAGATTTCAACAACGTTTTTTTTATTGGCGTAGCAGGCGTGGGTATGAGCGCTATTGCACAATACCTTGCAGGCATACAAAAGAATGTCAGCGGCAGCGACCGCTATTTTAAACCTGGCGAATACAACGAAACCAAAGAAAAATTAGAAGCCGAAGGCATAAAATGTTTTTTACAAAATGGAGAAGGTATTACTCAACATACGGAGTTAGTTGTTGTATCCACAGCAATTGAAGATACAGTTGCCGAAGTAGTAAAAGCAAAACAACTCAACATTCCTATTTTAAAAAGAAGTGAAGTGCTGTCATTGATAGCCAAAAGTAAAAAAACAATTGCAGTGGGTGGCACCAGTGGTAAAAGCACTACCAGTGCTATGCTGTTTGATATTTTAGAATATGCCAAAATGCAACCCAGCATTATCAGCGGTGCAGGATTAACCAGTATTATTAAAGAAGGAAAAATTGGTAATGCCAAAGTTGGGGCAGGGGAGTGGCTGGTGATTGAAGCCGATGAAAGCGATGGCAGCATTGTACAATATTATCCCGAAGTGGGTTTGTTGTTGAATGTAGATAAAGACCACCAGGAAATTGATGAACTGATGCAGATATTTGGTACGTTTAAAAAGAATACGAAAGATATTTTTATTGTCAACCAATCTAATGCTTTAGCCAAACAATTATCTCAAAATATCAACAACGATTTTTCTGCAGATGAAAAAAGCGGCGCAGGATTTATTGCTATCAACTTTAAACAGGAAGGTTTTAATATTCAATATTCAATACGCAACGTTCAATTTTCAATAAATGCTATCGGCAGGCACAATATGGAAAACGCCTTAGCTGCAACCGCTGTTGCTAATCAATTGGGTGTGGATTTAAATAGCTGTGCCGAAGCATTAAAAAATTATGAAGGCATCTATCGCCGCAACCAGATATTAGGGAATAAAAACGGTGTTTGGGTAATTGATGACTATGCACATAATCCCGTTAAGTGTGCGGCGGCCATTGCATCCTGTCAGCCATTAGCCAATAAAGTAGTAGCATGGTTTCAACCACATGGTTATGGTCCCACAAGATTTTTGCGTAATGATTTTGTAAAAGAACTTGCACATGTATTAAGGCCGCAGGATGAAATCTGGATGAGTGAAATTTTTTACGCAGGTGGTACTGCAGTAAAAGATATCAGTGCCAACGATCTGATCAATGACATTAAAGCATTGGGTAAACAGGCTTTTTTTGTAGAGAATAGAAATAATTTTGTAGAAACGGTAAGGCCGCATTTGTCAGGCAATGCAGTTTTATTATTGATGGGAGCAAGAGATCCTTCATTAGAAATTTTTTCAAAATCGGTGTTTGAAAATTTATAATTAATGACAACACTTATCACCAACATACAGCAGCTCATTGGCACAAGAGATGAAAATGTTCTTCTCTGTGGCGCAGCATTAGCCCATCTGCCATCAATAGAAAATGCTTTTGTTTTAATTGAGGATGGTATTATTACCGATTATGGTGCGATGTATGAACTGGAAATAAAAGTACCACAGTTGCCCAAAAATATTGTTGATGCAGATGGCCAGTTTGTTTTGCCTTGCTGGTGCGACAGTCACACACATATTGTTTTCGCAAAAAGCAGGGAAGAAGAATTTATTGATAAGATAAAAGGATTAAGCTATGCAGACATTGCAGCTAAGGGCGGAGGAATATTAAACTCTGCGAATAAACTCAATGCTGCAAGCGAAGATGAATTATTCAACACTGCATGGAAACGTTTGGAAGAAGTAAGTCGGCTGGGTACCGGGGCAATAGAAATTAAAAGCGGCTATGGACTTACGGTGGAAGGCGAATTGAAAATGCTGAGGGTAATAAAAAAATTAAAGGAAAGATCCAGTCTTTCCATCAAAGCAACTTTTTTAGGTGCCCACACTTATCCACTTGCATTTAAAGAAAACCACCAGGGTTATATTGACAGCATCATTAATGAAATGCTGCCTGTAATTGCCAAAGAAAAATTAGCGGACTATATTGATGTGTTTTGCGAAACCGGTTTCTTTTCTCCCGAAGAAATGGAAACGATTTGTAAAGCAGGTATGAGCTACGGATTAAAACCAAAGCTGCACGTTAACCAATTAAATTCTATTGGCGGAATTGAGGCTGCTATAAAATTAAATGCAGTTTCGGCCGATCATTTAGAAACGATGACGGATAAAGATGTTGAGTTACTGGGGAATTCAAACCTTATCGGAACGTTGTTACCCACTGCGGCATTCTTCCTGCGGATGCAATACCAGCCTGCCAGAAAATTAATTGATAATAACTGTGCTATTGCTTTAGCCAGCGATTATAATCCCGGTTCTTCACCCAGCGGTAATATGAATTTTGTAGTAGCACTCAGTTGTATACAAATGAAAATGCTGCCCGAAGAAGCTATTAACGCTGCCACCATCAACGGAGCTTATGCCATGGAATTGCAAAATGAAGTTGGCAGTATTACCATTGGTAAAAAAGCAAATCTTATTTTTACAAAGCCAATTCCGTCTTTAGCATATTTACCTTATTCTTTCGGTAATAATTTAATTGATAAGGTGATGATAAATGGGTTGTTTATTTAATGCTTAATTTTATATTACTATGCAACTAATAGAATGTGTTCCCAACTTCTCCGAAGGAAACGATTTAAATATCATCAAACAAATAACTGATGAAATTGAAAAAGTAGAAGGTGTTCGCTTATTAAATGTCGACCCTGGTAAAGCTACCAACAGAACTGTAGTAACTTTTGTTGGCGAACCGGCCAATGTAATTGATGCCGCTTTTCGGGCCATAAAAAAGGCAGGTGAGTTAATTGATATGAGCAAACATAAAGGTGAGCATCCCAGGATGGGCGCCACAGATGTTTGTCCGCTGATACCTATTGCTAATATCAGCATGGAAGAAACCGCAGCCTTTGCACAGCAACTGGCAAAAAGAGTAGGAGAAGAAGCCGGCATTCCGGTGTATTTGTACGAAGCGGCACAACCCAAAAAAGAACGCAATAATTTATCGGTAATAAGAGCCGGTGAATACGAAGGCTTCTTTAAAAAAATTAAATTGCCGGAGTGGAAACCAGATTTTGGTCCAGCTGAATTTGATGCCAAACGTGGGGGGACTGTAATTGGCGCAAGAGATTTTTTAGTGGCGTATAATATTAACCTTAACACAACATCAACCCGCCGGGCTAATGCCATTGCATTTGATGTACGTGAAGCCGGAAGAAATATTGAAGTGGATGGCAAAAAAATAAATCAACCCGGCACTTTAAAAAGCGTAAAAGCAATAGGATGGTTTATTGAGGAATATGGTGTGGCTCAGATTAGTATGAACCTTACCAATATCAATATAACCCCGGTACATATTGCATTTGATGAAGTGTGCAACAAAGCCACTGTAAGAGGCATAAGAGTTACAGGTAGTGAGCTGGTGGGATTAATTCCATTAAAAGCAATGCTGGATGCCGGTAAGTATTTTTTACAAAAACAAAACCGCAGCATTGGTGTAAGCGAAAAAGAATTGATCAAGATCGCCATCAAATCGATGGGGCTTGATGAGCTGGGTGCTTTTAAACCTGAAGAAAGAATTATTGAATATTTATTGGCCAACACTGCCGACAGCAAATTAATAAGTATGCAGCTTGATGCTTTTGCTGATGAAACAGCCAGCGAAAGTCCTGCACCGGGCGGCGGTTCTATTGCAGCTTATGTAGGAGCATTGGGTGCAAGTCTTGCAACAATGGTGGCTAATTTATCTTCTCATAAAAAAGGCTGGGACGAACGTTGGCAGGAGTTCAGTAACTGGGCAGCCAAAGGGCAGCAATACAAAAATGAATTACTGAAATTAGTAGATGCAGATACCGCAGCCTTCAATAAAATTATGGAAGCATTTGCTTTACCAAAATCTACTGCCGAAGAAAAAAGCAAACGTACTGAAGCTATACAGGCCGCAACAAAATACGCTATCGAAATTCCTTTTAAAGTAATGGAGACTGCGGCTGCCAGTATGGAGCTGGTAAAAGCAATGGCATCAATTGGTAATCCAAACTCGGTTAGCGATGCAGGTGTGGGAGCATTGTGCATACGCAGCGCAGTAATGGGCGCTTTTATGAATGTGCGTATAAATGCCAGTGGCTATAATGATAAAGTTTATGTGAATGATATTATTGTCAAAGGGAAAGCGATAGAAGATGCAGTGATAGCGGAAGAAGCAAAGGTGTTACAGATAGTAAATGAAAAGATCGGGCTTTAACCATACTTCATAACTTTAAACTCTAAAAATTTTATATCTTTCCATACTAAAAATTCATTCACCCCAACTTTTAAAACTTACAACTATGGCACTTTGGATTGTTCTTGGCGTGGTAGGCTTATTAATTCTTTGGATTATCGGCATGTACAATGGCATGGTAAAAGCCAAAATTAAAATTGATAACGCCTGGAGCGATATCAGCGTGTTCTTAAAAAAACGTTTCGACCTTATACCTAATTTGGTAAGCACCGTAAAAGGATATGCAGCACATGAAAGCCAGACTTTAGAAAAAGTTGTACAGGCACGTAATGCAGCTGTAGCCGTACCTTCAGGCGATGTTGCCGGTATGGCTGCCGCCAACCAGCAACTGGGTGGTGCATTAAGAGGATTGCTTGCCATTGCAGAAAGCTATCCTGATTTAAAAGCCAATGCACAGTTTTTAGAGTTGCAAACGGCTTTACAAAATATTGAAGGCGACCTCAGCAATTCCCGCCGCTATTATAATGCTACTGTAAGGGATTTTAATACTGCCATTCAGCAATTCCCCGGTGTACTGGTTGCCAATATCGGTGGCTTTAAAGCACGGGAATTTTTTGAACTGGAAAGTAAAGAAGAAGCAAAAAATGTAGAAGTTAAGTTTTAAACCACGTACAGTGAAAAGACTACTGCTGTTTTTTTTCTTTGCCCTTACAATAACTTTTGCAGCTACTGCACAGGGCGGCTATACCATTAAGCAATATCATGTTGCAGTATTGGTAAATAAAGATGCATCATTAGATATTACCGAAACCATCGACGTGTATTTTAGCGAAAGCCGCCATGGTATTTTCAGGATCATTCCTTACAAATACAAATTGTCGCCATTGAAAAATGGAACCGAAAAAGCCGAACGGCAATTAGAATCTAATGGCTATGCACAAACTATTATTGAAGATATTGATGTACAAGGCTGGAAATATTCGGTAAATAATAAAGGCGATTATAAAGAGATTAAAATTGGCGACAAGAAGAAGTATGTAGAAGGCAACCAGCAATACATTATCCGTTACAAATTACTCAACGCTATAAATTTTTTTAAAGATAAGGCAGAACTGTACTTTAATATTATCGGCGATAAATGGGATACCCAAATTGAATCCGTTAATTTCTCTATTGAGTTTTATGATGCCCTGCCTGGTACGCCTGAATATTTTGCAGCAACCGGAGCTTATGGTTCGCAGCAAAATAACACCACTACACAATGGGTTGGTAATAAAATATTTTCCGGTAAAACCAATGCGCCATTACAAGCCAACGAAGGCGTAACTGTCGGCATTGTATTACCCAAAGAATTTTTAACTCAGCAAAATTATATGCTGCGTGGCATGAAGTGGTTGTTGCTGCCCGGCGCAGTTTTAGCATTCATGTTTTTAGTATGGCGCCGGTGGGGTAAAGATGAAAAGCTTACCATCACTACAGAATTTTATCCACCCAAAAATGTAAGCCCCAGCGTAGCCGGTTATATTATTGACGATGCATTACACAAACGTGACCTTACCGCATTGATACCTTACTGGGGAGCCGGCGGTTATTTGCAGGTTAAAGAAACTGAAACCAAGGCCTTGCTTGGCCTTATTAAAAATAAAGAATACGATTTTATAAAAATAAAAGACCTGCCCGAAACGGCCCTCACTTTTGAACGCACCTTATTCAATGGCATATTTGCCAGCGGGGATACGGTTGCTTTAAGCAGCCTTAAAGATGTGTTGTATACCACTATGGCTGCTGCAAAAAAACAACTGGAAACAGAAGTTGATAAGGGCGCTTATTACGAAAAGCATTCACGGGGCATGGCAGTTATGTTTTTTATTGTAGGTATTGTTGCATTAATAATTGGTATTGTGCGGTTGATAAAATATTGGGGCGATCCTTACTGGTTACCAATCGCTTTAATTGCCAGCGGCACTTTTATTATTGGCTTTGGTATTTTTATGGCCAAAAAAACACCTAAGGGAAACGAGTTGTACCAAAAGCTTGCAGGGTTTAAAGAATTTATTAAATCTGTTGAACAGGACCGCCTTGCTATGTTTTTAAAACAGGACGAACATTATTTTGATAAAGTATTACCCTTTGCCATTGTATTTGATGTGGCAGATACCTGGAAGGATAAATTGAAAAATCTTGATGTACCTCCACCAAATTGGTACGTCGGCAGCTATCATAATTTCAGCACCTACATGTTCCTCAACAGCCTTGATCACTCTATGAATAAAATGAGTGAAAATTTTTACAGCGCACCAAGTAACAGCAGCAGTGGTGGCAGTAGTTTTAGTGGAGGTGGCGGTTTTTCCGGTGGCGGATTTGGCGGCGGCGGAGGTGGAAGCTGGTAGTGTTTCTGGCTAAAATAATTAAAATGAAGAAAGGAAGATTAGAAGCATTCAGCGATGGTGTATTGGCTATCATTATTACTATTATGGTGCTTGAAATAAAAGTACCTCATGGGCAGTCTCTTACTGATTTAATAGACCTGGTACCAATACTTTTAAGCTATGTACTAAGCTTTATCTATATCGGTATTTACTGGAATAATCATCATCACATGCTGCACACGGTTAATAATGTTACCGGTGATATTCTCTGGGCAAATCTTCATTTACTTTTCTGGCTTTCATTAATTCCTTTTACCACAGGCTGGATGGGTGAAAATAATTTTGCCCCGATGCCCATGGCTGCGTATGGTTTTATTCTTTTAATGTCAGCTATTGCATATTTCATTTTACAAAACCGTATTATTAAAAACGGGGGCAAACATTCGATACTTGCAAAAGCAATCGGAAAAGATTTAAAAGGAAAATCTTCACCCGTTTTATACGCTACGGCTATTGCATCCTGCTGGATAAGTTCCTGGATAGCGGGTTCTATTTATATTCTTGTTGCATTAATATGGCTTATCCCCGACAGCAGGATTGAAAATGCGATCAAAGAAAACGAAAAAGATATTTCAACACACCAGTAAGAAAATGGCGAAGTCAAAACTTACAGATACAGAGCAGGTAACAGCGCATATCCAAAAACTTGATCAATCTATTGTGGAAACTGTTCAAACATTACGTGAGATCATATTAAAAACTGACAAAGCAATAGGAGAGCGGATAAAGTGGAATAATCCCAGTTTTTATTATACCGGAGAGATGCAACCATTTGATCCAAAAGAATATAAACGGGAAATTATTGTTTTCAACCTGTTTAAAAACAGGGTTATGCTGGTGATGCCAAGTGGTGCTACAATAAATGATACTTCAGGCCTGCTGGAAGGTGATTATAAAGACGGCAGGCGGTTAATTATTTTTAAGGATTTAAAAGATGTGAAAGCGAAAGAAAAAAAACTTCAGGCGGTACTAAAAAAGTGGTTGGCATTAGTTGATCAGTAAAACAAAACCTTCGGCAATCTAATAATACCCACAATTGGATTATCAGCAAAGCCTGTAAAAAAATAATATTTTAATATTGAAAAAAAGTTTTGATTTTTAAAAAATATCACTACCTTACTTTAAGTTTATATCCAACTCCTACTCAAACCTTACTTACTTTCCTACCACAATCTGATCGTGTAACTGTTCAAGCATGTTGAAAAAAATCGAGGTTATCATTCTGGCAAAGGCTTAATAAATTATTATGCCTGGGCTTTTATGAAAAGTATTCTGTTTTGTATTTATAGTACAACAATGTAGTATTATAAGTTTACGTATGCTTGCAGTAATAATATCTGCATTAATACATGTTTAAAAACAGTAACCTCTCCGTAACCTTTATTTTAATTTAGAATCTTTTTTACCTCAGTTCCAATCAATCCTTCGAACAACTTTTCCTCTTTTCTGCAAGTATTTAAATACCTGGGTGTCGGGTTATTAATGGCGTTCAGTAAAAAAAATAGAAGTAGTATATAACAATAAACCTTTCATTAAAACCTAAAAAACATGAAAAAGTACATTAAAGCACTAATGCTGATTTTCATTATCGCTATTGCAGTGAATGCCAAAGTTTATGCACAGGCAACATGGCAGCTTTCGCAAACTGTAGGTAATGTTGAATTCTATTACAGTATGTCCACCTGTAACGACAATACGGTGGTATTATTAAAATTTGTCAACAAAAACAAAAGCAATGTAACCGTCAAGTGGAAAGAAGTATTTGAAACACAATTTGGCGCAGGTGTAATTGGGTTTTTTGGGGCAAAGGAAATGACTCTTGTACCCGGGACAACTGAACAAACCAATTGCTCGTCCACAATTAATCCCAAATGCATTATTCGTGGCGATCAGGTACATCCTGCCTATATAGCTAAGATACAGAAATTCAGTTTTTCAGAAATTATAGTAAACTGATCAGGAGATTAACCTAATTAAAAAGACAATTACTAAAAATCAATGTTATGATAAAAATATTTAAAAATACTGCCAGGAAATTAAAAACCGGTTTGCTTATAATGATAATGTGCCTCGGTTTTATTTTCTCTGCTTCGGCACAGGATAGTAAGGGTACAGATTTCTGGCTGATGTTTAATACAAACTTAGGCACCCCAACACTTACTTTATTTGTTACTTCCGGCGTAAACACTTCAGGCACGGTTTCCGGGCCGTCTTTTGCGGCCATTCCTTTCACTGTAACCGCCAATACGGTAACTTCTGTAGTTATTCCAAATGCACTTGCCACGCATACCAGTGATGTAGTGGACAACAGAGGTATTCATGTAACATCTCTTCAGGAAATTACAGTTTATGGACTTAACCTGATACCTTTTACCACTGATGCTTACCTGGCATATCCAACAGATGCACTTGGTACTGATTATCGAATAATGACTTATCAAAACACCAATGTAGTTAATGCTACTGAACTTGGCATAGTAGGTACAGTTAACGGAACCGTGGTTACTATTACTCCCAGCGTTACCACTGGTGTACGCACAGCCGGAGTTCCTTATAGTATTACACTAAACCAGGGTGAAGCTTATCAACTGGTAAATACCACTGCAACTGGTGATTTAACCGGAACATTAATCACTTCAACGCAACCTATTGGCGTTTTTGGTGCACACGGTTGTGTAAATATTCCATCCGGTTGTACTGCCTGCGACCATATCTGTGAAATGATTCCGCCCACAAGTACCTGGGGACAGCAATTTGTAACTGTTCCGCTTGGTGGCCCAAGAACGGGTGGAGACCAGTGGAAATTTATGGCATCACAAAACGCAACAACAGTTTCTATCAATGGAGTTGTTCAGGCTCCTGTTTTAAATGCCGGTCAGTTTATGGAGCGGAATATTACGACTTCATCAATAATTACTTCCAGCAAACCAATACTTGTGTCACAATTTGCAAGAGGTATTACCTGTTCAGGCGGTGTTACCGGTGATCCGTTTATGATGTTGATACCACCAACCGAACAATTTCTTGCTAATTATACAGTAACCACAGTTTTAGGATACACAACCCACTTTGTTAATCTGGTAGTGCCAAATTCAATAGTAGGTTCACTCACCCAGGATGGAGTTGCGATTCCTGCTGGGTCATTCACAGCTATAGGAGCTTCCGGATTTTCTGGTGCAGTAGTTGCCATTACTCCAGGTAGCCATACCTTTAACGGAGCGCTGCCGTTTGGCATATTTACATACGGATGGAATTCTGCTGATTCTTATGGTTATCCCGGTGGTCAGTCTTTTTCACCTGTTGCTTTAGTTAACAGTTTAGATCTTACACCACCAACAGGAACTGCAGCAGCCTGCACCAATCAATGCTGGAATGCGCTTGTTAAAGATCAGTTTGGCAACCCTGTAGCAGGAGTCCGTATTGATTTTGCTGTTACCGGAGTTAACCCACAATTAAATTTTGCTAATACAAACGCAAGCGGTATAGCTACTTTTTGTTATACAGGCTTAAACGTTGGGGCAGATAATATCACAGCTTCAATTGGTAGCTTCACCGACCAGTCAACCTTTAACTGGACAGCTTCAGCACTTACACTTACTGCCGGCAGTAATAGCCCGGTTGCAGTTGGTGGTACAATAAATCTTACTGCAACAGCAGGTTTTGCTACTTATTCATGGAAAGATCCTAATGGAGTAGTTTTCTCTACCGATCAAAATCCTTCAATTGTAAATGCTACGCTTGCAATGAGCGGCATTTATACAGTAACAGGAACCACATCTGGAGGTTGTACAGCAACAGGTACTGTTACAGTTTCTGTTATTGACGCTAACAATATCACTTGTCCTGCTGATATCATTGAGAATATCGGTACAAGTTGTACAAAATCTATAGCAACGACTAATCCTGCATTTAATGGTACTCTTGTAAATCTTACCTGGACTTTAACTGGTGCTACTACTGGTAGTTCAGCTGCAATAGGTATCTTTTATGTAGGTACAAAAACCTTTAAAGCCGGAACAACTACAGTTACTTATGTTGCAACAGATAATTTCGGAGGAATAAGCACCTGTTCGTTTATAGTTAAACTTACAGAAAACATACCACCAGAAATTCGTTGTCCGGCAGATAAGTCTTTAGCCGCAGACCCAGGTGTATGTACAAGAGCTGTAGTATCGCTTGGTACTCCAATTGCAAGCGATAATTGCGGTTTGGCTTCGGTTACAAATAATGCACCGGCAATATATCAACCAGGCACAAACTATGTTACATGGACAGCAACAGATAAGAGTGGTAATATCAGAACCTGTGTGCAGGAAATAACAATCATAGATAACCAAAGGCCAACTATTACCTGTCCTCCAAGTGTGCTTGTTAATACTGGTGCTGATTGCAACTCCACATCAGTAACATTAGCACCTCCTGTATTTGCTGATAATTGCGGTGTTGTTACATTAAAATGGGCTATGGTAGGCGTTACCTGGGGATCGTCAACTGGTACAGGCATTAATTATGTGCCAACCATGAACTATGCAACCGGTGTGTCAACCGTTACTTATACGGCTATAGATGCAGCAGGTAATCAAACTTCATGTACTTTTAAAGTTACTGTTAAAGATGTAACTCCACCAACGCTTACTTGTCCGCCAGCACAAACATTCTGCAAAGTGTGGAATAATACTTACACAATTCCATTACTGATACAGAGCGATAATTGTGTGATTGCCACTACTGAATGTAGAATAACCGGTGCTACCAACAGATCTGGATATGGTACGGATGCAAGTGGTATTTTTAATGTAGGTGTATCAACAATTAAATGGACGGTAAAAGATGTAAATGGTAATATATCAACCTGTACAAGTACAGTTACCATTTTGCCAGTAACCAATCCGGATTGTACAGTTCCGGCAGCTCCTATAACATTTGCAAACCAAGGAGTAAATGAAACATTATCTGCCGATGCAATTTCAGGTATATCTATCGTTTCATTCCCTAATCCTACAAGGGATTATTTTAACCTGAAAGTAAACACTGCTGCAAAAGAAGTAGTGGAAATAAGGTTACTTGATATGAAAGGTATACTGGTGCAGGCGAAAAGAGGAGCACCTGGTGATATCTATCGCTTGGGAGAAAATGTAGTATCAGGTATGTATATCATTGAGGTAACACAGGCTGGTAAAACAGTTAGGACCAAAGTGGTAAAACAATAAACGGTTAGTAAAAGCCAGATTTTATAAGACCATCTGTTTAGGCAGATGGTCTTTTTTGTTTTGATGCGCTACATATTGTTGGCCGTAAATCGGGGTGCTTTAAAATATTTATAGTGCCGTTTTTTTTATATTTTTAAATAAAAATTGATATGGTTTCTGCCAAAATAAAACCTACTACTATAGTTGAGTATATTGATGCTGCTCCGCCAGATGTGCAGGAAAGATTATGGCAACTGCATAACTGTATAAAAAAAGCTGCTCCCGGTGCAGTAGAAGAATTGAAATGGAATATGCCAGGCTATTCTTACCAAAAAATACTGGTAACTTTTGCTGTATTTAAAAAGCATATTGGTTTTTACCCGATGGAGTCGGCAATAAAAGCTTTTGCAAAAGACCTGGTAAAATATAAAACTGCAAGTGGTTCAGTGCAATTTCCGTTAGATGCTAAACTGCCATTAACATTAATTAAAAAAATAGTATTGTTTCGGGTAAAGGAAAGCAAGGCGCAAACTATAAAGTGGAGGCAGTGAGGTTGCCTTTAACTATGTGAGAATGATTAAAATGAGCATTTAAAAACATTTCTCTCAATAGTAAAGAAAAAGTACCCTTTATAAAATAAAACGGTTTAAAATGCGTTCTTTCCAAACGTACCTCAAATTTAATCCGTATGAAACCCTTTTTACTTGCTGTTATAGCATTTTGCAGCCCCATTATTGTTTTTTGCCAGGATATAAGCGGCCTTTGGACAGGTACTATGTATAACGATTCTACCCAGCAATCTTTACCATACGAAATTTATATTACCAAAGAAAATGGAAAGTATACCGGGTTATCACACAGTTGGTTTTTGATTAATGAAAAACAATACTACGGTATAAAAAAAATTAAAGTGCATGTGGCAAAAGATGGTAAGATTATTATACAGGATGCTGCATTGGTAGCCAACAATTACCCCGTTGCCCCCGATAAAAACGTAATGCAGTTGGATGTACTGGACCTTATAAAAACCAACGACCAAACTACTTTAATGGGACCTTTTGCCACCAAGCGTACAAAAAAGTACAGCGAACTTACCGGGCATATCAATATAAAAAAAGTAAGTACTGTCAGCGAAAGCAGCCTGATGCAGTATTTGCAGAAAAATGGTGGCAACGATGTTACCGTTGCAAAATAAAATAGCTTTACAATAAATTTAATAGTGCTAATTGGTGGAACAGCAATCTATAATCTTTAGATTATAGTAACCTGCATTTATAATATCCTGTGCTGTCTCAGCTCCGGTAATCCCTTCAGTTTAAAATCTCCTTTTACCTCATACATTTTTTATATTGCTGCCACTTATATAATTTGGTGCAGTAATTTAAGGCAATGCCATATATTCGGTTCTTTAAAAACAAGCAATATATTTTTATGCGAAATGTAATAGCCTTTTTTTTAATTACTGTTTTAATACCTGCAGTAAAGGTGGATGCCCAATATAAGGACTTACTTATTGTTGCGGCTACAGTTAAAAAAGCCAACGAAACTCCGGATAATAAAAAAGTAAATGACAGCAGTAAATGGCAACAGCTTTTTAATGGAAAAGATATTGCCGACTGGACAGTAAAAATTCAGCATCACGAAGTGAATGAAAATTTTGGTAATACTTTTCGTGTGGAAGATGGCATTATAAAAGTACGGTACGATAAATACGATGATTTTAATGACCAGTTTGGCCACCTGTATTATAATACGCCTTTCTCCTGGTTTCATTTGGTTGTTGAATACCGATTTGTTGGTAAACAACAAAAAGGTTCACCATCTTATGCACTGTTGAATAGTGGTGTGATGTTTCATTCGCAGGATCCACACACTATGCCTAAAGAACAGGACTGGCCCATATCTGTTGAAATGCAGTTTCTGGCCGGGCTGGCAGATGGAAGGCCAAGGCCGACAGGTTGTATGTGTTCTCCGGGAACAGAGATTGTTGTTGATGGAAAAATTGCACCATCGCATTGTGTTACTTCAACTGCAAAAACTTATCCTGTTGAGCAATGGGTGAAGGCTGAGTTGATTGTTTACGGCGATTCGTTAGTAAAACATATTATTAACGGCGATACGGTTTTGCAATATTCAAAACCGCAGATTGGCGGAGGCGTAGTTAATCGTTACGATCCTGCAATTAAGATAGACGGCAAATTATTAACCAACGGATTTATTGCTTTGCAAAGCGAAGGTGCTGAAATAGATTTTAGAAAAGTGGAATTGATGGACCTTACTTATTTAAAAAATAAAAAGGAACAATAATACTTGAATCATTGTTCCTTTTCTGCCATTTTATTTTCAGTTAAAAATATTTTGTAACTCCGGGGGTTGCACAGGCATAGAATCCATCTGCATTGGGCACAATTGGAGGTATTGCATCCCACTCATATTTTTTTGGCATTATATTCATTCCCGAGTTAATGGCTTTGTCCCATTCAATAATCTGCCCGGTATAGGTAGCTAATCTTCCCAGTATAGACGACATGGTACTTTTAGCGCCGTTTTCTGCATCGGCAAATTTGTATTCGCCTTTTGCTATCGCTGCAAATAATTCATCGTGTTCTGTTTGATAAGGATTGTTTTCTGTTTTCCTGTCAAACTGGTATAACAGTTTGCCCTTATGATCTGTAATATTAGCGGCACCACATTGTATTTTACCTTTTGTGCCAATCAGTAATTCATCTACTTTACTTATAGTGCCCGGTATATGCCGGCACTGGCTGTTTAAAATACTGCCATCAGCATAAGTAAACTCTACATAATGATGGTCGAATATTTCTCCATGATCTTTTCCTTTTCTTACCTGTCTTCCGCCCATGCCCTGTGCTTTTACAGGATAGCTTTCTTTAAACCAGTTAACGGCATCAATATTATGTACATGCTGTTCGGTAATATGATCGCCGCAAAGCCAATTAAAGTAATACCAGTTACGCATTTGATATTCCATTTCTGTTTGTCCGGCTTTACGTTGCCTAACCCATACACCGTCATTATCCCACCAGGCCTGTGCCGATGTAATATCACCAATCATGTCTTTACGTTTAAATAATTCACGATAGGAGTTTTGATAATGCCGTTGCAAACCAACCACTACATTTAATTTTTTTTCTTTAGCTATTGCTGCAGCCGCTAAAACTTTTTGAATACCTGCCGGATCAGTTGCAACTGGCTTTTCCATAAATACATGTTTGCCCTGTTTAATAGCTTCTTCAAAATGAATGGGCCTGAAACCCGGAGGTGTTGCCAATAATACCACATCGGCCAATGGAATGGCTTTTAAATAGGCATCAAAGCCGGTAAATTTTCTTTCTTCGGGAACATCAATTTTTGTTTTAACAGCACCACGGCCCCCGGAAGATTCAGCAATGTCATCACTCATTAACTGGTTAAAACAATTATCTAAATTATTTCTGAAAGCATCGGCCATCGCCACCAGTTTTACATTTTGCTTGCTAAGCAAAGCCTGCATGGCTGCGCCTGTGCCACGTCCACCACAACCTATCAGCACAATTTTAATTACATCATCACTACCGGAAAAATAATTGGCTTTTGATAAAAGTGGTGCGGCAATTAAACCGCCGGCAAGTAATGAACCCTGCATTAAAAATTCCCTTCTGGAATTATTATTCAATTTAACAGCATCGTTTTGCATACTAATGGTTTTAAAAATGATCAAGATTATTGTATAAAAATAAATTGTTTTTATTTACCAAGATATTGTTTAAAAAATTCATTCACCTGCTTTGCATCCGGTTGTTCAAGCGGACGAATAATTCTAAATCCAACTGCAGCAGCATCTGTTAACCACCATTTGCTTTTAGGAATTTGTGGGTCACGCCGGTTCCATGATGCATCGGATTTAAAACGGTTGGCACATCTTAATTCGCCGGCCGCATCATTAAAGCCGCCACCTTTTAATGCTTTTGGGTAACGGGCTTTATTGGCCGCTATTAAAATGTAATTGTTGCTGTCTGCCACATTTGCCAAGCGGTTTTCTTCATAATGGTCAAGTGTCCATTCGCATACATTACCCAGCATATCATACAAGCCCCAGGCATTGGGTAATTTTAATCCTGATTTTTTAAATTTACTGTCACTATTTTCTTCATACCATGCATATTTATCCAGTAGAGTTTCATCATTACCAAAATAAAAGGTTGTCGTAGTTCCTGCACGGCAGGCATATTCCCATTCGGCTTCGGAAGGCAGGCGGTAAAAAATGCCTGTTTTATTATACAGCCACCTGCAATACATTAATGCACCATATTGCGATAAACTGTTTACCGGATAACCACCTTCTTTACCCATGCCCCAGGTGAGATCTACATATTGCGGACTTGGCCTGGTAATAGCATCCACATCAGAATTTTCGCTGGTAGTGGCATCTTTATAAAAAACATCAAATTCATCCCTGCTAACTTCATATATCCCCATCCAGAATGACGGAACAGTAACCTTGCGTTGTGGCCCTTCATCTTTACTCCTGTTTTTTTCTGCATTACTGCTGCCAAATAAAAAACTACCACCTTTTATTGGTGCCATACTACATTGAAGGTTTGAACCGGGTAACGAAAATTTATAGGCCGAAAATATTTTGGATGAGTCCTGTGCCTGGGTAAATTGATAACAACAGAGTATAAATGGTAATACAGATATTCTTTTCACTTTTAACGCAATTATTTTAACGGAAGGTAAGCAATAAATTTAAACAAATATTACTGAGCAGCTAGTTTAAAGTAACGGGCAAAACCTTTGCTGTTGTAAAATATAATTTTATCGTTTTTATTTTCTGTTATCAATACCACGGCATTCATTTTTGCAGCTAATTTTTTTGCATTTTTAATGGAGAGGATGCTGCAGGCAGTTGCCAGCCAGTCTGCAGTTGTACCGTCATTGGCAATTACGGTAACATTGCGTTGCGATATAACGCCATAACCCGTCCGGGGATCAATAATATGAGAATACCTTTTGCCATTGTGTTCCATAAACTGGTAAGCATCTCCCGAAGTGGTTACGGCCATATTATGCAGCAGCAGGTTTTGGGGTAGTAATTCATCCGTTGTTTCGGGCACATTAATGCCAACTGTCCAGCCCTTAGTTCCCGGTGGTGCATCACTCATTACAATATCGCCACTTACATTTACCAGTGCATGATTTATATTTTGGCTACGTAAATAATCAATTACTTTTTGTGCAATATATCCTTGTGCAATGCCACCCAGGTCTAACTGCATACCCGGTTTTGTTAAGGTTACTTTTTTACCGGCAGTGTCAATTAGTATTTTATTAAAGCCGGTAAGTTTTCGTTTTTGTTGCACCACTTCATCAGTTGGAAATATTTTTTCTCTTCTCATCTTTCGCCAGAGTTTTGTAAGTGGCCCCATGGTAATATCAAAAGTGCCATGGCTTTTATCAAATGCTTTTTTTGATAAGATGAGTATATCCAATAAAGCAGGAGAAACAGAAGCAGGTGAAGCATTGGCAACTGCTGTGTTATTGAGTCTTACAAGTTCGCTGCTGTCGATATAATCGCTGAAAATTAAGACGAATGAATCTACCAGGTTAAAGGATTGCTTTGCAACCTTGCTGGCCTTTATACTATCGTTACAAAATAAAACGATATTGAAAGGAGCACCCATTTTAGATTCGGTAAACGAAAACCGTTTAAGTTGTGCCGGTACCTGCAATACAGTACATAAAAAAAAGGCAGTAAAAAATATCCTTAAAAACAATTGTTGATTTTTGAATTTGATTATGGTAAATTTAAGGCACAAAAACTAAACTCATGCAAAGAAGAAAATTTATGCAGCAAACATTATTAACCGGTGGAGCCTTGCTTGCTTCATCAGCATTTGCAACTGCAAAAACAGCTACTGCAGCTGATGTGTTTGATGAAAAAGTTTTTAATCTTAATTATGCTTTTCACGATGGCATGTTTAAGAACCATGCTGGCGATGATTTTATTGAACAGATAAAATTTGCTCACAGCATGGGTTTCAGGTCAATTGAAGATAATGGAATGATGGGCAGGACTGCAGCGCAACAGCAAAAAATCGGCGATACGCTTGCAAAACTCGGTATGACGATGGGGGTGTTTGTCATCACATCGCAAAACTGGCACTGGAAAACCTCTTTAACTACAGGCAAACAGGAGTGGATTGATTTGATGGTAAAGGATTGTAAAGAAGCCGTGGAAGTTGCTAAACGTTGCAATGCTAAATGGATGACGGTGGTACCCGGTAATTATGAGCGTTCGTTGTCTATCGATTTTCAAACAAGCAATGTTATCAGTGCACTGCGAAAAGCTGCTGATATTTTAGCACCGCATGGTTTGGTAATGGTATTGGAAGCATTGAGCGATAATCCTGACCTGTTCCTGCGTCATTCCGATCAAACAGCGATGATATGCAAAGCGGTTAACAGCCCCGCCTGTAAATTTTTATTTGATATGTATCATATGCAGCGCAACGAAGGAAATATCATCAATAATTTAAACAGTACCTGGGATGAAATTGCGTACCTGCAAATTGGTGATAACCCCGGCAGAAAAGAACCCGGTACAGGCGAAATGAATTATAAAAATATATTTAAACATATTGCTTCAAAAGGCTATACAGGTGTTTTAGGTATGGAGCATGGTAATGCAGGTGCCGGCAAAGAAGGTGAGCTGGCTTTAATAAAAGCTTACCGTGATGCAGATGCTTTTAAATAGAAAACTTATTTCAAGGCCGCATTCTGTCTATGTTTCGACAAGCTCAACATGACAGAAAGCTGTCAGTCTGAGCTTGTCGAAGACGGGTTACAAAGCAGCGTCTAAATTTTAATATACGTAAATGCCGGTTCCATTCATCACAAATGCGTTTTGTATTAAATCAACTCATCAAATTTATCTATACATTTGATGATACCTCAATTGTATTATTTACAAATGGTATTGCGCTAACAAACTGAAAAATAAAATCATTATGAAAAAAAGGATCCTTACATCGGTATTATGTATTGTAATTGCTTTTGCTGCAACTGCACAGCAGGCTGCAAAAAAAGAATTGACAGCAGCAGACTACGACAGAGCTACAAAGTTTTTAAGTTTCAACACCAGTAAATTAGTATACAACACCGGCGTAAATCCTGTTTGGCTGGGTGATGGACGTTTTTGGTATTCCGTTTCAACAGCTACAGGCAAACAATTTGTATTAATCAACGCTGCAGATGGTAACCGGAAAACAGCAACCGATCTAAAATCGCTGGTGCCCGAAGCTGCTAACGATAAACCATCTGCTCCGGCTGGAAGAAGAGGCGGAGGTTCGCAGGAAATTGCTTCTCCTGATGGAAAAAAAACAGCCTTTATACGGGACTGGAATTTGTGGATGAAAGATGTGGCTACGAAAAAAGAAACCCAGCTTACAACAGACGGGGTAAAAGATTTTGGTTATGCTACAGATAATGCCGGATGGAAACACAGCGACCGTGCTATTTTACTCTGGTCACCCGACAGTAAAAAGATAGCCACTTTTCAGCAGGACCAACGCCACATTAACGATATGTACCTGGTTTCTACAAATGTGGGTTCGCCAAAATTAGAAGCATGGAAATATCCATTACCAACAGATAAAGATATCATCCGCATACAGCGTGTAATTATTGAAGTAGATCAACCAAAAGTGATCCGTTTAAAAATACCAGCCGACCCAAGAAGAGGAACGCTTTGCGATGATATTTCCTGCTCTGGTTCTTTTGATGATAACGAATGGAATGCCGATGCTACCAAACTGGCTTTTGTATCTACCTCACGTGATCATAAAGAAGCAAAGATGCGAATTGCCGATGCTGCAACCGGCGAAGTAAAAGAAGTGTTTGAAGAAAAAGTTGCCACACAATACGAAAGCGGGCAGGGTAGTGTTAACTGGCATTTTCTTGCGGCAACCAATGAGATCATCTGGTACAGCGAACGTGATGACTGGGGCCATTTGTATTTGTACGATGCCAACACCGGCAAACTGAATACACAAATAACCAAAGGCAATTTTGTAGTTACAAAATTATTAAAGGTAGATGAGCAAAACAGGTTATTATATTTTGAAGCCAATGGAAGAGAAAAAGGAAGAGATCCATATTTCAGTCATTTGTACAGTATAGATTTTAGCGGAAACAATTTGCAATTGCTTACGCCGGAAGATGGCAATCATACAATTTCATTTTCTCCGGGTAATAAATATTTTACCGATACTTACTCAAAACCTGATGTGCCGCCAACTTCAGTTTTAAGAGATATAAAAGGTAAATTAATTGCCACGCTGGAAAAAGCAGATATTACAAAGCTGACAGCAACAGGCTGGAAAGCACCTGAACCTATTACTGTAAAATCACGTGATGGTAAATGGGATCTGTATGGACTAATGTTTTCACCAACCAAATTAGATAAAAGAAAAAGGTATCCTGTAATTAATTATATCTATCCCGGTCCGCAGGGAGGTGGTGTAGGCAGCCGTTCCTTTTCAACTGCCCGTAGCGATCACCAGGCATTGGCAGAGCTGGGTTTTATTGTAGTAATTATTGATGGCACCTGCAACCCCGACCGCTCAAAATCTTTTCATGATGTGTGTTATGGTAATATGGCCGACAATACGCTGGAAGACCAGATAGCAGGTATAAAACAACTGGCAGCAACCCGTGCTTATATGGATTTAAAACGTGTGGGTGTATGGGGCCATTCCGGCGGCGGCTATGCAACAGCGGCAGCCATGTTCCGCTATCCCGATTTTTATAAAGTAGGTATTTCAGAATCGGGCAATCATGAAAACAGGAATTATGAAGACGACTGGGGCGAACGCTATATCGGCCTTTTGGTAAAAGATGCCAATGGCAAATCTAATTACGATAACCAGGCCAACCAGAATTTTGCAGCTAACTTAAAAGGTAAACTGATGCTGGCGCATGGCGGTATGGATGATAATGTACCACCTTACAATACTTACCTGGTTGCCGATGCATTGGTTAAAGCCAATAAGGATTTTGATCTGCTCATCTTTCCTAATGCCCGCCATGGTTATGGTGCCGACAGTTATTATATGATGCGCCGCCGCTGGGATTATTTTGTAAAAAATTTATTGGGCGTTGAGCCGCCAAAAGAATTTAAAATAAAGGGGGAGTAAAAATAGTTAGTTATATGCAGTTATACCTTACATCCGGGTTTTTAAAACCCGGATGTTGGCTGAAATAGCATTTCCGTACACTCTTCCTTATCGATTTTGTATATTTGCATTATGACCTTAGACAGTAATAAAATAGAATCAATAAAAGAGTACTTTAAAACCCGTCCGGTTTTAAAGGCATATCTGTTTGGTTCATATGTTCGGGGGTCAGCAGACAGTAAAAGTGATATTGATATTCTGGTTGATTTAGATTACAGCCAAAAAATTGGGTTACAGTTCATTCAAATGAAATTAGACCTTGAAAAACTCCTGAATAACAAAGTTGATTTAGTTTCCTCAAACGGCATGTCAAAATATATTAAGCCTCTGGTTGACGATGAAAAACATTTGATATATGCGAAGTGAACTCGGTGACAAAATACGATTGCAGCATATCCTTGATGCAATTGAAGAAATTCAAAAATATTTAACATCTGCAGACTTCGAAATATTTCTCAAAAATTCAATGATGCGTTTTGCATGTATAAAACAAATGGAAATTATTGGCGAAGCCAGCAATCATCTATCGGCAGAATTAAAATCCAAATTCTCAGATGTTGAATGGTCACAAATTGTAGGCATGAGAAATGTCTTTGCTCATGAATATTTTGGTATTGACTCCAGTTTAGTTTGGGAAATTATTAAAAATGATATTCCTGAATTAAAGGGGAAAATTCAACATATCTTGAAATTAATTAAGTAGCCACTTCTTAACCCAGCCCGTTTTATAGACTACCGCACTAAAATAAAATACCCCTTTACCATTTTTTGCACGCCACCGTTAAACTTGTAACTGCATTGGTAAATATATCCGCCCATGGGTTGTTGTTTGCCTTTATAAGCACCATCCCAGCCGCTTTGCTGGTTGTTGCTTTCAAAAATGGTTTGGCCGTAGCGGTTAAATATCTGTAAACGGTACAAGGCCAGCGGCTGGCTTATAGCAGGTTTAAAAATATCATTTTTACTATCGTTGTTGGGGGTAAAAGAATTAGGTATAAAAACTGTTTGCGGACAGGTTTTTATTACAACCGTGATTGTTTTTAAAATACTGCAATTGGGTGTACGCTCTGCAGTAATTGTGTAAAGCGTTGTTTGCGGCGGGTAAAACAATAAAGTTTTATTAGTAAGAAGAGAATTAGTTGTTGGCTGCCAGGTAATATTATTTACATCGGCTGGTAAAGTAATAAATGCTGTATCGTAAAGGCAGATGGTTTGTGTTGCAGGTACAATTAAAGATGTATCGGCAAGTGTTACTCTTATACTATCTGTTTTTAGCAGACCGCAACTATCTAAAGCAGTAACGGTATAAACACCAATTGCATTAACGGTAAATTGCTGTGCTGCCACGCTGCCCTGCCACAGGTAATTGGTATAACCGTTGTTGGCGGCAAGCACTAATGTTTTGCCGGGGCAAAGTAAACTATCTGTTCGTTTTAATAATGGCAGCATTTTAGGTACAACAGCTTTTACTAAAAAACTATCTTTAACCACACAATCGGTAAGTGCGGCACGTATATAACCGTTAAATGTTTTTTTAAAGTTGAGGGTAATAGCGCTGTCGCCTTCAAGATTTACAATAGTTGCAAAGGCAGTATCAATACTCCAATCTAAATTTTTAAAGCAGCCACTGTTTTTGCTTACCGTATAGCGAACAGGTACACCCACACATGCAGCAGCCGGGCCGTTTATATGCACACTATCGCAGCGGCTTACAATTTTGCATACTAATTCTTTGGTAACAATGGCGGTATCTTCAGTATAAGCCACATCATTGCTTACAATAACATTGCTTTGTACATTATCCCATACAAAAGGTTCTTTTGTTAAAGTAAAAGGGTAGCGGGTAAGTATGCTGGTATCTTTACCAAAACAACCTAATGTACCTGTTGGCGCAAGGTTGCTGATACGGGCATACTCGGTTACTAATTTACCGGTAGCTTCCGGATAGTGAAATAGAAAATGTAGATTTTCTTTATCATCTAAATTTACAGATAGCCGGTTAAGGTTTGAAAGCATTGCCGGAATAATAAACTTCCGGCTGCGTTGAACCTCATCATTTTTACCAAACGTTACAAAATATTTATCATTAGAATTAAATATGTTTGATGCTAATATTGCATGTTGTTTTTTGTTATTAAAGTCATAATTAAAACTATAATTGTTATCAAGTGGTATATTGTTTGTGTAATAATAATTATGTACTACGTTGAAATTTCCATCAATCAATGTATTAAATCTTATATTAGATTGAGTGATTCTTCCAAATAAATCTATATCAATAGAACCCAGCAATGAGAAACTATTGTCAGTATTATATTTAAGATATAGCGGAAAAAAACTTTTAACTAATGTGTCTGGTGCAGTTTTATATTCAAATGCTTCCGTAATACTTCCATCTACATCGTTTAACCTGGTAATAATTGTTGTGCTACCTGCCATCGAGTTGGAAAGTCGTTTATACCCCAGTATTATAATATTGTTATTATAATACATAGGAGCTCCAAAAAAATTAGTGCCAAACGTAGAGGTTGTATTGTATCCAGTACTCCAAAGTACATTTCCATTCAAGTCTAACTTTGCAATTATTTTATATAAATTATTAGATGCCACATTAAAATAAATAGAGTTATTTGATATTGTTAAATTCTTTATAAGTCCAGTACCATAATTTACATGATTTAGGCCTGCCTTAAAACGTTTTATCCATTGTACATTACCGTTGGCACTTATTTTACAAATAAGGAATTCACTTGCACTGAGGGGATTTCCCCATGCGCCTGCGCATACAATTGAACCATCTGGAGCAGTTACACTATTAAAACTGGTAATATTTATACCGCCATTGGCATAAATTTTTTTTGCCCAAACCATACTATCTCCCCATGTAGTTTTTAAAATGGCAATAGCATTTGTTTGGTTGCCAATTAAAAAGCTGCCTGTGAAAATATTTTTACCCAAGGTGTCGGGGTTATTATATAAGGTAGCACCATCATTACCAAAAATATACTTAAAGCGAAAGCTGCTATCGGCACAAAAGTTTTGCTGGCTGTATATTGTTACAGTTAATAGTATAATAATTATAGTTAGAATTACTTTTTTTATCATAAGAAAAATTAAGAGTAGCAGTTTTTACCTGCTACTCTTTTTTATTAATTGCTTACCACTTTTTTGTAAACCAAAGGGCAGGGTTACCCCAATCTGCATTAGCACCAAGAGTTCCTCCAGGGTTAATTAATGGGTTATTATCAATAATAATATCACAAACCCCTGTTTTTACATTCCTGTACCTTACCAACCAATTATTATTAACATTAACCATGTTTACCAAGTTTAAAACAGCTGGATCTCCAGAGATTCCTACAGTTGGATAAGGTGTAGATGTGTTTTTTGGTACACCCCAATAAACAGGGCTTGACTGGTCAACCCATTTATCTGATGAAGTATTAGTTATTTGCCTGTACTCTAACTGGTGCTCATCTACATAAGTCCAACCACTGGGAAATGAACAGGTTAAAGAAGCACCTTCCATGCTGAGTGCCTGCCATGGCGTGGGTGTCCCGGGGCCAGTAGGAGTAAGGAATACAAAATCAATTCTGTTGCAAGGCAAATAGGCATTTTGAGAAAATGTTGGTGCGCTAACATAATTTGATGTTACTACGTTACCAACCAGGCTACAATCGTTTTCTAAACTTATTGAAGCTTCAATGGTATTTCCAGAGGCAAAATTACCATTACCTACTTGTGTAAAGTTGTAGGTTATTTCCCATAAATTATTCCAGGTGGGACAACTTGGGTCTGCCCCAAGCATTGTTGAAGTTACTTGCCCATTAGTAGCTATCAATGTATTTATTGGTGTGCCAGACGAATTTTTAAAAACTACATCACCATAGTGGAGCGCCGGAAAATTATTATTTGTATAACCTATTTGAAAAGGTACACTAACTGTCCATTTAACCGATACGGTACTTTTATCTGTATTATCGCAAGAGGCAAACCGCTGCACATAATCAAGGGTATAAATAATACGTAAATCGGCAGGGTTACTTGTAGTACTACAATTGGCTTTACAAACTGAAGGTCCACTGATGCCCCCAACTCCGGGAGTGCCTGTATTTGTTGTACTGTTGCTATACAAGCTTACCATTTTACCATTGGCATCTTTATAAAAATATTCATCTGCCGCTTTATTTACATTAATAATTATACCGGCAGTTACATTGCCATACTCATCTTTAAAAGCTTTTATTGCAGCCGCTCTGGAGGCTTCATCAGCTTTATTAGTAATAGCATTACTGTCAGTTTTTTTACAACTTTTTATTATCAGCATAAATACTGCTATAGTAATAATAGTTATAAAAAACTTAAGGGAGGTTATTGTTTTCATTGTATTTAAGTTTTTCTGTTTTTAAATTAAAAGACCGAAATTCTCTCATGCTTAATTTACTGGTGAGGTTTCGGGCTATAACAGAAAATAAAAAAGCTATGGTGGCTGAAAATGCTGCTGCTGAAAACATTGCAAATGCGATGCCGCAGTTACTTTAAAGTTTAGAAACGAAACAATATGTGGGGTACAAAGTTTCATACAAACGGAACATTTATGCTAATTTACTTTAATAAATGCACACACTAAAGCGTTTTGTGTAATATATTTATGCACCGTAGTTTTACTTCGTAAGGTGTAGTACTATTTTAAAATAAAAAGACTCCAGTTGCATTTGCACCAGGAGTCTTTTTATTTCAGTATTATAAATATTGTTGACGACGCTGTTAACTCTTACTCCTTACTTTCAAATATCCGTATTTCAACACGCCTGTTTCTCCATTGTACCAACGGATCGTTTAAATCTGCCACCGGCCGTTTATTACCAAAGCTGTTTATTAATAAACGGGTTCTGTCAATATAAAAACTTGCTACGTAATCTGCACTTATCACAGCTCTTTCCAATGCCCGTTTATCATTGGCAATTTCATTACCGGCGTTATCGGTATGCCCGCTGAAGATCGCTTTCAATTTACTGTTGGCTTTAAGCTTATTCACCACTTCAGTTAATTTTTTATAAGCATCAGACCGTAAAACAGATTTAGCAGGTTCAAAGTAAATGGTATAAAGAATAGTATCACCCAGCGGTGCAGTTTTAACTGAATCAGAAAATAAAGGGCAACCACTATTAGTAACAGGGCCACTAACAAGCGGGCATTTATCAGCATCATCAGTTATACCATCGCCATCAGTATCAGGCACAGGACAACCATTGTATTTAGCTACACCTTTGTGTCCCGGGCATTTGTCATCTTTATTCAATATGCCATCACTATCAGCATCGCCAAGACTATCTATTACAACAACAGCCACAGGCAATTTCCTATCCGCCCTGTCTTCTTTTCTTTGGTCTTTCTTATCTTTTCGTTTGTATTTCTTTTCTTTATCAGTTGTAAACAGGGTATAGCCTGCATTAATACCAAATGTTTTCAGTTTATGCTTTACAGCATTGGCTGCATCCTGGTAATAATCGCTTAACGGAATACCGGCGTTAAGCCACACACTGAATTTATCTATTTGAAAACCTGCAGCAAAATTCCAGCTTATAAATGTTGGCTTATATGTACCGGGCACACTGCCTGCTGTCAGGTTTGTTTTTGTATAATTTGCCGGCGGTACAGCAGTGCCAAAATAATTTACCTGTATATCTTCTTTGCCTCCTGTAAAAATACTTACCGATGGCCCGGTGCCTGCAAAAAAACTATTGCCCCCACCCATGGCAAATTTTTTAAGCAGGGTAAGGTTAACATCAGCATAATTTACTTTTTGTGTATAGGCAGAATCTTTTTTAGAATTGTTGGCACCGGTTGCGTTTTGCATGGCATATTTATACCCCCTGTTTTTATAAATGGCCGAGGTAAATAAGTTGATGCCGTTTTTGCTTAAAGGAATGTCTGCAGTAATACCACCCCAAACAGACCCTGCTGATGAATACCTGTTGTAATCCTCGGGTCCAAAAGGGAATTTGAATAATGCCGTTTTTCCGGCACCGGCAGTTATACCATATTTAGTTTGTGCAAATGAATGTTGAGATAAAAGGAAAACAGCAGTTATAATAAACGTTGTTTTAAATACATCATTTAATAAAGGATGTTTTACCATACAGGCAGCTGTTTTTTTTGTGGGGTTATAAAGTGCCTGCATTAAATGCAACAGGCATACTTTACTGCAAATATAAACGTAACATTTAATATAGCAGTAAAATCAAATTTACTTTTTTATTTAGAGCGTTTTTATCTTGTTATCCAGTTGAACTCATACTCAAGCGGTGCTTTTATAGTAGAGCGTTCAGCAATCCTGCGGAAGCGCTCTGGTAAAGCCATCAGGTAATCCCTTGCTTTTTCTGCAGCATCTGTTATACCGGTAATGTTGGGCACATTCCATTCTTGTATCAGGCTTTCTAAAATATCTGTATAATCAATAGTGGTATATACACCCAGGCGCTGTGCTGCATCGCTGAAGTGCGTAAAGCTGGCCCCGATTTTTTCTCCCTGCTGCCGCAGAAAATGTGCAGGCATCACTATTTTTTTACGCATCATATCTTCAAAGGCAATCATCATTTCGCTGGCATCTATTTCAAAAATACTGCTGATAAAACTTTTATACGCCTTGGCATGGCGCAACTCGTCGGCAGCAATTACACCACAAATTTTAGACAGCTGGTTGTTGCCATACTGTTTGGCCAGTGTGGCGGTACGGCGGTGAGAAATATTGGTGGCCAGTTCCTGGAAAGAAGTGTACACAAAATTGCGGTAGGGGTCGCTTGCAGCACCATTGTCAACGCCGTCGGCTAAAAGGTATTGGGTACTTATTTCCATTTGCCGCATGTTAATACGGCCAGAGAGATAAACATATTTATTCAGCAGGTCGCCATGGCGGTTTTCTTCTGCCGTCCACATACGCACCCATTTACTCCAGCCGCCATTATTTTTTTTGCCAATACCTTCAACATCCATCAGCCAGGTTTCGTAACTGGGCAGGGCTTCTTCTGTAATAATATCTCCTACCAAAACTGCCAGGTAATCGTAAGGCAGTTCTTTACATTCCATTTGTAATTCTTTTATTTCAGCATAAAAGGTATCTCTGCTGCTGTCTGGTAACAGATCGGCGGGTTGCCAGTTATCATCAATCTTCTTTAAAAAGGTATCAATAATAGTATCCATTTTTTGTTCCAGAAAAGCCATCACTTCCAGCCTTGTATATTTTATATTTTCCGATATGCTTAAACTCATTGATATTATTTAGTAGTAATCGGGTGAAGGTACAACAGTTGCAATAAAGCAGGCTAAGAAGTAAATTGAGCGGTATTATGTTTTTTTTAATTGATATATAAAACTGCTAAATATACCTTGCATTGGGTATTGCATTAAATAAATTAAAACAATTACTTTGATAAAAAATACGACTATGAAACCCTTTTTTTTACTGTCAATTGCAACCCTTTTTGTTTCAGCATCATTTTCTCAAAATGCCGCTTCGGGCAAAATTGATTCTTTAGTAGATGCATGGAATATAACCACCTGGTATGTAGGAGAACTTAAAAATGGTAAACCAAATGGTTTGGGTGTGGCAGTTTATAAATCCGGCACTGCTATAAGGTATGTGGGCAATTTTGTTAATGGAAAATATGAAGGTGTTGGTACATTGCTTTTTAAAGATGGGGCTTTTTTAACCGGTGAATGGAAGGCAGGGAAACTAAATGGGCAAGGTGCTAATTTTACTACGGAAAAAGTGTTTTACCAGGGCGATTTTGTTAATGGCGAAAAAAATGGGTATGGTACATTAGTTTACGGCAATAACAGTTTTTACCAGGGCAGTTATAAAAACGATAAACAGGAGGGCAGGATAGTATCTGTTGGAGCTGACGGTACCATTTTTAACGACAATATTTATGCTGCCGGAAAAATGAACGGACAAGGCTATCAATACGAAGTGAATACCAAAAAATTATTTGAAGGAACCTGGAAGGATGATAAATGGGTGAGTGCAGCTACAGGTAATTATGCATCGTTTTTAAAGAACAGTAATTTTATTGGCGAAAAAACAGACAAGCAGGTATTGATGGGCATTATTAAAGATAAAAAACCGGTTGATACAACATTCTATTACAATTATGCTGCTAAAAAAAGATACTATGGGCCTTATCGTAATGGTGTTTTCGATAAAGGTCTTATAATAAGAGACGATTCTACAAGATTTTTAGGTGCCGTAAATGATGATGGAGCTTACGGTGCATGCGCTTTTATAAAACTGGGTAAATTTTATAATGCCGGTAATTATGAAAAAGATTTTTTGAGTGGAGACAGAAGCCTAAGCATCAGCATTGCCAATAAAACCGTTTTTTACGGGCAGGTAAGTGACAATGGTAATTGGAACGGGCAGGCCTGGTATGCCAATAATTCGAATGAAATTTATAAAGGAAAATATGTTGACAACAATTTTACAGAAGGCTGGAGGATTGATAAAGTTGGCTATTTTGTTAAGGGAACCTGGACGAAGGGAGGTATAGCAACAGTAGCTGCGCTGTATAACGAAAAGGGAGAGCCTATCAATATAAAACCAAAAACATTCTCAGATGCCTTATCAACTGTTGCAAGAGCTTATCCAACAGGTTATTTCGGATTATCGGGCAATGATGATTATAGTGAAGGGTATGAATTTTTAGATGAATATTATCAAAGCCTGGTAAATTTTCCGGGTACAAGCTCATATGATATTATAGGGTTTAGTAAGAACGATTATGATCACTATGTTTCAACATTTGCAACAACATCAGATTTTGCGGAGGCTAAAAAGAAGTATGATTATTTATGCACTGAAATAAAAAAGGCAGGCATCGTGTTAAAAAAAGGAGCGGCTCCTGCTAAACTGAATGGAGATATTAAAGCGGCTGATGCTGACAATGATTTTAATATAAGCCAGTTTACTTTAACACCTGCTGTTAAAGGGTATAATTATTTTGGGGTATCGGTTGTAATAAAAAAAAATATTGATGATGATTATGCTGTAATGGTTATTTGCGGTGATAAGGAGGATGCACTTACCCTTAATGAGGAGGAGTAAATAGAAGTACACAAATAAGTATAACTATTTTGTAAATTTTATATTACTTGTTGCTTAAATTACGCAGGTGTACAAATATTGTTTTATAGCAGGTCTGCTTTTTGCCGTTACGGTTTCCTCTTTGTTTGCCCAACAAAAAGATACGCTGTATTCTTTTACCATTTTTAAAGATGTAAATATTACCGTTGACAGAGCGGTGCAATCATTTACCTCAAAAAAGCCTGCGCTGCTGATATTGTATGCATTGCCAAATGGCAATACCACTGCACAAACCATGGGTAAAAAAATGGCCGCAGGCGACGATTGGCATTTTGATATTCAGCACATCAGGGCACAAACTGCATTTTTACGTGCAGTATTACCCCATAAAAACATTGTGGTGGCCTACCTCGAAAATGATTATAAAAGCTGGCCTGCATGGAAACAAAAGCACCCCGAATTTGCGGTTGAAATAAAAAATATTGTGGACACCCTCTCATCCCTGTTTATAAAACCGGTTATTTACCTTAACGGGCATAGCGGCGGCGGCAGTTTTATTTTTGGATACCTTAAAGCTGTAACAGTTATTCCGGATAAGATACGCCGCATTAGTTTTATAGATAGTAATTATGGATACGATTCAACTTACAGTAAGCAGTTGATCAAGTGGCTCAACAACAAACACCATAGCTTAAATGTATTTGCCTATAACGACAGTGTTGCTTTGTATAACGACAAACCAGTTGTATCTGCAACAGGTGGTACCTGGTATAAAAGCCATTTACTGTTAAAGCATCTGTCTCAAAAATTAAGGGTAACAACTGAAACAAACGACAGCCTGGTAATAGTAAAAAGTAAAGATGAAAGAATACAGTTCTTTTTTAAATTAAATCCTTACCGCAAAATATTTCATACACAGCAGGTGGAATTAAACGGGTTTATACATAGTGTTTTGTGCGGCACAAAACTTGATTCTAAAAATTACCATTATTATGGACAAAGGGCTTATTCAGCATTTATTAAAGATTAAGAGCTGTGTAAAATAAAAGCAGGTAATTATAATATTGTAATTTTAATAATGCTGCGTTATTTTCTTATTATATTTTCTGTATTTTTTTCAGGCTGTACAGCATCGCATAAAATTTCTTTACCTAAAAGAAAAGCAGCTGCAGTAAATGGCGCAGATTTCTACAACCGGGTTGCTGCTATTGACAGGAACGAAAGAGAACTGCAGATAATAAAAGAAATTACTGCTGGTAATATTCCGGATTTTTTAAGAAAATTAGTTCCTGTAAATGTTTATATAACCGATACAGCAAGCGGCAAAATTATTAAAGCCACCTATTTTGTTACGGTTGACTATCTTAGTATTGGCAACAATAAAAATTTTGCAAGAGTACCGATAACACCAATGGCTGCACAACAGATTGCCGACAGCCTGCATTGTTTTTTACCAACAAAAAAAATGGTGGATGATATTTACGCAGCGGCTAAAATAAAATTAGCACCGCAGCCATTAACCGTGTACAGGGATAGTGCCATAACTTTTTACCAGCATCATTTATTGATAGAAGAAGGCAGAAAAAACAGGCATGGTTTAATTGCAGGAATAAAGAAAGATGTTGTTATTTCTTCAAAAATTACCAGTGATCCTAAACCAAACCGGGTGGCAATTTATGGCTGGCATCAATTAAACGGGCAACCCATTCAGCCACTATACACCGGCCATGTAAATTGGTATGTGGATTACAGCCATGGCATAAGACTGATTTATCGCACTATACTCATTAATGGTAAAGCTGTTGATTATATTGATGTATTAAAAGATAAACTGCTGCGCAAACTATTAACTGATGAGCAGGCTCCGGACTTTTACCGGTATAATTATTAAAATAAAAGGATTTCAATTTTACCCTCAAGCAACTTTCAGATTTTTTTACCACACAGGCATCCAAACCTTCTTGCTTTGCGATAGGACTATTACAAACACATTCTATCCTTCATTCATTGTTATTTTTTACCATTAAAACTAAATTTATGTTTAAAAAAATTCAGCTTATTGTTGTAGTAAGTGCCTTGCTCATTGGAAACTCCTGCAAAAAAAGCAGTGACACACCGGTAGTGCCTAATCCAAACATTTCTTTTTCAGCCACCATCAATGGAGCCAGCGAAGTTCCTGCCAATGCTTCTACAGCCACAGGATCTGCCACTGGCACATTTAATACTACCACTAAAGTATTTACCTTAACAGTAACTTATACCGGTGTAACTGCATCTGCCAGCCATATTCACAAAGCTGCCGCTGGTGCATCTGGTGGGGTTGTTTTTGGATTTACGCCATTTACTTCCCCAATAAATTTTTCAGCTACATTAGATGCTACCCAAGAGGCAGATTTAATGGCCAACTTATATTATGTAAATATTCATTCGGCTGCTTTTGGTGCCGGAGAAATAAGGGGCCAGCTTATAAAGCAATAAACTAAAAGCACATCTCCCCAACGGCCTTTTACAAGGTTGTTGGGTTTCTATGTTTCCGGCATCCAAAACGCCTGATTTTACGTTAATAAGGCAGGTTAAACAGGTATTGATAAATTTGGTAACTTACTTTATCTTTAGAAGTACTTAAAAAACGATGGGTGAATTTTAAAACCTTTTTTTATAAACGGTTATTTAATTGTGCAAAGCTAATCCTGCCTGCATTGTCACTATTATGCTTTTCACTTTTATCCAAAGCACAAAGTTGCCCGGCTAATATTGATTTTGAGAACGGTACTTTTAGCGGGTGGATCAATTATACAGGTGGTGTAGTTGCATCAGGCGGATCAAATATTATTACCCTGGTACCATCGGGGCCAATGCCAGGCAGGCACATCATGATGTCTTCCTTTCCTGGCAACGGGCTCGATCCTTATGGTAATTTTCCAATCAATTGTCCTAATGGCAGCGGCCATTCTATTCAGTTAGGCAATACCAGCGGTGGTGCAGAGGCAGAAGGCGTATCTTATGAATTTACCATTCCTGCCAATCAAAACGAGTACAATTTAATTTATCATTATGCCGTGGTTTTTCAGGATCCCAACCATCAGCAGAACGAACAGCCACGGATGGAAATAGAGATAACCAATGTTACTGATAATTCAATCATTAACTGTTCATCTTTTGCTTTCTTTCCATATGGCACTCCGCTTCCAGGTTTCAAACTTTCAAATAATCCTGGTGGCTCCACACCTGTCTGGTATAAAGAGTGGTCGGCTGTTTCAATTAATTTAGATGGTAAAGCCGGTAAAACTATTCGCCTGTTGTTTAAAACATCCGATTGTACTTTCAGAAGGCATTTTGGATATGCTTATATAGATGTTAACTCTGAATGCAGCGGCCGTTTTGAAGGCGCTTCATTTTGCCCCGACGATACAGCAGTAAATGTAATTGCTCCATACGGCTACCAGGGTTATACCTGGTACAACAGTACTTTTACACAGGTATTAGGTACACAGCAGGCACTTACATTTCAACCACCACCACTATCAAGCACCGAGGTTGCTGTAGTGCTGGTTCCCTATAATGGTTATGGTTGTTTAGATACTTTATACACTAATGTGGTAGATAATTTAGTGGTAACAGCTAATGCCGGGCAGGACACCGTTTCATGTAATCACTCACCGGTCCAGATTGGTGCTGCACCAACATTAGGTGTAAGGTATAGTTGGTCACCGGTCACGGGATTGTCTAATCCAAATATTGCAAACCCGGTTGCGTTGCCCGATACTACAACAACTTATACGCTTACAGCCAGGAGTAATGGAGGCGGATGTGTACACACCGACCAGGTAACAGTAAAAGCATCCCTGGTAAATGATGCCATACAGGTTTTGGGTAAAACATCTTATTGTATTGGCAGCGGCGACAGTACCGTTTTAATTGTTGAACCTGCTGACAGTATTCAGTGGTACAGAAATAATATTCCTATAGCAGGCGCCAATCAAACTGTTTACCGGGTAATGCAGGGTGGCGCATACCATGCTGTTCTTTTTGGTGGCTTTGGATGTTTCTTAACCACAGTTGTGCAACAGGTAGATATCGGAACAGTTCCGGTATCAGGTTTTTCGGTTAATAAACCCAATCAATGTTTATTTGGTAACCAGTATATTTTTACAAACAGCAGTACAAATGCTGTAGGTGAAATGAATTACAAATGGACTTTTGGAGATGGTAACGAAAGCAGCAGCAGGGATGTAACCTACACTTATAAAAAAGCTGGGATATATACAGTAACATTAGCGGTAAGCAGTATTGCTATTTGTGCCGACAGTACAACATTTACAGTTGTTGTGCATCAAAACGCTGTGTCCGAATTTTCAGTTGAGCCAACATGTATTAATCTTCCAGTACTTCCCATTAATAATACAAAAGATACATTAGGCTCACCAATTAGTTATACCTGGACTTTTGGTAACGGGCAAACTTCTACTTTAAGAAACCCGCCAGCACAGGTTTATACTCAGGCCGGCAGGTACGATATAAATTTATCTGTAAATACAGCACAATGCCCGTTCCCTGTTCATAATTTAAAACGTACTGTTATTATCGACAGGCCTTTGCCGGGTATTACCTATCCATTGGAATATGCTGTAATTAACCTGCCGCTTGATTTACACGCCAGGCCAATTGGCGAAACAGCATTATGGAGCCCTGCATTAAATTTAGATGATGCAAAAAGTTTTAACCCGGTTTTTAAAGGGGCAACAGAACAATTATTTGCTATAGCAATAACAACCAAAACCGGTTGTGTAACCACCGATTCGCAATTGGTTAAACTGGTAAAGAGCATTGAAATTTATGTGCCCAATGCATTTACACCCGATGGTAACGGCAATAATGATGTTTTACGCCCTGTAATGTATGGTATAAAACAATTACGCTACTTTAAAGTATTTAACCGCTGGGGACAACAGTTTTTTCAAACCCAAAATCCCAAACAGGGTTGGGATGGATTATTTAAAAACGTAAAACAGGAAATGCAAACTGTGGTTTGGGTGGTAGAAGCATTGGGCGTAGATGGCAAAATTTATATAAAGAAGGGAACAACTGTATTGTTACGATAAACATTTCTTCAACTTAATTGTTAAAACAAATAAATTAAAAAACAAACCATGAAAAAATTATTTTCGCTTAGCCTGATGGCAGTTTTATTATTAACTGTGTTTGCATGCAATGCACAAAGCCCAAAAAGCCCACTGGTATCGGTTACACAAAAAGTGGGTGATGCAACTATCAGTATCAATTACAGTCAGCCATCTGTAAAAGGCAGAACGATTGGTAAAGACCTTGAACCCAAAGCCGGTGTGGTATGGAGAACAGGAGCTAACGATGCCACTGTTTTTGAAGTGGATAAAGATGTAATGGTGGAAGGCAAAGCTTTACCTGCAGGTAAATATGCATTATTTACATTGGTAAATGGAGATGACTGGACAATTATTTTTAATAAAACCTGGAAACAGTGGGGTGCGTTTAAATATAAAGATGCTGATGATGCATTAAGGGTAAATGTAAAAGCTGGTAAAGCTGTTCCCTTTGCAGAAAAAATGGAATTTACAATCAGTGAAAAAGGAACAGTTACTTTAGTGTGGGGCGATATTAAAGTTGAGTTTGCTGTAAAATAAATTTTATCTGCTTTCAGTAGTATACCAGTTTGAAATTTTTAAATTAAGAGTTGTCAGCCTGAGCTTGTCGAAGGCGGGTTACAAGCTAAAGGTATACCGGTTTCGACAAGCTCAACCTGACAGCTTTTCAAACTGAAACACTACCCAGTTTTCCTTGCTTATAAAATATTCTTTAGCCTGATATGCTGTAACAGCATAATTGTTTTGGCATCCTTTATTTCGCCGGTATCAATCATGTGCAGGGCTTTATCAAAAGGCAATTCCAGTACTTCAATATCTTCCTGCTCATGATCGAGTCCGCCGCCTTCATGTACTTTCATATCTTTTGAATATGCTGCTATAAAAAAGTGCAGCATTTCTGTTACAGAGCCCGGCGACATATATACTTCAAATATTTTTTGCATTTCCGATATCTTATAACCGGTCTCTTCTTCAGTTTCCCGTTTAATGCAATCTTCCGGGTTGTCGTTGTCCAATAAACCGGCACAGGCTTCAATTAATAAACCCGAGCTATTACCATTTATAAAAGTGGGCATGCGGAACTGCCTGGTTAATATCACCGTTTTATACGTTGTATTATACAATAAAATGACAGCAGCATTTCCCCTGTCGTATGCTTCCCGGCTTAGTGTTTCCCAGGTGCCATTGTTCTTTAAGTATTCATAAGTTATCTTTCTAAGAACGTACCAGTTATCAGAAAGTATTTCGGTGGTTACAATTTTTACTCTCTCCGTCATCAGGATGTTTTATTTTTTATTATTAAAGGTATGAAGTTTTGTGTAGCAGTATTTGTTGCATAAACTGCGGATGCAGTTAAAATTATAATTATAATAGCGCATTTAAAGGGTTGCCAACCTTGCCCCGAATGTTTTAAGTAGACATGACTTTAAAAAGGTTGGCAACCCTTGTGACAATTTTATATGCAGTTAAAACTACTTCGTAAAACAATAAATAAAACTTATTTTTAAACACCCATTCAAACCTTAAACACTCAATTATGAAAATTCGTAAGGTAATTGTACGGTCTGTTTTAAGCCTGCTTGCTGTGTTGCTTATTGGCGGTATATGGTATGCCTGGAGGGCTTTCCCTATTATCAGCGGCTATGGTTCTAAAAATATGTGCTCGGCTGTTTTTTTACAGCACCGCAGTCCAAATGATGTACTTCGGGAAGACCTGGGCACTTTCCCTTTATCATTAGGCAGTTTTACAGTTAACGAAAAAGATTCTTCTGTTACAGGATCGGTATTTGGATTTGCTAAACGAAAAACCATTTACCGCAAAGGCATTGGCTGTACTATAGTTAATGATTTTACCGAAGCAGAAATAAAAGCACAACGCTTTACTATTCCTGCAGCACCAGCAATTAATGCTGATACCATTGCATGGCCTTATGGAAATAAAATTAATGATACTATCGCTGTAAATATTAATAAAGAACAATTAAATAAAACCGTGGACTATGTGATGAATGAAAAAACAAAAGATGGCAAACCTACTTACACCAGTGCTGTACTGGTATTGTATGATGGAAAAATTGTGGCGGAAAAATATGCCCGTGGTTTTGATGTGAATACAGTGATGCTGGGATGGTCAATGTCGAAAAGTTTAACGGCAGCAATGACTGGTGTTTTGGTTAAGCAGGGGAAATTAAATGTAGATGCACCGGCGCCGGTACCCGAATGGAACAATACCAAAAAGCAACCCATCACCCTTAAACAAGTATTGCAGCAAACCACCGGGCTTGATTTTACAGAAGATTATAACAGCTACAGTGAAGTAACCAATATGCTTTTTAATAAAGGAGATATGGCTGCTTATACGGCAGGCCTGCCTTTAAAATATGAGCCCGGTACTGTATTCAATTATTCAAGTGGCAACAGTAATATACTCAGCCGCATTATACGCAAAACAGTGGGAGAGGAAGCCTATTCAGCATTTCCTTATCAATCATTATTTCATAAAATAAATGCCTATAGTTTTTTGCTGGAGCCAGATGCTTCGGGAACCTATATTGGCTCATCGTACAGTTATGCAACCGCAAGAGATTTTGCCCGCTTTGGTTTGTTGTACTATAACAATGGTAAATGGAATGGCGAACAGATATTACCCGATAACTGGCTGGCACAAAGTATTACACCGGCGGCTGCTGATAAAAGAAAACATTATGGTTACCAGTTTTGGATAAACGGGTTAAATAAAAATGAGCCTGCTACAAAATGGTATCCTGATGTGCCTGATGATATGTTTTTTTGTGATGGTTATGGTGGCCAGGGTATTTACATTATACCATCTAAAAAATTAGTAGTGGTTAGATTAGGGTTACAGGTAATTGATGAGAATAAATTTTTAAAAGAAGTGATTGCTGCTACAAGTAAGTAGTTAGCAGTAAAAGAGAGCACCCAAAAATGGACACTCTCTTTTTGCACTTACTTTAAAAATATTTTTTTTGAAAAATTATTTCCAAAACCCGTCTTCAGCAGTTTGATCTTCTGAAAATAACCAAACCTGAACAATTTTTCCATCTGCAACTTCATACAAATCGTTACCATTCATATCAACTGTTTTATTACCACTTTTAGCACTAAATCGAACAGGACAGGAAACAAAATTTCCATTCACCATCATTGCCCCTGCTGGTTTAATAGCTAATGAACCTTGTGTTGCTCCCATCATGTCGCCAAGCATTTTGCCAATAGCTTCAAGCCCTGATTTTGTTCCAGAAAACTTATTGTTTCCGGGTTGATGCCATTTTGCATCGGGACTGAAATACGAAAATGCTGTAGGAATGTCTCCTTTTGAAAGGGCTATTGAGTAAGCCTCTACTACTTCTTTTGCTGTCATTTTATTTGTTTTTAAATAATTATTCAGACAAAAGTATAGGTAAACTTACCTTTGTACAAGTACATACTAAATGGTTTGCTACTTACTAAATGGTTAGAATAATTGAATATCAATGAAAAAAAATCAAAAAATTATTTTACAATCAGACGAGAACTGCCCGGTAAGGAAGTCATTAACCTTATTGAGTGGAAAATGGACACTGTTAATATTATTTCAAATAAACGAGAGAGTATTAAGATATGGTGAGCTAAAAAGAACGATTCCTGGTATCAGCGAAAAAATGCTGATTCAAGAGTTAAATTTTTTGGTAGAACATAAATTCATTTCTAAAAAATCATTTCCAGAAATACCACCTAAAGTTGAATACAGGTTGACCAAACTTGGACTGAACACTTTACCCATCATTGACAAACTTGCTTCATTTGGCTTGGAAAACTTAAAATAAATTGCCTGTCCGTTATATGCAAGGCTGCATTTTAAAATATTATTATCGTGCAAAAATCAATTTAATTGCGCCAGGTTTTCTGCCGTACTAAAATCAACAGCACTGTAATCCTTTATTTCTTTATACAAAGTATCTCTTTCAATGGGCTGGCGTTTTACCTGTTTAATAAGTGTAACCAGTTCCTGCGTACTCATGGCAGGTGTTTGTTCTTCGCTGCCGGCCATGCTGTAAATTTTTGTGCTGTCGTCAATAGTACCATCAATATCATTTACACCAAAGCTTAAACTTAATTGGGCATTCTGGCGGCCCAGCATGGGCCAGTAAGCTTTAAGATGAGGAAAGTTATCTAAGTAAATTCTGGAGATGGCATACAGGCGCATATCTTCTGTAGTGGTGCTTTCCGCAACATTACTCATATCATTATCCATATTGCGGAATTTTAAAGGAATGAAAGTATTAAAACCTTTTGTTTTATCCTGTAGTTCTCTCAGCCTTCTCATGTGGTCAATACGGTGTTCGTATTTTTCAATATGTCCGTATAACATGGTGGCGTTACTATGCATGCCCAGCTTATGTGCTTCTTCATGTATAGACAACCAGCCATCAGCATCCACTTTATCTTCACATATCTGTTTTCTTATTTCAGGATGAAAAATTTCGGCACCACCACCGGGTAAACTATCTAAGCCGGCTTCGTGTAATTGTTTCATGCCTTCTGCCGTAGTTAGTTTTGCTTTACGGAACATATAATCCAGCTCAACAGCTGTAAATGCTTTTACATGCAGGTCGGGGCGGTGGGCTTTTATCTTTTGCATCAGCTCAATAAAATAAGCCATATTCATTTTAGGATGAACGCCGCCAACAATATGCACTTCGGTAATAGGTTTGCCATCGTATTTTTTTACAATGTCCAGCATCTGGTCAATACTTAATTCCCAGCCTTCTTCTTTATTAGCATATAAACGTGAGTAGGAACAGAATTTACAACTGAACACACAAACATTGGTAGGTTCAATATGAAAGTTACGATTGAAATATGTTTTGTTACCATGCAGCCGTTCTCTTATAAAATTAGCCAGCGTGCCTGTAAAAGCAAGGCTGCCTTTTTCAAAAAGGGTAAGGCATTCGGCATCGGTAATGCGTTGCTGGTCTTTTACCTTTTGCGCTATATTTTTTAAATCAGTATCAGCGGTATTATTGATTAAAATATCTATGGTTGCAGGCATCAGTTTTATTTTTTGCAAAGTTACGGGGATAGGGATATTTAATGTGCTTAAATTAAAACAAGATTGCAGGTTATGGTATTAATTTTCGGATAGTGTCTCAGTTTAAAAAGCTGTCAGGTTGAGCTTGTCGAAACCGGTATACCTTTAGTTTATAACCCGCCTTCGACAAGCTCAGGCTGACAAACTTTAATTCAAAAATTTCAAACTGAAACACTACTAATTTTCGGATACCGGAATATTAGCAGGATTATTTATCTTCATATACCTTAATAACAATTTAATGAGACCGTTTTTACTATTTACCGTACTGCTGTTTTTTTGTTTTGGTGATTGTTACAGCCAGCCTTATAAATACAGGTATCACCTGGATGAAAATCTGAATCCTGTACCGGAAACAAAAGCTTTACTAACAGGTAAAGCTTATTGGGACGTTGATAGGTTTAAGATGGACTGCTTTGATAAAACAACCGGCCAATTGCTGTTATCAGCATATTTTACTGATTCGACACTTGATGTATTACAGGGGCAGTTTATAAGTTTTTTTTCAAACGGACAAAAAGAATCGGAAGGGGATTACTTAGGAAATGATATGACCGGTGTATGGCAAAAATGGAATGAGAAAGGGTTGAAAACTGACTCGTCTTATTACGAAAAGGGAATAAAAGTACGGTATGCAAAATATGGATACTATAATAAAAAAAAGGATAAACTAACAGAGTATTCTTATAAAGACAGCCTGAATGATAAATTTTATAAAGCATATTTTTCGGAGAAAGGATATATTACAAGCGAAGTAAACTTTACAGGCGAAAAGGGATTGCTGAAAATTTACGACAGCACAGGATTTGTAAAACAGGATTCTGTTTTTTCAAGAGAAGAAAAAGAGGCCCAATTTGCTGAGGGCGGTGATGCAGGCTGGCGTTACTTTTTGCAAAGAAATCTTGATGTTGATGTGCCTGGCAGAAATAGAGCGCCGGCAGGCATGTATACTGTGGTTATTAAATTTATAGTTGAAAGTGATGGTACATTAAGCAATCTTGATGCGGAAACAAATGTTGGATATGGTACAGAAAAAGAAGCCATACGTGTACTGCGCAAATCACCAAAATGGAGTGGGGCAAAGCAGTATGGCCGGCCAGTGAGGGCTTATCGCCGCCAGCCAATTACTTTTGCTGTATCTTCAAATTAATTGTTCAACTTATTTTTTACACTAAACGAACGAATAATGAATCTTAAATTCAGGCTTACAGTAATGAGTTTTCTCCAATTTTTTGTTTGGGGTATCTGGCTTATCTCATTAGGCGGATATATGTTTGTGAACTTTGGCGGCGAGCTTAATATTGGTTCTAAAATTGGCAATACCTATGGTACGATGGGATGGGCATCTTTATTTATGCCGGCTTTAATGGGAATTCTTGCAGATAAGTATTTGAGGGCAGAAATTGTTTTGGGCATTTGCCATATACTTGGTGGCGCAGCTTTATATTATGCCAGCACAGTTACCAGTGCAGATGAAATGTATTGGGCTATTTTTCTAGTTAGTAGTTTTTATATGCCTACAATTGCTTTAAGCAATTCTGTGTCTTATAGTTTATTAAGCAAAAACAATTTTGATATACAAAAATCATTTGCACCCATACGTGTTTGGGGAACAGTAGGCTTTATTGTAGCCGAGTGGGCAGTAGATCTATTGGGTTGGACTTTGAATAATAACCAGTTTTATTTTGCTGCTGTTGCAGGCATATGCACAGGTTTATATTGTTTCAGCCTGCCTCATGTTGAAGTAAGTCAATCAACAGAAAAAAAATCTTTTGCAAGTCGTTTAGGACTGGATGCTTTTCAATTGTTTAAAAGTTCTGTCATGGCAAAATTCTTTTTGTTTGCCATGTTTTTAGGAGCGGCATTACAGATAACAAATATGTTTGGTAATCCTTTTTTGGGTGATTTTGGAAAAGTTCCAGAGTATGCCGAAAGCTTTGCTGTAAAACACAGCAACATTCTTATCTCTCTTTCACAAATATCCGAGACCTTGTTTATACTTGCCATACCGTTTTTCCTGCGGCGCTTTGGTATTAAACAGGTAATGTTTATAAGCATGGTTGCCTGGGTTCTCAGGTTTGGTTTATTTGGTGTTGGTAATCCCGGTTCAGGGTTATGGTTGCTGTTGTTATCTATGATTGTCTACGGTATGGCTTTCGATTTCTTCAATATTTCCGGTTCACTGTTTGTTGATAAAGAAGCTAAGCCAAGCATAAGAGCCAGCGCACAAGGCCTGTTTATGTTAATGACAAACGGGTTGGGTGCTATTCTTGGAGGATTGTTTGCCGGTAAAGTGGTGGATTATTTTACAGATTCTACAGGTTTAAAAAACTGGCAAAACATTTGGTTCACATTTGCTTTGTATGCTTTGGTAATTGCCATATTGTTTTTGCTGTTATTTAAATACAAACACAATCCTAACGATATAAAGACTGTGCAGCATTAATTTCAACTCAACTATTAACTGCATAAAAAATCCTCCGCTTAAAACGGAGGACTTTTTTTATAAACTGCCGTTGAACTTACTTCAACAATTCTATCTTTTTTACAAAGTTTGCTTTTGGTTGTGCACCAACCAATTTATCAACCACCTGTCCGCCTTTTACAAAAAGTATTGCAGGAATGCTGGTGATACCGTAGTTCATAGAAACCTGGGGATTGTGATCCACATTTACTTTACCAATATTTACCTTGCCTTCGTATTCTTTACTAAGTTCTTCAATTACAGGTCCTATTGCACGGCATGGACCGCACCATTCTGCCCAAAAATCAATAACTGTTAATTTATCGCTGTCTAAAACATCTGTTTTAAAATTTGCATCTGTGAATTCGTGTGCCATAATATTTTTTTATTTTAATTTTTATAGAAGGGAGCAAATTTACTGCCAATCCTGTTAAGATGCTGTTATGACATATCCACAGTATGTGACCAAAAATATTGTCATGGCAAAAGCCATAGTGTCGCTGCTGGTCGGCAACCCCAAACTGCGATAGTGTATCAGTTTGAAATTTTGCAATAAGAGTTGTCAGCCTGAGCTTGTCGAAGGCGGGTTGCAAGCTAAAGGTGTACCGGTTTCGACAAGCTCAACCTGACAGCTTTTCGAACTGAGACACCACACATACAGCTTGCATTTACCGGGTTTAGATTTTATCTTTAGTAGCTAAAACCTAATTACCATGTATTTAATAAGAGAAGTTTTTCAGGCAAAACCCGGCAAAGCCAAAGATCTGGTAAAAATGTTCAAACTGGCAGCCCCTCATTTTAAAAATACTCAGGGGATTGTTGACATGAAAGTAATGACAGATATAGTAGCTAATTACTGGACTGTTGTTGTTGAATCGGAAACCAACGATATTGGCGGATTTTTTACCGACCTCCGTTCGGCCACAATGAGTGATGAATTAAAGGACATAATGAAAGGGTATATGGATTGTGTTGCAGGCGGGCACAGGGAGATATTTATGATTGAGTGAATTTATGTACGATGTTGGATGTACGGTGTACGACAGCTATCAGGTTGAAAAGTAGTCGTACATCAAACATCTAACATCGTACATTGCTATCCCGTTACTACACTCACTTCAACATCTACATTGTTGTTTAAAAAAACGGCCATTTCATCATTCATGGTAAAGCCTTTTTCTAAACTGTACATGCCTACTTTAAAATTATGCCTTGTATCAACTACATTAAATTTTAAACTTGCCGTACCGGGATTACTTTTAATATTACTGTCGATAAAATTTACAAAGTCTGCATTAATAAATTGTGGCTGCACTTCAATTACCACTTGTTTTGTAAGCGTTGTTTTTACCGTATCCAGTAAATGAATTTTAGATAGGCGGAATTCGTATTGATCGCTGTTGTACCTGGGTTTAAAAGCGCCTTCAATTAAAACGATCATTCCTTTTTCTAAATAATTATTGTACCGTACATAATCTTCTCCCCACAAAAAGAATTCAGATTTACCACTGAAATCCTCAATGGTTATGATACCAAAATTTTTACCGGTTTTTGTTAAGCGGTGCTGCCCGTCGGTAACCAACCCCGCCACCCTGAACGACCTACCGGGATTGGGATTGCTGGCAATACTATTTTTATACTCTACATAATCGGCCAATGGGATGATATTATAATGTTTCATTTCAAACTTATAATTATCCAGCGGATGACCGCTGATGTACATACCGGTAACTTCTTTTTCGTAATCCAATTGCTGCACCAGTGGCCATGGTTCGCAAATGGATAATTTGGGAGGTGTGATTTCCGGCATGGCCATATCACCAAATAATGTATTGGTGCTGGTAGCAGCCTGTGTTTGAAAAACACTGCCAAATTTTATTATCTTTTCCAAACCCTGTACATCGCCGGGAGCGGTATAAAAATATTGTGCACGGATTACGTCTGTAAAACAATCGAAGGCACCGCTGTAAGCCAAACTTTCCAGTGATTTTTTATTAACTGATTTTTGACTGCAACGTTTTACCAGGTCGAAAATGGTTTTAAAGTGTCCGTGCTTGTTTCTTTCTATAATAATATCTTCAATGGCTTTTTCACCAACACCTTTTAAGCCACTAAAACCAAAACGTATCTCACCTTTTTTATTTACAGCAAAACCATTCTGGCTTTCATTAATATCGGGGCCAAGCACTTTTAATCCCATACGTTTACATTCCTCCATAAAGAAAGTGATCTTATCAATACTGCCGGCATGGTTTAGCACCGCAGCCATGTATTCACTTGGGTAATGCGCTTTTAAATAAGCTGTTTGATAAGCCACAAATGCATAACAGGTACTATGTGATTTATTGAAAGCGTATTGCGCAAAAGCTTTCCAATCGGTCCATATTTTTTCCAGCTTTTCTTTCGGATGATTTTTTGCAGTGGCTCCTTCAATAAACTGTGCCTCCATTTTATTAAGCACCGCAATTTGTTTTTTACCCATTGCTTTACGCAATACATCCGCATCGCCTTTGCTAAAGCCTGCCAGCTTCTGGCTCAACAACATTACCTGTTCCTGGTACACTGTAATACCGTAGGTTTCTTTCAGGTGTTCTTCCATATCCGGCAAATCGTACTGCACTTGTTTTTTGCCATGCTTACGGTCAATGTATTCAGGAATATAGCTCATTGGGCCGGGGCGGTACAAGGCGTTCATTGCAATCAGGTCATCAAATTTATCCGGCTTTAATTCCCGTAAATATTTTTGCATACCCGGACTTTCAAACTGGAACGTACCATTAGTATCGCCTTGCTGGTAAAGTTTGTACGCCTTCTCATCATCTAAAGGAATAGTATCTATTTCAATTACTACACCATGGTTTTGTTTAATAAGCGATAATGCAGTTTTTAAAATGCTGAGTGTTTTTAAACCCAGGAAGTCCATTTTAATTACACCGGCTTCTTCAATCGAGTTGCCTTCAATTTGTGTTAACCATAATTCACTTTCTTTAGATGTGGCAACGGGTAATAATTCTGTAAGATCTTTTGGTGCGATGATGATGGCAGAAGCATGTATGCCGGTATTACGTACCGAGCCTTCTAAAATTTCAGCTTCATGCAAAATGGTACTTTGCAGGTCGGTGCCTTTATAAATTTCACGAAGGCGTTTTACATTTTCTATATCATCTGCCTGCAGGGCTTCTTTTTCTTCTAATGATTTTTCACCCTTAGCTTCTTTTATGGTAAAGGGGGCATGCAATAATCTTTTTAAATTAATACCCGGCCGCTCCGGAACTAATTTCGTTAACATCCTGCTTTCTGCCAAAGGCAGATCCATTACCCTGGCCACATCGGCAATACTGCTTTTGGCTGCCATGGTGCCATAAGTAATAATTTGTGCCACCTGGTTTTTGCCATATTTCTGCACTACATAATCAATTACTTTCTGCCTGCCATCATCATCAAAATCCGTGTCTATATCCGGCATGCTCTTACGCTCGGGGTTAAGAAACCTTTCGAAAAGTAAATTGTATTTTATAGGATCAATATTGGTAATGCCAATGCAATAAGCTACAGCACTACCTGCTGCCGAACCACGGCCAGGGCCAATAAAAACACCGATATCACGGCCATGTTTTATAAAATCACTTACAATTAAAAAGTAACCGGCAAAACCCATTTTCCTGATTACGCCCAATTCAAACTGTAAGCGTTCTTCACTTTCTGGTGTTAAAATTTTATAACGCTCTTTGGCGCCACTCCAGGTAAGGTGTTCTAAATAATCGTCCTGCGATTTGTAGTTGGCCGGTACTTCAAAAAAAGGCAGCAATATCTCTTTCTTTAAATCAAGTACATCTATTTTATCTACAATTTCGTTGGTGTTATCAATAGCTTCCGGCAGGTCATCAAACACTTTTATCATTTCCTCAGTCTTCTTTAAATAAAACTGGTCGTTAGGAAATCCAAAGCGTTTGTTTTTTATCAGTATATCATCATCACTAAATTCCCTGTTGGCAGGAGTGGCCTGTTTTTCGCCGGTGTTTATGCACAGCAGAATATCATGGGCATTAAAATCAGATTGATCTACATAATGGCTGTCATTACTTGCAATTACTTTTACATCATATTTTTTTGCAAATTTCAATAACACTTCATTCACTTTTTCCTGGTCGGGAATGCCATGTCTTTGTAACTCTACATAATAATCTTTTTGAAAAATATTCAGCCACCATTTAAATTCATTCTCACCTTCTTCTTCTCCTTTTTTTAAAATGGTTTGCGGCACTAATGCACCAAGGCAGCAGGTGGTGGCAATTAAGCCTTCGTGGTATTTATGAATAAGTTCTTTATCAATACGTGGGTATTTGCTGTACATGCCTTCTATGTAACCCAGCGAGGTAAGCTTTACTAAGTTTTTATACCCCACATCATTTTTTGCCAGTAAAATCTGGTGATGCCTGGGATCTTTTTCTTCTTTACTGAATGTTTTGCGGTGCCTGTCGGTGGTAATGTAAAACTCACAACCTACCACAGGTTTTACTTTTAAAGTGCCGTCGGCATTTTTATGATTGTGTGCTTCCTTTACAAATTCAAAAGCGCCAAACATATTGCCATGGTCGCTTATTGCCAATGCAGGCATACCATCAGCAATAGCTTTTTTGTACAGGTTTTTAATAGAAGCTGCACCATCCAATAATGAAAACTGTGTATGTACGTGTAAATGGGAAAATTTCATGCGCTCAAAATCCCTTTAGAGTAGGTGTACAAATATCGTTCATTATTACTCTTTAAAGACGATCGTTTTTTCCACAATGATTCAACTTTCCACCATTTAAAATACCAACTGGTGGGTATAGCAGTTTTCCGGGCAAAGATTATTTTCGTATTAAAATAAATATTATGAAACAGCTCCTTACTTTAACAGCTTTTCTTTTCACCTGTGTACTTTCATTTGCACAACCTTCAGCTAAAAAGATATCGGTGGTTATAAAAGATGGAAAATTCAGCATTGCTAAAACCAATGTAACAGAAAGCTGGCGGCAGGATGCGGTGAGTATAGAGTTGGGGATTAATGACAGGAGAAGGGCTGGGATGAATATTACCCATACTTATGATGATTTTGGCATAGTACTTTTTGAAAAAACACAAAACAAGGTGGGTAGTGGCGAATTAAGTGAAGTACAGTTTTATATTGCACAGGGAGATACCAATGCGGTAAGCCCCAAAGGTTTTTTTGTGGGTAAAATGAAAATTGAGAAATTAAAGATCTCAAGCGACCTGAGCTGGCAAAACGTAAAAGAAAAATTAAAAGATTATAAACAAACTGACAGTTATATAGAGCACAATTACCGTCTGTCTAACAAAGGGCTGTATATCTATTTTCAGTTTAATAAAGAAGAAACCACCCTGCTAAAAATAAGCGTGGGTAAGGATCAAAGGACTAACAATTAGCTTATGATTTCCTATCTATAATCCCCCTCTTGTAATGGCGTAATTATTTTATAGCCAATACTTTAACTTATTACTATCAATAATAAAGGGCTAAAAGCTTGCATATACCGGTATTGGGGGCTACCTTTGCGGAGCATAAGAAAATCAGAAAATCTATTTATTAATTTGTTTGTAGGACAAGATTCAGAGAAAAGATAAGATAAACAGCGTAGTTAAGGAACCACCAGAAGACCGAAGAACACAAGATTAAGTCGTACATACGCTTAAACCAAAAGTTTACGTATGAAACACTTATTTTTTGTTGCTGTTGCCGTAGGCATATTTCCAGGAACATTAATATCTGCAAAAGCCCAGCACTCAGTTAACACTGTTAAGGCTGGTAATAGCATACCTGCTAAAAAATCGACACAATTTATTGAGGGTATTGAAATTAAAAGGGATGCAACTGCTACTCCTGACGCTGATATGTGGACGGTGCCGGTAAAGAAAATTGTACCTGCTACAACTGCAAATACAAAAGTTGCTGTTATTGCAACTTCAAATAATACTGCTACCACCATCGAAAGCAGTTCGTCTTTACAATTTAAATACGCCCAGTTGCTGGATATGGAAGTGGAAACCATAACCAATGTAAAACTATTTACTGCCATTGAAGATTGGTGGGCAACAAGATATCGCTACGGCGGCACCACCAAAAAGGGCATCGACTGCAGTGCTTTTACCGGCGCACTTTTGAATGAAGCTTTCGGATTATCGTTGCCACGTACAGCAAGAGAGCAATATGCTCAATCTGAAAAAATATCAAAAGAAAATTTAGTGGAAGGCGACCTGGTATTTTTTAATACAAGAGGTGGTGTAAGCCATGTAGGTGTTTATCTTGGTAATAGTTATTTTGTACATTCAAGTGTACACAGCGGAGTAACTATTAATAGTTTGGATGATGATTATTACAGCAGGAAATATATTGGTGGAGGAAAAATAAATCAGCAATAGATCATTTAGAATGATATTGAAAATGGAGGCTTTTAGCCTCCATTTTGTTTTTTATCACCTATAAAATTATTCAACCTTTCTCGACTTAATATAAAAATTAGGGTTTACCACAAATGTTTGCCCGTCATACCAGTCGGCCAGTTTTATAGTTTGCCATTTTTCTGATGGCTTTATCCATTGCTCGGTTTTATCTGCTTTACCAAAAGATACTTTTACAGGTAAATTAAAACCCGCCACACAACTATCATATTTAAAAGAAACAGTACTGCCTTCAACCTTGTATTGTAATACAGGGATCTGCACAGTTCTTAAATACTGATCAAACACTTTGCTGAAATTAATTTTACTTTCTTTATTGATATAGTTTTCAACCTGCTGTGTGGTTACTGTTTGGTGGTAGAAAGTTTTATTCAACCCTCTTAATATCTGCCTGAATTTTTCATCATTATCAATTACCTGGCGAATGCTGTGCAGCATATTGCCGCTTTTGGGATACATATCGCCGCTGCCTTCTTTGTTTACATTGTACACGCCAATAATCGGTATATCGTTACGGATGCCTTTTCTGGTACCAATGCAATACGCATTACCGGCTTCTTTACCATACCAGTAATCGGTAAACAGGGTTTCGCTGTAATTGGTAAAACCTTCATGCACCCACATATCGGCAATATCTTTACTGGTGATATTATTGGCAAACCATTCGTGCCCGCTTTCATGCACAATAATAAAATCCCATTTCAATCCCCAGCCTGTGCCACTTTGGTCACGGCCCAAATAACCGTTCTGGTATTTATTGCCATATGCCGTAGCGCTTTGGTGCTCCATGCCTAAATGCGGCGCATCAACCAGTTTATACCCGTCTGCATAAAAAGGATAGGGGCCAAACCAATACTCAAAAGCCTTCATCATACGGGGAGCATCGGCAAAATGTTTTTTTGCTTTTTCAAGGTTTTCCTCCAGTACCCAGTAGTCGATATCCAGATCTCCTTTTTCGCCTTTGTATAGCTCATTAAAATGTACATATTTACCAATGTAGGGAATGATATTATAATTATTGATGGGCTCTGTAACTGCCCAATCGTAAGTAGCCGTACCATCGCTATTATTTATTTTGCCACGGTAGCGGCCATTGCCCACACACATTAAACTGTCTGGTACAGTAATATGCATTTCGGCACTGTCCGGTTCATCGCTCTGGTGATCTTTATTGGGGTACCAAACGCTGGCACCCAAACCCTGGCAGGCAATACTAACCCACGGACTGCCATCGGCACTTTTTTTCCATATTAATCCTCCATCCCATGGTGGACGGCGGGCAATGGTGGGTTTGCCGTGGAAGTAAACTTTTAAACTGTTTATGGTTTGTTGTTTGTCGTTTGAAATATTCAAAAAGTAAGCATTGCCATCTTTTTTAAATTCCGTTATTGTAAAAACAGTGGCCATACGAGTCATTACTTTGATGCCATTTTTTGTATACTGATTCAATGCAATGTTACATTCGACACTATCCAATATCATTGGTTCCTGTAGGTCAATCTGCATCACATCCCCTTTTTTCAAAGTTTTAAATTGAATTACGTTATATCCACTAATCGTACTATCCGCAATATTAAACTTCACATGCAGGTCATATTTCAATACATTCCACCAATCTCTGGATGGTCCGTAAGTACCACGTAAAGTATCGGCATGGGTAAGTTGTTGCCGTTGTCTTAGCGCCTGGGCCTGAGTACAATGAATAATTAATAATGAAAAATTAATAATGAATAAAGTCTTAATGATTTGTCTCATACCCTTTGTATATTTTGTGCTAATTTAGTTTTCTTTATTTACCTGTATGCACCTTTCATCAAATAAATATATCGGGTTGTTTTTGATTTTTGCCTTTTGTCTTTTTACTTTCTCCTGTTCCAACCATAAACACCCCGATAAAAAAATATTCCATTACAACGAAAGCAGTGGCCTTGCTTCACTCGATCCTGCTCTTGCCAAAAACAAACAGGTAATGTGGGCTGTACATCAACTGTATAATACATTAGTGGAAATTGACAGCAATATGCAAACGGCACCGTCGCTGGCAAAGCGTTGGACAATCTCTGCCGATAATTTAACCTTTACTTTTTATTTAAGAGAGGATGTATTTTTTTCCGATGATAATTGTTTTGCAAATGGTAAAGGCCGCAGGCTTAGTGCTCATGATGTGGAATACAGTTTTAAAAGAATTGTTGATAAAAATACCGCCAGCCCCGGCGCATGGATATTTAATAACCGTGTGGATTCTCTGCATGGCTTTACAGCATTGAATGATTCGGTTTTTCAATTAAAATTGATCCGCCCTTTTCAATCTATCCTGGGTATTTTAAGTATGCAGTATTGTTCTGTTGTTGCAAAAGAAGCGGTGGAAAAATATGGTAACGATTTTCGCCGCCATCCCGTTGGCACCGGGCCATTTAGTTTTGTTGCCTGGGAAGAAGGGCAGGCCTTGATTTTAAAAAAGAATGACAACTATTTTGAAAAAGATGCGGCTGGAAAACGATTGCCTTATTTAGATGGTATCAAAGTTTCTTTTTACGACAGCAAGGCCACGGAATTTTTAGAGTTTCAGCAAAACCGGCTGGATTTTATTGATGATATTGATCCGTCATTTAAAGACGAAGTGCTTACCAAAACCGGCAACCTGAAAAAAACTTGGGAAGGAAAAATTGAGTTGCAAAAACAACCTTACCTCAATATTGAATATTTAGGAATACTGGTAGATGGCGACAATGAACTCGTTAAAAATTCGCCCCTGCGTTTGCAGAAAATACGGCAGGCCATTAATTATGGGTTCGACAGGCGAAAGATGATGTTGTACCTGCGCAACTCCATCGGCATTGCTGCCGAAAGTGGTTTTGTTCCCTGCGGATTACCATCTTTCGATTCGGTAAATGTAAAAGGCTATCAATACAATGTTGCCAAAGCAAAACAGTTACTGGCAGAGGCTGGTTATGCAGACGGAAAAAACCTGCCTGCAATAAAATTATTAACCATTCCCATTTATGGTGATCTGGGCAGTTATATTGCTAATGAACTAAGACAAATCGGTATCAACATAGAAGTAGAAGTAATACAGAAAAGTTTATTGCTGGAGCAAACTTCAAAATCGAAGGCCTTATTTTTCCGTGGCAGCTGGATTGCCGATTACCCCGATGCAGAAAATTATTTAAGTGTTTTTTACAGCAAAAATCCTGCGCCACCCAATTACACCCGTTACAAAAATGCAGCGTATGATGTGTTGTACGAACAGGCATTATCGGAAAAAAATGACAGCCTGCGGTATAAACTATACCAGCAAATGGACAGGTTAATTATTGCAGATGCGCCGGTAGTACCTTTGTGGTATGATATGGCCATACATCTGGTACATACCAATATTAAAAATTTTCCTGCTAATAGTTTGAATTTACTGGAGTTGAGACGGACAAGAATGGAATAACACGAATTTTAAGGCACGAATTACACGAATTGAGCAGAGCAATCGTAAAATAAAAACACAATTACAATCATGGTATTAATTCGTGTAATTAGTGTAATTCGCAATAATTAGTGTAACCTTAATTTTTCTTCAGCTTATTTTTAAACACCTTCTCAAATTTTTCCAGCTTCGGCCTTATCACAAACTGGCAATAACCCTGCCCGCTGTTGTTGTTATAATAATTTTGATGGGAAGCTTCTGCAGGATAAAACACATCCATTTTTTCCAGGGTGGTTACAATCGGGTTATCCCATGCACCGCTTTTATCCAGCTCAGCTTTGTATTTTTCTGTTCTTGCTTTTTGTTCTTCGTTATGGTAAAAAACCACGCTGCGGTATTGGGGGCCTGCATCTGCACCCTGCCTGTTAAGTGTTGTAGGGTCATGCACCTGCCAAAACACTTCCAGCAACTCATCAAACGTAATTTTAGTTGAATCGTAAACAATATTCAAGCACTCGGCATGGCCGGTTGTTTTGCTGCACACTTCCTCGTAAGTTGGGTTTACAACATGACCACCGCTGTACCCGCTGGTAACTTTTTCCACGCCTTCAAGCTGTTGAAAAACGGCTTCGGTACACCAGAAGCAGCCGGTGCCAAAAGTGGCAGTATCTAAATTTGTTTTTGTACTTGTCATGGTCTTTGTTTCCTTTTTTGTTTTAGTAGTATTATCTTTTTGAGCACAGCTTTGCAGTGTCATTAAACTTATAACCGGTAATAATAATAATTTAAGCATTTTTAAAATTTACAATAGTTACGCAAAACTAATACACGTAGTTTCTAAAACAAGTTATCTTTAAATAAGTTTAACAAATAAACCTCATTCTTCTGATTCCTTATCCAGAAGGAAGGGGAAGGAACGATACACTAATTCTAATTTATGCAGCAAATTGTCGGTAGTTCTGTATTCAGCAAAAATAAGCTAGAGAGCATTTGTTATTTTTTCAGAAGCTTTTCGAATTATATACTGCAAAGTTCCTCCCCAACTCGTTGGGGACGGAGGGGGCTAGCTTTCGGCTTGTTACTGTATTTGTTATCTTCATGTTCAGGTAAACCGCCATCTACAATGCAAAATACAAATTACGCCTTTCGCTTAAAACCGGGGCAGGATTTAAAACAGGAAATTCAAAAATTTGTTACCGAAAAACAAATTACCGCCGGTTGGATTACTACCTGCGTGGGCAGTTTGACGGATTACAATATCCGTTTTGCCAACCAGCCCAACGGCAGCACCGGCAGTGGGCATTTTGAAATTGTGAGCCTCACCGGTACTGTTTCTATCAATGGTTCTCACATCCACATCAGCATCAGCGACAGCAGCGGCAAAACCATTGGCGGGCATTTAATGGAAGGTTGTAAAATTTATACCACTGCCGAAATTGTAATTGGCAGCAGCAACGATTTTATTTTTATTAGAGAAAAGGATGGCACAACAGATTGGGAGGAGTTGCAGGTGGAGGAAATAAAAAAATAAAATATTTGGAGGTCACAAATTGTGACCTCCAAATATTTTATTTACATAATTAAAATTGTAGTGACAAGGATATAAAGCTATAATCATTTAGTGGAGGTCACAATTTGTGACCTCCATCTTTACTAATATATTTACAGAAAAATAAGGGAATATGCCAAAAAAAGAACTGAATATACTTATGATGGAACAAAAGATTCTCAACAGAATTTTTGTTGTGAGGGGAGAAAAGATAATGCTTGATCGGGATTTGGCAGAATTGTATGGGATAGAAACTAAGGTATTGAAACAGGCCGTAAAAAGGAATATAGAGCGATTTCCAAAAGATTTTATGTTTGAAATGACGCCTAAAGAATTCATGAAATGGAAAGAAAATACAGTATTAAGTGCTGCGGATAAAAAAGGGTTACGCTATGCTCCATTTTGCTTTACAGAGCAGGGGGTTACAATGTTGTCATGTATTCTTAACAGCAGAACAGCCATAGAAGTAAATTTAAGAGTGATACGGGTATTTGTAAAAATGCGTGAATTTGCATTAACTCACAAAGAAATATTGTTGCAATTGGCAAAACTGGAAAAGGAGGTCAAAGGCAACAGTAAAGACATTGAGAATATATTTATTGTTTTAAAAGAATTAATTGCCAAACAGGAAAGGCCGCCATTACCACGAAACAAAATTGGGTTTAAACAGTATGATTAAAATGGTTTAATAGCAGTGAGGAGTTCGGTTATATTTTTTTAAACATGAAGGGAGACAGTAAGCTGTTATAGGTACTGCAGGCGGAGGAAATAGAAAACAGTGAGTAGTTTCAACAATTATATAAAAGTATTTCAAGTAAGTTTGGCGGCATGCATTGCTGGCAGGGTTTATTAAGAACGCTGTATTGTAAAAGGAGTATCTTTATTACATGCGTCGTTGTGCAGTTAATATTGTTATAGCCTTAACCATTCTTGTTCCGTTAAATTCTTTAAGGGCACAAACGGTTTACAAAACACCCTCGGGCAAAAGTACCATTTGGCCACCTGTCGCAGTGTAAAAAATGTATCGCAGCGCATTACAATGGCTGAAGCGATTAAGGCAGGATTACAGCCTTGTAAAATTTGCAAACCGCCTGCGGCGTATGGTGCAGCAACCCCATCACCCCATAAAGAACAGGGTACCAGCCAAACCGCACAATGCAAAGGATTTACTAAATCCGGTACCCGGTGTAAGCACATGACCCGTATTGCAAATGGATATTGTTATCAGCATCAGTGAGGAGATTTTTTAGTTTTTGTTGATAAGTAATAAGTTCCTTGCATACAAAAAAGTACGGGGATATTTTAATTAAATGGGATACAAATTACTTTTTGCCGCTTCGCCAATTTTTATAGCGACTTGTTAATTCTTTATTGGCTTGCGTGGTTTGGTTCTTGTAGAAAAATGTATAGTATTCTAGTAGGTTAGAAGATGAAAAAATACAAAAGTGCATCCAGGCAAAATAATCGTTTCTTTTCTCCATTGCGGATGTATATGAAGTACTGCTTTTAATAAAACTTAATAAAAGTATTAAAAATAATAAACCTGAGATCCCCCCTATAACTTCAATAAAATCAGATTCCCGGGTTAAAAAATAATCTATCCCAAAACAAATTAGGGAAATAGAAAGAAGTATTCCAATAGCCCAAATATCTCTTTTGAATTTTTCATATAAATTGATTTTATAGTCTATAATTGTAAAGTTTGGGTTTGAAAACGTCTGTTGTCTAATACTCAAATACTGCTCCTCTGTTATAGTTTCAGGTTCTCTAAATATAGTCTCTGTATATTCTAACATTAATTAAGTATTTAGTGTTGAAATAGGTTGAGTAAAATATTTGAATTCATGTTGTGGAGAATTCAGTTTTTTTGCTAATATACATAACTATAAATATATAGGCCTGTTATTTCGCTAAAATCTCCGATGCAATTAAAGCCAAATAGTGGTATGCCCTCAAAGTGAGTGACACAACGATGCTGATTTACGTAACTTTGCCCGTCACAAAAAAATTACGCAGTAGTTGTATGAAATTTTTTCCGGAATCCGCCTTGGTGCAGTTAGAGTTTGAAAAGGTAAAAACCTTGCTGGCATTGCAATGCCGTACAGATTATGCCAAAGCAAAAGCCAGTGACCTGCGCATTCATACCAAAAAAGATTTTATTGAAACCGATCTGCAGCAGAGCAACGAGTATAAAATATTATTGCAAAGCAGCCAGTATTTCCCCAACGATTTTATATTAAACCTGCAAAAAGAATTAAAGCTGTTGGCCATACCCGGTGCCGTTTTAAAAGGAGAAGATTTTTTACGCATAAAAAAACTGGCAGAAAATACCGGTAATATTTTCAGGTGGTTTGATAATGAGAACAGGGTGACTTATGCCGGCCTTGCAAAAGTTATTAATGATACTTACTACGAAAAAGTAATTAACGAATTAATAGATGATATTTTAGATGAAACCGGTAATGTAAAGGATACCGCCAGTGAAGAACTGGAGCAGATACGCATGAGCCTGTACAGGAAACGTAATGAACTGCGCCGTTTGTTTGATAAGATAGTGGCCAAACTGAATAAGAGTGGCTACCTGGCAGATATTGAAGAAAGTTTTATGAACGGCAGGAGGGTGCTGGCAGTTTTTGCAGAACAAAAGCGCATGATAAAAGGTGTATTGCATGGCGAAAGCGACAGCCGTAAAACAACTTTTATAGAACCGGAAGAAACCACAGGGCTTAACAACGAAATTTTTTCTTTAGAACATGACGAGAGCAGGGAAGTGTACCGTATTTTAAGAACCCTCACACAAAAACTAAGTGTGTATGCCGGTCTTTTAAAAAATTATCATGATGTTGCCGGGGAATATGATTTTATAAGAGCCAAGGCAAAATTTGCCGGTGAGTATGGTGGTAATTATCCGCAGGTAAATGATAAGGCGCATGTACATTTAATAAATGCTTATCATCCTTTATTATTCATTTATAACACAAGGAATAATAAGCCCACCATCCCGGTAAACCTCAGCTTAAACGATAAGCAACGTATACTTGTTATCAGTGGCCCCAACGCCGGTGGTAAAACAGTTACTTTAAAAACTGTGGGGTTGTTACAGCTGATGTTGCAAAGTGGTTTACTGGTGCCGGTACATCCCGACAGCGAGATGGGAATTTTTAAACAGATACTCATTCATATTGGCGATACACAAAGTTTAGAATTTGAGTTGAGTACTTATTCCTCTCATTTAAAAAACATGAAGCATTTTATGGAAAATGCCAATGGTAAAACCCTGTTTTTTATTGATGAGCTGGGTAGTGGCAGCGATCCTAATCTTGGAGGTGCTTTTGCAGAAGTGATTATGGAAGAGCTGGCACATAAACATAGTTTTGGTATTGTAACAACTCATTACCTTAATTTAAAAGTAATGGCCAATAAAGTGCCTGGTATCATCAATGGTGCCATGCAGTTTGATGAAAAGAATTTACTGCCCATGTATAAATTAATTGTGGGCAAGCCAGGCAGTTCTTATACATTTTCTATTGCTGAAAGAATTGGTTTGGAGAAAAGATTAATTGAAAAGGCACGAACACTGGTTGATGAAGATCATTTTACTTTAGATAAATTATTAAACCGCACTGAGCAGGACCTGCAGAAAATTGATAAAGAAAAAAGCGAACTGCAAAAACTACTGAAAGAAAATGAACGGCTGAAAAAAGAAATGAACCAGGTGCTGCATAAAGAAAAGCACCAGCAGGAAATAGAAAAGCTACAACATCAGAATAAAATATCGGAAGAAAAATTAATTTATTTAAAAGATATGGAGCGCCGTTTAAAGGCCATGATTATTGAATGGCGCAAAACGGATGATAAGGACAAAGTGATAAAGATGATCCATGCTTTGCTGTTTAATCAAAAAGAAAAGTTTACGGTTGAAAAGCAGCAGAAAAAACTAAATGAAAAGTTTGAAGAAGTGGGCGGAGATATAATAATTGGTGCTAAAGTAAAGATGAAACAGAACCGCCAGGTAGGTATTGTAAAAGAAATTAAAGGAAAAAAAGCGGTGTTACAGGTTGGTGTAATGCCCATCACTGTTGACCTGAAGGACCTTGTGGTGGTAAAAGACAAAGAACCCACACAAATAGTTTCGTAAAACTTTTGGGTTGAACTATTTCAAAACGTATTTTTGCAGCGGAGAGCTGGCAGAGTGGTCGATTGCGGCAGTCTTGAAAACTGTTGACTGTTACAGGTCCTGGGGTTCGAATCCCTAGCTCTCCGCACAAAGCAACTTTATAGTTGCTTTTTTTTGTTTAAATTTTTTTAATGGCATTTTATGTTTACATATTGCAAAGCGATCAAGACAATAGCTATTATAAAGGATACTCTGAAAACCCTGCACTGCGTTTAGTTTACCATAATAACAGGCTGAGTAACTATACTTCTAAAAAAACTCCATGGCAACTTGTTTGCGTATTATTCTTTGAAACAAAAAAAGAAGCATTAGGTGCCGAAAAGCGCTATAAAAAATACCCTGTAAAAAGTCTGGAAGCAGTAATTAAAAGTAAAAAAAATATTTTATCCCAGTATTTAAATGGTCTTGAAAACTGTTGATCCCGACATAGTGTCGGGAGTCCGAGGGTTACAAATCCCTCTCTCTCCGCATAAAAGGGTAAATCAAATTTGATTTACCCTTTTTTATGCCCTTCATTTTAAAATAAGAGCAAATCTTTTAAACTCGTTTTGCACAAACTGATATTATTTTGATAAATACAGCTACATTTGATTACGATTGCTATGAAGAAAAAGTTGCCACTAACTGCCCAGGAAATACATGAACTTCAAAACCGGATTGCGGATTATGATGATGTGGCAGCCTATAAGAAACTATTTTTTCATTTTTTTCTTCCTCTTAAAAGTTTTTCCTTTTCGATACTAAAAACAAAAGAAATTGCCGAAGAAGTGGTTTCCGACGTTTTAATAGAAATTTGGGGCAGGCGCAAGCAATTACCTGGTATAGAGGATCTAAAAATGTATTTATATGTGAGTGTTCGCAATTCCTCTTTGCGAAAGCTGCAACAAACTCAAAAAACTACCGTGCTTTCACTGGATGAGCTTGAAGTAGAGTTTGCCAGTGCCGATCCTGATGCAGAGGCTACTTTAATTACCGGCGAGCTGGCAAAAAAAATTGAATTGGCCATTGAGCAATTACCACCTCAATGCAAAATAATATTTAAGCTGGCAAAAGAAGACAAACTTAAATATAAAGAAATAGCCGTACTGTTAAATATAAGCGTTAAAACTATTGATAACCAGCTTTCTACAGCGCTTAAAAAAATCGCCTCTGTTTTAAATACCCCTGTTAATAAGCCATCTGCTGATTAACAGACAATTATTTTTCAATCTAATAGGGGATTTGTTATTTTTTTGTCTCTACTATATTAGACAACTATGCAGCATAAAGACAGAATTTGGACTTTAATGTCCCGGAAACTATCGGGAGTAGCTTCGGCAGCCGAATTAATTGAATTGAATGATTTAATTAAAGGGCATCCGGATGCTGATGTTCCTGTACAGTTTATCCATAATTTTTGGGCATTACCAACTGAAACAGACGATGATTTTTTAGAAGCTACGTTTCATTTACACAACCAGCGGTTAAAAGAAAAAGGATTTGACCTTGAGTTAGATAAACACGAAACTGGTTCTTTGAATATTGAAGCACCGGTAAACAGAAAAAGAAAATGGGTTTTGATGGGTAGTGCGGTTGCGGTTATTGTAATTATTGTCTTCTTTAGTTTCTTTTATACTACCACAAATTCAAAAGGTATTGTAGCTGATAGTAAAATTGCTCATAGTGAGGTTAGTACTAAAAATGGATCCCGTACCAAGATACAATTACCTGATGGTTCTTCTGTTTGGCTGAACAGCAGCAGTAAATTAACTTATAATAACAATAATTTTGGTGTTGCTGTACGTGAAGTTACGCTTACCGGAGAGGCTTATTTTGATGTGGTAAAAAATCCTTTAAAACCATTTATTATCCATACAGAAAAAATGGATATTAAAGTATTGGGAACTGCCTTTAATGTAAAATGTTACCCGGGTGAAAAAAACTCGGAAACCAGTTTAATCAGGGGGAGTATTGAAGTAACATTAAAAGACAGGCAGGAAAAAATTATGATGAAGCCAAGCGAAAAGCTGATTCTTAATAATGATGAAGTAAAATCAGCGAAAATAAGTACCCCATCGCAAAAAGCAACACCTGCAAGGCCGGTCCCTATTATAGAGCTTAGCCATCTAACATTCTATCCTACAGATAATTCGATTGTAGAAACCGGGTGGGTTGAAAACAGGCTTGTTTTTACCGGTGAAACACTGGAAGATATTGCTGTAAAAATGGAACGCTGGTATGGCGTGAACATTGTTATTGCAAACGAAAAATTAAAGAAGGAACTGTTAACCGGCATATTTGAAAAGGAGACGATATACCAGGCGCTTACTGCTTTGCAATTAACTACGCCCTTTACATATAAAGTTGATAAAAACGTAATCACTATTTCAAAATAAAAAAAACAAGCTGCTAATGAAAAAGATACTAACCCCAAACTCATCCTGAAAAAAATAAAAAACGGGAAATGTTGTAGCATTTCCCGAACAGGCAAATAAGGAAAACTTGAATCACTTTACGATTGGACTTAAGGGTTCCCTTTTTTAATTTACCAAAACATAAAAATATGAAAAAAAACAAACGATTGTTTGCTTCGGACACCAAAATTCATATCAAATTTTTACTGCATATGAAATTAACGATTGCTTTTATGTTGATAGCAGGCTTGCAGTTATCAGCAAAAACATATTCTCAGCAAAGGATTACTTTAACACTACAGTCTACAGAACTAAAATCTGCTTTAAAACAAATTGAGAAAAAGAGTATTTACAGATTTTTGTATAATAATGATGTTTTAAAGTCTGATCAGAAAATTAGTATTGATGCTTTTAATAGCCTGGTTACAGAAGTGCTGGATAATGTTTTTAATAAAACTTCATTAACCTACCGCATTTTAGAAAATAACCTTGTAGTTATAACACAAAAAAACTTTATAACCCAGGACGTAAAGGTAACGGGTAAAGTAACCGGCCCCGGTGGCGAACCTGTACAAGGGGTTAGTGTAAAAATTAAAAATTCGGCCGTGGGTACTGCTACCGATGCTGCAGGTTTTTATACAGTGTCGGTACCCGAAGGTGCCAGGCTTGTTTTTTCTTCTATTGGATATGTAGGAACGGAAGTGCCTGTAAATGGCCGTACCGAAATTAATGTGGTATTACAACTGGCTGCAAAAGATATTAATGAAGTTGTGGTAATTGGATATGGCACTGCCAGTAAAAGAGACCTTACCGGTTCAATTGTAAAAATTTCCGGTAAAGAAATTGCAGATAAACCCAATACTAACCCTGTTGCTTCATTGCAGGGAAAAGTTGCAGGACTTTCTATAGTTAACAATGGTACACCCGGCCAGGCTCCGGATATAAGGATAAGAGGAACTGTAAGTATTGGCCAGGTTCACCCGCTTTATGTGGTTGATGGTATTTTTAATGATAATATTGATTACCTGAATGCAAATGACATAGAGTCTATTGAGGTTTTAAAAGATCCTTCTTCTTTGGCAATATTTGGTGTTAAGGGTGCTACAGGTGTAATTGCCATTACAACAAAAAAAGCTAAAGCCGGCCAGGTAGTAGTTAATTTTAATACCTCGTATGGTACTAAAAAACTGGTAGATAAAATTGAAATGGCAAATGCTGCAGAATTTGATTTGCTTTTTGCAGAAGAGAATGCTAACAATGGCGTTGCCACACCAAATTATTCTGCTTTAACTGCAAATACCGATTGGATTGATGCGGTTACAAGAACTGGAAAATTCAATACCAATAACTTAAGCGTTTCAGGAAGTACCGAAAAAAATAAATTCACACTTGGATTAGGATATCTTACTGATGAAGGCATGATAAAGCATGAAAAGCTGGAAAGAATGTTGCTTTCATTCAGTGATGAATTTAAAGTAAATAAGGCAATAAAGCTTGGTGTTAATCTTAATGCATCAAGACAGAATAATCCTTTTGGTGCAGGCTGGGTTTTAGATGCTGCAAGAAAAGCAATGCCGCAGATCAGCGCAGGTACTAAATCGTTCCGTGTGGCAAACCCTTATGGCGGCGACAGTATTACTCAAAATATTTATTCAGGCTTAGCTTTGGCATTCCAAAATTCAGGGGTTGTTAATCCTTTATTGGAAGTTGAAAATACCTGGAACAAAAGAATCAGTATTGAATATAGAACTGTAGGTAGTGTTTATGCAGAGCTTAATTTTCTTAAGAATTTTACCTTCAGGTCAACTTTTTACGCAGATGTAAGTAAGGTCTTATACGGATATAGCTTTACAGTTTTTAGGGTAAAACTAAAAACTGATGAAAGAAAAAATGCTGGACCGATTTAAGTTTTCTGATGAACTTAAAGAGAAGCTGGTGATGATGGTGATCTATCAAAACCGTCTTCCCAAACAACTATCCGAACAGTATGGATTACCCAATGCCCACATGCTGGTCAACTGGGTCAATATTTACAAAAAGACACTTGAGAAAGGAGCTATAACTTTGCCTCCGATGCAAGCCAAAAAGAAAAAAGATACGCCTGCTTTAAAACAGAGGATCAAGCAACTTGAAAAGTCTCTTGAAAAAGCTAATGTTATGATATACGGGTTGAATGTGATGATAGATTATGCTGAAAAAGAGTTGAAGGTCCCTCTAAGAAAAAAGCATGGCACCAAACAATAATGCTGATTAAAGAAAAGCATATTACAAGGATGGGTGTCGGGCCTCTTTGTAGATTGTTTGGTAAATCCCGTCAAGCCTTTTATCATAGAAAACACTATTTTTTAGAGAAAGAGGAACAAGAATTAATTGTATTGGAACTTGTAGCCCAGGTGCGGAGGGAACTTCCCGGTTTGGGAGGTCATAAGTTGTACAAATGTATTTATCAGCCCTTACGAACTAATGGAATAAAAATAGGGCGTGATAAATTGTTTACTATCCTGCGGAACCATAAATTACTGATAGACAGGAAAAGGAGAAATCCCAAAACAACTCAATCCAATCACTGGTTCAGGCGATACCCTAATTTGATAAAAGTAATAGAAGTAGTTCGGTCGGAACAACTGTGGGTAGCCGATATTACATACATTAGTATTGGCTATGACTTCAATTATTTATCACTCATTACTGATGCTTATTCAAAGAAAATAATGGGATACTGCCTACACCCGTACCTAAGTAATGATGGTTGTATTGAAGCTCTTAAGATGGCTTTGTCAAACAAGACATCACCTACTAACCTTATACATCATTCTGATAGAGGTGTTCAATACTGTAGTTATGATTATGTTTCTTTATTAAAAGAAAACAGAATCTCCATCAGTATGACAGAAAGCGGAGAAGGATACGATAACCAGATTGCTGAAAGAGTCAATGGTGTATTGAAAACAGAGTTCAATCTTCATCAAATATACAAATCACGAACAGATGCACTGCTTGCAGTAAAACGAAGCATCAATGCCTACAATAATTTTAGGCCGCATATGAGTTGTAATTTTCTAACACCTATAGAAGCACATACAACAGATCAAGTGTTATTAAAGCGATGGAAGAATAGCCGTAAAAGGCTGTCAAAAAGTAAAGAACAAACTGCTTTCCATAAGCACCAAGAACTAGTTCAACAAAATTTAATTTAAAGCTTTATTTTGTGTAAAATTTATTATTAACCAACCTTAAAAAACTGTACAGTAAAACCCGTATGATACCTAATGTAAACAGCAGGCAGTATTCGCCGCTTTATTATGCTTATGACCCTATGACAAGTACACCATACCTGTACAATGCAAAAACACAGGTAAGTGAAAATGATGATACTTACAGAAAATTCCAACAGGATCATATTTTAACTTTCAGAAAAAAATTTGGAGATCATAATTTAACTGCCACTGCAGGTATTACCACGTACTATTTTAGTGCTTTTGCAAGGAGCGGAGTTGCTAAACCTTTTACACTTGGTAATGCATTACCAATACCTGATGATAAAAGATTCTGGTATATGAGTACCCAGTTTAACGACCCTGCAGCCACTATTGCAGGTTCAGATCAAAGGGAATACGCTACCGCTTCTGTATTGGGAAGGGTATTGTACAACTATAAAAATAAATACTACTTCAATGCGTCATTAAGAGACGACGCTTCTTCTCAAATTCCCACACAAAACCGCCACCAGAAATTCTGGGCATTAGGTGCTGCATGGGATTTAACAAAGGAAAATTTTATGCAAAATATTACTGCTATTGATTTTCTTAAATTAAAAGCCTCAATTGGTGTTTTGGGTAATCAATCAGCATCTTACCTGGATGGTACACAAATTAATTATCCATTTTATCCAAGATTAAATACCGGTGTTGGCGCTCCATTTGGTATTACACCTTACCTGGCTGCAGAAAACTCTTATGAGCCAAGTGTAGATCTTAAATGGGAAACTGTACAAGCACAGGAAATTGGAATTGAATTAAATGCATTTAAAAACCGCCTGCATTTTGAAGCCAATTACTTTAATAAAACAACCAAAGACCTGATGACTTTTGTGGACAGAAGTGTTCAGGGATTGAGAGCAATATTAGAAAATGGCGGTAGTTTCAGAAACTGGGGCGAAGAATTTTCTGCATCATGGAGCCAGACACTTAAAAAAGACCTTACGGTAAATGTTGGCGGCAATATCACTTTCTTACAAAACAAAGTGGTAAGCGTAAATGATAAAATACCGGCAGGATTTTTATCAAGAGCATTCCAGAATAACGGAAGTGCAGAAAGCAGAACTCAGCCAGGCTTACCCATCGGTTCTTTTTACGGATATGTTGTAGAAGGGGTTTACCAGAGCTATGCTGATGTTTTAAAATCACCTATTGCATCTGCGGTAGGAGCTTATGGCCCCGGCGATTTAAAATTTAAAGATGTAAATGGCGATGGTGTAATTACTGCAGATGACAGAACTGTAATTGGTAACCCAACACCTAAGTTTACTTATGGCACAAACATAAATGTAAACTACAAAAATTTTAATTTAGGAATTGACATGGGCGGTGTATATGGCAACCAGGTATTCCGTACATGGGGTTCTTTAGAGTCGCCTTTCCAAAGGGTAAACTATCCTAAAGAAAAATTAAACAGGTGGCATGGTGCAGGTACTTCTAACTGGACACCAATAATAAGCCAAGGGCACAGGTTTAACTATAATGGTTCTACTTATAATATAGAAGATGGAAGCTATTTCAGGCTAAGAAATATTCAATTGGGTTACAACTTTGGCCAGCAACTGATCTCTAAAGCAAAAATGAAAAGTTTAAGGGCTTATGTGAACATACAAAATCCTAAAACATGGAAAAACAATTTAGGATATACTGCTGAATTTGGCGGAAGCGCAACTGCATTTGGTTATGATAATGCAGGAGGTGCAATACCAGTTGTAACCACATTTGGACTGAACGTAACTTTTTAAAACTATTAAATTCATTGATATGAAAAAAAATAAAAATTTATTATTGATCCTGCTTATAGCGCTGCCGATGCTGGTTTCTGTTATGGGCTGCGAAAAATTTCTGGACAGAAAACCATTAACAGCCACCCTTGATGATTTAAACCAAGGAACTTTGGAAGCCCAGAGTTTTGGCTTGTACAGTACATTAAGATATGCTGGATTTTCTACATTGCCCTGGATTGATTTTCACAGTATTCGTGATGATGATGCTCAAAAAGGAAGCAGCACTACAGATGGTGCTGAAATTGTTACCGAATTTGAAACCTTCCAATACAGTAAAGACGATTGGGCACCCAATACTTACTGGAACGATCATTACACCATGATAAACCAGGCAAATAAAGAAATTTATTTTGCAGATTCTTTAAAACTTACTGATCCGGCTTCTTTACGAAATGTAGGCGAAGCTTTATTCTTCAGGGCATATTCATTTTTTGAATTAGCTAAAACCTATGGTGATGTACCATTGATTAATTTTTATTTTACAAAAGCTACCGATGGTATTAAACCAAAGTCGCCTGTTGCAGCTATCTATGCACAAATAGATGCAGATCTTACAAAAGCTGCAACATACCTTCCTGTTAACTGGGTTGTGGGTGGTGTTGATATTTATCCCGGCCGTTTAACAAAAGGAGCAGCCAATACATTATGGGCTCAAACACACTTGTACAGGCAAAACTGGGCACAAGTGGTTTCATTATGTAACCAGGTAATTGCAAGTGGACAATATTCTTTATTAAATAATTTTACAGATGTTTGGAAAGATGGATTGAATGGTGCTGGAAAAAACAGTAAAGAATCAATTTTTGAAGCACAAATGGTAGTAGGCCAGAACGGAACGCCTAATTTATCTGCACAGTGGGGTACCTGCCAGAATGTAAGACAGGGTGGTGCTACCAATGTATGGAATTTAGGTTGGGGATGGAATGTACCCACACAAAAATTAGAAACAGCATGGGATAATACAGATCCCCGTAAACGTCAAACCATTCTATATTCCGGTCAATACGATGGTGGCCCGGCACAGGGTGGTTATGGAGCAACATTACCTATATATGCACCGGGTTCCAGTCTAGATCAGCCTTATTGGAACAAAAAAGTGTATTCAGATCCGCAGATGCGTCAATTTACAGGGCAGATTTTTGGCAGCGGTGGGGCAGACTGGATAAACCACAGAATTTTACGCTATGCAGATGTGATACTAATGCTTGCAGAAGCAAGTAATGAATTAAACAATGGTACGGTTGCAGAAACAAATCTGGAATTAATAAGAAACAGGGCAAGTGGAGGTTTAGGCGCAGCCAGAACTGTTGTTCCCAGAATTGCATTTGTAGATAAGGTACAAATGCGTACCGCCATTAAAAACGAAAGAAGATGGGAGTTTGCGATGGAAGGATACCGGTTTTATGATTTGGTTAGATGGGGCGATGCGATAGCTGAACTGGGTAGTTTAGGATATACCAACCGTTGCAGGTATTATCCAATTCCGCAACAGGCAATTTCTTTATCAGGCGGTGTATTGGTACAAAACCCTGAATGGTAAAAAACACTAACCTCATTGTATGTGATGAACATGCAATGAGGTATTATAATCATACTAAAAAAACAATTATGAATTTAAATAACAAAATGCTTAAAACCGCTATCTTCATTATGGCAGTATTGGTTGTAAGTGCCAGTTGTAAAAAACTTTCCCGTCCGGCATTGGCAGATTATCCTACAGATGTTGATCCCCGCTTTCCATTATATCCAGGTGGACCATTAAAGTTTTTTGCTGCATTTGATGGTAGTTCTACCAACCCGCTGATGAATGCAGTTGATAGTATCAGGGCAAATTTTCCAAGTGATAATCCTTTAGTATCTATAGCTGGTGTTACCGGAAAGGGGATTCAGGGTACTGGTACAAAGGCGGTAAAATACCCATCTGCTAATGACTTTAATACAGTTACAAGCTGTACCATATCTATGTGGGTAAATAACACAGTTAACCCAAATACAGAACTTTATTTCTCTTTGGCAAGTAAAGATTACTGGCATGAAAGTGCAGCATTTTTATTAGTAGAGCATGCAGCTGCAGATAAATGCACCTTTAAGTTTGCATTACAGGATAAGTGGGTAGAATATACCAATCAATCTTTTACCAAGCCTTTGTTTAATGGTCAGTGGCATCATTTGGCATTTACATACGATGAAACTACATCTACAGTAAAAGTATATTTTGATGGTACCGAAGTGCCATTGCCTCCTGGTGCAGCTGGTAATTTTGCAGGTCTTGGTAAACTGAATTTAAAAACGGCAAGCAATTTAGTATTGGGTGGCTGGAATAAACATGCTGGATTATCAGGTCCTACTGATGGCTGGATTAGTGGCTTTAGTGGCAAGATGGATCAGTTCCGTTTATATGGTAAAGTTTTAACAGCAACAGAAATACAGGCGTTATTTAATAGTAAACTGTAAGTTTTTTCATATAGCAGCAGCATAACGACAAGGGGCTGACAGTAAATGTTTGGCCCCTTTTTAAATTTTGGTATTTAATTTATTGGGTAACCTCAATACCACTATGCTCAGTATTACAAAATATCGATCGTCTGTAATTACTCTTTTTGTTATTTTATTCTGCATCTTTCTTTTTACAAAATGTATTAATAATCAAAAAGACAAAACAGCTGATATTGTAACAGCCGGAAATTTTGAAAAATTTGCAGGCTCAGCTAAATGTATGGATTGCCATAAAAGTATTTATGAGTCACATATCCAAACAGCACATTTTCTTACTTCTGCAATAATTACAGAAAAAAATATTAAAGGGAGTTTTGATACCGGTAAAAATACATTTGTGTATAGTAATGGCAGTTTAATGGCCATGCAAAAAAGAAATGATGGTTTTTACCAGGCTGCATATATAAATGGTATAGAAAAAAAAAGCCAGCGTTTTGATATTCTTATTGGATCGGGAACAAAAGGGCAGAGTTTTGCAAGCTGGTTAAACAATAAACTGCTGCAATTACCTATTACATATTTTACCAGTGCCCACCAATGGAGTAACAGCCCGGGCTACCCCAATAAAATAGCATTTAACAGGCCAATTACATCACGCTGTTTAGAATGCCACTCTACATTTGCTGATAAAATTTCGCCGGAGCAAGTTGAGCCCGAAGAGTTTGATAAGAACCGGATGATTTTAGGAGTGGATTGTGAAAAATGTCATGGCCCTGCAAAAGAACATGTGGAATTTCAAATTAAAAACCCAGCAGAAAAAAAAGCAAAATTTATTATTAACCCTGCATCATTTACCCGTCAACAAAGTTTAGATATGTGTGCAGTGTGTCATGGTGGAAGGTTGCAAAAAAGCAAACCTTCTTTTGAATTTACTGCTGGTGATAAACTGGCTGATTATTTTGCAATAGATACAGCAGCCAAAGATGCCAATAGTATTGATGTACATGGTAACCAATCCGGATTGCTGGCAGCCAGTAAATGTTTTACAATGAGTAAAACACTTACCTGCATTACCTGCCATAATACACATGAAAACGAACAGGGAAAAACAGCATTGTTTTCGCAACGTTGTATCACCTGCCACGATGATAAACATGCGGATATTAAAAAATGTAAACTGCAGGATTTACCGGAAAATACATTAAAAGCAAACTGTACAAATTGCCATATGCCCCAACAACCATCAATGGCAATTGCAGTAATGCTGCAGGGAAAAACCAGCCCTGAACCTGCTTTAATGCATACGCATTTTATAAAAGCATATCCTGATGAAACTAAAAAAGTTTTAGCGTATTTAAAAAGTATTAAGAAAAACTAAAATGAACAAACTAAACAGCACTGTCGTTTTATTAATAGCATCTTCATTGATATTTTTTTCCTGCAACAGGAAAGAAGAAACCTTGTTTTCGTCCTTACCTGCTTCTAAAACTAATATCAGTTTTACCAATACGCTTGAAAAGAAAAAAATGTTCAGCATATTGTATTACCTGTATTATTATAATGGCGGCGGCGTAGCCACAGGCGATATTAATAACGACGGGCTGCCGGATATTTATTTTACAGCCAACAGTAAAGGCAATAATAAATTATACCTCAATAAAGGAAATTTTGAGTTTGAAGATATTACTGATAAAGCAGGTGTAAAAGGTAAGAGCGACTGGTGTACAGGTGTAACAATGGCAGATGTGAACAGCGATGGGTTTTTGGATATGTACGTTTCCACCGTAAGTAATAAATATGGTTTAACAGGGCATAATGAATTATATATTAACAATGGCAACGGAACATTTACCGAAAAATCTGAAGCATATGGATTGAACACCTCATGCTTTACCACGCAGTCTGCTTTTTTTGATTATGATAATGATGGCGATATGGACTGCTATATTTTAAACCAGTCGCATCACCCACATGCTAATATTGCAGATACAGGCAACAGAAAAAAATATGATACCCTTTCGGGAGACAGGCTTTACCGGAACGATATTAAAACAACGGGAAAATTTACTGAAGTTGGTGCAGCCGCAGGAATTTATCAAAGTAACCTGGGCTATGGTTTAGGGTTAGCTGTGGCAGATATCAATAACGATGGCTGGGATGATATTTTTATTGGTAACGATTTTCATGAAAATGATTATTATTATGTAAATCAGCAAAACGGCACTTTTAAAGAAGAGGGTGCCAATCATTTCAAACATTACAGCCGTTTTAGTATGGGTAATGATATTGCTGATTATAATAACGATGGACAGCTGGATGTGGTTACAGTTGACATGCTGCCCGGCGACGAAAAAGTATTGAAAACCTATGGCAGCGATGAGAACCCGGACATCTATAAAGTAAAACTGGAGATCAACGGCTATCAAAATCAATATTCAAAAAATTGTTTGCAGCGTAATAATGGCAATGGGATTAGTTTCAGTGAGACAGCTTTAATGAGTGGGGTAGCTGCTACAGATTGGAGTTGGTGTCCTTTGTTTGCCGATTTTGATAATGATGGTAATAAAGACCTGTTTATTTCCAGCGGTATTGTAAAGCGCCCTGTCGATCTGGATTATGTTCGTTTTGTATCCGACCTGGAAGCAAACAAAGGAATGAACCAGACTGATAAGTATGATGATATGGCCATTGAAAAAATGCCTGATGGCAGCTCTCATCCATTTCTATTTAAAGGCGATGGGAAATCTTCTTTTAAAGATTTCAGTAATGAATGGGGAACCGGTAAAATGAAAGGATATTTCAATGGTGCCGCTTATGCCGACCTGGATAATGATGGTAATCTTGATCTTGTTATCAATCAACTTAACGCACCTGCAGTGGTGTTAAAGAATAATGCACCCAAACAAAATTATATTTCCCTTTCATTTAAAGGCGACAGCAGTAATACATTTGGAGTTGGAACCAAAGCTTACCTGTTTCAAAAAGGTAAAATGCAATACCAGCAATTGATGCTTACCCGTGGCTTTGAATCATCTTCAGACACCAGGTTACATTTTGGCCTGGCAGCTGATTCATTAATTGACAGTATTGTAATTGTATGGCCAGGTAATAAAATGCAATCGTTAAAAAATGTAGCTGCTAATAAACAGGTAGTGATAAATAAAAAAGATGCTGCTGGCATTTTTAATTACGAAACATTCTTTAACCCGGCGCCTCCGGTTTTATCTGATATCAGCAACATGATCAATTTAAACTGGCAGCATAAGGAAAATGATTTTGTTGATTTTAATCAGCAATATCTTATTCCGCATGCACAATCTACACGTGGGCCAAAAGTTGCGGTTGGCGATGTTAATAGCGATGGTCTTGATGATTTTTATGTTTGTGGTGCACTTGGCCAGCCAGGTGCATTAATGGTACAACAAACTAATGGCAGCTTTGCAGAGCAGGATAAGGAATTATTTGAGAAAGATAAGTTTTGCGAAGGAGTAGATGCTGTATTTTTTGATGCCAATGGAGATGGTAAATCAGACTTATGGGTTGTGGCAGGTGGTAACCAGGGGCCATTAAATGCAGATATGCTTGCTGATAAATTATATATCAACAACGGCGACGGACATTTTACAAAAAAAGAAAAATTCTTAAGCCAGCAGTTTGAAATTAAATCCTGCATAAGCGTGGCTGATGTTGACCACGATGGTGATATGGATGCTTTTATTGGTACACTTTGCACACCCAACGCATATGGAAAAGCACAATCATCTTATTTATTTTTAAATGATGGTAAAGCCAATTTTACAATTGCTAATCCCAAAAACACATTTTTTTACAATATAGGTATGGTAACAGCCGCATCTTTTGCTGACATTAATAAAGATGGCTGGCAGGATCTTATTGTTACCGGGGAGTTTATGGCAATAAAAGTATTTATTAATAACAAAGGTGTTTTTGCAGCAACAGAAATTCCTCAATCCACCGGATTGTGGCAAACCCTTTATACTACCGATGTTAATGGCGATGGGTTTCCCGATATACTTGCAGGTAACTGGGGGCACAACACAAAATTATGGGCAGGAAAAAACGGCCCTGTAAAATTGTATGTAAAAGACTTTGATAATAACGGATCGGTTGAACAGGTGATGTGTTACACAGTTAATGGTAAAGAGTACACATTTTTAGCAAAGGATGAACTGGAAAGACCATTACCGGTATTAAAAAAAGCTTATCTCACTTACAGCGAAGTTGCAGGCAAAACAGTGGATTATATGTTTTATGACCTGTTTAAAGATTATACTATGTTACAAGCAGAAACATTATCCTCATCTGCTTTTATAAATGATGGCAAGGGAAATTTTAAACGGATAGATCTGCCGGAAGAATTACAGCTGGCTCCGGTGATGTCTTTTGCGCCATTTGTAAATCAGCAAACGAAGGGTTATTTAGCCGGAGGTAATTTTTATGGTGTTACGCCTTACGAAGGCAGGTACGATGCATTATCTCCAACAGCTTTTTCTTTAGATAAAAAAAATCAGCTGAGTACGCTGCCCGCTATTGACGGAGAAGTACGGGATATAAAATGGTTGAATTATTTGGGAGGCACTAAAATTATGGTACTGGCAAGAAATAATAAAAAATTAATTTTTTTAAAACAGGAATAATAAATAAAACAAGAAAAGCACTATGAAAAATTTCATCAAAACAAATGGTATCGTATTATTATTACTGGCATTAGTATCGATACAATCAAATTGTTCAAAAAAATCAACAGTTCAAACTGGCGGCGGTGGCGGTACCACACCTCCGGCTACTAATGATATGGCTTATTGGCTTACTAAGGCCAATCAAAGTACTTTATTAGAAAAGCAAAGTGTTACCTTATCATTTGGTACAGCTGTCAATTCAAATCAAACCATTGATGTGGATAGTACACAGCAGTTTCAAACTGTTGATGGCTTTGGTTATACACTTACAGGTGGAAGTGCATACCTTATCAACGGTATGACGGTACCTGAGAAAAACAATTTACTCCGGGAGTTTTTTGGCAATGATGCCAATTCAATTGGAGTAAGTTATTTAAGAGTAAGTATTGGCGCATCCGATCTTAATGCCTCAGTTTTCAGTTATGATGATATGCCAGCCGGGCAAACTGATCCCACACTTTCCAATTTCAGTCTTTCGCAGGATACCATTGACCTGGTACCTGTTTTAAAACAAATTCTCGCCATTAATCCCAATATAAAAATAATGGGAAGTCCATGGAGCCCGCCCGTTTGGATGAAGGATAATGGTAATTCAATTGGAGGAAGCCTGCAGCCGCAGTATTACAGTGTGTATGCAAAATATTTTGTAAAGTATATACAGGCCATGCAGGCAAAAGGGATAACAATAGATGCAGTTACTATTCAGAATGAACCACAGCACGGTGGTAATAATCCAAGTATGGTAATGTCTGCATTGCAACAGGCCGATTTTATTAAAAATCATTTGGGGCCACAATTTCAAATATCGGGTATCAGCACAAAAATTATTATCTGGGATCACAATTGCGATAACCCAACTTATCCAATTACAATATTAAATGATGCAGCCGCAAAGCAATATATTAACGGCTCTGCCTTTCATTTATATAATGGAGATATAAGTGCATTAAGTACTGTACATAATGCACATCCTGATAAAAATTTATATTTCACTGAACAATGGACAGGTGCAAATACAGGTTTTGAAGGAGATTTTAAATGGCATATAAAAAATGTTGTTATCGGCTCCATGCTAAACTGGAGTAAAGTTGCACTGGAATGGAACCTGGCAAATAATCCTGCTTACGGACCACATACTCCTGGCGGATGTACTGAATGTAAAGGAGCTGTAACAATTAATGGATCATCAGTAACAAAAAATGTTGGGTACTATATTATTGCACAGGCTTCAAAATTTATACCCGCAGGTTCAGTAAGAATTTTAAGCAATGGTGTCCTGTCGCCAAATGTTGCATTTAAAACGCCTGACGGTAAAAAAGTACTATTGGTTTTAAATGATGGAAGTACAGAAATGCAATTTAACATACGGTACAAAGGAAAATGGGTGCCAACAACTTTACCTGCAGGTGCTGCAGGAACATATATCTGGTAAAATAAAAAAATACATGTCTCTTATGAAAAAAATATTTATTTACTTCTCAACGGCAGCTTTCTTTTTTGCTTATTCCAATCCTGTAAGTGCACAGGTAAAAAGAGGAAGAACATCTTTTTCCACCAGTGGAAAGAGTGTAACTGTGTATACTACGGCAGACAAAAGTGATCTACGGTTATCTAAAACAACAACGCTTCAGTTTAAGCCGATGGCACAACCCCTGGAAACACAGGTTTGTATATTTGCTGATCCGGATAAAACTTTTCAAACCTTTTTAGGCATTGGTGGAGCGTTGACAGATGCATCTGCAGAAACTTATGCAAAAATGCCAAAGGAAAAGCAGCAGGAATTTATGCAGGCTTATTTTGATAAACAAAAAGGGATTGGATACAATTTTGCAAGAACGAATATTAACAGTTGCGATTTTTCAAGTGATATTTATACTTACATTAATGAAGGTGACGCTGCATTAAAAAGTTTTACTATTGAGCATGATAAGCAATTTAAAATTCCATTTATTAAACAGGCCATTGCTGCAGCCGGTGGTAAACTTAATTTATTTGCAAGTCCGTGGAGCCCGCCGGCATTTATGAAAACCAACAATGATATTTTGCATGGCGGAAAATTAAAAAAAGAATTTTATCAACCATGGGCAAATTACTATATCAAATTTATTAAAGCATACGAAGCTGCAGGTATTCCAATATGGGGAATTTCAATTCAGAATGAACCCATGGCTACACAAAGATGGGAGAGCTGCATTTTTACCGGCGAAGAAGAAAGAGATTTTCTGAAAAATAATTTAGGCCCTACCATGCAAAAAGCAGGTTTGGAGAGTAAAAAAATTATTGGCTGGGATCATAACAGGGATCTGTTGTATCAACGGGCAAGTACTTTATTAAATGATCCTGGGGCAGCAAAGTATTTATGGGGTATTGGATATCACTGGTACGAACCATGGAGTGGAGGAGAACCGATGTTTGATAATTTAAAATTGGTTAATGAAGCTTATCCCAATACTAATTTATTATTTACCGAAGGTTGCAAGGAAGCTTTCGACCTTACAAAAGTTACCGACTGGAAACTGGGAGAAAAGTATGGCGTTAATATGATCCACGATTTTAATAATGGTTCTGTTGGGTTTACCGATTGGAATATTTTACTGGATGAAACCGGCGGGCCTAATCATGTACAAAATTTTTGTTTTGCACCTATTCATGGTAATACCAAGACCGGCGAATTAATTTATACCAACGAATATTACTATATCGGCCATTTTTCAAAATTTATTCAGCCCGGTGCAAAAAGAATTGTAAGCAGCGCAAGCCGCAGCCAGTTACTTACTACTGCTTTTAAAAATCCTGATGGTACTGTTGCAGTAATTGTAATGAACCAGGGTGATGCCAAAACACAATACTATTTATGGATCAATGGCAAAGCTGCCGAAGCAACAGCATTACCACATTCTATTTCAACATTGGTTTTTTAATTTAAGTGTATGATATTTTATCGGATTAAATTGATGCTTTTACTGCTGCCTGCAGTTATGCTTACCAATTGTAAAAAAGGCGGTAGTACCACACCTGATCCAATACCACCGCCACCTCCGGCTGCATTACTACTTGTTAATACAAAGCTTGATAATATTGGACCCTCAACAACAGCTGTCAACTATAATGTAAAGACAAATGCTGCAGTACGTATTTCATTTAATAATGCGGTGGATAGGTCATCAGTATCAGCTGCTGTGTTCCTTGCAGAAAACGGGCTTTTTAATACGCCTGTAAATTTTTCTTATGAAAACAATGATAGCACTATTGTTGTTTCGCCTGCCGCTGCTTTAAAATACCTTACTAAATATGTTTTTAATGCCGGAAGTTTACTTAAGTCTGTAAAAGGAGGCACTCTTACTACAGCAATAAGTTTTCAATACAATACCCAGATAGATTCTACAGATAAATTTCCAGTCATCAGCGATAATGCACTGCTTGATCTGGTGCAACAACAAACCTTCAAATACTTTTGGGATTATGGTCATCCCATTAGCGGACTGGCAAGAGAAAGAAGTAATGCCACACCCGAAACAGTTACATCCGGCGGCTCTGGTTTTGGTATCATGTCGATACCTGTTGCAATCAACAGAAGTTTTATTACCAGGGCACAAGGCCTGGCAAGAATGCAAACTATTGTTTCTTTTTTAAAAAATACGGCACAAAAATTTCATGGTGCTTTTCCGCATTGGTTAAACGGTACAAGCGGTACAGTAATACCTTTTAGCCAAAAAGATGATGGTGCAGATTTAGTAGAAACATCTTACTTAATGGCGGGGTTGTTAACAGCCAGGCAATATTTTAATGGTGTTGATGCAGCAGAGACAAATCTGCGTAGCGATATTAACCTGTTGTGGAATGCAGTGGAATGGAATTGGTTCAGGCAGGGTACCAATAATGTGTTGTACTGGCATTGGAGTCCAAATTATGCATGGCAAATGAACCACAAAATTGAAGGCTGGAATGAATGTTTGATAACGTACATCCTGGCAGCTTCGTCCACAACATACGCAATTCCGCAGGTTGTTTATAAAGAAGGTTTTGCAAGAAACGGCGCTATGCAAAATGGTAATAGTTATTTTGGTTACCAATTACCCTTAGGTTCGCCTAATGGCGGTCCATTGTTTTTTGCTCACTATTCTTTTTTAGGAATTAATCCCAATGGGTTGAGTGACACTTATGCTAATTACCAAACGCAGGTAACCAACCATACAAAAATTAATTACGAATACTGCAAAGCCAATCCCAAAGGATTTTTTGGATACAGTAACTTATGCTGGGGTTTAACAGCCAGCGATATTCCCAATGGTTACAATGCCAATGAACCCAATAACGATATTAGTGTAATTTCTCCTACGGCTGCATTATCATCTATGCCTTACACACCTGTAGAAAGCATGAATGCACTCCGGTTTTTCTATTATAAATTGGGGGATAAAATTTTCAAACAGTATGGATTTACAGACGCTTTTAGTTTAAAGGATCTATGGTATGCAGAATCTTTTCTGGCCATTGACCAGGGGCCAATAATTGTGATGATAGAAAATTACCGCAGCCAGTTAATATGGAACTTATTAACCAGTTGCCCCGAAATAAAAAATGGCATGAAAAATATTATAGGGTTTACAGCTCCTTATTTATAAAATTGATTACTGTGAAAAAAACTACGAACATTTTAATTTTTACAGTTGCATTTGCATTGTCAGTGAATACAACAAAAGCGCAAAAATTTAATGCAGCCGCAAGGCCAAAAAATCTTTCAGACTCTGCATTGCTCGATATTGTACAAAAGCAAACTTTCCGCTACTTCTGGGATTTTGCACACCCCGTAAGTGGTTTGGCAAGGGAAAGAAGTAATGAAAGTTTTGGTTACGGGCACGAAGTGGTAACCACAGGCGGCACCGGCTTTGGTATTATGAGCGTAATTGTGGCAGCGGAAAGAAAATGGATAACCCGTGATACTGCAGCAAAGTTTATGCTGAAGATGGTGAATTTTTTATTGAAAGCAAATTCCTATCATGGCGCTTTTCCGCATTGGCTGGATGGAGCAACAGGTAAAACAATTCCATTTAGCAGGAAGGATGATGGAGCGGACCTGGTTGAGACATCTTATTTATTCCAGGGATTGCTTTGTGCAAGACAATATTTTAACGGCGATAACAGAACTGAAAGAGAATTACGCAGCCGCATTAACTGGATGTGGCCTGATATAGAATGGAACTGGTTTACAAAAGGCGGAGAAGAAGTATTGTACTGGCACTGGAGCCCCAACAATGGCTGGGCAATGAATTTTCCGGTACGGGGTTTTAATGAATGTTTGATCATGTATGTTCTTGCCGCATCATCTCCCAACGAAAAATACCAGGTGCCATCATCGGTGTATCACCGTGGTTGGGCACAAAGCGATTTTTTTAAAAATGGTAAAGAATACTATGGCTATAAATTGCCATTAGGTTTTGATTATGGTGGACCACTTTTCTTTTCGCAATATTCTTTTACAGGATTAGACCCACGTGGATTAAAAGACCGCTATGCAGATTACTGGGCGCAAAATAAAAATCATTCACTCATTAATTATGCATACTGCGTTGATAATCCCAAAAAATTTAAAGGCTATGGCGAAAACTGCTGGGGGCTTACTGCAAGTGATACTTACGACGGTTACAATGCATTTTCACCTACCAACGATTACGGTACCATTACACCAACTGCAGCATTATCTGCCTTCCCATATACTCCGGAGCAATCTATGAAGGCATTAAAATATTTTTATTACGATCTGGGAGATAAGATATGGAGTGAGTATGGATTTACAGATGCCTTTAACGAAACAAAGAACTGGTACGCCACTTCTCATTTGGCAATTGATCAGGGGCCAATTGTAGCCATGATTGAAAATTACAGAACCGGTTTGATCTGGAATTTATTTATGAGTTGCCCGGAAATAAAACAGGGATTAAAAAAACTGGATTTTAAAAATTCACCTGAAAAAAAATAATTGTTATGCTTAGTTTGCTTGCCAGGTTAAAAACTACGTTGTTATTAGTTGTATTTCCATTACTTGCTTTTTGCCAGAATGAAATAAAAGTGATGTCTTTCAATATCCGTCTTGATGTAGCTTCGGATGGAGAAAACCGCTGGGATGCCCGTAAAGAAAAAGTAGCCGCTTTAATGAATTATTATGAAGCTGATTTTATTGGTGGCCAGGAAGTGCAGCATCACCAGCTACAGTTTTTAAAAACTACACTTACCAATTACAACCACATTGGTGTTGGCCGTGATGATGGCAAAGAAGCAGGTGAATATTCCTGCATCTTTTACAACAGCAAAAAGTATAAAGTTATTGAGCAATCTACTTTCTGGTTATCGCCAACACCGGATACTGTTGGTATGGGTTGGGATGCGGTATGCAACAGGGTTTGTACTTATGGTTTGTTTCAATCTGTAAAAACAAAAAAAATGGTTTGGGTTTTTAATACCCACTTCGATCATATAGGTAAAACTGCAAGAATAGAATCGGCTAAATTAATTACGAAGAAAATAAATGAATTGCAGCAAAAGAAAAATGTACCGGTAATTATAACCGGCGATTTTAATAGTATACCCACCGACGAACCGGCAAAATATATGGCTGCTGCATTTATTAATTGCCGGACGGCAAGCCAACAACCGGCTTATGGACCCGCCGATACCTGGAACGGATTTCAGTTTGACAAAAAGCCTGAAGGTTGTATTGATTATATTTTCATCAGTACTGATAAGAAACTGGTAGTTAAAAAATTTGCAACCATAACAGATTCATTCGAAAAGAAATATCCTTCCGATCATTTCCCCATTTTAGCAACACTTGAATTCCTGTAATATGAAATACCGACACTTACTATATGCCTTATTTTTTTTGTTTGCAAACCAAAATAGTATTGCACAGCAAAAAATAAATTTTAAAGACGGCTATCCCAATAATGTTAATCCAATTGGTATTGTGAAAAATATTCCAGATTCTACTTTATTGGAAATTGTGCAACGCCAAACCTTTCGTTTCTTCTGGCATGGCGCACACCCGGTAAGTGGTTTAGCCTTGGAAAGAAGTAACACTGTTTTAGCAGAACATTACTGGGATTATATTAATGAAGCATGGGATGAACCTAACTTTAGCAAAACCACATTTGGCCCCGATGCAGGCGCCATCGGCGGAACCGGCTTTGGTATCATGAGTACGGTAGTGGCAGTAGAACGGGGCTGGATAGGAAGAGATACTGCTGTTCGCAGGCTAATTCAAATTGCAGATTTTTTAATTAATGCAGATTGCTATCATGGTATTTACCCGCATTTTATGAATGGGAGTACAGGTAAAACAATAAAGTTTGATCGCCTGGATGATGGTGCAGATATTGTGGAAACCTCTTACTTACTGATGGGCTTTTTATGCGCCAGGGAATATTTTAATGGTAATACAGCAAGAGAAATTTATTTACGTAAACGCATCAACCAAATGTGGGGTGCTGCTAACTGGAACTGGCATACCAATAATCAAAATAAATTGTACTGGCACTGGAGCCCCAACAATGGGTTTGATATGAACTTTCCGGTTTGGGGCTACAACGAATGTTTGATCACTTATATCATGTCGGCTTCATCGCAGTACCATGCTATTTCAAAAGATGTTTATAATGGTACATGGGTGGGGAGTTTTGGTTTTAAGAATGGTAAAGAATATTACGGATACAAATTACCGCTGGGTAATTACGATAAAGATAAAGGCGGCCCTTTATTTTTTGAGCAATATACATTCCAGGGGATTGATCCAAACGGTTTAATGGATTCTTTAGGCAACGATTATTTTTTGCAGGGAAAAAACCATACACTTATTAATAGGGCATTTTGTATAGAAAACCCCAATAAGTTTAAAGGCTATAGTGATAAATGCTGGGGCTTAACCGCCGGCGATAGTTACAAAGGTTACCTGGCGCACAGCCCCGAAAATGATCGTGGTGTAATACAACCTACTGCCGCTATTTCATCCATGCCATACACACCAAAGGAAAGTATGGAAGCACTAAGGTATTTTTATTATGGGTTAGGAGATAAGATTTGGAGTAAGTATGGTTTTGTGGATGGTTTCAGCATTCACCACAACTGGTATGCAAAAAGCCATTTGGCAATTGACCAGGGGCCGATTGTTGTGATGATTGAAAATTACAGAACAGGATTATTGTGGAAATTGTTTATGAAAATTCCTGATATCCAAAATGGTTTGAAAAAATTGGGCTTTAACAGCACATGGTTGAATCAATAAATTATAATGCCGGATACTGCACAAATAAATATTAACTCAAAAGGAAAAGAGGCCAATACTTACGATGCTATCGTAATTGGTAGTGGTATAAGTGGAGGCTGGGCTGCAAAAGAATTATGCGAAAAAGGGTTGAAGACATTGGTATTAGAGCGTGGCAGAAATGTTGAACACATCAAAGATTATCTAACGGCCAATTTATCAAGATGGGAGTTACCACACCGTGGCCAAATAACCAACGAAACAAAAACTAACAATCCTTTAGTAAGTAAAGCGGCTGGTTACGGAGAAGATACACAGCATTTTTTTGTTAAGGATGCTGATCATCCTTATATACAAGAAAAACCATTTGATTGGATACGTGGTTACCAGGTGGGGGGCAAATCATTAACCTGGGGCAGGGCCTGTGCAAGATGGAGTGAGTATGATTTCACTGCTCCAAAACGTTATGGTTATGGCGAATCATTCCCTGTTGCATACAACGATATAAAAAATTGGTATAGTCATGTAGAAAAATTTATTGGTGTATGTGGTAATTATGATGGTATTCCTTCTATGCCCGATGGTGAATTTTTAACGGCTTACGAATTAAATGCTGTTGAACAGCATATGCAACATGTTATCAAAGAAAAATTCAATCGTCATTATGTTTCCGGCAGGTGGGCACATATTACCGATCCCAAACAAATTCATATCGACCAGGGGCGTACCCAATGTATGAACAGGAATTTGTGTATGAGAGGTTGTCCGCTGGGAGGGTATTTCAGTTCGGTAAGCAGCACATTGCCATGGGCAAAAAAAACTGGTAATCTTACTGTAAGGCCACACTCAGTTGTTCATTCCATCATATACGATGAAAAAAAGCAGAAAGCCATTGGCGTAAAAGTTATTGATGCCAATACAAAACAGGAAATGGATTTTTTTGCCAAAATAATTTTTGTAAATGCATCCGCTTTAAATACCAATTTAATTTTACTCAACTCCATATCAAAACGTTTTCCCAATGGATTGGGTAATGACAATGGTTTACTGGGAAAATACATTTGCTTTCACAATTACCGCGGCAGCATGTATGGAAATATGGAAGGTTTTACAGATAAGTATTACAAAGTTTCCAAACCTGCAGAATGCATCGTTGCCAATTTCCGTAACGTACAAAAAAGGGACACTGATTTTTATGGCGGTTATGTAATTTATTCCGGTGCCAGCAGGGAAATATTAAGCGAAAGAAATATTCCCGAATCATTTGGCGCAGCATATAAAGAAGCGATTAGCGAACCCGGCATTTGGGGTGTGTACATGTATATGCAGGGCGAAACTATTGCAAAAGAAACTAATCATGTAAGGCTTAGTAAAACCGAAAAAGATCAGTGGGGTATTCCCTTGCTGGTTACTTCAGTGGGGTATGATGATAACGATGATAAGATGGTAAAAGATTTTTTAGAGCAGGGTAAAGCTATGATGGAAGCCGCAGGTGTAAAAGATATCAGCACTAACGATAGCAAACAAGCGCCGGGATTAGACATTCATGAAATGGGCGGTGTAAGAATGGGCAGTGATGCAAAAACATCTTTATTAAATGAACATAATCAATTGCATCATTGCAAAAATATTTTTGTAACCGATGGCGCTTGTATGACCAGTACTGGTAGTCAAAGTCCGTCAATTTTATACATGGCATTTACAGCAAGGGCAGTGGCTCATGCTATTGAAGAAATGAAAAAAGGAAATTTATAAAATAAGCAAAATGAAAAAAATATTTTTGAGACCAGCATTTGTACACCGATGGAACACTCTGGCAAATAGGATTTTGTTAATTTTTCTTTTATCGAAAAGAAAAATTAATCTCCGTTCAACTACATTACTACTATTTAGCTTTTATTGTAGCGTAGAATTTTCTCATGCACAGCAAAAAACTTATTGCAATCCTGTAAATGTTGACTATGGTTTTACACCACACCCCAGCTTTACCGAATGGGGTAAACATAGGGCTACCGCAGATCCTGTTATCGTAAATTACAAAGGCGATTTTTATTTATTCAGTACCAATCAATGGGGTTACTGGGTAAGCAGCGATATGCTGAACTGGAAATTTATTGAACGAAGATTTTTGCGCCCCTGGAATGATACCAAAGATGAATTGTGTGCACCTGCCGTGGGTATCATTGGCGACACCATGGTGGTGTTTGGCAGTACTTACACCAAAACATTTACACTATGGGGCAGTACCGATCCTAAAGGCAACAACTGGTTTCCGTTAGTAGATTCATTAGAAATTGGGGGCTGGGATCCTGCATTTTTTACTGATGATGATGGCAAATTTTATATGTACAATGGCAGCAGTAATAATTACCCGGTGTATGGTGTGGAGCTGGATAGAAAAACTTTTAAACCCATTGGTACCCGGGTGCCCATGTATATTTTAGAAGACTGGCGCTACGGCTGGCAGCGCTTTGGCGAAAATATGGATAACACTTTTTTGGATCCTTTTATTGAAGGCGCCTGGATGACCAAACACAACAACAAATATTATTTTCAGTATGGTGCACCTGGTACAGAATTTAGCGGCTATGCAGATGGGGTAGTAAGGGCAAGTAAACCATTGTTTGATGGCGTGCAAACTTTTCCGCAATCAGATCCTTTCAGTATTAAGGCCGGTGGTTTTTCAAGAGGTGCAGGTCATGGTGCCACCTTCCAGGATAATAACAATAATTACTGGCATGTATCTACCAGCATCATTTGCGTAAAAAATACCTGGGAAAGACGGATGGGGATATGGCCTGCCGGTTTTGATAAAGATGATATCATGTATTGTAATACTGCTTTTGGGGATTATCCGCAAAAAGCTCCTTATGCATCAAATGCAGTAAAAGGCATCAACAGTGGAATGCCAAACGAACATGGTAATTTTACAGGATGGATGCTGTTGAATTATAAAAAGCCGGTAACAGTATCTTCAACACTGGGCAGCTTTTATGCAAATAATGTTAATGATGAAAGTATAAAAACTTACTGGAGTGCAGCAACAGCTAACAAGGGCGAATGGATACAAACCGATTTGGGCAATATCTCAACTGTAAATGCCATTCAAATAAATTATGCCGACCAGGATGCTGATTTCATTGGTAAGCAAACCAATATTTATCATCAATACAAATTGTATTATTCCATTGATGGAAAAAAATGGACTGTATTAATTGATAAAAGCAATAACAAAACCGACGTGCCGCATGATTATGTGGAACTGGAAAAGCCTATACTGGCAAAATACGTCCGGTTAGAGAATATACATGTGGCAGCAGGTAAATTTGCCATTAGTGGTTTAAGGATTTTTGGTAATGGCGGGGGTACAAAACCGGATGCAGTAAAAAACCTGATCGTGTTAAGAACAGAAAAAGATAAACGCAGCGCTTACATTAAATGGAGCCCGGTTGATAATGCATTTGCATATAATTTATATTACGGTACTGCGCCGGATAAATTATACAGTTGTATTATGATACATGATGTAAATGAATACTGGTTTAAAGCCATGGATCTAAAAAAAACTTACTATTTCTCTATAGAAGCAATAAACGAGAATGGCGTTTCAGAAAAATATAAAACCATGAAAGTTGAATAAGATGAAAAAAATAACCCAGCTTACCTTCTTGATAATGCTGCTGAGCAGTGCAGTTTTGGCACAGCCATTTATAAACGATATCCGGGCTTTTAAAAAGCAGGATTCCATTTCCTTCCCGCCAAAAGATGCAATACTTTTTGTAGGCAGCTCTTCTTTTACCAAATGGAAAGATGTACAAAATTATTTCCCTGGTTATACCATTATCAATCGTGGGTTTGGCGGTTCGGTTTTAAATGATGTTATCCGTTACGAGAAGGATATTATCTTTCCTTATCAGCCAAAACAAATTGTGATCTATTGCGGAGAGAATGATGTGGCCTCTTCTGATACAGTGTCTGCTGAGATTGTATTGGAAAGGTTTAAAAAATTATTCACTGATATCAGGAGAGAATTACCCAATACTACTATCACTTTCATTTCTTTTAAACCCAGCCCATCAAGATGGAAGATGAAGGATAGGATGATAGCCTCCAATAAACTCATTAAAAAGTATTTAAATAAAAAAAAGAAGACCAGCTTCGTCAGCGTATGGAACAGTATGCTTGACGCAGATGGGCAGCCCATCGCTGATATTTTTATAGAAGACCGGTTACACATGAATGCAAAAGGTTATGCCATCTGGCAAAAAATAATTGAACCATATTTAAAGAAATAAAACGATTCTTACATGAAACAGTTACTTACAGGATTAGTATTGATGATCGCAATTAATGCAGGAGCTCAAAGTTCAACAAATGCAAAAATGAAAACCTTCATTGATGCACTGATGAAAAAAATGACGCTGGATGAAAAGATAGGACAGTTAAATTTACCTGGCTCAGGAGACATTGTTACCGGGCAGGCTTCCAATTCTGATATTGGAAAAAAAATAAAGGAAGGTAAAGTTGGAGGACTGTTTAATATTAAATCTGTAGAAAAAATACGTGCAGTACAAAAAGTTGCGGTGGAAGAAACCCGTTTAAAAATACCGATGCTATTTGGTATGGATGTGATACATGGTTACGAAACGGTATTTCCCATTCCACTGGCATTAAGTTGCAATTGGGATATGAATGCTATAAAACGTACCGCACAAATTGCAGCACAGGAAGCCTGTGCCGATGGCATTAACTGGACCTTTTCTCCAATGGTGGATATTGCACGTGACCCACGGTGGGGAAGAATTGCTGAAGGTAGTGGCGAAGATGTGTACCTGGGAAGCCAGATTGCAAAAGCAATGGTGCAGGGCTACCAGGGCAATGATTTAAGTAAGAACAATACCATTATGAGTTGTGTAAAACATTATGCCATGTATGGTGCAGCAGAAGCAGGAAGGGATTACAACACTACAGATATGAGCCGGGTAAGAATGTATAATGAATACCTGCCGCCATACAAAGCTGCAGTAGATGCCGGAGCAGGAACTGTGATGGCTTCTTTTAATGAGGTTGATGGTATTCCTGCAACGGGCAGTAAATTTTTAATGACAGATGTGTTGCGTAAGCAATGGGGCTTTAAAGGTTTTGTGGTAACAGATTATACAGGTATAAATGAAATGATCGATCATGGTATGGGTGACCTGCCAAAAGTTTCGGCGCTTGCAATGAATGCTGGCATTGATATGGATATGGTTGGCGAAGGATTTTTACTGACGCTGAAAAAATCTTTAGCAGAGGGAAAAGTAAAACTACAGGATATTGATGCGGCATGCAGAAGAATACTGGAAGCGAAATATAAATTAGGTTTGTTTGAGGATCCTTACCGCTATTGCGATGCCAACAGGGCGAAGACAGAAATATTTACTGCAGCCAACAGGGCAGCAGCAAGAAAAATTGCAGCCGATTGTTTTGTGCTGTTAAAAAATCAAAACAATATTTTGCCATTAAAAAAATCCGGCACTATTGCCCTGGTTGGCCCAATGGCAGATAATAAAGAAAATATGCCTGGTACCTGGAGTGTGGCTGCAAATTTTTCAAAAGCAACATCCGTATTAACAGGGTTAAAAGAAGTAGTGGGAGATAAGGCTAAAATTATATACGCCAAAGGTTCTAACCTTGATTATGATGCAGCATTCGAAGAAAGAGCCGGCATGTTTGGTAAATCTTTAGGCAGAGATAAAAGGTCTGCAGCTGAAATTATCCAGGAAGCAGTAAATATTGCTAACCAGTCGGATGTTGTTGTTACAGCCTTAGGTGAATCTGCAGAGATGAGTGGAGAAAGTAGCAGTCGCAGTAATATAGAAATTCCTGAAGCACAAAAAGATCTGTTAAAAGCATTATTAAAAACCGGTAAACCGGTAGTGTTGCTTTTATTTACAGGAAGGCCACTGGCATTAAAATGGGAAAATGAAAATGTACCTGCTATTTTAAATGTTTGGTTTGGCGGCAGCGAAGCCGGATCTGCAATAGCCGATGTATTATTTGGTGATGTAAATCCTTCTGGCAAATTAAGTACTACATTTCCACAAAATGTTGGACAGGTGCCTATTTATTATAATCATAAAAATACCGGCCGCCCATTAGAGCAGGGTAAATGGTTTTCTAAATTCAGAAGTAATTATTTGGATGTAAGTAACGAGCCGGTTTATCCTTTTGGTTTTGGCCTCGGCTATAGTAATTTTTCATACAGTGATATTAAAATGAGTACTGCATCCTTAAAAGGTAATCAAACATTAACAGCAAGTATTACTGTTACCAACAATGGTAGTTACAATGGTAAAGAAACAGTGCAACTCTACATTCGTGATGTTGTGGGTAGTACTACAAGACCGGTAAAAGAATTAAAAGGCTTTCAGAAAATAGAATTGAAAGCAGGAGAATCAAAAACTGTTTCATTTAATATAACAACTAATGATCTTAAGTTTTACAACTATGATTTAAAGTATGATTGGGAGCCGGGAGATTTTCAGATCATGATAGGGGGTAATTCAAGAGATGTAAAAATGCAGTCAGTAAACTGGAATAAATAAGTAATTGATTTCTTCTGATTAAAAAAAGCAGGGGCAAATACCCCTGCTTTTTTTGTATAATGATGTATCCACTATATTTATTGTTTGCCTTAAAGGCAAAAGCAGCCTGAAGGCTGCTTTTGTATCGAAAAATCCCGCTGTTAAAAACCACTATATCCCTGTACTTTTATATGATTATATATTTACCAACTCACTGTAAAAGAACAACAAGAGCATTAAAGAGACATTAAAATGAGATTAAAATATCCCCAAAAACAACATAAGGATATTGCTTTCTATTATTTTTACAGGTATATCAATAATTAGTAATCCAGTAGAGCTGGTATTGATACGGATGCTTTATAAGAGGTAACTATGGAAGAAATAAAAATATTAATTATTGAGGATGAAAAAAAAATTGCTGACACCCTTGCCAAAGGGCTGAAGGAATTGGACTTTCATGTGGAAACTGCTTATGACGGAAAGATAGGCTTACGTTTCTTTGAATCGGGTAGTTTTGATTTAATAATTACAGATATTAATTTGCCAGGCATAAATGGGTATGATTTGTGTAAAAGCATAAGAAACCGCAATCAGCATATACCTGTTATTATGCTTACTGCTTTTGGAGCAATGGATGATAAGATAGAAGGTTTTGATGCAGGTGCAGATGATTATTTAGTAAAGCCATTTGAGTTTAAAGAATTGCTGGTAAGGATACGGGCATTATTAAAACGCACTATGAACCAGCAATTACCGGCAGGTAATATTTTAAAAGTGGCCGGCCTTGAATTAAATGTGGATAGTAAAGAAGTAACCCGTAATGGGATGTTGATTAATCTTACAGCAAAAGAGTTTCAATTGCTGGAGTATTTTATGCGGAATAGAAACCGGGTAATTTCGAGGGCAGATATTGCTGAAAAGGTATGGGACCTGGATTTTGATACCAAAACAAATGTAATTGATGTGTATGTAAATTTTCTGCGAAAAAAAATTGATAAGGATTTTGATCCAAAATTAATACATACACAAGTAGGCATGGGATATATAATGAAAGAGAAATAACAGTATGAGTATAAGATTTAAAATAGCATTGTTATTTGCTTTATTGGTTACCCTTATTCTTACAATAGTAAGCGTATCTGTTTATTTTTTTAGTGTACAGGAGAGAACCAATGCATTTAAAAACAGGCTGAGAAACAGAGCATATAGCACGGCAAAGATTTATACAGATATAACAGATACCAATTATAATGTATTGCGCAGAATGGATTTTGCTGCTGTAAGTTCGCTGTACAATAAGAGTATTACCATTACCGGCTATAATAATAACCTGTATGAATATTGCTATACAGATAGTGCCGGTGATTCCTTACTACTGTCAAAAAATATTATAGATCAGGCTAAAATTCATAAGGAGTATTACTTTACTTACAACAGCAAAAAAGCAATAGTTATACAGCATATTGACGATGGCTCTAATTTTATAGTGGCTGTGGCTGCATCAGATATTGATGGACAGGAATACTTACAGCAATTAAAAAAGATATTAGTTATTGCACTTTTACTGGCCGTTTTACTTTCCTACATTGTGGGTTTGATTTTTGCGAAGAACCTTATCAATCCTATTAAAAGAATTACCAGCGAAGTAAACCAGATTACTTCTAATAATATTGCCCGCCGAATTGAGATCAACGATAAAAAAGATGAACTTACCAAACTGGCGGAAACATTTAATAATCTGCTGGATCGTTTGCAGGATTCCTTTTTCATTCAGCGCAGGTTTATTTCCAATGCTTCTCATGAATTATCAACACCCTTAACTTCAATATCAAGCCAGCTTGAAGTATCGTTGCAAAAAAACAGAACTACTGAAGAATATAAAGAGGTAATGCACAGCATTTATGAAGATGTAAAAGACCTGCAGCAACTTACCCGCAGTTTACTGGATATTGCTAAAACGGGATCAGAGGGAAGTATTGACCTGGAAGAAGTGAGGCTGGATGAAGTATTATTTAAAGTGGTAGCTGATATTAAAAAACAAAACCAACAATTTAAGGTAGTGCTTAATTTGGATACCTTTCCCGAAAATGAAAAATTGCTTACCGTGTTTGGTAATACTAACCTTTTGTATATCTCACTAAAAAATATTATCGAGAACGGGTGTAAATACTCTAACAATTTTCAATCAACCATTAGTACAGTTTTTGATGAAAAGTATGTTGAGATACAGGTAGCCAATAATGGAGACGTAATTGCAGAGGCCGATATACAAAATATATTTCAACCCTTTTTTCGTACAGATAGTGCCCAGCAAAAACCGGGCTTTGGTTTAGGACTTACTTTAACAAAAAGAATTTTAGCATTGCACAAAGGTAGTATCAGTGTTGAGTCTGGTGTCAATACCGGTACAGTATTTACACTCCGGCTGCCCAATATATTATTTTCTGTTTAGTATATTTTAACGGTGTTTTAATCCTGCTTTAATCTACATGGTTCATCTTTAATGAAATTATTCATCAGATGAATAAAACATTTATTTTATCAACGGCATTTCTGTTACTGCTGCTCTTTGCTGGGCTGATAATTTTTACAATTGCACGCAATAAAAAGCTCACTAAAGAAAAGGAAATATTGATTCTTAAGAATGATTCGTTGCATGTGTTGCAGTTAAAAACAAAAAATGAACTTGCATTGTCAAGGTATCGTTTTGACAGTATGATTCAAAAAAAATATAAATCTACTAACACTTTAAAAAAACGAATATGATAACAGTAATAATACCTGCTTTAAACGAACAGGAAACCATAACTGACGTTGTAAAGTATTGTTTGGCTGAGCCATTGGTAAGCGAAGTAATTGTAGTAGATGACAGGAGTACGGATAAAACACAGGAAAGGGCAAAAGCCGCAGGTGCTACAGTGCTGGTAAGTGAAGATAGGGGTAAGGGGATATCAATGAAGGAAGGAATTTTATCATCTTCCAATCAGTTGCTGGTTTTTTTAGACGCTGATATTCATCCTTATCCTCCCGGTACTATTAAAAAATTGGTGCAGCCACTGATAGACAATGAATGTGATTTTGTAAAAGGTGCATTTGCCAGAAATGCAGGCCGTGTAACAGAATTGGTGGCTAAACCATTACTTAAAATATTTTATCCTGAGTTGTTTGGTTTTCAGCAACCATTAAGTGGCATGATAGCAGGTAAAAAAAGCTTTCTTAATAAGATTGATTTTTTTCATGACTACGGTGTGGATATTGGTATACTGATAGATATGTTTTTAATGCAGGCCCGGGTTAAAGAAGTAAATATCGGGTATATAGAAAATAAAAGCAAGCCATGGCAAATGTTAGGAAAAATGAGTGGCGAAGTGGCCAGGGCTATTATAAAAAAGGCTACGCATAATAACAGCAATCTGGTTAATGTAGAAAAGTTAGGCGCAGTAAATATCATCAGTAATCAGATGCAAAACGTTATGAAGGAACAAATGGGAGGGTTACGAAAAATAATTGTGTTTGATATGGACAACACTTTACTGCAAGGCAGATTTATAGATACCTGTGCAGAAAAATATTTGTTTGAAGAGGAACTGGTAAGATTGCGAAATATTGAAAAAGACCCTGCGGTACTTACAAAAAGAATTGCTAAACTGCTGCAGGGCTTACCAATGGGAGAGTTACTTCAGGTAGCTGCATCCATACCATTGATTGATGATGCTGTTGATGTGGTAGAGCAATTACGCAGGCAGGGAAATATTGTGGGAGTTATAAGCGATAGCTATCAATTTGTAGCCGATTTTGTTAAAAATAAACTGGATGCTGATTTTGCTTTGGGCAACCAGTTGGATTTTTTTGAAGGAAAAGCAACCGGAGAAGTTACTATTCCTTCATGGTTTTATTATAACCTGCAAAGTAAATGCAATCATTCCCTTTGCAAAACAAATGCATTAATGCAGGTTGTAAAACAATATAATATTTCGCTGGAAAATTGTATTGCAATTGGCGATAGCGGTAATGATCTTTGTATGATTGAGCATGCAGGTATGGGAGTGGCATTTTGCACAAAAAATAAACTGTTACAAAACAGGGCAGATAAAGTAGTAAGTAAAAAATCATTTTCTTTTTTACTTGAGGCTGAAAATTTTAGTAGTAAAGAAGTAAAGAAAGCGGTAATAGCATAAAATATTAGCTTATAGTTGGTTTTGGTTTTAGGAATATGATAAGAGGGTGCCAATGGCGCCCTCTTTTACTTTGCTTTTGTATGTGCCTTGTTGTTCCAAAAAATTCGAAAATTATAAAGTTTTAATTAAAGTATGCTTTACAGGTACGCTTCATTTAAACCCTTTAATTCCGGGTGCAGTACTTTAATCCTGTTTTTAATAAAAACTATGTATAAATTTGTGCCTGAATGATTATAAAGTCAATTTATAAAAGCACCATCAACTATCTGCGTACAAGGCTTAGCAGAATGCAGATGATTATGTTAATTGCTACTTTGGTGGGTTTTGCATCTGGATTGGTAGCGGTATTATTAAAAACACTGGTACATTATCTGCAGCATTGGATAGAAGAAATTCCGGTAAATTTTTTAGGTTACTTATTGTTTCCTGCAATTGGTTTACTCATTACTGTTTTAATTGTTCGTTATTTTTTTGGTGGCCATATTGAAAGAGGAATAGCGATGGTATTAAAATCTATTGCGGTTAAGTCTTCTTTCATTCCATCAAGCCATACATATTTGCATGTGGTTACCAGTTCTGTAACAGTTGGGTTGGGAGGCTCTGTTGGCCTGGAAGCACCGATCGTGGCAACAGGCTCGGCAGTGGGTTCTAATCTTTCCCGTATCAGCGATTTAAATTACCAGGAGCGTACCTTGCTGATTGCTTGTGGTGCGGCTGCAGGTATTGCTGCGGTATTTAATGCGCCTATTGCCGGAGTTATTTTTGCCGTAGAAGTTTTATTAGCAGAAACTATTGTGAGTTATTTTATACCGCTGATAATATCTTCTGTTGTTGGGGCGCTGTGTTCAAAAATAATCTTGCAGGAATCTTCGTTGTTTAATTTTATTTTAAAACAATCGTTCGATTACAGGAATGTGCCTTATTATGTATTGCTGGGAGTACTGGCCGGATTTGTATCACTTTATTATGCAAGAGTATTTAAAGCCTCAGAGAAAAGAGTACATAGCCTGAATATTAATGCTTATGGAAAAGCCCTAATTGGCGGTGTTTTGTTACTTGGGATTTACTTTGTATTTCCACCACTTTTTGGCGAAGGGTATGGCAGTATTAAATCAGTAGCAAATGGTACTTTCACTTCATTTACCGATAACACTACACTGTTTTCTAAATTGGGCAATAACTGGGGCATCATTGCTTTTACAGCTTTAATTGTATTGGTTAAACCTGTTGCTGCAGGCATTACAATCGGCAGCGGTGGCAATGGTGGTAATTTTGCCCCTTCGTTATTTGTGGGTTCTTACCTGGGGTTTGTTTTTTCTAAAATACTAAACAGCACTCCGTGGATAAAAATACCCGAAAGCAATTTTAGTTTGGCAGGTATGGCAGGTGTACTAAGTGGTGTAATGTACAGTCCGCTAACTGCTATCTTTTTAATTGCTGAGATAACTAACGGATACGAATTATTTATCCCTTTAATGCTGGTGTCTTCCATTTCGTTCTTTATTGTAAAAACATATGAGCCCTATTCGATGGAAACAAAAAAACTGGCGCTGGAAGGACAGATATTTACTCATAAAAAAGAAAAAAATATTCTTACTGCAATTACCCTGGACAGTTTAATACAGGATACATACGATAGCATCAGCATCGACAAAAAATTAAAAGACCTTATAGAAATAATAAAACGGAGTGAGAAGAATATTTTTGCTGTAGTTGACAGTAAAGAGAGGTTTGTCGGTATCATTGAACTAAATGATATTAAACAAAAACTTTTCCAGACAGAAAAATTTGGTCAGGTATCCGTAAAATCATTAATGAAAAAACCAGCAGCAATTTTATCGCAAGATCAGAATATGCATACAGTAATGGAAAAATTCGATATTACACAAAGCTGGTATTTACCGGTACTGGATAACAATAAAAAATTTATTGGATTTATATCCAAAACAAAATTGTTCAATAAATACCGTGAAATACTGAGTTCTCAGGTAGATTTGTATGAATAAACATAATTATTTAATTAAAGAATTATCATGATAGCGTTAATACTCGTTGTTTTTATTGCCGGTTATATTGCTATTGCTTTTGAACATCCGTTAAAAGTAAATAAAGCGGCATCAGCCTTAATAACCGGTGTATTATGCTGGACAATTTATATACTACAGGCAGAAGATGTACATGCAGTGAGCGAAGAATTACTGCACGGGTTTGGTGAAATAGCTTCAATATTATTTTTTCTTTTAGGTGCCATGACGATTGTTGAACTGATAGATTCCCACAATGGTTTTGACATTATAACCCAAAAAATAAATACCAAAAGTAAAAGCAAATTATTATTCATCATTGCCAGCATTACCTTTTTTCTTTCGGCTCTACTGGATAATTTGACTACAGCCATTGTTATGACTTCGCTTTGCATAAAATTACTCAGCGAAAAGGAAGACCGGCTTTGGTTTGCAGGCATTATTATTATTGCATCTAATTTAGGTGGTGCATGGTCGCCATTGGGAGATGTAACCACCACCATGCTTTGGATAGGTGGACAAATTACAGCAATGAATATTATTTATACATTGATATTGCCTTGTCTGGTAGCATGTATCATCCCGGTATTAATTATATCAAGAAAATTTAAAGGAAAAAAATTTGAAATAATTCAAAATACTGAAACCAGCAACAAAGAAAAAAAGGAGGGGAAACTGGTTTTAATTGCCGGCATTGGCTTTTTACTTTTTGTACCATTGTTTAAAACAATTACACACTTACCCCCATTTATGGGGATGTTACTGGCATTGGGTTTAATGTGGATCATATTAGCCATTATTCATAAAGACAAAGAGCCCGACTACAAAGAAAAATTTACAGTGGCCAGGGCATTACAAAAAATTGATACACCCAGTATCTTATTTTTCCTGGGAATTTTATTGGCTGTGTCGGCATTGCAAACAACAGGTGTTTTAAAAACTATGGCGGGTGTTTTAAACAGTACATTTAAAAATGATTACCTGATTGGTACTGTATTAGGATTGTTATCTGCCGTTGTTGATAACGTACCACTTGTTGCCGCCGCACAAGGCATGTATGATCTAAACACTTATCCCACTGATCATCCGTTTTGGGAATTTTTAGCTTTCACTACCGGCAGTGGTGGTAGTGCTATCATCATTGGTTCGGCAGCTGGTGTTGCAGTGATGGGTATTGAACAAATTGATTTTATGTGGTACCTTAAAAAAATAAGCTGGATAGCTTTAATAGCCTTTGTAGTCGGAATTGGAGTGTTTTTATTACAGCTCTATATTATGGGCTAATTATTATATAAACTTTGTATTTTTTTGCAAAGAATACCCTGCCTCAAGTTTACAATCTTCTTACATGATGAAAATCATTTTTTAAGTTGAACTAAATCAGCCCTTCGTTTAATTTCAGTTTCTACATTGCTTAAGTTTAAATAGTCTTCATGGGCAGGAATTTTCCTGCCGCAGCTAAAACTTTCATCATGCCAGAAACCGATATTACAAAACCCATCGACCTTTCCACACATGCGGAAGGCACAGGTCCCAAGCGATTCCGCCAGCCAGTTTATGTTGACTTTATGCCGCCTTGTAACAGCGCCTGCCCGGCAGGACAAAACATACAGGCATGGATGGCGCATGCACAGGCCGGTGATTATTTCACCGCTTTTCAAACAATGATGGAAGACTGTCCTTTCCCTGCAATTATGGGCAGGGTTTGTGTTAAGCCCTGCGAAACCGGCTGTAACAGAAACCATATTGATACCACGATAAATATTCATGCAGTAGAAAGATATATTGGCGATGAAGCCATCAATAAACAATGGGAAGTTAAGCTGACAGCAAAGCCCACCGGTAAAAGAGTATTGATAATTGGTGCTGGCCCCGGCGGTTTATCTGCGGCTTATCATTTAAAAAGAATGGGACATGATGTTGAAATATATGATGCAGGTAGTCACCCCGGAGGTTTGTTGTGGACAGGTGTTCCCGACTATCGTTTACCGAAAGAAATTCTGGATGCAGAAATTAATCGTATTGTAAAAATGGGGGTCAATATCCACCTCAATTATAAAGTGACAGACATTTTAACAGAGAAAGATGCAGGAAACTTTGATGCAGTTTACCTGGCTATTGGAGCCCAGCTGATACATGCCGAAGAATTTCCGCAGGATAGATCTGTTTATATAACCGATGCATTTTCTTTTTTTAATGAAGTAAAATCAAATACCTCTCCGTACATACAAAAGAAAGTGGTGGTGTATGGTGGTGGTAAGCTGGCCTTATATATTTCACGTATGATAAAGCGTTTTGGTTCCGATGCTGCTGTATATTTTGCAGGCGACAAAAAAATGATGCCGGCTTACGATTATGAAACTGAAGATGCATTGGCTGAAGGAGTAGATGTACAACTATACAGGAGTATTAATAAAGTAGAAAATAAAAAAATTACCCTGGAGACAATGAAAGTTGAGAAGGGAAAAGCGATTGGTACAGGCGAATTTGAAATGATTGATGCTGATGTATTGATAATGGCCAACCGGCAGGAATCTGATTCAGGTTTTTTACGTTCGGTGTATGGCATTGTTGTAAACGATGATGGCACTGTAAATATAGATGCACAACGCATGACCGGGTACGAAGGAATTTTTGCAGGAGGAGATATGCTACCTGGAGAAAACAGGAGCTCAACAATTGCTGTTGGCCAGGCTAAAAAAGCAGCCCGTTATATAAATGGTTATTTATTGCAGCAACCATTTGAAAAACCTGATAAGCATCCTACTGCCGGTTACCGTAAACTGCACATGTGGTATAAAACAGAAGCACCACAAAAAGAACAGGACAAACTTTCTCCAGCCATTGCAGTACAAAATTTTGAAGAAGTGATCAGCGGCTTATCGGAACCGGAAGCCAGGTTTGAGGCGCAACGCTGTTTAAGTTGTGGTAACTGTTTTGAATGTGACGGATGTTTTGGTGCATGCCCCGAAGATGCAATTATTAAATTAGGAAAAGGCAACCGCTATAAATTTAATCTAGATGCCTGCACCGGTTGTGCAGTATGTTATGAGCAATGCCCCTGCCATGCAATAGAAATGATTCCTGAACCTCTTAATGCTACAACTAATGTCAAGTAATAAAAAAATAATTGCAACAATAGATGGAAACGAAGCCGCTGCTTATGTAGCCTATCGTGTAAATGAAGTTTGTGCCATCTATCCCATTACACCATCATCTACAATGGCAGAGCTGGCCGATGAATGGGCAAGTAAACAAATAAAAAATATATGGGGTGCAGTGCCCGATGTAATGGAAATGCAAAGTGAAGCAGGTGCCGCAGGTACTGTGCATGGTGCTTTGCAAACCGGATCATTAACAACCACATTCACTGCATCGCAGGGGCTGATGTTGATGTTACCCAACATGTATAAGATTGCCGGCGAACTAACCGCAACGGTTTTTCATGTGGCAGCACGTTCATTAGCCGCACAGGGACTTTCTATTTTTGGCGATCACCAGGATGTGATGGCAGCAAGAACTACAGGCTTTGCCATGTTAAGTTCTGCCAGTGTACAGGAAGCTCACGATTTTGCATTGATTGCACAGGCAGCTACATTAAAAGCAAGAATACCCATTGTTCATTTCTTTGATGGCTTCCGCACTTCGCATGAAGTAAATAAACTGGAAATGCTGAGTGATGAACAGATCAAATCAATGATACCGGATGAACTGGTAATTGCTCATCGCAATCGTGGTTTAAATCCGGAACATCCGTTTATAAGAGGAACTGCACAAAACCCCGATGTATATTTCCAGGGAAGAGAAACAGTAAATACCTTTTATAATAATATGCCGGGCATTGTGGAAGAAGTGATGAATGATTTTGCAATAATGACGGGACGTCAATACCAGCTTTTTGAATATACCGGTGCAGCTGATGCAGAACGTGTGGTGATCGTTATGGGATCGGGTAGTGAAACCGTTGCAGAAACTGTGCAGGCATTAAATGCTGCTGGAGAAAAAACCGGGGTTATTACTGTGCGTTTGTATCGTCCGTTCTCTTTAGAGCATTTAATAAAAGTATTACCGGCTTCAGTAAAATCTGTTGCTGTACTCGACAGAACCAAAGAGTCTGGCGCAGCAGGCGAGCCTATGTACCAGGACGTTTTAGCTACATTGGTTGATGCATTGCAACAGGGAAAAATTAAAAAATTGCCCAACCTTGTTGGTGGCCGCTATGGTCTTTCATCTAAAGAGTTTACTCCGGCAATGGTAAAGGCAGTGTTTGACGAATTAAAAAATAAACATCCTAAAAATAATTTTACTGTCGGCATCAACGATGATGTTACGCATTTAAGTTTAACCTATGATTCGGCTTATAAATTAGATGAATCAGAATGGAGGCAGGGATTGTTTTTTGGTTTGGGTGCAGATGGTACTGTAGGCGCCAATAAAAATACGATTAAGATCATTGGAGAAAATACACCACTTTATGCCCAGGGTTATTTTGTATACGATTCAAAAAAATCAGGTGCAAGAACAGTATCGCATTTACGGTTTGGACCAAAACCGATAAAAGCACCCTACTTAATTTCAAAAGCAGATTTTATAGCCTGCCACCAATTCAATTTTACAGAAAAAGTGGAGATGCTGGAATTTGCAAGTGACGGCGCTACTTTCTTATTGAACAGTCCATACAGTAAAGATGAAGTGTGGAGTAAATTAACAGGACAGGTTCAAAAAAGTATCATCAGTAAAAGATTAAAATTGTATGTTATCGATGCAACAACTGTGGCAAGAGATACCGGCATGAGCGGCCGCATCAATACCATCATGCAAACCTGTTATTTTGCATTGTCAGGTGTACTGCCAAGAGAAGATGCCATTAAGCAGATTAAAAAAGCCATTGAAAAAACATACTTTAAAAAAGGACAGAAAGTAATTGACCAGAATTTTAAAGCAGTAGATGCAACGCTGGCTAATTTATATGAAGTGGATTATCCGGCTATTGTTTCTGCAGCAGATCATAATTTGCTTACTGTAGCTGACAAAGCGCCAAAATTTGTAAAAGAAGTTACTTCTATGATGATGGCAGATCACGGTGACCAGTTACCGGTTAGTATGATGCCGATAGATGGTACTTACCCAAGCGGTACCACACAATGGGAAAAAAGAAATGTGTCGGACCTGGTGCCTTTATGGGAACCGGATACCTGTATACAATGCGGTAACTGTGCCTATGTTTGTCCGCATAGTGTTATAAGGGCCAAGTTTTTTCATAAAGATAATCTGAAGCAGGCACCGGAAGGTTTTAAATCTGCACCGATCAATGCAAGAGGTTTTCCTGAAACACAATATTCATTACAGGTGTATTTAGAAGATTGCACCGGTTGTAATTTATGTGTGGAAGTTTGCCCTGCAACCGATCCGGCCAATCGTTCCCGTAAGGCTATTAATATGGGAGATAAGGAACCTGTTCTGGAAACTGAAAAAAAGAATATTGAATTCTTTGAAAATATTACCTGGAACGACCGTTCAAAAATTGATTTCTCTACCGTACATGGTGCACAATTTTTAGAACCGTTATTTGAATTCAGCGGTGCCTGTGCCGGTTGTGGCGAAACACCGTATTTAAAATTGTTATCTCAATTATTTGGCGAAAGATTATTGGTAGCCAATGCAACAGGCTGCTCATCAATTTATGGCGGCAACCTGCCCACCACACCATGGACAAAAAATGCAGCAGGCCGTGGCCCCGCCTGGAGTAATTCTTTATTTGAGGATAATGCAGAGTTTGGTTTAGGTATGCGTATTACTGCCGATAATCAATTAAGCGTTGCCAAACAATATTTACTGGAATTAAAAAGTGAACTGGGAGAAGATTTTGTAAATGAGATCAGCAATGCCAAACAGGTGCATGAATCAGAACTGGCAGTACAACAATTACGGGTGCAGTTACTAAAAGAAAAATTGCAAAAGATCAGTTCACCTGCTGCAGCTCATTTATTGTCGGTATGTGATCAATTGGTTCGCCGCAGTGTTTGGTTGGTTGGTGGCGATGGCTGGGCTTATGATATTGGTTATGGAGGATTGGATCATGTATTGGCAAGTGGAAGAAATATTAAGATACTGGTGCTGGATACAGAAGTGTATTCCAATACCGGCGGACAATCATCTAAATCAACACCAACAGCAGCTACTGCAAAATTTGCGGCCGGTGGTAAATCCGGTGGTAAAAAAGATCTGGCCATGCAGGCTATCTCTTATGGTAATGTTTATGTGGCAAGGGTTGCCTTCGGTGCCAATCCGCAACAAACATTATTGGCTATGAGAGAAGCAGAAGCATATGATGGCCCTGCCTTGATATTAGCTTACAGCCATTGCATTGCTCATGGATATGATTTAAAAGATGGTTTAAGCCAGCAAAACAAAGCAGTTGCAAGCGGGCACTGGCCATTGCTACGGTATAATCCCGTTTTAAGAAAGAAAAATCAAAATCCATTTGTGCTGGATTCTCCAAGGCCAACAATGCATTTAAAAGATTATGCCTATAATGAATTACGGTATAAGGTATTAACCATGACAAATCCTGATGAAGCAGATAGATTGATGAAACATGCACAGGAATTAGTAAATCTTAAATGGAAAACATACGAGGAACTGGCTACAAAAAAGGCAAGTGATTTTGTTCCGATAGCATAAAATTTGTCAGAAGACAGGTGTTAGTTGACAGATGGACCACTTCCTCACTAACAACTGTCAACTGTCATTTAAAATTTGAAAAAGCATATGAAATGCGCCATAACAAAAGTTGATACCAACTGAAATGTTTACAGGCGAACCTGCCTGACGGCAGACAGGTTCTATGTGACCAAAAACAATAAAATAAACACATGAAATTACATTCAACCTACATGGGCATGGAATTAAATTCCCCCATTGTTGTATCAGCATGCACTTTATCTGAAAAGACAGATAATATTGTACGAATGGAAGACAATGGTGCAGGTGCCGTAGTGTTATATTCTTTGTTTGAAGAACAAATACGGAAAGAAGAAGCCGGGTATAAAAATATAATGTCCGGAACATCGAATGCTTTTGCAGAGGCACTGGATTATTTTCCTGACCTGGATGATTATCATGTGGGTACTGATGAATACCTGGAGAATATCCGTAAGGCGAAAGAGCGGATAAAAATTCCTGTGATTGCAAGCCTGAATGGCATTACCAACGAAGGATGGATAGATTATTCAAAATTGATGGAACAGGCTGGTGCCGATGGGATAGAAGTGAATATATTTTTTATTCCCGGCGATATTACTATGTCATCTGCTGAAATAGAACATCGCTACCTCAATATCATTGAGAGCATTAAACAAACAGTAAAAATTCCTGTGGCGATAAAGTTGAATCCTTATTTCAGCAATATGGGCAATATGTCTTTACGTATGAAAAATGCAGGGGCAGATGCATTGGTTCTATTCAATCGTTTTTATCAACCCGATTTTGATATTAATGAACTTACATTGAAAACAGATCTGCATTACAGCGAATCATCAGAAATAAGATTACCATTATTATGGATTGCATTATTATATGGCAAAGTAAAACTATCGCTGGCAGCAACCACCGGGGTACAAAGCGCTGTAGAGGTAATTAAATATTTGCTGGCTGGTGCCGATGTGGTAATGACAGCATCTTCTCTGTATAAAAACGGCATTCCTTATTTAAAAACCATGAACAAGGAATTACAGGACTGGATGTACATGATGGGCTTCGATAATATCAGGGCATTTAGAGGTATCATGAGCCAGCAGAATATTTCAGATCCCACTGCTTATGAAAGAGCGAATTATATTAAGATACTTGAAGGTGTGGTGTAAACTTTCTGGTATTTTAATAAGTCATTTAGCTGTACCCTTGTTCCTGTTATTGATAAAAGAATTTCCTTCAGCCATTTCATCTGCAAGGTCACCTATAGTTTTATTCTCAAAAAGGGTTATCAGTTTTTCTTTGATGATCTTATATTGCATGTGCATAGGGCAGGGCTTTACATCCGAACATTTTTTAAGCCCCAGTACGCATTGCCCCAGCATCTCATCTTCACCCATAGCTTTCAGTATTGAACGTACCGGTAATTTTTTTGCATTTTCAGAAATATAAAATCCGCCATTGGGGCCACGTACCGAACTGATTATTTTATTATCTGCCGTAAGCAGCTGAAGTATTTTGGCAGTAAATGAACGGGGAGAATCAATAGATACTGCTATTTCAGCAATGCCCAATTTTTTATCAATTGAGCTTTCCCTTGCAATATATATCACGGCCCTCAGGGCATATTCACTTGATTTTGAAAACATGGTTTAATTTTAAAATAATAAACTGGTTTTATAACCGGTATTAGTGATCTTTTCATTTATAACTGCCATTTAGCAAATAATTAAGGACAAAGTTATCTTTATTTAGTAAATTTGCAAAAAATTATCAGGGGAAACAGGAGCAAACCGGCACTGGCAAGCCTGCTTTAACCGGAATAAAAATATTAATCTTATGTCAAACACATCCTTACATTCCTTTCATATCCCGGTATTGGGTTTATGTTATTCAATTGATACGCCGGTTAAAGTTGCCCGGTTCGGAATTGCGTCAGTCATTTCCATTATGGATGATGAGTTGATTGAAAAAATGAGACAGTTTCATTGTGAGCAAACCGGCAGGATATTTAAGCCAATCACAAAAAAGGAAAATGACTACAGGGCAAGACGTATTACCGCATATTTAAAACTTGTTCAAAAAATTGTGACTGACCAGGTTGCTGAAATGCGTTCGTTGTCGTTTGATGAGGACAATGAACTGGCAAAGTATTTCGAAATGTTGCCGCAAACATCTGCTGTAAAAATCAGGTATGATGCAATGAAACAACTTCATAGCGGACATGAAAAAACAACTTTGCAGCAACTATTAAAAGGAGCAATAAAAGCAGGTGCTATAGATGTTAATATCATGGCTAAAGTTGATAAGGATAACTACAACCCAGGCGGTGAAATACTGGCTGCTGAGTACTCAGATGCCTTGTCTGCTCTTAGGGGATTTGCCAATAGTAACCTGGAGGCAGCTGTTGTATTTTCTGCAGGATATAATCCAAGACTTTACAGTTACATAGAAAACTTCAAAGATTTTTATCCGGATAAAAAAAATCAACTGAAGAAAAAGATAATACTAAAAGTAAGTGATTACCGCTCTGCATTAATACAGGGAAAGATACTTGCAAAAAAAGGATTGTGGGTATCAGAATTCCGGATTGAATCAGGGTTGAATTGTGGCGGGCACGCTTTTGCAACTGATGGGCTATTGCTTGGAGTTATATTCGAGGAGTTTAAAAACAAAAGGCAGGAACTGGTTACAGAACTGTTGGATTTGTGTAATAAAGCTAATATTGAAAAAGGAAATAACGACTTTACTGTTACACCACAATTAAAAATTACTGGCCAGGGTGGTATCGGTACTTCAAATGAAAACCACTTCCTGCTGGAACATTATGAGCTGGATGGTACAGGGTGGGGTAGCCCGTTTTTGCTGGTTCCGGAAGCTACAAATGTTGATGAACAAACCCTTAACAAACTGGCAACGGCAAAAAAAGAAGACTACTATATGAGCCATGCATCTCCATTGGGAATTCCGTTTAATAATTTCAGGAATAGCAGCGGAGAATTTTTAAAACAAGAAAGAATAGACAAACAAAAACCGGGAAGTCCCTGCTATAAAAAATTACTGGCTGCGGATACAGAATTTACTTCCACTCCAATTTGTACAGCATCACGTCAATACCAGGAATTAAAAATAAAACAACTGGAAGGTAAAGGGCTTAGCGGCGAACTTTTCAAAATGGTATGTAAAGAAATTACAGAAAAGGAATGCCTTTGTGAGGGGTTAGGTTCTGCAGTATTGTTAAAAGATGATATTGCTTTGTCACATAAACTTTCGGCTGTAACCATTTGCCCCGGGCCTAACCTTGCGTATTTTTCAGGTATATTTTCACTCACCGATATGGTTGATCATATCTATGGCAGGAAAAATATACTCAATTCTTCCAGCCGGTCTCACATGTTTATAAATGAACTAAACCTTTATGTTGACTATTTGAGAAATAAAATAGAAAAGACACTGGATATTAATTCGAAAGAATTAAAATATTTCCAGGGGTTTAAAAACAACCTGCTAAAAGGTATTGAATATTATAAAAACATTATTCCCAAAATAAAAAGAGAAACCAGCCAATACCTGGCTGCCATGAATGTTGAGTTGGAAAAAACAGCAGTAATATTAAATCAGTTGAAATTAGAATGCCTGCCTGTAACACCAGTTGTGCAGTTTCAACATGAACAGGTGGATGGTAATTAACGGTATGTATTTTTTAACAAATAAATGATGTATATGAACGAACACATCAGTCAGTTTATAAAAAAGCAAACCTGCGCAAGTATTTGTTGTGTAACAAAATGTAACCCATATTGCTTTAGCAGTTTTTATAGCTTTAATGAAGATGAAGGCCTGCTGTATTTTAAATCATCAGCAGATACTAATCACATCAACTACCTTAAAGTAAATCCTGAAGTTGCAGGAACTGTTTTACCCGATAAATTACAAACGCTGGTTGTAAAAGGTATCCAGTTCCGTGGAATACTTTTAGCCCAGGAAGATGCATTAGCTAATTATGCGGCTAAACATTATTACAGTAAATACCCATTAGCGCTGGCCATACCGGGAGAAATATGGACCATTAAAATTGATTCCATTAAAATGACTGACAGCAGCATTGGGTTTGGAAAGAAAATTACATGGAACAGGGAAGAAGTATTGGTGTAAACTAATTCGGTATTACATTGGCTGAAATTAATAATTTATTTCAACCACTTTTTTATCACGTAATTTCTGCATTGGTGCCGGTACAATGGCTATTATTTCTTCCCTTAGAGTATTGATGAGTTTCGTTTTAATATGATTGCGATGCGTAACAAGACTTACCTCACGGGAGGGACATGGCCGCTTAAATTGTTTTACCAGCTTAAGCTGGGCTTTACTAAATTCCATAACAGCTAATTCAGGTAAAATGGTAAGGCCGTCACTTTTATCAACCATTCGTTTTAAGGTTTCAATGTTACCGGTTTCGTATTTAAAATGGAGATCACTGCTCTTTCTTAATTCGCAAAGGTTTAATATCTGCGATCTGAAACAATGGCCTTCTTCCAGTAACCAAAGCTGGCTGGGATCAATTTCATTTGCCAGAACATATTTTTTTTCGGACAAGGCATTTTTTTTAGAGGCGTACACAAAAAGTTCTTCGTAAAAAAGCACATCTTCTTTTATAGACGGGTCTTTTAGCGGAGTAACCACTATGCCGCAATCGAGGCGGTTGTTCTTGAGTTCAAGAATAACTTCTTCGGTGATCAGTTCTTTAAGTACAAGATTCAGTTTAGGATATTTCTCCCTCATTGATTTATACAATGGAGGTAATAAATAGGGTGCCAGCGTTGGTATAATGCCAATACGTAATTCGCCTGCAAGCGTATCCTTCTGGTCGTTGATGATCTGTTTGATCATTTGTGCTTCATGCAGCGCAATGCGAGCCTGGGCTATAATGTCTCTACCAATTTCTGTAGGGATGACAGGTTGCTTGGTGCGGTCGAAAATTTTTAACCCAAGTTCTTCTTCCAGCTTTTGAATCTGCATGCTGAGTGTAGGTTGCGTAATAAAACATTTCTCAGCGGCCAACGAAAAATGCCGGTAAGTATCCAATGTTACAATGTATTCCAGTTGTGTTAAAGTCATAGATAAAACTTATATAATCATAAAAATAATCAATTTGCTTTATTATCAATCCTGCTGTAGTTTTGAAACAAATAAAAAATCATTACTCATAATTTAATATCAATCTTAAAACAATGGAAAATAACACAGCCCAGGGCAAGTGCCCGTTTTCTGGTGGAGCCCTGAAACAAAGCGCAGGTGGCGGTACAAGAAACCGTGACTGGTGGCCCAATCAATTAAAGTTAAACATCCTCCGTCAGCACTCTTCGCTCTCTAACCCGATGGGTGAAACATTCAATTACGCTGAAGAATTTAAAAGCCTTGACCTGGATGCAGTAAAGAAAGACATTTTTGACCTGATGACCACATCGCAGGCCTGGTGGCCTGCCGACTTTGGGCATTATGGACCACTCTTTATCCGTATGGCCTGGCATAGTGCAGGTACATATCGTATTCAGGATGGTCGTGGTGGCGGTGGCTCAGGCACACAACGTTTTGCACCACTTAACAGCTGGCCCGATAATACCAATCTTGATAAGGCACGTTTATTATTATGGCCTGTAAAAAAGAAGTATGGTAAAAAACTTTCCTGGGCAGATTTGATGATACTTGCAGGCAACTGTGCACTGGAATCGATGGGTTTAAAAACTTTTGGTTTTGGTGGTGGCCGTGAAGATGTTTGGGAACCCGAAGAAGATGTGTATTGGGGTTCGGAAAAAGAATGGTTAGGTGATAAACGTTATACCGGCGACCGTGAACTGGAAAATCCGCTTGGTGCTGTGCAGATGGGACTCATTTATGTAAATCCCGAAGGACCTAATGGCAATCCTGATCCACTGGCTGCTGCCCGTGATATTCGAGAAACCTTTGGCCGCATGGCGATGAACGATTACGAAACAGTGGCGTTGATTGCAGGCGGACACACATTTGGAAAAACCCATGGTGCTGCAGATCCCGGAAAATATGTTGGTAAAGAACCTGCTGCTGCAGGGATTGAAGAGCAAAGCCAGGGCTGGAAAAATACATTCGGCAGCGGTAATGCCGGCGATACTATTACCAGCGGGCTTGAAGTAACGTGGACGACCACCCCAACAAAATGGAGCAATAACTTTTTTGAGAACCTCTTTGGCTTCGAGTGGGAATTGACCAAGAGCCCGGCAGGTGCACATCAATGGCAACCCAAAAATGGTATGGGTGCCGGTACAGTGCCCGATGCACATGATGCAGCAAAACGCCATGCACCCATGATGCTTACTACCGATCTTGCATTACGTGTTGATCCTGCTTACGAAAAAGTTTCAAGACAGTTTTTTGAAAACCCGGGTGAGTTTGCTGATGCTTTTGCAAAAGCATGGTTTAAACTTACGCATCGTGATATGGGGCCACGTGCCCGTTACCTTGGTAAAGAAGTGCCTGCAGAAGATCTGATCTGGCAGGATCCTGTTCCGGCGGCTACACATAAACTTATTGATGATACAGATGTCTCCGCTTTAAAATCCAAAATCCTTGCCAGCGGATTATCAGTGTCTCAACTGGTATCTACTGCATGGGCATCTGCAGCTACATTCCGTGGCTCAGATAAACGTGGTGGTGCCAACGGTGCAAGAATTCGTCTTGCACCACAAAAATACTGGGCTGTAAACAACCCGGCACAACTGGCGAAAGTGTTGGATACTTTTGAAGCAATTCAAAAAGAATTTAACAGCAGCGGTAAGTATGTTTCTATCGCCGACCTTATTGTTTTAGGTGGATGTGCAGGTGTGGAGCAGGCGGCAAAAAATGCAGGGCATACTGTAATGGTGCCATTTACAGCAGGCCGTACTGATGCAACGCAGGAGCAAACAGATGTAGAATCGTTTGCAGTACTTGAACCTGTTGCAGATGGTTTCCGCAACTACCTCAGTAAACGTGCCGCTGCCTCATCTGAAGAGTTGCTGGTAGATAAAGCACAACTGCTAACGCTTACTGCACCGGAAATGACGGCATTGGTTGGTGGCATGCGTGTGCTTAATGCTAACTTTGATGGCTCACCACATGGTGTATTTACCAAAACACCCGAAGCACTTACAAATGATTTCTTTGTAAACCTGCTCGATTTTGATACCACCTGGAAAGCAGCCGACTCGGTACAGCAGGGCTTTATGGGTACAAAGCGTAGTACCGGTGCAGTGCAATGGACTGCTACCCGTGCAGATCTTATCTTCGGTTCAAACTCAGAGTTACGTGGCATTGCCGAAGTGTATGCCTGTGAAGATGGTAAAGTGAAATTGGTACATGATTTTATAGCAGCATGGAATAAGGTGATGAACCTTGACCGTTTTGATATTGCCTGATGAAATACCGGTTAATTAATAAAAAGGTGGCTGGAAACGGCCACCTTTTTTTATTGTCTTATTTGTTTGTTCCAGCGGAACATTTTGTGGGTAGAAAAATGGAGTTTGCATTTTCGTTCCGTAGGAACGGTTTGTGCTTTTTGCGGTTAATAAAAACATTAATCAAGAGCACACAATACGTTCCTAAGGAACGTAAAAGCATTTGTATTTATATTGCTACTACCTATAAAATGTTCCTATCGGAACAAAAAAGGCGAAAGCCATTATGAAACAGGAGTGGATGATTTTGGTTTTTAAGTAATTTGTATAATGTTTTTGATAGGGATTAAAGGTCAATTTTTCGATATGGTAATTTAAGAATGCAGTGACTCATCCTAAAATGGCGTTGCCAAAAAGTGTAAGTATGAAAGTACGTAATCAACTCATTTAAACAAGAATCTAAGTGGAAGAAAAATACCCATTAGCACGGATAGATATTTTAACCTGATTCTTCAATTTTGATTTCAAACTCATCAATATGAGATGTATATACTTATTACTGCTGTTTTTAATTATTAATTACAGCACTAAAGCCCAATTGCAAAATTTTAAATACGACCGGGTTGGCAACTTTAAAGAAGGTATGGCCCCGGTTTATATAGGTAAGTTTCTTGGCTTTATTGATAAAACCGGAAAAGAAGTAGTACCGGTTATTTATGAAGAGGATTATAAAACCGATGAATTTACAGACGGAGTTGCGATTGTAACAAAAAATGGGTTATCAGGATTAGTGGATAAAACAGGCAAGTTAATTGTGCCCCATGAGTACAAGCATATAGGGCAGTTTAGCGAAGGAATAGCAGAGGCTTATAAGGCAGATGGAAAAACCGGGTTTATCAATGCGCAGGGCAAAACTGTAATTCCTTTTGAGTATAATATTTTGAGTTTGCTTGGTGGTGCAAAATCTGTAAACGGAATGGTTCCGGTAAAGGATGGTAAAAAAGGTTATATAGACAAAACCGGAAAAGTTATAGTTCCTTTTGAATATGAAACGGTATATAATTTTTCTGATGGTATTGGTTTGGTTGAGAGGGTGTTTAATGGTAAAGTAAGTTATGTAAATACAAAAGGGAAAATTGTTATTCCTGAAAAATATGATGATGGCACAATGTTTATTGATGGGTTAGCATATGTAAATATTGGAGCAAAAGCAAAATCACTTTACAGTGGACTGGAAGGAGGTAAATGGGGGGTTATAGATAAAACCGGGAAAGAAATAATACCTGTCATCTATGACCACATTGATGAAATAAAAAACGGACTTACTATTGTTGCGATGGGAAAATATCCCAACGAAAAAAAAGGCTTGATTGCAAGGGATGGAAAAATAATTTTACCTATTGAATACTATGATATAAAAATATTGAAAGACCGTGTTGTAGCCAACAAAGTGTTTACCGGCCCTTATTCGTTATTTGATTATACCGGAAAACAAATTGGCGATTTTACATGGTATCTGTATGATATTTTTCCGGAAATAACAGATGGTTTGCTAAGGGTGCAGGAACTAAAAAATAACAGATATGGAAAAGTTGGTGCTATTGATGCAAATGGCGGTTTAAAAATTCCATTTATGTATGATGGAATGACTCCTTTTGAGGAAGGATTGTCAACTGTTTCCATCAACAAAAAATATGGCGCTATTGATAAAACTGGAAAAATTGTTATACCGCTTCAATATGAAGGTATGGCATCATTTTCGGAAGGATGGGCACCTGTTTCTCAAAATGGCAAATCAGGATTTATAGATAAAGCAGGGAAGCTGATGGGATTTTCAAAAAATATAACACCGCAAACTGCTAATGAGCAAAAAGTAGAAGAGGCTGTAACTTATCAGATTAAAGAAAAGCTTTTTGATTTTTTTATGGTAGCAAAAGATGTATTACCTGCTGGTATTGAGGGAGAAAAAACAGGGGGAAAAATTGGGATTTTGACCAGGGAAGAGAAACTGATTATTCCTCTCAAATATGACTGGATTTCAATTGATACTGCCAATAAAGTTTTTTATGTTTATGATGGCTGGAAAGTATTTTATGGAAATAACAAACTTAGATTTGACAGTTCAATGTCAGGGAAAATAGGAATATTTGATTATGCCGGTAGAGAAAAATTTCCTTTTATCCTAAAGGGTATTACCAGGCAAAAAAATAAATATTTGATAGTTGAAGATGCTGCAACATCAAAAAGTGGAGTATTAAATGAAAAAATAAAACAAGTCATCCCTTTTAAATATGATCTGATATACAATTTTACTGACAGTATAATGGCAGCAAAGAAAAACGGCAGGTTCGGTATTATTAATTTAAACAATGAAACATTAATACCTTTTGAATACGACTCTGTTTATACTGGTGGTAGGAAGGCTCCAGGAGGTTATCAATTAAAAAAAGGCAACAGTAGTACATGGGTAGATGTCAAAGGGATAATAATACAAAGTACACCGGCAACAAATGCAGGAAAAAGTAAAACTGGTAGTAATAGTAACAATGAACAATTATCTATTCTTGTTGACGAAAATTTTGATAACAATAATAACAATTGGGCTGAATGGAATAATGAAGGCTCGGCTGCACAATTGCTAAACGGCAATTACAGGGTTACTATAAAAGACAATAAAAATTATGCCTGTTGGCTAATTGTGCCCGACATGGCCGATCACTCAAGAGATTTTGCCATAGAAACAAAAATATTTTTGCATAATACCGATGCAGGAAATAGTAATGACAGCTACTGGCTGCTTTGGGATGTGGGTAATGGTGCTAAGGATTTTTATACTTTGGGTATTTATCCTTCAGGTAAGTTTCAATATGGAAGACTCGTTAATGGAAAATGGGAAGCAAAAACAGATTTAATTACTTCCACAGCAGTAAAAGCAGGTGTTAACAAAGCAAATGTGCTTCGTGTTGAAAAAAGAAAGAACGAAATTTTCTTTTTTGTAAATGGTATAGAAGTACACAAAGCAAAATATGAAACCTTTGATAAAAACTACACTGGTGTAGGCTTTCAGTGGAATAGTAAAAAGCTACTTGATATTGACTATTTAAAAATTCTTCGTGGGCTTTAAAGCTAAAAATAAATCTGTAGTTTTATTGTGGCCAAAAAATGTAAATCAAGTCCCTTGCTTTTATTCACACACGAACAGAGGCGGAGATGTTACATGCCGTTTTTTTGTGTCACACTTAATTCGATATTACTGTCTCTATTAAAGCCACTAATTAAGTCAGGCTTTTGTTTGTCAATATATAAAAAATAAGGACCGATATTTTCAATATTTTTAACTGTCAAGTCTGCATAGTTTAAAAAGGAAAGGGTTGTGTCAATTACTTGCTCTTGCTGAGTTTTGTCTTTATTTAATATTTGAACAAATGCCCCAGTATCTGTTTCTTTTATAAAGGATGTAATGAATTCATTTGTCAGTCCTTGAACTACTGGCTCTGTAGTTGCCCTGTAAATAAAAACATCTTCGTCATAGACTTGATCACACCATAAGTCAACGATTTTGTTGTACTCGTCGTCATTGTTATCTTCTATTAACTCAATTTTTATATTTTGTCTATTGATTAAGTAAACGGTTTCCTTTAATTGAGAAATAGACAAATGGTCTAAGGAAGATTTTTTAAAAAAGAGCCTTTTAACCTGTAAAAGCAAAAGCCAAATCAGTCCGCCTAATATTATAAGAATAATAAAAGGTAATGCGATAAGAAAAATTAATCCTGTTACAATGGGAGGCAAATCTTTTGAAGCTCTAAATGTCTTAGTGACTGTGAAGTTCATAAAATGTTATGTGACATGTGTATCCACCTTGTTTCGTGTCACACGAAACAAGATTTTTTAGCGGATGGTTTTATTTTACTTAAGCTAATATACAAACAAAAAAGCCCGTAAAATTTATTTTACAGGCTTGTATACATCACTTTTTGCTATTTCTTTCTTGGCGTTTCCAGCGCAGCTTGTGCAGCAGCTAGGCGTGCAATCGGCACACGGAAAGGAGAGCAGCTAACATAGTTCATGCCAATGCGGTGACAGAATTTTACACTCTCCGGGTCGCCGCCATGTTCGCCACAAATACCAACTTTTAAATTGGGTTTGGTAAGATGGCCTCTTTCGGTGCCGGTTTTTATCAGCTGGCCAATACCTTCCTGGTCGATGGTTTGAAAAGGATCGTCGGGTAAAATTTTCAGGTCGAGGTATTTGGGTAAGAAGCCGCCAATATCATCACGGCTAAAACCAAAACTCATTTGTGTAAGGTCGTTGGTACCAAAGCTGAAGAAGTCGGCCACCTTGGCCATAAACTCGGCACGTAAAGCAGCACGTGGTGTTTCTATCATGGTGCCATACAGGTAAGGTATTTTTTTCAGGCCGGTTTTTTCGCACACTTCTTTATATACACGGTCAACAATTAATTTCTGGTGACTGAGTTCATGCACAATAACAGTTACCGGCACCATAATTTCGGGAAAAACTTTTTTACCTTTTTTCAGCAACTCAGCTGTGGCTTCAAAAATTGCCCTTACCTGCATTTCGGTAATTTCAGGATAGCTGATACCCAAACGTACACCACGGTGGCCCAGCATCGGATTATTTTCATGCAATGCCAACACTCTTCTGTTAAGCATGCTCATGCTGATGCCTAATTCTTTACCCAGGTGTTTTAATTTTTCTTTATCGTGCGGTACAAATTCATGTAATGGCGGATCGAGCAGGCGGATGGTTACAGGAAAACCATTCATTACGGTCAGGGTATCCTTCACATCTTTTTTTACATATTTAAACAAACCATTCAGGGCATCCTTTCTTTCTTTTTCTGTTTTGCTTAAGATCATTTTTCTTAGCTGGAACAAAGGTTCTTCACTGCCTTCGCCATAAAACATATGTTCGGTACGGAACAGGCCAATACCTTCGGCACCAAATTTAACGGCCAGCAATGCATCTTCCGGTGTTTCGCAATTGGCACGTACACCAATCTGCTTGGTCTTATCCACCAGTTTCATCAGCTCTTTATAGCTCTGGTTTTTGTCAATATCAATATCCACCAAAGCCATACTGCCTTCGTACACCAAACCTTTGGTGCCGTTCAGGCTTATCCAATCGCCTTCTTTAACAAGCACATTGTTTTTGGCATGCATGGTTTTTGTAACGCTGTTAATTTCAATATCGCCACAACCCACAATACAGCATTTACCCCAGCCACGTGCCACCAGTGCGGCATGTGATGTCATGCCACCCTTGGTAGTTAAAATAGCCTGCGCTTTGTGCATACCATCCACATCTTCGGGTGATGTTTCTTCTCTTACCAATATTACTTTCTCACCTTTAGCAGCCCATTTTACTGCATCTTCCGACGAGAATACCACACGGCCTTTTGCTCCACCGGGGCCGGCAGGTAAACCTTTTGCAATTACCGGCGCAATCAATTCTGCTTTAGGATCAAGCATCGGTAATAATAATTCCACGAGTTGATTGGGTGCCACTCTCATGACGGCTGTTTTGGCATCAATCAGTTTTTCTTTAAACATTTCTGTTGCCATGCGTACTGCGGCCACGCCATTGCGTTTGCCCACACGGCATTGCAGCATATACAGTTTCCCTTTTTCAATGGTAAACTCAATATCCTGCATGTCTTTATAATGTTGCTCCAGCCTTTTTTGGTAACTGTACAATTCTTTATACAAGGCAGGCATTAATTTTTCCAGCGAAGTAAAATGTTTGCTCTGGTCATTCATGCTGTATTCATTAACAGGGGCAGGGGTTCTTATACCGGCCACCACATCTTCTCCCTGTGCATTTACCAGGTACTCGCCATAAAATTTATTTTCGCCGCTGCCGGGGTTTCTTGTAAAAGCTACACCGGTACAACTGCCGCTGCCCATATTACCAAATACCATGGCCTGTACATTTACTGCAGTGCCCCATTCATCAGGTATTTTTTCTATGCGGCGGTATTCAATGGCACGCTTACCATTCCAGCTGCTGAACACCGCACCAATACCGCCCCACATTTGCTGCCAGGGATCATCAGGAAATGCAGTGCCTAAAACTTTTTTCACTGTTGCCTTATAATCTTTTACCAGCTCTTTCAATTCAGCTGCGGTAAGGTCGGTATCGCTTTTATAACCTTTTTTATGTTTAATGGCTTCCAGTTTTTCATCTAAAATTTTACGGATGCCTTTGCCGTTTTTAACCTCTATATTGCCGCCTTTTTCCATCACCACATCGGCATACATCATTATCAAACGACGGTAAGCATCATAAGCAAAACGTTCGTCGCCACTTTGTGCAATAACACCTTTAATGGTTTTTTCATTCAGGCCAACATTCAATACGGTTTCCATCATGCCCGGCATACTTCGTCTTGCACCGGAGCGTATAGAAACCAGCAGGGGATTTTTTTCATCACCAAATACTTTACCGGTTATCTTTTCCATTTTGGCCAGCGCTTCTTTTACCTGTACCTGTATAGCTTTGGGATATGTTTTTTTGTTTTTGTAATAATACGTACACACTTCTGTAGTTACTGTAAAGCCCGGTGGTACCGGTAATTTTAATTTGGGATGCCCCGCCATTTCTGCCAGGTTTGCACCTTTACCACCCAATAAGTTTTTCATCGATTCATTGCCATCGGCTTTGCCGCCGCCAAAAAAGTACACATACTTTTCTGCCTTTTTAGATGTTGCCATGATAATATTGCTTTTGTTTTATGCAGAGTTATAACCTATTGCTTTTATTTTTAAAAACATTACTCATGCAAAAAACTGATTTTCATCATTTAGACGGGGCAGACCAGGTGATGGCGCATTTGGGTGGGTGGTGTTGGCTTGCGAATGATAATGGTAATATCTGTGGCGGCGAAGAGGTTTTTGATGGGGATTAAAGCCGAATGTTCGTTATGATAATTTGAGAATGATGCGAAGAACAAAGCTAACGTTTTCTGCCACGAGGCGGAGGCTGAAAACTGGTTAATTAATAAAAAGGTGGCTTTCCGCCCCCATTTTGGCAAACCCCATGTAAGCTGCAGTACCATTTCGCTTAGGCTAACTCCAGTGTCAATTGTTCAGGCTTGTTATTTTCTTTCAGTCCGTGGTTGTGTCCTTGTATATGGTCAAGGTCAAAGTTGCAAACGAGAGCCTCAACAACTGTCTTACGATTTTCTATGCTCCCGCCTGAATGATAAAAATGGTCTTTTGTCACAATGTTAAACTTGTTCCAAAACTTAGTAATCATATCATTTGCACGCCAATCGTTATGATGCCATGTTGAAAGAATAAACTTTGCTTTTGTTTGGCTCAATAGTGTAAAGAGCAATTCTTCATCTTCCTCTGTCCAACCATTGTAGTAGTCAACATATCTGCCGTAATAGGGTGGGTCGCAATAAATAAAATCGTTTTCTGTTGCAAGTGGAATAATATCTGCAAATGATTTATTGTGAAAAGTCCATGCTGGTTCAGGCTTAATGATTTTAGAAACTGTAGAAACCTGATTGGTGATTTTTGTTACATACGCCTGTGCAAAACGGTCGGGCTTTTTGCAAAAAGGAATGTTCCAATTTCCTTTGTTATTAAATCTCATCATGCCGTTAAAACCTGCACGGGAAAGAAAGATAAAATCATAAGGAGAATATTCACCGCCATTAAATCGAGAACGTACTTTGCGGTAATGCTCGTAGCCACTATCTTCTGCAACACTTAATAGTTCACCTTCTTGTTCAAGATATTGCTTCATTAAAGGTGCTGTAATTACCTTTGTTTGAATGCCCTTATAAAAATTTATAATATGCGGATTTGTGTCGTTTAAAATCGCTTCTTTAAAGTTGGCATTGAAAGCAACAACGCCTGTTCCTAAAAATGGCTCAATCCATTTACCATTTATTTCAGGCACAAGTTCCATAATCCACGGCACAAGTTTAGTCTTGATACCTTGGCTCTTTATCGGTGGAACTATTATTTTTTTAGTCATCAGTTTCTTCTTCGTTTTCAGATTCAATATCATCCTCTTCATTAAGCTGCTCAATTATCTCTTTATTCTTTTCCAATAAATCAGCTCCTTTTTGCTTATACAGAGAATATGATTTCATGTTTGTATAGGGTCGTGGTATGCCAGCTTTAAGTGACATATCTTTATTTAAATAAAACATCCAAAAGTCATTGTATAATTCCTCACCTAAAGTAGCAAAAATTCCTTCCCCATTTATAATTTTTTCTATATTCTGAATAGAGCCAATGTTTCTTGTATTTCCACTTCCAACACTGTCAGAGGCTATTTTATATTTTGGCTGAACAAAGAATTTGAAATCACGAATTACCGAAACAATTTTAGTTAAATCTTCAATAGAATAAATGTTTTGCTTATCAAGGTCAACTTCGCTTTGAGTATAAATAACTCCTAAAACCAAATGAATTTGATAATCACTATATGGATATTTGGTACTCTTTACACTATTCCTATCTCGAAAATATCCAGTATAAGAACCAAGAGTCATTTTATTATTTAGTTTCTTGCCGTCTTTGGTAAATCCGCTTTTGATGTCAAGTGCAAACTTTTCACCAGATTCTTTTGATATGAATGTGAAGTCGGGGTAATGGTTTTGCTGCTCAGGTTCTTCTAATATGAAATTATTTTTATCAGCAAATTCCTTTAAGGCAGGCGCAAGAAGAATTTCAAGCACTTTTGAAACAACTTTTGTGTCAACAGAAATGGTGTAAATGTTTTGATATATGTCAATAAACCCTTTTACAATCCAATCTCCTTCTTCTGTCGCTATAATTTTGTTGTAACCTTCAACTTCTTTTTGTAGGGCTAATAATAATTCTTCTTTTGTCATTCTTGCTTTATGTTTGGTGTCAAAGATACTCACTTTTGCGCTGTTAGGGTGTATCCACGGTATTGCAGCTTACTCATAAATATACGCAAGTTCAAAACTTACGTATTCTACAAGTTTAATTTATAAATTTATACATAAAAAACAATATTAAATACGAAACTTCAACTTTCGTATAATTTATTGTTTAGTGTATCAACAATACAAAAAACGCAAGTTTTTCAGCTTAGCTATTCTTGACCAGATTCGTGGCAGCGATGTAAAAAAGATTTCGTAATTAGTGAAAAAGCAAGCGGCATTTTATTTATGCTCGTAATAAGGTATCTCATCGTGGCTTGCAGTTTCTTTCTGTTGCCAATAAGCCATGGTAACAATATGCCCGCCGGGAGCTTTTAAAGATCGGCCGAATATGGCGTTAATGGTATTGAAGGTATAATCAGTTACACCCACCGTAAAAGTTTCGGGTGCGGCTGGAGCAGGTGGCGGCGGTGGAGGAGGAGCTGCTTCACCTTCTGCAGGTTTTGTCCCGCTAGCTAGCGGGAGTGCAGCCGCAACTTTAGGCGCAGGAGAAGGAATAGCTACAACGGTAAAGCCATTATATTCCAATATTTTTTTTAAGAAGCTGACTCTTTCAGGCGTAACATTTTTTTCAACAATGCCGCATTTAACACCATCCAGTTCTTCAAATTCGTGGTTTTTATTTATTGCCATGGGATTAGTTTAGAAGTTTAGGAGTTTAGAGGTTTAGAGGTTTAGGGGTTTAGGGTTTAGCAAACTGTTCAGCTAAACTTCTAAACTCCTAAACCCCTAAACCTGACTTTGAATATAATCATAAATCCAGCTTAATAATCCTGTTAAAATAATACCTGCAGCACAAATGATCAACGCAAATTTTGTTGCAGGATGAATATTTATTTTTTCTACAGGGGTATCATTCTTATCCATAAACATGGCACGTATCACCCTTAAATAATAGTATAAAGAAACGATCATGTTTAATGCTGCAATGGTGATAAAAGCATAATTGGCTTTGGATGCACCGGCAGTTAATAAAAACAGTTTGCCAAAAAATCCGGCGGTGGGAGGTATGCCCGCCAATGAAAATAATGTCAGTGCCATAATCCAGCTTAAGAACGGGTTGGTTTTATACAAGCCTTTATACTCTTCAATTTTTTCTTTACCGGTTTGTGAAGAAATGGCTGCGGCCACACCAAATGCGGCAAGGTTTGAGAAAATATAAATGAGGATAAAATATACAACGGATGATGTGCCTTCCAATGCATTACTGCTGATGCCCACTAAAATAAAACCCACCTGCGCAATGGATGAAAAAGCCAGAAATCTTTTGATGCTTTGCTGGCGCAATGCAAAAAGATTTCCAACGATCATTGTGGTAATGGACAGCAGCATGATCATATTATACCAAATGGCTTCCATCGGCTGAAATACTTTATACAATGTTGTAGCAAAAACAAATGCAATTGCACCCTTGGATATTACCGACAAGAAAGAAGTGGTTGCCATTGGGGCACCTTCATATACATCGGCCGTCCATAAATGAAAAGGAACGATGGATAATTTAAAAGCAAAGGCAGTAAATAAAAATATAAAAGCCAGTATCTGCAATGGGCTTTTATCAAGTAATGCAGGTAACTCTGTAAAGCTGATGGTACCTGTTGCACCGTACAGCAACGAAATGCCAAATAATAATATTCCTGATGAGAAAGCAGATGATAAGATCATTTTCATAGCCGCTTCAGAGGATATCTTTTTATCCAGGTCGAAATTGGCCATGGCAGCAACAGGAATGGTTGCCAGCTCCAGTGATAAAAAGAACATTAAAAAATTTCCGCTTGATATTAAAAAGTTCATGCCCAATAAAGCGGAGAGCAGTAAAATAAAAAACTCAGGTAAGTGGTCACACTTTTTAAACCAGTCGGCAAATAATAAGGAGATGAGGTAAACCGCCAGGTTAAGAATATTTTTTTGCAGGATAAACAATGCAGTAGCCTCGTACATACCATCGAATAAAGTGCCTTCTTCATTGAAGAAAAAGCCGGCAATAAAATTCAGTAATAACAATACCTGTATCAGCATCAGCATGGCATCATTCTTCATGCCTTTGCCAATTTTTATAAACAGCAACAGGAAGATGATGAAGGTTATGGTAAGCTCAGGTTTTAGTATCGTAGAAAATTCATTCATTCAATGGTTACATTTATTTTACTGCGGATATTTTTTGCATAATTATTTCGGCACCCGGCCTTATCAGGTCATTTAACCATGCCGGTGCAATACCAATAGCCAGTATTCCGCCAATTAAAATTATGGCAGCCAGTTTTTCATTCCAGGTGGCATCACTTAAATTTTTAAATTCTTCTTTTATTGGCCCCATGGCTGTCTGGCCAACGGCACGTAAAATATATACTGCTGTTACCACAATGCTTAAACAGGCAGCAACGGTTGCTATACGGTGAAAATTATCGGTATGTTCCCATGAGCCCATGAATACGGTCATCTCTGCCACAAAACCACTAAGCCCCGGTAAGCCCAATGAACACAAGCCTACAATAAATAATATGGTAGAGATGAAAGGCATTGCTCTTAATAAACCTCCCATTTCATTTACCTGCCGGGTATGTGTACGTTGGTATATCATACCAATAACAGCAAAGAAAAGGGCTGTCATTAAACCATGACTTACCATTTGCATTACTGCGCCGGTTACTGCAGTTTTGGTTAACATGCCAATGCCCAATAAAACAAATCCGCAATGGCTTACAGATGAATAAGCATTGATGTATTTCAGATCCTTCTGCATCATGGTAGCAAAGGCGCCGTATAAAATTGCAATGGATGATAATACAATTATAATGTTGGCATATTCTTTTGCGCCATCGGGCATAATGTATGTTGCTACACGTAAACAACCGTAGCCGCCCAGTTTCATTGATATACCGGCTAAGAACATTGACCCTGCTGTTGGTGCAGATGAGTGACCATCTGGCACCCATGTATGAAAAGGAAATAATGCAGTGAACACACCAAAGCCTACAAAGAGTAAAGGAAAACAAATGAGTTGCGTTTGAACAGGAATTTTAGTTTGTGCCAATTGCATCAGGTCGAAGGTTTTTCCGCCACCGCCAAAATATAAACCCAGCAAACCAACCAACACCAGGGCAGAGCCGCCCATTAACATTAATGCCAGTTTATTGGCGGCATATTCTTTTTTACCGCTGCCCCATATACCGATCAGTAAATATTTCGGTATCACTGCAATTTCTAAAAAGAAAAAGAGAATAAACAGGTCAAGAGAAATAAAGAAGCCGTAAGCGCCAAGACTTAATAAGATCAATAAGAAATAAAATTCCTTCGTCATCTTTTCCATATTCCACGAAACCAGCACACCGGCAATAACAACAAAGGCGGTTAATAATATCATTGCCACCGCAATACCATCTACACCAAAATGAAAACTTATATTCCAGTTGGGGAACCAATTGTATTGCTGTTCAAAAAGCATTTGAGCAGTTTGTCCGCCGGCTCTTGCATTTCTAAATGCGCCCAGTAAAACAAAAGCCAATGCAAACTGAATTACTGAGCCGATAAATGCAACCCATCTTACCTGCGTTTTATTGGGTACTAATAAAACTGCAATTGCGGTAAGCAGCGGAACTAATATGAGTAATAATAAATTCATTCTACTATAATGTTTTTCAGCCTCACCCTCATTCCCTCTCCAAAAGAGAGGGAGGCCAAACTTTTATTTTTAATCAACATTTGTATTTAAGCATTTCAACATTTATCCTTTTTTCAACTTTTGTTTTCGCTGTAATCTGCTCCATATCCTCCCCTTTTGGGGGAGATAGAGGGGGCCTTACTTCCATAAATAAATGAACAAAACAGCTAATCCTATAACACCTGCCAAAAAGTAAACTGCATATTGCTGCACTTTACCCGATTGTATACCTTTTATCTTTTCTGAAATTAATTGGGTGGTATTACCAGTTGCATTCACCAATCCATCCACTACATTTTTATCGAACCATGCGGCCGGCCTGCCAATTAAATTGAACAATATTTTTTTTGTGATGAATAAATAAATTTCATCAATATAAAATTTATGGTAAGCAGCTTTGTACAATCCGCTTAAAGAAGCCGCCAGCTTATCTGGTTTTGCATTTTGTTTTTTATACAGGAACATTGCGGTAAAAATGCCGGCTAATCCTAATGCAACAGGCGCAATGGAAAACTGCAAATGAAATTCGCTTGCCAATGCCTTACCATCGGAGCTAACAAAATTGCCGAAAGGAATAAAGCCTGCAACAGCTGCACCGGCAGCTAATAACAGTAAAGGCAGCATCATTGCAAAACCACCTTCGCTTTTATGGACCTCACCCCAACCCCTCTCCAAAGGAGAGGGGTTTTCACGACCCCAAAAAATTGAAAAGTATAAACGGAACATATAAAAAGCAGTAAGGCCCGAAGTTAACAGCGCTACCCAATAAATAAACTGGTTATGCTGATAAGCTGCCAGTAAAATTTCTTCTTTACTGAAGAAGCCTGCAAATGGCGGCACACCGGATATAGCAAGGCATGCAATTAAAAAAGTGATATGTGTGATGGGCATGTATTTTCTTAATCCACCCATGTCTTTCATTTCGTTGCTGTGTATAAAATGTATTACAGCGCCTGCGCCTAAAAATAATAAGGCTTTAAATAAAGCATGTGTAAATAAATGGAACATGGAAGCGGTATAACCCAGTCCTTCTTCGCCACCATATTTAGAAACACCTAAAGCAAACATCATAAAACCGATCTGGCTCATGGTGGAATAGGCTAATACTCTTTTAATATCGGTTTGTGTGCAGGCAATAACGGCAGCAATTGCTGCAGAGATGGCGCCAACATAAGCAACGATCTGTAATGCTTCCGGTGCTGATAATGCAAATACCGGGAATAATCTGGCTACCAGAAAAACACCGGCAACCACCATTGTTGCAGCATGTATCAATGCCGAAACAGGAGTGGGGCCTTCCATTGCATCGGGCAACCAGATGTGCAAAGGGAACATTGCACTTTTACCTGCACCGCCAATAAATACCAATACCATTCCCCAGGTTAATGCAGATATGCCAATGAAAGAAGCTGATACAGCCGATTTTAATTCAGTGGATTCGGCATTGGTCAATGTGGCAATCATTGTTTTAAAATCCAGTGTGCCCGAATAGAAAGACAAGATTAAAATGCCTATTAAAAAACCAACATCTGCAAACCGGGTAACAATAAATGCTTTTTTACAAGCTGCCACGGCAGATGGTTTATCGTAATAATAACCGATCAATAAAAATGAACTTACGCCAACCAGCTCCCAGAAAATATAGATCTGGAAAATATTGGATGCTACTACTAATCCTAACATAGAAAAAGTAAACAGGCCAAGGAATGCATAATAAGTAGGAAATCTTTCTTCGCCTTTCATATAGGCCAGGCTGTAAATATGCACCATCAGCGATACAAAAGTTACCACCACCAGCATCATCGCTGTAATAGGATCGAGCAGTATGCCCATATCGATGGAAACGCCTTTCGAAAATTCGAGCCAGGTATATTGTAATGGCACCAGCTTTTGAAAAACACCATCTACTTTACCATAATCAAAAAAGTAACCATAAGCAATATAGATCGATAAAACAGTTGATGCTAACATTAAAGCAGTGGCAATTATGCCGGATGTATTTTTAAAATATTTTCTGCCAAATAAACCCAGCATTAAAAAGCCTGCCAGCGGCAATAAAAGAATCAGTGTTATATAAGTTGCGTTCGGCATGATGTTTAATATTTCATTTCTTCAGCATTCTCCACATCAATAGATTGATGGCTCCGGTATAAATTTATAATAATGGCAATGGCAACAGCAGCTTCGGCGGCAGCTATGGCAATTATAAAAATGGTAAAGAATAAACCGTCCAGCTTATCGGGCCACAGGTATTTATTGAATGCAATAAAATTCAGGTTCACACTGTTCAGTATCAGCTCCACACTCATTAACATGGTAATTAAATTTCTTCGGGTAAAGAAACCATATACACCAATAAAGAATAATGCAGCGCTGATAAATAATAAATGATATAGTCCGGGTTGCATCATGTTGTTGTTGGTTTTGTTCTTAATGCAATTACAATACAACCAATCAATGCGGCCAGTAATAAAATACTCACTACTTCAAAAGGTAAGGAGTAACCACCTCCATCATTTACACTCAGCATATGAATACCAATATTTTCAACAGTTGGTTCAAGTGCCTGTGCCTGGGTGCCTATAAAATGGTACTTGTATAATTGCAGCATAATTAAAGCAAAGCCGCAAAAAGCTGCCAGTGCCGAAAATAACTGCCGTCCCATTTTTTGTTTGGGCATTTTTTCTCCTGCCTGCTGCGTTAAAAATATAGAGAAGATGATGAGTACTGTAATGCCGCCTACATATACTACAATCTGTACCGCTGCAATAAATTCATATTGCAACCAGAAATATAATCCTGCAACACCTATCAAAGAAAATAATAAAAAGATTGCCGCCCTGAATATTTGCCTTGTAGTAACAGCCATAAGCCCACTTACCAAAGTAAGTGCTGCAAGCATGTAAAATATAATAGTTGATCCGTTCATTTTTATAAGTCAAAAGTTAAAAGTCAAAAATCAAAAGGTGTAATATGTTACATATAGTTTTTTACTTTTGAATTTTTACTTTTTAGTTTTTTATTCAACGCCATCCATAATTTTCGATCCCGGGTTATTCAATACTTTGGTTAACTTACTGCGGTCGAAAACACTGTGTTCAAATGTTGGTGCCATTACAATTGCATCCGACGGACAGGCCACCACACATAAATTACACATGGTGCATAGTTCCAGGTGATATACTAATTTATCAATCGCTTTTTTCTTTTTTCCTTCCGGCGTAATATCAAATTTGGTAACCACTTTTATGGTGCCGTTAGGGCAGGCCAGTTCGCAGGCGGTGCAGCCGGTGCAGCGGTGTTCATTCTTTTCATCATGCGGCATTACTACTTCACCTTTAAATCTTTCGGACAGTACCAAGGTATCCCTGTTATCAGGATACTGTTCTGTAATAATTTCTTTATGGTGAGTAAAATAATAACCTGTTCGCCTTAGGCCAACAAACAGTGATTTTAAAGCACCGAAAACATCTTTTATGTATTTAACTATAAACATATTACCCCAAACCCCTAAAGGGGCTTTCTTTTGTTAGGTTATTAATTTTGTTTAGCACTTCAAAATTTGAAAGTGCCTGAACTTATTTTACGCTCCCGGTTCCCCCTTTAGGGGGCGGAGGGGGTGCCCTAAAAATGCCACTTCAATATTGCCATTGCTGTTACCAATAAAATATTAAACATGCTGATAGGCAATAAATATTTCCATTCTAAATTTAACAACTGGTCAATACGTAACCTTGGAAAAGTCCACCGGAACCACATGATCAGGAATATTAAAAAGAAAGTTTTTCCAAAGAACCACAAGCTCGACGGTATATAATCCATCACATGATTAAATGACTCCCAATGCCCGATATGAAAAGGCATCCAGCCGCCTAAGAAAATGGTTGCGCCAATTGCACATACTATAAATACATTGATGTATTCTGCTAAAAAGAACAACGCAAATTTCATCCCCGAATATTCTGTATGAAAACCTGCAGTTAATTCACTCTCTGCTTCTGCCAAATCAAATGGCGCTCTGTTGGTTTCTGCTGTTACGGCAATAATGAAAATGATGAATGCAATGATGACAGGAATATGCCCTTTAAAGATCCACCAGCCATCGGCCTGTGATGTAACAATATCGTTTAAATTTAAACTGCCGGTAAGTACAACAATGGCTAAAACTGAAAGCCCGGCTGATAATTCATAACTCACAATTTGTGCGCCACTGCGCATGGCACCCATCAATGAATATTTATTATTACTGGCCCAGCCTGCCATTAAAATTCCTATTACCGAAACTGAAGAAATAGCAGATACATACAATACGCCGATATTCATATTCCATATGGCAAGGTCTTTTGCAAAAGTGATAGGTGCAAGTAACAGCATGGCCACCATCATGGCGATATAAGGGGCAAGGTTAAATAAAAATTTATCTGCTCCGTCCGGTGTCATGCCTTCCTTTACCAATAATTTTACAGTATCGGCTACAGATTGCAGTAATCCTTTTGGTCCGACACGGTTTGGTCCAAGGCGGATCTGTATCCATGCTGCAACTCTTCTTTCCATTAATACCAACACCAATCCTAAAACAGCAAACAAACTGATTGCACAGATCCCAACGATCACCATTTCAAAAATCAATACCCATGTAGGGTTGAATGTTGCATTCAGCCAGGAATCAATTTCAATTGCTATGTTAGATAAACTCCACATTATATTTTGCCCCTCCGCCCCTAAAGGGGAACTTGATTACGGAGAAGATTAAGTTTTATTTTTTGTACTCAACTAAAAATTTTTTTTCAACTTCATTGGCGTCGCACTCTTGTACACTATCTCTTTATTCAACACCTTAAATTCATACTCCCTTTTTAATTATTTAAAACTGTTCAAATAATTATACTCCGGGTTCCCCTTTAGGGGCGGAGGAGCAGCCTTACCTGTCAATATCCGGTATCACCAAATCCAGTGTCCCCATCATCGCCACTAAATCGCCTAACTTACTTCCTCTTGCCATATGATCTAAGGCCGAAAGATTAGAAAATCCCGGTGAACGGAATTTTATCCGGTATGGCGTTGTTCCTCCTTCACTAACAATATAAATTCCAAATTCACCACGTGCCGTTTCTACTTTAGTATAAAATTCTCCTTTGGGTAATTTCAACACGGCTTTTGTTTTAGCCTGAAAATCGCCTTCGGGAATGTTATCGATTAACTGTTCAATTATTTTTATGGATTGATTCATTTCTCTTATCCTCACCATATATCTTGCAAATGAATCGCCGCCGGTTTCCAGTACTTCTTCAAAATCAAGTTTATCGTAAATCTCGTAGGGATATATTTTTCGTACATCGCAACTTACGCCACTTCCTCTTGCTGCCGGGCCACTGCAACCGTATGAGATAGCATCTGCTGCAGATAAATAACCCACACCTTTCATCCTGTTTTGAAAAATGATATTGCCTGTTACCAGTTCTGCATATTCATCCACTTTTCTTTTATATAAACTGATAAATGCTTTTACTTTCTTTTGAAAATCGGGATGCAGTTCCTGCATTACACCTCCCGGCACCATATAATTCATCGTTAACCTGGCACCACAGGTATCTTCCATAATTTCGTTAATAGCTTCTCTTTCCCTGAATGCATGAAAGAAAGGCGTGAAGGCACCGAGGTCCATTGCCATTGCTCCCCACCATAATTCATGAGATGCAATTCTTGTCAATTCATCAAGTAATACTCTTATCACCTGTGCCCTTGCCGGTACTTCAATCTGCATACCTTTTTCAACACATAAAGCGCAGGCGTGGTTGTTGATGTGAGAAGAGAGATAATCCATACGGCTGGTAACATAAATAAACTGGCGGTAAGTAAGGCTCTCACACATTTTTTCAATAGAGCGGTGGATATAACCCAGGTGTGGTTCTACCTTTTTAATGGTCTCTCCATTTAACGTGATCACCAGGTGCAACACGCCATGTGTGGCAGGATGCTGTGGGCCTACGTTAATGATTAAATCACCATCTGCTGTTGTGCCAATTTCTTCAACCATATCAGAGCTTGATCATATTTATCGGGTCTTCAAAATCTTTCAATAAGGGATTCTTTCCTTCCCATCCATCGGGTAATATCAATAACCTCAGGTCGGGATGATTAAGGAAATTCACACCAAACATTTCATATACTTCTCTTTCGTGAAATTCTGCAGTGCGCCAGATATGGCTGACTGTTTCAATTTCGGGTTTAACTTTATCCAGTTTACATTTCACTACAATATTATGACGGAATTTTGTGGATGACAGGTGATACACCATCGTTAGATCTGTCTTCCAATCGATACAGGTAAGGCAAAAAAGAAAATCAAAATATAATGAATCGTTGTTGCGTAACTGCGTTGCAAAAGCAAGCCAGTTATCCGGCACTATATTTATGTTGAGCCATTCACCGCCTTCTTCAAATGAGGCAGCAGGTAATAGTTCTGCAATCTTAATTTTCAACTCTTCAGTCCCCATAATTATTCTTTACCTGATTGTATTTGTTCTCTTGTTAAACCGCTTTTTATTTTTTGCTGTAAACTTATTAAGGCATGTAATAATGCTTCGGGCCTTGGCGGGCAACCGGCTACATATACATCTACCGGTATCACATGGTCTGCACCTTTTACAACAGAATAAGTATTATAGAAAAATGGTCCGCCGCTAATGGCGCAGGCACCCATTGCAATTACATATTTGGGGTCACCCATCTGGTCGTATAACCTTTTTAAAACCGGTGCCATTTTATTTACAATGGTTCCGGCAATAATGATCACATCAGCCTGGCGTGGAGAGGCCCTTGCCACTTCAAACCCAAATCTTGAAAAATCGTATTTGGCCCCTGCTACTGCCATGTATTCAATACCACAGCAACTGGTAGCAAAAGTTAATGGCCATAATGAATTGGAACGTGCCCAGTTAATTACATCATCCAGTTTACTTAATACAATACCTCCGCCAGGGGTTTCATGTATCTGGCCGGGGAAAACAGCCTCCCCTAAATCCCCTCCCATAGAGGGGACTTTTGAAGATTCTGAATTATTTGTACCACTATTCATTTATAGATAGTATTTATTTTGCTTTTTAGATTCGCTTTAATCTTCTTCATATTTCCCTCCCCCAAGGGGGAGGGCAGGAGGGGCATTATATCCATTTTAATGCACCTTTTTTGTGGGCATATAAAAATCCCATGAATAATATAAAAAAGAAGATTATGATTTCTATTAATGCCATCCAGCCAACTTTTTTTGCCACCACAGCCCATGGATAAAGGAAAACCAGTTCCACATCAAAAATTAAAAATATCAGGGCAAATAAGTAATAGCCTACATTTAATTGCACCCATGTTTTTCCGGTTGTGGGTATACCACATTCGTAAGGTTCACCCTTTTGAGGATTGGTGGTGGCTTTTGTTACCAGTTTAGCAACCAAAATTGCAAAACCCGAAAATGCAAGCGCAGCAAGAATCAGTATAATCATGGAAGATGCACCCATAATTGTCATTTTTTAAAGACGGTTCAAGTTAATGCTAAAATTGATTATAACAATTCACTTAGCGCCGTTTTTTTTATTAAACTGATGAAAATCATTCTGATGTTTATTAAACTGACAAAAATCATAATGATAAAATTTTGTTCAAATGTTTTTTATGTAACCCAAAAAATATTAACTTACAATATTATCATTACAGCGGTACATCTTTATTATAAAGTGAAAAAAATAATGGGTTATGAAAAAAGTATCACATATTCTTAAAAGAAAGGGCAGCAACGTTATCACCATTACACCTGATATTACTGTGCTGGATGCTTTGAAGGAGATGGCCGAGAAAAATATCGGTTCAATAGTAGTGCTTGAAAACGGAGAATATGCCGGCTTACTTACCGAAAGGGATTATGCCCGTAAGGTGATCCTTAAAGGAAAATCATCTACCAGTACTTTTGTAAAGGAAATTATGAGTACTGGCCTGCCAAGGATTACACCCGACAACTCCATTGAAACCTGTATGCAGATAATGAGTGAAAACAATATCCGCTATTTACCTGTTTTTGAAAACGATCATTTGTGTGGTATCATATCTATTAATGATGTTATTAAAGAAACTATACTTACACAGAAGGAAACTATTGAGCACCTTCAAAATTATATCCATTCGTAACGTTACTTAGCGTTTTAAACGTTGATTACTACAATAACATATTACCCTGATCTGGGGGTTTCTATTAATGATATTGCAATAAATTGGGGTACTGACAGATTTATCATTAGGCAACTGTTAGCAAACCAACATAAAGAAAGCAATAGTATTACTGACCTCAGTGAGTTTCATAATGGTAGTAATGAGTATAACATAATCCAAAGAAGAGATATTTATGAAAACTATCAGGGGCATGATAATTATTTCTTTTTCAACTATGATAAAGATGATACCTTAAAAGAAATAGAAATTCATAATGGTATGGAAATATCTGTTATTGGCACCAAACTAAGTTTTGATAAAGACTTTCAAGAGAATGTCTCATTGCTTAAAAATATTTCTACCGACAACAGACAGGTTTCAAATGGAGAGCACTTTTTTAAGGACTTAAAGTTGACAATTGCAGATAATGAATCGATGGGTGGAGAAGACTCTGTGCTTTCTTATTTTTATTGTGCAAATAATGTTGATCACCTCTGTAACTGATAAGTTGTGATTTCAGAAGAACTATTCCCCATTCGGTATTTTTTCGCTTTTAGTAGATTGAGGCTACCTTTGCACCAATGAAGCATCTTAAATCCCTCAACAAATATTTCTGGAAATACCGCTGGCTGTTTTTATTAGGTATACTGTTCGTGGTATTAACCAACTATTTCAGGATATTGGCTCCCCAGCTTACTGGTTATGTTGTAAATACAGTTGTACATACTATAAAAGCCGAACCCGGGCAGGTTGTTCATGCGGCCACTGCCGAAAAGAATTATGATATTCTTGTACAATCAATCATCAACTGGTTCGAAAAAAATAATTACAATAAGGTTTTATTGGCGGGAATAATACTTTTTGTTTTAGCTATCATTAGCGGATTTTTTATGTTTTTAATGCGGCAAACCATTATTGTAATGAGCCGCCATATTGAGTACGACCAGAAAAATGAGATATTCTCTCATTACCAGAAATTAGATACTAATTTCTATAAAACCCATAGCACCGGTGATTTAATGAACCGCATTTCGGAAGATGTGAGCCGGGTGAGGATGTACACCGGCCCTGCCATTATGTATTTTATAAACCTGGCTGCTGTAATTGGCTTCAGTGTTTTTTTTATGCTTAAGGCCAGCCCAAAACTCACATTGGTGGCATTAGCGCCATTACCGCTTTTGGCAATTACCATATATTTTGTAAACACCATCATCAATAAAAAAAGCGAAAAGATACAATCGCTCTTGAGTGATCTTACCACCAATGCACAGGAATCTTTTTCGGGCATTAGGGTTATAAAATCTTATGTACAGGAAAAAGCCATGTTCAGTTTTTTTAAAAGTAATAGTGAAGCTTACAGAAAAAATGCATTGAGCCTGGCAAAAACAGAAGCCATTTATTTTCCCAGTATGGCATTGCTTATTGGGTTAAGTACTATAATAACAATAATGGTGGGCAGCCTGGATGTGATTAATCATGTGGAAGGTGCCAGCCTTGGCACCATTGCAGAATTTGTATTGTATATCCAGATGCTTACCTTCCCGGTAAGTGCCATTGGATGGACGGCCAGCATGACACAAAGAGGTGCAGCATCTCAAAAAAGAATAAATGAATTTTTGCATACCCGGCCGGAAATTAACAATGCCCCGGAAGTGCTGAAACCTATATTAGAAGGTAATATTTCTTTTACAGGAGTTGATTTCACTTATCCGCATACAGGTATCAATGCATTAAAACAGTTTTCGCTGCAAATAAATAAGGGAGAAAAGATAGCCATCATTGGCCGTACAGGTGCCGGTAAATCAACCATTGCACAATTGCTGCTGCACATGTATAATCCGCAAAGTGGTATTATAACCTATGATGGTATTCCTGTAAGTAAGATAGACATTCATTCATTAAGGGAGCAGATCAGTTATGTGCCGCAGGATGTTTTTTTATTCAGCGAATCGGTAAGCAATAATATCCGTTTTGGCTTGCAGGATGCCAGCCAGGAGAAAATTGTGGAAGCCGCAAAACAGGCCAGTGTGCATACCGAGATCGAGAAATTTAACGAACAGTATAAAACCATGATAGGAGAGCGGGGCGTTACACTCAGTGGTGGGCAGAAACAACGCATTTCTATTGCAAGGGCTTTAATTAAAGATCCCCAAATTGTGATATTTGATGACTGTCTTAGTGCCGTGGATGCCCGTACCGAAAAGGAGATCATAGAGAACCTGTATAATTATCTGCAAAACAAAACCGCCCTCATCATTACACACCGCATATTCTCCCTGTTTAAATTTGATAAGATAATTGTGCTGGACGAAGGGAGTATTGCCGAGCAGGGTACGCATGAAGAGCTATTGGCACAGAATGGTATTTACACCGAAATGTACAACCGGCAGCAGGCTGAGCATAATTAATACTTCAGCAGGTAAAACAGCATATCTGATAATAACTTCACTTATATTTTGTGGATTCAAAAACAATTTTATCTTTGCCTTTCCCAAAAGAAGGGTAATCGTTAAAAACCTAAAACATTTACAACAGTGGCGTACGAAAACAACGACAAAAAAATGGAGAGCGTTTACAGTCAACGCATCAGAGCCGGGAAACGCAGAACTTACTTTTTTGATGTAAGAGAAACACGTGGCAACGACTTTTATTTAACTATCACCGAAAGCCGCAAGCGTTTTGACAGCGATGGGTATGAAAGGCATAAGATCTTTTTATACAAAGAAGATTTTAATAAATTTATAAAAGGATTAGGCGAGGCTGTGGATTATGTAAAAACTGAGTTGATGCCTGATTTTGATTTTGATGCATTTAACCATGACACACCTTACGAAGGAGAGAATGGCCAGCCTGCCGGCGAACAACCTGCTGCAGCTGATAACAGCATTACAACACCAAGTGCTGCACCGGAAGTGGTTGCAGAAAAAATAGAAACTCCTGTTGAACCAACTACACCAGTTGACAACGGCAGTACTGAGGAAGTAGATAAGTGGTAAACCAACACCAAAACTAATTGCATAAGCCTTCTGTTTTCAGAAGGCTTTTTTATTGAATTGAAAGATTGGAAAATCTAAATTCAGTTATGTTGTTACTGCGGAAACGGAGTTGACAACAGCAATCAGGTATTAACTTATTGTAAATTATTTTTTACGAATAAGATCAAGCATTAAATTTTTAGAAAGTTCTTTTGGTGCTTTATTATACTTATAGAAATTATTAGTGGTTGCAATTAAATCCTGCTTTGGAACAGCATTGGGAATTCCAGCATTAACTAATGGTGTTTTTACCACAGGCATCAATGCTGTAGTTGCAGTTGGTGGTACAATGCAAGGCATATTATCCTGAGGCAGTGCGTACACTTTTCCAAAGTATGATTGGCCAATTAATTTAGCCTTCGGTGCTTTTGATAGTTGTAAAACTGAAACATTAGATTGAGCAGATGCCAATGTTGAAATAAAAATAAAAGAAGCCACCAGGTAAATTGCTTTCATAAAATTTATTTCTTTAAAATTAAAAAAATCCAGCACTACCTCATTTTCATATAAGCGTTTATCAGTTCATTGGTAGAGGAGTCATGTGATGTAACAGCGTTATCGTCCTGCAACTCCGGTAAAATTTTATTGGCTAACACCTTACCCAGCTCTACACCCCATTGATCAAAACTATAAATGTTCCAGATAACACCCTGAACAAAAATTTTATGTTCGTACAAAGCAATTAATTCTCCTAAAGTAAACGGCGTTATTTGTTTTACCAAAAAGGAATTGGTGGGGCGGTTACCTTCAAAAACACGGTACACATTTTCATGTTCAGTACCATTCATTAAAGCTTCTGTTTGTGCAAAGAAATTACTTAATAATTTTTGATGATGGTCGCAGATTATATTATGGCTTATTGCCGGTGCAATAAAATCACAGGGAATTACCTGTGTGCCCTGGTGTATCAATTGGTAAAAAGCATGCTGTCCATTAGTGCCTGGCTCACCCCAAATTACCGGGCCGGTGGTGTAAGTAACTTTTTCTCCGTTTCTATCTATGTATTTTCCATTGCTCTCCATATTACCCTGCTGAAAATAGGCAGCAAAGCGGTGCATGTATTGGTCGTAGGGTAAAATGGCTTCGGTGGTAGTGCTGTAAAAATTACCATACCAAATACCCAGCAAAGCCATTATTACCGGTACATTTTTTTCAAAGTTTGTGCTGCGAAAATGTTTATCGGCTTCGTGAGCGCCTTTTAATAATTGCTCAAAATTATGGTAGCCTATAGTTAATGCAATAGACAAGCCAATAGCACTCCATAAACTGTAGCGGCCTCCAACCCAATCCCAAAATTCAAACATATTAGCTTTGTCAATCCCAAATTTCACTACTTCTTTTTCGTTGGTTGATAAAGCTGCAAAATGTTTGGCAACAAAAGCTTCATCTTTGGCATGCTGTAAAAACCAAGTTCTTGCACTGTGGGCATTGGTCATGGTTTCCTGCGTAGTAAAGGTTTTACTGGCTATTAAGAATAGCGTTTCATCAGGCGTTACTTTCTTTAATGTTTCGGCAATGTGAGTACCATCAACATTGCTTACAAAATAAGTTTGAATACCACTCACCCAATAAGGTTTCAATGCTTCTGTAACCATCACGGGGCCAAGGTCGCTGCCGCCAATACCTATATTTACAATGTATTTTATCTTTTTACCGGTATAACCCTTCCATTCGCCGCTATGGATCTTTGTACAGAATTGATCCATCTGTGCCAATACTTTTTTTACGGCAGGCATTACATCAGCGCCATCTGTAACAACAGGTGAATTTGAAAAATTCCTTAGTGCAGTATGCAGTACAGCCCGGTTTTCGGTACCGTTAATTTTTTCGCCGGCAAACATGGCTTCAACAGCATCACTAAGTTTACATTCATGGGCTAACTGAACCAATAATTGCAGGGTATCTGTAGTAATAATATTTTTAGAATAGTCAAAAAGTATATCGTTGAGCTGCAACGAAAATTTATTGAACCTTCCTGCATCGGCAGCAAACAAATCTTTTATGTGTACAGTCTTCATTTGACTGAAGTGGTTTTGTAATGCATGCCATGATGGAGTAGTAGAGGGGTTGATGTTGGGAAAGCTCACAGTAGTAAATTTTATTTACTGCGAAGTTATTGTAAAATAGGTGGAGTTTTATTTCTTCAGCACTTCAATGGTTATAAATTCTTTGGGTTTAAGAAAGAATTTATAAAATAAATAAGCTAAAGGCAGATTGGCAAATAATAATAACGGGTAAAACTTAGTAACAAAAAAAATAGTGAAGAATAAGGCACTAAAGATAATGCCTCCCCATAACCTGCCATTATCAACTTCGCAACCGATGCCAATTAAAACTGAGTCCGCAGTATGCCTGGTGATACGCCTTGGTTTGGAAAAATGATACCCGTTTTTGGCCACTAATTTTATGGGTAACTCATGTTCGTCCAATACCAGCGGTTCCTGTTCTTTCAATTGGTACAGATGAGTGTCGTTTACAACAATGTATAATTTAAGCACTCTTAATAAAAGCTGCCTTTCTCTTAAAATGATTATGGTGGGTGTTGATGTAATACTTGGGAAAATTGATTTTAACAACTAACGAAAGGAGTAGCATATTATTTTCAGGCTTACAGCGTCTCAATTAAAGTAACCAGCTTTTTAATCATTTCTCCCGTTACATCTAAATGTGTTACCATTCTTACTTGTGTTGCGGAAATGGATAAACATAAAATATCTTCCAATTGCAACCTTTCACAAAACTCTTTTGCAGTATATGAACCGGTAACTTCAAAAATGATAATATTAGTTTCTACGGGCATTATCTTGCCAACAAATTCCTTTTTTGAAAGTGCTTCAGCAATTTGTTTCGCATGTTGATGATCTTCTTCAAGCCGGGATATATTATTTTCTAAAGCATAAATACCAGCTGCTGCCAGGTAACCGGCCTGCCGCATACCACCGCCAAAAACCTTTCTAACACGCCTTGCTTTTTTTATAAAATCGCTTTTACCTAAAAGCAGACTTTCAACCGGGGCACCCAATCCCTTACTTAAACAAACGGAAATGCTGTCGAAAATTTCGCCGTATTGTTTTGGATCTTCTTCTTTTGCAACAATTGCATTCCATAGCCGGGCCCCATCTAAATGCAGGCCTAATTTATTTTTTAAGCAAACCTCTTTAATAGATTGAAAATCAGTAAAATTATAACAACTACCACCGCCTCTGTTTGAAGTGTTTTCAAGGCTTACCAAACTTGTTTTTGCTTTGTGTACATCATCAGGATTGATACTTTCAATTACCTGCTCCACATTAATTCTTCCCCTGTCGCCTTCTAAAGCTTTTACCTGGCTGCCACTGTTAAATGCAATTCCCCCACCTTCATAAATAAATACATGGCTCATCTTTTCACATATTACTTCATCACCGGGTTGTGTATGGCATTTAATGCCTATCTGGTTGGTCATTGTACCGCTGGGGCAAAATAATGCTGCTTGCATGCCAAACATGTCAGCCGTCATGGCTTCTAACTGGTTAACAGAAGGATCTTCACCAAAAACATCATCACCAACAGGTGCTTTAAACATGGCTTCCAACATTGCCGGGCCGGGTTTGGTAAATGTATCAGAGCGTAAATCGGTTATCATTGTTCAAATATAAAAGGTAATTAGGAATTTGTAATTGGTTGTATCATAAAAGGGAATTAGGGATTAGTAATTGGTAATTGGTAATTTGGGTTATTGCTTAAGCACTCTGCACAATTCCTAATCCCTAATTCCCAATTCCCAATTACTTTCGTCTTTCTTATCCACCATTCCTACCTTTTTTACACAAACGCTATGAAATACGGCTGTTTTAACGTAATTTTGCAAACTATTTTCAAGGATTTGAAGCATTAACCATTCATTTGCAACATTTTCCCCAACAAATATGTCTTACAAGTGTTAAATATTCTGAATTAATACATTACAATGAGGCAACTTAAGATCGCAACGCAGATTACCAACCGTGATTCACAGGCAGTTGAGAAATATTTGCAGGAAATTTCGAAGATTTCGATGATCACTCCTGAAGAGGAGACCATTTTAGCCCAAAAGATCAAAATGGGGGATCAGAGAGCATTGGACAAATTGGTGCAGGCCAACCTTCGTTTTGTGGTATCTGTGGCTAAGCAGTACCAACACCAGGGCCTTTCTCTTAGCGATTTAATTAACGAGGGTAACCTCGGCTTAATCAAAGCGGCACAACGCTTTGACGAAACAAAAGGTTTCAAATTTATTTCTTACGCTGTGTGGTGGATTCGCCAATCTATACTACAGGCGTTGGCAGAGCAGGGCAGATTAGTCCGCTTGCCACAAAACAAAATTGGCACCTACAACAAAGCTAACAAAGCTTACATGGCTTTTGAACAGGAACATGAGAGAGAGCCAAGTACAGAAGAATTAGCAGAATTACTGGAGATGAGTGAAACAGAGATCAACAACATTTTTCAAAGCAACACCCGTCATACTTCCCTTGATGCACCCGTGCATGAAGCAGAAGATGTAGCCATGGGTGATTTACTGAAAGGTGGTGATGAAACTGATGAGGATGTAATGCACGATTCATTGAAAAATGAGATCCGCAGGGTTTTAAAATCATTGAGTCCACGTGAAGCAGAGATCGTTAATGCTTACTTTGGTTTGGATGGTGAAAATGGTGTAACCATTGAGCAAATTGGTCAGAAATACGATTTGACCAAAGAGCGTATACGCCAGATTAAAGAGAGAGCTATTAAACGCCTGCAAAAAGCCCGTTACAGCGGCGCATTAAAAGCCTACTTAGGGTAACAATATTTTGATGGGTTATTCCTCAAATCCTTCCCGTTAACGGGAAGGATTTTTTTTGAACTATTGCGTCAATGATTTTGTTTATATAAGATTAACAGTATTAAATATTCAAATCTGTTCGTGAGCCTTTAATTTTGTAAAGCAATGAAAACAATATTTATATTTCTTTTTACTATAGCCATTCTTTCCTCCTGCGAAAAAAATATCAATTTCAATCTGAAAAATGCAGATGATGTTTTGGTGGTGGATGCCCAGATTGAAAATGGCCAGGCCCCAATTGTAGTACTTACTAAAAGCTTCGATTATTTTAGTACTATAAACCCCCAGTTACTGAATAATTCTTTTGTCCGTAATGCTGAGGTTACTATTTCCAACGGCATATTAACACATAAATTAAGAGAATATGCCTTTCCATTGGGAGGGGGATATACGGCCTATTTCTACAGTGTAGATCCTGCAAGCCCTGCCACATCATTTATTGGCGAATTCAATAAAAAATACACCTTGAATATTAAAGCGGAGGGGAAAGAATATACCGGAACAACCAATATTCCATTGCTGACAAAATTTCCCGACTCTTTGTGGTTTAAGAGGGCGCCATTAAATGTTGATACCAATAAAAGGGTATTAATGACAAGAGCAACTGATCCCCCGGGACTGGGTAATTATATCCGTTACTTTACAAAAAAGAATAGTGCAGAATTTTTACCGGGCTCTAACTCCGTTTTTGATGATGCGGTAATTGATGGTACCACTTACGAGATACAAGTGGATCCGGGAGTTGACCGCAATAACTCCATTTCGGCAGACAGTAATTTTTTTAGAAGAGGAGATACGGTTACCCTTAAATTATGTAATATAGATAAAGCCACTTATACCTTTTGGAATACCTGGGAGTTTGCACAGCAAAGTATTGGTAATCCTTTTTCGCAACCTAATAAAGTAATTGGTAATATTAATAATGGCGCTTTAGGTGCCTTTTGTGGTTATGCCGCCTGGTACAAAACTATCATTGCAAAGTAATTACTATAAAGGATAATCCTGTAAATTCGCAGACCAGCATTTTAATACATTTTATGGATACGGAAAAAGTACATTGTTTAATCATTGGTTCAGGACCAGCAGGTTACACAGCAGCAATTTATGCATCAAGAGCAGGATTGAACCCTGTTTTATACCAGGGCATTCAACCCGGTGGACAGTTAACTATTACAACCGAAGTGGAAAATTATCCCGGCTATCCCGATGGTATTCAGGGACCCGATATGATGGTGCATTTTGAAAACCAGGCAAAGAGAATGGGAGCCGATATCAGGTATGGGTTAGCAACAAAAGTTGATTTTTCGGTACGGCCTTTAAAGGTGGAAATTGATGAAGAAAAATGGATCGAAGCAGATTCGGTTATTATATCGACAGGTGCCAGTGCTAAATGGCTGGGTTTACCAAGTGAACAACGTTTAAATGGCTATGGCGTAAGTGCCTGTGCCGTATGCGATGGATTTTTCTTTAAAGGAAAAGAAGTAGCCATAATTGGAGCAGGGGATACAGCAGCAGAAGAAGCGTTATATCTTTCTAAAATCTGTAGCCAGGTGCATATGATTGTAAGAAGAGGAGAGATGAGGGCGAGTAAAGTAATGCAGGAAAGAGTTATAAAAACAGCCAATATTAAAGTGTACTGGCATAGCGAAACAGACGAGATTTTAGGTGATAAAAAAGTAGAAGCAGTAAGAATAAAAAATAATCAAACCAATGAAACACAGGATATACCTGTGAGTGCATTCTTTGTTGCCATTGGCCATAAACCTAACAGCGATATTTTTAAGGGCTGGTTAGATATGGATGACGCCGGTTATTTAAAAACAATACCTGGAACATCTAAGACAAATATTGAAGGCGTATTTGCAAGCGGAGATGTGCAGGATAAAGTTTACCGCCAGGCTGTTACTGCTGCAGGTAGTGGTTGTATGGCCGCATTGGATGCGGAAAGATATTTGAGTGAAAAAGGGCTGCACTAAAAAATTAAAAATGAATAATCAGGAATTAAAAATTCAATTATAGTTAAAGCTATATTTCAATAAGGCTCCTTCACCCGTAAAAATTCCTAATTCCTGATTTTTAATTCCAAATTCAATTCATGTTTACAATAAATCTCCACAACTTAATCTTTCATTCTTTTCATGGTGTGCATGAAGAAGAGCGGGTTTTAGGAGCCGAATTTGTAGTAAATGCCGAATTGAGTTTTAATGAATCCAATGTTATTACGGCTCTTGAGCAAACTATTGATTATGTAAAAATATATGCTATTATAAAGCAGCAGATGAGTGTTCCCACTGCTCTTTTAGAAACTGTGGCACAAGGTTTGGCAGATAACATTTATGCAATTGATAACAGGATAGCATCAATAAGTATCAATATTAAAAAAACAAATCCTCCGATCGCAAATTTCCAGGGATCGGTTGGAGTAAGTTTTAAAAAAGATTTTTAGTATGAAGTTTTTTATAATAATCCTTATCTCAATTCTTACTTGTTTAAAACCTGCAGCCCAGGATGTAGCAGCAATTGTAAAAGAAGCCGACAGGCTGGAAGCTTTGCCGGACGAACATGGGGCATTATTAAAATTTATAGAAGCAATAAAACTACAGCCCAACCATTTGCATGCACTTAGCAAAGGCAGTGAGTTATGCAGCCGCATAGGGCAAAGGCAAAACAATACAAAAATGCGTGACGATTATTACGCTGCAGCAAAAGTGTATGCCGAGAATGCCTTAAAAATTGATCCCACTTATTCCGAAGCAAATACAGCAATGGCAATTATGCTGGGCAGAACCACCTTAACAAAATCGGGTAAGGAAAAGGTAATTGCTGCAAAAGATTTAAAAAAATATGTAGATGCTGCCATTAAAAGTAATCCCTTAAATTTTTTGGGCTGGCATGTATTGGGCCGCTGGCATTACGAGATAAGTAATTTAAATTTTATTGAAAGGGCTGCTGTAAAAATGTTTTATGGAGGCTTTCCTCCCTCTTCATTAAAAGAAGGCATTGCTGCTTTTGAAAAAGCAAAAGCCATAGCACCGGGTTTTATTTTAAACTATTATGAATTGGCAAAAGCATATTACCGTAATGACGAAACTCCAAAAGCGATTGCCATACTTAATCAAATGCTGCTTTTACCCAACCATACCGAAGATGATCCAACCATCAAAGAAACCGGTAAAAAATTACTACTGGAATGGAAATAATACCTTTCATCAAATCCTGTATTGGTGCTACCTGTGTTTAACTATCTTCATGCTATAAAAAAATGTTCATGCAAAAAATATTTCTCCCGGTTGTATTAGTTTTTTGTTGTAATCTTTTTGTTGCTGCACAACAGGAAGTGTATATCGAATCAAATTACGATCCTCATGCTCTTTTCTCACCTTTGTTTTACCCAAATGGCGAAACGATTACAAGAGCCGCCACCGGCGAACCCAATACTGGCTATTGGCAAAACAGGGCCGACTACCAGATCGATGCTTCGCTAAATGATAGTACACACGAAATAAAAGGCAGTGTTACCATCACCTATAAAAATAACAGTCCGCAGGCTTTACCTTTTTTATGGCTGCAGTTAGATCAGAATTTATTTAATAAAGACAGCAGGGGGCAGGCAAGAATGCCTTTTGACAGCAGGAGTCGTTATGGCGATAGCAAAAGTTCTTTTAACGGCGGTTATAAAATTACTGCAGTAAAAAATTTAAACACAAATACTGCTGCTGATTATATTATTACAGATACAAGAATGCAGGTACGTTTGCAAAATGCAGTTAAGCCTGCAGGAGATATTATTAAACTAAAAATTGATTTTTCTTTTACCATGCCGGAATACGGCGCAGACCGTTCAGGTATTTTAAAAACAAAGAACGGAGAAATTTTTGCGGTAGCACAATGGTATCCACGCATGTGTGTGTTTGACGATGTGCAGGGATGGAATACCGAACCATACCTGGGGCCAAGCGAATTCTACCTGGAATATGGTGATTTTGATATTGCACTTACCGTACCTGCAAACCACATTGTTGTTTGCAGTGGCGAACTGCAAAATGCCGCAGCCGTATTAACAGCTACACAATTACAAAGATTTGAAGAAGCAAAGAAAAGCGATAAAACGGTGATGATAAGAACAGAGAAAGAAGTGACTGATCCATCATCAAGACCAGCGGCAACCACACTTACCTGGAAATTTAAAATGACCAATACAAGAGATGTTGCATGGGCCTCATCAAAAAGTTTTATTTGGGATGCCGCAAAAATAAATTTACCCAGTGGCAGAACTTCGCTGGCTATGAGTGTATATCCGGCAGAAAGCAGTGGAAAAAAAGGATGGAGCAGGGCTACTGAATATACAAAAGGCTCTGTTGAAAATTATAGTAAACGCTGGTACGAATATCCTTATCCTGTTGCAGCTAATGTGGCCAGCAATGTTAGTGGTATGGAATATCCGGGAATAGTTTTTTGTGGCAACAAAGCACAAACCATTGGATTGTTTGGTGTAACCGATCATGAATTTGGCCATACCTGGTTCCCCATGATCGTTGGCAGTAACGAACGTAAATATGGATGGATGGATGAAGGCTTTAATACTTTCATTAATTCTTTAGCAGATGATGATTTTAATAAAGGCGAATACAAGCAACCCAAAACAAGTATGGAGTACACTGCAGGAAATCTGTTTGGCGAATACAGCGAAACCGTTCTTTCTACTCCTGATGCAATGATGGAAGCCAATATTGGTAATGCCTTATACCGCAAGCCGGGTTATGGACTTGAACTGTTGCGTAATGAAGTATTAGGCCCCGATCGTTTTGATTATGCTTTTAAAACTTACATCACCCGTTGGGCATATAAGCATCCTACACCATGGGATTTTTTTAGAACAATGGATAATGCAGCAGGCGAAAATTTAAGTTGGTTCTGGAAAGGATGGTTTATAGAAAATTACAGGCTCGACCAAAGTATTGTAGCTGTTAACTACGATAAAAATAATGCAGCCAACGGTGCAGTGGTTACAATTGCCAATTTACAGCAGATGGCAATGCCGGTAAATATAAGTTACGAAACCAACAGCGGTAAAACAGGAATTGTAAAATTGCCTGTTGAAGTTTGGAACAACACCATTACCTGGAAAGTTAAATTACCCACCACAGAAGAATTGAAAAAGGTAGAGATTGATGCGGAAAAAGTTTTTCCGGATATAAATTTTAAGAACAATACCTGGCAGGGAAACGGGAAATAAGTTTAAAAAATATTACTACCAAAAAGGTCTGTGGCAACACAGGCCTTTTTGCATTTTGCAAATGCAATTTTATTTTGGTTACGGGCTTTTGTTTTTCAATTGAGCATTGTTGCGTCGCACTCTTGTACGGCATACCATTGGGCAACTTTAATTAAAGCGTAGAAAGGCGGTACAGAAAAATATTTAAAAGAAGACATTAAAGTGCAGGAGTTGCGTATATTTATAAGTTAGCGGCCAGCTTAAAACGACATCCTTCACATATTGAAAAATAAAGGACTAATCATATCGACAATTATTTTCTTCCTGTTGGTAAACACGACTTACTACTGGGAAAGCAAACTTGGACTTGTTGCCTTTCCAGCTTTTCTATTTTTAGTTATTGTTTTCTTTGTACTTCTTATTTTACTTCTGCGACAAATCATTTTGGCAATCAAAGAAAAGTTTAGCGAGAGACAACGACTTTTAATTATCGCCATATTGACAACAGTATTAGCCTTGGCATTTTTTAAACCAGCAGGACTAATAGACTTTGAAAAATTTGAGGGCAAAGATATTTTAGTTGCTCGACGAGAAGGTGCTGCTAACTGTATGACAACTTTTAAACTTAAAGAAAACAGTAAATTCACAGAGAAAAGTGTTTGCTTTGGTATGACAGAAATTAAAGGTGATTACAAACTCAAAAAAGACACAATCTTTTTTGAAAATGTAGAACTTGCTAGAGGCGAAGATGAATTTTACAAATTTGCTGTTATACGACCTTCAAAATTTAATAAGGACAATAACCATTTTGACTTAGTAAGGTACAAGGACTTAAATGACACAACAGGACACGAACTTTGGATTACAAAAAATGACTTGTACAAACCGACAGACAAAAAGCCGAACCGCTAAAGGGTTTTGTGCAAGCAGGGCTTGACGTTCAAACTTCCTTAGCCTTCGTTTCTTCACGAACCATTCGCCACAATCCTCAAGCTTACCAATATAAGCAAGTACTTAAAATAAATAATTCAACTGAATTAAATTCGTCACCTTAAGCAACTTCACAAAGATTATTTCAAAAACTTTAGCGAAAGGCCCATGAAGACACAAACCCATGCCGGTACACAAACCTAAGTAGCGTATTTTTATTTTTCCCGACAGAATTTTTACTAAGGGGTTTAAAGCGAAAATATATTTTTTCTTTTAAACCCTTTTTATATATCACCGTCTATTAAACAAAGAAAACAATTAAAAATATTGTTAACCTAATAAATCTTTGTTATGAAAAAGTATTTATCACTTGAAATGAGTAAAGCAGAAACTGTAGCATTCGCCATAATAATGATATGGATTATTGCATCATGTTTTGTGCCATTACCGGAAGTAAATTCCCTGGGTGCGTAATAAAAAATGCAGGTTGATTGTTTAAGGTTTGTATTGCACAAACCTTTATTTCGTTTTCCACTTTCCACTTTTTAAAAACACAAAGGCCATTATAAAAATAGTACTCCAATACACCACTTCGTTGCTCCATGCCATGGCGAGGGATATGAAATGTACTTTCATAAATATCCAGCTGTAAATAAGGTAAGTGGTAATGGCAACAATTTCTATTATCAAATTCATTTTTGTTTTGCCGGTGCCGGTTACACCATTCAGCCATATATTGGCCACACTCATAAACAACATACCAACTGATACTACTCTTGCTACGGGAATACCGGCGGTTACAAACGCATCGTCTTTACCAAACAGGCTAAAAAATATTCCGGGAAAAAGGTTAAGCAGCACTACCATTACCGAACAAAAACCAATGCTGAGCAGCATGATCTTGTTGATGGCTAAAATTATTTTGTCTTCTCTTTTTTGGCCCATTAAATTACTTACCACCACATTGGTGGTACTGGCAAATGCCCACACAAAAACACCGGCCAGTCCAAACACATTACGCATTACATTGCTGATGGCTTTATCCATGGTGTTACCACGGGCTTCAATTAAAAAGAAAAATATCAGCCAGGTGGTTACACTAATTACATATTGTGCCACCAGTGGCGCCGATACTTTTATTATGGCTTTGCTGATGATTTTATCGTAAGCAAAATCTTTCAGCAGGTTGTATTTCTTTTTTAAACCGGTTTTATACAGTACGGCAAACACAACTATAAAGCCAACGGCTTCGGCAATTACTGATGCTACTGCTGCGCCGTTAAATCCCATTTCCGGAAAGCCAAAGTGGCCGTAGATAAATACATAGTCCAGCAAAATATTTACCAATGCTTCGCAAATAAAACCGATCATTAAATACTTGCTGTTAAGCGATGCTACCAAAAAAGCATTGCCCATTTGAAAAAGGTATAAAAAGGGCAGGCCCCAAACGCGGATCCGTAAAAAACTAATTTCCTGCGGATAAGCATTTTCGGCAGCCACGGGTTGCAAAATAAAAGGTGCAATAAACCAGGTAAATAAAATACCGATGAGTGATAATTGTATACAGATGCGGATACCCTGCGTTAAAATTACTTTAAATGCCCCGGTATCGCCACTGCCGGCATGGCGGCTGAAAACGGATTGCATGGCATTGTTTAACCCATGCCCGGCCACTGCAAATATTAAATAATACACACCGGTTATGCCTGCATTACCCAAAGCTTCGGTATCATATTTACCCAAAAAAATGCTGTTGGTAAGCATATTTAGCTGGGGGATAAGGATAGCCAAAGTAATCGGCATTGCAATAGACAGTATTTGCGTATTGGTAACTTTTACTTTTAAATCATCGTTTGTTGCTATACTTTCCATAAAGTCAGCAAAATTATCTTATTTTGCCTGCCGAAAATCAAACAGTGAATCCAACATTTAGTATAACATCAGTAAATACAGCTGCGCTGCCAACCCATTTATTTATAAATGCAGGCAAGCAGGGTATTTCGTTTGTGGAATTAGAGAAAGAAAGCAACACTTTCGTTTCAGTAATTGTGTATCATTTTCCAAAGCAGCTTTCCAGCGAAGAGATTGCAGCAACAGTAAATAATATATTTGCTACCGACTTTTTTTTACAGAAGAATTTTAACAGGGTTGATATTACCTGGTGCTTTAATGAAAGTATTTTAGTGCCATCAGAATTTTTTGAAAAAAATGCTGCTGCCGAAATGCTGAATATGGTTTATGGAGACGCAGACGACAGGAGTATAAAAAACCAGCTGGTGCTTAAATATAATCTGTACAACAGTTACCGGGTTGCTGCTGCAATTGAAAATACTATTATTAATAAATTTCCACACATTCATCAAAGCTATCAGGCAGCGTTGCTGATAGATTTTGATGCCGCAGATAAGGATTTACTCTATTGTAATTTTTATACCGACAGCCTGACAGTGTTATTAAGAAAGAACGGGCAATTACAAGTGATACAGAATTTTGAATTTACCACACCCGAAGATGCCGTATATCATCTTCTTAATGTTTGCCAGAGTTTTGAAGTGGATGCCACACAAACTACTTTAACCGCCAGCGGTATGATTGATGCAACATCTAACCTGTACAACGAATTATACAAATATTTTGCTGCAGTCAGCTTTACTGCGCTGCCCGGCAATTTTAATTATGCAGAAGATATAAATAATTACCCGGCACATTATTTCAGTCATTTATTTGCAACAGCAGCATGCGTATTATAAGCGGAATACATGGCGGAAGAAGAATTTCACCGCCTGCACAAATGCCTCATACCAGGCCTACCACCGATATTGCCAAGGAAGGTTTATTTAATGTGTTACAGAACAATCTTGAAATTGATGAGCTGAAAGTACTGGATCTTTTTGGTGGTACCGGCTGCATCAGTTACGAACTGGCCAGCAGGGGAGCACCGGATATTACCATTGTGGAAAAAGATAACCACATGTACGATTTTATTAAGAAAACATCAAATGAGCTGGGGCTGGGAAATTTTAAACTTGTAAAATCGGATGTGTTTCGTTTTATCGACAGCACACCCGATCAATATGATTTTATTTTTGCAGGGCCGCCCTATGCCTTAACAAATATAGACGACCTGCCACTGAAAGTTTTTGAAAAAAAATTGCTTAAACCCAAAGGCTGGTTTATACTGGAACATACCCCAAGAAATGACTATAAAAAATTTGAGTTTTATAAAACAGAACGGAATTACGGTACAACGATCTTTTCGATATTTATTAATACATAACACGAATTTTAAATCACGAATTAACTAATTAACCAGTTAACGAATTAACTAATAAACCAATTAACGGATTAACAACCATGCTGCGAAGCTTTAGATATTTATTATTTCCATTGTCGTTTATTTATGGCGGCATAGTTTGGTTACGCAATTGGTTATTTGATAAAAATATTCTTAAATCAGCTGCTTTTAATTTCCCGGTAATTTGTGTGGGCAATATAGCTGTTGGCGGTACTGGTAAAACACCAATGACTGAATACTTGATACGCCTGTTGCAAAACAATTTTAAAATTGCCACACTAAGCCGTGGGTATAAAAGAAAAACAAAAGGCTTTGCTATAGCTGAAGCCGGCACTACAGCATTGGAAATTGGGGATGAGCCAATGCAGTTTCATAATAAATTTCCGGGTGTAACTGTTGCCGTTGGCGAAGAACGTTTGGTTGCCATACCGCAATTACTGTACGACAAACCCGATACACAGGTTATCATCCTTGATGATGCTTTTCAGCACCGCACTGTTAAAGCAGGGTTGAATATTGTATTAACCGCCTTTAATAATTTATATACAAGAGACCTGGTATTGCCCAGCGGCGATTTACGTGATGTAAAAGCCAGCATGAAAAGAGCTGATATCATCATCGTTACTAAATGCGATGCCGGACTGACAATTGCAGAAAAAGAAAATATCATTAAAGAGATAAGACCACAGGCACATCAAACTGTTTTTTTTGCAGCAATAGCTTATTCCACACCGTATCATCTTTTTAAAACTCAGCGTACACCTATTGATCCGGCTACAAATATTTTATTGCTTTGTGGTATTGCTAATCCCAGGCCTTTAAAAGATTACCTGGAATCTAAAATGCATACTTATGATATGCTGCGTTACCAAGACCATCATATTTTTAACAGCGACGACCTTGCGGATATCAAGAAACAATTTTCTAAAATTCAGACCAGTAATAAAGTAATATTAACAACTGAAAAAGATGCTACAAGGCTGGTGAAGTTTGAAGAAGACCTGAAAAACTTTCCTGTTTATGTGTTACCCATCGAACATTCTTTTCTCTTTAACGATGCAGAAGCCTTTAATAAACTGGTACTGCAGTTCATCGATTCTTTTAAAAAATAAAATTAAGGTTGCGAAGGTTTTAATAATTTGTACCGTCTAAACAAAAAAGACGAACCCTTTTGACCGAGCAGGAACTGATTTATGGACTCCGTAATGCGGATGAATTGGCATTTAAGGAATTGGTGAACCGGTTTCAGCATAAGGTATTTAATACAGCGCTGGGTTTATTGCAGCACCATACCGATGCAGAAGATATTGCACAGGAAGTTTTTATACAGGTGTACCGCTCTGTAAATAATTTTAAGGCAGAAGCCAGCCTGGCTACATGGATATACCGCATTACGGTTACCAAATCACTCGATCATCTGCGGAGCAAAAAAAGAAAAAAACGTTTTGGTTTTATCACCAGCTTATTTGGAGATGCCGGTAAACCTGTAGTTGATGTGGCAGATTTTAATCATCCCGGTGTGCAGCTCGATAAAAAAGAAGATGCCCTTATTTTATTTAAGCTGATAACCGAGCTGCCCGAAACACAACAGGCAGCTTTTATTTTAAATAAAGTAGAAGACCTGAGTTATCGGGAAATTGCTGCGATATTAAATACTACAGAGCCGGCGGTGGATGCCTTATTACAGCGGGCAAAACAAAACCTCAGAAAAAAAATAAATCAATTGCCACCATAGCGAAGGTTTTTGCAAATAACAACATCTAATACTAAAATTGACCATTAACAATGAATAACAGGGAAGATAAAATATTGAATAGTTTAACAGGTTTGCAAAAAACAACGGCACCCGATTTTTTTTATACCCGTTTAATTGGCCGTATGCAAAATGAGCTGCCCGAAAAAAGGAGCAGGCTCCTGCTCAAGCCGGTTATTTTAACTATATCGCTTTCGGTGGTTTTAGTATTGAATATAGTTGCTTTAGTAACATTCAATCATCAGCCCAAAGCAAAAAAAATATTGTACCCAAATGAAACTGCAACTATTCAATCTTTTGCAAATGCCTATAATTTAACAGCTGAAACAGTTTACGAATAAAATTTTGTTATGACTGATTTTTTAAAGAACCGCTGGCTACATATACTTACGATATTGCTGCTTATTGCAAATATTGTAACACTTACTTTATTATGGACCAACAATAAAAAGAACGGGGTTGCTAAAATACCTCCGCCGCCATCAGGACCTGTTTTTGAATTTATAACAAAGGAGCTGAGCTTAACCCAGCAACAGCAGGATGCCTATAAAATTTTACGTGACGAACACAGGGCAGCACAACTGGTATTGCAGGATAGTATCAGAAAATCGAAAGATGCATTTTTTGAATTGATGAAATTGCCTGTTGTGAGCGATTCGCTTTTACAACAGGGCAGCAGTAAAGCAGCAGCATTTCAACAGGAGCTGGAAATACTTACATTTAAACACTTTCAAAAAGTAAGAGCCCTGTGTACTACGGAGCAACAAATAAAATTCGATAACGTTATACAGGATGCCTTGCGAAAAATGGGTAGTGCCAGGCCGCATGGCCCGGGCGGGCCACCACCACCGGGTGCAAGGGAAGAGAATGGTCCGCCATTTCCACCACCACCTGGCAGAGAATAATTTCAGCTTCAAATAATCATTTTAATAAAACCTTAAATGAAAAAAATCAGTTTAGTGATCGGCAGCTTTATAATTGCTATTATAATTTTTGTAAGCTGTGCAAAAAAATCCGATACTACAGTTACTGCACCGACCTACGATGCTATTAAAGCAGCTTTTGGAACTAATATTGATCCGAATAGCCTGGCCAACTATGCTAACCAGCCCAAGCCGCCATACATTGTTAAAGAAAATACCGGAGGCAATGTTATTACCAATGCCAAAGCCACATTAGGCAGGGTTTTATTTTACGATAAAAATTTAAGTATCGATAATTCCATTTCATGCGCCAGTTGCCACAAACAGGAATTTGCTTTTGGCGATACAGCGCTGGTAAGTAAAGGTGTGAGTGGGGGAGTTACGGGCCGACATTCTATGCGTTTGGTTAATGCAAGATTTGGGGTAGAAGGAAAATTCTTTTGGAACGAAAGAGCTGCTTCACTGGAAATACAAACTACCCAGCCCATACAGGATCATGCCGAAATGGGATTCAGCGGCCAGGGCGGAAGACCATCTATTGCAACATTGTTAACCAAATTGCAGGCTATCAATTATTACAAAGAATTGTTTCAGTTTGTTTATGGCGATGCTACTATTACCGAAGCAAGAATGCAGGAATGTATGGCGCAGTTCGTTCGCAGCATACAATCTTTCGATTCTAAATATGATGCAGGCAGGGCACTGGTGGCTAACGATAACCAGCCTTTTCCAAACTTTACACCCAATGAAAATGCGGGTAAAAACTTATACATCGCACCGCCTGTTTTTGATATTAATGGCAACAGAACCGGTGGTGGTATTGGCTGTAATGGTTGCCATAACGCACCGGAATTTGACATTGACCCAAACACTCGTAACAATGGAATAATCGGAACCATTAATAGCCCGACAATAGATTTGTTGAATACAAGAGCGCCATCTTTAAGGGACCTGACCAAAACCAATGGCGTTCCCAATTCTCAAATGATGCATACCGGGGTACTCACTACATTGCAACAGGTGATAGGGCATTATGGTATTATAAATATTGCACCGGGTAATAACAATTTAGATCCCCGGTTAAGACCAAATGGTGTGGGACAAAAATTAAATTTAAATGCACAGGAAGTAATGGATGTTACAGCATTTTTAAGAACACTGGCTGGCACAAATGTATATACTGATGCCAAATGGAAAAATCCTTTTTTATAAGAGCTAATATTTCGGAAAATAAAAACAGCCAGGTGTAAGCCTTGCTGTTTAATTATATAGTAGCTTTTTACTTTGCCACATCGATCTTCACTTTTTTATTTTTTATTTTTTCATTCTTGATCAGCTGAAGCGTTTCGCTTACTTTAATTTTTTTAATGGCCACAAACGAAAAGAAATCTTTTACTTCAATTAAACCGATATCTTCTTTTTTTAATTCGCCTTTCTGGCCCAGGAAACCAACAATGTCTATCTTATTTACTTTGTCTTTTTTACCGGCAGCAATAAACAGGGTACTCCATTTAGGTTTTTCCGGTAGTTCATTTACATCATTAAGTTCCTGCGGTGTTGCATTGGCGCTAATGTATTCCGGCAGTTTTTCTTCGGCACTGTAAATTACAAAGGCAGTGCCGCTGGCTTCCATACGTGCCGTGCGGCCGTTGCGGTGCGTAAAAATATCTTCCGACATGGGCAGGTGGTAATGAATGATATTACGAATGTTCGGGATATCCAGTCCACGGGCAGCAAGGTCGGTGGTAACTAAAATATTTGATGTGCCATTGCGGAATTTGCACAATGCCGCATCACGTTCCTGTTGCTCCATGCCGCCGTGGTAAAATACGGTTACCAAACCTTTGCCGGCTAATATATCGTTAGTTCTTTCAACCGATTCCCGGTGGTTACAAAATATAATGGTGGAGCGGTTGCCCAAAAAGCACATGAGTTTAAACAGGGTATTGGCTTTATCTTTCTCCGGCGATAATACAGTTTTAACCTCCAGGCCAATAGCATTTTCAATTACAAGGTCTAAATAATTCAGCCTTACAGGGTTGGTTAAACCACTGAATTCAGGAATTACAACTGATTCAGTTGCAGAGGTTAATATTCGTTTGCTGATATTTTTTACTGAACCGATAACGTATTCCATTTCTTCCTGGAAACCCAGTTCCAGCGATTTATCAAACTCATCCAGCACCATTGTGGTAATGCCGTCGGTAGTAAAATTATTGCGGCGCAAATGATCGGCCAGGCGGCCCGGCGTACCAATAATTACTGCGGGTGCCTGCACCAGGTTAGTTTCTTCAATTTCACGTTTATGGCCGCCATAACACAAAGTAGTTTTAAAACCGGTCTGCATTTTGCGGAACACATCGTCGATCTGTATGGCCAGCTCACGACTGGGCACAACAATTAAAGCCTGCACATTTTTACTTGCTGCATTTAAGGAATGTAAAACCGGTAATAAAAAAGCCAGGGTTTTGCCTGAGCCGGTTTTAGATAATAAAATTACATCCTCATTTTCTTTTGCCTGCAGCGAAGCCAGCTGCATTTCGTTGAGCTCTTTAATTTTTAAATTGCTTAGTATTTTACTTAGCTCCAGTTCGCTGATGTTCATTATATTTCCTATAATTAATATTATGTTAAGTAGGCGTACAAGGCTATGGCTCAAAGGACAAAATAAAAATGCCCCCATCGCCACGAGCAAAGATGTTTGCGGAGATTAACATAATGGGTTAAAAAATATTGTTTTAAAACTTTTGTATAGTTGGACATACTTATTATGCCCACAGAATTATATAAAGTAAGTGAAGACGATTTTGATTGCCACTGTAAAGAGTTTGATGCAGACTTTGAACCATTAAAACAAAAATTCATTTCTGATTTGCAGGCTATTATTATTAAACATGGAATACCTTCTACTACATTCAAAATTACTCCACAAATTAGCTACGAAGAAGTTGTAGCCCATATACAGAAAAATCAAAATCAGGGATAGTTTCAAGTATATACTTAATTACTTCTTTTCTAAATTCTTTTTGCTTTACTTCTCTATCTGGCATAAAAACCACTATGTACATTTTTCTATCATTCACTATACATTCTGTAATTTCAATTGTATCTACTAATACATCATCAAATTTCCCTCCTAATAATAAATAAGGCTTCCCTATCAAATGTAAATAATCGTTTTTTAGTTTAACTGCATTTTGATAAGTTAACGGGAACGTTGTATCATCTTTTTTCATAAAAACTTCGTTTTTATTTTTAATTGTGTTTTACATTTTTCTTTTCCTCGTTCCTCGGAAAGCCTCCGGCAGCTTCGCATTTTTTTATTTTGCCCTTCTGCCCACGCTCACCCAACGCAAGCCGCCAGCCCTTCATGCAAAAAGTTTTTTCAAAACTTAACTTTTTGCCCTCCCCACAGGCTAACCTACATTACACATAATATCAGTTATAACAATTTGCTTTTTTTTATTTCTATTGCCGCTTCGCTTTTGGTGCCAGTCGGGTTGCGATTTTTTTCTACAATGCACCTATCGGTGCCGAAAAAAATCGCAACCCGACTGGCAAAGGTAAAAAACAAATCATTATAACTAACCATTATGTTAAATAGCCGCTTTGTATTCAAAAAATAAATGCGCCCCTGCCGCCTTAGAGCGGAGATTATGTTTTAAGATATAAGCGACTTGTTTCAAGGCGGTGAAGGTAAACCTTTATTTTTAGGCACGAGATTATGTAATTTTAACTATGCCCTATTACAGGATACATATATGGACAAAGAAAAGCACCTTATACTGGCATAAGGCTGATTGGTGATGCTAATATAAATTCAGTATTCAACTCCGTTGAATCAAAAGCAAAACAAACCTACCGACAGGATTTTATTGAAATTGAAGTGAAGATGCTTTCCAAGCAAAGTGAGTGAGCTGCGCTTCTGTCATCGGCAAGATTGCCACTGTAAATGCTATTAATAGCATTTTTATTAAGGTTTAAGTTTCTTATTCTTTTTCTCTATCAGTTTAATATTCTCCGCTACAGGCAGATTTTCAGGCATTGTGCCGCCAATATCTTTAATGGCTTTTCTAACCTTAAGCCCAACTTTATAGTGAGTATCGTTAGCGGCGTACTTTCCTTTTATATTTTCTTTCTTTAACTGCTCCTCAGTTTGTGTCGCTCTAAATAAATTTGCCGCTAATTCGGTGCTACCCATATGGTCTAATATGTTAGCCTTATCATTAAGCCCTTTACTTTTCTGAATACCTTTGCGGTCTAGCCCTCCATACAAACCTTTGTAGCCATAGTTTTGAAAAATGGCATAATCCAGTGGATCAATTACGCCTGCACCTTTAGCTGCGCTTGCAAGGTGCTTATTATGCTCTGACAGTTCGTTTCGAAGAAACATTCTCCTGGAATCTTCAGTTTGTAGCTTACTGTACTCCTCCATCTGCTGGATTTCCTGTATCCGGGTTTGAATAGCAAAGTAAGTTTGCCCTAAAGCAACAACTTCTTTTTCAGAACTTGCGTTCTGAACAATGAGGTAGCACGCATATCGGCTCAATCTAACATCCTCAACTTCTACTTTAGCTCCTGAGCCTATTGGTACCATTTCGCTCATGCCGGCGAAATGGTCTTTAACCCGTTGACCGCTATTTCTGCAAGCTGTAATTGCCTTCTTAATAACAGGCTTAAATTTACTGTATTCAGAATATTTAAGAATATCAGACAACTCTCTTGCTAGCCAATATTCTCCGTTTACGTCAACTTTTTTAATTTGCTCAAACACCGGTATTTCATTAGGAATTAATTCATTATTCATAGTTTACTATTTATGTATAAGTGATTGTTAATTAACATTCTAAAAAGGTAACTCGTCAACAGCTTGAGCTTCTTGAATATTTGAGGATACTTGTTTTAAATCCCCCTTATTCAAATCATATGCAAAATCTCCTGAAACTGATTCGCTCCTTAAAAACTCTTTCCCGTTGCCAGATTTCATGCTTAAAACGGATGAAATACTGGCAATAGCTCTCTTTCTATCATATATAAAGGAGGTTTCAAATTCCGAAAGGGTATCAACGATTTCCTTTGTGGTCAAGGCTCTTCCTGAATACTCGATAGCAAACTGAATCTTTTTTACCCAAGGCCACTTATCAGAATAATCAAAGGCTGGAAGTTCTATATAAACAGCCCCATCCTCCGGAATGTTAGCTTTTCTTAATTTTTGAATCATTAGGTTAATTTCTTTGCTTTCTTTCTCCCGTTCAATAATCTCCTCCCTAAGCGCTTTCAGGCGCTGGATATAGAACTCCGTCAATTGCTTTACATGAATGTCGTTAATTTCAATTTGTATAGACATATACTATGTTTTATTGACATAAAGGTACTACATAAATGCATTACAAGAAAATCAAGATAAAATATTTCTTGTTTTTAGAGGGCACCTTGAAATAAATGCATATATTTGGTATAACAAAAAAGCCGCCTATGGCAGCTTTGTGTTAGTTAGAAATAGCTAAGTAATACGATTCACTCCGATTGAGTAAAGACGTCAATAAACCTTAGGAATGAGATGAACTCGTGATTCCTTTGTCTATTTCAGATGGTCAGGTCTAGTACACCTGACCATATTTATTTTAAATTTACTCAATAATTATTTTATAAACAAAAGTATTATTTTATAAAAGGTTCGCCTACGGCAAACCCTCTCTTTAAAGCGATTGTTCTTTTCTCCTCCATTTCATTACCCGTGCTCCGCAAGGTCATTTCATTTTGGATAAAGCCTCCAGCAGCTTCGCATTTATTCTTTGTATTTTTGAAACATGGATAAGGGCTCCCGAATAAGAAATATAATACTGGCAATATTACTTCTATTATTCTTTCTTGGCCATTGGATTGGCACCATCTATGAAATTATAAGAAATAATATAAGGTAGCTACGCTGTCATTTGCAGCAAATTATTTACTTAATACTTCGTTTCATTTGAGCATGATATTATTCAAAACCAGCAACCCTTTCGCTTCTTCATAAATAGGTTTATTTACAGCCACTCTTTTATTTACGATCTGCTTTAACTGCACATTAGATTTTAGCAGCAAGTTTCTTTGCGCTATTTTATAACCATTCATAATCTTTACATCAGTAGTTGAGCGTAATAAACTTTCTTTAAAAACATTGGTGGCCTGGTTAATATATAGTTTAGCCAGCAGCAAACGGGCATCAAAATTTACCGGGTTTGCTTTTATCAGTTCTAAAAGGCCTTTACTTAGTTGGCTTTCGTAGGCAGCCCTGTTATTTATTGCAGCTTTACTTTGGTACAGGTAATTAAAGATATCGTTGTAATAGCCCAGCTGGTATTTACTGTTGGCATCGTCTTTGGCAAACAGTATTTTGTATTGGGCCAGCAGGTTGGTATAGTCTTTTTGCTGCCGGTACCAGTCTATATAACTTAAAGTAAAGTAGCTTGAATTTTGGAAGGCCTTTATTCCTGCTTTAGTGTATTTGTAAAAACTCTGCTCGTCCTGCTTTGCTTTGTAATAATATACCAGCCATTGGTAAATGGTTTCAAAATCGGTTTGAGTAGCAGTTTCTGTTATACCAGCATCGGCTATTTTTTTACAGTTAAGTATTGCATCTTCTTCTTTATCAGTATTAATAGCTGCTTTTGCAGTGTAGTATAAGTTAAGAGTATCAATGGCTGTAAGTCCCCAACCATTGGCATAAATGTACCGGCTTATCAGCCCGGCCTGTTTAAAATTGCTTAGCGCCTGCAGGTAACTGGCCTTGTTATTTCTTTCTACCCCGGCATTAAAAAAGGTAAGTCCGGTGTTGGTAAAGTTGTTGTACAAGTCAAAGGGCAAATCAAAATCTCTGGCTTTTAATTGGGTGTTTACCTCCCAAGTATTTAGTTGCATAGCTTTTTGCAGTGCCATAAAAGCTTCCTGCCCTGCATCAGCCACTAAATTCCTTGCGTTTACATCCTTATTTATAGCATTATAAATGTCAGCTTTTAATAACCAGGTTGCGGCATTTGCACCGTTCACTGAAAGTAAACTGTCTACCGTTTCTTTAGCCCGGGCATAATCTTTTTGCTGCAAAAACAATTTAGCCCGGGAAGGATCCTGGGCTTTTGTCATCCCCATAAAAAACAAAAAGCCAATACAAATAAGTATTGGCTTTTTATATTCGGTAAAGTATTTCATTTACTGGTTATCAGTTGATTCAGTTGAATTATCTGCTGGTGCATCCGGCGCTTCTGCTGATGGAGTTTCATCGGTTATTTCTGCACTAATTTCACCTTCAATCTCTTCTTCTTTTTCATCTAACTGTGTAATGGCTGCAATTGAATCGCCATCATCAACCCGTATTAATTTTACGCCCTGTGTTGCCCTGCCCTGTTCACTAATGCTTGATACCGACATGCGGATAGTGATGCCGCTAACGCAGGTGATCATCAGGTCTTCTTTAACAGTTACATCCAGTAAGCCGACTAATCCGCCGGTTTTTTCGGTTACGTTAATGGTTTTAACGCCTTTGCCACCACGGTTGGTAATGCGGTAATTGGCTTCACCGCTTTCGGCATCATCCAGTGCAGTACGTTTACCATATCCTTTTTCACTTACCACCAAAATGGTTTTGGTCTTATCTTCTTTATTAATGCAAACCATACCCACCACTTCGTCTTTTTCATCATCAACATCAATACCTGATACACCAATACCGCCACGGCCTGTACTTCTTACTTTAGCTTCGTTAAAGCGGTTGGCACGTCCGCTTTTTACAGCCATTAAAATTTCTGAATTGCCATCCGTAAGTTTTGCAGCCAGTAACTGGTCGCCATCTAAAATATTAATGGCAATAATACCACTCTGGCGTGGCCGGCTGAAATCTGCCAGGTCGGTTTTCTTAATAATCCCTTTTTTTGTACACAATACAATATAATGGCTCTTCACAAATTCCTCGTCTTCAAAATTCTTAACATCAATAATTGCCCTTACTTTATCATCCGGCGCTATTTGCACCATGTTTTGTATTGCCCTGCCCTTACTGGTTTTATCGCCTTCGGGTATCTGGTAAACCGGCAGCCAGAAGCATTTTCCTTTTTCGGTAAAGAATAATAAAGTATGGTGTGTAGATGCTACAAACAGGTGTTCGATATAATCTTCCTGCCTGGTGCTACTGCCTTTGGCACCACGGCCGCCCCTACGTTGCTGGCGGTATTCGGTAGCCGAAGTACGTTTTATATAACCCAAATTAGAAATGGTAACCACAACATCTTCTTCTTCTATCAGGTCAAGCATACTTATCTCATCATCCAGGTAGGTAATTTCTGTACGGCGTTCATCTCCAAACTTGTGTTTTATTTCAGCCAATTCGTCTTTAATGATCTGGAAACGCAGGCCTTCGTTGGCTAAAATTTCTTTCAGGCGTTCAATCAGTTTCATTATTTCTGCATGCTCTTCACGTATCTTGTCAATCTCCATACCGGTAAGGCGTTGTAAACGCAGTTCCAGTACAGCTTTGGCCTGTATCTCAGTCATACCAAAATTGCTCATTAATCCTTCCTGTGCAATGTTTGGTGTAGATGATTCCCTGATAAGTTTGATCACTGCATCCAGGTTATCCAGTGCAATGATGTATCCTTCTAAAATATGGGCACGTTCTTCAGCTTTGCGTAATTCGTATTTAGTTCTTCTGATAACCACTTCATGCCTGAACTCCACAAATTCTTTTATCAGGTCCTTAAGGTTTAATATCTGGGGCCTACCTCTTACAATGGCTACATTATTTATACCATAAGATGTCTGCAGGTCGGTATGTTTATATAACTGATTTATTACTACCTGTGCTACGGCATCTTTCTTCAGATCAACTACAATACGAATACCTTCCTTATTATTACTTTCGTCATTTACGTTTGCAATACCGTCAATGATTTTATCAGCAACTATCTCTCCTATTTTAGCGGCCAGGTTATCAATATTTACCTGGTAAGGCACTTCATAAAAAACTAATTTCTCTCTGCCATTGGCAGCAGTTTCTATATTTACTTTACCTCTTAAAACCACCCTGCCTCTGCCGGTATGAAAACCTGCTTTTATACCCTGGAAACCAAAAATGGTACCGCCTGTAGGAAAATCAGGCGCCTTTACATATTTAATCAGGTCATCAATGGTAATATCGTTATCGTCGATATAAGCAATACAGCCATCAATAACTTCGCTTAAGTTATGCGGCATCATATTGGTGGCCATACCCACGGCAATACCACTGCTTCCGTTAACTAATAATTGCGGAATACGGGTAGGTACAACTGTTGGTTCCTTTAAACTATCATCAAAGTTTAACTGAAAATCTACTGTTTCTTTTTCAATATCGTCAAGCATGGCTTCGGCCAGCTTTTCCATACGTACTTCGGTATACCTCATTGCAGCCGGTGGATCATCACCCTGGCTTCCTTTATTTCCCTGCATCTCTACCAAAGGGTAGCGCAAATTCCAGGGCTGTGCCAAACGCACAATGGTATCGTAAATAGCGGTATCACCGTGTGGGTGATACTTACCCATTACCTCACCCACAATACGGGCCGATTTTTTATAAGGTTTGTTGCTGTAGTTGCCCAGTTCGCTCATGCCGTATAACACACGGCGGTGAACAGGTTTAAATCCATCTCTTACATCCGGCAATGCCCGGCCAACAATTACACTCATGCTGTAATCAATGTAAGAAGTCTTCATTTGCTCCTCAATATTTACCGGTATAATTTTGCCCCGGTTGTTGAGGTTGCCGTCTTTTAATTCTTCGTTATTTTCCATATAATTTTAATCCAAATAATTGGTTGGCGAAAGTAACGATTTTTAAGCGTTTTTCCGCCTTAAAAAAGCAGTTTTACAAGGTTAGTTTTACACATTTATTTTACTGTTGTGGAGAAGAATTTGGATGATACTTTATTAACCTGAATTGCTTAATTTTGAGTATGTCAATTATTAAAATTCCACTTCGTTTTGAAGGCTCAAAAGATGAAGCTGTTATCTATACTTTATTTGATTCAGGTGCAACATTTTCCTGCATTTCATATGAATATGCAGAAAAATTAGCGCATCTTGAAAAAATGAGAAAACCTTTAGAACTTGCGACTGCAGCAAGGGATACGTATTTAAAAATTGAATACGCAGTAAGGCTCGATTTTTATTATAACGATATTCGCCTTTCGGATGAGTTTATGGTGATACCAAATATTTCAGAAGATGCTATTTTAGGTGTAAACACTTTGCAGAAATGGCGGATAAAATTAGATTTTGAACACGATACAGTAATTATTGATCCTAAAGTAGCGAAAGCTATGCTAAAATAAATTTTACCCTTGAAAACCATCCTACTTTTTGGCGCAGGCAAATCTGCCACTATTTTAATTGATTATTTATTACAGGCCGTACAGGAAAATAACTGGAAATTTATTATTGCCGACGCTGATAAAAACCAGGTCTTATCCAAAACCAACAACTCCCCTTTTGCTGAAGCCGTTCAGATTGATATTACAAAAGGCGAACAAAGGGCAGCCTTAATACAAAGTGCCGACATTGTTATTTCTATGATGCCCCCTGCCCTGCATTTTTTAGTGGCACAGGATTGTGTGGCATTTGGTAAAAATTTATTGACAGCATCATATGTAGATGACCAGATAAAAACTTTGCAATCTGCCATTGACGAAAAAAAATTACTGTTCTTATGTGAAATGGGATTAGACCCGGGTATCGATCATATGAGCGCCATGAAAATGATTGATGATATTAAATCAAAAGGCGGTACCGTCACTTCTTTTAAATCGCATTGCGGTGGATTAATTGCACCGGAAAGCGATAATAACCCCTGGCATTATAAGATAAGCTGGAACCCCCGCAATATTGTATTGGCAGGAAGTGCAGGAGCGGTTTATAAAGCTGGCAATAAAGTAATAACAACCGAGTACCACCAGGTTTTTGAACATTGTGATACAATATCATTTCCCGGATTAACGGAACTGGCCTGGTATCCCAACAGGGATTCGCTGAGTTATATCCCCACTTATAAATTAGAAAGTGCTGACACATTTATCAGGACCACCTTACGCTACCCTGCTTTTTGCCGTGGCTGGGATTATATTGTAAACCTTGGGCTAACCGATACCGAAGACCATGACAATATTATTGATTGCGAAACCTATGCCGACTGGTTAGAACGGAAATTGTATATGGTAGAAGATACCGAAATGAGCCTGGAGGAATATGTTGATCTGTATGTGCATGAAGATTTTAATAAAGAAATTATGGCTCAGTTTAATTTTTTAGGGTTAGCATCAAACAACAAACTGCCAAAAGCTGCACAATGCTCTGCAGATATTTTACAATTTACCGCAGAAACAAAACTGGCCATGCTGCCGCAGGATAAAGACATGATTGTAATGCTGCATGAAATTGAATACACAGTTGAAGGTTTAAAGTCTAATGTTAAAAGTTGGTTGCGGGTGGATGGAACAGATAATTTAAGGACGGCGATGGCAAAAACAGTTGGCTTACCATTGGGTATTGCTGCTAAACTTATTTTAAATGGCACCATACAACTTACCGGTTTGCAAATACCTACTGCCAAAGAAATTTACGAGCCGGTATTGAAAGAACTGGAAACAATGGGTATCAGGTTTACCGAAAAAGCATTGCCGTAAAAATATTTTTTATTATACGTATAGATTTTTTATCTTTGTAGTATAAGTTAATTTTATGGATGCGAAAATCACTTTAAGTTTTGATGAAACCGTTATTAAAAAGGCAAAAAACTATGCTGAAAATAATAACATCAGCCTGTCCCGGCTTACAGAATTTTTATTGGTAAAAGCTAGTACCGGCAATTATAAATCTTTGGAAGATTTTCCGATAGCAGACTGGGTAAAAGATATTACCGAAGGAAAAGCTGAATTTAAGAGAAAGGGAAATACATCAAAAAAATTAGCAAAAGAGTACTTTAATAGCAAAAGATGACAATATTTTTAGATGCCAATATTTTAGTCTCTGTTTTAAATAATGAATACCCTGCTTATACTTACACATCCAGGATTTTGAGCCTGGCTGGTACAAAAAATTATATAGTTTGTACTTCACCAATTTGTTTGGCTATCGCATTTTACTTTGCCGAAAAAAAGAGTAATGCAATAATTGCTAAGAAGAATATTACTAAACTAATAGAGAAATTACGAATTACTTCAGTAGGAAAAAGCGAGGTAGAAGATGCTTTGAAAAATAAAAAAATAACCGATTTTGAAGACGGATTACAGTACTACTCTGCTATAACTTACAATGTTGATGCAATTATTACAGAAGATCTAAGTGACTATTATTTTTCAACCATCCCCATTTATAATTCAAAGTTATTTTTTGAACATATAGTGTCATTTAACAAGTAATTTCCTCAACTCCTCCACTCCTGCTGTTGCAGGTTTTTCTATTAAATGAAGATTAGAATAACTGCTGACCGCCGGTATTTTTTTATCGATAATAAACTTGGGTAAAAATGGCGGCGCATAATGCAATAGCGAAGCTGCAGGGTACACCTGGAGAGATGTACCCACTACAACAAAATAATCGCAGTTGTGTAATAAAGCGGCGGCTTCTTCCATCATCGGTACTGCTTCTTCAAACCAAACAATATTCGGCCGCAGTTGAAAACCATCGGGAGCAAGGTCGCCGACATTAATATCGCCTCGTATATCGTAAATAGTGTTGATATTGGCCACACTCCGCATTTGAAAAATTTGCCCGTGCAGGTGCAGCACATTACTGCTGCCGCCACGTTCATGCAGGTCATCAATATTTTGTGTAATAATGGTAACGTTAAAATCTTTTTCTAGTTCTGCTAACCCAATATGTGCAGCATTGGGTTTTGCTGCGGCAACATCCCTCCGTCTTTCATTATAAAAATCTAAAACCAATTGTGGATTTTTTTTAAAAGCCCGTGGCGTGGCTACATCTTCTACATTGTAACCCATCCACAGGCCATCACCATCTCTAAAAGTTTTTAAACCACTTTCGGCGCTGATGCCTGCACCGGAAAGTACCACGATATGTTTTTTATTTTCAGCCACAGGTTAAATATGTTTTTACAAATTTAATTCGTCTGGGTATTGATAATTGGTTTTCGGGATTGTTTAATTTTTTTCCAGCCAAAATAAAGTCCGATGGTGGTTAACAACAATGGCCATATTGAAATTAATCCGACAAACAGATCAGTTATCCAGCTGGCGCCGGTTTTAAAAGCCTGGCTTATCCTTGTAAAAAATGTTGGTGTATTGTCTGTTGGTGTATAACCTGCCAGTGGTTGAAAAAAAGTAAGGTTGATGGTACTGTAAGATGATTGATGCGACAAAAATCCTATACGGCCGGCAGCAGATTCAATTTCTTCCTGTATACTGTTGATCTCGTTTTGCACCTGTAATACTTCTTCCATATTTTTAGATTGCTTTAAAAACTCCAGGTATTTTAAACGCATTTGTTTTTTTGCTTCCAGCCTCGATTTGGTATCCACCACTTCCCCGGTAACATCTTCAGTATTTATCTTTCTTTCCAATACTTTTATACCGGCACCCGGCAATTGATTCATCATTGTTTCAAACTGATCTACCGGAACTTTTATGGAGATGACAGTTTCAGATTTTTCATCAGTAAGATTTTGTTCTTCCTGTGCTATATAACCGCCAAATTGTTTTACCGTTTTGTGTACATTATCATTGTATCCTTTAAAATCTTTTACTTCTAATTTAAGGGTTGCGGTTTTAATTATTTTTTTATCCCAATCAGGATTGGCAACTGGTTTACTTATGGTAACAGGTGGTGGTGCTGCAGAGTCGGTAGCTATCTGTTGCTGCAATGTACCAACAGGGATTTGCGGCTCTTTTTTTTCTTCATTTTTTTGTGGTGGTGCCATTGTTACAGCAGAAAGCGTAACGGTATCAGCTTCGTCTTTTGTTTTGTTTGCCCTATTGCAAGATAAGAGCATGGACAAAAAAGCAAGGCAAACAATAATTAGTTTTGTTTTCATACCAATGAGTTTAGAGTTATTAGATGCTCATTGATACAAATTGCATAAAACTAGTAACCGCTATTAAATGTTAAATGAAATAGAAAGCTCTGTTTTTAGAAGGGATCATAAGATTTAATAATTTCTGTTGTTGCTGCTAATTCCTTTTTAAATAAATTAAACCCTTTATAATTTGTGTTTACCCTAATTGTTCTGTAATGGCTTGATCTTTCTCTGGATTTATAAAAACTAATTTCATCCTGCGGATTGATCAATTGAAGTCTTGATATACGATGTTCATCATTAAAATAATAGTAATATCCCAATTTGTACTTAATAAGATCATTTTTTTCAAAATCTACTATGATAGTTTGGAAAAAAGGAAATGGATATTGAACAATTATTCTATTCTCACCCATTTTTACTTTACAAGCATATCTGGCAATAATTATGTAGGAAAAAATACCAAAAATCAACTCGAATACTATTGCATTTAAAATGGTGTTATAAAAGATGAAAATACTTGTCAATACAATATTCAGTAAAACCCATACATAATAACAAACCGGGAGCTTGGTTTCTACTGAATATTTATTTGCCATTATAACGCCTTTTATATATTGCCGCTTATTATTGCCCCGCCATTTCCATAATTATTTTCCATTCTTCCTCTTTCACTGTCTGCACACTCAACCTGCCTAGTCTTACCAGATCCATATTGGCAAGGCGTTTATCTTTTTTAATAGTATCCAGCGGTACAGCTTTTTTTAATTTACGTACGGGCTTCAGATCCACAGCCACCCACCTGTCATCTTCTGTGGTTGGGTCCTGGTAGGCTTCTTTGATCACTTTTGCTATGCCCACAATTTCCACACCTTCATTACTGTGGTAATATAAAACTTCATCGCCTTTTTTCATGGCACGTAAATTAATACGGGCAGCATAATTGCGTACACCACTCCAAAAAGTTTGTTTGTCTGTTACAAACTGGTCCCAGCTGTACACCGAGGGTTCTGATTTTACTAACCAATAAGCCATATCAATTAAGAATTAAAATGTAGAATGAGAATTGTGTTCAAAATTATAGATAATAATGATAGCGTTTTCAATACAGTACAAGTATTTAAACCTCCTGTTTTAAAAAAGTTAAAACCATTTAACAACATTCCACGTAAGTAAACTTTGAGACGAGCTGTTTCATTTTACGAAAACTAAAAATTTAAAACACATGATTTCAAAATTAACCAAAATCATCCTCCCGGTTTTGGCGCTGTTGTTGTTTATAAAAACATCATACGCCCAATCGGGAAACGAAAACCCCATTACCACTGCGGTACCTTTTTTAAGGCTGGCAGCCGATGCCCATACTGCAGCAATGGGTGATGTTGGGGTGGCAACAAGTCCTGATGCCAACTCCATTTTTTACAATGGCAGTAAAACCGTTTTTAACGATACCAAATACGGTATTGGCCTTACTTACACGCCATGGCTCAGCGAACTGGATGTAAAAAATTTATACCAACTCTCCATGTCAGGTTTTTACAAACTGAGTGATAAGGAAGCGATTAGTTTTGGCCTGCGCAATTTCAGCCAGGGTACATTTACTTTTACCGATAATCTTGGCCAGGAATTAAGAACCTTTAAACCAAACGACCTTGCCATTGAAGCCGGGTATTCTCGTAAACTTTCCGAAAAAATGGGCGTGGGCATTGGCCTTAGATATATTGGCAGCAGGCTGGCCGATAACAGCGTAAGCAGTAACTACAAATCGGGCAGTACAGTTTCAGCCGATATCTCTGCATTTTATATGAATAGCAAAGGCTGGAATTTTGGTGCAGCACTAAGCAATCTTGGAGGTAAAATAAATTATGGCGGCACATCAAGCTTTATACCAGCCAATCTTGCATTGGGTGCAGCTTACAACAAAAAATTTAATGAAGACAGTAAGATCAGTTTTGCACTTGACCTTAATAAATTATTAGTACCCACACCACCCGACCCTGCTGATGCCAACAAAGTAATGGAATACGAAAATAAAGGTGTGGTAAGCAGTTGGTTCAGTTCATTTGGTGATGCACCAGGTGGTTTTAGCGAGGAGATAAAAGAATTCCAGGTAGGGCTTGGCAGTGAGTTTACTTATAAAGAACAGTTTAGTGTACGTGCCGGTTACTTTACCGAAAATAAATTAAAAGGCAACAGAAACTATTTAACTGTTGGTGCAGGTATAATGTATAAAGTAGCAGGCTTAAACTTTTCGTACTTAGTACCTACAGGTAACAATACCAACAACAATGCACTAAAAAATACCATCCGCCTTTCGCTGTTGTTTGATTTTAATAATGGCAAATCATCTAAATAATAACAACTAAAATTTACAATAATGAAAATTACATTTATTAAAACAAAGCAACTGATACTATTGCTGGCCTTGCTTACAGGCAGCATTGTAACAAATGCATCAAGCCACAGGGAAGCGCCGTTAATTTCTAATGATCCGCTTTGTGATAATACCGATCTGTATGCATTTCGCAGTCCTGATGATCCCAATACAGTTACCATTATTGCTAACTATATTCCATTTCAGTTACCCGAAGGTGGACCAAACTATTATACATTTGGTACCAACATCCGTTACGAGATTCATATAAAAAATAAAACAACATCTGCTGCAGATGATATTCTGTACCGGTTTACTTTTTCTCAAATTAACCAGGATCCAACAACATTCTTCAACATTCGTTTGGCACAGCAAAATATAAAAACCACTTACCTCTGCGAAAAAAGTGTGAATGGTGGCCCTTTTACAACCGTTGTTTCAAACGGTATTGTACCGCCGGCAAATATTGGCCCACGCTCTATACAAAGCACACCGGTTGGTTTAGGTGTTGCTAATTATGATGCCTTAATTACAGGTGCAATTGCAACTGCAACAAGTGGCGAAAAAGTTTTTTGTGGCCCCGTTGATGATCCTTTCTTTGTTGACCTCGCTGGTGCATTTGATGCCGGTAATTTCCGTCCGCAAGGCAATACTATCAACGCAACAAAAGATGGTGTGGCAAGATATAATGTACACAGTATCGCTTTAAAAATTCCAATCAATTTATTACAGAAAGATGGTAAAGCCGTATCTCAGGCCGCTAATATTTTAGATGGTGATTTTGTAATTGGTGTTTGGGCAAGTGCAAGCAGGCAGCAAATAAAAACTATTAATGCAGGCGCCGGTTCAGTTGCTTATTCAGGTAACTGGGTGCAGGTTTCCCGTTTAGGTATGCCATTAACCAATGAAGCTGTTATTCCTGTTGGGATGAAAGACAAATGGAATGCTACCACTCCTGCAAATGATCTGCAGTTTGCATCTTACTTTTCTAATCCTGAATTGGCATTGTACATGGACGATACACAATTTGGTGGTGCTGTTCCTTCATTAAATGCTTTAAGAATTCAAAATCACTCATTAGGTGCTTACGATTTTAGAAATGGTAAACCAGGATTATATTCTTTAAAAGGTTCTGCTGCTGTAAAAGGCACTGCGTTGGATGATGCCATCTTCGGTACTATTTTATTACCTGATAACAAAAGCCCGAGAGCAGTTGATCTGTTACCGATATTTTATACCGGTGTGCCAAACCTTGCGCCTTATCAATTAGCAACTGGCAAAACCGGTGGCCCACTTTCTCCAGGTAAACCTTTTATCAATAATTTTTTACCAACATTAGGTGATATGTTACGCCTTAACATGGCCGTACCTCCTACACCACGTAATGATGCAAAATTCAGCAGCCTGGGTATTGTAAATGCAGCGGTACTTGGATTAACAGACCCTGCTTACAATGGCAGCACAGCAATACAATTTATTCCTAACATGGATGGTTTCCCTAACGGAAGAAGACTGGAAGATGATGTAACAACAATAGAACTGCAGGCAGTAGGCGGTGTTGCATTAGCGGCTATTGGTTTGTGGTATGATGATTATAAATTAGACGGCAGCAGCCCGGTTACAACCAACCTGGTTAATGTACTGAGCTTTACTGCTGGCCCAACTAAAAACGATACCACTTTTAAACCGGCCTTCCCTTATGTGCAAACACCATGGAGAGGATTTGATTACACTTTACAAGCAAGGTTTTAACTGAAAACAATTACATCATTATAAATAATTAATAGTATGAAACAATATTTAAAAATACTTACCACCCTGCTGCTTTGCACAACGGCATTTGCAATAAGTGCTTCTGCATCCAGTCACAGGGAAGCACCATTAATCAGTAACGATCCGTTGGCTGATAATACTGACCTGTATGCATTCCGCAGCCCGGCAGATTCAAGTAAAATAGTTTTAATCGCCAATTATATTCCTTTTGAACATCCGGCCGGTGGACCCAACTGGTACACATTTGGTGAAAACATCCGTTACGAAATTCATATAGACAATAATACGGCAACACCGGGAGATGATATTATTTACCGTTTTACATTTACACAGGTAAATGAAGATGGTTCTACATTCTTCAACATACGTTTGGGTAAACAAAATGTAAAAACCACGTACACCTGCGAAAGAAGTATCAACGGCGGAACTACATTTACAGCTGTCGTTACAAACGGTGTGGTGCCCCCACCAAATATCGGCCCACGTTCTATTGAAGGTGGTGTTGGTTTAGGTGCAACTGATTATAATAGTTTAATGACTGCTGCTATTGCAACAGCAAGTAGCGGCGAAAAAGTTTTTTGTGGGCCCGTTGATGATCCGTTCTTTGTTGACTTAGGTGGTGCATTTGATGCCGGTGGTTTTAGAACAATCGGTGCAAGAGACGGTGTTGCCAAATTCAATTGCCACACTATTGCTATTGAAGTGCCTATTGCTACTTTACAAAAAACCGGTAAAACAACAGCAATGGCAACAAGCATACTGGATGCAGATTTTGTAATTGGTGTGTATGCTAATGCAAGCCGCCCTGCAATAACTACATTAAGTGCTGCCGGTGATAAACCTGCTACTTCCGGTGCATGGACGCAGGTATCACGTTTAGGTATGCCATTAACAAACGAAGCAGTTATTGCAGTTGGGATGAAAGATAAATGGAATGCCGTTGCTCCCGCTGCTGATGGTCAATTTATTCCTTTCTTTAAAAATCCTGAGCTGGCTTTGTACATGGACGATTCTCAATTTGGTGGTGCTGTACCGGGCCTTGCTAAATTAAGAGTACAATCCAACTCTTTAGGTGCTTTTGATTTCAGAAATGGTAAGCCAGGTTTGTTTCCTTTAAAAGGCTCTCCTGCTGTTGCTGGTACTGCATTGGATGATGCTATCTTCGGAACAATTTTGTTACCGGATAATGCAAGCCCGAGAGCAGTTGATATCTTACCTATATTTTACACCGGCGTTCCTAACCTGCGTCCTTATCAATTGGCAACAGGTAAAGGTGGCAACCCATTGGCTGCCGGTAAACCTTTTATCAATAATTTTTTACCAACACTTGGTGATTATTTAAGATTGAATATGGCTGTACCCGTTACTTCAAGAACAAGTGCCGACTTTAGCCCTTTAGGAATTGTGCATGCCGCAGTGCTGGGTTTAACCGATCCAAGGTTTAATGCCAATGCCAATTTGCAATTCATTCCTAATATGGATGGTTTTCCTAATGGAAGAAGACTGGAAGATGATGTAACCACAATTGAATTACAAGCTGTAGGTGGTGTTGCATTAGCGGCTATTGGTTTATGGTACGATGATTATGTTCCGGGTGGATCACCAGTTACAACACAATTGGTAAATACCATTACTTTTAAAGAAGGTTTTGGTAAAAACGATACCACTTTTAAAATAGCATTTCCTTTTGTGCAAACACCATGGAGAGGTTTTACAGGAGCTGGTTACACAGGACCAAAAAGCAACACCTTTAACTTAGGTATTGCAGCCGAGCCAATAGCATTGTCTGCTTTCCCCAGTCCGTTTAAATCATCTACTACTTTCCATTATAAAGTAAGCCAGGATGCAACCAGTGTAATGATAGTTATTACAGATGCATTGGGCAGAAAAATAGCTACTATTAATGAAGGCAGCCGTACCAAAGGGGATTATTATGTACCCTGGAGCAAAACAAATTTAGCCTCAGGAGCCTATTATGCCAGGATGTTTGTTGATGGTATAAAGTCTACAACAGTAGGTATTGTAAAAACAAATTAAGCATAAACTAAAACAAACGTTAAAAAAGGAGAACCATGGTTCTCCTTTTTGCGTATGTGAATAAAACAACTTAAAATGAAATGAGCCATAAGCATAAACGTCCAGACCAGGATGAATGTTTCAGGCGAATTCCATGTGACCAAAAACAATAAAATTATACACATGAAAAAGACTTTACCCCTCCTCGCATTTTTCGCTGCAGTATTTTTTGTATCAGCACTTACAACTGGTTGCAACAACAGCGAAGCAAAATTAAAAGCTTATGTAAATGAACAAAATTCGCTTGAAATTCCTGATCTTTTAGAAAGAAACGGTGAATTAGCTACTGCCGCCGAATGGAGCAAAACCAAAGAAAAGACCGCTGAATTAAAAGCAAAACTTGCAGCACAGCCAGCTGATATAAAAACCCGACTGCAACTGGCTACCATTTTTATTACTGAACAAAGAATTACCGGCGAACATCATTTTTATTATCCGGCAATTGAAAAAATATTGAACGGTGTTTTAAGCATCGACCCTAAAAATTTTGAAGCTACGGTTTACAAAGCTTCATTAAGAATGAGCCAGCACCAGTTTGCAGATGCAAAAAAACTGGCTGAAGAAGCAAAAACCATCAATCCTGATAATGCTTATGTGTATGGTATTTTGGTAGATGCTAATGTAGAATTAGGTAATTACGAAGAAGCGGTGGCAATGAGTGATAAAATGCAGGCCTTAAAACCATCATTAGAATCTTATTCAAGAGCCAGTTACTTACGTGAAATATACGGGGATTATCCTGGTGCTATTGAAGCTATGAAATTAGCAGTAAAAGCAGGCTTACCCGGCAGCGAACCACAATGCTGGAGCTTAAATGTACTGGGCGATTTGTATTACAACACCGGCAATTGGGCTGCTGCTGAAAATGCTTATGCCGAAAATTTAGCCATACGCCCAAGTTACGCACCAAGTATGGCAGGCCTTGCAAAAGTGGAAACTAAAAAGAAAAATTATGCAAGAGCGCTGGCTTTATTAGACTCTGCGAATGCTGTTATGCCGCAATCTTCATTTGAAGAACAAAAAGCGGATGTGTACGCAGCAATGGGTGATACCAAAAAAGCTATGGATAAATATGCGGAAGTTCAAAAATTACTTATAACAGATGCCAACTCCGGTCATCATTCGGTATCATTAGAATTGACTAAATCATTTATTAAAACCAATCAATGGGATAGTGCAAAAAAATATGCTACGATGGAATATGCTATACGCTCTAAAAACATTGATGTGAATAATGAACTGGCATGGATCGCTTATAACCAAAAAGATAATGCTAAAGCAAAAGAATATTTAAAAACAGCATTAAGCACAGGCAGTAAAAATCCTGAGTTATTAGTAAGAGCAACAGCAATCAATACAAAATAGTTTGAGCAATAAATAAGCATGGGTCTTAAATGAAAAAACTACTGTTACATATTATCCTGATGAGCTATGCAGTAGTTGTATTTAAGCCTGTGCTTCCTTTTATCAATGATTTTATTGGCCATGTTTTCTTTCTTTCAAAACATATGGCTACTGTTCATTTAGAAAATGGTAAATACCATGTACATTACGAAACAGCGAAGGATGCAAAAGAAGAAAAGTCTGATAAAAATACAGCTGCTTCAAAAAAAGATAATTCAGCAAACGATCAAATAGTTATTATCCCAAAGCTGCTTACTCCTTACGCAGCAATAATAATCGGTAAGAAATATTTTGCTGTAAGTTCCTCCGCAACGCTAAGCGGTATATCAAATCTCAATTATCCTCCTCCCCGTATTTAGATAGATTTTTTCATTGTTTACATTTCATCATCCATAAAAATTAAGGTATGATGTTATGCGATTATTTATTCACTATCTAAAAATTAGTTATGAAACTATCAAAATATTATTCGTATAAATTGATAATAATTTTAGTGTGCTTTATTTCAATTAGTTCGGCTGCACAAAATATTATCAGGGGAAAGGTAATAGATGCAGTAAGCAGGCAACCGCTGGAAGCTGCTTCAATTACTATTGGGGGAAACAGTAAAGAAAAAGAAGTGACTGACGAACACGGAAATTTTTTATTAAAAACAGTGCAGCAGCATTCTGTAATATCTGTATCTCATGTAGGATATAAAACAGGTATTGGAACTGCAGATAATAAAAATACTTTAATAGTGGAACTGCAGCCGGATATTATAAAACTTGAAGATGTAAAATTGCAGTCGGCCGGAAATGCTAAATTCAGTTCGCTTGCAAAAATAGATTTGGCATTAAACCCGATAAAAAACACACAGGAATTATTAAGAATTGTACCCGGTTTATTTATTGCACAACATGCAGGTGGTGGTAAAGCTGAGCAAATATTTTTACGTGGCTTCGATTGCGACCATGGTACCGATGTACAGGTAAGTGTAGATGGTATGCCGGTGAATATGGTAAGCCATGCACATGGGCAGGGTTATGCAGATGCTCACTTCATCATTCCTGAAACGATCAATAATATTGATTTTGGTGCAGGGTCTTATTATACACAAAAGGGAAATCTGAATACTGCAGGCTATGTAGCCTTCTCTACATTTAAAAATATTAGTAAAAGTACAGTGCAGTTTGAAGCAGCAAGATTCAACAGCTACCGCACTCTGGCTATGATTGATTTGTTGAAAAAAAATAAAGACAAACAAAGTGCTTATGTTGCCGCTGAATTTTATTACACAGATGGACCTACAGAAAACAAACAAAATTTTAACCGCTTTAATTTATTTGGAAAATACAATGCGGCATTAGGCGATAAAACCAATCTTACATTTTCTGCATCAGCCTTTAAAAGTAAATGGGATGCCAGCGGGCAAATACCCGACCGTGCAGTGCAAAGTGGATTGATTACCAGGTTTGGCAGCTTAGATCCAACAGAAGGAGGCAATACTGAAAGGTATAATGCCAATGCAGTAGTAACGCATCAATTTAATAATGGTACCAGTTGGCAAAACCAGGTATTCTTTAACCGCTATAAATTTAAACTCTATTCAAACTTCACCTTTTTCTTAAACGATGCTGTAAATGGAGATGGTATTGTACAGGCAGAAGACAGAAATATTTTTGGTTTTGCTTCTACCCTTAAAGCCAAATATTTTTTTAATAAATGGACATTAACCTCAACCGATGGTATTGGTTTGCGATACGATGCTACCAGCAACAGCCAGTTGGCTAACCAGGTAAAGCGGCAATTTCTTAACAACATTATGTTGGGTGATGTAAAGGAATTAAATGCTTATGCATTTACACAACAGCAGGCAACATTTGGCAACTGGGTAATTGATGCCGGTATTCGTTTTGATTATTTCCATTTTAATTATTTAGATAAATTAAATGCAGCTCAAATGCCGGCACAGGGTAAAGCAATTGTAAGCCCTAAGTTAAATGTGCAGTACAATATTTGTAAAGCTGTGCAGTTGTATGCAAAAGCCGGTAAAGGTTTTCACAGCAACGATACCAGAGTGGTAATTGCTAATGAGGGTAAAGAAATTTTACCAGCGGCTTATGGTACTGATTTTGGCGTGATACTTAAGCCCACTAAAAATTTATTGCTGAATGTGGCAGTATGGAATTTGTATTTAAACCAGGAGTTTGTATATGTTGGTGATGCTGGTATTGTAGAACCCAGCGGTAAAACAAAAAGAGAAGGTATTGATATTGTAGCCCGTTACCAGTTTACAAATAATCTGTTTGCCAATGCCAGTATTAATTTTACAAAGCCACGTGCAAGAGGCAAAGCAAAGGGACAGGATTATATCCCACTTGCCCCAACTGCAACAAGCATTGGCGGTATATTTTATAAAAAGCAAACAGGGTTTAATGGCGGCATTAATTACCGCTATATAAAAAGCCGGCCGGCTAATGAAGATTATTCCGTTGTAGCTAAAGGATATTTTTTGATGGACGCTTCGGTTAACTATACTAAACCAAAATATGAAATTGGTTTTGCGGTTGAAAATATTTTCAATATTGATTGGAACGAAGCCCAGTTTGCAACAGAAAGCAGGTTGGCTAATGAACCAAATGCAGTTACCGAATTAAATTACACGCCGGGTACGCCAATTTTTGCAAAACTAAAACTGGCGGTATTCTTTTAGCATACTATATAAAAGTGCAGCATTGTGGTGCTGCACTTTTCTTTTACCGCTTAATAAATTAAAAAAATGATGTTTAATAATTTAAAAAGTCAATACAGGATATTGGGTTTTATGCTCCTCTCCTTTTTAGTATGCAATACTGCAATGGCACATGATGTGGAAGGCTTAGCAAAACTGAGTAAAACTGAAGTAGCAGGTATCTATATGCAATTGGGTTTTACGCATATTTTACCACTGGGTTTAGATCATATTTTATTTGTGCTGAGTTTGTTTTTACTCAATCCCAAACTAAAACCCATACTTTGGCAGGCCACTGCTTTTACGGTAGCACATACCATTACATTGGGCCTTGCTATGTACAAAATAATTAAACCACCTGTAAATATTGTAGAACCAGTAATTGCGTTATCCATTATGTATGTGGCTTTGGAAAATATTTTTTCGTCTAAACTAAAAGCCAGCCGTATTGGCATTGTATTTTTATTTGGGCTGATACACGGCATGGGCTTTGCCAGTGTGTTAATAGAATTAGGGTTACCCAAAAATGCTTATTTCAGTTCTTTACTCATGTTTAATTTAGGAGTAGAACTTGGGCAGATAACAGTAATTGTAGCGGCATATTTTTTAATAGGGAAATTTTTTGGCAGCAAACCGTATTACAGAAAATGGGTGGTAATGCCGCTATCCATTTTAATTGCAGCTATTGCTTTGTATTGGGCGGTGGAGAGAATTTTCTTTGCCTGATCATTCCCATCCACTTGCCAACACATCAGCAATATGCATGGTTTGTAATGGTAAACTTTTTCCTTTGATGTAGCCATCAATATGCATCAGGCAACTTAGGTCGGTAGATATTATAAGTGCTGCACCGGTAGCAGCTGCGTTGGTTACTTTTTGATCAACCATTCCAATAGAGATGGCATCAAACTTTACGGCAAAGGTACCGCCAAAACCACAGCAGGTTTCCACGTCATTCATTTCTACCAGTTGCAAACCTTTTACATTACTTAATAATTTACGTGGGGCTTCTTTTATTTTACATTCCCGTAATGCGGCGCAACTATCGTGGTAAGTGGCCGTGGTATTTAATACGGCACCAAAATTTTCTATTTTCAATACATCAGTTAAAAATTCAGCGAATTCATAAATGCGTTTGCTTAAATCTTTTACCTGGTTATGCTGAGAAGAATTTTCGAAAAGCTTAGCGTAATAATTTCTAACAAAGCCCACACAGCTTGCACTGGGAGCAACAATATAATCAGCGCCTTCAAAATCTTTTAAAAATTTACTGCATACTGTTCTGGCCTCATCCCAAAAGCCGGCGTTAAAGGCCGGCTGGCCGCAACAGGTTTGATTGGTATTGTAAACAACTTCGCAACCGGCTTTCTCCAAAACCTTTACCATATTAAAGGCCGTTTGCGGATAAAGCTGGTCAACAAAACACGGTATAAAAAGTTGAATTTTCATGTATCAATAACTTTGTTTCAATGCAATCATCTTAATTGCAGTTACAGCAGCTTCTTCTCCTTTATGGCCGTGCTTGCCTCCAGTTCTTTCATCTATCTGCTGTTGATTATCTACAGTTAACACACCAAAAATTGTAGGTACCGGAAGTAGTAAGTTTAATTGTACCACACCATCGGTTACAGCTTTGCATACATAATCAAAATGCGGTGTATCACCACGCAGTACACAACCAAGGGCAATAAAGGCACAGGGTTTATCATCTTTATATTTATGAAACTCCCAATAACTTTTTACAGCAAAGGGTATTTCAAATGCACCAGGTACAGTTATGGTTTTATGCTGTACTTTATGTTCGTCTAAAATTTTAATACAGCCTGCTTCCAGTTTGTCTATTGTTGCTGCATTCCATTCGGTACGTATAATTACAACACAGGCATCCTTTTTAAGTTGGATGCCTGTAGTATTATATAAGTTTGAAGATTCGGTGGACATATCGTGAATTGTGAGTGGTGAATCGTCAGTTGTGAATCAAGAGATTATTTATTGTAAACAATCTCTGTTCCTGATTAACGATAAACCAATTAACCAATAAACTAATTAACTACTTAACCACGCCTAATTTAGCCAGGTACCTATCTGCGTCAAAATCTATACGGTTGTTCCTTAAAAAATCCGTTGTAATCTCTTCTTTTATCCGGGTAAAGAATTCGATAGCTTCTTTAGTTTTACCGGTAGCATCGCAAAATAAGGCTGCTCTTGATAAAGATAAAAATTTAGTCGATTCATCTTTTGATGAAGCAGCATCAATCGCTTTTTTATAGTTGCTTAAAGCCTCATCATTTTTCTTTTGCTCTGCATAAGCATCACCAAGCATACGGAATGCAGCACTTTCTATCTGGCCTGCGCCGTTGCCGTCAAATTCTTTTAAATGCTTAATGGCTTTATCAAATTCGCCCAGGTGCAGGTAACAGGCACCGGTCATATACTCAGCCAGGTTTCCGGCAGGTGTACCACTATATTTACTGATCACTTTTAAAAGTCCTGTAACTGTGGTGCCATCAAGTGTACCGCCATTCAACAAAATATTTGCAGAATCTTTTGAAAAGCCTGTGTTGTTAGACATTTCTTTAAATAATTTTTCCGCAGGAAAAATTACCTCACTTGCTTTTTGTGCTTTAGGTGCGGTAACAAAATATTTATAACCGTACCAACCACCTATTAATAAAATAACTGCACTTCCCACATATGTAATGGGCTTGCTGAATTTTGCCCAAAAACCTTTTGCTCTTTGTAATGTATCATTCGTTTCCACGGTTTCAACCTGTACTTGCTTATCTGCCATCGTTAGCTTTATTTATTTTAAATTAAAATTTATGTATTAATCAACTATAAAAGGATAGTCCTCTTGTATGTAAACATCTTTCAGTAATTCATTGTCATCCGGCCATGGGCTTTCTTCTGCAAAAGCCACACTTTCTTCCACTTCTTTTTTCACCCTGTCATTAATTACCTCAATATCGGCTTCGCTCACTTTATATTGCACCTGTAATACTTTTAATACATGATCAATCGGGTCTTTTTCTTTGTACTCCTCTACCTCATCTTTACTGCGGTATTTCTGAGGATCACTCATACTATGCCCTTTGTAACGGTAAGTTTTTATTTCCAAAAAAGTTGGTCCGCCTTTTTCCCTTGCCCTGTTTACTGCTCTTAATACAGCATTGTGTACATCTTCCGGGCTCATACCATCTACAGAATCGGCAGGCATATCGTAGGCGTCAGCCAGTTTATAAATATCTAAGGTTTTGCTGGTACGGGCTACAGAAGTACCCATTGCGTAATGGTTATTTTCGCAGATAAACACTACGGGTAAATCCCACAACATGGCCATATTAAAAGTTTCATGCAGCATACCCTGTCTTGCAGCGCCATCGCCAAAAAAGCAAAGGGCTACATTATTGGTACCTTTATATTTTTCTGCAAAAGCCAAACCTGCACCTGTTCCAATTTGAGCACCCACAATACCGTGGCCGCCAAAAAAGCCAACATCCACTCCAAAAATGTGCATACTGCCGCCTTTTCCTTTACTACAACCGGTAGATTTACCATACAATTCGGCCATAGTTGCCTTGGGTGTAACCCCTTTGGCAATTGCCAAAGCGTGGCATCGGTAAGCAGTAATAAATTTATCATCAGGCTGGGTTGCCGTCATACATCCGGCAGCTACAGCTTCCTGGCCAATATATAAATGGCAGAAACCCCTGATTTTTTGCATTCCATACAATTGACCGGTCTTTTCCTCGAATCTGCGTAACAAAAGCATCAGTTCGTACCAGTATAAATAAGTTTCTTTAGAAAACTTTGTTGCCAAGGTGTATAAATTTTAGTCGGCAAAGATAAGGGAGAAAAGGGAAAATAGAAATTGGTAATTAAGGAAGCTGGAATTTGGGATTTCAGCCCCGGAATCTGTATTTCAAAAAAAGCATATTTTATATATTTATACCCATCGCCTTATCTTGCAGCCCCAATGCTTAAGCTTTATAAAATAGATATTACCCAGTTTAAAAATTACGACTTTAATTCTTTTGATTTTAAAGAGCGGATTGTTGGTATTTGCGGCCTTAATGGCAAAGGCAAAACCAATTTGCTGGATGCCATTTACTACTGTTGTTTTACCAAAAGCTACTTTAGTAAAACTGATGCCTTGAGTGTGCAGTTTACTAAAGACGGGTTTCGCCTGCAGGCAAGTTTTGAAAAGCAAGGCGAAGCACAAAAGCTGGTCTGCATACACCGTGGCATTGGTAAAAAAGAATTATTGCTAAACGATGCCCCTTATGAAAAGATGAGCCAGCATATTGGCAGATTTCCTGCGGTGATGGTGGCACCGGATGATATTGAACTGATAACCGGTGGTAGCGAAGAAAGGCGACGCTTTATTGATACCGTAATCAGCCAGATGGATGGAGAGTATTTACTGCAGTTGATACAATACAATAAAGTACTGCAGCAACGCAACAGTTTATTAAAGCGTTTTGCAGAAGAAGGTAAAACCGACTGGCCGCTTTTAGAAGTACTGGATGAGCAATTGATAAAACCCGGTAATTTTATTTATACCAAACGTAAAAATTTTACTGCTGCCTTAATACCGTTGGTACAACAATTTTATAACCAGATTGCCGATAATAATGAAATAGTAAACTTACAATACGAGAGCCAGTTGAATGCAGGCAATTTTGAATCGGTGCTGAACGATAACCGGCAGAAAGATTTTATGCTGCAGCGCACCAATGGCGGTGTACATAAAGATGATATCAGTTTGCTGTTGAACGGGCAGTCTTTTAAAAACACGGCATCGCAGGGGCAACGGAAAAGTTTGTTATTTGCATTAAAGCTGGCTGAGTTTGAATTACTGAAAGCCAATAAAGGTTTTGCACCATTATTATTTTTAGATGATGTGTTTGAAAAACTGGATGATAACCGCATGCAGCAATTACTGCATTGGGTTTGTAACCAAAACGAAGGCCAGGTATTTATTACCGACACTCATAAAGACAGGCTGGAGGATGCTTTTATTGGATTAAAAACAAAATACCAGATAATAGAATTATAAAACAGAAATAGTTTATCGCCCATTTGCTACAGCAACAAATAAACTAACTTTACACTATGGCAGAAATTTCTTTACAGGATGCGATACAGCAGTTTTTGCAAAAAAGCCGTTTAAAAAGCGGCATACAGGCACTGCGTATTGAAGACATTTGGGAAAATGTGATGGGTAAAACAATTGCTAAGTACACTGATAAGATTCAGATCATCAACCACACTTTATATATTACTTCCACAGTGGCACCACTTAAAAACGAACTGCTCTATCAAAAAGAAAAAATTATTGAAAGGGTTAACGAAGCACTGGGTGAAAAATTGGTGAAAGATGTTGTGATAAAATAGGAATTAGGGATTAGGAATTTGTAATAGGGATTAAGCTTTAAAACCAAATTCCTAATTACGAATTACTTATTTTCAATCGGCCTCAAAGTATACCCTTCTTTTCGTAATAATTCAATCAGCCCCTTCTCTCCCACTAAATGCCCTGCACCAACAGCTACAAAAACACTTTCTTTTTTCATAATGGTGTTTAACTGTACCACCCAGTTTATATTACGCTTATCTAATAAAATATCCTGGTTATCCTCCATGCCAAATTCGCTTTTGGTAAACAGGTTTTGCATTGCGGCTAATTGCTGTGTTTTATAAATTTTAACCATGGTATCAAAATACTTTTTGTAGGCATCAAGGCTGTCAATGGTTTTTAATAATTCCTTAGCCTGCTGTGTGTACGGTATGCTATAGAATACTGCAGCCTGGAAAGCCATTGTTTCCAATCCCTTTATTTCTTTTTTATTGGCTTTGGCCAGTTTCATTATTTCTTCTTCCACGCCACTCATGGTAGTACACTTCAGCATTTTTGGGTAAAGCATCGCCATTAAAAAAAATGGTTTCATACTTTTAAATAAACCAATTGGCGTGTGCAGCGAATCATTAAAAAAGGTTTCTATTTTTTTGTACTCCGCTTCGGTAAAAAGTGTTTTTAATGTGGTATCACCTTTCATATTCATCAACATTAACCCGCCAAACATAGTGGCCGGATCATCCATATCAAGTTCCATATAAATTTCCTTAGCCGATTTAACAGCAGTTTTAAACTGTTCGCCAAACGGGATATCATCTTTACAGATCAAATGAAATGTACCAAACAAATAACTTGGTGCAACCAGTTTATTACCACTTACTTCCCAAAGCAGGGTATTGTTATCTGCATTTGTTTTTAAATGAATTGCTCCCGGCTGCGCTTTACAGGAACCGAATAACAAAACCACTGCAAGTATCCTGATTACCTTCATTATACCAAAATTTTCATAAAAATACAATTAAGATGCTATTAGGGTGGTATAAAACATAATTAGATTACCTTAGTTAAGTAAATTATGAAACTGACCGTCTTATTTTTCAGCCTGCTGTTTTCCAGTTTAGCTGTTGTTGCACAAAAAGAAATTCCATCATTTGGCCAGATTGATAAAGCCGACCTGCTGATGAAGGATTGCGCTTTTGATAAAGGTGCAGTTGCAGTAAAACTTATTGATTGGGGCAATACTTATTACGACAGGGGTACAACCGAAACTTCTCCCTTTAAAACAATTTTTGAAAGACGCATCCGCATTAAAATTCTAAAAGAAAACGGATTAGCTGAGGCTGATATAAGTATACCGTATTACGCTTTTAATAGCGATGAAAAAATAACCAGGCTTAGTGCCTGTACTTTTAATATTGATGATGCTGGAAATATCAAAATGACCCCGGTAAAAAAAGAAGCTATCTACTCCAAAAAAATTGATAAATATTATTCTGCAAAGATCATTGCTTTTCCCGAAGTTAAAGTTGGCAGTGTGATTGAATACAGGTTTACCATGGAAAGGGAAACTATGGGGCAGTTGAAAGACTGGTTCTTCCAGGAAAGGATACCGGTACGTTACAGCGAATATGATTTAAAGATTCCACAGATATTCCGCTTTTCTGTGCAGCCATCGGTAATAGACAGCATGGAGTGTAAACAATCAGTATCGTACGAAAGATTAAGTGCTGGCAACAGGTTAATTGATACCCGTGTTTTAAAAAGCACTTATATCATGCGTAATCTTGCCGGCATAAAAGACGAACCTTATATGGGATCGGCAAAGGATTATATGCAGCGCCTGGAATTTCAATTGTCGCAAGTTGATTATGGGAATAATAATATAGTTGACCTTAGTGCAAACTGGAGCGATGTAATTACCGATTTGATGAAGAATGATAATTTTGGTATGCAACTTGAAAAAACTGTTACTGACGCAACCGAACTTATTACAACTGCCAATTTAATTACTGGTGCAGAAAATACAATGCTTTTTATTTTTAATGCCGTTCGCAAAACTGTTAACTGGAATGAGCAGGAAGCCATTTTTATTGATAACAATATTAACCAGACATGGCAAAAAAAAACCGGTAACAGTGCGTCGCTTAATCTTTTATTAATAAAGCTGCTTACCGATGCCGGGCTGAAAGCATTGCCTGTATTGTTCAGTACCAGGGATAATGGTTTAGTGAATTCGCACTACCCTTTTTTAAACCAGTTTAATACTGTAATGACGTTTGTTGTTATTGCCGACAAATCTTTCGTGCTGGATGCCACCGATAAAATTTCTAACTATAAACTTATTCCTGAGAAAGTGGTAAACTCACCGGGGTTTATTATTGAAGGAGAATCGGGCAGATGGCGCAATTTTATTGCAGGCGATTATAAATATAAAATGACAGTAGCTGTACGTGGAGAAATTGACAGCACAGGTACAATGAAAGGCAATGGCCTGGTAAGCTGCAGTGGTTATGCCCGTAACGAACGCTGCGAAAGCTGGTTAAAAAGTAAAGAAAAATTTAAGGAAGATTATTTTACCAACCTGCATCCGTTTCTTAAAATTGAAAATATTATGGTAAATAATATTGAACCGGATTCGCTGCCGCTGGAACAAAAAGTGCAATTCAGTACAGTGCTTAACGGTTCCGGCGATTACCGTTATTTTACAATTAATCTTTTTTCTGGTTTTGATAAAAACCCTTTTACAGCAGATGAACGTATTGCTGATGTTGACTTTGGGTTTATGCAGGAGTATACTTTATTTGGCAATTACACAATACCGCAGGATTATGTATTTGACGAATTGCCCGAAAATCTATCGATAATAATGCCCGATACCAGTATTATCTTTACCCGGTCGTTGCTGGCTGATGAAAATTTATTGAATGTGAAGATATCAGTTGAATTTAAGCGAACTTATTATGCAGCAACTGATTATCCCTTTTTTGCAGCATTTTATAAAAAATTATTTGCCTCACTAAACGAACCAGTTGTTATTAAAAAGAAAATTACCCCATGATAAGATTTTGTACAGCCTTTGTTGTTTTTGTTGTTGCCGCACATTTTGCGATAGCACAAAAAAGCAATTATGATTTTGTACTTATACCCGAAGCAATGAAAAAAAACGCCTATTCTGTAAAACGGGAAGAACGGATTGAATTTGAAGTAAGGTCGACTGAAAAAGCCTATTACAAAGTGCACAAAGTAGTAACCATATTAAACGAATCCGGTAAAGATGAACTTTTCTTTTACGAATTTTCCGACAAATTTCATTCTATAGAAGCGTTTGGCATACAGATTTTTGATGCAGATGGTAAGTTGCAACGCAAATATTCAGGATCTGATCTTACCAAACAGGCATCTGGTGAAGGTTTGGTTCCTGATGGTAAAGTGTATTATATCAATACACCGGTTCAAGGTTACCCGGTAACCATACAAATTGATTATGAACTTAAATATAATGGTACCATTGACTATCCCGATTTTGAAGTACAGTTGCCTGAGCAATCGGTTGAACATGCAGAATTCATCGTCAGGATACCTCCGGAACTGGATCTGAGGTATAAGGCGAAAAATACGTCAATTATGCCAGCTGTATCTACTGATGATAAATTTAAAGTATACCGTTGGTCGGCAGATAATTTACCTGCGTTGGGGTATGAAGAAGGTAGTGTAAGCCGTGAAAGCAGGTATCCGAAAATTTTAATTTCTCCCAATAAATTTGAATTAGACGGTTACGCAGGAGACATGAGCAGTTGGCAGAATTTTGGAAAGTGGTATGGTATGCTTGCAAAAGATGCCGGCATACTGCCAGACGATAAGAAAATATTTTTAAATGACATGGTGAAAGGCATTACTGATAACCGGGAAAAAATAAAGGTAATTTATACTTACCTGCAAAATAATTTCCGGTATGTAAGCATTCAATTGGGAATTGGTGGCTTTAAACCATTTAATGCCGACTTTGTTGACAAAAAAAAATATGGTGATTGCAAGGCATTAAGTAATTATATGCAGGCCTGCTTAAGTGCAGTTGGATTAAAAAGTTACCAGGCACTCATCAATGCCTCTTACAACAAAGCACCTGTTGATCCTGATTTTCCACAGAATAATTTTAATCATGTAATTGTTTGTGTGCCCGGAGAAAAAGATTCGGTTTGGCTGGAATGTACCAGCACAACAAACGATTTTGCCGTATTGGGCAATTTTACTGAAAATAGAAACGCCCTGTTGATTACAGAAGATGGAGGCAAGTTGGTACCAACACCCAGAAGTAAAGCTTCGGAAAATAAGTTTGCGGCCACATCTGTTATTAATTTAAAAGACGATGGCTCAGGTACTGTATCAGTAAAACTGGCTACTACCGGCGAGTATAAGCAGGATATTTTATACAATATTTTTGATCAGAAAAAAGACGACCAAAAAAAATACCTGGTGGATGATTTTGGATTTTTACAACCCGACGATTTTGAAGTAGATTATAACAAAGCTGATAAAACGGTACCGGTAAAAATTGAAATGCAGATTGAGAAAATACCGGAATTTTCTGCAGGCAATAAAAAATTCCTTAATCCACGTGTTTACAAAATATGGCATTATGCGTTGCCTAAAGCTGAAAACCGTACGCAGGATTTTTATTTTCAACATCCATTTATAAAAACAGATACTACCATTTATAATCTGCCCGAGGGCTATGTGATAGAAACTTTGCCTAAAACAAAACAAGTGAGTTTTGATTACGGCAGTTTTATCAGCACTTATCAATACGACGAAAACAAAAAACAAATTATCACCACAGTAAAACTGCAACTCGATGAATACAAAATACCTGCAGCAAAATTTATTGCTGCAAAAAAATTCTTTAATGATGTGCTGGTGGAATACGCAGAAAAAATTGTGATAAAGAAATTATAACACACCGTACAAGCTGCCCCCTTTTTCAAACAGGCGGTCAATTTTATTTTCTATGGCAGTGTCTTTTTCTACAGGTGGTGCATGATGTGGTTTTATTCTTGCATCAAATACCAATGGACCGTTGCAGCCCCAGTGTTTGTTTAAAATAAAACTATCAACACCATAAATGTCATGACTGGGATTACAACGGGTGAATGTGCCCCATAAAAAATTGTTGAGTTGCTCCGATAGAAAATTACTGTCATCGCAAACAATAATAAAAGGCAGGTTGGTGAGTTGAGAGTTGTGAGCTGTAAGCTGGGAGCTTAATATTTGCAGCTCATTATTTGCTGTGGCATAATCCACAAACTTATTTGTTTGCAAGGCAACTACTCCAGGCATTACCAATTTAGCATTCTCAAAAATCTGTATATTTTTCAAAACATCAGGCACTTCAATTGCCAATTCCCTTTGCTTTTGCCCGTAAACTGCCAAAACTACTTTACTGCCACTGTTTAATCCGGTACCGCTATAATCCAATGTATCAATGGTGGTGTTGGTATAAAAGTGAATGTCTCTTTTTAAATTGATCCGCTCTAAAACAAAGCGTAAATAGTTTTCAATATCATGTGTGGTAATTTTATTATCATCATCTGCAGTAATAAATAAAAATTTTGCCAGGCTTAATTGACCGGTGCCTAAAATATGATTGGCAATAGTTAAAATTTCCGCAGGTTGTTTTGTTGGTGAGTATGGTGTGTATCGTTCGCTACCCACAGCCAATAATAACGGATGCACACCTGCGGCATCAACAGCATGCACTTCTTTAAGTCCGGGAATTTCCTGTTGCAAAGCTGTACCGGTTATTTCATGTATCAGCTGGCCAAAGCTGGTATCTTCCTGCGGCGGCCGGCCAACAACAGTAAAAGGCCATATTGCATTTTTACGGGCATAAACCTTATGCACTTTCATTAAAGGAAAATCGTGCTGTAAACTGTAATAACCTAAGTGATCGCCAAAAGGTCCTTCCGGTTTATTTTGCCCGGGATATACTTCTCCCGTAATTACAAAATCAGCATCGGTACTTAAACAAAAACCATCTTTATAAATATAACGGAATCTTCTGTTGCCTAATACACCGGCAAAAGTCATTTCACTTATTCCTTCGGGCAAAGGCATTACCGCAGCCACGCTGTGCGATGGCGGCCCGCCAACAAATACACTTACTTTTAATGGTAATCCTTTTTTATTGGCCTTGGTTTGATGCACACCAATGCCTCTGTGTAACTGGTAATGCAAGCCAATTTCTTCATTCGTTATGTATTCATTGCCCGAAAGCTGGATACGGTACATCCCTAAGTTCGCATTCATAATGCCGGGCTTATCAATATCTTCAGTATACACCTGGGGTAAGGTTACAAATGCCCCGCCATCCATTGGCCAGTGCTGTATTTGCGGAATGTCGGTAATTTTTATCTCTTCAAATAAAACCGGTTTACTTAAGGGATTTTTTAACGGCAAAGCTTTTAATGCCGCCAGCCCTGTACTAAAATTTGTTATGGGATGTTTGATGGCTTTTACCGGATCATTCTTCAGGTCGATTAATTGCTGTACGGTTTTTAAAGTATTCCTGAAAATGAATTTACTTCTTTGCAGTGTGCCGAAGATATTTGATGCAGCCCTGAACTTACTGCCTTTTACATTTTCAAATAATAATGCCGGCCCTCCTGCTTCATGCACTCGTAAATGAATGGCCGCCATTTCTAAAAAGGGATCCACCTGTTCTTTTATACGTACAAGCTGACCGTTTTTTTCCAGGTCCAGTAAACATGCTTCCAGCGATTGGTAGGCCATTTGTTTTATTTATGCAAATGTAAAACAGTAACGGCGTAATAATGTTTAATGGCTAACTGGAAGTTGTTTCGTTGGCTTTTGGGGTATCTGTTACAGGTTGTTGAGGTTGCTGGCTTTCTCTCAGCTCCCGTTCTTTTGCCATTCTTCTGTCAAACTTATGGCGCATACGTGCATTGTACCAACCCATAAAAAGCGGTATCAGCAATGTGGCAAGCATCCATTGAAAGTTTTTCTCAAAAAAAGTACCTACTTTGCTCATAACACTTTCTGGTTCTGCAAAAATTATAACAGGTATGTTACGTACCGGCAGATTAATCTTATCTCCATCTTTTGCTTTAACTGTAATGGTTAGCAAAAGTTTTTGTTCGCCGGGTTTCAGTGGCGTTATTTTCCACTGCCACATTAATTTTTTTCTTTTTTCAGTTATTTTCTGTTCTAGAGTTTCCTCATCACCCATATAATCTATATCAAATCCTTTATCATCCCCTTCATTTAAAGGCCTTAATTTGGCTTTCATAGTGTTGCCAATTTCCAAGGTGGTGTCTTGATGAGTCTTATTATCAGTTGCATTTGAATTATCTAATACCGCGTCTTTTACCTCTCCTAAAATCTGATCCTTGGCCATAATCAAAGTTACTAGGTAAGACTTCTTAATCGTCATCGTATCATCTGCATGAAATACGAGCAGGTTTTTATACCTGCGTTTCAGGTTTTCTTCCGGACTTTCTTTAACAGGGTCTTTTGCCGGCTTATCGTCTTGTCCGTTTATTCCGTTAAGTGTGGTAGGATCCTGTGGTATGTTAGTTACAGCCGTTGCATCATCTACAATAAACCGCCCCCTGGGCAATGCTGTTTCGGTAATGGTGCCATCTGCAGCAACAGTAGTAACGGTCTTTTCCTTGTTATTGCATGCGGTAATAAAAACGAAAAATGCAAGAGTTAGTAATAAACCGGGTTTCATTGTGCCTGGGTTTTAAGTAACAAATATAATAAATAAGCTACTGCCATCAAATGGTTTTACAGGCAGTTTTACATTCTTTTTAACGTAAAAAATATTCACATACACCAAATTGGGTATTTGAGGGTTAACATTTTTATTTTATATTCACCCTCGAATCTACCTTAATTATACAACCTAAAACTTATGCAATGAAAAAATTCCTTCCCATTATTTTGGTGGCAGCAGGGTTGCTGATGGCTTTTAACAAACCTATTATGGGGCTAATTTCCCCTGCAACCTTAGATGTCCAGATAACTAAGCCACCGATAATAATGCCGTCTATTTATAAGGTATATGCAAACAGCGATGCACTGGAAGGTAAATACAGTTTATTTAAAATGGTGGTTAAAAACACCAGCAGTGTTGCGGCTAAAAATGTAGAAGTAAATTATAGTGTAAGTAATTTTATTGAATCTGCCCTTGCAGAAAAGATTCCGCTTATACAGCCCGGGCAAACAGTAGTGGTAAACTGTTATCCCAATTTTCCTGAAAAAATTGTTGAAAAAATGACCGATTCTAAAGAAACGGTTAAGATTATTCTTAAAGGAGAAAATATTAAGACAAGAGAAGAAAGTTTTACCATTCCTGTAAAGGGCAGAAATGAGTTTATGTATAATTTTTTGCCTGCTGATGAAATACGTACATCGGCTGAGTATTTCGACAATATGCCATTGCTTTCCTGCCTGGTTACACCCCAGGATCCTATTATAAAATATCTTACCCAGCAAATCCAGGAAAAAGTATTAAAAGGTGAAACAGCTTCGGTAGAAAATAAAGAGCAGGAAGGCGTACGCTTTTTACAGGGGATATATTATGCTACACTGCAAAGCCATATGGTGTATAGCGGTACCAGTGGTGTGCCCGAACAGATAAGCGACGTGAATTCTATTGTACAAAACATACGCCTGCCCAGGGAAGTTATTACAGGTAAAACAGGTTTATGCATTGAGCTTTCATTGCTTTATGCAAGTATAATGGCTTGCGCCGGTATGGATCCCGTGGTTTATCTTGTACCAGGCCATGCCTACCCCGGTTTTAGAATGAATAACAGTTATTATGCATTGGAAAGCACTGCAATTGGCGGAGAAGGTATTGGTGGCAGAAGCACACCACAACAGGCTTTAGAGGCCGGCATGAAAAATTTAAAAACATTTTTTGAAAGAGCGCAGGCCGGAGATGACAGGTACACAGTAGTTGATATAAGAGAAGCGATAAAAAACGGAGCAGTTGCAGTTGAATTAAAAGACGATAATTTTTTACGACAGAAGATTGATGAGATAGCCAGGTCATTTGATGCATCTAGTACCCAGATAACGTCTAATGCACAACCTAATAATGGTGGTGGAGGAAACACAGGTGGCGGCGGAAATGATGACGGTGGAGGAAACACTGGCGGCGGCGGTGGAGGTAACGTACCAAGTGGTTATAACCTGTTTGAAGGTATTGTAACATTTGCTTATCCTTCAAGCTGGAAAATGATATCTACACAAGGTTATATGCCCCAATGCAAGTATATTATCAGCAATAGTTCTAAAACTGCAAATGTTCAGGTTTACAGTTTTCCGGGTTTTAACCAACCTGCTCAGGCTTTGGATGCAATAAACCAATCTATGTCCCAGTATGGGTATGGCCTTCAGTACCAGGTAACTGGTCAGGCTAATGGTTACACCATTTTTAATGGGCAAACTGGTAATAGTAACGGTGTCACGATTAATTGGGTTGCAGCTTTTAAAGCAACTGGTAGCGGCGTATCAGGTATTGCAGCCGGAGCCAGTGCAAATACAGGCACAACGCACCAGCAAACTATTATGAAAATACTCAACACCATACAGTAAAACCATACTGATAACTGACTAAACTTATAATTATGAAAATAAATAAATTAAAATATTGTACGGTTGTATTGCTGATGTTTACTGTATTGAACATAAGCCAGGCACAGGAAACGCAAAGGTCTTATAAAGAAACCATGGAGATGAAGGCCGAAGAAAACGGAGACATTGTTGTAAACTCCAGTATTAAATTTATTGCTTCGGCATGGGAAGGGGTAAAACAGCGCCGGGGTAACGAGCCTTCAATTTTAAAAAATGAGTTAAAGAAAAGGTTTCCCAAGTATGTGCTTACCGACTTCGACATTAAAACCGATGATATGGAGCGTACGGTTAATATAAAATTTAAAATACTTGGTTTGTTAAAACTGGATGATAACGGAAAATGGATAGCAGAACTTGATTCTAAAAATCCGGATATTACAAAAGTATCCGACAACCAGTTTTTAATGGTGGATGAAGGAAGTGCACAAACATCAAAAATTATTTTGCCATCATCAGCATCTAATTCAAAAATTGAAAAAGACAGTTTTGGCAAAGCCATACTTACTTATACTGCACCGGTAAGCGGCGGCGGCATGGGTAATATTATTAAGTATCTTGGTTTTTTAGTAGCTGCTGGTGGTGTATTTCTTTTCTTTAGAGGACGTAAGCTTAATACTATAGTGGTTAATGATCCAAAAAATCAGAAAATTAATTACCAGGATGCAAAAAAGATTGAAGATGCCGTAATAATAAATCAGCCGGTAAAAGAAAGCAGCAAGCCCGGCCAAAACGAACAAAGCAACAACGATAAATACTAAGCCTTAATAATTGCATGATTATGATTCCTGATAAAAGCAAAAAGATCATTAGCTATAAAGATTTATTTATTGGCGATTTTTGGAGATATTTTGTAAGAGCCGCATGGCTCTTTTTTCCTGCCATAATTTTTCTTGTATTTACCTATCTGTGTTTCTGGTCGTTAAACCAGGGTAAAGATGTAATGATAATTACGCTGGAAAACAGGAAGGTTTTTGGGCTGTTTTTTTTAGCCCTAATTTTTTGGGTGGTTACCACCTGGTACACTACAAGAATGGTGGCCAAGGCAAAAGAATTGCAGGACAGCGATAAACATTTAATGTGGCAAACATTAAGGGTGCAGGGGCCAAGGATTTTGGCATTTACCTGTATAACTATAATTTTTCTTGCATTCTTTCAACTCCCCTATCCGGAAACGCCACATCTTTCCAAAGGTGTTTGTTACCTGTTGCTTTTTTTAAGTTTTAGCTGGTATTTTATTGTATACCAGGTATGCAACAGGCTGCTTGATAAACCTCATCTGCCCATTCCGCAGCAATTGCACTTTTGGCATAAAGTGAGGTTTATAAATTATGCGTTAATTCTTGTGTTTACCCTGGTGGTAATTTTTACTAAATGGATATGGGGTTTAATAATTCTTTTATTGATATACCAGGTAGGGTTTATAATTTTTGTACTTATCCGCAGAAATATTATTGATGCTAAAGGCCATTATTCTTCATTAGACACTGAAAAGTACGAGTTTGATAACAAGAAAGTGAAGGCCTGGAAAAAACTGATGCGGCTGGTGACCGATAATGAAGATAAAAGATATTTCCAGGCATTTACATCCATTGGTATAATTGCTACAGGTGTATATATTGCAACGGTAGTGTCGGTACAGTTTGCCACGTGGATTGGCCCCTTCCCATTTATATTTCTTGCATTCGGGATACTATTAGCCATAGGAAATTTTATTACCATCTTTTCAATTATTATGCGGTTTAATTTCCATTTGCTTTTATTAACCTTATCATTTTTTATCGGGTATTTTGTTGAGCCGCATTATACGAGGCTGGTTAAAAACGAAACAGGTTTTAAATTTGAAGAACGACAAACGCTTAAAGAATATTTTTACCAGTGGGTTAATAATCCCGACAGGCAAAAATTACTGGCCGACAGCAGCGTAAAAAAAATACCCATGTATTTTGTCATGGCAAATGGCGGCGCTTCACGTTCGGGCTACTGGACAGCATCTGCACTTTCAAAATTTGAGGATGAAACCGGCGGTGAGTTTTCCAAACATTTATTCTGTTTAAGTGGTGCTTCTGGCGGCAGTGTAGGTAACGCAACATTTTTTTCGGTGTTAAGAAGCAAAGAAAGTTTATTGAAAAATAATACTGCTGCCAACCCATGCTGGCAGGCATCATCAAGTTATTTAAAATCTGATTTTTTAACTTATACTGTTGCCCGTACACTTGGTCCTGATGTTTTTAGAAACCTGGTAACGTTGTATAATGTAAATGACAGGGCATCTGCACTTTCGCTATCTATTGAAAAAGCTTCCGGGCCAAAAGATTTTTTATACGACAGCCTCGGTATTGCTTTCTCCAGCATTATTACTCAAAAAAATACGCCTTATAATTTGCCCATACTTTGTATTAACACTACACGTATGCAGGATGGCAACCCCGGTGTAATCAGTAATATCAGGATTTCCGATTCGGTATTTAATGGCCGCATTGATGTTTTAAGCCTGTTGAAAAAAGAGGAAGACATGAAATTAAGTACCGGAGTTGTACTGGGTGCCAGTTTTCCGTATTTAAGCCCTGCAGGCAGGATCGATCATAAAAAATGTGATACCTGTACAGAAGAGCCTAATTATTTTGTAGATGGCGGATATTTTGATAATTCAGGTGCAGGCGTTGTATTTGAAATGATTATTAACCTGCAAAAGATTATTGCAGCAGACACTACTATTAAAAATAAAGAGAAACTGGAGTTCAATGTTATTCATGTAACCAACGAAAATTTTGATGATGTAACCTTAACGGCTGTTAACCCATTAATGAATGACCTGGCAGCGCCTTTTAAAACTTTACTGGGTGCTTATGATACGCAAACATCAGTTAATGATCTTCGTTTAAAAGGGTTTTTAAGTAATCTATATAGAGACAGCCGGCATTACAACAAAATATCTTTGTACATAAAAAACGATCCTATGCGCTATGCGATGAATTGGGTGATTTCGAAATATGTTTTAAATGCCATTAATAAAAGACTGGAAACACACCCCGAGTTACAGGACATGATTAAGGAACTGAATAGTTTAAAACCACAAACGCCACATTAGTTTAAAGTGCAGCCTTTACCGCTTCAGCCGAAGAAGTTTTAGGTGTAAATGGTTTTATAATGCCTTTACTTAAACCTAAAGCCAGAATATTGGTAAGGCGGCCGATACATTGTGTTGCTTTGTTCAACTTTTCAGATACACTTTGTAAATGGCCTACATTTTTTTGTAGTTCTGCAGTAATGCCGGCAAGTTCCTTTGTCCTTACCCGCAGGTTTGCTAATATAGCAGCATCAAGCGTACGGGTTAATTCATTTTGTATAATATTGATATTGAAAATTGTCTTTGACTTTTTATTTCTTTCAGTTGCTGTCAACTCTGCCGGAGAAAACTCTGTCATTTCTTCTTTTACATCATCTAATAATGATATGGCCTCGTAGGTTGAATCAATCTGCATTATAATCATTTCCTGGCGCTCAGCATCACCTGGTTTTAAAAATTTGTTTACTGCACCATTTTCTGGTTTAACATATGGCGCAGTGTTTATTGCCGTGTCAGCAACAGTATTGTCAGCTGTTGTTTCTGTGCCGGATTTAGTATCGTTATTACCACAGGATTGCAGCAGCATAAAGGACAAAACAAAAAACTGTACCGGTAAAAGTTTAGATTTAAAAATAGCGGGTATCATAATTTGATATTTTATACAATCCGTTAATAAGTTATTTTAAATAATCTTTCCCTTGCTTCAGAAAATTTAGCAATGGTATCGAGTAAAGTATAGTAATCCGTTTCCAGTTGTAGTATTTCAGCAGGTACTTCGTTACTTGTTTTATCAGAGCTGATAAAACTATCCAGCACGCCATAAGAATTTCTTAAACTAAGGATACATGCCTGTAGCTGTTTAACCAGGTCACTCAATTCTCTTAACTGCACCTGCCAGTTTAAATAAATAGGTAAATACAATTTGTAGTAATTGTATGGGCTATTCCCCTGCTTGGTTTCATAAGCCTTAAGATTATTTAAAAAATCTTTATAGTTCTCATTTATAAATGAAGGGAGTTCAACTAATTCTTTTTGTATTTTAGGTATGTCGGTATTTAAAAAGTCATTGCAAATACCTTCAAATGGTTCACGTGCCGTACTGATTGCAGCCTTAAGATATTTTTTTTGTAAGGTCTTAATTTTTACTGAGCCCAGTTCTTTAATTATATCCGCTGCAATACTGCCAACCGATGGTGGTATTCTTGTTGATGGCGGCATTCGCTTAGCACATGCGGCATTATAGGTAGTTACCATTCCATCAAAAGATTTTTGCCACTGCAATTTATTCTGTGTAAAATTTTTCAGGTACGAGTCACTTATAAGGCAATGCACCAGGTCGGCATATTTACCCACAATTCTGTAAGCATACGCAAAAGAATCCACAAGGTCTAAAAACTTAAGTTTATCACTCAGGTCCAATTGAAGAGCTTCTACACTCTCACGGGCAGATTCATTGGTTGCAATTACGCCACTTAATTGCAGTGCCTGGGTTTGCGAACGCAACTGGTAAACCCGGTTGTACACATCAGGTGGAATTGCGGAAATACCCTTGGTAACTGTGGTGTATTTTTCCACAGCAGTAAGCTGGGATTTTTTAAGGCCTACACATGATGTAAGCAGGCCTGCAGTAAAAATTACAATGCAGGTTTTTATCAGGGAGTAATAAGGCATATGTAAATATATTATTTTTTCTAAAAATAATATATACTTAAAATACAGTATTAAAAGTTAAAAATTGGAGGGACAGCCTGTTCTGGATTTGTTTGAATTACTAGCCCCATTTCCATTTAAACGGATAGCCAGGTTTATGCCGGAGAAATAATACCAGTCCTTACTTTTTGCACTACCCCGCTGCGTGCCCTCTGCCGGATAACTGAGGCCGGTTTTTAATTCATCCCCTCTAAAAGACATATCCACAGCTTTTTGGCCACGGTTAACAAATAATAAAAATTCATCAACATAGGTCGTGCTAACATCATCTAAATAGTCGGTATTGGTTTTACGCATGCCAATTTCAAAAGCCAGCCTTATATTTTCACTTAAAGCAAATTTTACCCCACCGCCAAACGGAATGGCAAACTGGTTAAGCGAATATTTTTTTCTATCCTGGTAAAACCCCTGCCCTTCGGTACTTAATGGTTGTAGAAAAACTTTATTGCCAGCTGTATCTTTTGCAGATGGGTTAAAGCTGAAATAACTGATGCCGGCAAATATATATGGCGTAAAGCTTCTCTCGTTTAAATTAAATAAACTGTATTCCAGCCCCAGGTGCATATCGGTAACAGGCGAAGAAAAACTTAAATTACGTACCGCATTTTTGGCACTTTTCCCATCATCACTACTTACTTTCCCAAGAGTTATATTTGCTCTTGCCGATAATTTATCGGTTATATCGTATAATAAACCTGCACCAAATGCCGGGTGGGCCTGGCTCATTGTAAATCTTTTATCCTGCAGGTCGCCCTGGTAATTGCTGAAACCACCGAATACAGTTGCCTGCAGCTTTTGTGCCGAAGCAAGAAAACTTATGGTAGAAAATAATATTAAAAGAATGCTGCGTATCATAAGTAAAAGGGTAAACTTTTTATAGTTTACCCTGCTAATATTATACCAAATAAAAAATTGTTTATTTTTTCATGTACATCACTTCTTTTACCAGCTTAACTGTTCTGTCAATACTTGGTAAATAGGCCGCTACTAAATTAGGAGCATAGTGCATCGGTGCATCTACTGAAGTTATCCTGCGGATCGGTGCATCTAAGTAATCAAATCCTTCTTTTTGTATGCGGTAAGCAATTTCAGATGATACAGAGGCAAACGGCCATTGCTCTTCAACAATTACAAGGCGGTTTGTTTTTTTAACACTCTCTAAAATAGTAAACCAATCCAGTGGACGAATAGTTGCCAGGTCAATTACTTCAGCTTCAATGCCTTCTTTAGCCAGTTCTTCAGCAGCACCTAAAGCAATTTTCATCATTTTATTAAAAGAAACAATCGTTACGTCTTTACCTTCTCTTTTAATAAAAGCTTTACCTATTGGTAATACATATTCTTCTTCAGGCACTTCACCTTTATCGCCATAAGCAACTTCACTTTCCATAAACATAACCGGATCGTCATCACGAATGGCAGCTTTCATCAATCCTTTTGCTTCGTATGGCGTGGCCACACTTATTACTTTTAACCCCGGAATGTTTGCATACATCGATTCAAAAGCTGTAGAGTGCTGAGCGCCTAATTGCCCAGCGCTGCCATTAGGCCCACGAAAAACAATTGGACAACCAACCTGTCCGCCACTCATTGCCAGCATTTTAGAAGCAGTATTTAATATTTGATCTAAAGGTAAAACAGCAAAGTTCCAGGTCATAAATTCAACAATAGGACGAAGACCATTTTGAGCAGCACCTACAGCTATAGCTGAAAAACCAAGCTCTGCAATCGGGGTATCAATTATTCTTTTTTCACCAAATTCGTCCAGCATGCCCTGGCTCACTTTATAAGCACCATTGTATTCCGCAACTTCTTCGCCCATTAAAAATACCCTTTCATCCCTTCTCATCTCTTCCTGCATGGCTTCCCTTATGGCTTCTCTTAATGCTATTTGACGCATGTTAGTTTCTGATTTTATTTGTTTTTATTATTTCAACGTGTGCAAATTTATTCCATCGAAGTCAGATGAGCAAATTGTATTAAAAGGAAGACAACAATAAATAAATTCCCGGCTTTTACATTAATTCAGCCAGCTTAGCCATCAGTTTTTTTCCAAAAAGGTTCTTGGCAATAATACGGCCTTCCTTATCCAGCAGTAAATTACTGGGAATTGCTTTTATATAGAATTGATCAGAGGTAGCATTTTTCCAGCCTTGCAGATCGCTTACCTGTTTCCAAACCAGTCCATCAGTTACAATAGCTTTTTTCCATTTTTCTTTTCCTTTTTCATTATCATATGATACACCAAAAATTTCGAAGCCTTTTTCTTTATAAATATTGTATGCTTTTACAATATTGGGATTTTCCTTGCGGCATGGGCCACACCAGCTTGCCCAAAAATCCACCAATACATATTTCCCTTTAAGGGATGATAGACTTAGTTCTTTATCTAAAGTATCTTTTTGCGTAATATCCGGTACTACCTGGCCTATTGCGATTGACTGGTAGGCATCCAGCATTTTTCTTACAGCAATTCCACTTACTGAATTTTTAATTTTTTCATCCAGTATATTGTATAACGGCGCCACATCGCTTGCCTCAGCATAATAGCCAAAATTGTCCTGTATAGCCATTGCACTTCTTAATGAAGCAGGATTTGCTTTTATATAATCTGCTGCATGTTTTCTTTTTAGTTGTGTTATCGATTCTTCTGCTTCATCAAGGCTATCGGTTAAAGCCTGGTTCTTATCTTTTTCAGCCTTATCGTATAAGGCATAAAAATTTTTCTCCGCATCATTTGCAGGTTTCATTACAGCTTTATAGTTTTTATCATCGTCATTTATTTTACTGCCGCTTATAACAAGGTCTGCCAGTTTATCTCCGGTACCTGTAATTTTCATATTGCCTGCTTCTGCAAAAAAACGCAGGCGATCTTCTTTGCGGTCTTTTATGGTAAGAATTGCAGTTTCGGGTGTTACAGCCGCACCTTTAAAACTAAATTTTCCATTTACAATTGTTGTGCTGTCTTTTTTTGTACTTGTTTCGCCATAGGTGGTTAAGTATATGGTGCCGGTTTTTACTTTAGTTAAATTGCCGGTAATGGTAAAAGCCGAATCGTTTTGTGCAGTTGCTGTAACGCTGGCCAAAACCAAAAAAGATAATAGTGATTTTTTCATGTAATATTTTTTTACAGAGCGAAGGTAAATTAATTAATAACAGCTAGTAACCATTCATAAATATTATAATTAAAAAAGCCTTCTGAAAGAATACATTCAGAAGGCTTTTTTAATGCGTTTAGCATTATTTTAAATTATTTTTTCCAGCAATACCTTAACATTATGCGGCAGGTATTTAAAAATTTCTTCATTATCGCAAACATATCTTTTAACTACCTGGAAACCGTTTTTCTGATGCATTTTTATACTGGTCTGGTTTGTTTCAAAGCACGACACCTGCATTAATCCGATAGATGAGTTCAGGTTCTTTGCAAAAGCCTGATGTGCCTCCATAAGCCGGTCGGTAATCCGTTTACCCCGGTGTTCATTATCTACAAAGCCATATTCAATCTGGTATGTACCGGCAGGTCGTTCTATCTGCAGCATTTCCCTAATCATTCCTAATCTTTCCTGCGCCTTAATGATACTTTCTTTTGGAAACACATAATTAATCAGGTTTGATTTAATAATGTTTGATGATACCCCGTTGTAATGTCCTTCGGGCCATCCGCCTACGGCACCAACCGGTTTATCCTGATACCAGGCAATAAAAAAACTGCTCACTGAAAATTCACATCCATCAACATCTTCCTTCAACATGGCGACGATCAGTTCTTTCACGCTGTCTTCTGAAAGATCAAACAGGTTAGCAAGCCCCATGTTATTGGTAAAGCTTTTTTCCGCCCCTATAATTACATCTGCCAGAAACTCCACATCGTTTACTGTGGCTTTCTGAATAACATAGTCTGTATCTGCATTGATCATAGGTTGAATTTAATTGAAAAATTAACGGTAAAACTACCGGAATATTATCCGTTAAGCGAAGTGATTTGAAATAGTAGGGTCTGGTACTAAACGGTTATAATTAAATGTGAGGTGACGCGATAATTAATTAAAAGCTTTTTTCAAGCAGTACTTTTACGTTAAAAGGCAGGTATTTAAGAATATCTTCATTGTCACACACATATCTTTTCATTCTTACATAACCATTCCTTTCATGTGCTTTAATGATCGATTCATTATTTTCAAAACAAGACAGCTGTGCCTTGCAGACATTCGGGTCAAGTTCTTTTGCATAAGCCAGGTGTACATCCATTAATTGTTGTGTAATTCTTTTTCCACGATGGTCTGCATCAACAAAAACATACTCCAGTTGGTAAGTACCTACAGGCCTTTCAATATGGAGCATCTCTTTTATCATTTCCATTTTTGCCTGCGCCTTGATCACACTTTCCTTAGGAAAAATATAGGCAATTAAATTAGATTTAAGCATATTTGATGACATACCATCATAGTAGCCTTCCACCCATCCGCCTAAAGCACCTGCTGGCTTATCGCCATACCAGGCTATAAAAAAACTGCTTATTGAAAAATCGCAACCATCAACTTCCTCTTCCAGCATTTTTATAATAAGTTCCTTTACCTCTTCTTCGGTTAGTTCAAAAAAATTAGCAAGGCCAAGATTATCAGTCAGGCTTTTTTCGGCACCAATAATTACATCTGCCAAAAAATTGACATCATTAATAGTAGCCTTACGAATTACATATTCCGATTCCATAGATTTATTTTTGCTTTAACGGCGAATCTTACACATTATTATCAAAAATATTTATTATTATTTTATAAATGATTTTTAAGGTGCAATTTATCGTTACATATTTTCTATCACCATGGCACTGGCACCACCACCGCCATAACAAATACCTGCGGCTCCATATCTTGCATTGTTTTGTTTCAACACATTGATCAGTGTAACAATTATTCTTGCACCGCTGCATCCCAACGGGTGGCCTAAGGAAACCGCACCACCGTTTACATTTACTTTTGCAGGATCTAGTTTCATGCGCCTGCTGTTTTCAATACCAACTACGGCAAAAGCCTCATTTATTTCCCAGTAATCAATGTCTTCCATTTTTAATCCGGCTTTAGCAACTGCCTTTGGCATGGCTACAGCCGGTGTGGTGGTAAACCACTCTGGTGCCTGCTCGGCATCGGCATAAGAAATAATTTTAGCAATCGGTTTTAAGCCAAGAGCTTCGGCTTTTTCCCTGCTCATTAAAACCAATGCCGCAGCACCGTCGTTCATGGTGCTTGAATTGGCAGCTGTAACAGTTCCATCTTTTACAAAAGCACCCTTCAGCCCCGGTATTTTTTCAAAATTAACTTTAAACGGTTCTTCATCTTTTGAGAATAAGACCGGTTCGCCTTTACGCTGCGGAATTTCTACCGGCACAATCTCTGCATCAAATTTGCCCGAATTTGTTGCAGCCTGGCTGCGTTTATAACTTTCAACAGCAAAAATATCCTGGTCGTCACGACTTACACCACATGTAGTGGCACATAATTCGGCAGAGTTGCCCATGGCTTTACCATCATATACATCCGTTAATCCATCTTTTGCAAGGCCATCAATAAGGGTAGTATTTCCATAGCGGTTTCCCCAGCGCATGGTATCTGCATAAAACGGAACACTACTCATATTTTCCATACCACCTGCTACAACAATATCTGCATCTCCCAGCAAAATACTTTGTGCGGCAAGCGAAATCGCTTTCATACCGCTGGCGCAAACTTTATTAATGGTAGTACAATTCACTTCGTTTGGCAAACCGGCAAACTTTGAGGCCTGCCTTGCCGGTGCCTGGCCAAGATTAGCCTGTATAACGCAGCCCATTAAAACATCGTTTACATCGGTTGGCTTAATACCGGCTTTTTCTATGGCTCCCTTTATAGCAATGGCGCCTAATTTAGTGGCTGAAAAATCTTTTAATGTACCGCCAAAACTTCCCATTGGCGTACGTACAGCAGAAATAATATATACTTCTTTCATAAAACAATCATTTAATGAACAAAGGTAGACGGTTGATTATTTATTTTTTTAAATTTGAGAAATATCAAGCGATGATGACAAAACATTTGAGACTATTTATAAGTTCATTCATTTTATTAACATTTGCTAAAGCACAAAATAATAATGCCGATAGCACTGCAGTTGCAACAACATTAAAAACATTGCTTACAATTTGTAAAACTGTTGATTTTACTGACCCAAAAACCAACGAACTGGGTATGTTTTACAAAGCTGCACCGTACATCATTTATCGAGGCGATGATAAGGCAAGAGCATGGAAAGACTTTGCTAACTATACCAAACCGGAAGAAAAGAAAGGTGTAGATGCTGTCTGCATCCGCATTAACGAATCGGTTAACAGGGACAGCAGCTTTACCATTGAAAAATACTTTACCAAAAAAGAAAGCGAAGGCAAATGGCATGTACTAATGATAAATTATACCAAAAAGGGTGTGGCTAAAAAAGCAGCATTTGCTTTTTTAAAAATTGGTAAGCGCTTTGGTTTGGGAGATATTGATTAAAACAGTATAAATGTTCATATAGATATTTTGCCTTTTATCCTCAAACGCAGGTTTAATTAAAAAAGCTCCTTATCTTACTTCATATAAATCAAAAAAATGAAAAAAATCCTGATCATTGTAACAACGCTTTCAATAGTTTTTTTTGGCGCCTGTTCAAAAAAAGCTAATCCCACAAAAACTGATGGCACAACAGTAGAAACGCCGGCCAAACCTGCTGCTACTGTTTACAACAGCGCTGTGCAATCACTGATCCAGGCAAAATGTACTCCCTGTCATATTCCTTCAAAAGGTGGGTTTAAAGCCAACCTTGATGGTTACGATTTATCAAAAAAATATATTGCTGATATTATTGCCCGTATAGAAAAAAATCCTGGTGATAAAGGCTTTATGCCTTTTAAAAATCCAAAGCTTTCTGCGGAAGAAATTGGCGTATTTAAAAAATGGCTTGCCGAAGGCTTGCTGGAAAAATAAATAAACTTCTTTTTAAAATAGTATAAACTGTCAAATGCTGAGCCCATTTGACAGTTTTGCATATATCTCCCGTTACCAAAATCTCCCCATCTGCCCTAGCCTGCTTTTTTGTACTTTTGCCATCCTGAAAAATTAGAACGACGAAAATGGAACTGACTAAAAATTTTGAGCCCACAGCAATTGACGCAAAATGGTACCAGCATAGTTTGGATAAAGGGTATTTTAATAGTACTCCCGATAGCAGGGAAGCTTATACCGTTGTAATTCCCCCGCCCAATGTTACCGGTGTGTTGCACATGGGCCATTGTTTAAATAATACCATACAGGATATTTTAGTACGCCGTGCAAGAATGGAAGGCAAAAACGCCTGCTGGGTACCAGGTACAGATCATGCTTCTATTGCTACAGAGGCCAAAGTTGTGGCTATGTTACGGGAAAGAGGCATTACCAAATCTTCTTTAACAAGAGAAGAATTTTTAAGCTATGCCTGGGAATGGAAAGAAAAATATGGCGGCATTATTTTACAGCAATTAAAAAAACTGGGTTGCAGTTTAGATTGGAACCGCACTTCATTCACCATGGATGAAGATTATTATAAAGCGGTAATAAAAGTTTTTATCGACCTGTATGGCAAAGGATTAATTTACCGGGGCAAAAGAATGGTAAACTGGGATCCGGTTAGCCAGACGGCATTGAGCGATGAAGAAGTAATTTTTAAAGATGTAGATTCAAAATTGTATTACGTTAGCTATCCGTTTGCAGATGGCAGTGGCAAAATTACTGTAGCTACCACAAGGCCCGAAACCATTTTAGGCGATGTGGCCATTTGTGTAAACCCAACTGATGAAAGATATACCGCTCTTGTTGGTAAAGAAGTTATAGTACCCATCATCAACAGAAAAATTCCGGTAATTGCAGATGAATATGTAACGGCAGATTTTGGTACCGGAGCATTAAAAATTACGCCAGCGCATGATAAGAATGATAATATGCTGGGCTTAAAGCATAATTTAAAAGCTATTGACACTTTAGATGCCACAGGTAAATTCACCACAGTGGAATTGCTGGACGATCAGCCTTCTGAATTGGTGTTGTCTTACAACGGTGTGGATCGTTTTGCACTGCGTAAAAAAATTGTAGAAGATATTACAGCCTTAGGCCAAATTGAAAAAATAGAAGATTACAAAGGACAAGTTGGTACTAGTGAAAGAACGGGAGCTGTTATTGAAAGCCGTTTATCAATGCAATGGTTTATTGACATGAAAAAATTCATGGATAAAAACCCGGAAGCATTATCTGCAGTAATGGATGATACCATTCAATTTCATCCGGCTAAATTAAAAAATACCTATAGTCATTGGTTAAGTAATATTAAAGACTGGTGCATCAGCCGACAGTTGTGGTGGGGACAGCAAATACCGGCCTGGTATGATGCGGAGGGGAATGTTTTTGTGGCAGCAACAGTTTTAGAAGCCGCAAGTTACAAGCTGCAAGGGGCAGGAATTACGCAGCCATCTAATGCTGAACTTGAAGCTTGCAGCTTGAAGCTTTCCCAGGATGAAGATGTACTGGATACCTGGTTCTCTTCATGGTTGTGGCCAATGGAAGTTTTTAAAGGCATCAGCAATCCGGGTAATAAAGATGTTGATTATTATTATCCCACAACAACCTTAGTTACCGGCCAGGATATTATTTTCTTTTGGGTAGCCAGGATGATAATGGCTGGTTACGAATACAAAAAGGCAATCCCTTTTAAAGACGTTTATTTTACCGGTATGGTACGGGATAAACAAGGCAGAAAAATGAGCAAGCAATTGGGCAACTCTCCTGACCTATTAGGATTGATAGACCAGTACGGTGCAGATGCTACACGTTTTGGAATTATGATCGCTTCGCCGGCAGGTAATGATTTATTATTCGATGAAAGCAGTTTGGAACAAGGCAGGAATTTTAATAATAAATTGTGGAATGCTTTGAAGCTGGTGAAGACCGTTTGGAAAGTAGCTCCTGAATTTAAGGTTACAAATAATTACGATTTAGAAAAAGGCTATGGATATATTAAATCAGAAGAATTAGCAACAACAAATGACAATCAACATTTTGCTGTAGAATGGTTTGAAAATAAATTAAATATCGTTAGCGAAGAAATAGACTGCTTAATAAAAGAGTTTCGGTTAAGTGAAGCTTTAAAAACTTTATACAGTTTAATATGGGGTGATTTTTGCAGTTGGTATTTAGAATGGGTAAAGCCCGATTTTGGAGAACCAATTGATGCTGAAATTTATAAAAAAACAATTCATTTTTTTACTAAATTAATGCAGCTACTACATCCATACATGCCATTTGTTACCGAAGAAATCTATCACTTACTGGAAGAAAGAAAAGATGATTTATGTATAAACCAATTGAACAATAATTTACGTTTAGATATCGATACAGGATTTTTAATAAAAGGCGGGTTGTTACAAACAGTTATTACTGGCATACGTGATGTAAGAAATAAAAATCAGATAAAACCTAAAGAACAAATTGACATATATATTCAAACTGTGAGTATAGATACTTATCAAGCAATTGAAAGTATTTTAGCAAAACAATTAAATGCTAAAGCAATTTCGTTTGTAAAAGATAAAATACCTGGTACTATTTCATCTGTAATTGGTAACGATACATTTTATATAAAATCAGAACAACCCATTAATACCGGCAGCCAGAAAGATGATTTGGTAAAAGACCTTGAACATCAAAAAGGCTTTTTACTATCAGTAGAAAAAAAATTAAGCAACGAAAAATTTGTAGCCAATGCCAAACCGGAAGTGCTGGCGCTGGAACAAAAGAAAAAAGCTGATGCTTTATCAAGAATAAAAGCCATTGAAGAAAGTTTGGCAGCGCTTTAAGTTAGTTGGTTAACTGGTTAATTGGTTGATTAGTGTAGAAATCAAGGGGTAAAAATTCGTGTAATTCGATAAAATCAGTGTAATTAAAGAATACGTTAAAGTCAAAGCCCATACTTTTTTGTGCCGTAAATTCGTTGTTATAAAAAAACTCCAATGACAGTACTTAAACATACCGTTGTTTTATTTTGCCTGCTGGCTTTTAGCACAATGGCTATTGCACAAAAGCCTAAACCAGCCACCACACAAAAATTTGTACTCCCCAAATTAAAAATTGCTTTAGGCTCCCGTTCCGATTCTGTACTTAGCGTTTCTGTCGACGAAGCAATTGACCTTATTAATAAACCCCTTACAGTTACTGACGATAAAAAAGCCATTTACGCCATCGCTTCTTACCAATGCCTGTATAGAAGAAAAGCTGTAACAGAAGATGAGGAAAGCGGTAAAGTAAGCCCTGTTTCAAGTTTAGTGGCACAAACATTTAAAACCACTCCCCTTTCTGCCATATGGATAAAAACCATTTCGGAACAATTGAAAGCAGGTGAAGAGATCTTCTTTTTTGATATTGTAGTGAAGAGTGCCGATGGCCGTTTGATGTTTGCGCCTCATCTTAAGTTGGTGGTTCGGTAATCAAAAATATTTTTACAATTGAAAGCAGGATACTTTATAGTTCCTGCTTTTTATTTATCCTCTTTAGGCTTTTTCTTTTAGTCATTCTTTTTCCTCTACAGCATTCAATTTATTTTTCTTCTTCTTTTTCTTGATAAAAAGAAGCAAAAATCATGGGCTGCGGAAAAAAAAGCTAAAAATTTATCGTCAAGGGTAAAATGAAATAAGTCACAACGGGAGAATAAAACCGGACATTGTGCGACTTACAGACTAAGAATATTACCAGGCAGCGGTAACATCTATTTCATTTTTACCACTTGCCACTAAATTTTCTTAACGCAATTTTTTCCAATGCCCATACTTCAAAACTCTTAGCTGAGTAGCATGCTGCGGCTTCTTTTCTTTTGAAAATATATTCTATTAATCAACAGTAAACTGTTTGAACCTAAGAGTAGAATTACAAATGCTGAAGCCACAGTAGTACAAAAGTTGAACATAGCTGCTTCCCGGGATTGGGCTGTATTCAATCCCGGGGCTCTTTTTTTGTTTCTTTTTTGGAGAAGCAAAAAAGAAAATAGAAAACCTAAAAGAGGTTCAAAGTATTCAAACAATCATTTCAAAAAAGAATATTACACTCACCCACCCACCAACACATGCGTCTGCTTAATAACCCCCATCACAAACACACTCTGCACATGCCCCATGTTTTCAATGTTGCTTAATTTGTTCACATGAAAATCATGATAGGTATTCATATCCGCACTCATTACTTTAAGCATAAAATCAAATTCACCGCTGATGGTATAGCACTCCACCACTTCCGACATTTGCAAAATGGCTTTTACAAATTTGGTACCCGCCGTTTTACTATGCTCTTTTAACGATACATAACAAATAGCGATCAACCCTTTATTCACCTTGGTATGGTCAACAAGAGTTGCGTATTGCTTTATCACCCCGCTGGCTTCCATGCGTTTAATACGTTCATGTATGGGTGTGGTGCTCAGGTGTATCTTTTCCGCAATTTCCTTCACCGTCATTCTTGCATTTTGCTGCAACAGGTTAAGTATTGCAAGGTCTTTAGCATCTAATGCAATAGTGCCGGTAGCTGTTTTTCCTGTTTGAGTAGCTTTTGCCATAGTTAAAAAGGATTTATTCCTGTTATTAACACAATAACGGGATATTTCCCCAAATTTATATAATTACTTAGAATATTATTCTATAAGTTTTACTTTTGCCTTCTAAAACATTAAATATGTCAACAATAACAAAAACCTCCATCGATTTCAACCTTAAACATAAGGTTGCAGATATGAGCCTTGCTGAATGGGGCCGTAAAGAAATCAGATTAGCCGAAGCAGAAATGCCGGGCTTAATGGCCATCCGTGCCGAGTACGGACCAAGCCAACCATTAAAAGGTGCAAGAATTGCAGGTTGCCTGCACATGACCATTCAGACTGCCGTGTTAATTGAAACGTTGACCGCATTAGGTGCAGAAGTTAAATGGAGCTCATGTAATATCTTCTCTACACAAGACCAGGCTGCTGCTGCTATTGCCGCTGCAGGTATTGGTGTATTTGCATGGAAAGGACAAACACAAGCCGAAGCTGATTGGTGTATTGAACAAACTTTATGGTTTGGTGGTGCAGACCGTCCTTTGAATATGATCCTTGATGATGGTGGTGATTTAACCAATATGGTTTTTGATACTTACCCTGAATTGATACAACACGTTAAAGGTTTAAGTGAAGAAACTACAACCGGTGTACACCGTTTATACGAAAGAATGGCGAAAGGTACTTTACCTGTTCCTGCATTCAATGTAAATGACTCAGTTACCAAATCTAAATTTGATAACAAGTATGGTTGTAAAGAATCTCTGGTAGATGCTATCCGCCGTGCTACTGATGTAATGATGGCTGGTAAAGTTGCTGTTGTAGGAAGTTATGGTGATGTAGGTAAAGGTTCTGCTGCTTCTTTAAAAGGTGCAGGTTGCCGTGTTATTGTTACTGAGATCGATCCTATCTGTGCCTTACAGGCTGCAATGGACGGTTTTGAAGTTAAGCCAATGATAGATGCAGTTAAAGAAGCTGATATCATTGTTACTGCAAGTGGTTGCCGCGACCTTATTACCGAAAAACATTTCCGTGTAATGAAGGATAAAGCTATCGTTTGTAATATTGGCCACTTTGATATTGAAATTGATATGGCTTGGTTAAATGGTGCTTATGGCAATACCAAAAATACCATTAAACCACAGGTTGACATGTACACTATCGACAGTAAAGATGTTATCGTATTGGCTGAAGGCCGTTTGGTAAACTTAGGTTGTGCAACAGGCCACCCAAGTTTTGTAATGAGTAACTCTTTCAGTAACCAGACTTTGGCACAAATTGAATTGTGGACCAAAGGCGACCAATACAAAAACGAAGTGTACGTTTTACCAAAAGTACTGGACGAAAAAGTTGCCCGTTTGCATTTAGCAAAAATTGGTGTAGTTTTAGATACGCTTACACCGGCACAGGCAGATTATCTTGGTCTTCCGGTAGAAGGACCATTTAAGCCTGAAGCTTACAGATATTAATGATCTCTTTTTAAAGGTGAAATAAATACATAGCCCTGGCTCATTCCTGACCGGGGCTTTTTTTGTGCCCCCCGGGTTCGAATCCCGTACGTGGTACGATCACGGAGTTGTAAACTTAAAAGTGTTCCACTTTTCATAAGCATTTTGAGACGAACATTTGGAATGCTATTGGGCTGCACCTGCCTGCCGGCAGGCAGGTTGGCGTCGCACTCTTCAGCAACATAACTTTATTGAACTTTTTTTTGTGAAGTAGATTTAAGCGAACGGCTCGTGAAGACACGAGCCGAGGCGACGTTATTTAAACTTAATCAAATTTAGACTTGCATTAGCATACTGATTTAACCAAAAACTCAATTTCATACCATTTTTATAATTACTTTGTAATTTACGATACTCTCCAATTTTAGTTAACGAAAATTCCATAAGATTACTAATAGCAATTTCAATAGATTTAGGTGTGCAATTTATTAAATGAGATTTTGGAATTAAATGACCTTTTAATCGACCATCATTTCTAGCATCATCAACTATATAGTCTTTAGTTTCATTCTCGAAACCAAATAGTTTTTTAAACTGACTTTCATCAAAAACCATAAATCCATTTTTGTAAGCTTTTTCCCCGATAGGAATCTCTTGATCTTCAACAATCAACAAGTATCCGTTTAATTTTAAATTTTTTGAAATAATACTTTGAGTTCCCAATATTTCAAGCCATTGATTGGGCTCAATCTCGTGCAAGACGTTGCACATAATAACTATGTCAAATGACATTGGATTTAATTTGTGAAACTCAATATCTTTTGTAAAATATCTCTTTTTTTTCGGAAGTTCATCAGGATAAACTTTTGAAATTATATCCAGACATTTTGAAGATACTTCTTTATTTTCTTGTTCCAAGTCGTAAGCAAAATAATCTATTCTCTTATCTAAGTTACTAGGATATTTTTCTTTCAAAAAAGATAGTAACCTTCCTTTTCCAGCTCCAAAATCTAAAATTCTAATTTTTTCTTCATTTTCATAAAGTTTAGCTATTATTTTATTTATTTGATTTGTTTGAGGGTCATTCTGACCTGTTTCTACAATTCTTGGAGGCAAAAGACATTCTGTAGCAAATTTAGAAGCGGCAAAAACATTTGTTGAAGTTACAAATTCAAATATTTTTTCTTTCTCTTTTTCTCCTAATAATGCCGTTACAACTTTTTCAGGCTCTCTACCAACATACTTTATTTTAGAATCTTCCATGTGCCACAAATAACTAGTATCAAAGTGGGCAATTAAAGGAAGTGAATGAGTTGCAATCCATATTTGTCCATTCGTATTTAAGCTTATAATTTTTTCTAAGACATCAATTAAAATTTTGGGATGCAAGTGATTTTCTGGTTCATCTAGCAACAATACAGCATTTTCGATATTTACATCGTGAAATGTTAGAGCTAAACTTAATTGCAGCAAAATCTTCTGACCTTCTGATAAATTGCATTCGTTTACTTCTTTTGAAAAAAGGGTAGCTTCACCATGTACATTTCTTTTTAGTTCAACTCCTAAAAAATCATAAATCAATGAATTTAACTTAGAGTAAACATTCTGCGCTTTCGCTAGATATTCTTTTTCATTTTCTTCTAAAAAATTTTCGCTTTGATTATTGTAAACAATATTTTGTAATGATTGAATAATCCCAGTGGTACTTTCCGAAAAATCATCCATTTTCTGGTTTCCAACTTCATTTAAAAGATTTTTTAACTGCTTATTTGATAATTCATTTGAATCTTTTAAATCTATTTTTTTTGGAATAAACTTATAAATATCTCCTTTAGGTTTCGGTTCATCATATTCTATAAATAAAGCTAAACCTAAATTTCTTTCGCTTTCAGGAATTGATATTTGTAGTTCATTTATTTTTAGATTAGTGAATTGATAATCGTCAGGAGTCATCATCTTCTTTAAATCTTTAACCTCCTTTCCCATTTCAGTATCATGCTCTAATTTCTTTTTTCGTAGATAATTTAAATAAGTTTGATCAGTTTTTAAATTGTTTTTTCTTCTATTGATTTCTGAAGAATTGCTATCGTCAAGTTCACTGCGAAAATTTAGGATTGAATTCAAAACTCTGGTTTTTCCTGAGCCATTTTTACCAGCAATTATCACAACCCTATCCAAATTATTCATTTCTAAATGTGTCAAATTAATAGACTGAAGAACATTTTTCGGAAGTGAAAGTTTTTTTATTTGCATGTATGTTAACTAGATATGAGTTAGTGGTAGTTGCAATATACAAAAAATTAGTACGGCCTATTAGTTCTAACTTTTTTAAATTCTGGAAAAAGTGGCTTTAAAACAACACTTATCACTTACCAACTGGCTTAAGTGTTCGCATTTTCTGGCGCCAGTCTTCTTGCGCAGCAAGGCGACTGGTGTCTATTAATTCTGCCGGCCTGCGTCCGGAATCAGCATTACAAATGCTCATTATTTACAAAAATAGTAGTGCTTACCAGCCCGTTTCACTTTTTGGATAATTTGCTTAATTTTATTTAAAATGTACAATGATGAAACAAAACGGAAACTTGAAAATATCATTCGAGGAAGCCTCATTGAAGGGGATCCGGATCATTGCACAGCAGTCCGCAACTTCTTATGTAAAAGCTTTAGCACAAGTACAACTGTTAAAAGAGACTTCGAAAGTAAGCTCCTCATTAAAAAAGAACAGGAGTCAGGCCTAAGAAACTACGCCACCAGTAACCAGCTTTGGGTTACTCATTTACCAAAACAATATTTCTGCCCCAGCTGGGGTTTCACGTAAGACTTTTAAATGTTGAGCAGAAAACTGTGAAAACCCTTTTTGGACAGAAACCTCAAGTTGCTATTGATAATTAATTTTAGCATTGCCTTTCAGCAAAACTGGCGTAATTTGCAACTACACAAATTAAAAACTATGTCACTAAAATTATACTCCCTTAGCTTTATACTTATTGCAGCCCTTTTTTCCTGCAGCCAAAAAAGTGAGAAAGATGAAATAGATGAATCATTACTCAACGCAGTTAAGGAAAACAAACCTGCAGATTCTACCCTTGCAAATTCAAATACTGTTCAACCTGCTAATGCTGTAGTTAATCCTTTAGCTGCTCCTGCTCCTGGTAGTACTGCACCTGTTTTTAGTGTACCTGTTAATCAAACACAAACACAAGTTCAAACGCAACCGGCGCAATCTGGTACAGTAGCATTAAATCCTGCACATGGCCAGCCGGGGCACCGTTGCGATATAAATGTTGGCGCACCACTCAATAGCAAACCACCGGCGTTGCCAAATGCAAATCCGGCAACTACTATCAGTACTGCTCCTCCTGCAAATACCACTGTACAAAATGCCGCACAACAAACTTTACCGGGTATGAATCCTGCACATGGTCAGCCTGGTCACCGATGCGATATTGCTGTTGGTGCACCACTTAACAGCAAACCTGCACCAGCTGCTATCCCGGTAGGAACAAATGTTGCGCCGCCTGTAAAATCTGCAGCACTGCCAGCCGACAGTTCTAAAAATTAACGATTAGGTACTTCTTAGCGGATTGATTAAAGGAATGTTTCTTTCACAGTACGCTATGGTTGTGCCTGCCTTAAGCAGGTCTTAATAAACTTTACTCACACAATTTATTAGCATGCCGTGCTGCTAATTTCCATGTTCCATCTTTTTTCATCCAGATATTGGTATATCGCCTGGTTATCTTTTGCACTGCATTTGATGCTTCGTCCGTTGCCACCACATTTTCTTTTCCCATCGAGATGGCAATATCTCCATTGATAAGAACTTTTTCCACCGTACGTGTAAAGGAAACTTTTTGCCTTTGTAAAACAGGTCTGTCAACTGAATTGGATTTAGCTAAAATGATTTTATTGTCGGGGTTATTTACAATATAATCGTTGTCCCATAGTTTTTTTAAAGCAACGGTATCTTTGTTAACCACAGCATCCACTTCAGTTTGTTCAAGCGTTCTTATTTCAGTTTCAATATTTTGTTGCTGCGCAAATAAACAGTAGCTGCACAAAAGCAAACAACTTGCAATTATAATTTTTTTCATTACTTAAAGTATTAGGTTGATACCATTATTGATGTATCAAGATATGACTTTGTTGGTGGACTTTTAGAAAAAGACTGGAATAGCCGGGAATAAAATTTTTAATTAACCCACACCATAAATTATGCCACAGCTTTCACCTTTCTTTTTAAAATTAGCGCAGCAATAAGGGATACCAGCAATCCTACCGGTAAAATTTCAACATAAGTTAACAGTATAACGTAAACAGGATTTTTATACATCGTTATAAAGCTGTCCATCTCTTTGGTTTTTGCGGCAATTTCTGCTGCGGCCGCACCGCCTGCTTTTAGTTTGTCCAGCATACTGGCAGCATATTTTTCCGCAAAGTCGGGTATAAAACAATAGTAGTCTATCAGCCATCCAATAACATAAATGGTGGAAGCGATGAGTGTGATATACAAACCGATCTTAAATCCCTTACCAAAACTGATAATGCCGGCATTGTATTTATCCCGGTAATTTTTAATGGCTACAAAAATAAGCGAAAAGGCCAGCAGCATACTGGCATAACCCACCAACATACCACCTTCGTAATTACCATTTTTATGGTACAGCCCCATTGTGATAAAGAACATAGCAGATACTATAACACCTGCTATTACGCCGTTTACGATTACAATTTTTTTCATGATTTTTAATTTTGGTTTACAAGGCTGTAAAAATGAAAATTAAGTTTCGCTTTTGCCTCATACTTTCGGACGATTTTACATTTATCCAGGCATTTTCATACTAAAGCCTGACTGCCGACAGGCAGTAACCAGCTATTATGGTATCAGCATCAGCCTTTTTGCTTTTTCAATGGCCTGTGTTCTGCGGCTTGCATCAAGTTTTATAAAAAGATTAGCTGCATGGGTTTTAATGGTACTCAGCGAAACAAATAAGCGCCCAGCTATTTCGCCATTGCTCAATCCTTCGGCCATTAACTGCAGCACTTCCAGTTCCCGTTTGCTTATACCCAGCCGCAGCATTTCGGTGTCGTTAAAAACAAAGTCATTATTTTTTTCGATGTAAATTTCTTTCTCCACCACTACCCTTTCAATTTTGGGTTTGGTAAGTTTAAGTGCCAGCCAAATACCCAGGCCGGTAAAAATTATGGCAATAACGCCGATATAAATTTCAAAAGCATGGTCGAAGATGACGAACCTTAATTCGAACCACCGCAGCAAAAACAATAACACAGCAAGGCCCAAACCGTACAGCAGTGTGGATTTATGTTTTGAAAATAAGTTCCGGGTTGTCATTATAAATTTCATGCAGTGGGATCTGTATTTTCAAATGTAAAACTTTTTGGTTTGCCTGCAAGGCTGCCAGGGTTTGGGTACTCCATTCCGGCAGCATTAACCGGCAAAAAGTCAATCCATTCATAAGACTTGCACCGGATACGGCTCTTTATCTACTTCTATAATTTGGCTGGCATACTATAATAGGAAATTTTCTTTTCAAATGGCTTTTAAAGAGTATTTTTAATAAGTATGGATTATTAAACTATACCTGTTTATGAAATTCCTGTTGTTCTGTATACTATTGCCCATTGCTGCATCGGCACAAAATGATACAGCTATGCTTGATGCTTACATGAAAGCACAAGCTTCCATTTATAATTTTAATGGTAATGTATTGGTAGCAGACAAAGGCAGGGTTATTTATAAAAGATCTTTTGGTTATGCTGACTTTAACAGTCAAAAACTACTTGATGAAAACAGCATTTTCGATTGCGGTTCTGTTGCAAAAGAATTTACTGCTATGGCAATTTTAATGTTGAAAGATAAAGGCAAGATCAGCCTTACCGATACACTCACTAAATTCTTTCCAGGCCTTCCTTACCAAACTGTTACTATACAGCACCTGCTTACCCATACTTCCGGTATACCAGACGGTTTTGCACTGATAGAAAAGTATTTTGATCATAATAAGATAGCAACCAATACAGACCTGCTGCGCTTGCTGGAAGAAGAACATCCATTGCTGTATTTTAAGCCCGGTACCAACCTCATGTATTCTGGTACAGCATTCAACCTGCTGGCATTAATTATTGAAAAGATAACCGGGCAAGCTTACAGTGATTATATGAACAAAAATATATTTAAGCCTTTAGGTATGGCGCATACACAAGTGGCTAATTTTTTACGCACAGCTAAAAATATTCCCGGCTTTGCCGAAGGATATATATATTCCGATTCGTTAAAGAAGTATGTGGTTAATTATAACAAGCCATCCGGGTGGACAAGCTATTTTACCGGCATTACCGGCGAGGGTATGATCGTTACTACATCAGGCGACCTTTTAAAATGGGATCGTGCTTTACAGGCGCATCAGTTGCTTAAGCCCGCTACGCAGCAGCAAATGCTTACGCAGCAGGCCGAAAAGATATTCCCCAAAGTGGCTTTCGGCTATGGCATGCGGGTAGGTAAGAATGAAAATGGTAATTTCATTTTTCACAACGGTTATTACCCCGGTTATAAAAGCATGCACCTGCGCTATACAGATAATGATGTAACCGTTATCGTGCTATCCAACAATGAATCACAGTCGGAGTTTATTGCCGATGCTTTAGCGGCCATCACTTTACATAAAAAAGTAGTAATACCGTATGTACATACCGTTATGGATCGGCCTGATATTCCCAACAATTTTACCGGCAAATACATGATGCAGCTTACCAGACCGCCATACATGGCAGTGTTTCCGGTAGAATTTATTAAAAGAGACGGCAGCATTTTCCTTCACCCTTCCACTGGTAACGATATTGAATTAAAGCAGGCAACGGCCAATACCTTTTTCTTTGGCAATAACACCGATCAGCAACTGGAATTTGAAACAACAGCCGGAGGACAACTGATACATGTATGGCATATTGCCTGGGGGTTGAAAAAGGAATTGACGAAAGTAGAATGAGTTGGTAACTCAAATAAAACACTCAGCTTAGTAGCTTAAAGTAAACGCAAAAGGGAGGTTACACCGATATCTGTTCCAGCATGGGTTCATTCAAAACTTTTAAATTTAGCAGCAAAATGCACTAAAAACCCACCTGTGATGAATGAATAAAAGAATCCGTCATGTGGCTTAATTGTCTACTGCTATTTATTTCGCAATACTCAATCCTTCGTGTGCCAATTCCATAGTTTCTACTGCTGGATTTTTATTATCCGTTACAGTCATCTTAACAGGATATGCATTCGTCAATTCCCAACTCATAGCTTCGTTATTAGTTTCATCCAGCAAGCTTATCGTTACTTTTTTTCTATCAAAAGTATTCATCACTACAAGATTGTACATATCCCAAAGTGCCTTATCATTTTTAAAAATGCCTTTCTTAAGTGTTACGTTGCCGTATTTTTTAATGCCGGGCATTTTTACGGTAGAAAATGCTTTACTGTTTCCTGCACGATACTCAATGATCTGGGTCTCGGCATTTAACCCGGTTACTTCCTGGAATAAAATTTCTGTATCGCCGATTTTTACCCTGAAAACGAATTTAACTAAAGGCCATGTTGACTTCGATTGTTGGTTACCTGTTTCGTCTGCCATAAAATATTTTTACATAAGTTATAAAATGATTAATTGAAAGGGTTATGCTTTTTGTTCTGCAATATACACACCGGGAGTTTTGTAATCTGCCATCAGGAAAGGTTTATGAAAGGAAATAAAAAAACTAAAGTATGTTCCTGTTATCTGTTCTTGAATATAGTTACTATTTCAGGGAATCAAAATTTTTCGCTGTATGTGATGCCTTATTATAGTACATCAATTGTATAAAACTGCCTTGCTGTTAAAGACTAAAAACTTGCACCTGTTGTTTCTTTTGCTTACTTTTCTGCTAGCTTAACTATTAACGCTGTAAAAATGAATATCGTAAAATTATTTATTGCCTTGGTGTTACTCGCCGTATGTACACAAACATCAGCCCAATCAATTAATAAATTAAAACTGGAAAAATTTATTGACAGCATTTATAAACCCTTCGGCAACAAAAATTCTCCGGGCTGTGCAGTTACCATAATGGAGAACGGGAAACTGATCAGCAAAAAAACATATGGCATGGCCAGTATTGAATTGCAGGTTCCTTTTTCGCATCAAACTGTAGTTAAAATTGGATATTCGGAGGCGAGGGAATTTATTTCTATTGCTGCTGTATTAATGGAGAAGGATGGTATTCTTTCATTGAATGATAAAGTGCGACAATATTTTCCAAAACTACCGGAGTGGTCAGACCCGGTTACGATCTGGGATTTGCTTAATCATCGCAGTGGCTTTGTAGATGAATGGGCAAATTTATTACTGATGCATGGTGCTATGTCGAATCGTCTTGATAAGGAACAGTTCTTTCGGTTGTTGTATAACCAACCTGAGCCTGAAGTTGAACCCGGAAAAGGATTTATGTATTGTAATTCCGATTTTGGTTTATTACGGTTGATCATGGAAAAAGCTTCGGGGAAAAATTTACCCGATTGGATAAAGCAACGGATATTCTATCCCTTAAAAATGAATAACACCAGGATGCAGAAAAATGCACTGGATATTATTTCAAACCGTGCAACTAAATATTCACATGTTGGAAATGGTTTTGAACAGGATAATGTGCAGAAGACATCTCCAGGTGGAAATTATTTTATCCTGACCTGTGCTGACGATCTTGTGAAATGGTCAGCGGCTATTAGTGATCCCGTTTCGGAGTTTAATACTGCGTTTAAAAAACTATTGGCAAATGTGCGGATGATACCCGGAAAAAAGAATCATTATGTTACCGGGCACAGTATTGATACAATAAATAATCAAACAGTTATTTTTCATGAGGGGGTTAATGGCGAGAATTATCTCAGCCGTATTCCTTCAAGAGAATTAACGATCATAACCATGGGCAACCTTGATGGAGAAGGTTTTTCGGAACAAAATAAATTGCTGTGTGATTATATGCTGCATGCAAAAAAACCTCCATTCATCAAACCGGTTTTCGCAAAAAAGCCCATCCCCGTTACGGAAGCGGAATTAAAAAAATACGAAGGCAAATACCGCTGGTTAAACCAGGTGTCGTGGGAGAGTTATAATGAGAAAAGAAAGACAAGCAATTTTTTTGTTGAGAATGGCAAATTAAAATTCAGGTATAGCGGAAGTTATATTATTGAACTTATCCCGGTTGGTAAAGATCTTTTTTATTACGAAGACGGGTTTGGTGCAGAGATAAAATTTATGCAGCCTGAAGGCAATACACCGATGAGGGTGAAAGTAACTTTTGATGACGGATTTCTTGGTGAGGCCATGGAGAAGGAAAGTGCAGTATGGTTGCCATCACCAGAAGATATTAAAATATTTACAGGAAAATATTATAGTAAGCATCTGAACTACTATTGGAATTTTGAATTGAACGAACAGGGAAAAATGGTTTTAAGAAGAGCAACAATGCCGGATGCTATTATGGAACCCGATGGGGAAAACCAGTTTCATTACATAGCTGAAAAAAATCCGGGAGCCGGATTTGACCAATGGATATTATTCAATAAAAACTCCGCAGGAGAAATAACAGGTTTAACTGTTTGGTCTGGCCGGGTAATGCATCACCGCTTTGATAAGCAATAGTCAACTACATGAAACGAGTCGTCTTCTTGTCCGGCAATGCGACTGGTGTTTATTAGTCTTGGTTGTTTGCAACGGCAGCACAAGCATATCTAAAACAAATAAAATTTATCCTTTGTTGGTACACATATAACTGCTTATCCATGCCACCCCATACAACAGGATGCCAAATGCCAACCATCAACTACATTAGCAATTTATTTTAATTACGCTGTATGAAAAAAATATTATTACTCCTGTTGGTATTAACAACCCAAATCTGCTTTGCAAATATTTATTATGTAGCAGTTGATGGCAGCGATGCTAATGCAGGCACCAAAAGCCAGCCCTTTGCCACAATTCAAAAAGCACAAACTGTTGTACAGCCCGGCGACACGGTGTATTTACGTGGCGGCACTTACAACCTTACCGAGGCACAGATAGCAAAAAAAGAAAGAATTTATGCCTGCCTTACTTACCTTGATAAAAGCGGTACTGCAGGTAAGTATATCAGCTATATTAATTACCCCGGCGAAACACCCGTGTTTAATTATGCGGCGGTAAAGCCCGAAGGTTTTCGGGTGGCTGCTTTTTATGTTACCGGCTCCTACATTCATTTAAAGGGTTTTGAAGTAACTGCTGTGCAGGTAACTATTAAAACGCATACACAGTCGGAGTGTTTTGAAAACCACGGCAGTAATAATATTTACGAGCAGTTAAGCATGCACGATGGTATGGCCATTGGGTTTTATTTGCTGGCCGGCTCAAATAATTTAATTCTTAATTGCGATGCTTACCGCAACTGGGATTATTTTTCTGAAAATGGAAGAGGCGGTAACACTGATGGTTTTGGCAGCCACCCAAGGGCTGGTGGTAAAAATAATATTTTCAGGGGTTGCCGGGCATGGTTTAACAGTGATGATGGTTACGATTTGATCAATGCTTCTGAAGCAACCACCTTTGATCATTGCTGGGCTTTTTATAATGGCTTTAATAAAGATTTTGGAAGCCAGGGCGATGGCAACGGTTTTAAAAGCGGCGGCTATGGGCTAAAAAAAGTGGGTACTGAAATACCAAATCCTGTTCCCCGTAACACGATTCAATTTTGTTTAGCAGTTCGCAATAAAGCCAATGGTTTTTATTCTAATCATCATACCGGCGGCAGCGATTGGTATAATAATTCGGCTTACCGTAACAATAGCAGCAATTACAATATGCTTAACCGCCTTAGGGACACCGCACAGGATGTGCCGGGCTTCGATCATATTATGTACAACAACCTTGGCCATAAAGGAGGAAAAGAAATAGTACAAATAGATGCAGCCAAATGTACATTGGCCAATAATTATTTTGATTTAAACCTGCAGGCCACTGATGCAGATTTTATAAGCCTTGATGAAAACCTTTTAACTGCCCCACGCAAAGCTGATGGCAGCCTGCCTGATATTGATTTTATGAAACTTAAATCTACCAGCCAGTTTATTGATAAAGGAAAAGTGATCGGTTTTTCTTTTAAGGGTAAGGCACCGGATCTGGGAGCTTTTGAAGTGGGTAAATAATATACTGTCTTTCATTAGCCAATACATTTGCAAAACCAATACTTTTGTATAGTGAAACATGTATTGCACAATCCCGTTTTTAATGCTTTAAGCTCAGGCGATAAACAACTTAGTTTGGGTACTGATACAGTAAAATTTTTTAATGAAACTGTTTCACCTTTTGCTGGTTTTGAAGAAAGCTATACCAACGGTTTTGCCGACCTGCATGAATTACTAGCACCGGGTAGAAAAATCCTTTATGCCATTCCCACTCCCATCACTTCACCCACGGGTTGGCAGGTACAGCATGACATAAAAGGATTACAATTTGTTTATGAAGGCGACTTTGCCATCAAAAATGAATTTGAGAATGTGGTACCATTAACTGAAATGCATGTTGAAGAAATGGTTGCGCTGGCAACATTAACCAAACCCGGGCCATTTGCAACAGGCACTATTAAATTCGGTTACTACCATGGCATATTTGATAAAGACAAGCTGGTAGCCATGACAGGCCAGCGGTTGCATGTAGAAAATTATACAGAGATAAGCGCCGTATGCACACACCCGGAACATACAGGCAAAGGCTATGCAAATACTTTAATGCAACATCAGTTACAACTCATCCTGCAACAGGGGCAACAGCCGTTTTTACATGTAAGAGAAGATAACCAGCGGGCTATCGCAATCTATCAAAGGCTTGGGTTTACCATAAGCCGCCCTATGAATTTTTATTTTATGAAACGGTTGTAATTAGTTTTCATACAATTGCTGCTCAGCAAGAAATTATTATCCCGGTAATTTGTAAAAATGCTTTTGAATTTGCTGCCTAAATATTATTTTAGTTGCATCATACTGCAATTAAAATACTAAAAATACAACCTTAAACACCGCATCAATGAACAAGTATGCCACCCTTTACAAATGGATGATCATCCCGATGATTTTTATGCAACTGGGTATTTTCAGGGATTATTGGGGCGACTTTACTGATAATGCATGGTCGGTGCATGTACATTACTGGACAGGTACAGTTTGGTATCTCTATCTCATTATTCAACCTTATTTTGCTACACATGGCCAAATGGCGAGACATAGAACTAATGGTATCATCGGTATGTTTCTGGCTGGTGCTGTTTGCCTAACTGCATTTAGTATGATGAACAGGGACATTGTTACAACCCAGAAAGCACTGGAAATGCCGGACAGATTTGGGCCATTTCAACCCTGGTTCTTTTTTGGTGTTGCAGCAGTAGAAATTGTAATGATGACGGCTTTTGGATATGCTGTGATAAAAAGTATCATTCACAGGAAACAACTCGAAGATCATGCCTGGTGGTTAATTACAACTGTATTTATTATTATGATGCCGGCACTTGGTCGTGGCATACAAACTGTTTATATTGGTATATATAGTGCAGCATGGCCAAATATCAGTATCATGGTTCCCCTTTACATTACACAGGTGTTGATTATTGCAATGCTGCTGCTGGGTGCATGGAAATACCAAAAGCTAAAACATCCTGCCACGTATCTTGCCCTGTGTATTAACCTTTTTATATTTTTATTAGAGCCCATTGGAAGATCAGCCACTGTGCAACAGTTCTTAAAAGCAGTGATCAAAGGATAACTTTATATTTTGTACACCTGAAAATAAAATGTATGGCCACAGCAAAAGCAAAAACTGTTGCAACAACTAAAAGTGTTGCAGGCTTTATTAAAACTGTTGAAGACAAACTAAGGCAGGCTGATTGCCTGAGTATAATAGAAATGATGAAGCAACAAACGGGCTTAGAACCAAAAATGTGGGGCCCGGCCATAATAGGTTTTGGCACCTATCATTATAAATACGAGAGCGGGCACGAAGGTGATGCCCCGCTGGTTGGCTTTTCGCCACGTAAATCGGAATTTGCACTCTACATTGCCAACTTTGATGGCAAAGCGGCTTTACTGGAAAAATTTGGAAAACATAAAACTGCAAAAGCCTGTGTGTACATCAAAAAAGTTGCAGATATCGATATTGCTATATTAAAAAAACTGGTGACTGGTTCTGTTAAACATTACCAGGCAAAATATAAGTAAAAAGTTGGCTGTTGCTGTTATCATACCCTCTCCCATCTTTGTTGCATCTTACTATTTTTAATGCTATTTTAATGGCTTACATTAACTTAACTTATAACTTTGTACCTGCGTTTTATCATTCATTTTAAAAACCACATGTTATGAAATACAAACAATTTTTTATACCGGCAATAGCCGTCTTTTTTCTTTTTTCCTGCGTAAGTTCAAAAAAATTTAAAAAATCAGAAGCCGATTATGCTGCTTTACAGGTACAGCACAGCCAGTTACAGACCCAATTGCAAACTACTATTACCGATTGTACCAGCGATAAGGCGGAGCTCAACCGCCAAAAGTCGGTGCTGGAAAATGATATTGCCAATTTGAATAAGCAGATCGATTTTTTGAAACAGAATAATACCCAGGCGTTAAAACAACTGCAGGACCTTTCGGTAATTTCATCGACACAGGCCGAAAGCATTAAAAGATCAATGGAAAATATCGGGGCAAAAGATTCTTATATACAAACACTGCAACAACAAATGGCGCATAAAGATTCATTGAACATGGCTTTGGTGATGAACCTGAAAGGAGCTGTTGGTAATCTTGATGATAAAGACATCAATATTAAGGTAGATAAGGGTGTTGTGTATATTGATATTTCGGATAAGTTACTTTTTAAAAGCGGTAAGTATGAAATAACCGAACAGGCCAACGGCGTGTTGGGTAAAGTAGCAGCGGTACTCCATAATCAACCTGATATTGAATTTATGGTAGAAGGCCATACTGACAACGTACCTTATAAAGGAAATACAGCAATTATTGATAACTGGGATTTGAGTGTTAAGCGGGCAACTGCAGTGGTAAGGGTTTTGCAAAATAAATATGGCCTTGACCCTGCAAAAATTGCTGCGGCCGGCCGCGGCGAATACCTGCCTGTTGCAGATAACAGTACAAAAGAAGGCAAAGCTGCTAACCGCAGAACCAGGATAGTGATACTACCCCAGTTAGATCAGTTCTTTAAATTACTAGAACCTGCAAAAACCAATTGATATAAAAATAATTTTCACGCCTGCGTTTTGTACAAGCGTATAAATAAGAATGTATAATAAAAAGGCCGGCAAGCGCTGGCTTTTTTATTATACTGCCAAATATATTATTTATGCAAATGCAACAAGTGATACAAATAGAAATAAACCTGTAAGCTTTTTCGTAAACTTAAATTTTAAAATGAAACAATAAAAAAGGCTCAGGCCAATATGATGGCAACAAGTACTTTTCTGTAAGTACTTGTTTTACAAAAAAGTGCCATAAATATTTATGTTGATAACATGGTTGTCATTTATTTGTCTTCTTGTAGTAAATACCAGGTGCAATAACAAAATAAAAACTGCTGTAAAAAACTTATATTTAAAAAAAGATTTCAACATGAAACTGCTTAAACTTGTCTTGCTGCTTTTACTTACGCAATCCCTGTCTGCTCAAAAATTACTGGTAAGCGATCTTAGCTGCGAACATAAAATAAACCCGATGGGTATAGATCTGGCACAACCCAGGCTTAGCTGGAAAATAAATGGTACGGGCAGGAATATTATGCAAACATCTTATAGCATCCGGGTGGCAACCAATAAAAATTTTGCTGCAAAAACTATAGTATGGCAAAGTGAAAAGATAAATTCTGCGGAATCTGTTTTACAATCTTATGCAGGTAAAGCTTTGCAAAGTGGTCAGCGATATTACTGGCAGGTAAAAGTTTGGGATGCTAATAAAAATGAATCGGTATGGAGTACTGCAGCATTTTGGGATATGGGTTTATTGCAGCCTAATAACTGGAAAGCAAACTGGATACAACCGGTACAGGATACCACGAGGCATATTCCCGGGTTATTGGTGAGAAAAGATTTTGTAGTAAAAAAGAAAATAGCCACCGCAAAAGTTTATGTTACCAGCCATGGTTTTTACGAGCTATACTTTAATGGAAAAAAAGCAGGTGATGAAGTACTTACACCCGGCTGGACAGCTTACCAGAAAAGATTACAATACCAGGTGTATGATGTAAGTGATATGTTGCAGCAGGGCAATAATGCAGTTGGTGCAATGCTGGGTGATGGCTGGTACCGGGGTTCGCTGGCATGGGAAAACAACTGGGGCATTTGGGGTAAGCGGCTGGCCCTGCTGTGCCAGTTGCAAATACAATACGCAGATGGTACAACAGAATCAGTTATAACAGATAATACCTGGAAGGGAACACAAGACGGCCCTGTAACAGTGAATGGTATTTACGATGGTGAAGATTATGATGCCCGTAAAGAAATGAATGGCTGGAGCAATAATGGTTTTGATGACGGCAAATGGAAAAATGTAACAGCAGTTAATTTTTCAAAAAATGATTTGATAGCTACACAAACAGTACCAGTTAAAAAAATACAGGAACTGCAGGCTTTAAAAATATTCAGAACACCTAAGGGAGAACTGGTAGTTGATTTTGGGCAGAACATGGTGGGCTGGATAAAACTTAAAGTAAAAGGTAATGCAGGCACAACAGTAAGCATACGCCATGCAGAAGTACTGGATAAGTATGGTAATTTTTATATTGATAATTTACGTGCTGCAAGGGCTACAGCAAAATATACATTAAAAGGCGGCGACACTGAAACTTATGAACCCAGGTTTACTTTTTTTGGTTTCAGGTATATCGCTGTAAGCGGCTATCCCGGCGAGTTAAAACCAGGAGATGTTACTGGAGTTGTTGTTCATTCGGATATGAAACCCACGGGTACATTTGAATGTTCCAATGCTTTAATCAATCAACTGCAACATAATATTGAATGGGGGCAAAAAGGAAATTTTGTTGATGTGCCAACTGATTGTCCGCAACGGGATGAAAGATTAGGATGGACAGGAGATGCACAGGCATTTTGCCGTACAGCAGCATTTAATATGGATGTGGCAGCCTTCTTTACAAAATGGTTAAAAGATCTTTCTGCCGATCAATACCCCGATGGTAAAGTACCGTTTGTAATTCCCAATGCTTTAAAAAACTCAAACGCCACTTCTGCCGGCTGGGGCGATGTAGCAACCATTGCACCATGGACAATATATAAAGTGTATGGCGATAAACAGATACTGGAAACACAATACCAAAGTATGAAAGCCTATGTTGAATACATTCGTAAAATAGCAGGTGAAAGTTATTTGTGGAAGGGCGGCAGCATTTTTGGCGACTGGTTATTTTATAAATCAATGCGGCAAACAGAGAATGATGGTTACACCAGTCCTGATATGATTGCTACCATGTTTTATGCCTTCTCTTCAAAATTATTGGCGCAAACAGCAGCAGTATTAGGTAAAGCAGCCGATGAAAAAATTTACAATGATGTTTTTGAAAAAGTAAAAGCCGCCTTTACTAAAAACTATGTTACTGCTGCAGGACGTATTGCATCAGAATCGCAAACTGCTTATGTGCTGGCATTAAATTTTAACCTGCTGCCAAATGAAATGCGGCCCATTGCTACGCAATATTTAGTTGATGATATAAAAGGAAGAGGCAATCATTTATCAACAGGGTTTTTAGGTACGCCATATTTGTGCCATGTATTAACCGAAAACGGGAGAAGCGATGTTGCTTATGACCTGCTATTGCAGGAAAGTTTTCCATCATGGTTGTACCCTGTTAAAATGGGTGCTACTACTATCTGGGAAAGATGGGATGGACAAAAAACAGACAGCACTTTCCAGGATGTAGGCATGAATTCATTTAATCATTATGCTTATGGCGCTATAGGCGACTGGATGTACCGTGTGGCAGCCGGTATAGAAATTGGAACACCCGGTTATAAGCATATTCTTATACAACCACAAACAGACAAAAGATTAAGTTTTGCAAAAGCCGCTTTCGAAAGCAGCTATGGTAAAATTGCTTCGGGCTGGCAAACCAAAGATGGAAAAATAATTATTACAGTCAGTATTCCGCCTAATACAACTGCAACCATTAAATTACCTGCAGCAGCTATTGAAACAATAACAGAGAGTGGTATAGCTGTTGCAACAGTATTTAAAAATATAAAACAGGATGGTACAAATGTTTTAATTGAAACAGGGTCGGGAAATTATGTTTTTGAATACCCGGTAAAATAAATCAGTGTTCGTATAAAGCATTTTAACTTTAAAATATGGCAACTATCAAATTACCTCACTTCGGAATGCTGGATGCAGAAGCATTAAACGAATATTATGATGTGGATATTGATTTTAATAACAGCACTATCCAGGTTGATTTAAACTTTGATGCCAAAACTATTGATATTAAAAGACTGGAAGTGGTAAAACATTTTATTGAGAACATAAGGATACATGATATCAGTAACCGTAAACATATAGTGCAAGACTTTGATGATGAAGACGGAGATACGGTCCTTTTTTATATAGAACATCATTTAGAAGAATTGGCTACCGATGATCTAAATCAATTGATCGGGACAAATAAAAAAACAGCAGACCGGCCGCGGCTTTTATTACAGCAGTTGCATTTGGTAAGGGTTGGTTTATACCCCGACAGTACAGATCAGTTTGCCATATTTGATTATTCTATCGGGAAAGATCTTACCAATTACTTAGTGGTAATTAATACAGATGAGAATGGTAACATGGATTATATGACCATGGAAAGCTAAAAACGATGAAAATATTTAACAGTACATTCCTGCTGCGCCTGGCCACTGCCATAATTTTATTTGCACACAGTGTACCGGGAATGTTTAACAATGGTATAAATGATTTTGGAAACCTTTACTTAAACCAAATTGGATTTGCACCAATGGGTGTAGCAATTGCATGGGCTATAAAATTATCACACGTTGTATGTGCATGTTGCCTGCTCTTTCAAAAATATATAATGGCGGCATGCCTGCTCACCATTTCTATTCTTGTTGCCGGTATTGTTTTAGTTCATTATAAAGAAGGCTGGTTTGTGGTAGGCGGCGGAAGAAATGGAGTAGAATTTAATTTTTTATTGATTGTAGTGTTGTTAACCATTATGTTTCCCGGCGGTATTAAAAAAAATGCTTCGGAAAAATAACTTATTGCATAAGGCAATGCATATAATTAGTTACGATGCCCTGGAAATTGATATCATTACATAAGACTCTTCTTCTTTTGTAACAAGGATTAGTGCTACGTCGCATTTGTTCTTTGTAAAGATCATCAGCTTATCTATTCCTTCGGCTACTAATGTTTCTCCTTTAATTTCGATGCAGTCGGTTATCTGTTTCTCTGTGTCAGTAAACAGTTGGGTTGCTTTATCTTTCGTAGTTAATTCGCTTTTGATATCAATACTTGCACCGCCTGCATCAGTAGTGCCATACCTGTTGCTGGGCCAGCCGGCAAAACTTACTTTAGATGCATAATTTTTTGTTCCGTCAGTATTCTCACTGATATATGCTCCCTTTAAAGTTATAAATGCAGATGGTTCAGCTTTCAGTACTGCAGACAATGCTGCACAGAAAGGCAAAGGAGCTGTTGTATTTACAGGGGCTTTTCTAAATGAAGTAAAAGCTATAACACAAATAAGCAGGCTTATAAATATTTTTTTCATAGAGCTGGTTTAATTTATAACGTTTAAAAGTGCAAAAACTTATACTACGCCGCTTTTTTTTGCAAATTGCGCTCTCGCTCTCTATCTTTTGTTGAATATTTTGTAACGCTAAACCAGTTTAACCATAACACTAAAAAAACATAGCAGCATTTATTAATAAGTGAAAAAAAATGGTTTATTTTTACCTTCTTTTTATAACTGCATACACAACCGGCTCTTAATTCCGTTTTAAGAACACAATCAAAAAAAATTATGAAACAACTGCTACTATTTTTATTTGTTATAACTATTGGTTTATCTGCTGCTGCTCAACAAAATGTTTGGGAAATAATGGAAAGGAATGACCTTTCTATACGTGAAGCAGAGGATAAGGCCAATGCCCTTTTTAAAATAACCGGTACAGATCGTGGTACAGGGTACAAACAATTTCAACGCTGGCTTTATGAGCGTAAATTTCATGTTGATGAAAACGGCTACTTAATTACACCAGCAACAGAGTGGAATAATTTTTTACAAAGTCGCAACAGTATGGATCCGCTATCGGCTACTGCAGCAAACTGGACAGAGTTAGGCCCCTTAACCTGGAACCGGACTTCAAGCTGGAACCCAGGAACAGGAAGGTTAACAGCCGTAGCCATTCATCCTTCTAATGTAAATGTAATTTATGTGGGTTCTCCCGGCGGCGGACTTTGGAAATCTACAAATGCCGGTGCTAACTGGGCGCCACTTACCGATAACAATGCAACATGGATGTCTGTATTTGCTATTACTATTGACCCTGTTGATCAGAACACGGTTTATGTTGGTACAAGTACAGGTTTATTATTAAAATCAACCAACGCAGGTGCTAGTTTTGCACCAACCGGCTCTGGCCCATCTGGTACAATAAGAAAAGTGATTATTAACCCTGCTAATACCAATATTGTTTTTGCATGTGCCAACAATGGTATTTTCAGATCAGTTAATGCCGGCACCAACTGGACACAGGTACATACGGGCAGTAAAGAGGATATTGAATTTAAGCCCAACGATGTAAATATTATGTATGCTACAGGTAATGATGTTTACCGCTCAGTTGATAATGGTGTTAGCTGGACTGTTGTTGGAGCTGCACAGGGCATTACAAACAGTGGCCGCTCATTGGTAGCAGTATCTGCAGCAGATCCAAATTATGTTTATATAGTACAGGCCAGCGGGAGTTTATTTGGCAGAATGTATCAATCAACTGATGCCGGCATTGGCTTTACCACTACCGTAGTAGGTAGCCCGTCAAGCGGAACTAATTTTTTTGGTTATGATACAAATGGAACTGGTACTTCAGGTCAGGCAGGATACGATATGGCGTTAGATGTATCTCCTACTAATGCATCCGAGGTTTATATTGCAGGTATTATTTGCTGGAAATCTGTAAACGGTGGTGTTTCTTTTACTGCCATCACTGCATGGTCGCTTCCTAATGGTATTGGTTATAATCACGCCGATGTACATGGTTTATTCTGGATAAACAGTACCCTGTATTCTATATCTGATGGAGGGCTTTTTAAAAGTACTGACGCCGGAGATAACTGGACAGATATGTCGGCAGGATTAGGCATACGGCAATTTTACAGGATTGCCAATTCACCAACCAATGCAAATGTAATTACAGGCGGTGCACAGGATAATGGTACAGCTGCAAGGCAGGCATCAGGTAATTGGGTAGATTGGTTGGGTGCCGACGGAATGGAAGGATTGGTAAGCCCGACGAATCATTTAAATTTATGGGGTACCAGTCAGAATGGCGCTATTTATAAATCAATAAACGGCGGTAATTCCTATAGCGGTTTATCACAGCCTTCCTCCGGTCAATGGGTAACCCCATTAGCCATTCATCCAACCAACGAAACTATTTTATACGGTGGCTGGACAGGCGTTTATAAATCTGTAAACAGCGGTACAACATGGACGAAAATTTCTGGAACAACAATTACCACAACCTTAGCCGACCTGGCAGTTGCACCTTCGAATCCGAATTTTATTTATGCTTCTAATGGCTCACTTTTATATGTAACTACTGACGATGGCGCTACCTGGGCAACAAGAACAGCTCCGGCAACTATTACTGATATTGCTGTTGACCCTACTAATCCTTCAAAAATCTGGATTACCTGTAACAATACATCAAACAGGGTATTGGTTTCAACAGATGCAGGAGCAACATTTACGAACATATCTTCAAATCTGCCTTCAATTGCTGCCCGTACAGTTGTAACAGATGATAATACACCAAGAGGAATTTATGTAGGAATGAATATTGGTGTTTATTACCAGCAGGAAGGTGCTGGTTCCTGGACAGCTTTTTCTGATAATCTGCCACTGGTTGCAATTAACGAACTGGAAATTCAAAAAGCTTCGGGCAAAATACGGGTGGCAACTTATGGACGTGGCGTTTGGGAAAGTCCTTTAGCAAATGCAGCAGCAGGATTTACATTTACTAGTCCTGCACCTGCTACAGCAACTTGCCCTGCACCTGCTACTATGTCTGTTACCCTTGGTACAAATGAAACAGGTGGTTTTGCAAATCCTATTACACTTAGTGCAACAGCAGGTGTTCCTGCAGGTACCACTATCAGTTTTGGAACAAACCCTGTAACACCGGGCAACACCAGTTTGGTGACTTTGAACAATGGCAGTACTTTGGCAGCAGGTTCGTATGTAATAACAATAACCGGCACAAGCCCCGGAGCAGTTACTCAAACAAGAAATATCACTTATAATATTACTGCCGGTACTGGGCCTGCTGTAACAGCACAACCGGCAAACCAAACAATATGTGCCGGAGCTAATACAACTTTCTCTATTACATCGGCAGCAGCTTTAACATTACAATGGCAGGTAAGTACAGATGGAGGAGTTACCTACACTAATATTTCAAACGGAGGTGTGTATTCAGGTGTTACATCAGCAACACTAACAATAACCGGTACCATTGCAGGTATGAATAATTATAACTATCGCTGTGTTGCATCAACCCAATGCGGCAGTACTAATTCCGGTGCCGGTATATTACTTGTAAATACAGCACCTGCTGTCAACAATCAACCGCAGGATGTTACATTGTGTACAGGCAGCAGCAATACTTTTTCTGTATCAGCTACAGGTAATGGTTTAACCTACCAGTGGCAATTAAGTACAGCAGGTTGTGCAGGGCCATGGAATAATATTCCAACTGCAAACGCATCAAGCTATACATTGAACGGTATTTCTGCAGTACAGAATAATACTGCTTACCGTTGTGTTATAACCGGAACCTGTACTCCAGCTGCAACATCTAACTGTGCCTTATTAACAGTTGTAACAAGTGTTACCGTAACCACTCAGCCTGCCAGCCAAACAATTTGTGAAGGCAGTAGCGTTAGTTTTAATGCAGCAGGAAGCGGAACAGGCATTATATACCAATGGCAATTAAGTACAGATGGTGGCGCTACGTATAATAATATCAGCGGAGCAAACGCCGCCACTTACATAGTTGCAGCTGTTACAACTGCAATGAATAATTACAGGTATCGTTGTCTATTATCTAATGCAACATGTACAACACCTGGTACAACTAATCCGGCAATACTTGCAGTAAATACGCTAACAGCAATAACTGCACAGCCGCTCAATTCAACAGTGTGTATTGGAGGCAGTGCATCATTTTGTGTTACAGCAGCAGGCACTAATCTTACTTACCAATGGGAATCTGCTGCAACATGTGGAGGAACTTATTCCAATGTAGTTGGTGCTACTTCATCTTGTTTAAATATTGGTGTAGTAACCGGCAGCACAAATTACCGTTGCAAAGTAACCGGTACCTGCGGCACCACAATTACTTCTTCCTGCGTTGCATTAAATGCAATTGCACCTGTAACAATCGCCACACAACCTGCCAGCCCTGAAATTTGTTCGGGCAGCAATGTAAATCTTACTGTTGCAGGCAGCAGTACCGAAACAATAATTTATCAATGGCAGTTAAGTACAAATAGCGGCACAACCTGGAATAATATAGCAGGAGCAAATGCTGCAACATTAGCTCTTAATTCGGTAACAACAGCTTCAAATAATTATCGCTACCGTTGCCTGTTATCAAATGCCAGTTGCCCAACACAAGTAAGCACAAATGCTGGTACGCTAACTGTTCGCCAGTTACCTACTGTTGGTTTAGTTGCAGCTCCGTTAACCAGTTTATTGCCGGGCAAAACAACAACACTTACTGCTACACCAAGTGCATCAACAGGTGGTATATTGACTTACAACTGGTTTAAAAATACAGCCGGCTTAACAAATGCAGGTAATAATTATGTTGTAACTGTTGAAAATACCGGCAGTTACCAGGTAAGGATACAGGAAGCTTTTGCAAGTGGCCTTGCCTGTTCATCACAATCACCAGTTGTGGTGATTGATGCTGCGGCAAGTAAAAACCTCTTTGTTTTCCCAAGCCCGAATGACGGACAGTTTACAGTGTCTTATTATAACGAAACAGCTGCCAACACATCAAGGACGGTAGCGGTATTTGATTCAAAAGGCGCTAAAGTGTATAATACAAAATTCCCTGTATCGGGCGCCTATACATTGCTGAATGTAAACATAAAGCCTGCACAAAGAGGAGTTTACTATGTAGTGATTGGTGATGCCGCCGGCAAAAAACTGGCAGAAGGAAAAATATTGATACATTAATGTTTTAAATGTAGCATGATAATTTCCCCCGGATCAATTGATACCGGGGATTTTTTTGGCCACCAAAAAAAATAAATTAATTCATCACTGTTGTTCTCAATAAAATCTTATCTTTTGTATCTATAAATATTTGCTAACAGAAATAATTATCTACAATGAAATCATCAAGACGTTCTTTTGTAAAAAATACTGCGCTTGCCTTTGCAGCAACTTCATTACTGCCGGAATTTGTTCTGGCTGGCAATAAAAGAAAAGAACTTACCGGCATCCAGCTGTACTCTGTCCGTACCGATATGACCAGAGATCCTTTGGATACACTGAAACAACTTTCGGTAATGGGCTATAAACATGTAGAGCATGCTAACTATGTAAACCGGAAATTTTATGGGTTTACTGTTTTAGAATTCAGGAATGTTCTTGATGGGATGGGTTTAAAAATGCCCAGCGGCCATACTGTTATGGGGTCACAACATTGGGACGAAAGCAAAAAAGATTTTACAGATGCATGGAAATACACTGTTGAAGATGCTGCTGCAATGGGGCAACAGTTTGTTATCAGCCCTTCGATGGACAGCAGGTACAAAACCAGTTATGATGAATTGAAACGCTTTATGGAGGTGTTTAATAAATGCGGTGAACTATGTAAAAAATCAGGTATGAAATTCGGTTATCATAACCACGACTTTGAGTTTAGTCAGAAATTAAATGGCGAAACAATGTATGATATCATTTTAAAAAGTACCGACCCTGACTTGGTGATGCAGCAATTAGATACCGGCAATTTATATAATGGCGGCGCCAAGGCTATTGATATTGTAAACCAATACCCGGGCAGGTTTATGTCGGTACATGTTAAGGATGAAATAAAAGCTGCTGCAGGAGAAGAGAAATTTGAGAGTACAATTTTAGGAGCCGGCATTGTAAACCTGAAAGCTGTTATTGATGCCATTAAAAAGAAATCGAAACATGTACATTATATAATTGAGCAGGAGGCCTACCAGGGTAAAACACCATTGGAGTGTGCAAAGGAAAATTTTAAAATAATGAAGGAATGGGGCTATGCGTAAAAATATTTTACTGTTTTACAGGCAGGTTTTAGATTAAATTTGCAATACAATTTTTTCATCTGATAGAACATGACAAAGCTTTCTGTAAACATTAATAAACTGGCTACGTTGCGTAACAGCCGCGGCGGTAATAATCCCGACCTGGTTAAATCTGCAAAAGATATTGAGCGCTTTGGCGCCGATGGTATTACAGTGCATCCAAGACCGGATGAACGGCATATACGTTATGCAGATGTGTACGAGCTTAAAAAAATTGTAAGTACCGAATTTAATATTGAAGGTAATTGCACAGAGCAAAGTTTTGTTGACCTTGTACTGGCTAATAAACCCACACAGGTAACATTGGTACCCGACAGTAAAAACCAATTAACCAGCAACCATGGCTGGAACACTATTGAACATAAAGATTACCTCAGTGATATCATTACAACTTTTCAACTGGCGGGCATAAGGGTTTCAATTTTTGTTGACCCTGTTGTTGAAATGGTGGAAGGTGCAAAAGCTACAGGAACAGACAGGATAGAATTATATACAGAATCGTATGCACAGGAATTTGGAATTGGGAATAAGGAATTAGGAATACAGCCCTACATAGCCGCTGCTTTAAAAGCCAACGAACTCGGTCTTGGCATTAATGCCGGGCATGACCTGGATTTACATAATCTTAAATATTTTGCTGCACATATTCCCGGTTTACTGGAAGTATCTATTGGGCATGCATTAATATGCGATGCTATTTATTTGGGATTGGAAAATACGGTGCAGTTGTATAAAAGGCAATTGGGATAGTTGGGGATTAGGAATTTTTTGCACAATTCATGTTGTGTGCTGTTTTATTTCTCGTATTTCTCAATTTTCAAAATACTATCGTCTTGCGAAAGAGTAAAGCAAACTGTCCAATTAAAGTCAATGTCAAAGATTGCTAATATTGTGTCGCCACTTTGTTCCGCTCTATCAGTACTTAAATAATCAATAATAAATTTCAGCCAGTCATTATCTAAATTTAAAAATCCTATACCGATATATTGATTTATAGCTTGGTCTATTATATTTATCTTGTACCAAAGTGGTCTATCGTCAAGATGTAGATAAAACTTCTGTACGTATTCAGTAACAGAAATTATTTCTTGTTTTAGTTTCTCAATATCTAAAAGTAGTGCCCCGTTTAGGTCAACTTTTATATTGTTTTCAAAGGTCTTAGTTTTTAATTTTGTTAGATCAAGTCCCAAATGGTCATTGATAAAATTTGAGTGAATAATATTTTCGTATTCTGCTAATGAGTTCATTCTAATAGTTCCTGTCATTGTTATATAAAGATCGTATAAAATATTGTTTAATACAACAACGTACAAAAAACGAAAGTTTTAAATACAAAATTTTAGCGTAATTATTGGTCGCTGACCAACAACTACGCTAAAATAAAAGTTCAATAAAGATATTCCGTTGAAGGGTGCGACGCAACGATGTTTAATTGAAAAACAAATGCCTGTAACCAAAAACAACAAACAATTCTTATTTCAGCAATGCAGCCAGTTTCATTTCTAATGCAGGGCCACGCAAATCTCTTCCTACAACTTTTCCTTCAGGGTCGATTAAATAATTGGCCGGTATACTTTGAATTTGAAATTGCTGCGCTACGGCATTGTTCCAAAACTGCAGATCGCTTACATGTGTCCATGTTAAACCGTCGGCATTAATGGCTTCAATCCAGGCTGGTTTCGATCTGTCGAGCGACACACCCAGCACAGTAAAATTTTTATCTTTAAATTTCTGAAACACATTTACCACGTTAGGATTTTCCTGGCGGCATGGCCTGCACCAACTGGCCCAAAAATCTATCAGCACAAATTTTCCTCTTAATGAAGACAGTGTTATTGGGGTACCTGAAGTATCGGCCTGTGTAAAATCGGGTAACACATAACCCAGCGCATTCTTTTTTGCAGTGGCAATTACCTGTGCCACCGCCATACCCATTTGCGAATATTTTACTTCTGGTGCTAAACCGGTAAACAGCGCTTCTGTTTTTGTTACATCGGCAGCAATTTGATTAAAGCGGTAAATAGCGAATGGAGCAATGTAAGAGTCAGCATGCTCTGTTGCAAATTTACTGGTGGTTAACATGGCCTGGCTTATGGCAGCAGAGTCGTAAACAGCATTTTCTGCAAATAGATTTTGATAAGGCACCAGCAGGTTACTTAAAACCATAAAATCATCATGTGTTTTTGAACCCGTGATGGAAATTTTATCCAAAGCGTCTTTTGTACCGGTAACAGTAACAGTACTATTGTCTAAAAAAATAGTGAGATAAGGTGGCTTTTTATTAAAAAGTAAAATCCTGAAGTCGGGGGAGTTTAATTTTCCTTTGAAAGTAAATTTTTCTTTGTTGATAGTGGTTTCAGCTTCGGGTGCACCTGTTTGCCCGTTTAAAAGCAATACTGCTGTACCATCGGCAAAGCCTTTTATTTCGCCATAAATTGTAAAACCGTCATTAATAACAACGGGTGTAACAGCAACTTTGGTTTTAGTTTTTGTAGTTGGTTTAGCTTTGGCTTTCGGTGTTTTTTGTGCAACAACCAATGCAGGTAGCAACAACAGTAAAATAAAAATCCGCTTCATAGTTTCATTTTGTAGGTGCAATTTACCCAGTTTTTTGTAAATGTATCAGCCGGTGATACTATTTAAGAATTCTTTAGTGGTTTGGTTAATATCGGTCGTATTCTCCAGGGCTTTAATATAGGCACTGCCAATAATAGCGCCGTTGGTATATTTACAGGCCGAAGCAAATGTGGCTTTATCTTTTATACCAAACCCAACCAATACCGGGTTTTTTAAATTCATTTGTTGTAGTTTTTTAAAATAATCTTCCTGTCCTTCTATGGCTTTATTTTTTCCGGTGGTAGATGATGAAGAAACGGCATATAAAAATCCACTGCACAAAGAATCAATTTTCCTGATCCGATCTTCGCTGGTTTCCGGCGTAACCAAAAAAATAAATTTTAAATCATTGGCATCAAACAATGGTTTGTAAATGGTTTCAAATTCATACATGGGCAGGTCGGGCAGAATTACGCCATCCACTCCCACTTCTTTTGCTTTTGCACAAAATTTTTCTATACCAAATTGTAAAATGGGGTTCATGTAACCCATTAAAATTATCGGTAGCCGAATGTCAGTTCTCACATTTTGCAATTGCTGAAAAAGCACTTCAATCGTCACGCCGTTTTGTAAAGCAACAGCACTGCTTGCCTGTATTACTTCACCATCTGCCAACGGATCGCTGTAAGGCATACCTATTTCAATAAGATCTGCACCGTTGTTTTGTAAAGCATGTAATACTTCTACGGTACTATTCAGCTGGGGATAACCAGCGGTGCAATAAATATTCAACACCTTATTTTTCTTTGCTGCAAATAATTGATCTAATCTGTTCATGTCATTTATCTTTCTGCCGGAGAAACCTCCAGTGTTTTATCGCCTAATACTATATGATGATAAGCAGGCTTTGCATCAATATCTAATATTAATTTATACAAAGCTGTTTTGCCAGCTGCTTTAGGAAAGCTGACCACAAGGCTATCGCCTTTACGCTCTACCGAATAATTTTTTCCATCGTAGCCATCTTCCAGGCAATAATTAAATTCATAACGTTCGCCGTTGATGTTTGATATCATTTTTATGGGTGCTGGCTGTACTGCACAATCACCGATCTTTTCTGCTTTCAATTCATGATTGATGAAAGCATTGCTGCAGGAAGAAAAAAACAATGCAAGTACAAGAAGGTATTTCATAATTGTGTTTTTACCTCACCCCCCAACCCCTCTCCTGGAGGAGAGGGGAGTTTGACCCGGCGAGTTTGTTGTTTCTTTTATTTTTTATCGAATAAGGTTATTTGTGTTCTAAATTATTTTTGTTGGTCCAATCTTTAATTATCTGAATAACGCTCTTTATATTTTTCTCTACATCATCATTGGTAAATCTTAAAACAGTAATACCATTATCATTTAAATTTTTTGTTCTTACTTTATCATATGCTGCCACTTCCGGATCATTATGAACTGCGCCATCCACTTCAATTGCCAGTTTCATTTTATGGCAATAAAAATCTAAAATATAATCATCAAATGCATGTTGCCGCCTGAATTTTAAATCACAAACCTTTCCATTTCTTAAAGCCTGCCATAATTTTGCTTCCGCTTTTGTTTGCACTCTACGCAAATCCCTTGCATTTTCATAAGTAGACGGCCTTGAATTCCCATGAAGCTTATCATTATATTCAGTCATACTAAAAAGTATAAATGAGTTTTTAAAATAAAATTACCACAGTTAAACAAACAAATCTCTTTAAAAAATCAGGGTCGAACTCCCTCTCCTTTAGGAGAGGGTTGGGGTGAGGTTCTTGTCACAAATGCTTCATATAAGTATCCAGATCCTTATCCCCTCTTCCACTCAAACAAACCACCACCACATCATCTTTTTTAAAACTCATCTTATTCAATGCAAACAATGCATGGGCACTTTCCAATGCCGGAATAATGCCTTCCAGTTTACTTAACTCAAAAGCGGCTGATAAAGCTTCTTTATCTGTTGCACTCATAAATGTACCACGGCCGCTCTCATACAAATGTGCATGCAATGGGCCAATACCGGGGTAATCTAATCCTGCCGAAATGCTGTGCGGCTCCACCACCTGTCCATCTGCAGTTTGCATTAATAAACTTTTACTACCATGTAAAATACCGGGCTTGCCAAGCTGTGTTGTTGCAGCACTCATACCACTATCAATACCACAACCTGCTGCTTCAACAGCAATTAATTTTACTTTCGTATCATCTAAAAAATTATAGAATGCACCTGCTGCATTACTGCCTCCACCTACGCAAGCCACTACATAATTTGGATTTTCGCTACCGGTTTTTTCCAACAATTGTTTTTTTATTTCTTCACTTATCACACTTTGAAACCTTGCCACCATATCCGGGTAAGGATGCGGCCCTACCACACTGCCAATAATATAATGTGTATCAACAGGATTGTTTATCCAGTCACGTATCGCTTCGTTGGTAGCATCTTTTAATGTTTTGCTGCCGCTTGTTGCCGGTATCACTGTTGCTCCTAACATTTTCATACGGGCAACATTGGGTGCCTGCCGAGCAATATCCACTTCACCCATGTACACAATACACTCCAAACCTTTTAATGCACATACCGTTGCTGTGGCAACACCATGCTGACCAGCACCCGTCTCTGCAATAATTCTTTTTTTACCCAATCGTTCTGCCAATAAAATTTGCCCGATGGTATTATTAATTTTATGTGCACCGGTATGGCACAGGTCTTCCCGCTTTAAATAAATGGTAGCGCCATACTTTGCACTCAACCGCTCTGCTAAAAACAAAGGTGTTGGCCTGCCCACATAATCCCTCAGCAAATCCCAAAAATCTTTTTGAAACCCTTCCTCATAAATTATTTTCAAATAATTCTCCTGCAGGGTCTGTACATTTGGAAAAAGCATCTCCGGGATAAATGCCCCGCCAAAATTGCCGTAATAACCGTGTTCGTTTACTGTGTAGTTCATGTTATATTTTTAATTGGCTTTGCCAAATGTGTTTTTTTGTTTTACGAGCTTTAGTAATTCTATTTAGCTTCATTGGCGTCGCACTCTTCAACTGAATTTCTTTATTGAGCTTTTATTGTGCTTGTATTATTCTTTACTGGGCGCTCCAACTATCACAATTATTTAATCAAATCCTCTAAATTAATTTCTTCTGGATGTTCTGCTCTCATTTTAAAAATGTTTCCATCTTTATCAATCAGCACATATGCAGGCACTCCATTTATAAAATATTTCTTAGCAAAATCGCTTCCCCAGCCACCGGCAGAAAGCAAATGAGTTCCTTTAGGCTGATGTTTCTTAAGTGCCTTTATCCAATCCTCTTTTGAGTCGTCAATTGATATAGTAACAAAAGCAACTTTATCCTTATATTTTTCAACCAACTTATTCCAATATGGCAAAGATGCAATGCAAGGCCCACACCAGCTTGCCCAAGCATCAATATAAACCAGTTTTCCTTTAAATGATTGCAGATTAACATCATTCCCAAGACTATCTACTATTGTAAATGACGGAACTGGTGTTCCCTTTTTCAAGGAAAGCATTTTTGACATCTGTTCTTCGTAAAAAACATTCAGCAACTTTGAATATTCAACTATTTTTGGTTCAGACCTAAGTAAATCAATGTATTTTGGAAGCACTTCAATCAAATTAGAAGGTGCTCCCATCATATAATTAACTTCCGTTCTGATAATAATTGCCTTCATCATAGCGGCACAAAACTTATCTGTAGTGTATTGATCAATCAATGAGAAAATAGAATCAAATAATAAATGAAAAGAAAATTTAACCGAACTTCTTGGCCGTTGATAACTTTCTAAATCCATGAAGTAAGACCGTACAAAGTTTTTAAAATTATCGTCTTCTAAATTATTCCTGTCATTAAAGTTAATTTGCTCAGTAAACTTGTATGCAAAGTCTTTGCTGATTTTATTTTGTTTTTGGTAAACTGCAAACTTTTTAAACCCAGTATCGCTGCTCCTTAATTTAAATACAAAACTGCTGTATAGCATTGATATCGATTGCTGCTGAATAAAATCCTTTTCTGCAAGGGTAACCTGATTTTTAAAATAATTTTTTAAGTATTTAATCCTATCCTCCAAAATAGAATCCTGTATAACATAAAAGGAATCTGTGCCAGCGAATAATGACTGGCTCAATTGCGGATTTCTATGTTTATATTGCTCATACAGCTTTGTACGAAATAGTTGCTGTTCCTGTAAATAGCGTTGTATTCTGGCAATATTGCCGCTAAATAAAACTTCTTTATAAATAGAATCAGTAAAGTTAATATTGATTGTACTTTTCTTGGCTCCAATAATTTGAATAGATTCTTTTGTTGATAAGGCTAAATTTGCCCACATGAATGAACCCGAAAATTTCCATTTAAACTTGCATTTATTACTTTCAACTAAGATAGTATCCTGTTTTTTCTTAAACCCTATTTTATCATTATAGAATAAAACAACATACTTGCCCGGATTTACTTTGAATTTTATAGAAACATTGCAAACAGATTGGGCTGCGACAAACTTACTGCAAGAAAACAGTAAGACTAGCAGGTATCGTAAAAATTGATTTTGTTTTAATAATAACTTCATGAAGTCTCTTAAACTGTTTATAAACTATATAGTAAATATTTTTAACCTTTCAAGCTGCTTCTATTTCATCCCCTGTTTAAAAAACAACACATGCCCCATATCTTTACACCCGGGTTTTTCAAATCCGCTGTTAAATTATACTATTGCTTTTTGTTTCTCTTACTCAATTCTCAACTTAAAAAACTCCGTATCTACCTGCATCAAAGGAAATTTTTCAGGTAATGCTGTTTTCTCAATTTTTACAAATCCATTCTTTACATAAAACCTTTTTGCCGCATGCAATTGCTCTACTGTGCCTAAATAAATTTCAAAAATGTTTTTTTGTTTGCACCAGGCAAGCAATGTATCTAATAATAATTGCCCCACTCCTTTTTCTTTTCCCCTGTAATCTTTGTGTACAAACATTTTTCGTAAAGCGGCCTGTCCTTTATCAAAATCAATTAATGCAATAGTGCCAATTAATTTTTCATCCTCTACTGCCACCCAAAAATTGCCCTTCTTTTTACAATAAAAATTTTCAATGTCCAATAGATCCGGCTGGTCGGCTAAAGTTACCGGTACATTAAATTCATTGTTCTGTATATTTAAAATCAGTGCTGCAATGTCGGCTTTATATTTTTCGGTATAAATTTCTATATTCATTCCTAACTTGTAAAACATTATTCTTCGCTTCAATCTCCTTCGTAATTAGTTCCCCCTTCAGGGGGCGGAGGGGGCTCCTACTTCATCCCCTGCTTAAACAACAGCACCTGCCCCATATCCTTTACCCCCGGTTCTTTTTCAAATTTGCTATTGATATCAACACCAAAATAATCCGGATGTTTAAACTTTTTAATTTTAGCAATATCAGCAACACTTAATCCGCCACTTAAGAAAAACGGTTTTTCAATTTTTGCTTTGGATAATATTTTCCAGTCGAATTGTTTGCCGGTGCCGCCGGTTTCTCCGTCGGCTTTGGTATCAAATAAATAATAATCACAAACGGCGTCGTAGTCGGCAACTAATGCATCAATATCAGTGGTGGTTTCGTCAATGTTAAACACTTTTATTACTTCCACTTCATCACTCAGGTCTTCGCACATTTCAGGACTTTCCTCGCCATGCAGTTGCACCACATCCAAACCATATTCATCAATGGCATCCAGCACATCAATCATTTCGGGGTTTTTAAATACACCTACTTTTTTCAAATCGAAGTCGGCATTTTTTACCGCATCCTTATCTAATTTATCTCCCACATACCTTGGCGAATCTTTTACAAATATCATTCCTGCATATTCAATATTCAATCCATCTAACTGTTGCAGTTGTTTAAACTGTGTAATGCCACAAACTTTAATGTTCATAATCTATATATTGTTTTTTATTTTTTACTTCGTAAAATTATTGCCACTAATCACACTAATGAACACGAATAAATACAAACCTTTTTCTTCATTAGTGCAAATTCGTGTCATTCGTGGCAACCTACTTTAGTTGTTCTGTAAATTTTTTTACCAGGTTCATATCTTTTATGCCGGGCATCAGTTCAAACTTTGTACTGATGTCCACCGCAAATAATGCTTTTGCTTCCGGCCTTTGTGCAAACTCATTTAAAGCTGTGGCATCACCCGGTTCAATCATACCACTTAAAAAATAAGGTTTGCCAACAGTTACGCCGTGCAGCTTTTCCAAATTCAATTTTTTGCCTGTGCCACCATATCCAACACCTTCCGTATCGAACATAAACATATCGCAATAACTCATGTACTCCTGTATCCTGTAACCAATATTATCAGTTTCGCTAAAGCGGAAAGCTTTTACTACCGAAATATAATCGGCTATCTTTTCGCAATACTTTGGTGTTTCATCACCGTGCAGCTGTACCATGTGCAGCCTGCATTCATCCACCATCTGTAACACTTCATCAACCGATGCATTTACAAAAACCCCTACTTTATTAATGGTGTTTTCTTTTTTTATCTGGTTAGTGGTCATGTGCCGTAATACATACCGTGGCGATTTCGGGTAAAAAATAAACCCGGCAAAGGACACTCCGACACCAGGGAGCTGTAATAATTGTTCTTCCTGTGTAATGCCACAAACTTTTACTCTCATGTAACTTTTGCTTTAAGTTGTTTAACAAATTCGGCAAAAGCAATCGTTGGGTCGGCTTCCTTCATAAAGTTTTCTCCAATTAAAAAACCATGGAAGCCGGCATTTTTAAAAGTACAAATTGTATCAGTATTGTTGATACCGCTTTCAGCTATTTTAAGTTTACCGGCCGGTATTTTTTTCCCCAATTCTATAGATCTGTTAATATCTACAGTAAATGTCTTAAGGTCACGGTTGTTGATGCCAACAATTTCAGTAGCATCGCAAATATGCTGCAACTCATCATCATTATGTATTTCCAGCAATACTTCCAGTTGCAGGGTTTTAGCAAATGAAGCCAGCTCCTTTACCCTTTGCGGCGAAAGACAGACAGCGATCAGTAAAATAACATCTGCTCCCATTGCCCTTGCTTCCACAATCTGATATTCATCAATAATAAAATCTTTACGCAGAATGGGTATGTTATTCACCCTTGTGCTTTTTAGATCTGCTGCGGTGCCGCCAAAAAATATTTCATCTGTAAGTACCGATAAACAACTTGCGCCATTGGTTGTGTATGCTTTTGTTACTTCAACTACATCCGAACGGTCATTGATAATTCCTTTTGAAGGCGACTTTCGTTTAAACTCAGCAATGATGCCCGTTTTGGTTTCGTCCAATAAAAATTCTTTTAAAGAAAAAGTGTTACGGTTAAAAAATTCGCTTTGTTCCAATACAGCTACAGGAACAAGCACCTGCTGTCTTTTTACTTCTATCTCCTTTTCTGCTATTATCGTTTCTAAAATATTCATTACTGCAATTTGATCAGATTTTGTAAAGACTGTAAGGCTTTCCCGCTTTCTAAACTTTCCACGGCTGCATTATAGCAATCCTTGTAGCTGGTGTATTTGCCGGTACATTGTAATGCCATTGCAGCATTGGCCAGCACCACTGCATTTTGTGCCCAGCTGCCTTCTCCTTTTAAAATGGTTAAAAATATTTTGGCGGCTTCTTCTACTGTATTGCCACCATAAATATCAGCGGCATTTACTGTTCTTTTACCCAAGGTTTCTGCAGATAATATCTGCTCACCTTCATTGGTAATTACTTTTGTATCGCCTGTTAAAGAAATTTCATCATAACCATCCAGTGAATGGATAATGGTGAATTTATTTCCTCCGGGTTGTAACAGGTAATTGTATATCCTCGCCATTTCTAAATTATAAACACCTACCAGCTGGTATTTAGGAAAAGCAGGATTTACCATCGGCCCCAGCATATTAAAAAATGTACGGACACCTAAATTTTTACGTATCGGCCCCACAGCTTTTAATGCCGGATGAAATAACGGTGCATGTAAAAAACAAATATTAGCTTCATCAATTTCTTGCTTTAATATATCAGCATTGTTTTTGAATTTATAGCCCAGCTGCTCCATTACATTGCTGCTGCCACTAATGGATGTAGCCCCATAGTTACCATGCTTGGCTACTTTATTTCCCGTACCCGCCACAATAAAACAACTGAGTGTAGAAATATTGAACGTGTTTTTTCCATCACCGCCGGTGCCAACAATATCAATCACGTCGTTACCATTCAAATCAATTCTTACGCAAAGTTCCAGTAAGGCATCACGAAAGCCCTGCAATTCATCAATGGTAATGCTACGCATTAAATACACGGTAATAAATGCAGCCATCTCACTTTCGTTGTACAGGTTTTTAGAAATATTGATCAATACTTCTTTGGCCTGTTCCCGGGAAAGCGTTTTATGTTCGAATAAGTAGTTTAATATTTTTTTCATATGCCCCTGTTTGCCCCTGTCCCCTAAAGGGGAACTTAGATTGTTACTTAAGTATTTTTTTGTTTATTCTTATAAATTCATAAGTGTATAAAAAGTAAAATTCATTCTTCGCCTTTATCTCCTACACGGTTCCCCCTTCAGGGGGCGGAGGGGGCTCTTAACCAATTCCTCAATATTGTTTCTCCATCTGGTGTTAATACACTTTCGGGATGAAACTGCACCCCCTGTACGTCATAAGTTTTATGTTGCAAAGCCATAATGTAACCATTATCATCTCTAGCAGTTACTTCAAGTTCTGCAGGAAAATTCTCTTCACTGATGATCCAGCTATGGTATCTTCCTACTTCAATGATTTCAGGTAAACCGTTTAAAATTTTTGATTTTTTACTTTCTATTTTTATTGGTGTAGCCACTCCATGATACACTTTGCTTAAATTAGTAAGCACACCTCCAAACGCTTCGCCAATGGCCTGGTGGCCCAGGCAAACACCCAATATAGATTTTGTAGCTGCATATTGTTTTATCAACGGCAGTAACAATCCTGCTTCTGATGGAATACCTGGTCCCGGGGATAAAATAATTTTATCATACGCATTTACCTGCTCCAAACTAATTTCATCATTACGGAATACATCCACTTTTTCATGCGTAATCTTCTCCACTAAATGAACAAGGTTGTATGTAAAGGAATCGTAATTGTCAAACACTAAAATGCGCCCCAAACCCCTAAAGGGGCTTATAGGCTCTTCACTATTTTGTGGTATCTTTTCTTCTTTCATTTCAGTTCACTTAATTAAAATCTATTTAAATTATCAGAGTCTAAAGTCCCCTTCAGGGGATTTAGGGGCTAAATATTTTGTGCCAACACAATGGCTTGTTTCAAGGCATTTAATTTATTATTCACTTCCTGCAATTCACTTTCGGGCTTACTGGCAGCTACCACACCTGCACCGGCCTGGTAAACCAGTGTATTATTACGGCTTAAAAATGTGCGTATCATTATGGCATGGTTTACGGTGCCATCAAAACCAACACAACCTATTGCACCACCATAATAACTTCTTGCTGTTGGTTCAAAACCGTTGATGAGCTGCATGGCTTTAAATTTAGGTGCTCCACTTAATGTACCGGCAGGAAAAGTGGTGGCAATCAGTTTAAACGGATTCGTTTCCGGGCCAACCTTTCCCGTTACCTCACTCACTAAATGAATGACATGGCTGTAATAATTGATCTTTTTGTATTGGGTAACTTCAACTTCGCTGCACATGCGGCTCAGGTCATTCCTGGCCAGGTCAACCAGCATTACATGTTCTGCATTTTCTTTTTCATCGGCTTCCAGCGCAATAGCTAAAGCTTTATCTGTTTCATCATCACCGGTTCTTTTAAATGTTCCTGCAATGGGATGTACAATAGCTTTGCCATTATTTACAATCAACTGGCTTTCGGGTGAAGATCCCATCAGTTTATAATCGCCATAATCAAAATAAAATAAATAGGGCGAAGGGTTAATGCTGCGTAAAGCCCGGTACACATTAAATTCATCACCGGTAAATTTTTGTTCAAACCTTCTGCTTAAAACAATTTGAAATACATCTCCCCTATGGCAACTGGAAATACCTTTTTTTACAATGTCAATATATTGTTCATCGGTAAGATTTGAATTTTCTCCTGCATCAGTCTTAAATGGAAAAGTTGGTACATCTTTACTTTTAATCAGGCTCTCTATCAATCCTCTTTCACTTTCTATTCCTCCAATTTCATTTTCAATAATGTATAGCTCATCTTTAAAATGATTAATAGCAATTACATATTGGTATAACCGGTACCGCATTAGGGGAATAGCATTTCCTCCTGCCTGTTGTTTGTTTTCCAATTTAATGGAGTCAAAAAATTGCACTGCATCGTATGTGGTATAGCCAAACAGCCCCTGTGCAACATTTACCGGTTTTATGGGGGCTTCTTTTATTTGAAAGCGCTGCATAAAATCCCATAAATGCGCTGGTACATCTGTTGGATTATTGATCGGCAGCTTTTCAGCAGGCTTTCCGGGTAACTTAAATTCCAAAACCGAAGGGTTGCTTATTTCAATCCCTGCAATGGCATTTATACCAATGAATGAGTAGCTGTTTTCACCGGCATGAAAATCGGTACTCTCTAACAGGATAGTATCCCTGAACCTGTCACGCAGGCGCAGGTAAATGCCAACAGGTGTGTACACATCTGCAAGCAGTTTTTTAAATGTGGTTTGTATCTCTATTTTTTTCATATGCCCCTGTCCCCTAAAGGGGAACTTAGATTGTTACGTAATTATTTTTTGTTCGTTCTTTAATTTCATAAACTTAAAAATCATAAAACATCATCTTCGCTTCCGTCTCCTCCGTGGTTCCCCTTTAGGGGCGGAGGGGCAACAATAAAAAACCCGGCAACTTGTGCCGGGTTCAACTATTTATACTGGTAACAATAGCAACTAAAGGCACAATCACTTGATTATGCTCCACCACCAGCTATTGTTATTTGTGTTAATCATTTTCATTTACTGTGCAAATATGAAACAGATTAAGGGAATAAAAAAATTTTTTACTAAATTCATTAAAATTTCACACAAATGCTGATTCAACAAAAACAGGAAGGCAGTAAAGGCAGCTTTTATGTACAGGAAGGTAATGATACCCTTGCAGAGATGACTTATTCTATGACGGGTACTGATTTAATGATTATTGACCATACTGAAGTATCGGATGTTTTAAGAGGGAAAAACGTGGGCTACCAGTTGGTGCATACTGCAGTTGAATATGCCAGGGCCAACCATAAAAAAATTTTACCTCTTTGTCCTTTTGCCAAATCAGTTTTTGATAGAAAGAAAGATGAATTTGGAGATGTGCTGAGAGGGAATTAAGCTAACTTTTAAAAAATAAATAATGACTATTATAGTTTTTGGTGCTACGGGAATGGTGGGCAAACAATTGGTGCAGCAGGCTTTATTTAACGGGCATACTGTTAAGGCTTTTGGCAGAAATGTTTTTACAGAGCTGGATATGGAAGCAAAAAATCTTGAGCTGGTAAAGGGTGCCTTGTTTGACGACAAGGAAGTATATAACGCTATTAAAGGTTGCGATGCTGTGTTGTCTGCATTGGGTGGCAGTGCAGATGGTACCGATAAAACCCGTACCCTCGGCATAAAAAATATTATTACCCAAATGAAAAAAGCAGATATAAAAAGAATTGTTGCTGTCGGCGGACTGGGTGTTTTAAATGCAGATGAAAACAGCCTGCTGATAGAACAGGAAGATTATCCCAAACAATACCTTGCTGTTGGGCTGGAACATAAAAAGGCTTACGAGTATTTAAATGCAAGCGGGCTGGACTGGACATTTGTTTGTTGTCCTGATATTTTAGATCAACCTGCTACCGGGGAATTTATCACCAATGCCAATTACCCTCCCGATCCAAATAAGTATAAAATAAATGCCGGCGACCTGGCAATGTTTATGCTGAATGAATTGAAGAAGAATGAATACATAAATCAAAGAGTGGGCATTAGTAATTAAGACAGATTGTAAGCTTAATTTAAGTAAGATTATTTTGTATCTTGTTGCAATACATTTTACCATGCGATTGTTTATACTTCTTCTCAGTTTTTCATTAAACTCCTTTTCGCAACAGCAACCCAATATCATTTACATTATGAGTGACGATCATGATGCAGATGCTATCAGCGCTTACAATAAAAAATTTATCAGTACGCCCAATATTGACCGTATTGCCAAAGGTGGAGTACTGTTCAGCAGAAATTTTGTAAGCAATTCTATTTGCGGTCCTGTAAGAGCCACTTTAATAACCGGGCAGCATTCGCATAAGAACGGAATGAAGAATAACCGTACAAGATTCGATTCTTCAAAAATCACTATGCCCAAACTGATGCAGCAGGGCGGATATCAAACTGCCATTGTAGGCAAATGGCACCTGCACTCCTATCCTACCGGGTTTGATTTTTGGAAGATATTACCGGGACAGGGTTTGTATTTTGAGCCAAGAATTATTTCGATGCAGGGAGATACCAGTACATACCATGGCTACGCCACCGATGTAATTACAGATGAGGCTATAAAATGGATGGATAGCAGGAATAAACAGCAACCCTTTTTACTGCACATCCATCATAAAGCACCGCATCGTTATTTTTTAGCACCATTAAAATACATCCAGCAATTTCACAGCAAAACTTTTCCTGAGCCGGCAACATTATACCTTGATACTGCCGGCCATGGTACAGCATGGCATTTACAAACCATGAGCATATTGCATGATATGAAACTCTGCAGCGATTTAAAAATTGATCCGAAATATTTAATGGATAATCCTGCATTAAAACCCGACTCTGTTGATGTAGTTTATTATAATGCCATCTTTAACCGCATTCCTGAACCTGAAAGAAGCAGCATTAAAAAAATTTATGAAGAGCGGGGAAAACTGCTGCAGCTGTTAAAACCCAAAGGAAAAGAATTACTGAAGTATAAATACCAATGGTACATGCAGGATTACCTGGCATGTGTGGCATCCATTGATGAAAATGTTGGCCGTGTGCTGGATTACCTTGATAAAAATGATCTTACAAAAAATACTTTGCTGATGTACACCGGCGACCAGGGTATGTACCTTGGCGAAAACGGATGGTTTGACAAACGCTGGATGTATGATGTATCGATGCAGGCACCATTACTGATGCGGTGGCCGGGGCATATAAAGCCCAATACCGTAAATACCAATCTTACCCAAACAATTGATTATGCCCCAACCATACTGAATGCTGCCGGAATAAAAGTACCTGGTTTTATGCAGGGCTTAAGTTTAATACCAACTGCAACAGGTAAACAAAAAACTATTCCAAGGCATAACCTTTACTATCATTTTTACGAATATGGTGCAGACCATACTGTATTGCAACACCTGGGCGTAAGAGGCGAACGGTATAAGCTCATCTATTTTTACCCGGTTAATGAATGGGAATTGTATGACCTTAAAACAGATCCGCAGGAACAAAAGAACCTCATCAATTCGGCAGCACATAAAAGGATATTGCTGCAGATGAAAGATGCCTTATTGCAAATGCGTAACCAATATGATGACCATGAACCTGCAGGTGAATTGCATTAACAGTAAACTATTTGAATGGTTTTATTGTTATACATAATTATAGTAACTTAACAGTATTAAAACACAATTGATATGAAACAGGAAATTATAAACCTTTACGACGAGTATACACATAAACCACTAAGTCGAAGTGAATTTTTAAAAAGGCTGGCAATATTAACAGGCGGTACTGCCGCAGCACTGGCAGTGTTGCCTTTAATTGAAGTAAACTATGCTCATGCTGCAGTAACACCGCAGGATGATCTGTTTACAGAGTACATCACCTATCCGGGAGTACCTAACGAAATGAAGGCCTATGTTGCCCGGCCCAAAGCAGATAAAAAATATGCTGCTGTTATAATCATTCACGAAAACCGTGGGCTTAATACCCATATAGAAGATGTGGCAAGACGTGCTGCCAAGGCTGGTTATTTAGCAATTGCTCCAAACGCTTTGTCTGCTTTGGGTGTAACACCTGCTAATGAAGATGAAGCAAGAACAAAATTCCAGGAGTTGAAAGCCGAGAACAACCTGCAAAATTTTATCAACGTTTTTGACTACGTAAAAACAAGAAAAGATTATAATGGTAATATTGGTTGCGTTGGATTTTGTTGGGGCGGTGCCATGAGTAACAACCTTGCAGTAAATGTACCTTCACTTAAAGCCGCTGTTGCATTTTATGGCAGGCAACCAGCAGCTGAAGATGTAAGTAAAATAAAAGCTGCTGTGCAGTTACACTATGCCGGGCTTGATGAAAGAGTGAATGCCGGTATTCCTGCGTATGAAGAGGCTTTAAAAAAGAATAACATCACGTATGAATTATACCAGTATGAAGGTGTAAACCACGCTTTTCATAACGACAGCTCTCCTACACGTTATAATGAAGCAGCTGCAAAACTGGCCTGGCAACGAAGCCTGGACTTTTTTGCCAAGCATTTAAAATAGTGTATTTATTTACTGAATTAATTTCCGCAGCTGTTGCCAAAATGCTCAACACCAGGCTCTTTTACTGTTAAGCAACTTTAACACTAAATCTTTGCGCTGTTTGCAACGCTGGCATACTTTTTTCCATCTTTGTAAAAAATAAAACAGTTGAAGCTATTTTTACCTTTTCTTTTATTGTTGGCCTGCACTGCTGTAAAAGCACAAAAGATTGATAGCATCTATGTTAATCTATATACCGACAGTCTTAAAAAAGGGACCTACAATTATATTAATGTAGACGGTCTTTTATCCAACGGCAGGTATTTACCATTAGATAGTACACATATTCTTTTCACCGCATCGGCAGGTAAGTTTGTTGGCAATACGCTGTTTATTGATAAAGATTTTGCTGCAGAAAAAGTGACTATAAAAGCAGTGTTGAGAAAGAACCCGGTTATCTTTAAAGAATTTGTAATGTACATAAAAATAAAACCCGATAACGAAAACTTAAAAACAGTAGATGAACTGTTTAACACTCCACAACCTCCAAAATCGAAGCGGAATAAGGGTTAGCTACAACTGATTTCTTAAACGTAAAAATGCCCGGTATATTTATGATGTACCGGGCATTTTTTATTCAATTTATAACTGTGTTAACAGCTACTATGCAAATTTCTTGGCGTCTTCTAAAAACTGAGCCAAACCACTATCTGTTAAAGGGTGTTTTAATAAACCTAAAATAGAGGTTAGTGGGCAGGTACAAACATCAGCTCCGGCTTCGGCACATTTAATAATATGATTAGGGTTGCGGATTGATGCCGCTAAAATTTCTGTTTTATATCCCTGTATAGAAAATATCTGGCGCAACTGATGTATCAATTCCATTCCATCCCAACCGGTATCATCAATTCTTCCAATAAAAGGAGAAACATAAGACGCACCTGCTTTTGCAGCAAGTATAGCCTGCCCTGCAGAAAATATCAACGTACAATTAGTACGGATACCATTGTCGGTAAACCATTTAATGGCTTTAATGCCTTCTTTTATCATTGGCACTTTTACTACAATATTCGGGTGTATAGCAGCCAGTTTTTTTCCTTCGGCAACCATACCATCAAAATCTGTTGATACTACTTCAGCGCTGATGTCACCATCAACCAGTTCGCAAATATCTTTGTAATGCTGCATTACAGCAGCTTCGCCTTTAATACCTTCCTTAGCCATTAAAGATGGATTGGTGGTTACACCATCCAGTATTCCTAAATCATTTGCTTCTTTAATTTGAGCCAGGTTGGCTGTATCGATAAAAAATTTCATACCCCTATCCCCTAAAGGGGGATTAGCTTTTTAATTGTAAATAAAATTTGTTCGCTGCAAAAGTAAAATAATTGAGGCAGGAACGCCTATTTAATTTATACACTTCAATTAACAAATGTAAAGTTGTATTAAGGAGTATTGTGAAGCCCCTTCAGGGGTTTGGGGCACGGGCATAAAAAATGGCAAGTTACTTACATCGCACCGCTCAACCATCTACCCTTGCTACCTTCCGGTCCTGGGGGAGTTCAACAGGAGCTGGCCGTATAAGACTTGCCGCCGCAAATATACGGGAATGCAAGTAATTTGTAATTAGGAATTTGGGATTTGTATTTAAGAATATAAAGTTGAAAGTAAAAACTGAATATTAAACTACATAAAATACATGGCTATTCCCCTTTAGGGGATAGGGGCAAAACTAAATCCCGGCTTATCAGTCCTGGAACTTATTTTCCCAACTCCAATTAATTGGTCGGCACGGTCGGTAAAGGATTTATAATACATTAAAATAGTATAGCTGTTCTCTGTTTCCCAGCAATTACCTTCCAGGTCCATTTTTTGTGCAGGATTGGTTTTATCAACCGCTATATAAGTGTAATTATAATATCCCTGTTTTAAAAAAGCAGTACATTCATAAATTCCCTTTTCAGCATTAAAACTCATTTTTGTTTTATCACTAAATTCATAACCGGTTAGCTGACCTGCCAGGTAAATATCTTTATTGGCATAAGGTTGTGCATTAGGCGCTGCAAGGCTGAAATGTACTGTTGCAAAATCTCCCTGCCAGTATGGATTAATGGTTTCGTAAGTTTCAATTAAAAACATACCATTTAGATCACGGTAATAAACATAGCGTTCATTATTGCGGTCAATATCAGTTTTTACATAAATATCGGTACTGGCCTTTTTATAATCAGCATGGTCTACCCTGTCGCTTTGTAAGCGAAATCCTCTCAGGTCCAGCCAGCGCCATTCTTTACCTCCCGGGAAAATGCAATTGTTTTCGGTATTATATTCCAGGTTACTACTGCGTACAAATGTTGGTGGAATATCTTTTAATGCATTATCCCAACGGTTATTTTGTAAGATGACCACCTTGATCTGTTGTGCAGCACTGAATGCATTCAGCCCGTTAATATTTGCAGTAAACTGTAGTTTTTGATGTGTACGAAACCACTGTGGTGTAAGTGGCTGTACTACTTTTGCTGCAATTGCTGCTTTTTGATCGAGTACCAGCAAGCGCCGGGTAAATGCCAGTTTGGAAGTATCGCCATCTAAAAAAACTTTAAGCATATAATTCCCCGACATAGTAATGGTGGTGCTTCTATCGGGTAACATGGCCTGATAATGCGTATATTTTGTTAAAGCAATTGATGAGTAGCGGTTGGTAGCAATGCGTTGTTGTGTAAAACCTTTAATGTACAGAAAGGGGCTTATGTTAACAGGCTTCCAGTTATAATCGCACAATTGAAAACTGTAATAATAACTTTTTACGTTTGCATCCAGGTCATCAAAATTTAATTCAAGCTGATCGCCACTGTTAATATTGTACACAGGCAGGGCTTCCTGGTTACCATAAGGATGAAAACGCACACATTGTATATTGGGTTTGTAAACAACATCAGGTAATTGGGCTACACAGGAAAAAGTAAATAGTGCAAATAAAATAATAAGAAAATATTTTTTTGTAACGAGCTGCAAAGCTTTGGTCATCATCCTTGCGTCGCACTCTTGTACGGCAATACTACTTTCAACTTTTATCATGTTATCTGTAATCATTACGTTTAAATAAAATACATTTGTAAGATACCAAAAGTATGCCATTTGAATATATCGGCCTTTATAGCAAAAAGAATAGCTTTTAACAGGGAAAAAACTTTTTCCCGTTTTATTATACGCCTGTCTGTTGCAGCTACGGCAATAAGTGTAGCTATTATGATAATTGCTATGAGTTTTGTAAACGGCTTTCAGCAGGTCATCAGCAATAAAGTATTTAGCTTTTGGGGGCATATAAGAGTACAACAGGACCTGGAAAATAAAGTAAGCATTGCAGAAGAATACCCAATTGCTTTAAATGATACTGTTGAAAGAAACCTAAAAAAAATAACCGAAATAAAAAGTGTGGAGCGCTATGCCACCAAATCGGCCATATTAAAATACAAAAACGAAATTGAAAGTGTTTTATTAAAAGGGGTTGACTCAACCTTTGATTTTAGCCGGATGAATGCATTATTAAAACAGGGCCGTTGGATGAATACCAAAGATAGTGGCTATAGTAAAGAAGTGGTGCTGTCAGCTTATACTGCCAACCAGCTTAATCTTTCTGTAAACGACAGTGTAGAAGTTATTTTTATTGATGGCAGCGGTATTGGCAATGCCCGGCGGCGGCGGCTTCAGATAACCGGTATTTACAAAACAGCTATTGAAGAATATGATAAAGCCTTTGGCATTTGTGATATCAACCTGATACGGCGGTTAAATAACTGGCAACCTAACCAGATTGGGGGCTACGAAATTTTTTTAAACGACTACAAAAAAACGGATGCTGTAAATAAAGTCATTTATGATGTTACGGTATTGCCGCAAAGCTGGTATAGTAAAACCATTAAAGAAATTTATCCTAATATTTTCGACTGGCTCGATCTGCAGGAGCGGAATAAAAATGTGCTTTTAGTTATTCTGCTGGTTATTGCAATTGTCAATCTAATCACCTGTCTTATAATTTTAGTTTTAGAAAGAACAAGAATGACCGGTATTTTAAAAGCAGTTGGGGCAAGCGACTGGAATGTACAATTGATATTTTTGTACAACACTTTTGTAATAGCCACTGCCGGCATTTTATTAGGAGCCTTTTTTGGGTTGGCCATTTGCTGGTTACAGGAAAAAACAGGCTTTATACAATTAGATGAAGATGCTTATTATATGAGCCAGGCACATGCAGATGTGGTATGGTGGCAGGTATTACTCATTTGTGGCGGCACTTTATTGATCAGTTTTGTAACACTCATAATTCCTACAGTATTAATTAAGAAAATTAAAGCTGTTACCGCCATACAATTCCGTTAATTTTTTAAGTGCGATAAAATAATTCCTGTTGCTACTGCAGCATTTAATGATTCGGCATCGCCAATTTTTGGGATGGTAATTTTTTCATCAACCAGTTTCAGTACATCACTGCTTATCCCCTTTCCCTCATTACCAATAATAATGATGGCTTCTTTAATATTTTTTATAGTAGCAATGTTTTTTCCATCTAAATCAGCAGCATACTTTTTAAAACTGTTGTTTTCCTGCAACCACGTTGTTAAATCAGTGTAAAAAATATTTACTCTTGCCAGGCTGCCCATGGTACTTTGCACAACTTTAGGGTTGTACATATCTGCACAGCCCGCTGAACAAATAATATGTTCTACACCAAACCAATCTGCAGTGCGTATAATGGTACCAAAATTTCCCGGATCCTGGATGGTATCCAATGCAAGGGTTATTTTTCCTTTTATATTGCCTGGTGCAGTAAAATTTTTCTTTTCAAATACAGCCAGTACATTGTTTGGGGTACTCAGCAGCGAAATTTTTTCCAACTCAAAATCCTCTATGGCAATTACCTCCATACCGGAATATTTTTTAAGCGTAATGGCATTGTTTTGTAACCAGTCGTTTACAGCAAATAGTTGCCGGCAAACAAATTCCCTGCTGTCTAATAAGTCCAATACCACTTTTGGTCCTTCGGCAATAAACACACCATATTCATCTCTGAATTTTTTATGGTGTAAACTTTGGATATATTTGGTATGTGTTTTGTTAATCATTGTCTACTTATTGAATTTATGCCCATCAGCACCCCAGATAAAACCCGGCTTTTCCTGCAATTGAAAAATATATTTTTTATTTCTCTACTCTTATCTTCATGTTATGTACCTAAACATTATCAAAAAGATAAACCTTTTATAACCGGTTACAGCATCGAAGTTAAGGGAGGAAAATTTACCAAGGATGAAACCAGCGTTTTAAAATCACGTTTAAGCGATCAGTTAGAAGACAGTGCTAAAGTAAATGTAGTGGACAAATATTTTATCCGCCATGTGTATAATAATCCTCCTGCATTCGACACAGCCTATGCAGGGCAATCTGCACGAAATATGCAGGCTTCAATGTTTCATCTCGGATATTATAAAGCCACCGCAAAATACACCGCAGATACCGTTATAAAATCCGGGCAAAAAAGAGTTACCGTACAATATATTGTTGAACCCGGTAAACCCACCCTGATTGATACTGTTGGTTACCGGCTTCGCAACGCAGACCTTACAGCATTAACCCAAAAAAATATGGAGGGCAGCTTATTGGAGCAAGGTAAACCGGTGACAAAATCGGGTGTGTTGGGAGAAATAAGCAGGCTGGTACAGTTATACAGGAACAATGGTTATTATAAATTTACCGCAGAAGAACTAAAAGTACGGGGCGATACCACATTGGAAGCATTAACCAATATCAGCGATGACCCTTTTGAACAATTACAATTACTGGCGGAAGCACAGCAAAAAAAAGATTCTCCAGAAATAAAGCTGGTAGTTGTTTTAAACGAGCCTAAGGATAGTGGCAGATTAAAAAAATATTATATCAACAACGTTTATATACTTCCCGATTACCGCCCTGGTGACGGGTTAACTGGAGATTCGTCAATTACAGAACGGGTAACAAGAACGGGCAAGTATATCATCCGGTATCATAATAAATTATTCCGTACCGGTTTTCTAATACGCAATGTCACTCTTAAAAAAGGTGATTTGTATAACCAGGAAAAGTATTACACAATGCTGAACAATTTTTCCAGGGGTGGTGTGTGGCAAAGTATAAATATTGATGTTAATGAAGTAAAAGACAGTACTAATAAAATTGATCTTGTTATTCAGTTAATACCTGCAAAGCAATTTAGTTTTGAAGCGTCGGTTGAAGCCAGCTATTCTGCCACCAGCAATACCAATAGCGTAACTGCTGCAAATGCAGGTAACCTGATAGGTTTATCGGGAAATGTAGCGCTAACTAACCGCAACCTGGCCAAAGAAGGTATTAAAATGACGAATGCTATACGAACCGGTATTGAATTGAATCTTAAACCGGATAGCAGTAGTACCAGGAATGCCATTAACTCAAATGAGTTGAGTTTAACTAACAGCATTATTATTCCCCGCCTTATTTTACCCCGGTTTATTTTATCTAGTTTTATTTTTCCCCGTGGCAAGGATACAACCAAACCGAGATATTTATCACCACAAACTTTCAGCACCATTAATGTATCCTATATTAACCGGATAAATTTATTTAACCTTCAGTCCTCCACCCTGGGTATTGGCTATAGCTGGTATAATAAAAAAAATGCCCAATGGATAGTAAAACCTTTAAATATAGAATTTGCCAGGTTGTACAATGAAACGGACAGCTTTAAAAAAACACTGGAGCTTAACCCATTTTTACGTTATTCATTTAATACCTCGCTGGTAGCCGGAGGAAGTATTGGATATAATGCTATTACTCCAAATAAAAAGATAAGTGGAAGGCAACATACGCTGAAAGTGAATGTTGAGCAATCAGGCTTTCCGCTTTTTATTGTTCCTTTGCGTCCTTTAAATATCCTGAATAATTATTTACGGCAATATTTAAAAACCGACCTTGAATATACCCATTCACGCCGCAAAACAAAATCAGCATTGGAGTTCCGTTTATTTGCCGGTGTAGGTATTGCATCTAAACAAGATACCACACTCCCGTTTTTTAAACAGTATTTTGGTGGTGGCAGCAATAGTATGAGAGGCTGGCCTATACGTGGAATTGGGCGTGGCTCTCAACCTTTGGCGGCTTATGGTACCAATAAATTCAACGACCGTACAGGCGATATACAGTTAGAGGGCAATATTGAATTCAGGCACGACCTGCTGCAGATCATCCCCAATTCTGTTATGCTAAAGGGCGCATTTTTTGTTGATGCAGGAAATATATGGAACTTCAGGAATTCGAAACCCGGCGGTGGTAAAGACAGTGCCCAGTTTAATTTTAAAAATTTATGGAGAGAACTTGGTATTAATGCAGGTTATGGTTTCAGGATTGATTTTAATTACTTTCTTGTAAGATTTGATTTTGGATTCAGGTTTAAAAAGCCGGAATTAAGTTATGTTAATGATGGCTGGAAAATACCTGCATTGAGTTTTAACGATGTATTTAAAAAAGTTTTTACCAAAGGCCCTAACGAAGAATACAGGAAATGGCGGTATGAAAATTTTAATTTTACTATTGGAATTAACTATCCTTTCTAAGAGATTTACTGGTTAATTGGTTTATTAGTCAATTAGTAAAATAATATCTTGTATGTGCTGTCCCCAATTAACTAATAAACCAGTTAACTAATCAACTGGTTTTCTATCTCCTCCATACTAATGGCACCTTCCACTTTAAATTCCCCAATCCTTGTGCGGCGTAAACTGCTTAGGTAACCGCCACAACCTAATGCAACACCAAAATCGTTGGCAAGGCTGCGGATGTAAGTTCCGGTAGAGCAAATAACTTTAAACTGTACAACAGGTAAATTAATTTCAGTTATTTCAAATGTGGTAATGGTTATATTTCTTGCTTTTAATTCCACATCCACGCCTCTTCTTGCCAGTTCGTATAAAGCCACGCCATCTTTTTTAATAGCCGAATAAATTGGTGGAAATTGTTCTATAGCTCCAACAAATTGTTTTGTTTTTTCCAAAAGCAATTCCGTGGTGATGAACGAATAATCTTTTTGCTGCTCCGGCAAACTCTCCAGGTCGTAAGTTGGTGTAACAGCACCCAATGTTATAGTGCCGGTATATTCTTTTTCGGCAGCCATATATTCATTTATTTTTTTTGTAAACTTACCGGTGCAAACAATTAATAAGCCAGTCGCCAAAGGGTCCAATGTTCCTGCATGGCCAATTTTTTTTATCTGTAAAATGCTTCGCAGTTTTCGTACTACATCAAATGATGTCCAGTGCAGCGGTTTATCAATCAGTATAGCTTTTCCTTCAAGATATGCTTGTTGTAATTCGGCATTAACCGGCGGCCTTTGTACTCTTTCTTTTCTTACAGGAGCTTCGCCACCTGCTTCAATTATTTTATTGGTATATCGCTCCCGGTATGTTTGTTTTCTTGCCATAACTAAACCACAAAACTATCAACTATCAACTAACATCTGTCAACTTTCTTTAAATTGCCTGCCTTGCTTTAAGTTCCAGGTATTTATTTACTGCATTTACAGTAAGATTTTCGGGTGCAGTAAGTACCGACAGTATTCCATGCTTTTGCAGTTCCTTTACAATTAAACGTTTTTCAAATTCGAATTTTTCTGCAATGGTTTTTATATACACTTCTTCGATATTACCGGCATTAAGGTGAGAGAGTTGGTGTAGTTCTGTATTTTCGAAAAACACCACCATTAATAAATGATGTTTGGCAATGCTGCGTAAATAATTTAACTGCCTCCTTAATCCCGATAGTGATTCAAAATTGGTGTACAATATAAGCAGGCTGCGGTGTTTTATTCGGTTACGTATCTGCATGTACAACATTTCGAAATCGCTTTCTAAAAAAGCAGTTTCCTGGTTGTACAGTAATTGTAAAATATTTTCTCTTTGAATGGGCTTTCTGTCGGCAGCAATTAAAGAGCCCATCCTGTTGGCAAATGTCATTACACCTACCCTGTCTTGTTTTTGCAAACAAACATTACTTAATACCAGGGTGCTGTTTATTGCATAATCCAGTAAGGTAAGTTCATTAAAAGGCATTTTCATTAACCGACCCTTATCTATAATGCTGTACACTTGCTGGCTTCGTTCGTCGGTATAATTATTTACCATTAAGCCTCCTTTACGTGCAGTTGCTTTCCAGTTAATGGTTCGCATATCATCGCCTCGTACATATTCCTTTATCTGCTCAAACTCCATGCTATGGCCAATTTTACGCATCCGTTTATTACCATGCTCCGATTGTATGGTGGTTTGCGACAGCAACTCGTATTTACGCAACTGCAGGTACGATGGATAAACAGGAACGGTTGCTTCCAGATCAATATCGTGCCGGCGCATTAATAAACCTAATAATGATCTTACATATAAAATGATATTACCAAAATGATATTCACCTCTTTCAACCGGCCTTAATTTATAGATGATATTTTTTTGTTCCCTTGCAGCAAAACGGTGTGTTAATTTCCAGTCTCTCTTTTGAAACTGAACCGGCAGTTCATCAATGATCTCCATAATTACAGTGAAAGGCATCCGGTTTATAACCTGCAACTCAATTTTGTTTTCATCACCATTACTTAAGCGGTCGGCCGTTAAACGTTTAGCGGCAGGGCATCTGCTCATGATAAATAAAAACAGGTAATCAATCAATATCAATATTACAAATACGGCCAACAATATTTTTGGTACCTGTAGTAAAGGTTTGTAAAAAAAAGAAAGTACAAATAAAACAATGCAAAGCCCTGTGGCAAGATAAAATCTTGTTGTAAGAAATAAGTTTCCGATATATTTTTTTACAGGGCTCATAGCTGAATACGGTTAACGTGGCACTTCAATAGCTTTTAAAATATTATCAATCAAATCATCTGCTGTAATACCTTCCATTTCTTTTTCGGCAGTAAGAATAATGCGGTGGCGTAATACATGCGGCGCCATTTCAACAATATCTTCGGGGGTTACAAAATCTCTTCCTTTAATGGCCGCATTGGCTTTTGCCGAACGTAAAATTGCCAGCGATGCTCTTGGCGAAGCACCTAAATATAAAGCCGGATTATTTCTTGTTTCATTAACTATCCGTGCAATAAACTCAATCAACTTTGGTTCTATAATAATTGATTGCACCTGGTTACGGAAATGCTGTATATCTGCCGGCGATAATACCTTCTTTATATCTTCCAGCATTTGTCCCTGCGATTTTCCCTGCTGGTTGGTTAATATATTTATTTCTTCGGCCAATGTTGGATATTTCACTTCTATTTTAAAAAGAAAACGATCCAGCTGTGCTTCAGGCAGGCGGTAAGTACCTTCCTGCTCTATAGGATTTTGAGTTGCTAAAACAATAAATGGCATACGCATTAAATGGGTATAACCATCAACAGTTACCTGGCGTTCTTCCATTACTTCAAACAAAGCGGCCTGTGTTTTTGCCGGTGCCCTGTTAATTTCATCAATTAAAATAATATTGCTGAAGATGGGACCGGATTTAAAACGAAAATCTCCTTCCCGTGGATTGAATACCGAAGTACCCACCACATCGCTTGGCATAAGATCCGGTGTAAACTGCAATCTCGAAAAATCAACATCAATGATCTTTGCCATCAGCTTTGCAGTTAATGTTTTTGCAACACCGGGCACACCTTCAATTAAAATATGTCCATCGCAAAGTAATCCTATCAGCAGCAGGTCAACCATTTTGTGCTGGCCAACAATTACACGGCCAATTTCGCTACGGATAGCATATGCTGCTTTATTCAGTCCGCTTAAATCAACACGTTGTTCAAAAAGATTTTCTTCCATCAGTTATTGTGTTTACTTTTTATAGAAATGCTGTATTTGTTCATTTAAAGATAGTAATTGGTAGTCATCCACCACTGCATTATTGTGTACATGGCTGATAGCCCTGTATAGTGATTCCACCCTGTTTTTTTCTACGCCGCTCTTCCTGCTTAGTGTTGTAATAAACTCATCGTTGATTAGATTGGTGTTTAAAAAATAATTATTACGCACATGTTCATTAAAATAAGTGGTCATTTTTTCTGCAATATTCTTATTGTCTTTTTTCTGCAGGTACAGGCGGCCAATGGTTTCGGTAAAAGTAACAGAAGTGTTTTCATTTGGTTTTACTTTTTCAACAATGCGCTGCCGGCGTTTGCCACCAAATAAAATATATAATGCCAACAGCAAAATACTTAACCAAAAAGCGGCTGCCAATGGAGGATATTTCATTATTGCACCAAAAGTAGAAAACCCATCATCATTACTGTTTCGGCTCCGTCTTGATGAGAGTTTACGGTAATAATCATCCCAATACAAATGATCAGGAAAGCTGCTTGTATATCCAAAGGCAGTTTGCATGTACTTATAATTATCCTGCTTTAGCAGGAAGTAATTGCTGAAAGCCCTTGGATCGCAATGTAAAATCAATTTGCCTTTACCATGAAAAAATAATATAAAATTGGCTTGCTGCTTTTCATTCACACCTAATACTTTGGTAAAAACAGAATCTTTAAAATAAAATGAATTTTTAAATGGTAGATAATAATAAGAAAATGCCGGCTCCTGTAAAAGAGTTTTGGTTATCCGCATAGAGTCGTAAAAACTAGCATACGGTATTGGGTAGTAATTCTCACTACAGCCAATTTCTTTCAGCAGGTCATTATCAATATAATTGGCTGCAATAAAAAGGCTGTTGCCGGCATATACATAATCCAGCATTGCTTTTTTTTCATCCTCGTTTAAATACAACCCCGGCGTTATACAAACATATAATGAAGCTGTATCGGAAATATCATTCCAGGTTTTATCAAAAGCCCTCTTTTCATTCTTGATATTATTACGGCTGAACATGTTTTCGAGCTGACGATAGGCTATATATGTGCCAAATGGTGCCCGGTCTGCTTTAGAAAATGTTTCATTTAATGCAGGCATACGCTTTTGAGCCGTTCTGCTGCAGGATGCAAAAAAAACTGCTGTAAAAAAAAGAAAAATATATGTAAACCTGGTGTTCAAAATTGTTGTTACAGTTTATTATTTAATGTTACAAAGCCGGGTTCCATTTTACGGTATATATTTTCGTCAATATTAAATTCGCCATACCACACATACTCATAATTTAATGTAAGGGCAGCAAAATCGTTCTGGTATTGCTGGTTGGCAATTTCCCTAACATACTGGTAATTGGTTTTATCTGTTGCCAGCTCAACAAAATTTTTATTGGCGAGCTTATGCAGGGTTTGTAAATATTGATATCGTACGGCCAGCCTGTAATTGCCATTTTTTACAGCATCCCGTATTAAACCTGTAAAGTCACTTTCGCTGCTTATGTTTTCTTCTGTCACTTCCGGTGTTGCAGTTGCCGATGCTGTTCTTTTTGTAAATGCTCCTTCTGTTAAAAACAGTTTATACAAAATGAACAGTACAAAAAATATTGCCAGGCCCCATAAAAAATACTCCAGCCCACGTGATGATAAAAGTCTATCGAGCCAGCTATCACCCACCGGTTCTTTATAATTTTTCTTTTGTTTATTTTCTTCTTCTTTTTTTGCCTTTAATAAACTGTCCAGGTATTTTGTATAAGCAAAACTTTTTAAATTTTTCCAGGCTTCAACTGTATCAGATGAAACAGTAAGTTGTGAAAAATAAACAGTAGTATCAATTTCAATTACATTTTCACTTGAGTCTGAATAGACATATTTATCGTCCTGTGCTTTTGTTGCAGTACAGAACAGCAATAGTAAAATTGGTATGAAAATCGTTTTACGCATCAGCTTTTTTCAACCGGTTAATGATACCATCGGGTTGAATATAATATCCTTTTTTATGCAGACGGATAGGCAGAATAACAAAGTACCAGATGATAAATGAAAAAGAAGCGGCCAAAATAATGATACTTGCCCAAACCGGCAGGCCTGCATTGTTTTCTTTATCAAATGTCTGGCTCATTAAATGCGTAACATAACTTTCGAAAAAAGCAGCCAGTAAAAGAATAGGCACTATTACCAACACCACTTTTAAAGCATCTTTTATACCTTGTTTAAAAGAGATCATTCGGGAATAAGTGCCAGGAAAAATAATGCCGTTTGCAATAATAAAACCGGCAGTGGCAGCTATTACAAAAATGGATATTTCCAAAGTGCCGTGTACCCATATTACCAGTATAGATTTCCACCCAAGCCCATGCGAAAAAAACATGTACTGAAAACTGCCCAGCATCATTCCCGTATCCCAAAGGCCGGCAACTCTTAAAATAAAAGGCCAGCGGAAAAGTGTGGGAATGCCCAGGAAAAAACCACCCAGTACAAACATCAGCGATACAAAAATATTGTTGATGGCAATGGTAACAAACATGGTAAAGGGGTTATCATCCTTATAAACCCCGAATGGGTCTCCTTTGGCAATATTATCTTCGGTCATGTTTACATAATCATCTCCTAAAACACCCCGTATAAAAGTCTCGTCATTTTTCGCACCCCATACACCTATTGTTACAAATAAAGCAAAAACTAAAAAAGTGAACAGTAAAATTTTGTGATAGCGTTTAAATAAAAGCGGTAACTCATATTTCCAAAAGGTGAAAATGCGGGTGTATTTTTCTTTTTTATTCTGATAAATGCTTTGATAAATACCTGCAGCTATACCGTTTATCCAGCGGGTAACTTTACTTTTGGGATAAAATGTTTTTGCATACGAGAGATCATCGATAAGGGTAATAAAACGTTCTGCCGTTTCATCAGGATTATCGGATGCAGACTGCTGATACTCTTTCCATTTCTCCGCATTCTTTTTAATAAACATTGCCTCCCTCATACCTAAGGTGCTTATTTACATAATTTAATACCCTACAAATTGCTCCTTTTTTTATTAATAAAAAAATTCCTTTTTTATTAATCTTGATTTTTCTGTTCGTATTTTGCATATACATGTCGATAATACAAATAGCCACCCCGTTTAATATTGATATAGAATTTGAAATTGCAGAGTTTCATAAACGTCTGCTTGCGGCTATTATCGACCTGACCCTGCTTATCATTTACATATATGCCATGCTGCGGCTTTTGTTTGGCGGATTTAATGTTGGAGAAGGCAGTATGGGCTTTTCCATATTGATACTATTATTGCCCACACTGTTCTATTCTTTATTTACCGAGCTATGGATGAATGGGCAAACCATAGGGAAAAAAGTAATGAAGATTAAAGTAGTAAGCCTTGATGGTGGTGAAGCTACTTTAGGGCAATACCTGCTGAGATGGTTTTTGCGTTTTTACGAATGGGGCTTTATAATAATCGGGTTATTCTATTCAAATGTTGGCGCTGGTATTGTAGTGCTGGTATTAGGAGGTATCAGTACTATTATTATTGTTGCAGTTACTGCTAAAAGCCAGCGCCTTGGTGACCTGGCTGCCGGCACAGTTGTGGTAAATACAAAAACAAAACTTACCATTGACGATACGATTTTTGTAGAGGTTAATAAAACAGATTACAAAGTAATATTTCCTGATGTTATGCGGCTTAGTGACAGGGATATAAACACCATTAAAAGCGTGGTGATGCAGGCTGGCAAAACCGGCAATTACGAAATGTGTAACCGGGTTGCTATGAAGGTAAGAGATGTTTTGAAAATAACTACTGATATGCATCCCGACCAGTTTTTAGAAAAACTGCTGGAAGATTATAATTACCTGGCTACAAGAGAATAAAAAATATCACCTGCTTTATAAAAGCAGGTGATGAAAATATTTTACCTGAAACCGCCGCCTACACCAGCTACTAATACTACCAGTAAAGCCAGCGTAAAAATTACCAGCACAACAATAGTAAGTATGCCTACTATTTTAAAATAAGTAGCCATCTTATTAAGGCCAAGGGCAAAATGTCCCTGATCAGTTTGCTCGATACCCTTTTTAATATTTGTAGCTGCGGCAAGTAAAGTAATGTTTAGGGCAAGAGATATTGCCACAGTAATAATAAGGCCAAACATGTCGCCACCCGCTGAACTGACTCCCTTGCCAACACCAATTATTGTAGAAATAACTGAAAGGCCCAGTGATACAAAACCAATTATAGCATTAATATTTGCCCATTGTGCAATAGTGCTGAATTGTGATTTTCCTTCTTCATCAATATCTACTTCAAATATGCTTTTATCCTGAAAATTATCCATAAATAAAATTTTAAGTTTAACTAAATAGATTGAAAGTGTTTATTAACAAACCTAGAATTGCAAAAACAGTGGTAATAATAAAAAAAGTACGCAGCGATTTTAGAGCACTGTTGAATTCTGTTGTGCTTTCGCTTAAAAGGCCGGTTTTTATCTTTCGGGAAAAATCAAAAAGAAAATAATAAATGGCTACCATTACAGCTACCACCACTACAATAATTATGATAAATATATAACTGTCAAACCCACCCAAAACATCATAAACACCACCCAGCCGCTTAAAAGTACTGGTTAGTTGAGAGCCAGCCGCAACGCCAAAAAGTAATATTAAACCGCAGGCAACAAACATTACAATTGAAATAAATTTTGTCCACCTGCTGGCATCATTAAGGTTTTGCCGCACTTCTGCATCAACCTGCAGGCCCATATTTGTCAAATGGTCATTTTGAAAATTCTCCATAAATAGTTTTTTGGTTAAAAGATATAACGAATATGTAAAACTTTATCCATACCGCAAAACAAACGGCGTTGAAATTTTTTTCAACGCCGCAGCAGATCAATTATATAAAACTAAAATTAGTATGCCCTTGCAAACAACACTCTTTGTTTACTTGGCTTGCCGGTTAAAATGCATGTACCTTCCTCCTGTTTATTATCTAAAGGGATACAACGTATTGTGGCTTTAGTTTGCTCCTTAATTTTTTCTTCAGTTTCACCGGTACCATCCCAATGTGCAGCAATAAATCCGCCTTTATCATCCAATAGTTTTACAAAATCATCCCAGGTATCGGCATTGGTGATGCGTTCATTTCTAAAAGCTAAAGCACGGTTATAAATGTTTTGCTGAATGTCGGCTAATAATTTTACTACATAAGTAGATAGGCCTTCAATGCTCACACTGCTTTTTTCTTTGGTATCACGCCTGGCCAGTTCCACTACTTTATTTTCAATATCACGTAAGCCCATTGCAATACGAACCGGTACACCTTTTAATTCATGTTCGGCAAATTTCCACCCGGGGCGGCTGTTATCATTGTTATCATATTTTACTCTCACACCTAATGCTTTCAGTTCTGCCATCAATGCATTTGCCTTTTCGTCTATAACAGCTTTGCTTTCTTCGCCTTTATAAATAGGCACAATTACTACCTGCAACGGTGCAATTTTAGGAGGCATTATCAACCCCTGGTCATCGCTGTGTGCCATTATTAAGGCGCCAATTAAACGGGTACTTACTCCCCACGATGTTGCCCATACATAATCAAGCGTATTATTCTTATCACTGAATTTTACATCAAAAGCCTTGGCAAAATTTTGCCCCAAAAAGTGCGATGTTCCAGCCTGTAATGCTTTGCCATCCTGCATCAATGCCTCTATGCAATAAGTATCTTCTGCCCCTGCAAAACGTTCGTTAGCAGTTTTTACTCCTTTAATTACCGGCACAGCCATCCATTCTTCTGCAAATTCTGCATATACATCCAGCATTTTTGTTGTTTCTTCAATAGCTTCTTCTTTGGTGGCATGTGCAGTGTGGCCTTCCTGCCATAAAAATTCGGCAGTACGTAAAAATAACCGGGTACGCATTTCCCAGCGTACCACATTTGCCCATTGGTTAATTAGTAAAGGAAGATCACGGTAAGATTGTATCCAGCCTTTATAAGTATTCCAGATAATGGCTTCACTAGTTGGACGAATGATCAACTCCTCTTCCAGTTTTGCCTCAGGGTCAACCATTAATTTTCCCGGTTTTTCCGGGTCGTTTTTTAAACGGTAATGTGTTACAATAGCACATTCCTTTGCAAAACCTTCTGCATTTTTTTCTTCTGCTTCAAACAAACTTTTAGGAACGAATAAAGGGAAGTAGGCATTTTGATGCCCGGTATCTTTAAACATTTTATCTAACTGGTCTCTCATGTTTTCCCATAAGGCAAAACCATAAGGTTTTATAACCATGCAGCCCCTTACGGCTGAATAATCGGCAAGGCCGCCTTTAATAACAAGGTCATTATACCATTGCGAATAATCTTCTGCTCTTGATGTTAGTTCTTTGCTCATTTTTTCCCCTGTCCCAAATGGGAGATGATTGTGTTGTATTAAAAATATTGTTTTGTTTTCAGTGCTTACTACTTAACGTTGTGTAAATTTTGCCTTTTATGCACTCCATAATTTTCATTTATGGTATGTAGAAGGTTGTTTAGCACATCTTTAACATCACTTCAATAAACTTTACTGTCTTTTGGCAAAACATTTGAGCTATCTTTATAGTGCGTTAAAACTGCACAAAAGTAGTAACTTCATTTTTAATCGTTTAAAACTATTGCCATGAACGCTAAAATTTTACTTATCGCTTTATCTGCAGCAGCTTTCAGCAGTTGCAGCACCGCATATAAAAGCGGCCAAACGCCAGATGATGTTTATTTTTCTCCGGTAAGGGTTGTTGATGAAACACGGAATGATGACAGGAAACGTGACGAAGCCCGGCAGGAAGAAACTTCTGCAGACGATGCAAGAATAAGAATGCAGATACGTGACCGCAGGTGGAGAGATTTTGACAATGATTATGATTACAGCTACAACAACAGCCCTTATAAATATTGTACCTGCAACTGTAATAACTACGGGTATTACTACAATCCCATTTATTATTCAAGACCGGTTTATTATCCAATAGTTGTTGCAAAAGCACCTGTAAATTCCACACCAAGAATGGTGAATCTCAATTCGTATAAAAATTACAGTACAGCTGTAACAAGCAATAATCCTAAAACCGGTACCAGCAATATGTGGGTTAAACCATCGAGGCAGTATAATAACAGCAATAACAGTGGCAGTAAAATTGGTAATGTTTTAAGAGAAGTGTTTACACCGGGCTCAAACAGTAACAACAATTCCTCAAATAATAATAATAATAATAATAATAATAATACCAGAACCTATACACCAGCCCCATCTTCAAACAGTTCGTCATCCGGTAGTAGCGGAGGTTCTTCAGGCGGCAGTTCAGGTAGTGTTTCAAGACCGGGAAGAGGCGGTTGATAATAACTTTCCCTTTGTACATTACAGCAATGAACAAAGAATGTTTTAAAGATTCTCCAGTTCAATTTTACCAAACAATATTTTGGAAGGCTAAACTATTAACGTTATGAAAAGATATTTACTCTTAATAAATCTTATTACCTGCTCTGCAATTTATGCCCAAACTCCCGAAGATGCATTGCGGTATTCCTTTTATCCTCAAAACGGATCTGCCCGTAACCTGGCTATTGGAGGTGCCATGGGTTCTTTAGGCGGAGATATTACAGCCACTTTTGTAAACCCTGCCGGACTTGGTTTTTATAAAACCAATGAGTTTATTTTAACCCCAGGTTTTTTGCTTAACAATAATAAAATAAATTTCAGGGAAACAGCTAATAAAAGTAAAAAGAACACAATGGGTTTTGGTACCAGCGGCTGGGTTTGGGGTTTTGGCTCACGGTATAAAAAAGATGTAAGTAACGCCATAAGCTTTGCAGTTACACAAACTGCAAACTTTAATAACAGTATTGTATATAATGGGCTAAACAATTACAGCTCTTTTAGTGAGCAATTTGCCGAGGAGTTTGCAAAAGCTAACTCGAGGTACGGGTATACAATTGATGATGTTTTAAACTCAAATTCCAGATATCCGTATGGATCTGCTCCTGCCCTGCTTTCTTATTTGATTGATACGTTTACTGTTACCGGCACTAATGGACAAAAAGAAATAAAAGTAAAAGCTGTGCCTGAATTTATATTAGATGCAGGCCAGGCTTTAAAGCAGGAAATGAGCCGTACCACTTCAGGCGGTATTACAGAATTAGCGCTGGGGTTTGCACATAATCACCAGGATAAATGGTTTTTTGGCGGAACATTAGGTATGCCAATTGTGAAGTATAAAAGCGTTACCAATTTTAAGGAATCAGATACTTCTAATAATAACCAGAATAGCTTTAAGCAATTTGAATATACAGATGACTTTACTACAAAAGGTTTTGGTTTAAATGCCAAGTTGGGAATCATCTATCGTCCCCAGGAATATATACGTTTAGGTCTTGCTATACATACGCCAACAGTTATGGGGTTAACTGATACAAGAACCACAACAATAAAAAACCAGATAGAAAAACCCTGGTGGCCAAGAGGCGACACCACCGTAAATGCCAGTTCCACTACATTTACTAATGGAGAGCCCGGCAAAGCAAACTATATACAAAGCACTCCATTTAAAGTAATGCTGAGTGCGTCGTATGTTTTTAGAGAAGTATCTAACACAAAAAAACAGCGGGCTTTTATAACTGCCGATGCAGAGTATGTAGCACACAATGGATCGAGGTTTAAAAGTGATAATGAAAACCCGACTGACGAAGAAAAGGTTTATTATAAAGAACTTGGGTCGGTGGTTAAAAGCGAATATAAAGGTGCATTCAATTTCAGGCTGGGTGGCGAATTAAAGTTTAATACTGTTATGGGCAGGTTAGGTTTTGCCTATTATGGAAATCCTTATAAAAATGCACCTTATAAAGCCAACAGGATGCTGTTAAGTGGCGGACTGGGCTATAGAAACAAGGGAATGTTTATTGATGTTACCTATGTACATAACATTTCAAAAGATGTGGACCTGCCCTACAGGTTGGAAGACAGAGCCAATACTTATGCCAGCCTAAAACAGCAACGTGGTAATATTGTGGCAACAGTTGGTTTTAAATTTTAAGAAAATTTAATTGAAAGTGTAACTTTTTTCACTCACATTACGTATTTTTATATTAAACTAAGCAGCCATGAAAAAAGTTACATTTTTCCTTTTAATATTTACGGTGGCCTATTTTTCTTTAAAAGCAGAGAATACTTTTCAGCAATACACCGGAAAATACATCTTTTCACAGGGAAGCCTTTTCACCGAAATAAATGTGGTTATTGACAATGGCACTTTGCAGTTGAGCTCAACACTGGGCAGTACTGTTATTGAAAAAGGGGATACTGATAAATTTACCATTCCATCTTATAACGGCACTGCAGTTTTTGTTAGAAATGAAGCCAAAAAAATAACAGGAATAAAAATTGAGGCAATGGGGGTTTTGTTAGAAGGCACTAAAGAAGAAAAAGAAATAAATACAAACGCACCCGTACCGAATTATAAAGCTACTTTCCCAATGAAATTTCTTCCAGTACTGCAGATACAGGAAGATGAGGAGATACCCACTTCATCTCCACATCCTTTTTAAACCAGGTCATCTGGCGCTTGGCATAATGGCGGGTATTTAATTTAATTTGTTCTACAGCTTTCTCTAAAGGTATTACACCATCTGCGTAATCAAACAATTCTTTATAACCAACGGTTTGCAATGCATTAAGGTTTTTGTATTGATACAGGGCTTCCACCTCTTTCGTTAAACCCTGCACTATCATCTCATCAACACGGGAGTTGATATTTTTATACAATTCCTCTTTTGGTAATTCCAACCCCAGTTTTATAATATTAAAATCACGTTGTTTTTTTTGTTGGGTTTGAAAATCAAGTATAGATTGGCCGCTGGATAACTTTACTTCTAAAGCCCTCATTAAACGCTGCGGATTTTTTATTTCGCCTTTGGTAAAATAAGCAGAATCATTTTTTTGTACTTCTGTTTGCAGCCACTCCAAACCCTGCAATTCATAATCTGCAATTATTTTTTCCCGTATGGCAATATCAACTGCCGGTACCGCATCAATACCGTTGCTAAAGGCTTTTATGTATAAGCCGGTGCCTCCAACCATTACAGCGGTATTATGTTGTGCAAATATTTCATTTACTTTTTGTAAGGCATATTGTTCAAACACAACCGCATTCACTTCATCGCTAACCGAGTGTGAATTAATAAAATAATGTTTTACCTGTTGTAATTGTTCCGGCGAAGGCTTTGCCACCCCAATATTTAATTCTTTAAAACACTGTCGGCTGTCAGCCGAGATGATTTGTGTGTTTAATTGTTGCGCCAGTTGAATAGCGAAACTTGTTTTACCAACCGCCGTTGGGCCGGCAATAACAATGCAGGTTTTATTGCCAAATGTCGGTTGAGAACTTTGTTGCAGATTATTAGTCATCATAGTTAACGGAGTTTGTAAAGAACTCTTTGAACTATTACTATTTTAAATTTTACCTGAAATTAAAATCCATCATTTCCTTCGTCAGTTGTTGCTTCCTCTTCTTCTCCACCAATACTCTCTCCGTCTTCTCCTTCTTCGCTAAAACCCTCTCTTAAAGCTTCGGGCTGCAGGTCATATTTTTCTTCCATTTCTGCAAGGCGGCTGTCAACCAAACCTTTTGTACCGTATTGCGATGGGGCAATGCCTTCCGTCCGCACACAACAGGGATATACAAGTTTTTTATTTTCTTCCTTATCAACATTTATCAGCTCCACCATAAAATGCCAGAACTTATTAAAATCGTATTCGTAAATAAATTTTTGATTTGGATTGCTGATCTCTGAGCTGATAAGGGTATCAGCCATAATAAATGGTTCTGCTTTATACTCCTTATCATATTTTTCCAAAGAAATTTCCCTGCCCTTTAACCAATGGTCGTTACTGCGGTAAAAGGTTGCTTTATGCTTTGAATCGAATTCGTAACTTTTTAAGATGCAACTGTGGAGGTCGAGAAAATTTTGTGTATGACGCACTGCAATATCACGATAAATACTGTCGTCATCTTCCCAATAAACCCTGAATTTTAATATAGCCATACTATAAAGTTAATTAATATGCCGGTATTAAAAAAAAACTGGTGATTTTTATCAGCGTAATATATTTAGTATTTTAAAAAATCTACAATATATTTAGGTATCTGATAAGAGTAGTATTATGATTAAAAAAATAGGTAGAAGCAGGGACAATGACATTGTGATCAATGTTGCTGAAATCAGCAGCCACCATGCTACCCTTACCCTACTGGAAGAGGGTAGCTATTTACTGGAAGATTTAAGCAGCACCAATGGCAGTTTTGTAAATGGAAAAAAAATCAAGAAAACAACTGTTACAGATAACGATATCATAAAATTTGCACACTACCAGTTTAACCTGCAAACCCTGCTGGATAATGACAACAAGATCATCCAGGCTCCACGGGATGAAACAGAACAAACCTTCTATAAACTGAAAGAGGTGTATGAGAACTATATTACCACAAAACTTGAGCTGATGAATACCTCAAAAAAAGGTAATATTATCAGGGGATTACTGAGTTTTATTCCGGTAGTAGGCAGTGGTTTAAGCCAGATGTCGATGACGGTTACAGATAAGCAGGAAAAACTGATACTGCTCGAAGAAGAATTTAAAATGAAATATTGTTGTCCAAAATGTAATTTCTTTTTAGGCCCTGCCCCCTGGGCTAATTTAGAAAAGAGAAACAAATGCCCCTCGTGTAAAGAAAGCTGGATAAAAGAATAAATACCCATTGGCGGGTATAGGAATTTTGCCTGTATGGTTTAGTTTTAAATGATTAAATATATTTTATTATGCCCGGTATTGACAGCAATAAAAAACAAACAGATGCAGTAGTAAAAAGTGCTGTAAAAAAAGACAGGGTAAAACAAACACTTGCAGTGGCCGGAGGTTTTATAGCAGGTTCTGCTGGCAGTGTAGTAGCCTTGCAAAATATAGAAAGCATTGCTGCAATTGATCTGCTCCATCTTTTTAAAGATAATACTGGTAATGATTTGCCTAAGGTTGAAATTACTGATGCCACACTGGAAGTAGTTGTAAACACACCTGTAACCGAATCTAAAATAGCAAGTACAGTAAGCAATTCAATGAATTTTTCGCAGGCTTATGAGCAAGCAAGAAAAGAAGTAGGCAGTGGTGGTGTATTTGCCTGGCATGGTCAGCTGTTCAATACATTTTCCGCAGCTGAGTGGGATAGCATGAGTGATGTTGACAAGCAAAATTATCTTAACGATATCAATACAGATGCTATCGATTTGAGTTATGATGCCCCGGTTTATTCAGCAACAAGCCAAACGCATCGTACTGCAAAAACAGAGACAGATGACAACAGCATTCTGGAGTCTTTGCAACTGCAACAAAACACATCATCACAGGAATTGAATGATGCACCAATTGTAACAGTAGTTGCCGAAGAGCAAACCGTAGAGCCAGAAACATTTGCATCGGCACCAGACATTGTAGAAATTGCAGCTTTACCCGATGACCCCAAAGCTGAAGTTAAAAACCATGCATCACTTGTAGATACGGATGGAGATAATAATGCCGACGGTATAAAGATTGATTTTGAGAATAACAAACTATCGGATGTTATTTTAGTAGATACCGACAATAACAGCAAGCCAGAAAAAATATATTACGATACTGACCAGGATGCAAAACCAGACATGGTGATATATGATGCTGATGAAGATGGAAATATTGACGGGGCAGATCCATTGGGTGCTGCACCAAAAGATGACTTTGATATTAATAACCCGGATAAAAACGATTTTGATAATAATGCTGATGTGGATGCCTGGGAGGCTGAAAAATAAAATTAATACCGATGATATTACAATGTGGCAAATGCAAAACAAAAGTAAATGTGGTTATAGAAAATGAAGCCATACAAAAACCTGTATTCACCTGCCCTTCGTGTAAAACAGTAAATAAAATTGTTTTACCCGAAGCAGAAAAAGAAATACCGGCAGATAATAACCCTGCCGGCTGGCTTTTATATACACCGGCTAATGGGGAAACAAAAACTAATATTTTAAAAGCAGGTACTAATACTATTGGCAGAAAAACAGAAAATAATACCGCATCAATTTTACTGGAAGTAGATGATAAAACTATCAGCCGCAGCCATATCACAATTGAAGTATCGGTTAATAAAGCGGGCTTTTTTGAATATTTGGTTTTTGACAATAACAGCGCCAACGGCACTTATATAAATAACGAACCATTAAAACCAGGCAACGAACTATATTTAAATAATGAAGACGTTATTCAGATTGGGTTAACAAAAATAACTCTAAAAACACCTTATCCATCGGCTACAAAAGAAGAAGAAAGCAAAACAATTTTAAATAACGAAGAACAAAAAACCATAATTATATAACCATGGAACTTGCTGCAAACACGTATTTAAAAAATGGCAATTACCGTATAGATAAAAAAATAGGCGAAGGCGGTTTTGGCATTACCTATCTAAGTACATGGTTTACAAAAGTAAGCGGCAGCCTTGGTGCAATTGATGCACAGCTGCCTGTAGCTATAAAGGAATTTTTTTTCGAAGACTTCTGCAGCAGGGAAGGCAATACCAATTCAATTACCATTTTATCTACAACAGGCAAAGAAATTTTCAGCAGGTTTAAAGAAAAACTCCTGAAAGAGGCTGAAATTTTATCTAAGCTCAGCCATCCTAATATTGTAAGGGTTATCGAGGTTTTTGAAGAGAACAATACAGCTTACATGGTGATGGATTATATTGAAGGAGATTCACTAAAAGATAAAATTAAAAACGAAAAATTACCAATTGATACATCTGTACAATACATTTTACAAATTGCAGATGCACTGGAAGAGGTACATGCAAAAAGTATACTGCACCTCGATTTAAAGCCCAGCAATATTCTTATTAATAAAAGGGACGGCAGGGCAATGCTGATAGATTTTGGAATAAGCAAACGCTATAATGATACCCATGAAGAAACCAGCCATACTCCGCTGGGCAGAAGCAAAGGTTATGCACCGCTTGAACAGTACCTCGATAAAGGCGCTGCATCATTTTCGCCTGCGCTGGATGTATATGCTTTAGGCGCTACGCTGTATCACCTGGTAACAGGCGTAATACCTGTTGAAGCCAATGAAAGGGTTTTAAATGATATTAAAAGGCCTTCAGCTTTAAATAATAAAATAACCAAAGACCTGGAAGATATTTTATTTAAAGCGCTGGAATTAAAAAAAGAAAACCGCTATCAAACCATTGGCGCATTTGCACAGGCTTTAAGAACCACCCTCTCCGACAAAACCGAAATTATTAAGCCCACCGTTTCAATTGAAGCTGCTGTGGTTAATATTACTACAAAAAAAATAACTGAAAATGAAAGCACCAGTAGCCAGCCTGCTATTAAAATCCTTGTAGATAATAAAAATAAAATTACAGCATCAGCACCTGTTAAAAAGAGTGGTAATAAAAAACTGGTCTGGTTAATTGCGGGTGCTGCCCTGCTTGCAATAGCTGCCGTTGGTATTTTTTATTATTTAAATGAGAAAGACGAACCAGAAGTATTTACACCGGCACAAATAGCACAAAGAGATTCCTTATATTTTTTACTGGAAGACACAACAATAAAACTTAGCTTTAGTACAAGGAGCGCCGCTGCTGCAATGTTAGCACAGCTTGGATCAATACCAGACAGTTTAAAAAATAAGCCAAACCCACGTTATAATAGTTCAGCAGATATTTTGAATAGTTTTCTAATTAAAAAAAGAGAGCCCCAGGATATTAGAAAAACAAATCCCAACGGTACCGATATCTGGGATTCTCTTACAGTAAAAAAAAGGGAAGTCCCAATTATACCTATAACCCTTCACCCAAATAAAAGTGAAAAACTGGATCAATTATATTTAGCCGATGAGGACTCATATCTACATAAAAAATTACCCGGACTGCATAGCATTTCAATTTACTCTGGTGATGAAAGCGCTAAGGGTAATCTGTCCATAGCTAAAAATGCAGGCCTGGCTTATACGTTCACCGGCAGCATTAAAGATGGAGCTACAGCACTTACAATGACCGGTCAGTTAAAGGTGCTAACCGATGCAAGGTTATCGTACACCGGAACAATATGGGGCTATATTGATAACAGCAGGTTTAATATAATTGGTACATTTCATTTTAAGAAAAGCGTATTAATAGGTAGTAACTGGAGCATTGAAGAAAGCGATGATATAAGTAAAGGAAAAAAGATACATATTTCATTTACCCTGTAAACTTTTATAATGCCTGTACAACAGCCGGTTTGTTTTTCTTATAAAGGTAAAAGGGATAATAATGAAGATTATATTTACCCCGATGACGGTGACGCTACTACTGCTGATACTTTATTTTTAGTTTGTGATGGAATGGGTGGCCATGCTAAAGGAGAAGTTGCCAGTAAAATTGCCTGCGATATTTTTTCAAAAGAAATTAATAACGATCCCGATGGGGCACCACAAAAGATAATAGCGGCTGCTACTGAAAAAACTTTAGCAGCGTTATCAAACTATGTAAAACAAAATGCTGCCAGTAAAGGTATGGGCACTACACTTACCGTATTGTGGTTGCAAAATAACAAAGCCATACTTGCACATATCGGCGACAGCCGCATTTATCATTTTAAAAATAACCAGGTACATTTTAAAACTAAAGACCATTCTCTGGTACAAAAAATGGTTACAGATGGCCTTATTTCCGACGAGGAGGCCCGTGTGCATCCTAAAAAAAATGTAATAACCAAAGCATTGCTGGCGGATGGCGAAAGCTACGATGCAGATATTTATATAACAGGCATTGTAGAAGCCGGGGATTATTTTTTTTTATGTTCGGATGGAGTAATTGAAAGTGTTGATGATAAAACCTTAAATGAAATATTTTCATCGCCGGTATCTAACCGGGAGAAAATGGATATGATAGAAAAAATATGTGCTGTTAATTCAAAAGATAATTATTCTGCTTATCTTATTCAGATCGCATAAGCTGTTATTTTAAATCCACAATTACATCATCGCCATTAAATCTTCCAAAAGCCACAGGTGTTTGTGCAGCTTTTGTAAAAGCCCTTACCCTGGTACGTACATAGCTGTACAATTCTTTTATGGTAATTTTCTTATCCTTATTCAAATCACCTTTACCTTTTAATCCTTCAATTAAATTAAATGCAAAATAACTTGCTTTTAATTCAGGTGATACAGCAGATGATTCACTTGCCCTGCTCGACATCATAATCACCAGGCTTTTCTGGTTCATCGATAATTTTTTTATGCTGTTGGCAAATACTTCTTTCCTGGCAGTGCTGTTTTCGTTTTTAATAATACTACCGCTGTGGCAGGCATCAGCAAAACAAAGTTTCATTGCTGCCTTACTGTTTTTAAAAGCTTCTTTAACTTCTTCATGCGTTAAAGCATTCTCCAGGTCCAGTTTGCCGTTGATCTCTCCTTTTACTTTCAGATCGTAGGTTGAAAAAGCACCTTCGGCACCATGCCCTGAAAAAAAGAAGATGACTTTATCTTTTTCAGTAGCCCTTGCAAAATATTCGGTAATAGCCGCTTTAATATTTGCCTTGGTGGCATCTGTATTTTTTAACAGTTTAATATTTTCGGCCGCGGTGTTGGCCCCGGTAGCAGAAGTTAAGTAACTGTACATACTGTCTGCATCATTCAGCGTAGTGGCCGGTAAATTCAAATTGGTTTGCTGATACTCTGAAATAGCTACTACAACAGCATATACTTTGCCCTGTGCTGTAAGTTTTTGTACTGCGGAAATACAAAAAACTAACAATAATATTTTTACAGCGGTCTTACTAAATACCATAATCAGCGTTTTAATGTAAATTATGAAAGAATAACAACACACCACTACCCTGGGGAAGGTATTTTATAATTATACAGTAATACCTAATTCCTTTGCCTTATCCAGCATAAATGAAAATGCAGCATCGTATTCGTTTGGTATAATACCATCAAGTATGGCATCTCTTATGGCGTTTTTTATATCGCCTACTTTGCGGCAGGGCTGCAGGTTAAAAGTTTGCATTATTATTTCGCCGGTAATAGGCGGTTGCCAGTTACGCAAATGATCTTTTTCTTCTACTTCGGCGCAACGCTTACGCACCATTTCAAAATTTTCTAAAAAGCGTTTTACTTTATGTTTGTTTTTAGAAGTGATATCTGCTGCACATAAAGTCATCAGGGCATCAAAATCTTCGCCGGCATCAAACAATAATCTCCTGATGGCACTGTCGGTAATATTTTCTTTAGTAAGGCTGATAGGCCGCAAATGCAGTTCTACCATCTTACGCACAAATTTCATTTTTTCGTTTTGTGGTAGCTTTAGCTTAGTAAAGATTTTAGGTACCATTCTTCCGCCAACAACTTCATGCCCATGAAAGGTCCAGCCATGACCGTCTTCAAACTTTTTTGTTGCCGGCTTGGCAATATCGTGCAATACAGCAGCCCAGCGCAACCAGATATCGTTGGTATTGGGTGCAATATTATCTACTACCTGCAGTGTATGATAAAAATTATCCTTGTGCCCCATACCATCAATATATTCTGCCCCGGCCAAATCCACCATTTGCGGAAAAATTATTTTCAACAACCCGGTTTTATACAACAGGTCGAAACCAATTGATGGTTTTACCGTCATCAATATCTTATTGAGTTCATCGGCAACTCTTTCGCCACTTACAATTTTTATCCGCTCTGCATTTTCAGCAATGGCAGTTAAAGCTTTTTCTTCAATAGTAAAATTAAGTTGTGCGGCAAAACGTATGGCCCTCATCATGCGTAAGGGATCATCACTAAAAGTTATACCCGGTGCCAGCGGCGTTTTAAGTATTTTTAATTCAATATCACTAATGCCATCAAACGGATCAACCAATGCACCATAATCTGCTGCATTTAAACTTATAGCCATGGCATTAATGGTAAAGTCGCGGCGGTTTTGGTCATCTTCCAAACTCCCGGTTTCAACCGCAGGTTTACGGCTGCTGAAATCGTAGCTTTCTTTCCGGGCTCCTACAAACTCAATATCCAAAGCCCCCTCTATCTCCCCCGGCAGGGGAGGAAATGGAGAAGATTGCTGCGAAATATTTTTGCTTGTACTAGTATTGGCTGTTTCAAGAATATCAAGAGATGATAATCTTATTTTAATTTGTGCTGTTCCAAAATTTTTAAAGAAATGTACTTCTGGTTTGGGATCAAATTGTTGTGCTACTGCTGCGGCCAATGCAATGCCATCTCCAACACAAACAATATCCATGTCTTTAGTAGGTCGACCTAAAATTTTATCCCTCACAAAACCACCAATTAAATAACAGGGTACCTCCAGTTTTTGAGCTGCGGCAGCAATTTTTTTTAAAATACCAAGTTCTGTATCGGAGCATTTAATGTACATGGATTGCAAAGATAAACCCAATACAACCCCAAACCCCTGAAGGGGCTTACGAAGAGTAAAATAATTTTAAAGTACTTATCAATTATTGAAATCTAATCAGAGTATAACAATGTTTATCTATTTTGATAAAAGAATAAGGTAACTGTCTAAGTTCCCCTTTTCCGCAGGATGCTGCGCAAGGGGACAGGGGCTTGGCATCAATCTTGCCCATATACACATCCGCACAAAAAAACAGGTTTTACCTATGCGGTTTGACATTTTGACTTTATATTTAATTAATTATGGATAAGAAATATTATTTGCAGGGACCCGAAGATGAAATGGAGTTTATGCCAATCATTCCTTTAAACGAAGAAGAAGAGGCGGATACAGACCAGCAGCCAATTCCAACTGAATTACCCATCTTGCCATTACGCAATACAGTACTGTTTCCCGGCGTGGTTATACCGATTACCGTTGGTAGAGATAAGAGCATTAAAGCCGTAAATGATGCCCATAAGGCTGACAAATTGATAGGCGTAGTGGCGCAAAAAGACAGTAATGTGGAAGAACCGGCCGTAAGCGATCTGGAAGATATTGGAACAGTAGCAAAAATTGTTAAGCTGATAAAGATGCCCGATGGCGGTACAACCATTATCATACAAGGGCGTAAAAGATTTAAAATTGAAGAAATAACAACAGACGACCCTTACTTTAAAGCCAAAATAAAAGTATTACCGGAAGAAAGTTTAAAAGGCGATGCTGATTTTGAAGCCATGGTAGGAAGTATTAAGGATCTGGCGGGGCAAATTGTTGGCCTCTCTCCCAACCTGCCCAGCGAAGCTGCCATTATTTTAAAGAATATTGAGAACCCATCTTTTTTAATTCATTTTGTAAGCAGCAACTTAAACAGCGATATAAAAGAAAAACAACGCCTGCTTGAAATAAGTAACATTAAGGCAAGGGCTGAGTTATTGATGAACCTGATGCAGACTGAATTGCAGTATGCCGAATTAAAAAATAAAGTAACCAACAAAACAAGAAACGAATTAGATAAACAACAGCGTGAATATTTTTTGCAACAGCAAATGAAAGCCATTAAAGAAGAATTAGGTGGCGATAATGTGGCAGAAGTAAAAGAGATGCAGAAAAAAGCTGAAACAAAAAAATGGCCGGCAGTTGCAAAAGACCTGTTCACTAAAGGGATTGAAAAGCTGGAACGCATGCATCCTTCCACCCCTGATTACTCGGTTACCTACAATCACCTTGACCTGATGCTGGACCTACCCTGGAATGAATACACCGAGGATCAGTATGATTTAAAAAAATCTAAAAAGATTCTTGATCATGATCACTACGGCATGCAAAAAATAAAAGAGCGTATTTTAGAATACCTGGCCGTATTGAAATTAAAAGGCGATATGAAATCGCCGATACTTTGTTTTTTAGGCCCTCCCGGTATTGGTAAAACCAGTTTGGGAAAAAGTATAGCAGCAGCCATCAACAGAAAATATGTAAGGGTAAGTTTAGGTGGTGTGCATGACGAAAGTGAAATACGTGGCCACCGCAAAACTTATATTGGTGCCATGCCCGGAAGAATTGTTCAGTCTATCCGTAAAATAAAATCAAGTAACCCGGTAATGATACTTGATGAAATTGATAAAGTGGGCAGCACCGCACATGGCGATCCATCATCTGCATTGCTGGAAGTACTGGACCCGGAACAGAACAATACTTTTTACGATAATTATTTAGAGTGTGAATACGATTTGAGCAAAGTATTATTTATTGCAACGGCTAATAACATCAGCAATATACAACCGGCATTAAGAGACCGCTTGGAAATAATTGACCTGAGTGGTTATGCTGTTGAAGAAAAAATTGAAATTGCCAAACGGCATTTAATGCCCAAGCAAAAAGATATGCACGGGCTTACAGCAGGCAGTTTTAAATTAAGTGATACAGTTTTACAAAAAATTATTGAAGACTATACCCGTGAAAGCGGCGTACGTGAATTAGACCGGCAGCTGGCAAGCCTGATGCGTTACCAGGCTAAAGAATTGGTGATAAAAGGAAAATTAAAAGCCACCATTACCAATAACGATGTAGAAAAGATTTTAGGTAAGCCAAGATACAGTAACGACCTGTACAAGATTGCCAATATGCCCGGTGTAGCTGTTGGCCTGGCATGGACCTATGTTGGCGGCGATATTCTTTTTATTGAAACACAGCTAAGTGAAGGTAAAGGCGAATTAAAACTTACCGGCAACCTGGGTAATGTAATGAAGGAAAGTGCCAGCACTGCATTTACCTATCTTGAGGCCAATTGTAAAAAAGTGAGTATCGACCCGGAAATGTTTCAAAAGAAGGACATACATATTCATGTGCCGGAAGGTGCTGTGCCTAAAGACGGGCCAAGTGCTGGTATAACAATGCTTTCGGCATTGGCCAGTGCATTTACAGGCCGCAAAATAAAACCATATTTAGCCATGACGGGGGAAATAACACTGCGTGGACAGGTATTGCCTGTTGGAGGCATAAAAGAAAAAGTACTGGCAGCAAAACGTGCCGGTTTAAAGGAAATAATCATGTGCTGGCAAAATGAAAAAGATGTGGAAGAAATCAATAGCCAGTATATAAAAGGTATTAAGTTTCATTATGTAAAAACAATGCAGCAGGTGCTTGACCTTGCATTGGTATAACGTTTATCATCTTTAAAAACCTTTTAACATAATTTTTTAATAACCGGGCAACCAGAGCAAACAAAACTGCGTATATATTGTTGTTTAGTTAATCAACAGTTTTCATGTTGGTTGTTTTAAGGGTTAAAGAAATTCCCTCCTGTTCTCAGGAGGGAATTTTTATTTGAGCAGTATATACTAAAACTCCTGTTTATACTTTATATAGTTGGGAGCTTAAAAAGTTAATCACCACTGTGGAAAATTTTAACTTCGCTATTCTGTTTCATTTTACGAATTTCAATTATCAATGAAGGAGAACAAAGAAATATCGGCCCTGCTACATTTAATGGATGACCCTGATGAATATGTTTACAATACGGTAAGCGATAAGATCATTTCATTTGGCAAAGACATTATACCCAACCTGGAGCACCTTTGGGAAAACACCACCAACGAAGAACTGCAGGAAAGAATTGAACTGCTCATTCATAAACTGCACTTTCGTGACCTTACCGAAGATTTTACCAACTGGGCTGCCGGCGATGCCGATCTGTTGCAAGGCGCTTTGCTGGTGGCAAGGTATCATTACCCCGAGCTGAACAACAATACCGTTTACCAGGAAATTGAAAAGTTGAGGCGCAATATATGGCTGGAGCTGAACAATTATCTTACCCCATTGGAACAGGTAAATGTGATCACCAGTATTATCTATAATTATTCCAAACAGGTTGGTGTTGAGTTTGCGTATAACAATCCCGATGATTATTTGCTTAACAAAGCCCTGGAAAGTAAAAAAGGCAATGCCATAAGTAACGGCATTATTTACCTGGTACTTTGTGAGTTGCTGGATGTACCTGTAAAAGCCATTAATATACCACGCCAGTTTATATTGGGTTATTTTGATGTGCAGTATGATATGCTTAATCCTGTTGGGCACTCCTCTGAAAAAATAAATTTTTATATTGATCCTTTAAATGGCCAGATGTACAGCCATAAAGATGTAGAGAATTATTTTAAGCGGATTTCTGTACCGCCTACCACATCTTACTTCAGGCAGATGAGCAATAAAAAAATTATACAGTTTTTACTGGAAGAATTAAGCAAATGTTTTGATAACGAAAACAACCGCTATAAAATGAATGAATTACTTTCGTTAGCAAATTTACTGGACACATGATATATCATATAGCAAAACAAACCGATTGGCAAAATGCATTGCAAAAAGGCTACTACGAACCTCCTGCTTTTGCAAGCGAAGGTTTTATACATGCCTGTAAAGAAGCACAGGTAAAAACTGTTTTTGAAAGATATTTTGAAAATGAAACCGGACTGGTAGTACTGCATATCGACGAACGCTTTCTAACTCCGCCACATACTTTTGTATTTGTAGCCGCATCAAACGATGAGTTTCCGCATATTTTCGGGCAATTAAATCTTGAGGCTGTAGTTGATACTACAATTATTGATGATTAAGCCAGGCAATTGATCTATTAAAAGCATAACAATGATTACATGGAATGATTTTGAAAAGATTGAAATGCTTGTGGGAACAATTATTGATGCAACAGACTTTGCCAATGCCAAAAAACCTGCCTACCAGCTTACCATCGATTTTGGCGATGCCGGAATAAAAAGATCATCTGCACAAATAACCGCTTTATACCAAAAAGAAAATCTGATTGGCAAACAGGTAATTGCTGTTGTAAATTTTCCTGTAAAACAAATTGCCAATTTTTTCAGTGAGTGCCTGGTACTGGGTGTTTACAACGAAAATAATGATGTGGTGCTGCTGCAACCTTCGCTGGCAGTAAAAAATGGCTGTAAAATTGGGTAAGGTTTCCAACCTTTAAAAGGTTGGAAGGGTGCATTTAAAATTGTCGCCTTTGCTTAAGGTTGCCAACCTTGGGAGAAGTATTTTTAATAATGAAATGAACTTATTAAAGGTTGGCAACCTTTGCGGCAATTTTAAATGCACCCGGTTGGAAACCTTAATACAAAAAGAGCTAAATTTATAGTCCGCCAAATGAATATCGAAATAGTATATTATCAATCTCCGGTAGGCGTGCTTGAAATACGCAGCACGGGTAATGCTATTTCTGATGTGCTGTTTTTAAACTCCTGGAAAGGTACTAAGGTAAACGAAGCCGATCTTGTTTTTACCAAGCCCCAATCTTCTGCTATAAAAAATTGCATTAAACAGTTAGATGAATACTTTAGTGGCAAACGGGTTGAATTTAAAATGGAAATAGCACAGGTCGGAACCGACTTTCAGCAGGGCGTATGGAAAGAGCTGATGAATATTCCTTACGGCAGAACGATCAGTTATTTAGAATTGAGTAAACGTATCGGCAATGTAAAAGCAATACGTGCAGTAGGTACTGCCAATGGCAATAACAGCATCTGCATTATTGTTCCCTGCCACAGGGTAATTGGCAGCAATGGCGACCTGGTTGGTTATGGTGGCGACTTGTGGCGAAAGAAATGGCTGCTGGAACATGAAGCAAAATATGCTTATGGTGTACAAACCTTATTTTAATTTTTCGGTAGTGTCTCAGTTTTAAAAGCTGTCAGGTTGAGCTTGTCGAAACCGGTATACCTTTAGCTTTTAACCCGCCTTCGACAAGCTCAGGCTGACAACTCTTAATTTCAAAGCTTCTCAAACGATACACTCCTATTTTACAAATACCAGTAAACAAAAATCCTCTTTGCATGGCAAAGAGGATTTTAATATTTTTAAATAAACATCATTATTTTATCCAGCGGAAAAGACGTTTCCATCTTGGGCCACCTTCCCAGCTAAACCAGATGAGTGATGCTTTACCCACCACATGATCTTCCGGTACAAATCCCCAAAAGCGGCTGTCCTGCGAATTGTGGCGGTTATCTCCCATCATCCAGTAATAATTCATTTTAAAAGTGTACTGTGTAGCCGGTGCACCATTCAGTATGTATTTACCATTTACAATGTCCAGCTCATTGCCCTCGTAGCTTCTAATAACCCGCTGGTACTTCCAGTAATTATCCTCGTTTAATTCAATAGTTGTACCTTTTTTTGGTATCCATAATGAAGGGAGATTATTGATATCTCTTAATGAGTCGGGCCTGTAATAATAATATGATGGATAAAAGAAATCGCCCCCTTCATTACTTACTGTTACCGACTGAACAATCGGGAGTTTTTTTAATTTTTCCAGTTTATCATTTGTCAGCAGCATTTTGTATTGGCCGTTCTTGGCATCATAATCATCCAGTTCAATTTTATTACGGTGGTTATCCATACCACCATTTGGCCTGTCAATTTCTTTACTCACATCCACATCAATTTCATTTTTTAAAATCTCGTAATCAAACTGCTGGCCATTTGTTTTTACAGTATACCACAACTGCGATTTTGGCTGCACAAAACTTTGCTGTCCGTTTACATACACAATACCATTTACCAAACGTAATGTATCACCGGCAATACCCACACATCTTTTCACATAGTTTTCCTGTTTATCAACCGGGCGGATAATGATGGGATAAGTTTCAGGATCGTTTAAAATGTTTTCCCTTGCTTTTTGTTCGCTGTCACCTTTACGCATGTAATCATGCATTTCATCATAATAAGTAAATTCTGACTGATAGCCCGGCTTATTGATCACTGTATCGCCACCGGGGAAATTAAACACCACAACATCATTCCGTTGTACAGGAGATGCAAACCATCTTGTGTAGGGAATATGTATCCATTCTACATAAGATTTTGTATTTGCAAAAGGAATAGTGTGGTGTACAAAAGGCATTGCAATAGGTGTATTGGGAATGCGTGGGCCGTAGGCAGATTTACTTACAAATAAATAATCGTTAACCAGCAGGCTTTTTTCCATTGATGGTGTTGGAATCACATACGCTTCAAAAACAAATGTGCGGATGATGGTGGCCGCTACCACAGCAAATGCTGCTGCATCGATCCATTCTCTTGCTGCCGATTTTTTATAATTATTTACCACCGAAGTGCCTGCATACCTTTCATTTTTAGAAAATCCCATATAAGGGAAGTATACAAACGGAAGAAACACTGCCGCAGCATGGTGCCAGAAATTAAAGCGGCCAAAATGCTCAATGAATTTTATAAGTATCCAGATAGTGATAAACTGGCCTGCAATGGGTATGAATTGTAAAAAGAACCAGTATTTTTTTAGCTCCATTTTTTCAACCATGCACCAGGTATTGTAAAAGGGTACAAATGCTTTCCAGCCTTCGATACCTGCTTTTTTAAACATGCCGTACAACCCGATATGCCAGCCAATTGCTGCTACAATAAAAATGATAAAACCAAAGCCCATATTTTTTGTTTTAAGAGTGCCAAAAGTACCATAATATATGTTACCAAATAAAACCGTTCATAAATTGTTGGGGATTCTTTAACAGCACTATTTTTCAGCTATTTAAAGATTGATTTATGCATACACTCACTTCTGCCGCCCGGTTCATTATCATAAAATGGCCGCCATTTTTTATAATGTACGTTGGCTGTATTCTTTTTACCGGAAACATCTTGTCCTTATCGCCATGAATATGAAAGATTACAGGCGGTTGCCAGTCATTTTTCCAGTTGAGTATCTTATCAACTGCCCATTGTATGTACTTGGTATTATGCTTTCGCCTGGAAACGGCCACTATTTCTTTTTCTTCTTTTGTAGTAATGCCTAAAAAATGATTTTGCAAAGAGAGGCTTAACTTATGATTACTGCGGATGGGAACGATCTTATTTAATTTTAAACGTCCAGCCGTCTTCATCCATAAAGGCAATTCCCTGTTAGATTTTATACTTGAAATGATGATTATTTTTTGTACCGGTATCTGTTTCGAAATTTCTATACAGAGCATTCCGCCAAACGAAAGCCCCATTAAAATAGGGTTTTCTTCATCAATTGCTGCCCTCATTCTTTCGGCATATGCTTCAATCGTTTCTTTTGGCAGTGGCTGTAACCATGGAATAACTTTAAGCTGGTACGCTTCAACATCTAAATTGGAGAATGCACGTTCATCTGCACCTAAACCACTTATGCAATAAATTGTTTTCATACCCTGTTCCGCCAACCGGCAGAGAGCTTAGTTTGTTACATTCGTATATGTACACCAATTACTTTTTTGGCAGCACGTAATTCTCCACATCTTCCAGTGAAATAGTTTTAGCCGATAAAATGATCAGCCGTTCCACCACGTTTCTTAATTCACGGATATTACCTGTCCAATTGTATTGCTGTAATGCATCCATTGCTTTTTGATCGATCACTTTTTTGGGCTGGCCATATTCAGTGGCAATCATATCCAGGAAATAATCCACCAGTAACGGAACATCTTCCCGTCTTTCATTTAATGATGGTACATGAATAATAATTACGCCAAGGCGGTGGTACAGATCGAGCCTGAAATTTTTATCCTCCACTTCTTTCAACAGGTCTTTATTGGTTGCAGCAATCACCCTAACATCTACATTAATATCTTTTTCTGCACCTACCCTGGTAATCTTACCTTCCTGCAAAGCCCTTAATACTTTTGCCTGGGCACTTAAACTCATATCGCCTATCTCATCTAAAAATAATGAACCGCCATTTGCAGTTTCAAATTTACCAATGCGTTGTTTTACAGCAGAGGTAAAAGACCCTTTTTCATGCCCGAATAATTCACTTTCAATAAGCTCCGATGGAATGGCCGCACAATTCACTTCTACAATGGGGCCGTTGTTACGGTTACTTTTTTCATGTATCCATCTTGCCACCAGCTCCTTACCCACTCCATTTTCGCCGGTTATTAATACCCGGGCATCTGTTGGCGCTACTTTTTCAATGGTGTCTTTAATTTTTTTAATGGGTGCACTTTCGCCGATCATTTCCTGTACTTTGCCCACCTTGCGTTTAAGTACCTTGGTTTCGGTAACCAGGTTTTGCTTATCACCGGCATTGCGTAAAGTAATTAACAGGCGGTTTAAATCCGGCGGCTTACTGATGTAATCATAGGCTCCTTTTTTTACGGCTTCCACGGCAGTATCAATATTACCATGCCCGCTAATCATAATTATGGGTACATCGCCATTGATCTCTTTGGCTTTTTCTAAAAACTCAATACCATCTACTTTCGGCATTTTTATATCGCACAATACAATATCATATGCTTTTTCGCTAAACCGCTTCAATCCTTCTTCCCCGTCACTGGCTTCATCAATCTTGTAGCCCTCGTAACTCAGGATTTCGGTTAAGGTTTTCCTTATCGCTTTTTCATCATCAATAATTAAAATAGTTGCCATAAGCTTTAACACAGTTTTTTATGGATAAGGTACCAATCAGTATCTTAACCCGTTAGCATCAAAATTAGCAATTTATGTCCTTTAAACCGCTGTTATTTTTTTTCACATTGATTTCGTTTGCCTGTAATAACGAGGCCAATTCACCAGATGGCTTGGCGACTAATGAACAAAAAACTGCCAAATCTCTTAGTACTAAAAACCCTTTTCAAACTATTAACGATATTTCACTGCCTGAAGGTTTTGTAAGGATAAAAGTTGACAGTAATTCCTTTGCAGGCTGGTTGAGAACAGTACAGCTTAAAAAAGATAAAACAGTTTATTTGTTTGATGGAAGGCCGAAGCATAACCAACGGGCACAATTTGCTGTACTGGATATTTCTGTGTCACGTAAAAACCTGCAGCAATGTGCCGATGCTGTAATGCGGCTGAGGGCAGAATATCTTTTTGCAAAGAAACAGTTTGAGGCGATCAATTTTACCGACAATGCAAATACTGCTTACACTTTTCATGCGCCTTATACTAAAGAAAATTTTATGCTGTACATGGAAAGGGTCTTTGGAATGTGTGGCTCCGCTTCTTTGTCTAAACAATTAAAACCTGTTAGTGATTTTTCAACCATACAACCCGGTGATGTATTGATAAGTGGAGGGTTTCCGGGACATGCCATAATTGTAATGGATGTTGCTGAAAATACCGAAGGAAAAAGAATATTTATGCTGGCTCAAAGTTATATGCCTGCACAGGATATTCACGTGCTGGTAAATCCAGCCGATGAAAAATTATCGCCATGGTATAAAGAGGATAAAGCACAAAAAATACTAACGCCGGAATATTTATTTTACAAGACGGAATTAAAGAAATGGTGAATTTCAAAAATTGTCTATTCAATTTCTATCAGTTTTTCCAATAACACCAATTGATTTTTTCCCCGTACAAAATTATGTCCGTCGTATTTGGCACCATAATACACATCATTGTTTAAATGATCGATTAAAAAACGCAGCGCCTGCATATAGATCATGAATTTACCGGCATACAGGAAAGCTTTTTTTTCTTTACCGGTCAACTCGTTTTCCATTTCGCTTAAGTACCCGTTTATAATCGCATCTAAATATTCCTGTCTGATCTCAATTTTACTAAAATCCTTTTCCTCTTCACTTACCGGAGAGAGGTAGGTACGCATCATATCTCCCACGTCGCTGATAAAATACCCGGGCATTACCGTGTCAAGGTCTATTACACATAATCCCCTGTCCTTTTCATCAAACAATACATTGCTTATTTTGGTGTCGTGGTGGGTAACCCTAATCTTAAAACCAGTATCCTGTTTTATCTTTTCAAAATCATCAGCAATAGTTTTATGTTTTTGCAATAAGGCTATTGCTGTTTCCGATGCTGCTATCCGTACTGCATTTCCGGTAAGTAATGCGTTTTCAAATTGTCGGTAGCGTAAAGTAAGATTATGAAAATCGGGTAAAGTTATTTTTAGTTGAGCCGCTTTAAAGCCCGATAGTTTTTTTGTAAAAGCACCGAATTGTTTTGCGGCTTCAAATGCCTGTGCCGGGTTTGTAGCCACATCAATGGTATGCGAATCTTTTACAAATGGAAACAACCTGAAATAACCATCCCCCGTTTTAAATATTGATTTTGCAGCTTTTGTTTTTATTGATGCAACAAATAAATAACCCGGGTAATTCTTTTTCAGATATTCATCAATTGCGGTAATATTTTCATCAATATCTTCCGGCTGTTTAAAAATTGTATGATTAATGCGCTGCAGTATATAATGCTCCTCATTTCTTTTTACATCCCAGGTATTATTAATTAAACCGCTGCCGAATGGCTGAATGATACATTCATTTTCATCAATACCATAGTTTTGTAAAACAGCTGCAATCATCTTAATAAAACTTAGCCGGTAAAATTAAAACGCATCTTTGGTAAACGTGCCATTAACCTTGCGTAAAATATGCAGTGGATTATTATTCTTTAATGCATCGGGTAATAAATGTGCTGGGAAATTCTGATAAGCAACCGGCCTTACAAAACGTAGTATAGCAGCCGTACCTACTGAAGTACTACGACCGTCTGTTGTAGATGGAAATGGACCTCCATGCACCATCGCATCACATACCTCAACACCGGTAGGAAAGCCACCAAAAATTACACGTCCAGCTTTTTCTTTCATTAAATCTATAAGCGGTTGTATTTGTTTTTCATCAGCATCTGTAGCATGAACGGTTGCAGTTAACTGCCCTTCCATATCTTTCAATATGTCACCTATTTCATCCACATTATTGCACAATACAACCAAAGTGGCCGGGCCAAAAACTTCATGCGACAATTGTTTATTGGCAATAAAATCTTTTTGCGTAACAGTAAATACATAAGGCAGGGCTTCTGTTTTTGCTGCATCGGCTTCAGTATTACTATGCGCCAATGCAGTTACGGCTGCTGTGCTTTTAAGTTTATCAACACCACTGTAATAGTTAGCACAAATATTTGCACTTAACATTGTGCCCGGCATTGCGTTTTTAAAACCTTCTGATAAAGTATTTAAAAAGCCTGCAGCATTATCATCGTTAACCATAAATACCAAACCGGGGTTGGTACAAAACTGCCCAACGCCCATTGTAACCGATGCAACAAGTCCCTGTGCAATACCATTTGCATTGGCGGCTACTGCATCGGGCATTAATATTACCGGATTAACAGCACTCATTTCTGCGTACACCGGAATTGGCTCTGCACGGTTAACGGCGGCATTAAAAATTGCCATGCCCCCTTTTCGGGAACCGGTAAAACCAATTGCCTTAACAGCGGGATCTGTTACCAATTTTATTGCTATCGTCTCGTCGCTAAATAACATGGAGAAAACACCATCGGGCATATTTGTTTTTTTTGCCGCACTAATGATAGCATGAGATACCATTTCATCTGTACCGGGGTGCGATGGATGTGCTTTTACAATTACAGGGCAGCCTGCCGCTAATGCAGAAGCTGTGTCGCCACCTGCTGCAGAATAAGCAAAAGGAAAATTACTGGCACCAAAAACCATAACCGGTCCAACAGCAATCATCATGCTACGCAGGTCTGGTTTTGGCAAAGGTTGCCGGTCGGGTATCGCTGTATCAATCCTGACATCTACCCACGAGCCTTCACGTAATAACTGGGCAAATAATTTCAGTTGACCGGTAGTGCGGCCACGCTCTCCTGTTAATCTTGCTGCCGGCAAACCGGTTTCTGCAATAGCCCTGTTTATTAAATCTTCTCCCAATGCCATAATTTCTTCAGCAATGGCTTCAAGAAATATCGCTTTTTCTTCGCCGGATTTTTGACCATATATTTTAAAAGCGGCTGCAGCTTTTACTGCTATTTCATTTGCTTCATTTGCTGTTGCCTGGTGAAATGCTCCGGGCAATAATTCACCTGTAGCAGGGTTTGTGCCTTGAAAAGTTGCTGTTCCGGTTGCCGAAGATGTATAGCCAATTATATTTTGTCCTGTAATTTTCATAACTGAATTTCTAAAATAAGATTTATAAATAAGGGTATAAAAATAGCCCATTTTTTAAATGAGCTATTTTTTATTTTAAGATAGGTAAGTTACAATGTTTATTTTATACCTGAAATCATGTTTACAGTTATGTATGCTTTTGCTTTAGGGCTGTACACGTCTTTACTGAAAAAGTAAAATTGCAGCGTTTTATTTTTAAGTTTGGTGAAATCTTTTACATAATCATTGCCATTGTTTACGTAATCGCTCCAGACTAATTTAGTGGCTTTTGCACCCGAAAGTACAGTTACATAAACAAATTCATTTAACTCTACACTTTGTACCACTCCTTTTATTGAAGGTGTTTCTACAGGAGCATCTTTCTCAACATATTCTACTTTACTTTCTGCCATTTTCAGCATAAGATCATTCATGGCCTTACAGTTGGATTTTACAAGGTCTATCCCAATTTCGGCACCGAGTTTTTGCATGCCATCCATATCGCTCATTTCAATATTACGTTCCTGGGCAAGCATCATAAAATCAGTCATCGATTTTTGCATCATGCATTGGCCAATGGCAAGTTGAATATCTTCTTTTGTTTTTTTATCGATATCGGGCATTGCGGTTAAGCAGGCGCAGGTGCTATCAACAATTCTTTTCTTGGTGGAATCTGCCTGGGCAACAGCAGAAAAACAACAGCTCATTACAATCGCAAATCCAATTAACTTTTTCATTTGTACTTTTTTTGCAAACCTAAGATAAAATGTTTTGATTATGAGGTGATACCTCCATATTAAGGTTAAATTATAATAAAAGCCCTTGATTACTCAAGAGCTTTTACCAGTCGGGATGACAAGATTCGAACTTGCGACCCCACGCCCCCCAGACGTGTGCGCTACCGGGCTGCGCTACATCCCGAAAATTAATTTTACCGGAGGGCAAAAGTAATTGAAAATTTCAACTTTAAAAACTTCAACTTATCTTATTATCTTTGCGCAACTTTTTATACATGAAGGTTTTAATTAAACAAGCCAGGATAATTTCTCCCTCCTCTCCTTTTAACGGACAAATAAAAGATATTTTAATAAGTGATGGTATCATTACACAAATTGCTGATGCAATTAATGATAAAGCCGACCAGCTTATTGCACAAAAAGATCTTTGCGTAAGTATTGGCTGGATGGATGTATTCTCCAATTTTGCTGACCCGGGTTTTGAGTATAAAGAAACTTTGGAAACCGGTGCCAAAGCAGCTGCAGCTGGAGGCTTTACCGATGTAATGGTAATACCCAACACCAACCCGGTGGTACATAACAAAGCACAGGTAGAATATATTATACAAAAAGCGAAAGCGCTGGCAGTAAATATTTACCCAATTGGTGCGGTAACAAAAAATATTGCCGGTGGAGACCTTGCAGAAATGTATGATATGCATCAATCCGGCGCACTTGCTTTCAGCGATGGCACCAATTCAGTACAATCATCGGGGCTTTTATTAAAAGCTTTACAGTATGTAAAAAGCTTTGACGGTACAGTTATTCAAATACCGGATGATAAAAGTATTGGCGCCAACGGCCTGATGAATGAGGGCATAATTTCCACTCAACTGGGCTTACCCGGTAAACCCGCTATTGCAGAAGAACTGATGGTGGCAAGAGATATTAAGCTGGCAAGATATACAGATAGCAAAGTACATTTTACAGGAATAGCTTCTGCAAAAAGTTTAGAGTATATCAGGCGGGCAAAAGACGGGGGAATAAGTGTGACTTGTTCGGTAAGTCCGCAACATCTTTATTTTACCGAAAATGATTTACAGGATTATAACACTAACTTAAAACTGAACCCGCCTTTAAGAACTGAAACAGACAGGCTTGCTTTAATAAAAGCTGTTGCCGACGGAACGGCGGATTGTATTGCATCACATCATTTTCCTCAAAACCAGGATGGAAAAGTTTGTGAGTTTGAATATGCAAAAGAAGGAATGATCGGGTTAGAAAGTTTGTTTGGAGTATTAAGATCAGTAATCAATACACAATGGTCAGTGGAGGAATATGTAAATTTTTTAAGCATAAACCCACGCAGGATTTTTGGAATAGCCATACCGGAAATAAAAGAAGGCGCAGCAGCATGCCTTACTTTATTTAATACTGATGAAGAATATGTATTTGACGAGAAGATGATACGATCGAAATCAAAAAATTCTGCCTTTACCGGCAAAAAATTAAAAGGCAGGGTTGCAGGCATTATTAATAAAGGAAAAGTGGAACTGAACTGATATGAAAAATATTTCTGCAACTTATAAAGGATTGGTAACAGGTGGATTGATGATAGTTATCTGCATAGTTTGTTATTTTGGTTTAAAAATACCTTTTAACAGTAAGGAGCAATTTGTTGTGTTGGCTATATATTCAGCAGGTATTGTGTGGAGCCTGGTAACTTTTAAAGCTGCAGCAACCGAAGAAAAAAAGTTTAAGGATTATTTTCAGACAGGTTTTAAAACCTTTATTGTTGTTACATTATTGATGGTGATTTACTGTATTGTTTTTTATAATTTTAATACCGGTATAAGAGATGCCTGGATTGCAGATAATAACCAGATGCTGTTGAAAGAAGGCAATCATATGCCTGCTGAAATAGCCGAAAATGCAAAAAAAATGAAAAGTATATTCCTACCAATGATGGTAGGAATTAATTTGTTTAAATACCTTATTATTGGGGTATTAATAACAGTAATTACAGCTGGGTTTTTAAGCCAAAAAAAATAAAACATGGATCTGTCAATTGTAATACCACTTTTTAATGAAGATGAATCTTTACCGGAACTGTGTGCCTGGATTGAAAGGGTGATGCAGGCCAATAATTATTCTTACGAAGTAATATTGATAGACGATGGCAGCACCGATACATCGTGGAAAGTGATTGAAGAATTGCGGAGCAAAAATGCAAATCTTAAAGGCATAAAGTTTCAACGTAACTACGGCAAAAGCGCTGCACTAAACGAGGGATTTAAAGCTGCACAGGGTGATGTGATAATAACTATGGATGCCGATATGCAGGACAGTCCTGACGAAATTCCGGACTTAAGAAAAATGATAGTTGAAGATGGTTTTGACCTGGTGAGTGGCTGGAAGAAAAAACGGTATGACAATACACTTACAAAAAATATTCCCAGTAAACTGTTTAATGCTGCGGCACGTAGCATGAGCAAGATTAAACTGCATGATTTTAATTGTGGGCTTAAATCGTACAGTAAAAAAGTAGTAAAAAGTATTGAAGTATATGGCGAAATGCACCGCTATGTACCTGTACTGGCAAAGTGGTCTGGCTTTAGAAAAATTGGCGAAAAAGTAGTAGAGCACCGGGCAAGAAAATATGGCGTTACCAAATTTGGCTGGAGCCGTTTTGTTAATGGCTTTTTAGACCTGATGACGATATTCTTTGTAGGTAAATTCGGTAAGCGTCCCATGCACTTTTTTGGCCTGTGGGGCAGCATTTCATTTTTTTTAGGGCTTGCTATTTTTACTTACCTCACCTTATCAAAATTCTTTTTCGATCAAACCGGTTTAACACAAAGGCCGCTTTTCTTTTTTGCCATCATGATCATGATAATTGGTACACAGTTATTCCTGGCAGGATTTATTGGCGAACTGATTTCAAGAAATTCTGCTGAAAGAAACAGTTATTTAATTGAAGAAAAATTAGGGTTACAGTAAATTATGAAAGTAATCATCATTGGCCCGGCACATCCCCTGCGTGGTGGTTTAGCTTCTTACAATGAAAGATTAGCAAAAGAGTTCCGGTTACAGGGACATGATGTTACCATTTATACCTTTTCTTTACAATACCCCGAGTTTATTTTCCCCGGTACCACGCAGTACTCAACAGAACCAGCTCCGGCAGATTTAAAAATCAAGGTTTGTATCAATTCAGTCAACCCCATAAACTGGATTATTGTTGGCCGTCGCCTAAAAAAAGAAAATGCAGATTTAATTGTAGTACGATACTGGTTGCCACTGATGGGGCCATGCCTTGGTACCATTTTACGCATTGCCAAAAAGAACAGGTATAGCAAAGTTGTTTGCATTGCCGACAATATCATTCCCCACGAAAAACGTTTTGGCGATAAACCTTTTACCAAATACTTTATTAAACCGGTTGATGCTTTTATCACTATGAGTGAAAAAGTATTGGCCGACTTACGCTTATTTGAAAAAGAGAAACCGGCCAAAGCTGTGCTGCATCCCTTGTATGATAATTTCGGAGAAAAAATAAGTACTGCCGAAGCAAGAAAATTTTTAAATATTGGTGCAGATGAAAAAATAATTTTATTCTTTGGCTTTATCCGCAAGTACAAAGGATTAGATATTTTGTTTGATGCAATGAAAATACTCCACAACAACAAACATCAAACAACAAATATCAAACTCCTGGTAGCCGGTGAGTTTTACGAAGATCGAAAGCCTTACGATGAACAAATAAATCAATTAGATATAGCAACCGATTTATTGCTGCACACCAATTTTATAGCCGACAGCGAAGTGAAATATTATCTCTGTGCAGCCGATGTGGTAGTTCAGCCTTACCGCAATGCCACACAAAGCGGTGTTACTCCCCTTGCTTATCATTTTGAAAAACCAATGATTGTTACCAATGTTGGCGGACTACCATCTTTAGTGCCTGATGATAAAGTTGGCCTTGTGGCAGAACCAAATGCCGGAGCTATTGCTGAAAAAATACTGGAATACTTTGCTAAAGGCGAAGCTCATTTCCTGCCACACATTATTGAAGAAAAGAAAAAACTCAGCTGGAGCAAATTAACCGATACAATTTTTGAAGTTGCTAATTCTAAGTAACTTGCCCCTTTAAAAATTCTTATGATCTATAGAAGTAAAGCACCACTTCGTATTGGCCTTGCCGGCGGCGGCACTGATGTGAGCCCTTACAGCGATCTTTATGGCGGTGCCGTATTGAATGCCACCATCTCTTTATCTGCCTATGCCACTATTGAACCTTTAACTGAAAATAAAATCATTGTTGAAGCATTAGACAGAAACGAACAGCAGGTTTTTGATTGGGCACCACAATTACCTATTGATGGCAAACTCAATTTATTAAAGGGCGTTTATAACCGTATTCAAAAAGATTATGGCTTGCCTACAGGTGGTTTTAGCTTATCAACTTTTGTAGATGCGCCTGCAGGTTCCGGCCTGGGAACTTCTTCAACACTTGTGGTCGCCATTTTAGGTGCTTTTATCGAAATGCTGAAACTGCCATTGAGTGAATACGACGCTGCACAATACGCTTATCATATCGAACGTAACGATCTGCAACTGGCGGGTGGCAAACAGGATCAATATGCAGCTACTTTCGGCGGCGTAAACTTTATGGAGTTTTACGAAGATGATAAGGTGCTGGTTAATCCACTTCGTATCCGCCCGGAATATTTACATGAACTGGAAAATAACCTCGTTTTATATTTTACCGACTCCTCAAGAGAAAGCGCCGACATTATTAAAGAGCAGGTAAAAAATGTAAACAGTAAAAATGAAAAAAGCATTGAAGCTATGCACCATTTAAAAGAGCAGGCCAAAATGATGAAGGAAGCATTACTGAAAGGAAAGCTGGATGAAATAGGCAGGATATTAGATTATGGCTTTGCACAAAAAAGGTTGATGGCAGAAAATATAAGCAACAGCACCATTGAAAGTATTTATGATGCTGCAAAAGCTGCTGGTGCAACCGGCGGAAAGATCAGTGGTGCAGGTGGCGGAGGATTCATGATATTTTATTGCCCCGGCAATACCCGTTATGCCGTTATTAATACTTTAAATAACTTTGGCGGCCAGGTAAAAAAATATTCATTTACTAAATATGGATTAACAAGCTGGACAGTATAGTTGTCATTCCGAACGCAGTGAGGAATCTGCCGGATAATGATTTGCTGATTATGTTACCAGCATTTGTTTTTCATGGCATCATCGTTGCGAACTTGTTCTGTTATTCTTTTCTTTCAGTGAAAGGAAAAAATAATCACACTTATACTGCATACCTTTGCTGAACATTAAAGTATTTTACAGGTAAAATGTTTTTTTTTGAATTTTACCTTTTTACTTTTAACTTAACAACATGTCTCAAAAAATTAAAGATATCATTGCCGCTTCTATAACTGTAAAGCAACAAATTTTACAGGATGAAGCGATGATTACAACAGTAAATGATTGTGTTACTGCAATAGTTGCTGCGTTTAAAAATGGCAACAAGGTTTTGTTTTGCGGTAATGGCGGCAGCGCTGCCGATGCACAGCATTTAGCAGCAGAGTTCAGCGGCAGGTTTTATTTAGACCGTGATGCCTTACCGGCAGAAGCTTTGCATTGCAACACCTCGTATATGACGGCTGTTGCCAATGATTACAGTTACGATGTTATTTACAGCCGCCTGGTTAACGGCATCGGCATTAAAGGCGATGTATTGATTGGTTTATCCACTTCGGGCAATAGTAAAAATATTGTTGCAGCTTTTGAAGTAGCTAAACAAAAAGGCATGCTCACCATCGGCTTTACCGGTGACAGTGGCGGAACAATGAAATCGCTTTCTGATTATTTATTAAACGTACCTTCTACAGATACGCCACGTATACAGGAAAGCCATATCATGTTGGGCCATATTATTTGCGAACTGGTAGAAGCTCAGTATTTTACCCCCTCCGCCCCCTAAAGGGGGAACTTTCAAAGACTCTAATGATAAAAGAAGCAATTATATTAGCGGGTGGTTTGGGCACAAGATTACAAAGCGTCGTTTCTGATGTACCCAAGTGTATGGCGCCGGTAAATGGTATTCCGTTTATCAATTTTGTAATTTCTTACTTAAAAAATGAAGGCGTAGAAAGATTCATTTTATCACTCGGTTACAAAAGTGAAATCGTAGTTGAATACATTACTAAAACATTTACAAATATTGATATTGAATATGTTGTAGAAGACAAGCCATTGGGTACCGGCGGTGCAATAAAGTTAGCGTGCAATAAAGTAAAGGGTTCCGATGTACTGGTTTTAAATGGCGACACTTTATTTACCGTAAACATTAAAGACTTTACGGGAGTGCATAAAATGAAAAACGCAGACATTACGATTGCACTAAAAGAAATGAAACATTTTAACCGCTACGGGACAGTTGAAATAGACACCAACTTTACTTTAAAGGAATTTAGAGAAAAACAATTTTGCGAAAAGGGGCTTATAAACGGAGGAGTATATGCTTTAAATGTAACCGCATTTTTAAGTGAAGGTTTACCGGAGGTATTTTCGTTTGAAAAAGATTTTTTGGAAAAAAATACCGGCCGCATAACATTCTGCGGTATGCCATGCGATAATTATTTTATTGATATTGGAATACCTGAAGACTATAATAAGTTTATTGATGATTATAAATTAATACAATTAAACAAAAAAATTAAAGATTTCCCTGGCACAAACAATTTTATTGGAGAAGTATTTTTTGAAGGGTTGTTTACTCTACTGGATTAAAATAAAATTATCAGTCATCTTTAATTTCATTTACAAAAACATACTTAGTGGCAATTAATTTCAACGAAATAGATAAAACCTGGACACTTTTTTTAGACCGTGATGGTGTGATCAACCACGAAAAACATCTAGACTATATCCACACCTGGGATGAATTTAAATTTTATGATGGCGCTAAAGTGGCAATAAAATTGTTCACCGAAAAATTCAACCGCATAATTATTGTAACCAACCAGCGGGGCATTGCAAAAGGTGTTACCAAAGAAGCTGACCTGCAGCTCATCCATAAAAATATGGTAATTGAAATTGAAAAGGTAGGCGGCAAAATTGATGGCATCTATTATTGCCCCGAACTGGAAAGCCCCAATCGTAAACCTAATCCCGGCATGGGCCTGCAAGCCGTAAAAGATTTCCCGGATATTGATCTGTCAAAAGCTATAATGGTGGGCAATACTTTAAGCGATATGGAATTTGGCCGCAACCTTGGTATAAAAACTGTTTTTCTTACCACCACCCGGCCCGAAGTGGACACCAGCGATGAACGCATTGATACAGAATATCCATCCCTGATTGCATTTGCATTAGATTTATGATAGAACACAGATTTAACTGATTAAACTTATAATCACTTATTGGGCAGATAATATTTACTTATTATTATTTGTAATCCAAACTATTGCTTATGTGTGTATATAGTAGTACCTGAGCCTCCAACAGTCTTATAAATAATATCAGGCATTTTTGTAGTACCTGTGCCATTTCCAGAGGATGAATTGGAAGAACCAGGGGAACCACCTGATGAAAAACTCACATTTTTCATTTTTTCGTTATAATACCTTGCCATTGCAGCTTCGTTTTCTGCTTTTTCTTTTTGGGCTAACACCACACCTTCTGCTCTTTCTCTGGCACCTAAATTATCATAGCCCCAAAGGCCGCCATAATATGGATTGTTTTTTAGAATTTCATAAAAGGTTTCTCTATCAAAAGATTTAGTTTGTATACCATTTTCCCAAACGCCATATGAGACACCTCCGAGCGTGGTTACAGTCTCTGTTGCCAGTGATGTTAAACTAACATATTCCTTGGTTACCTTATCTGCATACCAAATAAAGCCAAGTCCTTCCTTATTACCATTTACGCTATAACCAAAATACCTGTCGCCGTTTTGGTATTTTGTTATACCATAACCATTTTGGCAATCACCAGAAATACATTGTGGAATTGCAGCCGTTGCCCTCATAAGAGAAGAATTCATAGCGTTATACTCTGTTTCTGTTATTTCAATATTATTATTGTTGTAGTATTTTTCTTTAGAATGCGATGTATAATTTGCAAATTTTGCTTTCATATAATAGCCATTAGATAGCGTATTAATACATTCTCCAAAAGGGTAAAATCCATCAAAACTTCCAGTATAAGAAGAACCATCGCTTAGAATCCGTTTGCCCTCTACAAATTTATTATATTCCCATTTACCTCTATAAGTATCATCTTCCCATTTACGATAATTAGTATTATATGTACTTCTTGTTAACTGGCCATTGCCATGCTTTTTTCCATCAACCCACTGGCCTGTGTATGTGGTAATATCTGTTTGATAACGTTGAAATCTTTCGGTTCCCTCACCATTATATTTACCATCTTTCCATTGGCCAGTGTATGTTGTACGTTCACCATTATCATAAGAACCATAGCCATTTTTACAATCTCCGGAAAAACAACCATCTGTAATCATTTCGTCATTTTTCCAATATCCATTAACAATCATGCCCTTTTCATAGGTGTACCCTTTCCCTTCCCGTTTGCCATTTTTCCAAAATCCGGTGAAAGATTTACCATCGGTATAAACAAAACGGCCATACCCATTTATACAATCTCCTTCTTTACATTCTCCATTTTTTTTATTTTCTCTGGCTGAACTATTTATTAAAGTTCCATCCAGAGAATATTCTTTTCCTTTCGAATCTAAGTAATCTATATTATTTAGATATTCAAAATGGATATTCCCATTTTCGTAGTAAAATTTTATCTCTTTTGTACTATCATTTATTGTCATTTCTATATTTCCATTTTCGTAGTATCTTTTTGTAATTCCGCTTTTTTTGCCATCAACATAAGGTGATTCTGTACGTAGTAATCCGTTTAGGGAATAACCTTTGATAATCCCATTTAGTTTGTCATTCAGATAAGGTGTTTCCCAATGTGTTTTTCCGCTTTCGTAATAACTTTTTTCAATGCCATTTTTCTTACCATCTACATATGGAGTTTCAGATTTTATTTTACCATCTGGGTAGTACTCTTTTTTAATTTCGGTTTGTGCATAGGAGGAAAATGCAACTGTTACAGCAAATAGTAGAAATACTAAATTTTTCATTGTTATTTATTTATAACTTCTTTCTGATTCTCTGTTTTGAATTCAAAAGATATTTAATAAATAAAAATAGAGTTTACAATTCGCCACACAATACCCTTTCAAGGGTATTTTCTTAGGGCGAGAATTGGATAGAATATTTTAGATTTACCCTATTGTTTCTAAGTATATGATCAATTTTACAGAGTATGGCATGCCTACTGTTAAAAATCAGCTTATTGGGCGTAAGCTGCATTCCATCCCTCCAAACTTTCGTTAAAATTTAAACCCACACAATAATTTTGTACAGCACTTGTTAAAGGATTAAGTAATTTTAAGGCATGAAGAAACTGTTGGTTCTACCAGTATTCGTTTTATGTTGTTTTATTTCATTTGCACAGCGTATTACAAAGGCTGATGAAAAATTATTGCAAAAGAAGGAAGACTCATTAAAGAAGTTCTCTGTTAAACTGATACAGGGCATTACTGCCAGCGACCGTTTTAATGCCGACAGCATTTTAACTAAAATACTGGTACGGGCTTTAAAAATCCCCAACTCTTTTTACTACAGTTTCGATTCACTGGAAACTATTTCTAAATTATATGCGCCGGACAGTTCCTTTAAAATTTTTACCTGGCAAATGATGATCAACGATAATATTATCCGCCAGCATGGTGCCATACAAATGCGTACTTATGACGGCTCTTTAAAATTATATCCCCTGATAGATAAATCGGATGTTACCATTAACCAGGTAGATACAGTGGGAAATAATAAAGGATGGATTGGTGCTGTGTATTATAATATCATTCAGAAAAAAAGCGGCAATCAGAATTATTACACACTTCTGGGTTTTGATGAAAATAATATCCGCAGCAATAAAAAATTAATTGAAGTACTTCATTTTGATAATGATGAACCTGTATTTGGCGGCCGCTTGTTCAGCTTTGAAGAAGATTCTGTTTTTAAAACTTCTATTGGACGTTATATAATGGAGTATAAAAAAACTGATGGCCCAAAACTGAATTATGATGAAGAAATGGATATGATAATTGTGGAGCATTTAATAAGCGAAAGTAACGAACCAAAAAAGAAATGGACTTATGTGGGTGATGGGGATTACGAAGGTTTTAAATGGAAAAATGGCAAATGGGTACATGTAGAAAAAATATTTGACCAGGTAACGCCATTGGGACAAGCACCGGTGCCAAATCCCGTAAGAGATGCCAGTGGAAATATGGATGAAAGCAAATTAAAAAATGGTGAGCCCATTGAACCCAAGCCTGCAGAAGAAAAGCCTAAGCCAGTTACGCCAAAAAAGAAGGGTAAAGGTTAAAAGTTTTTAATCATTCAATTTCAATACTGCTAAAAACGCTTCCTGCGGCACTTCCACATTGCCTATCTGCTTCATACGCTTCTTCCCTTCTTTCTGTTTTTCTAAAAGTTTACGCTTACGGCTGATGTCGCCACCATAACATTTAGCTGTAACATCCTTACGCATGGCACTGATATTTTCTCTTGCTACAACCTTGGCGCCAATAGCTGCCTGTATAGCGATCTGGAATTGCTGTTTTGGTAATAATTCTTTTAATTTTTCGCAAAGCTTGCGGCCAAATTCATGGGCACGCCCACGGTGAATCAATGCACTTAAGGCATCCACTTTTTCGCCGTTCAATAAAATATCCATCTTCACAATATCACTGGCACGGTATTCTATCGGGTGATAATCAAAAGATGCATAACCACGGGTCATGCTTTTTAGTTTATCATAAAAGTCAAAAACAATTTCAGTCAGCGGCATTTCAAAACTCAGCTCTACCCTTGTTGGGGTTAAATAACTTTGGTGGGTAAGAATACCACGTTTGGTAATACACAAGGTCATGATGTTGCCAATGTATTCCGGTTTGGTAATGATCTGTGCTTTAATAAATGGCTCATCAATATGATCGATCCTAGTAGGGTCGGGCATTTCGGTAGGGTTATTTATTTTTATCACTTCTTTTTTAACCGTGGTAGCAATAAAGCTTACGTTGGGTACGGTGGTAATTACTGTTTGATTGAATTCTCTTTCCAAACGCTCCTGTATAATTTCCATATGCAGCATTCCTAAAAATCCACAACGGAAACCAAAGCCTAATGCCTGGCTTGTTTCTAATTCAAAAGTCAGTGATGCGTCATTCAACTGCAGTTTGTCCATACAATCTCTCAGTTCTTCAAACGCATCAGTTTCTACCGGAAAGATACCTGCAAATACCATTGGCTTCACATCTTCAAAACCCTGTATAGCTTCAGTAGAACCATTTATTGTTGTTGTAATAGTATCTCCAACTTTTACTTCTTTAGCATTTTTTATCCCGGTAATAATGTAGCCTACATCTCCTGCCCTTACTTCGTTCTTGGCTTCCATGCCCAGTTTTAAAATACCCACTTCATCAGCACCATATTCCAAGCCGGTATTACTGAATTTAATTTTATCATTCTTTTTTAGTGTGCCATTAAAAATTCTATAATACACAATAATGCCCCGGAAAGAATTGTAAACGCTGTCGAAGATCAATGCCTGTAATGGCGCATCTACATTGCCAGTTGGTGCAGGAATACGTTCGATAATGGCAGTTAAAATTTCTTCTATACCAATACCGCTTTTGCCGCTGGCCAGTAAAATATCTTCAGGCTTGCAGCCAATTAATTCCACTATCTGGTCGGTAACTTCCGGTATCATGGCACCATCCATATCAATCTTATTGATAACCGGAATTATTTCTAAATTATTTTCAATAGCAAGGTATAAGTTACTGATAGTCTGGGCTTGTATTCCTTGGCTGGCATCCACTAAAAGCAGGGCACCTTCACATGCTGCAAGGGCACGGCTCACTTCATAACTAAAATCCACATGGCCCGGTGTATCTATCAGGTTGAATACATACTCAACTCCTTTCCATTTGTAATTTATCTGTATGGCATGACTTTTTATGGTAATACCTTTCTCTCTTTCCAGGTCCATATCATCCAGCACCTGGGCCTGCATATCCCTTTCGCCAATAGTATGGGTAAACTCCAACAGGCGGTCGGCAAGGGTACTTTTTCCGTGATCAATATGGGCAATAATGCAAAAATTTCTGATATTCTTCATGTACGTAATCCTCGTTTTATTCCGGTTATCCGGGAGGCAAAAGTAGCTTAAAATAGTGGATTTTGAGCGTGGGTGGAAAAGGAGGATTTTAAAGCAAAAAAAATAAAATAATACCCCATTATTATAGGTATAATTTCCAGGTGTATACGTCTAAATGTTCATCCTTAAAAATAGTTTGCAAAAGAAGCAAGAGCTATAATCAGGTAAAAATTACATACACAGTTTAGCAATAAAAACGGGCACAAATATTAAAAGCGGATAAATAAAATTGTAATTAAAGTAAATACTACAACAATAAGAGTAAGGCAGGCTACAACTAAATAATGTAAAGCTTTCATACGGTTGGATTTTGTTGTAATGTTTCAAAAACTATACCAACAGCGGGTTTTGTTAATAAAATATATCGTGTATTTCTACGCTGTTTTATAAAAATTTACGGCTTATTTATTTGCATAAAAAACATGTAATCTGCAATATTTTTACTTTAGTAAAATAACGGGCATTTTACTTTATTTGCCGAAGTATTATACTTATTATTAAATGCTTTGTACGATAGTGTAACCTCATAAGCACCCCTGTATTGTGATGCTGATTTTAATTTACTGGTATTTACATCGTATGACATACCAATGCTGTACTGATAATAATCCAGTTTTACAACAGGCATAAATGCATCCTTACCTCTGTAAAATACACCGCCGGATATACTTATTTTCTGGTCTTCATCATACTGTACCAAATCGTGGTTTAACATTAACCCGCCCTGTATTTGTCTGCTTCCACCCTGCATAAAATAATCTGCATACATGATCAGGCGGTTTTCATCTGTGATGGGTGCTGCAAAGCCTGCATTAACCACAAATTTTTTATTCAGTATTATATCATTTTGTTTTTGAAAGGCTACTTTGGGCTGTGAAAAATGAAATAGCCCCACACCAATATAATACCTGGTATTTTCTCCTGCAATACTGCTAAAGCATAAACCTGCTGCAGCGTCCCAATACGTAAGCTTTGTATTATTAAATACTTCTTTTGTTGGATTTGCTGCGCTGTATGCTCCGTTTACAAACTGGTCATCAAAATTTAATTTAGTTGGATCGAAACGCTGCATTACCGGCCCTGCCATTGCACCGGCAGATAAATAGGATTTTCCGCTAAGAGATTTATGATAATTGAAAACCGGAAAAATCTGTGTGCGGCTAAGTCTTGAATCACCGGCTACATCATTTGACATTTGCAAACCGTAAGTAAAAAAATCGTCTGAATTTTCACTGATCGGTTTTTTAAATTCAAAGCCCAGCCCAAAAGTGCGGTAAGGCACAGTTACACTTTGCCATTGATTTCTGTAAGCTGAAGTTATTCTTATATCGCCTGTAAAAATACCTGCCAGCGATGGGTTTCTTAATAAAGGCAGATCGTAAAACTGTGAAAAATTTATATCCTGGCTATTTGCAAATTTTGCAAGCAGCATTACTGTTATTAAGAGTGTTATTTTTAGATTTGGTTTCATAGGCTTTAGATTATTTCAGGATGGTGGTATTGCCTTTATATGTGTACACAACACCATTATCACAAAATACTTCTGCAGTGTAAACAAATACATCCGGTGTTGCAGGTACGCCTCTTACTTTACCATCCCATCCATATTTCGGATCATTAGGATAAAAATTTTCTCTTTCAAAAACCAATTCACCCCACCTGTTAAATATGCGGAATGATTTTACAGTCATTCCTTTACCCCTTACCATCAACACATCATTTAAGCCATCTGCATCGGGTGTAAATGCATTTGGAATATATACCTGTGAATTTTTACAAACTGAATTGATAAAGATGGTATCTGTAGCGACGCAGCCAAAAGTATTTGTAACTACAACACTATAGAATGAAGTATTTTTTATAGTTGTTTTGGGAGAAGGGCAATTGTTGCAACTTAATTCAGCTGCAGGTGTCCACATCCAGCTGATGATAGGTCCGTTTTGCGTAACAGCATTTAAAGTTAATGCAGTTCCTGTTGCCAGGGTACGGTCGGCACCAATATTTACTGTAGGTTTAGGCCCTACAACTATTGTTACATAACCTGTATCTGTAAAGCAATTGTGTCCGTCAAAACCAATAACCTGGTAGGTCCTGGTAACATTTGGCCTTGCTTTTGGTTCGGCAATATTTGCCCTGTTTAAATCAGTTGGTGGCGACCATAAGTAGCTATTTGCATTTTCAGCCCTTAGGTTTATTGATTCTCCCACACACAATGTATCTCCAGGTTCTACCAGCATTTGGAATGGTTTGATAACACCTAGTAAAACTGAATCATCTGCAATACAACCAAACACATTTGTACCGGTTACTGTATATCGTATAGAATCAGTTGGATTTGCACTTGGGTTAGCACATGTAGTACAACTTAAATTAGTAGCAGGACTCCATGAATATTGTGCGGCTCCAGATACCTGTAATTGCGTGGTATTGCCTAAACAAACAGTTACATCATTACTTGCTGCAACTACCGGTGTTGGATTTACGATGATTGTAAATGTTTTTGCAGCACCCGGGCAATCTGTTGTTTCGGGAGTTACTGTTATTGTAGCTGTAACAGGTGCTGTAGTTTTATTTACTGCCACAAATGAATTAATGTTACCAGTGCCTGATGACGGCAATCCAATTAAATTGTTATTATTGATCCATTTAAAAGTGGTACCTGTTACAGTGCCTGTAAAAGAGACTGCATTAACTGTTGCACCATTACACAATGCCTGGTTAAGCGGTTGGGCAACTGTTGGTATTGGGTTTACAGCAATTATAAATACTTTATCTGTACCAGGGCAACCATTTGCTGTTGGGCTGACCTTAATAGTTGCTGTTAAAGATGAAGTGGAATTATTGTTTGCCGTAAATGAAGCTATATTTCCTGTACCACTTGCTGCTAGCCCAATTGCAGGAGTTGTATTTATCCAGTTATAAACCGTACCACTTACTGCTCCTGTAAAATTGATAGCCGATGTTGGATTACCACTGCATAAAGTTTGGTCTGCAGGTTGCAAAACATCGGGTGTCGGATCAATGGTAAAAGTAAATGTTCTTGCAGTACCGGGACATCCTGCCACCATTGGTGTAACGGTGATAGTTGCAGTAACAGGTGCTGCTGTATTGTTGATTGTAGTAAAAGAACCAATATTTCCGGTACCATTTGCAGGCAGGCCAATTGATGGATTGCTATTGATCCAGTTATATGAAGTATTTGGTATTGATCCGGTAAAAGCAACCGCATTTGTATTTGAGCCGTTACATAATAATTGGTTAACAGGCTGTACTACATTTGGTGTTGGATTTACTGTTATGGTAAATGATTTAGCAGGTCCGGGGCAACCCATTGCAATTGGTCTTACTGTAATTGTTGCTATAAAAACTGCTCCATTACTGATTACGGTAAATGAAGGAATATCACCAGTACCACTTGCAGCAAGACCTATTGAAGGCGCTGTATTTGTCCAGGTATAAACTGTACCGGCAATTGAGCCTGTAAAATTTATTGGAGCCGAAGCATTACCATTACATATTTCCTGGTTAGGTACCTGCACCACATCCGGTGTTGGATTAATTGTAATCTGATGCAATGTAGTATCATAACAGCCATGTACTGTTCCTACTATCAATTGTATGGTGAATGTTCCGGGTTGGTTAAATATTGCATTGAATGTACTATTCGTTCCGGATAATCCATTTGAAGATGTCCACCGGTAATAGTTTATTGTATCCGGTGATTGAACCACACTGTTAAATGTCATTAAAACAGACTGGCATTGTGCTGTATCTCCATCAATAGCAGCAACCGGAATATGATTTACAGTAACTACAATAGGTTTAATTATTGTATCTCTGCATCCACTTGTTCCGGTAATTATTAATTGTACATTATAGGTTCCGGAATTGGCGTAGGTATGGTTTACATTTGTACCGCTTGCTGTTGCATTATCCCCAAAATTCCATTGGCGAGATGTAATTCCAAAATATGAATATGAAGTATCTGTAAAACTAAGTGTGGTATTGCCACAAACTGTTATTTGCGAATGTGTAAATCCGGCATTAAGCATTTCAATACGTACTGTATCTGTTGCTGCTATCGGGCTTTGACAGCCATTTACAGATTGCAATATCAGGCTGGGGATAAAAATACCCGGCGTTGTATAGGTATGATAAACAGTTTTTAATTGCGTTTGCAAAATTGTGCCATCACCAAAATTCCAGATCAAACTATCTGCACCACTGGTAGTAGCATCAAACCTTACTGTACTGCTGGTACATGCATAAGAAGCATCAAAAGAAAAACTTCCTACAGGTTGTAAAACCGTTACCACTTTATAACCGCTGCCAATACAGCCATTGGGTAGTGTTACGTCGAATTTTACCAAATAACTTCCTGGATTTGTGTAGGTATGAGAAACCGTATCGCCGGTACCGGTGGTACCGTCACCAAAATCCCAGGAAGTTGATGTAGATGGCAGGTAAGGATTGTAAAAAGTAAATGTGTGCGGAACGCAGGTAGCTGTGGTATCCGAAATATTAAAGTTTGCTGTAAACACACCTGTTATTTTTACAGGAATAGTGTCTAAACAACCAAAATTATTAAACGGAATCATTTCCAGCCAAATGGTTGAGTTTAAAGTTGGGCCGGGATTTAATACCAGCTGCTGACCTGTTCCTAACAGTGTGGTAAATGTAGAGTCCCACCAGTTATAAGTTTGAAAGCCCGGAGGGCCGGTTAATGTTGTAACATGCGGAGCATCGCAATCATAATTTATTTCAACATTCTGTCCGCAGGGTTTTTCAACATCGATATAAGCATAGCCCCAATGCCCACGTCGTACACAATCTGCATTGGTAAAATCAAGAAACATGGTTCTGCCTGCATAACCTCTGAGGCTTAAAAATACAGTAGACCAGGGTTTATACATAACGCCGGTATCAACAGTTGATCTTGTAAAGCCCGGCAGGTTGGATGTAGAGACGTATTCAAAAGTGGCACAATCTACATAGGTGTTTGCGGCAGAATCAAAAACACTTACTTTAAATCTAGGCTGTGTCCAGGTAGTATGTCCCGGATCTTCAAAGACAACGGCGTAATCATATTTAATAGAAAAATTAGAATCATTTAATGGCACATGAATGGCATATCTTACTGCTTCTGCCTGCGCTCCTATTTGTGTATTACCCAGCTTTAATGCAAAATTGCTCCCATCAGGAGGATTTACTGGAAATAAACCAAACGGATCGATTGGAGAAGGTAGAGTACGGGAGATTAATGTGTGCCTGTTATTTGTTGGTGGCGATGGCGTAACAGTAATAACATTAGTATTACCTACTGAATCTACGTTACCAAGGAAACATTGCCAGTTAAAAAAAGAGCCGTATTCAAAATCAATATTATCCGGACAAATGGAAATATCGGTACTGCTGTTGGGAAGAAAAGGTTTTGGCTGTAAATTATTAGCAGTGGCAGCAACACTGTTGTTACTCATCACAATTTCACCCTTTGTATTTATGGTTCCCCATTTACCATCTTTACTTATTTTGGCAATGCCGTTTTTAAAACCACTGTAAAATTTTACATCCATGGTTTTAATTAAATCGCCATTGGTATTTAACAAACACCATTTGTTGTTTACAAATGCTGCTGTAACATTTTCGTTAAAGTCAAAAACTATTTGGTATCCAATCGGAATAATTACTTTGCCGGCTTCATTAATAAAACCCCATTTATTATTCTTACTTACCGCTGCAAGATGGTTACTGAAATTTCTGGCTCCATCAAATTCGAATGGTGCAATAAGTTTGGTTGATTTGTTAATGAAGGAAAACTTATTGTTTTGCAATACCCTGGCAAAACCATTTACAAAAGCTTCCTGTTCATCCCACTTAAATTGTTTAGCAGGAACGAGATTGTTTTTTGAACCAGTTATTTGTACAGAGGTTAATTGCTGTGCGGTAGTGGTTAAAGAAAACAGTAAAATAAAAAAAAGTAAATACTTACTCATAGGCAACGGATTCGAATTAATAATTCATTAAAGTTTTGCCTGGTTTATGTTCATATGGTAAGCTGTAAACGGGGGAAGTGTAGTTTTATTACGCCATAGGTAAACAATTTATACTCAAATAGTAATAAAGGGTACTTGTTCGCTTGGGGGTAGTAAAATTACCATTGCTGTACTCATGAAAGAATACGAAGCAAGATTTCAGTAGCAGGGTTTTATATATCGCAGCAATTATCCAAATAATTCAGGTTGGCCATCATCCTTGTGTTCTTTTTTCTCCCATTCCATTTCCACAGATTTGGAATACTCAGTAAGCTTTGCTCCAACAGCTTTCCAGCCCATTACTTCCACTAATTTCACCACTTTAAATTTTGCTTTCCGTATCATCTGGCCACGACCGCTCTGTACCATCAAAATGGGTTCATTCTCTGTACTCACCATTTCTAGCCGGTTATCTTTTCCTTCTTTTATAAAGAAGAATTTATTGTGTAAAGTAGTGGTCTCTATTTTAAAACGTTTGATATTATACTGCAATTTTTCATGGTCTAAATAAACAGCCGTAATGATTTTTTCGGGATTAAATTTTTCGATCAACAAGATTTTTTCCGGATCAAAACGCTGGGTCAATTCCTGGTCGGTAATTTCATAATTACCATCGTTATAAATTGTCAGCAAGCGGTCTTCTGCATCAAACTTACCAAGATACTCCCCTTTCTCCTCAGTATTCAGTCTTCCAAATTTATTATCGAACCACAGTCTCTTAGCATCCAATGTTGATTTACCGGCTTCTTTAAACTTTACTGATTTAACAGGATACTTGGTTACAGTATTTCCAATACTGCTACGGCCTTTTATTTCTTGTTCCTCAAAATAAAAATCAAATTCTTTAATCCTTGCGCTGCAATTAGGGCTTAAAATAATTTTTACCATTTCTGCTTCGCCATTGGCATTGGCGGTAAAATAATGTACCCGGCTTTTTTCGGCACCCTTGGTTAAATCATACTCTTTATCCCTGGTTACTCCCGAAACATTAAAGCGTTTGGCAAAACTCACACCGGTTTTTCCATCTACATAAATCATGTTGTAAGTAGTACGTTCGTCATTTTTTTGAAACACGGCAACATGTAAAATGTCTTTTCCAATAAATGTTTTGTCCGATACTTTTACCACTTTCATAATACCGGCCTTGGTAAATGCTATAATATCATCGAGGTCACTTACTTCTGCTACCAGCTCATCTTTCTTTAAACCAGAGCCAATAAAACCATCTACACGGTTTACATACAATTTGGTATTTGCAATGGCCACATGCTTAACCTGTATGGTGTCAAATTCCCTGATCTCTGTTTTACGCTCTCTGCCTTTGCCATATTTTTTCAATAGGTTTTCGTAATAGGCTACCGCATAATCTGTAAGATTAGCAATATCATGTTTTACCTGTTTAATATCTGCTTCCAGGCCTTTTATCTGTTCATTCAGTTCGTCAATGTCAAGCCTGTAAATACGCCTTACGGGTTTTTCGGTAAGCTTAACAATATCTTCCCTGGTAATATCTCTTTTCAGTTGTTTTTTAAAAGGATCAAAAGCTTTATCAATTGCTGCCAGCACTTTATCCCATGTCTCATGTTTCTTTTCTAATTCTTTATAAATCTTTTCTTCAAAAAATATTTTTTCCAGCGAGGTGTAGTGCCATTTTTCCTGTAGCTCTGCCAGTTTTATCTGCAGTTCTTTCAGCAATAAATCTTTAGTATTATCAGTTGCAATCTGCAACAATTCTTTTACACCTAAAAACTGGGGCTTATCTTTTACAATTACACAGCAGTTTGGTGAGATGCTAACTTCGCAATCGGTAAAAGCATATAAAGCATCAATAGTAATATCAGGTGAAATACCGGGCGCAAGTTCAATAATAATTTCTACTGCAGCAGCAGTATGATCGGTTACTTTTTTGATTTTAATTTTTCCTGCATCATTGGCTTTTACAATGCTTTCCATCAACTGTGTGGTTGTAACACCAAAGGGAACACTTTTAATTACCAAAGTTTTTTTATCCTGTTCTTCAATAATGGCCCTTACCCTTACTTTGCCCCCACGTTTGCCATCGGTATAATTAGCTGCATCCATAATACCACCGGTTTGAAAGTCCGGCAGTATTTCAAATTTTTTACCCCTTAAATATTTTATAGAAGCTTCAATTAATTCGCAAAAGTTATGTGGTAAAATTTTTGTTGCCAGGCCTACAGCAATACCTTCGGCACCTTGCGCCAGCAACAAGGGAAATTTCATGGGCAATGTTACCGGTTCATTTTTTCTACCATCGTAGCTTAATGCCCACTCAGTTGTTTTGGCGTTAAAAGCTACTTCCAAAGCAAACTTGCTTAACCTTGCTTCAATATAACGAGGTGCCGCAGCCTCATCCCCCGTTCTTACATCGCCCCAGTTTCCCTGCGTTTCGATGAGTAAATCTTTTTGTCCCAGGTTTACTAATGCATCGCCAATACTGGCATCGCCATGTGGATGGTACTGCATACTTTGCCCGATGATATTGGCCACTTTATTAAAACGGCCATCATCCATTTCCTTCATTGAATGCAGGATACGGCGCTGTACCGGTTTTAATCCGTCTTCAATTGCAGGCACTGCCCTTTCTAATATTACATAGCTGGCATAATCTAAAAACCAACTTTTATATTGGCCGCCAATGCCACTGTCGGTGTGTATGTAATCTTCTTTGTTTGCTTTAGCCATATACCCCAAACCCCTAAAGGGGCTTTCTTTTGTTAGATAATTAATTTTGTTTAGCCTCCTAAAACTTGAGAAGATAAAAGTCCAATTTTACTCTTGGCAAGTTCCCCCTTTAGGGGGCGGAGGGGGTTTTTATTTCAAAATCTTTCATATTCGCCACCTTACCCTGCACATCAAACATTTCCTGTGCAATCATTACCTTTAAACGCCACAATAAATAGGCATCCCCTGTGGTATGTTTTGCTTTACTTAAAAACTGATGAATAATTTTTGATGCTTTTTGCCAGTCAGGTGTTACCATCTTTTTTAATTCGCCATCATAAAAATCATAATCAGCCTGTGTTAATTTTTTGCCGCCTTCCAATAAACGAATACCTTTATTTTCGCTGCAGATTTTTGACCACTCATCCGGATCTACTTCAAATTCGCTCAGTGTAATTTCCCTGGCCAGTTTTTTTGCTTTTAAAAATTCTTTTGCCGGTATTTCACTGATCCAGTTAGGATAAAAAATATTTCCTTTTTCATTGATGAAAGGCAGGTTATTTAAATACAAAATAAAAACCCTTCCCTGAAATTCCTGCATATACTTCAGCAACCAGTAGTAACCGCTTACATCATGTTTATTTTGAGCAGCCCAAATCCAAATGATCTCTTCTTCGTTCCGCCGCATGGTGCCTGTTAATTCAGCAGCAGTTTTATAATCATCTACTTCGCCGTCTGTTACTTTACTTTCATAATCGCCGCCAGCAAGCACCTGCTGCCACCATTGTTTTCGTTCTTCAATACCCTCGCCAACATAAATATTATTTAAAGGGCCGACAGCATAGTCATCTTTTACCTGTACAATTTCTCCCTGCAAACTTTCATCCAGTTCAATTGCCTGCTGCAACACTTTTACGTCCGGCTCATTAAAAACTATATGTATCATTCTTAATTTTCTTTTTTGATAATGTTATTGAGGTGTAATTAAATAATAAACGCAAGTGGTGAAATAATTACGGATGTATCTTATCTTACTTATTACGCCAATTTGTTTTCTCGGTTTCCAGCCGAATTTATATTCGTAAATAGGATTAATTAAATAATGGGTTTTGTTTACGGTTTTGTAGCCCGTTTCTTTTACAATACGTTCAAATTTTTCTATTGATATCCTTGTTTCTTTTATTTCGGCAAACTCTGCCACATTTTCTTTACCCAGCTTTAAAATGCCTTCGTATAAACCAAATGGCAACAAATGAAAGTACGGTAACTTGCTTAACAGGCGGCCACGCATTACCTGCTGATGTCCACCAAAGGGCATTTGCCAGGGTGGAAATCCAAAAAATATTACCCCGGCTTCATTCAAAAAACTTTTCATCCAGGCAATCAGTTTTGGCTGGTCGTGAATGTGTTCAATAACATCTTTTAAAATAATGATATCGAATTTGCCATTCAGTTCGGCCTGCACATCTACCTTATAAATATCTTTCGATACAAATGAAATTTTTCCTGCCGCCATTTCTTCCTGCATCCATTCCCTGGCATTCACTAACCGGCCTTCTTCCAGCTCTACCCCCACTCCAATGCAGCCTTTTTCTGTAAAAGCTTTTAATACCCCGGCTTCGCCACAACCAATTTCTAAAATTCTTGCTCCGGGTATTACAGGTTTATACTGCTCGATAAACGGAATTACATATTTACGGGTATTTTCTACCTGTATATCAAAATATCTTTTTCTATCCCCGTGAAATTCAAACATTCCCTTTATATTTTTTCTTCCACAAGATCTAATTCAACCTGCAGATTATCTATGATAAATTCCTGGCGTGACGGTGTGTTTTTTCCCATGTAATATTCCAGCAATTGCTGAATATGTGTTTCGGGCAACAGCATTACGGGCTGCAATTTCATATCGTTGCCAATAAATTTTGCAAACTCGTCCGGGCTTATTTCTCCCAAACCTTTAAACCTTGTTATCTCCGGTTTGCTGCCTAGTTTTTTTATGGCTTGCTGCTTTTCTGTTTCATCGTAACAGTAAATGGTTTCCTGTTTATTCCGCACCCTGAACAATGGCGTTTCTAAAATGTACACGTGCCCATTCTTAACCAGGTCGGGGAAGAACTGCAAAAAGAAAGTCATCAGCAATAAACGGATATGTAACCCATCCACATCAGCATCTGTTGCAAAAACAATATTGTTGTAGCGAAGATTTTCGTAACCATCTTCTATATTTAATGCATGTTGCAATAAATTAAATTCTTCGTTTTCGTACACCACTTTTTTTGTTAATCCAAAACAGTTTAAAGGCTTACCCCTTAAACTAAATACAGCCTGGGTATTTACGCTTCTTGCTTTGGTAATACTTCCGCTGGCACTATCGCCTTCAGTGATAAAGATGGTACTCTCTTTTTGTTTTTCTAAAATACTATCCTTGTCTTTGCCTGAAGGTTCATCATTATAATGAAACTTACAATCTCTTAATTTCTTATTATGCAGATTGGCTTTTTTTGCCCTTTCATTAGCCAGTTTACGAATGCCGGATAGTTCTTTCCGCTCCCTCTCGTTTTGTTCAATACGTTTTTTTAAAGCTTCGGCTGTAGCAGGATTACGGTGCAGGTAATTATCGAGTTCTTTACTTAAAAAATCACCCACAAAATTCCGCATGCTCTGACCTCCCTCACTTACATTTAAAGAACCAAGTTTTGTTTTTGTCTGGCTTTCAAACACGGGTTCCTGCACCCGTACGCTTATTGCAGTACAAATGCTGCCCCGTATATCGGCAGCATCATAATCCTTCTTAAAAAAATCACGTATGGTTTTAATGTATCCTTCTCTAAAGGCAGCTAAATGTGTACCGCCCTGTGTAGTAAATTGACCATTTACAAAACTGTAATATTCCTCTCCATAAGTTCCTTCGTGAGTAATGGCTACTTCAATATCGTCGCCTTTTAAATGTATGATGGGATAGCGTATCTCATCGGCATTGGTTTTACGTTGCAACAAATCCAGTAAACCGTTTTTACTTACAAACCGTTTACCATTCAGGTTCATTACCAGCCCTGCATTCAGGTAACAGTAATTCCAAAACTGATTATCTAAATATTCATGTACAAAATGAAAATTTTTAAATACTGTTTCATCAGGAATAAAGGTTACAAAAGTTCCATTGTCCTCTTTTGTAGCTATTTCTTTATGCTCTTTAATTAAAACCCCTTTTTCAAACTCGGCGGTTTTTTCTTTCCCGTCACGATAGGCCGTAACTTTAAAATACTGGCTTAACGCATTTACAGCTTTGGTACCAACCCCGTTAAGCCCAACACTTTTTTGAAAAGCCTTACTATCGTACTTGGCGCCGGTATTAATTTTACTCACCACATCCACCACTTTACCCAACGGGATACCCCGGCCGTAATCCCTTACGGTAATTATTTTGCCATCAATATTCACATCCACATGCTTTCCATAACCCATGGTATGCTCATCAATACAGTTATCAATCACTTCTTTAAGCAATACATAAATACCGTCGTCGGGGCTGCTGCCATCGCCAAGCTTACCAATATACATGCCTGGACGCAGGCGGATATGCTCCTTCCAGTCTAAACTTTTAATGGAATCTTCCGTATAATCAAACAATTCTTTTTCTGCCATTTCTTTATCTTTTTCAGCGCTGCGAATATAGCGGAATGAAGCGATTTTGAGGGATATAGAATTATCCACATCAAATAAAGAAATGTGAGAAAAAATAAAATTATTTAGCTTTAGCAAAAATCATTAAAAATGAATCTTGATCTTTCAGGAAAAACAGCGCTTGTTTGTGGTAGTACACAGGGGCTGGGATATGCCAGTGCTGTAGAACTGGCGTTATTGGGTTGCAATATTGTACTAATGGCAAGGAATGAGGAAAAGCTGAAAACAGCAATGGCATCATTACCCAAAAATAGCCAGCAATACCACAGTTACCTGGTAGCTGATTTTAATGATGCCGCCGGGGTTAAAACTGTGATTAACGATTTTATACAACATAATACCATACAAATTTTGGTTAATAATACCGGCGGGCCGGCTGGTGGCGAAGCATTGACTGCTACAACCGAAGACTTTTTACAGACATTTAATAATCACCTCATCAACAACCATAATTTAATGCAGGCTGTTGTACCAGGCATGAAAGCTGCAGGTTTTGGAAGGATTATCAATATCATTTCTACGTCGGTAAAAATTCCCCTTGCCGGGCTTGGTGTAAGCAATACCATTCGTGGGGCTGTGGCCAGCTGGGCAAAAACCCTGGCAACAGAATTAGGGCCTTTTGGCATTACAGTAAACAATGTATTGCCGGGCTTTACCAAAACCAGCCGGGCAGATTATGTAATTAATAAAAAAGCCAAGGACACCGGCAAAACTGAAGAACAGGTTTTAGCAGCATTGGTAACAGAAATACCTGTAGGAAGAATTGGGCAACCGGAAGAATTTGGTGCAGCAGTTGCCTTTTTAAGTTCGCCGGCAGCGGCTTATATAAATGGCATTAACCTACCCGTTGATGGTGGTCGGCTGGGCTGTTTATAATTTTTATTTATAAATGCAACCGGTTAATAAATTATTAAGTCTGATGAACCGGGAGAAATGTTGATATTAAATTAATTATTTAATCTTAACTTTCTCTACCTTGAATAATTATTAAATCAAAAAATCATTAAAAATGAAATTGACTAAAGTATTGATGGCGGTTGCTGTTTTAGCTACCCTCGTTTTTGTAAGCTGCAAACCTAAAGATGCAGACATTTTAAAATCTGTTAATGAAAAAATTGCAGGTATGACGGAAATGAAAGGCATGACTGCAACAGTTACAGATGGTGTTGTTACACTTAGCGGAGAATGTAAAGATGAAAAATGCAAAGCTGATTGCCAGAAAGCTATTGAAGACGCAAAAATTAAAGGTGTAAAATCAGTTGTAAGCAATTGTACTATTGCTCCTCCTCCACCGCCACCACCTGCATCTACAGAAGTGTCAGTAACCGACCCTAAATTACAGGATGCAGTAAAAGCAATCATTAAAGACATACCGGGTATTACAATTGGTGGATTTTCTGATAAAGGTGTAATTCTTAATGGTGACCTTTCTAAAGCCAATAATATGAAATTAAGGCAGGCATTAGCTGCTGCTAAAATCTTAATTGATGCTGCTGCATCTAAATTAACAGTAAAATAATTTTATTTAAAATCACTTTAAAACAATTTAAAAATGGCATTACAAGATAAATATGCTGAGTTATTACAAACAGCAACGAGTTTAGGCGTTGCTAACTTAGCAGTAGCAGAAAAAGACGGCGTATTACATGTAAGCGGTACTACAAATACTACTGCTGATTATGATGCACTTTGGGCATTGTATGATAAAATTGACCCGAATATGGCAAGTGGCGATTTAATGATGAATATTGACATTAAAGCTGATGCAGGCGCTCAGTTAAAAGTAACTACCGACTCTACCAACCTTAACATTAGAAGTACGCCAAGTACTGATGGTGACATTATTGGTAAGGCCGCACATGACGAAGTGGTTACCCTGGTTGAAAAAACTGACGACAGCTGGTGGAAAATAAAAACAGTTGATGGCGAAGAAGGTTATGCTTATGCACAATATCTTTCTCCTTTGTAAAAATTAAGTATCAATTAATAAAAACCATCCCGATGCATCGGGATGGTTTTTTGTTTATAGCTTTGTAAAAAATATCGAATGAAAACAATATTGCTGCTTTGTTTATCAGCCGCCACGGTTTTTCTATCTTGTACCGCACAAACAAAAAACAATTTAACCGCCGATGAGTTTGATAAAGCCATTAGTAAAGATTCTGTTCAGGTTTTAGATGTAAGAACACCGGGAGAATATACATCGGGGCATATTAAAAATACATTACTGGCCAACTGGAATGATAAGGCTGAATTTGATCGCCGCATTTCTTTTATAGATAAGAGCAAACCGGTTTATGTATATTGCCTTGCCGGTGGCAGAAGTGCTGCAGCTGCAGAAAAAATGAGGAGCATTGGCTTTGAAAAAGTTTATGAACTGCAAGGCGGTATTAATGCCTGGAAAGCTGCTGATAAAGGTTTAGAAGGAGTTGGTACTGCAAAAATCCCAATGTCTTTAGAGGTATTTAATACTTCAATTTCAAGAGGAACCATATTGGTAGATTTTGGTGCTGAATGGTGCCCTCCTTGTAAAAAGATGGAACCGGTATTACAAAAATTGCAGGCTGATTATGCTGGAAAATTCTCTTTACTAAAAGTAGATGGTGGCAATGATGAAGCAATATTAAAAGAATATAAAGTAACCGCACTGCCTGTTTTTATAGTTTTTAAAGACGGCAAACAGGTTTGGCGCAAAGATGGTATTGCAGATGAAAAAGAAATAGCAGCACAATTGCAACATTAATCCTGTGCATGCGCTTTTACAAAATCGCTAACCAGGTAAGTGATCAGTTTTGCCGTGGTTTCATCTTTTCTTCCATCCGATAAATGTGTAGCACCTTCGCAAATATGCAGGTAGGCAACTTTAGCATCGGTAGCTGCAAAATTAATATACTGCCTTGCCTGCAAAGCACTGATACCGCTTGGTGTAACGGCACTGCTCAGGGTGTTTTCAATACAATCCATATCAAGTTCCACCCCGGTAAAACTACCTTCGGTAAACCCGGTTGCATGTGCTATTGCCTGTATAAAATTTTTTCTTTCATGCACAAATATTTCTTCAAAACTGATATAATCAATAAACGGATTGTTGTGCATGTCCATCAAAATACCCTGCGAAATATTATTCTCATGCACACCAATAATACAGTACTTGCCTAAATAGCCATCTTCTTCTGCATAACGAAAAGCATTGCCGCTATGCCTGCCTTCTGTAACGCCGTAATCGGGATGGGCATCAAGATTTACACAATTAATTTGCGCCAATGGAATAGCACCAGATTTGGCCAGTCCTTTTGCAACACCTTTTATTATGGGGTAAGCGTTGTTATGGCCACCACCAATAACAATGGGAATTTTATTACAGGCTGCAATAACCTTAAGCATGTTTTCCACCTCTTCGTCAATTATATTTACCGCATGCCGATAGGCATCAATCAATTCATCAGGATTGTAAGCATAACTGTCAATTAAAAATTTCAGGTCGCCAAAATCAAAATGGCCAAGCAATAAAATATTTTCTCCCGTTAAAAAATCATTTGATTTTACATTTAAAAAAGATGACAGAAATGGAAGCCAGGTACTTGCGGTACCACCAACCCCATAATTAGCCAATACACCTATATCTTCCGGAATACCTATTACCACATACTTTGCCGAAGAATGTACCAAGTCTTCAGGCCATTCGCCATCAAACTTTAAATATTGAAGCCGTTCTCCTATTTTGGTTTCAAAGCGGCGTACTTTAGTTAGTGATAATATATCTTCCTTGCTGTAAAATTTAAAGTGCTTCATAAAGGAAAGTTAGGCAAAATTGTATTATTTCTGTTCTGCCTGCGGTAAAAGGGAAATAATTTTGCCTTATGGAATGTGGCACCCAGGTTTTTGGGTCTTTTCAGCAGCAAGACAAATAAAAAACTTAGCTTCATAAAAAAAACTATGCGCTGGTTAAAAGTATTATTATATTTTATTGGTGTATTAATTATTGTTTATTTGTTTGGCCCAAGGCCAGATGAACCAAAGTACAGTAAAACAATGCCTGTAGTGCCTGCCATAACCGGGTTGGATAAATATGTTGCTGCACTTGAAGCAGCCCATAAACTAAGGCCAAATAATGAAGCAAGAATTGTTTGGGCAAACGACAGCGCAAAACAACAAACAGATTATGCCATTGTATATGTACATGGCTTTTCTGCTTCGCAGGAAGAAGGTAACCCGGTACACCGCAATATTGCCAGGCAATTTGGTTGTAATTTATATTTATCAAGACTGGCAGAACATGGTATTGATACCACAGAGCAATTACAAAATCTTACAGCAGATAATTATTGGGAAACTGCTAAAGAAGCTTTGGCAATTGGCAAACAACTCGGTAAAAAAATAATTTTAATGGGCACCAGTACCGGCGGCACCCAGGCTTTACAATTAGCAGCAACTTACCCTGATGATGTGGCTGCATTAATTTTATACTCACCCAATATTGCAATAAATGATAACAATGCCTGGCTGTTAAACAACCATTGGGGTTTGCAGATTGCACGACTGGTTAAAGGCGGCAAATATCATAACCCGACAGACGAACGACCAATTTATAAGCAATACTGGAATAAGCCTTACCGCTTAGAAGCGCTTGTTACACTTGAAGAAATGCTGGAAACAACAATGAATAAGGAAACATTTAATAAAGTAAAACAACCTGTGTTGCTGTTATATTATTATAAAGATGAGCAGCACCAGGATAACGTAGTAAAAGTAAGCGCCATGAAAGAAATGTTTTCGCAATTGGCTACTGATACAGTTTATAAACGGTCAATTGCTTTGCCCAATACCGGTGATCATGTAATTGCATCGCCTATAAAATCGAAAGATGTAAAGAGCGTGGAAAAAGAAACTAAACATTTTTTTGAAGAGGTGCTGAAAATGAAATCGGTTATGCAATAAATTATATAATTGCAGCTATTAATTACCATTATTTTTCTGATACTATTGAATGATAAAAATTATAAAGAATATTCTACAGCAGCTGGGAGTATTTAATGTGTTAAAGTATTCGAAACTTGCCAGCCTTTACCATTATTTTTTTAAACCACAAAAACGAAAAGCATTTTTAAAGGAATTTGAATTCTACCGATCTTTTCTACCCCAGTGTAAACTCATTTTTGATATTGGCGCCAACGATGGGCATAAAACAATAGTGTTTAAAAAGTTAGCTAAAATAGTTGTAGCATGCGATCCTGACCCACATAACCTGTCTATTTTAAAAGCCCGTTTTGGTGATAACAAAAATATTGTTATTGTGCCGTATGCGGTAACAGATTACATAGGCGAAAGCCAATTTTTTATACAGCAACCCGGCTCGGCATTAAACAGTATTAACCCACAATGGAAAACCATACTGGAAGAACAGAATAATAACCGCTGGAACGAACCCATACAATTTACTGATACAGTACTTAATGTAAAAACAATTACCCTCGCTGCATTAATTGCACAACATGGTGTTCCCGATTTTATAAAAATTGATGTGGAAGGAAACGAAAAATTTGTTTTAAAGGGGCTCTCCCACCCCGTGAATTATATTTCTTACGAAGTATTATTACCCGAATTTTTAAATGATGCAGTTGACAGTATGGATTTGATACTGGCTAATAACAATAACACTGTTTTTAACTTTGCCGTAGAAGAAAAAATGCAGCTCCCTCAGTTTTTAAACCCAGTTGATTTTAAACAATTGCTTAGTACACTGACCATTCCGCATCTGGAAATTATTGCAAAGGCTCAGCAATAAACCATTCCATATAATTGTTTCTTTCGGTAAGTATAAATTCTTTTTTTTTGTACGATAACCCTTCAAGCTCGGCAAAGCGGTATTGCAGTATTCTTTCATGATCACTAAAAGCTTTTACCAGAGTAACGCTATGTGTACTGGTAAACATTTGTTGTAATTTTTCCAGTATTTCCGGTGCCTGCTGGTAATGCAACTCTATAATAAAACAGGCTTTTTCAAAATCTGAAATTAAGGTTTGAGTAATAACATTATCTTCACATCCTTCGCAATCAATTATAAACAATGTTTTGCCTGCATTTTTTATGCCGGCAATTTCATTTTCGGCAAAGCAACCTTTTACAACAACCTGTTGCTGAACATTGTTTACAACTGCCAATGCCATGCATTTTTCCTGAGCCATTTTATTACAATCAAAAGCAATAACATTTAGGCCGGGTAAACTACGGGCCATGCCAACAGCATAATACCCTTCATCGCAACCTACATTTACCAATTGAGTAAAGTTTTGGGTTAGCATGTTTTTTAGTACAGGCTCCAACTCCAACTCGTACGAACCAAGTAATTTGGCATAAACACTGCTGCCTGTTGGTTTGATATGATTAAATTTTAAACCCTTAAACAATCCATTTTTTACTTCCTGCTTAAAAAAAATCTTTTCGCAAAGAGTAATATTTTCATCTTCTGTTTTTCGTTGGATATAATTTTCCCTGGAAAATGCCAAGCGCCTGGCCACATAAACAAAAGGCGCTGCAATTGCCCAGCAAATATCATTTACCAATAAAGCTTGCAGTAACCTTTTTTTATTATGTTTCATTATTTATATTGAAGCATTAGCCCTATTTACAAAAAATAAAAATCGGGTGACTGTATTATAAAATTTAAGTTTTTTATACACAAAAAAAGAAAGCAATAAAGTATACAAAAAAATACTGATTACCGAAATGATGACTGCTGCTTTTAAACCGTAGGTAGCAGTAAATAAATAATTGGCGGCAAGTTCCAGCAGCAAAACAATCAACAGCGCATAAAAAGAATACCGCTCGTTGCCGGATGTTTTTAAAACTAAATTAGAAGACCCAAATAATGAATAAAAAACTGGCGCAATTGCCATCAACAATAATAATAAATACATTTGCCCTGTAGCAACATTAAAACTCTGCAGGTAAAAATATCCCACCGCACCTACCCCTGCAAAACATATTACCTGCAGTAAAAAAATAGTTACAGATGAATTTTTAAATAGTTGCCTTGCCTCGTCATTTCTACCGTTGGCAAAATGATGGGCAAATTTTTGCGGTAAAAAATAGTTGAATAAAAAATCGGGCAATATTACTAAATCAGCAATTCGCAGTAATATCTGGTACTTAGCTGCATCTTCGTCTTTTGCATAATGACCTAAGAACAATAATTCCATCCGTGAAAAAATGCTATAGCCTAAAAAAATGCACATAAAATAAAAACACTTCGCCAGCCACTTTTCATCTACTGGTACATTTTGTTGAACTTCAAAATTTTTATGGTAAGTTTTAACTGCGAAAAACAAAAGCAATATTGCAATAGTGCCCAAAGCAATACTATTCAGCCAGTATAATGAAGACAGTGATAAGGCTGTACTGGTATTGTAATACACCAATATTATAATAAATAAAAACAGGGGCTTTGCCACATCTTCTGCCCACTGCACTTTACTAATTACATTAAATATTTTTAAAAATGCTTTAAAAAAAGTAATGGCAGCAAATAAAAAAGTAAGTACTAAAAAAAATAACAGGTATTGATTACTGGAAAAATGGGGTGCTATTTTGATCACTTTAAAAACAATTGTGACTATAGCTGCAAAAACAATGTAGCTTATAAAAAAGCTCCGAATGGCTTTACGCAAAAGTTGAGTTCCTGCAATTTTACCGTTTTCACTTTTGGCTAACTGCGGTACTCTTTGCATCAGGTAACCATCCCAACCAAAAAGCAAAATGGTACTTACTAATGCTGCCCAGTTAATAAAAACGGTGTATCTCCCATATGTTTCAAGTCCGGTAATTTTTACCAGGTATATGTTAGATATATAAACCAGCACCAACCCAACTGCCCACAGCAAAAATGTTTTACTTAGCTTTGATAAATCAACCGTGCTGTCGAAATATTTTTTTTTGATGGCTGAAAATGTTTTTATCATTTGCTTTACTTGCTGGAAAGGAAATAAAATTAATGAAACTACTAACCAAAAAAAAAAGAAAGATTGCCGTTTTGTTTACAGGTGGCCTGGGAGATACGCTGCTTTATACGCCACTGCTAAAGGAATTGAAGAAAAAACAGTTTTTTATAACAGGTATCTTTTATTCAAAATATGCCAGTGATAGTTTATTTGATGATAGCCTGGTCGATAAAAAAGTGTACTGCAGCAGTAAAATATCCCTGCTGGCATTTGCTTTTACTCATTTAAAAGCATTTATAAATATCTATACAAATCACCTTACCAAAGGCAAGGCCATTGCATTAACTGCATGGTTAAGTAGCAAAAAAGTTACTGCAACCTTATCTGTAAATGCCGCCTATAAAATATCTAAGAGAAATAAAAATGTTATTTCTTCCTTTACTGATGCTGAACAAAATATGCATTTACTGTATAGTGCACAAAATGCCGGAATAAAAAACATTGGCGATTTTTATTTGCCCCATCCTGTTTTAAATAAAACACTCACTCATAAATTTGTTGGTACAGGTAATTACTTTATCCTGCAAATATCTGCAGGCAATAATACCGCCCCATATAAAAACTGGCCTGTTAACTATTGGCTTAAACTTACCCAAATGCTCTGTTTGGCTTTTCCTGAAAGCCAATTTGTAATTGCGGGAGACAATACTGAAATGGAATATGCAGCAGAATTTCATAAATTACCTTATCAGAACTGTAAGGTATTAATCGGCAAAACATCTGTACAGGAAATATTTAATTTAACTGCTTTTAGTAATGGCTATATTGGTCTGGATAGTGGCCTTATGCATTTGGCAGTAGCACTACAAAAAAAATCCTTAACTATTTTCGGGGGTACTGACGAAAAATTATACGGTTACAAATTTTTAGATGCAGCAAATCATAAAGTAATTGCTGCGGCTATATCCTGCAGACCATGTTCTGCCTGGAAAAACGCCAACACTTCCCGTGTAAATAATCCCTTACTTTGCCCCGACTTCGCCTGCCTTACCGCAATAACTCCGGATTTGGTTTACCAGCAAATTATTACGCATTTTCAACTGTAGCTATGTTATTTTCATTAGGCAAAGGATATTTTGCATACCACAAACAAAATAAAAAAGAAAGCCAGGAAAAATAGTTGATCCGCATTAAAAAAAGGTCGAACACTGCAAAAAGTACAAAAAATAATATCAGTAATTTATCAGCCTTTTTTGTAAAAAAACCTATTATAAAAGCAATTTCTGCAAGTGTGGCCATTAAATAAATGGCATAAGAAAGCCAGGTATTGTTAACCAGATAAATAATGAATTTAGAAAACCAATTACCAGGGTCAGCTGTTATATAACTGCTGTGCTGTAATAAAAGTATAGCGCTCATTTGCTCCACATTAAAAATACCACCTGCCCTTATCTTCCATAAACCTGCGCTAAAAAAAATAAGTAAAAAAATATAGCGCATAATATGTAGTCCATAATAAAATGCCGTTTCACTTTTAAATACAAATATTACCGGCAGTAAAATCCAGCATACAAATCCTTCTATGCTTAAAGCTGTTAAAGAAGATATCAGCAGTGCATATATAAAATTTATTATTACACTAAGTAAAGCCGCTGTATACTGAAACCGGTTATTTAGTAAAGTGGTAAATACTAATACCAGTGTTGATAAAAGATAAATAGCATCCAATAAAAATTGCAACCAGTAATTGCCAATTACTGTATTTTGGATACCGGTCAAAAATAAAAGATTTAAAGAAAAATCTAATCGGTTAATAAAAAAAACAGGGCTAAGCTGGTGCAGCAGCAATCCATTAAAAGCCAGCCAGCCGTAGCTTATGAGAAAGCAGCAGGTGTAAAAAACAATGCAATTTTTTCGATGTAGTTTATTAAGGAACAATACAGCTTAATTTATAGGGTGATCCAATTGGTTGCAACGTATTACCCTGCCACACAAAATCCTGCTTAAATACCTGTAAAGAATCAACCCGTTTTTTTAAAATAGCCTGTACCTTTTGTTTGTACCAGTTAGTAAAACTGCTGTCGGTAAGTTTGGGATTATATTTATCAAGCTGCATTAAACCCGTAAAGCCAATGTATGGTTGCATGGTATTGAAAACGGCAGTGTTTATGCTTTTACTATCTAAGTAATTTGCCTGGTAAAGTTGAAGAATATCTCTGTTGGTCAGTGATAACCCGGAACAATCAATTGTTTCACCATCTGCCACTACCACATAAACTGTTTGCGTATCTTTTAAATACATCGGACTGCTGAACATGCCGTATTGTAATATAGGTGCAGCAGTAATACCCCATTTATAATTTATAAAAGCAAATGCGGTAATAAAAGTCATAAACAGGCAACAGGCTGCTTTGTTATATCGGTATAATTTTTTAATAAACATCTACAAAAAAATATTGCTTTAATTGGTCGGCATCAAATTATACCGGAGCAGGCTTACAAACTACCTGCTGTACATCAAAATTATTCTTAAATTACAGCATTATCAATAAAAATATATGGCACTGCTCCACAAACTAAATAAAAAAGCAAAAACAGAAATTAATACTGGCTTTGGTGCAAATGCATCAGACTATGGTGGCAGATTTGTAAATAAAGACGGCCGGCCTAACATTAAAAAAATTGGCGTTGGTTTTTTAGAACGTACCAGTTGGTATCATTCTATGCTGGCTATTAGCGGCTGGAAATTTTTAGGGATAATTTTTGCATTTTACATAGCGGTTAATTTGTTCTTTGCCGGCATTTACTTTTGGGCGGGTATCGAAAACCTGAATGGCATTACTGTTGGTACTACCACACTGGAACAATTTGGTGAAGCTTTCTTTTTTAGCGCACAAACTTTTACTACAGTTGGGTATGGCCATGTAAGCCCTTCCGGTTTTTTGGTTAGTGCTATTGCATCTGCCGAAGCACTAACCGGCCTGTTAAGTTTGGCCCTTGCTGCAGGTTTGTTTTATGGCCGCTTTAGCAAACCTACTGCGTACCTTAAATTTTCAGAAAATGCTATAATAGCTCCTTACAAAGATATTACTGCGTTTATGATTCGCTTGGCACCATTTAAAAATACTGCACTAACAGATGCTGAAGCTAAGGTTACGTTAGGTATAATAGTAGAAGAAAATGGAAAATCTGTAAATAAATTTTTTCCTTTAGAGCTGGAGTTTGCTAAGGCAAATGCACTTACCTTAAACTGGACCATTGTACATCCAATTACAGAAGACAGCCCTTTGTATGGCTTTACAAAAGAAGATTTTGAAAATACGCATGGAGAATTCCTGATCTTTATAAAAGCATTTGACGATATGTTCAGCAATACCGTAGTTGCCCGAAGCTCTTATACTTGTAAAGAAATTGTGTACGGTGCCAAATTTAATCCTATGTATCACCGTAACGAAGCTGGCAGTGTAACTATTTTAGATCTGGAAAAATTAAACAGCTTTACCGAAGTTGATATTTCTGAAAGAAATAAAACTGCTGTAAAGCTGTAAGTAACTAATACTTTATTTTAAGCTGTTTATAATAGCAGCAAATTCAGCAGCTATTAATGATGCGCCACCTACTAATCCGCCATCAACATCCGGCTTACCAAAAATTTCTTTTGCGTTATTTGCTTTAACACTTCCGCCATATAAAATAGAAATTGTTGCTGCAACATCGCTGCCATATTGTTTGGCCAATACACTGCGGATATGTGCATGTATTTCCTGCGCCTGTTCACTGGTTGCAGTTTTACCCGTACCAATTGCCCAAATGGGTTCGTAAGCAATAATAAAACCGGTTATCTGCTCCGCCGATAAATGAAACAAACTTTCTTTTAGTTGTGTTTCTACAAAACTGTTTTGTGTTTCAGCCTCTCTTATACTTAAGGGCTCGCCACAACAAAAAATTGGCACCAACCCGGTTTCCAGGCAAATATTTACTTTTTCAGCAAGCATGGTATTACTTTCATTAAAATATTCTCTTCGTTCGCTATGGCCTATAATTACATATTTTATACCAATGCTGTTCAACATATCAGCACTTACTTCACCAGTATATGCTCCGCTTTTCTTATTATAACAGTTCTGTGCCGACACAAATACATTTTTTCTTCCTGCAAGCTTATTATTTATAGCAGTAAGGTAGGGAAACGGAACTCCGAAAATTGCTGATTGATTTTCACTTAAGTCATGTGGAATTGCCAATAATTCATCAATTAAGGTTTCTGCCTGCTGCAGGGTTAAATTCATTTTCCAATTGGCTGCTGCAATTTGTTTACGCATGTGTTGTTTTTGGGTTTAAAATTTTTTGTAAATATCCGTCAAAATTTGTTTCTCTTTTTCAGTAATTGAAAAACCTTTTAATTGTTTCCATTTATTAATATCTTCTAAGGCATTGCTTAATTTATAGCGGGTAATAGCATCGCATCCCCATGAAAAATGAGGGATATATTTTGGTGTAAGCCCCTGTGCAAACACATTACTGCAAATGCCTACAACAGTTCCTGTGTTAAATGAAGTGTTGATGGCCGATTTGGAATAATCACCCAACAACAACCCTCCTTTATTTCCGGCACTTATTTGTTTTTTATCGGCATGAACCCAATAGCTTACGTCGCCGCAGTTGTTTTTAAGATTGCTGTTGCTGGTGCCTGCTCCTAAATTGCACCACTCGCCTATCACACTATCACCTAAATATCCGTCGTGTGCTTTATTACTGTATCCCAGCAAAATTGAATTTTTTATTTCTCCTCCTGCTAGGCAATATGGGCCAATAGTTGTAGCGCCATAAATTTTACTTCCCATCTTTACCAAACTGCCCTCGCATAAGGCAAATGGCCCACGGATCATACTCCCTTCCTGTATTTCGGCATTCTTTCCAATATAAATTGGCCCGGTTGATGCATTTAAAATACAATGCTCCACTTTTGCCCCAGCTTCAATAAATATTTGTGCAGCATTAATTATGGTATTGCTTTTGGGTATGGGTTTACTTTTTCTCCTGGCTGTTATCAATTCAAAATCCTGCCTTATGGCCCAGTCATTTAACTGAAAGATCTGCCATGGGTAATGCAATACTTTCAAACTTTCGTTATATTCTACCGAACGGGTAATTTTTATTTTATGTAATCCCAATACTTCTTTTGCTGAGAATTTATAGGCAATACCTCCTTCATTTTTAACTGATAGAAATTCGCCATGTTGTAATTTTTTTATCTTACTGATGATTGATTTTGTCGGCAACACATTGGCATGTACCATCAGGCAAATATCCTCGCCAATAGTTTTATCAATTTTTATGGAACGTTCATCATCCAGGTAATATCCTTCCCACTTATCAAAGGAGGCTAATTTCAGCATCCGCTCCCATTTTTCCCTGATGGTAAGAATACCCACTCTTATATCCTGAATATGCCTGGTAAGTGTAAAAGGATGTAAATTTTTAGGTTTGCAATACTCTTCGGTAAAAATTATTTTTTGCATGAGGTAAAATTACTGAAAATAAAAATCCCCCCGGAGAACCGAAGGGACTTAAAGTATAGCCATGAAAAACAAACTTGAGATAAAGATAATGATCTATACCAATTATTTTGCCTTTTTTTCGTAACGTTTGTTGAACTTATCAATACGTCCTGCAGTATCAACCAGTACATTTTTACCGGTATAAAATGGATGAGAAGTATTAGAAATCTCCAGTTTAATTACAGGGTATTCGTTACCATCTTCCCATTTTACAGTTTCTTTACTGTAGGCTGTTGAGCGGCTTAAAAATGAGTGCCCATTACTCATATCTTTGAAAACTACTGTTTTGTAAGTTTCAGGGTGAATTCCTTTTTTCATAATTTATTTGTTTTTATACACGGATTTTGCCGTATAATCTTTTAAGTGTGCAAATTTAGTAAAAATACTTGGTTTTCGAATATCTAAAATTGCTCTTTTATAACAAATTCGATACAAAATAGTTGGATTTTCCGAGTTTTTTATCGAAAAAAGTAAAAAACTCAACTTTTCATATTTACTACCTGCAGGGCAATGCCCAGGTTCCATCCTTTACTTGCTTGTATAACTTCCTGTAAATCATCAATTTTTTTACCGGTAACCCTTATTATATCGTCCATAATTGCTGCCTGAACTTTATAGCCACTATCTTTTATCAGCTTTACTACCTTTTTGGCGTCTTCCTGTTTAATACCGTTTCGTACTACGACTTCCTGCTTAACCACTTTTCCGCTTTGAAAAGGCTCTTTACTAAAATCATAGATCTCGGCAGCTAATCCCTGTTTCATACTACGGCTGATCATCACGTCCCTTATCTGGCCTAATTTCATTTCACTTTCAGCCTCCAGGCTTACCTTAAATTCCTTTTTGTTTAAATCAATTACTACCGGACTTCCTTTAAAATCAAACCGATTGGTAATTTCTTTACTTACAGTATTAATAGCGTTGTCTAATGTTTGCAGATCTACTTTACTACTAAAATCGAATGATGGCATGGTAACAATTTTTTTCAAAAGTAGTGAAAATGTAGAAAATAGTTGATGGCTATTGAAAGTTAGCAATTGCTATACTATCAACCGTCAACTATTTTCTACAAATGTTTTTAGTTACCGCTTTTTATTCTACCCTGCTCATCTCCTGCACCACCACTTTTCCTTGTTTTTGCTCCTTTAATGGGTTTACCAAAACGATAGCTAAGGCTTAACGTAACCACCCTGCTGTCTCTTTGCTGCCTAAAGCTTGCTTCGGTACTTTGTATGTTTATTTGTCCTTTGGGGCGCATGGTTCTAAACGCATCTCTTATGTTTAATTTAATGGTACCCTTCTTTTTTAAAACTTGCTTTTGCAGGCCGCCGCTTAACTGTCCTAAAGGAAAAATAAGTATTTGGCCTTCTATACCTTTAGTGCGGTAAAAGCCCGACAGCTCAGCACTCCACCCGTTTTTAAAGGTAAACTGATTGGTTACGTTGGCCATAAAGTAGGTGGCATTTATACTTATATTGCCCGATGGGAAAGCGCCTTCGTAACTGCTGTAGTTAAACTCTGTATATGGTATTGCCATCCACCATTTAGTTACTTTTACCTGTGCATTTACAGATAAACTTGCATTGTCTGTGCTGCCAAAGTTTCTACGTGTAATTACAATGGCGTTACCGTTTGGCTCAAATACTTCTGCAAATAAACCTTTGGTGTGTGTATAATTTAAAGAGGTGGTTAAAAAACTCTTATACGTATGTGACGCCTCCATTGTATTAGCTATAGAGGGCTGCAAAAAAGGGTTACCCTGCTCGTAAGTATAATTATCTATAAAGAAAAGAAAGGGGTTAAGGTCTTCATAATCGGGCCGGCGTATACGGCGGCCATAATTAAATGAAAACTCGTTTTTTTCGTTGGCTTTATAACTTACAAATACGTTAGGAAATAAGCCTGTATAACTGTTTTTAAAAGATGAATCGCCTTTTTGTGGATTGCCAAACTGGTGGCCGCTATTATTGGTATTCTCCATTCTTAAACCTGCCTGCAAACCCCATTTCTTAATTTCTTTTGAAAGATTTAAATAAGCTGCATTAATATTTTCTTTGTACTTAAAACGGTTTGTTTTAGTATAATCTACTTGCTTAAAACCGCTTATTACATTAAAGTAGCCTGCAGTATTATCGGTATTTACATAGGCGGCTTTAATGCCGGTTTCTAACTTAATGCCCTTTTTTAACGGATGTACATAATCCATTTTAAAAGTGTAAATATTAACGCCTGTTGGCAGGTCGCCTACTAAATTATCGCCACCGCTTTGCACCCAGTTTTTTGCAAAATATTTATTTAAAAGCCCCATGCTTCTGTCAGATTGATATTTTACATAATCTGCATCCATAGTTAATTCCCTGCCAGTTGAGTCGTATGTATGACGGAAGTTAATATTTACAGAGCCATTTTTCCAGGGGCTTTTTTCGTCATTGTCAGCAACAGCTATAGAATCTAAGGCCTGTATACCATCGTAAAAATAAGTGGTGTTTAAACCATCCTGCTGGTGCAATGCCGAAGAGCCATTTAACAAAACACCAATAGTTGTTTTTTTAGACGCATAAAAATCAACACCGATTTTTGCATTTTTATTCCGGTTCTTACGGCCCATAAAAGCTGTTTGCTCAAATATTCTGTCAACAGCACCGCTATTATTTTTAAACTTTCGTAAAATGTACAGCTGCTGGTAATTATTATCCCAACTGGCTCCAAGATTACTAAATAAATTAAATTTTCCGTTGCGGTAGTTAAGGTTAAGGCTGTTATTATTTCTTGCATAAATACCCTGGCCATAAGAGGTGCTGGCGCTGCCGTTAAATCCTTTTTGCTTGTTCTTTTTTGTTTTTAAATTAATCATACCCGCTGTGCCGGCTGCATCGTATTTTGCAGAGGGGTTAGTCATAATTTCTATTTGCTCCAAATTACTGGATGGCATGGTGCGTAATAAATTTGTAAGCTCTTGGCCACTAAGGTATGCCGGCTTACCATCTATCATTATGCTAACACCCTGTTTACCTTTAAGGCTAATGTTACCATCTTTATCAACCGTTACGCCAGGGCTTTTTTCTAAAACTTCTAAAGCTGTGGTACCTGCATTGGAAATGGCGGCATCCACATTTACTATGGTGCGGTCAATCTTTCTTTCTATAAAAGGCTTTTTAGAAACCACCGTTACTTCTTTTAAATTTTTGTCGGCTGGTACTAACTGTAAGGTTCCAACATTTGTAGTTGACTGGTCTGCAGAAATAGTGAATACCTGGCTATAAGTTTTTGAATGGCCTATAGATGTGGCTAATACCAAATAACTGCCTTCTTTCACATTCTCAATACTGAAATTGCCTTCTTTGTCAGTAACTGCAATTTTTACAAGGCTGCTGTCTTTTGCTTTTAAAAGGGAGATTGAAGCGGCATCAATTACTTTTTGTTGTCCGCCATCTTTAATGCTACCGGTAACTTTACCAGCTGGAGTTGTTTGGGCCTGGCTGCACATAGCAATAGTGCTGACAACCAGAAGGTTGAAAAATTTTTTCATGACTATACTTTTTGTTTTATTTCCGGTGGCTAATCCGGAAGTTAGTTTTTAAAGATGCAGTTATATACTTTGATAACTACTTCACAAAAGTAGGTACTTTGTAAAACATAGTACATTGTTTTATACTGAGCGGCAAATAATGATGATGATCGGTAAAAAACTAAAAAAATGTAAAATAGCTGCAAAAATGTAACGGATAGCAATGCAAATAAGTTACAGATACCAATATTTTGGTATTTACAATAGATTAAATAATTATAAACTATAAAATTAACTCTGGCCTTTTGTACGCTTCATTTGTATAATAATAAAACAAAGCCCTGTAAGAAAAAGCAAAAAAGAAATTATTTCGGCCTGTGTAGGGTGAAAGCCAAACATGGAATAAGTTGTATTTACTCTTATTTTTTCTACAATAAACCGCTCTAAACCATTTAAGATGAGATAAATTCCAAAAATTACCCCAGGGGTTTTTATTCTCTTGCGAATTGACCACAATAATAAGAATAACAAGGAACAGGCTATTGTTTCGTAAAATGGAGTGGGAAAAACTGGTATAGGCAATACACGGTTATGTTCATCAGTATCACCGGGAATTTTTACACCATCAGCATTAACATTTTTAGGATATGAATATGCCACCATCCAATTGGGAATAAAGGAAGGTGCTTTGTAATAGATATTATGAACATGCTGCAGATCTGGTGAAGTACGACCCGTATATTGATTCGACTCTGGTACTTTTCCTTCTAAAAAATAAGTAGAATCTTTCTTTAATGCCTGCATAAATTCACCTTCGCTCGCTATTCTTACAGTTTTGCCGGTTGCATCATTTACATAAGCACTGTTATAAACTCCCCAGTCACCATCGCCGGCAACCTGGCAACCAATTCTACCTACAGCATAAGCAATCATTAAAGCAGGTGCTGCAGCATCTACCAAATGAACCAGTTTAATACCACGTTTATATGCATACCAGCAAATAGCAATAGTTGCCAATATTAAACCCCCATAAAAAGTAAGCCCACTGGCAGAAAACAATCTTCCAATTGGATCCTGAATAAATTCATTCCAGTTCTCAAGGTTATCAAACAGCTTAGCCCCAAGTATACCAAATATTAATCCAAGGATTATTATGTCTCCTACCCTGTCGTGTGGCCAAATGCGTACACTACGGCGTTCAGGTTCTTTAAGTTTTTGTTTGTTTTTCTCATGCCATTTTAAGCCACCTAATACTATACCCAATAGTAATCCACCTAAAATATTACCTTGGCTGGAGAAAATATAATCCTGCGGATTTACACCTTCCGGCCTGCTAAAAATCAAGCCCAAAACCTTAAACCCAAATACAAAACCAATTAGTGCATTGATCAATATTTCAGATAGTGAAGCAGGTTTTCCTACAGTAATAATTTCTTCCCTTGGTGATAGTAAGCCTTGTTTTTCCTTACGCTTTAATTCGCTGCTGATTACAATTGCAGCAACAATAAATGCTATTGCCACAAGTAACCCAAAAGTATTTAAAACACTAAGCCCCTTCCACTCCACACCAAACCAGTCTTTAAAAACATAATATAAATTGGGATACATAAAGTTTGCTACTTATTATTTTTATTAAGAACTGCAATATATTCAAATAATTGAAGCCGTTGGTTATTGAAATAAAAAATCCTCCTGTAGAAACAGGAGGATGATATTTACTAACCCATCATATTTAATAAAACATGACGAAGTATCTTAATTACAATGTTGTTCAAATGCCCCTATCAGGTTTTCTGCAATCATCTGGGCGCTTCTGCCTTCAATCATATGCCTTTCTATAAAATGAACCAACTGGCCATCTTTAAAAAGAGCAATTGATGGCGAAGATGGAGGGTAAGGCAACAGGTACTCTCTTATTTTCTTTACTGCATCAACATCAAAACCAGCAAAACTGGTAGTAAGATGATCGGGTTTTTTTGTACTGTTATGAACAGCCATTAAAACACCAGGCCTTGCAGTACCGGCGCTGCAACCACAAACTGAGTTGATTACAACTAAAGTGGTGCCGTTATCTTTTATAGTTTCCTCAACTGCTGCAGAGGTCAACATTTCTGAAAAGCCATTTTCAGTTAGCTCTTCTTTCATTGGTATTACAATTTCTTCCGGATACATGTGTAGTAGATTTTTTGGAGCACAAAACTAAGAACTTATTTTACATCTTCCCTTTTATTGTTCTCTACATTTACACATCTTCCGCATCTCGAAATCGGAAATTATGGCGCAATCATCTAGTTACAAGCGACATAACGGCGCAAAATGTAGCTAAAAATTGAAATTTAGGCATTAAAAACCTGTTGGAATAGCTTTTGAAGATTGTGTTTTGTAATTATAAAATTTAAAAACATAAAAAAATAAAGCTATGACACTCGTAAAAACAAACAATCCCTTTGCAAAATCATTTGATGGATTAATGAATGAAATTTTTAATGACCTGCCTTCAACATTTGGCAAAACTGTAAGAGAAGATATTTTAGGTTTTCCACCAGTAAACATTGTTGAGAAAAACGATGCTTACAATTTACAGGTAGCTGCCCCTGGCTTTGAAAAAAGCGATTTTAAGATAAAACTGGATGCTAATATCCTAACAATAAGTGTGGAAAAAACAGCAGAAACAAAATCGGAAACAGAAAAATTGATCCGCAGAGAATTCAGCGCTAAATCATTCAAGCGCACTTTTACGGTAGATGAAAAAATTGACGCTACAAATATAAACGCCAAATACGAAAATGGTATTTTACATGTAGTGTTACCTAAAAAAGAAGAAGTAAAAGCTGCGGCAAAAGAGATAACTATTCAATAAGAAAAGTTTTCATAAGCATACAGTTGGTTTTGATTAATCCCCGTTATTCTTAACGGGGATATTTTTTATGAGGAGATATTTTCTTTTTGTTTTCTTTTCTCCATCCAGTTCATTTCTTTCTTAGTGGTAAAAGCTTGTACTATGGCAATAAAAAAAAGCAGACCGATATTTCCGGCTAAAAAAAGCAGGTCAAAACTGGCATAGTTTGTAATATCATGAATGCCTAACTTAAAATAATCCATTATGCACAATACTAATACAACAACACAATAACAAAAACCGATGGTAAAGCAAACCTGGGAAATTGCCTTTACAACAGCAGAAGGATGCTTTTTGGTACGTTTAATAAAAATATAATAGGCTGTTGCAAAAACTGCAGGTGGTATTGAAATTACAACCAGTTCAAATAAAATATCTACCGGCTTTGATGAAACCAGCTTTGAAACTCCGTATAATAATGCCATTGCCGAACCAAATATTACAGGGATGGAAAGGAACAATAAAAATATCAGGAAATATAATTTTGAATATCTGGTAAAACGGTCTTCCATAGTCTATTTCATTTTGATTTCTAATGAATCAAATAATCTTTTCTTAGCAGTATCTATTTCTAAAGATGATGCTTTAAGGTCTTTATCAATAGTTTTAAATTCTTCCATAATTTTATCAGATGCCGCCCTTGCATTATCAGCCGAATGCTTCATTTTAATAAATTGAGATACTGCAAGTGCAATACCCAGCACCACTATAAAAACTAATAACCCTTTTGACATAGCATTGTTTAAAAATAACTGAGATTAGTTTTAGGGGATAAGGTTAATAAAGTTTCATACATCAGTTTAATAGTATTTTCAACATCGTCTTTGTGGAGCATTTCTACTGTTGTGTGCATATACCTTAATGGAATTGAAATTAAAACAGAAGGGCAACCATCATTAGCATATGCAAAAGAATCTGTATCGGTACCTGTACTGCGGCTTACAGTGCGTAATTGAACCGGTATCTTATTTTTTGTTGCCGTAATTTGTACTACATCCAACAATTTATTATGTACCGCAGGCCCAAATGCCAGGGAAGGCCCCTTTCCACATGCACACTCCCCTTCTATAATTTTGTTAATCATTGGTGTACTGGTATCATGCGTTACATCGGTAATGATAGCGATGTCTGGTTTTATTCTACGGGCAATCATTTCTGCTCCCCGTAAGCCAATTTCTTCCTGCACTGCATTTACAACATATAAACCAAATGGTAGTTTTTTACGATTTGCCTTAAGTAACCTGGCCACTTCGGCAATCATAAAACCACCAATGCGGTTATCAAAAGCCCGGCCTATTAAATAATCATAGGCCAGTTCTTCGTATCCCTCTTCGTAGGTTGCCACGGCGCCAATATGAATACCCAAGGCCTCCACTTCTTTCTTATTACGGGCTCCGCAATCTAAAAACAGGTTATCAACTTTGGGTGGCGTTTCCTTACCATCATTATTGCTCATTCGTGTATGAATGGCAGGCCATCCAAATACCGCTTTTACAGCTCCTTTCTTCCCATGAATTAAAACACGCTTTGCAGGTGCAATCTGGTGATCTACACCTCCATTGCGTTTCAGGTAAATCAATCCATCAGGAGAAATATAATTTACAAACCAGCTTATCTCATCTGCATGAGCTTCTATTACCACTTTAAATGTAGAAGAAGGATTAATTACTCCGACTGCAGTGCCATAGGGATCGGTAAAATGAGAATCTACATATGGTTTCAAATATTGAAGCCACAATTTTTGTCCGCTGCTTTCAAAACCTGTTGGAGAGGGATTATTGATATAGTTTTTTAAAAATGCGTATGATTCTTCAGTAAGAATACTTTTCGTTTTTTTTGCTTTAGCCATCTTTGTTTTCTTTATATAAAGGCAAAATAACTAAATACTTGCCACATAAGCAGCTATGGCGGAAAATAACATTAACCCATCAACCAAAAAATAATAAAAAAAATAGCCCTGTTTTTTTAAAGAGAAAAAATATACCACTGCTGCAACTATGCCGGTAACCAATAAAGCAATTATTTGCATAGGCTCATTATAATAAATCCTGAAGACTACGCCATTAATAATATAGGCAATAAAGACAGCTCCCATTATATAACGAATTGTAACCGGTGTTACCAGGGTTGTAAGGCTTTGTAAGCCTCTTATTTTGTCAACTTTTGTATCCCTAGCATCAAAAATGATACATAGCATCAACATAAAAAGAAAACGGTTATTGAACAGCAGCAGTAAGGTGAGTGTGTTTGCGGTTGGCACCTGCTTATCTGGAATATACACCGTTACAAAAGCCCATGTAAATGCCAGGAGTAATGTTTTTAATAACCCCGCCTTTCTAGTAAATTGTAATGCTTTAAAAGGCAACAGCGGAATAGTATACAGTAAAGTGAAAAACAGGCTTAAAATAATGGCAGGTAATAAATTGGAAATATGCGGTAATGAAAACAGTAACCCTATTGCAGCTATAAAAAAAATAATAATATTGGTGTAATACTTTTTTAAAAATAATTTAACCGGCTGTCCTGAAAAAGCAAAGCCACTTAAAAGCCAGTAAAAGTTATAACTGCATAATGTTGAGAAAAAAACAAAGCTGTATAACCAAGCAGTAAGATTAATGTGCAGCAGTAAAGCTGTTTGAAAACAAAGTGCTACAGCACAAATTGCAATAAAAATAGAATGAGATAAGATAAAGTGCAGCCACTTCATTATTGAGTGACGTAAAATACAGGATCGGCTGTTATTATTACATTGCTCTTGTTTTTTGCAAAATCTTTTATATAAACTTCAAAATATAAAGTATCCACTCTTGGCCTTGTAGTTACGCCGGGCTTGCCACCAATTACATTAAATAAATTTATTGCTATATCCCCTTTAAAATTTTCCTTAGCTGAAGTTTTTATATCTGGCAAAAAAGAAGAATCAATTTTATTGTTAATAAGATTTTTAACATAAACCTTAGAAGTGTCCGACCCATCCTTAAAGCCAAGGTCACCTTCGGCATCTGTAACACTCAAAGTTAATATCGGTGCAAAATCCAGTTGTACTGTTGTATTACTGGATAGCCAGACATTTGGTTTTACCGATTTAAAACTAATTTGCGGGGCAGTTGTAAATTTATCTTTTTTACAGGCCGTAAACAGCAAGCAAACTGCTATAATTAATAAAGTATATCGCATCTTTGTATATTATTATTCAAATTTACTGATAGTAATTGAAACTACCTGTTAAAAATATTGACCTTGAGAAAAGAATTTTTGCTGCTTCAGATGAAAATTTTACGGAGCTGGCACTGGAATTATTCCGGTTTCAATACCAGCATAATATAATTTACCGTCAATATTGCGATACTCTAAATGTTAAGGCAGATGAGGTTGACCTAATTGAACAAATCCCTTTTCTACCCATCCAGTTTTTTAAATCGCACCAGATTAAATCAACAGATTTTGAAGCCCGGGCAGTTTTTGAAAGCAGTGGCACTACCACAAGTACAAACAGTAAGCATTTTGTAAAAGATCCGGTACTTTATAAAAAAAGCTTCGTAACTGCGTTTGAAAAATTTTACGGTACCCCAAAAAATAAATGCATCCTTGGCCTCTTACCGTCTTATTTAGAAAGAAATAATTCTTCCCTGGTATTTATGGTTGATGAATTGATAAGAAAAAGTGACAATCGCCTGAGCGGATTTTATTTGAATGATTACGATAAACTGCATCGTACCATTTTACACAACGAAATTTTAAAGCAACCTACAATTTTAGTTGGCGTTACCTATGCCCTGCTCGATTTTGCAACTAAATACCCCATGCAGTTACGCCACACTATAATAATGGAAACTGGTGGAATGAAAGGCCGGCGTGAAGAAATGACAAGGCAGCAGGTACATAAGGAATTACAAAATAATCTTGGTGTGGCACTTGTACATTCCGAGTATGGGATGACAGAATTATTATCACAGGCCTATTCTAAAGGCGATGGCATTTTTCATTGCCCGCCATGGATGAAAATTTTAATAAGGGAAGAAGATGACCCGTTTTCAATAATACTGCCTGATATGGTAAAAGCTAAACCGGTTACCGGTGCAATTAATATTATTGATTTGGCAAACCTATATAGTTGCAGCTTTATTGCAAGTGAAGATGCAGGCCGTTTATTCAGCAATAACAGCTTTGAAGTATTAGGCAGAATGGATAACACCGACATAAGAGGTTGCAGTTTAATGACTATCTAATAATAAAGGTTATTCACATTTTTTATTTTTGGTGCAAAAAATCATTTTATTGATGCATTTTTTAAATTCAATCTCCCTATCTTTGCACTCCAAAAATAAAAAAGTTGAATTGGTAGCTCAGTTGGTAGAGCAATACACTTTTAATGTATGGGCCCTGGGTTCGAGTCCCAGCCAGTTCACAAAGCCTCCTGTTGGAGGCTTTTTTATTTTTTAAAATAATATGTTCAGCCAGATAATCATTCTATTTTTGTTAATAATATTTATATGAGCGATTTTTTCAAAAATAAAGTAGTCGCCATTACCGGGGGAAGTAATGGAATTGGCAAAGCACTGGTTGATGCCCTTATTTCAATGGGTGCAAAAGTTGCTACCTGTAGCCGCAACCAGGATAAGCTTTACGATCTGCAGGTAAGGCATTCTGGTATGCCCTTACATACCGTTGTTACTGATGTAAGCAATTTAAACGATTGCAAAAATTTTATCACCTCCACCATAAATACTTTTGGAGGTATTGATATATTAATAAACAACGCCGGCATATCAATGAGGGCATTAATAAAAGATGCCGAAATAGATGTGTTGAAAAAAGTAATGGATATTAATTATTACGGTACTGTATATTGTACCAAACTGGCGCTTAACTCAATAATAGAAAGAAAAGGGACTATTGTTGGAATATCTTCGATTGCCGGTTACCGGGGCTTACCTGGCCGCAGTGGTTACTCGGCAAGTAAATTTGCCGTTAACGGCTGGCTGGAAGCTGTAAGAACTGAATTAATGCATGATGGCGTTAATGTAATGTGGGTTTGCCCTGGTTTTACCAGTTCAAATATTAGGAATGTGGCACTGAACAGCAAAGGACAATCGCAGGGAGAAAGCCCGATGGATGAGGGTAAGATGATGAGCTCTGAAGCATGTGCTGCACATATTTTGAGAGCTATTGAAAAACGTAAACGTACATTAGTACTTACATTTACAGGAAAAAGAACGGTTTTTATGAATAAATTTTTCCCGGGCTGGGCCGATAAGCTTGCCCATAAATTCTTTTTTAAAAATGGAGAACTGATACGTTAACCGGTTAATTCGTAAAGCCTGTTAATACATTAGTTAATAAACAAATCAACCAATAAACAACAAATTAACCGATTAACAATTACAAATGCCTTTACTTACCCTTACATCCGATATTGGCCACCAGGATTTTTTGGTTGGTGCAGTAAAAGGGCAATTATTACAGGCAAATACCGATTTTAATATTGTTGATATAACACATCACCTCTCTCCGTTTAATTATCCCCAGGCGGCTTATGTATGCAGGAATGCCATAAAAAACTTTCCACCAGGCACTTTTCATTTAGTATTAGTAAACCTGTTTGATGAAAAACCGGAACATATGCTGCTGGCTGAACATAATGGCCATTTTATTGCCTGTGCCGATAATGGCTTGCTTACTATGATACTGGAAGAGGTACCGCAAAAAGTAGTGGCACTAACACTGGAAAAAACACAGCAGAAAAATACCCTGTATTGCACTACAATTTTTGCTAAAGCATTTAACCAGTTAGTTAGCGGTAAAACAATTGAAGAAATTGGCGATATTTCAGTTTCGATGCAGGTGAAAAATCCGTTAAAACCCATGCTGGGCAATAACTGGATAGAAGGCCAGATCATTTTTATAGATAATTTTGAAAACGTTATTGTAAATATTCACAAAGAAGAATTTGAAGAACAGCGTAGAGGCCGCAGTTTTAAAATTATGTTTAAAAGAGATGAGGTGATTGATAAAGTAAGTGAATCTTACGCCGATGTTACTGAAGGCGAAAAATTGGCACTGTTTAACTCGGCAGGTTATCTTGAAATTGCCATTAATAAAGGTAATGCCGCAGGATTGTTGGGCTTACAGGGATTTTCAGAAAAACAACAGCAACAAAATCAATATATCAACAGCAGGATGTTTTATCAAACAGTAAGAGTTTACTTTGAATAGCCTGATGCCTGTTAAAAAAATCTAAACCATATTTATTACCACCAGAGGTGGATTTCGATTTGACTTTTTTACGAAACATACCAACTACAGAAACTGATAAAGAACTGGTTGCTGCTTTTAAAAAAAGCGGCGAAATCAATTATTTAAGTACTTTATACCAACGGTATATGGACCTTGCATTTGGTATTTGCCTTAAATACTTTAAGGATGCAGAACGAAGTAAGGATGCTGTGATGGAAATTTTTGAAGAGCTGAATTCCAAACTTCGTCAACACGAAGTGGAGAATTTTAAAGGCTGGCTGCATGTTTTGGCACGAAATTATTGCTTAATGCAGTTGAGAAGCCCCCGTAATGTTAAAACCACAGAATTTAGTGCCAACTTTATGCAATCGGAAGAAAATACGCATCTGAATGGCGAGGCATTGGAAAAGGAAAACAATTTTATTAAATTAGAACAATGTTTACAAACATTACCCGATGAGCAGAAAGATACAGTACGGTTATTTTACCTTGAGAATAAATGCTATAACGAAATAGCCGCAATTACAGGGTACGATTGGAATAAAGTGAGAAGTTATATACAGAACGGAAGGAGAAATTTGAAATTGTGTATGGAGAGTAAAGGAAACTTATAATTAAGTTTTAAAGTTAAAATTTTAATGTTCGAAAAAGAAAACCATATTAATTACACTGCAGAAGATATACAGCAATATCTTTCCGGCAAGCTTACGCCTTTGCAGATGAATGCAATGGAAAAAGCTGCATTGACTGATCCCTTTTTGGCTGAGGCCATTGAAGGTTACGAAAGCATGCAACAGGAGGACTGGAAAAAACAACTGGCTGAATTAAAAGAAGGATTTAGCCAACAAAAAAATACTACCGCCAAAGTAATTGCATTACCAAGGAAAACCAATTGGTTTAAATATGCTGCAGCGGTTTTATTAATTGGTGGAACAGCAACGATTTCTTACTGGCTTATAAATAAAAAAGAGGACCAGCAGCAAATTGCACAAACTGTAAAAACAACTAGTGCATCAGATTCAATACAACCTGCTGCTACAAATAAAGAAGTGATTGCAGACAGTCAAAAAGCAAATACCACTGGAGTAACAGTACCTGTTGATAATAATTTTGCAACCATTGATAAAAATGCAGATGCTGTAACAGAAAAAATAAAACCAGACAGTAATTTTATTTATAAACCTGCTGTTCAGACCCCGGCTGAATTTGCAAAATTAAATGACGGAAAAATAAGGGAAGATGTTGTTGTTAATCAACAAACCACTTCGGCAGCTAATGCAGCTACACCACCTGCTACTTCAAATACTGTTAAAGAAGGATTTTATAATAAAACAGCAACCCGGCAGGAAGAACTTAAAAAAACTGATGCCGTTGAAATGAGGGAAAAAGCCGGCAGTAAAGATGAACAGCAACTTAACCGTAATTTTATTGCACAGGTTGTTGGTCCTGATAATACGCCCCTGCCCTTTGCCAACATCAGCATTAAAAGTGAAAATTTTGGAGCCTACGCCGATGTGCAGGGTAATTTCAGATTGGTATCTCCCGACTCCTTACTTACTGTAGAAATAAGATCTGCCGGTTATCAGCCAAAATCATACACCTTAAAAAGTGATGTAGCACAAAACAAAATTGTATTGGCAGAAGATAACCTGGCATTTAAACAAAAAACTGTTGTAAGCGGTAGTACTGCTGCAAGAAGTGTTGTTTCCAGAAGGGCAACTTTGTTGAAAGATTCAGTTATAAATGTGGAGCCTGCCGATGGCTGGGACAATTACAATACTTACGTTGATAATAATATTGAAATACCCGACGATATTTTAACCAAAAATATTCACGGCCAGGTAGAACTTTCTTTTGATGTAAAATCAAATGGCAGCATAACCAACATAAAAGTAGATAAATCCCTATGCAACAATTGCGACGAAGTGGCCAAACGCCTTATTGAACAGGGGCCGCAATGGAAAGTTAAAAAAGGAAGAAAAGGCAGGGGCAAAATAACCGTACAATTCTGATAATTGTTACCGGTTAAATATTTTTCCATCAAGTTTATACAAATTCATTTACTACATTACAGCCTAAAATTTTATTTATGAAAAAAATGATGCTTGCATTAGCTGCATGTTGTTTTTATACACTTGCCGGTATTGCACAGGTTAAAATGCCAGCCCCTTCACCTACACAAACCATTAAACAGGATTTTGGTATGGGAGCTATTGAATTAACTTACTCAAGGCCAAATGCCAAAGGCCGTAAAGTTTTCGGCGACCTTGTGCCTTACAATAAATTATGGCGTACAGGTGCCAACAGTGCCACCAAAATTGTTTTTAATGATGCTGTAGAATTAGGAGGGAAAAAAGTTGATACCGGAACCTATGTGTTATATACGATTCCCGGAGTGGACAGCTGGGAAATTATTCTTAATAAAGGATTAAACAACTGGGGCATTGATGGATATAAAGAAAGCGAAGATGTTATCCGCTTTAGAGTTGAACCGAAAAAATCAAAAAACCACATCGAAACATTTACTATTGAGTTTGGCAATATCCAACCGGAAAGCTGCGAATTATCTATTAAATGGGCAAAAACAACTGTATCAATACCGGTAACAACAAATATTAAAGACCGTGTAAGAGCACAAATTGAAAAAGCCATGCAAACAGATAAAAAACCGTACTGGCAGGCTGCACAATTTTATAATGAATACGATAATAACCAGGCAAAGGCTTTAGAAAACTGTACTAAAGCAATTGAAGGAAATACTAAAGCCTTCTGGATGTATTTATACAAAGCTAAAATTCAAAAAGAAATGGGTGATAAAGCCGGGGCAAAAGCAAGCGCAAAAAAATCACTTGAACTGGCTAAGGAAGCTAAAAATGATGATTATGTAAAAATGAATGAAGAGCTTTTGAAAAAATTATAAAGTGTGAGTATTAAGTTATATGTAAAAGGCGCTGTAGGTTACAGCGCCTTTTCTTTTACAAAAGGGTGTATTAAGCAACTTAGTACAAATACCAGTACAGCACCAATTACATTCAGCCATAAAAAAGAAATCACGTCCAGTTTATAAATAACAATTACAAGCAGTTCAGATATTACTGCAGCATAAAATACCGCATTGCCTTTTACAAACTTTAACCAGAAGGCAACAAGAAAAACGCCGAGGATAACCCCATAAAACAGTGAGCCGATAATATTTACAGCTTCAATTAAACTGTTGCCGATATTATAAGCAAACATGGAAATGATAATAGAGAATACACCCCAGCCTAAAGTGTACCACTGCGAAATTTTATACTCTTCAATTTCAGTTCCTTTTTTTACAAAGAATTTTTTATGAAAATCTATCACCGAACATGCAGCCAGGGAATTAAGTGCTGCCGCTATACTTCCCCAGGCGGCTAAAAAAATGATGGCAAAAATTAACCCTATCAATCCTACCGGTAAATTCTCTTTTACAAACCATAGAAAAATATAATTGGTATCATTTGGTTTTTGATCGGGCAGTGCCCTCTCCATTACACCTTTAAATGTTTTACGTATTCCATTGGCTGCCGCCATATCTTTTTTTGCAAAAGCTGTTGCATATTGATCTTCCAGCAGTATCAGCGAATCTCTTTTTACAGTTTGCTTTGCCTGCTGCAGGGTTGTATTATCAAAATATACAGGCCCTTTGTTGTATTGATAAAAAGAAAAGATCAGTATCCCGATTAATAAAATAAAAAACTGCATGGGCACTTTTACCAAACCATTAATCAATAACCCTTTCCTGCTTTCGGTTATGTTTTTTGCCGTTAAATACCTGCCCACCTGGCTGTGGTCAGTACCAAAGTAACTGAGTGCTAAAAAGAATCCACCAATTAAACCGCTCCAGATATTATACTTGTCTTTCCAGTCAAAACCATCTTTATTAAAGCCTGTGGTAATAATATTCATCTTACCATTTTGCCCACCCACTTTTAATGCATCTGTAAAACCCACAGCATCGGGCAATAATTTTACAGCTAAATATCCTGTTATAAATAACGCTACAAACACAATTATCATTTGCAGCTTTTGGGTATGTGCTACAGCTTTTGCGCCCCCACTAATAGTATAAATGATCAATAAGCCACCCATAACTAAATTGGTATAATAAATATTCCAACCCATTAACGAACTTAATACCAGCGATGGCGCAAAAATGGAAACCCCGGTACTTAACCCTCTCGACAACAAAAATAAAGCTGAAGTAAAAGTTCTTGTCTTTACATCAAAGCGATGCTCTAAAAATTCATATGCTGTAAAAACTTTTAGTTTACTAAAAACCGGCACAAAAAAAATGCTGATAACGATCATTGCCAATGGCAAACCAAAATAGTATTGTACAAACCGCATTCCATCGCTGTAAGCCTGGCCGGGCCCTGTTAAAAAAGTTATGGCACTGGCCTGCGTACCCATTATACTTAATAGTACCAGGTACCATGGTAAACTCCGGTTACTGAGGAAATAACCTTCTAAATTTTTTGTTGTACGGCTTTTATAAATACCATAAACAATAATGGAGGTTAATGTAATAATCAATATAGCCCAATCAATCCTGTTCATGAAAAGTACTTAGTAATTAAATAAAAAACAATAACCTGCGCTACTAAAAAAAGCAGTACACCAATATACCATTTGCGCCAGTATGATTTTTCGTTTTGCATTTTTGTAACAATCGTTTAAGCTTTGTCAACATCGTTGTGTCATTCACTTGTGCAGTTAATTCTTTATTCAGCTTTTATCGTAGCGTAATTTGTTGACCAGCTACAGCAGAATTTCAGCACTCAACTTACCCTTTCCCCCCAGTCTCATTATACTTCGATGGCATTTTTATTTTCAAATTTTTATTATCACTTTTCTTCGGCAGATTATCTGCCTTCCGTTTATTGGCAATAATATTGGCAAACAAACGGTAAGCACCGGGCAAACCTGCCGGTAATTCTCTAAAGAAAACCAAACCCGTATATACAAATCGTCCTGCACCATAATCGGCAATAATCAAACTGCCGCTTTGTTCATTTTCGCCGGGGTCTTTCATACTAAGTATTTTTTTATATGCAGTATCTGTATTTTCTGCATGATAATTACTGCGTTCCTGTATCCAGCCTTCAAAATCTTTGTCTGTTATTTTATTAGGGTAGTTTAATACTTTATGCTGCGGCAATAAAAAATTAACTTTTGCCTCCTCATCTGTAATGCGGTTGCGGCTGATGGTAAATGGATAAGGTGCAATTTTTGCCCGTACCGGCCCGATCTGGTTACTGGTATTATATTGAGAAACTAAAACACCGCCTTCTTTCACATATTGCATCAGTTCGTCGTACACATTATTCATCCATTCGTTGGTATTATAGGCACGTACACCGGTAATAATAACATCAAACTGTTTCAAGTTTTCGGCAGTAATATCACTTTCTTTTAATGTTACTACTTTGTAACCCATTTGTTCTAAAGCATCTGGTATTTTGTCTCCGGCACCAGGGATGTAGCCAGCGATGGAGCCTAAAGTTTTTAAATCAATATTTTGATAAATAAATTTTGAAGGTTTAGTGTAAACTATAGATGGAATATGGTCATAGTTGATCATCCTTATTTTTACATATTCCTTATTATTTTTTGATACAGGTGTACCTTTTATACCACGGCTCTGTATGGTGATAGATTGATTTTTTTGTAAAATAGTATCCTGTATCAGCGGCTGTAATGCAACGCCGCCCATTGTTGCTACCGGAGCCGTAAAAAGATTTTTGTCTTTAAATGATTTTACTTCCCAGCTATTGTTTTGCAGACTTACAGAAACTTCTGGTACAGAAACAACAGAAAAAGCCGGGATAATATTCACGGGCTCATAAATCTCCCCTTTAACAGGATCAGTATATTTATATCGGATGGGTTTGGTAAACGTAAACTCCTTTCCTTCTATCATCATACTGAATGTAACACTTAATGGATCACTTTCTGCTTTACCAATTAACTGCTGGTCGGTAACATTAAAACTACCGTGGTTCATTTCTTTTTCCAGCCAGTAAGGTTGAGAGAGTTTGGCAGTTGGCTCTATAAACCAACTGTAAGTTTTTACAGCGTTTTTGTTTTTTTGCAGCTGGTCAAAAATTACATAGGTAGTGTCAATTTGTGCATCGGCACTGTGTATGTTGGTACCGCTGCGGTTATTTACTGTAAGTGTTACTTTTAATGTATCGCCTTGTACAGCGTACTGTGAATTGGCGGTAGCTTCGATAAATAAACCACTGGCATTTTCAATAATACTTTTTATTTCTCCCATTTTTTTATCTACCCAATAATCAGCTTCAGAGAACTTTGAAACTTCTTTACATATATTTTTAGCTTCTGAAAGCAATTCATAATACTGTACTAAAACAGGAATCAATGCTTCAGGTTTTTCGTAAAAAAAATTTTCTACTTTTATTTCAAGTGAAATAGGTTTAATAATACGATATGGTTCCTGAGGGCTCCCGCAATTAAAATATTTATCTAGCCGTTTCCAACTTAAGTCAACACCATCCATCAGGTCATTTTTGGGCGTCTCCCCTTTTATAGTTTTAAAATACTCTAAAATGCTGCCCCTTTGTCCCGGCACACCAAAGCCTTGGCTTTTGTGCATACTGCGACTGTTGGCGGCAATCTCTCCATAGCTTTTACCCAACAGCGGATTGTAATCGCCACAATCTAATTTAAACTGATCTTCTCTTTGGGTATTATTGCCACCAAAATTAAAAGCATTCCATAGCAGCCGTTTAGCCTGCCACACACTTACATATTTCAATTGCTCTGGAAATTTTGTTGAATCTGCTGCTGCATCAAATGCTTCTCCGGCAAGTATTGCCGATGCTGTATGATGGCCGTGCCCTCCCTCTCCTGTTGTTGGAAATCTTGTAATGATAACATCGGGCTTAAACTTACGGATTACCCAAACCACATCGCTTAGTATTTTATCATGTCCCCAAATTTTCATGGCTTCTTCAGGACTTTTACTGTAACCAAAATCAAAGGCACGGCTAAAAAATTGTTCTGCACCATCTACTCTTCTTGCGGCTAATAATTCCTGCGTTCTTATTAAACCTAAATCAACGCCCTGTTCATCACCAACTAAATTTTGTCCGCCATCTCCCCTGGTTAAACTTAAATAACCGGTGCGGTATAATTTTTCATTGGCCAGATAAGCCAGCAACCTTGTATTCTCATCATCGGGGTGTGCAGCAATGTATAATACCGAGCCTAATACGTTTAGTTTTTTTAACTGTAGTAATATTTCGGATGAAGTATAGGACTTAGGTGTTTGCGCTTTTGCTACGCAAAAGATTACCACAAAAAACGGGAAGAGAATTTGCTTACGCAAATTTGATTTGCCACTGAGGCACTGAAGCACTGAACTAAAAAAACTAAATGAGAAGATAATTTGCTTACGCAAATAAAGATTTGCCACTGAGGCACTGAAGCACTGAATGTTTCTTTTCATATTTAAAATACTACACGCTTTATTTGCAGTTTGGTTGCGGCAAAATTTAAAATTAAGCCTATTTTACAACCAGACACTTTTAAGTAATTAATTGCTTGTGACCAATCTTCTTCTGCAATACCACCTTGCTTTGCTTTAACTTCAACTATCACTTTTCCAAAAACTACAAAGTCGGCATAAAACTTATGTTTTAGAATTGCTTTTTTGTAAGCGATTTTATATTCTTCTTCACGGCTAAATTGGTAATTGTTCTCATTAAACTCATACTCCAATGCATCTTTATAAACAATTTCTAAAAACCCTGGGCCTAATATTTTATGTACTTCAATTGCCAGGCCGATGATTCTATCGGTTTCTTCCTGCAAAGGGTAACTATTAATATCTAAAACTGGCATATTAAAAATGTATTTTTCAGTGCTTCTGTGTTTCAGTGGCAATAAAAATCAGCGAAGCTGATTACAACCGCACCGGCTCATTCCCTACCATAAACACTGCATTTAAAAACAATAGTTTTCCATTCTCCCAAAAATTACGGAACACAGGGTCATCAACCATATAAATTACTTTGCCACGCCCCATATCCTGTACTGCAAATAAAGTTCCGTCCTTTATCTTATTACTAACTGTACTTCCTGCAAAGCCGGCTACTTTATTTTCCTTCTTTATACTACCTACGTTCCATCCATCTTTTAAAAACTCCAGTACAGTGCTGTTTTGTTTTAGTGTATAGAAAGTACTGCCAATACCAAAAGCCAGCGGATGAGTATCGTCCATCTCTACTTTATAAATAGCGCCGGGTATGCTGTTTACAAGGTCATCTCTTTCCCTGTTGCCATATTTTCTTAATTCGGTATAATCATCATCCTTTTTATCATCATCTTTTCCTTTTTTAATTTTTATACCCCATTCTGCATCGGCCAGCTGGCTTACAGCACTTTCCAATGCAATTATTCTTCCGCCACTGCGTACCCAGGCTTTAATATCATCGCCTGTCTTTTTATCACCGATGAAACTGTGATCGCCATCAGGCAATATCAGTATATCAAATTGTTTTAAAGTACCTATACGCAAACTATTTCCATTAAGCATTGTTAGCGGGTATTGTATTTGCTGATCAAACAAATGCCATATTTCGCCAGCCGCATTCGGGTTAACATCACTTCCTGTTATGCAAACCACCCTTGGTGCAGCCAGTTTTAAAACATCAGGGCTACCCATATCCGGTCCGGCATCCATAAAACCGCCATCAAGCAAAGTATATTCAGCTCCCTGGCTGTTAATCACCTGTTCAGCTTTGTCCCATTTATTGATGTTATCTCTTTTTAAAATAAGCAAGGATCCCTTATTTATTTTTTTGCCTTTATAAATAATGTCTTTTTCATTTACCCTAATGCCAACGCCGGCTTTTAATAAGGCAGCCAGCAAGCCTGCATCATGTACAGATGAATAAGAAACTGCAATACCGTAATTAACCTGCGGCAATAGTGAATAGACATAATCCATATGAGCACCCCCCCCTGATTTAACTTCGGCATTTAATGCATATGCATTAACACCATACGCATACGGAATGCTCCATGCTGTAATATCATAGGTAGCGCTGTCAACAAGTTTGCTAACCGGCTCCAGCAATACTTTTGCCAAAACACTGCGTGGCTGGTTTGCGTTGATGACGATTGTATAAGTTTCTGCTTTTACAATTTCATTCTTCCCGGTAAAATAATTATAGCCGGATAACCCGCTGGTGGAAGGCGCATTCTTAAAAGCAATACCGTTATTACGCAATGTTTCCTGGACTGCATTTATCCTTGCAAAATCGTTACTGGTAAGCAGGTAAGCTTTATAATTGCTGCCAATACCGGCACGGGCATTATCAAAATACTTTTTATACTCTGCAATTACTTTATCTGCGTTTTTAGAGGTAATCTCAACTGTACTTAACCCTGTAGTGGTATGGTGCAGTAAACGGTCTTTCAATGTCAGCACTTCTCCTTCATCAGTTTGCACGGCTAATCCCCCACGGCTGTGCCCACCCTGTTCATAAGTCATGCCTATTGAACCGTTGTAGGTTGGGTAAGTATCCCCATAACTTGGGTAAAACAAATCAAACCGTTCTTTCGTAAAATACAACCAGCCATTGTTATCGAAATATTTAGCGTTGTTTTTACCTATCTGTGTTTGAAAGTCTTTCTGCCAACCTGTGATCACTTCATGAAAAGGGGCTGCAGCCGGCGCAAAATAATATGGCTCGTTATAGCCCTGTTCATGATAATCTACATGCACCTGCGGCATCCATTGATTATACCTTATTATCCGTTCTTTTGTTTCAATTTGTGTTTGCCAGGCCCAGTCACGGTTTAAATCAAAATTGTAATGATTAAGCCTTCCCCCCGGCCATGGTTCTTCATGCTCACGGGCAAAGGATTGAGGGTTGGCCACCCTACCTACCATACCATTAAACCAGTTCACATACCTGTCACGACCGTCGGGGTTAAGGCAGGGATCCATAATTACCACAGTATTACTCAACCATTGCTGATGTTCTGGTTTATCGGGACGTAGTAACTCATAAAGTGTTTGCATAGCCGCTTCGCTGCTGCTGGCTTCGTTACCATGTACATTATAACTAAGCCATACAATTGGTGTTGCTGAGTTGGCAGCTGTTCCGCTTTCCAGGCCCGCTAACTGCAAGTTATTTTTTCTTATGGCCGCTAAATTTGAAATATTTGCGGCTGATGAAATAAAAGCCAGGTACAATGGCCTGCCTTCATAAGTTTCTCCGTATTTATTTAATTGCATTTGTTGCGGCATGGCCGCAACTACATACTGAAAATAATTTACAATCTTATAATGCGGTGTAAACTTTGTTCCGATGGGGTAACCTAAAAATTCATCGGGGCTTTTAAGTTGTGCAAATGAAGTGTGTGTTGAAATTACCAGTAGCAAAAAAAGAAACAGATTTTTCTTCATAAATTGGGGAATTATATCCAGATAAAATGATTGAAAGATGAAATGTAAAACAATTTTAATTGCCTTACTGCAATATCTATTTATACTGCAATGTACAGCGCAAATTAATCCTTATAACTACCACTCACAAAAAAAAGTAACAGTTCAAAACGGAGCCGTTGTTTCTGCTCATCCGCTGGCAAGTAAAGCAGGTGTGGAAATTTTACAACAGGGTGGCAATGCTATTGATGCAGCAATAGCCACCCAACTTGCATTGGCAGTAGTATATCCCGGTGCCGGTAATATTGGTGGCGGCGGATTTATGGTGGCACATTTAGCCAATGGTAAAAATATAAGTATAGATTACAGGGAAAAAGCGCCGGGTAAAGCCACAAGAGATATGTACCTGGATGCAAATGGTAATCCCTTAATGGAATTATCGCAGGATGGACATTTGGCTGCCGGTGTACCGGGAACTGTTGCAGGTTTATTTGCATCGCACAAGTATGCAAAATTACCTTTCGAAAAATTAATTCAGCCTGCAATTGACTTTGCAGAAAACGGGTTTGTTATTACAAAATCCGAAGCTGCTTCACTAAACAGTAACAGGGAAGATTTTATCCGCTTAAATAAATCTGCTACTGCATTTGTAAAAGCAACAGCATGGAAAGCCGGTGATACCTTAATTCAAAAAGACCTGGCCAATACTTTAAAACGGATAAAAGATAAAGGGCAAAAAGGGTTTTATGCAGGAGAAACCGCTGCACTTATTGTTGAAGAAATGCAAAAGAATGGTGGCATCATCAGCCTTGATGACCTGGAAAAATATGAGGCGAAGGAAAGAACCCCGGATGTATTCAATTACAAGGGCAATATCATTGTTACCATGCCATTACCCAGCAGCGGCGGCATTATTTTACAGCAAATGTTGAAGATGGTTGAAAAAAGAAATATTGCCGCCATGAAATTTCAAACAGCGGCAAGTGTACAGTTAATGACGGAAGTGGAACGCAGGGCCTATGCAGACCGGGCAGAGTTTTTAGGCGACCCGGATTTTGTAAAAGTGCCAACAAAAAAATTGGTTAGCAGCGTCTATTTAAAAAACCGTATGAAAGATTATACTGCAGGTAAAGCAGGAACCAGCAAGCTAACGAAAGCAGGTATCATTAAAGAAAGCGAAGAAACTACTCACTTAAGTGTGGTAGATGGTATGGGCAATGCTGTGGCTGTTACCACCACGCTAAACGGCGGCTATGGCAGCCGTGCAGTAGTAACCGGTGCCGGGTTTATTTTAAATAACGAAATGGATGATTTTAGTGTAAAGCCGGGTGTGCCTAATATGTATGGCGCTTTGGGCAACGAAAAAAATGCCATTACACCGGGTAAAAGGATGCTGAGCAGTATGACACCTACCATCGTTTTAAAAAACAACAAACCATACATAGTTGCAGGCACTCCCGGCGGTACAACAATACCCACCAGCGTTTTTCAAACACTGGTTAATATTTTAGATTTTGGTATGAGTGCAGAAGATGCCGTTAATAAACCTAAATTTCATCACCAGTGGCTACCCGATGAAGTATCTGTAGAAAAAGATTTTGACTTAGGCACCAGAGTAGCGCTTGAGGGAATGGGCTATAAAATAAAAAACCGGGGACAGATTGGAAGAACAGAAGTGATTGTAATTACAACTGAAAAGGGGAAAAGAATTGTTACTGCTGTTGGCGATAAAAGAGGCGATGATGCGGCGGAAGGATACTGAGAATGTAAAAAGCAAAAATAATAAGTAAAAAATTAACAATGAACTTAGGAACAGCTTTTTTAAACAGTGCCATCAAACGCCTCTCTTATTACAAAGAACTTGGTGATAAAACATTTACACAATTAAACGATGCTGATTTTCATTATCAACCAAATGATACCAGTAACAGCATCGCCATCATTATTCAACATATGGCTGGTAATATGCAAAGCCGGTGGACAGATTTTTTAACCACCGACGGCGAAAAAGACTGGCGCAACAGGGATACTGAATTTGAAGCACAACAACTTAGCAAACAGCAATTGATTGAATTATGGAATAAGGGCTGGCAATGCTTTTTTGACGCCTTACAATCTTTAACAGCCGATGATCTGCTGAAAACAATTCATATCCGCAGCGAAGGTTTATTGGTAGTGGATGCTATTAACCGGCAACTGGCACATTATCCCTATCATGTGGGGCAGATAATTTATGTGGCCAAAATAATAACCAATAACAACTGGCAAAACCTTTCTGTTGCAAAAGGCCAGTCGGATGAATATAACAGGCAAATTAAAACTGCAATAAAAAAGCAACCATAGCTAAACGCTGCCCTGCTAGTATTATAAACTGTACATTTGCCAACAATTTTCAATTTATGAAACTTACCATTGCTGTTTTATCAATATTTACAATTATAACAACTGCAAGTGCCCAGGTTAAAGTTGGTGTAAAGGGCGGCTGGAATTATTCCACAGCAAAAGCGGTTTATACCGGTGTAAACCAATCAACGGGTTATACCAACGGCTTTGGCTTAGGGGTGGTGGCAAAAGTTCCCTTCGATGGCATTTTACATTTTTCTCCATCGGTAATGATCAATAACCGGGGCTTTATCATTACGCCATCAACCGGTACTAACAAAAAAGAGCAATATTCAATCACTTATCTTGATTTAATACCTGCATTAAGCGTAGATTTTGAGAATGGTAATAACACTGTTTCTATAGCCTTTGGCCCCGATTTTGGTTTTACCAATTTTGGTAAACTGAAAGCTACAGATATGAATAATGTTACCACAGCTGAGAAGATGAAATTTGGTTACGGAGGTTATGGCTGGTTCGACCTTGGTTTGCACACCAGTGTTGCTTACCGAATGAAAAAAGTATTGGTCGAATTGGCTTATTTGAATGGATTAGCCAACATTAATAATAACGAAGAAATTGATGGCCGAAACATCCGCAACCGCATGCTAAGCGTTAATATCGGGTATTATTTTAAGCAAACTGGAAAGCAGTAAAGCTAAACACTCCTTAAACACTAATGTATTGCTAATTTAAGCATGCACCCTGTCTTATCTAAATAAACTGTAAAGTTTGGTATTGAATTTGTCCATAGCAGGCGAAACAGTATTTTTGTATTAATTGAAATACCCTGAGCAAAAGCCTTTACATATTAAAATGGACCGCACTTACCCTGTTATTTTGGTTAGTGCTTGGGGCTATGTGCTTTTTTATTTTTCCTGGTTACAAATGGTTATTCTACATTCTGCTGGTTGGCTGGGCGGTAACATGGAGCTTTGTTTTTAAAACCACAAAAAAAAGGCTGGCATTTTTTGTTGCACTTTTACTATTTGCAGGCAGCCTGTGGGGGCTTATTAATTTTACCCCCGTACAAAATCTCCTGGTTAAAAAAGTAGCCGCTGTGCTATCCCAAAAATTACAAACCAAAGTTGAGATAAAACATGTAGATTTTTCTCTGTTTAACAATATGCTTATTGAAGGTTTATTGGTTGAGGATAAGCAAAAAGACACATTATTATATGCCGGTACAGCAAAAGTGAGAATTACCGACTGGTTTTTTATAAAGGAAAAAGCCACTTTAAAATATCTTGGCCTTAATAATACGGTGATAAATTTAAACCGAACGGACTCTGTATGGAATTACCAGTTTTTAATTGATTATTTTTCTTCCCCTAAAAAAAGTAACTCCACAAAAAAAGGAATTGAATTTGAATTTAAAGTAGTGGAGATGGAAAACTTCCGTTTAAATCAAATTGATAAATGGGTTGGTAAGGACCTGAAAGTTTCTGTTAATAAATTTAATATCACTGCAGATACTCTTGACCTTACCAAAAAGATCTTTGCCATCAGCAATATAAGTTTAGATAAGCCTGTTTTTTATCAAAACAACTATACCGGCAACAGGCCTTCATTAACCAGTGTAATTAAAGCAAGTATAAAGGCTGATACTTTATCTAAATATAAATGGAATAACGATGGGTGGGTGATGAATATAAAAGAGATACTTATTAATGATGGCAGTTTTCAAAATGAAAAAGAAACCGAAAGATTACCTTATACAGACCGGTTTGACGGACAGCACTTTATATTTTCAGCTATTACTGGTAACTTAAAGCATATAAAATTTATACACGACACCCTTACAGTTGACATTAATTTAGCCACAAAAGAAAAAAGTGGTTTTGAGATAAAACAATTGCAATCCAATTTAAAGTTTACACCGGATATGATGGAGTTTAATAATCTTAACCTGCAAACAAATAAAAGCAGGTTGGGTAATTATTATGCCATGCGGTACGAAAACTTTAACAGCGATATGAGCAATTTTTTGCACAATGTAACGCTTGATGGAAAATTTAATAACAGCCAGCTGCACAGCGATGATATTGCCTTTTTTGCTCCCGCATTAAAAACATGGAACCGTTCAGTAGATATTACAGGTACTGCAAGAGGTACAATTGATAACCTGGTAACAAAAAATATGCTCATCAAAAGTGGCAATACTATTGTTGATGGCGATATTGCATTACGGGGATTACCGGATATAAATAACACATTTATCGATTTTAAATCTAATAACCTAACCACAAACTACAACGATCTTGTAACGATTATCCCGGCTTTAAAAAATATTACACAACCCAGGTTAAGCCAATTGGGTAATATTGGGTTTAAGGGAAATTACACCGGCTTTATAAATGACTTTGTTACTTATGGAAACATAACAACAAATCTCGGCAGCATTATTGCCGATATCAATATGAAACTACCCGAAAACAAGCCTGCAACCTATACCGGAAAAATATCCTCGTCAGGTTTTAACCTCGGAAAATTTATTAATAATGGGCAAATTGGTAAAGTTTCGCTTAATGGAAATGTAAGTGGCAGCGGATTTACTTTAAAGGATTTAAACACCAACTTTAAAGGTAATATTCATGAGTTGGAATTTTCCGGCTATAACTATACCAATATTGCTGTTGATGGCAGTATTGATAAATTGATATTTAATGGTCATGGCAGTGTGGATGATCCCAATTTAAAAATTGATAATTTTAATGGTTCGGTAAGCTTTGCAGGAAAAGAAATGGCTTTCAACTTTGATGCCCTGTTAAAAAAGTCGAATTTAAAAAACCTGCATTTTACAAACGATGACTTTAAATTAGACGGACATTTTAACCTGAACTTTACCGGAAACAATATTGATAAATTTTTAGGTACTGCAAGGGTTTATGATGCAACACTGCAGCACGACAGTACCAGGCTTTCTTTCGATTCGCTTTCGTTGCAGTCATTTATTGCCGGCAATAAAAAATATCTTTCCTTTCAAACGAACGAATTGGAGGGCAATGTTACCGGTAACTTTAAAATACTTGAACTACCCGATGCCTTTAAAGTTTTTTTAAACCGCTATTATCCATCGTATATAAAAGCGCCTAAAAATCTGGTAAGCGATCAGGATTTTAGTTTTTTTATTAAAACAAAAGAGGTTAATGAATATGTGCAGCTGATAGATAAAAGATTAAAAGGTTTTAACAATGCTGAATTTAACGGTAATCTTAAACTTGCAGCAAACGAACTGAATATTAAAGCCAATATCCCCGGGTTTGAATACGATAAAAAGATATTCAATAACCTGGTATTGGAAAGTAAAGGTAACCGGGATACACTGTTTACAAAAATCACAACAGGCGATATTGTTTTAAATGACAGCCTGCACTTTCCGGGAACCGACCTTACTATAAGATCACAGAATGATATTTCGGTTATTCAGTTAAAAACAAGCGCCAGCAAAACACTAAGCGAAGCAGAATTAAATGCTACGGTGCAAACCCTGAGTGATGGTGTAAAAATCCACTTCTCCCCTTCTTCATTTATCATCAACGAAAAAAAATGGCAACTGGAAAAAGATGGTGAGCTTACCATTCGTAAAGCATACATAGATGCCAGCGAAGTAAAATTTGTACAGGGAGAACAGGAGATCACTTTCTCCACCGAAATGGATGATGTAACTGACAAAACCAATGTAATTGCAAAACTTAAAAAAGTTAACATTGATGATTTTACACCCTTCTTTTTAAAGCAACCCCGACTTGAAGGCAGACTTACTGGAACCGTAACACTTGTTGACCCATTTGGAAAACAAAATATTGAGTATGATGCCACCGCTGAAGACTTCAGACTTGATGACAAATTGATTGGTAAGCTAAATTTAAAAGGAGATGTAAATACTACGCTGGGTTTAGTAAGAGCTAAAGTAGATGCTGATGGCAAACTGAATAAATTCAGTATTGATGGCAGTTATAATTATAAAAGTGACACATCAGATAACCAGATGAATTTTGATTTTTTATCTGAACGTTTTGACCTTAGCATATTGAATAATTACCTGGGCAGCATATTTAGTGATATGCAGGGCGATGCTACAGGTGGCTTAAAAATATATGGTGGAAACGGGCACAATTATATAACCGGCAGCCCTACAATTACCAATGGCTCTTTAAAAGTTAACTATACAAAATGCAAGTATAGTTTTACCAATTCACCAATCATTTTTAATCCTGATGAAATTGATTTAGGGACATTACAATTAAAAGATACGCTAAATAATTCCGGTACTGCAAGTGGCAAAATGCGTCACAAATTTTTCCAGGATTTTGATTTTGATAACCTTAGGTTTGAGACTGGCAAAATGTTGTTGTTAAATACCACTAAAAAAGATAATAACCAGTTTTATGGTGCTGTAATAGGGCGTGCATTAATGACCTTGAATGGCCCGGTTACAGATATGAAAATGAAGATTAATGGCGCCCCATCTACTTTAGACAGCAGCCATATTTATTTACCCACAGGATCAAGCAGGGAGTCTGGTACGATTGATTATATCGAATTTATACAGTTTGGTACAGAGATGGAAAATATAAAAAGCAGGCAGGGAACCAACCTTTTAATTGATATGGACATTGCGGCCAACCCCGCCTGTAAGATTGATGTAATATTAGATGAAGCAACTGGTGATATAATAAAAGGACAAGGTAACGGCAACTTAAAAATACGGGTAGGAACTACTGAACCAATTACAATGCGGGGCAGGTTTGATATTACAAAAGGAGATTACACTTTTAACTTTCAAACTTTTTTAAAGAAACCATTTAAATTAAACAGGGGCTCTATTGTATGGAATGGGGATCCTTATCTTGCCAATATAAATATAGAAGCTGAATATCTGGCTGAGAATGTTGACATGAGCAGCATTTCTTCATCAAACAGCTTTAAGCAAAAAGGCGACCTTAAGATTATTGCCTTATTAACGGGAATTTTAAACAAACCTGACATTGCATTTAATTTTATAATGACAGATAACAATGGACTAAAAGGTGATTATTATGCCGAAAATAAATTAGCAGATTTTAAAAACGACAAAAATGAAATGCTTAAACAGGTAGCCAGTTTATTGCTTATAAATTCTTTTATTTCCAACCAGGCGGGGGCGCAAAATGCATTGTCTGGTAACATCCCTTTTACCATTGCTGCAAATACAATTGGCGGGGTAGTATCCGGCTGGCTTACCGGAATATTTAACAAAGGCCTGGAAAAGGCCACCAAAGGTATTGTATCAACTTATTTTGATATTAACTCCAGTTTCGATCTGCAAAGCAGTGCAGCATTATTACAGGCAAATGTAAAAACCGGCTTACAGTTTTTATTAAATAACAGGTTAGTTGTTTTACTGGGTGGCAATATCGACATTAATAATTCAGCCTATACACAACAGCTTACCAACAAAAGTTTAATAACCCCCGACATTACCATAGAATATATGTTAACCAAGGATGGCAGATGGAGAGCTATAGGCTTTAACCGGTCGAGCATTGTGGCATCTGATTTAACAGGTATACAAAGAAATAAAACGGGTGTTAAAATTTCGTACCGCAAAGAGTTTGATAAACGCACCAAAGAAGAAAGGATTCGTCGCAGGGAAGAAAAAAAGAAGCCTGTTTTAACCTCATCCGCTGCCAACTAACTAATTATCTTTTTAAAATATCATGCCCCAATTTATCCTTCTTGGTTTGTAAATATTTTTCGTTGTGTGGATTTGATTTTATTTCGATAGGTACAGTATCTACTACCTCTAACCCATAGCCCAAGAGACCGGCACGTTTACGGGGATTATTACTTATCAACTTCATTTTACTTACATCTAAATGCCTTAATATCTGGGCTCCTACCCCATAATCCCTCTCATCCATACCAAAGCCTAATTCAATATTTGCTTCCACAGTATCCCTGCCCTGTTCCTGCAATTTATAGGCTTTTAATTTATTCAGTAAACCAATACCCCTGCCTTCCTGGTTCATGTATAAAATCAGTCCCTTGCCTTCTGCTTCTATCATTTTCATGGCATGGTGCAACTGGTCTCCGCAATCACATCTTAACGACCCTAAAATATCTCCCGTCATACAACTGCTGTGCACCCTTACCAAAACCGGCTCATCTTTTTTCCAATCACCTTTTTTTAAGGCCATATGAATTTCGCCGGTGTTCAGCTGTTTAAATGCAACCAGTTCAAAAGTGCCATATTTTGTAGGCATCTGCACCCTTACTTCTTCTTCAATAAGGGTTTCCGTTTTTAACCTGTACTCAATAAGGTCTTTAATTGAAATTAATTTCAGATCAAACCGTTTTGCAATTTCAATCAACTCCGGCAACCGTGCCATTGAGCCATCTTCATTCATAATTTCCACCAATACCCCGGCTGGGTAAAAACCAGCCAGCATAGCCATATCAATTGTTGCTTCTGTATGGCCGGTACGCCTTAACACACCACCTTTTTTTGCCCTTAATGGAAAAATATGCCCTGGCCTTCCTAAATCTTCTGGTTTTGTATCAGGGTTTATTAGAGCCTTTACTGTTTTAGCCCTGTCATGTGCTGAAATACCTGTAGTACAGCCTTGTCCCAGTAAATCAACGCTGACTGTAAAGGCGGTTTCGTGTAAAGACGTGTTATCTACCACCATTGGAGGCAATTGCAGTTCATTACAACGCTCCTCTATTAAAGGTGCACAAATAAGGCCACGGCCGTGGGTACTCATAAAATTTATCATCTCAGGAGTTACACTTTCTGCTGCACCTATAAAGTCACCTTCATTTTCCCTGTCCTCATCATCAACCACTATTATTAACTTCCCTTCTTTTATATCTGCTATTGCACTTTCAATACTATCTAACATAAACTTTTTTTACGCTGCAAAGGTAATAAGGTTTGCAGTTTTTACCGGTGATGCATTTTCTTAAATAAGGAAAATTTTGCAGCAGGCATTATTATACAAAAACATAATATTAAACGGCGGGTTAGGTAGAGATTTATTTAAGCGGCTTAACACCCTTTAAAATAAACAAAGCAGCTAATATTATTATATTGTTGCCTAATAATTTTGTTGATAATAAATGGCCAAAATTCGCCAATTATTTAGTTTCTTTGCCACCGAATAAAACTAACTATTATGAGAATCAAAAAAATCGTACGTTCATTAATTGTATTATTGGTTTTTCCCTTTGCCGTAAGTGCTCAGGTTACAACCAGTAGTCTAAATGGTAATATAAAAAATGCTGCCGGAGCTGATTTACCTGGTGCTAGTGTGCTAGCTGTACATACACCAACTGGTACAATATATACTACTGCCACCAGGAAAGGAGGTATATTTAATATTCCAAATATGAACCCCGGCGGTCCATACACAATTACAATTACCTATGTAGGTTACAAAACAATTACAAGAGAAGGAATAAACTTATCACTCGGAGAAACGCTTAGCGAAAACTTTATAATGCTTGAAACAGCAAGTGATTTAAAAGAAGTTATCGTAGCTTCTAACAGGGCAATTCCTACATCTGGTAAAGGTGGAACAGAAACGACCATCGGAAGAGATAAGATGGCAAGCCTGCCGACTGTAGGGAGAAATATCTCTGACTTTTTAAGGTTTGTACCCCAGGCAAAAGTAACTGGTGATGGTGGTATTTCATTAGCAGGACAAAATAACAGGTATAATTCTTTTTACATAGATGGTGCTGTTAATAATGATGTCTTTGGCTTATCGGCATCAGGTACAAATGGTGGTCAGTCTGGCATAGCTCCAATATCTATTGATGCCATTGATCAATTTCAGGTGGTACTTTCTCCATTTGATGCATCTTTAGGTAATTTCACAGGTGGTGGTATTAATGCAATCACAAAAAGTGGAACCAATACTATATCTGGTTCAGTTTACCACTTCTTTCGTAATGAAAACTTATCAGGTAAAACTCCTGGGGTAAATAAAAGTGTTGCGACAAAGCTTTCAAATTTTGCAAACAAAACAACAGGTTTCAGATTTGGCGGTCCTATTATAAAAAATAAACTCTTTTTCTTTATAAATGGAGAAGTACAAAGAGATGAAAGGCCTCAGCCTACAAGTTTCAGTACTTACACTGGCACTTCATCACAAGCTGCTGTTGATGGCTTGGTTTCTTTCTTAAAAGCCACTTACAATTATGATGCAGGAGGTTACCTTGATAACCCTGAAACCGTAGAAGCTAACAGAATTGCTACTAAACTTGATTGGAATATTAATGCAAAAAACAAATTAAGTTTCAGTTACAGATACAATGATGGGTTTAAAAATAATACCTCAAGAAGCAGTAATTCAACAATAAATTTCCTAAACAATGGTTATGAGTTTCCATCTACAACAAATTCTGCATCCCTTGAATTAAACTCACGTTTTAAAAGTTATTCAAGTAATAAATTGCTGTTAACAATGACAAATGTTGTTGATGACAGAGGTGCAATTGGTTCACCCTTTCCAAGAGTAACTATTAATGATGGAACCGGCAGATTAGTTTTTGGTACAGAAGAGTTTTCAACAGGTAATCTTTTAAAACAAAACAATCTGGCATTATTTGATGTTTATAAATTTAATAAAGGTAAACATACTATTTCTGCAGGTACTGACAACGAAATAAGTAAGTCGACAAACGTATTTATTCGTCAAAATTATGGTTCTTATGTATTTCCCGATTTAGCAACATTTTTGGCCGGGGGCAATGCAACTACTTACGACAGGTCCTATTCATTGCTTGATCCGGGCAAGAGTGGAGATGAATCTCTTAATGCAGCTGCAAAATTTAATACATTACGTTTAGGTTTCTTTATTGGAGATGAGATTAAAGTAAATAATCAGTTCACACTTACAGTTGGTTTAAGGGCAGATAATACCAAATTTTTAACTACTCCAAAAACTGATAACTTTTTTAATGACTCAGCTCTCTCTAAATTTTCTGCATATTATGATATGAAAGGAGCCCGTTCTGGTCAAATTTCAGATCCAAAATGGTCAATAAATCCACGTATTGGTTTTGTATACAAATTACCTGATGAAGCATTAGTTATACGTGGTGGTTTAGGTACTTTTACTGGCAGAGTTCCTTTAGTTTGGCCAGGCGGTGCATACAACAATAACGGTATCAGTATTGCAGGTATCCGGTCAAGTAATGTTGCATTCAAGGCAGACCCTTTTACACAATATACCGCTTCGGATTTTGGTATAACTGTACCGGTTCCCTCAGGTCAGATTGATTTGATATCCAAAGATTTCAGAATGAATAAAGTTTTCAGAACTTCTTTAGCTGCTGATAAGACTCTTGGAAAAAAATGGAAACTAACTTTTGAAACTATCGTTACAAAAAATATAAACGAAATAGATTACAAAAGAGTTGATATACTTCCTGCAAACCTGAAATCTGTAGGTGTAGATGTAAGAGATGTATATTCTCTTTCTGGAAGTTTTGCCAGATCGATCCCTACCAGAGCAAACGGTACAACTCCATACACTGGTGTTTACCTGCTAAGTAATAACGATGGTAAAAAAGGATTCTCTTACAGTTTTGTAACGTCAATTGACAAAAGCTGGAGCAATAACTGGGCATTCAATGCAAATTACTCTTATGGAAGCTCTATTGTTTTAAATGAGGGTACAAGCTCCCAAAATAGTTCTCAATGGCGTTTTATGGAAACTGTTAATGGTAGAAATAATATACAACGCTCAAATAGTGATTATGATCCAGGCCATAGGGTAAATGCTTACTTTGCTAAAAAATTCAATTACCTGAAAAACAGAATGGCAACTACCATTTCATTTGTTTATAATGGACAAAGTGGCAATACTTTTAGCTATGTGCTTAACAGAGGGCTTATTAGAGACTTAGATAATTTTGAAACAAATGACTTAATATTTGTTCCAACTGTGGCTCAATTAAATAACATGGTTTTTCTTGCAAATGGAAGCGTAACTCCACAACAACAAAAGGATTTATTTAATGCCTATATTGAAGGAGATAAACATTTAAAAAATCGCCGTGGGCAATATGCTGAACGTAATGGTGCAAGATTACCTTTTACACATGTTGTTGATTTTAAATTACAGCAAGACCTAAATTTAAAGTTTGGTAAAAAAACATACCAATTACAATTAACGTATGATATATTTAACCTTACTAACCTCATCAGCAGAGATGCAGGCAAACAGTACTTTATTAGTAACGACCAATCAATTATTTTAGATTTTACAGGTTATGTTAGTGCAACTAATTTAACCCCACAATATAGATTTACACCACCAACTGGAGGTAAACCCTATGTAATATCTGATGGTGTTTTCAATAGCTCAAGATGGTCTAGCCAGTTAGGAGTTCGGTTGAGTTTTTAATAGTAGATTACCTTAAATAAAATTTTATAAAAAATCCGGTTACAAAAAAGTAACCGGATTTTTTTATACTACAATGACTAAAATACAAAAGTCAAGGAATTGTAAAATGATATTAACTTACATTACCATTATCCCCACCCCCATTTTAAAAAATCAGGAAAAGCTTTTGCCCAGGTTGGTACATCATGCCGGCCATCGCTAAGTTCAAGATATTTAATATCCTTATTCCTGTTATATCCCTTTGTGTCCAGTTCATCAATTAAACTTAAAGTATCATCAATGGCATCAATTACACCATTATTATTTCTGTCGGCAGTTTCATCCAGTATACCCACTTCAAAAAAGAATTTAAGCCATGGCGCATAAACGCCTTCCTTTACCTGGCGGTGCATAATACGGTCAGTAGCTTCGTTAAAATCCTCATCTGCCTGATCTCTATCTCTCCACCATAAAGAACCGCTAAAAACCCCTACACGGCTAAACTCATGCGGATGATTCCAAACTATATCTAATGCACTTAAACCGCCAAGCGAAAACCCGGCATAAGACTTTTCTTTAAAGGATTGTATCCCGTAAGTTTTACGGATAAATGGCAGGAGTTCTTCAAAAATAAAACGGGTATATAATGCTGCTTTTGCTCCCCTGCCTTTGTAGTCTAAAATTTTTGCGGTACCATATTCATTTTTCCGGTCGGCAGAACAATGAATACCTACACAAAATAATGGAGTAATCGCCTCAGTTTCATATAGCCTTTCCAGCAGCTCATCAAACTTCATGGTAACAAGATCCTGCCCGTCGTTAATCAATAACAGGCTTATGTTTTGGATATCCGGAAGTTGTGCAGGCAAATAACAATCAACTTTCACCTCCCGCCTTAGAAATTCTGATTTTAGTATGAAATTATCACTAGTTATTACGCCCACTTTTTTGCTATGCATATGCTCAAAATTAAGAAAAGAAGCTGAAACTGAATTCCGGATAAAAGAATCCGGCACTTTTATTTAGCATCAAACAATATTTGTTTTATTGGTTACGAAAAAATATATTTGAATATGCAGGAATGCAGCCACACCATTAACTATCACCAAAAACAATTGTTATGAAGAAAATCGGTATGCTCTTTGGAAAAGAAAGAAGTTTTCCCATGGCGTTTATTGAAAGGGTAAACAGTAAAAATATAGATGGCATTATTGCCGAGCCTGTAAAAATCGATAAGGTGATGCAGGGTGAGCCCAGCGGTTATGCTGTAATTTTTGACAGGATAAGCCAGGATGTTCCTTTTTACAGGGCTTATTTAAAAAACGCTGCTTTGTGCGGAACTACTGTTATTAATAACCCGTTTTGGTGGAGTGCTGATGAAAAATTTTTTAATAACTGCCTGGCTACAAAAATTGGTGTGCCTGTTCCTAAAACTGTAATTCTGCCAAGTAAAGATTTGCCAACTGATACCAGTGATGAATCCTTTTCTAACCTGGCATATCCATTAGACTGGGAAGGCATTTTTAAATACATTGGTTTTCCTGCATACATGAAACCTTTTGCCGGTGGTGGATGGAAAAGTGTGTATCAACTAAACAGTATTGAAGAGTTTTTTGAAAAACATGCAGAGACTGAGCAACTGGTAATGATGCTGCAGGAAGAAATTAAATTTGATGAATATTACCGGTGCTATTGCATAGGCAGAAAGCATGTACGTATTATGCCTTATGAACCACGTAATCCACATGCCTTAAGGTACGTTGCCGACTTTAAGCCCTCCCCGGAACGATACAAACTGATGGAAGATATTGTATTACGTATTTGCAATTACCTGGGATACGATTTTAATACCGTGGAATTAGCCATACGTGATGGTGTACCTTATGCCATTGATTTTTGTAACCCTGCGCCTGATGCGGAAGTTACCAGTGTAGGGCAGGCCAATTTTGATTGGGTGGTAGAAGCGCTTGCCAATTACGCTATTGAAAAAGCATTGGAAAATGATGCTGCTGTTGACAATGCAACCTGGGGAGAATACATTAAAAGAAGTGTTACAAAAGAAAAATTGTATTGAAAAATTATTTAACCATAGTAAACGAAGATTTTACCGAAACCAAAGTGGCGGAACCGGAAAGCCCCTATGGTTTTACATATGCCGATTACTTAACCTGGAATTTTAAAGAACGGGTAGAGTTGATAAGGGGAAAGATATTTAAGATGAGCCCGGCACCAACAGTATTTCATCAGGTAATCTCTGTAAATATTGAGAAAAGAATAGCAAACTTTTTAGAGGGTATGCACTGCAAAATGTTACATGCCCCTGTTGATGTAAGATTAAAAGGTAAACCATTTAGAAAGAAAAAGTTAAGAGACGATGAAATAACCACAGTTGTACAGCCCGATATTATTGTAGTTTGTGATGAAGAAAAATTAAAAGATAACCGCAGTGTAGATGGTGCGCCGGATTTAATAGTAGAGATTTTAAGCCCCGGCAATACAAGAACAGAAACTAAATATAAATTTGACCTTTACGAAGAAAATGGCGTATTGGAATATTGGGTAGTTTATCCTGAATACAAACAGATACATGTTTATTTACTAAACGAAAATGAACAGTACGGCAAACCGGTTATTTATGAAGCTAATGAAAATATTACATCTGTTGTTTTAAAAGGTTTAAGCTTACCAATGAATGACATTTTTAAACTCTAATTAAAAACTGACTAAAGCATGGCAAACCTATCATACAAACATTTTACCCTGGGTGTAGAAGAAGAATACATGGTAATTGACCCTGTTACAAGGGAATTAAAAAGCCATGACCAGAAGATTGTGCAGGAAGGACAAAAGGTTATTAAAGACAAAGTAAAAGCAGAAATGCACCAGGCTGTGGTTGAAGTAGGCACAGATATCTGCAATGATGTTGATGAAGCTTTTATGGATGTAGGCACATTGCGTAAAACCATAAGCGGCATTGCCGGCGACCTGGGATTATGGGTTGGCGCAAGCGGTACACACCCATTCAGCCATTGGGAAAGCCAGTTAATTACAGAGCATGCCCGTTATAACGAAATTGTAAACGAACTGCAGGAAGCGGCCAGGAGTAATTTAATTTTTGGGCTACACGTTCACGTAGGTATGGAGACCCGTGAAATGGCCATACATATTGCTAATAGTGCCAGGTATTTTTTACCCCACGTTTATGCCCTAAGCACCAACTCCCCGTTTTGGGAAGGCAGGATGACCGGTTATAAATCTTTCCGCACAAAAGTATTTGATAAATTTCCCCGTACAGGTATCCCCGATTTTTTTGAAAGCATAGAAGCGTATGATAACTATGTGAAGCTGTTAATAAAAACAAATTGCATAGATAACGCCAAAAAAATATGGTGGGATTTAAGGGTACATCCTTTTTTTAATACCGTTGAGTTCCGGGTTTGCGATATACCGATGACGGTACAGGAAACCATTTCTATTGCGGCACTTTTCCAGGCTATTTGTGCCAAATTGTACAAACTCCGCAGCCAGAACCTGAATTTTATGATGTATTCCAGGGCTTTATTAAATGAAAATAAATGGCGGGCAAGCCGCTATGGCATTGATGGCAGCATGATTGATTTTGGAAAAGAAAGTGAAGTAAACACCAGGGTATTATTATATGAGTTGCTGGATTTTGTTGATGATGTGGTGCCGCATTTAGGCAGCCGACATGCCATTAACCATGTACATAAAATGATGGAAGCAGGCACAGGTGCCGACAGGCAGCTAAAAGTGTATGAAGATGGTAAAAACCTGGTAAATGTAGTGGATTATATTCACGACAGTTTTCTATCAGGACTGTAAATGTTTGGCTGGAAATGATAATCTGGCTATATTTGCAGCCCGAATAATTAATGGCTGCGTAGCTCAACTGAATAGAGCATCTGACTACGGATCAGAAGGTTTT
>JAGOAX010000026.1 GCA_017983695.1 Ferruginibacter sp.
CTTTTTATCTGAAGTGAATGTGTTTACTTTTTTATGTTTCTTAAACCAGCTACGCAAAGTAGTTTTGTGCATGGTTGGCATACTGCGTTTGCCTGCAAAACCCGATAAGTTTTTTATAGCACCTCCAATAAACTTATTGGTAACGGCAAAATTATAAAGGCCAGGTATCAAAGCGCCTAATTTTGCAGAGGAAGTAAAGTTTGCAATCAACTTACTTCTGAATGGCACACCATTAGCATCGTAATAATGCTGTAAAAATTCTGCTTTTAGCTTTGCCACATCCACATTACTCGGGCATTCGCTTTTGCAACCCTTACAGCTTAAGCACAAATCCATCACTTCATAAATCTCTTTATGATCAAAACGATTCAGCTTATCACTATTGGTTAAAAACTCACGTAGAATATTTGCCCTTGCCCTGGTAGTATCTTTTTCATTTTTTGTGGCCATAAAAGATGGGCACATGGTGCCGCCACTTAATGCGGTCTTCCTGCAATCGCCACTGCCATTACATTGCTCGGCATGTTGCAAAACATTTTGATTGTTGAAGCGAAAATGTGTTGTAAACTCCGGTGTTTGCTGCCCCGGAATATACCGCAGCATGGTATTCATGCTCGGCGTATCTACAATTTTATTAGGGTTGAAAATATTATTAGGGTCCCAGGCTTTTTTTACTTCTTTTAAAAGCGCATAATTTTTTTCACCTACCATTTGCTTGATGAATTCGCCACGCAATCTGCCATCGCCATGTTCGCCACTTAAAGAACCATCATATTTTTTTACCAGCGTGGCAATTTCTTCTGCAATTGTTCTGAATAATTGATTGCCTTCAACTGTTTTTAAATTGATTATGGGGCGTAAATGAATTTCGCCACTGCCTGCATGAGCGTAATGCACCGAGTATAAATTATGCTTCTTCAATATTTCGTTAAAATCACGGATGTATGCCGGCAAATCGTTTACATCCACAGCAGTATCTTCAATTACAGGTACCGCTTTTTCATCGCCAGGTAAATTACTCAGTAAGCCTAAGCCTGCTTTACGCAGTGTCCATATTTTTTTACTGTCAGCACCAAACAATAGGGGAAAGTGATAACCCAAATTTGCCGAACGCATATCAGCTTCTACGGCTTTACAAATGCTTTCAATTTCTGCTCTTGTTTCCCTGCAAAATTCAATTACCAAAATTGCACCTGGGTCGCCCTGTACAAAAAAACGATTCTTACTTTGTTCAATATTGCCTTTGGTACATTCTAAAATATAGTGGTCAATCAATTCGCTGGCGCTGGGCTTGTATTTTAATGCAATTAAATTGGCTCTTAAACTTTCGTCAATGCTGTTAAAATGTACACAGAGTAAACCAACTTCTTTAGGTGGCAGCGGATTCACGTGCAGTTTTATTTCTGTAATAAAGGCCAGGGTGCCTTCACTGCCTGCAATCAATTTGCAGAAATTAAAATCTTCGCCGCCTGCAGCAAAGGGTGCGGCTTCCAATAAAATATCTACCGCATAACCGGTGTTTCTTCTTTCAACAGATTTTTTTGGGAACTGTTTTTTTATTTCTTCCTGGTTATCGTAATTGCTTAATAAATTCCGTACCGTTTTATAAATAGCTGCTTCTAAAGTATTGCCTTCGCATTTATTATGAAACTCATCTAAACTTACTGTTTTAAATTCGGCTTCGCTGCCATCACTTAATAATGCTTTTACTTCCAGCAAATGCTCCCTGGTACTTCTGTACACCACCGAATTGCTACCACAGGAGTTATTACCCACCATACCACCGATCATTGCCCGGTTGGCTGTAGATGTTTCGGGGCCAAAAAATAAGCCATGTGGTTTTAAAAACATATTCAACTCATCACGTATTACTCCAGGTTGAACCCTTACCCAGCTTTCTGCTGCATTTAATTCTATAATTTGAGTAAAGTGTTTTGATACGTCAACTACAATACCATTGCCCACAACCTGGCCAGCTAAAGATGTACCGGCTGTACGTGGAATTAAGGATGTTTTATTTTTACGGGCAAATGAAATCAGGGTTTTTAAATCATCAATGTTTTTCGGTATAGCCACTGCCAGCGGCATTTCACGATAGGCGCTGGCATCTGTTGCATATAAGGTACGCATGGTGCTATCAGAAAATAAATCACCTTGTAATTGTTTGCCCAGTTGCTGTAGCGCCTCAGTCATGCTTAAAATTTACGAGGTGCAAAGATAGTTTACAAACAAATAAAATACCGGCTCTAAAAAAAGGTTACCAAGCTTTGCAATATTCTTCTTATTTTTTAGATACTTTCTAAAGCTTGTAACCCGGCAAGGGAACTTTAAATACATTTGTAAAATGAGTAATAATTACCAGCAGTATTTTGATGCCAATAAGGATGGCTGGAATAAAAGAACAGCTGTTCATAAAGCTTCTGCATTTTATAACCTGGAAGAATTTAAGAAGGGAAAATCTTCGTTAAATAAAATTGAACTGAAGGAGGTGGGTGATGTGAAGGGGAAATCATTACTGCACCTGCAATGCCATTTTGGAATGGATACATTAAGCTGGGCACGTGAAGGTGCAACAGTTACAGGCGTTGACCTGAGTGATGAAGCCATAGCGCTTGCAAAACAAATAAATACCGACCTGGAATTAAACGCCACTTTTGTTTGCTGCAACGTTTATGATACAGCAGCGCATGTACAGGAACAATTTGATGTCGTTTTTACTTCGTACGGTACCATTGGCTGGCTGCCCGATTTAAAACCTTGGGCAAAAATGATTGCCCAAAAATTAAAGCCCGGCGGCTTTTTTTATATCGCCGATTTTCATCCCACACTTTGGATGCTGGATGATGCTATGGAAAAACTGACTTACAGCTATTTTAATGACGAAGTAATTGTAACCGAACAACAAGGCAGTTATACGGATAGAACGGCAGCAATTAAATATACGGAGTACGGATGGAATCACCCTTTTTCAGAAATTTTTGCCGCATTGATCAGCGAAGGATTGCAGATTGAATTTTTGCATGAATTCCCGTTTTCGCCGTACAATTGTTTTAATAATACAGAGCAGGCAGCGGATGGTATGTGGCGTTTTAAAGGAATGAATAATAAGTTCCCGATGATGTATTCAATTAAAGCGGTTAAACTAAGTTAAAATACCGTTGTATGGGTATTTACGCATAGGCAATAATTGTTGATATTTACGTTCAAAAAAAATATTAAATGAATAAAGCAATTAAAGTAAAAGCAACACTATATTGCCTGTTTTTTTGTGCGGTTGTTTTTGCGCAACCGGCCAAAATTAAACCAGTTGCAAAACCGGCAGCACAGGTAAAAAAAATTGATTATGCAAAACTGAAAACGGAGATACGCAGCCTGTACCGGGCAGAAAAGCATAAAGAAGCTATAGCAAAAGCAACACAGTACCTGCTTAAATTTCCTAAAGACACCCAGGTAACATTTCAAAAAGCTATAAGTCATGTTTCGCTAAAGCAATACCAGGTGGGGTTTAATTTGATAAAAAAATTCTACAGTAATCCTGATACTGCTGCTAAGTATATTGCCTTTATGGGATTTTCTGTTCCGGAAAATGACATTTTAACTTCAGGAATTATTTGTGCAGATGAAGCCATTAAAACAATGCCAACAGCACCTTATGGATATTTTATAAAAGCTGGTGTTTATTCAGATAGAGGCGATCATGAAAAGGCATTGCCGATTATGCAGCAAATGAATGCCGCAACAAGAGATGATAATGAAAAAATGATGTTCGGTCATTTTTATGCAAAGGAGCTGGCATTTACCAAACAACATGCTAAAGCACTAATGGTCATTAACGACCTGTATGTAAAATATCCAAAAAATACCGAGATCATTAATAGTTATGCTGTTATTTACCGCTTGAATGAATCCTACGATAAAGCCGTAGAAAAATATGATGAGCTGATACAGCTATATCCTGATGATCCAGATTATCAATCACAAAAAATAAACACCCTGGCAATGGGTGGTAAAATTACAGAGGCATGTGCGGCAGCAGAATTACTGATTGCAAAAGATGACAGCTATGAGTTTATGCGGTTCCGCTATAAATGCGCTGCTTACTTTGCTGTTCCGGCAATTACAACTATTAAAACTGCAACCTGGGCTGTAAACTCCAATGGCAGCGATTATGATTTTACAGTATCGAACCTTAAAGGAAATACCAATAGCGATTTTGAGTTTGACTGGTTAATGACAAGCGGTATAGATATGAACGGTCACATTAAATTAACCCAGGCAGCTATGGAAAAAGCAGTTGCTCAAAATAATTATTTTGGTGCCAGCCTTAAAAATGCCACACTTACGGATAAAACAACAGTATGGGTTAGTAAAGCAGTGATCAATGATCTTATAAAAAACAACAAATGTAAAATGGATGTTGGTAATGGAGAAGAGGAGTTTACTGTTTTGCCTGATATTCAAAACGACAGAGACCCTGATAGTTTTGACGATAAAGTAATGGTTAGCGGGAAAGAAAAATTCCTGAATACCCTGCATGTGCAAAATGCGGATGGCAGCCGCCAGCTTTGGATATTAAATGATATCAATAATCCATTAATTGTAAAAATGGATATCGGCTTTAAGATAACGTTGAAAAGTATTGAATAAAAAAGATAAATTGTTTATTGTTGCTGAAATAAGGATGGCGAAACAGGTATAAAAATATATCTTCGCAAAAATTTCTAAATAATGGGTCTAAAGTATAAACGTATTCTGCTAAAACTTTCCGGCGAAGCTTTAATGGGAAAAAGTGATGAACGTTACGAACCTTTGGATACTGATATTATTGCGCAGTATGCCAAAGATGTAAAAGAGCTTGTTGAAGCTGGCGGTGAAGTGGCCATTGTGATTGGCGGTGGTAATATTTACAGGGGAATGAATGAAGCAGAAACCGGTATTGAAAGAGCACATGGCGATTATATGGGCATGCTGGCTACAGTAATTAATGGTATGGCCTTAC
>JAGOAX010000015.1 GCA_017983695.1 Ferruginibacter sp.
GAACATTTGAAAAAAATGGGCTGGCAAACGATTATATAGTGAATTTGAGGAATTGTAAACAAAATGAAACTGTATTTGCATTTGAAATAAATAGCCAAACAGGCGATTTAACAGCTTGCAGAGGTCGCAAGCTGGAGGTTAGTTGTTATGTTATTGAAATTGAACTTTTGAAGAAAAATACGTTTAATTATTTTTTGTTGTTGCTGTTAATTATTCCTTTGAGTGTTGTTGGTTTTTATGTGAAAGATAAGTTTCGGAAAAAAGAAGCCGCAGCGTCAATCATCGATAATACTGATTATATACCATTAGGAAACTTTAAATTTTATTCAACTAATAATGTGCTTAAAATTGAGCATACAACTATCACGCTTTCGGAAAAAGAAACAAAAGCACTACGAATATTTGCAGAAAATATAAATCAAATAGTGGAAAGAGAAAAACTGATGAAAGAAATCTGGGAAGATGAAGGTATAGTTGTTATCAGTAGAAATGTAGATGTATTGGTGAGTAAATTACGTAAGAAATTAAGCGACGATAACGCCATTAAATTTATTAACGTACATGGTAAGGGTTACAAATTTATAATTGAGTAGTGTTTTAAATCAACTGAAAAATAACCTTTATTAATCCGGGCCAACATTTCCAAATTCACCATCTAAGGGCTAACCCGGCTCATGAAAACACAGCCCAGGTGGAAGTAATTCACATAGGTTTATTACCATTGAAATAAAACAGGTCTTTCATTTCAATTATCCATAATAGTTTCGTGGCTAATCGTATAGCCAATGCGTAAAATCATTTTACCCTTTTATTTACTGCTTTCGTGTACCTGTATTTTTGCTCAAAAGCAGGCCATTCGTATTAGCGTAGTAAATGAGCAGAAAAATGCACTCCCGGGTGCCACTGTTAGTTTGATGAGGGCCGATTCTGTTGTCATTAGTACGGGAGGTGCAAGTACAGCGGGTATTTTTGAATTTATAGTTAACCCCGGTAAATACCTTGTCAGGGTAAGCCAGGCAGGATATGTAGATGGGTACAGCCCATTGATAGACCTTGACATTAAAACCCCACTTTTCTATACGATTACACTACTACCCAAAAGCAAGCTGCTGAATGATGTAACAGTTGTTTCAAAAAAGCCGGCCATCCAGTTCCTTCCTGATAAAACAGTAATAAACCCCGAAGCCACAATTTCAAATGCAGGAGCTTCGGTTATGGATGTATTGGAAAAATCACCGGGTATAACGGTGTCAAAAGACGGATCTATTATCATGAAGGGAAAACCTTCAGTAACGGTTTTGATAGATGGTAAGCCCACACAACTAAGCGGTGCAGATCTGCAGGCTTATCTTTCGGGCATTCCTTCTTCGCAGGTAGATGTGGTGGAACTGATAGAAAACCCCGGCGCCAAATATGATGCAGCAGGCAATGCCGGTATCATCAACATCAAAATGAAAGCTAATAAAGTGAAGGGTTTCAACGGCTCGATGAATTTAAGTTTGGGACAAGGCTTCTTTACAAAAACAGGCAATTCGATCAACCTCAATTACCGCAATGGAAAAACAAACTGGTTCCTCAACTATGGCATGCGTGCCAGCAGGGAGAAGATGGATATGTGGACACTGAGGAAATATGTAAATACCAAAAACGAAGATTCTGTTTTACTGGAACAACCCAATTTTCAAAAAAGCTCACAGACAGGACAAAATATTAAAACGGGCTTCGATCTTTTTCTAAACAAGAACACAACACTGGGCCTTGTATTTACCGGGGGTATCTTCGACAGAAGGGCAAAGAGCATTGCCGAGATCAACTGGATGGATCCTTACTATCACATTGATTCTTCTATAAACACCTGGGGCAATAACAACCGTAAGTTTAAAAGAGGTGGCGTGAATATTAATGGCAGGTTTAAGCTTAATGAGGGTAGTGAACTGGCAGTTGATCTTGACTATGTAAATTTTACCATCAATGGCGATCAGCAATACCAAACGCAGTTAGTGGCACCGGGTAGTGATATAGAAGTTACGAAAGGTAATATCCCTTCTAAGCTCCAGATCTTTTCGGCAAAAGCAGATTATAGCAAACGGTATAAAAAATTCCTGCTGGAAACGGGCTTGAAAACGGCGATCAACAAAACAGATAATCTTGCCGATTATTATTTTGCCCTCAACAGCAACCCCTGGCAAGCTGACCTGCGCCGCAGCAATCATTTTTTATACAATGAAACCATCAGCGCTGCCTATGCAAGTATTGATGCAGAAAAAGGCAAATGGCATTGGCAGGCCGGGCTTCGTTATGAGTTCACTCACTACAAAGCCCACCAGCTGGGTAATGCTGTTGTAAAAGATGCTGCTTTTAAAAGAAATTATGGGAGCATATTCCCTACTGCGTTTGTCTCTTACCAGTTAGACAGTAATAACACCATTACCCTACGTGCAGGTAAAAGGATCGACAGGCCACAGTTTCAACACCTGAACCCTTTCCAGACCATCCTGAACAAATATACCTACGAAGCCGGTAATCCGTTCATTAAACCGCAGTACACCTGGAATTTCTCCCTTGCCCACACGTATAAGCAAAAGCTTACTACGGAGGTTTCCTACAGTTACCTCAATGATTATTTTTCGCAGATATTCATCATTGATTCCAGCGCCAGTAATGTAAACAATAACATTATTATTTATACCCGGGGCAATGTTGGTTCTTTTACAAATTTTGCTATTACAGAAACCTTTCAAACGGCTATTACCAAATGGTGGAACCTAACCGCCGTAGCGGTGTACAATCATAAAGTGATAAAAGGAATAGTATGGGCTCCTTTTACAGCCAGGATAAATCAGCTAAACATCAGCATTAATAACCAGTTCCAGTTTAAAAAAGGATGGAGTTTTGAACTGAGCGGTTATTACCAAACCAAAAGCCAGATAGACCTGCAGGAATGGCTGGAGCCACAGGGCGAACTGAATGTTGGTGTTGGCAAACAAATACTGCAGAAGAAAGGCACATTGAGACTGAGTGTACGTGACCTCACCTATTTCCAAAACTATTCCGGCTATTCTACTTTTGAAAATTCTTATGAGCCTTTTACGCTGAAATTTGATACGAGAGTTGTGCGGCTGAGTTTTAGCTGGCGCTTTGGTAAACAGATGAAAGCGGTAAACCGGTCAGAAGGAGGCGCTAAAGACGAGATCGACAGGGTGGGTGGAAATTAATACGGCATAACTTTATTGAACTTTTATTGAAGTGTATATAAATGTGAATGGCTCGTGAGCCACGAGACAAGGCGAAGAATGTACACTATTGACAATACCAATGTTATGTGCTTTTGCTACTTCATAATATAATCTCGTTTTGTCTGATATTCTGCAATGTCAATCTTCCGACCTTGAATAATTACAAAACCAGAATTTGCCATATCAGTCGCAGCCTTCGTATCGGAATTCCATTGTGTTGATGACGCTGAAAAGGAAATAATCCTTCTGCGTGCGTCTTCATAATATTCGGTATGATGAAACCAAATCTTTTGGTCTAATAGCTTTTGAACTTTCTTTAAGCTGTCTCCCTGATGCATTGCTAAATATGTTGCTGAGTCAGCCGATACGATAGTAAACAATGTGTCATTAAGCAAAAAACTATTTAAACTATTTTCACGCCAATTACTTTTATATTTAAATAGACCTTTAAAAGTACTATCCAAATTTTCACTATAAAACTTTTTTAAAGTGTCAACACCAGGCCACCAGTTGCATCCAAACAACCTGTCTTTATATTTCAATTCTATAAGTTCTTGCGGATATTTAATTCGGATATAGTTTGCGTTGTACAAGTTTTCAAATACGTAGTACGAATCATGATAGAAAATTACTTGGTCAACGCATCCGGAAGGATAAAAATGAAGTCTTTTATCGTTCTTGTTATAAAAAAATAGTGAACCGCCAAATTCTCCTGCACAACAGCCGTAGATTTGATAAGTGCTGTCTTCAAGAAAAACCTGTCCATAAAAAGCTGGTTTTTCATACGAAGTTCTTGATGTCAATTTCTTTAATTTAAAATCACTTGTTAGCTGAAATTCTTTCGGACGAAAGTCTTTGGTTTCTGAAGCTAAGATTGTCGTATCGCCTCTCTTGTAGAAAAATGTGGTTTTTGTATTTGCTAAGAGCTTCTCTATTTTCTTATGTTGTATAAAATTTGTGTCTAATACAGCGAAATTGTTGTTGTTCAGTTGTAGTAAGTAATAGCCATTATGATATTGTGTTCCCCGAATAGTAGTGTCAACCTTAAGTAAATGATATGTTACATCAAAAAGGTTGTCTGACTTAATTTGCTTTTGTCTATCGGTACAGGAATACAGAAAGGTAAGAAAGGCTGATATGATTAGTATGGTCTTCATGCAATTGCTGCTTACGAACAGGGCTTTGTGCAGTTGGGGAATTAACCAACTGTCCGCCCAGAACTGCAGCCCAATAAATTTACTGATGATGAAGTTAAGAACAAAAGCTGAATAGAATTACATGCTATTCGTTGATGGTCAATACACACAACAGCGGCTAAGTTTATGTTGTACGCAGTAATGCTATTTTACTTTATAAATCGTTTTATTCTTGTCGCCAAATTTTTTAACGAGATTCTCTTTTACGGCAAATAGTATGTCACGGCTGGCAGTTGCAGACGAAATTGTTTTAAAATAGTTCATATAGTTTTTTCGGGTAAATTCTTTTATTCCACTTGATAGGAATATGCGAATCCTGTCAGAGCTGGAGATTGGACCTGATCTCTCAGCAAGTAATTCATCAAGAGAATTACTTAATATAGTAAGCATAAATTCAATGAAAATTGTCGATTCACCTTGTTTGTCGCATTTGGAAAGGGCCTGATAATATTTTTTTTGATTTTTATTTATTAAAGTTTCAAAAGGCAAAAACTCAAATACAGAATATTGCTGCATTAAAAGAAGTGTTTGCCAAAGCCTTCCCATCCTTCCATTGCCGTCAGAGAATGGATGAATAAATTCCATTTCATAATGAAATACGCAGCTTTTAATAAGAATTAGTTCGTTGCTTTTTTTTAGATAATTGAATAAATCTTTCATTAAGAAAGACACATTACCCGCAGGGGGTGCTAAATGAGTAATCTGAGAACCTTTTACGATCCCTGCTCCGGAGTTTCGATACTGTCCGGCATTCTTAATTAAACCTTGCATCAGAATTTTATGAGCGGATAAAAAAGTTTTTTCATTAAAAGGATTGAACTTGTTTAGTTGTTTATATGCTTCAATTGCATTTGAGACCTCTTTAATATCTTTTGTAGGGCCGAGGACTCTTTTGTCTTCAATTATTGCAGTTACCTGATCAATGGAAAGAGTATTTCCTTCGACGGCTAAAGAAGCTTGAATTGTTCTGATCCTGTTTCTCTTTCGTAGCTCAGGCGATTGTTTGGTGAGAAAGGAAGCATTGACCTCTCCAATTTTATGTGAGACTTCACTAACCAGTTTTAGAATTTCGCTCGTTAAATTATATGGCGGCTTCATTTGATACTATCATTTGATACTATCAAAAGTAGTGAAATCTTCACATATTATTACGTACAATGGTCAGGGCTTGCTGCTCCCGCCTTTTGGGGGACAAGTTGTGCTGGAATTTATAATGTCCGGCCCTGAACTGCAGCCCAATTGATTTACTGATGATGAAGTTAAGCACAAAAGCCGAATAGAATTACTTGCTATTCGTTGTTGGTAAATAGGCACAACAACAGCGAAGAAGGTAGCGAAGATTGGTGAGTGATACCAACAGCAGCTAAAAAAAGTTGACGGCTGTTTTTCTTCTTCACGCCAATACAAGATTTGCTTTTTCGTCAGCTATTCCAATTGTTGCAATAGCACCTGAATTGAATTTTAAAAAATCTGATTCAATTCCGTCTGAAAAAATAAGTCCATTGGTTGGCATAAATGATTGTATAATTAATTTAGATTGGCCTGTTATAAGTCCTACTGCTGTTTCTACTTTTGTTTTCTTGCTGGCAAAAGGTTCTCTAACTGCAAATATTAACTGATTGTCTTTAAGCTTTGCATATTTTTTCTTTGAATTGTCTTTCTCAATAAATTTGTGAATACCAAAACTCATGTTGAATATAGAACTGAGCCAGCCTGTTGAGCCTGCCGGTGTGGAAACAATAATGCCAGACGATGATTGTTCTTCTGTCTTGTTGTTGTAGGTAATTTGGTAACGGGCCGAAACATGAGAAGTTGCGCCTATAAACAAATCATTAAAGGCTAAAAGCCTTTGTCCATCATTCAATTTTGCTTCTGCAAAAGAGGTTATTTTTGAATTATAATTGTTGACAATAACTTTGTCGATGGCTGCTAAAAAATTGCCTGAATGAAATGGCAGCAAAATGCCATCAAATCTTTCCTGATCTGGGTTAACGGCTACAATAGGGATTTGCTTTACGTATTTTGCAGTGTTTGCAACCAAACCGTCTTGTCCCACTGTTACAACCACCTGCTTTTCGTTGAAAATGAATGACGGTAAAAAACTACGTTCAACAATCTTGTTTTTTAAAACTGTTGAAAGAGTTCTTTGCACAGTTGAAAGTGATTGATGGAAAATTTCGTGTTCTTTTTCATAATCGTTGAAGTCTCCACCCGAACGCTCAATATAAAACTTTGCCTGGGCTTTTGTATTGAATCTTTCTATTAAAGTCTCAAGCCTTGTTTTATTCTTTATGATGATTGCATATTCAACACTCATTTTCTATCTTTCTTGTCGTTCAATAAATTGTCAAGTAATTCAGGGCTAATATTTAAGTTGCCAATTTTTCCTGCATTTTCAGCTAATTCTCGAAAGGCAAGAGAGATATTAAATTTTGGGTCTGTATTGTTATTTAATGCTGTAAGTATTTTCCAATCTAAGTCTTTGTAGGGTTTTAAAGTGGTTTCTAAAACGTAACCATGTGTGTCGGCTTCTTTTCTTTCATTAGCGGTTTTTTGTTCCAATAAAACTTTTCTTTGATTTTCAATTGCTATGTCTGCTTGAACTTTCATTTCTCTAAGTTTCAATTCATTTTCTGCTTTTTGAACTTCTGTTTCAGCTTGTTTTTCTGCAATTTGTTTGTTCTTTTCTTCGATTGCAATTTCAGTATTTAACTCGCTTTCTTTAATTTTCCTTTCCTGTTCAACTGCAAAATTTCTTCTTGCATAAATAGCTTGGTCAGCTTCTTGTTGCAGGTTTTCCCTTGTTTCAGTTTCCAAAGCTCTTTCCATTTCAGGTGATGCTTTGATTGCCAATATGTTTATGCTTAAAATCTCAATACCGAGCAATTTAATTGCTGTTGAATTTAAAAGCCCTTCTGTTATATTTTTCTCTACTGATTTTGCAGAACGAATAGCTTCTTTAAGCCCAAGTTGATGAATGTAAAATGATGTCGCAGTTTGAGCTTCGTTAACAATGGTTTGGTTTAGTTTTTCTGTATCGTCTTTTTTGTAAACTCCATTTCCATTTACTGTAAAATCTAAAACGTCAGCCAATTGTTTGGGGTTTCCAATTTTATAAGTTATTTGCCCTTGAATGGTAATAGTTTGATAGTCTTTCGTTGTCTCGTTAAAAATGAAAGGTAAGTTAGAACTACCAATTGGAACTGCTGAAATTGAAGTTGTCGGTGCATAGTAAAAAAAGGAAAGTCCACGTCCTTCTTTTGAAACTTGTCCATTCTTAAACTTAATAACATAAGTCATTGAGTCAAACTTAATAAAATTTATTCCAAACATAGTTTTGTCGTTTTGTATTTAAGTGTCAAATATAATTGTTTGTCTGTGAGTCTAGGGTGTCCAACAAAATAGCAGGTAATTCATAAATATACGCAAGTTTTTCAGGTTCCTCCTTTGCTTACTTCATAACGCTAAATACCCATTTCATCAATTCGTCAGCATCAATAATATTCCAGGAGTGTGGATGGCGGCGTCCATCACTTCGCTGCCCCGGTATTTTAGATTGTATAAAATCAGCTTCTTTATGGCCACGGAGCCTTAGGCGGCTGATGAGTTCCGATGCATCCAGTGCATTTACCTGGTACAGGCTGCGGCTCCTGTTTTCCATTTGCCATTGTACATCTACATCATGATAAGTGCGGTAAGCAATGCCTGCAAGATATTTTTCGTTGCCTGCGGTTGTGTCTGCGGCATTAAAAGGATTGATGGTTTGCCAGGCCGCTTTATTTTTTTCAGGGTCTCCGGCTTTTTTATATAATTTATCAATGATCATCCTGGCTTCATCAAGCCACCAGCCGGTAAAGTTTTTTTGCAGCTCTCTTTTAGAAGAGCGGTAGAGCCCGGCAAGGTCAATCGGTGAATCCCCTGTAAAAAGCATTCTTGGTACAGCAGGGTAGTTGCCCGGGTTTTGGTTACACAGCTCTGCATATCTTAACAGTATGGTGCCGCCGGATGAAAATCCACCCATGATCAATTTTGTTTTGGGTATTTTATAGGCAGTAAGTACTTCGCTGATTGTTTTATTAAGCCGGTTAATAATTAAAGAGTCGGCATACAGCCTCATGCCATTTGGAATACAAACGGTAATAATATTATTTTCAAATGCAGCTTCATCAATTGTTGTTTCGGCTAAAAAATTTTCAGCATTGCCGCCGTAGCCATCCAGCAGTACCAATACAGCAACGGGCATTTTAGATTTTGGTTCAATGATGGAATAGAAGCCATAGGTGGCATCACGGCTGTCGAAATATTTTTTTACAGGTTGCTGGGCAGCAAGTTTATTTATACAACAGGCAAAAGAAAATACCAGGATTAAAATTTTTTTCATTGTCTTCTTTGTTTGTTGTTTAAAAATAGTGAAATAAATGTGTTGAGCTATTCGTATTTGTCTGAAGTTACATAAGATTTTGTATTTACTTTTTTGCTTCTCCAAAAAAGTAACAAAAAAGGAGCCCCGAAATCGATCACATCCCGATTTCGGGAAGGAGCTCTGATTTAACTTTTGTACTACTGTAGCTTCAACAGCGGTCCCCTGAAAATGAAGAGCATTTTAATTTAAAGCGTCCTGAACAGTACAACACGTTACAATTATATTTTCAGTAAATGGAACCATCTGTGCTGTAATAAAAACTCAATAAAGATTTATGGTATCTCTCTTTTAAGTATTGCACAAAATTCTTTCCGTTCAATCATTTTTGCACCCAGGCTTTCTAAATGTGCAGTGTACACCTGGCAATCTATTAACTGTACATTCTGTTGTTGTAAATGCTGTACAAAATTTATAAAGGCAAATTTGCTGGCATTAGTTTCTTTACTAAACATACTTTCGCCAAAAAAAATATTGCCCAGCTTTATGCCATATAAGCCGCCAACCAGTTCGCCGTTTTTCCAGGCTTCGGCACTTATGGCATAACCCAGCTGGTGCAGCCTGGTATAAGCATCAACAATATCTTTATGAATCCATGTGCCGGCCTGTTCTTTTCTTGTAATGCTTTTGCAGTTTTGTATTACACCTGTAAAATTTTTGTTGATGGTAAACCTGAACTGGCCATTGTGTAAAACGGTTTGCATACTCCTGCTTACTTTTAATTCGGCCGGCCATAAAACAAACCTGGGGTCGGGGCTCCACCACTGTATTATTTCATTGTCGTTATACCAGGGAAAGATGCCGCTTTTGTAAGCCAGTAATAAACGTTCGGTGCTTAAGTCGCCGCCAATGGCCAGCAGGCCGTCAGTGTCAGCCATTTTAACAGGTGGAAAAGCAATGTCTTTGTTAAGTAAGAGCATGATTAAATTAAAAATAAGCAATGTCAGGCTTTGTTTTTGGTTTTACTTAAAAGCTGCCTGATGCAAACCAAATGTGCAAACAATACAGCAGGTACAATAAATGCCGGCAACAATGCAAACGGAAAATATAATACCGCTACATTGGGCTGCTCAAATGCAAATTGCTGAAATGGAAATGGTGCTGACAGCACCGCATTGGCAACTATGTTTATTAAAAGTGCCAGGCATAAAAAATTCCAAACAAGCAGCAGGGTGGTATTTAGTTTTTGTTTGTGGTAACCTAAGTATGCAATTACCGGCGCCGTTAATCCCGACAGGATATCAAAATTCCTTCCTTCAAAAGTCATTAACTGCGGAATTTGTTGTTGTACAAATAGCCAGAATAAAACCAGCTCTACAGGTATTCTTACAATATGTAACCAGGTTAACCATCTTGTATCAAACCTATCAACAAATGCTTTGCCTTTAGCCGTTACAAAAAGTATAAGTATGAGTAATAGCGGCGGCAGAACCAGCAGTAAAAAGCGGGGAGGCATGCTTTGTGTTTCTGTATAAAATTTACTGTTTGCAATTATTGATTGCACTGCCAGCCACAGCAATGTAATTACTATAACTGCTTTTGAGTGGCGGCTTGCTTTATACAAAAAAAATAAGGTTAGCAATGTGGTTGCTATAAATACCCAACTGATATATGCCGGTAAATTTTCCATGGTAAAATATTTTTGATGTGTAGTGGTATTAAACTTTTAATTCCGTTCTGGAAACCGTCTTCGACAAGCTCAGACTGACAGCTTTCTGTCATGTTGAGCTTGTCGAAACATTGACAGAAAGCGGCTCTTAAATAAAACTACCCAGTTGTAAGCTACAGCTATTTGCAGGTAGCTACAATAACCAGGCTTTCCATCTTTATAATTTCACCATTCAAATCAAAATCGGGCTCGGGCTTTTCAATAGCCTGTACAATGGTAAAACCATTTGCTTCCAGTAACTGCACCACATCAGCATTGGCAAAAAGCGTAAAACCATATTTTGTAAATGGATAATTTTGCATCAGGTGTTTGGGCCGCAGCGAAATTATCAGTGTACCATTTTTTTTCAATACCCTTTTTAGTTGTGCAAGTATTGCTATTGCATCTTCCCAAAAATAAATAGTGTTGATGGTAAATATTTTATTAAAACTTCCGTCAGCAAAAGGCATATCGGCAACATCAGCACAAATAAATTTTGCCTGGCCGTTGTTTATCCATGCAGCATTTAATTGTTGGGCTTCGGTAACCATCACTTCCGAAAAATCGCAGCCGGTATATTTTATTGATGGATCTTTTTGCAAAATATCTTTTACAAAAAAACCATTACCCATTCCAATTTCCAGGATGGTATCATTGGCTGCTGCATTTAAAATTTCCAGCGTATCAATATTCATGTGTACATTACCACGGTTCATCCATTCGCCGGTTTGTACACCAGCTTCGCCACTGGGGCGGCGCAGCTGGGCTGCCATTTGTTGTGCAAGTGTTTCGTCCATAATTATATTTTTTGTTGTAGCCACAGGCGGTCGATCCTTGCGGCTTCTTTTAATAATTTTACAATGGCTTTTTGATTGATCTCTTCTGGCTCATTATAAATTTTATAAAATATTTGTTTGTTGGTGCCGTGTGTAAGATAATGATCAACGTCGTTTAATTTATTGCCATACCAAAAGCCCAGTAAAACACCCGCTTTAATACCACCCCGTGGAATGGTGGACGGCCAGATAATGCAGATGCCTTTATTCCCATAAAAGAAAGGCACATTGTAAGATATTTTTTCTTTACCACCGGCAGGTAAATGTTCCAGTATTATCTGCCGCAGTACATCAGTTATTATTCTTTCGTTTTCGGGCAACAGGTCAAACAACTGCACAAGTGATTTTATTTTATAAGCTGCTGCCTTGCTCATTGATCAGTTATTTTTTGCTTTGCTGCTTATGCCTGTTGAACCATCTGCGCCGGGAATGAGCTCAAAAATAAATTCCGGTGATAAACCATTTTCCACCCTGTGCGACACATACAAAATGGCAGTAGTACTTTCTGTTGCAATTTTGTTGACCAGGCTGGTAAATAAAATTGCGCTCTCATCATCAAGGCCTGCAGTGGGTTCATCTAATATTAACAGGGGCGGATGTTTTACCATTGCTCTTGCTACAAGAATTAACCGTTGCTGCGCCATTGAAAAATTACGGAAGGGTTGATGTTTTACGTGGTGCAGGTGTAAAAGTTGCAGCCATTGCGCTGCCAGTTTTATTTGCAGGTCGGTAGGTTTAAGGTACAGGCCGATAGAATCATTAAAACCGGAGATGATCATTTGTTCTATGGAATCCATCCTGTCGAACTGTTGTGTAATATTGGAATTAAAATAACCGATCTTTTCTTTTATATCCCAAACCGATTCGCCACTTCCTTTTCGTATGCCGAATAAAACAAGGTTTTGTCCGTAAGCTTTTGCATTATCGCCAAATATCATCGACAGCAAAGTGCTTTTGCCTGATCCGTTGGGGCCGGCCAGTTGCCAGAACTCGCCGTTATTAATTTGCCAGCAAATATTTTTTACCACCGGTACATTATTATAACTCACACAAACATCAGTAAACTGTACCAATGGATTTTTTTGCAGCGCATATGGATGCAATGGCGCAGGTATAGTTCCGGTAAAATAATTGGCATCAGTATTTTCATTTTCATTCAGTCCGGTGATTAGCTGCTTATCTTTTAAAGTAAACAGGTTTGTAATAAAAGGTAAAATATCTTTTTTACGGTTTAGTACCTGTATAATAATGATGCGGTGGGCAACCTGTTGCAGTGTTGCAACTATTGCCTGTTGCGAAGCAGCATCTAAATTATCAAACACATCATCAACAATAATGTAGCCGGGATTTTTAGCAAGGAGATAATTCAGTAAGGCTTTTTTTTGTTGCCCACCCGATGATGTAACCAGGCTTACTTTATTTTCGGTAGCTACATCAAAATGTTCATGTATCAGCTCTTCCTTGATCAGTTCGTTAATGGTAAGTGTGGAATATACAGCACCATTTAAGTTTTGCAGATTGCAATTGGGTAACAGCAAACTACCATTGTACAGTTCCTGCACAATTTTATCTTTATTGGTATTGCCGCTTACATATATAGCAGTATGTGTTGCTTTCATTACTCCATGTGCTGTTGCTGTACTTTATTTTAAACCCAGTTGTGCTTTATGTCTTGCAATGGCATTATTAGCTTCTATCAGCTGCAGTTTTAAATTATGTATTTCGGGGTTGCCCGCTTTAAGCAGGGCTTCGGTTTCTTCATTATTTTTTTGCAGCAGCAAAATATCATTATTCATCAGGTTAATGGCTTCCTGTGCCGCCTGCAATTGTTTTTCATATTCTCTTTTGGCCACTTCATGCATGGCATAGGCAGCTACATTTTCTTTTTGTGCGGTTTCCTTCATCAGCTTTTCCCTTTGCCAGGAGCCATCAGTATTATGCAATTGTTTTTTAAGTTTAGCAACGGTTAAACTGCGTATTATCCATGCCAGGGCAAAACCTAGCAGTAAACCAATATTTGCGTAAATGATTATTTGCGACACGATTATTTATTTAAAGCTGCAAAATATTTCATTTAGCAGTAAATAAGTGATACAGGAGGAAATATTTATATTCAGCAATCTCTCAAATGCCCGTTCTCAAAAAAAATCAACCAAAGGTTTTTAAACTTAAAGCCGTTAACCCATAAATAAGTGTAGCCACAAAAATACCTTTAGCGGTTTTGTCAATATGGGCATTTATGTAAAGGGTAAACAGCACCGCATTGGCCAGTAAAGAAAGGCTGATGGCAACGGTAAGCAGTTTGTGGCCGGGTTGGTAAATTAAATACTGATACGCTTCTTTATAACTGAGCGTTTGCAACTGGCGGTACTTAAAAATGGCAAAGCCGGCAAATGGGGCTAGCATACCCAGTATAAATCCAAATGTAAAATTGTCTTTCTTTATGAATTTGAACATTATTTTAAAAGTTTGCTTTTTTCTAATTGTTTTTTTAAGGCATAGTTGGTAAGGTCGAACTGAATGGGTACCACACTTACATAGTTATGATCGAGTGCCCACACATCGGTGTCTTTACTTTTATCGAAGTTTACAAACTTACCGGTAAGCCAGTAATATTTTTTACCCTGAGGGTCTTTGCGTTCATCAAAATCCTCTTCGTATTTGGCATAAGCCTGTGTGCAGAGTTTAACGCCTTTTATCAATTCTAATGATGCTGCAGGAATGTTTACGTTCAGCAACAGGTGCTTGTCTGATTTTTTACCCAGTATGGCTTTTACAATTTTATGTACATAAAAACGGGCAGCGGTAAAGTCGGCTTCAATATTATAATCCATTAAAGAAAATCCAATGCTGGGGATGCTTTCAATAGCGGCTTCCATAGCCGCACTCATGGTACCGCTGTAAATAACATTTATGCTGTGGTTGGCACCATGGTTAATACCGCTTAAACAAATATCGGGTTTACGGTGCAGTACTTTGTCAACAGCAAGTTTTACGCAATCAACCGGTGTGCCACTGGTTTGCCATGCTTCCACGCCTTCAAAAATATCTACTTTATGCATGCGTAAGGGATGTCCGATGGTTATGGCATGCCCCATACCGCTTTGTGGTTTATCGGGTGCCACCACAACAACTTTACCCAGGCCTCTTACAGCTTCTACCAGGTTTTTTATGCCGGGAGCTGTAATGCCATCGTCGTTAGTGATCAATATTACGGGTTGTTGTTTTTTAGCAGCCATTATATTTATTATTGCGTTGTATTAAAATTGCGGAAACCATTGCCTTGCAATACCCACCTGGCGGAATGGCCATGGTATCATGGCAAGAATTATTACAAGTGCTAATCCAAAAAACAGTAAACTGCGTTTGTGTTTTTGTGCATCGGTACCGGCACGTTTTACCATGCTGCGGCCAACATGTACCAGCAGCCATGCAATAATCATCATCAGCGCATGTTCCATTGCAAAAAATCGGAGCACACTATCCTTCATTACTTCGCTGGCATTATTTTTTAAATTATCAAACCAAGCGTTATTGAAATATAAGATCAATCCCAGCAGCAATTGAATGTCGCAGCTTATCATAAAGAACAGGCTGGCTTTATTATCGCCACCGCCATAATTTCTTTTGTGCAGTGTTCCGGTAATGGCATTCAGCAAGGTCCATATGCCAAACAGCAATACAGCCCAGCGCAGGATATTATGTATTAATAAAGTATAGTTCATAAAAAATATTTGTCACAAAAATAGGCAAGTGTATTTAGTTGTGCATAGCTTTTTTTAAGCGGTAAGTTTAGTTTCGGCAAATCACCTTACATTAGTAATTACAAAACTACTTTTATGGGCATTACTAAAACCTTTTTCGCAGCAGCATTCCTTATTATTTCACCGGCAACATTCGCACAAAAAAAAATTGATACGGTTGCAAAAGCAAAAAGCGGCGATTCGTTAAAAAATATTTCCCTGGCAGGATTAAACTTCAGAAGTATTGGACCGGCTGTTACCGGTGGCAGGGTGGTGGATATTGCTGTTAATCCAAATAATACCAGTGAATATTTTGTAGCATCTGGTCATGGCTCTTTGTGGAAGACGGCAAATAATGGTACCACCTTCAGCCCGGCATTCGATAATCAATCATCTTTTGCAATGGGAGCTGTAAAAATTGATCCTTCAAATACCAATGTAGTTTGGGCAGGTACCGGCGAACATAATAATCAAAGCAACGTAATTTATGGTGATGGGGTTTATAAAAGTGAAGATGGTGGTAAAAGCTGGAAGAATATGGGCTTGCAAAATTCCGAGCACATTGGTGGTATTGTTATCGACCCTGCAAATTCAAATACAGTTTATGTGGCGGCATATGGTTCAATGCGCAATAGCGGTGGCGACAGGGGCATTTATAAAACCAATGACGGCGGCAAAACATGGCGCAGGGTTTTGTTTGTAAGTGAAAATACCGGTTGTTTTGAAGTGCATATGGATCCACGAAATTCCACCCGCTTATATGCAGTGGCGCACCAGCGTATGCGTAAAGGCTACACTGGCATTGGCGGTGGAGATGAAACTGCAATTTACCGTACTGTGGATAGTGGTGCCACATGGCAGAAAGCAATGCGTGGGTTACCGGCTGAAAATATTGGGCGTATCGGTATGGCAATTTCTCCTGCCAACCCGGATATTGTTTATGCATTGGTACAGGCTAAAGAGGGAAGTGGTTTATATAAGAGCACTAACAGGGGCGTAACGTGGAGTAAACAAAGTGGGTACGGCTCTGCTTATCCGTTCTATATGCAAAAAATTTATGCCGATCCCAAAGACGAAAATAAAATTTACAGCATGGACCTGTTGATACAGGTTAGTAAAGATGGCGGTAAAACCTTTAGTGCATTGGGCGAAAAATTCAAGCATGTGGATAATCATGTGTTGTGGATAGATCCATCCAATACCAGGCATTTAATTTCCGGTAATGATGGCGGTATTTATGAAACATGGGATATGGGACAAAACTGGGATTTTAAATCGAGGATGCCAATTGCAGAGATATACAAAGTAAGCACAGATAATGCCACGCCATTTTATAATGTATATATCGGCACGCAGGATAATAACAGTTTAGGTGGTCCTTCCCGAACTGTAAATTCATCAGGTATTTCCAATTACGATTGGGTATTTACTTTGGGTGGTGATGGATTTGAAACACAGGCCGACTGGAAAGATGCCAATACTTTATATGTACAATCGCAAAATGGTGGTTTGGTGAGGTACGATAAAAAAAGTGGAGAAGCATTATTTATTCAGCCGGTAAATTTAATTGACTCCGGTTACCGGTTTGACTGGGATGCACCATTATTGATTTCCAAACACAATAATAAACGGGTATATTTTGCGGCTAATAAAATATTCCGCACCAACGATCAGGGTAATTCATGGGATATCATCAGCGGCGATTTAACAAGAGGTGTACCACAGCAGATGCAAAAACTAATGGGTAAAAGCTGGAGTATTGATGAGCTGGCATCCAAAGGTTCTTTGGCAAATATTACGGCTATTGCAGAGTCGCCGCTGGACGAAAATATTTTATACTCCGGCTCCGGCGATGGATTAATTTATTATACAACAGATGGTGGTAAAATATGGAATAAAGCAATATCGCTTCCGGGCATTACAGAGTTTACAAGGGTGCATCATATTGTTGCATCAGCACATAATAAATTGGTGGCCTATGCTGCCTGCCATGCATTTACTTACGGCGATTATAAACCTTATCTTTTAAAAACCACTGATGGTGGTAAAACATGGGTTTCTATTACTGCTAACCTTCCGGTTAAAGGAAGTACATATACAGTTGCAGAAGATCATGTAAAGCCGGACTTATTATTTGTTGGTACACAATTCGGTTTGCATTTTACAACAGATGGCGGTAAAGAATGGATAAAGTTTACCAATGGATTACCCACTACCACTGTAATGGATATTGAAATTCAAAAAAGAGAAAACGACCTGGTGGTATCTACATTTGGCAGAGGTGTGTATATCCTTGATGATTATACACCGTTAAGAAATCTTACCAAAGAGAATTTACAAAAAACGGCAGCCATTTTCCCCGTTAAAGATGCGTTGATGTATGTAGAAGCAAATCCTTTTGGTTTCAGAGGTAAAGGATTCCAGGGTGCTGGGTTTTTTACATCACCCAATCCGGACTTAGGTGCTACGTTTACTTATTTTATTAAAGATGAAATAAAAACACTGAAACAAAAAAGACGTGATGCTGAAAAGGAAAAACAAAAGAAAGGAGAAGATATTGATTACCCTGCTTATGATGTGTTGAAAAAAGAAGCAGAACAACCTGCGCCTTATTTATTGTTTACAATAGCAGATGAACAGGGTAATATCATCCGTAAAATAAAAACGGATATTTCTAAAGGTGTAAATCGTTTAACATGGGATATGCGTTACCTGCCTTTTACTCCTGTAAGTTTTACTCCGTTTGATGATAATTATGCATGGAACGAACCTGATAAAGGATACATGGTTGTACCAGGTACCTATAAAGTAACATTGCAAAAATTTGAAGATGGAAAATTTACAGAACTTTCGGCACCACAAACATTTAAATGTGTGCCGTTAAATAATAATGCATTAGCTGCAGCAGATAAAACTGAATTAAATAATTTCAATAAAAAAGTAGCGGAGTTAACTAGAGCGATGAGTGGTGCAGAAGAATACCGGAATGAATTAGTTGCAAAACTACCGTATATGAAACAGGCTGTGCTTAATGCCTCAGCTGTTCCTGTTGATACTTATGAAAAAGTTTTGGCAATACAGCAAAAGCTTGATGATATCAATAAGAAATTTAACGGTGATGGGTTACGGGCAAGATATGAATCTACAGCACCAATTTCTTTAAAGGGAAGGGTTGATATGATAACAGGTGCATTGTGGAGTACCACTGCTGCATCTACCGAAACATTTAAAACATCTTATAATATTGCAGCAGATGGATTTGAGGCAATACTCAATTCATTGCGTTTGGCGACTGAAGATATCAAACAACTGGAAATGATATTGGAGAAATATAAAGCACCTTATACACCGGGCCGCCTGCCGGATTGGAAAAAGAACTAGGCAAAAAACGTTCTCAGTTGATTAAATGAATGGAATCTCCTTTCATTTAATCAACTTATATTTATTATTGAATTCAAAACTATTTTTATGAGATCAGCTACTTCCTGTTTTTTATTAATACTCCTTTCATTTTTTGCAGCAGCACAAAAAAAAACAGACCCTGTTTCAAAACCCAAAGGCCAGGATTCATTAAAAAATATTTCCCTGGCAGGTCTCAGCTTCAGAAGTGTGGGACCGGCTATTACTTCGGGCCGCATTGCCGATATAGCTGTTAATCCAAATAACCATAGCGAATATTATGTGGCTGCAGCTGCCGGTGGTGTTTGGAAAACCGGCAATGCCGGTATAACCTATAACCCGATTTTTGATGGCGAAGGATCTTTTTCAATTGGATGTTTGGCTATTGATCCTACCAACACCAATGTAGTTTGGGTAGGCAGTGGCGAAAACAATAATCAAAGAGTGGTGGCTTATGGCGATGGTATTTATAAATCGGAAGATGGGGGCAAGAGTTTTAAAAATATGGGTTTAAAAAACTCCGAACATATTGGCCGTATAGCTATTGACCCAACCAACAGCGATATTGTGTATGTAGCAGCTTATGGCCCTGTATGGAAATCGGGTGGCGAAAGAGGAATTTACAAAACTACCGATGGAGGTAAAACCTGGAAACAGGTTTTAAATGTAAGTGAGCATACCGGTTTTAATGAAGTGATGGTTGATCCACGCCATCCAAATATTGTTTATGCAGCAGCACATCAGCGCCAGCGCAAAGTGTTTACTTATATTGGCGGTGGCCCCGAATCTGCTTTGTATAAAAGTACCGATGGAGGCACTACCTGGAATAAAATGATGAGCGGCTTACCTAAGGTAGATTTAGGCAGAATCGGTTTGAATTATTCACCGGTTAACCCCGATGTTTTATATGCTGTTGTAGAAGCAACTGAAGGTAAGGGTGGTGTTTTTAAAAGCACCGACCGTGGTGCCAGCTGGGAAAAACAAAGCGGCTACTCAAGCAGTGGCAATTATTATCAAAAGATCTTTTGCGATCCAAAAGATGTGAACAAGGTTTTTGTTATCAATACCTACATGGGTGTAAGTAAAGATGGCGGTAAAACTTTTACAAATCTTGGTGAAAAAAGCAAGCACATAGATAACCATGTTATCTGGATAAATCCCTATAACACCGATCACTACCTGGTAGGTTGTGATGGTGGCGTGTACGAAAGTTTTGATGCTGCAGCTAACTGGAATTTTAAAGCCAACCTGCCGGTAACGCAGTTTTATAAAGTGGCTACTGATAATGCTTTTCCTTTTTATCATATTCATGGTGGTACGCAGGATAACTTCAGTATTGGCGGCCCCTCACGTACAAACAGTTCAAACGGCATTTTTAATTCCGATTGGTATTTTACCAGCATTGGCGATGGTTTTGAAAGCCAGGTAGATCAAGCCAATCCTGATATTGTATATGCTGAATCGCAATACGGCGGCCTTAACCGGTACGATAAAAAAAGCGGTGAATTTTTAGATATTAAACCCATTGAGCAGGAAGGCGAAGCAGCTTACCGCTGGAACTGGGATGCTCCTTTGCATATTTCTAAATACGATAACAAGCGACTGTACTTTGGTGCTAATAAATTATTCCGTACCGATGACCGGGGCAATACCTGGAAAATATTAAGCGGCGATTTAAGCAGGCAGATTGACAGGAATAAACTGGAAGTAATGGGTAAAGTGTGGAGTGTGGATGCGGTTGCAAAAAATGGATCAACCGATATTTACGGACAAACAACAACCATTGCCGAATCGCAGTTTGATGAGAATACTATTTATGTTGGAACTGATGATGGATTGATACAAGTAACAAACGATGGAGGTAAAACCTGGACAAAGGTTGATGGCATTGCAGGTGTTCCGGAACGGACTTATGTAAACCAAATCATCGCATCACAACACGATAGAAATGTAGCTTATGCAACTTTCAATCATCACCGCTATGGCGATTTTCATCCTTACGTGTATAAAACAACCGATGGAGGTAAAACCTGGAAAGCCATTCAAAATAATTTACCCGAAAGAGGTACTGCTTATACAATTGCCGAAGATCATGTAAATGCAAACCTGCTTTTTGTAGGTACCGAGTTTGGTTTGTATTTCAGTGTTGATGGCGGGCAGGAGTGGGTGCCGCTTAAAAACGGGTTACCAACTATTGCTGTAAAAGATATTACTATTCAAAAAAGAGAAAATGATTTGGTGCTGGCAACTTTTGGCCGTGGCTTTTATGTGCTGGATGATTATACACCCCTGCGTAATTTTAAGAAAGAAGATCTTACCAAAGCAGCAACTATCTATCCTGTAAAAGATGCGTTGATGTTTATAGAATCATTGCCTTTGGGAGTAAGTGGCAAGGGTTTTTTGGGCGAAAGTTTTTTTACGACCCCTAATCCTAAAGTAGGTGCGGTATTTACTTATTATTTAAAAGAAGATATTAAAACAATCAAAGAAAAAAGACGAGAAGCGGAGAAAGAAAAAATTAAAAAAGGCGAAGCACCTTATTATCCTTCAATAGATTCTTTACGTTTGGAAGATGAACAACCTGTACCGCATTTATTATTTACAGTAACAGATGAAAGCAATAATGTGGTACGCCGCATAAAAGCTCCTGCAAAAAAAGGGATGAGCAGAATTGTTTGGGATTTTCGCTATGCGCCTTTTGGCCCCGTTGATTTTACCCAGTTTGATGAATCCCTGGCATTTAGTTCTCCTGAAGTAGGCTATATGGCCCTGCCAGGAAATTATAAAGTATCCCTTAGTAAGTTTGAAGATGGAATTTATGTAGAGTTGGTTGCAGCGCAGCCATTCAAAGCTGTAGCGCTTAATAATACAACACTACCTGCAACTGATAAAAAAGCGTTGGAAGATTTTTGTAAACAGGTTGCAGAATTAAGAAGAGTAAGTACTGTAGCTGATGCATACAGGAATGAAATGGTCAATAAGATCAAATACATAAAACAGGCCATTATTGAAACACCAAAATTGCCGGTTGATATTTCCAAAACAATTGCAGCGCTTAAAAAAAGATTAACTGATGTAAATACAAAACTGAATGGCGATGCAACTGTAGCAAGAAGAGAGTTTGAAACAGTACCATCCATCAATAAACGGATAGGAGGGATTGTAGGAGCGCTGTGGTCAACTACGGCAGCACCAACCACCACCTTTATCAGTTCTTACCAGGCAGCTGCAAGGCAGTTTACACCAGTGTATAATGAATTGAAATCAATAGGTGAGGAGATAAGAAATTTGGAGAACATACTGGAAAGTAATAAAGCACCTTATACACCGGGCCGCTTGCCGGAATGGAAGGGGAATTAATTTTCTGCTGTTATTTCCATTGTATTGTTTTTATAAGGTTGCCAACTTTCAAAAAGCTGCAACCTTTGTGAAGAAAATTATCTGTTATAATAAATCAAATCAATTTTACAGATTGAACTTTCTTATCTGTGTTAATCAGTAAATCCGTGGCTAAATTCCTTCTGTGTTTCTGTGCCTCAGTGGCAAATCAAAAAAATAAATTTTGACAAACTAAAATAATTAGTATATTTGTGCTAATCAAATTAGTTGTGCTATGTCAACAGCCGGACAAAATCTGAAATACTTACGCAAACTCCGTGGATGGACACAGGAGGAATTTGCCATCAAGCTTGGTATCAAACGTTCTTTAATTGGAGCTTATGAAGAAGAACGTGCCGATCCCAGGATTGATATTCTTGAAATTGTTGGTGATATCTTCAAGCTTAGTCTTGATGAATTATTACTGAAAGATTTAAGTGATACAGGCAGTAGTTATTTAGCCAAACGACGACAGCAAAAAATGATGAGTGCCGACAGGAACCTGATTCATTTTGTTCCTGTAAAAGCAGCAGCCGGTTACCTGGCTGGTTATGCGGATAGTGAATTTATTGATGAACTCAATACTTTTACCTTGCCTATGCTGGCAGGCGGTAATTACCGTGCTTTTGAAATTATTGGCGATAGTATGTTGCCCACACCAAGTGGTAGTATAATTGTTGGCGAAAAGGTAGAAGGCGGTATGGATGATATCAAAAATAATATGGCCTATATAGTTGTAAGCCGTAATGAAGGTATCGTTTATAAAAGAATAGTAAAAAGTAATAAGGCTAAAAATAAATTGACGCTTGTAAGTGATAATCCGCAATACCAGCCTTACCAGGTAAATGCCGATGATGTAGTGGAATTATGGCAGGCACAGAGTGTAATCAGTAAAGTAACAGTGCAGCAACGCTGGGATGTGAATTCGCTTGCCAACCTGGTGAATAACTTGCAGGACCAGGTAAGTACGTTGAAGAAAAAAATGAATTAGAATTTATACACCTTATGAATCTTTAGTTACCGGCTGTAGCGGACCTGGAATTTATAACAGGATTCGTTACAGTCACCGGAAACTTTTAAACTCCAATTTCTTATTAATTTAATGATATAAAAAATGCAATCTTAAAATTGTACAGGCATTATTTTGTGTATGCTATTTTACCAGATTTTTAAATAATAAATAAAATACCAGGCGGCCATGAATGCAAAAGAATTATTGATACTGAATTTTGAAGAAGTACGGCGGCGCAGCATAAAAGTATGGAAGGGAGTTGACGAAGAACTATTGTACTGGCGACCCGATGCAGATGCCATGAGTTGTATAGAAATGGTGAGGCATGTACTGGAAGGAGAGAATATTTATCATCATATTATTTTGCACCGTGGCGAATTGGGAGCATTTGAAAGTCCTTTAAAAAGTAACCCGTTTTCAACAATAGATGACGAATTAAAATATGCCCAGCCCTACCGTGAAAAATTTTTGCAAATGGTAAATGGGTTAACTGTTAAAGAGCTGGATGAGGTTTATATTACCCGTACCGTATTAAAACAACACCGCAAACTGGGAGATTACCTGTTACGCATTGCTTACCACGAAGCAGTACATGCAGGGCAGCTCTTAGATTACCTGCGTACAGCAAAAGTAGCCCGGCCCAAAATCTGGGATTGAAAATGCAGCAGGATATTGAGAATCCAAAGGGAAATGTAAATAATAAGCAAGACATCCTTTGCAGTTTGGTGGGAAACTTGTCAACTTATACTTTGGGTAACAACAGTTCTTTGTAAATTAAATTCATAATTTTAAATACAGATACATCGATTAACAATTAAAAACACACCATTATGATTAAGTTACAGGTTATTGGCAATCTTGGTAAAGATTGTATTGTAAAAGAAGTGAACGGTAAAACCGTTATTAATTTCAGCGTAGCACATTCAGAGCGCTACAAAGATGTACAGGGAAATCAAAAAGAAAGGACTACCTGGGTGGAATGTGCTTACTGGACAGATAAAACTGCAGTAGCACAGTATTTAATGAAAGGCAAAACAGTTTATGCCGAAGGTTCGCCGGAAGCAGATGCCTACACCAACAAAGAAGGACAGGTGGCAGCTACATTACGCATGAGGGTACAAAATATTCAGCTGCTTGGTGGTGGTGGTCCCGGCGATAATCAACAGGGCGCTAGCCAGGGAGCCGGTTATAACACTGGTAATGTAAGTCATCAATCCAATACCGTGGCACCGGTTGCAAGAATTGCAGATAATGTGCCAGCTACTGATGATCTTCCTTTTTAATAGTTAGTAATATTGATTTTAACGACGCAATGACATTGCGTCGTTTTTTTATTGATCAAATATATGTGGGTAGAATATTTTTAAAACCATAGTATAACAACAATGCCCCGAAATTTTCCGGGGCATTGTTTATTTTGACAAAAAGATATTAACTCTCACTTTCATCTCTGCCAAGCTTTCTTCCAAAAACTCCAAAGTGAACAACAGCAAAAGCTAAAGAAATATAAAGAAGTGTTCTGTCAGTATCAAAACCTACAGTGTATTGATGTAAAAATCCAACAACAATCAGTAAAGCAGAAAGTGCCAGCCCGGTATATCTTGCTACTTTCATTCCTTTTCTGTTATTGGTGCCATTACCCAAATTACTGTGCTTTGCGCCATACACTAAATAAATATCCATTCCAATCAGCATCCATACCAATAAACGAATCCAGGTATCCATTGGCAGGAATACCATCATAAATAAACAAACGAATATGCCTAAAATAGGAACCAATGGAACTAATGGTGTTTTAAAGGCTCTTGGAAGTTCAGGCATTTTTTTACGCATCACCCATACGCCAATACATACTAATATAAAAGCGAATAGTGTTCCAATACTTGTCATTTCTCCAACAACTCTTGCAGGTACAAAAGCTGCAAAAAGGCTTACAAAAACCATAAACAATAAATTGCTTTTTGCAGGAGTTTGTGTTTTAGGATTAACAGCAGAAAAAATTCTTGGTATCAAACCATCTTTACTCATACTGAAGAAGACACGGCTTTGTCCCATTAACATCACTAAAATTACAGAAGCATATCCTGCAAGAATGGCTACAACAATTGCACGGTTTAACCAGGGGTAATCCGGCATTATAACGCCAGCTGCATCAGCTGTACCCATGTGGTCGATTGCAATCGCTACAGGAGCAATACCATCTTTACCTGCAAAAGTGGTGTAGCTGGTAACACCGGTCATTACGTGGGCAAATAAAATATATAGCACAGTACAAATAGCAAGTGAACCTAAAATACCCCATGGCATATCACGTTTTGGATTTTTGGCTTCCTGAGCAGCAGTACTAACCGCATCAAAACCAATGTAAGCAAAAAATACAATTGCAGCGGCCCTAACAATGCCACTAAATCCAAAGTAACCAAAGCTGCCTGAGTTATCAGGAATATAAGGATGGTAATTATCATTATTGATATATTTCCAACCCAGGAAAATAAATACCAATACCACGGCGATCTTTAATCCAACTATTATAGAATTCACAAATGCACTTTCCTTAGTACCTTTCATTAATAAAAGGCTCATCAATACAATTATAAAAACAGCGGGTAAGTTTATAATACCACCATCCCATGGACCAACGGTAAGGCTCTCGGGCAGGTGAATGTCAAACCCTGCAAGAAATTTTACCAGGTAACGGCTCCAGCTAATACCTACGGTTGCTGCACCAACAGCATATTCCAATACAAGATCCCATCCAATGATCCAGGCAATAAATTCACCCATGGTTGCATACGAATAAGTGTAAGCACTACCTGCAACCGGAATCATTGATGCAAATTCAGCATAACATAATCCTGCAAAAAGGCAACCCAATGCTGCTACTACAAATGAAATGGTAATTGCCGGACCGGCATGATTTGCTGCTGCCATACCTGTAATGGAAAATAAACCGGCTCCAATGATGGCTCCAATGCCTAAGGCAATTAATCCTCCGGCACCTAAAGTTCTTTTTAATGTATGGCTGCCAGTTTCCTGTGCTTCATTCATTAAAGCGTCCATTGGCTTTTTTACAAATAAACTCATATTGTTAGTTGGTTTTAATGAAAATGAATCGGAAAAATAAGCAATAAATTTTTAAAAATGCCACCTGTCATACTTTTTTATAAGCTGCAGGTGTTTAACAGGTTTTAATATTATATTGCGTTATTAAATGTTATGCAATGGAAATAACACAGCAGCCAACAAAAAAAAGCAAGCTCACCTTATATATATTTATTGCAATGCTGCTGGGTATAGCGGTGGGGTATTATGTAAATACAAATTATCCGCCTGCAACTATTAAAACATTTTCTGATAATATTAAGCTGCTCACCACTATTTTCCTTCGTATGGTGCAAATGATCATTGCACCCATTGTATTTGCAACACTTGTGGTTGGTATTGCTAAACTGGGCGATATGAAAACCGTAGGACGGGTAGGGGGCAAAGCCATGCTATGGTTTATTTCTGCATCACTTATTTCTTTATCGCTGGGCCTTATTTTAGTGAATATTTTTGAGCCGGGTGTGGGTGCAGATATTACCAATACGGATATGACAGCGGTGAATGACCTGCTCGAAAAATCGAAAGGATTTTCTTTACAAAAATTTGTAGAGCATGTGGTACCACGGAGTGTGATTGAAGCAATGGCTACCAACGAAATTCTACAGTTGGTGGTGTTCTCGGTGTTTTTTGGTATTGCATTAACAGCAATAGGCAAAAAAGGCGAGCCGATAATTAATGCCTTAGATGCTTTGGCGCATGTGGTTTTAAAAATGGTTTCTTATGTAATGTACCTGGCGCCTGCAGGTGTATTTGGTGCAATGGCTGCTGCTATTGCAAAAAATGGCTTAGGCATACTGGTAACTTTCGGTAAATATGTGGGAGAATTTTATTTAGGCCTTGCCATACTTTGGATATTACTATTATTTGTAGGCTACCTGTTTTTAAAAAACAGGCTACGTATTTTATTGCGCCGTATCAGTACGCCAATGTCAATTGCTTTTAGTACGGCAAGCAGCGAAGCGGTGTATCCAAAACTGGTAGAAGAAATGGAACGCTTTGGATGTGATAATAAAATTGTGAGTTTTGTATTACCACTTGGGTATTCTTTTAACCTTGATGGCAGTATGATGTATATGACCTTTGCCAGCATGTTTATAGCACAGGCATTTAATATTACATCAATTACAGGCGATGTTAGCCAGCAAATAATTATGTTGCTGGTTTTTTTAGTAACCAGTAAGGGAATTGCAGGAGTGCCAAGGGCATCGCTGGTAGTGGTATTGGCAACAGGCGCTATGTTTGGTTTACCACCAGAAGGTGTTGGATTGATTTTAGCTATTGATGTATTTTGCGATATGGGCCGTACCATGACGAACGTTTTAGGCAACGCATTGGCCACTGCTGCAGTCAGCAAATGGGAAGGACAATTGAAAACTCCGTAAACAATTAAAAAAATACCTGAGAACAGGGATGGTCTATGAAACATTTTCTTGCATTTTTAGTATTTACAGCAATAAACATATCAACTGTTTTTGCAGGCGATTCGGTTATTGTTAATCTTTCCAACCAATATAAACAGGTACTCGAAAGTAAATTCATCAAAATAAATAATGTTGAGTATGCAACCAATAAACTGGGCAATGTAAGCATCAGTAACCAGCTGATTGATTCAGTAACTTTCAGTTTGGAAGGGTACAATGATATGGTGATTGATGCAAAAAAAATTAAACCTGATGCACAACTTGTGCTTGATAAAAAATTTTCTTGGACGGATCTGTTAACACCTATGTTTTACATATTGTATGGTGGATTATGGTTATTACTTTTTATCATTTTTGCAGAAACGGGCTTGTTTATCGGATTCTTTTTTCCAGGTGATTCTTTATTATTTGTGGCAGGTATATTAAGTACTTCCCTTGTTGATTCTATTTCATTAAATACCGGCAACGATTTTTTTAACCTGATAATTATTGCAGGCTTGTGCAGTGCAGCAGGGATTTTAGGCAATACTGTAGGATATATAACCGGCCGTAAAGTAGGGCCGGCCATGTTTAACTGGAGAGATCGTTTTCTTTTTAAGAAAAAATATTTATACCAGGCAAAAGATTTTTATGATAAACATGGCGGCGGGGCCATTGTATTTGCACGCTTTCTACCATTGGTTCGCACTTTTGCACCTATTGTGGCAGGTATAGTGGGTATGGAAAAAAAGAAGTTTGGATTTTTCAATATCATCGGTTGCATTGCATGGGTTGTCTCTATGCTTTTTATTGGTCATTATTTAAATGCGTTTACAAAAATGCAATTTGGTATAGATCTTGAAAAACACCTGGAAGTAATTGTTATAGCCATTGTACTCGTAACAACTGCTCCTGTTTTTATAAAATTGTTTTTTGGAAAGAAAAAAAAGCCTGCTGATGAGCCTTCAAAAAAATAATCATTCCATTTTCAACATTGCAGTAATTGTAGCTGCACTGGGTTATTTTGTTGACATTTACGATTTGCTCCTTTTTACCATTGTAAGAGAACCAAGTTTAGAAGGCCTTGGCGTAATACTAAAAGATAAAGCCGCTGTATTAGCGGCCAGTACAAAAATAATTAACTGGCAAATGCTTGGCTTGCTTATTGGCGGCGTTTTGTGGGGTGTACTGGGCGATAAAAAAGGAAGGCTGAGTGTGCTTTTTGGAAGCATAGCATTATACTCTGTTGCTAATTTTTTTACAGGATATGTACAAACAGTGCCGCAGTACGCAATGGCAAGGTTTATTGCAGGTATTGGCCTTGCAGGAGAGTTGGGGGCCGGTATTACCTTAGTGAGTGAATTATTGCCCAAAAATAAAAGAGGTGTTGGCACATCATTAGTTGCAGGTATTGGTTTATTTGGTGCGGTGGCAGCCTATTACACATTTCAATTTACAGATAAAGACTGGCGGCTGTGTTACAAAATTGGCGGCGCTTTAGGGGTGGTGTTATTGTTACTGCGTATTTCTGTGGCCGAAAGCGGCATGTTTAAAAGCGTAAAAGAGCAAAATGTGCAGCGGGGAAATTTCTTTATGTTTTTTACAAATAAAAAAAGGTTTAAAAAATATGCATTGGCAATTTTAATTGGTTTGCCCACCTGGTTTGTTATTGGTGTGTTGGTTAATTTAAGCAACAGGTTTGGCACCGAATTTTATGGTGAATCTAAAATTGAAAGCGGTAAAGCAATAATGTATGCTTATGCAGCCATTGCTGTTGGAGATATACTCGTTGGACTGATAAGCCAGTATTATAAAAGCAGGAAGAAAGCGCTGCTCATTTTCTATATGCTTACCGTTGCAGGATTACTTTTGTTTTTCAGCGGTATCAACAATAGTGATACTGCTATGTATGCAATATGTGCATTTTTAGGTTTCAGCACCGGCTTCTGGGCCATTTTTGTAACTATGGGAGCAGAGCAGTTTGGTACCAACCTGCGGGCAACAGCTGCTACAACTATTCCAAATGTAGTACGTGGGGCATTGCCATTAATTAATTTACTTTTTTTAAATGTATTGCAAAATCAATTTAGTTTTAATTTATGGACGAGTGGTGTTATTACAGGAGCAATTGTAATGATAATAACTTTTGTTGCATTTTATTATACCGAAGAAACTTTTCATAAAGACCTTAATTATATTGAAGAATAATAACGAACGAATAAGCATTAATTTATATTAAATTATTTCAGAGCCGCTGTGTTTCAGTGGCAAAACATTTCACCGCAGGTGAAAATTATTTTACAGTGGCAAAATTCCTCATCATACGTTTTTCATCTATTGGCGATATTGTGTTAACTACACCTGTAATCCGTTGTTTACGCAAAAAATTTCCTGATGCGGAGATTCATTTCTTAACCAAACAATCCTTTAAGGGAATTGTTGCTTCCAATCCATACATCGATAAGGTTCATACATTGGGGGATAGTTATGAGTTGATGTTACATGAATTAAAAACTGAAGCATACGATTACATCATCGATCTGCATCATAACCTCCGCACTCTTCGTATAAAACGTTTTTTAAAAGGCGTAAAATCATTCTCTTTTAATAAATTAAATGTCGAAAAATTTATTTACACCAATTTTAAAATAAACACCCTTCCTAAAAAACATATTGTAGATAGAAATTTTGAAGCCATTGCTTCACTGGGTGTTGTTGATGATGGCCTGGGATTAGACTACTTTATTCCTGGTGCAGATAAAATAAAAAAAGGAGATATTCCCACAGCACATATGCTGGGATATATTGCAGTGGTAATTGGTGCCGCATTGGCCACAAAAAAAATGCCTTTACATAAATTACAGGAATTATGTACCGCAATACAATACCCCATAATTTTATTAGGTGGAAAGGAAGATGCAGAAGAAGGTAAAGCAATTGCAGCTATCGACGATATAAAAATTTATAATGCCTGTGGAAAATTTAATTTAAACGAATCGGCAGATATTGTAAGTGGCGCAAAACTGGTTGTTACACATGATACCGGCCTGATGCATATTGCAGCTGCTTTACAAAAACCTATTATTTCTGTTTGGGGTAACACCGTTCCGGATTTTGGTATGTATCCGTATTATGGTAAAACATCATCGCAGCATTATGATGTAGTGGAAATAAATAAACTCTGGTGCAGGCCATGTAGTAAGATCGGATATAATAAATGCCCCCAAGGGCATTTTAAATGCATGGAATTAATTGCTGTTAATGAAATTGTAAATCTGGTTAATGACAGGTTGGGTAAATAATATTTGTTGTTGATTTGAGGTTTATATAGCAGCAGTACTATTATGAAATATCTTTTAAGCTTCCTATTATTTATTACAAGTTTACAGGGGTTTTCTCAACTTACTGTAACGGTGAAATGGTTACAACATACGCCTGCCGCAAAAGTTGATACCATTTATTATAACCCCATAAAAAAATTAACCTGGACTGATTTTAAAGGAAAACCCGAGAGCCGGAATAATGCCCTTGCAGTAACATCTTCAGGTTTTGGTTATTTGGCCACCATGCAAACCAGGAATAATAAAACTGATATTGGGATTACGGTGTATTGTTATTTTAGTAAACAGGATTCCTGGGTTATATCAGGCGGAGAATCGAATTATGCATTAACGCACGAACAGCATCATTTCGATATTACTTACATAGTCGCTTATCAATTCATACAAAAATTAAAAGCGGCAAAATTTACCAGGAACAATTATGATACACTGCTTGATAAAATTTACACTGAAAGCAGACTATTATTAAAAAAAATGCAGGATGATTATGATGGGCAAACTAAAAACGGGCAGCTTAAAACAATACAGGCAGAGTGGAATGATAAAATAGATAAGCAACTAAAATCTCTTTCTATAAATTAATCACCAGCACAGGTATTTTTAATTCGTGTCTTACTGCATTTACCGTTTCTCCATAAATAAAATCTTTTATGGCAGTGTGGCCATGTGCACCTATCACCAGCATATCTGCATTGTTGTTTTTAACAATTCTAACAATTTCTTTAACCCTGTTTCTGTAGCCTAATTCACCCGTCGCATCAAAGCCTCTTTCATTTAATTGTGATACGAAAAAATCCAGGCGTTCTTCATCTTTTTTTGTTTCATAATCATCTGTTTCCTTGCCATGCAATACTGCAGAAGCGCTTTCAACAACATGTATCAATAGGAATCGGGTTTCTCTTTTTGCCTGTCCTATTGCGGCTGCCAGCAGTTTGGCATCTGCCTCACTAAAATCAAGTGCTACAGCAATTTTGGAGTAAGCAGGTATCTCCAGGTTTTGTAAACCAACAATATCCGGGTGCATTTGAATGGAGAGGGCATTTTCTTTTTTATTTAGTATAGGGAAAATAACAGAGTAAATCAGCAATGCTAAAAATGCGATGCCTGCAATAACTATTACTCCTTTCCAAATTAAACTATCCGAGGTATTAAAAAAATCAATGGCTTCTTCCGATACCATTTTTATATTAAGATAAACCAGTACGCTGGCAATCAGCCATGCAAATATTTTTATTGCAGGTTTTATTGCAAAAGTTCCCATTGTTTTTTTATTGCTTACAAAATGTATAAGCGGAATTACAGCAAACCCTAATTGTAAACTTAATATTACCTGGCTTAAAATTAATAAACTGTCCACCCTGTCTTCACCAAAAATTGCAATCACCACAATTGCAGGCACAATGGCCAGTAAACGTGTTATTAACCTGCGAAGCAGGGGATTGATACGCAATCGCAAATATCCTTCCATAACAATCTGCCCGGCCAGTGTTCCTGTAACGGTAGAACTTTGCCCCGATGCAATTAATGCAATAGCAAAAAGGGTAGATGCAAAATTGGAGCCCAGCATCGGCGATAATAATTCATGCGCCTGTTTTATTTCGGCCACATCAGTTTTACCTGTATTAAAAAAAACGGTGGCTGCTAAAATTATAATAGCAGCATTTATAAAAAAGGCTATGTTTAATGCAACAGCACTGTCAATAAAACTCCATTTAAGTGCCTGCTTAATGCCTTCTTTTGTTCTTGGTATCTTCCTGGTTTGTACCAATGCCGAGTGCAGGTATAAATTATGCGGCATAACGGTGGCACCAATTATACCAATGGCAAGATACAGTGCTGTTTCTTTGGGCAAAGCATTCAGCATACCTTTAGAAGCATATAATTTTTCTGCTGTTGGTAAAGATGGAATAAAACCTTTTAGTACACCATATAAATCTGGTTGTGCTAAAACTATATTTATCAAAAAGCAAAAACCAATTATTGCTACAAGTACAATTATAAACGCTTCCATTTTTCTAATACCCAACCGTTGTAAATACAATAACAGAAAAGTGTCAAGCAGGGTAATGCTTACACCCCATATCAATGGCAAACCGGTTAGTAATTGTATACCAATAGCCATACCTAATACTTCTGCCAGATCACATGCAGCAATGGCAATTTCTGCTAATACCCACAACATAAAATTTACGCCTTTGGGGTAAGCCTCTCTGTTGGCTTGCGCAAGGTCACGTCCTCTTACAATTCCCAGTCTTGCACTAAGGCTTTGTAATAATAAAGCCATAATATTACTCATTAGTAAAACCCATATCAGGGTATAACCGTATTTACTGCCACCTGCCAGGTCTGTTGCCCAGTTACCGGGGTCCATATAGCCCACACTTACAAGATAGGCCGGGCCAAAAAACGATAATATTTTTTTCCATCCCGTTTTGGTGCCCGTGGTATCAACTGATTCATGCACTTCGCTCAAGGATTGGTCCTCATGTTTTTTATTTATCATCATAACGTACAAAAATGTTTTTTGCAATCAATTCACTGATTATACATGCCGGTTGTTTAGATACTTTTATTTCCAGAGATCCATCAAATTCAAACCGCTTTACTACTTTTATTGAAGTGCCTATAGCTATAAAATAATGTTTCAGCATTTCCAGCATTTGTGGCGATTGGTTGGTTACCGAACTTACCACTGCTGTTTTGTTTATTGGCAAAGCAGGAAGATTGAGTTGAAGTAGTTTTGGTATTTTTCCATTGCTGTCGGGGATAGGGTCGCCGTGTGGATCAAATGAAGGGCTGCCTAAAAATTCCTGTAACCTTTCAATCAATTCATTACTGCTGATATGTTCCAGCTCTTCTGCGATATCATGTACCTTATCCCATTCAAAGCCAAGCTTTTCCACTAAAAAATATTCCCATAAACGGTGTTTGCGTACTACCGATAATGCAACTTTTTTTCCATTCTCAGTAAGTTTAAAACCTTTATACTTTTCGTATTGCAGTATTTTTTTGGTTGATAGTTTTTTAAGCATATCTGTTACTGATGCTGCTTTTGTCTGCATTTCGGCAGCAAGAGAATTGGTGTTTACCAGCCCGGTTTCCTGCTGCAGGTGATAGATGCTTTTGATGTAGTTTTCTTCGCTTACTGAAAAATTCATGTAAAGTAAAAATTAAATTTAGACAAATCTAAAAATTAATTACGTAAGTGCCAAATCTGGTATAAAAGATATTGGCTGATACTTTTGTAATTTGTGTGCTAAATGCACAATAAATGAAAAAGATAATAAGCTCAGGATCGCCATGGGAAGATATTGTGGGGTACAGCAGGGCAGTACGTACAGGCAATATTATTGAAGTGGCCGGCACAACAGCCATGGACGGAGAAACCTTAATTGGTAAAAATGATATTTATTCTCAAACAATTTTTATTTTTAAAAAGATTGAAAAGGCTTTGGCAGAAGCCGGTGCAACATTAAATGATGTGGTAAGAACAAGGATGTTTGTAACTGATATTACACAATGGGAGTTAGTTGGTAAGGCACACGGAGAATTTTTCAGGGAGATTAAACCGGTAGCTACAATGGTTGAAGTGAGCCGGTTAATTAATGATGACCTGTTAATTGAAATTGAAGTAACTGCAATAATTGAACAATAAATAAATAATGGCTACAGTAAATATTGAATTTAAAGCTGCAACAAACCAGTTGGATAATTTAGAAAAAAAATTGTTGACGCTTAATCCCAGGTTTGTAGGGGAAGATAACCAGGTAGATACTTATTTTAATGTTGATACCGGAAGATTAAAATTACGGGAGGGTAATATCGAAAATTCGCTGATTTACTACGAACGTGAAAATACCACTGGAGCAAAACAATCGGATATCCTATTGTATCAACACCTCCCTGATAAGGAACTTAAAGATATTTTAATTAAGAGTAATGGGATAAAAACGATAGTTGATAAAAGAAGAAGGATTTACTTTATTGACAACGTAAAATTTCATTTTGATCTTGTAAAAGACCTGGGCACATTTGTAGAGGTGGAAGCAATTGACAGAACTGGTAATATTGGCATTGGCAGGCTTAAAGAACAATGTGACTACTATGCTGCTTTTTTCGATATAAAAACTTCAGACTACGTTGCTGTATCTTATAGTGATATGCTATTGAAAGCGGATACACAAATTTAAAAATTAGATAATCATCAGCGCAAACGTTTGTTTTAAATTGTTTTTTAAATAGTCTCTAATAATCTTTCACAAAATACAATTACAATTTTATAAACATTCTATATAAAATTGTGTATATCTATTGCAGACAGTCAGCTGTTTTCAGGGTTACCTTTCTTTCTTTATTGTATCAATAATTGTTGCTCTGTAATAAAATTACCTGAACGGTAAACTTTTTTGCATCAGCAGTAATAAGGTAGATGTGTGGCCCGTTTTTAATCGTAACAAAATAAGTATTGCAGTTTTTAGAATTGTAATAAAGAAATAGAATAGCACAGTAAAGCAGTTTGTAATAAAAATGGCAGGTGTAAATAGTACACAACATTTTTAAAAAGCACTCGGTTTTACTGAATTTTCCATTTATATTGCGTCCTCAATAAAGAAAAGTTTAAAATGAGTTTTACCAATTTCAAAGTTCCGTATTCAATTGATGAACGTTTTAATAAACGTGTTGCTTACTTTTCAATGGAATTTGCTGTACACCAACCGCTAAAAATTTATAGTGGAGGCCTCGGTTTTTTAAGTGGCTCACACATGCGTAGTGCTTATGAATTGCGGCAGAATTTAATTGGTATTGGTATTTTATGGAAATACGGATACTATGACCAGGCCCGTAACCAGGACCAGACTTTACAGGTACAGTGGAATGAAAAAATTTATAATTTTTTAGAAGATACCGGAATAAAATTTCAGATTCAAATTCATGAACACCCGGTTTGGGTTAAGGCATGGTATTTAAACCCGGAAACTTTTAAAAGTGCTCCAATGTTTTTGTTGAGTACGGATTTGCCTGAGAATGATTACGTATCTCAAACCATTACACACCGCCTGTATGATGCTAATGTTGCTACTAAGGTGGCCCAGTTTATTTTGCTGGGTGTTGGCGGTGCAAAATTAATTGACCTGTTAAATTTTAATCCGGAGCTGTACCATTTAAATGAAGCACATGCAATAAGTTCGGCTTTTTATTTGTATAAAAAATATGGCAGTGTAGAAGAGGTTAAAAAAAGAATGGTATTTACCACACACACACCGGAAGAAGCAGGAAACGAAAAGCATGATATTTTTCTTTGTGAAAAAATGAGTTACTTCTGTGGCATGAAGCTGGATGATGTTAGGAAGCTTACAGGCATGGAAGGTGACCAGTTCAATCATTCGTTGGCGGCGCTGCGTTTTGCTAAGCTTGCCAATGGTGTAAGCCAGCTGCATGGGGAGGTTAGCCGTAAAATGTGGGGTAAGTATAAAGATATTTGCGAAATAAAAGCCATTACCAACGCACAAAACTGGATGTATTGGGCAGATAAGCAGTTGTATCACTTTATGAATGAAAATAATGATGCAGGTTTTGATGACAGGAAAAAGTTTTTAAAGAAAAGAGCTTTTGATGTGGTGGCTGATCAAACCGGTAAATGGTTTAACCCTAATGTTTTTACCATTGTGTGGGCACGTCGTTTTGCAGGTTATAAAAGAGCAGAATTATTAACAAGGGATCTGGCAAGGTTTGAAGCTTTGTTAAGCAATAAAAAATATCCTGTTCAAATAATCTGGGCAGGTAAACCTTACCCGGTTGATTATCCTGCTATCAGCGATTTTAATAACCTGGTTCATTTAAGTAAAAATTACAGTAATGTAGCAGTTTGTACCGGCTACGAACTGGGATTGAGTAAACGCTTAAAACAAGCATCCGATCTTTGGCTGAATAATCCACGTGTACCAAGAGAAGCCAGCGGAACAAGCGGAATGACAGCAGCAATGAATGGCGCTGTTAACTGCAGCACCAACGATGGCTGGATCTGCGAATTCATCAACCATGGTAACAATGGTTTTGTGGTACCACCAATTGATTACGAAAATATAAGTGTACATGAGCAGGATGAATACGATCTGAACAAACTGTACGAAATTCTGGAAAACCAGGTACTGCCATTGTACTACGATAATCATGAAGTATGGCGGCAGATCACTCAAAATGGTATGAGGGATGTGCGGTTTCAGTTTGACAGTAACCGGATGGCACAGGAATACTACGAAATACTCTATAAATAATTTCCGAAAGGGCTTTGGTAAAACAAAGCCCTTTTTACTAAACCATTTATGCCGTAATTACGTTAATACTGCTATGCGACGAATACTTGTAATTACTTTATCTTTTGCAGCAGTATATCTTTTGCTGGCCTGCAAAAAGCAAACTGTTACGGCTTATGTTGCTCCACAAATTTCACCGGTGTTGTATAAAAATTATTTAGCCCTGGGAGATTCTTATACCATTGGGCAATCAGTAACAGCAGCTGAAAGATTTCCTGCACAAACAATAAATATACTTTCAAAGGACAGCATAAATTTTAACGTACCTGAATGCATAGCCCAAACAGGCTGGACAACAAGAAATTTAATAAGTGCTGTTAATACAGCTCCGCCATCAAAAACTACTTACGATTTTGTTACACTGCTTATTGGTGTAAACAATCAATACCAGGGCCGCAGCCAGGCCGAGTATACTGCAGAGTTTACAGAGCTGTTAAATACTGCAATTCAATATGCAGGTAATCGTACAAAAAGGGTAGCAGTGCTTTCCATTCCCGATTGGGGCGTTACGCCTTTTGCAAATGGCAGAGACAGGGCGCTGATTGCTTTACAGATCGATTCTTTTAATGTGATCAATAAACAAATTGCATTGGCAAAAGGAGTAAACTATATTGATATTACCCCTTCCACAAGAATGGCGGCAACAGATATTTCTTTAGTTGCCACAGATGGCCTGCATCCGTCAGGCAAAGAATACAACAAATGGGCAGTATTACTTGCAGCGGTTATTAAATCAGCTCTATAAATTGCTGCTATCCATTCTTAACTGTTTTTATGCCAGCCTTAATACATACTCTACCATTCCTCCCGAATTTATAGTTGCAGCATTATAAACCGCAGCATCTTTGTGCGGTAATTTAATTACAATGAAACGACTTACTGTTTTTATTCTTTTGTTTCTGTGCAGTTTTATCCTCAGCAACTTTAATACTTCTCCTCCGGGAATGTAGTTTTCTCATTCATTTAAAGGTATGGGCTGTAATGTAATATAGCACAAGAGTGTCCCGAATGCTTTCGGGAACAATGTAGCTGTATAGAATTACTACAGCCCGTTACCCAAACATTTCATATTTTCATCAACTAAAACCCTAATAACATGGACTCTCAGGAATTGATCAAATGGGGACTGATAATCGGTATCCCGCTTTTTATTTTATTGTTTTACCGCTTTATTCTTCGTGTGTTTTTTGGCGTGGTGATTGTGCCCGAAGATAAAATTGGATTGGTAACAAAAAAGTTTGTGCTTTTTGGTAAGCAGGAATTGCCCGAAGGCCGCATTGTTGCTACAGAAGGCGAAGCAGGTTTTCAGGCGCAAACATTACCACCGGGTATTTATTTTGGTAAATGGATATGGCAGTACGAAATTACTTTTCAATCCTTCACCATTATACCTACCGGGCAATTAGGACTGGTATTGGCAAAAGATGGTGCCGAACTGGAAACAGGATCTATTTTAGGACGAAAAGTAGAATGTGATAGTTTTCAAAATGCAGAAGCCTTTTTAAAAAATGGCGGACGCAAAGGACGGCAGACTGCTATTATTACTCCGGGTAGTTACCGTATCAATACTTTTTTATTTGAAGTAATGATGGTAGATATGACTTCGATACCGGATAACGCCGTTGGTGTTGTAACCACACAGGAAGGTAAACCTTTAGAGGAAGGACAGATTGCAGGACGCATTGTAGAAGCACATAACAAATTTCAGGATGTGGATGTGTTTATGCAGAGCGGTGGTTATAAAGGTTTGCAGGAGCAGGTGGTATTGGCAGGTACTTATTTTTTAAACCCATGGTTTGCTAAAGTAGATATGGTGAACATGATGGAAATTCCTATTGGCCATGTAGGTGTTGTAATTAGTTATGTTGGAGCTGAGGGTGTTGACCTGAGTGGAGCAGAATTTAAACACGGTAATATTGTTTCAAAAGGTCAAAAAGGGGTGTGGGCAGAGCCGTTAGGACCGGGTAAATATCCTATAAACCCTTTTATTATGAAAGTGGAACTGGTACCAACCACCAACTTAGTGTTGAACTGGGCTAATGCAAGAAGTGAAAGTCATCAATTAGATAAACATTTATCTACCATTACTGTACGTAGTAAAGACGGTTTCCCTTTTAACCTGGATGTATCGCAGATCATTCACATTCCAACAACAGAAGCGCCGAAAGTAATTGCACGTTTTGGTAATATGAATAACCTGGTAAGCCAGGTGTTGGAACCAACTATCGGCAACTATTTTAGAAACAGTGCCCAGGATAGTGATGTAATTGCCTTCCTTGGTACACGTAAAGAAAGACAGGAAAGTGCAAAGATGCATATTGGCAAAGTGCTGGACCAATACAATGTGTACGGTGTAGATACCCTGATTGGTGATATTGTACCCCCTGAAAGTTTGATGAAAACATTAACTGACCGTAAGATTGCCGAAGAACAGAAAGTAACCTACGAAACAGAAATGAAAGCGCAGGAAACAAGGCAGAGCCTGGAAAAAGAAACCGCTATTGCCGACATACAAAAAGAAATTGTAAAAGCCGACCAGGGTGTATTGATTGCAGAAAGAGTTGCAGATGCTTCAGTAAAAAAAGCAACCGGTGAAGCTAACAGTGTACGTTTACAATCAACTGCAGAAGCAGACAGGTTAAAATTACTGGCTAATGGTGATGCAGAAAGAATACGTGTTTTAGCAAAAGCAAATGCAGAACAAATTGAACTTTTAGCAAAAGCAAATGCCGAACAGATTTCTGTTACTGGTAATGCAGAGGCAGAAAAGATCTTAGCAATTGGTAAATCAAATGCTGAATCGTATAAATTATCTGTAGAAGCAATGGGCGGTAATAATTTTACACAACTAAAAGTAATGGAAGCAATTGGTACACAGCATATAAAAATTATGCCCGATGTATTGATTAGCGGAGCCAGTGGCGATGGAGCCAACGGCCCCATAAGTGGTTTGCTGGGATTAAAACTTTTAGAAGAGGTGGCTAAGAAAAACGAAGCCATAAAAAATGAAACCGGTAAATAGTTATGTACCTTAAATCCTTTTCCTGAAAGGGGAAAGGATTTTTTAATTTTATAAAATGAAAAAGATATTTATTGTAATTGCTGTTATGGGTCTAATGTCCTGTACCGGAAATGCACAGGATACCCAAAAAGAAAAAAACGATGCCATGAAGGATAAAGTGGTACAGTTTTTTAACGCAAAAAATGCAGATGGTTTATACAGCCTGGCAGGGGCCAATTTTAGAAAGCAATTGAGCGCCGAAAAATTTAAAGCTGTTGGGGAAAATAATTTATTTCCATTGGGAGAGATCAAATCGGCAGAGTTTGAAAAAATTGACAACGGCATAAGTAAATACAAAACTACATTTGATGTTGCCATTTTATCACTCTATATAAGTGTGGATTCTGCCGGGCTGTTAGAGGTTTTATTATTTCAGCCTTATAAAAAAGAAATTAAAGGCGATATAATAAAAAGCAAAACAGATAATACACTTACCACCGATCTGGATAAAAAAGTAGAAGCGATTGTACAGCCCTTTATGTTTGAAAGCAAAACCGTTGCTTTAAGTATCGGCGTTTTAAAAGATGGGAAAACCTATTTTTATAATTATGGCGAAACCAAAAAAGGCAACGGGCAAATTCCTTCTTCTAATAATTTGTATGAAATAGGTTCTATCACTAAAACCTTTACCGGTATACTTTTAGCAAAAGCTGTTACAGAAAATAAAATAAAACTGAATGATCCTGTAAATAAATATCTTCCTAAAAATGCTGCCATACTTAAGTTTGGAAATGATACATTGAAAATTGTTCATCTTTCCAATCATACATCAGGCCTGCCACCACTACCAGATAATTTTGGTTCAACCGATTTAGTAAATCCCTATGAGGATTATGACGAAAAAAAATTACTGGCCTATCTTAAGTATGCATCAATAAGTCGTAAGCCTGGTGAAAAATGGGAATACTGTAATCTTGGTGTGGGACTGCTGGGTTATATTCTGGAACAGGTAAATAAAATGTCTTTCGAAAAAATGGTAACCGGTTTTATTGCTTCAAATGCCGGTATGACTGATACAAAGCAATTACTTACAAAAAAAGACAGCGCTTTATTTATGCAGGGATACGATGAAAGTATTTCTCTTCAAAGCCAGTGGGATTTTAAAACTTTAACTGCAGCAGGTAGTTTAAGAAGTAATACCGAAGACATGCTTAAATATGCAGCACTCAATTTAAATGCGGCCGACAGTAAGTTAAAAAAGGCGGTTGAATTATCACACCAGGAAACATTTGATGCAGCAGAACAAAAAATTGCACTCAACTGGTTTATTCAAAACTGGGGTTGGGGGCCGTTATTGTTTCATGGTGGTGCAACAGGAGGCTACAGAAGTTTGCTGGCAATAAACCCAAAAACAAAAAATGCAATAATAGTGTTGTCCAATACAGCAGTAAGTAATGATGCAGTAGGTGGGGCAATTTTAAAATACATCGATAAATAAGCATGGCAACATTTACAGTTAAAGCAGCGATCCGTTGGTCAGATATTGACCCTAATTTTCATGTGCTGCACAGTAAGTATTATGATTACTGTACCAATGCCCGTATGCAGGTATTGGCAGAAAATGGTATAACCATGCAGGCCATTCAGGAAGAAAAGGTTGGTCCCATTTTATTCAGGGAAGAATGTGTGTTTAAGAAAGAATTGAATTTTGGGGATGAAATTGAGATCAGGATAAAATTATTGAAAGCTACTCCCGATTTTTCCCGCTGGAGTTTTGTAAACGAAATCTGGAAAAATAACGATACACTTGCGGCAGTGGTAACAGTGGATGGCGCATGGATGGATTCCATGAAAAGAAAACTGGCCATACCGCCTGAAAGTTTTCAGCAGGCTTTTGCAGTCATTCCAAAAGCTGAAAATTTTAGCCAGCAAACGGGCATGTAGTTTTAAGCGATATTAAAATATTTTCTATGCGCTGCAAATAAATATCTTTGCAGCGCTTTTTTATGCTAACAACAACTGTCAACCTTTACAAAAATGCTTATAGCGGTTTAACCCGCCGCACCTGGTTGCTATCAATAGTAATGTTGATCAACCGCAGCGGTACCATGGTGTTACCGTTTATGACATTGTATTGTAATGACAGGGGGTATACACAAACACAGGGAGGGTTAGCCGTTGCTATTTATGGCGTTGGCTCTTTATTTGGCGCTTTTATTGGCGGCAGGTTAAGCGATAAGCTGGGCTTTTATTATGTACAGTTTGCAGCGCTGTTTTTCGGCGGCATTATGTTCATCATATTGGGGCAGATGAATTCTTATTTAACTATCTGTATTTGTATTTTTTTTACAAGTATGGTTAATGAGTCTTTCCGGCCGGCCAACTCAAGTGCTATTGCCTATTACAGTACGTCACAAAACCGTACGCAATCTTTTTCATTAAACCGGCTGGCTATAAATTTAGGCTGGGGCGTGGGCAGTGCATTGGCCGGTATGCTGGCATCGGTAAGTTATAAATTATTATTTTGGGTAGATGGGTTTACAAATATTGCTGCGGCAATTGTACTGCTGCTGATTTTACCAAAGGTTACCCTGGCGGAGCAACATAAAAACGACCAGGTTAAAAGTAAAACCAATAAAACCCCTTACCAGGATAAAACCTTTTTGATGTTTGTTGGTTTTATGCTGCTGTTTGCGCTGTGCTTTTTTCAATTGTTTACTACAGTGCCTTTGTATTTTAAAGAAGGATTACATTTAAATGAATTCTGGATTGGTGTAGTAATGTCGATGAATGGAATTGTTATAGCCTTATTTGAAATGGTGGTTGTTTTCAGGCTGGAGGGCAGCAGGCCCTATCTTAAACTGATGCAGTATGGTACTTTGCTGCTGGCATTGTCGTACTTTATGCTGAACATACCTTTGGCAAATGGTTTTATGCTGGCTACAATAGTTATACTGATGGTAACTGTTGCCGAAATTGTTGGTATGCCTTTTATGAACAGTTATTATATTGCCCGTACCACTCCCGAAAACCGGGGCCAGTATGCCGCTTTATATACTATGGCATGGAGCAGTGCACAGGTAATTGGCAGCTTAAGCGGCACACAGATAGCGCATAGTTTTGGCTTTTATTATTTGTGGTGGATACTCGGTGGATTATGTGTACTAACAGCATTCGGGTTTAATTACCTTCAAACAAAACGTTAATATTTTTGTTGAAGGGTTTCATTTGCTTTTAATTTATACAACAAAATATACTGGCTTTATTTAAAGCCAACCGGCAGTTGGGGGTAACTTTAAATTGACGTAAGTTTGCCCGGCTTTAATAACAGCAGAACATTTAAATGGATTGTACAGCTCAATATACAGATTACCGGCAAACAGGATATTTCTCTGCACTAGTAACAGATTATATTTCTGGTGAAGAATTGCTGACACGATTTTATAAACACCCGGTTTCTGTGGCAGGGATAAAATCGGCTATAGAAGCAAGAAAAAAATATCCCACCAACAGAAAATTACTGGTTGAAGTATTGACGAAACAATATGCATCCATTACAACAAGCGATAAAGTAAAAGCCAATATTGATAAGCTGCTATTAGAAAATACTTTTACCATAACCACTGCACACCAGCCCAATATTTTAACCGGCCCCCTGTATTTTATTTATAAGATACTCCATGCCATAAAACTTGCTGAGTTACTTGCTGCAGAAATGCCGGGTTCAGCTTTTGTGCCTGTTTATTATATGGGTAGCGAAGATGCAGACCTTGATGAACTGGGCCATGTTTTTATTAATGGCGAAAAACACCAGTGGCAGACCAAACAAACGGGTGCTGTTGGCAGAATGAAAGTGGACAAGGCATTAATAAAACTTATTGATACTATTGCAGGGCAGGTTACTCCACAGCCTTTTGGTGCAGCTATTATTGATGTGATGAAAGATTGCTACAAAGAAGGGGGAACAATTGAGCAGGCAACATTTAAACTGGTAAACGAATTATTTGCTGACTATGGATTGGTTATACTGTTACCCGATAACCCGTTGCTGAAAAAAGCATTTGTTCCGGTAATTGAAAAAGAATTAACAGCAGCATTCTCTCATACAATTGTGGCAGCAACTGCAACTGCCTTTCCAAAAAAATATAAAGTACAGGCAAGCGGCAGGGAAATTAATTTATTTTATTTGCTGGATGATAAACGGGAGCGGATTGAGAAAGTGAATGGTAAATGGTCGGTGGTAAACAGTACAACAACATTTACCGACGGGGAATTAAAAACGGAGCTATACAATAATCCCGAACGCTTTAGCCCCAATGTAATTTTACGTCCTGTTTTCCAGGAACTGGTATTGCCCAATATTGCTTTTATTGGCGGCGGCGGCGAGCTGGCTTACTGGATGGAACTGAAAAATGTTTTTGAAGCAGTTGGTGTGCCTTATCCTGTTTTGGTATTGCGCAATTCGTTTTTGTTTGTAGAAAACAATACTGCTGCATTAGCTTCCCGTTTGGGATTTGCTATTACCGACCTGTTTAAAAAAGAAACGGAATTGTTGAATGAACTGGTAAAAAGAGAGACAGCGGTGCAATTAAATTTAGAAACAGAAAAACAAGCACTAATAAATATTTACGGGCAGTTAAAAAATATTTCCGGTGCAGTTGACGCTTCACTCACCAGGCATACGGAAGCATTGCAGGTAACAGCATTAAAAAAGATAGCACAGCTGGAAAAAAAGATGCTGAGGGCAGAGAAGAAAAAGTTTGAAGCACAGCAACGGCAACTGCATAAATTAAAAACTGTTTTATTTCCTACTGATAACTTACAGGAGCGTATTGACAATCTTATTCCTTACTACGCTAAAAGGGGCAGCGATTTTATTAAAACCATTTACGATAATTCAAAAGGGCTGGAGCAGGAGTTTGGTATTGTGGAAGCTGAATAAAAGCAGCACTGCTTTATTGGTTTTGTCCCAGCGGGGTTTTCACTGCATTCGGTTACTATATTTAAAAGCCTTCTGTGAAACCCCGCTGCTGAAAAGAGGCTCTCATTATAATGCAGTCACTTTTGCAATACGGACAGTGGCGATAAAATAATTTAAAGAGATCATTGCGTCAGGGTTTCGCCGGTACAACTTTTTTATTTGAATAGTAATAGAGCGAAAACCCTGCCGGGACGAAAGGGTAGTAATACTTAATTGGTTGTGACGCTACGAAATATCTATATCATACTTATCTAAAAGGCCCGATAAATTTATAGAAGAGAACTTTGCTTTTTTAATCTTGTTTAACCCGGGGTCAATAGAATAATCAATCGCTTTTCTCAGATCGGCTTTTTCAAGTATTGTGTTTTCAAAAATGGCTTTGGTAAGTTCGCTGTTTGTAAAGTCAGCTTCAGTTAAGTTAGCTTCTGCAAAATCCACTTCATGCAAAATACAGTTATCAAACCTGAACCTTTTCAATTTCATTTGATAGAAGGAAGACATGTTTAATGTACATCGCTCAAAGCTTGTAGCAAACACAGTGCTTTTACAATGATCGAAATGTAAACCTATCAACTTACAGTCGATAAACTTTACATCGAGGAAAGATGTCTGTACCAGTTTGGTAAGTGCCATCCTGCATTCGCTGAATGTACAGTCGATAAATGTAAACTGTGACAGGTCTGCGTTGGAAAAATCGCATAGGTAAAATGTGCAGCCTTCATAATCTCCTTCACTTAATTTTTGTTCAGTATAATTTATGTTTTCAAATCTTTCGTCAGTTACGTAAACTCTTTCCATTTTGGTTATTATTGAATTTTTATTTCGTTTTGTGTGCTACGAACTGAGGCGAAAGGATTGCTTACTTTTTTGTTTTCAATACAAACAAAATTAGGACGTAGATAATTGTTAAAGATCCAATTTCAATAAGCAATTTTGGGTATACTAAAGCTTCTTGAATTTTAAAAAAATTTCCAAAATACTCAACTCGATGCTCTCCAATATAACCACTTCCTTCTAAATCTCCATAGAATTTATGTGAGTAGGGAGTAAAGAACAAAAAGATTACACCTAGACTAAAGCAGTAAATTAAAGTCCAGAGTTTTTGAGATTTATTGAGCATCATATTTTTGTTAATAATTTTGCTATTGGGTTATTAAAGGTATCGGTTTAAAATAGTTAGCAATAAGCGTGGGAGTAAACCAAATCTTATTGTTTGTTGGATTTTGAACTATCAACTTGCTGTATTTAATCCGACTTTATTATATAATAACCTTCATCTTCCTTCCAACGGTTGTTTTCTAAGTAATGCAAATGCAATGCAATTTTCATATACGGCCTGTTAAAAAGGTATGCGTCAAGCCAACCATCTTGTCCACCGTCAGGTTTGTTCTTTATTAAATAGAGTCCTTGGAAGTGATGAAGATTTAAGATGTCCGATTGCAAATTTGAAGTCCAGTCACCTTCATCGCCTTTCCGCTCTATCTGAAGTCTTATGCTTTGAATTGGATTAATAAAATACAAGAATACATTTTCTAGTGAAATATGAAACTTTACCTGTTTTAGGTTATTATTTTGTGAGCTTTCGTGAGTATAGTCACCGCAATATTTTTTTAGCTTACAAAAAGCAATAATTTTTATAATTAAAATAATTAAATATCCTGCTAAGAGGGATTCCCCAAGAAATCTCATCAGTTTTATAATGTCACAATATGCCATCTTAATGATTAAAGTAAGTATGAAAATATATGATTTTGTATTCGAATTGTAAAAAGTATATCCTTCTCCTTGGCTCGTATCTCACTTGCCATTCGCTTATATCTACTTTAAGTTAAAAGCTCAACAATGCTGTAAATGTACAAGAGTGCGACGCAACAATGCTCTACAGTATTCAAAATGCTCGTAACAAAAAACCACCAACTACAAACCGTTCAACCTACCTGTCAAACTCATTTCTAAATCCCATACCTTTTACATTCTTCACACTTTCCATTACAATATCATCCTGGTATTCTTTGTAGGCTTCCAGTTTTCCGGCAATGCTGGTATCGTGTAATGCTAAAATTTGTGCAGCTAATATACCGGCGTTTTTTGCGCCGTTAAGGGCAACAGTGGCAACGGGTACACCATAAGGCATTTGTAAAATAGATAATACAGAGTCCCAGCCATCGATACTGTTGCTGGATTTTACAGGCACACCAATTACCGGTAAAATAGTATTGGCCGCCACCATGCCCGGTAAATGTGCAGCACCACCGGCACCGCAAATAATTACTTTAATGCCACGCTCTTTTGCCTGGTGTGCATATTCCCGTAAGCGCTCGGGTGTGCGGTGTGCCGATACGATGGTGAGCTCGGGCTCCACTTCAAACTGGCGGAGCATTTCGGCAGCACCTTTCATAATATCTAAATCGCTTTCGCTGCCCATTATTATTCCAACAAGAGGAGTACTCATATTTTATATTTTGCTGCAAGATAATGATTAGAATAATGTGACGCTTATACTGAAAAAGGGAAACTGTTTAGATTTTTGGTATTGTACTTTTTTGCTTCTCCAAAAAAGTACCAAAAAAGGAGCTCCGAAAAAGATTACATCCCTTTTTCGGAATTGTTCCCTGATATGACTTTAGTACTACTGTAAACTGAACTTTTGTAATACTGCCGTTCGCCTTACATGCGTTGCAGTATTTTTTTTTATTGTGAGAATAACTATCTCACCAAATCGCCTTTCAGGCGGAGGAGTTCTGTTTCGGCAAGCTTGGTATTATACCTTGCTGCCAATAAACGGTTGTAGGCGTCTTCCAAACTTTTTTGGGTTTCTCTTAATTCAAGGTAAGTAGATACACCGAGGCGGAAACGCTCCAGCGCAATCATTACATTTTCTTTTGCCAGTAATATGTTTTCTTCTTCCAAGGCCAGTGCCTGCTTCTCCGTTTCATAATCTTTAAAAGCATTACTTATACCAACATCAATTATACTTTTTTGATTTTGATAAGAGAGCTTCAGGTAATCAATATCCAATTGCGTTTGCTGTACCTGGCGCTTTACATTAAAGCCGTTCAATATAGGGATGGTAACACCAAGCCCGTAATTAAAACCATTATTGCGGTTGAACAATGGCGTAAATGGATTTACCACCGCTTTATTATCTGTACGGGAATAATTGTAGGCAGAGTTAAAAGAAACGATGGGGAATTTATCAGCCTTTTTTTCTTTTAAAGTAAGATTGGCAATATCAATATTTTTTTTGGTGAGCAGCAGGGCAGGGTTGGTGTTTTCCACGCCATTCATTATATCGCCTAAAATTATATTGTTGTTAATGGGAATGCTGTCGGATACATCGTACAGGCTGTTTAAGGCCACATTCATTAACTGGTTCAGTTGTTCTTTTAATTGTGCAATTAAATTCTGCTGTTTTAATCGGGCAGATTTTTGTGCATTAAGATCTACTTTAGCCTGCAGCAGTTCCGGTTTGGCGCCAAGGCCAACACTTAATTTTTTATCGGCAAGCTTTACCCTTTCTTCGTTAATGCTCATCTGGTCTTCAACTGCTTTAAGCTGTTGTTTTTGATGAACAATACTGTAATAATTATTGATGACTGCAGCAATACTTGTTACCATCTGGTTTTTAATATTCAGTTCGCCCAGTTTTACAAACTCACCCAGCTTATCTCTTGTGGCAAACATTTTATAACCGTCAAACAGGGTCCAGTTTAATTGCACAGCACCGGATAAATTATTTGAACGGATACCTTTACGTTCCCGCTTGGTACCATCAGAAAATTTTTGCAACTGGTCGTTGTTGTTGAACACAAATCCCGTACTGCCATTTACCCTTGGTAAAAAAGCAGCCCTGGCATAAGATTTATCCAGCGCATACGATGCAGAATCGTTGCGTAATAATTGAATATCGTAATTGTTTTGCAGCGTGGTGGCTATTGCTTCATCAACAGTTAATAGTTTTTGTGCAACTGCTTTTTGGGTAGCAATGCCTGCAAAACAAATAGTAAGTACAAAAAAAATATTTTTCATCAAAACCAAATAATTTAAACTGATAAAGAAGTTTGATCTATATCATCATCCAGTTCGCTTTTCTTTTTTGTTGAAGAAAGAAAAGTGTACATGGCCGGTATAACAAACAATGTAAGTACCAAAGAAAACATGATGCCGCCAACAATTACAATACCAAGCGGTATACGGCTTGTTGAAGCATCGCCTAAAGATAATGCCAGCGGTAAGGCACCCAGGCTCATGGCAAGGCTCGTCATTAAAATAGGCCTTAGCCTTTGCGAAGCGGCAAAAATAACGGCTTCGGATTTTTTCATTCCCTTTAACCGGTTCTGATTGGCAAATTCGACAATTAAAATTCCGTTTTTAGTTACCAGGCCAATCAGCATGATCATCCCTATTTGAGAGAAGATATTTAATGTTTGCCCAAATAACCAAAGTGATAATACAGCACCTGCAATGGCCAACGGAACAGTAAACATGATAATGAACGGATCTATAAAACTTTCGAATTGTGCTGCTAAAATTAAAAAGATAAGAACGAGCGCCAGTATAAAAGCAAAGCTGGTGTTACTGCTGCTCTCAGCAAAATCTCTTGATGAACCACTTAATGCTGTGCTGAAACTTTCGTCGAGCACTTTTGCTTTTATGCGTTCCATTTCCTTAATACCATCGCCAACAGTTTTACCCGGCACCAAACCGGAAGATACGATGGCTGATTTGTAACGGTTAAAGTGGTAGATGGTTGGCGGCGAAGCATCTTCGGTAATAGTAACCACATTATCTAAACTTAATAAATTGCCACGGTTTGTTCTTACATATATTTTTTTAAGATCAGCCGGGTCATCACGGTCACTCCTGTCAACCTGGGCCATTACCTGGTATTGTTTTCCGTCTTTTATAAAATAACCCAACCTTCTGTTACTAAAAGCCAGTTGCATGGTTTCTGAAATGTCCTGCACACTAACACCCAGCTGACTGGCTTTTAAGCGGTCGATATTTAAACGTAATTCGGGTTTATTAAATTTGAGGTCGGCATCAATGCCCTGTAGTATAGTGCTTTTATTGGCTTCTTCTAAAAACTTGGGCAGCGTTTTAGATAGTTTATCAAAATCATTATTCTGAATTACAAACTGTACCGGTTGGCCGCCACGACGGTTAACTTGTATGGTTTGATCCTGCACAGCAAATGCCCTGCCTGTTGGGTACTTTGATAAATTTTTATTAATGAGGTTAACAATATCCTGCTGGCTTTTTTTTCTTTCGCCGGGTTCATTTAAACCCACTCTTAAAAAACCACTGTTGGCTGAACCACTGCCGCTAAAACCGGGGGCCGTCATACTGGTAACGTATTTTTTTTCAGGCACAGAATCAATAACAAGCGCTATCAGCCCGTCCATGTAAGTATCCATGGCATCATACGAAGTGCCTTCGGGTGCTGTAACCTGCAGCCTGAAAGCACTCCGGTCTTCCATTGGCGCAAGTTCCGATTGCAGGTTGCCGCCAACAAGCCAGATAATTAAAAAGCAGGCCACAATTACGGGTAGTGCAATCCAGCGCAATTTCATAAAACCGGTCAGCGAATTTTGATAGCCATTTTCCATCCAGCGGAAAAAAGGCTCGGTTTTAGTATAGAACCAGGTGTGTTTATGTACATCTTTTCTTGCTAAAAAAACATTGAGTACCGGCGTAAGGGTTAATGATACAAAAGCAGAGATCAATACGGCGCCTGCCACTACAATACCAAACTCACGAAATAGCCTGCCCACAAAACCCTGTAAAAAAATGATGGGTAAAAACACCACCGCAAGTGTGATAGATGTGGCGATTACTGCAAAATAAATTTCTTTGGAGCCTTCTTTTGCAGCCTGCCATTTGCCCATCCCTTTCTCCATTTTTTTAAAAATGTTTTCTGTAACCACAATACCATCATCCACCACAAGGCCGGTGGCCAGCACAATGGCTAAAAGTGTTAAAAGGTTTATGGTAAAACCGGCGAGGTACATAATGAAGAATGCGCCAATTAATGAAACAGGGATATCAATTAATGGACGGATAGCAATGATCCAATCCCTAAAAAAAAGATAAATGATAATTACCACCAGTATAAAAGCGACGATCAAAGTTTCTTTTACTTCGGAAATTGATTTGCGTATGAATCTGGTCTGGTCGTAACTTATTTCCAGCTTAATATCTTCAGGCATATCCTTTTTAATATTCTCAAAGCGTTTTAATAATTCGTCGGCAATGGCAATGGTATTTGTGCCGGGCTGCGGTATGGTTACAATAGCCAGCATCGGTACACCACTTTCTTTTAAAACCGATTCTTCATTTTCGGGGCCCAGTACTACTTCGGCAACATCTTTTAATTTAATATCGGTGCCATTAACATTTTTTATAATCAGGTCTTTAAACTGTTCTTCGGTATTCAACCGGCCAAATGTGCGTATGGAAAGTTCGGTAGCATCGCCGGAAATTTTTCCCGATGGTAATTCAATATTTTCTTTTGTAAGGGCCAATTGTACATCACGTGGTGAAATAGAAAAAGCAACCAGTTTATCGGGATTGAGCCAGATACGCATGGCATATTTTTTTTCGCCCCAGATATTTACACCACTTACGCCAGGTATGGTTTGTATACGCTCTACAATATTATTTTGTACAAACTCCGACAGCTGTAATTGATTTTTTGTAGTGCTTTGAATGATCATGAAAACGATGGGGTCGCTGCTGGCATCTGCTTTTGAAACAACAGGTGGCGCATCAAGGTCGGCAGGTAAAGAACGGGCGGCCTGCGATACTTTATCCCGTACATCGTTTGTAGCTGCTTCAAGGTCAACATCCAGTTCAAACTCTACATTTATATTACTGCTGCCCTGGTTACTGCTGCTGGTAATATTTTTAATACCGGCAATACCATTAATAGCTTTTTCAAGTGGCTCGGTAATCTGCGATTCAATAATATCGGCATTGGCACCAGGGTATGATGCTCTTACACTGATATTGGGCGGATCGATTGCAGGATAATCTCTTACCCCTAAAAATTTATAACCGATCAAGCCAAATAAAATAATAATTAAGTTCAGCACAATGGCCAATACGGGGCGTCGTAAACTTAATTCAGAAATATTCACAGTATTATTTTATTTAGTTTTTAGAAATTTTATTTAACTGCACATTTGAGCCTGGCCTTGTAGTTAAAAGCCCGGTAACTAAAATGGTATCGCCTGCTTTTAAGCCGCTGGTAACTTCAACCATGGCAGAATCCCTGGCACCCAATGTTACAATTTCCATAGCAGCAATGCCATTTCTTACAGCAATAACTTTTTTATTTCTTGCATCAGGAATTACTGATTGTGTTGGTATCATTAAGGCTGCATTGTTTTCGCCAAGTGCAATTTTTACTTTTGCAAAAGCACCAGCAATTAATTGCCCATCGGGTTTTGTTACAGTTGCAATTACCCTCAGGCTCCTGTTATCTTCTGCAATAATATTTTCTGTAGCCGAAATAGTGGCCGGGTAATTATTACCGCTGCCTTCAACAGTAAAATGAACCAGGGTGCCGTTTTTCATTTTTGAACCGTATACCTCAGGTACGGTAAAATCTAATTTCAGCTGGCTTACTTTTCTTAGTGAAGCAATTATTGTTTGCGAGGTAACATAGGCACCTTTGGTAATAGTGGTAATGCCCAGCTTGCCGCTAAAGGGTGCTCTTACCGTTGTTCTGGCAATATTGGTGCGGATGATGTTCATATCAGCTTTAATATTATTTGCGTTCAGCACACTGATATCATACTCCTGCTGGCTAACACCGTTTATTTTAAGTAATGCATTATATCTTTCTGCGGTTTGTTCTGCAGTTTTAAGCTGCACATCTAATTTTTGTAACTGGGCCTGCAGGTCGGCATCATAAATTCTAAGTAAAACACTGCCTTGTGCCACATTGCTGCCTTCCTTAAAATATACACCGGTAACCCTTCCCGAAACTTCGGGGCGTATTTCTGTTTCTTCGTAAGCGGCAAGGCTACCGGGCACTTCTATTTCCTGCGATAACAGTTGTGGGGTAACAACAAAGCCATCGGCCATAGTGGGTGGTGGCGGTGCTTTTGGTGCAGCCGCCTTACTATCTTCCTTGCCCGACTGGCAGGAACTGGTAAAGAATGCTAATAAAATAAATACGTAAACAATTGCAGATTTTAGTTTAACCACTTGTATGCTCATTTTGTATTTGACGATATAGTATTAAAAACTTGTCGCCAAAGTTCAGGAAATAAGCCCGAAATGGTTTTTAAAAAATTATTAAAGGGAAATAGGAGGGATGAAGCACCTGGCAGGGCTTTGTTTTGGGAAATGGGATTCCGTTTGCCTTAAGCCGAAGCTGATTGGAACCAATGTTGGCTGCTCTTATTCCCCGTTACTTTGGGTTAGATATTTTGCCGGCACATTGTCTGACAACCAAACGCCATTGTCAGAAATGAAGAACTCAAATTTGTCGTTATACATTTGTTCAGAAAGAACTTTAAATACAACTGGTTTTCCGTGTCTTTGTCCAACTTTTATTGCAGTTTCAATATCAGCACTTAAATGCACTTGTTGTCTGTCTTGTTTTTGAAGTCCTGTATCCAAAATAGATTGAACTGATTTTTCGCCTGTTCCATGATATAAAATTTCTGGAGGTTTCTGGCTTGTATAACCTAATTCAATTTCTACTGAATGCCCTTGACTTGCTCTAATTCTGTCAAAAGTATCATTAAAAGCAAATCGTTTCTTTGAGTTGGTTTCAACAATCTGTTTTAAAGACTCATTGTCAAGTTTAATTCCATAACTATTTAATTTTTTAAGAAGAGTATAAACATCTGTCCAACCATTTTGGTCTAATTCAATGCCAATTGTTTCAGGTTTGTGTCGCAATACGAAACTTAAAAACTTGCTTATAGATGTAATTTGTTTTTCGCTAATCATATCATTTCCAATAGCTCATTAAATATTTTTCTATTTGCTTTCTGTCTGACAAATCTATTAGTTCAGAACTATTCCAATTTATTAAAACTAACTCACATCCTTCTCCTAATTCATAAAGTGTTTCTAAAATTTTATTGAAATGATCTGTTGAAGTAATAAGGGAAGTTGAACTCCAAATGTTATTTATGAATTCATCTTTACAGTCATAAAAGAAATTGAAACAAGGCAAACTAAATGCGTTTGAAGTAGTTTTTGAGCAGTCAGTTATGGTATATCCGTCATAGCGAATTTGCTTTGCTTTTTCAAAACCTTTTTCAGTTAATAACTTCTCAAGATAATCAATTCGTAGTTCTTCATTTAGTGTGGGAAAAGGCATGCCTTCTCTCATAAAAATGGCTGTAAAACCATATTCAGTTCTTGTCTTTTCTGTGAAGTCAACAATTTGCTTAATTGAAGTCTGAATATGCGCAACATTTTTTCTTGGAACAATTTCAACTTGGCAATAGTCGTCTTCCCAAAACGAAGGCAAATTTTTGTCTTCGTTTTGGGAAATATTTTTTCGTCCAAATATTTTGCCAAATATTCCCATTGTCAGCGGTATGTAGAGTGTCGCTTTATAATACCAGGAAACAGCATTAATTATGCTATCACCTTTACAGTTTGTTTTATCCTGTTGGCTTGGTGTATCAGTTCCTGTTTTTCCTTGCTTAAAATGGTAATATGCCCCATTTTACGGCCGGGTTTGGTTTCTTTTTTACCATAAATGTGTACAAACACATTATCTATCTGTAAAATTTCGTTCAGTCCTTCGTAAACAGCTTCGCCGCTAAAACCTTCGGCACCCAATAAATTTACAATGGCTGCCGGTAAAATATGATCTGTATTGCCCAAAGGATAGCCCAGCATTACCCGCCACAGCATATCAAACTGCGATGAATAATTGGCTTCAATAGTATGATGGCCACTGTTATGTACCCTTGGTGCAGTTTCGTTTACCAGTACATTGTCATCAATATCTACAAATAATTCCACCGCAAAAATGCCGGGGCTTTGTAAATCCTTTACCACTTTACGTGCAATGGCTTCCACCTTCCACAAAACCTTATCGGGTAATGCAGCAGGGCTTATCTGGTAATCGAGCAAATTAAGGCGGGTATCAAAAACCATATCCACACTTGGGTACATGGCACTTTCCCCTTTATCATTTACAGCAATAATTACAGCAATCTCTTTTTTTATGGTCACCAGTTTTTCTAAAACAGCAGGTGCGTCAAATCCTTTTGCCAGGTCTTCTTTGGTTTTTAATAATTCCACGCCACGGCCATCATACCCACCCACACCAATTTTATGTGCTGCCGGCAAAAAATTTCCGTGCTGGTGTAAATCAGCTTTGTTTTGTGTGATAATGAATTCGCTGGTGGGAATTTGATTATCCTTATAAAATTGTTTTTGTAAAACCTTATCCTTAATAGTTTTTAGTGCCGCCGGTTTGGGATAAATTTTTACGCCCTCGCTTTCTAATTTTTCAAGCGCATCTTCATTCACACTTTCTATTTCAATGGTAATGGCATCAAGCCCTTTGCCAAAATTATATACGTCGTTAAAGTCTTTAATATCGCCTTTGGTAAAATTGTGGCAGAGATGCGCCGCCGGACAAGTAGCATCATTTTCCATAACAAAGGTTTCAACCGGGTAGTTGGCTGCTGCCTGTAATAACATTCTGCCCAGCTGGCCGCCGCCAAGTATGCCAATTTTTTTCATGTGGCAAATATAAAAGGTATTACTTTAGTGTAACCAAACCGTAATAATTTTTTAAGCCCTTTTCTGCTTTTTTATTTTAAAGGAAAAGTCTGCAATCATTACTAAGTATAATTGTAACTTTTGTAACCATTATTAGCTTTAGCTTATTTCACCTTTGCTCCCACATAAACAAAAAGACAATGGAAATAGTAGGTTATTTTTTGGCTGCATTGGTTGGCGTATCGTTGGGTTTAATTGGTAGTGGAGGTTCAATTTTAACTGTACCTATTTTAGTGTATGTAATAGGGGTTAATCCGGTTTTAGCAACTGCTTACTCCCTTTTTATTGTAGGCTCAACTGCATTAGTTGGTGGGGTACAAAGCGCCCTGCAAAAAAAGGTTGACTTTAAAACGGTTCTGATTTTTGGTATTCCATCTATAGCTGCTGTGTATGCCACACGTATGTGGCTGGTGCCTTTAATTCCTAAAGAATTGTTTTCGATTGGTAACCTAGCTATTACAAAATCAATTGCTTTAATGTTGCTTTTTGCAGTGGTGATGATATTGGCATCAATAAGCATGATTAAATCTGGCAAAAAGAAAGTAGAGGAGAATGTGAATGTGCCAATGAAATATAATTACCCCATGATTTTGCTGGAAGGTGCTGTTGTTGGTTTATTAACAGGTTTGGTAGGGGCAGGAGGTGGATTTTTAATTATTCCCGCTCTTGTGTTATTGGCAAAAATGCCTATGAAACTGGCCGTAGGAACGTCTTTATTTATTATTGCCGCAAAATCGTTAATTGGTTTTATTGGCGACCTGCAGGGCAGCCAGGTTATTGATTGGAAATTGTTGGGCAGTTTTACTGCTTTTGCTGTCGCCGGTATTTTTATTGGTATTTTTCTTTCTAAGAAAATATCCGGCGACAAATTGAAAAAAGCTTTTGGTTGGTTTGTGTTGGTAATGGGCATCTACATTATTATCAAGGAATTGTTTTTTAAATAACTATTATGGAGGATAAAAAAAGTACGGAAGATAGATGTTGTGTGGTTAACTACCATCTTCCGTTGAATGAAACCTACTGGAACAATCAATATAAAGCAAAAGCAACCGGCTGGGATCTGGGCCAGGTATCGCCACCACTGAAAGCATACATTGATCAGCTTACCAATAAAAACCTGCGCATTTTAATTCCCGGCTGCGGTAATACTTACGAAGCTGCGTATTTACTGCAACAGGGCTTTACCAATGTAACTGTTATAGATATTGCCCCCGCTTTGGTTGCACTGTTAAAAGAAAAATACAAAGGCAACCCGCATGTTAAAATTATTCTTGGAGATTTTTTTGAGCATGAAGGCGAATATGACCTGGTATTGGAGCAAACATTTTTTTGTGCCCTTAACCCTGGTTTACGAAAAGACTATATTGCAAAAATGCATGCACTGCTGGCACCAAATGGTAAATTGGCCGGCGTTTTATTTAACCGTGAATTTGAACAGCAGGGCCCGCCTTTTGGTGGAAACAAAAGCCTGTACGAACCTATGTTTGAAAAGGATTTTATTTTTAAAACTATTGAGCCTTGTAATAATTCTTTTATAAAAAGAAAAAATACAGAGCTATTTATCATTCTGATAAAGAAGTAATTTTTTAAGCCTTTTCTTAACTGTAACCAATGTTACCAACAGCATCGTTTATTATGCCGAACTTTATACTCTAAATAAAATTTTATGGAAAATACAATAATGAATACAATGCCAAGAATTGGCGATAAGGCTCCTGATTTTGACGCTGTAACCACCACCGGGCCACTGAAATTTTCAGATTATAACAAAGGTAGCTGGGTGATCCTGTTTTCTCATCCCGCAGATTTTACACCAGTGTGTACCACCGAAATGAGTGGATTTGCACTGGAAAAAGATTTCTTTGCAAAACATAATACCAAACTAATGGGATTAAGTATTGATAGCATTCATGCCCATATTGCATGGGTTAATGCCGTACATGAAAAAACAGGCGTACTGTTTGAATTTCCGATTGTTGCCGATATAAGTATGAGCGTATCAAAACTTTATGGCATGCTGCAACCCGGCGAAAGTGAAACAGCTGCTGTGAGGGCAGTATTTATAATAGACCCCGAAGGAAAAGTAAGATTGATTATGTATTACCCCCTTAATGTAGGACGTAATATGGAAGAGATCAAACGTACATTGTTAGCGCTGCAAACATCTGACGAAAATAAATGTGCCATGCCGCTTAACTGGCATCCGGGTGATAAAGTAATTGTTCCGGCTCCAAAAACTGTGGAGGGCCTGGCAGAACGTAAAGCCAGCGATTTAGAAATGGTAGATTGGTATTTGGCTAAAAGATCTTTATAAAATAAAAAACTGAAGGTTGCCAAAGGCAACCTTTTTTAATTAATGCACTTTTTTTCATGACGAATGTCATATGAGTATGTAACAATAGTAACAGGAAAATATTCCTTGAAAAAAGAAATTTGCTGTACCATATTATACAATCATCAAAAATTAATCATTATGAAAGTAGAACAAATTTATACCGGATGCATTGCTCATGCAGCATATTACGTTGAAAGCAACGGCGAAGCCGCCATCTTTGATCCATTGCGTGAAGTGCAACCCTATATTGACCGGGCTGCCAAAGATAATGCTGTCATCAAGTATGTTTTTCTTACACACTTTCATGCCGATTTTGTAAGCGGGCATTTAGACCTTGCCAGAAAAACCGGGGCAGCAATTGTATATGGCCCAACGGCAAAACCCGCCTATGAAGTGATTACAGCAACAGATAACCAGGTTTTTAAAATAGGTGAATATGCTGTTAAGGTAATACACACGCCGGGTCATACGATGGAGAGTACTACTTACCTGCTGATTGATGAGCAGGGGAAAGAACATGGTATTATATCGGGCGATACTTTATTTATTGGTGATGTAGGAAGGCCGGATCTGGCCCAGCATGTGGTGGCAGATCTTACCGAAGAAAAACTGGCAGGTTACCTGTATGATTCTCTTAGAAATAAAATAATGCCATTAAGTGATGACCTGATTGTTTACCCCAACCATGGCGCCGGCAGTGCCTGCGGTAAAAACATGAGCAAAGAAACTACCGACACACTGGGGCATCAAAAGGAAGTAAACTATGCACTAAATCCTGCATTAAGTAAAGAAGAATTTATTAAAGCCATACTTACCGGCTTAACGCCGCCTCCCGGCTATTTTCCTAAAAATGTATTGATGAATATACAGGGATACGAAAGCCTGGATACAGTTTTAGAAAGAGGGCATAAGGCTTTAACTGCAGAAAACTTTGAAATGGTGGCCAATGAAACAAATGCATTGGTATTGGATACCAGGAACGCAACAGACTTTGCCAACGGGTTTATTCCAAACAGTATAAACATAGGATTAGACGGAAGCTTTGCACAATGGGTGGGCGAAATGATACCAGATATAAAACAGGAAATATTATTGGTATCTAATCCTGGGTATGAAGATGAAGCCATGATTCGTCTTTCAAGGGTTGGGTATGATGGCAGCATTGGATACCTGGAGGGAGGTTTTGATAGCTGGAAAAAAGCTGGTAAAGAAGTGGATACTGTAAAAAGAATTACTGCAGAAGAATTTGCAAAAATTCATGAAAATGAAAAACCACTAACAATTGACATCAGGAAAAAAAGTGAATTCCAGTCGCAGCATATCACAGATGCTGTAAACATACCGTTGAATGAAATCAACAATCACCTGGCTGAGTTTCCAAAAGACAAACCTTTTATTTTGCATTGTGCAGGCGGCTACCGCAGTATGATTGCAGCCTCCATGCTTAAACAAAGAGGATGGGATAATTTTTCGGATGTAATTGGAGGATTTACCGAAATAGCAAAAACCAATGTACCAAAATCAGATTATGTTTGTCCTACAACCATGTTATAAATAATTATATTTTAAATGAAATAAAATAGCCCCGAAAAAACACGGGGCTATTTTTTGTTATAGTATCTTACTGAATGCAACTAATGTTACCAACAGCGTTAAAACTGCAAAGGATATTTGCATTATAAAATTTAAAAAAATATACCATGAACATTGAACAGATTTATACCGGATGCCTGGCACAGGGTGCTTATTATATTACCAGCAATGGCGAGGCTGCCATTATTGATCCACTTCGTGAAACACAACCTTACTTAGACAGGTTGCAGAAAGACGGCGTGAAATTGAAATACATTTTCGAAACCCATTTCCATGCCGATTTTGTATCAGGACATGTGGACCTGGCAAAACAAACGGGTGCAGCCATTGTGTATGGTCCCAATGCCAGTCCTGAGTTTGAATTTATATCAGCAAAAGATGGTGAAGAATTTAAAATTGGTGATATAACAATTAAAGTGCTGCATACGCCCGGGCATACTATGGAAAGCACTACGTTTCTTTTAAAAGATGAAACCGGTAAAGATCACTGCATCTTCAGCGGCGATACATTGTTTTTGGGTGATGTTGGCCGGCCAGATCTTGCACAAAAAGCTGCAAGTATGACCATGGAAGATCTGGCAGGATTGCTTTACGAAAGTTTGATGACTAAAATAATGCCATTGGCAGATGATGTAATTGTTTATCCTGCACATGGCGCCGGCAGTGCCTGTGGTAAAAACATGATGAAGGAAACAGTTGATACCCTGGGCAATCAGAAAAAAATGAACTATGCCTTAAATCAACCCAATAAAGAAGCTTTTGTACATGCGGTTACCGAAGGATTGCTTGCACCGCCTGCATATTTTGGATTGAATGTGGCCATGAATAAAAAAGGCTATGAAAGTTTTGAAACTGTTTTAAACAACGGCATGCGTGCATTAATGCCTGATGAATTTGAAGCCGCTGCAGAAAATACCGAAGCCCTGATATTAGATACGAGGACAAATACTGAATTCTATAAAGGCTTTATTCCCCAATCGGTTAGTATTGGCCTGGATGGAGATTTTGCTCCCTGGGTAGGAGCCTTGATTATAGATGTAAAACAACCTTTGTTACTGATTACCGATTTGGGTAAAGAAGAAGAAGCCGTAACCCGTTTAAGCCGTGTTGGGTTTGATAATGTGCTGGGCCATTTAAAAGGCGGCTTTGCTGCATGGCTGGCTGCTGGTAAAGAAGCAGATGTTGTAGACAGGATAACTGCAGAGCAATTTGCACAGGAAGTGGAGATAGGCAAAGATAAAATTCTGGATATCCGTAAAGAAACTGAGTATGCAGCCGAGCATGTGGAAGAAGCGTACAACAGACCATTAGCCAATATTAATGATTGGATAAAAGATATAAATGCAGATGAACATTTTTATGTGCATTGTGCCGGAGGCTACCGCAGTATGATTGCAGCCTCTATTTTGCAGGCACGTGGTTACAGAAATTTTACTGAAATTGAAGGCGGCTTTAAAGCCATCAGCAATACCACTTTGCCAAGAACAGATTTTATTTGCCAGAGTAAAGTGATGAAAGCATAATTTAAGCATAGCGGAAAACCCTAAGGCAGCTGAAAGGCTGCTTTTTTTATTTTTTCTTGTGAAAAGCAACTCCCTGATTTAAATCATATCTCTATGTAACAAATGTCACCGTACCCCGGATGTGATTGTGTTTACATTTGTGAGTGAATATTCACTCACTATAATTAAAACCAAAAACCATGAATGGGAAAAACAACATTGCCATCGGGTTCCTTACAATGGGAGCTTTTATGGCTTACGGATTCCTCCTAATTTATTTAAGGGACTTCGCACCAGGCAAAGCAGAGTGGGTAAACTCTTATAGTACCGGAAAGCACTTTGAGAGCAGGCTGGCTCATGTGCATGGCAACCTCTTTGCCTTCCTGAATATCCTTATCGGTTATTTATTACTGCACTTTAGAGATAAACTTAAAAACGTTAAAGCTATTTCCTGGCTTGCCCTAACTGGGTTACTGATGCCGATAGGCATTTTATCTGAAGTATACTTCGGCTTGCCCCCAATTTTTGTTTTAATAGGCGCAATAGCTATGACAGCTTCTGTAATATGGCTTGGCATTTCTTTTTATAAAATAAGACTTAGCAGTGCAGTTTAGCGTGATGTAATAAATAAGATAGTAACAATCAATAGTAAAACTTAAAAAATCGCAACATGAAAAATTTAAATGCAATTGGACTTGATAGCGCCAAAGCAGCACAATTAGCTGAAAAGCTGAATGAATTGCTGGCTAACTATTCTCTTTTTTATCAAAACACAAGAGGCTACCACTGGAATATTAAAGGAGAAAAGTTTTTTGAACTCCATTTAAAATTTGAAGAACTGTATAACGATTTATTGTTGAAAGTTGATGAGGTTGCCGAAAGGATTTTAACTCTGGGGCATTCACCCAATCACAATTATTCTGATTACAGAAAATCTTCAAAAATTACAGAAAGCACTAAGGTATCGCATGGCATCACGGCGGTTAAAGAAATTTTAAACTCTTTTCAAACAGTAATTCTGCTGCAACGGGAAATACTTTCCTTATCAGCAGATGCCGGTGATGAAGGAACCAATGCATTAATGAGTGACTATATCAGGATGCAGGAAAAATTAGTTTGGATGTATTCGGCTTTCCTGAATGATAAATAGACTTTCAAATAAGACTGATTGGGAAATAATATTTACAAGTAATACAGTGTTATGGAAATTAAAGAACGACAATTGGAAATTATTGAAGCTGCCGGAGAAATCTTAACAGAATCTGGCCTTGCCGGGCTTACTATAAAAAATCTTGCTGTAAAAATGGGTTTTGTGGAGAGTGCCCTTTACCGTCATTTTAAGGGCAAAGAAGAAATCATCGTTACCATGCTTCAATACCTTGCTGCAGATATGGACAAAAGGCTTACGGCCTGTGTCGCAAAATTGGATGACCCTGTGGAAAAACTGAAAGCCGTATTCAATAACCAGTTTGATTATTTTGAAAAACATCCTCATTTCCTGGTAGCTGTATTCTCCGAAGGGCTGCTGGAAGAAAGTAAAAAAATCAATGCTGCCATTATGCAGATCATGGCAACAAAAAGAAAACACCTTTTACCAATTATAAAGCAGGGTCAACATGAAGGTATTATTGAAACATCTGCATCGGCAGAAGATATACTGCATATCATAATGGGAAGTTTCCGGCTGCACATGCTGCAGTGGCGGATAACTGCATTCTCATTTGATTTAAAACAAAAGGGAAATAAACTGATGGGGAGCATATTGGCTTTAATAAAAGTATAAACTATATGAAATATACAATTCTGAAAATAACAGCCATTGCATTACTGCTGTTTGCCCTGCTTACATTGTTTCTCAGCAGCTCTGTAATCTTCAACCTGTTTGGTATCAGGGCCAAAGAAGGTAACTATGTACCTCTTGTTGTGTGGGCAAATTTCATCAGCAGTATTTTATACCTGGCTGCTGCGTATGGGTTATTTAAAATGAAAAAGTGGTCAGTTTGGTTGTTGGCAATATCAGTGGTTATTCTTGTAGCAGCTTTTATTGGATTGAAGTTACATATTAGCGAAGGCGGGTTGTATGAAGTTAAAACCGTAAACGCAATGATATTTCGTATCGGCTTAACTGCACTCTTAGCAGTTGCATCATATTTTTTATTACAAAACAAACAATTATCTAAAAATGAAAAGATTTAAATTTTTATTGCCTGTTACACTTCTTGCATTATTTGCCTGTAATAGCCAGGAAGGTCAAAAAGTAGAAAATGAAGACAATCAGCAAAAGACAGAAATGAAGGATAAACAAAAGGATGACAAAGATGAGCATGAAGAAACTGCTGGCAAAGTACAGTTAGATAATGGGAAAAAGTGGAAGGCTAATACCGAAACCATTATCGGTATCAGCAATATGGCATCTCTTGTACAAAACGGCATTGCCGGTAAAATGGAAGCTGTAAAACTTAATGATTCGTTGCAGACAGAATTTAAAACAATTTTTGACAAGTGTACCATGACCGGAGAGTCTCATAATCAGTTGCATAATTTTTTGATTCCGCTTAAAGGTCAACTGGAAAAATTAAAAGCTGGTAACACAGATGCAGTGACCCTGAAAGAAATGCAGGAATACCTTTTAACCTTTAAAAACTATTTTGAATGAACATAAAAGATTTGCATACAAAACTAAAACCCGTTTCCGCTATCCCTCATTTTAAAGCAGAAGAAGGAAATGTAACGGCTATTCAAATTTTGAATAACCAATTATTAAAAGAACATACAACAAAAATGCCTGCCCTTTTAGTTTGTGTAACAGGAGAAGTAGTTTTTGAAAATGAAAAAGGGATAAAAGAAATTTTATTACCCGGCGACTATGTACATATTGGGCCGATGATAAAACATTCGGTAAAAGGAATAGAGGATAGCCAGCTATTACTCATAAAATAAAAAATTTGATCAATGAAGTTAGTGAACATTCGCAAATGGTTTTTAGTTCTTCTGTTTATTGTAACAGGATTTACCGCAGTACAGGCACAGGTATGGACACTGCAACAGTGCATTGATACAGCACAGGTTTACAACAAGACTTTGCAAATGAGCAGAAATAACATTGCCATAAGCCAACAAAAAAGAAAAGAGGCATCAGCTAATTTAATTCCTAAAATAACAGCTAATGCAGATTATAAATACTTTACCGATCTGCCAACGCAATTAATGCCTGCTGCGATTTTTGGCGGACCGGCAGGAACTTTTAAGGAAACACAATTTGGTGTGCCCCATAACATTAATGCCAATTTACAATTGACAATGCCGCTATATAATCCGCAATTATTCGGTGCTATGCAAAGCACCAAAATTGCAGCGGAATTAAGCGGTTTGCAATTACAAAAAACCGAAGAGCAAATTTATTTTGATATTTCTAATCTCTATTACAACGGGCAACTTTTACTCAGGCAATTATCCTTTATTGACAGTAATGTAGTGAACACTGCAAAGCTTCTGAGAAATATGAAGTTGCTTAAAGAACAACTGATGGCAAAGGGAACAGATGTGAGTAAGGTTCAACTACAAAAGGAACAATTAGAAACACAAAGAGAATTAGTTAGCAGTAGGTATGAACAGGTAATGAATGCCTTGAAATTTGCAATCGGAATGCCACTGAATCAATACCTGAAAATTGAACCAGAAATTCTTTACAAAAAGAGTGATGAATATGCTGCCACTCCGGCAATAGATATTCGCCTGGCAAATACACAATCCAAATTGTTGCTGAGTGAATTGAATACATTGAAAAAGAGCAGGTTCCCTTCGGTCTCTCTTTTTGGAACGTATGGTAAAACAGGTTTTGGCTACGACAAACAACCTAATGATTTTTTAAAATTCTATCCTATTGGTTTTGCAGGTATTCAAATAAGCTATCCATTATTTAACGGTACTGTAACCCAACGAAAAATAAACCAAAAAAAACTGGAAATAAAAAATAGCGAATTACAAGTACAAATTGTTACCGAACAAAATGCTATGCAAACCAATAATGCTAAACGGCAAATGGTAGTAGCGAAAAAATCTATTGAAACTAATAGCTCACAAATTAAACTGGCGCAAACCATATATGAACAAACTGTACTGCAACAAAAACAGGGAACAGCTTCTTTAACCGATGTATTGCTGGCTGATACTGCCTTACGGGAAGCCCAGCAAAATT
>JAGOAX010000016.1 GCA_017983695.1 Ferruginibacter sp.
TAATAACAGGGTGCTTTTGCCTGTTCCTGTTTTTCCAATGCAATAGATATGGCCAGAGCGGTCTTTTTCTTTTATACCGAATATTTGATTTGTATTACGGAAGTTGGTTTTACCGATTTGGGTTATTACTTTCATAACTGAATAATACACGTCCAAATCAAGTTAAGTAAGAGAGGGTGTTTTTCTAAAAAACCGTAACCTTGTTAATAGTGTTATTTTAGTTTTTATGTTTTATAATAAACAGTGTTTGTGTAATATTGCTTTACTTAATTACAATATCATGCGACTTATTAAATTTAGCGTAAACAACTTTCGAGCAATAACTGGAGGTTTAGAAAGTAACCAAATTAATTTCGATGGATCTAACACCATTTTTATTTTTGGTCAGAACAATGTAGGGAAATCGACCTTCCTAGCTGCTTATGAGTTTATGTTTTCTGATAAAACTCCGGCATTCGATGATTTTTATAAAAGAGATGAATCAAAACCTATTGAATTTGAGCTAGAGTTAGGAGTAGATGACATTGATCTTGAATTTATTCAAGAGAAACAAGAAAAGAAAATAGCTTCATTCAAGAAATTTTTAAGCCCAGAATCCATAATAAGGATAAAAAGAACTTTCACCCTTTCTATTGAAAAGGATAAACCTAAAATCACTAAAGCAAAAGACATTACATGGAACCCAATAACAACAGTTTGGGATGATAATGCCTTTGGAAGTATTGGCTTGATTCAGGTTTTTCAAGCATTAATGCCTACACCAATTTTAATTAAAGCCATGCCGACTGAGCAAGAAGTTGAAAATGTGGTTAATGAAATTCTTGCAAGTAAGGCTAAACAAAAACTAAGCGATGACGAATTTTCAGAACTTACTGATGCTCAAGAAAAAGTAAAAGAGTTACAAGCTAAAATGTATAATCCTGTTTCAATTAATGAATATCAAGAGGAGGTAAATAAACATTTTCAGCAACTTTTTCCAGATACGAAGATAGAAATTGAAGATTCAGATAAGGTTAAATGGACAGAAGATAAGTTTGGTAAAAAATTTAGTGTTGAATTTAAGAAACAAAATGCAGATGGGTCCCAAGATAACGAAACACCAAGCACATATAATTCAATTGGTCATGGAGCAGTTAGGAGCGCAATCTTTTCATTATTGCTAATGCGTGATATAGCTGAGGAATTGCCAAGACGTGCAGATAGAAAAGAATATTTAATCTTATTTGAAGAACCTGAGCTTTTTCTTTATCCGAAGCTATTAAAGAGTTTAAGAGAGCTAATTTATGCTGTAAGTGAGCTGAATTTCCCTTACCAAGTTTTATGCGCTTCGCATTCTCCTCAAATGATTGATCTGTCTAAACGAAATTCAACATTAATACGAATGGTTAAAAGCGAAGTTGGCACAATGCTATATCAAATCAAGGATGAAGATTTGAAAGAAGCAAAAGGAGCATCAACTATCGAAGACTTAAAACAAGCTATGTATGAAGTTCTTCGTTTTAATCCTTATATCTGTGAATCGTTTTATGCAGACGAAGTTTTGCTTGTTGAAGGTCCTACTGAAGAAATTATAATTAGGGGGATATTGCAAAAATTAAATCCAACTAAGGATTTGTTTATTGTGAATTGTGGAACGGTGAATAATATTCCCTTCTATCAAAAGGTTTATAGGAAATTTGCTATACGAAGTCATGTTGTTTGTGATACTGACGGCAAGACAATAGATGCAATAGATGCATTTGGCAACCCTTCTTTTAGTAACGGAATTCAGAATTCTATATATAATGAGCACTTATTGAATTGTAATAATAATCCGAGGATTGGTGGGTTGCTAAGAATTCATGACACTACTTTTGAAGTAGCTCACGCTCACGAAAGCGTAAATAGTTTATTTAAATATCCCGATACTTACTTGGCAAGCCACGGTAAGCCCTTTAATGCAAACAAATATTGGCGTGAGATATTGGAACCAAATTTTACAAATGAATTCATAGATACCACCCCTATTATTTCTCATCTTAAAGAAATTATAAGTTTTTCATGGACATAAAAGAATAGAAATAACTTTTTCTCTTGTACACTATGCCCTCTCCTGGAGATTGTTGCTATATATTTCTAATTCTTTTATACTTTGTTTAATCCTTTCTTGATGGGAGGGCAGTTCATAAATCCATTCCTTTAGGGCACAACAAGAGACAAGTCGCTGTTCTAAAGCTTCAAATCCATTTTTACATTTATACTGCAAGCTATTTTCAGAAAAGTAAAGTTCAGAAAAGATATATCTGGTAACCTCATCTTTTTCTGCAGGATTAGCGATAAAATCATATAGCATAAGGTTTTTTAAGAGTTCGGAAAGTTCTATCACCTTTTGTACAACTTCCAAAATACTTACAGTAGTAGTTTGCTCCTGTTGTATTAACTGAACATATTTATTATTCAATTGCTGTTCAGATTCCAAATAGTTTTCCGGAGTATACACGCCAGTTCTGAGTAAATTCAATTTGTTTTGCTGGAGATAGGTAATATCCTCTTGTATTTTTCTTTTTTGTCTGTCAATACTTGCCAAATGTTCTGTTCTCTTTTGCTCTACTTCCGGCAATTCTATTTTTGTACTCTCCTCAATTTGAAGAAGCTCGTCTTCTGTCAGAATCAACTTTTCAATAGTCTTTGAGACGATGCTATCAATAATCCGGTTATTAAAATTCTTTGTTTTATTCTCACAAAGAGGCTTACAGTTTACGCAGTAATACTGTATACCCTTTTTGATATATGGCGTGTACACTCTTTGACAACTTGCACAACGTATTAAACCCCTGTATGGATAAAATAGTTCACTGGAATATTTCACACTTACATTTTTCTTTTTTAGCATTCGTTGAACCTTCATAAAAAGTTCTTCGGATATTAATGGCTCATGGCTGTTACTTTTTATAAACGTACCATCATTGCCCTTAGTTTTACCCATATAAAATGGGCTACTGAGTATCTTATGTATTGCAGACCTGGAAGGAATATGAGCAACCGGAGTAATTTCTGTTTGCATATCGGATTCTTCTTCTTTCTGCTTTTCTTCTATTGTTCTTTTCCTTCGCATTGGAGACATCGTAAAGCCTTGTGTAATGGCCCATGTAGTAAGTTCTGCTATAGACCAATTACCTGTGGCATATTTTTCAAATAGCTGCTTAATAACAGGTGCACGCACCGAATCAAGGGGCTTGTTCTCCATAGTTCCTAAATTCAAATAGCCAACTGGAGCTTTTGAAGTGCAAATACCTTTCTCCCTTTGGTTGCGGATATTCAGCTTTACTTTTTCACTGGTAACCCGTGAATGGTGTTGAGCAAACATTCCGTCAATATCCATGTGCAATGCACCTGAACTTGATTTATCATAACTAACCAGGGTGAATCTCAGGTCAATGTCATTTTTTAAAAGCTTTTTTAAAATCGCTTCATCTGCATCATTTCTACTGGCCCTGTCCCAACACAAAAAGATAACGCCTTTGAATATTTTCTTATTGAGCATCTGTATCAGCTTATGAAACTTTGGCCGTTCAATTCTAAACTGAACAACCCCATTATCAGAAATGATCATGATTTCATCTTCTTTGTATGCTGAATGTTTTTCAGCAATAATACCATCAGTACAAAAGCCGGGTATAGAAACAGGCGCAATTGATAAATGCTTTGAAAGGGCATATTTTAAATTCTCGGCCCTTTGATAATGGAGGGAATTTTTCTGATTTTCAGGTTCATCAGTACTCTTTCGGTTATATATCAAATAGTGATCTTGATATACACCCTGTTCAATATTTATATCATTGTTTTGATTGATTTCTTTCATAGAGTAATACTCCGTCAGGAGAATAAAGCTTACCTTCTATTATACTATATCCTTCACTTACAAGTCTATTATGTATTTTTTGTAAAATATCTCCTAAGCCTTGTAAGCCTGTGATAGTTTCTTTCGGTAAAGGGCGACCATTTTCATATTCAAAATGTAAAGTATCACCGGCTGTTTTAGCAGGTGTTATTGCAATAATTTTTTGTCTGTATGAATGTAGTTGCATCCATCATATATTTTACTTCTTGTTTTGGGAAGACATAAGACAGGGTGTACGAATAATTTGAGTTATCCACAGATTTTGTATTTCAAGCAAATTACCCTCCCTTATTTTACCTTTTCAATTAAGATAGAATTTTTACATGGAAAAGGTCGCTTCCATTTTATCAATCTCATTTTCTAAAAATATTTATGGAAACATGACGAAAAAAGATGCCTTCGGGCATCGCTTGTATTGTAGAAGACAAGATGTCTTTTATGTTTTGTATTCTGCCCTGAGGTGAACTAAAAAATGTATATAAATATCGAACGATAACGAATGATATAAATATCGAAACGATAATCGTCGATGCTGTGAACAAGTAAAAAATTATCAGTTTAAAAGCTCTTTAACAATAATATGCAACACTATGAACAACATGAAATAAGGTTAGCAAATGAAATTGCGGAAACATTGAAAGACAGGGATGCCTTACCGTTATTCTTGAGCTATACCCGTAAGTACCAGGAAACCCATCTCAGGCAAGTCTTAGCCAAGGTAATGTCGATACCTGAGAACAGTATCCGTAAATCAAGGGGTGCATTATTCACTTTTCTCATTAACCAACATGGAAATGCTAACCATACTGGGGCTTAGTTTTAACACACGAAACCTGGGGCTAGCAATTGTCAAATCAGATCGGCTTGTGGATTACTCGTCAAAGCTTCACAAGCAAAAATGGACATCGGTTAAGATGGAAATGATACTTACCAGCCTGGCCTCGTGCATTGATGCTTATACCATAGATAAGATGGCATTGTCAATACCTTATATCAGGCATCAAACAAGCGAGTTTAGGGATATGATGAGGGCAATAATTGCTCTTGCACAAATGAGAAACATCGAAGTGATTACCTATACCCCTCAAGATTTATTTCTTTTTATCCCTGATGTAAAAAAGAAAACATCAAAGGTGTTTATGCAACACTTAGTGTTTCTCTATCCTGAATTAGTACCGTGGTATGAAAAGGAAACTTCGAACAAGAATAAGTATTACTACAAAATGTTTGAAGCAATAGGAGTGGCGACACTTTATTCCAGAAAGATTGGGAAATGGCGGAGTTAGTACAAAGGCAAGGGTTAACCCTTGCCTTTTGCATTCTACCCTGCCTTCTTTTCTCATGCTTGAACAGGTTGGATAAATATAATCAACATTCTTTAAAACTTAAACCCTTACCATATTAAAAGGTATACCATGAGTGTTATAGACATCCTAAACTATTTTTGCTATTCTGAAATGAGTATACTGTTACCATTTCAAAATACTATGTCTTTAGAGAACCCCATTAGCACAATACGAAAAGCCGTTCAGGGTGCAGCAGAAGAACTAGCATCAAAGGAATTACTGCAAAAAGCTGAATCCAATCATTATGATAAGGTTTTTCTCATTTTCAAAACCTTACGAAACATTAACCCTAAAACCCTGGAGAAAGTCATCATAGCATCTGCGAAAGGCAAGGAACTAAAAGATAAGTTGAGTAAAGAGTTGTTCGCCGAGTTTGAAAGCGTTGCGTTTGAAATATCTGCTGACTACAAAAAGAAAATAACCGCTCAAGTTGAAAAAATTGAAAATGATAGTTCATGCCAAAACAAGTACGAACAAGTTACAGCTGTCACAAAAAATATTTTTACTGATATGGCATATGAAATAAAAAACGATCCAAGATTACTTACAGCCTTTGCTGGTAAAGAGGATCTGCTGGACGAAGCTGTCAATTTTGTTCATTCTGATCTTCCTGAACTTTTAGTTGCCAGTATGTAAATACTGTATTTACATACGGTTTTATGTAGGCTCCTGGCTATTAAAAATAGTCAGGCGTAAATCTAGTAATGGAAAATCTTTTTTTAATTCTAACGCTATTTGAGCCGCCGACTTCCCCATTTCTGATTTACTATATTCGACATAGTTCAAACCAAGCTTCTCATCAAGAAGCTCAATTGTCCTCAATTTCCTTTCAAAATTTTCGTGTGCCTGGTTTTCTATTTCCAGTTTTAGTTTTACGTTTTCCAACTGTTGTTTTTCAAGTTCCAGTTGCCTCTCTTTGCGATGGGTTTTAAGTAGTTCATGCTGTTTTATCAATTCAATTTCTTTGAGTTCTTTTTCAAGCTGCTTGTCTTCTATTTCAATCTCCAATTTTTGCAGATCAAGTAAGCGGCCGGCCACAAGAAGCTGACGTATATCTCCCCAGAACGTTTGAATAAAACTTCCTTTTAGTATGTCAGACACTTCTATCTGAAGACTGCTTGTTGGCAATACCTTAGTTAGTTTATAGCAGTAGGAGTAAAGACGGTAGATGTTATCAATTGTCCATGTATCCATGCTAAAGTGTAAGGAAAGACTCGAAGGAAATGAGCGAACTGAATGCTGTTCGTGTTGTGGAGCAGGAAGTGTAAAGCCGGATATTTTATACACAGCAGGGATACGTCCATATTCCCCAATGATATCTCCTGCAGTCCTGTAGTCACCTGTTTCCCCGGCAAGTTGAAGTTGCCTCCGGAATATGCCTATTATTTTGTTTGAAAATAGGAAATTTGGTTTAAACCCGGCCTCAGCTAACCGCTCCAGGCATATTGTAAGTTCAGGTAGATAATTAGGATGCTTGAATTTTTCAATTGTATCAACAGTCTTCAGGAAAAATTTCTCACGGGAGCCCTTAAAAATATTCCATTTTCGCATCTGGGAAGGAACGGTAGTATTTTTAAATTCAGTGTTGGTGAAATCACACAGTTTCGGGCTGCCAGTTATATCAAAATCATGGACAATATCAATCCACTTTGAATCATTTATAGCTGAGTCATACCAGGTGGTCTTGGTAAATTCACATTTTTTCCAACTGCAGTTTTTAAAGTTCGCCCGGTTAATACTTGCCTGATTAAACTTTGTTTGAATTACTTTGATATTGTTGAATGCTTTTGTGTCGTAGATAAAAAAGCCGATAAATAAGCCTTTGATAAAAGATGTGTTTGTGATTACTGTATCGTCATGAAATGCACCTTCAATAAACGATGAAGATTTGAATTCACAATCAGTGAATGTGCAGTTACTGAACGTCACGTCCTGAAAATCACATTCGCTAAATGTACAGCTGGTAAAACTGCATGAATTAAACGTTGAATTAAAACAATGAAGCAACTCAAACAAGCAAGTTTCAAAGGTCATATCCTCAAACGAAATCTCACCGAACTTGGAATTGTAAAATAATTTCTTTTGAAATTTTACTTTGCTAATATCTAATTCATGCAAGTAGAGCTTGTTAAACTTTTTCCCTTTGAATTGTTTTAGAGCAGCGATGATTTTTTTACTTGACGTATGTCCTCCGCATTTATCGCTAAAACTAATTACCGGATTAGAACACCCTTTAATCCGACATTTCATCTGCTGTGCCATAGTTACTTGTATTATTATAGTTCCACAAAAACCAATATAGTAAATAAAGTTTAAATATACCACTAACTATATTGGGTTATATATTGATCCTTGCTTTTGCATTCTGCCCTCCCTTATATCCCTTCTAAGTTTTCTATACAATGAAAGAAATTATTCTTTCACAATTAAAAATTAGAATTATGGATTCACAACACACTTCATCCACCAAGCTGGATGTGTACGAATTAGTTACTAACCGCATTATTGCACTTTTAGAAGCTGGTACTGTCCCCTGGCAAAAGCCCTGGGCTGATGCTGGTGTTCCAATGAACCTCATGAGCAAACGGCCATACCGGGGTATTAATCTTTGGTTATTGTTGTCACTGAACTATGAGCGTAATCTCTTTCTGACCTGGGACCAGTTGAAAAAGATTGGCGGCTCGGTTAACAAGAATGAGCATGGCCATATTGTTGTCTTTTGGAAGAGTGTAAAGAAGCAACCGGAAGAATCAGAAGGTGATAAAGCCAAAACTGTTCCGATGCTTCGGTATTACAAAGTATTCAATATTGCCCAATGTCGGGATATTCCAAAGGAGTTAATCCCAGAATTACTTACAGAAAATGTTGACCCGATTCTGGAATGTGAGGCAATTATTAACACGATGCCGGATAGTCCCTTGTTAATCTTCACAGGCAAAAAAGCGTATTACGATATCGAGAAGGATCATGTTGTTCTACCTAGCCTTAAAAAATTCAAGACCAGTGAAAGCTATTATTCTACCCTTTTTCATGAACTGGTACATAGTACCGGTGCAGAAAAACGTTTGGGTAGAAAGACAATTACTGAAATGGCTGAGTTTGGTTCTGAACCATACAGCATGGAAGAACTGATTGCTGAACTGGGTGCTTCCTATCTTAATTCCTATACAGGAATACTAGACAAAGAGATTGAGAGTTCTGTGGCCTATATCAGTGGATGGCTGGATAAGTTTCGGGGTGATAAGCGGTTTATTATCTCTGCATCTGCTCAGGCACAGAAAGCAGTTGATCTTATACTAAACAGGCAGGAATCGGAATCAAAAGATGAAGTTGAGGAATCTATGGTTAGTTAGTATGTCAAAGCCTGTTTGGAGTAATTTTCTCCGGCAGGCTTTTTAATAATTTCTGCTGTCTAATGATACTAAATGTATCTCTACTTGAGCAAAAAATAAGCCCTAAATGCTATTTTATAGTACATCTGAAATCATATATAAAAAATGTCGGTATTAGCCGACATTTAAATAATTGCAAAAGGGATAGTGATTTTTTCAAACAACAACAAATCCTCATACCCGATCTTTATTTCATTTTTCCAAATTTCAAGTAGTAAAATAAAATATCCATTAGAAGAAGAATAAATTGTTCCTCCGAATAGAACGCTCTTGGGATAATTCTTAATTTCTTTTATCCAGGAATCAGGAATATATTCAGGATTCTCATATAAAAAAAACAGCACAGATGAGTTAAGTAGCCTTTCACTAATTGGGCCATTGATTAAATAAAGCATATTGGGAATATTCCCATCCAAAACATAAAATAATTTTAACATTTTGGGAGTGAATTCCAATAAGTCGTTTTTGCAGTTGTTGAAATAAACGTCTGAAAACAAAAAAGGAACTCTAGGTAGCAAGTCAGTTTTAAGAATAATTTTCTTATTTTGTAATTGATTATTTGAAATCATAAAATGGATTTAAGGTTAAAAATCCGCCAAATTTCAAATGAATTAGGCGACAGACAAAAAAGTAGGTAACTGCTTTTTTGTCTGTCGCCTATAAAATTAAAAATAAGAACATCCTAATACTTCTCGTTATTCGTATATGTTTGCAGTCGTGGCTATCGAGAGCCATTCCCCTTTCGCATATGCTTCATTAGCAAGCGTAACCTTTTCCTTTAAATTTGTCAATGTACTCCATATTGAAGAGTCTTTTATTCCTGTTTCAAGAATTGCTAGATAATCTGAAATCCGTTTAACTAAATAATCATTTATTTCCTTTTCATTTTTTAATACCAACCCGCTTTTTTTCTTATCTAATAGAAAATGTTTGAACTTCTCTGAAAAATAAATAAACCGTCTAAAGTCATCAATATAACGAATATGTGTAGTAACAACTCTTGTAATATAAAATCGTTTGGATTCTACGGTTTCTCCAAATGTGTATTTCGATTTAATATATTTTTGTGGAGTTAAATCTGGAAATTTTATTTCATAACTAATGTCGATATTTTTTTTATACTCTTTTACAAGAGCTAAAACATCATCGATCTTCTTCTCAAATCCAAATATTGCTAATTTGCCAGAACTAGTATGAATTCTAAATGCTAAATTAATTAATGGCGCATTTTCAATTGTTGTATTTTCCAAACTATCCAAAAATGAAAAATATTCAAAATGAGTAATAAGATATCTTAAATAAATAAAACCTGAAGCATTAAAATGAATAAATGTTTCTTTTTTTTCGTCATACCTATAAGTTTTAGATTGACTTCCAATTGCACTTAAAAGTTCAATTGTTTTATTTTTAATGCTTGGTTTTTGAGTATCACGATCCACTTTAATATTATAAAGCGAAATGAGATTAGCCCATCTTTCACTAGAAAAATTATAGCACCTCAATAAATTATCAATAAAGTCATCAACTTCATAACGTTTTGAAAACAATTTAAACACAGTTGAAATTTCAAGTAATCTAGGTTGAATTTCATCGCGCTGGAAATTATCTTCAGGAGGCAACCCGTCAGGGTATGTCAGATTATATAAGACTGTTAAAATTAAACGGGATAATCGACAACCGTCACTTTTGTTAGTAATTAAGTTCCTTAGTTGCTCTCTACAGGCTGATACGATAAGCGGGTGTAAAATTATCCCCCTTGTTATGTACTTATATTCACTAATCTTAGAAAAGTCATTAATATTTTCAATATCCTCTTTATTTAAATAAAAAAGTCGGTTTTCGTTTTCATCCTTATCTGTAAGTTTTTCAATTGCAAGAAATAATTTTCGATAGTCGTAGTTAAAAAAAGGTAGCAATACTTTTTTTGTAAAAGTATTATCTCGTCTTAAATATCGAAAAAGTTTTACTACATCTGAACTTTCATAGAATTGGGCTAGATTATTCTTAATATATTTAAGTCTTCTATCAAGAATATCATCAACTTCGCCAGAAAGAATCACCCTCCTTTTCTTAATTATATGAAACATCCTATCATATGTTTGTGGATTTTCCAGATTTGAAAGGGAGATATTTGATTCTCTGAAAACTAGAATTAAGTGGAACTTTGTTTCAAAAGGGAAATTTACTTTAACTTCTCTACTATTACAAATAAATGATAATGCATTCCAAACCTCAGTTATATCATCCCACATTTTTTTTGAAATATACTCATACTTCATTTCATCAAGATTGTCAAAACAAAAAATATAATCTTGTTTAGGTGTTGATGATTCTTGAAATTCTAATATATTTTCTAGTAAATAAATAAAAAGTAAATCCTTGAATTCAAAGCAATTTTTTTGAGTAAAATCACTAATAAGTATTAACTTTTGATTACCCTCGTAAAGTTTTAATTTTTCATATAATCCTTCGATTTCATCCAATTTACTCTTAACCTGAAGTTTAACTTTAACTGGATCATCAGTAAGATCGGGAGATTTTATCATTTCACTAAAAATGCTAACAAAATAATCTAGGTTTTCATTAATTAATTTTAGTGTTCGGCTGTTTTTTAACATTTGAATCAAATCTTTTCTAATAGCGGCAATAAGTATTTCATTATTTCCAATACTTGCTTGCTCTGTAAGACTAATTATCTTGAAATAATTATTTTCCTTAACAAGATCCCTCTTAAGCCAATTAATAAAAGTTGTTTTCCCGCAGCCACTATATCCTGATAGAACTAAGATTGGTGTTCTTTTTTCATTCGTTGATGACAAATATTTCTTAAAATCATTTTTTAACACTTGCAATTTTTCATATTCCGAAAAAAAATGAGCAAAGAACATTTCTTCGTCTAAACCAGGGACATTTTTATATTGAGAATCAAAAGGGGAATAAAGTAAAATATCCTTAGGGATAGGATCTGTTTGAACCATTGTCTATATTTTTGTTATTATCTTTTTAAATTCACCTTCAACCGAATTTAACCATTCATATACTTCAAGTTTAGTGCTTATGTTTTGCTTTTTATAAAAATTTAATACTTCAAAAAAAGCTAAATAGTCATTCCTGTTTTGTATATATAAAGATATTAGTAATTTCAATTCTGTCTCCTTTTTTGCAAAGTAGTAATTTGGAGGTTTTTGTTTCATTATATTAAGTAATCCAATTTCTCCTTCTTTTTCAAGCTCATATATTAAATCAGAGTGTGTAGAGATCAAAGAATGTTTCTTCTTTTCTATAAAATCAATTCTTTGTAAATTCTGTGAATTTCTAATTTGCTTGGAAATTCCAATTAAAGCAATTAAAGCTGTAATACCTCCAGCGATAGCAGGAGCAAACAATTTTACTAGTTCTAATAAATCAAATTTATTTTTATCATTTACTTGAAGAATTTTTTCAAGCTGCTCAAAACGAATAATAATTGAGTCATGTGATTGTAGCCTGTATGCCGTTGAATCACCAGCATATAAAAACACATTTGACAATAAGAAACTAACCAAAAATATCTTACGCATTTGCTGACTGTATGATAATAAAAATAAATATACTTGTTTTATTATGATTGCGAACAAAATCAGAGATTTAACAACTTTATTTTTAAACCCCATATAGACTCATTTTAACTAGGAAAGTAAAAATAAATACTTGAGGCTAAACAATCTTCCTATAAAGCTATTCGCCCTTGTAAATAAATTATGCGTTTGGCATACTGAATTTGAATATTAAATTCCTAATTTCTTAAAATCTGCTCTCTTTGTCCCCTCAACAATCTCGGGTAGGTTTACCGAAAAGTAGTTTTTGGTAGTTTCTTCTTTAGTATGCCCCATCATCTTTGAAAGTATAGGCCTCTCAGCCCCATATCGAACCCATAATTGAGCATTAGTATGCCTGGCAACTTTGTTGCTGATATTCTTTTCGATATTGGCAATCTTAGCAACTTCTTTGAGATTTCGGTTATAAGCTTGATCTTCTATAAAAATGGAATAGTCAAAAACAGTTTTTTGAGTTGGGGGAGATTGATATTTTCTGATTATGGAAGAAGCATGAGGAAATTTAAACAAGGGAATTATCGTTTGATTACCATTTTTGTCCCTAGCGCCTGTTATAAAGAACCCGAACTCCTCATCTTCAACTAACTGGTCTTTAGTAAAGATTGAGAGGTCTTTATAATAATACCCAGTGTATATTTGAAATAGAAAAATATCCCGGTCTCTTTCAAGATATTTTTTCTCTTTAGGGAAAATAGCAGACCGTAATTGTTTAATTTCCTGAACTTCGAGATACGTGCGTTTTGCTTGATTAACTTTAATCTTTACATCATCAAATAAAAATTCCATTTGGCTTGGGTCAAGGTAGTTATCCTTCCGTGCACATTTTATTACTCGTTTTAACCCTTCCATATATTTTTTACAACTACTCCCCTGCAAATCTTTCTTGACCTGCATAAATTTGTGGAAGTCTCTTAAAAAAATATTATCTATATCAGAAAAATAAAGCTCTTTTTTAAATTCCTTTAAATGTGATAAGCAAGTATTATATTTTTTGATTGTGTTCTCTTCTAATTTTTCCGGAGGACTATCTATAAAGCTTTGCATATACTCATAAAAAGAGTTACTGTCACCTTTCTTTTTCAGATGCTTAAAGATGGATTCAAAGCTTATGGGTTTATTAAAATTATAGCTTCTTTTAATAAGGTCATTCAACAGATTCTTCTTTTCAATAATCTTGTTATTGATTTCAAAAGCGAATGAATGATTCTTTACCCAGTTGTCATCTTTTCCATTCCACTGTTCTTTTGCAACTTTTTGAGGAACTGGTATTTTATAATACCTGGAATCACGTTCAATGGTAATTCGCAAGTATATTGAATATAGCCCTGAAGCGTTCTTTTCATTACGCCAGTTAAATACCACTGCTATATTAGGCAAATTCATATCCTAAAGGTACGAAATTAATTTAAAAACCGTAAAACAAAATGTAAAACAATTAACGGGAATTAACAAGATTTTAAAATAGCCGTATATGACAAAACCCTCTGCAATTAAGTATTTGCAGAGGGTTTTGTTCTTTTTAAGAATTTACAGCTCTCGTTTAAAGTAGTCCCGACAAGAATCGAACTTGTATCTAAAGTTTAGGAAACTTCTATTCTATCCATTGAACTACGGGACCATTCTTCGTCAAGCTCAGAATGACAAATCATTTCATCGCTTTACAATTTTGGATGGCAAAAGTAATTATTTCTTGCTACCCGTTTATAAAAACAACCATTAATTTAATTACATTTAGGTTTCAACAGCTGAAATATGAAAAAAATAAAGTTTTTGACGATTGCTTTTACCGCTTGTTTTTTACAATTAACTGCAACCGCCCAAAATAACACAGCACCTAAGGCTCAATTGAATCATATTGCCCATTACGTGGTAAACCTGGCAACAAGTACAGCGTTTTATACGAATATTATTGGGCTGGACACAATTCCCGAACCTTTTCATGATGGCCGCCATACCTGGCTTAGCGTAGGTTATAAAAGTCATTTACACCTGATACAGGGAGCAAAAGAAGCTTTTGTGTTACCAAAAAACAGCCATCTTTGTTTTACCGTTGCTTCTGTTGCTGATTTTATAAAAGTGCTGGATAAAAATAAAATTGAATACGAAAACTGGGCCGGCGATAAAATGGCTGTCACCAACCGGGTGGATGGCGTTAAGCAAATCTACTTTAAAGACCCCGATGGCTATTGGCTGGAAATAAACGATGCAAAAGACTAATGGTCTATTTTGGCCGCATCCCTTATCTTTGCCGTCCTAAATTTTAGTGATTATGAAGTGGTTGAACCTTTTAATTAAATACCGCCTTTGGCTGGGTATTGTTTTACTTGCACTTGGCATTTACGTAAACATACAGGCTGGTTTCTGGCCTTCATTTATTTTATACTTACTGGCTGTTATTGCTATTGTTGGCCATTTTTTGTTTGGGCCAATGCGGTTAATACAATCGCATATGGAAGCCGGCGATATTGAGGGTTCTAAAAAAGTACTGGATTCCATCTGGTTTCCTGCCTTGCTTATAAAACCTGTCCGCAGTGTTTATTATACTATTAAGGGTAACCTGGATATGGTAAACCAGAATTACGAATCGGCAGAAAAAAATCTTAAAAGAAGTAACGACTTAATGAGTACAAGTTCCATGATGCAGGGACAAATGAAGCAAGCCGAAGGCGCCAATAAATTACAACTTGGTATGCTGGCTATTCAAAAAGGCGATATGAAATCGGGTGAAAGTTATATCCGCCAGGCCATACGTGCCGGTTTACCGGATAATGAAAATAATGCAGCCGCTTACCTTCAGTTATGTTCTATTATGATGAACAAAAGAGAATTCCGTGCGGCTAAAGATTATTTTAGAAAAGCAAAAAGCTTTAAACCCACCACGCCGCAAATTGTAGATCAGATAAAACAGATTGAGAAATATATTACAAGAATGCCCGGTTAAAATGGCCGGTAGTGCATCAGTTAGAAAAGCTGTCAGGTTGAGCTTGTCGAAACCTGTATACCTTTAACTTTTAACCCGCCTTCGACAAGCTCAGGCTGACAACTCTTAATTCAAAAACTTCAAACTGATTGCCTACTAAATTACCTGATACTTTTTAAAGCGTATTTAAAATTTCTGCCAGCTCTTTATCCCATTTACCCGTTTTGCCATATTCCACAACACGGCCGGCTTCCTTACCATCTTTCATAATAATAATTGTGGGTACGTTTATTATATTAAATGCATCGGCAATGCTGGCCAAAGATTTTTTTGCCCTGTTTACGCCAAACAATGAAATCCTGTTATCTGCAACACCACTCATTTCCTGCAGCTTAAAAAATTTGGGTAAAATAAATTGTGTATCCTCACACCAGGTGCCGCCAAAAATCACAAACTGTACTTTTCCTTTTGTTTTTTCAAAAGCAGAAAGTGTAGCAGTATCGGGTTTGTACATGTTAAAGCTGTTGCCATACCATTTGGAGTAAGCTGTATCATTTTGTACAAGATACTTATTAATGATACCTCTTATTATAAATTCCTGTGGATGTTTTTCGTCTTTAATAATTTCATATTGTGCCTGGCTGTATAAACCAGATGTAAATAAAACAGCCACCAATAGTGTTGTAAAAAATTTCATAATAAATAAGTTCGTAAAATTGAAGCTTAAAGTTCTGGTGAAAAGGCTGATTGAAAAAACCAATTTTGTTAATACGAGGTTATAGGTTGGCTTTTAATTCATTTAAAAAACCTTTCAGTTTTTTCAGCGATTCTATCATTGCAAATTTCTGTTCAGCCTTTTTATTATTTTTTAAAAAATCTTTGGCGCCTTCAATGGTGTATTTTCTTTCTCTTAATAAATGATAAATGAGTTTCAGGTTTTTTACATCTTCGGGGCGAAACAACCTGTCGCCCTTTCCATTTTTCTTAGGCTTTAAAATATCAAATTCGTTTTCCCAAAACCGTATCAAACTCTGGTTTACTTTAAACATATCCGATACGGTGCCTATCGGGTAATACATTTTTTGAAACAGCACTTCGTCTTCCGGTATCTCAATTAAATCCACCCCGGCATCCATGTCCTTCAAACTCATGCGGCCACGGGTTTGTTTTTTATTATCCTTTTTGGGTACTCTTGCTTTGGGTGGAGGTATTACCGTCAGATCAACAATTTCTGCTTCCTGCTCAATAACTTTTTCTGCTGCAACAATAATTTTTACCTCCTCCTGCTTTGCAACAGGTGGCGCACTATCAAAATCAAAAGCTATTTGGTTAAGCGGCATAATTAAAGTTAATCAAAACTTTTGGCACTTCCTGTTGCAGCTATTTTCAATACACGGTCGTATTGCTCTGCATTTAAGTCGTTAAAGAAAAAGTAAACCGGGTCAACCGGTGTACCATTAATATGTACTTCGTAATGGCAATGCGGCCCGGTACTGGCCCCGGTACTGCCCACCCATCCAATTACTTCGCCACGTTTTACCCGCTGGCCATTTCTTGCTTTTATGCGTACCATGTGCATATAAACCGTTTCGTATCCATAACCATGATTAATAATAACATGGTTACCCGTGCCTGCGCTAGCACCTGCCGTAGTTACCGTACCATCACCCGTTGCATAAATGGGTGTACCCTGCGGTGATGTAAAATCCAGGCCATTATGCATTTTGGCAATGCCGTAAATAGGATGAATCCTGTATCCAAAACCACTGGCAATTCTTGTAAGTTCCTTATTGCTCACGGGCTGTATAGCCGGTATGCTGGTGAGTTTATTTTCCTGGTTGCGTATTAATTTATCAATTACCTCGTAACTACTGAACTGGTAGGCCACCCTTGCGGAAATATTATTCAGCGTTTTGGCAATTTCGGTACCCAACTCATCATCATTCAGCAGATTTACTTTGTCTATTTCCTTTTTCTGTTCAATCAGTTTTGTACGGGCACTGTCGGTAACGGGGTTGGCTTCAAAAATTGAACGGTACACCTGGTTATCCCGCTTTTCCAGTTCTGCCATTTGTTGCTGCAATGCTTTTACCTTACCATTTATAGTGGCATAATTATCTTTTAAAGCATCATATTTCAACTGGCTTTCTTTGTCTGTAGCCTTTGGAAAAAAACGGGTGTAGAGTGTAACAATAATTGCCGAGGTAACCAATGCCGCCGAAATAAAACCAAATATCCGCAACAACTTTACCCTGAATGGGGTTACCAGCTTCTCATAGCGAAGGGTATTGGTGTTATAGAAATATTTGATTTTCTTCATGTGCCCCTGGCCCCTAAAGGGGAAATGTTTGAGATAATGTTTGTTTCAAGGTTAATGGCTTTAGCAACGCAATTTACTCCCTTTCTATTGCACTCTTACACTATAAATCATTCTTCTTCTTAGTTATACGCACAATTCCTTCGTTACAATCTCCGCCCCAGTTCCCCCTTCAGGGGGCGGAGGGGGCATCTTTTTTATTACCTTTGCAACCGTTGAACAAAAGTTCACAAATATAGCCCGTTACACAACAAAAATCAACCCCAAATAAATAGTTGGTATATGATGACAAGTGCCGAGATACGACAACAATTTCTTGACTTTTTTAAATCGAAAGGCCACATTATTGTGCCCAGTGCCCCTATTGTTGTAAAAAACGATCCTACACTTTTGTTTACCAATGCCGGCATGAACCAGTTTAAAGATTATTTTTTGGGCAATAAACCGGCCCCCTACAACAGGGCGGCCGATACACAAAAATGTTTACGGGTTAGTGGAAAGCATAACGACCTGGAAGAAGTGGGTGTAGATACTTACCACCATACCATGTTTGAAATGCTGGGCAACTGGAGCTTTGGCGACTATTTTAAAAAAGATGCCATTGCCTGGAGTTGGGAATTACTGACCGATGTATATAAACTGGATAAGGACCGTTTATACGTAACCATTTTTGAAGGCGATGCAAAAGAGAATTTGCCAAAAGATGAGGAAGCCTATAACGAATGGAAAAAGGTAATTGCTGCTGACCGTATTTTGTTGGGCAATAAAAAAGATAATTTTTGGGAGATGGGTGATACCGGCCCTTGCGGCCCTTGCAGCGAAATACATGTTGATTGCAGAAGCGATGAAGAAAGAAAAGCAGTTGCCGGAAGTACATTGGTAAACAACGATCATCCACAGGTAATTGAAATATGGAACAATGTATTCATGCAGTTTAACCGCAAAAAAGATGGCAGCCTTGAGCCATTACCTGCACAGCATGTAGATACAGGAATGGGGTTTGAAAGATTGGCAAGAGTAATTCAGGGAAAACAAAGTAATTACGATACTGATATTTTTACCGGCACTATTGCAGCTACAGAAAAAATATCCAATAAAAAATATACTAAAGACGATACTAAAGAAGCTGTCGCTTTTAGAGTAATTGCCGATCATATCCGTGCCATCAGTTTTACTATTGCAGATGGACAACTGCCTTCTAACACCGGAGCCGGGTATGTGATCCGCCGTATTCTTCGCCGTGCAGTGCGGTATTATTATTCTTATTTAGATTATAAGCAACCATTGCTGCACCAGTTGTTGCCCATAATTGCAAAGCAGTTTGAAAGTGTTTTTCCGGAGTTGATGCAACAGTTGGATTTTGTAGGTAAGGTTGTGAAGGAAGAAGAGGATGCGTTTTTGAGAACATTAGATTCAGGGTTAAAAAGAATTGGATTAGAGATGGAAAGTAGAATTAGAATGTTCAACATTAATTTATTAAACTCATTGGGTTTTACTTACGATAGCCAGCACGATTCAATTATAAAAGCAATAGGAGCGGCAAGCTTTAATAGTGTTCCTTTGGATTTAAATAAAAAAGCAATTGAAAAACTTACATATAATGAAGATCCAGAAATCACAAAAAGCAATTTGGAATCTTTCAAGAACGCAAGTTTAGGAAATAAAAGAGAATTAGTGATTAGTGGCATAACTGCTTTTGTTCTTTATGACACATTTGGCTTCCCAATTGATTTGACAAGGTTAATTGCATCTGAAAATAATTTATCTGTTGACGAGGCTGAGTTCGACAATCAAATGCAAAAACAAAAAGACCGCAGCCGCTCTGCTGCAGTTTTAGAAACTGAAGACTGGATAACAGTAAATGATATTCCCTCTTCAAAATTTGTAGGATACGATAGCCTGGAAACAAAAAGCAAAGTTGTTAAATACAGAAAGGTTAGCGGTAAGGGAAAAGAATTGTTTCAAATTGTTTTAGATACCACACCGTTCTACGCAGAAAGTGGTGGACAGGTTGGAGACAGTGGCACACTCACCATTCACGGCTCACCACTCACAATAATTGATACTAAAAAAGAAAATGACCTGATCATTCATTTTGCAGAAACCATTCCTGCTGATTTAAGTGGTGAGGTAGTTGCAAAAGTTGATGCAGTAAGAAGAAAAGAAATCACCGTTCACCATAGCGTAACACACCTTATGCATGCTGCCTTGCGTAGTATACTGGGCAGCCATGTTGCACAAAAAGGAAGCCTGAATAATGAAGAGCACCTGCGTTTCGATTTCAGCCATTTTGCAAAGGTTACCGATGCAGAACTTGCAGCAGTTGAAAAACTCGTAAACGAAAAAATAAAACAAAACATTCCTGTTGTAATTAAAGAAATGAAAAAAGATGATGCAGTTGCACTTGGTGCCATGGCATTGTTTGGCGAAAAATATGGCGATGTAGTACGTGTGGTAATTATGGATGAAAATTACAGCATTGAATTATGCGGTGGTACACATGTAGGTTACACCGGTGAACTTGGTTTGTTTAAAATAAAAAGCGAAAGCGCCGTAGCCGCAGGTGTAAGAAGAATTGAAGCAGTTTGTGGAGCAGCGGCAGAAGAACTGGTAAATGACCAATCTGTGTTAATCAGTGCCATCCGTGAGCAATTAAAAAGCCCTAAAGAAATCATCAAGTCAATAGAAAATTTACAAACAGAAAATGCTTCGCTTAAAAAACATATTGAAGCACTGGAAGCAAGGCAACTGGTAATTATAAGAAATGAATTACTGCAAAAAGACGAGATCATTAATAACGTAACTTTTATTGGCGACATTGTAGAAGTAAGCAGTGCCGATAATTTAAAAAAATTGTGCTTCGACCTAAAATCTAAATTAAACGACTATGTAGCGGTACTGTGCTGCAATATAGATGGTAAACCTTTTGTTGCTGTTGGCATTAGTGATACCGTGGTTGCCGCAAAAAATTTAGACGCCGGTAAAATTATTAAAGAGCATATTGCCCCACTAATAAAAGGCGGTGGCGGCGGACAAAAAAACCTGGCTACTGCCGGCGGACAGGATGTGAGTGGTTTGAAAGCCGTGATTGAAAAGGTTAAATCGTTATTGTAAGAATGAGTACTGTAAAAACAAAAGGTCCCTTGTGGCTAAGGTTGCTATTTTATATTGGAATAGCAGGTTTTGCATTTAATTTATATTATTGGGAGAATAATTTTTACAAAACTTATTCCACTGAAAAAACTGAAACAAAAACAAGAGAGCTTACTTCTCATGGCAACACTTATTATGTAAATGCCAATGAATATAAGACGGCTAAACTGGTTAAATGGACAACGACTGCTGTATTTTGTTTATCTATATTCAGTATTCTCATTTATAAATACAAAACGCAACCAGGTTATTTTTCATTCAATAAAAAAAGAGAAGTATAGATTTTTTTATGCACATTATTCTTGAAACACCCCGCCTCATCCTCCGCCGCTTTACCGAAGCTGATACCAGATTATTACTACAACTCAACAGCAATCCCGAAGTATTAAAATATTTACACGAACCCCTGCTTACAACTGAAGAGCAGGCGCTGCATGTTTTACAAAACATCATCTTACCGCAGTATAAAAACAACCTGGGCCGCTGGGCCATACATTTAAAAAACACCAATGAATTTATTGGCTGGTGCGGTTTAAAATACCGGGCTGAGTTAGATGAAATCGATTTAGGTTACCGTTTAATGCAAGAATTTTGGGGCAAGGGCTATGCATTTGAAGCCGCAAAGCATACGGTGGATTATGGCTTTAATCAACTGTATTTAAAAAAGATTGTAGGCCGTGCCCATATTGATAACGCCGCTTCGCTTAAAATACTTGAAAAAACAGGCATGCAGTATATAAAAGATGAAGTGGTTGATAACTGCCCCGTAAAAACATTCATGCTTTCAAAATAAAAAAATTAAGCCTGCGGCGGGTTTTTCTTTGCCACGGATTACGCAGATTTACCCGGATGAAATACAAAAAATAGCCGGGAAGGAGATAAGACGGCATTATATTTAAAGCCATACCAGCAAAATCCAATTCACAAAGGTGAATTAAAAATCTGTGTAATCCGTGGCCACCCTTTTTTGCTGCTGGCAAAAACAAAAAAAATGTTAAAGCCCAAAATTTATCTGCGAAATATTTCGTAATTAAAAAATCTTGCCTACATTTGACCTACTAAACATTTCGTACATAAAATATAAAGTCATGAAGAAATTATTATTGATTGTTGCTGTAGCAGGTTTTGTATCGCTTAGCAATACTGCATTTGCACAGGAAGAAAAAGTAGAGATAATTGAAAAGAAGGAAGTAAAAGAAAAGAAAGAAGCTAAAGAGGTAAAAGAAAAAAAAGAGAGGAAAGAAACCCAGGAGATCATCATCCGTAAAAAAGGTGATAAGGATGCAAAAATTACCGTAGAAGTTAAAGGCGATAAAATTACCGTTAACGGAAAACCCATTAGTGAATTTAAAGATGGCGACATTACAATAAACAAGCGTGAGTTTAAAGTTTTTGCTGACGGGCATAATTTTTCGTTTGGACCCGGCGAGGATATTGAAATGCTTTTTAACGGAGACCGTATGGGTGACTTTAAAATGAAAGAAGATAAGCCCCGTGCTTTTTTAGGCGTAACTACCGGTGTTAATAATGATGGTTCAAATAATACCAAACCCGATGGTGCAGCCATTACCAATATTACCAAAGGCAGTGCAGCAGAAAAAGCCGGCCTTAAAGAAGGTGATATAATAACAAAGATCAATGATAAAAAAGTAGAAGACCCGGAAGACTTAACAACAACCATCGGCTCTTTTAAACCTAAAGAAGAAGTAACGGTGTACTACAAAAGAGATGGAAAAGAAAAATCGGCCAAAGCAGTATTGGGCGAAACCCAGGGCATGGGTTCGATGGCTTATTCATTCAGCAGCCCTAAAACAGGTGTACGCTCATTTACAATTCCCCGTACACCCCGTGCCCCAGGCGTGCAGGTAATGCCAAACTTTGAATGGAATGGTGAAGGAATGGACGGCCTTGGTAAATTAAGAGAGGTTGAAGGATTTTCCATGTTTCCTCGCCAGCAAAAATTGGGTTTAAAAATTCAGGATACCGAAGAAGGAAATGGTGTAAAAGTATTAGATACCGATAAAGATTCTCCTGCCGAAAAAGCAGGGCTTAAAAAAGATGATATTGTTACAGAAATAGGCGGTAAAAAAATTACTAATACCGATGAAGCAAGAGAGCAGTTGATGGAAAATGCTGAAAAATCGGCTTACACCATAAAAGCAAAACGCAACGGCAGCGAAATGAGCTTTGATATTAAGATTCCGAAAAAATTAAAGACAGCCAATTTATAAAGCCATAGTAAAACATAGTAATAGCCTCCAATTAGTTGGGGGCTATTTTAATTTAAAAATATTACCATATTCTTCACTGTCAACTTAAAACCTGCAACTTATAACTTTAAACTAATAACTTACCTTTGCCCCGTGAAAAATAATGATAAATACCAGGTGGTTATTGGCCTGGAAGTGCATGCCCAGTTACTTACCAAAAGCAAATTGTTTTGTGGCGATAGTGCAGCATTTGGCGGCGAACCCAACACTCATATTAGTGCTATAACATTGGCGCACCCCGGCACTTTGCCAAAGATGAACCGGAAAGCTATAGATTATGCAGTTAAGCTTGGCCTTGCCCTGCATTGCGATATTGAGCAGCACAATTATTTTGCCCGTAAAAATTATTTTTATCCCGATCTGCCCAAAGGTTACCAGGTAAGCCAGCACACCACACCTATTTGTAAAAATGGTTACGTAAAAATTAAAACTGCCGAAGGCGAAAAAAATATCTTGCTCAACCGTATACATATGGAGGAAGATGCAGGCAAAAGTTTACATGATGTAGATGAAAATTATACCTGCATCGATTTAAACCGTGCCGGTGTGCCGTTGTTGGAAATTGTAAGCGAACCCAACCTGCACAGCAGCGACGAAGCTTTTGCCTATGTTACCGAATTAAGGCGGCTTGTTCGTTGGTTGGAGATCTGTGATGGTAATATGGAAGAAGGCAGTATGCGTTGCGATGCTAATATTTCTATCCGCTTAAAAGGAGAAACAAAACTGGGTACCAGGGTTGAAGTAAAAAATCTGAATAGCATACGTAATGTAAAAAGAGCCATTGATATTGAAGTGGCCCGTTTAATTGAAATTACAGAAAGCGGTAATAAAATAATACAGGAAACCAGGAGTTTTGATGCAGATAATAACAGCACGTTTTCTTTACGCAGTAAAGAAGATGCAGATGATTACCGTTATTTTGCCGAGCCCGACCTGACACCATTTAATATTACCGATGAATTCTTGCAACAGGTAAAAGACTCCATTCCCGAACTTCCGGAAGCGTTGGAAAACAAATACCAGCAACTGTTAAAATTACCGGCTTACGATGCGGCAGTAATCTGCAGCGATAAAGAAACCGTATATTATTTTGAAGCTATTATAAAACATACCACTAATTATAAAGCTGCGGCAAACTGGTTACTGGGGCCTGTTAAAAATTATTTAAACGATAACCAGCTCGAGATAAAAAATTTTACTTTACCTGCTGAAAAAATTGCCGGCTTAATTAAACTGGTTGATGAAGGCAAGGTAAATTTCAGTAATGCCTCAACAAAAATATTGAGTGCATTAATTGCTGATGCTGAAAAAGATCCTTTACAAATTGCTACTGCATTAAACCTGCTGCAGGAAAGTGATTCAGGTTCTGTAGAAGTATGGGTAGATGAAGCCATTGCAAAAATGCCCGACAAAGTAAAAGAATATAAAAGTGGTAAAAAAGGTTTGATAGGTTTATTTGCCGGCGAAGTAAAAAAGTTAAGCAAGGGAAAAGCCGATATGCAATTGGTAAATAAAATTTTGGCAGAAAAATTAAATTAACAAACAGCTTACTGCTGTAAAAAAACAATAATGAAAAAAATAGTAGCGATTGTACTGGTTTCCATTGTTATATTCTCTTGTAATAACGGAGATAGTAAAGGAAAATTTACCGTAAATGGGCAATTAAAAAATACGCCTGATCAAAAAGTATTTTTAGAAGAATTATATTTTAATCAGAAAGATCCTGAAGTAATTGATACTGCCGAAATTAAAAACGGCAGGTTTGTATTGAATGGTCTTGCTGCCGAAGAAGGTATTTACAGAATACGCCTGGAAAAATTAAACCGTGGTTTTCTTTTTATAAATGATAACAGCAGTATTGATTTTACTGCCGACTTAAATGATGTGAGTTTAAAAGGGCCTTCGTTTTCATCTGCAGCAAACAGCTCTTTAAAAAATTTCATCAGCATTAACGACAGCCTGATGAAACAAATTCAGGACGCTGCAGCCACCTTAAATCAGTTACAACAAAGTGGCGCAAACCAAACTGACAGCATTGTTGTAGCAACAGAAACAAATTTTAATAATGCTAAAGAAGCCATGACCAAATTTTGCTTTCAATATGCAGATACGGTTAAAAGCCCGGCCCTGGCATTATTTACCACCACAGCTGCACCTGTTGAGATAGAAAAATTTCAGGCTCCGCTGAAAAAATTAGCAGAACGCTTCTCTACCCATAGCGGTATTGTGGCTGTAAATAATTTTGTAAAGCAGCAGGTAATTGCAAAACAGCAACCTCAGCAACAAGCTGCGCCGCAGGGTAATATAGCAATCGGTAGCATGGCCCCGGATATTACCATGAATGATGTGAATGATAAACCATTTTCGTTAAGCCAGTTAAAAGGTAAATATGTACTGGTAGATTTTTGGGCTAGCTGGTGTGGGCCCTGCCGAGGCGAAAATCCTAATGTTGTTGCTGCATACAATCAGTTTAAAGATAAAAATTTTACGGTGCTGGGTGTATCCCTGGATAAGGACAAAGCATCATGGTTAAAAGCTATTAAAGATGATGGTTTAACCTGGCCACATATCAGTGATTTAAAATTCTGGAGTAGCGCCGCTGTACCATTATATGGTTTAGATGGTATTCCTTACAATGTATTGGTTGACCCCCAGGGAAAAATTATAGCCGATAATTTAAGAGGCAGTGCTTTGGAAGATAAGTTGAAAGAATTATTGAAATAAAATGAAAGTGAATTAATAAAAAAACTCCAATCAAAAAAAGATTGGAGTTTTTTTTATGCTTACAATTTTAATTACGGGTTTTGTACTGTATTGGGGTTTCCCTGTATTTCGGAAGTAGGAATTGAGAACACCCACAAATCACTTGCAGAAGGTGCAGGCACCTGCAATACACCACCAACTGAAGCGGATACAAGGTTAGGTACTACCGTTCTATCTAAAGGTTGATTCAACCTCTTTAAATCAAACCACCTGTGACCTTCGGCCCAAAACTCTACTCTTCTATGTACCATTATTTCATCAATCAGAGCCTGACCAGTATTAGTGCTAAGTGTATAGCTTGGGTCTCTGTTTACAGCTAAAGTAAGCAAAGCTGCCTTTGCCTGAGCTTCATTGGCTCCTCCAATTCTTGCATTGGCCTCAGCAATAATCAAATACATTTCTGCCAATCTTATATATGGCACATCACCAATAGTGGGCAGATTTCTAATAGAAAATTTTCTGCTCATATATGGTGTACGTGCAAAAGCAGTTGAAGGAAGAGGAAAATTGGTTGCAGTAGGCGCAGGTTCCCACATTTTTTTCCTGACATCTGTTGCGGTTATTAAATTGTATAATGCCTGATTAATTCTTTTAGGCGTACCCCTTATATAAGTAGTATTACCATTGTAAGAAATTTGCGCCAAGTAAGAACCAAAGGTATCGCCCTGATCATCTTGAATAAAAGCCCCCCATATCCATTCAGGGTTGTTAATATCATTAAACCCAGCCTGATATTGTGTATTACTCATTAAAGAAAACCCACCTAAGGTAAGTACCTGGTTAGCATACTGAGCAGCAGTTGCCCATTTTTGCTGTACTAATGCCACCCTTGCCCAAATGGAATAAGCAGCTCTCAGTGAAAGATGCGACTTATTTCTTGGGGCAGAGCCTGTTCCAAAAGCTGCAACTGCATCCGTTAAATCTTTATTGATTTGTGTATAAACTTCTTCTACTGTAGACCTTGGTAACTGAATTTGTTTAGATGACAAGGGCATTGAAACCCCTAACTGAGAGTTGGTAGTACTTGCATCATATCTTTTAGCATAAATCTGTACCAAGTAAAAATATGACCATGCCCTCATCGTTAATGCTTCTGCTTTCAGGCGACTTCTATCTGCCGGTGTACCAGCAGCATTATCAGCATTTTCAATGATTGCATTTGCATTACCAATACAACGGTAATACATACGGAAAGGATACGCACAGTATGAGTTGTCTGGATTTTTTTGATTTAACCAGCCTCCTGCACCATTACTAGGTGAGTACCAATTGGCTACTGCCTGATGCACATCTTCACCCATAAAATCTGTCATTAACATCACACCACCTTGTCCGGGTGTGTTTTGATTATCGAAGCGGCTATACAAATACCTGTAAATACCATTCATAACAGTTTCACCATTTGCAACCGTGGTAAAAGCATCCGTCTCTGCTACTGCATTGGTGGGGCTTGCATCAAGAAATTCTTTTTTACAACTTGCCAAAAACATTAAGGCAGAGACTGCGATTATTATCTTCTTCATTTTATTTAAATTAATTGTAGTTTATTAAAAGTTCATATTTAATCCGGCATTAACAAGCCTGTTTGGCGTATAAACCGGACTATTAGTTCCGTTAAATGATTCTGCAGGATTTAAACCCTGGCGCTTCGATAGTATAAAAATATTTTCACCACCAACAAAAACTCTTAAATTTTCTACTTTCAATTTGCTGGTTATTGATTTTGGCACCATATAAGTTAGAGACATATTCCTTAAGTTTAAATAGCTGGCATCAATCAAGAAGCGGTCAGACTGCGAATTAAATCTTGCATTTGTTTGGTTAATGTCAAGCCTTGGTATTGATGTAATATCACCTGGGTTTTTCCATGCCTTTAATGCATCTACATGAAGGGCATTACCAAAACCAACGCCCATTAAGCCTGCATAATTTCCATCATAAAACTTACCCCCAACCTGATAATTTAAAAGGAAGGAAAGTGATACATTATGAAAAGTGAAAGTATTGCTGATAGAGCCAAAATGTTTAGGAATAGCAGTACCAGCATAACCAAACTCAGCATTGGTAGGGTTGGTGGTTAATTTTTCTCCCTTAGAACCAGTACGTAAATCTGTTGTGCTTGCAGCATTAGCATAAAACAAACCTGCGCCATCTGTGGGGTCTACTCCGTACCATTGGCGCAAATAGAATGCAAAAATATCTCTGCCTACTTCTAATCGCTTGGTACCACTTGTAATTGGAGCATTATTATTGGGCAACTTGGTAATTTCATTTTTTAAACTTGTAACATTAAATTGAACATCCCAATTAAAGCTTTTATATTTTACAACATCTAAATTTAATTGAAGCTCAACTCCCTTGTTAGACATTGTTCCAATATTTCTGGTTATAGTTGTAATTACAGAACTAAGACCCTGAGGAACATCAAATAATAACTCAGAAGAACCTCTGTCAAAATATTCAACAGAACCGGATATTCTATTTTTTAAAAAACCAAACTCCAGACCCACATTTTTGCTAATGTTCACCTCCCAGGTAAGATCAGGATTATTTAGTCTTGTAGCTAATATACCTGGTTCGGCAGCATTATTAAATCCTAAGCCATAAAGTGCCTGATACTCAAAATAACTATCCAAAGCATCGTTTCCTACAGTGCCGTAAGACGTTCTTAGTTTTAAAAAATTAATCCAATTGGCGTTTTTAAGGAACTTTTCTTTGCTAAGTACCCATGCGCCCCCTACAGAGTAAAAATCGCCCCATCTTGATTTTGGAGAAAATCTTGAAGATGCATCTCTGCGATACGATACTTCCAGATTAAACCTGCTATCATAACTGTAATTAAACCTTGATAAATACGCTTCCCTTTTTAGATTATTTTCATTGCTGGTAGCTTGGGTGGCTGTTACAAAATTTACTAATTGTATATTACCGTCAGCAATCGAACCTGTCCTTTCTGCTGTTAAAAACTCATCAATAGTTTTACTACTTTCATGCCCTGCCAAAATAGCAAAATCATGTAAGCGAATTTTTTTACTGTAGTTTAATAATTGGTTTAAAGTAATTGTTCTAAACTCGTTAGAAGTTAAAGTAGCTCTTCCGCCAGGGGTAACACCATCACCCACCACTTTATTCTGGAAAGTATTAGCCCTTGCATTATTTAAATCTATACCTGCATTGGTTGTAAAAGTTAAGCCTTTAGCCAGTTTAGCTTCAAGGAATGTACGAGCAATTACACTATTGCGCTTACTTAAGCGCTTATTCAGTAAAGTTTCAAGAATAATATGTCTGCCGGGTGATGCACCAGATGGCCTGTTTATGGCACCGGGGTGCAAACCATAATCGTACCATTGTTCCCCCGCACTATTAAAAATTGGCTGACCTGTTGTTGTATATGCCCTTACCGGGAATATAGGCCCCATTCCTCTGGCAAAAACAAAGGGGTTTACAAAAGTATTTGATCCATCCCCTGCTGCTTGGTTAGTATTTACTATAGCTGCCGTAACATTAATTCCGGTTTTCAACCATTCTTTTACCTGACTATTTACGGCGATTCTTGCGTTAACTCGTTTAAAGTCTGATTCAATTACAAACCCTTTATCAGTTAAATAATTCAACGAAAAAAAGTAATCTGATTTACCGACCTTAGAAGAAATGCTAAAACCCACTTCGTTTCTCGGGCCATTTCTTTCAAGAGGAGAATACCAATCAAAATCGTTGTATAACAGCGTTGCATTAGGGTTTAGCTTTCCATCTAAACCTACCACCTGATTGCCTGGTACATTAAAGGGATTATAAATAAGATTAGTAGCAACAGTGTTGGATGCGGTTTGAGCAGCAACAGCAGCTGTAGCTCCTGTTCCAGTTACAGGGAATTGAGCGCCATTTTTAATACCCTGCCAAATTAAGGGGTAGTATTGTAATGTGTTAACTTTATCATATTCACCAATGCCCCGGCTGGAAATACCGTAGTTAGTATATAAATTAATACGTGGTGCCGCTGTTTTTCCTTTTTTAGTAGTAATCATTACCACACCGTTTGCCGCTCTTGCTCCATATAGTGCCGTAGAAGATGCATCTTTTAATAATGAAATACTTTCAATATCATTAGTGTTAATATCGCCTATAAAACCGCCGTATGGAAAGCCATCAACTACATAAAGCGGTTCTGAACTGGCATTTATAGAACCAAAACCTCTGATTCTTATAGCAGCGCCACTGCCGGGCTGACCATTACCAGAGGTAGCAGCAATACCAGGAGCTGCGCCGGCCAATGCCTGAGATATATTGCTAACTGGTCTTTCTAATAAATCATCAGCATTAATACCGGCTACGGAGCCAGTAAGAGAGCTCTTTTTTTGCGTTCCGTAAGCTACCACAACAACCTCATCTAATTTAGTATCTTTATCTTTAAGTGAAATATTTGCCATACCAGATGTCGGAATACCAAGTGATGCGGTTTCAAAATTAATATTACTGAAGATTAAACGGGTGCCTTTTGAAATGGATATTGTGTACATACCATTTTTATCGGTTTGCGTCCCCACTTTGCCCCCGGCTATTGTAATGGAAACCGCTTCAATCGGATTCCCTTTTTCATCAGTTACTTTACCGGTTACCGTGCGGTTTTGTGAACTGGCAGAAAAGGCAAAAAATGCCAATGCCAGAATACTTAGAAGCGTTTTTCTCATTTGCATATTAGTTTAATGTTAAAACAAAGATAATCCTTACAGTTTGTTTTTGTTAAAACAAAGGACAAATTTTAAATAGTTTTAGCTGCCTCCGATTTTATTATTGTATTACTTCAAAACCAAATATACTTTTACTTTTAAGAGCCGGTATTACACAATAGTTTTACCACTGCATAAAAAATACTAAAATTAGGATCAGAAAAAGAAGTATTAAAATAAAGAAAGCCCCGAAGTATCGGGGCTTTCTTTTATAAGTTTGTTTATTAATTATTAGTACCCTGGATTTTGTTGTGCTTTAATTGTTGGATTGGCATCAGTTTCTACCTGTGGTATTGGCAATAAACGCTTATCGAAAGGATAAGCAATGTTTCTTGCAGCAGCAGGGAAATTAGTACTTCTAACAATTGCTTGTTTTAAACGATTTTGGTCATGAAAACGGTCGCCTTCAAAAGCAAGTTCTTTTCTTCTTTCCTGTATGATATCGCTTACCAAGGCTGCGCCTGTACTGGTGTACCCTGTAAAACTTGCATCTCTTCTTGTAGCCACAAAGTTTAAGAAGGTTCTTGCATTTGTTTCGTTAACTGGTGCAGAAGCTTCCGCTGCAATCAGATATATATCTGCAAGCCTTATCAACTTGGTATCATCTCTATCAGTTGCAATATTCAAATACTTTCTAACAAACCAAGCTGGTAAAGATGCTCTTGTGCCTAATTGTAAAACTGCTGTTTTTCTAACATCAGTTGCGGAATATAAATTAGCAAGATCGTCTGAACATATCATATCACCATATCCTGCCTGATTGTAAATATACCCCAGAGCATCAAAAGCAAGATTACCTACTGCATCAGAAGAAACTTCAAATAAAGTTTCAAGTTTTACAGTGCCTATTGTTGGATTACCCCAATAAGAAGCATAATTAGTTGTAGTTACTGCTGTAAACCCTCCATTATTAATTACATCGTTAGCTGCTGTTAAAGCAGCTGGCATATCGCCTTTGGTTAAATGCACTTTTGCTTCTAATCCTTTAGCAGCGTATTTACTGAATTGTGAAGTGTTTACGAACAGTGTCATTAAAGTATATGCCTGTGCTAAATCAGCTAAAATTAGAGTATAAACTTCAGATATTTTAGCTCTTCCTGGTTTTAAATTCTGGTCAAATACTGTTATTATAGGCACACCAAGTGCAGTTGGGTCTTGAGTATAAGGTTTTGCAAAAAAACGTACTAAAGTAAAATACGTTAACGCCCTTATTGCATAAGCTTCGCCTTTATACTGATTTACATTCGCATTTGCGCCAACAGCAGAATTGATTATGTTGTTGCACCTGAGTATTACATTATACCCCTGCTGCCACATACCCTGTGCATTACCATCAGTTACATTATGCAAATATTGATTGTAATTGGTATATCTATTGCTGTTCTGTGCCGATTGATAAACATTGTCACCCATAATATCTCCTAAAACAGGTACTGAACGCCCAAATAAATCAACACCTCTTAAGCCAGCATAAGCGCCACGTAAAGCAACTTGCAAGTCTGCTTCAGACTTTAATGCATCTGCTACGGGTAATGCTGTATAAGGCTTTAGGTCTAAAAATTCTTTTTTACATGATGAGATCATCAGGCCAAAGCTTAATAAAGCAATAGCTGAAATATGTATTATTTTTTTATTTTTCATTTTTTGACAATTTTAATTTTAGAAGCCTAAATTTATACCTACTGTAATGGTTTTTGGAATAAAAACTTGTAAATTAGTTTCGTTTGTTACGCCCTGCTCTGGGTCGAATGCAATATTTTTATCTTTAACCCATGTCCATACATTTGTCCCCCTTACATAAAAATTAGCGCTGCTTAATTTTAGTTTACTAATTACTTCTTTGGGTAGTTCATAACCTAATTGAATATTCCTTAAACGTATATAATCTCCTTTGTTCAGGTATCTTGTAGAAAAACTGTTTGCAAGTTTATTCCCATTATAAACATATTTTGGAATATCAGTTACGTCTCCGGGATTTTTCCATGCTTCTAACTGGCGTTTTACTTTATTAAATGTGCCATTTGCACCACTGCTTAAATAAAAACTACCCCATGTATCTCTAACATAATTTCCAGCACTATAGTAAAATTGGGCTTCAAGACTTATACCTTTATACTTAAAAGTATTGGTAAAGCTTCCAAAATATTTAGGTGATGCCGAACCAAAGGCAACAGTTCTTTGAGCGTTTGCATAAATATTTGTTGTTGAAGATTTCGTATCATCAACATACCATAATGGATCTCCATTTGCTGGATCCACGCCAGCATACTGACGCACATAAAAAGTTTGAAAGTCATATCCAACCCTTCTTATAAATACCCCGGAAAGAATATCTTGATTATTTACTAATGATGTTATTTTATTTTTATTACGGGCATAATTTAAATTAATATTCCACTCAAAGTTTCGTGTAAGAACCGGGGTTGTAATTAAGGTTAGCTCCACACCACTGTTTTCCATACCACCAATATTTTTTGAAATTGTACCAAAACCACTTGTTAGTGAAAGCGGTTCATTCAATAATAACTGGCTTGTCTTTCTAACATAGTAATCTGCGGTTAAATTAATCCTGTTCTTTAAAACCGAAACGTCAATTCCCACATTTAAAGGTTTATTTAATTCCCAAGTAAGGTCGGCATTACCAATTACTGTGGGGGAACTACCAGGTTGTTGGTTGTAGTTTGCACCATAGCCATATAAAGCCCTCCAATCGTAGTTTCCTATTGCTGCATTACCATTTAAGCCATAAGAAGCTCTTAGTTTTAACTGGCTAATAAAATTTACGTTCTGTATAAAATTTTCCTCATCAACATTCCATGTTCCGCCAATTGACCAAAAATTACCATAGCGGTTATTAATACCAAACCTTGAAGATCCGTCCCTTCTAAAACTTCCAGATATTACATATTTGTTTCTAAAGTTTATACTTGCGTCTGAAATTGCAGATGTAAATGAGTAATCACTTGCATCTTGTTGAGCTGCAATTGGAGTTGCACCAACTGAAGCTACAATTAAATCAGTAGTCGGTGGAAATCCCTGCGCTTGCACATTCAAGAAATAGCCTTTTGATTTCTGCGCTTCATATCCAACTTTAGCCCTAAAGGTTAAATCTTCACTTTTTAAAATTGATTTGGTATAACTCAATAATGTTGTAGAAGTCCAGTTTGTATATCTTGTATATCTTGAAAATGCTCTGCCGCCAGCAGCTAACCCATCTCCATGAAAAGGGTTATTATATTGGTCTTCTTCAAAGTTGTTATAATCTAACCCAAATTGAGAGGATAGTTCGAGACCTTTTAATAATTTATATGTCCCCTTTACATAGCTGCCAATATTAATTTGATTTAACTGTCTTTTATCTAATCGATTGGTGGCAATTGTATTATGTAAAGAACCCGTTCCAAAATCTGGTGCAGAAATATTTAATGAACCATCTGCTTTGTAGGGATTTCTTGAAGGCAATAAGAATAATGCACTTAACACGGGGTTACCAAATGCGCCACCAGCTAGTGGAGCATTTTGTTTTACATAACCTGCTTTAACATTTGCTTCTATTTTTAATTTGTCGGTAGCCTGATTGCTTACTGATAAATTTGAATTGTATCTTTTAAATTTAGATTGTGTAGTTAAACCTTCCTGCTCAAAATAACCTCCAGATACAAAAAAAGTAGTTTTATCATTTCCGCCACTTGCACTTAAATTAAATTGTTTTTGGCCTGCAGTTTGAGTAACTCCTTTTAGCCAGTCAAAATCTACATTATTTCCAAAACCAAAACTTGATGTCATGAGTGCATCTGCTGCTGCTGCATTAGCTGCCTGACCGCCATTAATCAACCCTTGCCGTGTCAAGTCAAAAAATTCTTTTGAATTTAGTGGACGGTATTTTTCGTTATAAAAAGCTATGTCACTTTGGCCAATTTCTGTATCAAACCTAAACTTCGTTTTACCTGCTCTGCCTTTTTTTGTAGTAACTAAAATTACACCATTAGCACCTCTTGAGCCATATATTGAGGCAGCGGAGGCATCTTTTAAAACAGAAATACTTTCGATATCGTTTGGATTAATAGTACTTAAAGCATTTGAAGTAGTACTTAATCTTGATAAATCGCCAGTATTAACGGGTACACCATCAACAACCCATAGTGGATCAGCCCCGGCAGAAATTGAACCTATTCCCCTTATCCTAATGTTTTGGGCTGCTCCAGGTTGTCCACTTGCAGCCACCGATTGTAAGCCGGCGATACCACCTTGCAAAGCTTTATCAATAGAGGTAAAGGGTTTGTTTTCAATATCATCACCTCCAAGTTTAGCAATAGCTCCGGTAACTTCTTTCTTTTTTTGAACACCATAACCAACCACTACTACTTCTTTAAGACTTTGATCTACAGATTGTAAAAAGGCATTGATGATCCCTTTATTACCAATATTTACTTCTTGTTCGGCAAGGCCAATAGACGAAAATATTAGTACTTTAGAAGAAGGTGAAACCGTGATGGAAAAGTTACCATCATTATTTGTTGTGGTTCCTGTGCTGGTACCTTTAACTACCACGGAAGCATTAGCTACCGGTTTTCCATTAGCGTCTGTAACTTTTCCTGTTACAGTACGATTTTGTGCTGCTAGTTGAGCTGTAATAAGTACAGCGCATAGCAACATTGTTAGAATTTTTCTCATTTGCATATTAGTTTAATGTTAAAACAAAGATAATCTCAAACATTTCAATTTGTAAAAAAAAGACAGGTTTATTAGGTGTTTAGCTGCTTTATCCAGCAGTTTTTCCGCTTTTAATAAGTACTTTTCTCTTATTACTAAATTCTATAAATTAAGCTGATTTATTTTTCCTTTGGCAGGTGAAACAATCAGCAGTAACACCGGTAATAAAATAAGGTTCGTTAATGTAGCTACAAATAATGTAACAGAAGTAAGCCAGCCCAAAGCAATAGTGCCACCAAAGCCACTAAAACAGAAAATAACAAAGCCTGCTATTAAAACCAGCGATGTATAAACGATACTTAAACCGGTGTTTTTTATAGTGGCGCTTACTGTTGCATTTACATCGTTATTATACACCGGCAATTCCTGTTTATAGTTTACCAAAAACCTGATGGTTATATCTATTGCAATACCCAAAGCCACACTAAAAACCAGTACTGTACTTGGTTTTAGCGGCACCCCGGCCCAACCCATTACCCCGGCAGTAATTACCAGCGGTATTAAATTAGGAATTAAAGAGCAGGCTAATATACGTACCGATTTAAACAGGTATAACATACATAATGCAATTAATAAAAAAGCCCAGAAAATACTTTCTTTTAACCCATTTACAATAAAGCGGCTGCCCTCTAAAAAAGTTGAACTTGTGCCGGTTACTGTTATTTTATATATGGCTTTGGTAGTATCTTTTATATCAATACTGTCAATACCGTTTAATATTTTATTGGCATTTAGCTTTATTGAATCAACAATTGGCAGCAACGCCTGTGTACCCACATCCGCCATACTCATGCTGATGCGTAAATATTGTTCGGTACTGTCGATAAAAGAGCCTACCAGTTTTAATGTTGCGGAATCAGCCGCTGTCATTTCATTGTTTTCTTTACGGCTGTTTATTATACGTAACTTATCGTGTAAATCTTTTAAAGGGTTGCCAAATGCAGGTAATGTATAAGTTGAATCTCCTCCACCTTCGCTAATAGCCTGGTAGCTGAATTTAATGCCGTCAATAACCGATAATGGTTTGGCAATATTATTTTGTTTTGCTAAAAATGAGTCCTGAAACAAAGCAATTTTATTTATATCTGTAGTGGCTTTTAAAATGCCTTTGGGTTTCTTTGTGTCTAACATTATTTCTAACGGCATAACCCCTTTAAAATTGTGTTCGAAAAATTTAAGGTCGGTATAGATTTTATCTGTTTTTGGTAAGTCATCAACAATAAAAGCCACACTCTTCAATTTAAAAATCCCAACAATTGAAAAAACCAGGACAATTGCTGTAGCTATATAAACAATTTTTTTATGGTGTACCACCCAGCGCTCTATTAGTAATAAAAAAGAAGTGAGCCAGCGGTTATTTAAATATTTCGTTTGCGATGTTTTGGGCGACGGTAAATAACTTAATACTGATGGCAATAAAATAAAGGAGATAAAAAATATCACCATTATACTTATACCGGCCACTACACCAAACTCTTTTAAAATAGGGCTTTTAGTTAATGCAAAAACAGCAAAGCCAATAGCAGCAGTAATATTACAAAACAAGGTAACCACTCCCATCTTACTTACCATTTCTACCAGCGACTTTCGCTTATCGCCGTTTTGTAAATAAGAAGTATGATACTTATTGATAAAATAAATACAGTTGGGTACGCCAATAACCACAACCAATGGTGCTATTAATGCCGTGAGGATACTTATTTTATAGCCGCACAATTGCAGAACGCCCAGACTCCATACCACCCCAAAAAGTACTACCAACAAGGAAAGCAGTGTGGTGCTTAAAGAACGAAAAAATAGGAATAATATTAACGCACTTAAAACCAAGGAGCCAATTAAAAAGAAACGCATTTCTTTTTGCAGCCGGTCTCCAACAACTGTACGAATTAAAGGCAAGCCACTTACATGAGTTTCCTGTTTTGTATTGGTATCAAAGGTTTTTATAGCAGCAGTAATATCAGCAATAATTTTTGAACGTTTTACAGAATTAAGCGCTTCTCTGTTTATCCGTACGGCCATTAAGTACGTATTTGTTTCCGGATTATACAACTTGGATTTATAGAAAGAAAGATTTTGAAAAACAGCTTTAGCGTTATCTAATAGTATCTGGCTATTCAATGAATCGGAGAATATTTTTACAGGCACGAGCTTTTCTGTAAGTGTGTCTTTTTGAAGGCCTATTGCTGCAGGAATACTCAGCACATCTTCAACATATTCCACATTTCGTATTTGCTTATGCAGTTTGCTGTATTCTTTAAAAAAGGCAAGACTGAAAAAATTATTGGTTTGTATGCCGGCTACAAGTGTGTTACCATCATCACCAAATTTTTGCTGAAAAGATTTATACTCCTGGTATTTGGGGTTATCTGTCGGTATGGCTTTTGCAAATTCGTAACCCAGTTTTACCTGGCTGGCATAAAACCCCATTACAGCTGTTGCTGCAAATAACACAATTAAAAGTACCAGGCGGTTTTTTATTACATAAGTTCCTAAACGTTGCCACATAGTCATTGAATAATTAATTGATAAAGAATAATTGTGCAAAGAAAACCAATTTGAACGTAATTGAAGGGCTTAGCTGAGCCAATGTTCGCTATTTTTGAAAAGTGATAGCCGTTATCAGAGTATAAAACTCCCCTTTAGGGGTTGGGGGCATTATGACACACAAAACAAAAGGTATAGTATTACGCACCATAAAATATGGTGAAACCAGCTTGGTAGTTACCATTTTTACCGAACTGTTTGGTATACAAACCTATATGGTTAACGGGGTGCGTACAACAAAAAAAGCTGCAGCAAAAGCTAACTATTTTCAACCGGCGGCTATACTGGATATGGTGGTGTATCACAGCGAAAACAAACCTATGCACCGCATTAAAGAATTTAGCTGGGCCTGTTTATACGACACGGTACTTACCGATGTAATTAAAAACAGTATTGCAGGCTACATGGTGGAATTACTGCAAAAATCTTTAAAACAACCAGAGGCCAATACCGACCTTTTTCATTTTTGCGAAGACGCTTTGCTGCAGCTGGACAAAAGCAAAAAAAAAATAGCTGCTAATTTTCCGGTATTCTTTGCTTTGCACCTTGCTTATTTTTTAGGTTTTAGAATAACAGATAATCATGATGCAACAAATAATATCCTGGATTTGCAGGAAGGCGGTTTTACAGACCATCAACCGCTACATCCGCATTTTATAAGTGGCGAGGCTGCCGCTTTAACTTCGCAGCTGCTTAAAGTAATGCAGCCTTACGAACTGGAAGATTTTAAACTAAATCATGCAATCCGCCGGCAGTTATTATTAAGTTACCAGGATTATTATGCCCTGCACATTGCTGAATTTGGGCAAATGAAAACGCTATTGATATTGCATGAAGTACTTTAATTAAAGTATTCTTTTTGATGATGAATTTTCTGTTAACCGGCAATCATTAATATTTTCTATTAAAACTACTCCCGGGCATTTTCCTTTTTCAAAACTACCCAGGGTAGTATCCATTTGCAAAGCCCTGGCACCATTAATAGTAGCCCATTGTAAAATAGTTTCTAATTGTAATTGAGCAAAATTTTTCTGTAGTGTTTTTATTTCTTCTAAAATATTAAGCTGGTGATTGGAGGCAAGGCTATCGGTACCCAAAACAATATTGCAATTATTTTCTATCAGCATATTTATGTCGGGTAGTGTATTACTTATATACAAATTAGCATTAGGGCAAAGGCAAAAATACAGTGTTGATAGTTGACGGTTGCCTGTCCCGATTTTTTCGGGAATAGTTGACAGGCTTGCAAATTCAATATCTTTTTTTGTTGTAGTAACATTATGAACCAATATTAAGGACTGCCCCTTTGTAAAATTTGGCAGGAAACTTTGCAACCCACTTTTTCCACTGGCATTAAAAAATGAAATATCAATTCCCAATTTTGAATACAGGTTTAAAAAATCTCCTGTTTTACTTTTTATAAAATCCTCCTCAGCAAAGGTTTCCTGATTATGGATGGTTACAATATCATTTACAGTAGCATTATTAATTAAACCAAATAACTGCGGCGAAACCGAATATGGTGCATGAGGCGAAAGCGTTGATCTTTGTTCGTTCGTCGTTGTCCTGTATTGTTCCAAAACAGCACTTGCTTTATCAAACCTGTCTTGTGCCGATGCAGGTACAAAACCAGCGACCTCGATAAAATTATGGTAGCGTAATCTTTTTTGGGCTTTTTGCCCGATGGTAATTGCAGTATTACAAATATCTCCCACAGCTACAATACCGGTTTGCAGCATTTCCTTTTCAGCAACTTCAATTGCTGTTAAAATATCTGCTGCAAAATCTCTTTGTGTAATAACTTTAAAAACAAATTCTACTAAACCTGTTTTTTCCGGAATAACACCTTTTAAATGCGATAGCTCCAGGTGGCAATGAGCATTAATAAACCCCGGGCAAAGTATGCCGTTAAATTGTGCTACATCTTCTCCTGCATCTGTAAGGGAAACAATATCGACAAACACACCTTTTTTATCAGTAATTAAAACATTACCGGCCGGCAACATGGTATGCCCCGTAAAAACATTATTTGCTGTAAATTTTCTGTACAAGTTGATTGATTGATAAATTGTAAATTTGCCGCTCCCTGTAATTACAGGGCTAAACAAAAATAAAGTTGAACAAAGGTATGCGGTTGAAGTGAGTGACACAACGATGTTGATTGATGCTGCTGATGCCCGTTACCAAAATAAATATACTATGTTAGATAAACTGGATGCTATAAAAGGAAAATTCGACAATTTAGGCGTATCACTTACCAATCCGGAGATTGTAAGTGACAATAAAAAATTTGCTGCCATAAGTAAAGAATACCGCAGCCTTGAAAAGATTGTAAATGGCAGAAACGAATATGTTAAAGTATTGGAGGATATTGAATTTAATAAAGAGGTATTAAACAGCGATGATGCCGAAATGAGGGATTTAGCTAAGCAGGAGCTGCCTGCACTTGAGGAGAAAAAAACACAGCTGGAAGCACAATTACGCCAGATGTTAATACCTAAAGATCCTTACGATGAAAAGAATGCTATACTGGAAATTCGTGCAGGTACCGGTGGTGATGAAGCCAGTCTATTTGCAGGAGATCTATTACGTATGTATTTAAAATATTGCGAAAAAAAGGGCTGGAAAACAACTTTGCTAAGCGAAAGTGAAGGTACTGTTGGCGGATATAAAGAGGTGCAGGTAGAAGTGGTGGGTGATGATGTATATGGTACTTTAAAATTTGAAAGCGGCGTACACCGAGTGCAAAGAGTACCCAATACGGAAAGCCAGGGCCGTGTACATACCAGTGCAGTAACAGTGGCCATAATGCCAGAGGCTGAAGAAGTAGATTTTGAATTGAAAGAAAGTGATGTAAAAATGGAAACTGCACGTAGTGGTGGTGCCGGCGGACAAAATGTAAACAAAGTAGAAACCAAAGTTTTTTTAACCCATAAGCCTACAGGTATTGTTGTAATGTGTCAAACCGACCGCAGCCAGTTGGGTAATAAACTAAAAGCGATGGAAATGCTGCGTACAAGATTGTATGATGAAGAAGTAAGAAAAGCGGAAGAAGCCATTTCGCACTTACGCAAAAGCCTGGTAAGTACAGGCGACAGGAGCGCTAAAATCCGGACCTATAATTTTCCGCAGGGCCGTGTAACCGACCACCGGATTGGCTTTACTGTTTACAATTTAGATGCGGTATTAAATGGCGAGGTGCAGGAGTTTATTGATGCCCTTCAATTTGCAGAAAATGCAGAAAAACTAACCACACAGAATTAATATTTTCACTTGCAACTATTTAATAATTTCTGCTATCTTCATCTTGAAAAAATTTTTGAATTAAACTATTAAACCTAAAAAAATGTTAGACAATTTATTTGACTTAGTTAAAGGCCTTGCCGGCGACGCAGTTATAAAAAACCAGGAAGTACCAAACGAGCAAAACGAGGCTGTAATTGCCGAAGCTACAAATACTGTGGCAGGAGGCTTACAAAATATGGTTGCTGGTGGTGGCCTGCAAAGTATTTTATCTTTATTTGGCGGCGGTGGCCAGCAAAAAGGTGGTATAATGAGTAATCCAATTGTATCAATGATGATTGGGCATTTTGCAAATAAATTAATGAGCAAATACAATTTAGGCAGCTCACAGGCAAGTGGTGTAGCGGCTAATCTTATACCAAGTGTAATTAGTAATTTAATAAACAAAACAAACGACCCAAGCGATAACGGCTTTAGCTTAGATAGTTTATTAAATTCATTAACTGGCGGTAAAAGTACCGAGGTAGCGCAACAGCAGCAGGCGGCAGGTGATAATGGCTTTAGTTTTCAAAATTTAATAAGCCAGTTTACAGGCGGCGGCCAACAAGGTGGCGGCGGTGGCTTAATGGATATTGTAAGCCAGATTGCCGGTGGCGCACAAAATCAGCAAAAACAGCAAGGTGGTGGTGGTTTAATGGATATGATAAAGGGCTTTATAAAATAGTTAAAGATTAAGATATTGTTAAAGCGTCCTTTTTAAGGACGCTTTTTTAATTTTATTTAAACCTAATAGATAACTTTACGTCGTAGATTTACTGGTGGCAATATGACGCAGAATTTTTAACTTGGGACAGTAAAAATAAACAGTTCTTTTTTTCGTTATCAGGCAGATGTGGTTATGTGAATATGGTTATTAAGTAATCCTTAACAGTAACGTTGAAACCTTTGGCACCTGATTTGCGTATATAAGAATAGAACACACAACAATTAATTTTTTAAAAATTTCTCATAAGCAGTTAGTTTTGGTAAACGGCCCCGATTTCTATCGGGGCTTCTCTTTTTATACAATGTTTTATAAAAATCATAAACTCAATTACCTTTGCCATCCAAATTATACTATTGGCTACAGAAAACTCAGACAGGAAGAATTTTTTTAAGAGGCTCCGCAAAGGATCCGAGGCTGAAGCAGAGCCAACCGAGATGACCTTTATGGATCATCTGGAAGCATTGCGCTGGCATATTATGCGTTCGGTAATTGTTTGGCTTGCCGCTGCAATTGCCATTTTTGTTTTTATAGATTGGGTTTTTGATTATATCATTACGGCACCCAGTAGAGAAGATTTTGTTACTTATGGTGCCTTATGCAGGTTTGGACATTGGCTGGGTGTAGGTGATGGTTTATGTATGCCCCCTGTAAAAATTGATTACCAGATTAATGTAGTTAATGGCACATTTACGTCTGCACTAAGCATTGCCATGGTTGGCGCTGTTATTGTTGCCTTTCCTTATATTTTTTACGAGTTATGGCGTTTTATTAAGCCTGCACTTTCGGCTAAAGAAAAAAAATATGCAAGAGGCAGCATCTTTTGGGTATCACTTTGTTTTTTTATAGGCGCAGCATTTGGTTATTATTTACTTGCTCCTTTTACATTTAATTTTTTAGCCTCATTTACCTTAGGTAAGTCTGGCGCAATTTTATACAGGCCCACTATTAATGATTATATCGACAGCCTTACCAATTTAATTTTAGGCTGTGGTATTGCTTTTGAATTGCCGATCCTGGCATTTGTTTTGGCCAAAATTGGTCTTATTACCTCTACCTTCTTAAAAAAATACAGCAAATATGCTTTTGTAATTATTTTGCTGGTGGCAGCTATCATTACACCTTCTCCTGATATTACCAGCCAGATAATTGTGGCACTGCCATTATTATTTCTTTACTGGATAAGTATTTTACTTGTCGCAAGAGTTGACAGGCAAAAAGCCAGGGAAGAAAAAGAGTGGAGTTAAGGTATAATAGATAAAGGAGCATTAGTAAAGAACATTCTTTTTTACTGTTTCCAAATTATTTATGTGTTAAATTTGCTAAGGCATTATTCATTATTTCATTATCAATTATCCATTAAAAATTATGTCTCCCTTTAATTTAAAACTACCCGTTGCCATAGGATGTGATCATGCAGGGTTTGATTGCAAAGAAGACCTGATTTCTTTTTTAGAAGGAGAAGGCGTTGTATTTAAAGATTATGGCACTTACAATAAAGATTCGGTTGACTATCCCGATTTTGCTCACCCTGTAGCAAGTGCTGTTGAAAAAGGCGAAGCCGCCTTTGGTATTTTATTATGTGGCAGTGCAAATGGCGTTGCCATAACCGCCAATAAGCACCAAGGCGTAAGGGCAGCAATTTGCTGGGGAGAAGAACTGGCAGAGCTGGCTCGTAAGCATAATGATGCCAATGTTATTTGCATACCCGCCCGTTTTGTACGTGATGGCGATGCAGAAAAAATGCTGGATACTTTTATGAATACTGCATTTGAAGGCGGCCGCCATGGTAACCGGGTTAATAAGATTGCCTGCTGATTACCACTCATAAAATAATCTGATTACAGCGGTAAAGTATTAGTTATTTTGTTGCAACTTATTACTGCGGAAGTTTAAAAACTTCCGCAGTATTTTTAAATATTATAAAATGTTTTCAATGAGAAAATTATTGATTGTACCCGGATTATTAATTTATTCCTGTATAGCTTTTGCACAAACCGATAATGCCGCTAAATATGCATCGGGTATTACCAAAGAAAATTTAAAAAAACACCTGACCATTATAGCCAGTGATGAAATGGAAGGCAGGGAAACCGGCACTGCCGGGGAACGTAAAGCTGCAGCTTATATCGAATCACAGTTTAAAGCTATGGGTTTAAAATCTGCAACGGCATTAAATGGGTACCAGCAATATTATCCGCTGTACCAGGATAGTTTGGTAAGCACAACATTAAAAGCGGGAGGCAATGTTGCCGTATTTGGAAAAGATTTTATCAGCCCGATGAATACCAATGAAACTGGGAAGTTTAAAGGTAAAAAAATAGTTTTTGTTGGTTATGGTATTGATGATAAAGCTTACAGCGATTATACCAATTTAAATGTAAAAGGAAAAGTGGTGGTTTTCTTTTTAGGCGAACCAAAAGCAGATGGTAAGTATATAATCAACGGTACTACCCGTGGAAGTGAATGGACTTTCCCCGGCACCAGTAAAAAACTTATTACTGCTGCTGCTAAAGGTGCAATTGGTGCGTTGGTTATAAATCCGCAGCAGGAAACCTTTAACGAAATTACTGTTAACAATGGCAAAAAAACAGGTGTGTACTTTCCAAGAGCTGCTGCCGGAAAGATGGTGAATTATGCATTACTTTCTCATGCTTTTGCAAAATCAATAATAGGCAACAGTTTTAATTTTGATTCGGTGCTTGCTGCTGCTAAAAAAAGTGAAATAATTAAAATTTCGTCTTTCGAAAAAAAGTGTGCCCTCAATTTTACTTTTAATAAATACCGCAACATAATAAATGCAAGTAATGTAGTAGGTATTGTAGAAGGGACTGATAAAAAAGATGAATACGTTTTCTTAACTGCCCATTTCGATCATTTGGGTAAACGTGATGGAAAAATTTATTACGGTGCCGATGATGACGGCAGTGGAACCTGTGCCGTAATTCAAATGGCAGAATCTTTTGCAAAAGCGGCCGCAGAAGGACATGGCCCAAGAAGAACAATGGTGTTTATGACAGTAAGCGGCGAAGAAAAAGGGCTATGGGGAAGTGAATATTACAGCGATCATCCCATTTTTCCATTGGAAAAAACCAGTGTTGATTTAAATACCGATATGGTAGGAAGAATTGACACCGACCGCAAAACCGATGACAGCATGAATTATGTTTATGTAATTGGCCACGATAAATTAAGTAGTGAATTACCTGTTATAAATGAAGGTGCAAATAATAAATATACCCAGCTGGTACTAGATTATAAATACGACGACCCTAATGACCGTAACAGGATTTATTTCCGCAGCGATCATTACAACTTTGCCCGTAAAGGTGTTCCTGTTTTATTCTTTTACGATGGTATGCTTAAGGCAGACTATCATAAAACTACCGATACCGTTGATAAAATTAATTGGGAGTTGTATGAAAAAAGAGTGCGGATGATATTTCATACTGCATGGGAAATGGCCAATAGGGATGAAATGCTGAAAAGGGATACCCCATTAAATATGGGAACGAGGTAATGCCCCTCCGCCCCTAAAGGGAACCTGGTCTCTATAATATTAAAAGCCTTCTGAAAATCAGAAGGCTTTTCTTTTGCAATACGAAAAATTGCTTGCAATATTATTCTCTAAGTTCCCCCTTTAGGGGCGGAGGGGCTTTTTTACCACCCCAACACCCAAGCAAAAATGAGCGGAGCAACAATAGTAGCATCACTCTCTACAATAAACTTAGGTGTATTAATATCTAACTTACCCCAGGTAATTTTTTCGTTGGGCACAGCCCCGGAGTAAGAACCGTAGGATGTTGTAGAGTCGGAAATCTGGCAGAAATAGCTCCAGAAAGGAACATCATGCCATTCCAGGTCCTGGTACATCATGGGCACCACACAAATTGGGAAATCGCCTGCAATACCGCCGCCAATCTGGAAGAAACCAACACCTTTTCCGGCACTGTTATTCCGGTACCAATCGGCCAGCCAAACCATGTATTCAATACCACTCTTCATGGTAGTGGCTTTCATTTCATTTTTAATAATGTACGATGCAAAAATATTTCCCATGGTACTATCTTCCCAACCAGGCACTACAATTGGAATATTTTTTTGAGCCGCTGCCAGCATCCAGCTGTTTTTAGGATCGATCTCGTAGTATTGTTCCAACACACCGCTCAACAGCATCTTGTACATATATTCATGCGGAAAATAACGTTCTCCTTTATCATCTGCATCTTTCCATATTTTATGAATATGCTGCTGCAGCCTGCGGAAAGCTTCTTCTTCAGGTATACATGTATCAGTAACCCGGTTATAATGATTTTCAAGCAGGTCCCACTCTTCCTGGGGGCTCAGATCACGGTAATTAGGCACTCTTTTATAATGGCTGTGGGCCACCAAATTCATAATATCTTCTTCAAGATTAGCTCCGGTACAGCTAATGATAGCAACCTTATCCTGTCTTATCATTTCAGCAAGACTTAATCCCAGCTCTGCAGTGCTCATGGCACCGGCAAGTGTTATCATCATTTTACCACCTTCGTCCAAATGGGTTACATAACCTTTGGCAGCATCCATCAAAGCTGCTGCATTAAAATGGCGGTAATGATGTTCGATAAAAGAAGAAACGGGGCCTTTACTCATTGTTTATTTTTTAGAAAAGCAAAAGTAATTTTTTTTAGTAGTAAGCCCACGATTTTCTATTAAGTTGGTTCATATTTTCTCTTTTTGTAACGATATTACCTAAGCTTACTAAATTCTTTATGTGTCAGCAACTTTTATTGCCTGTAAAATCCATTCTTTTATTTCTGTTACCTTTGTATATATTATTTATTTAATTACACCGGCAGTAATTAAATACCCAAAGAAATTTTATACAATGGAGTACAACACCTATTGGCATGCCGTGTACACAAAACCCCGTTGGGAAAAAAAGGTGGCAGCCCTGCTTGAAGCCAGGGGGATAGAATATTATTGCCCCTTAAATAAAGTAATAAAACAATGGAGCGATCGGAAAAAAATGGTTCTGGAACCACTATTTAAGTCTTATGTTTTTGTACGGGTAGAAGAGAATAAGAAGTGGGAGTTATTAAGCATTGCCGGTATTATTAAATATGTAAGCTGGCTTGGTAAGCCGGCAAAAATTAAAGAAGCTGAAATTGCCACTATACGTAAATTCTTAAAAGAATTTTCTTCGGTTGAAGTGGTAGAAGGAATATTGGAAATAAATACCCTTGTAAAAATAAAACAAGGCTTGCTGATGAACTACCATGGCATTTTGTTACAGATTTCGGGCAACCGGGCCAGTGTAAAAATAGAAAGTATGGGCTTACAATTAACTACACTTGTTGATAAAAATAACCTGGAACCAATAGTAAAAACTTAGCCGTAAATAATCAATAGAGTGTTATTTTTGGCGTAACCCACTAAAAAAGTAATGTTTAATTTTTTTAAAAGACGAAAACCGGAAGTTGCTGTATCCGACTTTTTACCTTTTTCTATTGATATACATTCGCATATTTTACCCGGCATAGATGATGGCTCCCCGGATATTAAAACTTCGTTACAGTTAATCAGAGGACTGAAAAATTTAGGCATAGATAAATCCATTGCTACTCCACATATTATTGGAGATATGTACAGAAATACCCCCGAAACCATAAACACTGCATTAAACAAAGTAAAAAATGCATGTACTAAAGAAGGGATAAATATAGAATTATCTGCAGCTGCAGAATATATGATTGATGATCATTTTATGGATTTGCTGCGTAAAGATGAACCGCTGCTTACGCTTTACAAAAACATTTTGCTTACAGAAATTTCTTACAGTTCCACACCTGACAATTTTGGAGAAATTACCTCTACTATTATTGCAAAAGGGTACCGGCCAATTCTTGCCCACCCCGAACGATATCATTATTACCAGCAAAATTGTGATAAATTTTATCAGCTGAAAGACATGGGTTTTATTTTACAAATAAATATTTTATCCCTGACTGGTTACTATGGAAAAAGAGCCGAGAAAGCAGCAAAATTTATTTTAGAAAAAGACCTGGCAATGCTTGTTGGTACAGACCTGCATCACCAAAAACATTTAGAAACATTACAAAGTGAAAAAAACAGGCTGCTGTTTCAAAGTTACCTTGGCAATAAAGTTTACAACGACCTTGAACTAATTCATAAAATAATGTAATCTTTACAGCTACTCTGTTTTCGTTTTGCTAATAGATCGTTTTATTTTTTTTGAATATTATTCCAGTAATCGTTTCGGCACAGCGGGTTAAAACGTTTCGGGGAATCTGTTATCTTCGTTAAACCAGTTACTCTGTAATAAATAAAATTTTAGCGAACAATTTTACATGAAATTATTCTCAGCACTTTTACTTATACTTTTTTTTCAATGTGGCTTTGCCACCACCTATTATATTAGTCCAAAAGGAAGTGATGTTAATGGCAGTGGCAGTTTAATCAACCCATGGCAATCACTTTCTAAAGCAACTTCTTTAGTAACAACTCCTGGCGACATCATCCATGTATTGCCGGGAACTTATATAGAAGCAGCAAGATCTTTTCTTGCTGCAGGTGTTAGTATCGAAGGTGATGGGCCTTCATCAGTTATTCAATCGACATTAACCCAGGAATTTATTGCAGTTATTGTTGCTGTTTCGCCTGAAGGTACAAATGGTAATCAGCACATCAGCAATATAAAACTTGATGGTAATAATAGAACAACATCATGGGCCATTGAAATAAGGGGAAGAAGTAATGTAAGTATTCATGATTGTATAATTGTTGATTTTGAAGACCGTGGTGTAGTTTGGACTGCAAGGAATGATAATAAAGAGGCTGCTCCAGAAATATTTTCAACAGGTAATACATTTTACAATAACACAGTTACAAACTGTGCAAAATATGACGGTTATGGCAGAGGTTGCTTTAATATAGGGGGGCAAGAGGGAATGCTTATATACAAAAACAATATTACGCAAACCGGTAGGGAAATGGGTAAAAACGGATGGCCAATAAAATATTACAATGGTGGCTATTTAAAGGGATGCAAAATTTATAATAATGTAATTACTAAACAACCTTTTGATGGAATAACCTGGGATTTTGCCATTGAACTGTTTAATGAATCAGGGTTAGAAATTTATGATAACACTATACAAGGCTCCATTGATCTTAACCATCAAAAAAGAGAAAATTATCCTTATAGTGTTTGGATACATAATAATGTAATTAGTCAACCGGTTTTAAACAAGCATGTTGAAGCCGGTATAATACTTGAGTTTAGTACCGATGCCATTATAATAGAGAACAACCGTTTAAAAAATATTGGTACACAGGTATTTTTTACGCCAAGAGAAGGAGATTTAATAAATGATGTAACAATAAAAAACAATACCTGTGAAAATATTGGAGTTGGAGATAATAGCCACAAAGGATTTGCAATAAGGATTGGAAGTGACGATGGTGACGGCTATTTTTTAACCAATTTATTTGTTACTAACAACGTATTTACAGCAAGCGATACTCAAAAACCTTACTGGGGCATTGGCATTTTAGGGTCATTAAGAGCAAATAATATACAAATCCATAATAACACCATTAAAAACTTCAGTGCAGGCTATATAGTTGCAAATCCTGCTTCGGTTATAGATACAATGATTGTTGAAAACAACATTTTATCAAACAATGGATTTGCCAATAAACCTGCTTTTAATATTGGGCAACCTCAATATTATTTTGCTAAAAACAATTCATCCGGAAATCCTTCCATCTTTTCTTTAATAAATATAAAGATGAACATTATCAGGCCATTTTACTATGCAGTAAAAAACATGAGCATGCTGGAATTGGTTGCTGTTTTTGCTTTTGTTATCAGTTTATGGCTTTGCCGTAAAGAAAATATCTATACCTATCCGATGGGATTGATCAGTGTTATTATTAATATTTTTTTAAGTATTGAACAGAATTTGTTGGGACAGATGGGTATATATTTTTATTTTATAGCTGTCGGTATTTATGGATGGATGCAATGGTTAAAAAGGGACAGGCGAAAACACCGTATTGTACGTATCACATCATCTTCAAAAAAAGAATGGTTTTTACAATTTGCTATTTTTGGCTTGGCATTTTTAATCATTTTTTGCTGCCTTACTTACTTTAAAAATGCATTTGCTGTTGGTAATATTCCTTGGGCAGACGCATTTGTAATAGCCGCAGCTTTTACAGGTATGTGGCTAATGGTAAAGAAAAAAACAGAGAGCTGGTATTGGTGGATTGCAGCCAGTATAGTATCAATCCCATTATACTTTGTAAAACATTTTATATTTATCAGCGTAAATAATGGTCTTGTGCTAATAATGGCAATTGCAGGATTGTATGGATGGAAAAAAAGGAGTGCTGTTAAAAGGAAAAGTCCATTTAACAGTTAACTCAAAAACAGCAGCAGCCTGCAAAAAAAGCTAAATAGAAGTAGGGTTTCCTCTCATTTGACCTTTTAAATAATGGGAAAGCCGAAGACTTATTGCCACCGCAGTAAGTGTTGGATTAACTGCTCCCCCAGTAGTATAGCATGAAGCCCCTGCAATGAATAAGTTACTTATGCTGTGAATTTTACAATTTGCATCTACAACTCCCGTTTTAGGGTTATCACTCATTCGTGTAGTACCCATTTGATGCCATCCGCCACTCGTAAAATCAGGTAAATTTTCGTCGCCATCAATAAGAAAATCTGCCAGCTTAACACGGCCAATTCCTGCAGCACCAACCTGTTGGCCCAAAAGAGTATTTATAGCCAGCACAGTTTTTTTGTCGATTACCGATAACGCCCAGTTTAAATTAGCCCGGGGAACTCCAAGCTCATCCTTCTCGTCACTCAACACCACCCTGGAATTGGGGTTGGGAACCTGCTCAGCCCTTGTAAACAATCCATAGGATTGATAAAAGCCTTTTGAGAACATTTTCTGTATAAAATTTCTCTGGTCTAAATTACTATATTTATGAAAACTGTCCAGGCTTTTACGGGGATCGTCATTTGACCATAGTTTTACAGATGGAATAGTATTTTTCGCCATTGCTAATGGCATTAAGGATACAGAACCATTGAGTACTTTTAATTCTTCCTGTTTTTGTGGAGATATAGCCAGTTCGGCACGAACTTTTGTCTTATTGTTCTTATCCTCCATTAAATAAAATGACAAGGGGGCTGTATTATTAAACCATATTTCCCCGGTATTTATTTCCGGATGTTCCATAAAATAACGCCCAACCAAATCATTATCGTTACCAAGCCCTGCAGAGGCCTGTTTATTGCAAGCCAATAAAAGCCTTGAAGTTTGGATGGAGCAACAGGCTACTATAAAATGCTTAGCTTTTACAGAATGGGTTTTGCCGGCATAATTTTTAACTGTTACCTGTGTAATAGCATTTACATTTTCTGTAGCATCAATGTCAACCACATTTGCATAGGTATATAAATGAATGTTTTTTGCATTTACAATGGTGTCTTTATATTTTGTTCCAAATCTTGTTGGCGGACTAAAATGCCACATTTTACTCCATATAACTTTTTCATCCAGTGGAAGGCGTTTAAAAGATGGGAATTGTTTTAACCAATATTCGGCTTCCCATTCGTAAGTACCGAGGTCAAGTATGTCATGAGCTTTAGGGTAAAAATCAGCTATATCTTTCCTTTTTATAGGCCAACCACTATTTTCTACCCAGTCTCGTTTTACAAAATCAATATCATCAAAAGTAGAACATAGACCACCCCAATGCATAGTACTGCCGCCAAAATAATGTAAGCGGCTTGCTTTGTTGGGATAGTAGGGGTGCCCGATTAGTTTTCCGTTATATAATTCCTGTACCTTTTCGTCATAATCAAATCCTCCCCCTTCTAATAAAATCACTTTATAAGGTGTATTCATCCAATCCAAAGCTATACTTATACCTGCGGCGCCTGCACCAATAATACAAATATCTCCTTCTATAATAGATTGATTCTCTAGTTGTCGGGCATCAATATGCATGTAAAATTATTTCGGTTATTAAGTTAATGAAAACAGGGCGCATTGGCGTGCCTCTGTTACAGAGATAATCCAGCCTTTTATTATTAATGTATTATAGGTTGAAAATTCTTCCTGATTTTTTTTGTTTATAAAATCTTCAATAGCTGACCTGTCAGAAGTTACCAGTTTTTTCCCTGCATTATCGGTAAGTATCAATTCTGTTAGCTTTTGTTTCTCATTTTCAACCGGAACCATCTTACGGTAGTCTATACCAATTTCCGCCAGTGTTTTTGCATCGCAGAAGCTACTCAGTACTAATGGAATAAAAATAGCTTCGCTGCTTTTCCAGTAATGCTTCTTTATATAATATGCAGCTGGTACCCCTATTGCTGCGGTTGAAGCTGTAATAATAAAATTTCTTCGTTTCATACAAAATATCAGGTAAAATTAACACATGTGGTTTGTATTTGATCATTATTAAAACCTGAAATAATATAAGCAGGTTAAAAAACTGATCTTAAAATTGGTCGAAAATATTTTTTGCAAAAAATTTTAAAAAAAAATTTTTTTTCGAAAAATAATTTACCAGCTATTAAATATCTCAGTTTAAACAACGATTTTTTTAGGGTTAAAAAAATCAATAACCTTATGCCGTATAAATATCCTTTTATAAACAGGGTTTTTTATATGTCAAACATTTTAAATTTAACTTAAACTGTTTTTTTGCTATTTTATTGTACTTCACAAGAATAATCTGCCCGTAATTAATCAAAAAAAACAAACATTTTATAAACACCATGTTAGTAAAAACAATTTAGCATGAAATTTGCCAATCAATGGAAACAAATCTAATATTCTTAATTTGAACCGTGATAATTTTTCTGGGATTACTATAAACAATAAAGCGGGGATCCCCTCGTTACTCATAGTGGAATCCACTGAAAAATATCCAATAATAAATATCCTATGAAAGTAATTCTATTTTTCCTTTCGCTTTGCCTATCTACTATTTCGCAAGCAGCAACTTATTACATCAGTCCTTCTGGTAACGATGCCACGGGAAATGGTACGGCAGCCAATCCATGGAAAACTTTGGCCAAAGCCACTTCTACAGTAACCACCTTCGGTGACATCATTCATGTTAACGCAGGTACTTATACAGAGACAACGAAAAGCAACCTCGCAAGGGGTGTAAGCATTGAAGGAGCAGGTTTCGCTACCACGATAATAAAAAGTAACATTACCGGCCAGTGGTCAACATTGTTACAGCTTGATTCTCCGCAGGACACCAATGGCGGTCAATCTATATCAGGTGTTACACTTGATGGTCAATATGTAAACGAAACCAACAATAAAACCTGGATCGCAATCTGGATCAGCGGAAGAAGTAATGTGATCATTCACGATTGCCAGATCATCAATTTCAGGGATCGTGGTGTAATCTTTGATGGTAATGACGCCACTGACCCTCATGCTGATCCTGGTCATCATGCAACAGGTAATAAATTTTATAACAATACTGTTTTAAACTCTGCTGCCGGAACAGGAAATTATGGCGCAGGATTATTGAATATTGGTGGACAGTTGGGCATGGAGATCTACAATAACACCATGATCCAGGATCAACGTGTGAATTTTAAAAATGGCTGGCCTATTAAATATTGGGATGAAGGTTGGTTAAGAGGCGTAAAGATTTATAATAACACCCTGGTAAAAGCTCCTTATGTAGGAACATACCCAGGAGAGAATGGCGACTGGGATTTTGCGATCGAGTTCTTTAATATCACGGGACTGGAAATCTATAACAACAACATCCAGGGTAGCATTGATCTCAATTATAATTATAAAACTACTTACGCTTTTTCTGCATGGATACATCACAACACAATAAGCCATCCCGTACAAAATACAAAAGTAGAGGGGGCTATCGTACTTGAATTCAGGACAGAATCGATCCTTATTGAAAATAACATTATCAATAACAAAACTTATGGTATTACTTTTAACACCAGGGGTGTTAATAATTCCGGCGGTAATAACCCGGCCCCAGGTGGCACACCTGTGGGAGGGTACAGTTATTTAGTAAACAATGTTATCAGAAATAACCTGTTCACCAATATGTATAGTGGTAGCGGTATTGGAAACCGCTTTGCCATTGGTGCAATTTCTGAAGGTACCGATGACCCACAAATAAATAACCTTCAGATATACAATAATACCATTGTGGCTGCAACCGGTAATCCGATTGGGCAAGCTATTGAATTTACCTCTCACCAGAATGGTAATATCAACGGGATGTATATCAGGAATAATATTGCAACAGGTTTTAGCGGTGCATGGCTTCTGGCTAATGCTGCCCCTGTTCAGTCCAATGTTCTCATAACACATAATGATGGCTACCAGAATGGTAATAATAATCCAAGCTGGCAAGGTGCTACAATAAACAATAATATGACTTCTAATCCCCTGTTTATTGGAAATGGAAATTATACCTTACAAGCCACTTCGCCGGTAATAGATAAAGGGATTAATGTTGGTTTACCTTATAGCGGTGCTGCTCCGGATATGGGATATGCAGAATATGCCAGTGGTGGTAATGCATCTCCAACTGCAAATGCTGGAGCCGACCAAACAATTACACTACCAACCAGCACCGTTAATCTTACCGGTTCTGGTACTGATCCGGATGGAACAATTACTACTTATGCTTGGACAAAAATTTCAGGACCAACTGCCGGTACTATCACTAACCCCGCTGCTGCTGCTACTTCAGTTACTGCACTGGTTGCTGGTATTTATAGATTTGAATTAAGAGTTACTGATAATAATGGAGCAACCGATACAGACACCATGCAGGTTACGGTTAATGCTGCTGCTAATATTGCTCCTACCGCTAATGCAGGTCTCGATCAATCTATAACATTACCTACAAACAATGCAAACCTTTCGGGCAGCGGTACGGATGTTGATGGTACAATTGCAACTTATGCATGGACAAAAATTGCTGGACCAACAGCTGGTACTATTACTAATCCTGCCAGTGCTGTTACTTCGGTTACGGCGTTGGTTGCCGGTGTTTATAGATTTGAATTAAGAGTTACTGATAATAATGGAGCTACTGATACGGATACCATGCAGGTTACCGTTAATACTGCTGCTAACATTACTCCAATCGCTAATGCAGGTCTCGATCAATCTATAATATTACCTACAAACACTGCAAACCTTTCCGGCAGTGGTACGGATGTTGATGGTACAATTGCAACTTATGCATGGACGAAAATTTCAGGGCCAACTGCCGGTACTATCACTAACCCCGCTGCTGCTGCTACTTCGGTTACAGCATTGGTTGCCGGTGTTTATAGATTTGAATTAAGAGTTACTGATAATAATGGCGCTACCGATACAGACACCATGCAGGTTACAGTTAATATAGCCGCCAATATTGTTCCCACTGCTAATGCAGGGGTGGATCAAACGATTACTTTGCCAACTAATGCCGTAATCCTTTCTGGTAACGGTACTGATATAGATGGTATTATCACCAATTACAACTGGACAAAAATTTCAGGACCTGCTGCTGGTATTATTACCAATCCGACCACTGCTGCTACTTCTGTTACAAATTTGGTTGCCGGTGTCTATAGATTTGAATTAAGAGTTACTGATAATAATGGAGCTACCGATACAGATACCATGCAGGTTACTGTTAATGTTGCAGGTAATATTGCTCCTACTGCAAATGCAGGGGCTGACCAGAGCGTTACTTTACCCACTAATTCTGTAATTCTTTCGGGTAGTGGTACGGATGTTGACGGCACAATTACTGCTTATGCATGGACAAAAATAGCTGGACCTGCTACTGGTACTATTACCAATCCGACCACTGCTGCTACTTCTGTTACAGGTTTGGTTGCCGGTGTCTATAGATTTGAATTAACTGTTACTGATAATAATGGTGCTACTGATACGGATACCATGCAGGTTACTGTTAATGTTGCAGGTAATATTGCTCCTACTGCAAATGCAGGGGCTAACCAGAGCATTACTTTACCTACAAATTCTGTAATTCTTTCAGGAAGTGGTACTGATGTAGACGGTACAATTACAGCTTATACCTGGACAAAAATTACTGGACCTGCCACAGGTACTATTACCAACCCAACTACTGCAGCAACTTCTGTTACAGGCCTGATTGCAGGTGTCTATAGATTTGAATTAACTGTTACTGATAATAATGGTGCTACTGATACAGATACCATGCAGGTTACTGTTAATGTTGCAGGTAATATTGCTCCAACTGCAAATGCAGGAGCTGACCAATCAATAGCACTACCAACTACTACAGCAAATCTTTTAGGTAGTGGAATTGATCCTGATGGTACCATTACTGCATATGCCTGGACAAAAATTGCTGGACCTGCCGCAGGTACTATTACCAACCCAAACACTGCTGCAACTTCTGTTACAGGTTTGGTTACCGGTATTTATAGGTTTGAATTAAGAGTTACTGATAATAATGGAGCAACCGATACAGATACCATGCAGGTTACTGTTAACGCTGCTGCCAATATCGCTCCAATCGCTAATGCAGGAGCTGACCAAACTATTACTTTACCCACTAACTCTGTAATTCTTTCTGGAAACGGTACTGATCCGGATGGAACAATTACCGCATACAGCTGGGCAAAAATTTCTGGGCCTGTTGCTGGCACTATCACTAATCCGAATGTTGCCGCAACTTTTGTTACTGGTCTGGCTGCTGGTATTTATACGTTTGAACTAAGAGTTACTGACAACAATGGAGCAACCGATACGGACACCATACAGGTTACCGTTAATGTCGCTTCCGGAAATATTGCTCCTACGGCAAATGCAGGGGCTGACCAGAGTATTACTTTACCTCTTAACATAGTAATTCTTTCTGGTAACGGTAGTGATGCTGACGGAACAATTACTGGATATGCATGGACAAAAATTGCCGGACCAGCTTCAGGCGCCATCACTAACCCAACTACAGCTGCAACTTCTGTTACTGGTTTGGCTGCTGGTGTTTACAGGTTTGAATTAAGGGTTACTGATAATAACGGCGCAATTGATACAGATACTATGCAGGTTACGGTTAACGCTGCTGTAGGAAATATCGCTCCTGTTGCAAATGCAGGTGCTGACCAGAGTATTACATTACCTGTTAACACAGTAATTCTTTCTGGTAGCGGTACTGATGCTGATGGAACAATTAATGGATATACATGGACAAAAATTGCTGGACCAGCTTCAGGCACCATCACTAACCCAACTACAGCTGCAACTTCTGTTACAGCTCTGGTTGCAGGTGTTTACAGGTTTGAATTAAGGGTTACTGATAATAACGGCGCAATTGATACAGATACCATGCAGGTAACAGTTAATACTGCTGCTGCCAATATTGCTCCTACTGCAAATGCTGGAGCCGATCAGGCTATTACTTTACCTGTTAACTCTGTAATTCTTTCAGGTAGTGGTACTGATCCCGACGGAACTATTGCTGCATATGCATGGACAAAAATTTCAGGACCTGCTGCTGGTACTATCACTAACCCAACTACCGCCGCTAGCTCTGTTACAGGTTTGGTTGCAGGCATCTATAGGTTTGAATTAAAAGTTACCGATAATAATGGCGCTACTGATACAGATACTATGCAGGTTACAGTTAACGCTGCTGCTGCCAATATTCCTCCAACTGCAAATGCAGGAACCGATCAGAGTATTACTTTACCTGTTAACTCTGTAATTCTTTCAGGTAGTGGTAGCGATCCGGACGGAACTATTGCTGCATATGCATGGACAAAAATTTCAGGCCCTGCTACTGGTACTATCACTAACCCAACTACCGCTGCAACTTCTGTTACAGGTTTGGTTGCAGGTATTTACAGGTTTGAATTAAAAGTTACCGATAATAATGGTGCTATCGATACGGATACCATGCAGGTAGTTGTTTTTGCTCCCAATATTGCTCCAACTGCAAATGCAGGTCTTGATCAATCAATAACATTACCAACAAACAGTACAAATCTTTTGGGCAGTGGTAATGACCCTGATGGAACCATTATTGCATACGCATGGACAAAAATTTCAGGCCCCACTGCCGGCACTATAACTAACCCTGCGACTGCTACTACTTCCATTACAGGATTGGTTGCAGGTATTTACAGGTTTGCATTAAGAGTTACAGATAATAATGGCGCAACTGATACAGATACTATGCAGGTTACGGTTAATCCTGACAATATTGCTCCTACTGCAAATGCAGGTCCCGATCAAACAATAATACTACCGGCAAATAATGTTACTCTTAATGGAAGCGGAACCGATGTAGATGGAACTATTACTGCATATGCATGGAGGCAAATAGGTGGTCCTGCTGATAAGCTCACATCTATCAATACGGCAACTACAGTTTTACAAAATCTGGTTGATGGCATTTATCAATTTGAGCTTACTGTTACAGATAACAAAGGTGCTACAGGAAAAGACACTGTAAGTATTATTGCTAAACAGGAAATTGCACCTTCACAAAACAGTATTAATGTTTATCCTAACCCCGTAATTGACTTTACAACATTGGAAATAAACACAACTAACAATAAATCGGGGATGCTGATTGTTGTTACCGATTTACAAGGACGGGTTGTTTATACAAAACAAATACCTGCCGGCAGATACAGCATCAAGGAAAGAATCAACATGAGTAGTTTTGCTAAAAGCATGTATCTAATCACTGTTCATTTTAGCAGCCAGGATAAACATACATTAAAAACTATAAAGAATTAAAATAAGTTATTTGACCATAAAAAAGCCGCCTCTTAGGCGGCTTTTTTATGGTCTGTACTACAAATACAATCCTCTTTTATTATAATATTTTCTTCTTTACCCCCCCCTAATTTAGCAACCTGTATTGATTTTTTGCTTTATCAAGATTAAAATTTAGTTGAAATATTAATGATTTCCGACTACCTTTATAGACGATTTTACAAAATAATACTCGTTGATTTCATTACTTAAAATATATTTTTTGTAAATTTCGCCTCAACCACAACGATTAAAAAATTAAATCTACATACCAAAAAAGACACAGAATATGAAACAAATGCTACTCAACTACAAGACATTTGCTACTATAATAATGATAGCAGCTCTGTTAACACTAAACACAACTACAACTTTTGCTGCACTTAAAACCTGGAATGGTGGCCTTGGTGGTGGTAAAAACTGGACAACTGGAGCAAACTGGACCCCCGCAGGAGCTCCTGCTGCTGCCGATGATGTTCTTTTTAACACGACCGGAGTAATAACTTTTTCAACAATGCCGGCAAGTGGTTCATACGCTTCTTTAGAAATTTCTAATGGTGCAGTTGTAACTTTCGTTGGCGGTGCAGCTTGCACTTTAACGCTTGGAAGCGTAGGTGCCGACCCTGATTTTTTTGTAGCTGGTGGTGGCTCATCGCTTACACTGGGAACTAATGTAAGTATAATTTTAGCTGCAAATGCTACAGCAAATATCAGTGGTGATTTTATTATAAATATCGGCCGTATTTTTGATGCAACTGCAGCTGGTGTTGTTACAAATGTATTTGGGACAATTGACAACGCTGGTACAGTTAATGGCACTCTAAGTACATTAACATTTCAAAATGGTTGTGCCTATGTTCATAATCAGGATGGTGGAACCATACCAACTGCTACCTGGAACACTACATCATTGTGTAGTATCACTGGTTTGATAGCGCTGCATCCGGCAGGAGGAAACCAGGCTTTTGGTAATCTTACTTATAATTGCCTGGGCATGAATACCAACCTTACTATGGCAAATGGTGTTTCTGTAGCCAACGATTTTACAATAAGCAATACCGGATCGGCACGTTTGTTAATGACTAACGGATCTTTTACTGTAGGTAGAGATATTGACTTGCAGGCAAACTTTACAGTGTCTGGTACAACCGACAGAACGCTAACAGTAGTGAGAGATGTTGCTATATCAGGCGGTGGAAATCTTGATCTTTGCAGCGGAGCTGGAGGTAATATTGGAACATTGAACATAGGCGGTAATTTAACCAGCTTTGGCGCTATTACAGAAACAGGAACAGGAACTGGTGCCATAAATTTTAATGGCAGCACTGCTCAAAACTTTAACCAATCTGGAGCACTTGTAAATGACGTTAATATTAATATTAATAATTCTGCTGGCGGCGTTACGGTTACAAATGCAGCAACTACTTTACCCGGTTCTTTAACGCTTACAAATGGTATATTGAGTATTCCGGCACCCAATATTTTAACTATTGCAAACGGCAATGTTATTGGTGGAACTGGTTTTGGAGCAACCAAGCATATAGCAACCGGGGTAGCAGGTGCAACACAAGGTTTTTTACGTGTTGATAATTTTGCGGTTTCTACACCATATGTTTTCCCTGTTGGTACAGGTACTTTGTATTTACCTGTAACACTTAACTCTGCCAATACCCTTGCAAATAATACTTTTAGTGTTGCGGCTTTTAATGGTGCTACAACAAATGGTTTACCAAATGGACCTGCATTTACCCTTGCTCAAAAAGATAAAATTGTAGATGCTGTTTTTACTGTAAATTATAATGGTGCCGGTAGCCCTACAGCACCAGCGGCTGTTACAATGACATTAGGATGGGATGCATCTTTAGAAGGTGCTTCATTCAGCATTTTCACCCCATCGCAAATTGGTATAGCGCATTGGGACAATCCAAACTGGGGCAATTGTTTTGGTACTGGTGATAATGGGGGCAATTTTGCAACCCGTACAGGAGTTACTTTATTTTCTCCTTTTGCCGTAGGCGGCACACCAAATGTATTACCTGTTAAATTCAGCTACCTGAATGCTTCGAAAGGAAATGGATATAATACATTAAATTGGAAAGCTGAATGTACAGGTGCCGAACTTTCCTATGTTATTGAACGTTCAACTGATGGTAGAAACTTTGTTGCCATCAATACCATTGCAGCAAGCCAGGTAACATGTACACAACCCTTCAGCTATAATGATAATACTGTTTTATCAGGTGCTGTTTTTTATAGAGTAAAAGTTATCAATGTTGATGGTATCAGTATCAATTCAGGCATAGTTAAAGTAGGTGCCCAGGCCGCAGATATTCGCCTTGCAGGTATTTTACCTAATCCTGTAAGCAACACTGCTCAATTAAGTATCACCATTGCTAAAAAAGATAAAGTTGAATTGGCAATTATTTCTCCTGAAGGTAAAGTGGTATACAGAAATGTGCTTCAACTGCAGGCAGGTTCAAGTATAGTTCCTTTAGAAATTACAAATCTTTCAAAAGGCACTTATATCCTGAGAGGAGTTTTTGGAGATGGTCAAATTAGCCATATTAAATTTGTAAAGCAATAATATATTAAATATTTTATCAATAAAAAAGAGCGATTCATAAATGAATCGCTCTTTTTTATTGATATTCAATCCTTTTTTTGTTTAATTCCGT
>JAGOAX010000027.1 GCA_017983695.1 Ferruginibacter sp.
TTCACCTATTGAAAACAAGCGGAAATAAATCAATTATCAGTAAACCTCTTGTTATGAAAAGTACGTTCCTGTTCACCTGGCTCCTGTTAATCTCTTGTTTCATTTGTACCGCACAGAAAAAAAACTACATCGGCGTTGAAAGTGGCGCCTATTTCGGCAATGCTAATTCAAATATCGAGTCCGGCATGGTCAGCTCGGGTTTTGGAGATAAGCAAATAGCAAGTTTCTTTGGTCTTTTTACCATCGACACTGAATACCCAAGAAAAAAAGCCGGAAAAACTTCTTACCGTGTAAAATACGGCCACTATGTTAATAAGAAGACCGCTATTGAAGCAGGCTTTGGTCTTTCGTACCACGGGACAGTGGAGGGGTATGACGAAAAGAATTTTGCACAATCCAATTATCTTACCCTTACCAGTACTATCAACACCTTGTACATTGCCTGGGTAAAAACAGATAGTCTGGGTAAAGCAGGATTTGGTATCGGGCCTGCATTATCTTTTTATAAACTCGCTGCAGATATAAACCAGGGTACTACGAAACAAACCACTAATTATTTATTACCCGGGGTTATGATAAAAGGGTTTTGGCATTTCCTTGCCTATCCTTCCTGGTTTCTGGGTATAGGAACAGAATTATCTGTTACCTCCGCTGCAAAAATTGATGCAATAAAAATCACCACCCCCACTTCTGAATCTACTTTTAAATCAACAAAGGCAGGTTCTTTTAATGGCAATATTTCTATAACAGCCGGATTCAGGTTCTAAGTAAAAAATTTTAATATGAAATATATAATGAAACTATTATCCATCGTCATCGCTTGTTTTGTATTATCCTTAAGTGCCTGTAAAAAGGAAAATGACACCAGTGCCAGTTATTTGAAAGGTAAAGTAGATGGCGTCGTTTTCGAATGTAATTCAAATATGACGGCTACTGCCGGGGGAGCTGGTGATAAAACTATATTTTTTCGGGGAGATGTTTCCCCCTGGTCATTCCGATTCTATTTAGACGGACAGGGCTCTGATATCACGGCCGGTACGTATAATTTTCAAACTGGTGTAGTACGCAATGCAACTATATACCAGAATAATGATGGCTATGCCGCCGGTTTTTTCTGTCCTAGTTTCTCGCCTTGTTTATTTTATGGAAGTGGCAAAATAATCATACAGGAAATCAATAAAAAGTATATCAAAGGCACTTTTGAATTTGTTACAGATGTAAATGCTGCAACTAGCACCTTTAAAACTGTAAGCAATGGAGAGTTTTATATTAACCGGTGATAGAAATTGATTGACAGAAAACAATATTCATAATGATATAAAAAATAGTATGAAAAAAAGTATCGTTTTCCTGTTGTTATTGATGTTATCAGTTACAACATTCAGCCAGCCAACCATCAATAACGCTGAACCAACTACCAAATCCGACTACCTGCAAAAAAGTAAAAAGCAATCCACCGTTGCTCTTGCCACCAGCATTCCGGGAGTTGTTCTTGTAACGATTGGCGGAATAATGTATATGTCTGAGTTTGGTAATGGCCTGATACCCGGAGGTGATTACCAGGAAGAGACTTTTAATGCCGGGGGAATCTTTATACTGGCAGGCAGTGCATTAATAATGGTAGCCATCCCTTTTCACTTAGCTGCCCGTAAGAATAAAAAAATAGCCATGAGCCTGGGTTTTAAAAACGTCCCGATGCCGGAGCTGCAAAAAAATAATCCCGTTGCAATATCGGTTCCTTCTTTATCCTTAAAAATAAATTTATGAACCAACATTTTAAACTCATCCTGCTGTTTCTATCCGTAACAATACTGCTGACTGGTTGTAAAAAAAATAGTGACTTCCCGTCTTATGAAACTAAAATCAGCTTCAACTATAATGGCCAGCAATATAACCGTACACACCCCTCTTCCATTTTAACGGATATAATACTTGTGCAGGGCAATCTCCTGTTTGTAAATTTTACAGGCCTCGCCATTGAAGACCAGGATAATTTATTAAACGGAAAAATACTTTTATTGGCCCGGACCCCTGGACCGGTTCAATGTGCCTACTTACAACCAACCGGTACTTCTGTATCTGCCCTCGGAGGAAATTGCAGCCAGTTGCAGAATGTCGGCAACCCTATTGACTCTGTACAAGTGTATTGGTACGAATCGGGTTCTATCAGCTTTAGTTATAATGATTGCAAAGCAATTACCAACGCCAATGTAGCCGGTCAATACGATTGTGCCATTACCGGCACTTTTGATATGACCCTCACGAATAAAAACAATCAGAAAATAATACTCACTAACGGAACCTTTTCAGGAAGGATCAAAAAATATCAATAACAGTAAACTGCTGCTCATTCAATTCAATGCTGACAAACAAATATCAAATAACAAAAACAAATTGTATGAAAAAAATTTCGCACTGGGCAAAAAACCATAAAAAGTTATCCCGTCTCATCATTGTAGTATCTTTTATAATACTGACAGCCCTGGGCATTATAACAGGTATTTTACTGTCTGATATTGGTGTTGCAATTTCCTCCATCGCCCTGTTTCTTTTTGTTGCTATCTATTTTGCCGCCGTATTTGCCTACCCTGCCAAATCATTAAAAGGAAATAAACTTTCCGCCTCTGCATTTTATATCCGGCAAAAACGCTGCGACTTTATGCTGGTAGCCTCCACTTTTTGCATGATCGTATTTTTCAGTAACCAGCCCGATAAAATTTTCAGCTTTTCGATACCCCTGAATGCAACTGCCCCGGCTACATCATCCCTGCCAGGAGACAGTACGATAAAAACTTACAAGACCGTGGCAGCTTTCTCCGCTTCTTTAAAAGATGAAAATGGAAAATCCCTGAAATGGAAAGAAAAAAAGAAATTACTGAAAGAACAAATCCGGGCCATAAAAAAAGATCCCGGTAAGTCTAATGGAGCAAAAGTTGGCCTCATTATTTTGTCTGTACTCGTAGCTATAGGATTGTTTTACGGGGTTGCCAGCCTTGCCTGCACTCTTTCCTGCGGAGGCTCCGAAGGTGCCGCCGTTGTAGTGATGATCGGGGGAACGGCTGTTATAATTTTTTTATTAATAATTGCCATCCGGGCAATTGTAGGAAGAAAGAAAAAGCCAAAACAGCCAAAACAAGACCCTGATGAACCAATAAAAACCGACTAAAACCGTACAACCTTCAACCTGTGATACGATAAGCCCCTGCTTTTATTCTAAAGCGGGGGCTATTTTATTATTTCTCCCGGGAAGGGGTAAAAACTCACCCAAAAACCTCACTTTTGAAAATCGTTTGGTTTACTTAAGTTTGCGGCAGGTTTTAGTTACTTTAGACCTTGTTTTAAAGAGGGAACATCCCGAAAATCCCGGTAAAAGAAAAAAGTAGGGCGCCTAAACCGAAAAGCGATACGAGTAGGTAATCAAAAACTACTGTTATGAAGAAAATTATTCTCCTGTTGGCAGCTTCTGTTTTCTGCTTTCAAATAGCCGGTTTTTCACAAGCCCGGGTTGGTCTTGCCGGTGGCGTTTCTATTGCAAATATGAAAGACAAGGTAGATGGTGATAGTAAAGTTGGTGTTATGACGAGCCTGGTACTGGATGTGCCATTGTGCAAAAGCAAAAACTGGACATTCCATCCATCACTGGCGTATGTACAAAAAGGACTAACTGAGCCACATCCTCCGGGCACCCTGATTGATAAACAATATGTAGCACTTCGTTATATGGAGCTTACTGCTGATGTGCTGTATCATATACATGGAAGCGGTGGAAGTTTCTTCCTGGGAGCAGGACCATCTATCGATTTTAATCTTCCATCAAAAAGAGTTTCTGTAACGGATGGTGATAAAGTAATTACAGATATCCTGTTTGGCAAAACACCAGAGAATGATTTTAAAGGTATTGACTATGGTGCCGACTTCAGGGTTGGGTATGCCATGAATGGTGGATTTTTCCTTTCGCTTAATTACAACAAAGGTTTAAGAAACTTAGTACCAGATGGACTTACCGGCTCAATCAAGAATCAGTATATCGGAATTCAATTAGGTGTTTTTCTGAATAACGGGAAAAAGTCGAAATAATATTAATCGTTTAATCGCTTGATAAAAGCCCTTCCCGCCCCAGGCCGGAGGGGCTTTTTGTATGCTACTCCCTAACCAGTACCTTTGCCAACACTTTTGAAAATTATTTTAATGAGTACAGCACATTTATCTGAACAGGAACAATTACGTCGTGAAAAACTGGCCGAATTGATTATGATGGGTATTGAACCCTACCC
>JAGOAX010000020.1 GCA_017983695.1 Ferruginibacter sp.
AAGGGTTTATTTTTGAACCTTTAATATTTGATTTGAAAAATATACTACACAAAATAACCAATTGGGAAGCCTGGCCTTTTAAACTGATCTATGCACCTATTACGCCGGTCTGGCTTTGGTATATGCTAAAGTCAGGTGCTTTTTGGTTTTTTACATCCAGCAATCCAAAACTAACTTTTGGCGGCATGGAAGGCGAACCCAAAAGAGAGATGTACGACCTGCTGCCCGTTGAATTGTATCCCACCACATTTAATGCTTTGCCTGCCGAAGATTTTACTATTGTATTGGAGCGGCTGCGCCAAAGTGGTATTGAATATCCTTTAATTGTAAAACCGGAAATTGGCGGGCAGGGTGTTTTGTTCCGTAAAATTGATACGGAAAATGACCTGCTGCAGTATCATACAAAAATGCCTGTTGAGTATATTGTACAGCGTATGGTACATTATCCTATGGAAGTAAGTGTGTTTTATATCCGTCATCCAAAAGAAAAGAAAGGAATAGTGACTGGCTTTTTACATAAAATTCCCTTACAGCTTATTGGCGATGGTAAGCTTACGGTTGAAGAATTGATCATGCTGCATCCAAAGGGTAATAAAAGAATAGAAGAATTATACAGTAAGCACAAAGAAACATGGCATACCGTATTACCGGTTGGTGAAAAGTATATGCTCAGTTATGCGGCCAATCACAACCGTGGTGCCCATTTTGTTGATCTGAAAGAACATATTGATGATAAACTGGTTGGTATATTTGATAGCATCAGCCTGCGGATCAATGATTTTTTTTATGGCCGCTACGATATTATGTGCAGCAATGTTGAAGATTTAAAGAACGGAAAAAATTTTACCATACTGGAATACAATGGTTGCGGCGCCGAGCCCAATCATTTTTATGATACCGGCTACACATTACTGGGCGCTTACAGCGAAATATTGAAACACTGGAAAGCTCTATATAACATAAGTAAATATAACAGGCAGCAGGGTGTTGCGCCATGGCCACTGCAAAAAGGGCGCAGGTTTTTACGGGATGCCAAACAAAATTTTAAAATGATGAAAGAAGCAGATAGTAAAATGGGGTAGCTGTATGCAGAAAATTATTACAATATTTTTATGGGGGTTGATGATAAGCTTTTTGGGTTCGTTGCCATTGGGTACACTCAATATTGCTGCCATGCAGATCGGTATACAGGAAAGTATTACAGATGCCATGTATTTTTCCTTCGGCTCTTTACTGGTAGAAATGATTTATGTGCGGATATCGCTGGTAGGCATTGATTGGGTGCGTAAGCAGGCAAAGCTGATGAAGGCAATGGAGTGGATAACATTGGCCATCATTATTGCCCTGGCAGTTGGCAGCTTTATTGCAGCAGCCGAAGAAGGGGCCGGTACAAAAAATGTGTTGCTCAATAATAATATGCACCGCTTTTTGCTGGGCATGTTAATGTGTGCCATTAACCCGGTGCAAATACCGTTTTGGTTTGGGTGGAGTACGGTATTGTTTACAAAAAAAATACTGGAGCCAAAAAAAAACCAATACAACAGCTATATTATTGGAATAGGTGTAGGAACACTTTTAGGAAATGCTGTTTTTATTTTTGGTGGTAAATGGATGGTGCAGCGTATTGCCAACAGCCAGCAATATTTAAACTGGATAATCGGCAGCATATTTGCAATAACTGCATTGATACAGTTAATAAAAATATTGCGGCATAAAGATGCCGTGTCTAAATTTAATGAGCCGCATGGCGATAACACTACTAATCCACAATAAGCAGTTTACAACCATTTACAGATGAAGAGCGGTGGGCTTCGCAATCGTCACCAACATGGTAAGTCATTCCTTTTGAAAAAATAAAGTTTCTGCCATCTTCCAGTTTGGTTTCCATCTCGCCATCAATACAATAAATAACATGGCCTTTATGGCACCAGTGGTCGGCTAAATAACCGGCAGAGTATTCCACCATGCGTACCCTTATATCTCCCATAAAAAAAATACGGGAGGTGGTTTTTCCGGTAACGCCATCACGTTCTGTAACTTCCTTATCCGACCAGTCTATAATGGTAAAAGGGAATTTATCAATTTTCATACGGAAAATTTTTGCAGTTTAAAAATGGTTTAATTTATGGCTTTAAAGATTAGTTTACATTTGCAGTGTCGTAAAACAAAATCATGTTAAATCAGCTGCAATCGTTCTTAGATAAAGTTAATGAAAATTTTAAACAGCAATCATTAATAAAAATTTCTTTGGGCAATAAAAGAGAAAAATCGGCTGACCTCAAAAATGTATTTATAAAACCGGTCGTCATTAAAAATACGCCAAAGCTGTCTTTTACTTACCGATACCCCACCAATGATAGTTTTAAAAACTACGACCCGGAAGAAGCGATGCTGATACTGGAGAAGATGTTGCAAACAGATTTTTTTAATGCAGATGTATTTACGGTACAAAACGATCTTCATTTTACTATCGATAATGAAAATATAGCAAAGCTGGTAACAAAACCTGCCAGCTTATCTGTAAAACCCGATGCTATGCAGCACGACAGGCAAAAGCACCGGATTGTGAATGCTGCCGATGCTGCTTATCTTAAACAGCTGGGTATTACCACCGCCGAAGGCCTGGTAAAAAAAGATATGCAGGATAAATACAAACAGATAAACCATTATGTAGAAATTATAGACGGGATAATAAAAGATATAAATTTTGAGAAAGAAATTACCGTTGCAGATATGGGCTGTGGTAAAGGGTATTTAACTTTTGCTTTGTACGACTACCTGCATAATAAAATAAAAACGACAGCAACCGTTTATGGAATAGAGATGAGGGAAGACCTGGTGAACAAATGTAACAGCATTGCTGAAAGTGTTGGATATGATAAATTGCATTTTAAAAAAGGAACCATACAGGATGCAGTATTGCCATCAATTGATATGTTGATTGCCCTGCATGCCTGCGATACCGCAACAGACGATGCCATTTATAAAGGCATACAGGCAAATGCAAAAGTGATTATTTGTGCACCCTGCTGCCATAAACAAATACGCAGGCAAATGGCGCCGGATAACGAATTGAAAAGTATTACAAAGCATGGTATTCTTTTAGAGCGGCAGGCCGAAATGGTGACTGATGCCATCCGAGCCTTGCTGCTGGAAGCCAATGGATACAAAACCAAAGTGTTTGATTTTATTGCTACCGAACACACGCCAAAAAATGTAATGATCGTTGGTACGAAAAGTAAAGAAGCAAAAGTTAATAAAGATGAATGGATGACAAAAGTGAAGGAGTTGAAAAAATTATTTAACATTGAGTATCACTATTTAGAAAAATTATTACAAATCAAATAATCTTCGCAAGTCCCCTTTAGGGGATTTAGGGGCCACATGTACGCAATCGTTGATATAGAAACCACCGGTGGGTATGCCGCAGCAAACGGAATTACCGAAATTTCTGTATTCATACATGATGGCACAAGGGTGGTAAAACATTTTGAAACACTCATTAATCCGCAACAAAGTATTCCACGTTACATTACTGCATTAACAGGCATTGATAATTTTATGGTGGCGGATGCACCAGCATTTGATGAAGTGGCCGATACTTTATTCGACCTGCTGAACGAAAATATTTTTGTAGCCCACAATGTAAATTTCGACTACAGTTTTGTAAAACACCAGCTTAAAAATTCCGGCTTTGAGTTGACGGCTAAAAAATTATGTACCGTTCGTTTGGGAAGAAAAATATTCCCGGGTTTTGGCTCTTACAGCTTGGGGAACCTCTGCCGTTCTTTAAATATAAATATTGAAAACCGGCACCGTGCCGGTGGAGATGCAAAAGCTACCGTGCTTTTGTTTGAACATTACCTGGCCAATAATGGAATTGTATTCATTAACGAGATGCTGAAAAAGTCATCTAAAGACCAATGGCTGCCTTTGCACCTGGATAAAGCGGCCATTGATAAACTGCCTGGTAAACCGGGGGTGTATTATTTTCACAACAGTAAAGACAAGGTAGTGTATGTTGGTAAGGCCATCAATATAAAGAAAAGGGTAAGCAGCCATTTTACACATAATGATGCTGACAGGAAGCGGCAGAATTTTTTACGCAACATTCATAAAATAACTTTTAAAGAATGTGCCAACGAGCTGGAGGCACTGGTTTTTGAAAGCACCGAAATAAAACGCATCTGGCCACTGTACAACCGCAGCCAGAAACAACCCTTACAAAAATATGCGCTGTATTTATTTGAAGATGCAAGAGGCTACATGCGTTTGGCAATTGATAAAAAGAAAAAAAATCTTCAGCCTTTATATGTGTTTAACCTGTTGCATGAAGGATTGGTACTGTTAAAAAAAATGGTGGATGAATTTGAATTGAATATGAAACTGTGTTTTTTAGACAAGACACCTTTTACCCAAACAGACTACGAATTTTTAGAAGCCCCGGTAATCTATAATGGTAAAATAAAAAAAGCTATTGACGCATTAAATGAGCAGCTGCCCACTTTTGCATTAATTGATAATGGCATTACACCCAAAGAGAAATTATGCCTGTTAATAGAACGGGGAAGTTTCTGGGGAATGGGCTATATCCCTAAAAAAATTAAGGTAACATCTTCGGCCGAGCTGAAGAATTATTTAAACCCTTATGCAGATAATGATTATATCCGTAACAGCATTTATGCATTTGCAGAAGCTTATCCCGATAAAAAAATATTGCTTTAACTAAATCAAATCAGTATTCCAATTTTTTATTTCAATACACACCGCTAAATTCGCAACCCAAATTAAACAACATGTCAGATTTTATTCAACCGATAGCCCTCAAATTAAATATAAAACCACAACAGGTAGCTGCGGTTTTAAAATTGCTGGAAGAAGGTTCCACCATTCCCTTTATTGCCCGCTACCGTAAAGACAGTACCGGCGCATTGGACGAAGTGCAGGTGCAGCAGATACAGGAAGAGGCAAAATTTTTAAAAGAGTTTACCGAGCGTAAAACCTTTATAGAAAAAGCCATCACCGAACAGGAAAAAATGACTGAATCCCTGCAGGAGAAATTAAATAAAGCCACCACTATTGCCGAACTGGAAGATATTTACCTGCCCTTTAAACCAAAAAGAAAAACCAAGGCGCAAACCGCAAGAGAAAATGGATTGGAGCCATTGGCCAATTTAATTTTAGCACAGGAAGATATTGATCTTGTTGCAGCAGCAACAAATTACATCAGCGAAAAAATTACAGATACAGATGCGGCATTGCAGGGAGCAAGAGATATTATTGCAGAGCTGGTAAATGAAGATGCACAGGTACGAGCCAAACTGCGTAAGTTTTTTGAACACGAAGCCACACTGCAAAGCAAACTGGTAACCGATAAAGAAACCGAAGGCATTAAGTACAAAGGTTATTTTGAGTTTAGCGAACTGATCTCAAAAATTCCGTCGCACAGGATATTGGCTGTGCTGCGTGGATTTTTAGAAGGATTTTTACGCATTGCCATTGCACCCGAAGAAGAACCGGCTTTGGAAATGATTGAAGGCCTTTATATAAAAGGTATGAATGCTTCAACAGATCAAATACGCAAAGCCATTAAAGATGCATACAGAAGATTATTGCAGCCGAGCCTTGAAACTGAATTTCGTACAGCATTAAAAACAAAGGCAGATGAAGAAGCCATCAATGTATTTGCAGAAAATTTACGGCAATTATTATTAAGTTCTCCATTAGGTGGTAAACGAATTTTAGCCATCGACCCCGGGTACCGCACCGGCTGTAAAGTAGTTTGCCTTGATGAAAAGGGCGACCTGCAAAAAACTGACCTCATCTTTCCGCATGAAAATAACAGGGTTGCTGCCGAAGAAATAAAAATTAAACATTTAGTACAGCAATACGGTATCGAAGTTTTTGCCATTGGCGATGGCACAGCAGGCAGGGAAACAGAGCAGTTCATTAAAAAAATAAATTTAAACCTCCCGGTGTTTTTGGTGAACGAGGATGGCGCTTCCATTTATTCTGCATCAGAAATTGCAAGAGAAGAATTTCCTAACGAAGATATTACCGTACGTGGTGCAGTAAGTATTGGCCGCAGATTGATGGACCCGTTGGCAGAACTGGTAAAGCTTGACCCGAAAAGTATAGGGGTAGGGCAGTACCAGCATGATGTAAACCAATTCAGGCTGAAAGAAAAACTGGATGCCACCGTTATCAGTTGTGTAAATAATGTAGGCGTAAACTTAAATACTGCCAGCAAGCATTTGCTAAGTTATGTAAGTGGTATAGGCAGCACACTGGCAGACAATATCATTAAGTACCGCAACGAGATTGGCAAATTCAATAACCGCAAACAATTATTAAAAGTGCCACGCCTGGGTGGTAAGGCATTTGAACAATGCGCCGGCTTTTTACGCATTACCGAAGGCGAAGATCTGCTTGATGCCAGCGCTGTGCACCCCGAAGCATACCCGGTGGTAACCGCCATTGCAAAAGATTTAGGAACAGATATAAAATCTTTAATTGGCAAAGAAGATATTTTAAAAACCATCGACGCAAAAAAATATGCTACCGAACAGGTAGGGGAGCTTACGATAAAAGATATTATAAATGAATTAAAAAAACCGGGCCTCGACCCACGCAGCGAAGCACAGACATTTGAATTTGCAAACATTTACAGTATTGATGATGTAAAAATTGGTATGGAAGTGCCCGGCGTTGTTACCAATATTACAAGGTTTGGCGCTTTTATAGATATTGGTGTAAAACAGGATGGCCTGGTGCATGTGTCTGAAATTTCGCATACTTATATTACCGACCCCGGCGAAGTATTAAAATTAAACCAGAAAGTAAATGTAAAAATACTGGAAGTGGATACGGCACGTAAAAGAATTGCTTTATCCATTAAGCAAACATTGCCCATGCCCGAAAGAAAATCATTTACGCCTAACACTAAAAAACCATTTAATACTGCGCCGCCTAAAAAAGAAATAAAAGATCTGCCCATGAATGATGCATTGGCAGCGCTGAAACAAAAGTTTGGGAAATAACTCTGCCAGTGGCTGTATTTTTTTGTGACAGGCATTAGTTCCCTGATGTAACATCGTTGCGAACTCGTTCTGTTCTTCTTCTCTTTTAGTAAAAGAAAAGAAGAACCACTCTTGTACGGCACAACTTTATTGAACTTTTATTGAAGTGTAGATTTTAGCGAATGTCTCGTGTGTCAAGGCAGAAAGTACAGCGACACAAACAGCTGAAGTTTCAACGTTCAGCCTCACTTGCAGGAATACCAATGTTATGCGGTCGTTTTATTTACTTGTTAGAAATTTGTAGGTAAACTTTGTTTAAAAAGATTATAGGCCATACTATTGTCGACATATAGATACGCTTCGTACCGTTGATCATAAAAGTTTACATAATACCACGTATTTGGTTTAAATTTCAAAGGACATTTGATTGTAACTCTTGTGGAATATAGTTCAACATTTCTTGGAGGCTTACCCCCTTTAACAACCATACTGTCTTCTGTAATGTAAGTCCTGATTTCAACGGCAGAATCATTCAATAAATCATTTATGTCACCTAGCATTTCTCTTGATATTCCAAAATTCTTATAAACACCGTTTGTAGCGGTGTCTTTTGACCAGTAGCAGTCACCCTTATTCCCGTAAAAATATATCCGATCTCTGACTTTATCTGCTGGCCCATTGGCATACGGATTCGCTGTGTAGGAACATACAACTTTGTAAATTTTCGGCTTACCATCTGTGTAAAACGTGTCTACATTCAATTCCTCGAACCTCACACCATTAGTTAATCCGCAAGTACTCTCAATATATTCATCTGTCATTTTTAGTTCACAAGCGAGTGAGAATCTACAAGCTCCTAAAAAAATCATCGTGCAAATAGTTATCAGCCATATAATAATCGAAATTCTCATAGTAAAATGTAGCTAACTCATAAATATACTCAAGTTCAAAACTTACGTTTTCTATAAATTTGCTTTATAAATTTATACATAAAAAACAATATTAAATACCAAACTGGAACTTTGGCATAATTTATTGTTTAATGTATTAACAATCTGCCCAATGCCTACGGCAGGTAAACTCTGCAGGCAGGTTGAACTTTTACCGAAGCATAGATGAAAGCCAATGGCTCGTTAACTACAAGCCAGGGCGGATGTCACAAAGTTTTTATACGCTTAAATATTTTGTATTGAGTTTCTAAAACTGATAAATTAAAACCATGAGCAGTTTTCGGTAACAGATAATATTTCTTTTCAGGAGCTTTTAGTGTATCGAAATATTTTTTAGTTTTTTCCTTTGGTGTTAAAATATCTTCTTTGCCCTGTATTAAATATACCGGGATTTTAAAATCTAAATTGTCTCTCATTAAGTTTATGGTTGCACTCATTGCTTGCAGGCCCAATTTACTGTCGCCGGTATAATTTACAAATGAGTAGTCGTCGCCATCGCTTCGGTTTTGGTTGTCTTTTGCATTGTTGTAATCAGGCGAAAGTACAAACCAGTTATCCGGAGCAGGAGTTGAATTTGCCTGCTCATATTTTTTTAGAATTCTAAATAACTTTCCCACTTTATTTGCCCTGTCGTATGGAGGTTTACCTATTGTGTTTAATGTTACTAAAGCATCGTTGTCTTTTTTGTCCTCTGCCATTCTATAAACTTTATTATACAATGCTGTATCAATGGCAGGATTAACAATTTGGGAATGCCCCACATAGGCGTAAAAAAGATCGGGCCGCTTTGCAGCCATTTTTACGCCGAGTACTGAACCCCAGGAGGTGCCAAACAGAATAAGTTTTTGTTTCTCTAAATGCTTTAAAAGATATTCCGATAACTCAATTCCATCGGCAGTCATAAGGTCGACTGTTAATGGATTTGCTTTTAAATATTCCGGTGTTAGTTCTTCAGGAGCATATCGGCCAAAAGTTCTTCCTGTTCCCCGCTGGTCCCATTGAACTATAATAAAATCTTTTTCCCATTCTTTGTACATATTGTCTGCATATGCACTTATAGGACTGCCCGGCCCACCGTGAATAAACAATATTATTGGCTTCGAACTTTCTCCTTTAATTGTAACCCATTGTTCAATGCCATTGATTGCAATAAACTTTTCTTCTGAAATTTTACTTTTCGGGGCAGCATCAGTTTTGGTAATTTCAGTTTGTGCATTTGAAAATATAGGTATTGTTAAGCAAAGAAAAAGAATAAAAATAGTCGACGGAAAAATAGAACTGCTGTATGTTTTGTAAACTTTCATTGAGAGATAATTTGTGGTTGACAGTTGATCTTTGTTTACTCTTTTATAATACTGTTCAATGTTAAGGTTGTTGTTTGAACGGGCAGGCACAAGGTTCCTGTATTTGCGAAGGTAGCCATTTGGTTGATTGCTTAACCCGTTGCTCCGGCTCTGCACAGGTAAAAGCAAATGGTTCTTGAGCCAGGGCGAAGACAGGATTTCTAATTTGTCTTCTCTTTAAGATTTAAATATTTACTTGCGCCAAAGGTTATGTAATAAACAGCAGAAAAAATTCCCAGTGTGCTGTGTTTTGCAAAACTGCTTAAATCAAAAGCTTTAATTCCGGGTTCACAATAGTGAAAGTTAATTTGTTACTCGAACACCAGTCTATTTTTGCCTGAAGCGTATGTACACCTGCGGCAATTTCAAAATCTTTAGTTTCTCCATTGGCAATAAGAGAAAGCTCTTTATTGTCTAGGATCAACTTAATTTTTCTAAACCGGTTTGCATATTCGCTGGTTCTTGTAATTTTTAAAGTTGCCATATGTTTCATTTATAATTGTTACTAACTTCCGGGGCTTACTGCAGACTAGTAAATAGTTTGTTGTTGGTATATAGGCACAACAACGGCTGGTTACTTACTCTTGCTCAATACATACGCCTTTTTTATAGCATCTAATTTTGGAAAAAGTGCTAAAAATTTAATTCTATCCGAACTTAAAGAGTCATATACTTTCATTGTGTTATTGCCGTAGCCTCCATACATTGCTTCAACAGTTTCCATACCTTTTATTACGGTACCAAAAACAGGAAATCCAACAACATTATTATAATTAATGGTATCAAGTCTTTTATTGTCTTTAAGATTAATAAACAGGTCTCCTCCTCTTGTGTCTTTACCGGATCTTGCAAAACTCAGGGTGGCTTTAAGGTTACTTTTAATTACCGGCTCATCCTGAACTTTATACCGTTCCCACTTTTTTGTTATTGAAGTATCTGTATTACCAAACTGCACAACAAAATCAGGCACAACCCTGTAAAAAAGAGTATTATCAAAGTAGTGGTGATTCAATAATTGAAAAAACCGGTCAGCCGCCTGTGGCGACCAGGCCCTGGTTACTTCAATTTCAAAGTCTCCCTTAGCGGTTTCAAATTTTGCAATAAAAGAAGTCGGTGCTTTTTCTTTTGTCCATTTAGCTTTAAAAGTTGAATGACTACAACTGCTGAGGCATAGAATGATTGAAATAATAAATAATTTTTGCATGGTATCTATGATTGGACAAGCTTTGAAAAATTACATACAGGTTATTGATGATGAAGTTAAGAACAAAAGCTCAATAGCATTACGTTGCTATTCATAGTTGTTTGATAGAAACAACAACGGCGAATATTGGTGAGAGATTACAATAGCTCAATATTTTGTCAGCGGTAGTTTTTCTTTCGTAAATACCATTCCATACACAGTACACCTGAAATCAACAGGCTTATTTGAGGAATCAATGTTGCCAGCTGACTGCTTTGATAGTTTTCCAATGACAAACCATTGTGTTGTTTCAGCGTCCACAGATTAAATGAATCATCAGAAATTCCAAAGGCAGTGGTTGTTAAATTAGCGGCATAATGCATTCCTGTAGGCATTGAAATGCCATTGGAATAAATTGCTGCAAGGCCATAAACAATACCCCAGACTCCTGCGCCTAAAAATGAATTCTGGATGGTCCAGCCGTTTACTAAATGATACAATGCGAATAAAATTGATGTAATGATTATCGAATTTCGTATGCCTGTTTTATCTTTTAACAGCACAAGGGGATAGGCTCTAAATCCCAGTTCCTCCATAAATGCCAATGGAATTAAAGGAAGCGTATAGTAGAGAAAATTCAGCATACTGCTGTTTGTATTGGCAGTAATGGTAAAGCCAGAAAAGTAGATGACAGATATGGTGAGCAATCCCATTATTCCAATGCCAATTAGAACACCTGCAACAAATTTTTTTAAAGTAGCCTTTTCAAAATTTAACCCAATAACTGTAAACGATTTTTTGTCGAATTTTAAAAACAGGTAAGTAGTTAAAAGCGCTGCCATCGTTCCGATAACTCCGTGAGCGGTTCTTTCGAATTTGCCTGCAATAAAAGATTTGGTAAACGAGAAAGCCACAAAAAATGCGGTGAATACTATACAAAATAAGATCGACTTAAAAACGTAAGTTTTGGTACTGTTAAATGTATTCGTTGCTTTCATTAACAAGACGTGCTGATAAAATTGTGATGATGAAGTTAAGAACAAAAGCCGAAAGGAATTTCACCTGCTATTTGTTATTGGTCAATAGAAACAACAACGGCGAAGAAGGTAGCGAAGAGTGGTGAGGAATACAAACAGCAGCCAAGATAAAAGCGAATGGCTCGTGAGATAGGGAGGTGGAGAATATATTTTTTATTTTTTTCAGCTTGCTTACATGGTTCAGTGCTATACATATTATTTATCACCGGCTGCACTTTTAAAGTCCGTGATGGTCTTTCCATCATAACGATACAATCCACCATCATATCCAAACCAAATACTTCCATCGTCAGCTTCCAAGATCCCGGAAAACGTTGAGTATGGTCCAGACGTAATTACAGTTACAATGGGGTCTTTATTGTACAAGGACTTTTGATCATAACGGGAAAGAGCCCGAATAGAATTACCTATGCTACCAAAAGTCCAGATGTTTCCTTTTTTGTCTTCGATTATAAAATTATATCCCTTATTATGTGCGATTTTGGTAAATGTCTTTCCGTCATAACGCCTAAGGCCATCCCAACCACCAAGCCAAATATTACCTTTTTTGTCTTCGGTCATAGAAAAAATATCATATGCTCTGTCGCTTTTATTGGGGAGCGTAGTAAATGTTTCTCCATCATAAATAGAGACATCGGCTCTTGTGCTAATCCATAATTTCCCGGTTTTGTCTTCCATAAAAGTAGTAATAAAAGTGTCCCACCTGTATTCTCCTTTCATTATGAAGTTCCGGAAAGATATTCCATCGTAACGGCTTGCTCCACCTCTGGTGCCGAACCAAATAATGCCGGCTTTATCTTCATAAATACATATAACATCATTATCAGCAAGTCCATCCCTTGTTGTAAAATGTTGAAACCCTGCCTGTCCGGCAGGCAGGGTTTTCCCGCCTGCCCTGAGTGGAGCCGAAGGGTAGTAATAAACACCTGAATCACTGGCTAGCCAAAGATTTCCTTTTCGATCTTCCAGTACATCCTGGAATTTGTGTGAACCCAGTTTATTGGTGAGATCAGTAAACCCTGCCTGTCCGGTAGGCAGGGTTTTTCCATCGTATCGAAACACGCCTCTCATAGCAGCTATCAAAATAGTGCCATTGCTGCCTTTTTTTATTTGAATAACGGTATCGCCAGGCCAGTCGTAAGTGACTATGTCTTTGTTTTCGGACTTGATAGTTTCTCCAGGTGAGTTTGTTTGCTTTTGTCCACAGGAGCTGTGAAACACAACCACCAGGAACAAAGCATACAGGTGTATGTATTTCACAATTTATTTATTTAGCAACCGCCTTTTTGAGGGGGTCGTTTGTAAATGATTTGACTATCCCGTTCTACATAATTGCCCGATATGATTGGATAGGTATACTTCGGCGCATGTGATACACCACTGTTTTTGATCATTATTCTGTCGTTAACTTTAAGGCTATGCAATTGCTGAAATTCATCAGACTTTAACGCCCAAAAAGTGAGTATATAATCCTCGCCATTGATCCTGACCATCACTCCGAAACCTAATCGGGAGCCGGGCGGAAGAGAAAGAGCCGTTACAACAGCCTCCATACCGGTAGAATCACCAATATGTTTACTTATTTTAGCAGCATTGGCAAGTACTTTTTCACCTTTGGGAGACGCTTGCCATTTTTTGTATTTTATACCCTCAGGTGTAGCCTCCCATTTTTCCCTTTCGGTTTTCATTTCAGCAGCAGGGAGTGGCTTTGGGGTTGATTTTTTAGCAGTTTCATTTTTAATTTGGCGATTAGCAAATACCAGTCCGCTTACCACAACCAGCAGTAAGATCAGCGCATAAATAACCTTTTTCATATTTTTTGTAGTTTTAATTAACATATATCTATCTCCTGATAAATCAAATCCATTTAAGGCAGCCGGAAAATTTTATATTATTTTCTAATCAGTTTTAGTGTGTAATTCTTTACAGCATCAACTTTGTTCAAATAATCATCTATACTTTGTGTTACAAAAAAATCAGGGAGAATTCCTCTTTCATCTGGCAACGTTATAGCGGTAGATACATGCGTATTATTCGCCGAAGAAACAACAAATTTTGTATTACTCAAGCGAAAGAGCGTTTGTCCAGCCGTACAGAATTGATTAGACCCCAATTCTTCGCCCAGGATTGTACCTAAATTGTGTACTTTCACTAAACTCATGAAATGTCCAGTGGTAGAATGTCCATTTCCATCAATCAGAAAATACACTTTTCCCTTAAAACGATGATCAACTGGATGAAAAATTTCTTCGCCGTATGTTTTATCTGTTTTTCCTTCAGATTCTACCTTTGAGTAATAAGTAAAAGGTTTATCCATCAAATGTTGAAGCAGGTAAATGCTTGGATGTTGAGAACCTCCTCTGTTGTATCTCACATCAATAATTAAATTTTTAATTTTTTTATTATTGATTGTATGCATACTGCTATCAAGAAAAGATTTAAAAACTGCATAATTGTTCCACTCATAATAATTGAAAGACGAGATAGTTAATACAGCTGTATTCTCTTCTAAAATTTCTAAACACAAATCATTGGAGCAGCTATTTATGGAAGGATCATATAGTTCAGTTGCCATTTTTTTGGCTTTTTGCAATTTTATTGAACCATTGTTTTCTTTAACAACAATTTCAAAAGTTTTTGGCAACCCTAATGCGTAGGGTATTAGAGCAGCAAAAAAGCTGTTGAAACGTTGTGTTTTAGCGCTTTGGATATTGGCTTGTGAAGCAGTATGGTCATAAATAAGTGAAATGAGTTTTTGAGTTTCAATGCCATTTATGCTCAAAATTTCGTCTTTTACTTTTACCTTATCAGAATTATTCATCGGATTTACCACAAATAATTGCTTATTAACCAATCTCACTTGCAATGGAAAACTATTCTCCAAAGGCAATATCGAAAACTCATGGTAGTCATTTTGCATAGTAGAAGAAGCCGTATGTGAGCAACCTATACTTGCTATAATTGCATTACAATGCCAGGTAAATTCAGCATAGGTGGTTTTTTCAGTAATCAATGATTTTTTACTTTCAATATTTTTCCAAAACCGGTCTTTCGTAATAAATTTAAGTGCTTGCGGATGAACGGCTAATAGTTTTTGACCTAATTGGTCTAAATCCGCTATATAATCTTTTTTGGTATAGACCTTTGAAAATTTTTCTTGTGCGGTTAAAGGTTTAATATTTGGGAACTTTATTTTCTGAATCACATCTTCTGCATAAAAATTATCAGGGTTCATCAGCAATGATTTCTCATAATTTTGAAGTGCTTTAATACTGTCTTTTGCCTGAAGATATGCTTCACCCATACTGTCATATGCATTAGCTGAATCAGGAAATTCAGAAATAATGAGTTTAAAAATGGCAATAGCATCAATTAAATTGTTTTCCCATAAAAACGAATAACCGTATAGCGTTAATTCTGTCTCATTTTTAAAATCATATAATGCTAAATGTTTTTCTTTGAGTTTATGGTACAGTGCTATTCTTTCCTTAATAGGAAGATGAGAATTTTCTTTAAGCTTTGCGACTATTGATAATTTTTTAGTTTTGACTTCATTGGTCTGTACCTGATTAATAGAAGTGGCTGAAATGAGTTTATTTCCGCATGCAGAAAACACACAGCTACTTAAAATTGTCAGGCAAATTGCATGTAAACTGGTCATATATTTATTTATTAAAACAGATTCCTGCGCCCTGGTTACTGTCTTCACGAACCAATACACAGAACAAGATATTGGCAGGAATATTTTTTATCGTATTCATCTTTAAGAATTTTAAAAAAAACTAAAAGTTTTTGTTGCGTTTTGAATTTTTCAACATCCACCCTTGCCGGGTATGGCATAGATCACGTTGCCCGAAACAAATAAATTGAAGACCTTATCTTTTACAGAAGGTAGTAATAATTTCCATGTTTGTCCTTTGTCTGATGATCTGAAAATGCCGTTAGTAGGAGAAAAGAAATTTTCACCCACCTGGATAATTGAATTCATGAAGGTTTGCATACCAGGGCGATCATTCCAGATCCGCCATATTGAATCAATAACAACTTTGTCCTGAAGGCTGGCTTCAATGGGCTGCCAGGTTTTACCGCCGTCAAAGGATGTTTTTAGTGTCCTGGTACTCGACTCTGAACTGGAAGTGATAGCAGCGAATCCACCTTTGATCATTTTT
>JAGOAX010000017.1:0-16658 GCA_017983695.1 Ferruginibacter sp.
CGCTGATGATGATTAGATAATTTTGGTGTTTTCTTCCTGCGCTACGGGGGTTTTCACAATACTCCCCTTACCTGCTTAAATCAGCAGGTGATTTTTTTAATCCCCAAATGTGTTCGTATATTTACTTTACTCCAATAACTATCGAATACCTTAATAATTTGACTAACTCTAACCTTAATCAATGGCAGAAAATACAGAAGATGAGCATTTAGACAACCCGGCAAATGACCAGCCGGAAAATTCTTCCGCAGAAATTATTCCCACTACCTATACAGCAACAAACACTACTAACCAGGAAATTGAAAATATGGAAGTACATCACCATGCACATCACGAAGGAAAGAAAAACTGGAGATCTTATTTCTGGGAATTTTTAATGTTGTTCCTGGCGGTGTTCTGCGGTTTTCTGGCAGAGTATCAATTGGAGCATAAGATAGAAAGAGACAGGGCAAAAGAACTTGCAAAAAGTTTTTATGAAGAACTCAGGAATGATTCTGTAACAGCCGCTTTAAAAGTGACCAGCAGGATAAAACAAGAGGCGGCATTGGGTTACCTGGTCCGTTATTTTAAAGACAGCAGTCTTACCAGTGTTCCCAAAGCATTTGCCATCAACTTTGAATTTGGGATAAGCTTTCGCACCCCCACCATATTTGAACCACGTACCATGATGTTAGACCAGTTAAAAAATTCCGGGTCGCTCCGGTATTTTAAAAATGAAACCCTGCAGCAACTGGTGGGTGATTTAACGGTAGCTATAAAAAACATTTATGACCGGCAGGACCTGGAAACCCAGCAAAGATTACAATACATAAACCCGATCATCATTCAGCACTATGATTATGATTTTGATGCTGTGATGAAAAAAAATGGGAAGACAATTTTTGAGGGGATTCAGGAATATGAAAAATCTGGCGAAATTGTCCCCTATTCTGTTAACCAAGCTGAAAAGCTGGACCGGGAAGCTATCCCCAACCAGTTAAATTTCTATTTAGGCAATGTGGTAAGTTCTACCCGGCAGGTTCATATTCAAAGGTATATTGAAATCAATGCAGCGCTGTTACAATTATTGCGCAAAGAATATCATTTAAAATAAACTTTGGTACCGGTTCTGTATAGGCAGTAAATGTTCACAGTCACAAAAAACAATTTCAAATGGCTGAAAAAAAATCGAAACTGGTTGAAATAAAAACGAAACCAACTGCTGCAAGCGTAGAGGATTTTCTCAATAAGGTTCCGCAGGAACAAAAGCGCAAAGACAGTTTTGTGCTGTTGGAAATGATGAAAAAAGCAAGCCATGAAGAACCGGTATTATGGAGCAACTCCATCATTGGTTTTGGTATTAAAAGATACAAAAGCCCTGCCACCGGCAGGGAAGTTGATTGGCTGCAGATAGGTTTTGCTCCCCGTAAAGCAAATCTGTCTTTATACCTTATGGTAAATCATAAAGAACAGGCGGATACGCTTAAAAAGCTCGGCAAGTTCAAAACTGATGGCGGCTGCCTCTACATCAATAAGCTGGAAGATATCGACCTGAAAGTGCTGAAGGGAATGATAGCTGCAGCATTAAAATAAAAAATGAATCTTCTCTCTCCATTTGTAAAATACCTGAATGATTAATTATAACTGAATGATGAAAAAAATAATAACTCTCTTTTGTTTTGTCGCAAGTATGCAAATTGTTTTTGCACAAAAAACAAATGTAGATTCCATACTTCAAAAAGTAGCCGTAGAAAGAAATGAAGACAAAAAGTTTGATTTATTAATAAGCATGGTAGGTGCAGAAATTAATAACAACCCGAAATGGTGTATTGAAACAGGATTAAAAATATTGAACCAGTCAAAAAGTGAAAATAGCAACATTGAAATGACGGTTGCTTATTCTTTTTTAGGGCAGGGTTACCGGCTGCTGGGAAATAGTATTAAAGCCCTCGATTATCACCATAAAGCCTTTGCCACTGCAGAAAAAACCAACAACATGTCTTTATTGGCTTTTGCAGAAAATCAAACAGCACATATTTACCGAGACAGAGAGGAGTATGATAAGGCTGCCACTATTTATCTATCATCAACAGCACATGCTGATAAAGGTAACAATGAAATAATGAAAGCCTGGGCTCCTTCTAACCTGGGGGCTGTTTATCTGGCCACCAATAAGTTAGATTCATCACTGATGTATTCACAAAGGGCTTATGAAATTTTTGTGCGACTGAAATCTATTGAAAAAAATAGTGGATATCTTTTTACAAACCTTGGAGGTGTACATAGCAAACTTGGTAACGCTCAGCTTGCAGTTAGTTATTTTAATATGGCTATCAACCTATACAAGGGCTCTTCAAATATCAGGTATCTCAATATGCTATACAATGGTATGGCAGAGCATTATCAGCGGTTTAATCAAACAGACTCTTGTACCTTCTATGCAAGAAAAGCCATTGCAGCAGTAAATAATACTTCTTTCTTTTACCTGAGCAGCAAACCGGCAAAACTACTTGCTGATATCTATGAAAAAACAAATTGCGACAGCACATTAAAATATGCAAAGGTTTTAAAAACAGCCAACGATTCGTTAGCCAGCAGCAAAACCAATCAGCAAATATTGTTAATGACTTTTGAAGAAGATTTGCGGCAGCAGGAAGTAGCAACAGGAAAACTAAAAGCAGAAGACCAACGCAAACAAAACATTCAATACGCATTAATAGCCCTTGGCATTATTGTTTTACTCACTCTTTATTTACTACTCAGCCGCAGTTTTATTACCAATACAAAGCTGATAGAGTTTTTTGGTGTAGTAGCACTATTAATTGTATTTGAATTTTTAAATTTATTGCTGCATCCCTTTTTAGAACGAGTAACGCACCACTCCCCTGTTTTAATGTTGCTGGCATTGGTTGCAATTGCAGCATTACTTGTACCGCTGCATCATAAAGTAGAAAAATGGGCAACTGCGAAACTGGTGGAAAAAAATAAACAGATACGGCTGGCAGCGGCAAAGAAAACAATTGAGCAATTAGAGAACAATCAAACTAATTAAAACTGAAGATGAAAAAAACAGTAGTTGTAATTTGTATGTTAGTAGCCGCAATCGCTACACAAGCGCAACAGGTTTCTGCTGAACAGGTCGTCAGAATTTCAGACAGTCTGAATAAAGTACTGGCTATTACCACCAGCCCACTTCAACGTTTCAGCATCATTAATAACTTATTGCTAAACGAAAATGGGTTTTCGGGCAGGATTGATTCAGCCTTATGCATTCAACAGCTACAAATTGCCGAACAGCTGCGAAGCGATTCATTATTGGGTACCGCATATAACTGGATCGGGACTTATTTCTCTTTGAATAAAGGAGATAATACCACAGCGATGGAATATTTTTTTAAAGGCATTCCATTTGCAGAGAAAGCCAATGATAAACGACGGATCAGTTCTTTGTATTTTGACCTGTCTCTCGTGTATATCAACCTCCAGAACAACGATGAACTCCTGAAATATCTCCGGAAGGGAGAAGAAAATTTACCGGCAACATCTCATCCGCTCTATTATTATATGCTGGCTCAGTACCTACGTGGTATTACTTTTTATTTTATCAGGACCAGCCAGCCAGACTCTGCATTACATTATGCCCGGCAGGCAGAAGAGATAGCCCCAAGGTCTAATAGTTTTGTATTGGAATTTTCTGCCCATCGTGTCAGTGGCGCTGCATATGCCCTTGCCGGGGAAAAACAATTAGCAGAAGTTTTTTTTAATAAGGCATTAGCGATGAAAAAAATTGTAAGGAGCAATGCTGAAATATTGAGGTTTAGTTATGATTACATACCGTATTTACTAAAAGATAAACGGTTGAACGAAGCCAAAAGTCAGGCTGCTGAATTATTAGACCTTGGAAGAGAATTTAACAACAACAACCTGAAGCTTGCTGGTGCAGGCTATATGCAACAGGTATTTGATTCGTTACACAATACAGACAGCGCTTATTATTATTCAAGGATGGAAGCCAGCATTAATGCGCAAATCTTCAGCCAGAATAATATCAACAAGATACAGGCATTGTCTTTTAATGATCAGATACGGGTTATAGAAGAAGAAGCAAAAAAGGCAGAGGAAGATCAAAAACGTAAAGAAAATATCCAATACGCTTTAATTGCCCTCGGCATTATTATTTTACTTACTCTTTATTTATTACTCAGCCGCAGCTTTATCACCAACACAAAACTGATAGAATTTTTTGGCGTAGTAGCTTTATTAATTGTGTTTGAGTTTTTAAATTTATTGCTGCATCCTTTTTTAGAACGTATTACACACCACAATCCTGTGCTGATGTTGCTGGCATTGGTTTGCATTGCTGCATTACTTGTACCATTACATCATAAAGTAGAAAAATGGGCAACTGCTAAACTGGTGGAGAAGAATAAACAGATACGGTTGGCTGCGGCAAAGAAAACAATTGAAGAGTTAGAGAAATAGAAAGTCGTTTTTTATTCCCCTGACTTTTTACCAAAGTGCGGTTTACTATTAATTATTGTATATTAGCGAACAGGTAATCAATAATTAATTTACCTGCTATCTTAATTGCCCTCAATTTATTTTTAACTATAAAACCTAACCATGTATGCCAACATTTGCCCCACCAACACCTGCCGAAAAAGAAGAAATGAAAAGAGAAGCTGCTGAAAAAGCTGCCAAAGAAAAAGCCGCTAAAGAAGGCAAGGATGAACCGAAAAAGCCGGAACCTGGTGACAAAAAAGATTGATACCTGCAAATACCGGATGTATTTTACCCTAATGGTTTAAATAGCAAACACAACTGCTTGTTTGTGCAACGGCCTTTACTTCTCTGTGTTTTTGATACAGATAATGGAAGCAACAGGATTCAATAATCTGTTTCGTGTGTTAACTCAGGCCATAACAACAATTAACCTTAACCAACCAAAACCAATAATTATGCAAGCAGAACATTCATTAAAAATTCATCGCTTACAGTGCTCAGCATTAGTGCGTTTGGGAGTTTAATCTGGAATGGGCTTTTCATTTCATTGTTCATTTACGATTGGTTAACCTTAAAAAAATACATTGAATAAGCTGGACGGGGCTTATATGGTTTTACGTTGTGTGGACAATTTCTATCCTATCTTAAATAAATTCTGCCTCAGCGGAGTTTTATTTATTTAAATATTTCGCTAACTTCTCATCGCTTATTACTTACATTTGCTACCTAAAAAATTCATCATGAAAAAAATAGTATTCCTTTTAAATGCCGTGTTGCTATTATCACTGGCTAATGCACAAACATTAACTACACCACAACCATCGCCAACACAAACTGTAAAACAAAACTTCAGTTTGGGCTCGGTTGAATTAAACTACAGCCGCCCGGCCAAAAAAGGCCGTACAGTAATGGGCGACCTTGTACCCTATGGCAAAGTATGGCGCACCGGTGCCAATAACGCCACTACCCTTACCTTCAGCGATGATGTAACCATTGGCGGTAAAGAAGTAAAAGCAGGCAAGTACGGTTTACTTACCATACCAGAAGCTGGTAAATGGACCATCATTATATCTAAAGACGTTACTGTAACCCAGCCCAGTGCCTACAAGCCAGAGAACGATGTAGTACGTGTGCAGGCAGATGTAATTAAAACACCATTTACAATAGAAAACTTTACCATCAACTTTGCTGACATTACAGGCAGCAGCCTGAATGTGGAAATGATGTGGGAGAATACCTACGTACAGTTTGCTGTAACTGCAAATACCGATGCCAAAGTAATGAAGCAGATAGATGATGCCATGAATAAAGATAGCAAGCCTTATTTTAATGCTGCATCTTATTACTATGATAATGGTAAAGACATGAACCAGGCACTTACCTGGGTAAACAAAGCTTTGGAAACTAATAAAGAAGCTTTTTGGATGTACCTGCTTAAAGCCCGTATTCACAAAAAACTGGGCGATAAAGCAGCCAGTAAAGCAGCTGCTACCACCTGCATAGAAGTAGCTACAAAAGCTAAAAATGATGATTATGTAAAGATGGCTACCGAACTGATAGCCGGGTTATAATTTAAATCTTTTTATAAAAAGGGAGTAACAACTTTATGGTGTTACTCCCTTTTTTTATGTTGAGCAGGATAAAAGCATACAGATTTGTGAAGAAGATATTTCAAAATAATATTGCTATTTTTATTTTATGAACGATGATGATTTGAACGATTTGCCTCCATGGGATGACCATGAGTTTGATGATGATGATGGCGAAGAATGGAAATTTAATGACACCAAAGCCGCCTGCAAAGCAATGTATCTGCAATGGGGTACAGTAATGGCCGTTTTAAAAGCTGCATTTGACAGTTTGCATGAATCCACTGACGAAGATGTTTTAAATAAGGAAATGATGAAAGACCATGTGAGCATGATAATGGGTGATGCATACGAGGTCGCAGTTAAAATAAAAAGCTCCGAAGCCAGGCTTTATACGATACGCATGGAAAATGCCGCTATCATCAGAAAGAATGCACAATTTATAAAAATATCTACCAATAGTTTTATGCTGGAAGGCATGATAGAACCACAGCACCGTCAGGTAATACGTGATGAGATAGATAACTTCAGGGAACTTTTTAAAGCGTGGGTAGCTACTTTTAAAAAAGATGAATTTGAAGATGAATGGAGCTTGTTTGTTTAGGCGTGTACCTATTGCATCTACGCCCCCAAAACTGAACATGCTGCAACAATAACAGTATAAAAATCGCTAAACACAACATCGGCATAAATTAGTATTTTGTAACTGTAGTGTAATAATACTATGAACAAAAAAAATAAAGACAATGAAAGTAACACCCGAACACAATGAGCGGATAGCAAAACTGACATTTGCATCAGTTTATCCGCACTATATTACAAAAGTTGAAAGTAAAGGCAGAACAAAAGCAGAATTGCACCAGGTAATAAAATGGCTGACCGGCTTTGATGACAAAAAACTTAAAGAACTGATTGACGAAAAAGCAACTTTTGAAACATTCTTTAAGAAAGCCAAATTAAATCCCAATGCTCACCTAATAACAGGAGTTATCTGTGGCTACCGGATAGAAGAAATTGAAAATCCTTTGACAATGCAAACAAGGTATTTAGATAAACTGGTGGATGAATTGGCGAAAGGCAGAAAGATGGAAAAGATTTTAAGAGTTGCATAAAAAACAAATGATATAACAAAGGAAACGCTGCCTGTAATATTCAGACCCGGCTGGGTTATGCAGTTACTGGTTTTTATTTACTTGTAATTGTGCGAAAAAAAACACCAATACAAAATACTCCTGCAATCAAACAATAAACAAATGAAAAAAAAACTATTTTTTTATCACCGCTTTATTGATGCTTTTTCTTTCGCTATTTGCCTTTTCGGATAATTTGATATTTGATGTAAAACAAAAAAGCAATAGCGATCCCAAGTTCATCATTCATGGTTTATTTTGTTTGGCATGGTTCATTATATTGGTTATTCAAGCCGGCTATATCCGAAAGCTGAATTATAAAGCACATATTCGCCTTGGCATTACAGGAATGATTGTGGCAGCCGGGGTTTTTATAAGTTCGGTGTACATCTTCATTGTAATTTATAAAGGCTGGGATGCCATGCCGTTTTATGTAAAGGCGAACCGTTTTTTTATGTTTAGCTATGCTATACTGGTATGGTTGGCTTATGTAAACCGAAAAAAAGGAATACAACATAAGCGGTTTATTTTTGTTGCCACACTGTATATGCTTGGCCCTATATTAGACAGGGTGGCCGGGCATTTAAATATTGAAGATGTAGATATCTTTAATGCTATAATCTGGAATGGGCTTTTTATTTCGCTGTTCATTTACGATTGGTTAACCTTAAAGAAAATACACTGGATAAGCTGGGCAGGATGTGTATGGTTTTACATTTTTTGGACAATTTCTATACTGTCTTAATTAAATAAACAGATCAACCTGATATAAAAAATGATAACCAAAAATTTTACCCCCTTCCCTATTTTAACAACAGACAGACTTACGCTGCGGCAATTATCAACAACTGATAAACAAAATATTTTTACGCTTCGATCTTCCCCCGAGATAAACAAATATCTTGACAGGCAGCCCAGCAAAACAATTGAAGATGCAATAAACTTTATCAACGCAATTAATAACAGCATTAAAAAAAATGATTCGCTTTATTGGGCAATAACTTTAACAAACAGCAAAACATTTGTTGGTACAATCTGCCTTTTTGATTTTTCGGAAGAAAAAAACAAGTGTGAGATCGGGTACGAACTTTTGACTGGTTTCCAGGGACAGGGAATAATGAAAGAAGCGGCCGAAAAAGTTATTGACTATGTATTTGATATTATGAAACTGGAAAAAATAGAAGCCTTTACTCATATTGACAATCAGCATTCAACAAAACTTTTAGAAAAACTCGGTTTTAAAAAATCAACAGATGCATGTACAGAAAATCCTGATTATATTAATTTCACTTTAACTAACGTGTAGTGTAATATGCTGCCTAATACGTTCCAGCGGGGTTTTCACCGCATGCTACTACAATAATGAAAATATTTTGTGAGAAACCCCGCTGCTGAAAAGAGCTTTCGTTATAGTGCAGCCACTTTTGTTATTTTAAACTGTGGCTGCATAATACTTTAAAGAAATCTCAACAGCGGGGTTTCACAGTTACAACTTTTTACTTAACTTGTACTTGTACGAAAACCCAACCGGGGACGAAAATCAAACTTATAGAAAACGCTGGTTTTGAGCTTGCGTATATTTATGAGTTAGCAGATATTTTAAATGGAATCAACAGTAAAAATAATATTAACCTTTATTTCGGGTGGAGCAATTTGGGAAGGGTTTAAATTTATTTATCCTGACTTAAAAAGGCCAATAGTTGCTCGAATTGAAGCAAAAAAAACCTTTTACAAAAACCTCGACCCGATTCTTAAATCCTCGAGTGAATTATATGGCAAATTGTTATCATTGGCTCGAGAAGATTTTGCGACACTTACTAATCCAGCGAATTCAATTTCTGCAGATCCGCAATTAAACAAAAAATACATTTTATACTTATTTGCTCAGTTCTGGGCACACATTGAATATTTAAGAATTGAAAGCCACTATATTGCTTTATCTAAAATCAAAAATGGGAAGCGTTTGCTTCAATACATTGACACTATAGAATCAAGACAATACAGAATTTTGGATAGGTCAGTTCAACGAATAATTGGCGAGTGTATCATCTCATCAACGTCTCAAAAGTTTATTGTTATGCCTGTCAATGAGTTTATATCACAAATTGATGATACCACTTCTAAATTAGCAAAATGGATTCAACTGTTAGACAACAAGCTTTCAGCATCAACAGATAAAGAAGTTCGTCAAGAAATTTTGAGATATGGAATTATTGTTGCAGCCCTTATTGACGACTTTGATCCTAAATACAAAACCGTTAGAAACAGGCCAATTTACACTAACAAATTATCTGCGAAAAGTAAAACAATGATTAAAAATAATCTAATGAAATACTATTTGCCATTCATTAAGAATCAAGGCAGATATTATGAGTAAAAAAATCGAGCCCGCAAGTACCATCCTTCGGAAAGGAATCGACCGTTGGGCTCTTCTAGAAGTTTATAAAAAAGTAATTTCTATATAATCTTTAGTAAAATTAGTGAAAAAACATCTGCTAACAAAAGGTTTTGTGCAATTGGAGCTTGATACAAGCACAATTATAGGCAGTGCATATCCCAGCTTTAGTTGGTTAACTTCGGCTTTTAGTTATTAATTTAGCTTCAGTTCCAGGCGGACAGTTGGTCAATTCCCCAACTGCACAACGCCTCGAACGTTAGGCTATAGTTTATTTAGATTCTATGAAATTTGGAGATAAAGTAATTTATGGATCTACCGATGACGTAAATACAAATCTGCGTAAAATAATTTCGGTATTAAATGAAGATGTATCGAAACTGCTTCTTAAACAAGGAGAGGACTATCTCCTATTTGCCTTGAGAGCCATAACTAGTTATACAGGTGAACTTTTTGACCGCTTGATTTCTCATAAAGATTTTTCAATTGAGTATAGTGCCATTTCGGCTAGAAATCTTTTCGAATGTTATTTGCTCATAGCCTACATCATTAAAGATCCTTCTAAGGCTAAAGAATTTCTTAGCCAAAAAGCCTATGATGAATTACAAATTAATGAAGGCTTCTTATCTCTAACAACTGCAAATACATCCGAAGCAAGTATAAAACTTATTCAAGATAGAATGGACTACATTAAAGAGCTTATGAAGAAGCATGAACTTACTCCATTAAAGAATTGGAATGTTAGTCACCTTGCAGAACAAACAAATAATAAGCTTGAGTATAAAGCTTTTTTCAAACTGTATTCAAAGTATGTCCACCCTTCTTCCTGGATTGTGAATAGTCATAACAATGAATACAACAACCCTGTTTTTAAAAACATTTTCATCTTACAAGGACAACACTATGCAAGTTGTATAACAAAGCTCATTTCTGAATACCTGGATGAGCAAAACATCGCCTAACATAAACTATATAAAAAACCAACTATACCAATAAACAAAAAATACTCTCCCCTTCTCCTATCACTCCCCGCCAAACCATTCATTATGCTGTTCCTGCACACGAACAAAAGTGGTGCGTTTGGTAAGTTCCTTGCCTTTGTTGGTATTCCGAAGCCCACCGCAACGCCGTTGTTGGTATGCAGCGTTGGGCAACATGTGTTAGCGTACCAACAACACAGCGTACTGCCACAAAAATAAAACTCAAATTAAGTATTAAAACAGTTACAGCATTTGCAACATGTTGTTGGTACGCCTTCGCTCTTTATCCTTGCTTCGATACCAACAACAGCGTTTAAAAAATCGTTACCCACACTCCTCCTATCACTCCCCACCAAACCATTCATTATGCTGTTCTTGCACACGAACAAAAGTAGTGCGTTTGGTCAACTCTTTTAAATAAGAGGCGCCAACATAAGTACAGGTAGAGCGCAGGCCGCCTAAAATATCCAGTATGGTTTCATTTACCGGCCCACGAAAAGGCATCGTAATTGTCTTGCCTTCCGAAGCCCTGTATTCTGCCACACCGCCTGCATATTTATTCATCGCCGTTTCGGAACTCATGCCATAAAACAGTTTGTGTTTTTTGCCCTGCTCATCCAATACCAGTTCGCCACCACTTTCCTCATGCCCGGCCAGCATGCCACCCAGCATTACAAAATCGGCACCACCGCCAAAAGCTTTGGCAATATCGCCGGGTACTTTGCAGCCACCATCAGAAATAATTTGTCCGCCAAGGCCATGCGCTGCATCGGCACATTCAATAATAGCCGACAGTTGCGGATAGCCCACGCCTGTTTTAACCCTTGTGGTACAAACAGAGCCGGGACCAATACCCACTTTAATAATATCGGCACCCGACAATAATAATTCTTCCACCATTTCGCCGGTTACCACGTTGCCGGCAATAATTATTTTGTCGGGGTATTTTTCTCTTGCCCATTTTACAAAACCAACAAAATGTTCGGAGTAACCATTGGCCACATCAATACATATAAAACGCAGCGAGGGACATGCTGTAATGACCTGGTGCAGTTTTTCTGCATCGGCTTTTGCAGTACCGCTGCTTACACAAATATGATTGGTGATAGAAGGCGGGGAAGATTTGATGAACGCCGTCCATTGCTCAACACTATAATGTTTATGTACGGCTGTTATCAATTGGTGCTCTGCCAGTGCAGTAGCCATTTCAAAAGTGCCTACAGTATCCATATTGGCAGCAATAACCGGAATGCCCTCCCATTTATTATCGCCATGCCTGAAATGAAATTTACGTACCAGCGAAACTTCTACCCTTGATTTAAGTGTGGATCTTTTGGGACGTATCATTACATCTTTAAAACCGAGTTTAATTTCATTTTCTATACGCATAAAAATATTTTTAAAAAGATTTGCATTAAGAACTGTCAGCCTGAGCTTGTCGAAGGCGGATTGCAAGCTAAAGATATACCGGTTTCGACAAGCTCAACCTGACAGCTTTTAAACTCATACACTATTATCAGCGCACCCGTGGGTCAACAACGCCATACAATACATCGGCCAGCATATTGATCACAATAAAGATACAGGCACTTATTAAAACGGAGCCCATCACCACAGGGTAATCTAATTTCTCCAGTGCATCTACAGTTATTTTGCCCAGGCCCTTCCAGCCAAAAATATATTCTACAAAAAAAGCCCCGGCCAGTAATTCGGCAAACCAACCGGTAATGGCAGTTATTACCGGGTTAAGTGCATTGCGCAAACCATGTTTAAAAACAACTTTTGTTTTGCTTAAGCCTTTGGCATATGCAGTGCGTATATAATCCTGGCTCAATACATCCAGCATGGCGCTCCTGGTTAATTGTGTAATAATGGCCAAGGGGCGTATGCCCAATGTGAATGCAGGCAGGATAAGATTTTTTATGGTAAGGTATTTTTCGCCGGTCACTTCATCAATATCGAACCAGCTGCCGGTTAGATTTAACCCGGTGTACGGATGCAGCACCACACCAAAAAGATAAGCGATGATGATAGCCATAAAAAATGATGGCGCCGAAATACCGGCAATGCTTGCAAAAACAGCAGAGGTATCTAACCAGGTTCCTTTTTTTACTGCGGCTAACACTCCCAGTAATATACCGATTACGGTTGCAAATATCATGGCAGCCAATGCCAGCAATAAAGTGCCGGGCAATGCTTCTATTAAAACCTGCCCTACATCTTTTTTAGTTTGATAACTGCGGCGCAGGTATGGAACTTTTAAACCGAATTTTGTATCGCCGCCAATAAAAAAACCTTTCAGCTGTTTCTTTTCTATATCTGCTTTGCTGTGTACACAAAGCGGAGAAACATCATCAAGGTATAATACAAACTGTTTCCATTTGGGTTGATCTAGATACAGGTCTTTACGGATATTATCCATTGTTTTTTTATCGCCGGTTTGTCCAACGATCATTCTTGCAGGATCGCCAAAACCCTGGAACATGATGAACACAAGGATAACCACGCCGAAAAGGACGAGAAGGGAGTAAAAGAATTTTTTAAAAATATGTTTCAATTATCAATGAACAATTAACAGTGAACAATGTACAGTGAATAATGAACAATGAACAATTAAGTGTTACTTATTTAGTCGCTTTTTTTAAATCGGCCCAGCCCCATTTATTTTTTATTCCCGGCCCGTTCATTAAATATAAAGTTGGGTTAGCCCTTGCTGCGGTTTTAATGGCAGTGTAATCGCAGGTAAGTACCGGCACATGCATTGGCTCCCTGCCTGAATTAAACAACTGGTTTACTTTTTCTGTTTGTGCAGTAACTACGTAAATGGGTTTGGTCTTATCCCGGTTCACCATATAACCTATTGTGGCGCTCCATTCTTCATCGCCGATATAACTGTCTTTTACAAACAATAAATAATAGTCACCGGGCTGGTTTAATAAAGCTTCGGTAGTATCATTACCGGCTTGTGTGGTTAAAGAAAAATCATTGATGAGTGCCACTTTACCATTTCCTTTTTCCAACAATTTTTTATTGGCTTCCTTTACAAATTCCCAGGTGCTGTCGGGTAATTTATCCATGCCAAATTCTTTTTGCTCATTTCCTTTTTTATAAAAGTAGCTGTAGTAAAATTTATCGTAGGTGGCATCTTTAGGTGTTTTACGCAAAGCCAGTATATCGTTACCAATTTTATAAGGCAAACAATCTTTTACAGGTAAATGGCGCTGTACATGAAACTGTAAATACAATACTGCAATTAAAGCCAGCAGTACCACTATTGATGAAATAGTATTTTTAAACAGCGGCTGTATGTGTTTTGTTCCAAAAAGAATTATTATTATTAATACTGTAAGAATAATATCTTTTGAAAAAGTTTGAATTGGTGTAAGCGGAATACAATCGCCAAAGCAGCCACATGCCCTTATTTTGCCACTGAATAAAACAAAGGCCGTTAAAAAGGTAAAGAACAGGGTGAGTAAAAATAATAACCAGGCAGTAAGCTTTTTTTGCCAGCCAATTAATAATGCAACACCTAATACCACTTCAATGGTAATCATGAAAATAGAAAAGCCCACTGCATAATTGTTAAGCCAGTTCATCAGCTTTGGTAAATAACCATCGGTAGCCCACACCTCAAAAAACTCCTGCATCTTATAAGCCAGTCCTAATGGATCGATAGCTTTTACCAGCCCGGAAAAAATGAAGAGTGCGCCAACTAAAACTCTTGCGGTGTTTACTAATAATTTCATTGTTACAATTAAGTATTTTTTTATAAAGTGCTGTTTTAGAAACAGATTTTCTATTATTGTTTATTTACTTTTTTTCTTGACAAAAAAGTAACAAAAAAGTCAAGGCAGGAAGGAATACAGCCCCTTCCTGCCAGATAGCTATGTTCAACTTTTGTGCTACTGTGGCTTCAACATCTGTTCTTTACTCTTAAATTCAATGCAGTACAACAACAGGTTACCGGTAATATTAGTGCTGCACAATTAACATCAACAACAAACAACAAACTTCCAACCTCAAACTACTAACTATTTTCCATGCACTTTTTCTTCAATCAATATCAATGCAAACACAGCGTAATTAATAATGTCGTAAAAATTGGCATCAATACCTTCGCTGATAATGGTTTGCCCTTTATTGGCTACAATCTGTTTAATGCGTAATATTTTTGCAAGCGTAAGGTCAACAAAACTTTCCTGGCTCATCTCCCGCCATGCTTCACCATAATCATGGTTTTTATCCAGCATCAGTTTTTTTGCTGTTGCTATTTTTTCATCGTACAGTTGCTGTACGGTTGCTACCGGCAGGTCTTCCACTTCATCATCATGTATATCCAGTTGTATCAACCCGATGATACCGTAATTTAAAATGCCTTTAAATTCACTGATGATATCATCGCCAATTTTTTGTTCGCCTTTTTGCTGTATGGTGCGTATGCGTTTTGCTTTAATGTAAATCTGGTCGGCAACAGAAATGATCCTGTACACCCGCCACGAAGTGCCGTAGTCTTTTGTTTTATTTAAAAATACTTCTCTGCATAATTGTACTGCATTGTCGTATTGTGCAATGGTATCGCTCATTACTTATTGGTCTTTTTCACTTGTGGTTTTACAATTGTTTTTACCGGCTTTGCCTTAACAGCAGGTTTGGCTTTTGGTTGTGGCACAACTGCTTTCTTTACTTCAATTTCAGGCTCAGGATTAAAGCCGGGTTCGTTACTCACTTTAACAACATTCATATCAAACACTAATATTTCATCTGGTTGTATCAGCGGCTGCCTGCCTGCTTTACCATATGCTAAAGTTGAAGGAATGTAAAGTGTAGCCAAAGTTCCCTTTTTCATTTCTTTCAATCCATCAGGCCACCCGGCAATAATACCATTCAACTGGCCTACCGCTACATCATAAGGGCTTACATGCTGAAATTTAGGATCTGTATTAGAATCAAATGGCATTCCGTTTTTAAAAAATTTACCGGTATAGTTTACTGTGGCAATATTACCCGGAACCAGTTTTTTACCGGTGCCTTCTTTTTTTATTACTACATAAGTACCCCAGTTTGTTTTAATGGCTTTCAGTTTCTTTTTTGCCAGTTCAGCCTCAATCAGTTTACTCTCTGCTGCAATCTGATCTTTATTGTTCACCAGGCTTTGCTGTACCTGTTCTACCTGTCTTTTATAGGCTCTTTCTTTTGCCACCAGCATATGCGATTGCTGTGCACTGTCGGTTTGTTCTTTTGTGGTAAACACAGCCGATATGCGGTAAGTCTGGTAAATAAATTCACCCGGCTTCATAAAAGGAGCAACCTGGCCTTTTGCCATTATACTGTCGGTTGATAATCGTATTACAACACTATCATGCAGGTAAATATTGTTGAAGGATTCTTTGAACGGACTTGGAAACTGTGCGGTATCATAAAGACCAAATTGCGGCATACCGTCAACATAGGTACTGAACAAAAGGCTGTCTTTATAAGTTGCCGTTACATTTAATTCCATAAAATTTCCATTCGCCAATTTAATTCCGGCAGCAGAAGTATATAGTTTGTATTCCGATCCGTCGGCGGCTTTACTGAATTTAAGGGTATCGGGATTGTTTTGTGCAATACTGTTTACTGACCCAATAATAAACATTAAAAAAAAGGAAGCTTTTCTCATTTAATTTTTTGAAGTTTGTATAATTGTTTTAACACCAAAAATAATTGAATTACACCAATGTTTACGTTAAACTGCAAGGGTAAATTATTAGTACTGGATTCTCCTGTAATTATGGGCATCATTAACGCTACTCCCGATTCGTTTTACAAGGGCAATATTAATGATGATATGTTATTGCTGGCAGAAAAGATGGTAGCTGACGGAGCCGCTATACTGGATATTGGCGGACAAAGCACCAGGCCCGGCAGTGAAAGGATTGCTGCAGCTGAAGAATTAAAAAGGGTGATACCGGTAATTCAATCGATACACCAGCATTTTCCGGATACGGTAATTTCAATTGATACCTACAACAGCAAAGTGGCCGCCGCTGCAGTTGAGGCCGGGGCATCAATTGTAAATGATATCAGCGCAGGCAATATGGAT
>JAGOAX010000017.1:16758-58138 GCA_017983695.1 Ferruginibacter sp.
TCAATCGATACACCAGCATTTTCCGGATACGGTAATTTCAATTGATACCTACAACAGCAAAGTGGCCGCCGCTGCAGTTGAGGCCGGGGCATCAATTGTAAATGATATCAGCGCAGGCAATATGGATAAGGGAATGCTGCAAACCGTTGCTGCATTAAAAGTTCCCTATGTATGTATGCATATGCAGGGCACACCTGAACTGATGCAAAAAGAACCGCAGTACAATAATGTAACTACAGACGTGATCGATTTTTTTATTGCTAAAATTGAGCAATGCAAAAAAGCAGGTATTACAGATATTATTGTTGATCCCGGTTTTGGCTTTGGCAAAACCATTGAGCATAATTTTTCTTTATTAAAAAATATGAATGCCTTTGGCATTTTAGCTAAACCTGTACTGGCTGGCATTTCCAGGAAAAGTACCATCTACAAAACATTACATACCACAGCCGATAATGCATTAAACGGCACTACAGTTTTAAATACAATGGCATTAATGAATGGCGCTTCAATATTAAGGGTGCATGATGTAAAAGAAGCTAAAGAAGCAATAACCTTATATATGGCATATAAAAAAGCATCCGCCTGTTGACTGACGGATGCTTTTTTATGAATTGATCTTTATTGATTAGCTCTTTTTTTCTCTTCCATTTGTGCTCTTACCCTTGGGTTTGCATTTTTAAGGCTGTCCATCATTTTTTCCTGTGACGCTTTCATCACTTTTTCTTCTGCTTCCTGTTTTGCTATTTTTGTTTCTTCAGAAATAACGTCCAGTACTTCCATATCAAAAACAAGTATCTGGTCAGGATTAATTTCCGGAGCCCTGCCGTTTTTACCATAAGCTAATGATGAAGGAATGTACACTGTAGCTTTAGTACCTTTTTTCATTTCTTTCAAAGCATCAGGCCATCCTGCCATAATACCTGCTAATTGACCAACCGGTACTTCGTAAGGTGTTACATGTTGAAATTTGGGATCTACATTAGAATCAAATACTTTGCTGCTGTCAAATGTTTTTCCGGTGTAATTTACCATAGCAACATCTTTAGCAGTTAGTTTTGGCCCTGTACCTTCAGTTTGAATAGCTACATAAGTACCCCAGCTTGTTTTGGTTGCTTTAATATTATTTTTAGCCAGGTATTCGTCAATCAGTTTGCTGTCTTTTGCAATCTGGTCTTTGTTGGTGGCTATCTCTTTTTCTACCTGTTTCAATTGTTTCTGGTTGGCCCTTTCCTGTGCTACTTTAATATGGGTTTTTTGAGCACTGTCTGCCTGTTGTTCGGTGGCATAAGCATTTTCCATTTTAAAACTCCTGTAGATATACTGTCCCTTCTTCATAAATGGAGGAGCCTGTCCTGTTTTGATAATAGAATCTGTACTCATTCTAAAAACAACACTATCTCCAACATATAAAACTTTAAAGGCTTCTTTGTAAGGTGAAGGAAACTGTGCGGTATCGTAACGTCCGTATTGTGGCATACCGTCTTCCCATGAACTGCCGAGTATGCTATCTTTATAACGTATTACCCCGTTAAATTCCATTACTTCGCCGGCAAGTATTTTCTTACCTTTTTTATTACTGATCACTTTATACTCTGTGCCATCCTTTGCTTTTTTAAAAGGTGTGGTACATGCCGATACTGCTAATGCGCAAATAACCGCTGCGTAAACAATTCTTTTCATTGCTTGATTTTATTATTTTTTAAAATTGATAACTGCTTAATTGGGCTACATTTTCTTTCATAGCCTGTTTAAATTTTGCCACCACTTCATCCAGTGGTTCTTTATTAAAACCTCCGGCTGCATTAAAATGCCCGCCGCCATTAAAATATTTTCTTGCAAATGTATTTACATCAAATCCACCTTTACTCCTGAAAGAGCTTTTTCTTTCTTCTCCCCTGTCGATAATTATAGTGGCCAGTTTAATGCCTTTTATGCTTAACGGAAAATTTACCAGCCCTTCTGTGTCTCCTGTCCTCATATCATACTTTACCAGGTCCTGCTGTGGTATGGCTATTAATGCGGTATTGTATTCGTAAAATATCTCCATCCGGTTAAGTAATACATTACCAATAAAACGAAAACGGTTTTCTAAAAAATTATCGTACAGTTCTTCATGAATATGGCTGTGCTCCAGGCCCCTGTCTTTAAGATGCCCCACCAGTTTATGTACGCTTGCCGTTGTGGATGGAAAACGGAACGACCCGGTATCCGTCATTACACCGGCATAAATACATTCCGAAATTTCAGTGGTTATTTTATCTGCATTACCAGAATCTACAATAAAGTCGTAGATCATTTCGCAGGTAGAGCTTTTACCAATATCACTTACTCCATAAGCAAATACTTCTTCCTGCGGCTCACGATGGTGGTCAATTAAAATTCTTTCAGCCTTTGCAGCCATTAATTTTTCCTCCATTCTTTTAGTACGGCTCAGCGTATTAAAATCAAGGCAAAATATCCAGTCGGCTTCGTCAATAGCGGCATTCGCTTTTGCATTAGGCGATTCGTAGTCCAATACCTCGTTACACCCTGGCATCCAGTTTAAAAAAGTAGCCCAGTTAGTTGGAGAGATAACGGTTACTTTATGCCCAAAACCTTTTAAAAAATGCGACAATGCCAAAGACGACCCCATTGCATCTGCATCCGGCTTCTGGTGAGTGGTTATCACTACCTTTTTAGGATTAGCCAGCAGCGGGTATATATTTTGTATTTGTTGCATAAAGAGGCGCAAAAGTAGTTTAAAGTTTCCAGTTTTTGGTTTGAGGTTTACAGTTCTTTTTTGTTGCTGTAAACAGGTATCACTTAAAGCTGCTTAAAACGGAAAACAATAAATGGTAAAACCATTATCTTTGCGCCTCAAAAATCAATACAATGAGTAACAGAACATTTACAATGATTAAGCCTGATGCTACTGCCAAAGGGCATACCGGAGCAATTTTACAGATGATAAATGCTGCAGGTTTTAGAATTGTGGCTATGAAAACTACACACCTTAGTGCTGCGAAGGCCGGCGAATTTTATGCCGTACATGCCGAAAGGCCATTTTATGGCGAATTAGTTGAATTCATGAGCCGTGGCCCTATTACAGCCGCTATTTTAGAAAAAGAAAATGCAGTGGAAGATTTCCGTAAACTGATTGGTGCTACTAACCCGGCCAATGCCGAGGAAGGTACCATCCGCAAATTATATGCTGCTTCTATTGGCGAAAATGCTGTTCACGGAAGTGACAGTGATGAAAACGCCTTAATTGAAGGCGATTTCTTTTTTAGTAAACTGGAGCAGTTTTAATTACCCGTAATTAAATTATTAATAAAGCCGTTGATTTAATTCAGCGGCTTTTTATTTGTGTTTATAAAATAGAGAGCCCTCCGGAGAACCAGAGGGCTGTTTACTTAACTAAAAAGCACAAACAAACTAAAAAATTAAGGTAAAAACGGTGTGTTGTTATTATTATAACGAACAAGTTTCTGCTATATTGCACTTACAATTTATATGACTGTTACACTTACAATCGTCCGGTACCGGAAACGCTTTATTCCCTTTGCCTTATTGGCAATGGCCCTGTTCCGTTTTCCGTTGGCATTTAATAAAAGATCCCGGTTCTGGAAGCTGCTGGGCAGTGGCAAAAGCGGCAGCTTTGACAAAACACCCGATTGGCAGCAATGGGCTGTATTATCAGTCAGCAATCTTAAGTTTAAAAACGTACAGCTTATTCATTACCCACAAAAAGTTATTGTCCAGAAATTATATGGTACATTCATCAGTAAATGGCTCAATTTGTTTGGCTGCCAAACCCTTACCTATTTCCTGGAACCTATTGAAGGCCATGGTTTATGGGATGGAAAAAAGGTTTTTGGCGAGCTGCCGCATAAAACCGATTATGAAGGACAAATTGCCGTACTTACCAGGGCTACCATCCGTTTAGCCAGGTTAAAAAGGTTTTGGAAGCATGTTGATGGTGTAGCCGCACAAATGGCCACGGCAAATGGCTTTGTTACTTCGTATGGTATTGGAGAAATGCCGCTGATTAAACAGGCCACTTTCAGCATCTGGCAAAGTAAGGAAAGTATGAAAGCATTTGCCTACCAGCTAAAGGAACACCAGGAAGTAATCCAGAAAACCCGTCAGGAAAAATGGTATAGTGAAGATATGTTTACCCGGTTTAAAATTATTGCCTGTACAGGAAAGCTTAACGGCATTAATCCCTTAAAACTAAAGTTGTAGCTTTGATAAGTCACCAAATTTTTCAGCTTGCCAGCTGATTCGTTATATGAAAAATATTAAACTGATTGAAGTACCATCTGAAATTGGGGCAGGAACCCGTGGCGCCAGCTTGGGTATAGCTGCCATAAAAATTGCTGCACTGGATTTTATGAGTAATTTTTTTGTACACTTTCCTTCCGAAAAAATTGAAGCGGAAAACCAACAGCTTTTTGAACCCATTCAATCGCCATATGCCAAAAGAATTAATGGCGTGCTAACCACCTGCGAAAGAGTAAGCAAGGCTGTGAATGATGCCGTTAAAAATAATTTTTTCCCGGTTGTGCTAAGTGGCGACCATAGTAATGCTGCCGGTACCATTGCCGGGTTAAAAATGGCAAAACCAAAAAGTAAACTGGGTGTAATATGGATTGATGCTCATGCCGATCTGCATACACCTTACACCACCCCAAGTGGTAATATGCATGGTATGCCGCTATCGGCAAGTATTGCGGAAGACAACGTTGATTTTAAAGTACACGACCTTGATGAGAAAACAGTAAAGCAATGGGAGCAATTGAAAAATATTGGTAAGATATCTCCCAAAATTTTACCTGAAGATATTGTGTTCATCTCCTTACGTGATTTTGAAAAAGAAGAAAAACATGTTATTGAAAAGCACGGCATAAAAGTTTTTACCACCAATGAAGTACGACGAAACGGTGCCGAGATCGTTTACAGGAAAGCTATCCGCTACTTAAGCGACTGCACTGATATTTATTTAAGTTTTGATGTGGACAGTCTCGACTCTTCTATCAGCCGTGGCACAGGAACACCCGTAAGTAATGGCTTACGTGAAAGAGAAGCGGAAGATCTTATCAGTAAATTTATGCAGCACCGTAAAATCTGCTGCTTCGAAATTACCGAGGTGAACCCTACGTTGGATAAAGAAAACCTGATGGCCGAAATTGCATTTAATATTTTGCAAAGAAGTGTGAATATTTTAATGATGAATTAAGAAAGTATAAATTATAATTAATGAGATTTTTATTGGGCACTATTGTATTCTTTTTGTTTAACACAGTTGCTGTTGCACAAAAAAAAACTACTTATACCAATTCGATAAACTCCTTTCAAAAAAAATATGTAGCCACGCATGAAGTAGTAAAAGGAAAAGAGAGAAAGCTCTTTCGTTTTTTTGCTGCTGATGAAAATTTTAAAATACAATGCCGTTTTGAGAGTGCTACTGACACTGCTGTTATCAGCATGAAAACATCGGGCAAGACAATCCCACAAAAAGATTTCAAACGATATGGCAAATTGCTATTTACTATTCATGATACGGCGTTGCAGTTAACCGTTTATCAATCGGTGCAGCAAAACCCGTTGTACAAAAATTATTTGTTTATCCCATTTACAGATGTAACCACCGGCGATGAAACTTATGGCAGCGGCCGCTATATTGATATTGAAACAACTGATATAAAAAACAATATGGTTACCATAGATTTTAATAAGGCCTACAATCCGTATTGTGCATATAGCACCGGCTACAACTGCCCTGTTCCTCCAAAAGAAAATTATTTGGTGGTGGCTATTAAAGCAGGAGAAAAGAATTTTGCAAAATCATTAACGCATTAAAAAACCGGGAACTGGTTCCCGGTTTTTTAAAATATCTTTTTGCAACGCTTACAACCCAGCTCCCATTTGTTGTTGCTTTTTTAAATTATTTAAAGATGGATCTAACTCAATAGCTTTATCGCACATGGCCTGCCCACGGTCTTTTTCCCCCTTTTTAATAAAGCACTGGCCAGCCTGGTATAATGCTTTGCCATCGTTCTTATCCATTTCTAAAAGCTTTTGGCAAAATTCCAGGGTTTTATCGTATTTTTTTATCTGGTAATAAGCATCGGCAACATCACGTAACAGATCTTTATTGCCTGGTTTTTTTTCCATTATTTCCGTTACCAGTTTTTCTCCTTTTTCAAACTCACCGCTGTAAATGTAAGAGAACCCAAGATTTTCTTTAAAGTCGTTGCTTTGTGTAAAACCGTTTGCTGCTGCTTTATTAAAATACACCACGGCATTTTTATAATCGTTAACAGTATAATACAACAAGGCCAGTTCATGCAACCACGAAGCTTTGCCTGTATCTAAAAACACCGCTTTATCGTAATAGTAAATGGCTTTTCTTTCCTGTTCCATTTCCAGGTAACTGCGGCCCAAAGTATAATTTACTTCTGCATTAGCAGGGTTTTTAGCAATAAGTGCAAGCAATGCTTTTTCTGCTTTTGCATAATCTTCCTGCTGAAAATAACTTAAGGCAATTATTCTTTCGGCTTTGGCACAGTCTTTACAAAGCTGAGCCAGCTCAACTGCTTTTGCATACTGCCTGTAATTGAAATATAATTCCATCAGTTCTTTTACAGGTATTGTATTGCCGGGTTCCAGTTCATGTGCTTTTGTAAAATTGCTGATGGCGGCATCTGTTTTACGCATTTCAAGATTGGCAAAACCGTTTTCAATATAGGCAACAGTAAGTTTTGCATCAAATTTTATGGCTTTATCAAAAGCCTTTGATGCAGCTAAATAATGTTTAGCTGTTTTTTCTTCCACTCCTTTTTGATAATAGAATTGTGCGCTGTCGCTGTTTTGTGCAAAAGCAGTAATAGAAAATAATAAGATTATTACGGTCAGGATGTTTTTCATGGTAAGGTTGTTTCAGTAACTACTCCACTATTTAAGTATTACGGCTGCTAACGCCGGAAGGTGGAGGTTTATTTCATATTGCCCCGTCTTTTTATCCACCAATGTACAGGCTATTTCCGGGTTAAACACATCGCCTGTTCCCCAGTACTTTTTTTCATCGCTGTTAAACAGTTCTTTCCATTCTGTTTTGCCATAAGCGTATAATTTCCAGTTGTTATGTACAACCGGTGTCATGTTTAAAATTATAAGCACATCATCTTTCTTCTTTTTGCCTTTTCTGCGAAATACCATTATCGATTCGTTACGGTGGTTAAGGTCAACCCATTCAAAACCGGCATTATCAAACTGCAGCTCATGCAATGCCGGTTCATCTCTGTATAAACGATTCAGGTCTTTAATACATTCCTGCATCATTTTATGGCAGTCAAACTCTAACAACTCCCAGCTTAATTCGCTTTTATAATTCCACTCTGTGGTTTGTGCAAACTCATTACCCATAAACAACAGTTTTGCACCAGGGTGCGTAAACATGTAAGTATATAACAAACGCAGGTTGCTGAATTTCTGCCACTCATCTCCCGGCATTTTGTATATCATGGGGCTTTTACCATGTACCACTTCATCGTGGCTTAGTGGCAGCATAAAATTTTCATCATAAAAATACATCATGCTGAATGTAAATTTATTTTGATAATGAGAGCGGAACAGCGGATCCATTTTAAAATAATCCAGTGTATCATGCATCCAGCCCATCATCCATTTCATACCAAATCCTAAACCGCCTTCAGTTGTAGGCTTGCTTATTTTTGGCCAGTCGGTAGATTCTTCTGCTATAGTCTGTACATCGGGAAAATCCCTGTAAATAGTTTCATTAAAATGTTTTACAAATTCTATGGCTTCTAAATTTCCATTGCTGCCAAATGCATTGGGTTCCCACTCTCCTGCTTTTCTTGAATAATCTAACCGTAAAATAGAACTTACTGCATCAACACGAATACCATCAATATGAAATTTATCGAACCAATACCTGCCGCTACTGATTAAAAAAGATTTTACTTCGCCCCTGCTGTAATTAAAAATATAACTGTTCCAGTCGGGATGAAATCCTTTACGCATATCTGCATACTCATAGGTATGTGTACCATCAAACATAAACAGGCCATGTGCATCGTAAGGAAAATGCGATGGCACCCAGTCCAGCACCACACCAATATCATTCTGGTGAAAAGCATCAACCATGGCCATAAAATCTTCGGGTGTACCAAAACGGGATGTGGCTGCAAAATATCCTGTACCCTGATAACCCCAGCTACCATCAAAAGGATGTTCCATTACAGGCATCAGCTCCACATGCGTAAAGCCCATTTCTTTTACATAAGGCACCAGCCTTTCTGTTATTTGCTGGTAACTGTTTAAACTTTCTTCATCATTTTTTACCGGCCGCATCCAGCTTGCCAAATGCACTTCATACACACTCCATGCTGCATCCAGTGCATTATTCTTTTTCCTTTTCTTCATCCATGCCGCATCATCCCATTTTTTAGTGATCTCCCAGGCAATAGATGCAGTATTAGGCCTTACTTCCCAATAGTTGGCATACGGATCACCTTTATCCAGTACCATACCTTTATAACCTATAATACGGTATTTATAAGCTTCGCCTTTTTTAAAATGAGGAATAAATCCTTCCCATATACCGGAACCGTCATGCCTTACATATAAATCATGTGCTACCGGGTTCCAGGCATTAAAATCTCCAATTACACTTACAGCAGTAGCGTTAGGTGCCCATACTGAAAAATAAAACCCATCGGTATTCAATACACTTAAACGATGGCTGCCAAATTTTGTATAAGCATTGTATAATGTACCGTTTTGGTAATTCCTGATATCCTCATCGGTAAACAGCGAATAACTCCATACCGGTTTTGTACTGTCAACAAAATGTTGTTCTTCGTATTTAAGTGGGGCTTTCATTTTTGTAGTTAGTTTCTTTTTTGCCGCTGAAGAATTTGATGTTGCCATTTATGGAATATAATTAATGATGAACTGCTGTGAGGTTATTTTTGCTTTAACGTAAATTTAAGAATACTAATCAAGGATTTTACAATTATTATATCGAGTTTTAACAGGTATTTTAGTTATAGCCATAAAAAACATTACCAACCCCCTACTCATGCACAAACTAACTGCAGTATTATTGGCCTTTTTCTGCCTTTCACTGCCTGCTTTTTCACAAACTGTTTCTGTATCAGGTTCTATTAAAGATGCAACAGATAAAAAAGGAGTAAAAAATGCCGTTGTAGCATTGATTCGCCAAAAGGATTCTGTATTGTATAAATTTACACGAACAGATGGCGAAGGAAATTTTTCGATGAAGAATATAAAGCCGGGCAGTTATAATTTATTAACTACCCACCCAATTTATGCCGATTATGTAGACAGTATTGGTGTAAATGAAATAAATACCAACCTGGGCTTAATTTCTCTTATTAATAAAAGTACGCTGCTGCAGGAAGTAATTGTAAAAAGTGGCAGCCCTATTCGTATAAAAGGCGATACGACAATATACACTGCAGATAGTTTTAAAGTAAAGGATGGCGCCAGTGTGGAAGACCTGCTGCGTAAAATGCCCGGCTTTCAGGTAGGTAAAGATGGACAATTAAAAGCGCAGGGAGAAACAGTAAAAAATGTATTGGTTGATGGTGAAGAATTTTTTGGTAACGACCCGGGAATGGTATTAAAGAACCTGCAGGCAAATACTGTGCAGGAGGTGCAAGTATATGATAAAAAAAGTGAGCAGGCTGCATTTACTGGTATAGATGACGGTGTAAGAGAAAAAACAGTAAACCTAAAACTTAAAGCCAATAAAAAACAAGGCTATTTTGGTAAAGCCGAAGCCGGAGGTGGTACACCGGATAATTACAACAACAGTGTAATGCTGAATGCATTTAGGGGAAAGAGAAAGCTCAGCGCCTATGGTTTTATGAGTAATACAGGCCGTACCGACCTTGGCTGGCAGGATAGTGAAAAATTTGGTGGAGGAGAAATGGATGGTATGACAACCGGTGTTACTGAAGATGGTGGCATGTGGATGAGCTACAACAGTAATGGTGAAGACAGTTATTATAATGGCCGCAACGGTATACCAAAAAACTGGAACGGAGGTCTGCACTACAGCAATAAATACAAAGGCGACAGCCTGAATATAAACGGGAGCTACCGTTACGCAAAAGTAAATGCACCGGGTTTTAGCCAAACGTTTAGTAAAACCTTTTTACCCGATAGCAGCTGGAGTAATAACAGCAATGCTTCATCTACCAATACCAAAGAAAGACATAATTTAAGTTTTACATTAGAAAGTAAATTAGACAGCAATAACACTTTAAAGTTTGTAAACAGGGCCAGCACCAACAACAATAACAGCAGCAGTAATTATTATGAGGAAAGCCTTACCAATCAAAACAATTTTATAAATAATAGTACCCGTAAAACCAATACCGTAAGCGATGGCCAAAAATACCAGGGTACTCTTACCTGGAACCATAAATTTAAAAAAGCAAGGCGTACATTTTCTGCAACCGGCGATGTAAACATAAGCCATACCGACAGTAAAATATTTTTATACTCCCTCAACAATTTTTACAAAGGCATTGCCATTACAAGAAGAGACACCATAGATCAAAAAACGTTAAATAATGCAGATGCTAAAACCTTTTCTGCAACTTTTGCATATACAGAACCATTATCAAAATCATTATCGCTTGGTATTACTTACAGTGCCAACATAAACAACAGCAGCAATAACAGAACAGTATTAAACAAAGATGGTTTTGGTGATTATGCAACAAAGATAGATTCACTGAGCAATAATTTTGATTTTAACAGGCTGGTACATCGACCGGGCCTTTCATTAAGGATAGTTAAAAAAAGAATTTCAGGAGGTATTGGTACAGCAGTAGCATTTAATAATTTTAAACAAAATAATATCAGCAAAGGCATAAAGCAGGATTATAATTTCACAAATTTTTTTCCCAGTGCAAATGTGCAGTTAAAACTTAAAGGCAATAAAAACCTCAGACTAAACTATAATGGTAATGCACAGGCACCAAGCCTGCAGCAATTGCAGCCCATTGTTGACAACAGTAACCCACTTAGCATTTTTGTTGGCAATGGAGACCTTAAGCAATCTTTTACCAACAATTTTTCGGGCAATTTTAGCTGGAGCAAACCATTAAGTGATAACTCTATCTGGAGTTACTTTAATTACAGTACTACCAACAATGCTTTTACGCAGTTTAACAGTATTGATTCACTCGGCAGGAATGTTTACCAAACTGTGAATGTAAATGGCAATAAAAATTTTAATGGCGACTTTAATTATAATTTCCCCATTGGCAGTGGCAAGAAAAAAATACAGATGAGTGTTGGCCCTACCGTACAGTTTAGAAGGAATATCGATTTTATCAACGGCTTTAAAAATATAAACAATACTTACTCGTATGGTATCAATATCCAGTTTTATAAATACGTAGAAGATAAATTTGATTTTAATGCAGGCCCCAGCTTCAACTATAACCACTCCACTTCTTCAATAAACCTTGCATCAAATACCGATTACTGGAGCATAGGCGGTTGGGGACAGGCTTCTGTATTTTTAAAAAAGGGCCTTTCCATTAACAGCAATGTAAATTTTAATTTCCGTCAAAAAGACCCAAGGCTTACCAGCAACAATAATTTTACAAGATGGAATGCAGATATTAAAAAGTATGTGTACAAAAAAGAGCTGAGCCTTAAATTCAGTGTAAATGATATCTTAAACCAGAACCGTGGTTATGAAAATAATTTCAGTACGTATAAATTTACAGAAAGCTATTTCAATGTACTTAAAAGATACTGGCTGCTTACATTTACCTGGGAATTTACACATAACAAAAAACAAGCCGCTGCACCTGCCGCAACTGTTGAACCAATAAAATAAACAACCATGAAAAAAATATTCTTATCTGCATTTTTGTTTACTGCTACTGGTTTTATGCTTCAAGCACAGCCAACATTTATTGATAAGGCCAGTATTGAATTTGAAGTAAAAGTGAACAATCATAAAAGTTTTGACAGCTGGTTTGACAATAATGAAAATGAAACCAGCTGGCAGGAAAATTATAAAAGCAATGTATCAAAGTACACCGTGAGCTATTATGATTTTACTTTTAGCAATAACAAAAGCATTTATACTTTCAACAGGCTTGATCAAAAAAATAAATCACAGTGGGATACTGATCTTAACTACGAAGGTAATACCTGGTATTACGATTTTGATGCAGGTACAGGTGCCTTTAAAAGAAATTTTTGGAGAGATGAATTTAATTTTACCGACAGTATAAAAAATATTGACTGGAAATTAGTACCCACAGAAAGCCGTATGATTGCCGGGTTTAATTGCCGCAAAGCCTACACTGTTTTATTTGACAGTGTATATGTATTTGCATTTTATACTGATGAAATAACAATCGGTGGCGGCCCCGTTGGCCTGCATGGCTTACCTGGAATGATATTGGGTGTAACAGTACCAAGAATGTACAGCAGCTGGATTGCCACAAAAGTAAATATTAACGGAGTAGATGAAAAAAAGATCGTAAGTCCTGCAGACAAAAGAAGCAAGACCAAAGATGAAATGTTTAAAAAATTTATGAAGAGAGCCGAGGAAGATGGTAAATGGATACAAAAAAGTGTTTGGGATTTATTTTTATAATTATAAGCCGGAAAATATTGTCCGGCTTATAATTAAAGTACTGCTATTTTAGTAACTCGTACACTACAGTTTGATAACTCCCCAAATTGAAATCTTTTAATTCGCCTGTAGTATTGGTGATGATGTTTTTAAATTTTGTGAACCCCTTCGTTCTTTCTGCAAACCTGTCAACTGTAATTTTCTTTTCTTCTTTTGCAGTATTTGAAATTACCATTACAGTTTGATTATTATCGTACCGGAAGTAAACATATACCCCATTCTGCGGAATAAACTGCATGGTTTTACCTGTTGTAAGTGCAGATGATTTTTTACGAAAGTTCGCCAATGTTTTTACATAATTAAAGGCTTCATTTTCCTGCGGTGTTCTTCCTGCTGCGGTAAATTTATTATTCGGGTCCCCTGCCCAGCCGCCCGGAAAATCCAGTCTTACATCCTGATCGGTAGGATTTTTAAAATTTTTCATTAAAACTTCATCGCCATAATACAATTGCGGAATGCCACGCATGGTAAGTAACATGGCCATACCCATTTTATATTTTGCAAAGTCTTCATTTACCACAGAGTAAAACCTGTTCATATCATGATTATCCAGGAAGATGCAATTATTAAGCGGTTCTTTATAGGCAAAGTCTTCTGCCAGGGTAAGATATAACTTATTAATCCCTTCGGTCCACCCTGCTGGCTGGTTTAAACTGTTTTGTATGGCAAAACACAAAGGAAAATCAAGAGCTCCCATTGCATTATGCTTAAAAGGTATGTCCAGATTATTACGGGCAAAATAAGCATTGGCCATCACATCATTACCCCAGCCTTCAGCAAAAGTGCTTATCGCCGGAAATTCTTTTAACAATGCGGTGTTTACATTATTTAAAAAACGTTCATCGCAATATTTATAGGTATCAACACGAAATCCATCCAGTCCAAATTCTTCGGTGAGCCAGATTGCATTTTGAATAAGATATGTTGCCACAAAAGGGTTGGCCAGGTTAAGATCGGGCAGGTGTTTTACAAACCACCCTTTTAACATATTTGAATTGTCAGTTGTAGATCTGTACGGATCAAACAATGATGCATCCCGGTGACTAGGTGGTGTAAATTCTGGCCACTGGTTGATCCAGTCTTTTGAAGGAGGGTTAAGGTTGATCCAGTGATAAAGCCCGATATGATTATATACCGCATCATGAATTACTTTTAACCCTTTTGCATGTGCTGCAGCTATCATAGATTTGTAGGCTTCATTACCGCCGTATCTTTTATCAATCGTATAATGATCGGTAAACCAATACCCGTGAAAGCCGGCTAGATCAAATACATCTTCCCGCATTTTAGGCATATCATTTTCCACTAGCGGGGTACACCATACAGCTGTTGCACCAAGGTCTTTTAAATAATCAAGATGGTTAACAATTCCGGCAAGATCTCCGCCATGCCGTGCAAACTTATTACTGCGGTCACTATCAGTATCCCTTAAATCGGTAAAAGCATCATTGGATGAATCGCCATTACTGAACCTGTCGGGCATTAATAAATAAACAAAATCTTTTGAGCTTACGCCCTGTGCATAATCTTTTCCCAAATTTTTTCTACGGGGTTTAATTTCAAACTGCACATAATCTGTTGCCCTGAAATTTTTGGGAATTATTTTTACTATACCAGGTTTGGTACCCAGTGCAATGGTAATATCAACAAAGGCATAATCTTCTTTTTCGGCCTTGGTAACTTTAGTTACAGTTATACCGGGATAATTAATGGTATAACCATCTGCATTGCCAATAGCATCGCCACTAAGCATCAGTTGAATCTTATTCATTTTCATGCCCGCCCACCAATTAGCAGGAATACATTTATAGGCATCGTTGTATTGGGCAAAACTTATTAGTGTGGCACATAATAGCACAAAGGAGAATACTGTTTTTTTCATAACAATTTTATTTTTCTTCTTTAATAAAGAAATAACAGATTACGGCAGCAATTATCATTAAACCACCGCCAGACATCACAGCAGAGAGCATATTATTATTAAATACGTACTTCATTAATGAGGGATATATAAATACTGCAATAATTTCGGGGAGTACTATAAAAAAATTAAAGATACCCATATAAATACCGACTTTGCCTTTTGGCAATACCCCACTAAGCATGGCATAAGGCATACTTAAAATACTGGCCCATGCAATACCCACGCCTGTCATAGATCCGTAAAGCATGTATTTATTTTTTACAAACGCAACACTAATAAGGCCAATGGCACCTGCAAGAAGGCATAAGGAGTGTGTAACCCTTCTTCCTAACTTATTAGCTATTGAGGGTAATATAAATGAAAAGCAAAAGGTAACGATACTGTAATAAGCTAAAGTTAACCCGGCAAAATCTTTTCCATCTCCAAATGCCTGGTCGGTATTGCTGGTGGCACCAAAAATATTGTATGCTACACACAAAGAGTAATAAAACCACATAAGGAATAATCCCGGCCATGTAAAAAATTGAACCAAAGAAATAATTTTCATCTTCTTTGGCATATTGGTGATAGCAGCAATAATTTCTTTAATCCCGCCTTCACCTGTTTTATTTTGAGCCAACTCTTCTTCCGTTGGCGGATATTCTTTTGTTGTAAACACAGTATACAATACTGCAGTAATAAAAAAGAATGCGCCGATGTAAAAAGAGAATTTTACATTATCTGCAATGACCCCTTTTGCTGCGATATTATTTACACTAAAAATATTTCTTAAAATCCACGGTAATGAGGAGGCAATCATCCCTCCCAAACCAATCATCAAACCCTGCATTATAAAGCCTTTATTCACCTGGCTGTCGGGTAATTTATCCACCACAAAGGCCCTGAAGGGTTCCATACTTACATTACCAAAAACATCAAGCACCCAAAGTAAACCGGCGGCCATCCACAATGCACTGCTATGCGGCATAATGAGTAATGCAATAGAACTTAAAATAGCGCCCAATAAAAAATAAGGCCTTCTTCTGCCTAATTTAGGATGCCAGGTTCTGTCGCTTAAATAACCAATTATGGGTTGAACAATCAGACCTGTAAGTGGTGCTGCTAAAAAAAGATAAGGAATTTTATCAGCATCTGCACCCAGGTTATCATAAATAACACCCATATTGGCTCGCTGCAAATCCCAACCAAACTGGATACCAAAAAAGCCAACACTCATATTGATGATCTCTGTTATTGGCAGGCGTGGTTTTGTTTCATTGGTTAAATTATCAAAAGTAGTTGGGGTTTTATTAGACATAGCAACCGTTTAAGAGTTATCGTTAATTGTGTACAAAATACACATTTTTAAAATACTGCAAAAAAAAACATCCTTAAAAAGGATGTTTTATAAAAATATCTTAGTTGAAAAGAATGCTAAATCACAAAGCCATCTGGTAAAACTGCGCCTTTTTTTAACACTACTATTCCATCTTTTACAGTATACAAAGAATGATCTGCATCCGGCAGGTGGCTGCCGCCGTTAATACGTACATCATTTCCTATACGGCAGTTTTTATCAATAATTACATTCTTAATATAGCACCTGTCGCCAATACCAAGTTTAGGAATACTTCTATCCCTGTTATGAGCAATTTCTTCCAGTGTTTCGTAAAAATCGCTACCCATCATATAGCAGCTTACTACTGTTGAACCACCACCAATACGGCTTCGTATACCAATAACACTGTTTTCAATACGGCTGGCATGTATAATACATCCCTCGGCAATTAAAGTCTGTTCCAATGTGGTACCGCTTATTTTTGCCGGTGGCAGCATCCTTGCCCTGCTGTACACAACATTTTTGTTATCAAATAAATTAAACAATGGTATTTCCAGTGTTAATGCCAGGTTGGCTTCAAAGAAGGAATAGATATTCCCGATATCGGTCCAGTATCCTTCATATTGATAGCTGATTACTTTATGAGTAGCAATAGAACTCGGAATGATCTCTTTTCCAAAGTCTGTGGCATCTTTCTTTTCTTCCAGTAAAAAATCGAATAAGGTTTTACGGTTAAAAATATAGATACCCATTGATGCTAAATAATTTCTACCCTGCCGTTGCATCTCACCCCCGGTATCGCTTACCCAGTCGGGCAATAATTCCTTTTTAGGTTTTTCTATAAAAGAAGTGATCAGGCTTTCATCATCTGATTTTAATATCCCAAACTCAGGTGCTTCCCTTTCGCCTACCGGGATGGTAGCAATGGTAATATCAGCTCCCTGCGCCGCATGGTTATCAATCATTTTACCAAAATCCATCTGGTATAACTGGTCGCCGCTTAATATCAATACATAATCAAACTCGTTGTTACCAATATGTTTCAGCGATTGCCTTACAGCATCAGCCGTTCCCTGGAACCAGCCCAAACTATCCGGTGTTTGTTCTGCCGCCAGGATATCAACAAAACCCTTACTGAAAGCACTAAACTGATAGGTGTTTTTAATATGCTTATTCAATGATGCTGAATTGTATTGTGTTAATACAAACATTCTGTTGATGCTTGAGTTAATACAATTTGAAATAGGAATATCTACCAAACGGTATTTACCTGCAATGGGTACAGCAGGTTTGCTACGGGTTGACGTTAGGGGATAAAGACGTGAGCCTGCACCTCCACCAAGGATTACAGCTACTACTGATTTTGTGTCCATATAACAAATTAGTTAATAATGAAATAATGAATAATGAAGTGCAGGTTACTTTGAGTTTGATGTTTTAGCAGTTGGCATCTTTGTCAATCGTTTGCAATCATTATAAAGCTTTGATATTCTTGTTTGAAGTTAATTAGTTTACGTAATATTTTTACAAAATTGTTTTATAAAGATCAATATACCGTCCTGCACTTACGTCCCAGCCGTTATCTATCTGCATCATCTTTTTACGTAGGGCAGTCATTTTCTTTTTATCGGCATATAATTCAGTAGCCCTGTAAATAGAATAGGTTATATCACCAACGGTGGCATCATTAAACCTTATTCCAAAGCCCCCTTTATCGCCAAAGTCAATAACAGTATCTTTTAAACCACCCGTACTGCGTACAATGGGCATAGTGCCGTACCGTAATGCATACATCTGGTTAAGACCGCATGGCTCTACCCTGCTGGGCATTAACAAAAAATCGGCTCCTGCATACATTTGATGCGCCAGTTTTTCATTGTACCCAATCTGAGAATTATAAAAACCCATCAGGCTGCTTTTCATAATTTCCAGCTGGGCTTCTACCCAGGTTTCGCCACTGCCAAGAATTAAAAAGTTCATCCGCCCATTCATATGATAAATGGAATCATTAATAGCCTGGGGTAATAATTCAGCAGCTTTTTCGCCAACCAATCTTCCTATAAAAACAAAAAGAGGTTTTTCTTCATCCAGCCCAAAATCATCGCATAGTTTTTTCTTGTTCAGCTTTTTTCCTGCATCAACATCTTTTACCGAAAAATTATCCAATATGTAAGTATCGGTTTCTGTATCCCACACGGCATTGTCTATTCCGTTTAATATGCCCACACATTTTCCCTTCTCGTACTCAAACAAACTTTCAAGACCATTGGCACTGTGTTTTAATTCGTCCATGTAACTCGGGCTTACCGTGGTAACTTTCAAAGCACATTTAATGCCCGATGCCAATGGGTTGATGTTATCTTCCCAATCCAGTTTGCCCCATTGCCAGCTATCGTAAGCAGGCAGGTAATTATGTTTATCCCAACCCATCCAGCCCTGGTACTGTGCGTTATGAATAGTAAGTACTGTTGGTACAGTTGCCAGGTAACTGTAAGCATAGCAATTCTGCATCATAAAAGGAATAAGCCCGGTATGATGATCATGCACATGCACTACATCGGGTCGGTGCTGCCATTTGCTAACCCAGTCCACCACAGCAATCTGAAAGGCCGTGTAGCGTTCTGTATCATCATCATAACCATAAATCTTTTCCCTGTTGAATAACCCAAAAATATCAACACAATACAGATCAAAATCCAGTTTATTGGTTTTTTCCTTTATAATGGTGTAATCAAAATAGTACTGCCCCATATTAAAGGAGCCTTTGTGCACGGTTTCCCACTCGTTATCCATTAAAAATTTGGTGCGGTGCATGGGCATAACCACTTTGGCGATATGCCCCAGTTGGTTTTGATATTTTGGTAAGGCCCCCGCTACATCGGCAAGGCCACCTGCTTTTGCGTAGGGGTAACATTCAGCAGTTACATGAAGTATTTCCATTATTATCAGTTGTATAATTCTGTTTACAATTTAGGGAGATTTGTTTAATTTAAACAAATTATAAAAATAATAATCTACTATACTCAAAATAATAATTTATGCAGATACATTACACAACAGATGTATGATATGCTTTAAATAAAATCAAAAATTTTTTCCCATCAGCAAATTATTCTATTTTCAACCACTTAAAAAAACATAACGATATGCCAACTGAACAAAAAGACCTATCAGGCAAGTCAATGATTCCGACTAATTATGGAGCCTTAACTAATTTAGTTATTGTTTTCTTCTTTTGGGGATTCATTGCAGCTTCAAACAGTATTTTTATTCCATTCTGCAAAACACATTTCAACCTTAATCAATTTCAATCACAACTTATTGGTTCTGCTTTTTATGGAGCATACTTTATTGGTTCACTTATTTTGTTTATTGCATCTAACCTGCTTGGTAAGGATATTTTAAACAAGATTGGTTATAAAAGGGGCATTATTTATGGTCTTTTGATTTCGGTAGTAGGTGCATTATTGATCATCCCTTCTGCCAATGCCAATTCCTTCCCGGCTATTTTAGCGTCATTTTTTGTTGTGGCGTTGGGGTTTTCGTTACAGCAAACAGCTGCACAGCCATTTGCCATTTCGTTAGGCGATCCTTCTACAGGTTCTCACCGGTTGAATTTAGGCGGTAGTGTAAATTCCTTGGGTACAACGCTCGGACCAATAATTGTCAGCTTTTTTCTATTTGGAAAAGTTGGTGGAGAGGATGTAAAAAATGTAACTGTAACCAATATTAATACTTTATACCTGATAGTAGCAGGCGTTTTTGCCGCTGTGGCTATCTTCTTTGCCATTTCGAAATTACCTGAGGGAAAGAACGATGAAAAATTTGAGAAAGCAAATAAAGCAACAGCTTCTTTATCAATTATGACCGCAGCAATTATAGGCGTAATTGTATTAGGGCAATTAACAGATATCTCAAAACCCATATTGCTTTTAATAATTTTAGTTGCTGTTGTTGGAATTTTATTTTATTCAAATACACATGCAGTTAAATCTGGTGATGGCTGGGGTGCTATGAAATATGAACAATTGATATACGGTATGATCGGTATTTTTGTTTATGTAGGTGTAGAAGTTACTATCGATAATAATTTCGGCTCTTTACTTAAAACCCCCGGGTATCTTACTGCTGATGGTATGGATGAAAGCAAAATTTCAAAATATATTTCATTGTATTGGGGAAGCTTAATGATTGGAAGATGGACCGGCGCAATCAGTGTTTTTAATTTGAGTAAACAAACAAAAAAGATACTGATGGCGGTGGTTCCGTTTTTAGCATTTGGCCTGGTATTGTTTGTAAACAGTTTAAATGGCAGTGATGTAAGTGATTTATATTTATATGCAATTTGCATTGCTGTAGCAGTCGCAGGGTTTTATTTTGGCCAGGAAAAACCTGTTAAAACTTTGGTTACAGTTTCTTTGTTAGCTGCGGCAGCCATGCTAGTAGGTGTATTAACAAAAGGTATTGTTTCAGTTTACGCATTCATGGCTGGCGGTTTATTTTGTTCTGTTATGTGGCCTTGTATATTTTCATTAGCCGTTGGGGGATTAGGTAAATACACATCACAGGGGTCTGCCTTTTTAATTATGATGATCTTAGGGGGCGCTATTATTCCACCACTACAAGGAACTATTGGAGATTCAACAGGAATCCATAACTCTTACCTATTAGCTGTAGCCTGCTTTTTATTTCTTGCATGGCTTGCATTTAAACTTAAAACCATTTTACATAAACAAGGTCTTGATTTTGACGAACAGGTAGGTGGGGCTCACTAAGGTATTTTCTAAAATGGAAAAAGAAAAACTATTTTATAATTCATAACTTTATCAGCCCCGCTTTTACGGGGCTGACTTTTTAAACTTGTTATATGGCTTCAGCACTTGAACAATTAGTTATTGGTATTGATATTGGTGGTACCGGCACAAAATTCGGCATTGTAGACAGAGATGGCAACGTGTTATTCAGCAGCGAAATTTCAACAAAAAAACATGCGACAGTAGAAAGTTTTATCAATGAATTATACGATGCTCTTTCGGAACTGATTGAAAGATCCGGAGGTAGCGGCCGTATAAAAGGTATTGGTGTTGGCGCTCCCAATGGCAATTTTTATACCGGCACCATTGAGTATGCGCCTAATCTTCCATGGAAAGGTGTTATCCCTTTAGCCGAACTGCTTGAAGCAAAGTTTAAACTGCCTGTTACTTTAACCAACGATGCCAACGCTGCAGCCATTGGAGAAATGATGTATGGTGCCGCAAAGGGAATGAAAGATTTTATAATGATCACCTTAGGCACTGGTGTTGGTAGTGGTATTGTTGCCAACGGGCAGTTGATTTACGGACATGATGGTTTTGCCGGAGAGCTGGGCCATACCATTGTAATTCCTGATGGCCGGTTTCACCCCGGTACCGGTAAAAAAGGACCACTGGAAAGTTATGCCTCTGCAACGGGGGTACGCAATACTGCAATAGAAATTTTAGAAAAAACAACTAAGCCTAGTTTATTAAGAACAGTTCCTACTGATAAATTAGACTCTAAATCGGTGTATGAAGCCGCTATACAGGGTGATAAGGTGGCGCTGGAAATTTTTGAATTTACCGGTAAGATATTGGGCCTTGCTTTGGCCAATGCTATTATGTTCAGCAGCCCTGAAGCCATTATATTATTTGGCGGCTTAACAAAAGCCGGCGACCTGATTTTAAAACCTACCAAAGAGCATATGGAAGAAAACCTGATACAGGTTTTTCAAAACAAAGTTAAAATATTAGTGAGCCATTTAAAGGAATCGGATGCTGCAATATTGGGGGCAAGTGCATTGGCCTGGGAGAAATAAAAAAAATATTGATACGTATAAAAATAAAAAGCATCCGCCAGTTGGCGGATGCTTTTTTATGTTCTCTAGTGGGATTTATTTGATCTTTAAAACCGGTCTCAGTTTATAATCGGCGTTACCTTCCTTTTTTACAGATAAGGCGGCATCAAAATCAATAAGTAATGTTTCTAAAGAAGCAGAAAGTTGTTTACTTACTTTTATTTTCAATCCAGATTGAGCACCGCTGGGTATCACCAAAGGAAATATAGCTCCGGTAGTATCTTTAACCGTATTATTTGGTCCCAGTACTAAACGGATTTCTTTAACTGTGTCTTTGGGTAAAACCAACGAAGCCAGTAAAGTATCTACCCCATTTTGCAAGCCAAGTAAATTATAAACGCCAGCGTTGGTAGGCATACTAACCCATCCTTTAGTGCCGCTGGTATCATCACCGAATTTTACATTAATTTCCCTGATATCCACGTTTACTTCAGCCAGGTTGGTTGGCCCGTCGGTTAAACGGATCTGAAGGGTTGAGGTACCGCTACTATTCTCTTTTGAGCAGGATACAAAAATTACTACTGCAATTATAGTTAGGGCAGCTAAATATTTAAAGGCTGATTTCTTCATACAATTATTTTTCTTAGTAATTGTAAAAATCATGCCAAGGAAAACAATACGGTACAGATTTTATACACATTATTTTATTATAAATACAGCTGGCACTGCCCTCTCCCCTGCAGCATCGCTGGGTTTGATGGTTTCTTTTCCATTTACCAGCATACAACTGCTGCCACCGCCATCTAGGTTCAATGCTTCCACACAACCCAGGTCAATTAACATTTTTGCCTGTTGCGTAAGTGTGGCACCTTCTGCAATACCGGGGAACCTGCCTTGTATAACCATAATGATCAATTTGCCATCACCTGTATACCCCATACAGGTCCGGGGGTGTTTATCTTCAATAGCTTTGCCGGCAAATTTTAATTCTTCATTATTGGTGATTTTTATTTTTCCATCCTGCACTAATACCGGACCTCCGCCAACGGCGGTTTGCACTTTCCATTTATCTTTTATACCTTTTCTCTTTTCTATTTTGGGTAAGTGGCGCAACTGAGGAACAAAATCATATTTCGATACCCTGTAAAAAGAATCTTTCAGCAAAAGTGGTTTTGTTTCAAACGCAACAGCTTGCTTTAAAGATGAATCTGCATAAAGCCATGCAACATCAACTTTCCGTTTCTTACTAATTCCAATAGCACTTCCTAAAGGATGCCTGTACGTCAACGTATCTTTTCCACGACCTGCAATGGTATGCACATTATAACTCACCAGTTTTCCATCTTTAATTACCACATTCAAATTTTGATTGGTGGCAAAAGAAAAAAAGGTGGTATTTACAACCACAAGAGGGTGGTTATTTTTTTCGTAAAACTGCGTGGGAGTAAACCTGCGTTTGTAAGTAGTATCCGTTGTAAAATGCAGCTGCTTATCTTTTAGTTTAGCTTCTACATAAAAAGCAATATTAGGTTTACCATCTAAACTGTCGGTGGTTTTATACACATGTACATTTGCCGGTAATGGCGCAAAATCAGCATCAACATTCACCCATTTTAGCTGTGCCTGTACAGTAAATGAAAGCAGTAGCAGTAAAACAATTCCGGTATATGCCCTTTTCATTTTTTTTAAATTATAGTTTTTACAATTCACTCCTTCTTTTCTCCAGTTCGCTCTTTTTTACTATAAATACCTGCTAAACTAAAGTAGCCTTGCTGTATAAAATTATACATTAAACCATTTTCTTAAACAATTAAATTTTTAGTCATGAAACTTAAAGCAATTTTTTACAGCGTACTATTAAGTTTTTCTGCAGCTGCAGTAAAAGCACAAACTGAAATACCTGCAGGCTATACCAAGGGCAGCATAACATTAGCCAACGGAACTGTAGTTGCCGGTTATTTAAAAGACAATATCAAAAAATCAGCTTCGGTAACTTATGTAGATAATACCGGCGCCAATAAAAAAACATACGAGGGCAGCGAAATAAACAGTGTAACTATAGAGTCAGAAAATTTCACCTGCATTAAAGGGGATTTCTTTAAAGCTATCTGTACAGGTAAGATCTGTTTTTTACAAAAAGCAAGTAACGCAGCAAACAAAGCATCTTACAATGGCGCAGAACCAGTATTCAACAGTGGTACCGAAGGAAAAATTGGCGACTACTTTGTGTATAGCAGCAATACACTTAAGTTAATCAATAAAAAAACTGTTACTACATTTATAAGTTCCGATTTAAGTAATTGCGCTGCAGCTGTTGAAAAAGCTAATGCCATCAATGGCAATATTGCAAAACTGCAGGAAGCTGTTGAGGTATTTAATAATGCTAATAAATAGTATCGATTGTTTTAACTTTAACAGATGGGAAAGGCAAATAAATACATAGGCTTTAATGACAAGCTGATTGGAGCAATAATGGTTCCGCTTTCAGCGCTCATTATTCCTATGATTTTTTTTGGCAGGCGGTTTGGCAGGCCGCCTTTTTATACCTGGCAGGTATATATCACCACGTTAATAACCACTACCGTAATATGGATCGGTAACAGGTATATAATGATCTGGGCCAGGCAACGCTATCCTCAATTTATACAAACCCGTAAAAGGCTTTGGGTACAATCTGTAATTATGATTTTCTTTACCATAATTGCTGTAAATACCTGCCATTTTTTATTGAAGGATTTTTGTGGCCTGCTCACCCCTACTGATAAAGATATTTTATTGGTTGATCTGCTTTTTAATGGGAATGCTGCTGCCCTGTTTTGTTCACTTACAGCCATAGCTATTTACGAGGGCATTTATTTTATGAAGCAGCTGCGTTATTCGGTAGAAGAAAAAGAAAACCTGAAGAGAGAAAGTTTAAAAGCACAGCTTAATGCATTAAAGGCACAGGTAAATCCGCATTTTTTATTCAACAATTTAAATACACTTAGTTCTTTAATTCCCGAAAACCCCAAACATGCAGTTGACTTTGTACAGCAATTATCAAAAGTTTACCGTCATATTTTAGAAGTAAAGGATGAAAAAAGTATTTCGTTAAAAGATGAACTGGATGTACTGCAGGCTTATTCATTTTTATTAAAAACAAGGTTTGGCAATAACCTTAGTGTAAATATTGAAATACCGGAAGAAAAGCTGAACAAAAGAATTGTTCCTCTTTCGCTGCAACTGCTGATGGAAAATGCCATTAAGCATAATATTGTTTCGGCAGATAAACCATTGCAGATAAATATTTTTTCTGATAACGGCAGCCTGGTGGTGGATAATAACCTGCAGATGAAAAAACAAATAACAGAATCTACCGGCATAGGGCTTGATAACATACGCAACCGCTATAAACTACTTAGCGATAAGCCGGTTAAAGTAACCGAAAGCGAAACCAATTTTACTGTTTCAATTCCATTGATAGATAATTAATATGAAAGTAATTATTATTGAAGATGAGCTACCTGCAGCCAACCGGCTTGCAAAATTATTACAAAGCTACAGTGACGAGATTGAAATTGTACATAAAGCAGACAGTGTGGAATCAAGTGTTAGCTATTTAGCTACAGCACAAAATATTGACCTTATTTTTATGGACATCCAGCTGGCTGATGGATTAAGCTTTGATATTTTTGATAAAGTAAAAATAACCACGCCGGTAATCTTTACCACCGCTTTTGACCAATATACCTTGAAAGCTTTTAAAGTAAACAGTATCGATTATTTATTAAAGCCCATCGATGAAACCGAACTGCATCAATCGCTGGAAAAGTACAAAGAGTTGTATTCAAAAACACAGACTGATTTTTCTTATAAAATATTGAAACTGGTACAGGACATGAATGCTGTTAAGTACAAAGAACGTTTACTGATAAAACGTGGTCAGCAATTAAGTTATTTAAAAACTGAAAGTACAGCTTACTGCTTTGCAGATGGCAAATTATGTTATGCCGTGGATTTTAATGGCACCAAATATCTTTTAGAAAATAATCTTTCTCAATTGGAAGAACAATTACAGCCCGATAATTTTTACCGCATCAACCGGCATTTATTAATAAATATTGAAGCCGTAAAAAAAGTACATACCTGGCTGGGCGGAAGATTGAAAGTAGAAATGCCTTTTACCACAACTGCCGAAACTGTTGTAAGCAGGGAAAGGGTAAATGGGTTTAAAGAATGGCTGGGGAGGTAATGGGAATTTGTAATTGGTAGTTAGGCATTAGGAATACAACATACAAACACTCTATAACTATTTAACCAGTTAACTAATCAACCAATAAACCAGTTAGTCATTCAACTTTTCCCTCTCCCACTTCTCTCTGCCATAACCCGGTATTACATGTTTTTCACTGTGGTAAGATGAACGAACCAGCGGGCCGCTTTCTACATAATCAAATCCTAAATTATAACCGATTTCCCTGTACTCAGCAAATTCATCAGGATGTACAAAACGGGCAACGGGTAAATGTTTTTTAGTAGGTTGTAAATACTGGCCAATTGTTATTACATCAACATTGCTGGCATATAGATCTTTCAGAGTTTGTATCACTTCTTCCTTCTCTTCTCCCAGTCCCAGCATAATGCCGCTCTTGGTACGCATACCACCTTCTTTTAAAATTTTAAGTGTTTCCATACTCTGCCAGTATTTTGCCTGGATACGAACCTGCTTGGTCAACCGTTCTGTGGTTTCAATATTATGGCTCACCACTTCCGGTGCGGCATCAATAATGCGTTGTATATTTTCTTTCTCTGCTTTAAAATCGGGGATCAGTGTTTCTAAAGTGGTATCAGGGTTTAAAGCTTTAATGGCTTTAATGGTATTGTACCAGATAATACTGCCGCCATCTCTTAATTCATCTCTATCCACAGAAGTTACCACGGCATGTTTTACCTTCATCAGGTTGATGGCTTCAGCAACACGTTGAGGTTCGTCCCAATCAACCTCCAGTGGGCGGCCTGTGGCCACATTACAAAAGCCGCAACTGCGGGTGCAAATATTTCCTAAAATCATAAATGTAGCCGTGCCTTCGCCCCAGCATTCACCCATATTGGGACAATTGCCACTTTCGCAAATGGTGTGCAGCTTATGTTTGTCTACTAAATTACGTACGTGTTTATATTCTTCCCCAATAGGCAATTTAACCCTTAACCAGTTGGGTTTTGTTGGCCTTGGCTCCACTGTGCCGTCTATTACGGGTAACTCTGTCATTTACTGCTCGTTTTAATAATGTAAGTTGCAAATGTACGATGAAAGAGGCTTCATCCCAAGCCTGTACTATCCTTTAAGAAAGCTATAAGAACCGGGATTACCGGCCTGAGAACCTATGTAAAAGTGTAATTATTTCCGTTTACCAAACATTAAGGCAAAATAAGCAGAAAAGAAAAATTGCTTTTGTTTGTTATACAGCATCTGAGGTATCTTCTTTGCATAAAATTCTGCCGACACGCCAACTTCTATTGCACTCACCAGTTCGTTCAGCTTTCCATAATCGAAACGAAGTGCAGGCTTTACATAAATACCGGGTGTAACTTTTAAATGCTTCCAGCCGGTACCAAAATTTGGGCCTGATGCAGTTTGATCTTTGTACACATCTACAAAAAGCAAACTATCAGGCGAATCGTACCGGATAAAAGCTCTTTCGCCTGCTTTATCCACTTCTACTTCGTAAGCCCTTAATAAACCCACTATGAGGCCGCCACCTAAATTCCCTGTTACACTTACCCCGTTTTTATTACTTTTATTACCCAACAGCATTTGCTGCTGCACTCCTAATTTTACTGGATAAAAATAATTAATCTTACCGTAAATCAAAGGCGATGAAAAACTAAAGCCATTAAAATTCGATTGTTTTTCTTCTTTCGGATTTTTACGTTCGCTTATTTCAAACTGGAATAATATTGATTTTTTTACAGATTTTGCCCTGCCCACTTCGTAAAAAAATCCATACCCGTCACTGATCAGCTTAACGCCATAAGCCGTTTGCTTTTTATATGCAATTACACCCTCCTCTTCCTGCTTTATCAATGCATCAATGCGTTTGCGCTTTTCTTCTTTCTTATCTCTTTTGGCATCTTCTTTACGCTGTGCAATAACGCCGGTTGAAAATGTCAATACTGCAAGTATGAATAATAATTTCTTCATGTATAATTTTTACTTACGTAAATTTATGCAAAAATAGTTTGTAGTTGATAAAGATGATACTTTTAACGAAATTACTGCTGCATTTAACAAAAAAATTAAATTAATTATGACTGCCACTGTTGTTTATAAAGGCGATTTACGCTGCGAATGTACCCACCTGCAAAGCGGAACCATTATTGAAACCGATGCCCCAACTGACAACCGGGGTAAGGGCCAGCGCTTTTCTCCCACTGATACGGTTTGTGTGGCTTTAGCCACCTGCGTTATTACCACCATGGGTATTAAAGCCAACGATATGGAAATTGATTTAACCGGTACTGCCATTGATGTTAAAAAACATATGCTCGCCGACCCAAGAAGAATTGGACAGATAGATGTAACCTTAAACTTTCCGGCCAGTTTGCAACTTGATGAAAAGGATAAAACTATTTTACAAAGAGTGGGTGATCATTGCCCGGTGGCAAAATCATTGCATCCTGATTTAAAATTGAATATTGTTTACAATTGGTAGGGCTGCTTTCTTTTTTACGGTTTTGAAGCAGTATTTTCCTTAAGTAACTTATTACCCACAGCACAATCCAGGCAACGCTTTTTGCTGCAGTACTCATTCTTTAACTGAATGAATGCCTGTGAATCAAAGGCACTTTTATTGGCAATGCCCAATGCTGCAAAACCTTTGGTAATTACATTCTTTTCTGCAGTAATTTCTTCCAGCCATTTTAAAGCCTTGTTTGAATAACTCTCTTCTTTATGGTAATGGCCATAGGCAAATAATATAGTGATGACGGTATTGATAAGAATATTATCCGTCATTTGTGTGCCCAGGGTTTTCTTTTTAAAAGCAGCCGGTTCATCAGGCATATAGTGATAATGCCAGTAATCATTAGCCGTTACCTGCAGCAGTGCTTTTATATCAGCAATACTGTTACTCTCTTTAATTTTTGAAAATAAATGCATACTGTTATGTACCAGCATGGCCAGTTGCGCCAATCGCACTGTGGGGAAATTAGCCGGCCGCATACGTAAAAAATAAAGTGGCGCTGTTATTTTTTGTAACTGGTACTTGGTTTTTAAAAACTGATATTCTTTTTGCAGCAATTGAGGATAATCTTCAGTAAACTTATTGTCCAGCAGGCCTGCCTGCCCAAACAGCAATGCCTCTAACTGGTGAATCTGGTTTTTATGTTTGGCCAAAACATTTACAGGAATAGACCGGGCAATTTTTTCAAAGGCATCACTGTTAACTTTAATGCCGAAATTTTTTGCCAGCATCCACCAAAAGGTTTCTTCCCAATGGTTATTATTTGCTTTTAAATACTCAAAAACTATTTGTGATTTTTGCTGTAGCCGTTCTACCAATAATCTTTCTTTCCACGATGCCCAGGTTAATTCATTTACCTGGTGAATCATTTTTTCGCAGGGGATAAAACTGGCGGCATTCATCAGGGCATCATATTTTGTCAACAGTAATTTTGATACTTTATCCTGCAACACCAATGTTGGAAACGATAATTGTACTGCAGCATCGTGTTGCCAAACCACATGCAGTATTACGTTATTATAATTTTTATCATCGCTATGTTTATGAGCGGCCCAGCCTGATGAAGTAATGTGCAGTTCGATACTACCTGCCCATAAAGTATTCCCGATTTTTATTTTAGCATCAATAAAGTCAGGCCCCTGGTTGGTATTGTATGTGCCGGGATGAATGACCTGTAAACCCTCTCCTTCAAAAGTTGTTAATGCACTTTTATTGTACAATTGAAACTGCCAGATGTATTGCAGCAGGCGCTCGGTCATACTACGGGTTAATTGGTTTATTGGTTTATTGGTTTATTGGTTAATTAGTGGTGTAGTTCTTTAAACAGATACACACTTCAATCATAATACTAATATACCAATTAACTTTCGTAACTATTTAACGAATTAATTGCCTGTACCACTTTACTCACCGGCAATCCCATTACATTATAAAAATCGCCGCTGATGGATTTAATGCCAACCACTCCAATCCATTCCTGTATGGCATAGGCGCCGGCTTTATCGTAAGGCTGATATTTATCTACGTAAAAGCAAAGCTCTTCGCTGGTAAGATCATAAAATTCCACTTCGGTAGTATCTGCAAAAGTGATCTCTTTATCCTGGTAAAGAATAACAACACCGGTTATTACCGAATGTTTTTGCCCGGAGAGTTTTGTTAAAATATTGATCGCATCTTCCCTGTCTTTTGGTTTACCGATTATTTCGTTGTTTAAAACAACAATGGTATCTGCCGCAAGTATGGGAATGCTGCTATTGTTTGATTGCTGAATGGCTAAGGCTTTATTTTTTGCGATATGTACGGCCACTTCTGCCACAGGCAAATCGGCTGGGTAAGATTCATCGGTTTCTTGTACTATAATTTCAAATGGAACTTCGGCCCATTCCAGTAATTGTTTGCGGCGGGGCGATTGAGATGCTAAAATTATTTGTTGCATAATAGTAGTACAGGAAAGATCAGGAATAAATTTTAATGAAGACCATGGATAAAATACCTGCCAGCATTACCAATTTTATTGCAGTACTCAACTGGTGATAATCTTTTGCTACCTGTGCTTTGTATAGTTTTCGTAATATCCATAATAAAGGAATAATTATAGTTACAACACAATATGCTGCACTCCACCACCAACCCAGGTACAATGCATAAACCTGTATAATTACCAGCGCTGCAACTGCAACAATTAACCATACCGCTGTAAAAACTTTTGTAGCAGGAATACCCCAAACAATGGGCATTGTTTTGCAGCCATATTTTGCATCCCCTTCCATATCCTCCATATCTTTTATTACTTCTCTTATCAGAGAGATGATAAAAGCAAAGCCGGCATACAATACAGCATACTTAAAAAGTTTGGTACTCGCCATATCATAGTTATGTTTTATGTCGTAAAAAATTTTGGTCATGAACCAACTTTTTGTATTGATCACATAAAGAATAAGGATCGTCCAGGCTGTTAAGAGCGATATTAAAATATTGCCTATTAATAACTGCCGTTTATAATTTGTTGAATACAGCCATAAGGCAATTACACATAAAAGATTAATGGTACCTGCCAATAATGTATGCCAGTCAAACATCTTTATACAAACCCAGGTACTGATAACCAAACCGGCAAAAGAAAGCACAAGATGCCAGACAATAGCCCACCTTCTTTTAATAATTTTTTCAACAACGAGTTTATCGGGTTTATTTACCCTGTCAATATTAAGATCAAAATAATCGTTGATAATATAACCTGCTGCAGCAATAAACACAGAAGAAACTACAATGAACCAGAATAATTTTTCTGATAAAACCGGTACAGCAGTATAGTTGTTAAAAATGGTTAGCGTAATTAAATAATAAAACAAACATTGTGTAACCACAATAAACACCAGGTTGGGCCAGCGGATAAGGCGTAAAAATGCGGTTACTAATTTCATGAAGTTGTTTATGTGCCGAAGTTAGTAATTGAAAAGTTAATAGTGAAACAATAAAATGCTTAGGTAGAAGTAAGTGAAGTATCAACATCCCAGTGACCGTTAAGCTTCAGCACTTTTTCAATTACATCCCTGCCGCAGCCATAGCCGCCGGTAAATGGAGAAATGTATTTACTGATCTTTTTTATTTCCGGTACTGCATCAGCAGGGCAACAGGGCAAACCTGTTAATTGCATGGCCACATAATCCGGAATATCATCACCCATGTACAGCATTTCATTAAACTGCAGGTTGTGTTCCTGTGCAAGGGCCCTTAATTTTTCCTGTTTATTATGAACACCTAAAAAAACTTCCTGTACACCAAGTTTTACCAATCTTTGTTTTACGGCTTCCGAATTTCCACCCGAAATGATGACCACATGATATCCTTTTTTAACGGCCAATTGTAAAGCATAGCCATCTTTACTGTTCATACTGCGTACCAGTTCACCATCGGGCATCACGATCATGGTGTCTATTGCAAGTACACCATCTACATCAAACACAAAGGTCTTAATTGGTTTAAAAAGTTCTAGAACATTCATGCCCCTGTCCCCTAAAGGGGAACTTAGATTTAAAGTGAATAATTTATTTTATACAGTATGAAAATTAAAAACACTTAAGTTAGAAAAACTGCTGTTAAGCCCCTTTAGGGGTTTGGGGTTGATTATCCCTCCATTCATATACCCAGGTACTTTGTATCATTTCAAGATGCCCTTCATTGCTTTCTTCGGCCTTGCCAACAAAACTAGGTATCTCTAAAATCCATTTATGCAGATCGGTAAAACGGATACGGTAAATTTTGCTTTCATTAAAATCATCGCCAAAGCGTTCGTACAATTTCATGGCAATATCCTCGTAATCGTTCCAGTGAATGGGTAATTCAAAACTCATGGTATAGTTAATTAGTTTATTTGTTAATTGGTTAATTGGTTGATTGAAAGTACTAGTAAACTAATAAACCAATTAACCAGTTAACCTGTGCTATTCTCCCAAAAACTGCGTTTGATCCGGCAGGGTTACCATAATATTGCCGCTACCTTCCAGTAATACACACTGGCAACCCAAACGGGAATTTAACCGGGGGCTTATGGCCCTGTCAATAAAGTCTTCTTCTTTATCACTCAGTTCCTCTACAAAATCCTCCCCCTGCTCCAGGTATAAATGGCAGGTGCTGCAGGCACAAACACCACCACAGTTATGATGCAAGTCAATATTATTCTTTAACGCAACTTCCAGTATGGACTGGTCATCTTCAATATTAGTAAGTGTAACCGGCTCAAGCCCCTTCTGTTCAAATTTAAATGTTATTGTGTACATGCTGCAAATTTCGGAGTGCAAACCTACTTTAAATTACCAATAAAGGAAAATATTAGCCAATCATAATAAAAACATATTGCGGTAATACTTGTAAACTAAGTAAGGATTTACTAATTTTCGCTTCTAATTCAATACTAATGCATACTATACTGAAATCAAGCCTGGCTATTTTAAAAACCACAGTATTTACCGGAACTGTTATTATCTTTTGCGCCTGCAATGGCAGCGATAAAAAAACTGCTGAAACAAAAACTGATACGGTTAAAACAAAAGTTACCGAAAAACCTGTTGAAAAAACAACGGTGGTAAAGCCCGCCATCATCAATATACTGGATACTATTGCCCCAAAAAGAATTGTTGTTTACATGAAAGATAGTGCAACAACATTTGAACGCATCGGGCAAAAGCTGGGACAGATATATGGGGTTAAACTTGCCGACGCCTTAAAAAAGAATGGTATTAAAGCAACCGGGGCTCCCATGGCCTGGTATAAAGGAGCAAAAGCGCCTTATTTTTTTGAAGCAGGTTTACCTGTAAATAAAAAGCCCGCCAAATTGCCTAAAGGTGTTTTTGTAAAAGAAATGAATAGTGACAGTGCAGTGGTAGCACATTTTTATGGCCCTTATGATTTATTGTCGCAGGGATATGATGCCCTTAAAGAATGGTTGAAAGATGCGAAGAAATCAGGTAATGGTGCGCCTTACGAAATTTATATAGATGACCCCGTTGATAAAACAGGCAAACCACTTGATCCTTACAAAGTGAGAACTGATATTGTTTTCCCACATAAATAATATCAGGGATTCATTATACTGTCTGTTAATTTAAGGTACAGGTATTTTAATTTAGGGTGCGCTGAAAGCAAACGCAAGTGTTTATCTAATGTAAATACATCATTACGCACTGCAGGGCCGGTTTGTACGTCTTTAGGAGAAAAGGTTGCTATTCTTGTTACGGTTTCCTGCATTAACGGCAATAAAACCTTAAAATCAATATTTTCTTTCTGGCAAAAATCTTCTGTAACTGCATACAGGTGATTGGTAAAATTATTTACCACCACACCTGCCACATGCAGTTTCAATCTATCCTCATCTGTAGCCCGCCTTACCACCGGCGATAATGTTTTAGCAAAATCTTCTATTAAAGTAGTCGATTCATCATTGTTACCCTCAACAAAAAATGGTATTTCCGGTAAGTTTGCAATTTCCTTTCGTAAACTTTGCAAAGGATACAAAACACCATAGTTGGTAGAAATATCCTGCAACACATCTTTGGTAATTGAGCCTGCAGTATGCACAATTACTTTATTACCCAGGTGAAATGATTTATTCAGATCGAAAAGCACACCGTCTTTTATGGCCACCACGTACAGATCGGCACTCATATCAGTTACGCCATCATAATTAGTATAGGCACAACCTAGTTCATCGGCCAGTATTTTGGCATTGGGTGTATGCCTGCTCATTACCTGTATTACCTGGTGATCATTCTTTTTAAACAACCGGCCTAAAACCGTAGCCACATTACCCGAGCCTATCATTACAATCCTCATAGCAGTATCTTTGTTGAGATGAAACTTAAGCAAAGATTAGGAATTACATACATACAAACAAAAATTAAACTAACCGCATTAGTCAAAAAAAAGAAAGCTGCTGAACAGGCGTTTCAATTGTTTTGTACACCTTTTGCAAAAACCAAACGTAAAGAAGAGCCGAAGAATGCTGAAGCAATACAATTTATTCTTAATAACAAAAAAATAAAAGGCCACCGCTGGAATCATGTGCAACAAAAGAAAGCACTTATACTGCATGGCTTCAGTTCGTCGGCACATAAATTCGACCGCTATGTTGCTCCGTTGGTAAAAAAAGGATACGAAGTTCTATCTTTTGATGCCCCTGCACATGGCAATAGTGAAGGCACCACCACAAATGCTGTTGAATACAGCGACATGATAAAAAAAGTAATGGAACTGTACGGCCCAATCAACAGTTTTATTGCCCATTCGTTTGGCGGCATTGCCCTAAGCCTTGCTATGGAAGATATGCCGCATGATGAACAGACCAAAATTGTTTTTATTGCGCCTGCAACAGAAACCACATCAGCTGTTGACGGCGCCTTTACCATGCTTGATATAAAAGACAAAGCAGTAAGAAAAGAATTTGATCAACTGATTATGGAAATGAGTGGGCACACAACAGAATGGTTTTCTATACGCCGTGCCGTTAATAATATACCTGCACAAATTTTATGGATACATGATGAAGACGATGACATTACACCATTGAGTGATGCATTAAAAGTAAAAGCAGACAACCATAGCAATATTAATTTCGTTATTACAAAAGGGCTTGGTCACCGTAAAATTTATCATGATAAAGCGGTAAAAAATACTATCGAAAATTTTTTGTAAAATATTCAAATAACTTCCCCGTTTTAGACAAAAAATTTTGATTTTTCAATTTTAAACTAATATTGCAGTACAAAAAGGCAAAATTCCGGAATGCAGATTTTCATGACAATTAAGATTTTTGCAGTTGAAAAACGGAACGCAGATGGTCATGATTGTTAAGATTTTCGCAGATGATATCATAACTTATCATCAGCATCATAAAAATCTGCGTTCAAAAAAAATAACCGCCGCAGGCGGATAAAAAAGAATCATTATTTATTGAATAACTATCCGTAAAAAGCGGAATCTGAGTATGGCAAAAAACTTATTGATAGTAGAAAGTCCGGCAAAAGCAAAAACCATTGAAGCAATCTTGGGTAAAGACTTTGAAGTAAAAAGTTGCTTTGGCCACATACGTGACCTGGAGAAAAATGATATGGGTATTGATATCAATAATAAATTTCAACCCAAGTATATTATATCTCCCGATAAAACAAAAGTGGTAAACGATTTAAAAGCATTGGCAAAAAAAGCAGATGAAGTATGGCTGGCATCGGATGAGGACCGTGAGGGAGAAAGCATCAGCTGGCATTTGGCAGAGGTGCTGAAGCTGGATCCTAAAACCACCAAGCGTATTGTTTTTCATGAAATAACCAAGCCCGCCATTCAAAAAGCTGTGGCCAACCCACGCACTATAGATATGAACCTGGTTAATGCACAACAGGCACGCCGTGTGGTGGACAGGATTGTGGGTTTTGAATTAAGCCCCGTGCTGTGGCGCAAGATCGGAATGAGTGGTGGCTTAAGTGCAGGCCGTGTACAAAGTGTGGCCGTAAAATTAATTGCCGAAAAAGAAAGAGAGATAAACCAGTTTACCCCGGTAAGCAGTTTTAAAATTGAGGCGTCGCTGGCGGCTACAGATAAAGACGACCGCACGGTAAATTTTAAAGCAGAAGGTAATAAATATAATGCGGCTGCAGATGCAGAAAAGTTTTTACAAAGTTGTGTTGGTGCAAAATATACGGTTAAAGATATTCAGGTACGCCCCGGTAAACGTACACCGGCAGCACCATTCACCACATCTACCCTGCAGCAGGAAGCCAGCCGTAAATTAGGTTACGGCGTAAGCAAAACCATGTTGCTGGCGCAAAAATTATACGAAAGCGGTAAGATAACTTATATGCGTACTGACAGTGTGAACCTTGGCGACACTGCAATGGATGCTATTAAAACAGAAATTGGCAAAAGCTATGGCGCCAATTATTTACAGGTACGCAAATACAAAAACAAAAACGAGAGTGCACAGGAAGCGCATGAAGCCATACGCCCTACCTATATGGAAAACAAATCGGTGGGTGATATGGACCTGAACCGTTTGTATGAACTGATATGGAAGCGGACCATTGCATCGCAGATGGCGGATGCAGAACTGGAGAATACAACAGCTAAAATAAATATCAGTACCAACAACGAAGACTTAACAGCAAGCGGACAGGTGATAAAATTTGATGGCTTTTTAAAAGTGTATATGGAAGGCACTGATGATGATGACAGTGACGATAATGATGAAAGCCGTTTACCCAACTTAACTGTTGGCCAGCAGCTGGACTTTAAACAAATGACCGCCACCGAAAAATTTACCAGGCCCGGTGCAAGATATACCGAAGCATCGCTGGTAAAAAAACTGGAAGAGCTGGGTATTGGCAGGCCGAGTACCTACGCTCCCACCATCAGCACTATTATTAAAAGAAATTATGTAGAGAAGAAGGAGAAAGAAGGCGTGAAGAGAGACTATAGAATAATGAAGCTGAAAGATGATAAGATTGCTAAAGTAACGGAGACCGAAAATACCGGCGCCGAAAAAAATAAATTATTCCCTACCGATCTGGGTTTGGTGGTTACCGATTTTTTAAGCCAGCATTTTGAAAAAGTGATGGACTATAATTTTACTGCCGAAATTGAAAAAGAGTTTGACGAGATCGCCGATGGTAAAATGGTTTGGAATAAAATGGTGGGTGATTTTTACACGCCTTTTCATGCAGGGGTTGAACATACTTTAGAAAATGCAGACCGTGCCGTTGGCGAAAGAGCTTTAGGCACCGACCCTGCAACCGGCAAAGCCGTTATTGCAAGGATGGGCCGCTATGGCCCCATGGTACAAATTGGTATTGCAGAAGGTGACGAAAAACCAAAGTTTGCAAAACTAAAACCCAGCCAGAGTATAGAAACCATTACCATGGAAGAAGCGCAGGAACTGTTTAAGTTAGGCGCTCCCCTTGGCGAACATGAAGGACTGGAGATATCGGTTAACATTGGCCGCTTTGGGCCTTATGTAAAATTTGGCGACCAGTTTATTTCTGTGCCACGTGGCGAAGAGCCTTCCACTATCGACCTGGAAAGAGCGATAGCGATCATCAATGCTAAAAAAATTGAAGACGCTCCTGTGGCGATGTACGATAACAAACCCGTTACAAAAGGTAAAGGCCGCTTTGGCCCTTTTATAAAATGGAACGACATGTTTATTAACGTGCCAGCCCGTTATAATTTCGACCAGCTTACACAAGCCGATATTAACCAGTTGATAGAAGCTAAATTAGTTAAAGAAGCCAACCGCTTTATACAGCAATGGCCCGAAGAAAAAATTGCTGTTGAAAATGGCCGCTGGGGACCGGAAGTTGTGTACAGTAAAAAACGTATCCGTTTACCTAAAGGAAAATATACAGCCGAAGCATTGGCCACTGTTAGCCTTGATGAAGTGAAGGCAATGATATTGGCACAAGACCCGAAGGCATTTGATAAGAAGAAGGCGCCTGCGAAGAAAAAAGCGGCTGTTAAGAAGGCGGCGAAGAAAAAGTAATTTAACCCAAGCCAAAAAATGAAAATCATACAATCATGCCTGGCCGGTATCCTGCTTATTATTGTAATTAATGCATGTACCAAAGATGATACAACACCTCTCGACCCCGTAGTTACCAGCTACAAACTCAAAATAAAAGGCTCCGTAAAAGCATGTGGTGGCAGTAACCTTACTAATGGAGAAGTGATCATTCTCACCGATCATGGCAATATTGCCTTGCGCATTTCGGCCGGAAGTTTTGATACCAGTTTTGAATCCAGTACTAAATTCGACTCAGTGTATGTATGGGCTATCGACTGGAATTCTTTAAAGGCAAGTGATACACTGAAGATACGTGTCAGCAGCGACAGCATTAATGTAGGCAATATATCTGCCTGCACCCGTAATGTTGATGAGTATGTAAAACTCAATATCGGTGCTGATGAATTTGTGTTTGTGCCAACACTGTACGATTCATTACGTGTGGCGGCCTGGGATACATTATCAGCACCCACAACTTACATTTATCGTAGTGATAACCGCCTCAGCACCAGTAATTTTCAACGCATGCAGTTTAACGGAATGGCAGCAGGCACATTCAACATGAACTGGAATTGTGGTTTTTTTATGGGGCGGTATTACAGCTTTATTATGCCAAACACCGGAACCGTTACTTATACCACTTATGGTAATATAGGAGCTTATATAAAAGGAACCATTAACTCCCCTTTCAATAATAACACCGATGGCCTTAATTATGTGTTGACCGGAAGCTTCCAGGTTAGAAGGGATAATTAAACATTTCTGCCTTTAATTAATTTATATAAAATGTACTGGCAATGCTGGTACATTTTTCTGTCCCGGCGGATTTTTTGTGATGGGCATTTTAGCTTTGGTCAGCATTGTTGTGTCACTCACTTTGAGTGTATACCACTGTTGAGATTTTAACGAAGCGGAGATTTAGGCGTATGGCTCGTGAGACAAGAGCCAAGGCGAAAAAAACTTGCGTTTTTTGTATTGTTGATACATTAAACAATAAATTATACGAAAGTTTTAGTTTCGTATTTAATATTGCTTTTTATGTATAACTTTATTAATCAAACTTGTAGAGAACGCTAGTTTTGAACTTGCGTATATTTATGAGTTAGCGGTCATGCTACACGACCACCCTACGAAACAAAACAGACTGACAAAATATTATGGCAAAAGGTAAAATAATTAAACCCAGACAGCAAGAACAATCATCAAGCTCTCTTGAAAAAGAAGTCCGTGACATTGTTTATAAGCTTGTTGAAACTTGTGAGGTATCAACAGAGGACACAGAATGGAAAGAAGCAGACAAACAACTGCATGACAAACTTTCTAATATTGAAAAAACTTTAGGTACAGGACAAGGTAATATTTCAGAAGAAATAAAATCAATCCAAAAGCAAATCGCAGAACTAAAAGAACGGAAGCCTCTTGAAGTAATTATTAACCTCAATCAAAAAAAGAAAATTGATTTAGGGCTTCAACACTTTCAATTTCCAAACCTTGTAAAATTAGTCGCAACAGGACTAAATATTTTCCTTGTAGGTCCAGCAGGTTCAGGTAAAACGACAGCAGCAATTAATGTAGCAAAAGCATTGGAAGTGGAATTTCATTTTACAGGTGCAATCGCAAGTGAATTTAAGTTGACAGGTTTTATAAATGCACAAGGAAACATTGTTTCAACAGAATTTCGTAAAGCATACGAAAACGGAGGACTATTTCTCTTTGACGAAATTGATGCAAGTTATCCTCAAGCAGTTTTAGCTTTTAACGCTGCACTTTCCAACAACTATATGGACTTTCCCGACAAACGAATTACACGACATGAAAAATTTTATTGCATAGCAGCAGCTAACACATATGGGCAAGGTGCGGACAGACAATATGTAGGCAGAAATCAACTTGATGCCGCTTCACTTGATAGGTTTGTTTTCATTGATTGGAAATATGATGAGAAATTGGAAACGGAACTCACTAAAAATGAAGCATGGTCAAACTACGTTCAGCAAGCGAGAAAAGTTGTTGAAGAATTAAAAATTCGTCATGTGGTTAGTCCGAGAGCATCAATGCACGGTGCAACACTGTTGGCAATCGGTATTGAACAAGCTGTTGTTGAACAAACTTGCCTATGGAAAGGAATGGATGAAGCAACAATAGAAAAAATTAAATCCAACATTCAAAGAAGACGATGAACCAACATTTAATTTACGACAACCTTTATGACTTTTGGAAATACGCAATGCAAGATAGCAGAGCTTATAGAAGGGAAAGTCGTGCGGCTGTTAATAGTTGGTCAGGTGGAACAAGTTGGGAACAGGCAAAGCAACTTGCAATTGAAGGTTGGAAAGAAGGACTTGAAGAAGTGGAAAAATATAGAGCCAAGTTAGCACCATTCATCACAGACAAAATATTACGACCGTTACAAGTTTATTCTGTTAGCGGTTATAGCGTTGATGTTGGTGCATATCTATCAAACGACCCCGAATGTTTTATTTCCAGAGTGTACGAGGAAAGAAACTATCCAGGGAAAATTTTCAAAATTGTTTGCTCAATTTCTTTTTCAGCAGCAATAGAACCTCAAACAATTATTCAGCGAGGAGCAATGATTTGTGCTTTAGTTGATGCTTTAGAATTTGCAGGGCATCGGGCAGAAGTTATTTGTAATTTTTCGGCAGCGAGAGAGCAATATTATCGTGACGGAAGTAACAAACAATATGGTTGGTTTGAAGTTGACGTAAAAGTAAAACCATCCGACCAGCCAGTTGAATTAAGTTCACTTGCTTTTTGTTTAGCCCATCCTTCAATGTTAAGACGGATTACATTTTCAGCAGCAGAATTGGTTGGTTGGTCTGACTATGCAAGTGCTTATGGTTATCCATCAGAAGCTACTGACAAAGGCGACATTTACATACAGGAAATATTTTCAGGAATTGTTCCAGACGACAAAGCAATAAATTGGGTTTTAACAGAACTTGAAAAAATGGGTATTGACCTTGAAAGCAAATGACGACCACATAAAAAACTTTACAGGGGTGACAGAAAAGCACGAACCGCTAACATGGGGTTTGGCGGTATTGGGGCAGGACGTTGTTATCTTCATCATTAGCAACATGGCAGCAGTTGTTCGGGCAGGACGTTTTTCAATTTAGCTTTTTGTCGTTATCTTCAACTTTAGTTTTTCAATTGGGCTTCAGTTCCGGGCGGACGTTTTTCAAATCCCCCAACAACGCCAAGCCCTTTCCGTTATGCGTCATGCTATAGCGACATCACGTTTCAAAACATAAACCTTAAATTTGCGGCTTATAACAAGACAAATGACAGAACAAAAGCCAGGACTTTACGGCATAACTCACTCAAATAGAGATT
>JAGOAX010000011.1 GCA_017983695.1 Ferruginibacter sp.
TTGGTTATGTTGAAGTAAATAAAAATACAATGCAGCACAGCCGTTTTTCAAATGTGTTTTCGCTGGGCGATTGTACCAATGCGCCGGCAAAGAAAACCGGAGCTGCCATTCGCAAGCAGGCTCCGGTAGTTGTTAATAATATTTTGTCGTTGTTAAACAATCAGCAGGTTGTTGCCGAATACGATGGTTACAGTGCCTGCCCCATTCCTACCCAATATGGCAAGCTGATGCTGGCTGAATTTGATTATTCAAATACACCCAAAATGACATTTCCGTTCGATCAGATAAAACCAAGATGGACCATGTGGATATTAAAAACAAAAATTTTACCGTGGCTTTACTGGAATAAAATATTGAAAGGAACAGCATAATATTTATAACAGGCTTATTAAGGGTATCGTACCGGTAAAATCCAACTATGATCAAATATTTTTCAGTTTCAATTGCATTTAGTTTATCAGTATTAATTGCTACAGCACAAAAAACAAAACCGGAATTTCCATTTATCATACGCCTTGAGCAAATGGAAATAAACAATATGCCTGCATTGCAATCTTTTGCATATGCAACCTGGCAGGGCAAATGGTTATTGATTGCCGGCCGGAAAGATGGACTGCATCGCAGGCAGCCCTGGGCAACATTTGATGAAGAAGGACAAAATAAACATATCTATGTGGTTGACCCTTTGAAAAAGCAGGTATGGAAACAATCCCTGGAAGAATTACCCGCTTCTATCAAAGAGCAATTTCAAAGTACCAATATGGAATTTTTTCAAACCGGTAATAAGCTCATTTTAACCGGGGGATACGGATACAGTAAAACTGCAGATGATCATATTACATTTCCTTATTTAACAGTAATACAGGTAGATGAGTTGATAACAGCCATCGTTAATAAAAAATCAATCATCAATTCTGTTGTTCAGATAAGGGATGAGCGAATGGCAGTTACTGGCGGTAGGCTGGGCAAATCGGGAGATACCCTGATATTGGCGGGCGGACAAAGATTTGACGGCAGGTATAATCCTCATGGTCCCGATCATGGCCCCGGTTTTACACAGGAATATACAAATGAGATAAGGAAATTCACTATTGAATATAATAAGGACATGCCTGTTATAAAAAATTATTATGCGATTAATGACCCTGTAAACCTGCATCGCAGGGATTATAACCTGGTGCCACAGGTTTTCAAAAACGATAGGTTGGGCTATACCATGTATTCAGGTGTGTTTCAATACAAAGAGGATATACCCTTTACCAACTTTGTAGATATTGCTGGTGGAACTTATAAAGTGAATAATAGTTTTGAGCAGAAATTCAGTCATTATCATAGTGCCGTAATGCCCATGTATGATAAAGCTACTACTTCAATGTACGCTGTTTTTTTTGGAGGGATAGCCAGGTATTATCCCGATAAAAATGGCGTAACCGTTGATAATAAAGATGTGCCTTTTACCAAAACGATCAGTGTAGTTATCAGGAACAATGATAAAGAGAAAGAAATTTATTTGCCCCTGCAAATGCCGGGCTACCTGGGTGCTGCTGCCGAATTTATTTTTATGCCGGATACAAAAATGTTTATAGAGGGGATTGCTGATGCCGGCACATTGAAAAATGAAGAATTCCTTATCGGGTACATTGTTGGTGGAATCAACAGCAGTGCCGGTAATATTTTTTGGGATAACACAGGAAAAGAAAGTAAGGCAGGCAGTAAAATTATGAAAGTGTTTATAAAAAAAACCGGCAGGTGATTATTTTGTTAATTCAATTTCTTTCCATTGTACAATCTTTTATCTGTCTGCATTTCCATCTTTTTTAATAGCTTGCTATTTTAAATAACAGGCAAATGAAAACTTTACAGCAATATCTGCGGGGCTTACCAACTGAGTTTATTGAACAATTGGAAAAATTCGGGATTGTAAAGGATTTTTCTGCGCAAGCAGAAATTCTGAGGGAAGGCCAGTACGTTAAATACGTGCCATTGGTGCTGGAAGGTATGGTAAAAGTATTTACCCGACATGAGGATAAAGAGTTATTGCTGTACTATATAGAAAGTGGCGAGAGTTGTATCATGTCTTTTAATGCGGGTATAAAAAGTACTGCCAGTAAAGTTTTTGCGGTTGCAGATGAAAAAAGCCTGTTGTTATTATTGCCGGTTGAAAAGCTACATGAATGGGTAAGATCCTTTCCATCCTTGAATGAACTGTTTTTTAATCTTTACGATCAGCGCTATGCTTCCCTGCTGGATACCATAAACCATCTATTGTATAGCCGCCTGGATCAGCGTTTATATAATTACCTGCTGGAAACTGCAAAGCAAAAAAACAGTAAAATTATCAATATCCGCCACCGGCAAATGGCTGCAGAACTTGGAACAGCCAGGGAAGTTATCAGTCGGGTTATGAAAAAACTGGAACAGGAAGGAAAAGTAAAACAACTGCAGGGCGGTATAGAAATTTTATAACCTGGTAACCTAAGTCACCAGATAAAAATGTTACCCACAGTAAATTTGTTATGAAATCGGTAACAATGCAACAGAAGCTAAAAAAACTGATGATCGTTTGTTTGTTATGCATTGCTATTGTTACGGCAATTGTTTTGGCAATTCAATTTTTTAAAAAATAAAACAATTATTATGAAAAAGAACATGGGTACAGCAGACAGAATTATTAGAATCATCCTTGCCGCAGTAGTTGGATTTTTATATTACAACGGTACCATTACAGGTACTTTGGGTATTATTTTACTGGCTTTGGCCGGGGTGTTTGTATTAACCAGCCTGATCAGTTTTTGTCCGCTTTATAAATTGGTAGGCCTTAATACCTGCCCTGTAAAAAAAGGGTAATTCGCCTGGCTTAATAATCATTGATGGCAGTTGTTGGTTCATAAAACTGGCAACTGCTTTTTTATAACATTTACCTCCATTGCTTTAATTATCCGGTCAGCTTCTTTTCGAAATTCTAACTATTAATAACTGCTAATAATCAAACTCCGGAAACAATTCTTACGGTTTTAGCCAGGTAAAATACCTTAGTAATATGACTAAAATCAGCTTCATGCATGAAGCTGATCATTTTCGCAATTAGTGTGATATAAGTTACACAACGGGCATCTTTTTCGTCACAATTTTGAGTTGTAATTAGATTATAAACTTAAAAAAATGTTATGGAAACCGATTATCATTACGAAGTAAAAGTGAATTGGGAAGCCGATAGAAAAGGTTTAATGAGTTCTCCCGTTTTAAATACAAAAATAGAAGTGGCAACGCCACCTGAATTCCCGAAAGGCATGCCCGGTATCTGGTCTCCGGAGCACCTGCTGGTAGCAGCTGTAAACAGTTGCCTGATGACAACTTTTCTTGCCATTGCAGAAAACTTCAAATTCGATTTTATACATTTTGAAAGTAATGCCGATGGTACACTTGAAAAAGTTGATGGAAAATTTATGATGAGCGAAGTGATCTTGTCTCCGGTGCTAACCATTGCCCCCGATGCAGATAAAGAGAAAGCCATCCGTATCCTGGAAAAATCAGAAGCGGCCTGCCTGATCTCTAATTCTGTAAAAGCAAAAATTGTTTTTAAACCGGAAATTAAAATAACAGAACTGGTAATGCCAGTTTAAAACTAACTATTATGAAACACGTTGTAATCTTAGGAGCCGGAACCGCAGGAACCATGATGGCCAATCACCTGCATCATCAGTTAAAACATCCTGATTGGGAAATAACCATTATTGATGAACGGGAAGAACACCATTATCAACCTGGTTATCTTTTTTTGCCTTTTGATATTTATGCACCGGAAGATATTATCAAGACAATTGAAGAGTTTATACCAAAGGATGTTAAACTGGTTAAAAATAAAATCAACCGCATTTTACCTGCCGATAATAAAATAGAACTTACCGGCGGTACAGAAGTAGAGTATGACATACTTATAATTGCAACAGGCGCTAAAATTGCACCCGAAGAAACCGAAGGTATGAAAGGAGCAGAATGGCAGAAATCTGTTTTTGATTTTTACACTTTTGAAGGATCTCTTGCCTTGAGAAATAAACTGCGGGACTGGGAAGGTGGTAAACTGGTTGTTCATATTACCGAGATGCCCATCAAATGCCCGGTAGCACCGCTGGAGTTTGCTTTTTTAGCCGATTCTTTTTTCAAACACAAGCACATGCGTGATAAAGTGGAGATAACTTATGTTACCCCATTAAGCGGCGCATTTACAAAGCCAAAAGCTACCGAAGCACTTGAACATTTGTTGCATGAAAAGGGCATCAACATAGAACCTGATTTTGCCATTGAAAAAGTTGATAATGAAAGGAAAGAAATTGTGGATTATGGTGGCAAAATAATTCCCTTTGATCTGCTGGTAACTGTACCAACCAATAAAGGAGATGAATTAATGGAAAGATCAGGCATGGGCGATGATTTGAATTATGTGCCTACAAATAAAGCCACGCTGCAATCTAAAGACTATGCAAATATTTTTGTTTTGGGCGATGCCAGTAATATACCTGCTTCTAAAGCCGGTTCTGTGGCTCACTTTGAAGCAGAAATTTTAACTGAAAATATTCTTCGTTTTGTACATGGCGAGCCTTTGAAAGAAGAATTTGACGGACATGCAAACTGCTTTATCGAAACCGGTAATGGCAAGGCACTGCTGATAGATTTTAATTATACTCATGAACCTGTTGAAGGAAGTTTCCCATTCCCTGGCATTGGTCCTTTGCGCCTGTTAAAAGAAAGCAGGATGAATCATATGGGCAAACTTGCTTTCAGGTGGATATACTGGAACGTATTATTGAAGGGAACACATATTCCATTCGTATCAGCAACGATGTCTGAAAAAGGAAAACATTACGCATAAATTATTAAATCTTTAAAATAAAAAATCATGGAAAAGACAATAGCAGGTAAAATCATTACCGTAAATGAAGAAGGATACTTAACAGACTTTAGCCAATGGGATGAAAAAGTGGGTGAAGCCCTTGCAGCAGAAGCCAACATTCCTTTAAGTGCAAGACATTGGGAAATATTAAAGTATCTGCAAAACGAACAAAAGAACCAGGTAGCACTCAGCATCAGGCGTATTGGGAAGAGTGGTGTAACTGATATCAAAGAGTTTTACCAGTTATTTCCAAACGCACCTTTAAAAACCGCAACCAAAATTGCCGGCATACCCAAACCAGCAAGTTGTATTTAATCAATTAAAAATTTGTCAATTATGAGTGAAAATAACGGAGCCATAAAAAAGATGATGATCATCCTCTCAAAGGGAACATTGGAAAATGTATATGCTGCTTTTGTACTGGCCAACGGTGCACGTATGGAAGGAATAGAGTCTGAAATATTTTTTACTTTTTTCGGACTGGAAGCAGTTCATAAAAAGAAACTTGAACACCTGCATGTGGCTACAGTAGGTAATCCTGCCATGCACATGCCAACCATGCTGGGAGGTTTGCCTGGAATGGAGGCGCTGGCAAGCAGTATGATGAAAAAAGAAATGGAAAAAATTGATATGCCGGATGTACATGAGTTTTTAGATATACTAACCGCTTCTGGCGTTAAATTATGGGCATGCAAACTGGCAATGGATATGTTTCATTATAAGAAAGAAGATTTGTATGAAGGAGTGGATGAAGTAATAACAGTAGGAGATTTTTATAAGCAAAGCCAGGGCGAAGGTGTACATATGCTGTTTGTATAATTAATGAACATGCTATTCAAATTGTTACTGCAATTCGTGCCATAAACTTACCGGGGTTGGCAGGCTTTATTAAAAATATCTTCTGATTCTGATTACGCTTTTTGTGATTACAAAAGCTAGACATAAGTTGTAGCGGTTTGAATAATAATAAAAAAATTATTTAAATGCTGCATTCATTGCAGTTTAAAAACTACAATTATGAAAAAGTTATTAGCAACATTAGGACTAGGCTTATTGCCTTTTATTTTGCTGGCTCAGGCCGGCCATATTATGCAGGGTATTGGCGCAACCAATATGTCAATGGGTGGCGCTGCCACGGCTCAACCAATTGATATTAACGGAGCACTGCAATGGAACCCCGCAGCCATATCTGCTTTTGATTCAAAGGTTATTTCTGTTAATGCTGGTTTATTCTTTTCTTCACCTGTCTTGTATTCTACTGCACCTACACCAGGTGGACCAATGAGTGGTGTAACAAAAGACGACAGGGGTGTTTCTTTAATGCCGGCACTGGCTATGGTTTGGGGCAAAAAAAACAGCAAACATAGTTTTGGTGTGTCTGCATTTGGCATCAGTGGTTTTGGTGTTACATTCCCCGAGAGTAACTCCAACCCAATTAACATGCCGCAGAACATGGGTGGTTTTGGCCGTATACAGTCAGATTATCAATTACTTCAGGTTGGTGTAACTTATGCTTATAAAATTACCAATCAGTTTTCTATTGGCCTGGCACCCACTTTCAATTATTCCTCTTTGAAACTGGCACCCAATCCACTCTCTTCTCCTAGTCAAACACTGGGATACCCGGTAAGTAATAAGGCAACTGCATTAGGCATCGGTGCCCAGGTTGGTATATTTTACAATTCCGGAAAAGGAATAAAACTGGGAGCTTCTTATAAATCACCTCAGTCTTTCGGCAACTTTGATTTTGAAAATACATATTTGGATGGCAGTAAAGCACCCAAAGTGAAATTTAAAATGAACTACCCTGCAATTATTTCGCTTGGTATAGGTTATTCAAAAAATAAAATTGATGTGGCACTTGATTATCGGTTCGTGAATTATAAAAACACAGCAGGCTTTAAAGATAAAGGCTGGACCAATACCGCTTCAGTGGCTGGTTTTGGTTGGAAAAATATATCTATTGTATCTGCTGGTATCCAATACAAAGGCATCAATAAATTCCCGTTAAGAGTGGGTTATACCTACAGTTCCAACCCTATCAGCAGCGAACTGGCATTTTTCTCAACACCTGCAACAGCTGTTATAAAAAATGCTTTCCAGTTTGGTTTTGGATATGAGTTTAACAGCCGGTTTAACCTGAATGCGGTATACCATCATGGTAGCAGTAGCGGAAAAACCAGCGGACCGTTGTTAAGCCCGATGCTGAAAAGTGCTGCCAATCCATATGGAACAGTTCCCGGAAGTAATGTTTCTTATAAAATGACAACCGACATGGCTATGTTTGGTTTCAATTATTCATTCTGATTTAAAATACATTCATTTAAAAAGAGAGCAACCAAAAGGTTGCTCTCTTTATTTTGCAACAATTGTTGCTGATAATTATTACCGCCTATTATTATACAGCCTGCAATGCTTGCTCAATATCCAGAATCAGATCCTGAGGATTTTCAATACCAACACTTAACCTCACCATTTTTTCAGTAAGCCCCAACCTGTTTTTTTCTTCATCAGGTTCATCAGCATGTGTCATACTATAAGGATGTTCAGCCAGGCTTTCGGTACCTCCCAGGCTAACTGCCAATTTAATATGTTTAAGATTATTTAAAAAAGCAAAAGCATTTTTTTCGCTGCCTTTCACATCAAAGCTAATCATAGCTCCATTACTTGTATATTGTTTTTCTAAAATAGCAGCCTGGCTGGGATTATTAATTTTTGTATACCCCAGGTAATAAACTTTTTCAATTTTCGGGTGCTGCAAAAGATATCGGGCAATTTTTTCTGCATTATCTGCCGCTGCTTCCATTCTAATCTTTAAAGTTTCGAGGCTTCGCATCAGCAACCAACTGGTATGTGGGTCAATCATAGTTCCAAATACGGTGCGACTTTTTTTTATTGTTTTGATTATTTCTTTGTTGCCTACTGCCGCCCCGGCAATAAGATCACTGTGCCCCCCAATATATTTTGTGGCAGAGTATAAAACAATGTCGGCACCATGTTTCAATGGATGCTGCCACAAGGGACCCATGTAAGTATTGTCAATGGCAACCAATACTTTTTTTTCCGGAGCGGAGTACATGGCTGCTATTTCGCTACACATTTCAATATCTATTAAGTCATTGGTTGGATTGGCTGGCGTTTCCGCATAGATCATAGCAAGCCTGTTCCCTGTATTGTTTGTTTCCAGAAGTTTTAAAATATCTTCTTTACTGTCGCCTGCATTAAATCCAATAGAAGTTACGCCCCAGTTGCGCAGCATAAAATGAATGAATTTGTGTGTTCCTCCATATATGGGATTACTGAAAAGTAGTACATCCCCGGGTTTTAAAAAACTAACCAGCGATGTAGCTATGGCACTCATACCGCTAGAAAAGGCAGCTGCTGCTTCTCCGCAATCCCATAATTTTAATCGTTCTTCCAGTATTTCCATGTCCGGGTTGTTTATCCGGCTGTATATCAAACCCATTTCCTCACCTTCATGACCAGGCTTGCCATATGCCATTTCAAAAAACGATTTTCCGTCTTCAGCAGTTTTAAAAACAAATGTGGAGGTCTGAAAAATAGGGCATTTTACTGCGCCCTCACTCAGTTCAGGCTTATATCCATAACCCATCATCAGGGTTTCTGGAGCAAAATTTAAGGTGCTCATGATTTATATTTTTTCCAAAGGTTTAACTATTTGGCTGCAAGAACTATGACTTTTGTTACATTGGAAAACAAAACTGTAAGGCATTGAAAACTGCCCATAAAACAGTTAAATAATCTAAAAATTGACGTAATTGCAGATAAAATATCTTTATGACAAAATTGGATGTAATTGATAAAAGGATTTTGATGCTGTTGCAGCATGATGCCCGGTTAACCACCAAAGAGATCGCTGATAAGCTGGGCAAGTCGGTAACCGCTGTTTACGAACGTATACGCTGGCTGCAGGATGAGGGGTATATAAAAAGTTATATTGCTTTGTTAAACAGGGAAAAAATTGAAAAACACCTGGTAGCTTATACCAATGTACAGCTTAAAGAGCACGCCCACCAGATGCTGAAAGATTTTGAAAAGGCGGTGGTTAAACTCACTGAGGTAATGGAGTGTTATCATATGACCGGCGCTTACGATTATTTATTAAAAATTGTAGTAAATGATATGAATGCCTATCATGATTTTATTTTAAATAAGCTGGCTAAGCTGTCCAATATCGGTACCGTTCAAAGTTCTTTTATCATGACAGAAGTGAAATTGGATACCGCTTACCCTATTAAATAAACCTGTTTCAGAGATGGCGGAATATCCTGCAGAGATGGGCTCCGGTTGCTTTTTTTATATGTAACCTTTGTTACTTAAATACCCCATTGCGGCATTTACATTTGCATTAATAAATTGAAACCATGAAACAAACGATTCTTTCAAATTGGACATTAATGAGGTTCCTGCGCCTGGCAATGGGTATTGCCATATTGGTACAGGCTGTAATAGCAAAGGATATGCTGTTTGCATTTGCAGGCATTGTATTTACAGCAATGCCGGTTTTTAATATTGGATGTTGCGGCACGGCTGGCTGCACTGCCCCACCTAAAAAAAATCCGGATACAACAAAAGATATCATTTATGAAGAAGTGGTTTAAAAGTAACGCACTCTATTTTATTGGCGCTACGGTTGGCGCACTTGCAGGATATATTTACTGGCAACAGGTTGGCTGTTCATCAGGCACCTGCATGATCACATCCAAACCAATTAACAGTACCCTTTACGGAGCTATGATGGGTTCTTTGTTGTTTGGCATGTTTAAAAAAGAAAAGAAAAAAGAAATTATAAAAGAAGGAGAAACTAATCATGACATTTAACGAGATCATAAATTCTGATAAACCGGTATTGGTTGATTTTTTTGCAGAATGGTGCGGCCCCTGCAAAATGATGGCACCCATACTTAAAGATGTAAAACAAGAAGTTGGTGATGCTGTCACCATTATTAAGGTAGATGTTGATAAAAGCCCGCAGGCTGCACAGGAGTACCAGGTGCAGGGTGTACCTACACTGATACTTTTTAAAAACGGTAAACCGCTTTGGAGGCAAAGTGGAGTAGTACCCAAAGCAGGCCTGGTTGGCGTAATAAAGAAATTCACAGTTTAAAAAATAAAAAAATGAATATTTTACAACAGTTATTTGGTAGTGGTCCCAAAGTAGATATTAAAGCCACAATTGCAGAAGGCGCATTTTTAGTAGATGTAAGAACACCCGGGGAATTTAATTCGGGCCATGTAAAAGGATCGGTAAATATTCCTTTAGATAGTGTTACACATCAGCTGGCAAAATTTAAAAACAAAAAAAATATTATTGTATTCTGCCGCAGTGGTAACAGAAGCAGCCAGGCAAAATTAATTCTGGAGCAAAATGGATTTACCAATGTGGTAAACGGGGGCACATGGAATAATGTAAACCAGTATGTGCAATGAAATACTTTAAATTGAGTCTTATTGCATTTACGCTGATGTTTGGTTTGCTGTCGTGTACAAACAGCAATGAAAAATCAAATACAGGTGAAACAAAAGCCGCTGATACAGCTATTGCAAAAACAATTATTGTAGATGTAAGAACTGTTGAAGAATGGCAAAATGATGGCCATGCAGATTGCAGCGTTAACTATCCATTGAACGAACTGGACAAAAAAACAGAAACTTTGAAAGCATACGATAAGGTTGTTTTAGTTTGCCGCAGTGGCAGCAGGGCCGGCGTGGCTAAGGAATTGCTTGAGCAGGCTGGTATAAAAAATGTTGAAAATAAGGGAGCCTGGCAAAATATTGACTGTAAGTAGTTTAAAATTTGTAATTTAAAATTTATGGAAAATTTAAAAATACTGATACCAACAGATTTCTCTGTGCAGGCTGAGTTTGCTTACCTGATGGTAAAAAAACTGGAAGAAAAAACTTCCACCGAAATTCACTTTCTGCATGTGTTGGATGTGCCGGATACAGTAACCATGGATGAAGGCGGCAATATTCAAACCTGCGGTGAAATTGATGTGAACTATGTAATAAAGCAGCAGGAAATTGCAGAGCGAAAGCTTGCCAATCTTAAAACATTGTATGGCAGCCATATTCAAACAAACCTGGTATTGGGAAAACTTACTGATGCTATTTTGAATTTTTCGGAGGCCAATCATTTTGACATGATTGTAATGGGCACCAAAGGTGCCTGGGGTATTAAAGAAAAACTTTCGGGCTCCGAAACACAAATTATAGCCCGTAAATCAAGAATACCGTTGCTTTCATTAATGTGCGACCGTTCCGACCTGGTCATCAAAAATATATTACTCGTACATGATTTCAGTAATCCGGCACCCGAAGATCTGAAGCTGATGCACAAACTGATTGGTGCATTTGGCACAACACTTCATCTGCTGCAGATTACTTCTGGAAATGTGGATACAGAAAAAGCAACCGTTGAAGGCAATATGAAAAAATTTGCAGCGCTCAACAATATTGACAATTTTGAATGTCATTTAATCAATGATAAAGATGTTGAGAACGGGGTTATACATTTTAACCAGATGATAAATATGGATATCATTTGTATAGGCACACATGGTAAGGGCGGAGTTTTTCATCAGAGTGCAACCGAAAAACTGATCAATCATTTATTCAAACCCATTATTTCATTTCAACTAAACAATTAATTAAAAAATATGAGAGAGCTGATAACACAAACCTGGGCATGGTGGTTTTCGGGTGCCATGATAGCAGGTATCATGTTTTTTCTTTTGTACTTCGGGCAATCATTTGGATTTTCTTCCAATTTAAGAACTATTTGCGCTGCTGCAGGCCTTGGTAAAAAAACCAAATTCTTTGATTTTAAATGGAAGACCCAGATATGGAACCTGATTTTTTTAGTTGGTGCTATTATTGGTGGTTTTATTGCAAAACAATTTATGTCAACTGATTTGCCTGTTCAGATTTCTGCTGATACGATAAGCGATTTAGCAAAGCTGGGCATTGCAGCACCGGCATCTTTGCAACCTGCTGAATTATTTAGCCTGGATGCAATATTTTCTGTAAAAGGTTTCCTGGTATTGGCCATGGGCGGATTGATGGTGGGCTTTGGTTCCCGTTATGCAGGTGGTTGTACTTCCGGTCATGCCATTAGTGGTTTATCCGACCTGCAGGTTCCCTCTCTTATTGCGGTAATCGGTTTTTTTATTGGCGGACTGGCAATGACATTTTTTATACTCCCTTTAATATTTTAATCAGATGAAGTTTATAAAATTTCTCATACTCGGAATTGTTTTTGGAATTGTAATGGCAAAGTCAGAAGCCATTTCCTGGTTCAGAATACAGGAGATGTTTCGTTTCCAGGCTTTTCACATGTACGGCATTATTGGTACGGCTGTTACACTTGGGGTTATTGGTGTAGCCCTGATCAAGAAGTTTAAAATAAGAGATTTTCATGGCAACCCCATTTCATTCTATCCCAAAGAAAAATCTATTGTACGTTATCTTTTGGGAGGTATCATTTTTGGATTAGGTTGGGCATTAAGTGGCGCCTGCCCCGGGCCAATGGTAGTTAATATTGGTTATGGCTTTTTAACCATGACGATTGTATTTCTTTTCGCTATTGTTGGTACTTACCTGTATGGATTGATCAAGGATAAATTACCTCATTAATTTTAAAACCATTCTTTATGTACAGCGAGCAGGAAGACAAAAGAACCGAAGGACTGGTTTCTATAATCAATAAATTACTGCTGGTGATAGTGGTATTGGTAATTACCATTGTTGCCATACCATTTATATTATTTTATAAGGGCCAACCGGCCAAACCGGAAACACAAACACAAAATGCAGCAACCTCTGCTGAAGCAGTAAAAACAGATGCAACAAATTATTGGGCCGCACCTGATGTTAGTACTATTACTGATGCCAAACAAAAGGAGCAGGTAGTTTATGGCCTGGAATTAATTGCACATACAGCAAAATATCTTGGCCCCAATGGCTCGGTACTTAAAATGAGCAATGGCTTAAATTGCCAGAACTGCCATCTGCAGGCGGGCACAGCCGTTTTTGGCAACAACTATGGTTCGGTTGCATCACTCTATCCAAAGTTCAGGGCTAGGAGCGGAAACGTTGAAAATGTTTACAAAAGAGTTAATGATTGTTTTGAAAGAAGTTTAAACGGAAAGGCAATTGATACAGCAGGAAAAGAAATGCAGGCCATTGTTGCGTACATCAAATTTGCAGGATCTAATGTAGAGAAAGGAAAAAAAGCAACTGGCTCCGGCTTTAAAGATCTTGCCTGGCTTGATCGTGCTGCTGACCCCGAAAAAGGGCAGACTGTTTATACCACAAAATGCCAAAGCTGCCACCAGGCAAATGGTGAGGGAGTTTTTAATGCAGATAAAACAGAATATACCTACCCGGCCTTATGGGGCAAAAACAGTTTTAATGATGGTGCCGGCTTATACCGCATCAGCAACTTTGCAAAATATGTAAAGTATAATATGCCGCAGGGTGTAACCCACTTAAATACACAGCTTGCTGATGAAGAGGCCTGGGATGTTGCAGCATATATCATCTCACAAACAAGGCCGCATATCAATGTTCCAAAAGACTGGCCCGATATTTCAAAAAAACCGGTTGATCATCCCTTCGGCCCTTACGCAGATGTGTTTACCGAAAAGCAACACAAGTACGGGCCTTTTAAACCCATTGTGGAAGAACAAAAGAAGAAAGAAGAATTGGCAAAACAAAAAACTTCCCTTGCAAAAAAATAAATTCAGCCACATGGAAAACAACAGAAGAGATTTTATAAAAAAAATAGGTACGCTGGGCGGAGCAGGGTTATTGGCTTCATCACCAATTATTGCAATGGCAGGTGCAAAAGAAAATTCAATACCTGATTACCAAACTGCGGACGATGATAAACCCTTTACCATTTCTATTTTACAAACCACCGATGTGCATTGCCAGGTTCAACCACATGATGAATTGTTTTGGGAAAATGATAAAGCTGTATTTCGTAAAACGGGTGGCTATGCACACTTAGCTGGTTATCTGCAAAAAGAAAGAAAGAAAAATCCACATAGTTTTTTAATTGATACCGGCGATATGTTCCAGGGCAGCGAACTATCTGTAAAAACAACCGGTAAAGCCATGGTGCCCATTTTAAATGCATTGGGTTACGATCTGTATTTGCCCGGTAACTGGGAAGTTATTTATTACAAGAAAGCCATGCAAACTTTATTGGGTTCGTTAAATGCGCCCAAGGTTTGTGCCAACATGTATCACGATCTGGGAGAGGGTAAAAAAGGGGAACTGATTTTTCCTCCTTATTATATCTGGAATATTAAAGGGGTAAAAATTGGTTTTATCGGATACACAGATCCATTGGTTCCTTTACGCCAATCGCCCAATTACAGTAAAGGAATTATTTACACAAAGCCCGAAGAAAACCTGGCGCATTATGCAGATGTATTACGCAACCAGGAACAATGCGTTTATGTTTTAATTGTTGCCCATCTTGGATTATCACAACAAATTCATTTGGCAAACCAGGAAGAGTGCAAAGGTGTTGATTATATTCTTGGAGGCGATACGCATGAAAGGGTGAGAAAACCCATTCAATGCAAATACAGTAAAGTAGTGGAGCCAGGGGCATTTGGTTCATTTGTGGGTAAACTAAACCTTACCATACAAAATGGCAAAGTGGTAAAAGATGATTATGAACTGGTGGAAATAACAGCAGACAAATTCAAACCTTCAAAAGAAATTGCGGCCTTAATTAAAGACAATGAACAACCTTTTGAAAAAGATATTTATACCATTGCAGGTTACAGTACCATTCCGTTGTACAGGTATTTTGTGGTAGAAAATCCTATCGACACCATGATACTGGATGCATTGAAATGGAAAGTGCCGGATATGGATATTGTATTATCAAATGGATTTCGGTTTTGCCCGCCACGCACAACACCCGATCATACCGGCCACATTCCCATTACCGACGGATATATTTACGACATGTTTCCGGTGGATAGTACGGTAAGAACAGGAATGGTAACCGGTAAACAAATTAAAGAGTGGCTGGAAAAAGAATTGCACAATGTTTTTGCCAAAGATGCATCGGAACGTTTTGGTGGCTGGGTTATAAAGTTTAAAGGAATGAAAGTTACATTTAATGCTTTTGCAGAAAAAGGTAAAAGAGTGCAAACTGTATCTGTTGTCAACACGCCTCTTGATCCCGATAAAATGTATAAGATATGTGCCTGCGAACGGGATGGCGATCCCAGTGATATGCTTTGCCGGATGAGGAATGTAACCAACGCAAAAAATACACAGTATACTTTACATTCTGTTATGAAAGATTACCTGGCAGTCAATTCGCCGGTTACACCAACGCCGCCGGAGAATGCCGATATACTGGACGCTCCGCAAACATTACTTACACAGGTTACAGGTGTAGATTATCAGTTTCATTAATAAACCCAGTTAAAAAACAATACAAATGAAAAAAATAATTCTGGCAGTAATAATTGTAATAACAGCTACGACAACCTTTGGCCAACTTAATAAAAGTATTATTAAGCACCGTATTGTTTTTCAGTTAAGCAGTAATGATACATTGGTGTGGAAAGGGCTAATAAAAAATATTACACACCTTAAAAGCGCCTGGCGAGATAGTGTACAAATAGAAGTAGTGGCACATGGCCTTGGTATTGAAATACTGGTGGCAGCAAAAACAACACAGCAAAAAAAGATAACTGAATTTAAAAATATGGGTATTGTTTTTGTTGGTTGCGAAAACACATTGAAGGATAGAAACATTGCCAAAGAAGCATTGATAACCGAAGCTGGAACTGTACCAATGGGTATTGGAGAAATAGTAATAAAACAGGAGCAAGGCTGGAGTTATATTAAATCTGGATTTTAAAGTTACCGGAAGAATAAAAGATGAAAAAAGTAATAAGTGCAGCGGTATTGGCTTTATCTGTGATGTCGATTGAAGCTCAGCACCATGAGGTTTCGGATAAGCCTGAAATGTATAAAGGTAAACAGCATGTAACAGCAGATACAACATCTTTATTACATGCCTTTAAATCCGGTAGCTTTCGTGGCCATTTCAGGTATTTTTTTATGAGTACCCAAAACAGTAAAGGGCTAACAGATTATTATGCTAATGCTGCCGGTGGTGGTATACGCTACGAAACTGCAAAGTTTCATCATTTTCAATTTGCAGTAAGTGGGTTTTATATATTTAATATCGGCTCATCAGACTTTACAAAACCAGATACACTTACCGGGCAAAATAACCGGTATGAAATTGGGTTATTTGACATAACAGATCCATTGAATAAAAAAGATTTAGACCGCCTGGAAGAATTTTATCTGAAATACAATTATAAAAATTCAAGCATTATTTTGGGGCGGCAGTTAATTAATACCCCGTTTATTAATTTGCAGGATGGCCGTATGAGGGCAACAGGAGTGGAAGGCTTATGGGCAGAATTGAACCCAAATAAAAAAGTAAAAATAGAAACAGGTTGGTTATATGGCGTTTCGCCAAGAAGCACAACTAAATGGTACAGTCCCGGCGAATCAATTGGTATTTATCCATCCGGCGTAAATCCTGATGGTACAAAATCTCAATACAATAATAACATTAAAAGTAAAACCGTGGCTCTATTAGGGTTTACAGGTGCCCTACATAAAAATATAAAGCTACAGGTGTGGAATATGTTTACAGCAAATGTTTTTAATAGTGCCATGCTGCAAACAGATTTTTCTTTCCCACTAAAAAATAATGCCTTTGTATTTGCTGCTGCTCAAATAATAAAACAAGATGCAGTAAATGATGGCGGCAATCCTGATCAATCTAAAACTTATTTTTTAAAAGGTGGCAGGTCCTTAAGCTTTGGTGCAAAAGCCGGCTGGAAAAATAAGCAATGGGAAACATCGCTTAATTACAACCGTATTACAAAGGCTGGAAGATATTTAATGCCACGTGAATGGGGGAGGGACCCGTTTTTTACTTTTTTACCCAGGGAACGTAATGATGGATTGGGTGATGTAAATGCAGTAGTAGGTAAAGTAAATTATAATATTTCGAAAGCAAGGCTTAAAATAGCAATGGCAGCCGGGTATTATCAACTGCCTGATGTAAAGAATTATGCACTTAATAAATACGGACAGCCTTCTTACACTCAAATAAATATAGATATAAGGTATACATTTGATAAAGTATTGCAGGGGCTGGAGGCGCAATTTTTGCTGGCAGAAAAAAGCAGAAATGGCGAAACTTATAATAATAGTAAATTTGTTATTAATAAAGTGAATATGGTACAATACAATTTTGTTTTAAACTATCATTTTTAAAAGTGTATGACAAATTTAGACAGCCTGAAAAGTGTATTTGAGCCAAAGCTTCTGCAGGAAATTCAACAGTTTGGTACCTGGCAAAGTTTTAAAGAAGGTGATTTAATTATGGATTACGGTAAATACATACGTATGATGCCGATTATATTAAAGGGTACTGTTAAAGTGTATAGGCTTGATGAAAATGCAAATGAGATACTGCTGTATTATTTATCCAGTAACGAGAGTTGCTCTATGGCCTACAGTTGCTGTATAGAAGCAAAAAAAAGTGAAGTAAAAGCAATGGCAGAAGACAATGTGGAATTAATTGCCATACCGCATATTAAGCTTGATGAATGGTTATGTGCATACCCCAGTTGGAAAAATTACATCATGCGTAGTTTTAATGAACGGTTTATCGAATTATTAAAATCAATAGAAAGTATCGCCTTCCATAAATTAGATGACCGGCTGATCAGCTACTTAAAAGAAAAGCAAAGGTTGAGTGGCTCCAGTGTTATTAAAGCTTCACATTATTTAATAGCCGATGAGCTGGCCACATCAAGGGTGGTGATATCAAGACTGCTGAAGCAATTGGAAAACAGTAAGAAAATTATTTTATACCGTAACGAGATAAAGCTGCTGCCTTCGTTTGGGTAAATCTTTTTTATTGCTTATAAGTTTTGTTATCTTTGTTTTAATATGGTTCCAGATTATCCCCATAAAACATTTGCCGACAAACGCAACAACTACTCTTTATTGATGTTGGCGTTGGCACAGGATTCGGGCCCAACTCCCTAACAGGGCTTTAAGAGAATGTGATCTCTTACCTGGCGATGAAAAATTATTTCTATCTTTTGTTATAAATTTTTTTATGGAAACAGCAATTATTAAAACTGCTACAAACGTAGTGGATTTTTTACCCCTGCAGGGAACTGATTATGTAGAATTTTATGTAGGCAATGCCAAACAGGCGGCACATTTTTATAAAACCGCTTTCGGTTTTCAGTCACTGGCATATGCCGGGCCCGAAACCGGTATGAAAGACAAAGTAAGTTATGTAATTCGTCAAAACAAACTCACGTTTGTATTAACAACACCATTAAAAGGTAATAACGATATTGCCGACCATATTTACAAGCATGGCGATGGCGTAAAAGTGCTGGCATTAAAAGTAGATGATGCTACCAGTGCATGGCATGAAACTACAAAACGTGGTGGAAAATCTTATTTGCAGCCCGTTACTTTAAAGGATGATGCTGGCGAAGTGGTGTTAAGCGGTATTCATACTTATGGTGATACTGTTCATCTATTTGTAGAAAGAAAAAATTACAGCGGTGTGTTCATGCCGGGTTTCAGGGAATGGAAATCAGGTTACAATCCTGCATCAACAGGGTTGTTATATGTAGACCATTGTGTAGGTAATGTGGGCTGGAACCAAATGAACCCATGGGTAAAATTTTATGAAGACGTGATGGGCTTTAAAAATATTTTAAGCTTTGATGACAATGATATTTCTACCGAATATTCTGCTTTAATGAGTAAGGTAATGAGTAATGGAAATGGCTATGTAAAATTTCCTATTAACGAACCGGCAGAAGGAAAGAAAAAAAGCCAGGTAGAAGAATATCTTGATTTTTATAATGGCGAAGGTGTGCAGCATGTGGCTATTGCAACAGCAGATATTGTGGCTACTGTAACTGAGTTACAAAACCGGGGCATCGAATTTTTAAACATCCCTGAAAGTTATTATCAAACTGTTTTAGACAGGGTGGGCAAAATTGATGAAGACCTTGCACCACTGCAAAAACTTGGTATTTTAATAGACCGTGATGATGAAGGCTACTTATTGCAAATTTTCAGTAAGCCATTAGAAGACAGGCCTACGCTGTTTTTTGAAATTATACAACGTAAAGGAGCAAAAAGTTTTGGAAAAGGAAATTTTAAAGCCTTGTTTGAAGCCTTGGAAAGAGAGCAGGATGCAAGGGGGAATTTGTAAACTACTAAGTAGATTTCCCCGATAATAAATGAATTTTCCACATAACTTATTTTTTAACAGATAAAGTATCAATTTTTTTTTAACTTCACGTTGTTAATCTAGCCTCCAATTTTATTCGATGAAGCAAACCGGTGTAAAATTTTTTTATTTTTCGATTGTATGCTTACTTGCAGGGAACACTGTGTTTTCCCAGGGCTCATTTGTCGAGTATCAAAAAAGCTCCGTAAAAATTTCTTCTATATTTAATACTACCGAAGATTCTGTGGCAAAGCAGTTTGAAGAAAAAAAACTGGCCTGGCCACCACAGGAAATGTACATCCGGTCTTTTAAGTACGACCGTCAGCTGGAAGTTTGGGTAAAAGGAAGTACAAAAGAATCTTTCAAATTATTTAAGACCTATAAAATTTGTATGCAAAGTGGTACCATGGGGCCAAAGCGTGTGCAGGGAGATTACCAGGTACCGGAAGGTTTTTATTATATTAATGAATTTAATCCCAACAGTAATTATCACCTGGCACTGGGCTTAAACTATCCGAATGCATCCGATAAAATTTTAAGCGATTCACTACGTCCGGGTAATGCCATTTACATACATGGTAATTGTGTATCCACAGGTTGTATCCCTATTAGTGATATACCGATGGAAGAATTGTATATCATAGCCTCTCATGTAAAAACCTCGGGGCAGGATTTTATCCCGGTACATGTTTACCCGGTAAAGTACAGTATTAAAAAATCTGCGGAGTACCTTAACCAAACCCTGCAGACTAAACCTGCTTTAATTGATTTTTCTGCACGCCTTAAAGAAGCCTTCACTTATTTTGAAGAAAAAAAGCAGCTGCCTGTTATCATCGTTAATAAAAAAGGAGAGTACATTATTAACTAACGCAGCAATGCCTGTATGGTTTCTGTTGTTCTTTGTGTAAGTAAGATGGTTTTATCAGCAGTCAGCTCATCAAATTTTTCCCTTGTATAATGCCTGATGGTAAGTAATGTAAGGTCTCTTTGCACCTGCACATCAAATATTGACGAAGCCATCAGTGCAAGTTTTTCTATTTTATCCGGTTTGTCATCTAAACAACACAATACACTTATTGCCCCATTCTGTATCAGGTTAGGCCTTATTTTTATTTCGGTAAATAGCTCATATAAACGGCCTACATATTCTTCGCCTACAAAAGAAAAATCTTTAGAATTGAATTGTATCAGCACCTGTTTTTCTTTTACTACAATTACCGGTGGTAAATTATGAACGGGTTTGCTGCTGATAACAGTACCCGGCAGCTCCGGTTGTAAAAAGCAACGCACATGTAATGGAATGTTTTTATTTTGCAGCGGTTTAATTGTTTTTGGATGGATGACCTGTGCACCGTAATATGCCATCTCAATCACTTCATCATAACTTAAGGCATCTAAAAATTTTGCATCAGCAAATTGTTTGGGGTCGGCATTCATTACGCCTTCCACATCTTTCCAGATCGTCTGGCTTTCGGCATTCAGTAAATTTGCAAAAATAGCAGCACTGTAATCGCTGCCCTCTCTTCCCAAAGTGGTACTTTCATTTTCATCGGTAGCACCAATAAATCCCTGTGTTATTATCACATTGCAACCGGCAAAAACCGGTTCAATAATATCCTTTACTTTTTGCTGTGTAAAGGCCCAGTCAATATTAGCATCCCTGAAATTATCATCTGTTCTTACAATATCTCTTACATCAATCCACTTATTGGTTACGCCAATTTCACCAAGGTAATCACTCATCATCGATGTACTTAATAATTCTCCACTGCAAACAATCTGGTCGTAATAATAATCGTATTCCCTTACCGGCTTATCATGCAGCAGCCATTCTATTTCTGTAAAAAAATCCTTTAAATGAAGTTCGGCCTGCTGCCAGTGTAATGTGGTAAGGTATTTAAGCATATTTAAATGCTGGTCTTTAACCTGGTTAAAGAGTTGCAGGGCATCATCTTTTCTCCCTTCAAAAAAAGCATCTACCACTTTTTCAAGTGCATTGGTGGTTTTACCCATGGCCGAAATGATCACTAAAATTTTTTCGCCTTTATACGATTGTAAAATACGGCCCACGTTCTGTATTCTTTCCACGCTATTGATGCTGGCACCCCCAAATTTAAAAACCTTCATTTATTAATGGTTGATTAAGTTAATTCTGTAATTTAGCCCTGAAAATCGATTTGCAAAAATCGTAAATCTTGCTCAATAAAATACACCTGCACTTTAAACTAATTTAAGCTATTATGAGTATCAACCGCAGAGTACAAACCTTAGATGAATTTACCATTCAACAGTTACGGGACTTTCCAAAGGCTACCGGCGAATTATCAAGTTTATTAAGAGATATAGGCCTGGCAGCAAAACGAGTTAATGTGGAAGTAAACAAAGCCGGGCTTGTAGATATTTTAGGCGACGCCGGTGAAATGAATGTGCAGGGCGAAGAGGTAAAAAAATTAGACGTATTTGCCAATAACCAGTTTGTTGGTGTGCTGCGGCATGGTATAAGTTGTGCAGGTATTGGTAGTGAGGAGTTGGATGATATTGTGATATTTGATGATGAAGTAAGTAATAACAGTAAATATGTTTGTCTTTTCGATCCGCTGGATGGCAGCAGCAATATTGATGTAAATGTTTCTATCGGTACCATCTTTAGTATATATCGTCGTGTGAGCGAATTGGGCAAGCCGGCAACAGAAGCCGATTTTTTACAACCAGGTATTAAACAAATTGCGGCAGGTTATATCATTTACGGCTCATCAACCATGATGGTGTATGCAACAAGAAGAGGCGTTAACGGTTTTACATTAGACCAATCTATTGGAGAATTTACATTAAGTCATCCTAATATTAAATGCCCCGAGGCTGGTAAGTTTTATTCTGTTAATCATGGTAATTTTTTCCAGTACGATGAGCAGGTAAGAAAATATATAAATGGATGTCAGCAGAAAACAAAAGAAAATGGAGGGCCGTACACCCAACGCTATATTGGAAGCATGGTAGCAGATATACATCGTAATTTAATTAAAGGCGGCATTTTTATGTATCCTGCAATTTTAGATAAGCCAAAGGGAAAGTTAAGGTTACTGTATGAATGTAATCCCTGTGGGTTTATTATAGAAGTGGCCGGGGGTAAAGCTACCAATGGTAAGCAACGGATATTAGAAGTGCAGCCAACTGCATTGCACCAGCGTACACCATTTTTTGCCGGCAGTAAATTAATGATGGAAGAATTAGAAAGTTTTATCAATGAAAAATAAGATCATCTCCGTAAAAAATTTAAAAAAGAATTACGGCAGCTTTGAAGCAGTAAAAGGAATTTCTTTTGATGTTTACGAAGGAGAAATTTTTGGATTGCTGGGACCCAATGGAGCAGGTAAATCAACAACACTGGAAATAATAGAAACGCTGAAAGATAAAACCAGCGGCGAAGTAATAGTGAATGGCCTTAATCTGGATACAGCTCCACATGAAATAAAAAAGATCATAGGGGTGCAATTACAAACATCGGGTTTTTACCCGGGATTGAATTTAGTAGAGTTGATACATTTATTCGGCGGGTTATACAATCAGCCGGTTGATCCGATGGAATTATTACGACTGGTTAATCTTGAAGATAAGGCGAAGAATAAATTTAAGGATATGAGTGGCGGGCAAAAGCAACGCTTTTCTATTGCCACCACTTTAATAAACAAACCTAAAATTATTTTTTTAGACGAACCTACAACAGGGCTTGATCCACAGGCGAGAAGAAATTTATGGGACCTCATCATTGATATCCGTGCCAAAGGAACTACAGTTATCATCACCACACATTATATGGATGAAGCAGAACAGCTTTGCGACCGTATTGCTATTATGGATGAAGGAAAAATTATTTCATTGGATTCTCCCGATAAAATGATTGATGACCTGGTAGCTTCTGGTTTTGAAAAACCCAGACTGGTAAAGGCAGCTAACCTGGAAGATGTTTTTATACATTTGACCGGCAAGGCAATGAGAGAAGATTAAATGCCAGTTGCAGATTCAAGTAAAAATTATTTATATAAAATGAATGAAGATTTAAGATACCCCATTGGTAAATTCATTGCACAACCATTTTCTGATAAGCAATTACAGGAATGGCTGATTGACATTAAAAACTTACCGCAACATTTAGAAAATGCAGTATTGAATTTAGATGCTGCACAATTGGATGCTGTTTACCGTGAAGGTGGCTGGATGGTAAAACAGGTAGTACATCATGTTGCAGATAGCCATATCAATGCTTACACCCGTTTTAAACTCGGTCTTACCGAAGAAAATCCCACTATCAGGCCGTATGATGAAGTGCAATGGGCAGTATTAAAAGATTCTTTGGAATTGCCCATAAATATTTCGCTTACATTATTACATGCTCTGCATAGCCGCTGGCATTATTTACTCAGCCATATGCAAACAGAAGATTTTTTAAACCGGACTGTATTTCACCCTGCCAATAACAAACAATCTTCTCTTTGGGATCTACTGGGTATGTATTCATGGCATGGAAGGCACCATGTGGCACACATTACAAGTTTAAGAGAAAGAATGAAATGGTAATTAGTTAAATAGTTAATTGGTTTATTAGTTTATTGGTCGAGCGCTAAGCTAAACCCCTAAACTTCTAAACTCCTAAACCAAAAAAATGAACTGGAAATTATTATCCTCAAAATACATCAGCAAGCACATTTATTTTACTGCACGGGAAGACCGCTGTGAAAGGCCCGACGGGCATATTGTAGATCCTTATTTTGTAGTGGAGCTACCCTCCAGTGCCTGTGCAATGGCGATTACAGAAGATAACGAAGTGGTTATGGTTAATCAATACCGTCATGCAGTTGGAGAAACTATACTGGAAATTCCGGGAGGATTTATTGACGAAGGAGAAGATATGGAAAAAGCCATTGCCCGTGAATTACAGGAAGAGACAGGATATGAATTTACAAAATTTGATTACCTGGGAAAGATTGCTGCCAACCCGGGACTGCTGGATAATTACACACATTTGTTTTTAGCAAGAGGCGGAAAGAAAACAGGGGTACAGCAATTAGATCATAATGAAGATATTGAAGCGATAACTATACCTCTTGAAGAAATGAGGCGTATGTTACAACAGAATGAAATAAAGCAATCCTTACACATGGCTTGTGTATTTTATGCTTTTCAAAAACTGGATGAAGAGAAAGGCAAATAATGAACAGTCAACAAGGAATCTTTATGCTTCACATCAGCCAGTAGTAAATTCTACTTCGCCAACTAAAAATACACTACCACAAACAATAATTAAATCTGTTGTTGCTGCTTTTTGTTTTGCAGCAGCAATGGCTTCATTTACGTCATCAAAACAATTGCCCTGTAAATTATATGCAGCAGCTTTACTTTGTAATTCCGTTGCTGGCAATGCCCGTGGAATATGTGCGTTGGTAAAATAGTAAACAGCATCGGCAGGTAACAGCGACAAAACCTTGCTTACCTCTTTATCTTTTACCATACCAATTACAAAATGGATTTTTGCATTTTTATTATTGATCAACGCCAATTGACCAATGATTTGTTTAATCCCATCTTCATTATGTGCAACATCCAATACAATAGCCGGCTGTTGTGCAATAATATCCCAGCGGCCATGCAGCCCGGTAAGTTTTTTTGTATTGGCCAATGCAAATTTTTCAGCTTCATTTTTTATAGTAAAGCCCTGCCGCATTAAAATACCTTCGGCACATAAAACGGTACGCAGGTTTTTGGTTTGATATAAACCATTCAGGTCGAGTATAAAATTTTCGGCGATATTATGTTCAATATTTTTTACAGTACAATGTAATGCAGTAGCGGTGGCGATTATATCTGTTACAGTATATTCATCAGATGCAAAATAAATTTTACTGTTACATTCATTGGCTTTGCTGATAAAGATATTTTTTGTTTGCGGCAGATATTCTCCAATTACAACAGGTACACCAGGTTTAATAATGCCTGCTTTTTCTGCTGCAATTTCTTCCAGTGTATCTCCCAAAATATTCATATGGTCGTAACCAATATTGGTAATAATGGAAACAAGAGGAGTGATGATATTGGTACTGTCGAGCCGGCCACCCAAACCTGTTTCAATAACGGCAATATCAACTTTTTGCAAGGCAAAATAATCAAATGCCATTGCTACAGTTAATTCAAAAAAAGAAGGCTGTATTTTTTCAGATAGTGTTTTGGTCCGTTGAGTAAATTCAATTACAAAATTTTCGGTGATCATTTCACCATTTACTTTTATCCGCTCCCTGAAATCTTTTAAGTGCGGAGAAGTGTATAAGCCTGTTTTATATCCTGCCTGTTGTAATATAGCAGCCAACATGTGGCTGGTACTGCCTTTACCATTGGTGCCGGCAATATGTATGCTTTTAAATTTGTTTTGAGGATTGCCTAATGCACTGCATAACTCTATTGTATTGTGCAGGTCTTTTTTATATGCTGCTGCGCCAATACGGCTGAACATGGGCAGTTGCTGGTAGAGATAATCAATCGTTTGCTGGTAAGTCATTTAATAAACAGTGTACAAGGGTTGCTTTATAACAGCAAATGTAGGTAAAGCTTAATAAAGATTTATTGTTGAAGAGTGCGACGCCAATGAAGTTCAATCCGTGTTCAAATGCTGGAACAAAAAATTACTGAACTCTGAAATTAAAAGGAACAGTTACAATCGATTCATGGTCTGATACATTGAATTTTATATTGGGCAAGTAACTCCTTATTGCAGTAGCATATCTTGAGTCGCTGCTGGTAGAGCCTTTGTCGAACGATACAAAAACACCTCTGCCATCCGGCGATACTTTAATAACAGCATTAATGGTTGCCTTGGGTAGATCACCCATAAAAATATAATTGTTAACAATCGTTCTATCACCTTTTGATACCCTTAATGAGCCCCCAGCTGTTTTTCCACCAGGTGTATCACCATAACTATCCGGCTTGCCATTAGGACTGCCGGCATCGCCTTTACCACCAGGCTTATTGCCCTGGTAAGTGTAGCCATTATCTTCTGTTGCGCCATTTCCTTTTCCGTCTTTAGGCCCACCATAACCTGGAAGTTTTGGTTTTTGTGGTTTTGGTGCTGGCGCTACAACAGGATTAGGATTAGTATTTTTAACTGTTGCTTCGCTTGGTTGCTTAGGCAGGGTAGTTGTTTTAGGAATTATTTTTGAAGGCTTTACTGCCGGCGCTGCATCTTCATCCTTACTGTCATCTTCCTGTGGATTTTCCGCCGGTGTATTATTGGCTGTTGCTGGTGCAGGCTGTTGTTGTTCTGCAGGTTCATCTCCCGGAGACTTATCACCTTTTATCAATGGCTGCACTTCACCAAAGCCCTCACTCAAATTGCCTAAATTAATTTCAATCAGGTCTTGTGCAACGGGTGGTGGTGTGGGCAGTATTGTCCAGGTCCAGAAAATAGCAAGTAATAATAATACCGCTACAATTGCAGCAGTATAGGTAAATGCTTTCCGGTTTTTTTCGGCTTCAAATGATGCAGACATAGTGTTGTTATAATACATAGTAAAGATAAGTTGTTATTTGTAACGATGCAAAACCATACCAAATTCAATATGGGTTGTTAAAACTTTAACAAAATATCAGCTATTCCGGTAAGCTAAGGCAATAACATTTACTAAATAAAAAAGCATGGCTACAAGCCATGCATGTTTCAAAACCTAAAAAAGAATTAGTATGTTATTTAAATAACAGTTGTACTTAGCTAGACCACCTTCTCATCATTGAAGCAGTGGTTCTTTGTCTTTTTTGTGCGTTCCACAAATCCACCACACCAAATGAACGGTTGTTACCGTCGGTTTTTGCATCAACAGCAAGGGTCTCTTTTGTTTCTTTTAATAATTCTTTCAGGTCTTTTTTGTTGATTGGGGCACCAATGCCCATGACATCACTTTTCATATCTCTATTTTTAATTTACAAAATAATTTTCCGTCTAAATATCAGGCGTTATAAGTCTGGAAACGGATTTTCAGTAGCAAACAAATGGTTGTATTTAACCAGTTAATAGCGCAGTATTACTGAATTGCGACGCAAAGGTAAGCATGTTTAACTTGCTGCAAAAGCATTAAGCAAAACTATTGGCTTTTAAATTTTACTGTTTTGTTATGGCTAAGCAGGTTGTTCTGTTTATATTTGTTTGCAGTTCAATAGTTTAGCCTTGATATAATACTTATGCCTAAACAAAGTATGAAGTGATTTATTAAAGAGATTTTAACAATTGCAAAACAAAAATGTAAATGAAAACAATAGGAATAATTGGTGGACTTACCTGGTATTCTACTGTTGAGTACTATAAATTATTAAATGAAATGGTGAACGAAAGACTTGGTGGTGCACATGCTGCAAAAATTATTTTACACTCGGTTGATTTTGCAGAAATAAAAGTGTTGACAGAACAGCAAGACTGGAAAGGCATTGCAGAAATTATTTGCAAAGCTGCTAAGGGTGTTGAACTGGCTGGTGCAGATTGCTTATTGATTGGAGCCAATACCATGCATAATATTGCAGATGAAGTAACGGCAGCAATAAATATTCCTGTAATACATATTGCAGAAGCTGTTGCAGGGGTTATTAAAAATAAGGGCTTAAAAAAAGTAGCGCTGCTGGGTACAAAATATACCATTCAGATGGATTTTTATAAAAAGAAACTGGCTGGTAAAAATATTGAAACAATAATACCCGGTTCAAGTGATATTGAATTCATCAACAACTCAATTTACAATGAATTCAGCAAGGGGATATTTCTGCCCGAAACCAAACAGCAGTATTTACGTATAATTGATGACTTAATACAACAGGGTGCCGAAGGATTTATTTTAGGCTGTACCGAAATACCCATTTTAATAAAACAAGAAGATTGTACAGTACCTATTTTTGATACCGGGCTTATACATGCAACAGCAGCTGTGGATTTTGCGTTAGGTTGACACTTTACTAATGTACCGCCGTTACATTTACTTTTTCAATGCCGTTAAGGTGTAATTCTATATGCCGGTCGTGAGCTTTGTTGGCATATTCACTTATTACTTCCAGGATATCATAATCAATAAAATTACAATCGCTGCCATCAATGGTAAGTACACTGTATTCCGGAATCTGGTCTAATGTTTTTTTAAGCTTTACTTTATTTAAAAAAGTAACGTTGCTGTTAAGCTTAATATAAAAGGTTTCTGTTTCATGCTTTTTTATTTTGGTGATCTTATACTCTGCCTTAAAATTATTTCTTATAATAAAATAGATTGAAATAAGCAAACCAATGAGCACACCAATCAAAAGATCGGTGGCCAAAATAACTATAATGGTAAACATAAATGGTATAAACTGTTTCCAGCCAAGGCTCCACATATTGCGGAATAATTTTGGCTTGGTAAGATTATACCCGGTTACAAATAAAATTGCTGCTAACGAAGCATAGGGAATTGTGCTTAGTAAAAAAGGAATAAGTAATACCGACAGCAGTAAAAAAAGCCCGTGTGTAAAGGCAGAAAGTTTTGTTCTGCCGCCAGCATCAATATTGGCAGAACCTCTTACAACAACTGCAGTTAATGGAATAGCACCCAGTAAACCACAAGCTATATTACCAATACCTTGTGCCACCAGTTCCCGGTTTAGCGGGGTAATGCGGTTATGTTTGTCCAGCTTATCTACAGCTTCCACGCAAAGTAATGTTTCCAGAGTTGCCAAAAGCCCGATCAGTAAACCATTTTTCCAAATCTCAACATTGCTGAATAATTTTGAAATTTCGGGAAAGGCAATATTGGAAAAAATACTGGAGGGAATGTTTACCAGTTGTGCCTGCTTTAAAGTATAAACAGATGCGACTTTGGTAAAAATAAGGTTAACAATAATGCCACAGACAACAGCTAATAAGGGTGCCGGAATTATTTTTAATTTTTTTGCAAAGGGTTGTTGCAGCAGGATCAATACAGCCAGCGACACCAGTGAAATTATTATGGAACCCATTGTAATTTCGTGGTTAAAATTTTTAAGGTTTGCAAAAAAATTGTTGTCAGAAAACAGGTTCATAAAACCACTTCTCCAGAAATCAGGTTTATCGTAACCCAACGCAAAGGGGATTTGTTTGGAGATGAGTATGATACCAATAGCAGCCAGCATGCCTTTTATAACTGAAGATGGAAAATAACTGGCAATAACGCCAAGTTTTAATAGGCCGAGTAATAACTGGAAAAGACCGGCAACAATTACAGCCAGTAAAAATATTTTATAATCTCCAAGCGAAATTATTGCGGCACCAACCAAAGTGGTTAAACCTGCTGCCGGGCCAGATACACCAAGACTTGAACCGCTAATTAATGAAACCACCAGCCCGCCGATAATACCCGATAATAATCCTGCATACAAAGGTGCTCCCGATGCCAGTGCTATACCTAAACATAGAGGTAATGCCACTAAAAAAACAGAAAGGCCTGCAGGCAGGTCATGCTTAAGCCATAATAGCCGGTAATATTTAATTTTTCGTTTGATGAGAAAGAATTGTTGCTGTAAAGTTACGGATTATAAAATCTGGAGAGATTAAAGGGATATAGCAAACGATTTAATTAAGAAGAACTTTTGTTATGTCGACTACTTCTTTAGTAGAAAAAATATGCCTATAACAAAAAATCCCGTCAATAAAGACGGGACTTTCAAATTGTATTAGTAGAATATTTCTCCGTGATGATTATGCCACAGCTTTATTTACCAGGGCAGCAGCTTCGCTTAATAAAATAGCGCTCTGTACTTTCAACCCGCTTTCGTCAATTAATTTTTTAGCAACATCTGCATTGGTACCCTGTAAACGCACAATAATGGGGATGTTGATATTGCCAATACTTTGGTACGCATCAATAACACCCTGCGCCACACGGTCGCAACGAACAATACCACCAAAAATATTAATTAATATAGCTTTTACTTTAGGGTCTTTTAAAATAATACGGAAACCGGCTTCCACTGTTTGTGCATTAGCTGTACCGCCAACATCCAAAAAGTTGGCAGGTTCGCCACCGCTTAATTGAATCATATCCATTGTTGCCATGGCAAGACCTGCGCCGTTAACCATACAACCCACGTTACCATCAAGCTTTACAAAGTTCAAATTAAATTTTCCTGCTTCCACTTCGGTAGGATCTTCTTCGCTGATATCTCTTAATGCAGCAACATCTGCATGGCGCATTAAAGCATTATCATCAATGCTCATTTTACAATCTACCGCAATAATTTTATCAGTACTGGTTTTAAACAACGGATTTATTTCCAGCATAGCACAATCAAGTCCAACATAAGCAGCATATAAATTGGTTACAAATTTTACACAGCTTTTAAAAGCTTCGCCGCTAAGGCCAAGGTTAAATGCAATTTTCCGTGCCTGGAAAGCCTGCAGCAATCCGCCCGGGTGTATCCACTCTTTAAATATTTTCTCAGGGGTATCATGTGCCACGTCTTCAATGTTCATACCACCTTCGGTACTGTACATAATTACGTTCTGCCCTTTTGTTCTGTCCAGTAAAATAGACAGGTAAAATTCTTTAACCGGGCTGGGGCCTTCAAAATAAACATCCTGTGCCACCAATACTTTGTTTACCAGTTTACCGGCAGGTCCGGTTTGTATAGTAACCAATGTGCCACCTAAAATATTCTGCGCTATAGTTTTTATATCTTCTGCATTTTTACCAACAGCTACACCACGTTGTTCGGTACCGGCAATTTTTCCTTTACCACGTCCGCCGGCATGTATCTGCGCCTTTACCACGGCAAATTTGCTGTCGTATTGGGTATGTATCTGGCGATAAGCTTCTTCTGCTTCGGTAGGAGTGTTGCAGGGGATGCCTTCCTGCACGGGAACATTGTATTTTTTTAATAATTCCTTGGCCTGGTATTCGTGAAGATTCATAAATAAATTAGTTTTTGCGAAGATAATTAAAAAGAGCTTCGCCTTTTTAATTATGAGTTATGAATTATAAGTTTTTTTACCCGGCATTAGTAATTCTATTTGGCTGCGGTGGCGTCGCACACTTGTACCGCATACCATTTTTGAGCTTTTATCTTAGCAAAGCAGCTCCGGGTCATCACTCATAATTCAGTACTCATCACTCTTATTTTACCTCTTTTCTAACACTATCTTATTGTACCTTTGGCGCACCAAAAACGGGCAGTCAATTTATGATGCAAAAAATTAATGAAGCAGTTACTTACATAAAAGAACAATATAATAAACAGCCACTGGCGGGCATTGTACTGGGCAGCGGGCTTGGTAGTTTTGTAAACGAGATACAGGTAGAAAAAGAAATTGCATACAGCAGCATTCCAAATTTTCCGGTGAGTACAGTGGCGGGGCATAGCGGTAAATTGGTATTTGGCCAATTGGGGGGTAAAACCGTGGTGGCAATGGCGGGACGCTTTCATTTTTACGAAGGGTACGATGCCCATGAAGTGGTATTCCCCATTAGGGTAATGAAGCTTTTGGGCATAAGCACCTTATTGATAAGTAATGCAGCCGGCAGCACCAATACGAGTTATGAAGTGGGAGACCTGATGATCATCAAAGACCATATCAGTTTTTTTCAGCCCAATCCTTTGATTGGAAAAAACATAACAGAATTTGGCCCACGCTTTCCGGATATGAGTGAGCCGTATAACAGGCATTTAATTACAAAAGCCAAAACAATTGCAGCAGCAGAAAATATTAAATTAAGAGAAGGCGTGTATTGTGGTGTAACCGGCCCCACTTTTGAAACCAGGGCAGAATACCAGATGATACTTACGCTTGGCGGCGACGCCGTAGGCATGAGCACAGTACCCGAAGTGATTGCAGCTGTACATATGGGCCTGCCTGTATTTGCAATAAGTGTAATAACAGATATTGGCCTTCGCACAGATGGTATCATTACCACACATGAAGAAGTGTTGCAGGCTGCAAAAGAAGCAGAACCAAAACTGGCACATATATTTACAGCGTTGGTGGCTGAGTTGTAAGCGGATTTTTTGCATGCAGCGGTAAATATGTTCAGGTAATAAAACAAAAAATGAAGAAACTCCTTTCGGTATTAATACTTATACTTCTTGTTCAGCTTTGCCTGGCACAGGAGCCTGTGTTCAACAGGGGCTCCAAGTCTGGCAGCAGAACAACAGGTCAGAACAAAACTGATACCAGTAAATCTGAAAAAGATAATACTCTGGGTTTTGAGCACAGGGATGATAAAAAAGATTCTATTACCATCAGTTATAAATTCCTCGATTCTGTAAGAGTAAACCGCCTGGATTCTTCTATCAATGATTTTGATAAATATTTCTCTGTACCATCACGCTACCAATATTTAGGTAACCATGGTGCGGCAGCTTATTCATTAATTTATTCACCCAATTTAAAACCGGGATGGGATCCAGGTTTTCATGCATTTGATGTGTACAGGTTTAAACTGGAGGAAACAAAATTTTATAAAACCACCAAACCTTTTACGCAATTAAGTTACCAGCTGGCATCGGGCAAAGAGCAGATGATAAAAGTAATGCATACCCAAAACCCAAGGCCCAACTGGAATTTTGGTTTCGATTACCGGCTGATAAGTGCACCGGGATATTTTGTTACACAAAATACCAATCATAAAAATTACAGGTTGTTCAGCACCTACCAGGGAAAGCGCAAACGGTATGCGTTAAATTTTGTACTGGTGGGTAATACCATTAAAAATTCTGAGAATGGGGGAATAGAAAATGATACTTTATTATCGGACCCAAATAAAAAGAAACGTTTTACTATCCCGGTAAATCTAGGCAATGCATCACTTTTTGCGCCTAATCCTTTTAATGCTACAGTAAACACAGGAAATATTAATAAAGACGTAAGTTTTTTTATACGCCAAACCTATGATATTGGTAAAAACGATTCTGTGGCGGTAAACGATTCTACAACAGAATATTTATTTTATCCCAAACTACGGTTGCAATACAGCTTTAATTACAGTAATTATAATTACCTCTTTAGAGATAATAATGCCGATACTACTATTTATAAAAGCTGGTACGATACCACATTAAAAACACAGGCGGTAGATACTTTTTCGGTGCATGAAAAATGGAAACTGGTCAGCAACGATTTTTCGTTACTACAATTTCCGGATACAAAAAACTCCGCACAGTTTTTACTGGCAGGTGCCAGGCTGGAAAATATTAAAGGCGAGTTTTACAGGGCTTCAGGTATTGAAACAAAAAGCTTTTACAATATTGTATTGCATGGCGAGTACCGCAATAAAACCCGTAATAAATTATGGGATGTAATTGCTAAAGGCGAATTTTATTTAAACGGACTTAACAGCGGGGATTATAATGCCTTTGCCACCATTGGCAGATACTTAAATAAAAAATTAGGCGATGTAAAACTGTTTTTTACCAATGTAAACCGCACGCCTTCGTTCATCTACAATAGTTTTTCGGCATTTAATTTTAAGAATTCAGGCATTACCAAAAAAGAAAATATCATTTCTTTTGGTGCCGATGCTTCCAACCCATACATCAACCTTGGGTTTAAAAATTATGTCATTACCAACCTGGCTTATTTTACCGATTATTATCATACCGCACAAAGCAGTAAAGTAATTAACCTGCTGCAATTATCTGCTTCAAAAAAAATAAAACTGTCTAAGCGGTTAAACTGGTACACCGAGGCTGTTGTACAACAAACCGATGGCAGCGCCCCGGTAAAAGTACCACTGGTTTTTACCCGTAACCGTTTTGCGTACGAGGGAGTGTTTTATAAAAACCTTAATTTAAGTACCGGGCTGGAACTAAGGTATTACACAGCTTATGAGGCATATAATTATTCGCCGGTAATGGGGCAGTTTATGCCGCAGGATACTTTTAAATTAAAAAATCTGCCCGATATTGCCGCCTTTTTCCATTTTCGTATAAAATCCTTTACTGCCTATATCCGTGGCGAAAATTTAAATACCGTAAGTTTTTTAAACGGCTTCGGTTTTATCAATAATAATTTTGCAGCAGCGCATTATCCTACTCCCGGCCTCATCATCCGTTTTGGTGTGCAGTGGAATTTTGTGAATTAACCGGCATATTAACCGGGTATGAGTGATATCAGTTTTTAGTTTTTTAACACTATTTAGTTACCAGATCAAAAAAATCAGGTTACCTTTATGCCGTGAAAAAATTCTTCCTTTCCATATTAACCATCGTTTACATGGCCCTCTCTTGTGGGATTGCTATGGAGATACATTACTGCATGGGTAAACAGGCTGGCGTGGAATTTTATGGTAGTGAAAAAGAGAAATGTGGCAAATGCGGTATGGTTGAAAGAACGGGATGTTGCCATGACGAACACAAATTTTACAAATTAGACGACGGATATAAAAATGTTTCTAACGATATCAATTTTGCTACTCCGCAAACAGATATTGTTGCAGCAACTTATCCTTTATTCAACTGGCAGGTTGCCTCAACTGAAGTAACAGCTGTTGTAAAAAATAACTCTCCACCAGGTTATACAGAACCCTCTGCCTGTATAATGAACTGTGTTTTCCGGCTATAGACTTATTAATTGATCTGTTCATCAGTAATGATAATTGCTGATGTTATTTGCTGTTGCAAATATTTCAATCAATTAATAATTTAAAAACTATAACAATGAAAACATTAAATATTTATGCTGCACTATTGTTCAGCATCTTCGCTATAAATTCTTCTTTTGCACAAGGCACAACAAAAAAAGAAACCATTAAAGTATGGGGCAACTGCGGTATGTGTAAAACCACTATTGAAAAAGCTGCAAAAAAAGCAGGTGCTGCTTCTGCAAACTGGAATGAAGACAGCAAGGAATTAAAAGTTTCTTACGCAGTAAATAAAACATCTTCTCAAAAACTACAGGAAGCAATTGCCAAAGCAGGCTATGACACACAGGATTTTACTGCAGACAATAATGCCTACAATAAATTACATGCCTGTTGTAAATACGACAGAAAGGCTGCCGATGCTTCAATACAGGCAGCAGTAACTGATACAGTAAAAGCTTATTCCTGTCCCATGCACCCGGATGTAACCAGTGATGGACCCGGCAAATGCAGCAAATGTGGAATGGATCTAACAAAGTCGAAGAAAGAACAAATGAAAATGGAAGCGATGAAGATTTACAGTTGCTCAATGCATCCAGATGTAAAAAGTAATGCCCCCGGAAAATGTGCACAAAGCGGAATGGATTTGACCAAATCAAAAAAAGAAGAAATGAAAATGGGAGCAATGTACACTTGCCCCATGCATCCAGACGTGAAAAGTGATAAAGCAGGAAAATGTGCACAATGTGGGATGAACCTGGCAAAAACAGAGAAAAAAGACCATATGAAAATGGCAGCAATGTACACTTGTCCTATGCACCCAGAGGTGAAAAGTGATAAGCCCGGTAAATGTTCACAATGTGGAATGGATTTAACAAAATCGAAGAAAGAACAAATGAAAATGGAAGTGATGAAAATGTACAGTTGTCCAATGCATGCAGATGTAACAAGTGATAAAGCAGGCAAGTGCACTAAGTGTGGGATGGATTTGAAAGAAAAAAAAGAAAGTCATAAACATTAAGATTGAATGGTTTCAGCAGCCGCAGGTTTATAACAATCAGCGGCTGCCCATTCCTCATTGTATAAACACAATGGGAAGGTTATTAATAATACTTTAATTCTTAATTATATGAAACTGGTAAAATATGTATTGATACTTTACCTGCTTGTTGCAGGTAATGCATTGTATTCGCAAAATAAAAATATTGCATCGGATACCACTGTTACATTTAAAGTTTTCGGTGCCTGCGAACAATGTAAGGACAGGATTGAAAAAGCTGTAAAAGGTAAAGGCGTAAAAACAGCAGTGTGGGATGTAGATACTAAAGAACTTTTGCTGGTGTATAATCCTTTGCAGGTTACTTTAGAAAAAATACAAAATAAAATTGTAGCTGTAGGGCACGATCTTGAAAATGTAAAAGCAAAAAGTATAGTGTATAACGACCTGCCGAAATGTTGTCATTATAGAGAAATGGAAACAATGCTTAGTGAAATAAAAAAGGATACCGTTGATGTACAATCTCTGCAGGTACAAACTGCAATAGATACTTCTTTAAAAGCAGTTGAAGCACCTGGTACAACAATATCTTCACATTTGGTAAAAGGTATTGTGCTGGAAGATGATAATACTGGAAAATTCAAACCACTGTATAACGCAAGTGTAATATGGCTGGGCACTCAAAATGGTGTAATAACAGATAGTTCCGGTATTTTCAGCATACCGTATAATGGAACTGGCAGCAGGCTGGTGGTAAGTTATGCCGGCTACAAATCTGATACCATCAGTGTTACAGCTATGGATGAACTGAAGATAATCTTAGCCTCTCAAAAGCAATTGAAAGAAGTAACTGTTGTATCAAAACAACGCACTACTTATTTAAATAATTTCAGCCCTATACGCACTCAAACAATGACGGGAGCAGAATTATTAAAAGCAGCCTGTTGTAATTTGAGCGAAAGTTTTGAAACCAATCCTTCTGTTGATGTTTCTTATAACGACGCCGTAACTGGATCAAAACAAATTCAATTATTAGGATTAAGTGGTAACTATACACAGCTTACTGTAGAAAATCTGCCAGGGCCAAGAGGTATTGCAACGCCGCTGGGTTTAAATTCCATAGCAGGTCCATGGATAGAATCTATACAGTTAACAAAAGGTGTAGGATCAGTTGCCAACGGTTACGAAAGTATTGCCGGCCAGATAAATGTAGAATTAAAGAAACCTGAGAACAGTGAAAAGTTGCTGGCCAATATTTATGTAAATGATTATGGCAAAACAGACGTGAATTTAAACCTATCTAAAAAATTAAACAAAAAATGGTCGGCTGCTTTATTGTTGCACAACGATTTTTTAAACAATAAGCGGGTGGATTTTAATAAAGATGGTTTTCGTGACCTGCCAACTGGTAATACAGTAAGCTTGGTAAACAGGTATAAGTTCGATAACAGTAAAGGCGTATTGGTACAATTCGGCATCAAAATTTTAAACGATAAAAGAACTGGTGGTGAAGTAGCCTACGATCCAGCGGCAGATAAAAACACTGCCAATCATTACGGTATTGGAATTAATTCAGAAAGGTATGAGGGCTTTGCAAAAATCGGTTATATGTTTTCTGAAAAAAAGTATAAGAGTATTGGTTTGCAAATAGCAGCAATCAGTCATAAACAGGATTCTTATTTTGGTTTAACTACTTATAATGCTACGCAGCAAACTTTCTACAGCAATTTAATTTACCAGTCTATTATTAAAACAACAACACATAAATTCAGGGCAGGGTTAAGTTTTTTGTATGATAAGTACAACGAAGATTTTAAAACCATTATTTATAAAAGAACTGAAATTGTGCCGGGGGCCTTTGGCGAATATACTTTTACACCCAACGAAAAGTTTAGTGCAGTAGCAGGCTTACGCATAGATGATAATAGTTTGTTCAGCTTTTTTGTTACACCACGTTTAAACCTCAGGTACGAGCCTGTAAAAGGAACAACCATACGGGCAAGTGCAGGGCGTGGACAACGCACTGCAAATATTTTTGCCGAAAACACCAGTGTGTTTGTGAGTGCAAGGCAGGTAGATATTATTGCCGCCGGAGCAGGGAAAGCGTATGGATTAAATGCTGAAGTGGCATGGAATAAAGGCATAAGTATTGATCAGAAATTCAGATTGTTTAAAAATGATGCTTTATTGAGTGTTGATTTTTTTAGAAATGATTTTAATGACCAGGTAGTGGTAGATGTGGAGAATGCAAGGACAGTGAAATTTTATAACCTGCAGGGAAAATCTTATTCCAATAGTTTTCAGGCAGAATTGAATATAGAACCGGTTAAAAAATTTAATATGCGTTTGGCTTACCGGTATTTCGACGTAAAAGCGACTTATAGCGGTCGGTTACTGGAACGTCCTTTAATAGCAAAAAACCGTGCCTTTATAAATCTTGATTATGCGGTTAACGGATTTAAGTTTGATTACACCATTACTTACAATGGTAAAAAAAGATTACCCAATACACAGGCAAATATTCCATCCTATCAATTACCCGGATATTCACCGGAATTTGTATTGATGAATGCACAGGTATCAAAAACAGTGGGTAAAAAATATCCGCTGGATATTTACGTTGGAGCAGAGAACCTGGCCAACTATTTTCAAAAGAATGTAATTTTAGCGGCAGACCAGCCATTTGGCCAGTATTTTGATGCATCAATGGTTTGGGGGCCGGTAAGCGGCCGGATGTTTTATACAGGATTGAGATTAAAAATTAAATAAAATCAGGAGTATGAAAAAGATATTTTTTGTGGTTGCATTATTTTTATCAGTTGCTGCGGCAGCACAGGTAACTAATGTTACAATACAGGCAAGTGGGCTAACCTGCAGTATGTGCAGTAATGCCATTAATAAAGCCATCAAGTCTTTAGACTTTGTTGATAAGGTGGAAGCTAATATTAAAAAATCCAGCTTTGATATTTCTTTTAAACCAGGTACCACTGTTGATTTTGACAAGCTAAAAACGAAAGTGGAAGATGCAGGATTTTTTGTTGCTGTTTTTACTGCTACCATTAATTTTGATAATGTGACGGTGCAAAATGATACACATGTTGATGCTGGCTCAAATACTTTTCATTTTTTAAATATCAAAGGGCAAACCCTTAACGGAAAAAAAACGATACGAATATTGGATAAAGGCTTTATTCCGGCTAAGGAGTATAAAAAGAACAGTAGCCTTACTAAAATGCAATGTTATAAAACCGGTGAAGAAAACGGTAAACGGATTTTTCACGTAACTATTTAAAGGAAGATGAAAAAAATATTGTTATTTATATGCATACTTTCAGTACAGCTTGTGATTGCACAGGAGCTGTATGTGTTTACAGAGCCTGCAAGTAATATGGCAGCCAAAAGTCTTGGGCTAAGGCTGAACACAAAGGTTTTTAAAATGACCCATGATAATAAATTCAGTTCGTACAGGTTAGACCCTGAAATAATGATTGGCATAAGTAAAAACCTGATGGTGCATTTAAACGGTTATGCATCAGATATGTTTCAAAGTAATTTAAAAGTGGAAGGGGCCAGCCTGTATGCCAAATACCGTTTTCTTTCAAGGGATGATATACACTCACATTTCAGGTTGGCCGCTTATGGAAAAATAGCCTTTATTGATAATCCTACGGTACTTAATTCATTAGGCAAGCATGAAATTGATGATGGTAGCGGGGGCATAATTGTCCATGATATTATTCATACCACCGTAAATAATGAAATAGATATTGATGGTACCAATTCAGGGTTGGCAACAGGTATAATTGCTACTAAATTAATAAATAAACTGGCCGTATCATCTTCACTCGGTTATTTATACAGGCTCGATAATTTACGTAATAAACGTGAAGTAATTGTACCCTGGCGTGCCATTAGTTACAGTTTATCTGCCGGGTATTTATTGTTTCCAAAAGAGTACACCAGTTATACGCAAACCAATATAAACCTGTATACAGAATTTTTGGGGAACAGTACATGGGACAATAAAAAGTATTTTATTGATATAGCACCGGCAATACAATTCATCATCAACAGTATTGCCAGGGTTGATATCGGTTACAGAACGCAGCTCTCAGGCAATACACAACGTATGGCCAACTCTGCTTTTTTGCTAAGGGTGGAATATAATTTCCTGAATGTATTTTCAAAAAAATGAAAACAATTACAGTTATATTGAATGCTTTTTTTAAATTGATACAAGCTTTATTCACAAAAAAACAATGTTGTAAATGAAAGTAATATTTTTTTTGATGATCACTTTAGTATCGTCTGTTATTGGCACAGCACAAATTAAACCGGGGACTATGGCACCCGAAATTTCTTTACCCAATGTAAAAGACAGTATCGTTAACCTGTCATCTTATAAAGGTAAAGTTGTGCTGATAGATTTTTGGGCAAGCTGGTGTGGGCCATGCAGGGAGGCCAATCCATCAGTAGTTAGGTTGTATAACAAACTTAAGAGTAAAGGCTTTGAAGTTTTCGGTGTTTCTATCGACAGTAAAAAAGCCAATTGGCTAAAAGCTATTAAGCAGGATAAAATAAAATATACACAGGTAAATGATATAGGCGGATGGAATAGTACTGTAGCAGCAACATTTGGTGTAGAGCAGATACCAACTAGTTTTTTATTGGATAAAACCGGGAAGATTGTTGCAATAGATTTGGAAGGTAAATCACTGGAAAATAAAGTGCTGGAACTGTTGCAATAAATTAAAACGATTAAACAGTAATCACCAGCAGATTTTTTACTACATCCTTACTTAGTAATTTGTTTTCCTTACGGTTTATTTTTACCTGGAAAGAGTTGTCGAATGCTTCAATACCTTCTACTGCAATTTCATCACCCAGTTTTATATTGTTTTTGGTAAGGTATTGTAAAAAACTATTGCTGTGTTCGGCAACACCGGTAAATTTTACTTTATCACCTTTGGCACATTCCAGCAGTGGCTTGCTGCTGTTTTTTATAAAGCGGCCTTTTGCATCGGGTATCAGGTCGCCATGCGGATCGGCTTTTGGGTAACCTAAATGTTTGTCCAGGCTTTCTATGAGCTCATCGCTTATCACATGCTCCAGTTGTTCAGCAATTTCATGTACTTCATCCCACTTAAAACCAAGGTTGTTTACCAGCCATACTTCCCACAGCCGGTGTTTGCGGATGATATTGAGGGCAATAGAGCGGCCCTGCTCTGAAAGGCTTACCCCTTTTGACTTCTGGTAGCTGATGAGTTTCTTTGCAGCCATCTTTTTAATGAAATCAGTAACCGAGGCAGCATTAATCTGCAAGGTTTCGGCAAGGGCAGAAGTGCTTACCATTGCTCCATTTCTTTCGTGTAGCTTATAAATGGCTTTAAGGTAGTTTTCTTCGGCTAAAGAGGTCATGTAAAATTTATTTCGGTAAAAATGCAATTTTTTTACGAAAAATAAAATTAGGTAAGCCTAATTATGTATTTTTGCCCAAGGAATTATTTAGAACACATGATGAAGACAATAAACTTTTTGATTGCAATGCTGCTGTTAACTACCAGCGCAACAGCACAAACGGCAACAATCCGGGGCAGCGTGGCCGATAAAAACGGGCCGGTTGCTTCGGCTACAGTTTCAATTGCAGCTTTAAAAAGATCTGTTATAACCGATACTGCCGGTAATTTTGAATTTAATGATATGGCGCCGGGAACATACCGCCTGGCAGTTTCTGCATTAAATTATGATGCGACAGTAAAAACTGTAACTGCAAGTAATACTGCACCTAAACTTGCTATCATACTTACAATACACAACAAGGATATGGATGAAATAGTGATATCTGGTACTATGAAGGCAATAAGCAAAATGGATTCTCCCATTCCGGTGGAAGTATATTCACCGGCACACTTTAAAAAAAATCCATCACCCAATATTTTTGAAAGCCTGCAAATGGTAAATGGTATTCAACCGCAATTGAATTGCAATGTGTGTAACACCGGTGATATACATATCAACGGTATGGAAGGACCATATACCATGATACTGATTGATGGTATGCCTATCGTAAGCAGTTTATCAACAGTTTACGGATTGGCAGGCATACCCAACAGCATGGTAAAGCGAATTGAAATTGTAAAAGGCCCGGCATCTACCTTATATGGCAGCGAAGCTGTTGGTGGGTTAATTAATATTATTACAAAAGATGCTTCCTCTGCAGAAAAATTGAAAGTTGATTTTTCTGCAACAAGTGTTGGGGAGTATAATACCGATATTACTGCAACGATTAAAACTAAAAAAGCAGCAGCATTACTGGGTATAAATTATTTTAATTATCAGCAGCGCCGGGATATTAATAAAGATAATTTTACTGATGTAACTTTACAAAACCGCATCTCCATATTTAATAAATGGAATTTTAAGCGGAAGAATAATCTTGCGGCATCGTTGGCACTGCGTTATATAAATGAAGATAGATGGGGAGGCGAAATGCAATGGCAACCAAATTTCAGGGGTGGAGATAGTGTGTACGGTGAAAGCATTAACACCAACAGGGCAGAGGTAATTGGTACGATGGAACTGGCAAGGAATTTTAATGCAGATATTTCTTACAACTATCATTTGCAGGATAGTTACTATGGCAAAATTAAGTATTATGCCAGCCAGCAGGTAGCTTTTGCACAACTAAGGTGGACAACAACAATTGGCAAACATTATCTTTTAGCCGGCATTCCTTTCCGCTATACTTATTATGATGATAACTCACCTGCAACGGCCCAAACAAATGGTGATAATAAACCTGCCAATAGTTTTTTGCCGGGTATTTTTTTGCAGGACGAATTTAAAGTAAATGGAAGATTCACCACATTGGCAGGACTGCGTTACGACTATAATAATGAACATGGGCATATATTTACGCCAAGATTAAGTTTTAAATATTCGCCAGATGCTACCAATACATTACGGATTAGCGGTGGCAACGGGTATAGAGTAGTAAATCTTTTTACAGAAGATCATGCTGCCTTAACGGGAGCAAGAGATGTGGTAATTGCTGCTGCATTAAAGCCAGAAAAATCATGGAATGGCAATATCAACTATACCAAAATTATAAGGCATAGCAACGGTTTTATTAATTTAGATGGTAGTTTTTTTTATACTTATTTTACCAACAAAATTGTAGCAGATTTTATTACAGATCCCAATAAAATTATTTACGATAACCTGCGTGGCTATGCCATATCAAAAGGTGTAACAATTAATACTGATATTAATTTTACCAATGGCATAAAGATAAATGCCGGGGCAACTTTTATGGATGTGTATCAAATGGATAAAGACGCTGCTTCAAAAAAAATTAAAACGCCACAATTATTTGCTCCAAAAATTTCAGGCACATTTGCCGTAAGTTATACTTTAGCTAAAAGTAAATTATCGTTTGATTTTACCGGAAGAGTAACCGGCCCGATGTATTTACCCACCGTGCCCAACGATTTTAGGCCGGCCCAATCGCCATTGTACAGCATTGTTAATTTGCAGGCTACTAAAAGTTTTAATAATGGGTTAGAAATATATGGCGGCGTAAAAAACCTGTTAAACTTTTTACCTAAAGATCCGCTGCTGCACCCCGATGACCCTTTTGATAAACCCGGTGGAAAATATTTTGATGCGAATGGTGCGGCAAGGCAGGATACCAATCCTTATGGCTATGTATTTGATCCGTCGTACAACTATGCTACAGTACAGGGCACAAAAGCATTTGCAGGTATAAGGTGGACGATAAAGTAAACTGTTTTTTATTTGGTTTTAGCAACACCTACTACTAAATGCTCCAGGTTGTTTTCGGTAAAATAAGTTTTGCATACTTTTTCAGCGGCATCTAAAATTTGCTGCACCTTTACCTGTTTTTTACCCAATAACTGGTAGGCTTTAGTATAAGCTGCAGTATCGCTTACCGCACCTGTTTGCTGCAATGCTTCTTTAATGGCAATAACGCCAAGACCGCTGTCTTTTAATTTACCCAGTTCTGCAATTGTCCAGCTTAAGGCATAAAAATAATTTTTGTCCAGTAAAAGAAAATTTTTGTTGTCTCCTGCATCGGGCAATATGTTATAGGGAGAGGTTAGTATTGCTTTGGTAAGATATTTTTTAAGGTGTGCAGCATTTTTTTTTGGTTGGCTTAATTGTATACAGCCACGCAATGCCTGAGGATAAATACTCAGCCATCTCAATTTTCTTCTTAGTTCATGCACATCAGCTTCCACATTATCAAAATGGTATTTAGTTTTTGCAGTAAACTCCACAATTCCATAAATGGCTTCACCATAAAAATCATTGATGGCTTTTATCTCATCTTCTTCCTTTAACCAGTCTGCCTCCTGTAATTTTTTTTGAATTTTTTTAATACGGCTGTTTTCACTGCCCAGCCATTCTTTTTCTGTCAGTATTTCATTAAGGCTTTGTATTTTTTCCCTGCTTTGTGCCTGCAGGTAGTTTATTACAGCGGCCGGTATGTTTTTATTTTGTTTAAACTGTTTAGAAAAACTGTCGTAATAATCAATTGCTCCTAAAGTATCTTCCAGCAATTTAAACTGCTCTTTAAGTTTGGTAAACTTTTTTTTGTTGTGAATACCGATGTACATTTTTGCAAGTGCCTCCAGCATAAACAACGGAGTACGTACATTATTCTGGTATAACCACAGTGCCGGATTTTTTTGTTTAGCCGATTTGGTTAACAAAGTTTGCAGTTGTGCAAGAAAAAAATCAAATCTTGCTGAGCCATTTTTCATACTTGTTTTTTTATTGAGTATTGAATATTCTTCACCCAACCGCTTCGGTCAGTCCCCCCTTCAGTCCTGTCCCGATTTTTTCGGGAGGGTTAAGGGGCTTCAAAAAAAGCTACCCCACCGCCAACCCATTCTTTGTCTTTATTATACCTCGTACCAATCATTTTTCCCTTGCTTAGTCTTGAAAGATTGTGTACTGCTTTTGGCCTTGCCCAGCCATCTTTCCAAAAATAAAATAAACGTATCTCAGCCTTGGCAGGTACATCAGGTGTTTCTATTACATCGGCGTATTTTACTTTTCGTTGCAGTATCCAGTTCTCAGGATCTTTTACGTCGTCAATATCTTTTTGCGTAACATCAATTACAACGCCCATGCCTGCAAAAGAAAATAAAGGTTTAAGCACATAATTTTCCAGCTCGGCAGGTACTTGTTTTAACTCATTTAAAAAATAGGTTTGTGGTACGTATGGATTTTCAATAAACGGTAGTGTGAATTTACTAATGCGGTAAAACCAGTTAGGATGCGGGACCCATTCCACATCAAAATCTTTGGTCAGGTCAATTATTTCGCCCAGGCCTTCCTGCTTTTGCAGGTCGTCAAAAATTAAACGGTTATAAATTCTTTTGATCTCTGTTTTTACGCCATTATTATCATAAAATAATTTATTACCGTCGGCTATTAATTTAGTAAGACAAACCGTTTTAATGCCCAATACTTCTTCGGTACAATAAAAATCAATTCTTGTTTTCTGTTGTTCAGGAAAAATTTCCAGCAGGATCACATTTTCAGGGTTTAAATCCCCAACAATGATCTCTTTAAATAGTTGCAGGTAAGTTTCTTTATTGTATCCATTCAAATAAGCTGAATAATTGGCTGGTACATTTGCATATTTTGCTGTTAACTCGCTGTGAAAAGCCTGGAAGGCAAACAGGGTGGGGAAGCCCTGCATTTCTATCAGCTGCGGTTCAAGTTCGCCTGCTTCGTTCTGGCAAATGCCAAAATCAAAAGCAATAAACTGCGATTGTTTTTTTTGATTGGGTATTTTAATATCTTTTGGAATGCCTCTTTCTGTTAAAGACATAAATTTTTCATCCACAATCACATCAATAATATCTTCGCAGGCAGCCAGCATTTTATTGGTAAACTCTTTGGGTATAAAAATGGGCGTTTCTGCATTTCTAAAATCCAAAGCACCGGGATGTAATGCATCAATCTCTTTAACATAAGCCTCGTATTTTTCTTTGGTGAAATTGCTGTTGAATTGTTGCCGTAATTCTTTTACCATTGTTAAATAAGTTTGAAGATGAGTAACTACTCTAAAAATAAAGAATAATATTCAATCGGCAGGTGCTCAATTTAAAGTTAGCAGCGGCAGTTAAATTTCAACAGGCTGCATACTTTCCACCGCCAGGTGTAAAAAGTTGGGGAGTATGTGGGAGTAGGTCCACATTATTTTATCAGGGTCGTTTAAATGCTCAATCATCGATTGCCATTTTTCCATACCATAGTTTTCAACCACGGTCTTTTTCTTGTCTTCGGTTTGTAAGTGCATACTCATACCAATGGCATCGGCTTCCGGGTGAAACTGTGTACCAATCATATGATCATTAAACCTTACTGCCATTATAGCTCTTTCCAGTGGAATATGAGGGCGTTCTTTTTCAATGGCTAAAATGGTGCCTCCAATCTGGTGTAATTTGTTATGGTTGGGTTCAATTACCTGGAAGTCGCGGCTGTCAACAGCATAAAAAGGATTGCGTAAGCCGTTTAATACAGATTCATCTTCTGCAACCGGTAAGGAGTGAACAGGGAATACGCCAAAGGCCGTACTTCTTCTTTTGCAAACTGTAGCAATTTTAAAATGGCGGCAGGCCAGTTGATAGGAGTGGCAGATAAAAAATACTTTTTTCTTTTTAACATTGGCATCACTGTTATTCCAGTCCAATACTTTGCCCAGCCAGTTAAAATATACTTTTTCCCATTCGCTGCCTTCGCTTTCCAGCGGACTTCCGGGGCCGCCGCTGGAAATATAAATATCATAATTTAAATCAGGGGTTTGTTTTTCCAGCCGCACTTCAAATTCATCCCACTCCAGGTCAAGGTTATTGGTATCGCCAAACTGGTTTAAAATTTCACGGATACAACGCATGCCCTGGTTAGGCATTCCTTCATTCATATCTAAAATTGCTATTCTTACAGCCTTCTTTTCCGTAAAATTCATTACGCAAACATAACAATTTTTTAAAAAACGGGGCTGTTAACAGGACAATCAATTTATTACCATGTGTGGATAGTATATTTATGAATAAGCCTATAAATATAAAAAATGCAGATGTTAAACACTTAATAGTGCCATCTTACAAAGGCTTCCATAGCTGCATATTGTGTTAAGCCCAATTGAGCATACAGTTTTGCAGTATTGCTATTGCGTTCTTCGGCACGTTGCCAAAATTCACGGCTATCGCTGCCCTGGAAAGGCACACTGTCTTTTTGCGATTGGTGAATGAAGATGCCATTTCTTTTCTTTACCACCTGGTCGGGGCTCATAGGTATAGCCATTTCAATTTCTGTAATATCCCATTCCTGCCAGGCACCTTTGTATAACCACAACCAACAATCTTTTACCCATGCAGCGCCGCTTGCTTTAATTTGTTTTAAAGCTTCAATCACCACATCAAAACAAACTTTATGTGTGCCATGCGGATCGGCAAAATCGCCGGCGCAGTAAATCTGGTGCGGTTTAATTTTATTAAGCAGGTCAACAGTAATTTTTACATCAGCTTCACTCATCGGATTTTTTTCAATAGTACCTGTTTCGTAAAAAGGTAAATTCTGAAAATGTATCCGGTCATCTGTTAAGCCTACATATTTACAGGTAGCTTTGGCTTCGCATCTTCTAATTAAACCTTTAATGGCTCTTATTTCTTCTGTATCTTTTTCGCTGCTTTTTTTTGTTTTTAAAAATGCAGTAGCCTTTTCTAAAATATTTTTGCTTTTGGTTTCATCAATATCAAACATGTTTTCAAAACCTACAGCAAAATCAATAAACCGGGTAACAAATTCGTCAGTTACAGCAATATTACCACTACTTTGATAAGCAACATGCACTTCATGCCCCTGGTCGTGCAGGCGCATAAAAGTACCACCCATGCTTATGATATCATCATCGGGATGTGGAGAGAAGAGTACCACTTTTTTTGGAAAAGGTTCACTTCTTTCGGGATGTTTATGATTGGATGAATTTAATTTACCGCCTGGCCATCCGGTAATAGAATCCCGGAGCATATAATACACATCAAGATTTATTTCGTAGGCATTTCCTTTTTCGGTTAACAGGTCGTTTAAACCATTATCGTTATAATCTTCGTTTGTTAAACTTAAAACAGGTTTTTTAATTTTTAATGCCAGGTTGGTTACTGCACGACGTACCATTTCAGCTGTCCACTCACACTCACCCGTAAACCACGGACTTTTAAAACGAGTTAATTCGCTTGCGGCAGGTTCATCTACAATAAAAGTACAGTCATCATGGTTTTGTAAAAGTGAAGCCGGTATATCTTCTGTATCATCCAGCTCTGTTGCTTTTTGTATTACAGGGGCTTTTGTTTGTCCCCAGGCCATTAAAATTATTTTTTTAGATTTTAATATGGTGCTGATGCCCATGGTAATGGCCATCCGGGGTACTTCACTCATATTACCAAATTCATAAGCGTTGGCAAGCCTTGTACTGTTATCTAAAGTGATCAATCTTGTTTTACTGTAAATACCACTTCCCGGTTCGTTAAAACCAATATGCCCGTTATTACCTATGCCTAATATTTGTAAATCCAGTCCTCCTGCAGCTTCAATTTGTTTTTCATAATCGAGGCAATGTTCTTTTACTTTATCTTTTGCAATCATGCCGTCGGGTAAATGGTAATTGGCAGGATTGATATCAGTATGTTCAAATAAATTTTTCCGCATAAAATAATGATAGCTTTGTAAAGCATCTTTATCCATGGGATAGTATTGATCGAGATTGAAAGTGATCACATTTTTAAAACTCAGACCTTCTTCTTTATGCATACGTACCAAATGTGCATATAAAGTTTTTGGGGTAGAGCCAGTTGCAAGGCCAATAACACATTTTTTACCTTCCTTTTCTTTTTGTTTGATAAGATCTGCAATTATTTTGGCAACAAATGCAGAGCCATCAGTAGGTGTTGGAAAAATTTTTACCGTAATTTTTTCTAAAGAATCAATCATATGCTATAAAATAAAGGCGTGTATAGGTAAAACAGGCATTGAAGTCTATTAAAATCTAAAAACGAAGATAAGCGTTAACGCAGAAAACGAAGCTATATTTATTAATTTTATTTTAATTAAGGGCTTTATTTTTTAAATTAATTATATATTTGTTGTTGTCTAATTTTATAAGTGATGCCAAATAAAACCCAAACTCTTATCCAGGAGTTTAATACTGCTGGCCTTTCCAGTATAGCTATAAAAGATGTTACAAGAAAAAAAAGGATTATAGCTCAGATGAGTAACAATGATGACATTACCATTAATGATGTATCAGAATCACTAAATATTAGCATCCCCAAGGCTTCAGAACTTATTGGAAGTCTTTTAAAGGAAGGGTTTATTAAAGAAACCGGAAAACGCTCTGCAGGTAAGGGCCGGAATGCTTCTTTTTATTCATTAAGAAGTGAAGGGTGTTATTTTTTAGGTGTAGAAATAAAAAAGTATAAGATCAATATTGGAATGATGGGTTTTGATAAGGTTATAGTAAAGTCAAAACTTGATATTCCTTTTTTATACCAGGAATCCGGCGAATCTTTAAAAGAAATAATAGCCATAATTAATGAATTTTTGAATGAACTGAAAATAGAAAAAAATAAAATAGCAGGCGTAGGTATCAGCGTGGCAGGAAGAATAAATGTAAGGACCGGCGAAATACTTACCATTTATCACTTTAGTGATGCGCCAATAAAATCTATTTTGGAAAAAGAGCTTGGGTTGCCCGTATTTATAGATAACGACAGCCGGACAATTGCCTATGGCGAGTTTCATTTTGGCAACCGAAAAAAGGAGAACGAAGTTTTAGTAATGAACTTTGATTATGGTATGGCTATTGGTATTTTTGTTGGTGGAAAACCGGTATATGGCGTAAGTGGTTATGCAGGAGAGTTGAGCCACATACCGCTTTTTGACAATGAATTAATTTGTTTTTGTGGTAAAAAAGGTTGCCTGGAAACTGAAGCCTCAGGATTTGCATTTATCAGAAAAATTACAGCATTGATGGAAAAAGGATCAAATAGTATTTTACAAAAAGTACTTGCAAAAAAAGGATTTATTGAAATTGAAGATATCATTTTTGCTGTTGAAAAGGGCGATAATTTAACGCTACAGGTTTTAAGTGAAGTAGCTGAAAAACTTGGCCGGGGATTAGCAATAACGATAAACATATTTAATCCGGAACTGATTATTATCGGGGGCAGCCTTAGCGCCCTTGGCGAACCTTTACTGCTTCCATTAAAAACTGCTATTATAGAATATTCTTTAAACCTGGTTAATAAGGATACCAGCATAGTTACTTCTACATTACAATATAAAGCCGGCCTTTTAGGATGCTGCCTTTTAGTAAGGGATAAAATTCTGGGACTGATTCAAGTGTAAAGCCACATCTAATTATTAAAATATTTTAATAATTAGATGTGGATAAAAATATATTTTCATTTATTGAAGTGATTTATAAAATAATGTATTTTCATACTTTATTTCTCAAAACTAAATACATTGCTTATGAACAGACTTTCCTTTCTATTGCTATTTCTTTTTACTGGAACTAGCATATTTGCTCAAACCCGCCAGTTAAATGGTTTGGTTACTGACGCATCAAATAAACCAATTATAGCCGTTACCGTTAAAATTAAAGGCGGTACAACTACCACAGTTACCAATGCTGATGGCAGATTTTCGTTTAACGTACCTACTGGTAATATTACATTGGTGGTTTCTTCTATAGGATTTAATACTAATGAAGTTAAAGTGGCTTCAGGGGAGAATAACTTAACCATAGCGCTCACTGGTTCCAATATGGAACTAACAGAAGTAGTGGTTACAGCTTTGGGTATAAGAAAAGAAAGGAAAGCACTTGGGTATGCTTTAACTGAGGTAAAAGGCGATGAGCTTACGCAGGCAAGATCCAATAGTGTAGTAAACAATCTGGTGGGTAAAGTTGCCGGTTTAAATGTAGCCTCAACTGCTACAGGTGCTGGTGGTTCTACAAGGGTAATTTTAAGGGGTAATACCTCTATTTCCGATAACAATCAACCCCTTTATGTAATAGATGGTATTCCAATTGACAACTCTAACCGTGGATCTGCTGGTGAGTGGGGAGGCAGGGATGCTGGTGATGGTATACAAATGATCAATCCTGATGAAATTGAGACTATGACTGTTTTAAAAGGAGGTAATGCTGCAGCGTTATATGGTGCAAGGGCATCTGCTGGTGTTATTTTAATTACAACCAAAAAGGGATCTAAAAGAAAAGGCCTTGGTATAGAATTCAACAGTAATGCAACTGTAGAAACTGTAGTAAATTTAACTGACTGGCAGTATCAATATGGTCATGGTAATGCAGGTGTAAAACCTGTAACGCAGGCTGATGCCAATGGTATTTCATTAAATAGCTGGGGTGCCAAATTAGATGGAACTAATGTAATGCAATGGGATGGAATTCCACGCCCCTATGTAGCACAAAAAAATAATTTTAAAAACTTTTACAGTCCTGGTTCTAATCTGAATAATTCACTGAGTTTATATGGTGGTTCAGATAAAATGACCTATAATTTTTCTGTATCTGATTTAAACAATAAAAGTATTGTTCCTAATTCTACATTACGCAGAAATAATTTTGGTTTGAATGTAAACATGAATCCAGTAGATAAACTGACCGTTAATTTAAGTGCCAGATATATCAGGGAAAGGGCTAAGAACAGGCCAAGATTATCAGATTCTCCCGGAAATGCAAACTTTACCGTTGGAATTATGCCTACCAGTTGGGATGTAGAAACATTTAAGACCAGCAAATTGGATCCTGTTACAGGTTTTGAGAATAAGTTCAATGGCAATCCTTATATAACTAATCCATACTGGGCTACAGAAAACTTTAAGCAGGAAGATGCAAGAGACAGGCTGATTGCTGCTATCGAAGCAAAGTATAATCTTACCAAATGGTTATATGTACGTGGCCGGGTTGGAACAGACCAATACACACGGTATAATTTTGAAATTACTCCTACAGGTACTGCCTATACAACAGGAGGAGAAATTAATGATCAAAGTACCACACGTTTCAGGGAATTTAACGGCGAAATTATGGTGGGTGCACAAAAAAATATTACCTCCAAAATTGGTTTAGATGTATTTGTTGGCGGTAACAGAATGCAGCAGATTGATGAATCACAAGGATTCAGTGGAAGTAATTTCTTTGTGCCAGGTTTTTACAATGTAAATAATCTGCAGAATAAAAATACCAATTACAATTATAGGGAAAAAAGAATCAATTCTGTTTTTGGTTCTGCAGAAGTATCTTATAATAAGTATTTATATTTAACAGTAACTGCAAGAAATGACTGGTATTCTACTCTGTCACCAAATAACTGGTCTATATTGTATCCGTCAGTAGCCGCCAGCTTTATTTTGTCTGAAGCTGTTAAACTTCCAGAGGTTTTTAATTATGCAAAACTCCGGGCTTCATGGGCAAGCGTGGGTGGAGATCGTAATCCTTATGGTTTATCACTTCCTTATGCTTTGGCAAGTAATCCTTATAATGGATTACCGGTAGGCAGTATAAATACAGGCGAAATTCCAAATAAGAATTTGGTGCCTTATAAAGTTACTTCATACGAATTTGGGGTTGAGACCAGGTTGTTTAAGAATCGTCTTGGGGTTGATTTTACTATCTATAATAAGAAAACTACTGATGATATCATTGGCAGCCAGATATCACAAACTTCTGGTTTTGGTAGTGTGTTAATCAATGTGGGTGAAGTAAGTAACAAAGGAGTGGAATTATTATTGAATGGTACTGTTATAAAATCTAAATCGCTTACCTGGGATGCATCATTTAATATGGGCTATAATAAAAGTGTAATTGAAAAAATTTCAGATCAGTTGACAACTTCCAGAATTGGTAATGCCCGTTCATTAACTGCTTTTGTTGAGCACCATACAGGCAGCGCTTTTGGCCAGGTAATGGCATTTGACTATAAAAGAAATGCAGCAGGGCAGTTGTTATTAAAAGATGGACGTCCGCAGAGAGGAGAATTAAAGGAATATGGTACTGGCGTATCTCCTTACACGATGGGTTTAAACAATGCATTCCGTTTTGGTAATTTTAATTTTGAATTTTTAATTGACGGAAGATTTGGCGGTTACATGTACTCAGGTACCAATGATTTTAGTTTGTACAGGGGATTGGCTCAGGCAACACTGGTTGGCAGAGAAGGCGGAGTAGTTGCTGACGGAATTGACGAAGCAACGGGATCTAAGAACAATAAAAATGTAGCAGTACAGGATTATTACCAAAGTATCGGTTTAAATATATCTTCTGAATTTATTTATAAATCAGATTTTATAAAATTACGCCAGATAATATTTGGATACAATATTCCGGCTACACTATTAAGTAAAACGCCATTTAAAGGGGCTTCCGTTTCTGTAGTTGGCCGTAACCTGGCGATACTGATGAAGCATACACCGAATATCGATCCGGAATCTACTTACAATTCAGGTAATGCACAAGGATTAGAATGGTATGGTGCACCACCGGTTCGTTCAATCGGTGTTAACCTCAATCTTAAATTTTAAATTCGGCCTTGCTTTTCTTTAGTAACAAAAAATTAAAAACAATGAAAATTAAAAAAATAATATACGGACTACTGATTGGTTCCATCAGCATTGCTGGTTGCACTAAAGATTTTGAAAAAGTTAATACCAGTCCAACTAATGTTACGGACCTGGCTTCAGATATTCTTTTTACACAGGCTACATTGGCAACATCCGGCGGTGAATATGAAGCATGGAGAACCAACCTGATTTATAACAGCCAGTTCATCCAGCAACTAGCATCGCTTAGTTGGGCACAGGGAGATAAATATCAATTTGATGAAGGATATAATTCGGCTTTGTGGGATGCTTATTATGGTAATGCAATAAAAAATCTTGTAAACCTGGTAGCTAAAACTACAGGTGCTGCAGCTGATGTAAATTATAATAGCGCAGCCAGAGTATTAAAAGCATTTGCATTTCTTCGTTTAACTGATTCCTATGGCGATATTCCTTACTCAGAAGCAGGTAAAGGATATATCAGCGATGTTTTTGCACCAAAGTACGATGATCAAAAGACAATTCTTACAGACCTTATTAATGAACTGGATTTGGCTGCAAAAGCTTTTGATGCAGGCAAGCCATTTAAAGGAGATATTTCCGGTTATAATGGAGATGTTTCCAAATGGAAAAAAGCAGCCTATTCTTTAATGCTACGTGTAGCCATGAGAATGACAAAGAAAGACCCGGCTGCTGCACAGGCAGGCGTTGCAAAGGCAGTTACCGGGGGAGTAATCAGTTCTTATACTGAGTCTTTCATGATTAAGCATATTGCTGGTAATTATGATAACCCTAACAGCCACGTGCTTGGTTATTACAATGGTGCAAGGGGTGAGCTGCCAACCAATGGTTTTAAATTTTCAAAAGTATTTATTGATTGGTTAAAAGCGGCTAATGATCCAAGATTGAAAATTCTATCGGTTGTAAGAACTGCCGTGGGAAATGAAATTGGAAATGAAGATGACAATACCGCAATTCAAAAAGGACTACCAAATGGTACTAATCCTGTAGGGTTTACCGGCATAGCAACCTATTCTCAATTGCGTTCAACTTTTGCAGCAGCAGATGTACCCAATATTTTTGTATCACACGGACAAACTCTATTATTATTGGCTGAAGCAAGAGAAAGAGGTTGGATAACTACTGGTACTGCTGAGCAATATTTCAGAGATGGCGTTTTATCTTCTATCAATCAATTAAAGTTATATAATGCACCTGCAGCTTTATTTAATGATGCTGCTAATGCAACTTATGCTGCAACCACACTTACTTTTCCTGCAACCGGCACAGCAAGAATGCAGGCAATTAATGAGCAGTATTACATTTCCTCATTTTTAGATGGTTATGAGCCGCATGCTAACTGGCGTCGTTCCGGTTACCCTGCACTTACAGCAATTAATTTTGCAGGTAATTATACAGGAGGAGTAATACCAAGGCGTTTTCAATATCCTGCCAGCGAATCTGGTTTAAATGGTACCAATCTTAATGCTGCCATTACAAAACAAGGTGCTAATAATTGGGTTACCCGTGTTTGGTGGGACTCTAACTAGATTTTAATTACATAGTCTTTCATAGTAGCAATTATAGCAGTTTGTTTTGGTTCAAGTGTCAGGTAGAGTTCTCTACCTGACATATTTTTTTAGTTATATATTAATCTACGGCATACTTATAACAGTGTACTGTATTTTTATAAAGCCTTTTATTTTTATAGAAAGAAAATTTAACGAAGCTTTACATGAGGAAGAAATTATTTTTATTCTGTATTGCCGGGTTTTCAGCCAGCATTTTATTATCACAGCAAAAGCGCATGTTTTCTTTACTCCCTTCTACACAAACTGGTATAAATTTTAATAATAAGCTTGTTGAAAATGCAGAACATAATATAATTACCTATGAATATTTTTACAATGGTGGTGGTGTAGCAGCCGGAGATTTTAACAATGATGGTTTAATTGATCTCTATTTTACCTCCAATCAACAGGCAAACAAACTTTATTTAAATAAAGGCAATTTTAAATTTGAAGATATTACCAAAACTGCAGGTGTAACAGGCAGGCAAGGCTGGAAAACCGGTGTTTCTGTTGCGGATGTTAACGGTGATGGATTATTAGATATTTATGTATGTTATTCAGGAGATGTAGAACCTTCCAAAAGAGCCAACCAGTTATTCATCAATAACGGCAATCTAACTTTTACAGATAAAGCAAAAGAATTGGGTATAGCGGATGATGGCTACACCACACATGCTGCTTTTTTTGATTTTGACAGAGATGGCGATCTTGATTTGTATGTGATGAATCACAATATTAAAAATCTTCGCAATTTTGATGCAGCGTTTGTAAAAAAAATGGTTGATCCTGATGCTGGTGACCGCTTGTATGAAAATGTGAATGGGAAGTTTATTGATATTTCACGTAAAGCAGGTATAATTTCCAATCCGCTTGGGTATGGGTTAGGAATAAATATTGCTGATATTAATAATGATAGCTGGCCGGATATATATATATCCAATGACTATGTAGAAGAAGATTACCTCTACATCAATAATAAAAATGGCAGTTTTACCGAAAAACTAAAGGAACAATTAGGCCACATTTCAAATTTTTCTATGGGGGTTGATATTGCCGATATTAATAACGACGGGCTAGCAGACATTTTTACTTTAGACATGCTGCCGCAAGATAACCGAAGGCAAAAATTATTGTATGCACCCGATAATTATGAATTGTATAATAATACATTGCAAAATGGTTTTTACCATCAGTTAATGCGAAATATGCTGCAGGTAAATAATGGCAACGGTACTTTTAGCGAAGTGGGGCAAACAGCAGGTATTTCAAACACCGACTGGAGCTGGGGAGCCTTGTTGGCAGATTTTAATAACGATGGTAAAAAAGATCTTTTTGTAACCAACGGATATGGAAGAGATATGACCAATCGGGATTTTGTAAAATTTTACGCTAACGAAAGGCTTAAACATTTGCAGGGAAAAACCGACAGCCGTATGTTTCAAATGCTTAAAGGAATAAAATCAACTCCAATACACAATTATATTTTTGAAAATACCAATGGCACACAGTTTAAAGATCAGTCTATGGATTGGGGTTTTGGTGAATTAAATTTTTCACACGGCACAGCCTATGCCGACCTTGATAATGATGGTGACCTTGACCTAGTAGTAAATAAAATGAATCAGGAAGCAGGCATTTATAAAAACAATACCATTGAAAATAAAAATGGTGGTAACTTTTTAAAACTACAATTAACTACTTCACAAAATAAATTTGCTATTGGTGCAAAAACAACTGTGTTTACAGAATCTGGTAGATACAGCATTGAAAATTTTCCGGTGCATGGTTTTCAATCATCAATGCAAATACCGTTGCATTTTACTTTTCCCGATAAAAAAATTGACTCCTTTATAATTAGCTGGCCAGATGGTAGCATGCAAACGGTACAAAAAAATATTGCTATTAACAAGCAACTCGTTGTTGCTCAGGAAAAAAAGAGCAGCAACGCAACGCCACTTCTTTTAGGTGACGATGCAATTTTTAAAAGCAGCAGTATAAAAATAAATTACGTACATAAAGAAGATGTTGTAAATGATTTTAAAATTCAGCAGTTAATGCCCAATATGCTTTCTTATTCCGGGCCACGAATTGCAAAGGCTGATATCAATGGCGATAAACTGGATGATATTTATATATGTGGCCCCAAGCAACAGGCAGGCACTTTGTTTTTGCAGCAGCCAGATGGGGATTTTACTTTATCGGTACAGCCAGGTTTTGATACAGATGCAATTGCTGAAGATTGTGGAGCCGTTTTTTTTGATGCAGATAAAGATGGTGATATGGATTTGTATGTAGTTAGCGGAGGGTATGCTGTTGAAAATAACGGTCCGGCTTTGCAAGACAGGTTGTACATTAACGAAGCAGGAAAATTTATTCGCAAAAATGATTTATTGCCAGCAGAAACTATTTCAGGTTCTCAGGTAGTGCCTATGGATTTTGATAATGATGGTGATGAAGATTTATTTGTTGCAGCTAGGGTTATTCCAGGCAAGTATCCTCAAACACCCGAAAGTTTTTTATTGGTAAATAATGGCAAAGGAAAATTTGTAAATGAAACTTCATCTATAGCACCGCTTTTTTCTGCATTAGGTATGGTTACCGATGCAAAATGGGCAGATATTAACGGCGATAAAAAAAATGAACTGATAGTTTGTGGAGAATGGATGACATTAAAATGTTTTTCTTTTAACGGCAAAAAATTTGAAGATATATCAGACAAAGTTTTTAATGAAAAATTAAGTGGCTGGTGGAACCGGCTTGCATTAGCCGATATGGATAATGATGGCGACCTGGATATTATTGCAGGCAACTGGGGAACAAACAGCCAGCTTCATGCAACAGATAAAGAGCCGGTAACTATGTATTATGATGATTTTGATAATAATGGATATGTAGACCCATTGCTTTGTTATTACCTTCAGGGTACATCATACCCAATGGCTTCACGTGATGAAATAACAGACCAGATAGTAAGCCTGCGTCAGCGTTTTCCTACCTACGATTCTTATGCTGATGCAACAATTAATGATGTATTAAATGAGGAGCAATTAAAAAATGCCAAACAACTTTCTGCAAATTATTTGCATACCACCTGGTTTGAAAATGTGAATGGAAAATTTGTAACCCGAAGTTTACCAGTGCAGGCAGATTTTTCGCCAGTGTATGCTATTTACACCGATGATTTTAATGGAGATGGCAACACGGATATTTTTTTAGGAGGTAATGTGGAACAGGTGAGAATAAAAATTGGAAGAATGGATGCCAATTATGGAATACTGTTAACAGGTGATGGAAAAGGAAATTTTACTTACATAAATCAAATACGATCGGGGCTTACAATAAAAGGCAGTGTAAGGGATGTTATAAAAATAAATACAGTAGGACAAAAAAAATTAATGATAGGGTTAAACAATCAGTCACCTGTTTTTTTAAATTATTAAGTACGGTATGAAGAGCATATTATTTTCTATACTGTTTTTTCTATTTGTCAGCCTTCAATTATTTGCTGGGCATAAAAAAGGTTTCGGTACAACAGAGTACGTTGCTGCATTAAAAAAGGTAACAGATATAATGCTTGATGATGTAACATCGCCGGTTGCCGCCAGCCGCTACTATGCTTACATTTCATTAACTGCTTACCAAACGCAATCGCTTTTTAATAACAAAAATTATCCATCGCTGCATGGTTACGTAAATAAGTTACCAGCAATTAAAATAGATGATATCTTATTAAAATCGGCTGACCCATCGTTAGCAATTATTCTTTCCATTTTTAAATCCGTAGAAAAATTACTGCCATCAGGTTATCTGCTAAAAAAGCAAACAGACTCTCTTAAGCATTTGTATTTAAAAAGTATGGAGCTTACAAAGATTTTTACACAAACCTTATTGTTAGTGGATGAGGTTGTACAACAAATGATGCCTTACATAAAAGCAGATGGGTTTGCAACATTAAATAACCAGCCTCGCTACACACCTAAAAACGGCGATGGGTACTGGCAACCAACACAACCTGTATTTATGGCGCCTGTTGAACCACATTGGAATACACTTCGTCCCTTTTTACTCGATTCTGCACAACAGTTTAAAGTGGCCATGCCTGCAGCATATGATACGGTTAAAACATCATCCTTCTTTATGCAATTAAAAGAAGTGTATAACATTAGTTTTACAGCCAGTAAAGAGCAAAAAGCCATTGCCATGTTTTGGGATTGTAATCCTTTTGCTGTAGAGCAAATTGGGCATGTAGAATTTGGAATAAAAAAAATATCACCCGGTGGGCATTGGATGGGTATTACTGGTATTGCTTGTAAAAAACTACAATTGTCTTTAAGTAAAACAGCATTAATTCATGTATTGGTTAGCATTACCCTTGCCGATGCATTCATTGCCTGCTGGGATGAAAAATACAGAAGCAACAGAGTAAGGCCCGAAACCGCCATTAATAAATTAATTGATCCACGCTGGCATCCTTTATTACAAACACCACCCTTTCCCGAATATGTTTCGGGTCATAGTGTAGCATCAACTGCTGCCGCTGTTGTATTAACCAAAATTTTTGGAAATCGTTTTTTATATATTGATGATACAGAAACAGAATTTGGTCTTCCTAAAAGAAAGTATAATTCTTTTGAGCAAGCTGCATCAGAAGCTGCAATATCAAGATTATATGGAGGAATCCATTATCAGGATGCGATTGACGAAGGTAAATGGCAGGGAAAAAAAGTTGGTGGGTTAGTAATAAATAAATTAAAGAACCATTTTGATGTATTGGCAAAAAGTAAATGAACGCCCTATCAAATTATTTTGCTTTAAAATAAAAAATAAAATTTATGAAACTTAAAAACCATTGCTGTTTTATCATCATTATTTTATCTGCATTATTATTTAGTTATTCCGGTAATGCACAGCAAAATGTTCATCAACAGTCAACACAATACGAATGGCCAGCCGACGAAAAAATAAAAGCTAAGCTGGATAAATGGCAGGATAAAAAATTTGGTATGATAATTCACTGGGGGCTGTATGCAGTGCCGGGTATAATTGAATCATGGAATCTTTGTAACGAAGACTGGATTAACCGGCCTGATAGTAACCAGAGTTATGAAGATTACAAAAAATGGTACTGGGGTTTGCAAAAAGATTTTAATCCGGTAAAATTTGATCCCGAAGGTTGGGCAAAGGCAGGCAAAGATGCCGGTATGAAATACCTTGTTTTTACCACTAAACATCATGATGGTTTTTGCATGTTTGATACAAAGCAAACCAACTTCAGTATTGCAAACGGGCCTTTTAAAAATAATCCAAAAGCAGATGTTGCCAAATATGTTTTTGATGCTTTTAGAAAAAATGATTTTATGATCGGAGCTTACTTTTCAAAACCCGATTGGCATACAGAAAATTACTGGTGGCCTAAATATGCAACTGCTAACAGAAATAATAATTATGACATCAGGCAGTACCCCTGGCGCTGGAACAAATTTAAAGACTACACCTACAACCAGATTAGTGAGCTGATGCACAACTATGGTGCTGTAGATATTTTATGGCTGGATGGTGGTTGGGTACGGCCATTAGAAACAGTGAATGATGAAGTAAGAAGTTGGGGGGCTGATATTCCTAAATGGAGCCAGGATATTGATATGCCTAAAATTGCAGCTATGGCCAGGGCTGCACAACCGGGTTTGTTAGTAGTAGATAGAACCGTACATGGCCCTTATGAAAATTATCAAACGCCAGAACAGCGCATTCCTGCAGAGCAGTTAAATCATCCCTGGGAAAGCTGTATGACACTTGCAAACAATTGGGGTTTTGTAAACAACGATGAATTTAAATCATCTGCAAAAGTTATTCATTCATTAATAGAAATTACGGCAAAAGGTGGCAGCCTGCTGTTAGGTATTGGCCCCAGGCCCGATGGTACATTGCCACAAGAAGCAGTAACCCGGTTACAGGAAATTGGTAAATGGATGAATAAGAATGGCGATGCAATTTATAACACCCGTATAGTTAAAAATTATAACGATGGCAATAGCTGGTTTACACAAAATAATAATACAGGAACCCGGTATGCTTTGGTATGTATTAAAAACGGCGATGCAGTACCTACAACAGTAAGTTGGAAAATGAATATCCCCAAAAAAGGATCGGTAATGAAACTGTTGCAAACAGGCGAAACTGTAAAGTGGACAGTAACCGGTGATGAAGTAAATGTGAACTTACCAAAATCTTTACTTAAAAAAAATGAAATACTGCCAGCATTAGCATTTGCTTTTTTGCCTCAGCAATAAAAAATGTAATACCCAAGTGACTTTTAATTTTTATCTATTTGTAAAAAAAGAATTTATGAAACATGCTGCCACATTTCTTTTAGCAATTATATGCTGTACCAATTTAATAGCTCAGGATTATACCCCAACAAAAGAAAACCTTGCTGCCCGTACAACCTTTCAGGATATGAAGTTTGGAATGTTTATTCATTGGGGTGCATCTAGTGTACTTGGTAATGGTGAATGGGTAATGAATAACCGCAATATCGGCGTTAAAGAATATGGCCGTTTAATCAATGTCTTTAATCCTCAAAACTTTGATGCAAAAAAATGGGTGGCTATAGCTAAAGCTGCCGGAATGAAATATATAACATTCATCACAAGGCATCATGATGGATTTAGTAATTGGGATACCAAACAATCGGACTGGAAAATTACCAATACCCCTTACGGAAAAGATGCATTAAAACAACTGGCAGAAGAATGTAATAAAGAAGGAATAAAACTATTCTGCTATTATTCACTCCTCGACTGGTACCGCAGCGATTACCAATACGAAACTGGTAAAACGGGAAAGGGAACCGGTAGAACACAAAAGAGTGATTGGGAAAGTTATGTCCGTTTTATGAAGGCACAGTTAACAGAATTGCTTACCAATTACGGAGTAATAAGCGGCATCTGGTTTGATGGCCATTGGGACCAGTTAGATAATGACTATGATAAATCGCTGAAGGCAAAAGTTAATTGGCATTACGATGAAATTTACAAATTGATTCATGCATTGCAACCACAATGTTTAATCTCCAACAATCATCATTTAACACCCATTCCCGGTGAAGATTTTCAGGCATTTGAAAAAGATTTACCAGGCGGTAACACTACAGGATTTGGTGGTGCAGCTGTTTCTCAATTACCGTTAGAAACCTGTGAAACAATGAATGATTCCTGGGGATTTAATATTACCGACAAAAAATACAAAAGCGTAAAAGAGCTCATTCATTATTTAGTAAAAGCAGCAAGTCATAATGCTAATTTTTTGTTGAATGTTGGGCCAATGCCAGACGGTACTATTCAACCTGAATTTACCGATACTTTAAAAGCAATCGGCAACTGGATGCAGTTAAACGGAGAAACTATTTACAATACAAGAGGCAATATATATCCGGTAAAAGATTGGGGAGTTATTACGGCAAAAGATAAAATCATGTACTTGCATATACTGCAGAAACCTGCGGAACAGGCATTTATTTTTATGCCCGATTTTAAAATAAAAATTAATTCAGCTATGCTGAAAGTGGATAAAAAAAATATCAGATTTAAACAATTGCCCGAAGGCACGTTTATTTACCTTGATGGTTTTAAGCTGGATGATATGGATACAATTATTCAATTAGATATAAAATAAATTTAAAAAAGAACTGACTGCATCATGTACAATAAAAAAACAGCCATAGGTAATTTGTTAATTAATGCAATTGTTGCCACTGTTATTATTGCTATGCCAATTTTATCTATTGCTCAAACACTTACTAAATACGTTGATCCTTTTATTGGAACCGGTGCACACGGCCATACCTATCCCGGAGCTACCGTTCCATTTGGTATGGTGCAATTAAGTCCCGACAATGGTACTCAAGGATGGGATTGGTGCAGCGGCTATCATTATACCGACTCTATGATTGCCGGTTTTAGTCATACCCATTTAAGTGGTACTGGTATTGGCGACCTATGTGATATCTCGGTAATGCCTGCCAATGGTTTAATAAATGATACTATTAGTTTGTACCGTGAAAAATTTTCTCATGCTAATGAAAAAGCCAGTCCTGGTTATTACGAAGTAGCGTTGAACAATGGTATCAAGGCTGCTTTTACTACAACAGAAAGATGTGGATTACATCAATACAGTTTTCCAAAAGGAGCAGAGCCAGTAATTCGTTTTAATCTTGGCTTTGCCATTAATTGGGATAGCCCCACTGAAACCTATATCGAAAAAATAAATGACTCTACAATTGTTGGTTACCGCTTTTCAAAAGGCTGGGCACATACGCAACGATTATATTTTGCAGCACGTACTTCCGTTCCGTTTACAAAACTTTATTTGGCAGAAGGTAAAGTGTCAGTAGAAGGAAATAATGCCAAAGGAAAACTTACCAAAGGGCAATTATTGTTTAAAAATGTTGATGGTAAAACAATCTTTATCAAGGTGTCACTTTCTTCTGTAAGTACTGCTAAAGCCTTGTTTGCCCTGGGTGAAATAAGGGGATGGGATTTTAATTCAGTAAGGAAATCAGCAGCAGCCAAGTGGGAAAAAGAATTGGAAAAAATTTCAATCAAGAGTACTGATGAAGAATCAAAAAAAATATTTTATTCTGCTTTATACCATACTTGTGTAGCTCCCGTGCTTTTTTCTGATGCAGATGGTAGTTACCAAAATGCTTTGGGGCAAGTTAAAAAAATGGCCAATGGTAACCGTTACACTGTTTTTTCTTTGTGGGATACCTTTCGGGCACTTAACCCATTATTTACAGTTACACAACCAGGCCGTTTTACCGAATTGATAAATACCATGCTGGCCTTTTATGATGAAAATGGTTTGTTGCCTGTATGGGACTTAAGTGCCTGTGAAACCAATTGTATGACGGGCTATCATGCCATACCGGTAATAGCAGATGCTATTTTAAAAAACAGTAAAGGCATAAATATTGAAAAGGCATTTGCAGCCATGAAGGCAAGTGCTATGCAAAATATTCGTGGCACAGATTTATACAGGCAATATGGATACATCCCTCAGGATAAATACGGCAGCAGCGTAACGGTAACTATTGAATATGCGTATGATGATTGGTGTATTGCACAGGTGGCAAAGAAACTAGGAAAGGAAGATGATTATAAAACCTTCATTCAACGTTCTGAATCCTGGAAAAAATTGTTTGATCCTGCAACGGGTTTTATCAGGGCAAAAAATAGTGATGGCAGTTGGGTAAATCCTTTTGATCCTTATTTATCTGAGCATGACGAACATAAGGCAATGTATACTGAAGGTAATGCCTGGCAACATTCGTTCTTTGTACCGCATGATGTTAAAGGATTGGCTTTGGCACATGGAGGAAATAATTTGCTGATAAAAAAACTGGATTCATTATTTGCCGTCAGTTCCGAATTAAAAGGAGAAAATACTTCGCCGGATGTAAGTGGCCTTATAGGACAGTATGCACATGGTAACGAGCCAAGTCATCACATTGCTTACATGTATACCTATATTGGTGCCGCATGGAAAACGCAGGAAAGAGTAAGGATGATTATTGATTCAATGTATCATGCCCGGCCGGATGGATATGCAGGCAATGAAGATTGCGGACAAATGAGTGCATGGGGCGTTTGGAGTATGTCAGGTTTGTATCCTGGCAATCCTTCAGGCGGACAATACGTTTTTGCAAGCCCACAGTTTGAAGAGGTAAAATTTAATTTGGCAGAAAAAAAATCGTTTATCATCAGGGCAAAAAATGCAGGTAAGGGACGGCCTTATATTCAAAGTGTTCAATTAAATAACCAGCCTTATGCCAAAACTTATATTGAGCATACACAAATGATAAAAGGCGGGGTACTTGAATTTGCAATGGGAGCAACACCAAATAAATCATTTGGGTTTTTACCAGCAAGCTGGCCGGCTTCTGCTACCCAATAAAAATTAGGGAATAAAAAAATCTAAAAGACGAATCTAAAAACAACATGTGATAATATGATACGAGGCATCAAAGTTTTAATACTAACATTTTCCTTTTTTGTAAATGCTTTTGCACAAAGCAATTTTGATGCGGTACAATATGTAAATCCATTAATGGGTACACAATCAAATAGTAATTTAAGTAATGGTAATACCTATCCTGCAATTGCCCGCCCATGGGGAATGAATTTCTGGACACCGCAAACTGGTAAGATGGGTGATGGTTGGGCGTACACCTATACAGCAGAAAAAATTCGTGGCTTCAAACAAACACATCAGCCTTCGCCATGGATGAATGATTACGGGCAATTTTCAATTATGCCTGTAACTGGTAAATTAGTTTTTGATGAAAACAAAAGAGCCAGTTGGTTTAGTCATAAAGCAGAAAATGCTACACCGTATTATTATAATGTTTACCTATCTGATTTTGATGTAACCACTGAAATAACTGCAACTGAAAGAGCAGCCTGTTTTCAATTTACATTTCCCAAAAACGACAGTTCGTTTATTGTAGTAGATGCTTTTGATAAAGGGTCTTATATAAAAATAATTCCTTCAGAAAATAAAATTACCGGATACACTACTCGTAATAGTGGAGGTGTTGCCAATAACTTTAAAAATTATTTTGTACTGGAATTTTCTAAATCTTTTACACTCAATTACACCTGGCATGAAAATATTTTGGTAAAAGATGCATTGGAAATGCAGGCTGATCATGCAGGAGCAGTGGTAGGTTTTAAAACAAATAAAGGCGAGAAGATTAATGTAAGAGTGGCTTCTTCATTTATAAGTGTAGAGCAGGCCGAGTTGAATTTGAAAAATGAATTAGGTAATATTTCTTTTAATGACGCTGTTACTGCTTCTAAAAATGCATGGAATAAAGTTTTGGGGATAGTAAAAGTAGAAGAAGGAACGGACGAACAATTGAAAACTTTTTATTCCTGTTTGTATCGTACTGTTTGTTTTCCTCAAAAGCATTATGAAATAAATGCTGTAGGAAAAATTATACATTATAGCCCATATAATGGTAAGGTATTACCCGGATATCTATATGCAGGTACTGGTTTTTGGGATACGTTCAGGGCCTTGTATCCATTACTCAATTTATTGTATCCTTCCATTAATAAAGAAATGCAGCAAGGGTTGATTAATGATTATGCAGAAGGTGGTTTTTTACCTGAATGGTCCAGCCCAGGTTTTAGAAATGTGATGGTGGGTAATAATTCGGCATCAGTTGTTGCCGATGCTTATATAAAGGGAATAAGAGGATACGATATCAATAAATTGTACGAAGCATTGTTACATGGTGCAAACAACGAAGGTGCAATGGACGCTGTAGGAAGAAGGGGTGTGCAATTTTATAACGAATTAGGCTATGTACCTTATGATGTAAAAATAAATGAAAATGCAGCCCGTACTTTGGAGTATGCGTATGACGATTTTGCAATATGGCAATTAGCAAAAGCATTAAAAAGGCCAGCAGCAGAAATTGCGCTGTATGAAAAAAGAATGATGAACTATAAGAATCTATTCGACCCTGAAACAAAACTTATGAGGGGAAAGAATAAGGATGGTAATTTTCAAAAACCGTTTAATCCTTTTAAATGGGGCGATGCATTTACCGAAGGAAATAGCTGGCATTACAGTTGGAGTGTTTTTCATGATGTACAGGGCTTAATTAATTTAATGGGCGGCGAGAAAACATTTGTTTCTATGTTAGATTCTGTTTTTAATATGCCACCCACTTATGATGACACTTATTATGGTGGTATGATTCATGAAATAAAGGAAATGCAAATAATGAATATGGGGCAGTATGCACATGGCAATCAACCCATACAGCATTTGATTTACTTATACAATTATGCCGGGCAACCCTGGAAAACGCAATATTGGGCAAGAGAAGTAATGAACCGCTTGTATAAGCCCACTCCTGATGGTTATTGCGGAGATGAAGATAACGGACAAACTTCTGCCTGGTATATTTTTTCATCATTGGGCTTTTACCCTGTTTGCCCCGGCTCAGAAGAGTATGTTTTGGGAGCACCATTATTTAAGAAAACAACCATACGCTTAGAGAATGGGAAACAAGTGGTTATTAACGCCGAAAAAAATACTGCAGCAAACAAATATGTGCAGCAATTAAAATGGAATAATGTACTGTATACCAAAAATTATATCAACCATTTTGATTTACTAAAAGGAGCTGTATTAAATTTTTCTATGGATAATATTCCTAACAAGCAGAGAGGTAATAATAAAATCACCTATCCATATTCATATTCTACTTTAAAATAATTATATGCAATCAAGAAGAAAATTTATTCAACATTCGGGAGTGATTACAGCTGGTTTGCTATTACAGCAATCCACTGCTTTTTCGTTGAATACAAAAACTGATTTTGTAAGTAACCGTCCGCCATTGGCACAAAGAAAATTTACCAGCGATGCTGTGGAAGCCGCTATTGTACGTATTAAAAAACAAATTGCAAATCCAGAATTGGCCTGGCTATTTGAAAATTGTTTTCCCAATACATTGGATACCACAGTTGATTTTGAGGTTATCGATGGCAAACCCGATACTTATGTTATTACCGGTGATATTGATGCCATGTGGTTACGTGATAGTACAGCACAGGTTTGGCCATATTTGCCTTTAATAAAAGAAGATAAAAAACTTAAAGAATTAATAAAAGGTGTTATCAATCGACAGACAAAATGTATTTTGTTAGACCCTTATGCCAACGCTTTTTATAAAGATGTAAATAAAGAAAGTGAATGGAAGAACGATATTACTACAATGAAGCCGGGCATACATGAACGTAAATGGGAAATAGATAGTTTGTGTTATCCCATAAGATTAGCGTATGGTTACTGGAAACAAACCGGCGATACCAGTTTATTTGATAACAATTGGAAAGAAGCCATGCGACTGGTGCTACAAACATTTACTGAGCAGCAGCGTATGAATGATAAAGGGCCCTACAGTTTTCAGCGTACTACTGCCTGGGCAACAGATGGCGTGCCATTGAGCGGCTATGGCTATCCGGTAAAGCCCTGCGGATTAATTGTGTCCACCTTCAGGCCAAGCGATGATTGTACATTATTACCATACTTAATTCCCAGCAATATGTTTGCTGTAGAAGTGTTGGGTTATTTGGCAACAATACTTTCTCTGCCTGCGGTAAACGATACTGCTCTTGCCTCAAAAGCAAAACAATTACAACAGCAGGTAAAAAATGCATTGAAGGAAAACAGCATTATCAATCATCAGCAATTTGGAAAAATAATTGCCTTTGAAGTAAACGGATATGGCAGCTTCCACATGATGGATGATGCCAATGTTCCATCCTTGTTATCATTACCTTACCTGGGAGCAATCTCTCCAAAAGACCCACTGTATCTTAACACCCGAAAAGTAGTCCTGTCAGAAAATAATCCATTTTTTTATAAAGGAAACGCTGGCGAAGGAATTGGCGGACCACATACCGGGGCAGATACTATTTGGCCAATGAGCATAATACTAAGGGCCATTACCAGTGTAGATGAAAATGAAATTAAATATTGTATCAATACTTTATTAAAAACACATGCCGGCACAGGCTTTATGCATGAGTCGTTTGACAAGGATGATGCAACAAAATTTACACGTAAATGGTTTGCGTGGGCCAATACATTGTTTGGAGAATTAATTATGAATACAGCATTAAAATATCCCAAATTACTGATGGCAAAAGCAGTATAATTTATTAGGCAATTTTTGTAAGTATAAAATTACAAATGCTTAACTTTAAAAACATAATAAAAGCAGTATGAAAAATAAGATAATAATTATCAGTTTGTTTTTTGTCTGTGTTGTTGCAAGTGTTATTTCCTGCTTTAATAAAAAAGGGGCAGCGGAAAATAATTTACCACAAACCATCAGCTATAATTTTCATATCCGCCCCATACTATCTGATAAATGTTTTAAATGCCATGGCCCCGATGCTAATAAAAGAGCCGCTAATTTAAGATTGGATATTGCAGAAAATGCGTATGCTCCACTTACAGAAACTAATGGAGCTTTTGCCATTGTACCGGGCAAGCCCGAAGAATCAGAATTGTATAAAAGAATTATTTCTGATGATACTTCTTATATGATGCCATCGCCAGAGGCACATTTAGGAACACTATCTGCAAATGAAATTGCTTTGTTTAAAAAATGGATTCAACAGGGGGGTAAATACGAAACGCATTGGGCATTTATTTCTCCACAAAAAAAAACGTTGCCCAAAATTGAAAATGCAACATGGGCAAAAAATGAGATTGATTATTTTATAGCAAATAAATTACAACAAAAAGGATTAACTGTAAACGAAGAAGCCGATAAAGAAAGATTGCTTAAAAGAGTGGCATTGGATATAACAGGGTTGCCTCCATCAATTGCAATGATGGATAAATTATTAAATGATAATGCTGCCGAAGGATATGAAAAAATTGTGGATGAACTATTAAGCACACCACAGTACGGTGAAAAGATGGCGGTGCATTGGTTAGATGTGGCAAGGTATGCCGACAGTTATGGGTATCAGGATGATAATATACGAACGCAATGGCCCTGGAGAGATTGGGTGATTTATGCATTTAATGAAAATATGCCCTACAACCAGTTTGTTACCTGGCAAATAGCTGGCGATATGTTGCCCAATGCCACAAAAGAACAAATATTGGCTACAGGTTTTTTTCGCAATCATAAATATACAGAGGAAGGCGGTGTTGTACCCGAAGAGTACCGGATAGAATATTTAATTGATAAAACAAAAACATTTGGCAAAGGAATACAAGGTATTACCATTGAGTGTGCACAATGTCACGATCATAAATACGACCCTTTTAAGCAAACAGATTATTTTTCTTTATTTGCTTTTTTCAACAATACAAAAGAACTGGGATACGAAGGTGATGTAAGTGTTTCTAAACCGGCAAAATATCCTATTCTTAAAATCAGCGACGAAGAAATAAAAAATATTCTATCCTTTATTAATAAAAAAGATACAGGGATGATGACGGTATCTGTAATGGCAGAAGATACCATGCGTAAAACTTATTTGCTAAGTCGTGGAGTGTATGATAAACCGGTAGGGGAAGCATTACCACCGGCAGCTATACCTGCAGTAATGAAGTTTGATAATACTAAATACGAAAGTAACAGAATTGGCCTTTCCAAATGGACTACTGATAAACAAAATCCATTAACAGCAAGAGTTTTTGTAAATCAAATTTGGCAGGAGTTTTTTGGCCGGGGTATTGTAAAAACTTCCGGCGACTTTGGTATGCAGGGTGAGTTGCCCAGCCATCCTGAACTATTGGACTGGCTGGCGGTAGATTTTATGGAGCATGGATGGGATATAAAACGTTTAGTAAAACAAATTGTATTATCCGCTACTTACCGGCAATCGGTTAAAACAACTGATGAAAAACAAAAGAAAGACCCCGATAATATTTATTTATCAAGAGGGCCAAGAAACAGATTATCTGCAGAGTTTGTTCGTGATGTTGTTTTAAGCAGCAGCGGATTATTGGTAAAAACAATTGGTGGGCCAAGTGTAAAACCTTATCAGCCCAAAGGTTTGTGGGAAGGTGCAACATCGGGCAGAGGTGTGCTGGCATCTTACAAGCAAGATAAAGGAGAAGATTTGTACCGAAGAGGAATGTACACTTTTATAAAACTAACCTTGCCGCCGCCGGGTATGGCATTGTTTGATGCCAGCAACCGGGATCAGTGTGAAGTAAAACGTTCTAAAACAAATACGCCATTGCAGGCACTTATAATGATGAACGACCCAACAGTATTAGAAGCATCAAGAGTATTAGCACAGCAGTTAATGGAGGAGCAGTTAACCACAGAAGAAAAAATACAAAAGGCATTTCGTTTAATTATTTGCCGAAAAGCAAGTACAAAAGAAAAAGAAATTCTTACTGCTTATTTTAAAGAGCAGTTACAATTATTTCAGCAAAAAAAAATAGATGCAACCGCAACAGTAAAAGTTGGCGAATATCCTGCAAAAAAAATTGCTGACACTAATAGCCTTGCTGCATTAATGAAAACCATCAACACTATTTATAACATGGAAGAAGCCATTACAAAAAGTTAACCATGAACAAACAAATTTTAGAACACAGCTTAAATTTAAACCGCCGTAAATTTTTATCAAAACTTAGTTTGGGTATTGGTAGTGTGGCGTTGGGTTCATTATTAATTCCCGATTTGTTTAGTGGCAAAATGGATGAAGAAACTTTGATGGCCGGGCTACCGCATTTTGCACCTAAAGCAAAACGAATTATTTATTTATTTCAAAATGGCGCTCCCTCGCAATTGGATTTATTTGATTACAAACCCAAACTACAGGAAATGTTTGGTCAGGATCTTCCAGAATCTATTCGCATGGGGCAACGGTTAACTGGGATGACTGCCGACCAGAAAAAATTTCCTTTGGCTGGTACTGCTTTTAATTTTAAGCAACATGGTAAATATGGTACATGGTTTAGTGAGTTGCTGCCACATATCGCTTCTATATCAGATGATTTGTGTGTGGTAAAATCAATTTTTACCGAAGCTATAAATCATGACCCTGCACTAACTTTTTTTCAAACAGGTGCACAGGTAGGTAACCGCCCCAGTATGGGCTCTTGGTTAAGTTATGGTTTAGGAAGTGAGAATAAAAATTTACCGGCATTTTGTGTATTACTTTCCAAAGGAAAAGGTAATGGGCAGGGTGTATATTCAAAATTATGGACTAATGGATTTTTAGATTCTATTCACCAGGGTGTGCAGTTTAGCAGTGGCGATAATCCGGTGTTATATCTTAACAATCCAGAAAGTATTAATAAAGACGACAGAAGGAAAATGCTGGATAAAGTAAATGCATTAAATGAAGAATCGTATAAAGAATTTGGCGACCCGGAAATAAATACAAAAATACAACAGTACGAAATGGCATTTCGTATGCAAACTGCTGTGCCGGAAATTACCGACATGAGTAAAGAACCCGAAAGCATTGTGAAATTATATGGACCAGAATGTTTGGTACCCGGTACATATGCTGCCAATTGTTTGTTGGCACGTAAACTTTCGGAAAATGGCGTTCGCTTTGTACAACTATACCATCAGGGATGGGATGGACATAATAATTTGCCCGGCGAAATTAAAGGGCAATGCCAGGATGTGGACCAGGCGAGTGCAGCATTAATTACCGATTTAAAACAAAGAGGTTTGTTAGATGAAACACTGGTAATATGGGGTGGAGAATTTGGCCGTACCAATTATTGCCAAGGCCCTTTATCAAAAGAAAATTATGGACGGGATCATCACCCTAGATGTTTTACCATTTGGATGGCAGGCGGTGGCGTAAAGCCAGGTATGTATGGAGAAACAGATGAGTTTGGTTATAATATTATCAATAATCCGGTGCATGTAAATGATTTTCATGCTACAGTTTTAAACCTGATGGGTTTAAATCATGAGCAACTTACTTTTAAACATTTGGGCAGGCGCTATCGCTTAACTGATGTTGCTGGTAAAGTTGTAAATGGAATAATTGCATAAAGTTTTAAAATTGTACCGAATTTTTTACTATAAAAATATTTATGAATCGTAGAAAATTTATTGAGCAAACGGCCACTGTAACATTTGGTTTGGCATGTATGCCGTCATTGCTTACTGCAAAACAAAAACAGGAAATTATTTTTGGACATAACAATAAGCGATATCGTATCGATACCAAATGGGGTGTATTGGATTTTAACCGGTATCCGGTAAAAGATTGTCATGAAATGGTGCAAGATAGCAAGGGTAGAATTATACTGCTCACCAACGAAACAAAAAATAATATTATCATTTACGATAAAAAAGGGAAACTGATTACAACATGGGGCAGCGAATATCCAGGTGCACATGGGTTAACTATATTTAATGAAAACGGCGAAGAAGTTTTATTTATTTGTGATAATAACAGGCATCAGGTAATTAAAACAACTTTAGATGGAAGAGTTTTATTAACACTCAATTATCCAAAAGAAACCGGTGAATACAGCAAGCCAGATGAGTATGTACCCACCGAAACAACTATTGCACCAAACGGAGATATTTATGTTGCTGATGGTTACGGAAAAGATTTTATTATACAATATGATTATAAGGGAACCTATATCCGTCATTTTGGTGGCCGAGGTACAGAAGAAAAACATTTAAAAAATGCACACGGTATTTGTTATGATAACAGAGATAAAAATAACCCTGTTTTAATGGTTACTTCCAGAGAGCAAAATGCATTTAAGCGATACACTCCGCAGGGAGAATATATTAACACTATTCCATTGCCCGGCGCATGGGTTTGCAGGCCTGTAATAAAAGGCGATTTTTTATATGCCGCTGTATTACAAAGTCAGAGCAGTTTGTGGCAACAATCGGGGTTTGTAACGATACTGGATAAAACTAATAAAGTAGTATCTAATATAGCAGGTAGCCAGCCAACTTACATCAATAATAAATTGGATGAAATGTATCAAATCATTAAAGCTTTTCAATATCCGCATGATGTATGTGTTGATGATGAAGAAAATTTGTATGTGGCACAATGGAATTCTGGGCATGTATATCCTTACAAATTAACACCCGTTGTATAATGAAAAATTGCTGCATACTTTTTTTACTCATTATTTCATATCCGCTGTTAGCGCAAGATACTTTTCAACTGGCACCACCTTTAGTAAAATACAGTTCAGTTTTTTTTACGGACAGAGCTGTTATTGAAATGAAATTTGCACAAAGCGAAACTGAAATTCATTATACATTGAATAAACAGGAGCCAACTATTAATGATCCAGTATATAAAAAACCAGTGATTGTAAAAAATAATTTTACAACAGTAAAAGCAAAGGCGTTTGGAAATAATTTTCACCCATCAGAAACAATAACCACTACTTTTATAAAAAAAGGTAAAGCAATACAATCCATTCAACAAACAACACCCAATACAAAGTACAAGGGTAATGGTGCAAATACATTAATAGATAATAAAGGAGGAATAGCACAACTCAACAGAAATACCTGGATGGGGTATAACTGCGATACAGTAGCAGTAACAATGAATTTGCAAAAAGAACAAGCTGTAAGTAAAGTATTGGTTAATTTTTTACAAGATGAAGGGAGCTGGATATTTATGCCGGATGAAATTATTGTAAAATGGTTTGATAAAAAGACGAACAGTTATCAACTTTTGGGTGAAGAAAAAATAGCGGCAGATAAGGAAACATCCGGGAGCCATTGTAATTATCGCATTATCAAAATAAAAAGTAAAATACAAACAGATAAAATTTTAATCAACATCATCGTAAAGAAAAATATCCCGGCATGGCATCCTGCAAAAGGCGAACACGGATGGGTTTTTATAGATGAAGTAAAAGTATATTAGAATGAAACGCACCCAAAATATTATAGTCAATATTTGTTTTGCATTAAACTGCCTGCTGCTGTTTTTTTTATTTTTCGAAAGCAGGATTGTAATACCGGCATGGCTGCAGGTATTGGGGCGCATGCATCCATTACTGCTTCACTTTCCAATTGTGTTATTGGTGTTGTATATTTTCTGGATTTTATTTATCGAGAAAAAAATCACCACAAATGAAGCTTTTAAAAATTGTGGCGACTGGTTGTTGTTATTATCAGCTTTTACGGGAACTTTTACTACACTAATGGGCTTATTACTTTCTAAAGAAGATGGTTACGACGCAACAGCTTTACAATGGCATAAGTGGAGTGGTGTGGTTGTTGCCATTATTACATTGTTGTGGTATTTGTACAGAGAGCAAATAAAAAATATTAAGTGGTTAAAATCTGTTGTAACTGTAATAGGTTTAGCTGTAATAATTTTTACCGGCCACCAGGGAGCAGAAATTTCTCACGGACAAAATTTTTTACTGGCACCGGTAATGCCCGAACAACAACAGCAAAAAGTTTTAATGGAAAATGCAATGGTATATGCCAACATGGTACAACCTATTTTGCAGGCAAAATGTTACAGTTGCCATAATACAAAAAAAGCTAAAGGGCAATTAGTAATGGAAACAGAAGAGCTATTATTAAAAGGCGGGAAAAACGGAAAATTATGGGATAGCACTGCAGCAGATTACGGCTTATTGTTAAGCAGGCTGCATTTGCCAATAGATGCTAAAAAGCACATGCCGCCAACAGGCAAGCCGCAGTTAACTGAACAGGAAACACAAATTTTATATTCTTGGATAAAAAGCGGCGCTAATTTTAAAATCAAAGTAATAGACCTGCCAGCAACAGACACACTTCGTTTAATTGCTACTACTATTTTTAATAACATTGAAACAGATGAGTATGATTTTGCGGCGGCTGATGAATCGGTAATAAAAAAATTAAATACTAATTACAGAATAGTAACACCTATATCTAAAACATCACCTGCATTGGGTGTGGAATTTTTTAGTGCTTCATCTTATTTACCAGAGCAATTAAAAGAATTGCTAAAGGTTAGAGAGCAAGTGGTGAGTTTGAGTTTAAATAAAATACCCGTAAAAGATGAGGAACTAAAAGTAATAGGTCAGTTTATCAATTTACGAAAACTCAATCTTTCCTTTACCAGTATTACAGGTAATACTTTAAATGAATTGAATAATTTGAAAGAACTGAGGCAATTGTCTTTATCGGGCACAGCCATAAAAAAAGAAGATGTGCTTAAACTATCTTCACTTATAAAATTAAGCCGTGTATTTATCTGGAACACTGCACTCACTCAAACAGATATTGCCGCACTTAAAACCTCACTGAAAGATATTGTTTTTGAAAATGGCTTTAATGGAGATACTACAATTTTAAAACTAACACCCCCCGTTCTTTTAAATGAAGAACAAATTATTAATGCACCAATAACCTTAAAGCTAAAACATTATATAACTGGTGCAAGCATCCGGTACACACTTGATGGTACAGAGCCTGACAGCATTACTTCAAAAGAGTATAGTAATGACATTGTCCTTACCAATAATACCACAGTAAAAGCCAAAGCTTTTAAAAAGGGCTGGATAAGCAGTGCGGTTATGGAAAATTATTTTTTCAGTTCAAAGTATAAACCAGATTCGGTGGTAAATCTGTTGCCACCGGATGAACAATATATAGCTGATGGAGCAAAAACTTTAACTGATTTGATAAAAGGCGAAGCCAATAATTTTAAAAGCGGCAAGTGGCTGGGGTATAAAAAAAATAAAATGGAGAGCCTGCTTTTATTTAATGCTTCTGTAACAGTTAAAAGTGTAACACTAAGTACATTAATTGATATTGGTGGGTATATAATGCCTCCCATTTCACTGCAGGTTTGGGGTGGAAATGATATTAGCCATTTAAATTTACTGGCAAATATTAGCCCTCAGCAACCAACTCAAGTACAACCGGGCTATCTAAAGGCTTTCGAATTATCTTTTGCACCAGTTGCCGTAAAATATTTAAAAATAGTTGCAGTGCCGGTCTCAAAATTGCCGGTTTGGCATCCGGGTAAAGGCGATAAAGGCTGGGTGTTTGCTGATGAAGTGTTTGTAAATTAATTTATTCTTAATTAAGAAACTGCTTAAAACTTATTCAATGCCATTTGTAAAAAAGATAGTTGTCTTTATTGTTATTACCGGATTTTTTTCGAGCAGCTTTGCACAAAAAATTATTTATAAAGATAATACACAACCCATTGTGGCAAGAGTAGCCGACTTATTAAAAAGAATGACACCAGAAGAAAAGTTTTGGCAATTGTTTATGATACCCGGCGATTTGAATAATGCTTCTCCAGGTCAATATAAAAATGGGTTATTCGGTTTTCAGGTTAGCGCTGGTGGTGCCGGCGATATGAATAATCAACTTTTAAAATACAATACAAAAGAGGATGCTTTGTATTTAGCAAAAAAAATAAACAGCATTCAAAAATATTTTGTAGATAGTACAAGGCTAGGTATTCCCATTATTGCTTTTGATGAAGCATTGCATGGTCTGGTAAGAAAAGGTGCAACTGCTTTTCCGCAATCCATTGCTTTGGCAGCAAGTTGGGATACGGCTTTAATGCAACAGGTGGCATCGGCAATTGCTACAGAAACAAAAATCAGGGGTATCCGTCAAATACTTTCGCCAGTAGTAAACATAGCAAGTGATGTACGCTGGGGACGAACGGAAGAAACCTACGGCGAAGACCCATTTTTAGCCTCGGCCATGGGTGTTGCTTTTGTAAAACAATTTGAACAAAAAGGTATTATTACAACACCTAAACATTTTATAGCCAATGTGGGTGAAGGCGGCAGAGATAGCTACCCTATAGAGTGGAACGAACGTACTTTGGATGAATTTTATTTACCACCATTTTATGCTTGTATTAAAAAGGGGGGCTCCCGAAGTATAATGACGGCGTATAATTCATTAAATGGTAAAGCTTCTTCTGCAAACGATTGGCTTTTGCTGGAAAAATTAAAAAAGCAATGGAACTTTAACGGCTTTGTTATTTCGGATGCCAATGCTGTTGGTGGCGAGCTGGTGTTACATCATACTGCTGAAGATTATGCATCAAGTGGCCAACGCGCCGTTAACAATGGCTTGGATGTTATTTTTCAAACAGATTATAATCACTACAATTTATTTATTCCCCCTTTTTTACAAAATAAAATTGATAGTAACAGATTAAATGATGCGGTGGCAAGGGTGCTAACTGCCAAATTTGAATTGGGGTTATTTGAACAACCCTATGTTGATGAAAATTTCAAAGAAAAGCAAATTGTTTACAATCATAAAAACATTGCAGCACAGGCAGCTAATGAATCATTTGTATTGTTAAAAAATGATAAACAGATATTGCCACTTTCTTCTACAATAAAAAGTATTGCCTTAATTGGTAGCGATGCTGTTGCAGCAAGATTAGGTGGATATAGTGGAGAGGGGAATGATAAAGTAAGCATATTGCAAGGACTTAAAAATAAATTGTCAGCCACAGTAAAAATAAATTACGAAGAAGGTGTTGGAAGAAACAATACTGTTTTTAAAGTAGTAGGAACGGAGTTTTTATCAGTCAATAATAAACCCGGCTTGCAGGCCAGTTATTATAATTGTATTGATTTTAATTGTGCTCCTGCTTTAAAAAGAATTGATAGTGAAATTAATTTTCGGTGGACATTATTTGGACCATCGACAGAAATGAGTAATAGTTTTTATGGCGCCAGGTGGGAAGGTTACTTAACAGCACCCGAAACTGGAAATATTAAAATTGGTATTGAAGGCAATGATGGCTATTGTTTGTATATCAATAATGAATTGCATATTGATAGCTGGCAAAAAAAATCATTTTCAACTTTTACCAAAAACTACAATTTTATTAAGGGAAAAAAATATGCAATTCGTATAGAGTTTTATGAAACCATAGGAAATGCAACCGTTAAATTAATTTGGAATTATGGTATAGCTAATGATTGGGAGCAAAAAATAAACAAGGCCGTTGCCGCTGCAAAAAAATCTGATGTAGCCATAGTGGTTGCAGGTATAGAAGAAGGAGAATTTAGCGACAGGGCATTGCTTTCTTTACAGGGTAAACAAGAAGAAATGATTAATGCCATTGCCAAAACAGGAAAGCCTGTAATTGTTTTGTTGGTGGGTGGCAGTGCCGTAACTATGCAGAACTGGGTTAATAATGTAGCATCAATTGCCTGTGTTTGGTATGGAGGAGAAGAAGCCGGTAATAGTATTGCGGATGTTTTATTGGGTAATTATAATCCGGCAGGAAGATTGCCTATAACATTTCCATTGCACGAAGGTCAATTGCCTTTAGTGTATAATCATAAACCTACAGGCCGTGGCGATGATTATAATAATTTAAGTGGCTATCCGCAATTTCCGTTTGGGTATGGATTAAGTTATACCAGTTTTGAATACAGCAATATTTTTTTTTCTAAAAATAATATTAAAACAACGGATACAGCAACAGTTAGTATTACTGTAAAAAATAGCGGTAAAAAAGATGGCGATGAAGTAGTGCAACTGTATATAAAAGATTTACTGTCATCTGTAACAAGGCCTGTTATGGAATTAAAAGGTTTTGAAAGAATACATTTAAAAGCAGGTGAAAGTAAAAGGATACAGTTTAGCATTACACCCGAATTACTGACTATGTTAAATGCAAACTTACAGCCAGTAATAGAAGCAGGGCAGTTTCGTATTATGATTGGTGCATCAAGTAGTGATATAAGACTACAAGAAATATTGACGGTTCAATAATTTACATTTATTATTGTTGCTTCAGTAAAAGAAGTTCGTAATACAATATTTAAATAATAGCATTGCTACTTTTATATAAACCAGGTAAGAAATTATATATATACTTTTGAAAACAAAAATTGAATTATGAATTTAAAACTTTTCGAAAAATTAGTTTATTCCAAAAGGCGTGAAGTATTGAAGAAAAATATTTTATCAGGCCTCATTCTTTTTTTGGGAAATGAAGAAACTGGAATGAACTATAAAGACAACTGGTATCCTTTCAGGCAGGATAGCACTTTTCTTTATTATTTTGGTTTAAACACTGCAGGCCTTGCTGCCATCATTGACGTAGATAGCGGTGAAGAAATTATTTTTGGGAACGAACTTACCGTCGAAGACATTGTATGGACAGGCCCTTTACCGTCTATAAAAGAAATGGCCGGAGCAGTTGGCGTAACAGCTACACAGCCTTATAATACAATTGAAACGGTATTAAGTAAAGCTCTATCTAGCGGAAGAGAAATTCATTTCATTCCGCCTTACAGAGCAGAAAATAAAATTAAACTAGCACAATGGTTAAATATACCAGTAGTTGGATTGAGTGAAAAAATTTCGGTGCCACTTATAAAAGCTATCGTTAGTCAGCGATCTTATAAAGAAGCCTGCGAAGTGGATGAGATGGATAAAGCAACGGGTATAAGTGCTGATATGCATCTTACTGCAATGCGTTATGCAAAACCAGGAATGAAAGAATTTGAAATAATTGCAAAAGTAAAAGAAGTGGCTCATGCTAACGATGCCAGTATTTCTTTTAATCCAATTGTTACCATACATGGAGAAACCCTGCATAATTTATATTGTGGTAATACCCTAAAAGAAGGGCAAATGGTTTTGTGTGATGCAGGTGCCAGTAATGATATGAATTATGCCGGCGACCTTACCTGCACCTTTCCTGTGGGCAAAAAATTTACTGCCAAACAAAAAGAAGTGTATCAAATTGTTTTGCATGCACACCAAACTGCTGTGGCCATGTTAAAACCCGGTGTACTCTTTAAAGACGTGTATTTAACAGCAGCTCAAAAAATTGTAGAAGGGATGCAGATGCTGGGAGTAATGAAGGGTGATGCAAGAGAAGCAGTAGCTGCTGGTGCACATGCTATGTTTTTTCAATGCGGCCTTGGGCACATGATTGGTTTGGATGTACATGATATGGAAGATCTTGGAGAACCTTATGTAGGTTATACCGATACTATTTTGAAAAGTACACAGTTTGGCATTAAATCGTTGCGCCTTGGCCGGGCACTGGAACCGGGGTTTACACTTACAGTAGAGCCGGGCATTTATTGTATTCCTCCATTAATGGATCAGTGGAAGGCAGAAAATAAATTTACTGATTTTATTAATTATACTGCATTGGAAACTTATCGTGATTTTAGCGGTATACGGGTAGAAGAGGATTATTTGATAACTAAAGACGGTGCAAGGCGATTAGGTAAAAAATTGCCAATGACAGTTGAAGAGGTAGAAGCAGAGAGGCAAGGCTAAATTTTATTTTTGTACATTTTTTAAAAGAGGAAGTATTACATTAATACTCCCTCTTTTAGTATTATAAAACTTTAATCATAATATTTTTAAAGTAAGCTTTGTTACCATGATCTTGTAAAGCAATTAATCCTTTTTTTGCCGAACCGTAGTCAGGATAGTCTTTCCATTTACCTTCTGTTTTTTTCTTTGTCCATTCTTCATCCCATGCCTGAAACTCCACAACTTTTTCGCCGTTAAGCCAATGCTCTACATGCCCTTTATTAAAAATAATTTTGCTGGTATTCCACTGGCCAACGGGTTTTAATTTTTTCTTTTCGTTGGTTAAATTCATGGCATAATCTGCACCAGTTTTTTGCCAGTCTTCCAGTTTTTGTGGAAAATTTATATCATCAATCAACTGATATTCGGGCCCGGTTTGATAAGGGGCCTCATATTTTGCGCCTTCCACCACATGGTACATTACGCCGCTATTGCCTCCTTTAGAAATTTTCCATTCCCATTTCAATTCAAAATTTTCATAGGCTTCATCCGTTACAATATCCCCTCCATGTGCATCGGCTGCAGCACCCAGGCAAACCATTGCTCCATCTTCAATGGCCCAGTTTTGTATAGTGCCGGTTTTATTAAATCCGTGCCAGCCCTTAAGGCTACTGCCGTCAAAAAGATTGATCCATATTTTTTTGACGGATTTTCTTTTTGATGGAATAATGGTAAACGAAACACAGGTAAAAATTAATAATACAATTCCTGTTGACTTTAAAAAATTTGATTTCATAATTATATTTATTTTTTTATTAGTTGCATGGTTTCCGGGTTCCATAATATTGCTGTATCCTGGTTATAGCTATCATTACACAATAAAGCAGGAGCTGCAGCCCGGTATCCAAATATAGCATCTTCTGCCACTTTTCCACCATTGCGTATGGCGTTGAAAAAATTTACAAAATGATCGTAAGGACCGCCCTTATAATCTTTCTCAGCAGCAAATGTATATTCCTCAGGCGGCAATATTTTTTTTCTGTCAGATACAGGCGTACCTGCTTTTTTCATTTGTTCAATATAGAAAGGATCATCCGATTCAATAGTTTTATTTCTTTTTAAAGTAACGCTGTCCCAGGTAATATCCATCGATCCTTCGCTGCCTACCAATTTTAAATAAGTAGTGCCACTGGTACCATCAACAAAATTGCAACGTAATGAAAGATTAAAAGGTGCATGTGCAGCACTTTGCGGATAATCAAAAGTGCCTAACAAAACATCCGGTACTTCACGTCCGTCTTTCCAGTACCGTAAGCCACCGGCTGCATAAACTTTATTTGGACCAAACGAATTGGTAATAAAATGTAAGCTTGAAAAAAGATGCACAAAAAGATCTCCTGCCATTCCTGTTCCATAATCTTTATAATTACGCCACCTAAAAAAACGGGTAGCATCAAAAGTGCGTTTGTTGGTATTGCTGATATAAGTTTCCCAATCAACTGTTGCAGTTGATGCATCTGCAGGTATTGGATATTGCCATGCACCAGTGGGGGAGTGGCGTGCCCAAAAACCTTCGGCATAATTTAATTGCCCAATGGCACCGTCTTTTAATAATTGTTTTGCTTTTTCGTTACCTAAAGAAGAAACCCCTTGGCTACCTACCTGAAAAATTTTTCCGGTTTCTGTTTGGGCTTTTATTACTGCCGGCCCCTCTGTTATGCCATGTACCATGGGCTTTTCGCAATACACATGTTTACCTGCCCTCATAGCATCTACAGAAATTTGCTGGTGCCAATGATCGGGAGTTGCTATAATAACAGCATCAACATCTTTGCGGTTTAATATTTCTTTGTAACTACGGGAAGTAAATAAATCGGCACCCCATTTTGTTTTTGCATCTTTTAAACGGCCATCATACAAATCGCATGCGGCCACTAATTTGGTATTGGGCACTTTAAGTGCAGTAAGTGCATCCTGAACACCCATACCACCAGCACCAATTAATGCAATATTTATTTTATCGTTAGGGCTAAAGGGAGTTCGTTTTAGTTTTTCAAAATAAATATTTTTATTTTCTGTTGCATACAAATTTGCACCAACAGTAACCGCAGCGGAAGATGCTGCTAATTTTTTAATAAAATTTCTTCGTGATGATCCGGAATGGTTATGCATTAAATAAATTTTATGTTGTATAAATTAATTAAAAAATTTAATACTCTCTGTTAGAAAAATTATTCCAGTTCTTTAATTTTTATTTTTTTCCATCTTACTTTAATTCCTCCTCCATCATGAATTTGAAGTGCAACAAAGCCTTGTCCCTTTCCAATTTTTTCATCTTTAAGATAAACCATTTGATGTCCGTTTAGCCAGCTGGTAATCTCATCGCCGTTTACTACAATCTTCATTTTATTCCATTCACCCATTTTTAACCATTGCTCATCTTCTGGTTTAGGTTGTATTAACCAACCACGTCCGTAAGATTCGTAAATGCCGCCTGTGTGTTGATTTGCCGGGGCAACTTCTACCTGCCAGCCACTAATTTTTGTACCCACAATAGATGAACGGATAAATACGCCACTATTGCCATTAGCTTCCTGCTTAAACTGAAGCGTAAGTTCAAAATTTTTATAACTTTTGTTGGTGGAAAGATAACCATATTGCTTATCGGGGCCGCTTTCGCAAACGAGTTCCTTATTTTTTACATACCATTTTTCTGTACCATTATTGGTCCAGCCAGTTAAATCTTTACCATTAAAAATGCTTTTAAAACCTTGGGCAAATAATCCGAAGGATAGTAAAGTGAAAGAAAATAACGGTAGTAAAAATTTCATGTTACAAAATATTTATTGAACAAAAAATACAAAAGCAATAGGTGAATTTATTACTCCACTTCTTTAAAATTAAGGATGTTTTAATAATAGTTCTCTTTTTTGTTGTAAAATTTTCTTACATGAACTATGTCCTCAATATTTATAAAAAACAGGTTAAGATTTACAGGTCAATTCACTTCAATTTCATCAACAAATAACCAGGCCGGGTTACCGGCACCTGGATTACCGGATGGAATGATGCCAAAATTTTTTGCCACCACACGAACATACCTGCAGCTTTGTGTACCCGGTATTTCAATTTTATTAATCCCTTTTCCCTGCTGCACATCAACACTAGTCATTTTTGTTGGGCCCAGCATACCCCGTTTATCAGTATCGGCAGCTAATAAATAGGTTACTTCCACTTTTGATGGAGGGTATATCCAGCTGCCCTGTTGCTCTAAGGTGTGCAGGATAACATTTTTTACTTCGGTAACTGCACCCAAGTCAATTGTAACATCGAGGTCGGTACCGTTAAAACCTAAAAACTCACTACTTTTTGCAAGACCCTTTTCGTTTTGTACACCATTAACTAAAGTAAAAGCACCATCACCGGGATAAGATTTGGAAGGAGGATTTACAATGGTTATTTTTTTACCGGTGGCTTTGTTGAAAGAGAATTTCTGTGTAATGTCAGAAATTGACTTACTGTAATCGGGGATAAGCGTCATCCCTCTACCTATTGTACTTTTATAATTATAATATACAAGCCGATATGTCCCTGATTCAGTTATAGTGCAATAAAAATTGCCATCGCCATGCATAACACTATCATTAAAAGCACTCTCAGATTTTCCGTAACCGAACAATATTTTTTTATTGGCAAGATTGAAAAATTTATATGCAGGCAATTTAGTTTCATTTCTTATCGTCCAAAATATGCCATCGTTTTTTTCTCTTGATTCAATGATTACTTTGGGCTCATAATATGCAGTACTATAATTTATCCCGTTTTTCTCCAATCGTTCCAATAATGCAGGCAATCTTCTTTCAAAATCATTCCAGTTCCTTTTTTCCTTAGGGCTCCACAACACTTCACTCAATGCCATCATTCGTGGAAAGATCATGTACTCCACTTTTGACGTGTTGTTTATATACTCCGTCCACAAATTACCCTGAGCACCCAATACATGTTTGGCCTGCTCTGCATTTAATACAGCAGGTATTGGCTCGTAAATGTACACGGTTTCTAAAGGTAGATAACCACCAATAGTAACACTGTCTTCGTTTTTACTTTGGCTATGGTCAAAGTAACAATGACTGCCCGGAGTCATTATCACATCATGGTTTTGTTTTGCTGCCTCAATGCCACCTTCTTCGCCACGCCAGCTCATCACAGTAGAGTTGGGTGCAAGGCCACCTTCTAAAATTTCATCCCAGCCAATAATTTTTTTGCCTTTGCCATTGATGTATTTTTCAATGCGTTGTATAAAATAAGATTGCAAGCCATGTTCATCTTTTAAATTCTTTTCTTTTATCAGCTGCTGGCAAAAAGCAGAACGTTTCCATGCTTCCTTCGGGCATTCATCGCCACCGATATGAATATACTTTGATGGAAATAATACTATCACTTCATCGAGTACATTTTGTAAAAAATTAAAAGTGTAATCGGTAGGGGTAAATACATCTTCAAAAACACCCCAGGTCTGTTGCACCTGTTTACCCTTTGTAGGGCCACTCCAGATGCAGTCTTTTGCAATCTGGGTATCTTCATTGGGGAAACAGCTTAACTCTGGATAAGCAGCAATGGCTGCCGAAGCATGGCCGGGCATTTCTATTTCCGGTATAACTGTGATAAAGCGGTCGGCAGCATATTTTATAATCTCTTTAATTTGTTGTTGTGTATAAAAACCACCGTGTTTGGTATTGGTATTGCCTTTGCCAGGGTAGCGGCCTGTTATGGTGCCATTTCTATATCCACCTACTGAAGTAAGCAAAGGATATTTTTTTATTTCAATGCGCCAGCCCTGGTCGTCGGTTAAGTGCCAGTGAAACGTATTGAATTTATAAGCAGCGAGATAATCAATATATTTTTTTATAAAATCAACCGGCATAAAATGGCGGGCAACATCAAGGTGCATGCCACGGTATTTAAAACGTGGCTCATCGGTTATTTCAAGAGCAGTGATATTGTATACCGGCCTAAAACTTTTTTTTGCTTCGGCCGGCAGCAATTGCATAAGCGTTTGCAAACCATAAAACGTACCGGAAACAGGTTGCCCGTAAATGGTTATACTTTTTGAGTTGATGTTTAAAGAATAAGCCCCTTCTTTACCCGGCACCAGGGTTTGTACTGTAGTTAACTGTATATAATTTTTTAGCGCAGCTTTTACTTTTTTCAGTTTGTAACCAAATTTTGCTTTCAGGTAAGTATTAAAAAGATCTGCTGAATAGTCATCGACTCCGTTCTTTATTACAATTACTGTTGATGACGAAAATAAAAAACTGCCTTTGTTAATTTTAATTGATGCAGGTATAGGCACAATATTCAACTGCGAAAAACAATTAACAGAAAACAGCAGGCAACATAATAAAATATTTCTTTTCATAGTATCAATGTGTATTTTAATTGCTCTGGCCTTACGGCCAGGGTTTATAATAAAATGATTAAGGGGCTTGAGCCCAAACAACTTTTGGCTAAAGCCAACTAAAATAATATTTAATCACCGGTCTGAAGGCCGGTGCTATTCATTAACTCAATTTTTTAATACAGGTAAAATGATTTTACTTGTATTATTTATATCATGATAAATTCTGATTGTTGCTTTTTGAAAATCACTGTCATCACAATGATAGATATCAACAAATTTTTGTGGGTTCCTGTCTGCAATAGGGAACCAGCTGCTTTGTATTTGTATCATTATTTTATGCCCTTTCTTAAAGGTGTGTGCTACATCGGGTAAAGTATATTTTACCTGGGTGATCTTTCCGGGTACAAAAGGCTCTGGCTTTTCGAAACTGTTGCGGAATTTACCTCTCATAATTTCTCCACGTACCAGCATTTGATAACCACCCATCGGTGGCCCCATCCTATCCTTCCCCCAGGGGGAAGGGAAAAGCACAGTATCATAAGCGAAGTCATCAGGAAAAACATCAATCAGTTTTACCACAAAATCAGCATCGGTACTGGAGATGCTGACCATTAAGTCGGCAACTAAAGGGCCGGCTAATGTTACATCAGCATCTAAAATACCCGAAGTAAAAGTCAATACATCCGGCCTGCGGCTTGCAAAGCGCTGGTCATCGGTCATGTATTCTCTTGTTCTGTCTAAATGTACATCTTCGGTATAAGGAACAGGGTGTGCCGGGTCGCTGATGTATTCAGTAAAAGATTCCGGCCGCTTCAGTTTATCTTCAGGTTTAATCATATTTCCTGCATGTTGAAATGATAACCTGCTATCTCTTTTAAGATATAAATTTTGATACGCCACATTTGCAGGCGGCCATTGCTGTAATAATCTCCATTCATTTTCCCCTGTAAAAAAAATATTGGCTTCTGCAATATCACGTACTGTTCCTTTTAATTTTAAATAAAAATTAAAGAACGGTATTTCAATATTGCGCTGGTAGTATTCGCTTGTTTTAGATCCAAAACGAACATTGCCTAAATAACTGCCATCGCCTCTGCCGCCCCATGTACCATGAAACCATGGTCCCATTACCAGCCGGTTATCGGTGTTTTTACTTTTTGCTTCAATGGCTTTATACAATTCCCAGGCACCAAAACAATCTTCTGCATCAAACAATCCGCCAACAATAAGCATGGCAGGTTTTATATTGCTTACAAAATTCCTGGGGTTTCTTGCTTTCCACCAATCATCGTAATTAGGGTGATTCATCAGGTCGTTCCAGAAAGCAATGCTGTCGCCCATTATTTTACTAAAGTTTTTTAAGGCGCCGGTTTTTAAAAAGAAATCATAATTATCCGGCGTCGGTATTGTAAAACCTTCTTCACCCACCATTGTTGGTTTGGGTCTTGGCTTTCCAAAGCCGCTGTAAAAATTAAATGCATCCATTACCATTAATGCGCCGTTGTGATGAAAATCATCTCCAATAAACCAATCGGTAACCGGAGCCTGTGGGCTTACGGCTTTTAATGCAGGATGATTGCTTAATGCTGCCATCGTGCTGTAAAAACCGGGATACGAAATACCAAATACACCCACTCTTTTATTATTGCCGGGGATATTATTGATCATCCAGTCGATGGCATCGTAAGTATCACTGGCTTCATCAATGTCTTTATCTTTTTTATTCGGATTAAATGGGCGTATATCAACATAATCACCTTCGCTCATCCATTTACCCCGTACATCCTGTATGGCAATAATATAGCCTTCTTTTAAATAATTTATCCAGTAAGAATTATACAATGCCGGATTAAATTGATCTTCTCCATAAGGTTGGCAGGTGTAAGGTGTACGTTTAAAAAGTATAGGATGTTTTTGTGCAGAATCTTTAGGGATATACAAAGCAGTAAATAATTTTACGCCATCCCTCATGGTTATCATGCGTTCAATTTTGTAATAGTTTTCTCTTACCCAGATTGAATCGGCATTTTGTGCAACAAGATTTAAGCAGCAAACAGCAAAAAGGAACAACAGTAAAAAATATTTTTTCATTTTGTAATTATTTGAGTGCTAAATTTAACGAATCTAAACTGTTTACCATGTCAAATAATGAAGAACTCATCAATAAATTTTATACAGCTTTCAGTAAATTGGATGCTGCAACCATGAACAGTTGCTATAGCGATGATATTGTATTTTTTGACCCTGTATTTGGTTTACTAAGGGGCCACGAAGCTAAAAGTATGTGGGAAATGCTTTGTAAAAACGCCACAGATTTTTCTTTGACCTTTGGTAACATCATTACATTGGATGAAGAGTATAGCACCTGCGATTGGGTGGCCACCTATACGTTTAGTAAAACCGGGAAAAAGGTAGTGAATAAGATACGAGCCAATATGAAGTTTGCTGATGGTAAAATAATTGAACATAGCGATGCTTTTAGTTTACACCGCTGGGCGGCACAAGCTTTAGGTTTTAGCGGATGGCTGCTGGGCTGGAATAAATTCTTTCAGAATAAAATTAAGAATGGCGCAAAAAGGAATTTGCTGAAATTTATGCAGTCCAAATAACAAAAGGTAATACGCAGTAAAAAGAAATCGCCGATAGCGCTGCATTATAATTAGCATTTGCAATTAGTAAAAATTATTTCTATTTTGGTTAAATATTTTTTGTTAACCTAAACTTTACAAGCATGAACACAGAATTTTTAAACAACATTAACTGGCTGGCTGTACTGGTAGCCGGCGTTGCCTATTGGATGTTAGGAGCCCTGTGGTATTCAAAAGTATTATTTTCAAAAAAATGGCTGGAATACACCAAAATTAACCCTGATGACCCCGAAGCAAAAAAAGGGATGGGGCTTATGTTTGGTGGCTCTTTGGTAATGATGATTTTAACGGCAGCGGGTCTTGCAATTTTAGTTAACCGTATGGAATTAGATGCCTGCTGGATGAGTGGGTTAAAATTAGGTGCAGTTACAGGCTTGCTGTTTGGTGCCACTGCAATTTCTATTTCTTATTTATACGAAAAAAGACCAGCCGGATTATATTTAATTAACTGTGGTTATACCCTGGTGGGTAATATTATCGCAGCTATTATTATTTGCTGCTGGCAATAAAATAAGCTATTGATAAAATAAAAGGCAGAAAATATTTTCTGCCTTTTATTTTATATGATTTTTATAACAATCTTTTATTATTCCACTTTAGATATTTTTACAATGTTAGTAGGTAAATGTAAATCAACAGGCGTACTGCCAGTGTTTACCACCACATCGCCTGTTACTAAAAAGCCTCTTTGTTTTAATATTTCTATTTGGTCATAAATAATATCATCGAGGCTGTTTTCTTCAGCATAATAAATTGCCCTTACGCCCCAGCTTAAGCTTAACTGGTTAATTAAACTTCTTTCTTTACTAAAAATATATAATGGCGATTTAGGGCGGTAGCTGCTGAGCATAAAACCGGTATAGCCACTCTGCGTCATTCCTATTAATGCGTTGGCGTTGGTATCCTGCGCAAGTTTACAGGCCAGGTAGCAAATAGCATCGCTTAAAAAAGAAGGGGAGTGTGGTTGTGGTTTTAAAATATCATCACGGTTATAATCATACACTGTTTTCTCTACTTCTGTAATAATCTTACTCATCATTTCCACCACCATTGTAGGATAATTACCCATGGCAGTTTCTCCGCTCAGCATAACTGCATCTGCACCTTCCAGTACGGCATTGGCAACATCAGTTACCTCACTGCGGTTTGGTTTAGTGCGGTCAATCATACTCTCCATCATTTGTGTTGCCACAATTACCGGTTTTGCACGGTGCATACACTTGCGTATAATTTCTTTCTGTATAATGGGAACCTGCTCTACCGGAACTTCCACACCCAAATCGCCACGGGCTACCATTATACCATCGCTTTCAACAATAATATCCCTGATGTTTTTTAAAGCTTCAGGCATTTCAATTTTAGCAATAACTTTTATCTTACTGTTCTTAGCTTTAATTCTTTTTTTAAGTTCGGTAATATCAACTGCTTTTCTTACAAATGAAAGTGCCACCCAGTCAAGGTCGTTGTCAATTATAAATTCAAGGTCAGCAATATCTTTTTCTGTAAGCGAAGGCATAGTCAGTTCGCTATCAGGCAGGTTTACGCCTTTCTTTGGTAATAAGGTGCCACCCAGGCTTACTCTTATTAAAACTTCTTTGTCGTTTAAAACTTCCTTTAATTCCACTTCCATTTTACCATCATCAAAAAATATGCGTTCGCCGGGTTTAACATCCGTAGCAAGATTTTGATAACTTACATAGATCTTACTTTTAGTGCCCACTATTTTTTCTGTGGTTAAAATAATCTCGTCTCCTTCTTTTAATTCCAGGCTGCCACCTTCCAAATCACCCACTCTTAATTTGGGACCCTGTAAATCGCCGAGTATGGCAATATTGTAAGGCTCTTTTTTATTTATCTCACGTATGTATTCAATTATCTGCAATTTAGAATCGTATGCGCCATGCGAAAAATTAAGCCTGAAAACATTTACACCCGCTTTAACCAGTGCAAGCAATTTGTCGTATGTATCGCAGGCAGGGCCAACTGTAGCAACAATTTTTGTTCTTTTTTGGGAGTGCTCAATACCCGCCTGTTTATCCATTTGTTTGTGCAGGTATTGCGTAAGGTTTTTACTCATGTGTAATAATACTTGTTGTTAGATACTGAAAAATTTTTTTGCTGTGGCAGTACAATTTACTGCATCATTTTATGATGATAATATCTTCACTACTTTCATCCATTCTTCACTGATACGTTGCTTTTTCTTAACGGCTTCATTTAATGGTGTATAATGCATTTTATTATTTACAATGCCTACAAATACATTGTGCCTGCCTTCCATTAAACATTCCACTGCGTGGTAGCCCATGCGGCTTGCAATTAAACGATCCATACAGCTTGGGCTTCCGCCTCTTTGTATATGTCCTAAAATACATACTCTTACTTCCTGTTGTGGTAATCGGGCTTTAATAACTTTTGCCACTTCATCAGCACCACCAAATTCATCACCTTCGGCCACTACAATAAGGTTTACTAGTTTATGCCGGCGTTCTTTTTCTTCCAGTGCTTTAATGATATCGGCCATTACTGTTTTTCTTTCCGGTATCAAAATATTTTCAGCTCCGGTAGCAATACCGCTGTGTAATGCAATGTAACCGGCATCACGGCCCATTACTTCAATAATAAATAAACGGTCGTGTGCATCTGCAGTATCACGTATTTTGTCAATTGCTTCCACAGCTGTATTTACTGCAGTATCAAAACCAATGGTAAAATCGGTACCTGCAATATCTTTATCAATTGTGCCCGGCAAACCAATACAGGGGATATCATATTCGTTACTGAATATTTGTGCACCCCTGAAACTGCCATCACCACCAATAATTACCAGGCCATCAATGCCGTGCTTTTTTAAATTGTCGTAAGCAATTTTTCTACCTTCGGGTGTAAAAAATTCTTTACAACGTGATGTTTTTAAAATGGTTCCGCCCCGCTGAATAATGTTGGCTACACTTTTACTTTCCATGCGAAAAATATCATTTTCAACCATGCCGGTGTAACCTCTCATAATTCCAAAAACTTCCATCCCATTGTATATGCCGGTACGCACAACGGCACGTACACAGGCATTCATGCCCGGACTGTCGCCTCCGGATGTAAGTACACCAATTTTTGTTACTTTCTTTTCCATATGCCAAAGATAAGTTAAACACTTGATTTTTTGGGTGTATCACGTACACATTAAGCTGCTGCAAACGTTTGATGTATAAATTGTTAATACTTTTTTAATAGTAAAATGAAATAAGTATATACCCACGAGAAGGTATGTTTATTTTTTTTATACTGATTACATTTACTAAAATTTATAAGATGAAAAAATTGCTGGCAGTTTTTTGCATGTGTATTGCTGCACTTACTTTATTATCGCAAACTAAGCAGTTAGTAGCTTTTCCTATAACGGATTATATGGTTAAAGCAAATGATTCTTTAACAGTAGTGCAGGTAAAACTGGCACCGGGACTCAGCATTGCAGAAAAAGCAGCAGGAATATTAAGAGCCGCCTATTCTTCAACCGATACCAGCACAGCCGAATTGGGCATAGGTAAATGCCAGTTAATAAAAGCAGACTATTATTACTTTGGAATTTTTACTAACAACTTAAAACGTAAACCAAAACAAGGCGACCTGGTGTACACATTTGTTGAATTAAAAAATAATTATGCAGGATTGCTATTCAAAATGGCAAGCCACAATATTACTATTAACAGTGTGGAAGAAAACTTAATTGTTGATTTTAGCACTGCCCTTAATTTGAAAGATGCTGCAGCAGAAAAAACGCTGATTGATTCAATGGTGAATGATGTGATTTATACAGGTAAAGTAATGAAGCAGGAGAATAATAATCAGGATATGGATATAACCTCTGGAAGGTTTAATGGGAAAAGATTATTTGCAACCATGCAGATGGTAACCGGAAAAGATGTTGCCGATTTTATAAAATATATAATTGCAAGGCCAAGAAAATACGCAGGCAATACCTGGAAGTTCTCTGAAATATTTGCAACATGGATGACCAGCGGAGCACCAACTGTTATAGAGAATAATTAAAACAGGTTTGCTACATTTGGTTAAAATATATTTCACCAAAACTTTACTGGCACAATTACTACTATGAAAGTTCTTATAACCGGCGTAAACGGATTTTTAGGCTATTACTTTATTGAAAAATTAATTGCTAATGGCCACCAGGTAATTGCAACCGGTAAAGGAGAAAATAAATTGCCGTTTACCAGCCCGTATTTTGTTTATGAAACAATGGATTTTACGGATGCAGCAGTAGTAAACAATATGTTTCAGCAACACCGCCCCGAATATATTATACATGCAGGTGCTGTAAGCAAACCTGATGAATGTGAAAAGAATAAACCTTTGGCTGATAAAATAAATGTTGAAGGCACAGGTATTTTATTAGCGGCTGCAAAAAAATATGCTGCAGGCTTTTTATTTTTAAGTACCGATTTTGTTTTTGATGGCGAAACAGGGATGTACCAAGAAACCGATATGGTTAATCCCGTAAACTATTACGGCACCACAAAAGTAAAAGCAGAAGCATTGGTGCAGCAGTATGAATATAACTGGGCTATTGTAAGAACAGTATTGGTTTACGGAAAGCCCTATACAAAGCGGAATAATGTACTTGCCATTGTAAGAGAAAAACTGGAGAAAGGAGAGTTGTATGAAGTATTTAACGACCAGGTGCGTACTCCAACATATGCCGGAGATATTGCAGCTGCAATTGTATTAATGCTGGAGAAAAATGTAACAGGCATTTATAATATTTGTGGCGAAGATGTGATGACGCCTTATGAAATGGCAGTAAGTGTAGCTGAATTTTTAAACTTAGATACCTCATTAATAAAAAAAATAACAGCAAAGGATTTTGTACTTGCTGCAAAGCGGCCACTTAAAACAGGTTTAAATATCACCAAGGCAAAAACCGAATTGGGATACTGCCCAATAAGTTTTAAAGAGGGGTTGAAAAAACACTGGGTTAACATTACATCCGCTCTGGCACAGTAATACCCAGTAAACCCATACCGCTTTTAATAACATTAGCCGTCATGGCTGCCAACTGTAAACGCAATTGCTTTTTTTCTGCTGTTTCTGCATTGGCAACAGAATGCTCAGCAAAAAATGAGCTGAAGCTTTTAGCAATATTGTAAATGTATATCGCAATGGCAGAAGGATTCTTTTCATTGCAGGCTTCCTGTATAATTACCGGATATTGTTCAAGCGCAACGATCAATCCTTTTTCTAATGGTAAAAAACTATTTCCGGTGTCTTTGCCCGTTGGTAATTCATTTTTTCTTAGCAACGATTTAATCCTTGCATAGTTATATTGAATGAATGGCCCGGTAAAGCCGTGAAAATCTATACTCTCTTCCGGGTTAAATATCATCTTCTTTTTAGGGTCGACCCGTAATAAAAAAAACTTTAATGCACCCAAACCAATGGTATGGTACAGTTCTTTTAATTCTTCAGTTGTAAAATCTTTTACCTTACCCAGTTCTTCAGTTTTTTCCTTCGCCACTTTTTTCATTTCATCCACCATATCATCGGCATCAACCACAGTGCCTTCACGGCTTTTCATTTTCCCGGTAGGCAGTTCAACCATGCCATAACTTAAATGATAAATATCATCGGCATAGGGTAAACCTAATTTCTGGCAAATGAGTTTAAGCACTTTCATGTGGTAATTCTGTTCATCACCAATTACATAAATACTCTCGTCAATTTTATATTCCTCGTACTTCTGCATGGCAAGGCCAATGTCCTGGGTTATGTAAACCGAAGTGCCGTCTTTACGTTGTACAATTTTTTTATCCAGTCCGTCTTTTTCAAGGTCGATCCAAACACTATTATCTGCTTCTTTATAAAAAACATTTTTTTTCAGGCCTTCCTCTACTGTTTTTTTACCCAGCAAATAAGTATTGCTTTCATAATAAGTTTTATCAAAATCGCAGCCGATTGTTTTGTAGGTAATATCAAAGCCGGCATATACCCAGCTATTCATTTCTTCCCATAAAGCCATTACGTCCGGTTTACCGGCTTCCCAGTCTAAAAGCATTTGCTGGGTGGCTTTCATTATCGGCGCTTCTTTTTCAGCAGTGTCTTTATCAACTCCTTCTTTTATTAACTTTTCTACCTGTGCTTTATATTCATCATTAAACTTTACATAATAGTCACCTACAAAATGGTCGCCTTTTGTATTGGTGCTTTGCGGTGTAGCTCCATTGGCAAATAGCTGCCATGCAATCATACTTTTGCAGATGTGGATGCCCCGGTCGTTTACAATACAGGTTTTAATTACATTGTTACCTGCAGCTTTATAAATTTCTGCAACACTCCAGCCCAAAAAATTATTTCTTAAATGGCCAAGGTGTAATGGCTTATTGGTATTGGGCGATGAATATTCAATCATCACTTTTTTATCATTCATAGCCTTTTTACCAAAGCATATATCATTGTAATTTTTTTGCAATACCTCCATCCAGTATTTATCCGCAACAGTAAGATTTAAAAACCCTTTTATAATATTATATGCAGTAAACAGATCGGGATAATTTGTAATTAAATGGGTGCCCAATTGGTTGTCAATGGCATCGGGAGATAATTTGAGTGATTTAACCAGTGAAAATAATACCACGGTATAATCTCCCTCAAACTCAGGCTTGGTGGCATTAACCTGGAAATCCTTTTCGGTAAAAGGCTGGTTAAACAATGCTGTTAAACTTTCTACAGTACTTTTTTGTAAACTTTTTACTATTGACATGCTGCAAATATAATTAAGAGTTTGTTGTTGTTGGTTTGTAGTTTGTGGGTCTTTAAAATCGTCAGCAAATTCCGGCGAACACCGACCCTATACAACAAACCATAAACTACAAACTAAAAACGATTCTCTTCCCTTATCTTTGCACACTTTTTACAACTATGATAAGTGCAAATAATATAACGCTGGCCTACGGCAAAAGGGTTTTGTTCGATGAGGTGAATATCAATTTTACAAAAGGTAACTGCTATGGTATTATTGGTGCCAATGGTGCCGGTAAATCTACCTTTTTAAAAATACTGAGTGGCGAAATTGAGCCCAACAAAGGCACTGTGGATATTACTCCCGGTGAACGCATGGCGTTTTTAAACCAAAACCAATTTGCTTTTGATGAGCAAACCGTATTAAACACGGTAATGATGGGCCACAGTAAAATGTGGAAAGTGATGCATGAACGGGATGCCATTTATGCCAAGGAAGATTTTACCGAAGCGGATGGTATTAAAGCCGGCGAACTGGAAGAGCAGTTTGGCGAAATGGGTGGTTATACAGCCGAAAGCGATGCAGCAACCATGTTGAGTGAACTGGGTGTAAAGGACGATTTGCACCAGGTATTAATGAAAGATGTAGCCGCTAATATTAAAGTAAGGGTATTGCTGGCTCAGGCCATTTTTGGTAACCCCGATATTTTATTACTGGATGAACCTACCAATAACCTTGATGTGGAAACTATCAGTTGGCTGGAGAACTTTTTAGCCGATTACCAGAATATTGTTTTGGTGGTAAGTCACGATCGTCACTTTTTGGATGCCGTGTGTACGCATGTGGCTGATGTGGACAAGAATAAAATAAAAGTGTATACCGGTAACTATACGTTCTGGTACGAAAGTTCTCAACTGGCGGCAAGGCAGGCAAGTGATAAAAATAAAAAGGCAGAAGATAAAAAGAAAGATTTGCTGGAATTTATTGCCCGTTTCAGCGCCAATGCCAGTAAAAGCAAGCAGGCTACCAGCCGTAAAAAAGCATTGGACAAACTGGTGTTTGAAGATATTGTACCCAGCAGCAGAAAATACCCCGGCATTATTTTTAAACAGGAGAGAGAAGTGGGGAATGAAATATTGAAAATTGAGGACCTGCAAAAATCTGTAGAGGGAAAAACATTATTCAGCAAGGTTAGGTTTGATGTGCAGAAAGGCGATAAGATTGCTTTTATAAGCAGGGACCCGATTGCATTAACAACTTTTTTTGAAGTAATAAATGGAAGAATAAAAGCAGATAAAGGCACTTACGAATGGGGCACTACAGTTACTACAGCCTACCTTCCAAATGATAACAGTGAATATTTTACCGGCAGTTCATACAATTTAATGGATTGGTTGCGCCAATATGTACCGCCAGGTACTAAAGATGTGGATGAAGATTTTTTACGTGGCTTTTTGGGTAAAATGTTATTTACCGGCGATGAAATACTGAAGAAAACAAATGTATTAAGCGGAGGAGAGAAAGTGCGTTGCATGATCAGTAAAATGATGCTGCAAAACCCCAACGTGTTAATGCTGGATGAACCAACTAACCATCTTGACCTGGAAAGCATCATTTCTTTCAACGATAATATGGTGGCTTATAGTGGTATTGTTTTAGTAACAACGCATGACCACCAGTTTATGCAAACCGTTGCCAACCGTATTATTGAATTAACGCCGAAAGGTATCATTGATAAACTGATGACCTACGACGAATATTTAGCTGATGACAGGGTGAAAGCAAGCAGGGAAGAGTTGTACAGTTAATTATAAATGATGGATGATGCCTTATGAATTGTAAAGCAATACCTGCATACTTTAATTCATAATTTATAACTCATAACTTATAGTTGCCGAAAGATAAGATCATAGCATTTATTGACTTCTTTTACCCACTGTTTAAGAAACTGATGCCGCTACAGACGTTCCGTTATGCAGTATGCGGCGGTTCAAATACGGTTTTAGGCCTTACTGTATTTACTTTTTTTCACGAGGTGGTTTTTAAAGGTAAAGTTTTTGACTTTAATTTTTTTGCGCTTAAGCCACACACCGCCAGCAATACTATTTCTTTTATTGTTACGCTTATTGTTGGGTTTTTATTATTGAAATATGTGGTGTTTGCCGAAAGTAAGCTGCGTGGCAGGATACAGTTTTTCCGCTATTGTTTATCTGCAGGGGTAAATTTTGTTTTAAGCACCTTGTTGCTGAAATTATTTGTGGAAGTGTTGAAACTCAATGCCGTTTTTTCGCAGGTAATTATTACAGGTATAATTATAATAATAAGCTATCTCAGCCAAAAGCATTTTACATTTAAGGTAAAACAAGGCGCAGGGGACTAATTTTTCAGGTATAATATTAAATAAACAACGTAATGTGAAAAAAATGTTAAGGCATTTGCACTTTGTATTCGAATAAAGTTATAAATTGCCTTACCAAAAAAAAGGCCCCTCTGTAGAAACAGAGCGGCTCTAACGATTGCTTGCTATATGAAAATTCTTGAATTGTTTTGAACTTGTTTGCTAAAGATTTTTCGCTTTTCGTGCATTTAAAATGCAACTACTAACGATTGATTGTTTTTCTTTAACGATTGTATGCTATTTCAATAACTCATCCTCTGATACAAAAGTAGGGTGAGTTTTTTTTTTATGTAAACCAATTTCAGGCTGGTTTTATTACCGTAAAAGGGGCTATTTTCTGTAAAATCCTTACTGGCATTGGCTTTTAATAAAAGGGTGTAATGATGCCCAACTCGATTTTTAGCGTCAAATTCCAGCATAATTCTGCTTTTTTACCTGCCTAAACCTGCATTTTCAGGCAGGTTCTCTAAAAAATAATAAATAGTAAAATTGAATTTAATGTGGTAATGAAGACCTGATCAATTAACTTTGAAACAGAATTAAACATAAAGCGCAAAAAAAAGGCCCCTCTGTAGAAACAGAGCGGCTCTAACGATTGCTTGCTATATGAAAATTCTTAAAATATTTTTTTCGCTTTTCCTGCACTTAAGCTGCAGTTACTAACGATTGAGTGTTCTCTTTAACGATTGTCTGCTATTTCAATAACTCATCCTCTTTAACAAAAGTAGGATGAGTTTTATTTTTGCTAAAATCAACTTAATGCTGATTTTATTATGGTGAAACACAGTTTTTAAGTGCACAACTATTGTCAGTATTGGGTTTTTACTATTTATAAATAATGATGCCTAACAGTTTTACAGATACGTTATTTCAACTGGTCCGCTCTTTGGAAAAGGCGGAAAAGCGGCATTTTAAGCTCTATATAAAAAGAAGTTCTGGTAACGAAGACCTGAAGATTGTTGAGTTATTTGATGCACTGGATAAATTACCCGAATATGATGAGGCGTTGCTTTTAAAAAAACTCAGCTCAATAAAAAAGCCACAGCTTGCCAACGTAAAAGTACATTTATACAAGCAACTTTTAGCAAGCCTGCGCTTATTAAAAAGTAACGACAGTATCGACCTGCAGCTAAATGAGCAATTTGACTATGCCCATATTTTGTACAAAAAAGGATTATTTACCCAAAGCCTTAAAATATTAGATAAGGCAAAGGAAACAGCAAAGGCCAACCACAAGATAAATTTTTTGGTAAGTGCAATTGCATTGGAGAAACGTATAGAAACCCTGCATATTACCCGTACCATGCAAACCCGGGCAGAAGAATTGAGTGCAGAGATCAATGAAGTAAACCAGCGTATTGATGCATTGAGTAAACTGAGTAACCTGGCCATGTTGCTGTACAGCTGGTTTATTAAAAACGGCCATGCCCGTAATGAAAACGACGAAGAAAAAGTTAAGGAATACCTGAAGGCACATTTGCCCGACAATGCCTACCAGCAAACCGGCTTTTACGAAAAACTATACCTGTACCAAAGCCTTTGCTGGTATGCTTTTATAAGGCAGGATTTTTTGATGTACTACCGCTACGCTCAAAAATGGGTGGATATTTTTAAAGCAGAACCTTTAATGATACGGGTAGAAACCGGGCATTATATTAAAGGCCTGCATACCTTATTGAATGCGCATTTTGATCTGCGCAATTACCAGAAATTTGATGTAACGCTTAAACTGTTTGAGCAGTTTGCAGAAACTGACCGTGTACGTTTGCACGACAACTTCCGCACACAGGCATTTGTATATATCTACAGCGCCAAAATAAACCAGCATAGCATGCTGGGTACTTTTAAACAGGGTGTGTTGCTGGTGCCTTATATTTTAGAAAAATTAGAAGAATACGAACTGTTTATTGACGAACACCGCATAATGGTATTTAATTACAAAATTGCCAGTATGTATTTTGGCAGCGGCGATTTTAATGCCTGTATCGATTACCTGCAAAAGATCATTAACGAAAATGCAGAAGTACGTAGCGACCTGCAAAGCTACAGTCGGTTAATGCACCTGATGGCGCATTACGAGCTGGGCAATTACGAGCTGATGGAATATCTTACCAAATCGGTGTACCGCTTTATGGCCAAAAAAGATAACCTTACCGTGGTAGAGGAGGAGATGTTTAAATTTTTACGCAAATCATTTCATGTAAGCCGTAATAAGATGCAGGCCGAACTGGAAAAATTCCTGGATAAAATAAAAGGGCTGGAGAAAAACCGTTTTGAAACCCGTGCCTTTGCCTACCTCGATATTATTTCGTGGGTAGAAAGTAAAGTGTATAAAAAATCGATGAGTGAAATACTGCAGGAAAAATACAGGGAGAGTAAGAAGAGGAACTATGGCCTCACCCCAACCCCTCTCCCAAAGAGAGGGAACTCGAAGGGATAGTATTCGAGTAGATATTGTCAGGTTTAATTAATTAGTTTACAATTCTCCGCCAAAATCTTCTCCTTTTCCTCCCCTTGGGGGAGATAGAGGGGCCATTCTGCCAATTTTTCACTTTTTTTCCTTCGGCACAATCATTGACAAACTAGGTTGAACCCTTTAAAATTTATATCATGGGAAAGATTATAGGAATTGACTTAGGCACCACTAACAGCTGCGTTTCGGTAATGGAAGGCAACGAGCCGGTGGTAATTGCCAATGAAGAAGGACGCCGTACCACCCCGTCGGTAGTAGCTTTTCTTAAAAATGGCGAACGTAAAGTGGGAGATCCTGCCAAGCGCCAGGCCATTACCAACTCTCAAAACACCATCAGCAGCGTAAAGCGTTTTATGGGCCGCAGGTTTGATGAAGTGACAGAAGAGATCAGCCACTGGAGCTATAAAGTGGTAAAAGGTGACAATAATACACTTAGAATTGACATAGATGGCAGACAATATACCCCACAGGAAATCAGTGCCATGGTACTGCAGAAAATGAAAAAAACTGCCGAAGATTACCTGGGCCACGAAGTAACAGAAGCAGTTATTACCGTGCCTGCTTACTTTAACGATGCACAACGCCAGGCTACCAAAGAAGCCGGTGAAATTGCAGGCCTTACTGTAAAACGTATTGTAAACGAACCAACAGCCGCAGCATTAGCTTACGGTTTAGATAAAGGTGGTAAAGATCAGAAGATCGCTGTATTTGACCTTGGTGGTGGTACATTCGACATTTCAGTTTTGGAATTAGGTGATGGTGTGTTTGAAGTAAAAAGCACCAATGGTGATACGCATTTAGGTGGCGATGATTTTGATAAAGTAATTATGGACTGGCTGGCCGACGAATTTAAAGCCGACGAAGCCATTGACCTGCGTAAAGACCCGATGGCTTTACAACGTTTAAAAGAAGCATCAGAAAAAGCTAAGGTAGAATTATCAAGCAGTACCGAAACAGAGATCAACCTGCCGTATGTAACTGCAGTGGATGGCGTACCTAAACATTTGGTAAAAAAATTAACCCGTGCAAAATTTGAAGCACTGGCCGATAAATTATTTGAGCGTTGCTTAAAACCATGCGAAGCCGCATTGAAAGATGCAGGCATGAGCACCAGCGAAATTGATGAGATCATTATGGTGGGTGGTAGCAGCCGTATTCCTAAAGTACTGGAACTGGTAGAAAAATTCTTTGGTAAAAAACCTAACCGTGGTGTTAACCCCGATGAAGTGGTAGCCATTGGTGCAGCAATACAGGGCGGTGTTATGACCGGCGAAATTAAAGATGTATTGTTGTTAGACGTTACACCTTTAAGCCTGGGTATTGAAACCATGGGAGGTGTAATGACAAGACTGATAGACAGCAACACCACCATACCAACAAAAAAATCGGAAGTGTTTAGTACCGCCAGCGATAACCAGCCGGGTGTACAGATACATGTACTGCAGGGCGAAAGGCCAATGAGCAGCCAGAACAAAAGCCTGGGTACATTTAATTTAGATGGCATACCGCCTGCACCACGTGGTGTACCGCAGGTAGAAGTAATATTTGATATTGATGCCAACGGTATTTTGCATGTAACTGCAAAAGATAAAGGCACAGGTAAAGAACAAAAGATAACCATACAGGGCGGCAGCGGCTTAAGCAAAGAAGAAGTGGAAAAAATGAAAGCCGAAGCTAAAGCCAACGAAGCAACAGATAAAGCAGAAAAAGAAAAAGTAGAAAAAATAAATGGTGCCGACAGTTTAATTTTTCAAACAGAAAAACAACTGAAGGAGTATGGCGAAAAAATACCTGCTGATAAAAAAGCACCTATTGAAGCTGCACTGGAAAAATTAAAAACTGCACATAAATCCGGCGACCTTGCACAGATTGATGCTGCCACTGCAGAAATGAACACCGCATGGACTGCTGCAAGTGAAGACATGTATAAAGCCACACAGGAAGGTGCAGGCGCACAACAAGCCCAGCCCGGACCTGATGCAGGCGGTGAACCTCAGCAACAGAATAGTGAAAGTAAAGTAGAGGATGTGCCTTTTGAGGAAGTGAAGTAAAAGAACGAAATGTAAGTCGCAATGAAAATTGCGGCTTTTTTTAGCAGAACTTTTGAAATTATATGAATTTTAATTGGTGTAATACTCTTGTACTGTATAGCTTTATTGAACTTTTATTGCAACGGATGATAAGACTTTTTTAGTAAATTGAATTTTATGAATGAGTTGACTTATATATTAGGGGCTGGAGCAAGCTATTATTCTTTTCCTTTAGTAAAAACATTTTCTGATAGGTTTAACTACTTTTTGAAAATCACAAAGTATAGAACTTCGGTTCATAATAAATCTTTTCTTTCTGCTTTAGAAAATTTTTCAAACGAAATAAAAGTACATCAATCATTTGATACATATTTTAAAAAACTTTTCCATTTAGGAAATGAATATGATATTTTGGAAGCAAAAAAAATACTAAACTTTTATTTTTTATGGGAGCAACTTGAATTTCCAAAAAATTCCCCACATTATTCTGCAGTAACAGATAGTCAGGGAAACGATATGCAATACCCTGAACATGCAAATTCTTTTAAAAAGGAAGCATTAATTGATAGTAGATATGATGCCTTAATTGCTGGACTACTTAAACCGATTAAAGGGAAATCTGAATTTTTTACTAAAGTGAATTTTATATCATGGAACTATGATTTAAACCTTTTATCAAGTATCAAAAATTTTCTATCGCCAGTAGAAAGACTAAATGAGTTTTTACTAAAAAAAATAACAAAGGAAAATGGGAATATATGGGAGTTTGAAAATGATTTAAGGATTATTAATATGAATGGTTTTTTCTTTTCAAAATTTTTTGACAATTTAAAGAAATTCGATTTAGAAAATGTTTTTAAGATAAAAGATAAACTATACGAAAGAAAAGATACTTTTTCATTTGATAAAGACATAGATGTAGATGATGCAAAAAAAATTAATTTTGGATGGGAAGATTTGAACACAAAGATAGATTTAATAGAAAATGCAAGTAATGCAATTCGGAATTCGAAATCGGTTATTGTAATCGGATATACCTTTCCTTCATATAATCGCTATATCGACGCAAAATATTTCACGCCAAGTACATTAGCGGGAAAAGATATTTTTGTGCAAGATCCAAGAGCTGATGAAATAGTTGATTTTTTACAATCAGAATTTGATATGGATGAGCCATATAAAGCCAAGTTAATAAATGAAAGATTACGCCCTAAGTTCTATACAAAAAAGAATTGCGATAGTTTTTTTATCCCCAATAATATAATCTCAAAAATTTAATTTCTTAGCCTTTGTTGGTATTTCGAAGCCCACCGCAACGCCGTTGTTGGTATGCAGGGTTGGGTAAAGTGTGTAAGCGTACCAACAACACAGCGTACTGCCACAAAAATAAAAATTAGTTACACCCATTGCATCAATGTTGTTGGTACGCCATCGCTCATTATCCTTGCTTCGATACCAACAACGGCGTTTACCGGTTCAATAGTGGCGGTCAGCTATGTCGCAAGTATTTCGTTTCAATTCACAGCGTACTAGCCTTCGTTGGTATCCCGAAGCCCACCGCAACGCCGTTGTTGGTATGCAGGGTTGGGTAAAGTGTGTAAGCGTACCAACAACACAGCGTACTGCCACAAAAAACAAAACTAGTTACACCCTTTGCAGCAATGTTGTTGGTACGCCACCGCTCATTATCCTTGCTTCGATACCAACAACGGCGTTTGCTGTTTCAATAGTGGCAGCCAGCTATGCCGGAAGTATTCCACTTCAATCCATACGTACCGCAAGTATTAACACAACGTACTGCCACAAAAATCAAACTCGAATTACGGCATTAAATCAGTTACACCCTTTGCATCAATGTTGTTGGTACGCCATCACTCATTATCCCTGCTTCGATACCAACAACGGCATTTGCTGTTTCAATAGTGGCAGCCAGCTATACCGCAAGTATTCCACTTCAATCCATACGTACCGCAAGTAGTAACACAGCGTACTGCCACAAAAACAAAATTAGTTACAACCATTGCAACAATGTTGTTGGTACGGCATCGCTCAATATCCATGCTTCGATACCAACAACGGCGTTTGCCGGTTCAATAGTGGCAGCCAATTGTGGCGCAAGCATACCACATACAGCTACAACAAAATAATAAAAGTAAAATGGTAAATTCGTAATACCATGCCAGCACTTTACGCCGAATATTGGCCGCAATTTTTTACTGCTACCATTTTAGAATGGAAAACATTATTACAAGAGGATAAATACAAAGAAGAAATTATTAAAAGCCTGCAGTTTTTAGTACAACAAAAAAGAATCAGGCTGTATGCATTTGTAATAATGAACAATCATATTCATTTAATATGGCAGCCGCTGCCGGGGCAAACACTACAAACTATTCAGCATAGTTTTTTAAAAAATACAGCGCAGGAAATAAAACTAAGTTTACTACAAACCAATATCAATTTACTGGAGCAGTTTAAAGTAAATGCAAAAGACAGAACGTATCAATTTTGGGAACGTAATTCATTATCCGTTGAATTACGCTCTTCGAAAGTATTCAATCAAAAGCTGGAGTACATTCATAACAATCCTATTAAAGCAGGTTTATGCACTAATGTAGAGGACTATCATTATTCATCTGCAAAATTTTACGCTACCGGAATTGATGCATTTGGAATGTTAACACACAGTGACGATTGAATTGAAGCAGTAAGTAATTCTATTGGTATGCTTAGCGGTCATGTTATGCCTGCCAACAACGGCGGTAAAGCTTGTTGTACTGCGGATATGGTACATTTTTATTACTATTGGAATAAAAGGCCGTATCAATAAACCAGCGATGTTGCCAGTGCATCCGCTATTTTGCTCATTTCTATTTCCTGGGTTTTACTGCAAATGACTATAAACTGTGTAAGTGCATTAGTAACACCCGGTAACGGATTTTTAAGTTTGGTTAAGGTTACATAGTTTAATTCCGTATCTACTTTTAATACTTTGTTGTTGGTAAAGTATTTTACTTTTTTGTAAATGCGGTTACCCAAATTTACATCGGGCAGTATGGTACGTACATATGGGTCTGGCGAAAATTTCTTTTTATCCAGCGCCATAAATTTAGTAAGGTCTTTATCGGGATATTGGTTCACTGTAATTTCTATGCGGCTGTAATCATCCCCGGTTTTACGCAGGGTAATCTTTTTTAAAGAAGAATCCTTCATATACCAACCGGCAGGTAATGTATATATCAAATTAGCATTAAATGCTGTTTTTACCTGGGCAGTGGCTTTTGTTGCAATAAAAGCAACAGTAATAAATAGCAATAATTTTTTCATTTGTAGTAAATCAATTTAAGTTATGAAGATATGTAAACCTTTAGTACAGATAAAACGTTTTGCCGCCTTTGATAACCACCCACTGGCTCAGCTATGCAGGGCAGTTAATGCAACATAACGTAACTGCTGCAACATTTATTTTTCTTAGTTACTAATTAAATCATTTGCCATCGCTTCGCCGCCGTGGGTACCCAAGTTCGTTTCTCGCCAACCCCAACCGCCACTATTAAATTTATTTGCCTTTTAAGCATACGCTGCTGAAAAATATGTATCTTAATAAGGTAAAAGATAAAATTTTATAATTCCACTTATTTATGCAATACCCAATCCACCGTTTTTTAATACAATTATCCCTGGTAATATTCCTTTTTGCCATCACCGGTTGCGATACAGAGGAAGAAGTTAAAGAGGAATATGACAAGTATACATTCGATCCACAGGTAATCAGCAAGCTTCCGTTGTACGATAGCCTTGCAACTGCTATTATAGAAAACTTTCCTGCGTTTCAAAAATATATTAACGCCGATGATTCTTACCGTTCTTTCAGGTATATGCCTTTTGTTACAGACGACCCTGATGTGTATATAAAATTACCCAAGGCTGCGGCGCCAAATATAGACCCTCACTTTAACCGGCTTGGTAAAGACTTTATTTATGGATTCGATATTTTTAAAGACAGCAGTATTAAGTTTTTTGTACGAACAAAGTATGTATCAAAATCGCAGATAGATATCAATGAAAATTTATCCTATCATGCCACAGGTAAAATGCGGCGCAGGAAATTTCCTGAAAAGGACAGTGTACTTAACAATCACTGGCAATACTGGATACAGTTTGGCAAACGGGATTTATTTTAATACCTGACCTGCTTTGCTGTAAAATATTTTATCTTACCGGTATGAAAAGGTATATATATAGTATAGCAGTTTTGTAATCAACAAAGTATTTTTTCTCAACCGGTAATAACAAATTCTGTTAGCTTTACATTCACAAACAAAAATTTTGATGGATGATACGCAGCAGGTAATTGAACAAACAAAAAAATGGATTACCGATGTAGTGGTGGGTTGTAATTTTTGCCCCTTTGCTGCCAATGCCATAAAGCAGCAAACTATACACTACCAGGTTGAGTATAGTACAGATACTGCAATCTGCCTTGATGCTTTTTTAACAGAAGCAGTTCGGTTAGATGATACAGGGAGTATTGAAACCAGTTTCCTCATCTTCCCCAATTCATTTGCACAATTTGATAATTATCTTGACATGGTGGAGCTGGCAGAAGAATTATTAATTGAAAAAGGATATGAAGGTATTTACCAGGTGGCAAGTTTTCATCCGCAATACCAGTTTGCCGATTCGCATGAAAAAGATGCGGCCAATTATACCAACAGATCCGTTTATCCCATGCTGCATTTGTTAAGAGAATCAAGTATAGATAAAGCATTGGAAAATTATAAAGATCCCGAAGGTATCCCCGCCATCAATATTGATTTTGCAAGAAATAAAGGCTTGGTGTATATGAAAATGCTGAGAGATAGTTGTTTGTAATACCGGTTACATCCGCTTCAGCCATCCCGTAACGCTCATTCTGCTGCGGTTGGCTTTTATCACTTCATGCTCCATTTCATCGCTTTTAAAAAATACGGATGTTTGCGATTGCGGTTGAATTGTTTGTGCCGTTTCATTTTGATATACCACTAATTGCCCGCCATCTTCCTCCAGCCAGTTATTGTTTAAGTAATTGATCAAAGAATATTTTCTGTTGCTGTCGTTCTTAAACTGATCTTTATGTTTTTTATAAAAACTGCCTTCTTCATATACGGCATAGTGAAATTCGTAACCATTAATACCGGTGTAACAGCTGCGGTTGAGGTATGCAATAAAATTTTCTACCTGCTGTAAAAATTCCTGTTCATAAATATTGTCATGGCTTTTATCCATCCAGTAAATTTTGTCGCCCCGCATTTTTTGTGAACTGTCTTTTATTTCTTCGTTTCCAATTCCTGCAGCGGTCATCAAATCATCGCTTTGTAACTGCAGTATATTTTGCTGCAGGCCATTGCATAATTCTTCGTTTAAAAAACTGTGGTCAATGCCAATATTATTATCAAGGTAACTATCTATCATCAGGTCAAATGGATTGTACATATTATTAGTTCAGCGGGTAAGGTAGTTCTTTTTCACCGCTGTTAATCTTTGCTTTAAGTAAACTATTAGCAGTAGTACAAAGAGTTGTATATTTAATAAATGGGGAGCAGTTTTACAATTGCTGTAAACTTCAATATCCCGTTAATCTTTATTCAACATTTTATAGTATGGAAATAGAAATATTCACCCTCTGCGATTTTGCACAGGACAATCAATCAAAACTAACTATTGTAGGTACTTTTGATAGTATTAATGCCAAACAGTTTCCGGTGCTGCACCCAGCATGTGCAGTAGCCTGCCGCATACGCTTTGCGGCTAAAGAAGCCGGGGATCATGATTTTAAATTACGGCTTGTAGATATTACCGGTAAAGAAAGCATACAACCCATTACTGGAACAATTAATATTCCAGTACCCCCAAACGGGCAGGTGGTAACTATAAACTTAGTAGCCAATTTTAACCAGCTGCAGTTTGCAAAGCCTGGTCGTTTTTCTTTTGAATTGTATATTGACGGCGACTGGAAAAGCGGATTGCCTTTATTTTTAAACCAGGTAGTGTAGCATCAGCTATTTTAATAAAAAAGACACACAGTAATTACTTAAACTATGTGTCTTTAAAAAATATTGTGTTACGTTTAATCTTCGCCAAGTATCACTATCAGTGCATATATTACTCCCGGTAAAAAGAATAGCAGGGTAAGTAAAAGATCGATCCAGAATTTATTGTTTATTTCTCCCTGGTGCAGGTACACTGCTAATGGTGGTAAAAGAATAGCCAATATTACCAGTAATAAAGTGTTAGTACTGGGTTCTGCCCCCTTACGTTTCTCGGCCTTAAAAGCTTTAACTTCTTTCTTCATTTCTTTAAACCGTTCCCTTCTGTCTTTACGGGAAAGGCTTTTAAATTCAGACAATGCCGAAGCCAGGTCTGCGGAATCTTTTATTATAACATTATCTGTAGTATTTAATTTAGGTACCACAGCGGCGTGTGATGGCTGGAATAAAAGTGCGAACGAAAGAAAGAAAAGCGTAAAAAGCAGGGTGATTTTTTTCATAAACGTTTTTTTGGGGTTATGTGATTTGCTGAATTAAAATTATTTTATTCATGCTAATGAAAAAAAATAATTTTTACACATTATAAAACAGCCCGCTTTTACCTGGGGCAATCTAATTTAACAGCATACTTGCTCCAGCTGTCATAACAGTCAATCCGCATTGCAGTATTACCATTTACCGATAACCAGCTCAATTTTATAAAGGCAATATCTTTTTTGGGTAGTTTCAATTCGTAATAATAATACCCGGCAAGTGTTTTTGCATCGCAGCTTTTAAGTAGTTTAACTTTAAAAGGCTTTTTGCCAAATACACTATCAAGATTGAATATGGGTTTTATTTCGGAAGAAAGGGAGCTGATGATGCTGAAAGAAGTATACCCCATACGAGGCCCTTTAAGCATTATATTCCATTTAACCGGCTGGCCGGCCTGCATAAAACTTTGTCCTTTAAGTGTAAGGTCAACTGTGCCTTTTCTAAAAAAATTAATACTGGTATCATCACTCATTTCAACCCTGTCAGTCATCCACTTAACCGGAAGTTTTTTGGGTTGACCCACAGCCCAGTCGCCTACATTTTCATATCCCGTACTGTCATACAGTAGTTTTTTTATCAGGTCGTATAACTCGGTTTTTGGTGACTGGGCAGCTGCGGAAAGCATAATGCAGCTGATCAGTATATACAGTATAAGTTGTTTCATGTTTTTAAAGATAGAAGGTAATTTTTAAAAATGCAAGCGCTGATCTGTTAACTCATTTATTTATTTAGCTAATCATAGTTTGATATCCGTTATATCTTTTAAGTACTTTTAAACAACAAATAACTGCATGAATAAAATACTGCTGCTTTCACTTTTCATTTTTATACTTGTTCTTATACAAGGCCGTGGTAGTAAACCAAAAAAACTAAAAGCTGGTTCAATATGTTCTGTTGATGACGGGGATGGTAAATTCGGGATTGTAAAAATACTTGTTATTGATGATGAAATAATACATGTAAAAAAGTATAAAAATAAATATGCTGAGCGGCTGGTTGCTATTGATATTAATACATTGAGTTTGGGTTCAGTTTATGATGAAGCTGGATTTGGTGTTCGCCATTTACCGACAGATAGAAAAGTTTTTGATAGTTGGAAACCTATAATTATAGCTTTTGAAGAAGTGACAGGTGATGACCTTGAAGAGTATGAAATATGGAAAGCAGGATAATCCGTCGCAGCAATTGATAAACAGGTCGTTCAAAAAACCCGCCGTATTAACCGCATGGGTATTTACTTAAAAAATTGGTTAGTTCCACTCTTGCAAACCGACATAGCAGGGCTTAATTTTATAATAATTTTAATCCTCAAAAATACCTGTTATGAAAAAGATTATTACATTATCAGTTGTTGTTATTTTTTTAGTGTCTTGTTCACGTTCAATATCGATACAGCAGGCCGCAGGCGGTAATTACAGAAGTATAAGAACCGTTAGATAAAAGCAGCCACATTTATTTTGTAATACTGTTTATACCTGCAATAGTGGTTGACTGAATATTTATGTATTTACATATTGCTTATTGAAGCTAAAACCAGGCATTATTAAGTCGTATCTATAATATCAGTACTTTAATAAAATGAGCATGGCCAAAAATTTTTACTAATAAAATTTTTGGATGATTCAATGTTTTTTATATTTTTGCAGTACACATTACCTACACCACCCTTACTACCGTAACCTATCCTCCTGTAAAAAATCATTCCCTAACACGATTCATTAGTATTCACTATTGATGCAACCATTTATGTTTGTAGTTAGTCTTAGCATTTGTATATGCTAAAGGCATAGTTTTTCCAATCCCTCTGATTATCTGTTACAATCCCCATTGTATTAAATTATTTATTTCTATCCAATCTTGTAAGAAGCCTCTAACGCTAATTATTTATTTGTAACAAGAAAAAATCATTTACAATGAAACAGATTTTTACCCCTGTGGGCAGGTATTTTAAAACCGCTATTACCGCCCTTTTAATCTCCTTTTTTATGCTGTTTGGTAAAGTATCATCAGCACACACAATTTTATATTTTACGCAACCTTGTTTTACCCAGGGATCTACAGTAACAGTAGGTATAAAAGTAATTTTAGCAGGCGTTGGCTCATATTATCACTGGCAATACAGAACTGCACCAGGTGGCACCTGGACTTGGCTTGCCAACGGTAACAATACCATTAATGGCCGTGTTTTTAGTGTTGCAAACGCCTCACTTGTTTCCAATGTGGCAGATTATGCACCTGATTTAGTAATAAGTAATGTAGGCAGCCCGGCATACACCACACAATTGGATAATGTGGAGTTAAGGGTTATTATGACTTACGGCCTTGATCCACAAACCAATCCTTATCCCGGTACATCGGCATGGGGAGCAGAAGAGTTTGCCAATGCTAACCAGGCAAAATATATAAGGCTTATGGCTAAGGCGCCAACAGAAAATTGCTATTCAAATTGTTCGGGCAACGCATTAGTAGTTAGTACTTCGGGGCCAGAAGCAATGTCAAATTATTTTGGTGGATTTGAAGCAGGAAATGGTGCTACAAACGATAACTTCTCTACACCCGGATCTTATGGAGCTACTTCTCGTGCAGCTACAGATATTACAAAATGGACAGGCGGTTCTTTAGGTACATCACCACGTTACAGGGTAATCAGCAACGCAGATTCTATGAACAGTGCGTTTACAGCCTTTGCTCCTCATACCGGTAATCAAATGCTGGTAGTAAGCCGAAATAACAGTGCAACAAACCGTTTGTGGTACAGAACAATTGCAGTAACTAATGCAGGTAATTTTTATAACGGATCTGTAACTTTTAAAGCCTGGTTTGCAAAAGTAGATGCTACTGATGCCTGTATGGTGCTTGAAGTAAAAGGTGCTACAACACAAAGCGGCACTGTAGCTTCATTTAGCGGTAATAGTATAAGTCAATCTATAACAGGAGCAGCAGGCAACTGGATACAGGTTACTTTTAATATTAACATACCACAGAACACCTACAAAAAACTTGAATTCAGTATTCACAGTTGTAATGCTTCTGTAGCAAGTGTTGCCATTGATGATATTTGTTTGGTTGAACCAATAGCGGCGGCTCCATTACCGGTAACCTTATTACCACTGCAGGGTTCATATACTGATGGTGTTGCACATTTAACATGGGCTACTGAACAGGAAAGCAACAGCAGTTATTTTGAAATTGAACGCAGCACCAACGGAACAGATTTTACAGCAGCAGGCAAAGTATATGCCAGCGGAAACAGCAGCAGGTTGATATCTTATAAATTTGATGATGCAAAAGCAGTAGCAGGGGTTAACTATTACAGGTTAAGAATGGTTGACAATAATGGCTATTTTGAATACAGTAATATAATATCATTAACTGCAAATATCAAAGGACTTTTTGTTACCGGGGTATATCCAAGTCCATTTACGGATAAGGTTAACATCAACATTTCAAGCGAAAACCCAACTCAGGCTAATGTCAGGTTATATGATATTACAGGAAGGGTTTTAGCAACCAAAAATGCCGTGGTTAATAAAGGAGTTACTACAATAAGTTTAGATAACTTGGGTAATCTTACAAAAGGCATGTATGTGGTGGAAGTAAATTGCGGAGGTAAAAAATATACAGAACGAATGATCAAATAAGCACTTACACATGTAGAACATAAAGACGGTTGGTAATTTCCAATCGTCTTTTTATTGTAATAAAGGTATTGTATTTAAAAGGGTAAAGGCAAGAGTAATCCAATTCCAGTCAATTCAATATCTTTAGTACTTAAGACGAATGTTTTCAAGCTATGTTCAAGAAGGTGATTTATATTTTTTGGGGCTGTGTATTTATAATGAATAGTATTGCAGTTGCACAGGTTGAAACCAATAAAGCCGACACCTTTTTTTTAGCAAAGAAAAAAGGATTGCTTGGCCGTTTGGGTAAAAGTATTGCTACTAATCCTCCAGAAGAAGCGCCACAAAGAGTAGAGAACCCATTTTTAAAATACAAGGGTAAAATAATTCGGTCAATTGAACTGGTAAGGTTAAGTTTTCAAAGAAATATCTACGATACCAACCTGGTAAAATATAATCTTGGTGTAAGGCTGGCCAATATATTTCATAAAAACTCACGGGAAAGAATAATCAGGAATAACCTGTTTTTTAAAGAAGGCGGCCGCCTCTATCCATATTTAGTAGCGGACAATGAACGGTATTTAAGAGACCTTGGTTTTATACAGGATGCAAGAATAATTGTTGATTTTGCAGAAGACAATACCGACTCTGTAGATGTGGTGGTAATAACCAAAGATATTTTTTCGCTGGGAGGCAAATTAAAAATTGACAGCCGCACCAGGGGCCGGATTGATTTTCAGGAAGAAAATATTGCAGGTACCGGTAATAAAATTTTATTGAGTGGCTTTTATGATGAACCCAGGCATCCACAAAAAGCATTTAGCGCAGAGATGACCAAGCGTAATATTGGCGGCTCTTTTATTGACTGGACAACAGGCTACTCTAATTTTGCACCTTCATTTATCAGTGGCCAAAAAGAGGAAACACAAATTTTTACCCGGCTGGAAAAACCATTGGTAACACCATTTATTCCCACCACAGGAAGTTTAGAAGGCGGATATTTTAAAACCAGGAATGCCTACATTTCCGATTCCTTATACAAAGCTAACACTAGGTATGAGTATTATAATATTGATGGCTGGTTAGGGTATAGTCTTGATAGCAGGCGCAGGCTGTATGCTAACAGGGAAATAAGGATACATAAGTTTGTAAACCTGCGGGCTTTAACCCGGCATTTTATTGCGGTGCCGGTAAAAACTAAAGATACATTCGATTACAGGTTCAGCAACACCACAGGAGTGCTTACATCAATAAATGTGTTTAAACAGATTTTTTACAAAACAAATTTCATTTATGGTTTTGGCCGTAACGAAGATGTACCCGAAGGGTTTTCAATAGTATTTACTGCCGGGTATCTTGTACAGCAAAACAGAGCTTATACTATAAAAGAAAAAATTAAAAGGCCTTATACCAGTATAGATTTTGGACTGGGAAATTTTAAGAAAAAAGGATTTTACAGCAATTATACCTTCAGGCTCGGCGGCTATTTTTTTCGTAAACGTTTTGAAGATATTTCCCTCTTATTTAATATTGAACACTTTTCAAGATTAAAAAAAATCAGCAGTACATGGTACCAGCGCACTTTTATTACTACAGGTATTACTTCAGAATTTAACCCGGTTTTTAATGCCCCGTTATTTTTAAACAGTATTTACGGTCTACCATATTTTAATCCGGAAAATATTGCTGCCGATTTCCGCTCAACGGTTAAACTGGAGTCGGTGTATTATAACACTAAAAAAATATTAGGCTTCAGGTTTGCTCCATTTGTATTTACCGATTTTAGTTTGATGAAACCAGTAAAAAAATCCTTTAGTAAAAGCGATCTGTTCAGTGCAATTGGCGGCGGCGTACGTACCCGTAACGAAAACATGGTGTTTGGTACTGTTGAATTGAAGGGCTATTATTTTCCACGTATCAATGGTGATATGAGGGGCTGGAAAGTAGAGTTAAACACCAATATCCGGTTTAAATACAACAGTACCTTTATCAAACGCCCCGATTTTGTAACAGCCTTATAATTTCCTTATTTGTGACTGGTTGATATAAAAAAACCACCTGCAAAATACAAGTGGTTTAAAATATTAAGAGGTTATTTATTTACATTAAATCCAGGGCCTTGGCCAAAAAAGTGGTATTAAAGGGCAATACCATTGAACAATAAGCGCCGATAGGTGAGTATAATACTAAAAAAAAGGCAGCTACAGAAAGTAAAAACAGTATCCAGTAAAGTCCGGTATTCTTTTTGGTTGTTTCCATTTTAATTTTTTTTTGCAAATATAAGACGACAGATGTTAACGGGTACTTTTTTATCATATTTATTAGAGCTTTTTTTTACTTGAAAAACTTTTTTCACCTTGTTTAAGATCATTTTTACTAAATTTTAATGTGTATTTTTTACATTTTGCAATAAAGGCTTTATATTGCCCCTTCTTAACCTGCGTTGCTAATGACTTTACATTTCTATTTACGATTTTCTACAAAATTTGGGCAAACGCTTTATGTCAGCGGTAATACCAAGGCGCTTGGTAATGATGATTTTAGCGAAGCTTTTCCTCTTGAATATCTTAATGAAAGCTTATGGCATGGCAGTATAACTATTGATGCTGTAAAGGACATTAATAATATACGCTACAAATACATTTTACGGGAACCCGGTAAAGAAGAAACAGTGGAGTTTGGCGATGACCGCATAATAGCAATTGATACTATTATGGCAGATGAAGTTGTACTTGTAGACACCTGGAATTTTGCCGGCGAAACGGAGAATGTATATTTTACTCAGCCTTTTCAGGATGTATTACTGAAACAGCCAAAAGCAATTACAGCTCTTGTGGCAAAAGTACCGAAAGCTTATACCCACGAGTTTAGGGTGAAGGCACCAGTATTGAAAGAAAACGAAGTGGTTTGCGTAACCGGTACAGCAGGCAATTTAAATAACTGGTCAACCGAAAAACCGGTAATGCTTTATAAGAATAAAACCTGGTGGAAAGTAAAATTAAACCTGGCTAAAGAAACCTTCCCGGTTAGTTACAAGTATGGCATTTATAATATAAAAGATAAAAAATTTATTTCCTTTGAGGCGGGTGATAACCGCACATTAATTGGTGATGCTGCAAAGAAAAAAATTACTATCTGTCATGATGGGTTTGCAAATATTAAACACACACCATGGAAAGGTGCCGGTGTGGCCATTCCTGTTTTCAGCCTGCGAAGCAAAAACAGTTTTGGTACAGGCGAGTTTACCGATTTAAAATTATTGGTTGACTGGGCAAAAAAAACCGGGTTGAAACTCATTCAGGTTTTACCTTTGAATGATACCACAGCTACACATACCTGGAAGGATTCTTATCCCTATGCCGCCATCTCTGCGTTTGCATTGCATCCACTGTTTTTAAATTTAGAAAAAGTGGCCGGCGCTGCACATGCTGCAATAGTAAAACCACTTAAGAAAAAGCAGGAGCAACTGAATGCGTTACCCGATATGGATTACGACAGTGTGATAAAATTTAAACTGTCGGCAATAAAAGAAATTTACGCAGCTAAAAAAGATACCTTCCTTAATGATACCGAATATTTTGAATTTTTTGAACTGAACAGGCATTGGCTGGTACCTTATGCTGCATTCTGTTTTTTAAGGGATAAGTATACTACTTCCGATTTCAGCCAATGGAAATCGAACAGTGAGTATGATGAGAATGCTATTCAGCGTTTGGTAAGCCGTTCTCAAAAACATTATGATGAAATTGCAGTACATTATTTTACGCAGTATCATTTACACCTGCAATTAAAAGAAGCTACAGCTTATGCCCACAAAAACGGCATTGTTGTAAAAGGTGATATTCCCATTGGAATTTATAGAAATAGTGTAGATGCTTGGATGGCTCCATCATTATACAATATGGATGCACAGGCCGGTGCACCACCCGACGATTTTGCAGTAAAAGGACAAAACTGGGGTTTTCCTACCTACAACTGGAAAGCCATGCAGGAAAATGATTTTACCTGGTGGCGCCAGCGGTTTGAGCAAATGAGTAATTACTTCGATGCATTTCGTATCGATCATATTTTAGGCTTCTTCCGCATCTGGAGTATCCCTTTACATGCAGTGGAAGGTATTATGGGAAAATTCGATCCCGCCATTCCGGTACATATCAATGAGTTTTTTGAAAAGAATATTGCTTATGAGTGGCACCGATACACCAAACCTTATATTACCGATGATATATTACAGCAGCTGTTTGCAGATGAAGTGGATTTTGTAAAAGAAAATTTTCTCAATGGTTACGAATTAAAAGAAACATTTAATACACAACGCAAAGTAGAAAATTATTTTGCTGCACAAAAAGACAGCGATAATAAAATAAAATCCGGTTTGTTCGATCTGATCAGCAATGTGATATTATTTGAAGAAGAAAATTCGCAGGGCCAGAAATTTCATTTTCGTTTTGGTATGGAGCAAACCACATCGTTCCTCAATTTAGATGCGTATGCACAGCAGCAATTAAAAGAACTCTATGTAAATTATTTTTTCCGCCGCCAGGACGATTTCTGGAGGGCAGAAGCGATGCATAAATTACCGGGTTTAAAACGCAGCACCAATATGCTTATTTGTGGCGAAGACCTTGGTATGGTGCCTGCCTGTGTGCCCGATGTAATGTGGCAGTTAGGTATTTTAAGCCTGGAGATTCAGCGTATGCCAAAGAAAACTACCACCGAATTCTTTCATCCCAACGATGCACCATATATGAGTGTGGTTACACCCTCAACACACGATATGAGTACCATACGTGGCTGGTGGGAAGAAGACCGTATAAAAACACAACGCTTTTATAATACTGTAATGGGCCGTTATGGCGAAGCACCTTATTTCTGCGAAGACTGGGTAAATAAGGAAATTGTCTTAGAACATTTATTTTCTCCCGCTATGTGGAGTGTTTTTCAATTGCAGGACCTGCTGGGTATTAATAAAAGCTTGCGGCGTGAAGATCCCAATGAAGAACGCATCAATATACCTGCCGACCCAAGCCATTACTGGAAATACCGCATGCACATGACTTTGGAAGAGCTGCTTAAAGCTGATGAATTTAATGATGATATAAAAAATTACATCGACACAAGTGGGCGGTAGTTTTGTTTTTTGTTTTCACTTCAGTAATTAACTCTTTTCAACATTGTTGAGCGGCACCTGCCTGCCGGCAGGCAGGCTCCTCAGCGAAATCTTTATTAAGCCTTAATAAAGTTTTCTGTAGTATTTGCTTTTCAAGGCAAAGTAACGCTGCTATAAAATTAATTCCGGTACTCAAAGTCTGCTCATTAATTTTTACAAACAATTTTTATTTTAACTTCACTTCTCATGAAACTAAAATACAAAACATACAGCCTTCCGTTTAAACATCCATTCACAATTTCTAAAGGCACAAAAACACACCAGCCTACATTAATTGTAGAACTTGAGTTTATGGGCATAAGAGGTTATGGTGAGGCTCCCGCTATCAGTTATTATAATATTCCGGTAGAAAAAATGGTGGAAGACCTGGAACGTAAAAAAATATTTGTAGAAAAATTTGCCTTCAGCGACCCGGAAAGATACTGGCATTACCTGCATCATTTATTTCCGGCCAACCCGTTTTTAGTTTGTGCATTGGATATGGCGGGCTGGGACCTGTTTGGTAAACTTAAAAGAAAACAGTTGCATGAACTGTGGAATTTAGATACTACAAAATCTCCGGTTACAGATTTTACTATTGGTATTGATACCATCGACAACATGGTAGCCAAGATGCAGGAAAAACCTTGGCCCATTTATAAAATAAAAGTAGGTGTGGAGAATGATATTGAAATGGTGGCAGCATTACGTAAACATACCGATGCCATATTTCGTGTGGATGCCAATGCCGGCTGGACACTGGAACAGGCCCTGCAAAAAATTCCTTTATTAAAACAACTGGGTGTTGAGATGGTGGAGCAGCCGTTGGCAAAAGATAATTGGGAAGGGATGAAAATATTATTTGAACAATCGGTCCTGCCTTTATATGCAGATGAGGCCTGCGTTTTTGAAGCCGATGTGGAAAAATGTCATCAGCATTTTAATGGGATTAATATAAAACTAACCAAGTGCAGCGGCATTACGCCGGCTCGTAGAATGATTAGCCGGGCAAGAGAATTGAATATGGAAGTAATGGTGGGCTGTATGAACGAAAGCAGTGTGGGCACTGCAGCCATTGCACAACTGGCGCCGCTTTTAGATAAAGTTGATATGGACGGCCCATTGTTATTGAATGAAGATATTGCTACAGGTGTGGGCTTTGAGAACGGCAAAATAATATATACACCCACGCCAGGTTTAGGTATTACGATTGAACCGTTTTAATGAAAAATGTCTTTTGGGTGGATAAAAACTACTATTTTAGTAGATTATTCAAATTTTATTTGGTAAAATAATTTTTCAGTCTTTACTTTGTGCTATAAATGAAACAAATCGTTCACATACACCATCATCATATATTACTCAATGGGTAAGCAGTGTTGATTGTATGTAACTAAACATAATTTCAAAAAGGGCTTACGAACAGTAAGCCCTTTTTGTTTTTCATCAATAGCATAAAGAAAACCAGATCATGTTAAAAATTGCAATTCAAAAATCGGGAAGGTTGTATGAAGATTCTGTAAAACTGCTTAAAGAGTGTGGTATAGAACTGAACAATGGCAACAAACAGTTAAAGGCTGTGGCAAATAATTTTCCGCTGGAAATTTATTTTTTAAGGGACGATGATATTCCCCAGTATGTATATGACGGTGTTGCCGATATTGGTATTGTTGGGGAGAATGTATTACTGGAAAAAAATAAAGATATTGATTTGGTGTATCGCCTTGGCTTTGGCAAATGCAGGTTAAGCATTGCTGTGCCAAAAAGTACGCAATACAAATCTATTGCCGATTTACAGGGATTGAAAATAGCAACCACTTATTCAACCATCCTGCAAAAATATTTAGATGCCAATAAAAGCAATGCAGAGATACATGAGATCAGCGGTTCCGTAGAAATTGCACCGGGCATTGGTTTGGCAGATGCTATTTGCGATCTGGTAAGCAGTGGCAGTACTTTATTCACCAATGGCTTGAAGGAAGTGGAAGTGATCTTAAAATCGGAAGCGGTGTTAACAGCGAACAAAAATTTATCAGCTGAAAATAAACTGTTGCTGGAAAAATTATTGATGCGTATCACTGCGGTTAAATCAGCAAAGAATAATAAGTACATTATTTTAAATGCGCCTAACAACCAGTTGAAAAACATCTCTGCAATTTTACCGGGTATGAAAAGCCCAACGGTAACGCCTTTAGCAGAAGAAGGGTGGAGCAGTGTACAAAGTGTGGTAAATGAAAATGATTTTTGGGAAGTTATTGAAAAATTAAAACAATGTGAAGCGCAGGGGATACTGGTGTTACCCATTGAGAAAATGATCATGTAACCCCCTCCGCCCCCTAAAGGGGAACTTCAGCGGAGATGCTTGCAAAGAATATGAGTCATCTCAGCTCCGCAGGAGTGAAACGTTGGTAGAAAAAAATATTTTTTATTAAAGTTCCGTAGGAACGAAAGGTAGGACATGAAAATTATTATAGAACCAAACAAAACAGAGTGGCCGCAATTATTACAGCGACCGGCTTTTGATATCCGTCAACTGGAAGGTACGGTTACTGCTATTTTAGAAGAGGTACGGTTAAATGGCGATGCCGCCGTAAAAAAATATGCATTGCAGTTTGATAAGGTTGAGCTGGATGAATTAAAAGTTACTGCAGGAGAAATTAACGAAGCAATAAAACTTGTTGATGAAAAATTAAAAGCTGCCATTCAAATTGCGAAAGATAATATTACTGCATTTCACCAATCGCAAAAAGAGGCAGTTACACAAATTGAAACAACAAGCGGCGTGGTGTGCTGGCGAAAATCTGTTGGTATAGAAAAAGTGGGCTTATATATTCCCGGAGGCACCGCACCATTATTTTCTACATTATTAATGCTGGGCATCCCTGCAATGTTAGCTGGTTGTAAAGAGATTGTGGTTTGCACTCCGCCGGATAAAAATGGAAAGATTAATCCTGTTATTTTATACGTAGCACAATTGATCGGGTTAAAAAATATTTATAAAGCTGGTGGTGTGCAGGCTATTGGGGCGATGGCTTATGGTACAGCTACCATTGCTAAAGTGTATAAAATTTTTGGTCCCGGTAATCAATATGTAACCTGTGCCAAGCAATTGGTAAATGCTACCGGTATTGCAATCGATATGCCTGCAGGGCCAAGCGAAGTAGCAGTGTATGCAGATGAAACCAGTAACCCTGCTTTTGTTGCAGCCGATCTTTTAAGCCAGGCAGAACATGGTACTGACAGCCAGGTAATTTTAGTGGCAAATACTATTGCAGTAATTGATAAGGTTAAAGTTGAAATTGAAAAACAGTTAACTCAATTATCAAGAGCAGCAATTGCAACAAAGGCATTGGAGTATGCCCGGTTTATTGTAATTGAAAATATAACTGTCGCTTTTGAATTATTAAATGAATATGCCCCTGAGCATTTAATTATTGCCTCGGATAATGCATTGGCACTTGCAGAAAAAGTAATCAATGCAGGAAGTGTTTTTCTTGGGCATTATTCTCCGGAGAGTGCAGGCGATTATGCATCGGGTACCAACCATACTTTACCAACCAATGGTTATGCAAAAGCATACAGCGGTGTTTCTTTAGATAGTTTTGTGAAGAAAATTACTTTTCAGCAGTTGCAGAAAGATGGACTGAAAAATATCGGTAGTACTATTGAAGCAATGGCTGCCGCCGAAGGACTTGATGCACATAAAAATGCAGTTACCATCCGTTTAAATGAAATAAATAAATCATAATGCAATTCGATCTTCAAAAATTACTGCGTCCAAATATTAAAAACCTGCAACCTTATTCTTCTGCAAGGCACGAATTTACCGGAAAGGCTTCTGTGTTTCTGGATGCGAATGAAAATGCATTTGGTTCTCCGCTGGAAGAAAGCTTTAATCGTTATCCCGATCCTTTACAATGGCAATTAAAATTTCAACTGGCAAGAATTAAAGGCGTACCTGCAGAAAATATTTTTGTTGGCAATGGCAGCGATGAAGTGATAGACCTTGCCTACCGTATTTTTTGTGATCCGCAGAAAGACAGTGTAATTATTTGCCCGCCCACTTATGGTATGTACCAGGTAAGTGCAAACATCAATGATGTGGCGATAAAGAAAGTAAACCTTACACCGGAATTTCAACTGGATGTGGAAGGGATTTTAAATGCAACTGACAGTAATACAAAATTGTTATTCATCTGTTCGCCAAATAATCCTACCGGCAATAATATGAACAGGGCTGATGTAGAAATGCTGTTGAATAATTTTCCCGGCATTGTAATTATCGATGAAGCTTATATCAATTACTCTAAACAAAAAACATTTATACAGGAGCTGACGGAATACCCTAATTTAATTGTAATGCAAACCCTGTCAAAAGCCTGGGGGTTGGCAGCATTGCGGCTGGGCCTGTGTTTTGCATCAATGGATATTATTGATATTTTTAACAAGGTAAAGCCGCCGTATAATATTAATGAAGCATCGCAGCAACTGGCATTGGAGGCATTACAAAATACACAGCTGGTTAACGACTGGATAAAAACTGTGGTACACCAGAAAGAAGTGCTGGTAACTGAATTGCATAAATTGTCTTTTGTAAAAAAAATATATCCTGCAGATGCTAATTTTATTTTAGTAAAAGTTACCGATGCAGATGGGCTGTATCAATACCTGTCGGCAAATGAAATTATAGTACGCAACCGCACCAAAGAAATTTTATGCGATAACTGTTTACGTATCACCATCGGAACGCCGGCAGAAAACGAACAATTATTATCTACTTTAAAAAAATACCAGCCTTGAAAAAAGTATTATTTATTGACAGAGACGGTACATTAATAAAAGAAGCACCACCAACTTACCAGCTGGATTCATTCAGTAAACTGGAATTTTACCCCGACATGTTTTTATACATGCGTAAAATTGCCACCGAACTGGATTATGAACTGGTAATGGTTACCAACCAGGATGGATTGAGTACTGCCGGTTTTCCGGAAGAAACTTTTTGGCCGGTACATAACCTGGTAATGAAAAGCCTGGAAAATGAAGCTATTCATTTTAGTGAGGTTTGTATTGACAAGACATTTCCTGATGAACATGCACCTACACGTAAACCTGCAACAGGCATGCTGACAAAGTATTTGAATAACCCTGCCTACGATATTACAAACTCCTTTGTTATTGGCGACAGGATCACCGATATGCAGCTGGCAAAAAATTTACAGTGCAAAGGTTTTTGGTTGAATATTGATGCCAGTCTTGGCGCATCAGAAATAAAAGACACCATTGCAGCATTAAAGGAAGATGTGATTGTATTGGAAACACCCAACTGGTTTGATATTTATAATTATTTAAAATTGCCACCTCGTATTGTTACGCATCAACGCAATACCAACGAAACAAAAATAACGGTTACGGTAAATTTAGACGGAACAGGAAAAGCAACCATTAAAACAGGGCTTGGTTTTTTTGATCATATGCTGGAGCAGATTGCAAGGCATGGTAATATTGACCTGGCTGTTGAATGCAATGGCGACCTGCATATTGACGAACACCATACCATTGAAGATACGGGTATTGCATTGGGAGAAGCTATAATTAAAGCCCTTGGTGATAAACGGGGAATAGAACGATATGCTTTTGTTTTACCAATGGATGAATGTTTAGCGCAGGTGGCTTTGGATTTTGGAGGAAGAAACTGGATAGTTTGGGATGCTGAATTTAAAAGGGAAAAAATAGGAGAGATGCCAACAGAAATGTTTTACCATTTCTTTAAATCGTTCAGCGATGCCGCAAAATGTAATTTGAATATTGCAGTATCAGGCGATAATGAGCATCATAAAATAGAATCTGTATTTAAAGCTTTTGCAAAATGTATAAAACAGGCAGTTAAGAGAGATATTAATAATAATGCATTGCCATCAACAAAAGGAGTTTTGTAAAAAGTGTTGACGATGCCCCTAAATCCCCTAAAGGGGACTTTGCAGCATAATAAACGAAAATATTTTATTAATTAAGAGGGTATAAAATTAAAAGAGTTGGCAACAGATAATTACAGTAACAATCTAAGTTCCCCTTTAGGGGACAGGGGCACTATTGCCATAATAAAATATAATGCCGGTAATGTACAAAGTGTACAATATGCTTTGCAAAGAATAGGAGTAACATCAATTATAACAGATGATGAAAAAGAAATACGACAGGCTGAAAAAGTAATTTTCCCCGGTGTTGGGCATGCCAATGCAGCAATGCAATATTTAAGGGAAAGGGAACTGGATAAAATTATTATTTCTTTACAGCAACCTGTGTTGGGCATTTGCCTGGGCCTGCAATTGTTGTGTAAACATTCAGAAGAAGGAGACACACCCTGTTTAGGAATATTTGATACAGAAGTGAAATTATTTGCATCAACCGGTTTAAAAGTGCCGCAAATGGGATGGAATAATATTTATGATTTAAAGTCGGGCTTGTTTGAAGGCCTGGCAGAGGAATCATTCATTTACAATGTGCACAGTTATTATGCAGCGCTGTCAAAGCAAACTATTGCCACAACAGATTATATTTTACCTTACAGTGCCGCATTACAAAAAAATAATTTTTATGCAGTGCAGTTTCATCCTGAAAAATCAGGAAAGATTGGAGAAAAAATTTTAAAAAACTTTATAGCAATGCCATGACAATTATTCCCGCCATTGACATTATCAACGGAAAATGTGTTCGCCTTACCAAGGGTGATTATGCACAACAGAAAATATACAATGATAACCCGGTTGAAGTAGCAAAGCAATTTGAGGCTGCCGGTATTAAACGTCTGCATATTGTTGACCTTGACGGAGCCAAGGCAGGAAAGATAATTAACCTGAGGGTGTTGGAAAATATTGCGGCAGCAACACAACTGGAAATTGATTTTGGCGGCGGAGTTAAAAATATAACAGATGTTGCCAATATTTTTAATGCAGGTGCAGCAATGGTTACTATTGGCAGCCTTGCAGTAAAACATCCGGAGTTGCTGGAAGAATGGTTGATGGAATTTGGTGCAGAGCGTTTTTTTATTGGCGCCGATGTGCTGGATGATAAAATAAAAATAAGCGGTTGGCTGGAAGACAGCGGTATAAATATTTTTGATTTTATTGGAAAAATGATCAGCCTGGGCAGCACCAATATTTTTTGTACTGATATTGCTAAAGATGGTGTGATGCAGGGACCTTCAATTGACTTATATAAAAAAATAATGGAGCAGCACCCGGAAATTAATTTAGTAGCCAGTGGCGGTGTAAGTAATATTGAAGATGTAATAGAGCTAAATGCAATTGGATGCAAAGGTGTAATAATCGGTAAAGCTATTTATGAAGGGCTAGTGCCCCTAAATCCCCTGAAGGGGACTTTGGAGGAGTACAATTATCTAAAGTGATTTTAAATACGCCACGATAAAAGCTGAATAACGAACAATTGTTGAAGAGTGCGACGCCTGTGAAGTTGAAGTGGGTATACTGTTGATAACAAAAGAAAATTAAAATTGCTGAATGCAAACAGAACTGCAAAATAACAGAGACTTGCTAAATCCTCCGCCAGCTGGCGGAGGATTTAGGGGGCTTACAAAAAGAATCATACCATGCCTCGATATAAAAGATGGCAGAACTGTTAAGGGCATCAACTTTGAAAGTATACGTGATGCCGGCGACCCGGTAGAGCTTGCCATTTTATATTCTGAACAGGGGGCAGATGAATTGGTTTTTTTAGATATTACGGCTACTGTTGAAAAAAGAAAAACACTGGTTGAGCTGGTGAAAAGAATTGCAGCAAATATTAATATCCCATTTACAGTTGGTGGTGGCATAAGCAGTGTAGAAGATGTAAGCCTGTTATTACAAAACGGTGCCGATAAAATTTCAGTTAATACTTCGGCATTTAAAAATCCTGGACTGATACAGCAACTGAGTAATGAATTTGGCAGCCAGTGTGTAGTACTGGCTATTGATACAAAAAAAGAAGAAGACGGGGAATGGTATGTATATTTAAATGGTGGCCGCACAAAAACCGAAACTAAAACTGTTGACTGGGCAAAGCAGGCTGTGGCTTTAGGTGCAGGTGAAATATTACTGACCAGTATGAACAACGATGGTACAAAAAATGGCTTTGCATTGGATATTACGGCAACCTTATCTAATTTATTACCAGTGCCGGTAATTGCAAGCGGTGGCGCAGGCACAATGGAACATTTTAAAACCGTTTTTGAAAATGCCAATGCAGATGCAGCTTTGGCAGCCAGTATTTTTCATTATAAAGAAATTGAAATAGCAGATTTAAAAAAATATTTGCATCAGCAAAAAATACCAATACGTTTATAGTGGAACGCTTTATATACATATCACCCGCTATTGTAGCCATCATAATTTTTATATACATGCGTAATGTACAGGCAAAGCGTAATGATAAATTAAGAAAACGTTTATGGAAACGGGAAGAAGAATTACATCAAATGCTTTCCGCACAAAAAGATAAAACCGAAAAAAATAAAGATGACAATTGATTTTTCAAAATACGCTGATGGCCTTGTGCCTGCGATCATTCAGGATGATAATACCGGAAAAGTATTGATGCTGGGCTTTATGAATGAGGCTGCTGTAGCCAAAACACAGGAGTTGCAGAAAGTGACTTTCTTCAGCCGCAGCAAAAAACGGTTGTGGACAAAAGGAGAGGAGAGCGGTAATTATTTATTGCTGAAAAATATTACAGTAGATTGCGATAACGATACACTGCTGGTAAAAGTAATTCCGCAGGGGCCAACCTGCCACACCGGTGCAGACACCTGCTGGAATGAAGTAAACCAAAACGATAATTTTTTATTACAGTTGGAGCAGATCATTGCTGACAGAAAAAATAATCCATCAGAAAAATCGTACACCAGTTCTTTATTTGAGAAAGGAATCAATAAAATTGCACAAAAAGTAGGAGAGGAAGCTGTTGAAATTGTTATCGAAGCAAAAGATGATAATAAGGAATTATTTTTAGGCGAAGCTGCCGACCTTTTATTTCATTACCTCATTTTATTGCAGGCAAAAGAATTTTCGCTTAATGATGTAATAGAAGTGCTGAAAGCAAGACATAAAAAATAGCGTTACAGCAGTTAACCCCAAAGGCACCAGAGCCGGGATCAAGTATATTACCAGGAATCTTTATTAAATCACAGGTAATGCAGATGTAGTACTTTTGCAATAGTTTTTTTGTTATCAACTGCTTTATAAAATTATACATCTATAACTATGAAAAGGGTAAAAAAATTTTTAAAGATATTCCTCATCAGTTTATTGGTGCTAATTGCCATTGCATTTGCCGCACCTTATTTATTTAAAAGCCAGATAGTGGCTTTTGCAAAAAAGCAGATCAACCAAAAATTAAATGCCAAAGTTGATTTTAAAGATGTGGATATTTCTTTCTTCCGTCATTTTCCAAAAGTTGCAGTAGCGCTTGATGAGTTACAGGTTATTGGCACAGGCCCTTTTGCAGCAGATACACTACTGTCTGCAGAGCGAATTGATGCAGCAGTAAATATCATGAGCATCATCAAAGGAAAAAATATGACGATCTATTCGGTATTTGCAGAGCGGCCCAGGGTGCATGCTATTGTAAATAAAGAGGGTGCTGCCAACTGGGATATTGTAAAACCCGACAGCAGCAGAACAGAAAACAATGCTGACGAAAAACCATTTACGCTGCAGTTGAAAGAGTATGCCATCAACAATGCCTACATAAGTTATAAAGATGAAGAAGGGGATATGAGCAGCGAAATTTTTAATTTAAACCATAAAGGCAGCGGCGATTTTACTGCCGACCAGTTTACTTTAAAAACAAGTACACAAGCCGATGCTGTTACTTTTATTTACAGCGGCATTCCTTATTTGGCTAATGCAAAAACAACGGCTGATGCCGATATTAAAATTGATAATAAGCAAAACAGTTACACCTACAGCACCGAAAATATTGCGGTTAACGATCTTAAGATAAGCAGCAATGGTGTAATAAAGAACCTTGATGATAAGGGCTATGATATGGACATCAAATTCAAAGCACCTTCTACTGATTTTAAAAATTTGCTGTCGCTGTTACCGGCAGTGTATAAGAATGATTTTGATAAAATAAAAACCAGCGGTACAGCAATCTTCAGTGGTTTTGTAAAAGGGATTTATAATGATTTAAGTATGCCTGCCTATCATGTGGATATGCAGGTGAACAAAGGATTTTTTCAATATACTGATCTGCCCAAACCGGTACAGAATATTAATTTTAAAGCACAGGTGGATAATCCCGATGGGCAAACAGATAATACGGTGGTAAATGTTGAGAACGGGCATATAGAAATGGATAATGAACCTTTTGATTTCAGATTACTCGTAAAAAATCCGGTAAGTAATATGTTTGTGGATGCTGCCGCAAAAGGTAAACTTGATTTGAGCAAAGTAGCACAGTATGTAAAACTTGAAGCCGGTACAAAGCTTGCCGGCTTGCTGAATGCCGATGTAAGTGTAAAAGGCAATGTTAGCGATATTGAAAAACAGCAGTATGAAAAATTCAGTGCAGCAGGTACGATCGGGCTGAATGATTTTTTATATGTGGCTAAAGATTATCCCACAGGGGTAAAAATAAATTCGCTGTTAACTTCTTTTACACCAAAACAAATTGATATCAGCAGTTTAAACGGCCAGTACATGGGTACCAACTTTAATGGTACAGGGCAAATTAATAATCTGCTTAATTACATGTTTCAAAATAAACCTTTAAATGCAACCCTTAGTATAAATGCAGATAAATTAAACCTTAACGACTGGATGGGCACATCAGCAGATACCACCACTACAGGCCCTGCCGCTGCGCCGTTTGCAGTGCCACAAAATTTAGATCTAACACTTAACACAAAAGTTGATAAAGTGCATTATGATAAAACAGATATTGATAACCTTACCGGCACTTTAAAAATAAATAACGAAACTGTTTTTATTAATGATGTAAAAGGTAATGCACTTGATGGTTCCATTGCCGTTAATGGCCGTTATTCTACTTTACAAAGTAAAGCCAAGCCTGATATTGCATTGGATTATGCTGTAAACAATGTAGATGTGCAAAAAACATTTTATGCATTTAACACCGTACAAAAATTAATGCCCATTGGTAAATTCATTGCAGGCAAGCTTACATCGCAAATGAGCATGAAGGGAAAGCTGGGTGATAACATGATGCCCGATATGAGTACATTAACAGGCAATGGCAATTTATTATTGATACAGGGTTTTTTAAGCAAGTTTGCCCCGCTTGATAAAATTGCCGGTACTTTAAATGTAAAAGCACTGGAACAGATATCAGTAAAAGACATAAAAAACTATTTTGAATTTTCGAATGGAAAAGTTTTGATAAAACCATTTAAAGTTAAAGTGGCCGATATTGAGATGGAGATTGGTGGCCTGCAGGGTTTTGACCAGTCGCTGGATTTTATTGTAAATATGAAACTGCCCCGTGCATTAATGGGAACACAGGGTAACCAGTTAGTGAATAATTTGGTTACACAGGTAAATAATAAAGGTGTTCCGGTACAGGTTGGCGAAACAGTGAACCTTAATTTAAAACTCGGCGGTTTTATTAAAGCACCTACACTTAAAACAGATCTTAAGCAAGGTACTGCAAACCTTGCCGACCAGATGAAACAGCAGGTAACTGATTTTGCAAAAGCAAAAATCGACAGTACCAAACAGGCTGTAACCAACGCTGTAAAAGACACTGTTAAATCGCTGAAGAACCAGGCTTTAAATGCGGCCAAAGATGAACTGTCGAAAAAATTGTATGGCGACAGTGCTGCTGCTGCAAAAGATTCGGGTAAAGTAAAGCCTAACCCTAAAGAATCGATGAAAGGGCTGCTGGATAACCTGCTGAAGAAAAAACCAAAAGATACGGCAACAAAGAAGCAATAGGTATCAAAAATAATGAGCTGTATATTTTGTACAGCTCATTGTATAAATATTAATTGCATTAGCTGTAAAATTCTTCAAGCATACCAAAATAACTTTCGTCCCAGCCGCTTACAAAATTGTCATACTCATCATCAGGAATATTGGTATGCAATAATTCTACAGAGCAACCTTGCTTATGCGGATGTAATTTTATGGTAACGATGGATGGTGGCTCCTGGTCGCCAAAATACCATTCCTGTTTGATCAGTTTACTTTCTTCAAATGCAATATTGCGGCCAACAATGCTGCCATCCCAAAGAGCAAATTCGCTGCCGGGCTCGGTACTCATTTCGGCAGGCTCACCCGTCCATAACTGTATAGTGGCGGGTTTGGTTAAGGCTAAATATATTTCTTCGGGCTTTGCCGGAATGATGTAATATTTTTTAAAATCTTTCATTGTAATAGCTGCTGCTGGTTATTTAATTTTTAATGAAGCCCTTATTTCTTTTGCCACCGGTGTCCACTCTTCGATATCTTTTTTGGTACAGTTGAAAGTACAGAGCAATAATTTATTGTCCAGGTCGGTAAAGAATAACAGGTTATAGATCTCTGTATCAATAGCCGGGGTTATTAATTCCAGGTAGCCAACTTTTTTGCCGTTTATTACTATTACACCACTGTCTAACCAAACAGCTGTTGGGTACGAGGTTTTAAAAGTCTGCACAAAATTATCTTTGTAGGCAGCTATTACGGTTTGATTGGCCCTGCTTTGTGTAAGGTTAAAAGCAACATTAATACCGCCGCTTTCGTTGGTATATACCAGGGTTGGCCGCCGCTGCGAAGGATATTTTAATTTCAGCATTTCCTCATCCATTATGCCAAACCCTTTGGGGATTTTCAGTTCAATTTTATTATCCAGTAACGATTTTGTTTCCAGGTCGATCGTTGCAACGGTTGCCGAAATTAAAACAAGGGTTAACAGTACAATTGCAAAGGGCTTTAAATATTTCATCGGTATGTTTTATTGTTGACGTTTGTAAGCACCAGTAAAAATATAAATAAAAATTGATGATTTGCCTGTGGTAACACAATGGCAACCTGAATTATTTTTTACAATAAACACTTGATTCTTCTATAGGGTATTTTTTATCAAGGTCTACATCGTTGAAACTTTTTTTAGCACCCCAGGAAAATATTTTTTCAAATATGGGCAGGAGCTTCCTGTTTTTTATTTTCCCTAAAAAATAAACCTCGTGTTCTTTTTCTTTAATGCCCATTTCGTATAAAATGGTATTGTGCTCAACTATTCCAAGCTCATGAAAGTATTGCATCATCCTGAAATATTCGCAGACATTCCCGCTTTCTAAACTGCCGGCAAAATAAAAGGGCATAAACCAGCCAATGATATAACAGGAAAAGGAAATGATCTTACCAATGATATGAAAACGTATCTCATAGTATTTTGATACAGGGATATTGTACTGGCGCATAATAGCAAGTACTTCTTTACGGTGATTCCATTCATCCAGCTCAATTTGTTTGATGGCTGCTTTTTCATCTTTATCCTTAACAGAGCCGGCATGGCCCTGGTAGGCGAATGCTGCTGCTTTTTCTGCCGAATAGGCCCGTTGTAATAAGTCGATTAATGCTTTGTGATTTAGTTTCAATAGTGGTTGGTTTAATTTTCAGTTTAATAATTGGTTGTAGCTTTGACGGCTTGCTGCTTTCTTGGGTTTCTATAACTATCAGCCCAGCAACTGAAGCCGATTAGAATTATTCATGATAAAGTTACCAATAAATACTCGACAGGAATTCGTCTGCCTGATGTTCGCTGATAGTATTACAAAGTTGATTGTTCTTTCGTCAGCCAGCATTGCAGCAAACCGAAAGTTATGTGGCTGTATATTATCCGAAGTCCTCGTCAATTTCGTTTAAGATATCAATAAGTTTATCCAGTTGATGGGAAAAACTATCCATAAAGATTTCTGCATCTAAATTCCTTTCAAGTGTTTTAGTTGAAAACCAATTTTCAATTTTATTTAAAATATGATCTTGAAGCCTGAATATGTCTTTAATGCTATCAGGGATTTTATTACCATATCTGGTATTAAGTTCAGTTTTTAATTGATTTAATTTGTCTTTTATCTCTTGCAAACCGCTATCCGCTAAAGGATGGTTATCAAAGATACCCCGATAAATTAATTGAATTGGGTAGTTTAAATTGTCTACTATATCAGAGAGTTTCATTGAATTGAATTTGCTTTTATGAATTTGTATTTGCTGTGCAATTGTTTTCTCCACTTCGTCTAACACTGTTGAAGTAAAAATATTTTGTTCTTTAATAAATTGCTTTAAATCAACATCAACATTTCTGAAGTGTGGAGTATAGCCTGCATATGAAAAAAAATACTTAGAATTTGTTCCTTTAGCTATAAAGTAAAATTCTTTCCCTTTTCTGTCTGCCGGATGCCCTGCAATATCGTCCCTTACTTCCCTAACTTGTATGTTGAACTTGTAAAGCTTAAACAGGTCATATACATTTTTGATATTACTATTTGTAATTGTTTTGTAAAGATGGAAAAGCCCGTCTTGTTGACAATACATTGATTGCAAAATACCATAAATGTAAAGTGTTGTTCTTGATTGAATAGCAGTTTCCGGAATGTTTTCAAATTCTTCAATAGCATCTTGGCAATCTTCAATTAAGTCTATAGAAGTAAATACCCTTTCATAATCCCCAATCGTTGTCGATAGATAATTATTTAAGAAAAGTCTATTATGAATTTCCTTATTGAGCTTATTACATTTTTCTTGAACAGTCATCGTTTTTATTGCCTACAAATTTGTATTGCCGCAAATCCGCTACATAAATAAATTGCATTCAAATTTAAAACTTCACCGGTACTATTGGCTTAATGCAATGTAGTAAAAATTGTAATATTTAAAATCAACAACCTTTGCCGTAATAAAAACTACCTTTGTGGGCTATCAGCCGGGTTATCGCTACCCGATCTATCGGGTGGAGGAAAGTCCGGACAGCAAAGGGCAACACACCGGTTAATGGCCGGTCTGGATATGGTTAGTGGCAACACTAACTATGAAAGGAAGAAAGTGCCACAGAAAATTACCACCCCTCTCTTGACATGCTTCGACAAGACTTCGACAAGCTCAGTCTGACAGAGCATGACAAGAGAGGGGCCAGGGTGAAAACGTGAGGTAAGAGCTCACGGGTTTTTGCAGTAATGCATAAATTGGGTAAACCTTGTGTGCTGTAATGCCACGTATATCAATGGTTGAGGGCGGCCCGCCTGATATTGCGCAAGCAGTAACGTTGAAGGGTAGGCAGCAAGATTGTAACAGTAATGTTGCAGCCAGATAAATGATAACCGTTTCCCCCCAACTTGTTGGGGGGAAATACAGGATCCGGCTTACAGGCTGATAGATTTTTAAATTATTGGTCCCGCTTTTTTGGCGGGGCTTTTGTTTTGAGTTAGTTATAATTAAGGAAAAAGTTTGTAAATATCTTTTCGGTGTATAAACCGGGCAAGAAATATTACTTCATCTTCGAAGAAAAAGCCCAGACGATAATCTCCTATTCTTGTTCTATAAGCCGTTTTATGGCCTTGAAGTTTTTTTGTGTTTGGAATCTTACTTAACGCATCAGTAGTCTCCATTCTTTCAATCACTCTTTTCAAAGATAACTTTACAGACTTCAATGATATTCCGTCGAGGTCTTTTGAAAATTCCTTTAAGAATAGGACTTTCATTAAGCAGATAACTTTTTCATTATTTCAGTACGACTTGCCCGTTTTGACTTATCAACACTATTCATCAACTTCAGCATGCCAATATCTTCTATTTCACCTTTTGTTAAAGTAGAAGTACCGATGCCAAGTTTTTTTAGCAAATCCGCTACGAATTTGAATTCATTATCACTTTTTGGAGTTACTACTATTGCTTTCATATTTCAAATATACAAAAAAAGTACTGCACACAAAAGCTATGGCCGTTGGACATTTGCACTATGCACAGCATCCTTCGGGCTGTGGCTTCAACATTAGTTCTTTACTCTTAAACTTGTTGCGGTTTAAATTAAAGCTAACAGAAAACGGTCTTTAAATACTTTTTTCTAAACTCCTAAACCTCTAAACTTCTAAACCACCAACAACAAACCAGCCCTAACCCTTCTTAAACCTACCTTCATTCACATCCACAATAAACTGTATCAACCCGGGAAAGTAATTCTTCTGGTCGTCGTACATACTCATGTGGCTGCCTTCGGGGCAATATAAATAACGGCCTTGCTGTACCTGTGTACTCATCCATTTCATGTGCTCAGGATCCATCGTGTCGAGCTTGCCGCCAATGGTAAGTGTGGGTACTTTTATTTGTGGCAGTTGTTTTTTTACATCCCAGTTTGCCAGGTTGCCGGCAATACCAAATTCACTAGGCCCCTGCATGGTTACATACAGACTCTGGTTCATTTTATTAAACGAACGTGTCATTGGCTCGGGCCATTTATCTAAAGGAATACGGCAAATATGTTTGGCATAAAAATGCGGCATCAGTAATTCCATATATTTTGGATTGGAAAAATCGCCGCTCTTTTCTATCTGCCTGATGGTATCTAAAACTTTTGGATCGAACTGCGGCGCCAACACATCCTGTGCGTATTTACCATAGTCGGGGGCACTGCTCATCATATTACTGATGATAAGGCCTTTTAAATTATCCTGGTATTTTAATGCGTATTGCATGGCCAGTATACCTCCCCACGAGTGGCCAAGCAGGTAAAAATTATCTTTATTAAGATTTAATGCTTTACGCACCTGCTCCACTTCTTCTACAAAACGTGGCAGATCCCACAGTGTGGTATCTTTCGGATTATCCGAAAGGCCGCAACCCAGCTGATCGTAATAAATAAATTCAATATTCAGTGGATCGAGAAAATTTTCAAAGCATTCAAAGTATTCGTGTGTTGCGCCGGGGCCGCCATTTAATAACAGTACTTTTATTTTATAGTTATCGCCATTGTATTTTGTCCATACATTAAACTTGCCTTTTGGTGTTTCAATAGGTATTACGGTAACACCGCCGGTTTGCACCTGGTCGAAAAGAAATTTATTTATTTCTACTTTATCAGATTTTTTAAAAAATTTGCAGGAGCAGATGGTGCATACTGTAAGGAACAACAATAGTTTTCTCATAAATTAAGTTTATAAAGTAAAAGATATATTTTTTTATTGAAAGATATATTTATTTTTCAGGCTGTAACCAGTTCTTTAAAAATGCTGTTCTTTATAGCGGGCCATTCTTCTTTTATAAAACTAAAAAAATGACTGTGCCTTATACTGCCATCTTCGTTAACAATATGATTGCGGAAAACACCTTCCCGTACTGCGCCAATTTTAAGCATGGCTTTTTGCGATTTTAAATTAAGATGGCTGGTTTTTAACTCTACACGGTTTAATTGTAATTGTTCAAACGCATAGGAGAGGAGCAGCAATTTACAATGTTTATTAAAACCAGTGCCGTGCATTTTCGGGTTTAGCCAGGTCCAGCCAATCTCCAGTCTTTTATTGCCAAAATCAATATTGCCATAGCGGGTGCAGCCCACATATTCGTTAGTTATTTTATTATAATAGGCAAAGGGGTACGATTTTTTATTTTGCTTTTCATCGAGTGCAGTGTTGAAATATTTTCTAAAATCTTCAGGCGTATTAATTTTCTGAATAGTAAACAACCATATCTCTTTTTCAAGCGCTGTAGGTAATAATAAATCAAAATGTTTTTCTTCCAGCGGTTCTATCCTTACCAGTTCATCTTCCAGTAAAAGTTGTTGGTCAAAAAAATTGTTGTAGTTCATTTTAATATTTTTCTTTTAGCATTGCAGCAACTATTTTATCAATGGGCAGGGTAACAACGGCATCAGAAAAAATTTCCCAATCTACAAAACGAAAGGTTTCTGTTTCGCCGGTTTCGTTATATACCCGTAATTGCTGTTCATCAAAATCAAAAGCTGTATTTCTCAATGGTGCATTTATCGGCTCCAGTGCTTTGGCAAAATAATAAATAGAGATGATCTGTTGTGCATTATTAAAAGCACTCATCTGGTAAAAGTCGGTGGTATAAATATGTTCGCCAATGGCTACATTCAAATTCATCTCTTCCATAAATTCCCGTTTAAGGCAATCTCTCGTGCCTTCGCCCAATTCCAATCCGCCCCCGGGAAATTTGGTGATGTACATACCCCGTATTAACTCATCGCTTACCAATACCTGCTTGTACTCGTTCATTAAAATACCATAAACCCTTATTGTAAACATAATTATTTTTTTCTTGTAACATAATGCCAGACAACAAAGCCCAGGATTATAAAGGAAATTATTACGGGCAACCAAAATGCCAGGTGAGATTCGCTGTAAGGTATCGGCACATTCATACCATAAATACTGGCAATTAATACCGGTACACTTAAGCCAATAGTAAGTGTTGTAAGCCGCTTTAATACTTCGTTTTGGTTATTGCTGATAATGCTTGCAAATGCATCCAGCGAAGAACTTAAGATGGTGGTATAGGTATTGGCAGTTTCCAGGGCCTGCGAAGTTTCTACCACCAAATCATCTAAAAAATCTTTTTCATCATCGGTTAACTGCAGCACATTGGTACGGCTCAGTTTCATCATCAGCAATTCGTTGCTGCGTAATGCGGTAATAAAATACACCAGGCTTTTTTGAATACGCATCAGCTGCAGTAATTCTTCGTTACGGTTGGCATCGTATAATTTATGCTCCAGTAAATTTCTGCGCTGGTTAATCTCTTTAAGGTGTTGTTGAAAATTGGCGGTGATCTTTTCAAATATCTTCAGCACCATCATATTCTTTTTATCGGGATGGCGATTTTGAAAACTGTTCAGGAATTTTTTTATGGCTTCATTTTCAAAAGAATTTACTGTTACAATCTGGTTATGCGTTAAAATAATACAAATGGGGATGGTGATATAAAATGCATCACTATCATTAAAAGAATTATTTTCTGTAGGCGTTTTTATTACAATGAGTTTTACATTGTCGTCAATTTCGTAACGGCTGCGTTCGTCAATATCCAGCGAATCTTTTAAAAAATCAATAGGAATATCGAGTGTTTCGCTCAGTTCGGTAAATTCTTCCTGCTTAAGCGGCGGCAATACATTTACCCATGAGCCAACTTCAGGTTTATCAATAGCAATGGTCTGGTGTTCTATAATTTTAAAGTACTGGATCATAATTACTGCACGGTTACTATTGATGAAATAATATTAAGATGATGTTCGGTGTGGTAAATTGTAAAATAGCAAAGCTCACGTAAAGTAATTCTGCCCAGTAAAGGATGTTTTACTAAATAATTATCAAGGTCATTTTCGGTTCTGTTATTTTGCAATGCCGTAATATATTTTTGGGTTGCATTTTTCCAGTTGTTCAACAGCTTCTCTTTTCCAAAACTTATTTTTATTGGTTTTGGAATAAAGCGTCCGCTGGCTGCGCCGCCTGCTGCTAATTTATTTTTGTATTTGGTCACCAGCTCTTCGTAAGTTTTAGAGCTGCGGTTGGGTTTGCCGCCAATAAAGCGTACTAAAAAACGGGGCAGCGAAAATGCAAGCGTAGTAGTATTGGTAGAAACAATAAGGTGCTGCACATTTTCAGCAATAGACCATTTGGTTGTTGGCTTATCAAAAAAAACAGTTTCGCCGGTGTTGTTACACTGGCTGGTAAATGCCGCAAATATTTTTTCTGTGGCTGTTATGATCTCTGCTTTCATCATACTTCAACCTCTCCTTTAAACACAAATTCTGCAGGGCCGCAAAGCCATATATTTTCAAAATGATCTTCGTCAACTTTATCAAATTCCACGCTTAAACGGCCACCGGGTGTTTTTACTTCTACACGGTTAAACCCTTTTTCGTTGTGGGCACTTACCAATGCAGCAGCGGTAACGCCGGTGCCGCAGCTCATGGTTTCATCTTCTACGCCACGCTCATAAGTGCGTACAAAAATACTGTCTTCATCCAGCGACTCTACAAAGTTTACATTGATACCGTTTTCTTTAAATGTCGCACTGTAGCGTATCTCACGACCGGTTTCATGCACATCAATATCTTTTACATTGTTAGAGAATTTTATAAAATGCGGCGACCCTGTATTTAATACAGCGTATGATGAATGTTGTTCTACTTCATTTACATCTACCATTTTTAGCCGTACAATATTATCAGTACCTATATCGGCAATATGTTCTCCATCTGTTGCAATAAAACGATACGTTGATTTATGAATACCCATGTGGTAGGCAAATTTTACCAGGCATCTTCCACCATTGCCACACATGCTGCTTTGGTTACCATCGGCATTAAAGTAAACCATTTCAAAATCGTATCCTTCTTTTTTGCTTAACAGCATCAGGCCATCGGCACCAATACCAAAGCGGCGGTCGCAAATATGGTTTACCTGTTTTGTTGTAAGTCCGTCGTACTTATTATCCCTGTTATCTAAAATAACAAAATCGTTTCCTGTACCCTGGTATTTAAAAAATTCTATTTTCATCTTATAAAGTATTCGAAATTATTTCAAGCGATTTTTTAATTAAATTTTCAACTGTAGTTGCACCATCTTTACTGAATTCTTTTGTAATGCGGTTGGCTACAATGGCACTTATAGAAAGGCAATGATGACCTAATATATTTCCCAAACCATAAATAGCCGATGTTTCCATTTCAAAATTAGTAATGCGGTGCTGCCCAAAAGTAAACGAAGTTAAGTTATCAATTAAAGATGGGTTGGCCAATCCTAAACGCAGCACCCTGCCTTGTGGGCCATAAAAACCGGGGCAGGTAACTGTAATGCCATGATGAAATCCATCTGTAAAATTTTTTAATAACCCTGCACCTGCACTTGCTATGTAAGGCACTGCAAAAGTACTGTTCAATTGTGTTTGTGTTATAAAAGATTGTACGATTTGTTTTTCTTCTTCATTATTTTTTGGCCGGTAAAAATTTAACAGGTTATCTATACCCAGCCCGTGTGTACTTACCACAAAACTATCTACGGGAATATTTGCCTGTAATGATCCCGATGTACCAATTCTGATAATATTAAGTGCTGTTAAATTTTCTTTTATCATCCTTGTATCAAAATCAATATTCGCCAAGGCATCCAGTTCGTTCAATACAATATCAATATTATCGGTACCAATACCTGTGCTTACCACGGTTAATCTTTTTTTATTAAGATACCCGGTATGGGTAACAAATTCCCGGTGGTGATTTTTTACTTCAACCGAATCAAAATGTTTGCTTACTTCACCAACCCTGTCCGGATCGCCAACGGTAATAATTGTTGTGGCAATTTCTTCGGGCCTGCTGTCTAAATGATAAATAGCGTCACGGTTATTAATAATAAGTTCTGATGCCGGTATGCTGTTCATAAAAATATTTTGATTACAGATTTGAACCGAAGAATAATTTTGCCTAAAAATACCCTATTTTTGCAACACTAAAAACGGTCCTTTGGCCGAGTGGCTAGGCAAAGCTCTGCAAAAGCTTCTACAGCGGTTCGAATCCGCTAGGGACCTCAAAAATCGCCCCGACATATAATCGGGGCGATTTTAATAAGTATTATATGAGTGTAAAAATTCTTTATTGGGCGGGCATCCTGGCCTGCCTTGTTTTAATTATTTCCTGCTTTGTGCCATGGACCTATCATGCAGATGTAGATAAGACTTTTACTGCTTTCTTCTCTGAAAAAAATCAATATGGCAAACCGGGTAAATTCCTGATCTTTTTTGCTATTGTTAGTTTAGCATTGATCATTTTGCCTAAAGTATTGGCTAAAAGAATAAACCTTTTTTTATCGGCATTTACGGTGGCGTATGCCATTAAAACTTATATCCTTTACACTTCCTGTTATAATGCTTATTGCCCCGAAAAAAAAATCGGTATTTACATTATGTTATTTTCTACAGTGGTAATTCTTATAGCTGCTGTTTTTCCTAACATGAAAATTATGGCCAATAAAGACGAGGCTGTTAAATAGTTATTGCTTTTTTACTTCTTTGCCCCAGGCATCTTTTAATGTAACGGTACGGTTGAATACTAATTTATCTTTGGTAGCATCTTTGTCTAAACAAAAATAACCTTTGCGTAAAAATTGATACCTGTCCTGCAAACTGGCATTTACAAGCGAGGGTTCTATAAATGCATTGGTAATAACCTGTAATGAATCGGGGTTAATATTGTCTTTAAAATCGCCTTCTTCTGCAGCAGGGTTTTCTGCTTTAAATAAACGGTCGTACAAACGGACTTCTGCAGTTGCTGCATGTAGGGCACTTACCCAATGTATGGTTCCTTTTGCAGTCATGCTGCTGCCTTCGCTGCCACTCTTACTTTCAGGAAAATAAGTACAATGGATTTCTGTTACGTTGCCATTATCATCTTTTATAAAACTCTCACACTTTACAATGTAAGCGCTTTTTAATCTTACTACAGCACCTGGTGCCAGGCGGAACCATTTTTTTGCAGGCTCTTCCATAAAATCTTCCCGTTCAATCCATAACTCATTGCTAAAAGGAACGGTTCTTGTACCCATTGTTTCATCGGGGCCATTCTCACTTACCAGTTCTTCCGTTTTACCGGCTTCGTAATTTGTGATGATCAGTTTTACCGGGTCTAACACTGCCATTACCCTTGCAGAAGTTTTATTCAACTCTTCACGTAAACAAAATTCCAATAAACTGATGTCGATAAGATTTTCTCTTTTTGCCACACCAATCCTGTCGCAAAAATTACGGATGCTTTCGGGGGTATATCCTTTTCTTCTAAAGCCGCTTAATGTAGGCATACGGGGATCATCCCAACCTGTTACATATCCTTCGTTAACCAGTTGCAGTAATTTTCTTTTACTCATTACTGTATAGGTCATGTTCAATCTTGCAAATTCGTATTGGTGCGATGGGAATATGTCCAGCTTTTCAATAAACCAATCGTACAGTTCCCTGTGCGGAATAAACTCCAGTGTACAAATGCTATGGGTAATATTTTCAATACTATCACTTTGCCCATGTGCAAAATCGTACATCGGGTAAATGCACCATGCATCTCCGGTGCGGTGGTGGTGTGCATGTTTAATACGATAAATAATAGGATCTCTCATGTGCATATTATCTGCAGCCATATCCACTTTAGCCCTCAATACTTTTTCTCCATCTTTATATTTACCGGCTTTCATTTCGGTAAACAATAAAATATTTTCTTCAATACTCCTGTTTCTAAAAGGGCTGTCTTTACCAGGTTCTGTTGGTGTACCTTTTAATGCGGCAATTTCTTCGGCAGATGAATCGTCTACATAGGCCAGTCCTTTTTTAATTAAGGCAGTGGCTAATTCGTATAGCTTGTCAAAATAATCAGAAGCATAAAACTCATTGGCCCAGTTGAAGCCCAGCCAACGGATATCATCCTTAATACTTTCTACATATTCAGTTTCTTCTGTAACAGGATTGGTATCATCAAAACGCAGGTTGGTTTTACCGCCATATTTTAAGCCCAATCCAAAATTGAGGCAAATGCTTTTGGCATGACCAATATGCAGGTAACCATTAGGCTCGGGTGGAAAGCGGGTTAATATACTTTTGTACTTACCGGTCTTTAAATCCTCTTCAATAATTTCTTCTAAAAAATTCAGGCTCTTTTCTTCACTCATTTTTTAAGTTTGGGAAACAAATTTACGGAAAGATGCTTTACTGGCAGCAGTGATTATTTTGCCTGTGATTTTATTTCGTTCAGCATGATGATGATTTTATCAAGTTTTTCAGTTTCAAGCTTGTTTAAATAAAGTTGCAGGGCTTCTATTTCTTTTTTTGCATCAATATTGGTTTGATAATCTTCCTGTGCCTGTATCCTGTCCCTGGCACTCTGGCGGTTTTGACTCATCATAATAATAGGAGCGGCGTAAGCGGCCTGTGTAGAGAAAATAAGGTTTAATAAAATAAAAGGGTAGGGGTCCCAATGCTGGATTAAACCAATAATATTTAAGGCCATCCATATCAGTACAAAAACAGTTTGAATAATGATAAATCTCCACGAGCCCATACCCATTGCAACAGCATCAGCTACACGATCTCCAACAGTTAATGTTTCTGTATGTTTTTGGTGCCAGGTAGTTTGTGCCATTTTTATATAGTTTAATAAGTTATTAAAAGTAGGTAACGAAAAAGCCTTTTTACTACCACCAATAAAAGTAATAATAAAAAGGCCTGTAAAAAATAAGAGAATAATTAAATCCTGCCCATTCTTTTTAAATGCATGGTATGCGAAACAAGCGCATGACGCATTTTACGGTATTCAATATATTTTATACCATACTCTGCACAGGTTTCTTTTATTATTTTACTGATGGCAGGGTAATGAATATGAGAGATCTTTGGAAACAGGTGATGCTCAATCTGAAAATTTAAACCACCCACAAGCCATGATATCAATTTATTTTTTGTAGCAAAATTAGCAGTAGTTTGTATCTGGTGAATAGCCCATTCGTTTTCAATTTTATTAATATCGGCATCCGGTACAGGAAAAGCGGTTTCTTCAACGGTATGCGCCAGTTGAAAAACAACACTTAAAATAAGGCCGGCAAACATAGCTATGATAAGAAAACCTACCAACCAGTTTACAAATCCAACATAATAAATGGGTAATGCGATCATCATAAAATAATAGCCCAGTTTAGCAACCCAAAAAGCGATATGGTCAAATGTGCTCATTTTTTTTATGGGTACACTGCCTACTTTCTTTTTAAAATATTTAGTGTAATCTGTTGCAAAAACCCAGATGATTAAAAGTAAAGTGTACAGGAACCAAACGTAAATGTGCTGAAACCTGTGGATCTTATATTTTTTTTGTGTGGCACACATTCTCAACATCGGCTTTATTTCAATGTCATCATCAACCCCATCAATATTGGTATAGGTATGGTGAATAATATTGTGTTTATTATTCCACATAATTGCGCTGGCACCCAGGGCATTAACAGAAAATGCAGCAATGTAATTCCAGAATTTACTGTTACTGAAACTGCCATGGCCGCCATCATGCATTACATTAAAACCAATGCCGGCTGTTAATCCGCCCATTATAAAACATTCTAAAATAGCCCAAAGCGTTGGCGGGGTATAAAATACAACATGAATATAAAGTGCAACATAAGCTGTCCAGAATAATACTGCTTTAAAGTATAATCCAAAATTGCCGGTTGCCGGCTTTTTTGCATTTACAAAATAATCATTCACTCTTTTTTTTAACTCCTGGTGAAAAGTGGAGCCTTTTACATTTAAGAATTTAGGGGTTGCCATGGTTCGTATTTTAAATATTTTTTTAAGTATCTTTTTTAATAAAGGCATCAAAATTTTTGAGGCCGGTCATTTTTTCAGTAATAAACCCTTCTGCATATTTTACCCCGATCATTTTACCAAACCATTTATGGCGGTACACCACACTATCTAAAAAATCGGGTGTGGAAATATATGTTTGCGGTTCGTTACTTTCTGTATTATGAAACTGTGTTGCGTAGGCTTTTATTGCTTCTAACTTTTTATCAAAAACTTCCGATATGTCAATAACAAAATCGGGATTCAACAGTTTATCCTGTATGTAGTTAAAAACATATTTCGGTCTCCATGCTTCTTGAGATACACCGTTTACTTCAGTTTCAATTTTTTTTAATCCGGAAAGAAAAGCTGCATCTGTCACTAAACGGGCTGAGCGGCCATGATCGGGGTGCCTGTCAGACGGGGCATTGCACAAAACAATTTCGGGCTGGTATTTACGCAAAGCAACGATTATTTTACGCTGGTGGGCCTCATCATTTTTAAAAAAGCCATCTGCCATTTCAAGGTTTTCTCTTACATCTGCCTGTAAAATCTTTGCCGCATTGGCCGCTTCCTGTTTTCTTGTTGCTGCCGTTCCTCTTGTACCTAACTCGCCTTGCGTAAGATCAATAATGCCGGTCTTTTTGCCATTCAGTTTCTCTACTAATAAAACACCTGCACAACTCAATTCCACATCATCCGGGTGAACACCAAAGGCTAATACATCTAACTTCATTCTGGAGTAAAAAATTTCTGGCTGCAAGCTACACCATTTTAGCCATGCCGCAAGTAGTAAACGGCAGCTAAAAAGTAAAATTGTAGGGTTGTTAACAGTAAAAACAGGAAAGTGAAGAAATATTACATAAAACCGGCGGTGGACCTGTAGCCATACATGCGCTGAACTTCTAATACAATCTTCTCAATTTCAAGGTCATCGCCTTTGGGATCGTAAGGCTGCTTTAAACTACTGTTGAAAAAGAAAGCCACGGTTTGATAAAAGCGGGCAGTCAATCCGCCTTTGTGCTCCTTTATTATTTCGTAACAGTTATTCCCGGTTTCCCGGTTAATCAGTTTCATTAATACCTTGCCCTGGTAAACTGATAAATTGGTAAGTGGATCGGTAAATTCTTTTTTCAGTTCTTTTTCTCTCGATTTGATATAATCCTTCCGGGCTGATTTATCGGTGATGTTGGTAAGCTTTGCATTAATATCATTTAAAACGGCACCGGCACGCCTGGCATAAGGGTAAGTTACGTAAACAGCATTTCGCAGACGGGTCCATTTTGCAATAGCATTTAACTGGCTTTGCGTTAAACGGGTCATTACCGAAACATCTGCCAGGGTTTTTGCTTCAATGGTATCGCCATTATAAATAATGGCAGCAGTTAAAATGGTATCTCTTGGCCCGGTTTGGGCAAATGCAGTGTTGGTTTTTGCTGATACAATCAGAACAAAAATTAATACTGTAATTTTTAAAGCGATATGTTTTATGTGTAACTGCACTTTGTAAAAATAGGGAAGCATCTTTTTATTAATACGGATAAGATGCTTAAAGTAACCATAAAGTTTACGGATAAGGCAATGTTTTTAGCTAAAATGTTGCAGCAGGGGTGTAAAGATGAACAAATTGTTAGCCGGGCTGATAAGCTTTCAGCAGCTCCGCTATCTTTTTTACTTCTTCTCCATCCACCATTACTGATTTCAGGTCTTCTTCCATTCCTTCTACAACAAATTCCATTTGGGTATCTGTAAAAATTCTTGCAGAAGTATGGAATTGGGTGGCACCGGTAATTTTTGCAACCTCAATAACATTTGAGGAGCGTAACCCGCTGCCCGGCATTATAACGATTCTGTCATCGGCTTGTTGTACCAGTTTTGCGATTAGTGGAGCTCCATCAAAACAACTGGGTACAAGGCCGCTAGTTAATATTCTTTCGCAGCCAGTTTCAATAATATCTTCAAGGGCTTTAAAAGGATCATTTACCCTGTCAAAAGCCCTTTGAAAAGTAACTCCCATGGGGTAAGCCAGCTCCACCAGTTTTTTGCTTCTTGCTGCATCAACAGTACCATCTTTGTTCAGCAGGCCAATCACCACACCATCGCAGCCCAATTGTTTTGCGGTCAGCACATCTGCTTTCATTATATCAAACTCAGCATCGCTGTAAAAAAAATCACCGCCACGGGGACGGATCATGCAATACAATTCAATGTTTAAAATTGCTCTTGCCTTTTTAATAAAACCGTATGAAGGCGTAGTGCCACCATCGCCGGGGTTATCGCATAATTCAATGCGGCTGGCACCTGAAGCCTGTGCAATGCTGCAGCTTTCAATGTTGAAGGCAATTATTTCTAAGCCCCAAACCCCTGAAGGGGCTTTTGCACTTTTTGTATCATTGTGTAAGTGTTCCATTGTAAGCTTTAAAATTTGAACTGTAAAGTCCCTTTAGGGATTTAGGGTAATAAAAATTTTGATTGATGAATCTGATTTTCTTTATTACTCTTTACCGAAAACACAAATCCTTTTTGAATGGCATATGCCCCGTATTGCCCTTTTTTATTCATGGCTAAAAAACCAACCTGTAAAGTTTTGGCTTTTGCTTTATCACGTTTTACAATCCGTTCTACTGCTTTTTTGCAGGCCATTTCGGGGTTGTAGCCCTGGCGCATAAATTCCACCACCAAATGCGTTCCGCAAATACGTATCACTTCTTCGCCTGTACCGCTGCTGGTGGCAGCGCCTACTTCATTATCTACAAATAAACCGGCACCAATAACCGGCGAATCTCCCACACGGCCATGTATTTTATAAGCCATGCCGCTTGTGGTAACAGCGCCACTTAAATTTCCTCTTGCATCCATTGCCACCAAGCCCATGGTATCGTGGTTGGCTGTGCCATCATCAAAAAAATTGGGCGCAAATGGGCCATTGCCTTTTTTGTTTTCAATATTTATTTCCGGTTTGTATTCATTTTTTTTCAACCACTCGGCGTACGCTTTTTTTGCACTTTCAGAAAGTTCAGCACTTTCCAGAGTAAAACCATTTTGCAAAGCAAACTGTTGAGCACCTGCACCCACCAGTAAAACATGGGGTGTGGTTTCCATCACTTTCCTTGCTACAGATACGGGGTGTTTTATTCTTTCTATACCAGCCACTGCACCACAATTGGCGTATTCATCCATAATGCAGCTGTCTAATGTTACAATACCGTCCCTGTCGGGGTAACCACCTAAGCCCACGCAACAGTCAATTTTATCTTCAATATGCATGGCACCGGCTTCTACAGCATCTAAAGCCCGGCCATTGGCAGCTAATATTTTCCATGCTTCTGCATTAACAGGCATGCCACTATCCCAGGTAGAGATTACGATGGGTTTTGTTGTCGGCTCCAAACCGCTGGCAAACGATTTTTTTGCAGCAAGCAATGGAGCGGTAATGGCAGATAAGTGTAAAAATTTTCTTCTGTTGATCATGTACTATTTTTTGTGGGGACATTTTATTTTTAATAATCATCACCCAATGCAAAGATCTGTTTCTTTGTTTTCCATTTTCCTCTTGTAAAGTCCGGGATATTTTGCACCTGGCCTCCTTCAATAATACTTTTTTCGCTTAATGGCGTAATGCTGTACCAACTGGCATAGTCATATACATCCATTGGAAATTCGGTGCCACGTTTAATACACTCAATAAAAGCATGGTCCACAAAAAAATCCATGCCGCCATGTCCTGCACCTTCTGCACTGGCGCCATATTTTTTCCATAGCGGATGATCATGTTCTGTTAACCATTTTTCTGTATTATCCCATTTATGGCTGTGGTTCATTTCTTTTTGAAAATAAATGTGGCCTTGTTTATTTCCACCGCTTCCAAAGTCCTGCCACAAACCTTCGGTGCCCTGCACCCTGAAACCTAAATTGTAGGGCCGGGGAGAAGATACATCATGCGTTAATAAGATTGTTTCGCCATTGGCACATTGTATTTGTGTGTTTACAATATCGCCACATTTAAAATTTACTTTGGCATTGGGATGGTTGGGTCCGCCTTTAGGATGCTCTACAATATATTTATGCAGGCCCCGGGCCTTGGTGGCAATGCTCGATAATTTTGTCATCCTGTTGCCCTTATTAATATCCATCATAACAGCAACAGGGCCCAGGCCATGTGTTGGATACAATTCACCGTTACGGTTTTTATTATGTTCGGTACGCCATTGAGCTTCGCTATAAGCATTCTTTCCAAACTCCACACCGCTGTTGTAAGCAGTAATACCATCATTAAATAATACACCACGCAGGTCATGTTCATATCCGCCCTGCCCGTGTAATAATTCTCCAAACATACCTTTGCGTACCATGTTCAACACCGCCATCACATCCCTGCGGTAACAAACATTCTCCATCATCATTAATGGAATCTTTGTTTTTTCAGATACATTCACCACATCCCAGCATTCCTGTACAGTAATAGCTCCGCAAACCTCCATACCGGGAATTTTTCCTGCATTCATGGCATCAATAGCCTGTATGCTGTGCCATTCCCACGGCGTACATATCATTACTGCATCTACATCATCTCTCTTCAGCAGGTTTTTATAATCGTAGTTGCCGTTTTTATAAACGGCTGGCATTGGGCGGTTATATTGTTTAAATGCTTTTAAAGCTTCATCAATGCTGCGCTGCTGAGGATCGGCAATGGCTGTAATTTCCACATCTTCTCTTTGCAAAAAATTACCCATGTGTTCGTGTGAGCGAAAACCCACACCAATAATACCCATGCGTACCTTGTCTTTTTTTGCTGCTGAAAATGCTTTGATGGAATTGGTAAGTGTTAATGCGGCCCCGGTTAGTGCAGAGGTTTTAATAAAATTTCTCCTGTTAAATGCTGCTGGCATAGCAATTAGTTTTTTTGAAGTGTAAATGTAAAAATTATTTGTGTATAGAAAGTTTTTGCAGCATTTCGGTAGATACAGTTGCGGCATACAAGCCGTATGCACTGGTTATACTGCCTTTTAATTTACCGTCTTTCGATTCGATGGCATATACCACATCTTCATCATCCGGGTTGGAGTCTCCTTCAAAACGGTACACTTCTACAATTTCAAATTCGTGAGGATTAAGAATGTTTTCGTTTTTAGAACAGATTATTTTATCAAAGCCAATATTAAAATCGATGGTAAAACCCCTTAGCTTTAAATCCTGTAAAGCACCGGTTACGGTATCGTAAGCTTTCATTTTTTTTAATAAAGTTAGGGAATCTTTTTATACAGATTTTGATGGATTGAAACTGTCTGGCTCTTTACTTAACAGCAGGTAAATAATTACCAATGCTGTAATTATTGCTGTGGTTATAAAAGTTGCTACTGCGCCAAAATTGTACCATAGCAGTCCGCAAATGCTGCTGGCAAATAAAGCCGCAATACTTTGCAGGCCGGCATAAGTGCCAATGGCGGTTGCAGTTTCGCCTTTGTCAACAATATTACTGATCCATGCTTTGGCAATGCCATCGGTAGCAGCGGCATACACACCATACAGTAAAAATAATACCAGGTACACTATCAGATTATTATTAAAGGCAAAGCCGGTATATACCACAGCAAAAACAAAAAGCCCCAGCAAAAATATTTTTTTCAGCCCGAGCTTATCGGCCAAAATACCAATGGGGTAGGCTAACAATGCATAAATAAGATTATAGAAAATATATACGCCAATTATTTTGCTATCTGTCAGCCCGCTTTCTTTCATCTTTAATAATAAAAAAACATCGCTGCTGTTGAACAGGGCAAACAATAATAAACCTGTAACTAATTTTTTGTATTGCGATGGACTTGTTTTCCAGTAGGAAAGAAAGTTCAGGGGTTTAGCGTTTAAAAGTTTAGGGTTTAAAGCTTTTGATTTTTCTTTAGTAAGTAATGTAAATAAAATAGCAAGTACACCGGGAATAAATGCAATTAAAAAAAGTGTTTTATAATCTGACGGATAAAAATACAAATATACCAACGCAATGGCAGGGCCAAATACAGCACCCAGCGTATCCATGCTACGGTGAAAGCCAAATACAGTAGCTTTCGTTGCTTTCGTACTTTCATCACTCAGCATAGCATCTCTTGCACCTGTCCTGATTCCTTTACCCAGCCTGTCGATAGTTCTTGCAAAAAATATCCATAAAGGGTACACAAAAACGGCCATCATGGGTTTGCTTATAGCGCTAAGTGCATAGCCCAATTGCACAAATGGTAAACGTTTGCCGCTGTTGTCGCTCAGCTTTCCAAAATAGGGTTTGCTTAGCCCGGCAACCGCCTCTGCAATACCTTCCAGTATGCCAATAAATACTACTGTAAAACCAATGTGTTTTAAAAACATTGGCATTACCGGGTACAACATTTCACTGGCCATATCGGTAAACAGGCTTACCAGCGACAGCATCCAGATGGTTTTGGTTATAATACGTTGTGGCGAATTTGTGACCGGTTGCAAGGGGGATGTTTTTTCGAATGTAGCAATTTGTTGGTACATTGCAGGAGTTTTTGATAATTTGCAAAGAAGCACAGCTACACAAAGGAAATTATAACATGTTTACGCTTCTATAAAAGTTCCCCAGTGATTTGCCGTTGAAAGGATTGCGACGCAAGCATGTTGCCATGGAAACATAAGGCTGGTATAAAAGAAAAAAAATTATGAGTAAAAAAATAACAGGTGCTACAAAATCTTCGCAGGTAAAAGTTGTAAAAGGTGTTTTAGATATTTCCCGTAGTGGGATTGGTTTTGTATTGGTAGAAGGTATGGACAAAGATGTACTGGTAAGGCCAAATGATTTTAACCGGGCTTTTCATGGCGATACAGTAAGGGTGCAGATTGATAAGCACGCCGTACCCGGTAAACGTACCGAAGGAAAAATAACCGAAGTGGTGGAAAGAAAACAAACAGAGTTTATTGGTGATTTACAGGTGGGTAAAAATTTTGCTTTTTTTATTGCCGATACGGAAAAACCCATGCCGGATTTTTTTATACCTATTGATAAATTAAACGGAGCATCAAATGGCGAAAGAGTTGTTGCCCGTTTAACAAAATGGGACAAGGCTGATAAAAAACCTGAGGGTGAAGTAGTGAATGTGATTAAAGCCGAGGATATGAATGATTTTGCCATGAAGGAGCTTTTGATCGACAATGGTTTTCCGTTAACTTTTGATGCCGCAGTGATGAAAGATGCGAATGAACTGTCGGAAAAAATTACCCGTGAAGAACTTAAAAAAAGAAAAGACTGCCGCGATATTTTAACTTTCACCATCGACCCGGTTGATGCAAAAGATTTTGATGATGCCATTTCGATACGGAATTTAGATAATGGCAATTACGAGATTGGTGTACACATTGCAGATGTAAGTCATTTTGTAAAACCCGATACAGCGCTGGATAAATCAGCTTACGAAAGAGCTACATCGGTGTACCTGCCCGACAGGGTTAATCCGATGCTGCCGGAAAAAATATCGAACGAATTATGCTCTCTTCGTCCGAATGAAGATAAATACACTTTTTCTGTTATTTACCAGATCAATAATCGGGCAGAAATAAAACACAGCTGGATAGGCAGAACAGTAATACACAGTAACCATCGCTTTAGTTACGAGGAAGTACAGGAAATTATAGAGAAAAAAGATGGCCTGCATTTTAAACCCATTTTATTACTGAACGATCTTGCACAGAAGTTCCGCAGGGAACGTTTTAGAAAAGGCGCTATTAATTTTTCATCGCAGGAAGTGCGGTTTAAATTAGATGAAAAAGGCAAGCCCATTGCCGTGGTTATTAAGGAAAGTAAAGATGCACACAAACTCATTGAAGAGTTTATGTTGCTGGCCAACCGTACTGTGGCAGAATATGTTTCTAAAATTAAGATCAATAAGCAGCCTATACCTTTTCCTTACCGGATACATGATACACCCGATGATGAAAAGCTGAAACCTTTTGCAGCTTTTGCAAAAAAGTTTGGCTACACTTTTAATTTACATGATGAAGAAGCTGTTGCCGCATCTTTTAATAAAATGCTGAAAGATGTGCAGGGCAAACCGGAGCAACATGTACTGGAACAACTGGGCATTCGTACTATGGCCAAGGCAATTTATACATCTTCAAATATTGGCCATTACGGTTTAGGGTTTGAACATTATTGCCATTTTACATCACCCATACGCCGTTACCCCGATGTAATGGTACACCGCATTTTACAGGAATGTTTAGATAAGAACCTGAAGATAGACCGCAAGATGGATGAGAAGTGTAAACACTGCAGCGACAGGGAACGTAAAGCAATGGAAACAGAACGTGCCGGCAACAAATACAAGCAGGTGGAATATATGCAGGATTATTTAGGCGAAGAGTTTGAAGGTATCATTAGTGGTGTGGCTTCATTTGGCTTTTTTGTAGAAACCGTTTTGCATAAATGCGAAGGCATGGTAACTGTGAGGGATTTAAGTGAGCATGACGATTTCAGGTTAGATGAAACCGATTATGCATTGGTGGGCCTGCGTACCAAACGTAAATTCAGGATGGGAGATAAAGTACAAATAAAAGTGGTGGCCGCTAATCTAGGCAAAAGGCAGTTGGATTATGAATGGGTGCCGCCACATGCAAAAGCCGCCAGTAAAAAAGTTGAAACAAAAGTAAAAACCAAAAAGAAGAAATAAGATTGCATGCATTCGTTTTTAGAACTCTCCAAACTATTTGAAGATAAATTCAATGTTCGCCACTTCCCGGATCATACCGAAAGTTTATATAATCCTGCACAATATATTTTAGGTATTGGCGGCAAACGCATCCGCCCGGTTTGTGTATTGCTTGGTAGTGAGTTGTTTGATGAAATTACTGAAGATGCCTATCATGCAGCAACCGCAATAGAACTGTTTCATAATTTTAGTTTGATACATGACGACATTATGGACAAAGCCCCGGTACGTCGTGGTATGCAAACAGTGCATACAAAGTATGGCGAATCTACCGCACTGCTTGCCGGCGATGTAATGTTTGTAAAGGCATACGAAAATTTAAATAAGATACAACCGGCCAACCTGCAGAAGGTATTGCATTTATTTAATGTTACTGCCAGCCAGGTTTGCGAAGGGCAGCAACTGGATATGGATTTTGAAAAAATACCCACAGTAAGTTTTGATGAATATGTGAATATGATCACACTTAAAACTTCTGTATTGGTTGCAGCCAGTTTGCAATTGGGCGCTATATTAGGCGGTGCAGGAACGGCCAGTCAAAAACATTTGTATGAGTTTGGCAAAAACCTTGGTATTGCCTTCCAGGTACAGGATGATTATTTAGATGCCTTTGGTAACCCTGATAAATTTGGTAAGCAGGTTGGCGGCGATATCTTAGCCAACAAAAAAACTTTCTTAATGATTCATGCCATGGAAGTGGCTTCTGCTACAGACAAAGCTGAATTGTTACAATTGATTAACAGCAACCCTGCTGATAAAGTTGAAAAAGTATTGGCTATTTTTAAAGCATGCAAAGTTGATGAATGGGCAGCAGCCTTAAAAGAAAAGTATAAACAAACTGCATTACAACACCTTGAAGATACGGCTGTACTTAGTGTGCGTAAAAAACCTTTGCAGGAATTAGCAGCGTATTTGATGGAGAGGGAGAGTTGAAAATTTATCAGCTCAGACTGACACCCTTAGGGTTTAAGCATTCCTTTCTTTGGTTTTAATAATATTTCTACTATCAACTCACTAAGTAAAAATATTTTCTTAATTTACTTTTTCTTAAACCAAAACCAACATGGCCAATTCTTTATTCCGCACAAAGAAAATAGAAAATATTTTAGCAGAAGGCAGCGATGACCCACATGGCGCCGGCGGATTAAAAAGAGTACTCAGTTTACGTGACCTAACTTTTTTTGGCATAGCAGCAATATTGGGTGCAGGAAGTTTCAGCAGTTTGGGTGGCGCAGTGTTTCATGGTGGCCCGGGTGTGGTTATCTTATTTATAATTACTGCTATTGCCTGTGCATTTACTGCATTTTGTTACAGCGAATTTGCAAGCCGTATTCCCGTTGCAGGCAGTGCTTACACTTATGCATATGCAAGTTTTGGCGAATTGTTTGCGTGGATAATTGGCTGGGCTTTAATAATGGAATATTCTATCGGTAATATTTATGTAGCTTTTAGCTGGAGTGATTATTTTACTTCCTTCTTGGATAAACTGGGTGAACTGACAAAACTTAATCTTCACGTACCTGATTATTTCAGTAATAGTTATTCCGAAGTAAAAAATGCTATCAAAAGCGGCAGTACTAATGAGGGTATGCTATATGCCTGGAATAATGCACCGGTTATTGGCGGCTTAAAAATCATACTCGATATTCCTGCATTGGTAATAAACCTGTTGATTACTTACCTTGTTTACAGGGGTATAAAAGAAAGCCGGAATTTCAGCAATATTATGGTGGTGCTTAAACTTTTGGTGGTGGTGCTTATTATATTGGTAGGCGGTTACCTGGTTTTTTCAACAGGCACAACGCATAACTGGTTACCACCGGATGATAAAGGCGTAAATAGTTTTATGCCTAATGGTTTTAGCGGCGTAATGGCAGCAGTAAGTGGTGTGTTTTTTGCATACATTGGTTTTGATGCAGTAAGTGTGCTTGCCGAAGAAAGTAAAAATCCGCAAAGGGATTTACCTAAAGGGATGATCCTTTCATTGGTTATCTGTACTATCGTTTACATCCTGTTAACCCTGGTATTAACCGGCGCTGTTAATTACAGAAAATTCGAAGGTGTTGGAGATCCATTGGCATTTATTTTTGAGAAAGATAATTTGAATGTTGGATGGATGCAGTTCTTTGTATCAATAGCTGCAGTTATTGCCATGACAAGTGTGTTGTTGGTATTTCAAATGGGGCAGCCACGTATATGGATGAGTATGAGCCGTGATGGATTAATGCCACCGGTGTTTCAAAAAATTCATCCCAAATTTAAAACACCCTCTTTTGCAACAATAATAACAGGGGTGGTTGTAGGCTTACCCATTTTGTTTACCGATAAAACTTTTGTACTGGATTTTACAAGTATTGCCACGCTGTTTGCATTTGTGTTGGTGTGCGGCGGTGTTTTATTAATTCCACGCCGGGAGAAGGAACAGGGGCGTTTTCATATCCCTTTTATAAACGGGCAATTTATTTTTCCGGTAATTGTTGTTGGTGCAATTATAATGGCAGCAACTTTATCTAAAACATATTTTTCCGATATGTTTAATTTTGATTTTAGCAGCAACGAAGATTATACAAGTGGAAAAATTAGTTTTATGGATGCTGCCACACCAAATATTTCTTTAATCATATTCTGGCTCTGTGCAGTATTGTTAAGTGTACTCACCTTCATTAAAAAATATTCATTAATTCCCTTAATGGGTCTTATAACCTGTATGTACCTGTTAACAGGAATGACGAAGAGTAACTGGGCATGGTTTCTTGCATGGCTGGGCATTGGGTTGATCATTTATTTTTTATACGGGTATAAAAAAAGTAAACTGGCAAACCAATAATTCTTTTCTGGCGTTATCGGACCCATTATTTTCTTTACAAAATCTTTTAAATACGGAAGCTTAATCCTTCCGTATTTTTGTGCTGAATATTTTTAATAAACAACTTAATACCCCTTTAGGGGATAGGGGCATGAAATACGAAATTGGCGATAAGATATTAGTACTGCTTACCAACGAAGAGGGTAAAGTGGTGGACATCATGAATGAAAGAATGGTTATGATAGAAGTAAAAGGCGTACGCTTCCCTGCTTATATGGACCAGATTGATTTTCCTTACTTTAAAATGTTTACCGAAAAGCGGCAGGCAGAAAAGAAAAAGGTGTTTATAGATAATGTGCAAAAAGAAAAGTATAAACCCAAACTAAAAGAAGGAGAGGGGGTGCAATTATCTTTTTTGCCGGTATTCAGTAAAGATGTTTTTGATGATGATGTAGTGGAGAAATTTAAACTGCACCTGATTAATAAAAACGAAGAAGCTTATACTTTTACTTATAACTTAATGATTGGTGGCGAAAGCTATTTTGAACTAAAAAATAAAGTAGAACCGCTGGGAGATTTTTATTTACACGATGTGGATTTTGAAAAAATAAGCGACAGTCCACGTTTTGACTTTGAGTTTTCGCTGGCTGCACCTGATAAAAAGAAAGCCCCTTTTTACGAAGCCTCATTAAAGTTAAAAGGCAGGCAGCTATTTAAAAAAATAGAAGAAATACAAATAAAAAACGAACCCACCTTTGCTTATCCGCTTTTCGAAAACTTTCCCGATAAAGTTGATGAAGAGAAGGTTGACCTGGGAGCTTTGGGGAATGCCGGCTTCCGTATTTACGATGCCGCACGTGGAAGAGAAAACCTGGAATCTGCCAGAACTGTAGTTGACCTTCATATAGAAAAACTTACAGACAGCTGGAAGCACCTGAGCAATTTTGATATACTCACCATACAGTTAAAGGCTTTTGAAAAGTATTACGACCTGGCTATTGCACATTTACAGCCGTCTTTAACCATAATACATGGTGTTGGAATAGGTAAACTCCGTGATGAAATACATAACCTGCTGAAACTCAAAAGAGAAGTAAAATCATTTGTTAACCAATACAGCAACCTGTATGGTTATGGCGCTACCGAAATTTATTTTCAATATTAAATGTAGTGGTATTAACATAAAATCTTATTTTCGCTATATAAATCTTGTTATTGTATAATAAGGATTTAGTACCCCTCACTGAAGATTGACTCCCAACGAATAAGGTTCTTGATATGCTTATGCAAAATGCATAAGTAATTGGTCATTAAATTTCATTTATTTTGAAAAGACTTTTACTTTGGTGTTTATTCCTGTCATTCAATCTTGCTTCAATGGGGCAGGCATTTACCGTATCCACTCTTTTAGAAGCTGCTGCTGTACCAAAACTTAAATTTGATGCTTATATTTCAAAAAAAGGATTTGCATTAATCGAGTCATCCTTTTTGGCCGATACAATTGCGAGGGATTTTGAGTACAAGAGTTGGGGGAAAAAGAAGGAAGCAGATTCTCCATTTGTGTTTGTAAAAAGAGCCATAACAACTTTTAGTACAAAAGAAGATTTTTCTTTTAATTATCTCACTACTTCTTTAACTGAGTACCAAAAACTTAAAAGCGAAATAAAAAAGGAAGGATTTTTTTGTAATGCAGAAAAAGACTCTTTAACAGCCAAGGCCTTATTGTTCCAAAGTAAAGATGTCACAATAACGTTGCGCTCAAAAGTTATTGACACATTAACTGAATATTCTTTCCTGGTGCGAAAGCAGGTGTTGCCTAAGCCAAAAGAAATTGTTTTTGCCGAAGATCTGGCAGTGTTTAATTCTCATGAATACCTCAGGTATTATTTTGGCGACAAGAATGTCAAAAAAGATATCTATTATTTATCTGAGCGGCAAATTGGAAAATGTACAGTTTTATTTCCTAATACTAACCGGCAGGTAGTGTTTTTGTGGGACGATGGTGTAAATGATAATAAGCTTTCAAAAATGTATATTGGCGGGCAATTAATGGCAGAGAGTTCTTTGGAGTATGATAAAAATGTTGCACAGAATATCTGGCAACTTAAAAGTGGTATTCATGCAGGAATGAGTTTATACTCCTTGCGGCTGTTAAATGATGCTTCATTTAACTTTTACGGCGGAAACTCTTCCAATACAGGGATGGTGTTTACAGATAGTACCGGAAAAATTAATTTTAAAAGTGAAAATATAATTTTAGGCTGTATGAATTGTACAGATCCTAAATTTTTGCGGCAAACTGTAGTAAATTCTGATGAGGCAATTGGGGAAGAAAGAATTTTGTTTGTTCACACTATCATCTTCGATCCGGCAAAAAAAGCTCCTGTACAAAATCAGCAGGCTAAAAATTAGTAGCGGCAGTAAAATCCCTTAAGGTTTATCAGGATTATTTATTTTTGAACCCTGAATTTTAGCGGAACTTTATCTTGAATTATTTGTTATTGCATTACAATTAAATATTATTACTATGAAATATTTTTCTCTAATTGGGTTAGCAGTAATTTTTTCTATTGCCGGCTGCAATAATAACGAGACAGCTGAAAAAGAAACCGCTGCTAAAACTCCTGTAATTAAAACCGAAGATGTAAGCTATACATCCGACAGTGCTAAGCTTACAGGGTTTATTGCCTATGATTCAGCGATAAATAAAAAACTTCCTGTAGTATTAATTGTACACGAGTGGTGGGGACTTAACGATTATGTAAAAAGCCGTGCAAAACAATTAGCTGGCCTTGGTTACCTGGCAATGGCAGTAGATATGTATGGAGATGGTAAAACAGGTAATGATCCTGAAGAGGCAGGCAAACTGGCAATGCCGTTTTATGAAAATCCTGCATTTGCAAAAAGCCGTTTTGATGCTGCACTTGCAAAAGTAAAAGCATATAGCCAGGCTGATACTACACAGATTGCAGCTATAGGGTATTGCTTTGGAGGTTCAATGGTTTTAAATATGGCAAAACTTGGCGTAGGATTAAATGGCGTGGTTAGTTTTCATGGCAATCTGGCTGGTGTTCCGGCTGATAAGAGCTTGCTAAAATCTAAAGTACTGGTTTGTCATGGTGCAGATGATCAATTTGTAAAACCTGAGGAGGTTGCTACATTTAAAAGGCAAATGGATTCGATAGTTGCTGATTATACATTTAAACAATATACGGGGGCAACACATGCTTTCTCTAATCCGGCAGCAACTGAATGGGGTTTAAAGTTTAAAATACCTATTGCTTATAATGCTGCTGCTGATGCAGCTTCGTGGCAGGATATGAAAGATTTTTTTGGAAAAATATTTAAATAGAGCTTTTATTGTTCTTCTTCAATCAACTGTTGAAAATTATTTTCATTGTCCAGTATCCATACGGGGAGTTGCTGTTGTTGTATTTTCCAACCGCTGTCCTGCTTCTGCATTTCAAAAATAATGCGGTTACCTCTGTCATCGGCAACATTAATAGAACACACATGTTTTTGCAATACATCACCATGCTTTCTAAAATTGAATTCTCTCAGGCGGCCATCTACTTTAATAAGCTTACTGAACTGGATGTTCTTAAAAAACTGGAGCTTCATGTAATAAGATTTAGGTGTTAGGTATTTATTATATAGCAATTTAAGTGCCATTTATCCATATTAAATCACCTGTTTGCTAAATGTGAAAAAATAATAATAACTATTTTATAAATTCCAAAAAAGGGCTGAAAATGTTACCAGGAATAATGCCAGTAAAAAGGGATTATTTAACATGATGCGCTAATTTAAAGTTAGTGAAATGAGCAAAATAAAAAAGCATCAAGCTGTTTTTACAAACCGGTTTACCCGAATTATAACTTACAAACCCGATGCTCTTACTTGAGTAACTTTTTACTTTACGTATTTAGCTCCTCAATTATGTAATGAAGATACGATATCAATTAAAGTGTTTCCAAATTTTCAGTCTCAACTTTTTGCACGGTTTTTGCACTTTTTAATGCACATTTAGTGTGCAAAAACTTGCCCTGTTAAAAAAAAGAGAAAGTACCCTGATATTACTAAAATGATGTTTAAACATTGTATATTTGTCTTAGCTTAATTTTTTGTATTATGAATATGGTGGTAACAAAAGGAAAAATGAACCCATGGTTAAAAAGATTGCTGATTGGGGGACTGTTGCTATTGCTTGCAGGTGGCGGAGCGATTTGGTATATATTCAACGAAAAATTTACTGATACCAGTGAACGTAAAGCCGCATTTACTGTAAATGCAATTGACCTGATTCATGAATTTCAGCAAAGTGACAGTTTGGCGAATAAAAAATATGCAGAAAAGATAATTACAGTAAATGGCAGGATATCGGAACTTGAAGCCGCAGATACTACTATTAATGTTAAAATGATAGATACTCTAACTGATGCTTATATCATTTTTGCATTTCAGCAACAGCATTTAAAAGAAGCAAAACAACTTAAAGAAGGCGATAGCGTTTCCATTAAAGGGTCATGCAGCGGAGGTATTTACAGCGAAATACTGGAAACTGAATTTATTACCTTCAAACGCTGTGCAGTAAACAAATAAATTTTAAACAAAACAAATAAAAATCATAAACAAATGAAAAAGTCGATCATTCTTTTTGCCCTGGTAGGTTTAGTAACTGTTTCTTTTGCACAAAAGAAAAAAACAACCACTTCTGCAACAATTAATTTTGATGCAACAACCAGTAAAGATGCTTTACCAAAAGCAGAAAATAAAACAGTTGTTGCTGCGCTTAATACAAAAACAGGTGATGTAGCATTTGAAGCAATTATAAAAAACTTCTCTTTTACTAACCCAAAAATACAGGAACATTTTAATGGGGCAAGCTGGATGGATTCTGACAAATTTCCTAAAGCAACTTTTAAAGGTAAAATCACAAACCTGGCTGCTGTAAATTTTAAAACAGATGGCACTTACAGTGCAACTGTAACAGGAGACCTTATTATGCACGGCGTAACAAAGCCAGTTACCACAACTGCAACTATTGTTGTTAAAGGTAAAGCTGTTACTACTACATCCGACTTTAAAGTAGCACTTGCAGATTATGGCGTTAATGGTCCGGCAATTGGTGCTGGAAAAGTGGCTACAGAACCTAAAATATCAGTTGTAGCAGAATTTAAATAAGCATGAGTTAAGTATAGTATCCCGTAAATGAAACGTAAGTTTTATTTACGGGATTTCTTTTTTAAACCCTATACCTCTAAACATCAAAGCCCAAAACTTCTTACTTTTGCAGCATGACAATAGAACAAATAAAGGCTCTGAGAGATCGCACAACGGTTTTGAAGAGATTTCTTTGATGTAGAGAACAGGGAAGCTAAAACAGCAAACGACAAACAACTCTCTCTTTCGCCGGGCTTTTGGGATGATAACGCCAGGGCTACAGCCATTCTCAAAGAAACTAAGGTAAACGAATACTGGATCAATCTTTTTTATGCAGTAAATACTGCTGTTGAAGATTTTGCTGTACTCTTCGAATTCTGGAAGGCAGGTGACACTACCGAAGAAGAAGTAAAAGCCGCCTATGACGATGCCGTAAATAAAATTGAAGAGGCCGAATTTAAAAGTACACTTAACGAACCTGAAGATGAACTGCCAGCCATGCTGCAGATAAATAGTGGCGCTGGTGGAACGGAAAGCCAGGACTGGGCCGAAATGCTGGCCCGTATGTTTAGAATGTACGGCGAAAAGCAGGGCTGGACCGTTACTGAAATGGACTGGCAATGGGGTGATGGCGCCGGTATTAAAACCTGTACTTATAAATTTGAAGGTGCATTTGCATATGGCTTTTTAAAATCAGAAAGCGGGGTGCATCGCCTGGTGCGTATTTCACCATTTGATAGTAATGCCAGAAGGCACACATCTTTTGTGTCGGTAAATGTGTATCCATTGGTGGATGATACTATCAATATTGAGATCAATCCTGCCGATGTAAAAATGGAAACCAGCCGAAGCGGTGGTGCAGGCGGACAAAATGTAAATAAGGTAGAAACTAAAGTACAGTTAACGCATATTCCCACAGGCATTGTAGTGGTTTGCCAGCAGGATAGAAGCCAGCTTGGCAACCGGGAACTTGCAATGCAAATGCTGAAAAGCCGTTTGTACGAAATGGAATTACAGCGCCGCAACGAAATAAAAGATGCGGCAAATAGTAAAAAGAAAAAGATAGAATGGGGCAGCCAGATACGGTCTTATGTTTTTCATCCTTATAAAATGATAAAAGACCACCGCACCGACTATGAAGTGGGCAATGTAGGGCCGGTAATGGATGGAGAACTGGATGGATTTATTAAAGCATATTTGATGAGTGAGAAGGAAGAACAAAGTAGTTAATTTTGAGACGAACATTTGTAATTCTATTTGGCATCGTTGCGTCGCACTCTTGTACGTCATACCTTTGCTCAACATTAAAATCGAACAGTATTTAAATATCTAAAAATCATTTTTATGCAATACGGAGATTTTTATTACCCCATGCCGGCAAACGAACCAGTACTTTCTTATGGCCCTGGTTCTGCCGAAAAGAAAAGATTAAAAGAAGTTTTAGCAGTGTTAAAAAAAGAAAAGATAGATGTACCCATGTATATCGGTGCAGATGAAGTACGTACCAGTAAAAAAGTGGCCATGCACCCACCGCATGAGCGCAAACATGTATTGGGATATTTTAATGAAGGTGATGCCAGCCATGTAAAAAAAGCCATTGCTGCAGCATTAAGGGCAAAAGATAAATGGGCTAACATGAGTTGGGAAAACCGGGCTAATATATTTTTAAAAGCAGCCGATCTGTTAGCTACAAAATATCGTCCTTATATTAACGGCACTACCATGTTAGGCCAAAGTAAAAATGCTTTCCAGGCAGAGATTGATGCGGCTTGTGAGTTAATAGATTTCTTACGTTTTAATGTTCATTTCTTAAGTGATATTTATCGTCAGCAACCCATCAGTGGTGCCGGAATGAATAACAGGATGGAATACCGTCCGCTTGAAGGATTTGTATTTGCATTAACGCCATTTAATTTTACGGCTATCGGAGGTAACCTTCCAACATCTGCTGCAATGTGCGGCAATGTGGTGGTTTGGAAATGTGCCAACACACAGGTGTACAGTGCACAAATGTTCATGCGTATTTTAAAAGAAGCCGGTTTACCGGATGGTGTTATCAACCTTGTTTTTGTAGATGGCCCAACAGCAGGAAGTGTTATTTTCAATCATCCCGATTTTGCAGGTATACATTTTACAGGAAGTACCGGTGTATTTAATTTTATGTGGAAGACGATAGGAGAAAATATGAACCTGTATAAATCTTATCCCCGTATTGTTGGCGAAACCGGCGGTAAGGATTTTGTTATTGCACATAAATCTGCCAACCCCGATGTGGTGGTGGCTGCATTGGCCCGTGGCGCATTTGAATACCAGGGACAAAAATGTTCGGCAGCATCAAGGGCATACATTCCATCCAATATCGCAGCAGAAGTAAAAAAGAAATTGGTGGCAGAAGTTAAAACCATGAAAATGGGAACGGTAGAAGACTTTACCAATTTTGTAAACGCTGTTATTGATGAAAAGAGTTTTGATAAATTAGAGAGCTATATAAAAGGAGCAAGAAAAAGAGATAGTAAAGCTAAAATTTTAGTGGGTGGAAAATGCGGTAAAACCGAAGGCTTCTTTATTGAACCAACAGTAATTGAAACTACCGATCCAACATATGTAACCATGTGCGAAGAATTGTTTGGCCCGGTACTTACTTTGTATGTGTACGATGAAAATAAATTTGACGATGCGTTGAAATTGGTTGACAGTACTTCTCCCTATGCATTAACAGGTGCAGTTATTGCCCAAGACCGATATGCAGTGGAATTAGCAACTAATAAACTCCGTAATAGTGCCGGTAATTTTTATATTAACGATAAGCCAACCGGTGCAGTGGTAGGCCAGCAACCATTTGGCGGGGCAAGGGCAAGCGGTACTAATGATAAAGCAGGTTCTCTTTTAAACTTATACCGTTGGTTAAGTGCCAGAACAATAAAGGAAACATTTAATCCTCCAATTGATTATCGTTATCCGTTTTTACAGGAGAAATAAAATTTCGGTCCTCTTCACGGAGGGCTTTTTTATCAAAGAATAACAGATAAATTCGCTTTATAAATATTTTGTTTTGAAAACAATTTTAGATAAACAACAACTCTATCTTACTATTTTAAGGTTATCTCACCAACTATTGGAGAATCATTTGGATTTAAAAGATGTGGTATTTATTGGCCTGCAGCCACGTGGCGTGAAAGTGAGCAATCTTGTTGTAGAAGCTATAAAAAGACTTTGCCCCGGCGAAAATGTGCAATATGGTATTTTAGATATTACTTTTTATCGGGATGATATCAGGGACGAATTGCATGTAGCCAATAAAACAGACATACCTTTTTCTATCGAAGACAAAAAAGTTGTTCTTATTGACGATGTTTTATATACCGGCAGAACAATAAGAGCGGCATTGGATGCACTGCAGGATTTTGGCAGGCCAAAGAAAGTGGAGTTATGTGTTTTGGTAGATAGAAGATTTAACCGGGAGCTCCCCATACAACCTGATTATTGTGGTAAAGCCATTGATTCGCTCATCTCTCAAAAAGTAAAAGTGGAGTGGGACAGGGAAGAAGTAGTTTTGTATTAATGAATAATCAGTTAATGGATAATGCATAATGTTGTAAACCTGAAGCATTTCATAAAGAAGATAAAGCCTTGAAATGAGAAAATTATTCATTTTTAATTATTCAATTATCCATTATTACTTAACTTCGCTGCTTAATGCAACTATCTACCAAACATTTATTAGGCATTAAAGATCTCATACCTGAAGATATTTCCCTTATTTTATCTACTGCCACTCAATTCAAAGAAGTTTTACAGCGTTCCATTAAAAAAGTACCTTCTTTACGGGATGTTACCATTGTAAACCTGTTTTACGAAAACAGCACCCGTACCAGGTTCTCTTTTGAGCTGGCCGAAAAGAGATTAAGTGCCGATACTATTAATTTTACTGTTTCCGGTTCTTCTGCAGCTAAAGGCGAAACTTTGCTGGATACGGTAAATAATATTTTAAGTATGAAAGTGGATATGGTGGTAATGCGCCATAGTGCCAGCGGTGCACCCCATTTTTTAGCAAAGCATATTCCTGCGGCAATTATTAATGCCGGCGATGGTATTAACGAACATCCTACTCAAGCATTATTAGACGCCTTCTCCATACAGGAAAAATTAGGTTCGCTTGCCGGGAAGAAAATTGTTTTAATAGGCGATATCATGCATTCCCGTGTTGCACTCAGCAATATTTATTTATTGAATAAAATGGGTGCAGAAGTTATGGTAGCCGGTCCGCCAACATTAATACCAAAATATATTGCAGAAGCATTGAACGTAAAAGTAGAATACAATTTAAAAAAAGCGTTGGAATGGTGTGATGTAGCCAATGTGTTACGCATTCAGTTAGAGCGGCAGAACCAGGTATTATTTTCTTCATTAAGGGAGTATAATTTGGCATATGGAGTAAGCAGGAAATTGCTGGATGGATTAAAAAAGGAAATTGTAATTATGCATCCGGGCCCGATAAACAGGGGCGTGGAAATTGACAGTGATGTCGCAGATAGTAAGCAATCAATAATTTTACAACAGGTAGAAAATGGGGTGGCAGTAAGGATGGCTGCATTGTATCTATTGTCGGGGAAAAGAGGAGAGTAAGTAATAACTCAACGAATTACCAATAACGAATTAACCAATTAACTATTCTTGCCATGCAACGTATCTGCTTATTCCCCGGTACTTTCGACCCCGTAACATTAGGCCATATAGATATTATTGATAGGGCATTGCCACTGTTTGATAAATTGGTTATTGGTATTGGACGCAATGTAAATAAAGCGCCTATGTTTTCTGAAGAACAAAGATTGCTTTGGATAAGAGAAATTTATAAGGCTGATTCTAAAGTGGAAGCTGTGATTTATGATGGCTTAACTGTTGATTGTTGTAAAAGTGTTGGTGCAAATTTTATTTTAAGAGGCATCCGTTACGTTAACGATTTTGAATATGAAAAAGCGATTGCAGATATGAACCGTAGTCTGGAGGGTAATATCGAAACCATATTTCTCACTTGCCTTCCTCAATATACTTCAGTAGCTTCTACGCTGGTACGTGATGTATTACGTAATGGTGGTGATGTTTCCCAGTTTTTACCTGATGCTGTTAACGCATCAATTAAAAAAGCAAATAAGTAATGTCTATCTGGTTTAATAAATCCTTATCTGTTGACAGCTTAAAATCTTTCGGCATTAATACAATGGTCAAACATTTAGGCATGGACTGGGTTGCTATTGGGGATTATTATATTAAGATGAGTATGCCTGTTGACGAGAGGACCAAACAACCTTACGGCTTGTTACATGGCGGCGCAAGTTGTGCCCTTGCGGAAACTATTGGCAGCATTGCTTCTCAATGTGTAATTGATCCTGATAAGTTTATTTGTGTTGGCATAGAAATTAATGCCAATCATGTACGTAGTGCCAGGCAAGGTTATGTAACCGCAACCTGCACACCTTTGCATATTGGGGCATCTACCCATATATGGGATATAAAAATTCATGATGAAAGAGAAAAACTGGTTTGTATCAGCCGGCTTACTGTTGCAATATTGAAAAAGCCACAAACCTAAACCCCTAAACCAATTACGGCTCATCAAAAAATTTAGCCAATATGTCTTTTATGGATGGGTAGGTATTGGCAACAGGTTCTTTAATATCTTTTGTGCTTATCCATTTCGTTTCAGTAATATCTTCTTCTGTTTGGGGTACTAAATTTTGAGCAGCTGGACATACCATATAATACCAGTGAGTGGTTTTTAAAATATGTTTTCCAAATTCATCGTAAGTATGATAGGTTTCCCCAATTTTTTTCTTTAAGGCTAAATTAGTAACGCCGGTTTCTTCTTCTACTTCTCTTAAGGCGCACTCATCAGGATTTTCGCCTTTTTCCATTTTCCCTTTTGGTAAATCCCATTTGCCCAGTCTATAAATAAACAGCAGCTCTTTTTTATTATTTTGTACAATGCCTCCTGCTGCTTCTATCAACATAAAATGTTTAAAAAATACTTTTTTTAATTGCTCAAGGTCCTTATTCCATAATACCCCGGCATGAAATTCAGGTTTCTTTATCTCATGCAACAGCGACTTTATTGCTGGCCCGGATATCTCATCTACAAATACAGCATCGGGGTGATGCAGTATTTCGTTCAACTCCTTATTGATCTCATCACAAAGAAAAACAGGCTTATCGCCAAAATATATTTTTATGTGCATAATAATATTTCAAATTTTAAATTTCAACCTTCAAATTTGCAGCATGACAAACGAAAAAGCCGTTGCTGAAAAGCTCTTACAAATTAATGCAATTAAATTAAGTCCGCAACAACCATTTACATGGGCCAGCGGCTGGAAAAGCCCCATTTATTGCGATAACCGAAAAGTATTGTCTTATCCTTATGCACGTGATTTTATTAAAAGTGAAATGTGCAGTATCATTTTTGAACAATTCCCTGAAGCTGATATTTTAGCTGGCGTGGCAACTGCAGGAATTGCCTGGGGTGCAATGGCTGCAGATCAACTTAAGCTGCCATATGTTTATGTACGGCCTAAGCCAAAAGAACATGGTTTGGGTAACCAGATAGAAGGTACTCTTGAAAAGGGACAAAAAGTAGTGGTAATTGAGGATCTGATATCTACCGGAAAAAGCAGTTTACAGGTTTGTGATGTGCTAAAAGCTGCAGACGTTGAAGTAATTGGTATGGTTTCTATCTTTACTTATGGCTTTGAGGCGGCTACAAAGGCCTTTGAAAGTGCTGGAATACCCTATAAATCCCTTACCAATTACGAAACTTTGATAAATTTGGCAATTGAGAAGGGGATTGTTTCTTCAGATCAGCAAAAAACCTTGTTAAACTGGAGTGCAGATCCTGCAAATTGGTCGGGCAATTAATATCTTTAATAAAAAATGAATCCATGAAAAAATTGATACTGGGACTGGCGGTTTCTTGTTTTACGTTAGCAGGTAATGCTCAAATAAAGGTAAAAGACAAGGCTGTAATTGCCCTTTCAACTTTGCAACCATGCGATAAGTGCAAAGAACAGATTGAGTTTTTTATAGGCAAAACCGACGGTGTTATTTCTATAAAAGTAGATTTGAAAAGGAAAACAGCAACTGTAGCCTGGCTAACGGATAGAACTAATAAAGAATATCTGAAAACTGCGATAGCTAATTTAGGATTTGCTGCTGATGATATAGAGGCCGAAGAGTTTGCTTATAAAAGGCTACCTGCCTGTTGTAAAAAACCACCTGAAACACCAAAACCACCTGTTCCCAAAGGATAATAACAATGTTTAAATATGTAAAAATGCCGTCACGTAAAATTGACGGCATTTTGTTTTATAAAGAAAATTTCTGCTTTCCCTCGTAGTTTACATCAAAGGTTTTGTACACATTTGCCTTGCCTATTTTTATTTTACCCGTAACTTTTAGCATTACCTCTTTGCCAAAAAGGGCTGGTAAAGCATTCTTATAAGCATTCTTCATATCAACATCAATTTTAACGGGTAGCGTAAATTCCCCCCTTTTGGGAATATGAATCTGGTAATCCTGTTCTGTATGCCCCAGGTAATTATTGTCAATGTAAATGTCCAGGTTAGTGCGCTTAAGATCTAACCCAAAATTATTAGGGTTATAATAAACCAGGTCGATATTAAAAGTAGAGGTAGAGAATCCAAGTTTTTCCGAACTCAGGTTTTTAAAATCACGATATTCCAGTTCTTTAGGCTCACGACATGATGACATGAAAATACAAGTAAACAATAAAATTACGAGGAGAGGAGATAAGCAATTACGCATGGCTTTTTATTCGTTGGCTAAAATATTATTGGAATACAAAGTAACAGTAAAATTCTAAATATTATTTTAAAAATTAACTAAGGGGATTAGCTTTATCATCTCCAAGTGGTATAAAATTCGAGATTTAAAAATACTAATAAAATAGGTTTTAAATAAAATTGTATAAATAATTGATAAATAGTTATTTATAACTTTTATAG
>JAGOAX010000004.1:0-212437 GCA_017983695.1 Ferruginibacter sp.
CGGCTAATGCCATACTTGGCTTGTAGTTCCCGGTAGCCACATCCGGTGTTTAAATACTCCTGAATGATCTGGTCTTTTTGGTCCATTTTGGTTGATTTTGTAGTCAACCTATTTCAGGACGAGACAGTTGGTATCCCGAAGCCCACTATTGCCGCTGTCTGGTGTACAAGTTTTGCAAAGTGGGATAACTCCACCAACAGCAGGTTTACTCCACAATTGTTACTACTTTTTTTCGCCGTTGGTTAAAAACCAAACCGGCGGCGAAGAAAGAAGCAACCTTCATAGTACTAGAACATTCCGCTACCTTCTAAAATTGCCGCAATATGCATTTCAATTAAAATATTACAACAGCCTTTATTTCCCTAACACCTCCAAAGCTTTTTTAATAGTAACATCATTTACATTCGACACTTCAATCATTCCTTCGGTACGCCACAACTGCCGGGCAATAGAGGAGCTAATGCGGTTGGTAAGGTCGGCCTTTTCTTTTGCAGTAACAGTATTTAATGTAATGGAGTCTTTTGCAGCAAGGGTTACAAATTGTTTCCAGCTATCTTCACTTAACACAAATGTTTTTACAAATTCGCCGGGTGTTTTATAAGCTTTTAACTGTGGCAGATTTTGTAAATAATATTTATAAGCATAGTTACCAATAATACCTTTTGCATAAACTTTGGCGCTGTTTATAGTAAAGCCGCTGGTGTCTAAAGCCACAAAATAATCCGGTGTAATGCCACCACCGCCATAAACAGTTTTTCCGCTCTTTGTTTTATAAGCCTTGCTTTTATCATTCTTTACTGAGTCGGCGTTTTGTGTTTCGCCATCATGGTAGCGGTTGCTTACTTCCTGGTAGTAGGCTTTGCCACCATTGGTGTACGGCCGTTGAATACTGCGGCCAATTGGTGTGTAGTACCTGGCCACAGTAAGGCGCAAAGCACTGTTATCACTTAAATCAAATTGTTCCTGTACCAATCCTTTGCCAAAACTGCGGCGGCCAATAACAGTGGCCCTGTCCCAATCCTGCAAAGCACCTATCAATACTTCGCTGGCACTGGCAGTGCCTTCATCGGCCAACAGCACCAATGCGCCTGTTTCAAACTGCCCTTCCCTGCGGCAGCGGTATTCTTTTTTGGCTACATGTTTACCTTCGGTATAGGTAATTAATTTATCGCCGGCTAAAAATTCATCGGCAATTTCTGTGGCTTCATCTAAAATGCCACCGCCATTACCTCTCAGGTCTAATATTAATTTTTGCAGCCCCTGTTTTCTTAATCCCATCAAAGCATCCATAAACTCCCGGTACGTTTGCTGAGAGAATTTATTAAGCCTTATATACCCAACACCATTGCCCAGCATATAACTGGCATCCAGGCTTGTTAAAGGAATAGCATCACGGGTAACGGTAATTTTTTGCTGTGCAGCACCACGTAAAATGGTAAGGGCAACTTTATCGCCCCTGTCGCCCCTTAATAATTTCCGTACCCTGTCGCCGTCAATTTTTGTACCTGCCACAATGCTGTCACCTACTTTTAAAAATTTATCGCCTGTTAATAAACCTGCTTTAAAACTCGGGCCATCTTTCAATACGTTTATTACATTAATGGTATCATCAAAAATGTTGAATTCCACACCTATACCATAAAATTTTCCCGCCAGGTCTTCATTAACACCCTGCAGGTCTTCTGCAGGAATAAATACGGAATGCGGATCGAGTTTGCTCAGCATGGCCTGTATGGCAGTATCGGCTAATGTTTCTGTTTTTACCTCATCTACATATTTATTTTGAATCAGGTCCATTATTTCCTGGATGGGCCTGCGTTTTTCTACATAAAAAAAGCTTTTGCCGGGCATATTATCCCTCATTTTAAAACCAAGGTACATACCTGCAATAAGGGTAATACTAAAAAGAAGGGGTAACCAAACCTGTATTTTTTTATTATTCATTTTGCGAAGATAAGAAGAAGCTGCAAGGGGAACAGGCTGCAGGGAAAAGTTGTAGTGTAGTAGTTTGAAAAATTCTCTAACGATTAGCGTCTACATCAATCCAGTCAATAATAGTACCATCACATTCAGGAGCATTTGGGCAACAGATGTTTAAAAAATTAGGATCAACTGCATCTGCATCCTTAAATACTTTGTAATCGCCAACTGTAATTACTTCTCCACAATGAAGACAACGGAACTTTTTAGTCAATTCATACGCACCTTCTCCGTCACCAAAGGGCCAGTTTTCTGTTAGAAACTTCTGTTTATCGGCTACAAATACTTCTTTCATAAAATGTCTTTTCAATAAAAATAAAAAAAAGTCTGATTACTCAGTAGTGTATCAGTTTGAAATTTTTGAATTAAGAGTTGTCAGCCTGAGCTTGTCGAAGGCGGGTTACAAACTATAGGTATACCGGTTTCGACAAGCTCAACCTGACAGCTTTTTAAACTGTGGCACTACCGGTAAAAGTTGATACAATTACTTTTACTTATAGCGTATAGCAAAATGTACTAACTTCATTTAGAAATTATAATATTCTTTCTATGCCGATAAAACTAATAGCAGACAGTGGATCTACAAAAGCTGAGTGGTGCCTGCTTGATGGTAAAAAGAAACGGACTTTTGTTACAGAAGGGTTGAGCCCTTATTTTTTATCCGGCGAGCAAATACAAAAAATTCTGGAAGAGAAGCTGAAGGCAAAAATGAAAAACATTGAGCCCGATGAAATATTTTTTTACGGTACCGGCTGCAGCAACCCGGATAATGTTAAGCTGGTGAAAAAAGCTATTCAAAAAGTGTTTACTAAATCCTCTGTAGCTGTAGACCATGATTTGATGGGGGCTGCAAAAGCACTTTGCGGTAACGAAAAAGGCATTGCCTGCATTTTGGGTACCGGCTCCAACTCCTGTTATTACAACGGCAAAAAAATTATAAAAAACAGCCCGGGCCTTGGTTATGTATTAGGCGATGAGGGCAGCGGCGCCTATTTAGGAAAAAAGGTAATTCAGTATTTTTTATACAATACTTTTGATGCAGATTTGATGGACCGGTTTGTGGCAAAATTCCAGGTGAGCAGTTACGACATACTGGATGCGGTATATAAAAAGCCTTTGCCAAACCGCTACCTGGCTTCCTATGCCATTTTTTTGGCCGAAAACCGGGGGCATTATATGGTAGAGAATATTATTGAAGACGGTTTTAATGATTTCTTTTTTAATCATGTTTATAAATACCGGGAAAGCTGGACCTTACCCGTAAATTTTATAGGCAGTGTAGCTTACGGATTTAAAGATGTGCTTAAAGATATGTGTAATACTTACGAGTTGCAATTGGGTAAGGTATTACAAAAACCTATGGATGGGTTAGTGAAATTTCATAGTTAAAAATAAAGAACGAGGACGTTATGGCATTTAAAAAGATTACAGAATCAACATCGCATTACCGGCACCTGGAAAAAATGAGTGTGCTGGAATTATTGACCAATATCAATAAAGAAGATGCAACTGTTCCTGCTGCAATTGAAAAAGTTATTCCCGAAATAGAAGCACTGGTACATGCAATAGTAGATAAAATGCTGATGGGTGGCAGGCTGTTTTACATTGGTGCCGGCACCAGTGGCAGGTTAGGCATTGTAGATGCCAGTGAATGTCCGCCTACTTATGGGGTACCGCAGGGGCTTGTAATTGGTATAATAGCCGGTGGTAGCAAAGCAATTACAGAAGCTGTTGAATCTGCCGAAGATGATACCGAACAGGGCTGGATTGACCTGCAACAACATAAAATAAACAGTACAGATGTAGTGATTGGTATAGCAGCAAGCGGCACCACGCCCTATGTGATAAGCGCATTGGAAAAATGCCGGGAAAATAATATTGTAACCGGCAGCATTTGCTGTAACCCGGGTGCACCAATAAGCCAGGCTGCCGATTTTGCTATTGAAGCAGTTGTGGGGCCGGAATTTGTAACCGGCAGTACCCGTATGAAAAGCGGCACCGCACAAAAACTGGTGTTGAATATGATCTCCACATCGGTAATGATACAATTAGGCAGGGTGGAAGATAATAAGATGGTGAACATGCAGCTGACCAACGAAAAAATAGTTGACCGGGGCGTAAAAATGCTGATGGAAAAACTGGGGGTAAGTGATTATGAAAAGGCTAAGGCTTTATTACTGGAGAAGGGAAGTGTTAAAAAAGCTATTGAAAGCCTCCGTTCATAAAAAATATTACATTTTTTTATGTATTTGGCTTATCTTAGGTATCATAATTAAAACTACTCGCTATGAATTACAAAATTTTACTTTCTACTTCATTTATTGCAATTGGTTTATCGGCAGCAGCACAAAATGCCGCTACTTATGCTATTACCGGTGATGGTAATGCAGATTTTAACTGGATGAACATCCGTAAAATTGATGCCGGTACAGGTAAGCTGGTTAATACCATATTCGACAGGCTTAATCCAAAATCTATATTGGCAGATGCCGACACAAAAAAAGCTGTGGTTATCAGCGGCGTTCATAATGGCCAGGCATATACCACAACAGAATATCCCACGGCTGGTTTGGTAGCTGCTGCGGCTTACGATAAAAAAAATAATAAGTTGTTTTTTACGCCCATGCGTAAAGGGCAATTACGCTGGCTCGATCTGAACGATAAAAGCGAAAAGCCTACTTACTATACTTTAAACAGTACATTGCTTAATCCGCTTAACCTTGCTGATGAGGCCAATCATATTACCCGTATGGATATTGCGGCAGATGGAAACGGGTATGCTATTACCAATGATGGTAACCATCTGGTACGTTTTACAACCGGTAAAAAAACAGTGATAACAGATTTGGGAAATTTAATTGATGCAGAAAAAAATGCCAATGGTATGTCAATACACAACAGGTGTACCAGCTGGGGTGGAGATATGGTTGCAGATGCTTACGGAAAGCTGTATGTAATTTCTGCCAGCCACCAGGTATTTAAAGTAGATGTTGATACCAGGATTGCTACACATTTGGGTACTATAACAGGATTGCCTGCTACCTATACCACCAATGGCGCTGCTGTTGATGATGATGGCAATATTATAGTAAGCTGTGCTACAAGTACCGAAGGGTTTTACAAATTCAGTATTAAAGATATGGCTGCTGTAAAAGTTGAAGGTTCGGAAAAAGTGTACAATGCATCCGACCTTGCCAATGGTAATTTGTTATTTCAAAAAGAATTTGATGCACAAAGAAATTACAGTGGTATGCCTTTGGCGCCAGTTGCTGCTGTAAATGCCGATGCAAGAATTTTTCCAAACCCAGTTACTGCCAATCAATTTAGAGTATTGTTTGATGGACAGAAAGCAGGCCGGTATTTGGTAGCTGTAACTGATCTGTCAGGCCGGGCAATTATGAACAGCATGGTTACAATAACTTCAAAAGTACAATCTGAAACAATATTGTTAAATGCCGGTATTGCCAAAGGCATGTACCTGGTAAAAGTTACTGATGCAGCCAATCAAACAGTATTTACAGAGCGCATTATTGTGCAATAAAAAATAATACGGTTACTAAGTACGAGGTTGTCTTTTTTGACAACCTCTTTTTTTTTATAACAATCTCAATTTTGTTTTGAAAGATTCAATTGATTTGTTTGAACTTTGTAAGCACAACATATTAAAAGCAAACCATTGTTACGTGCAGGATATAGAACCATATTACAACTGGCGTCATTTATATGCAGCAGAAGAAGATGAACGGTCACCGTTTTACGGCCGCAGCTACAGCGAATTTGAATTCTCTCAAACGGTGTATAATTATTATATACATCCGCAGTGGGATGAATTTGGCAGCAGAACATTATATATGAAAATTCTGTTTGCAGATTATGAACAGAATTATGCTGTAATAGAATTAATAGGCGAATGGAATGATGCTATAGAAAATGATATTATGACTTTGCGGAGAGATGTTACAGATATTTTATATGCCAAAGGCATAAATAAGTTTATTTTAATTGCAGAGAATGTTCTTAACTTCCACAGCAGCGACGACAGTTATTATGAAGAATGGAGGGAACAACTGGAAGATGATGGCGGCTGGGTAGTAATAATAGACATGCCGCAGCAAAGCCAATACGATTTTAAAAGGGCCAGGCTTACCAATTATATCGGGCTGATGGATTTTCCGCAATGGCGCACATTAAAACCCGAAATGGTTTTTCAGCAGGTAGATAACTGGGTTATAAGGTTATTGGATTAAAAAAACGGCATCGATTGCACAAAAACATTTAACAAACCATATTTTTGAGCAATAAGAGCTTAAATTTGCTAACCAAAATTCAATCATTAACTTTTGCAAAATGACGTTTAAACAGTTTTTCACTTCCTCGATAGGTAAGAAGTTTTCGATGGGGCTTACCGGATTATTTCTCATTTCTTTCCTTGTTATTCATTGCACTATCAACTCCATGATTTTTTTTAATGACAACGGAACAATGTTTAATGAATGGGCTCATTTTATGAGTCATAACTATATTGTACGGGTACTGGAGCTGGGGCTTTTTGCCGGGTTAATTGCTCACATCATACAGGGTTTACTGTTGTGGAAACAAAACAATAATGCCCGCCCTGTAAAATATGCCGTTAATGCAGCAGCAACCAATAGTAAATGGTATAGCCGCAGCATGGGCCTGCTGGGTACATTGCTGTTGTTTTTTTTAATACTGCATGTGTCTAAATTTTTTGTAGAAACAAAAGTTGCTTTATACGCAGATGGTGGTGAAAATGATGCCAGCCACAATTTATACGAGGAAATGAGGATTTACTTTACCGAAAATCTTTGGGCAGTAATTGCATATATCGCCGGTGTAATTTCTTTATTCTGGCATTTGCTGCATGGTTTCCCAAGTGCATTTCAAACACTGGGCATAAACCACAAACGCTATACTCCAATTATAAAATTTGCAGGCACTGCATTTTCAATAATTGTTTGTTTGTTATTTGCTTTAATGCCGCTGGCTTTTTACTTAGAGTGGATTTCGTAAATGCTGACCAAATTAAATTCTTAATTCCTAATTTTTAATTCTTATAATACAATGGCTCTAAATTCAAAAATACCCGCTGGTGAAATGAAAGAAAAGTGGGAAGATTACAAAGGACATGTAAAGCTGGTAAACCCCGCCAATAAAAGAAAATTAGAAGTAATAGTTGTAGGAACTGGTTTGGCAGGCTCATCTGCTGCAGCTGCATTGGGAGAGATGGGGTATAAAGTAAAAACATTTTGTTTCCAGGATAGTCCACGCCGGGCACACAGTATTGCGGCGCAGGGTGGTATTAATGCAGCAAAAAATTACCAGAATGATGGTGACTCGGTTTTCCGTTTATTTTACGATACTGTAAAAGGTGGCGATTACAGGGCAAGAGAAGCGAACGTACATCGCCTTGCAGAAGTAAGTGCAAACATCATTGATCAGTGTGTGGCACAGGGCGTTCCTTTTGCAAGAGAGTATGGAGGTTTGTTAAGTAACAGAAGTTTTGGAGGAACGCAGGTACAAAGAACTTTTTATGCTGCCGGCCAAACAGGACAGCAGTTGTTGTTGGGAGCATATAGTGCTTTGGAAAGACAAATTGCACTAGGGAATGTAACACAATATAGCCGCCATGAAATGCTGGATGTAGTAATGATTGATGGTAAGGCAAGAGGCATTATTGCAAGAAATTTAGTAACCGGCGAACTGGAAAGACATTTTGGCCACGCCGTTTTACTTTGCAGCGGCGGCTATGGCAATGTTTTTTATTTAAGTACGCTTGCCATGGGTAGTAATGTTACTGCTGCATGGAAAGCTCATAAGAAGGGAGCTTTTTTTGGCAATCCCTGTTTTACACAGATTCACCCTACCTGTATCCCGGTTAGTGGCGACTACCAAAGTAAACTGACGCTGATGAGTGAAAGTTTGCGAAATGACGGTAGAATTTGGGTACCTAAAAAGAAAGACGATAACCGTAAAGCAGTAGATATACCCGAAGAAGAAAGGGATTATTACCTTGAAAGAAGGTACCCTGCATTTGGTAACCTCGTGCCCAGGGATGTGGCTTCAAGGGCTGCAAAAGAAAGATGTGATGAAGGTTATGGAGTGGGTACAACAAAACTTGCTGTATATCTTGATTTTGCTGATGCAATAAAACGCTATGGTAAAATAGAAGTAGGTAAACAGGGTAGAACAGATGTTTCGGAAGCAGAAATCATTGCGTTGGGTAAGGATGTTGTAAAAGAAAAATATGGTAATCTGTTTGACATGTATGATAAAATTACCGGTGAGAATCCATATGAAATGCCGATGAGGATTTATCCTGCAGTGCATTATACCATGGGTGGCTTGTGGGTAGACTATGAATTACAGACAACCATAAAAGGTTTGTACGCACTGGGTGAAGCAAACTTCAGCGATCATGGTGCTAACCGCCTGGGTGCTTCTGCATTGATGCAGGGGCTTGCTGATGGGTACTTTGTGATTCCATACACGATTGGTAATTATCTGGCAGATGAAATTGCCACCAAAGCAATCCCAACGGATCACCCTGCATTTGTTGAAACAGAAAAAGCGGTAAGCAACCGCATCAATACTTTAATGGGTATTAAAGGCTCTAAAACTGTAGAAAGTTTTCATAAACGGTTAGGAAAAATAATGTGGGATAAATGCGGTATGGCAAGAAATGAACAGGGATTAAACGAAGCCATTGCTGAGATACAGGCATTGAAAAAAGAGTTCTGGACTGATGTAAAAATACCTGGTTCAATTAATGAAATGAATCCTGAACTGGATAAAGCAGGACGTGTTGCGGATTTTATTGAACTGGGAGAACTGATGTGTAAAGATGCCTTGAACAGGAGAGAAAGTTGTGGTGGACATTTCCGTGAAGAAAGCCAGACAGAAGATGGCGAAGCAAAACGTGATGATGAAAACTTCAGCTATGTGGCCGCATGGGAATACAAAGCAGAGAGTGAATGGGAGTTAAATAAAGAGGTATTGAATTTTGAAGTTGCAAAACCAACGCAGCGGAGTTACAAATAAAACTGAGATTGATATTAACAACAATAAAATACCAGAGCAATTCAACAGCATATGCAACATTATAACATGAACCTCACACTTAAAGTGTGGAAACAAAAGAACAGCAGCGAAAAGGGCCATTTTGAAACTTACCAGGTAAAAGATATTTCAAGCGAAATGTCTTTTCTGGAAATGTTTGATGTGCTGAATGAGCAACTGATACAGGAAGGAAAAGATGCCATTGCATTTGATCATGATTGCCGGGAAGGGATTTGTGGTATGTGCAGTATGTTCATTAATGGTAAGGCACATGGCCCATGGAGCCAAAATACTGTTTGCCAGTTACACATGAGGGCTTTTAAAGATGGCGATACTATTGTTGTAGAGCCATGGAGAAGTACCGCATTTCCTGTGATTAAAGATTTGATGGTTGACAGGACTGCCTTTGACAGAATTATTCAGGCCGGTGGTTATATATCTGTAAATACAGGTAATGCAGTTGATGCCAATGCCATCCCCATTGATAAAAAAAATGCAGATGATGCATTTGCAGCTGCAGCATGTATTGGTTGTGGTGCATGCGTGGCATCATGTAAAAACGGAAGTGCTATGTTATTTGTTAGTGCCAAGGTTTCTCAATTAGCTTTGTTACCACAAGGGCAACCGGAAAGAGAAAGTCGTGTATTAAATATGGTAGCTCAAATGGATAAAGAAGGTTTTGGTAACTGTACTAATACCTATGCCTGCGAAGCCGAATGCCCTAAAGGTATTTCTGTTGCCAACATTGCCAGGTTAAACAGGGAGTATGTAAAAGCCGGTTTAAGTACAGAGCAATAAATAATACCCACATAATTGATATAAAAAAAATGACCTTTTAAAGGTCATTTTTTTATGGATTATATTTTTGAATTTAAGCCAAATATTATTTCTTCTTTCTTTTTTCTTTTATGGTAAACACCCTCGATACGTTGAATCCAAAATGGATGTCTCCTTTAAAGAAATCACCGGTGGTTTCGGTAATAAAAGTTTTTTCAGTCATGCCGGTTGAATTTGTAAAGTGCAACTGAAAAACGTGTCCGCCTGTTTCAATATCAAACCCAACAGCCAAAGAATTTTTTGTACCGGGAATCATATATCCTTCACCTTCTACAAACGACAGGGGAAGCACATGATAATATTCTGCATTAAAGCTTAAGCGCTTACTTAATTTTATTCTGCCGCCAACACCCATTGCAAAAATATCATTGGGGTCTGTCGCACCTTGTGCAAGATTATAATGCACATAAGAGGGCATTAACTGTAATGAAAGTCCTTCGCTGAATTTACGGGCAATAATTAACTGGTGTGCAAATGATAAACGGGAAGTGTAATAATTTTTACGTGTAGGGTCTTCCCATTTTAATGTTTTAAGCATAACAGTTGATACAGCACTTACCGAAATAGGGGATGACCATCTGCCGCCTTTTGACTGCCTTAAAATTTTAAATTTTCCAAGTGCATCATATTGTTTTTGAAAGGTGCTTCTTCCCACACCAATCATCAATCTGTCGGAAATACCATAGTCTAATCCCATACGCATGGTAGCCTGGTCTAATCCAAACAATTCGTAACCACCTTTGTTTACCATGCCAAAGCGGTGAGAGATTTTAAAGTCTAAAACACCTGCTGCTGCATTTTCAATGGAATGTCCGTTGATAAGCCTCGAGGTTTTAAATGTTGCAGTGGCATAATCTTTTTTCTTTTCTTTTTTGCTTTCATCTTCAAGCATCTTCATTAAATCATCCTGCGCATGTACTTTTAAAATACCAATACCAGCAAAAGTGAGTACTAAAAAAATGGTTTTCATTATTATCAGAGTTTATGTATTAGCTTTTGGGTTCGTACTTGCAATCAACAGTAATGTCAATATCTTCAGAAATTTTATCAGCTACTAATGAGGGGATACTGATGCTGTAATCTTTAAGTTTTACCTGGAATTTTGCGTTAGCAGCAATTTTTCCGCCTTTAATAGTGATAGAGCCGGGAGCAGATGCTTTTTTAGTAACACCATGCATGGTTAAATCACCTTCAACAGTAACAGGGTAAGCACCATCTTTTGCAAAATTTACTGCGGTAAGGTTGGTTATCTTTCCTTTAAAAGTTGATTTTGGAAACTTACCACTCTCTAAATAATTTTCGTTAAAGTGTTCTTCCATTAATGCACTTGCAAAGTGAAAACTCTTAATTAAAATGGCAAATACCATGTCGCCAGTTTGGGGGTTTAGTATGCTGGATACTTCATTATTTTCAGCTTCTACCTTATCAATAGATTTTGCTCTGGAGTAAAAAGATATTTTACCTGTTTTTGTCATTTGCACAGCCTGTGCATTTGCTAATACTGTTGCAGTAACAAACAGAGAAAGAAAGATTGTTTTTTTCATAGTTATATTTATTAATTGTTTAGAGTTCCTGAATTGATCCATTGCTGTATTCTTGTAATAAAGCAACTGTTTAATTTAGCAGCACCTTTAGGCATTGCAGAAAAAGACCCTGTTTGATTTATGGAACCCATTAATCTGCCATTGGCAACCTGGGCTTTTATACCAGCATAGGTATCCAGTATAATGCCGCCTGCGGCATCAATGGTACTATGGCAGCCGCCGGTATTACAACTTACATTCATAACAGGAAGTACATCAACAGAAAATTTTGCTGCTGCAGTTGTGTCACAAGGTGTTTTGCCATTACTGTATAGTAAATCTGCTTTATCATAATAGCAGCTTTCAATAAACAAGAGGGAAAAAACAACTGCAACTAATACTAAAATCGGTTTCATAAAATATTTTGTTATGGGTTTTATTTAATTATTTAATGATCCTGCTGCAATCCATTTTTGAACCTGTTTTATTCTGCAGTCAGAAAGTTTATTACTACCCTGCGGCATAGCAATAAAACCTGTGGCATGTGTTATACTGCCCATCAGTTTTCCGTTTGATGCAATTATTTTAACTGCTGTGTAAGTGCTCACATCTATTCCTCCGCCTAATGAAGTTGGGTTATGGCAACCCTTACAATAAGTATTCATTATTGGAGAAACAGCAGCAGAATATGTAATAACTGTTGTATCACAATCGTTGCAGGCATTATTTTTGGCACCCTGTAAAATCCATTTGTAAATAATGTCTTTTTGTGCTGCGGTAAAAGGGGCAGCAGGAGCAGGTGGCATTCTATCGCCGCCCGTTTTGCTTAATATAGTATAGAGTTTACTGTTTGCAGGGTTGCCGGGCTTTACTCCGCCAGTTGATAAAATTTTGGCATAACTGGAAAGGTTAACACCATCTTCATGAGTTATTGCATCGTGGCAACCACTCATGGCACAGCTTGAGTTTATAAGCGGCAACACTTTGTTTTGAAAATACATGGTATCGGTACTGCAGGTTTGTGTACCACCAACAACAGGAGGGTCTGGTAAATCCTGCTGCGGCACTTCATGTTTACAGGCTGTAATCAAAATAACTACAGCTAGTAACAGGCCTATGATTTCCACCAGCAAAGAATAGTTCTTTTTCATTTTACTTATTGGGTTTTAAAAAATGGTTTTTCGCTAAGTATTGTAAATTCCTATTTTATTTGCTTTGAACCACACATCTAACCATTACCACATCGGTAAGGTAACCGGTGCATATACCTTTTAAAATAAGTAGAGTGCCATTTTTAATATCCTGAGGTACTGCTCCTTCAATGGTACATCTTACTCCACTCATATCTGTTCCCTTTAAAGCTATTACGGTTTCTCCTTTTTGGTTTTTTGTAACCTCCGTTACTTCTCCTTTCACTTCCAGAATTTTATCAAGGTACTGGCTGTTTGCTTCGGCTTCATTGGTCTCATATTCCGTTGCAATTTTAACAGCATCTGCTGCTGTTGCTTTTGCATCTGTAACACTGCGGTGTGGTTTGGTGTACATTCTGTATCCAATATAACCGCCGGTTACCCCAATAAATAATACCGAAATAATGATCCAGTTAACAACCTTGTTTTTTATCCATGCCATAAAAAATACTTTTCTATATATCTGTAATAAATTTAAAGCCAAACTTTATTTTTTTGCTGTACTATTATCCGAACCTGCATTTAAACAAGCTGAACCTGTTATTAAGTTGCCTTACAACAGGCCAGCATTGTTTTTAGACCATATCCATAATTACCAGTACTCAGTTTATTGTGTATACAAATGCCCCGCATTTACCCAGTTGGTAATAATTGCTTTTTCAGCAGCCGTAAATAATGGCTGAGGGTTTATTGGCATTTTCTTCCAGCCTGCACCGTATACAACAGTGGTTTGATTGATCTGGCTCCACTTACTTACTATACTGCAATCAGCATCAAAATTGTATCCGGATGCATTAGAACCATTCATGTGGCAACCGCTACCGCTACATCTTGTAGTTATTAAATTCCGTACCTGTGCAAACAATGGCCCGCTTGCAACAACACCTACTGTAACTGTTTGGCTTTTTGTACAACCATTAACATCTTTTACACCTATTAAATAAGCAGCTGCAGTAAGATTTAGAAAAACATTACTTGCCTGGTAAGCACCGCCATTAATATTATAAGTAAAACCTGTAGAACCTGTTGCAGTTACTGTTATGCTACCATTATTGGCAGGGGTAACACATGGTGTTGTGTTTACAACAGCGGCTGTAATTGTAATTGTGGTACTGTTACATGGACTAACCGATGTTAAAATAACCTGTTTGGTTCCAAGACAGCCATTTGAATTTTTAGCAGTAATTGTATATGTACCTGCAGCAAGGTTTGAGAAAGTACCACTTGCCTGGTAAGTGCCATTATTTAAACTATAAGTGAATCCCGTACCGCCGGTTGCACTTGCAGTAATTGAACCATTTGATAGGCCTGTACCAGGATTTACCTGTGTTGTGGTTACAGTAACAGTAACTCCTGCACATGGATCAACAGCTGTTAATGTAACCTGTTTGGTACCAAGACAGCCATTTGAATTTTTAGCAGTGATGGTATATGTGCCTGCAGCAAGGTTTGAGAAAGTACCACTCGCCTGGTAAGTACCATTATTTAAACTATAAGTGAATCCTGTACCGCCAGTTGCACTTGCAGTAATTGACCCATTTGATTGACCTGTAGCTGGATTAACTTGTGTAGTAGTTACAACTACTGTTACACCGGCACAAGGGTTAGATGATCCTAATGCAACAGTTGCTGAGCCTGTACAACCATTTGAATTTTTAGAAGTAACAGTGTAATTGCCTGTAGCCAGGTTTGAAAATGTAGCACTGTTTTGATATGCACCGCCATTAAGGCTGTATGTAAATCCTGTACCACCAGTTGCACTTGCTGTGATTGAACCATTTGATAAACCTGTACCTGGATTTACCTGTGTTGTGGTTACTGCAACAGTAACTCCTGCACAAGGATCAACCGTTGTTAAAGAAACCTGTTTGGTTCCAAGACAGCCATTTGAATTTTTAGCAGTAACAGTATAAGTTCCTGCAGCAAGGTTTGAGAAAGTACCACTGGCCTGGAAAGCGCCATTATTTAAACTGTAGGTGAATCCTGTTCCTCCGGTTGCGCTTGCTGTAATAGAACCATTAGATTGATTGAGCGTTGGATTAACCTGTGTAGATGATACTACAACAGTTATTCCTGCACAGGGGTTAGAAGTACCTATAGTAACCTGGCCAATGCCCAAACATCCTGTCGCACTTTTTGCAGCTACAGAATAGTTGCCGGCGGCAAGATTTGAAAATGTGCTGCCTGCCTGAAATGCACCTCCATTTAAACTGTACTTAAATCCTGTACCTCCGGTTGCAGTTGCCGTGATAGATCCATTTGACATATTTGGTGAAGCATCAACTTTTGTGAGTGCAACATTAATGGTAACACCCTGGCAGGGATCGAAAGAACCAATTTGTACCTGTACAGTATCGGTACAGCCAATAGAGTTTTTCCCAATAACATTGTAATTGCCAAAGGCCTGGAGGCCTCCGAAGTATCCACTATCCTGAAAAGCGCCACCATTTAAACTGTACTTAAATCCGGTGCCGCCAATAGCAGTAACAGTAATGGTACCGTTATTCTGGCTAAGTGTGGCATCTGTTTGTGTAGCGGTAATTTTAAAAGCACTTCCATTACAGGAAGGTGGCGGAAGTTCATGCTTACAGGCAAATTGAAATACAAGAATAAACAATGCCAGTAAGCCTGCAATTTTAAACGTAATACTCCTTTTCATAGTCTTTGGGGTTGTTGGTTGATTAATTAATTACAATTAGTTTTAAGGGTTACCTAAAACATTTTTCACTGATAAGAATATTATTAGAATTGCATTTTTAAAACGAAAAAATTACGCCAATCATGTAAAAATTGGGTAAACTTTAGCTGAAACTGCAGTTATAACTGCTGAGCCTGTAACGGAAATTTTACGATGGGAAAAATACTTATTCAGAAAGCCAGTTACGAAAATCCTGGGCCCTGTCAATGGCTACAACAGTATCTAATTTAGAGGGAGGACAAAGTTTTACAATTACTCTTGAACGGGTGTGTGCTTTCATTTCTTCAATGGCATGATGACCAATTATAAACTGCCTGTTGATGCGGAAGAAATTTTTAGGGTTTACCATTTGCTCTATCTGGTCCAGGTTATAATCAATGGGGAAACGTTTGCCCTCGTTGGTACAAACAAAGTTGGATTTATATTCGGTATAGAAATAAGCAATATCTGCAATAATTAATGATTTGATGGTATCACCGATTTTAATGATAAAACGGTCACGGTATTTTTTTGGTTGTGGTTGTATCGTTTTTAATATTTCGGCATAATCAGCAACAAACGATCTGGAACTTTGCAGCATTTTTAATTTATCTATTGCTCTTTTAACATCAGCTTCATCAATAGGTTTAAGCAGATAATCAACACTGTTTACTTTAAAAGCCTGCAACGCATAACTTTCATATGCTGTGGTAAATATTACAGGGCAGGTAATTTTAACTTTATTAAATAACTGAAAACTGATGCCATCTGCCAGCTGAATATCCATAAAGATCAGGTCGGGCATAGCATTATGCTCAAACCAGTTAATTGTTTCTTCAACACTGGCTGCAGTACCGCAGATTAAAGCATCTGGTACAACCTCTGTAATAAGTTTTTTAAGCCTGCTTAAAGCTTGTTCCTCATCTTCTAAAATTAGTATTTGCATATTTAACTGGAATAAATTAACGGCAGTCTGATGATAAATTCATTTTCCATTTCTTCTTTATCAATTTCTTTATTGGTTAAAAGCTTATACCTGTTTTTTATGTTTTCCAAACCAACACCTTCGCTTTCTTCTTTTTCAAGTTTATTGTTAATGTTATTTCTCATTATAATGTAATCATCTTCTATATATATAGAAATCAGTAATGGTTTGTCTTTGCTTATGGTATTGTGTTTAACGGCATTTTCTGCCAGTAATTGTAATACCAACGGCGGTATAAAAGTTGATTTTTTAAACCAGGGCTCAATATTTATAAAGATCTGCAAAGCATTACCATATCTTTTTTCCTGGATATACAAATACGAATTCAACAGTTCAAGTTCTTCCTCCAGTGAGATTAATTCTTTTTGACTGTAAGCAGTCATCTTACGGTAAAACTGCGATAAATGTTTGATGAGTACAGCTGCTTCCTTCGGGCTGTCTTCAACAATATTCATAAGTGCGTTAAAGCTGTTGAAAAGAAAGTGGGGATTAACCTGGTTCTTCAGTGCATCATATTGTAACTGAAATTTTTCTCTTTCTGCAAATTCTCTTTTTTGTATAGCTTTAATTCTTTGTTTAAAAACCCAATAAATTAAACCTGCTGCAAATAGTAATACCGATATCCTGAACCACCATGTTAACCAGAAAGGTTTGGTTATTGTAAAAGTGTAAGAAGCAATTGCAGCTGCTTCAAAGTTATCATTGGCAGAAGCTCTCACCTTTATTTTATATTTAGCAGGTTCCAGCCGGGGGAAATTTATTGAATTATCGCTGGTGGCTTCCCAGTTTTTACTGTATCCCTCGAGCCAGTATTGAAATTTTATTTTTTCCGGGGCTTTATAATATGCAGCCGCAAATTTAAAAGTAAAATTATTCTGGTCATATGTGAAGCGATGTGTAACGGCAGTATCGGCAGGCGTATTAAACAGCAGTACACTTTCAATAACTGCCACGGGAAAATAAGCCGAAAAAGAAGGTAAAGTACTTAAACGGACAATACCATTATCTGTACCTATCCATATATTGCCTGCAACATCTTTAGTTATTGAGTTTAAATTTGGTTGTTGTTCATTAAAACCCGACTCGGCTCCGTAATGTTGTGCTATGTTTTTCCGTGGATTAAATACATCGATCCCTTTTTTGTTTACAGCTACAATATTGTTGTAGTCATCAACAGTAATTGAGGTTATGGCAAGATCGGTTAAACCGTTTTTAATATTGTATTGAATGAATTTTTTTTCATCGTATTCAAACAGCCCGTCGTTATAAGTGCTTATCCAGATATGTTTATTTTTATCTTCAGCAAGAGAGTAAGTTACTTTTGATGGGAATAATTTATTGGTATAAAAATTCTGGAATATCCCGTTTTCGTAAACTGCCACACCTGCACCATCTGTTGCAAACCAAACCCTGTTTTTTGAATCAATCAGTATATGATAGATATAATCGCTGCCCAGCCCGTCTTTCTTGCTGTAATTTTTAAATTGTATTTTTTCGTACAGGTCGTAATTATTATCTGTAAGATCAAATCTTGCCACGCCATTTAAAGTAGATATCCATACCTGGTTATCTTTACCTGCAATACTGAGTATGTTACCAAAAAAAGCAATCTGGTTCTCGGCTATACGTCTCCACTTACCGGTTTGAGGATTCATTCTGAATAGTCCTTCACCCATGGTGCCAATCCATAAGTAACCATATTTATCTTTATAAAGTCCGGTAATGTCAATATGGTCTTTAGGTGGGGTAATATCAAAACATTTGTAAACGTTTTCTTTGTGTAAATCTTTCTGCCCGGTTTCAAACAGTCTCAGGTCTGGTGTAAACCATAGCCTGTCCTCATCATCTGCAAGCAGGGTATGCACTTTAATAAACGGTATTTTGTTACTGCCATACCAGTACCTTAAGTAATCTCCTGTAAAACTTACCAGCTTGTTTTCAGTTGCTAGCCAGATGTTTCCTTCATTATCAGTTTGCATAGCTGCAATGCGTTTGGGAAAAACAGAATCCTTTAATATTCTGGTTGTAAAACTGCCATTAATTTTATTATACCCAATAACACCATTTTGTTCAGTGGCAATAAAGAGCTCATCCTTTAAATCCGCCATTTTATTTATCTGCCCGTATTGCCATTTGTTTTTATTAACCGAATCGGTAATTTTTTTTTCTGCGAAATTAAAAAGTAAAAACCCTTTTGATTGCATGCCAACCCATACTTTATCTTTATGTTGCGACGCAATTACACAGCATACAATATTATCCGGCAGCCCGTTTTTTGAGGAAAAAAAGCTGATATTCTTTTTCCTGGATTCAAATGTTATAAATGATAAGCCCCTGTCAGTTCCTGCAATTATCTGTTTGCCATCGGGGCTGTACAAACAATTTATATTGTCATCACTAAGCCCGTCGTTACTATTGATGTTATAAAGGTGCGTACCGTCTTTACAATAAATACCTTCGCCGGCGGTAGCAAACCAAATCCTTTTTTTTGCATCCTGGTAAATAGCCGTAATACTAACTTTTGGCAACCCTTCCTCCGGTTTGTAAAGAGATACCTGGTTGTTTTTAAGTGTGAGTATTTCTCCGCTTTTACAACCAGCCCAAATTATTCCTGATGCATCTTCAAACAGTGCGGTAATAAAAAATTTATTGTATCTGTCATCGGGGATTTTTTCCGGGATAGCTGAATTGTATTTAAAAATGCCTTCCGATGTGCCAATCCAGAGAAAGCCGGAGTGGTCTTTCAATAAAACGGTTGCTTTTAAAGTAAGATTCTCTTCTTCAATATCAATTTTTCTGGAAAAAGGATATTGAGCAACAGCCTGGTTAATATAAGCTGGTAAAAAAATACACAGGATAAAAAATTTCAGCAGGTTCATTTTTTTACAAATTCTGCATTTACTATTACTTTAATTTCCGAAGCCAGTTTTTCATGTACTATTCTTGGTATCTTAATATTATGTTCCGAAAGCAGGACTGTGAAAATACAGGATAAGCTGATGGTTCCGTTTTTTACTATAATATCTCCCTGCAAAATTCTTTCCTGCTCTACACCATGAATTATAAATTTTCCTTTTGCCCTGATATTATAAATGCCATCTTTAGTAAAATCATCCTCTTCAATTATATGGCCGCTAAAACTTGCTGTAGGAAATTTGTCACTTTCCAGGTAATTCTCATTAAAATGCTCTTTTTGCAAAGGGCTGTTAAAACCATCAAAAGTTTTCACATCAACCGAAAAAGCAAAAGTTCTTTTAGTAGCATCAATAATGCCTTTAAGCTTATCGGAAGAAGCTTTAATGAGTTCTGATTTTGTATTGGAATGAAAAGAGATCAGGTTTTTTTTCACTATATATACAGCGCTGGCAGCAGGTTGCGCAAAAAGCGGATTACTGAGCGCTATATAAATAAATGCCGTAAAAAATAAAACTAATTTCCTAAAAGTCATGAAGTGAAAGTAATAAAATTTTATAAGGTTTCGTAATATGGCATTACAGCAAATAGCAACCAGGAAAAATAAAGAACTTCAGCAAACGCCATTGTTATGAAATTCGTAAAAAAAATACGGATAAAAAATGATTATGGTTAAACCTGTATTTCAGGCTTCCGAAACTGATATTTTAGCCGCCGGGCCTGCAGCCTGATTTTGGTAAACTACACATATATACTATACCTTTGCACTTAATGAAACGTTTTTCGGCCATATTGCTGCTGTCGGTAACACTGTTTGCACAAACAGAGTTACACCAGTTGTTTAATTTGCAGCTGTTGTTTCAGCATTTTGCAGAGCATAAGCAGGAGAAAAAAGATATTTCCGTTGTGGATTTTATTATACTGCATTATTTTAGTGGCAACCCTAAAGACAAGGATTATGAGAAAGATATGCAATTGCCTTTTAAAACAGCGGATTGTGCCTACGCTGTAACCATAGCCATAATTCCTGCACAAGTCACCAATGAAACCGAACCGGTTGTTTTTACAAACATTACATATTCCGCTTTAAAAAACAATATTATCCCGTCCAGCCATTCAGCCGATATCTGGCAGCCTCCCAAAGTATCTTAATCATATCGCATCAGTAAAAGTAAAGTGTGGTTAACAATTGTATGTTAATTATGTTGATGCGATAGCTTTGATTTAATTAAATTACATAATCAAAAAACGATTAAGACAGAAAGCTCATGCTTAATAAAATAATTGCATTTTCTATCCGCAATAAATTAATTGTGGGTATAATGGTGCTGGCGCTCATTTTATATGGAGTGTACAGTGCCAGTAAACTGCCTATCGATGCCGTTCCGGATATTACCAATAACCAGGTTTTGGTAATTACGGCTTCGCCTTCTCTTGGTGCGGCAGATATTGAAAGGCTTATCACATTTCCTATTGAACAATCCACCATTAATATTCCCGGTATTATAGAACAACGGTCTTTTTCCCGCTTTGGATTATCATTGGTAACTATTGTTTTTGATGATAAAACCGATGTGTATTGGGCACGGCAGCAGGTGAGTGAAAGACTATTACAGATACAGGATCAGATACCCCCATCGCTGGGTGCTCCAACATTGGGGCCGGTTACAACAGGATTGGGAGAAATTTTTCAATATGTGGTAAAAGCTAAACCGGGTTATGAGGACAAGTATGATGCCATGGAATTGCGAACCATACAGGACTGGATCATCCGTCGCCAATTACTTACTACAAAAGGTGTGGCAGATGTAAGCAGTTTTGGTGGTAAAATGAAGCAGTACGAAATTGGCGTTAACTACGATAAACTAAAATCTTACAATCTCACCATCACTGATATTTTTTCGGCACTGGAAAAAAATAACCAGAACACCGGCGGTGCTTATATAGAAAAAGGCCCTACCGTTTTATTTATCCGCAGTGAAGGGCTTGTAAAAACTACAGATGATATCAATAATATTCCTGTAAAAATTTTAGCAGATGGTACACCGGTTTCTATAAGAGATGTAGCCGATGTGAATTTAGGTACCGCCATAAGATATGGAGCCGTGTGTTATAACGACCAGGGCGAAGTAGCAGGTGCAGTAGTGATGATGCTGAAGGGAGCAAACTCATCAAAAGTAATAAAGGATGTAAAAGAAAAAATTGCACAAATAGAAAAGCAGTTGCCGGAGGGAGTAGTTATTGAACCATTTTTAGATCGTACAAAAATGGTGAACAATGCAATAAGTACGGTAGAGAAAAATTTAATTGAAGGGGCGCTGATTGTAGTGCTGATACTGGTGATCTTTTTAGGCAATCTTCGTGCAGGTTTACTGGTGGCATCGGTTATTCCGCTGGCTATGTTGTTTGCTATTATTATGATGAATCTTTTTGGAGTGAGTGGCAACCTGATGAGTTTGGGTGCTTTAGATTTTGGATTGATAATAGATGGTGCTGTAATTATTGTAGAAGCAGTAATGCACCGGCTGCACCACAACAAACATTTTGCCGGGTTAACAAAAATTGACCAGCAACAAATGAACGAAGAGGTAAATCACTCTGCAGGCAAAATGATGAATGCTGCGGTGTTTGGACAGATCATTATTTTAATTGTGTACCTGCCCATTCTTTCGTTACAAGGTATAGAAGGAAAAATGTTTAAACCTATGGCACAAACCGTGGCATTTGCAATAATGGGTGCCTTCATTCTTTCTTTAACTTATATACCCATGATGAGTGCATTGGTGCTGAGTAAAAAGATAGCCGTCAAGAAAAATCTTGCTGATAAAATGATGGGCTGGCTGGAAAAGATATATAGAATTACTTTAGAAAAAGTTTTGATCATACCTAAAAGTATCGTTGCAGCATCTGTACTGATGTTTGTTGGCGCAGTGATAGTTTTACTATCCATGGGTGGAGAGTTTATTCCAAAACTTGAAGAAGGGGATTTTGCTGTGGATACAAGAGTGTTAACAGGAAGTTCTCTATCCACCACAATAAAATCAACGCAGCAGGCATCACATATTTTATTGCAAAATTTTCCGGAAGTGGAAAAGGTAGTGACTAAAATTGGTAGTGGCGAAATCCCCACCGATCCCATGCCTATTGAAGCATCGGATATGATGGTGATATTAAAACCCAAAGCCGAATGGACATCGGCAAAAACATTTGATGAGCTGGCAGAAAAGATGAGTAAAGCATTAGAAGATGTGCCGGGCATAACTGCCGGCTTTCAATACCCTGTACAAATGCGCTTTAACGAACTGATGACCGGAGGAAGACAAGATGTGGTGTGTAAAATATTTGGAGAAGATATTGATACACTGGCTTTGTATGCCGAAAAATTAGGTGCAATCGCCAACACCGTTGATGGAGCAAAAGATATTTATGTAGAGGCAGTAACTGGCCTGCCGCAGATTGTGATCAATTATAACAGAGCGGCACTGGCACAATTTGGTTTATCTGTTGGCGAAGTAAATAATACCATACAATCTTCTTTTGCCGGCGCAGTAAGCGGCCAGGTTTTTGAAAACGAAAGACGATTTGATTTAGTGGTAAGATTAAACAACAACAGCAGGCAGGATATTGCCGATGTGCAAAATCTTTTAATAGCCACTGCAAGCGGCGAACAAATACCATTACAACAAGTAGCAGAGGTGCAAATAAAAGTAGGCCCCAATCAAATACAAAGAGAAAATGCCCAACGCCGTATTACCATGGGCTTTAATGTAAGAGGTAAGGATGTACAAACGGTAGTAAAAGAATTGCAGGATAAAATAAATACACAGATAAAATTACCTGCTGCTTATTATATCACTTACGGCGGACAATTTGAAAATTTAATTGCAGCAAAAAACCGGCTAAGTATTGCCGTACCGGTATCGTTGCTGCTGATATTTGTAATGTTATACTTTGCTTTTAACTCAATGAAGCATGGTTTACTGATTTTTTCTGCCATCCCTTTATCTGCCATTGGCGGTGTGTTTGCATTGTGGAGCAGGGGCATGCCATTTAGTATTTCTGCAGGTATTGGTTTTATTGCATTGTTTGGTGTGGCCGTATTAAATGGCATTGTGTTAATTACAGAATTTAATCAGTTGAAAGAGGCTGGAGTACTTAACATAAGAGAAAGAATAATGAAAGGTACAAGGATACGTTTACGACCTGTATTAATGACAGCGGCAGTGGCCTCTTTAGGTTTTATGCCTATGGCTTTAAGTACTGGTGCCGGTGCAGAAGTGCAGCGGCCATTGGCAACTGTAGTTATTGGAGGGTTGATTACTGCAACACTGCTTACACTTTTAGTATTGCCTGTTTTGTATTTATGGTTTGAACATGACGATACCAATAAGAAGCTAAAAACAAAAATGCGTCTACCGAAGTTCAAAAAAAGAAAACCTAAAAATAATAATACGATGAAAACAATTTTGTTGCTGATAAGTTTAAGTGTTGGTGTTGCAACAGTGCAGGCACAAACCACCATAAGTTTAAAAGCAGCTATTGATTCCGCTTTAAATCAAAATCCTGCAGCCATGGCTGCTAAATTGAAAACCAATGCAGCAAAAGCTTTAGAAGCTTCGGCAACAGAAATTCCGCTAACCAATATTTCGGTAGAGTATGGTAAGATCAACAGTGTGTCTAACGACACTAAGTTTGGACTGTCACAGGCTGTTGCTTTTCCTGTAGTCTATAAACGCCAAAAGGAATTACTGCAGGCGCATACAGCATCTTTTGCACTAAATGAAAACGTAGTAAAAGCTGAATTAAAAAAGCAGGTAACTTTTTTGTACTACCAAATGCTGGTATTGCAAAAAAGAAAAGAGTTGTTGCTGCAGGCAGATAGCTTGTACCAAAATTTTTCACAAAAACAAAACCAGCGTTTTAAAGCGGGGGATGCCAATATTTTAGAAAAGACAACCGCAGAAACACAACTGATGCAGGTACAAAGTCAGTTAAGTCAATTAGATACCGATTATAAAATTGTACAGGTACAATTCAGCAGGTTGCTTAATTCAACAGTCACTTTTATTCCCACAGATGACAAAGTAAAAATTGATTTAGCTCCAAAGCCAGATGCTACCAATTATCCTGCTGTAAAATTAAAGGCACAGCAACAAAGTATTCCGTTAAAAGAAATTGAGGCTATCAAAACAAAAAATTTACCGCAATTTAGTGTTGGTTATACTAACCAATCTATCTCAGGTATTCAAAATGTAAATGGAGTTGATAAAAGCTTTACGGGAGCTAACCGGTTTTCTGCAGCATCGCTGGGTTTAAATATTCCTCTTTTTAATAAAGCCAATAAGGCCCGTATGGCTGCCGGTAAAATTAACTATACAGTTGCTAAAACAGAATATGAAGATGTGTTGAAACAATATGAATCAACCATACAGCAGCTGTTACTTAAAAAAGAAAAGCAGGAGAGCCAGTTGGCGTATTTTGAAAAGGCTGCGTTGGTACAGGCAAAAACTATTACCGATAATGCCAATCTTCAATTTGCCAACGGCGCCATTAATTATTTAGAATGGATCATGCTTACCAACCAGGCTATTAATATAAGGGCAGAATACATAACTGCCATTAACGAATGGAATAACACCATTATCGAATTAAATGCGTTTGCAAACAATTAAAAATATTATCTCAATGAAATATAAATATATAATTACTGCTTTTATTTTTTCTACATTACTCTCCTGCAGTAGTAATGATAAAAAGGCAACTGAAAATAAAACAGAGGCGATAAATGAAAGTATCGTAACACTTACCGATGCTCAAATTAAAAATGCAGGGATACAAACAGGCAAGCCGCAACTTGGCAGTATGAGTTCAATTTTAAAAGTTAATGGTATTGTTGATGTGCCGCCGCAAAATATGGTATCCGTAAGTTTTCCATTAGGTGGGTATTTAAAATCAACCCATTTATTACCCGGTATGAAAGTTAGTAAAGGACAATCTATCGCTGTAATGGAAGACCAGGCTTTAATTCAAATGCAGCAGGATTATTTAGTAGCTAAATCAAAAGTATATTTTCTGCAAAAAGAATTTGAACGGCAGAAAACTTTGAATGAAACTAAAACCAGCAGCGATAAAATATTTGAGCAGGTAGCAAGTGAATATCAAATGGAGAAAGTGATATTAAGCAGCTTAAAAGAAAAATTACTGATGGTGGGCTTAAACCCGGCCACACTTACCGAAAATAAGATCAGTCGCTCTATAAGCATTCATTCGCCAATTAACGGTTATGTGTCTGCGGTAAATGTAAATATTGGTAAGTACGTAAACCCGGCTGATATTTTATTTGAATTAGTTAACCCAACTGATCTGCACCTGGCTTTAAAAGTTTTTGAAAAAGATCTTCCTTTTATCCAGGTAGGCCAAAAGATAAAGGCACATTTAGCCAACGATCCCAACAAAATATTTGAAGCTGAAGTTATTTTGGTGAGTAAAAATTTAGATGCCAACAGAAGTGCTTTGGTACATTGCCATTTTGAAAAAGCGGCACACGAATTATTGCCAGGCATGTTTTTAAATGCAGATGTTGAGCTAACCAACGCTGCTGCTATAACTGTGCCCGAGGATGCAGTAGTACGATTTGGTGATAAGCAGTATGTATTCATTCAAAAAACTACCACGCAGTTTGAAATGACCGCAATAAAAACGGGCAATACTGCCAATGGTATAACAGAGATCATAACAGGCTTACCCAATTTTGCTCAAACCAACCTGGTAACAAAAAATGCATATGCTGTATTAATGAAAATGCAGAATAAATCGGAATAGTAGCAACGCATTGGGAACAATACTTTACAGTGCTTGCTGAGCAGCAAAAAGATGATTTTGCCAGTCTTACACAATAATTGGTAATTTTAGGCATTACTAATCTAAAAACTGTTGAAGCACCCCGGGAAATACCTGTTTTTGATATTGATATTTTTTGTGCAGACGGTGTTTGCACAAAAGCCTGCATCACTTTCTAATCTGCGTAAAAAATTTATACCCGTAAAAGGCGATGTGATAAAGCTTGATACCTTAAGTATTGTTCCCAATTCTGTAAGTATAAATAATGTTTTACCGGCAACTTATAAAGTAGATGAAGTAAACGGTACACTTACCTGGATAAGCAAGCCCGCTGTAGAAAATATTTGGGTTACCTACCGGGTATTTCCGTTTAAATTAAATGCTGTTGTAAAACGTTTTAATTACGATAGTATCAAGTATCATTTTCTTGCCAGCAAACCAGTAACGTTTAAATTAGGCAATAACCAAACTAACCCGATGTTTGATTTTGGTAACGTAAAATCAGAGGGTAGCTTTGGACGTGGCCTGTCTTTTGGTAACAGTCAGGATGCTGTAGTAAGCAGCAGCCTTAACCTGCAGTTGAGTGGCTTTATCGGCGACAGCCTGGAATTAACAGCAGCAATAACGGATAATAATATTCCCATACAACCCGAAGGCAATACGCAGGATCTTCGTGATTTTGACCGTATTTTTTTACAGGTAAAGAAAAAAGGGTGGCAGGTAAGCTTTGGCGATATTGATCTGCGGCAAAACAAAAATTACTTTCTTAATTTTTATAAACGTTTGCAGGGCGTTGCTTTCAGTACCGAGAATAAGATCAATAAAAATTTAACTAATTCATTATTGGTAAGCGGTGCAGTTGCCAAAGGAAAATTTACAAGAAATATTCTTACACCAACAGAAGGAAACCAGGGGCCTTACCGTTTGCAGGGTGCCAACATGGAAGTTTATTTTGTGATACTTGCAGGTACAGAACGTGTTTTTATCGACGGGCAAATACTGCAGCGTGGCGAAGACCAGGATTATATAATTAACTACAACACCGCCGAAATTACCTTTACACAAAAGCATTTAATTTCAAAAGATAAAAGGATACAGATTGAATTTGAATATGCCGACAGGAATTTTTTAAACGCACAGGTATATGCCAGCGACGAATTGAATTTTAAAAATAAATTTATACTCACTCTTGGGGCTTTCTCCAATTCCGATGCAAAAAATTCTTCTATCAACCAGGTGCTGGATGCAAAACAAAAACAATTTTTAGCCAATGTTGGCGATGGTGTGGATACGGCATTTTATCAAAATGCAGTACGGGATACTTTTAGCGTAGATAAAATATTGTATAAAAAAATTGATACCCTGTACAATACCACTATGCATGACTCCATTTTTGTTTTCTCCAATAATCCCAACGATGTATTGTATAGTCTTTCTTTTACTTACTTAGGGCCGGGTAAAGGAAATTATATGCCCTTGCAAAATGCTGCCAACGGAAAAGTTTATGGCTGGGTGGCGCCGGATGCCGGCAATAATAAAAAAGGCGAATGGGCACCGGTGATTTTATTGATAGCCCCCAAAAAACAACAGATAATTACAGTAGGCGGCGAATATTTAATTACCGATAAAAGCAAAATAAAAGCAGAGGTTGCAGTAAGCAATTTTGATATCAACCTCTTTTCAGGTAAAGACAAAGCCAATGATAAAGGTGTGGCAGCAAAAATACAATTTGAAAACAGCGATAAAAAAATAAAGCTGTTAGCTAAACCTATGTTGCTGCAAACAAAGCTGGGGTACGAGTTTGTACAAAGCCGCTTCAGGCCTTTGGAACGCTTGCGTAATGTGGAGTACCTGCGTGACTGGAGCTTACCTTACGAAAGCAGCCGTGCAGATGAACACCTTACCACCGGTGCTGTAAAGATTACGAATAACAAAGGCAATTTTTATGCGTATGAAATTATTAATTACCGGCGCAGCGACAATTACAGCGGGTTACGCCAGCAGCTGGATAATTTGAGCACAGTAAAAGGCTGGAAGTTCACCAACAGGATCAGCCTCACCAATTCATCTAATCCAATTGAACAAGGCTTTTATTTACGGCCAACCATTGATATCAATAAAGTATTTACAAAGCTTGATAAAATGCAGTTTGGTGTAAACTACAGCAGTGAGCATAATAAACTACGTAACAAAATAACCGACACTTTATCGCCATTAAGTTTTGCATTCAACATCTGGCAACTGTATGTAAAATCCGATCCTGCTAAATTAAATAACTGGGGCGTATCGTATTTTACACGAAATGATTTGCTGCCGGTATTTAAAAACCTGCAACAGGCAGACCGGAGTGACAACTACAATTTTTTTACCGAGATAAGAAAAAATGAAGACCGGCAGCTCAGGTTAAATATAACCTATCGTAAACTGCATATTGCCAATGCAGCCATCAGCAGGCAGCGTGCCGATGAAAGTTTACTGGGCCGTGCCGAATACAGCATGAGGGAGTGGAAAGGTTTGTTAACCGGTAATGTTTTATATGAACTGGGCGCAGGGCAGGAGCAAAAAAGAGAGTTTACTTTTTTTGAAGTACCTGCGGGGCAGGGCGAATATACCTGGATAGATTACAACAGTAACGGTATAAAGGAATTGAATGAATTCGAAATCGCCATTTTCCAGGACCAGCGGAAATATGTAAAACTGTTTACGCCAAGCAACCAGTATGTAAAAGCAAATTATGTGCAGTTCAATTACAGTTTCGATCTTAATCCCAGGGCAGTAATAACAGCAAAAAATGTTAGAGGCTTAAAAAAATTGCTCTACCGTTCCAATACCAGTTCGGGTTTGCAGATCAGTAAAAAAGATATTTCTACCGGTAAGTTTCAGTTTAACCCCTTTACCAGGAAACTGGTTGATACCACACTTATTGCTTTAAACTCTGTTTTAACCAACACGTATTTTTTTAACCGTAGCAATGTTAAATGGGGTTTTGATGTTACCCATTTTCTTTCCAACGGAAAAACCTTATTGTCTTATGGTTTCGAAAGCCGTAAGCTGCGTAATATAGTTGGAAAAATACGCTGGAACCTGAATAAGAATTTTACTACGCTCATTAATGTACGGGATTCTAAAAACGAACTGAATACTACGGGTACAAAATTTAATAACCGCAATTACCAGGTACAGCAACAAAGCGTAGAGCCAACCCTGTCTTATATTTATAAATCCAACTTCAGGTTAAGTGTAGCGTATAATTTAAGCAACAAAAAAAATGTGATCGATTCAATGGAAAAAGTAGTGGCGCATGAGGTGTCGGCCACCTTGCGGTATAATATTCTTAACAGCAGCACCATTAATGCCAAAGTAAGTTTTAACCAGTTAAATTTTAAAGCATACCCCGGTGCAGCCAATACCACCGTTGGTTATATATTGCTGGATGGCTTATTGCCCGGTAAAAACTATTTGTGGAATGTAGAGTACACCAAACGCCTTGCCGGCAATTTTGAAGTGAGTGTGCAATATGAAGGACGCAAACCCGGCGAAGCAAAAACCGTACACGTAGGCAGGGCTACCGTAAGGGCATTGTTGTAAATAAAAAAGCGATACCATAATATGGCACCGCCTTTAGTGTATCGAGAGGGTTAGAAAAATTATCCGAATAAGCCGCCTTTCTTAAAGCTCCTTACGCCTTCGCCAATTTTAAAACCATTATTGTATACTTCAATTTTATAATCACCGGTTTCAAAATTGCTGTTCTGCTTCCAGTCTACATTAATAGTTTGTTTTTGGCCCTGTGTATAATTTACTTCAACCATTTGAGTAAAAAATTTATCCTGCCCGTCCCTGGTTTTAAAAGTACCCGAGCCTAGTGCTTCAACTGTTACAGGATTTCCTTTTGGATCGGTGATGCAAATATAGATGGCTTTAGTACCGGATTGTGTAATACGGTTCTCATCAAGGTCGAAAGAAATACGCAACTTATCCACTCTTTTAGCAGTAGTAGTACTTTTTTCTTTACCGCTTTTTCTTTCATTGATACCAAATATTGCAAAATTGCTGGCATGTAAAGTAGAGCCTACATCAATAATGTCTTCTTTTTCTTTTATCACCACTTTAGCATCTTCGGTTTCTTTTTTAGCCACATCCCTTTCTTTTGTAACAGTTTCTTTTTCCTGAATTAAAACTATTTTTTCTCCCTGTAAAGTTTCAATCTGTGTTTTATAACCGGTAATATCATCGTTTAACGATGCAATTAAAGTTTTTGCCTGTGCCAGTTCTTCTTTAGTAGCTTTTGCGTTCGATAATATTCTATTGATTTCTACTCTTTTTTGTGCAATCTCTTTGTCACGTTGTGTTACAATACTGTCTTTGCTGTGGCTCATGTTTGCACTGCTGGTCTTTATCATATCATACCGCATGGTGGCATCATCCAGTTCTTTTCTTAATTCATCCTTCTCCGTATTGCTTTTAGCAATCTGGGTATCCTGCACAATATCTTTTTCCTTGGTTTGGTTTTTATCATAAATGATATAACCCCATGTGCCTAATAAAGCCAGCAATAAACCGCCGGTTAATAAATTGCGCATGTTGTTTTTTTGTGGTGGGGGTGTGGCTTGCGGTGTTGTTTCGCCGGCCGGGAAATTTTCGTATGCCATGGTAGGTTTTAATTATGGACAAATGTATTCATTCGTCTGGTTAAAAATAATGAGAATCGTCAGTTGAGTAAATATGTGAATAAGTAAGGTAAAATTGTTACCCTGCTGCTAATGGCTAAAACTATGCCAGTTTACAGCAACTCACTTTAAACGCAGCCCGGTGTAAAAAATTTTTATCTTTGCCGCCATGAGTGCCGAAAAAATTATCAGCGAATGGGGGAAGAAGAAGTTTAAAAGCCTTTACTGGCTTGAGGGGGAAGAGGAGTATTATATTGACCAGGTGGTGGATTATGCCGAGCATAAAATTTTAGACGAAGCCGAAGCAGGCTTTAACCTTACCGTGTTTTATGGCCGTGATGCGGAGTGGACCGCCGTGGTAAATGCCTGCAGGCGTTACCCCATGTTTGCCGAGCGGCAGGTGGTATTGCTTAAAGAAGCCCAGCAAATGAAAGAGATTGAGAAGCTGGAGAGCTATATCGAAAACCCTTTGTCGTCCACCGTTTTTGTGGTGGCGTATAAAACCAAAACATTAGACAAGCGTACTAAACTAAGCAAGCTTTTAAAACAAAATGCCGAGGTATTTGTATCCGAAAAATTAAAAGATTTTAAGGTTAATGAGTGGATAAAAGAAATGGTGACGGGCAAAAGTTATTCTATCAGCAGCAAAGCCGTGGTACTGTTAGAAGAACATATCGGCAACGACCTCAGCCGTATGGCCAACGAAATTGATAAACTCTCCATCAATTTAAAAGGCCGCAAAGAAATTACGGAAGATGATATTGAAAAATTCATCGGCATAAGCAAAGAGTATAATGTTTTTGAGCTGCAGGCCGCCATTGCCAAAAAAGACCTGGCCAAAGCCATCACCATCATTAAATATTTTGAAGGCAACCCCAAGGCCGCACCCATACAAATGGTATTGCCGGCACTGTATGCCAGCTTTAGTAAAGTATATACGGTGTTTGGCATGGCCGATAAAAGCGAAGCTGCCCTTAAACCACATTTTTATTTTAACAGCACCGCTGTAAAAAATGCTTTGGAAACCATACGCAATTATGGCTACGATGGTATAGAGCGCATTTTATTATTGCTGCACCACTACAATTTAAAAGGCGTGGGTGTGGGAGATACCGGCACCTCCGATGCATCGCTGATGAAGGAGATGGTGGTGAAGATGATTGCGTAACACTTCCTTGTCATGTCGACGCAGGAGACATCTATTTATTTTTGAACCCAACTGCATTTCTTTGTTCAACTTCGGTGGCGTCGCACTCTTGTACAGGATAACTTTATTGAGCTTTTATCAAAGCGTAGAACATATTTATTTTCTAATGTCACTCCGTTGGAGTTAGCGTTCTAAACTTGCTGCCATTTCTATAGTAATGCCAGCCCTGCCTGTCCGGTAGGCAGGCTTTCAGGCTTTTAATTCCTTTACCGTTATAAAACTACCAAGTCCAAAGGACTGATAGTATTATAGCAAACCAGTTTCGTAAAAGCGATAAACCCTGAAAGGGTGGCATTTTGTTTTTGGCTTCGCTATAATCTCCGCTATCGTTGTGTCTATTGACCAACGATGTATTGCAAAGCAGAAATTTTGAAGAAAGAAGAAATGCTTTTTAGTTAAAATATTTAAGGGCTATTCGTTGTTGGTCAATAGACACAACAACGGCGAGGAAGGGAGCGAAGATTGGCGTGGAATACCAACAGCGGCGGAATACTTTAAGTCTACGGTATTATTTTAAGTAACAACTTATGTTAAGATAAAAGCTCCCCAATGGTATGCCGTACAAGTGAGCCCGGCGCAAAGCAGGTATTTTTGAAGAAAGAACAAATGCTTTTTAGTTAAAATATTTAAGGGCTATTCGTTGTTGGTCAATAGACACAACAACGGCGAGGAAGGGAGCGGAGATTGGCGTGGAATACCAACAGCGGCGGCGACACAGACTTAGGCATTTGTTCATTTTATTTCATTGCCTGTTTTTTCTAAGAACTCAACCACAGCTTTGCTTCCCAACCATAAGCCCCGAAATATCTTATCCTGCTTGAATTCAGGTATCATAAGACTGTCAATTATTTGCTTAACAATCTCATCTTTGAGTATTTTTTCGGTTCCGGTACCAGTTGCTATAAATAATTGGTGATTGATTGCACTGAAGGCAATTACAACGCCATTATTTTTTTCTTTTGAGCCAATGCCATTCCTTTTCCCAAAGTTTACTGCAAACTGCTTTATTGACGTATCGCTTCCGTATTGAGATGTAGTTACAAGCACAATCTCATTCGATGTTTTGCGCTGATGCGATGTAAAAAGACTGTCTAACTGTTGAATTTCAGTTTTATTCAAATCTCCTTCCTTGTCGAATACATAAGAATCTACACTTTTTGAAGCACAGCCAAATAATAAGGCAAGCATCCAAGTAAGAGTAGATATAAAAAAGACTTTCTTCATAATGCAATTCTTAAATTTGCGGAAAACCATTTGATAGCTGCAGTTTATTAGTCAGCGGGCTATCAATACAAAAACTATTTGCAATACAAAATAGCTGATATACAAAAGGAAAGGTAGAACCAAATACAAGTCAAGTGATTTTATTTTAGATTTCGTTGATGCTGGCAGAAGGGTTAATGCCCATACAGAAAGTAATGTACCAATAACAGTCAAAGGTAAAATTATAAACCAACTAATAATTCGATTTGTAGGCGTGTATGGATTAATATATTTCAATTCATTTATTAAAATATCCTTTGCCAAAATGATTAAAAATGTAATTAAAACAATTGTTGCTATTACTCTACGTTTTGACAAGCCTTTATATTTTTATGTGAGTTTAAATTGCAGCCAACTCATAAATATACGCAAGTTTTTAAGGTTCCATCCTGGCTCTTTCTTTTTGACAATTCACTAATATCTCCGCTGCAATAAAAGTTCCCGAATGGTATGCCGTACAAGAGAGCCCGCCAAGGTGGGGGTAATGTAAAATTGTAAAATAAAAACTTGTTAGCTGAAATACTTATTGTAACTGTTCATTAAAACTTTTAATTAAATCCTTAAGCTCTTTATCAGTGATATTTGCAACATTCGATTTATCATAAATCGAAAGTAAATGCACGGTTATTTCTTCAGGTGAAGTTTGTTGTGTAATGCCAATTAAAGTTGAATCGACTAATGAAATAACCCGAGCTCCGCCGCTTTTACCTTTGTTTTTGCTGGAAATTTTTAAACGGATTTTATATGCATCTTTACCTAAAGAAGTTCCAAGCCTGGGATTCACTAATAATTCTTTTTCCAGCTTTATCAGATCGTTGGTTAAAGATTTGTACTTCTTCAATAAAGGCTTTACCTCTGCTTTAAAGTTATTGGTGATTCTAACTGTTACTTTCACGCAGGAAATCTTTTAGAGTCTGTAATTTTTTTCCTGATTTTTTAGCAGATTTTACTTCGTTAAAGGCTGACTTAATGCCTAACAGAACGGTAAGCTTATTTTGAAGTTTTGTAAAGTCGTCATTAATTTTTGTCCAGGTGGTTAAAGGAACTAATACGGAAGTTTTTTGCCCTTTTTCATCTACCATGTATTTTAGCGGCTGAGCCATAAAGTAAAGTTTTATCAAAAATAAACAATTTCGGGTAGTATTTCCGCTGCCATAAAAGTTTCCCAATGGTATGCCGTTGAACCGAGCGTGGCAACGATGTAAGATTGAAAAACAAATGTCCGTAAACAACAAAACGTAAAACGAAGTTTTACAAAACCGCCAGGCTATTTTCCTTATCCTTATGCAGAGCCTGTTTCAATTCTTCAAGCCCGTTAAACTTTACTTCGCTGCGTAAATGTTTAATAACAATAACACGGATAAGCTGACCGTAAATATCTTTTTCAAAATTAAACAGGTTTACTTCCACCACACGCTTTTTGCCATTTACGGTGGGGCGAAAGCCGATACTCATCATGCCTTTGTAGCGGGTGCCATCTACTTCGGTATACACGGCATAAATGCCATTGCCTAAAACTATTTTTTCTTCGTCGGTGCTTTTAAGGTTGGCAGTGGGATAGCCAATGGTACGGCCAATTTTATCGCCATGCACCACTTCGCCTTCAAAAAAGAAAGGGTAGCCCAGTAATTTGTTGGCCTCCTCAACCTGGCTGTGTAAAATGGCCTGGCGAATATTGCTGCTGCTTACTTTTACAGCATCCAGCAAATGCTCGGGTATTTCCATCAGCCGGTAATTATATACCGGGGCTTTTGCTTCCATCAGTTTATAATCGCCGCTGCGTTCCCGGCCAAAGCGATGGTCGTACCCGATAATGATGGTATGCGGATGAAATTTGTCGATCAAAAAATCGCTGATGTATTCTTCGGCACCCTGGTTGGCAAAATATTCGGTAAAAGGTACCACCACTAAATGATCGATGCCGGTTTTTTCAAGCAATTCAATTCTTTCCTTTAAGGTATTGATGAGCCTTACGCCGGTAACGGCACTCGACACCACTTTGCGGGGGTGTGGGTGAAAGGTGATGATGACAGATTCGCCGCCGGCTTCGGCTGCCGCAGCTTTAAGCGTATTAATAATTTGCTGGTGGCCGCTGTGCACCCCATCGAAAGTGCCGATGGTGATGACCGCATTTTTAAATGCAGGCAGTTGGTCTGTGGAGTAATGTACTTTCATTGTAAAATTGGTGCAAATCTAACTGATAATTTTATAATGGATAATCTATATTGAATTGTAAATTTGCCGATATTAAAAAGAGCTACGGATTTTGTAAAGATTCATAACTCATAACTCATAACTTATATCTCATTAATGTCTTTATATTCCAAAAGAGGTGTTTCTGCCCAAAAAGAAGAAGTTCATGCAGCAGTTAAAAACCTCGACCAGGGTTTATTTCCCCATGCGTTTTGTAAAGTGTACCCCGATTTTTTAGGTGGCGATGATGCTTTTGTAAATATTATGCATGCCGATGGTGCCGGTACCAAAAGTATTTTAGCGTATTTGTATTGGAAAGAAACGGTTGATATTTCCATATGGAAAGGTATTGCACAGGATGCTATTGTAATGAACCTCGACGACCTGTTATGCGTGGGCATTTATGATAATATTGTTTTTAACAGCACTATCGACCGGAATAAAAATTTAATAACCGGCGAAGTACTGGAACAGATCATTACCGGCAGCCAGGAATTATTTGACACTTTGAAAACCGTTGGTGTAAACATTCATTACCTGGGTGGCGAAACGGCAGATGTAGGAGATGTGGTGCGTACTGCTGCGGTTAACGGCACCATGACCTGCCGCTGGCCAAAAGATAAGATCATCAGCAACGATAAAATAAAAGCAGGAGATGTAATTGTTGGTTTTGCCAGTTATGGCCAAGCCACTTACGAAACAGAATACAACAGCGGCATTGGCAGCAACGGCCTTACCAGTGCCAGGCATGATGTGTTAAGTAAATTTTATGCAGAAAATTTTAAGGAGAGTTATAATACCGGGTTGGATGAAGAAGTTGTTTATATAGGAAAGCATCGGCTAACAGATACTGTTCAACTCACCACTCACGACTCACCACTCACGACAACTATTGGCAAACTTATACTAAGCCCTACAAGAACATTTGCGCCGGTTATGAAACCGCTTTTAGTTAACCATTTTGAAAAGATACATGGCCTTATACATTGCAGCGGCGGTGGACAAACAAAATGTATGAAATACCTGCCGGGTAATTTTAGAATTATAAAGGATAATTTATTCGATGCTCCGGAGATATTCAACATCATTCAGCAAAACAGCGGCAGCAATAATAAAGAAATGTACGAAGTGTTTAACATGGGCTGCCGACTGGAAATTTATTGCGCTGCTGCAGATGCTCAGCTTATGATTGATGCAGCAAACGGATTTGGAATTGCGGCGCAGGTTATTGGAAGGGTAGAGGCCAGTGATAAGAAGGAATTGGTGATAATGGTGAAGGGAGAGGAGATAAGGTATTAAGCCATCTCCTCTCAAAGTTTTATTATTTATCACACAGAAAGAAGCATTGCTTAACTTCTTGGTAAAACGGTTGATTTTTGCAAGCCAGAAGCAAAAATATCTTCTGCAATTTTTAATCCTAAATCAACACCACCAACTTTAACATCAAAAACCGGTTCGCCTGTAACTTTAGTTTTAAATGCATCAAAAGACCAGTGAACACCTAAGTACACCCTGCTTAAACCGTTTTCTAAAATCATTTGCCAAAGTCCATTGGGGTAATTTCGGGTGTGGCATGGTCTTATGGTACCTACATGATCTTTTGTTACACCATTAAACTCATCAGAAACAAAATCGCAATTTTTAAATAAATCATCTTTTTTTCTGTTGCCGGGCAGTACACCGTAAAATAGCCGGGTAATATGTAAAGCAGCAGCACCAAAAGTAGCATGGCCTGATGGATAGGCAGGAAAATCAGGAGTAAAATTCTTGCTATTATCTACATTTGATTTTGGAGCACCTAACGGCAGCCATTGTGTATCGCAATCATTACTGATATTGTTTGTTGCTACGCCAGTTGACCCCATGGATTTATCATGCTCTCTGATACCTACTACTGGCCGCCAGAAATTATGGATGTATTTCTGATCCCAGGCAAGTATACCTGCATCAGCCATTGCTGCATTTACCAAAGCAAAAAGACGTACATTTTGTTCGAGGCTATTGTTTTTTTCCATTGCAACTTCCCTAACTATTTGGTTATATAACCTTGGAGGTGTACCAATGCTATTGGCGCCATCATAGCCCCAAAAAATTCCGATCAATGTCTGGTCTACATTTCTTTTAGTGTAGCTGTTTGGCACAGTACCCATTAATTCAGGAGCTATACCCAAACCTCTTACTTGCTTTACTGCCCGTAAATAATCGGAATTGTTAAATGGAGGCGCTACTAAATCATGTCTTGCAGTTACAGCAAAAGGTTTTGATTTGGCACCATAGTTTGGCGCTAAAAATCCCTGTACATTATCCGGGTCGGGTTTATGCAGTCCTCTGCCTGTATGCGGAAAATAACCTGCATCAGAATTATTGGGGTCATTATTTCTTTCTGCTAAAATTAAAAGCGCAATTTTACAACCATAACGATGGCCTTTATCCTCGCCACTAAGTATGTGTGTAAGGGAATTTAATTTTTTATCAAAAAAAGATTTTTGCTTTGGATATAGAGATATCAAAGCCGTATGTGCAGCTCCTGCAATTGCAGCGACAATAGAAGAGCCTGGAGGTGCTGCAGGCAGTGCGCCAAGGTAACTTGTAAAAGAGGCAGTACCTGAAGTGCCAACATATGCATCATGCATTGCAAGATGAATAATGCCTAACGCACGTGAACTTAATGTTGGTCCGCCTTGCTCACTTTTTTCTTTGTCAGTAAAACTAATACGGTTAGCTTCCAAAGCAACGTCGTTCCAATAAAGAATCTGGTCCATAAAAAAGTATTTATTTATTGCCTACTCTGGTCAGTTTTCGGCATACCTGTCTTACTCTGATGAAGGATTTTCAGATTACTCCTTATTTAGGAAATTTTTATTGTTGTAAGCGAATCGCAACTTTATATTATGTTATTACATTCAAGTATTATTAAGGAGTAAAAACACCTAAGTTTTTGTGTAGGATTGGAAATTCCAGTCACAACTAAAACAATGTTTTATTTTTGATTTATAATTTAAAAAAAGGATTGGCTTGTTGTAAAAGTATACGTTAGATTAAATTTTTGCAATACCCTATAAGTTGTATTTTTCAATTATTGGAGAGATAGTTTATCTGATGCAACCGAAATTCTTAATAGTATTCAGTAAACCATTTACGGAAAATATCCGGGAATAAAGAAATAGTGTGCTCGTGAAGCTCTTGCATTTTGAATGGCCGTTTTGCGTTTAGCAACGGATTTTAACATTTAGCACAGAAAATAATTTTTAATAAAGCGTTTGTAAGAACTAAATTTGCCAGAGTTGCCTGTAAGCTTTGGCAAAGCCGGTAACAAAAACAACAAGCACTAAACAATAACACATGTCTCAATCAATTGTAGAATTAAGGAATGTAAAAATTTTTCAGAGTAACAACCTTATTTTAAGTGATGTTAATATTAGTATTGATAAAGGGGAGTTTGTGTATTTGGTGGGTAAAACCGGTACGGGCAAAAGCAGCCTTTTAAAAACAATGTATGGCGATCTGCAATTGACTGAAGGCGAAGGTTGGGTGGTAGGGCATAACTTAAAAGAATTGACATGGAAAACGGTGCCGTTTTTAAGGCGTAACCTTGGTGTGGTGTTCCAGGATTTTCAATTGCTTACCGATAGGAATGTGAATGAGAATTTAAAGTTTGTATTAAAAGCCACCGGCTGGAAGGATGAAAAATTAATGGACGAAAAAATTGCTGATGTACTGGATAAAGTGGGCTTAAGAACAAAAGGTTTTAAAATGCCTTTTGAACTGAGTGGCGGAGAGCAGCAAAGGGTTGATGTGGCAAGGGCTTTATTAAATTCGCCTAAATTAATTTTGGCCGATGAGCCTACGGGTAACCTGGACCCTGAAACAAGCGATGAAATTATGCAACTGCTGTTTCATATCTGCAGAGATTACAACACTACAATTGTAATGGCAACCCACGATTATATTGTGATCAATAAATTTCCTGCACGGATGTTAAAAACAGAAAGGGGAAAAGTGATGGATAATGCAACCATTGAAATGTAAGAAAGCTTTGAGCTTAAAGCTGTAAGCTTACAACTAATTTTTCTGCATTCTCTTCGTTATTATAAATAGTTTGGAGCAGCCCCTGTCGCTGCTCTTTTTCATGTTCGGTAAAAGGCTGCTGGTATAATGTTGTAATTGCTTTTTTAAACGAAGCTGCATCTGTAGCAATATGGCAAACATTTTCCAATCCGCTGCCATCTGCGCCTGCCGGGTTTACCAGGCAATGCCTGCCGTTAAATAAAGCGTTTAACAATTTTAATTTTACACCTGTATTATTGAAAGAAGGCAATACATGAATTTGCGCTTTACAGATCATATCCTGCATTTCTTTTTCGCCGGGGTTGGCAACAATGCAGGTGTGTTTATGCCGGTGTGCCAGTTCCTGTAATTTTTTAGAAGGGTTTTTACCGGCAATTACAAAGGGAATTTCAATATCATTAAATACATTTTGTAAAAGCCATTCCACCGCAGTTTCATTTTCGCTGATGGATAAATTACCATGGTATAAACAGTAGCAGCCTTTGCCTTCTTTTCCTGTAGCCAATGTATGCGGAATAAAAACAGGCAAATAATAAATATCTTTTGCATTGAATAATTGCCGGTACACTTTTACATCATGTTCGCTTACTGCAATAAAACCGGCTTTGTTGGCAATGCTTTTTTCGTAGTTAAATAATAACCTGCTCTCATTTAAGAAGTATAATTTTTTAAAAAGATAAGTTTCATTTTTTGCCAGCTGCTTGTAATATTCAAACTCGGTATTGTGCAGCCGTACCATTACTTTCCGGTTGTTCAATTCTCCGGTATGTAAATAATATGTGCAATGAATACCTTCGAGTAAAACAGGATAATTATCTTTTTTAAGATTTGTAATCAGGTCATCACTCTTCCTGCTTTTAACAATAAGTGGAAGCCGGAATGAAAGACTGCTGCTGTTTTTTTTACGGGGATAATATTGTACGGTTTCGCAATACTTATTTAATTCCTGCTGTGGTGTTCTGTTTTGACTAAAGCAATGCAAATGGATTTTTATGCCCAGCTTGTGCAGCGCTTTTAGTTTATAAAACAGGTCCACTACACCGCCGTAGTCTGCAGGCCAGGGTACTTCAAGCGCAACTATATGTAAATGTTTATCCAAGTAAATTTTTATAAAACTGAAGTAATTTTTTTTCTTCCTCCTGCCAGTTTAATTCCAGCCTGGCTTTTAAACAATTTTGCTGCAGTTCATTATACTCAAACTCATTATTAAGTAAATTGTTCAGTAATGCAGCTAAATTCTTTTCGCCTGTATCGTCTGCTAAAACGGCAATATGGTATTTGTCGTTAATTTCTTTATATACCGGATAATTTACACAGAGTTGCGGAATGCCGGCATGCAGGTAGTCGAAAAAACGATTGGCTAACGAATAGTAATTGCTTAGCCCGGCATCATCAAATAAAGTAACACCAATATAAGCCTGCTGGGTAATGGCTCTTAAGTCATCAGGCTTTACTTTACCTTTAAAAATCACTTTGTCTTGTAAATTATTATCGGCAACCAGCTGTTTTGCCTGCTGCATAAAGTTGCCATCGCCGCAAATGATGAGTTGGCAATCAACGGCTTTCATTGCCGGAATTAATGTTTCAAAACTTCTGCCTTCATTAACTGCGCCCTGGTATAAAATAAATTTTTCTTTTTTTACAGCAGGATCGATATCTCTTAATAAGGCAATATTTCTTATTACTTCGTAGGTAACGTTGTACATCTTTTTAAATTCATCAGCAATAGGCTGATTTACCGTATAGCCAGCAGCAAATTTTGGAACGGTATACCGTTCAATCTTTTTCCAGATTTTATAAATCGCAGGCCTTGTCGCAATTTCTTTCATTTCGCAAAACAATTCGTGTGCATCGTAAACCTTCGTTACTTTTTTTATTTTGGCAATAAAATAGCCGGGTAAAATAGTATCGAGATCAATAGCACCAATACAGTCCATCTTTTTAAACAGTAAATAAAAAAACAGGCGGATATTATATTCTGCGTAAAACAATTTTCCTTTTTCAAAAAGGCAATCGATTCTTTTTTGCAGGAATGGTTGTGCAGCAAGCGGGAGGGAGGCTTTCATTTTTCTGCCTACCAGCAATACAGTATAACCGGCGTTGGCAAGAGATGTGCAGATGCGTATCATCCGCTGGTCGTAGGTGAGATCGGTGGTAACTGTAAAAATAATACGGCCCCCTGAAGGGGGAACTTTAGAGTCTGCTATTTCGTGAGGTATTTCTATATCTTCAGGCATTAAGGTTACTATTCGTAAAAGCTATTTATAATTAAGGGTTTCGGTTCCCCCTTCAGGGGGCGGAGGGGGCATATATTCGCTCAATTATCTCTACCGTTTTTAAACCTTCAGCCGCACTTGCAAACTCATGTGCCGGGTTTTGTAATGCCAGTACCAGGTTTTCATAAACTTTATCATGGTTGCTCATACTGCCCTGGTAAAATCCATAACCATTGGCTGGGTTTCCTTTGGGTAATTCGGGTGCGGTTATTCCTGCTACATTAAAATATTCCAGTTCATTCAGGTATTGCCCGCCTATTTTAATGGTACCTTTTTCTGCAAAAACAGTAAAAGAACCTTCCATGTTTTTATTGAAACTGTTTACCGTATAGTTTAATGATCCAATAGCACCGCTCTTCATTTCAAATAACACCATGCCGGTATCTTCAAATTCAATTGTGGCGTGTGCAAAATTTTTGGCCTTGGTTTGTACAGTTGCCACATCACCCAATAACCAATACAATAAGTCAATAAAATGACTAAACTGAGTAAACAATGTTCCCCCATCCAGATCTTTTTTACCTTTCCAGTCCATGTAATATGCATCGGGACGGTTCCAATAGCAATTAATTTGAAAGCTGTAAATTTTACCCAGCTTGCCGTTATTTATTAAATCTTTTAAAAACGCAACAGGCGGGTTATAACGGTTTTGCTTTACAACAAACAATTTTTTGTTGGCACCGGCAGCTGCGGCTATCATTTTATCTCCATCCTCAGTATTTATGCACAAAGGCTTTTCACACAATACATTTATACCAGCTTCCAAAGCTTGTATGGCGTTAGCAGCATGCAAACCATTTGGCGTACAGATACTTACCACATTCAATTCCGGCTCATTTGCTAATAATGCTTCAATCGAATAATATGGCCTGGCCTGGTACAAAGCGGCCATGTCATCAGCTTTTTGAGGAATAATATCGCAAACTGCAGCTAAAACTCCATGCTTTACTATCTGTTCAGCATGCCTTTTCGCAATTCTTCCGCATCCAATTATTGCAAAACTCGGGTTCATATATTGGCAATATTCAAAAAAAATCCTCAAATCACCTCTTAAAACACATTTTTTTATGTACTTTTGCGCCTAATTATAAAGAAACTATAACAAAGACGTTATTAAAAAAACAAGAGATGCCGTATTTAACAATCGAAAAAAGAGCAACAATTTTCACAACTTTTGGTGGCAAAGCCACTAACACCGGTTCTATTGAGGGCCAAATCGCTTTATTAACTGAGCGTATCAATTCAATTTCAGAACACCTGAGGAGTAACAAAAAAGATTTCTCTTCTCAAAGAGGTTTAATGAAAATGGTTGGTCAACGTAAACGTTTATTAACCTACCTGAGTAAACACGATCTTACCGGTTACAGGGCTTTAATTGAAAAATTAGGCTTGCGTAAATAAAATTATTCCAACTATGTAATATTCGAATAATTCCCAACTGAAATTTTACAGTTGGGAATTATTGTTTGTTGCAACATTCCTCATAACTGATTTCGATTTTGGAAAACCCAAAATCGTTTATCATAAATCATAAAGTATATTTATGTCTTTACTACAACCAAAGTCTGTTACATTCGATATTGGCGGTGGCCGTATGGTTACTATTGAAACCGGTAAAATGGCCCGTCAGGCAGATGGTGCCGTTACAGTTCGCCAGGGGAATTGCATTTTGTTAGCAACTGTTGTTGCCAACAAAGAGCCTAAAGAAGGGCAGAATTTCTTCCCTTTATCTGTAGATTACCAGGAGAAATTTTCTTCAGCTGGCCGTGTGCCGGGCTCTTTCTTTAAAAGAGAAGCAAGATTGAATGACTACGAAATTCTTACCTCAAGATTAATAGACCGGGCTTTACGTCCACTTTTTCCGGAAGATTATTTATGTGATGTTCAGGTACTTATAAGCCTTGTATCAAGTGATGCTGAAGTTATGCCTGATGCGTTAGCTTGCTTGGCAGCATCGGCAGCATTAGCCGTTTCAGATATTCCCATCCAGGAAATAATTTCAGAAACACGTATTGCCCGTAAAAATGGCCAGTTCATTATAAACCCAACCCGTGCTGAATTAGCTGAAAGCGATTTGGAATTCATCATTGCTGCTACCAACAAAAATATTATGATGGTGGAAGGTGAGGCTAACGAATGCCAGGAAGAAGACCTGGTAAAAGCATTAGAACTGGCGCATGATGCTATCCGTATTCAGATTAAAGCGCAGGAAGACTTAAGGGATTTAGTGGGTAGTGCTGTAAAAAGAGAATACACCAAACCTTACCGCAACGAAGAATTGTATGAAAAGATAACTGCTTTTGCAAAAGATAAAATGTATGCTATTTCATCTGCTGCAAGTGCAAAGCATGAAAGAAGCGATGCGTTTGATGCATTGAAAAAAGAAGTAAAAGAATTTTTAGGCGAAGAATTGCCTTCAGAAGATAAAGCTCTGATTGGACATTATTTTGGAGAGCTCCAATATAATGTGGTAAGGGATATGATCCTAAACGACAGGAAACGATTGGACGGAAGAGGTACAGAAGATATCCGTCAGTTAAATATGGAAACAGATATTTTACCAACTCCACACGGATCTTCTTTGTTTACTAGAGGTGAAACCCAATCACTTACAACTGTTACTTTTGGTAGTGCTTTAGACGAATTATTGGTAGAAAGCGCTTTCAAATCTGATTACACTAAATTCTTTTTGCATTATAATTTTCCACCTTTTAGTACCGGCGAAGTAAAGATGATGAGGGGTGTTGGCCGCAGGGAAGTTGGTCATGGTAACCTGGCTATGCGTTCTTTAAAAAAGATGATGCCGGGCAACGACTATCCTTACATTGTAAGAGTAGTAAGTGATATTTTAGAAAGTAATGGTTCATCAAGTATGGCTACGGTTTGTGCAGGTTCGCTGGCATTAATGGATGCAGGTGTGCCAGTTAAAAAACATGTAAGCGGTGTGGCAATGGGTTTAATTACCAAAGGCGAAAAGTTTGCTGTTTTATCTGATATTCTTGGTGATGAAGATCATTTAGGTGATATGGATTTTAAAGTAACCGGTACACGTGATGGCATTTGCGGTGTGCAGATGGATATTAAAGTAGATGGTTTAAGTATGGATATTATGCGCCAGGCATTGGCCCAGGCCCGTAACGGACGGTTACATATTTTAGATGCAATGTATGCCTGCATGCCTGCACACAGAGAAGATGTGAAACCACATGCACCACGTATGGTTAAGATCATTATCGATAAAGAATACATTGGCGCAGTAATCGGACCCGGTGGTAAAGTAATACAGGAAATTCAAAGAGAAACCGGTGCAACAGTAAATATAGAAGAGGTAAATAACCAGGGCGAAGTAAGTGTATTCTCGGCTTCTAAAGATAGTTTGGATAAAGCAGTAAGCTGGATCAAAGGGCTTGTAGCTGTACCAGTTGTTGGAGATACTTACGAAGGCACTGTAAAAAGCATTAAAGAGTTTGGTGCTTTTGTAGAATTCTTACCTAAGAAAGAAGGTTTATTGCACATTAGCGAAATAAGCTGGAAGCGTTTGGAAAGTATGGAAGGCATTTTTAAAGAGGGAGATAAAGTGAAAGTGAAGTTGCTGGATGTAGATCAAAAAACGGGCAAGTTTAAATTAAGCCGCAAAGCATTAATCCCAAAACCAGAAATGCAACCAAGGCCTCAGCAGGGTGAGCAACAAGGTTAATTTTATAAATAATTTGTTCCCGCCAAAAGGCGGGATTTTTTTTGTCTTATTAAAACAAAATTATTAATGGAAAGCAAAAGCTTTATACAAGTTCAGTTTCAAAATATAACTGCGGAACAAAACGAAATACTGGTTGCATTGCTATCAAATATTGGATTTGAAGGATTTGAAGAAAGCGATAATTTATTAAAAGCCTTTATAAAAGAAACCGATTTTATAAAAGAAGAAGTAGATACCATTGGTAATAATCTAAATCTTTCCTACACCAGTTCTGTAATTGAGCAGCAAAACTGGAATGCGCAATGGGAGAGTAGTTTTGAACCCGTGATCATTAACGATTTTGCTGCAGTAAGGGCCGGCTTTCATGAGCCGGTAAAAAATGTACAGCACGAAATTATTATTACCCCAAAAATGAGTTTTGGTACAGGGCATCATGCCACCACTTATCTGGTGATGGAGCAAATGAGTAAACTTGATTTTACTGGTAAAACCGTTTTGGATTTTGGTACCGGCACCGGCATTTTAGCAATTTTAGCTGAAAAAATGGGGGCAAAAGAAATCCTGGCAATTGATAACGATGAGTGGAGTATAAACAATGCAAAAGAAAACCTGGTACTTAATCATTCAAAAAATATAACAATACAACAGGCTGAAACCATTGCATCGGGTAAAGCATATGATGTTATATTGGCTAATATTAACCTGAATGTTATTGTGGCGAGTATGAATGCAATAAAAAAAGCCAGTAATACCGGTGGATTAATACTCTTAAGTGGGTTCTTAAATACTGATGAAGCTCAAATTAAAGCTTCTTTATCATCCAACGGGGTGACATTAAATAATATTACAAGTCAAAAAGATTGGATTTGTGCATTTGTTACTAATTAGAATATCACTTGTGCGTTTTATTTAATATTAACTAACAGTCTTTTTGATATTAAATTAAGGTTAAGGCATTCAATAATTCGTTATTTTTGCGTTATCAACTCAACTCAAAGAATCGATGAAAGAATTACTTCTTATCATTATTGCATACCTGATAGGTTCAATTCCAACGGCATTGATTATCAGTAAAAAATTCTTCGGTGTAGACATCCGTGATTACGGTAGTGGAAACATGGGAGCAACTAATACCTTCAGGGTATTGGGCAGTAAGTATGGTACTGTAGTAATGATATTGGATATTTTAAAGGGCGCAATTGCCGTAGCGTTATATAATTTCATGCCTTACTATTTTAATACTGAGCATGAATTGTGGCGTACCAATTTTATGATTGGCCTTGGGCTTGCTGCTGTATTGGGCCATATTTTTCCTATCTATGCAAATTTTAAGGGTGGAAAAGGGGTTGCCACTTTGTTTGGCATGTTGCTGGCAATGCAACCTGTTGTTGCAATAAGCTGTGTAGGTGTTTTTTTATTAGTGTTGTATTTAACCCGTTATGTTTCTCTTAGTTCTATATTAGCTGCCTTGTTTTTACCAATTTGCGTATTATGGATATGGAATGAAAATGAAGTATTATACCGCATATTTGCCTTGATAGTGGCAGCATTGGTAATTTTTACCCATCAAAAAAATATTGGCCGTATTTTAAGGGGCGTTGAAAGCAGGGTGCCAATACTTAAATACAGGGATAAAAGAAAATCCCGTCGCCGCTGACAATTAACATTTCCTCTGCAAACCTTATCTTCCAAAATTGCGTCTTAACTAAAAATTATATTTTGTAATTTTTGTTGATTAAAATTGGTACGCCAATTGTTTATTATAATTAAAACCCCTCTACAATGAAGAAGTTATTCTATCTACTACTAACAGTAACCGTTCTTGCCGCATGTACTAAAAATGCAGTTACAGGCCGCAAACAATTAAAACTTTTTGGAGAACAAGCCCTGGAGCAAATGGCTGTAACGGAGTATAAGAGTTTTTTATCTCAAAATGCTGTGCTTAGCGAAACTGTTAATAAAGACGCAGAAATGGTGCAGCGTGTGGGTAAAAGAATTGCAGCTGCAATTAGAGCATATTACATACAAAAAGGTAATGCCGAAGTTGTAAAAGAACTGGATGGTTATAAGTGGGAATTTAATCTTGTTAATAATAAAGAAGTAAATGCCTGGTGTATGCCCGGCGGCAAAGTGGTGGTTTATACCGGCCTTTTACCCATTACTCAAAACGAAGCCGCTTTGGCTGTGGTTATGGGGCATGAAATTACTCATGCAGTTGCCCACCACGGAAACGAAAGAATGAGCCAGGGTGCTTTAGCACAGGGGCTTGAAATTGTAGGTAATATCGCCACGGCGAATAATCCTAAATACAACAGTCTTTTCAATAATGTTTTTGCCCCCGGTGCACAAATAGGAGTTTTACTGCCTAATGGTCGCAAGCAAGAGTATGAGGCAGACAGGTTTGGATTGTATTTTTGTGCCATGGCCGGTTATAACCCCAGGGAAGCGATACCATTCTGGCAGAGAATGTCGTTAGCAGGTGGCAACCAAAAACCACCAGAGTTTTTAGCTACTCACCCCTCAGACGAAAACAGGATAGCCAAATTACAAGATTATATGCCAGAAGCTTTAACCCTTTATAAGCCAGTAGGAAAATAATTTTTAAGTTAAAATACGCTGAAAACTCCGCCAATTGCGGAGTTTTTTGTTTGAATGCTTTTATGTACCAAACATATTGTTTAAATTTGCAGCCTGAACCGGCAGCCGCTGGTTCAATTAAAACCTCCCGGAAAAAACTTTTATGTACATTCTACAGGCAACTGTAGAGTATTTTTTTGTGCTATATAAATATTAAAAATTAATTGTTGTTCGCTTATGTCTTCACAATCGTTGCTGGAAAAGTTACAATTAAAGGATGAAAGAAATCTATTATTACAGGGATTACCACTGGCCATTGAAAAACAGTTTATAAAACTGTCTTTTTCAAAAAATGTAACACCATTACTTAAGAGTAAAAAGATTGATTTTGCGTTGGTATTTGCATTCAGCAAAAACCAATTGCAGGAAATTTTAAAAGAGGTGATTCCGGCATTACATACCGAGGCAAAATTTTGGGTGGCATATCCAAAAGTTTCGTCAAAAATTGTAAGTGATTTATGCAGAGACGATAGTTGGGATTTTGTTGCCGCTCATGGATACGAATCGGTACGTATGGTTGCAGTGGATAATTTATGGAGTGCTGTAAGGTTTAAAAAGCTTGAGACCGAAGCTGTCAAAAAAACTAAAAATTATTCTTCAGAAAATCCTGCCCCGGGGGTTGATTATGCAAAACGCAGTATTGAAGTGCCAGCAGATTTGCAAAAACTACTTAGTAAAAATAAGAGCGCAGCAGTTTTTTTTGATTCACTTGCTTTTACGCATAAAAGGGAATATGTAGAATGGATCATCAGTGCCAAAAGAGAAGAAACAAAAGCCAGAAGGCTTGAAACCACAATGGAAAAGCTTGTAGCTCAGAAGAAAACTTACAGCGAAAAGTAACTACTTAAAAATTACGGTACCCAACTGTTTTGTTAACTCAATTTCCATTTGCTTAAGGTGCTGGTGTGTTTGTACTAAAATCATCTGGTCTTCTGTTACCAACGATTTTTCTAAATCCCGTTGGTTTTCATCCATCAGGCGTTTTATCTTTTTAAGTTTAAGATAATTCAGTGTTGAAAAAACTTCTTCTTTAAACAAATCTTCCCGTGTAGGTATATGGCCTTCAAAATGCTCCTTCCACTTGGGGCTTATTTCGTAATTGAAATCCATTATACTTACCACCAGCGAACTCATTTGTAAATTATCGTGGTATAAAAAATTTTTCGATGAGGGTTCAATACCAGCATCGTACCATGCCTTATAGGTTTGTAATACGTTTACCAGTTCTTTATTGTCAATCAGTTCTTCCAGTTGGTTTAGTTCAATTTCCTTAAAAATATAATGGGCAACTTTTTGTTCTTCATTCCAATCTTTCAATCCAAACTCCAGCAAACTCCTTACCATTGCCCTTTCATGCATTTCATCTTTATTGAACAGCGCAAGTGTATCATCATCAACAATTGGAAATTCTGTATTTACAGCTTGCTCAATATTTTCCTGCCTGAATGCCTGGTTTTCTGTTTTGGTAATTTTTTCCCTTATAAATTTATTTACCAATACATGCAAGCCGCTTTCTTCAATTTTTAAAATTTCCGAACACTTTTTTATATAATCCTGTTGCTTGGTAAAATCTTCTGCCTTGTTAATTTTTGCAATAGTTTCGGCTATCTGGTTTACAATTACCGATTTTTTATTACTGTCGTTGCCGGCATCTTTCAGTGCAATATCGAGTTGAAATAAAATAACATCTCTTTTATTTTTGGCAATAAAATTGGTAAAAGCGGCGGCACCAACTTTATTTACATAACTGTCGGGATCTTCCTTATCCGGAATCAATACCAATTTTACATTCAGGCTTTCTTCCAGTGCCAGGTCAAGCCCACGAAGTGCAGCTTTAATACCGGCATTATCGCCATCATAAATTATAGTAAGATTGTTGGTGTATTTTTTTATCAACCGCAATTGATCCGGCGTTAATGAAGTACCACCGCTTGCCACTACATTTTCTATTCCTGCCTGGTGCAGGCTTACCACATCGGTATAACCTTCCACCAATAAACATTCATCAGCTTTATCAATAGCCTGTCTTGCAAAATAAGACCCGTACAGCAATTTACTTTTTACATAAATTTCGTTTTCAGGGGTGTTAATGTATTTGGGTGCTTTATCATTATTCTTAATTATCCTGGCGCCAAAGCCCAGCACTTTTCCACTTTGGTTGTGGATAGGGAAAATTATTCTGCCCCTGTAATTATCATAAGCATTACCATCACGTACAGCCACCAATCCACTTTTTTGCAGGTAGTCTAAATTATATTGTGCCGCCAATGCCTCTTTTGTAAAACTGTCTCTTGCCTCAGGATTAAAACCTATTTGAAATTTTTTAATAATGTCTTCCCTGAAACCACGTTCTTTTAAATATGCCAGGGCAATATCCTGGCCTTCTTCAGTATTTAATAACGCATAACTGAAAAATTTTTGTGCAAAATTATTGATGATGTAAAGACTGTCGGAAACCTGTTGTTGCTGTTTAAACTCGGGGCTGGTTTCTGTTTCTTCAATTTCAACATTATACTTTGCTGCCAGCCAGCGCAGCGCTTCTACATAGCTGTATTTTTCCTGCTCCATTAAAAAACTAATAGAGTTGCCACTGCGGCCACAGCCGAAACATTTGTAAATTTCTTTTGCCGCAGATACGGTAAAGGATGGTGATTTTTCGTTATGAAAAGGGCAGAGGCCAATATAATTGGTGCCCCGCTTTTTAAGTTTAACAAATGAGCCTACTATCTCCACAATATCTATGCGGCTGAGTATTTGCTGTATGGTATTTTGTGTTATCAAGTTTTTTGTAAATAGCTCCGCAATTTAACCAAACTATGGTATTCTTTCAGGTTTTAACAACTTTAATTTAACCTGTAAAAAACTATGGCATGGTTTATGAAAAACTGAGTGAAAATTCATCCTGATTAACAATTAACTAATATCTTTATCACTTAAAATTAAATAGAATGAAAAAATATTGTTTTTTTATCATGTTGGTTTTTGCAGGCTCTCTCAGCTACGGTCAAACCCTGCAGGAAATAAATGAAATGATGGGTAAGTCGCAGTACAAAAAAGCTAAAGAAGGGATTGATAAGTTTTTGAGTGATCCTAAAAATGCAGCAAAGTCGGATGGCTGGTTTTATAAAGGCAGAATATACAATTCTGTGTCTAAGGATTCTGCCATGACATCGGTTGATGCATTAAAATTAAAGACAGAAGCATTTGAAGCGTTTAAAAAATACCAGCAAATGGATGCTAAGGAATTGCCTTTTATTTTAGAAGACCACGGCTCTTATTTTGATCTGTATAATGGGTTTTTTGATGTTGGGGCTAAGGAATTTAACAGCAAAAATTTTGCTACTTCATTTGAAGGATTTAAAAATGCCATTGTTGTTGAAGATTATGTAAGAACTAAAGGATATGATTATAACGGCTTTAAATTCCCTGTATTTGATACAGCACTTGTTTTAAATACAGCTATTGCCGCAGGTAATGCAAAAGACACAGCGTCTTCTGTTATTTACTATAAAAAACTTGCTGATCAAAACCTGGCATCTCCCGATTATCTTAATATTTACCAGTACCTGGTGGAATATTATCTTGGTAAAAATGACCAGGCCAACTTTAATGATATAATGGAGAAAGGCAGAAAGTTATTTCCACAGGAAAAATACTGGACAGAAATTGAAATTGACATTGTTGCTAAAACCGGAAACAAAGAAGCTTTAAATGCCAAGTACGAAGAGTTAATGAAAAGGTACCCCGAAGAATTTAGCTGGCCCTATAACCTGGGAGTAGAAATTTATAATGATTTATACTCCGGCGAAAATAAAATAGCAAATGCAGAAGCTTTAAAAACCAAACTGACTGAAATTATTAAAGCTGCCATAGCTGTTGATAAAGGTATTGATGCCAAAACATTAATGACAAGGCACCTTTACAATGCAGCATATGACTACCAGGATTCGTCAAAAAAGATTAAAGGTGTTAAACCAGAGGATGTAAAAAAACGTAATGACGCAAAAGCAATGTTCTTAAAGAAAATAGATGAATGCATTCCTTATGCAGAAGGTGTTACTGATTATTATGCAGCCATGGCAACATTAAAACCCATACAAAAAGCGAATTATAAAATTATACTCGATCTTTTAAGCCAGATGTATGCTACAAAAGGCGACTTAAAAAAATCGGCAGAATACGACAAGAAAAAAGCAGCATTAAATTAACGTAGCGTAAAAAGAAAGCCCCGGAAAATTTTCCGGGGCTTTCTTTTTATATAAGTCTCTATTTGTTTTAGTTTCCGGGACCGCCCATTCTTATTTGAAATCCACGGCCGTTGCCAGTCTGCATGTCTTTCATTGGCTTTACCACAAAATCTTTTGGTATTTCAAATTCTTTGTCGGCAATTTCTTTGTCAATTACAAGTTTGGTTACTTCTACAATCATCTTTCTGCCGCGGTTTAATTTCATTTCGTATTGCATAGGGAAGCCAGCAATATCGCTTAAGCCTCCCAGGCTTGTAGTGCGGCCAAAATTTCCAAAGCCCGATAGTCCGCCGGTAGATGCAATTCCTTCCAGTTTAAAATCGGGACAATACCAAACAGTACTGCTGTCTTTAGTGCCGTTTTGCCTGATGGTAACAATAAATGCTTTTTTGCAAACCTGGCCTGCAATTTTTTTGCTTTCTTCCACATAAATAATTTCTGTTGATTTTGGGGCATTACCTGTTAAAGCGTTGTTGTCATTTCCCTGCCTTCTGGTTTGCATCATACTATCCATTTGTTTACGCATTACTTCCTGTTCTTCATCAGTAACATAAAAGCCGGTTTTATTACCCATCATCTCCATTAAAGTAGTGGTCTTTTTATTTGTGTTATCTCTTAAAACGGTGGTTCTTCCCATTTCCGATTCGGAAAATGTTTTCACCATAGCACCTTTAAGTGTGGTAACACTCTTGGTTTCGCCATCGCCACCAAAACGCATAACCCTTACTTCTTCACCATTTACAGATTGTGGTGGAGGTGGAAGATCATCTTCTCCTTCGGGGGAAACGGTTGTTGTTTTTGTTGTAATTATTGCCTGGCTGATGGTTTTGGTTTGTGCCTGGGCAATTGCTGTAAGGGCTAATAAAAAAACGGGTAAAATCTTTTTCATATTGTTAAGTTATTTGTCAAAAATACGAATTGATTCGTAATAAAAAAACGAACTCAATGCTTTAAGATGATTTTAACAGCTTTAAAAACAAGGCATAAAAAAAACCGGTGCAGTTTTGCACCGGCGGTTTAAAAATATATTCGTTTACAGATCTATTACGCAGGTACAGAAATTAAATTTCATTCCCCAGTTACCACCATTAGGGTTAATACGGATACCGTTACCCCAACCTGTTTGTTGCTCAATAACCTGGCCCGATTCATTCAATTTTACAACAACGGCATGTGCGGCAATACAACCACAGTTACCCAAACCAATTGCACTTACTGGCAGCTGATAAGTATAAGATGTAATATTGTTGTGTGTATTTGCATATGGGAACTGACCCGGCACCGGGTTTCCCTGGTTATTTACAGGCACAAGATTGCAGGCGCCAACAAACAAATGGGTTTGTGTTAAAAGATAACCATTGGCAGTTGTGTAGGTAACATAGATATAATTGGCATCGTTGGTAACACTTACAGTTCCTGCATCAATATGCTGGCCTGCAACTAAGGTTACAGTTGTGGCTGGACAATTTTCAGTATCAACTTTATTTATATCAAAACCAATTTTCCCGTCATTGTTGTCTAATTCAACCGGGCTAACTTTTTGACATGAAAAGAATGTAGAAGTGGTAATGGCCATTAAAAGTACAAGTAATTGTTTTTTCATAAGATTTGGGTTTTAGATTAATTAATCACAGTATTTTAATGAGCAATTGTAATGCTTAATATTATACTGCTATAGTTTTTAAACGACACTAATTTTAGGTTATTGTTCTGCTTTTCATATATATAAATTCAGTATAGTAGGTTATCTTATTTGCAGGGTTTTATTACTAAATTCTGTGCAGGGGCTTTTACTTACAGGCTATAAAAGAGACGGGTATTTACGTAGTATTTCTTTCCTTAAAACTGTTATTTCATAGTTTAAACAGCATTAAATCCTGTGAAAAATCTGTGTATAACTATGCATAAATGGTGCAAACAATCAAAAAATTCTTTTCATCCATTCCGTTATATTTGCCGTCTTACTAAAATATAGATACAGTGCGTTTAAAGAGTTTAGAAATAAAAGGATTTAAGAGCTTTGCCGATAAAACCGTACTCAATTTTGACGAAGGTATTACCGGGGTTATCGGGCCAAATGGTTGCGGTAAAAGCAATATTGTGGATAGTATCCGCTGGGTAATTGGGGAGCACAAAATAAGTAACCTGCGTAGCGAAAACCTGGAGAGCCTTGTGTTCAACGGTTCTAAAACCCGTAGTGCAAGCGGTCTTGCAGAAGTAAGCCTTACTTTTGAAAATACCAAGAACCTGCTACCAACAGAATTTAATACTGTAACAGTAACCCGTAAGTATTATAAAAACGGGGAGAGTGAATATCGTCTTAATGATGTGGCCTGCCGTTTAAAAGATATTCATAACCTGTTTATGGATACCGGTGTAAGTACCGACAGCTATGCCATTATTGAACTGGGCATGGTGGATGATATTATTAAAGATAAAGAGAACAGCCGCCGTAAAATGCTGGAACAGGCTGCCGGTATCACCATTTACAAAACCCGTAAAAAAGAAGCTAAATTAAAATTAGATGCCACCGAGCAGGACCTGGCACGTATTGAAGATTTGCTGTTTGAGATCAACAACCAGTTAAAAAGCTTAGAAAGCCAGGCTAAAAAAGCAGAGAAATATTTTGAAATAAAGAAGGAATTTAAAGAAGTAAGTATTGAATTGGCCAAGGCGGCGCTGGAAGGATTTAATATTACTTACAAAGATTTAAACCACCAGCAACAGGCCGAAGTAGATAAACGTTTGGAACTGGAAGCCTCTATTGCAAAAGAAGAAGCTGCGTTGGAGCAGGAAAAACTTGGTTTTATTGAACAGGAAAAAGCATTGCAACACATGCAGCATGCTTTCAATGATATGCTGGATGGGTTACGTAATAAAGAAAGTGAAAAAAACCTGAGTGCACAACGCTTACAATATTTAAAAGAAAGAGAAACCAGCTTAAATGAATTTTTACAAAAAGCAGGCGGACAATTAAAAGGGCTTGACGAAAGTATTCAGTTTACCAGCAACCAGATAAAGGAAGATGAAACCAAGCTGGAAGAATTTGAAGGCAAACTGGATGAACTGAAAAATGCAGTAGAAGATAAGCGTAAAGTGTTTGATGAAAAACGCAGCAGTATTGATGAGCTACGCAGGGAAAACCAGGCCATACAGCGTAACCAGTTTGAGGCGGAGAAAAAAGTAGCAGTTGCTGACACCTCTATCCAGAATTTACAAAGAACCATTGTACAGATACAGGAAGAAAAAGCACAACGCCAAAGCCAGTTGCAGCAATTAGAAGCGGATAAAAAAATTAAGGAAGAAGAACTGGAGCAAAAGAAAACCGACCTGCAGCAATTACACGATCATCACGAGTTTACCAAAGAACAGATTTTAGCTACACAAAGTATGCTGGAAGGTTTGCGTAACGAACTGGCAGATGAAAGCAGGAAATTAGACAGTAAGAAAAACGAACATGCTTTATTAAAAAGTTTGATCGACTCAATGGAAGGTTACCCGGAGAGTGTGAAGTTTTTACATAACAACACAGGGTGGAATCATACCGCCCCTTTATTATCGGATATTATTTATGTAAAAGAAGAATACCGTGCCGCTGTAGAAAACGTGTTGGAACCATACTTAAATTATTATGTCGTAAATAATTTAGAAGAAGGCTTACAGGCCATTCATTTACTGGATGATAATAAAAAAGGTAAAGCCAATTTCTTTTTACAGGATAAGTTTACCGATTTTGATGCACATCATCAACCCGAAGGAACCATCCCTGCATTAAGTGTAGTGGAAATAGACAGCAAATATGCTAACCTTGCCAAACATTTATTGGGTAATGTTTTTATTGCAGAAAATGAAGAGGCATTGCGTAACAGTAATGGCGCTGTAGTGCTGGAGAAAACCGGTAAATATGTAAAAGGTAAATACTCTTTAACTGGCGGAAGTGTTGGATTATTTGAAGGTAAAAAAATCGGCCGTGCAAAAAATCTTGAAAAATTAACTGATGAAATTGCTGCACAGGAAATTATTGTTAATGACCTTAAAGCAGTAATTCAAACAAGGCATAACGAAGTGATTGCTTTTAATGAACAGTTGAAAGAAAATGCCATTAAGCAAACACAACAGGATATTAATAATTTAACCAACCATGTTTTTTCGCTTCAAAATAAAATAGAAAACCTGCATCACCTGGAAGAAACCAGTGGTAAAAGGGTGGAGGAATTGCAGGAGCAACTGGAAATTAATCATGATGCTATTTCCAGCACACGTGATGAGCTTGAAAAATTCAATACGCAATTACAGGAGCTTAGCGAAAAAGTGCAGGTGATAGAACAGGACTATGCTTCGGCAGAACAGGAGTATAATTTTGCTACCGCAACTTATAACGACAGTAACCTGCAATTTACCAAACAGCAAAGCAAGGTTATTTCTTTAAAGCAGGAGTTTGAATTTAAGAGTAACCAGTTACAAAATTTACAGGTTGAAATTGAAAGCAGCAATACACAATTAAGTGAAGCAGCAAATAATATTGCTGAAACGGCAATTGCATTGCAGGCACTGGAAACACTGGTAATAACCTTGCTGCAAAATAAAGATCAGGAAGAACGGAAGTTGAACGAAGCTGACCAGGCTTATTATAATTTACGTAATGCGCTGGCAGAAAAAGAAAGTGAACTGCGCCACAAACAAAAATCTAAAGAAGGTATTGATACTTTACTTAACGAGATAAAAGATAAACTGACTGATTTAAAACTGCAATTGGCAGGGATGAAAGAGCGGTTGAATGTGGAGTTTAAAGTTGACCTGGATGTAATTATTGATGAACCAAGAACCGGTGATACCCCACTGGAAGACCTGCAGGAAAAAAGTGAGCGGATGCGTAAACGGCTGGAGAATATCGGCGAGATAAATCCCACAGCGATTGAAGCATATACCGAAATGAAAAAACGCTACGAATTTATTTTGGAGCAGAAGAATGATCTGGTTACTGCAAAAGAGAGTTTGATGTTGACGATACAGGAAGTGGAAGCAACAGCCAACCAACAGTTCTTAGATACTTTTAATGCGGTAAGAGAAAATTTCCAAAAAGTATTTAAAGCATTGTTTACCGAAGATGATACGGCAGACATGGTATTGGTTGATCCGGACAATTTAGCCGAAACCGGAATTGATATTATAGCTAAACCAAAAGGAAAACGTCCATCATCAATTGGCCAGTTAAGTGGTGGAGAAAAAACTTTAACCGCAACAGCGTTATTGTTTGCCATCTACTTAATTAAGCCAGCACCATTCTGTATTTTAGATGAGGTAGATGCGCCGCTGGATGATGCCAACGTTGGTAAGTTTACTAATATGATAAAAAAATTCAGTGAGAACTCCCAGTTCATCATTGTTACACATAATAAACAAACCATGAGTGCAGTAGATGTAATTTATGGGGTTACCATGCAGGAAGCCGGTGTAAGTAAACTGGTGCCTGTAGATTTCAGAAGCCTGAATTAACCGCTCATCCATTAAATTTTAAGCCCTGCAACTGCGGGGCTTTTTTATTATGTAATTGAATTACTTTAGTGTATCATTTGCAATACCAAAACAACTCTTAAATATGAAAAAAATCTTACTGCAGTTTTTTATCTTAACAGCTGTAACAGCTGTTGCACAGCAACCACTATTATTACGTCAGCCTGCTGTAAACAATGATGGCTCATTGGTGGCATTCTCTTTCCAGGGAGATATATGGACAGTGCCTGTTGCTGGCGGTAAAGCAGCAAGGCTTACTATTCATGAAGCCTATGAATCCAGCCCGGTGTTCAGCCCCGATGGCAAACAAATTGCTTTTAGCGGAGCAAGGTTTGGCAACAACGATATTTTTATCATGCCATCAGAAGGAGGTTTTCCAAAACGCCTTACCTATCATAGTGCAGGCGATAATATTGCCAGCTGGACACAAACCGACCAGATCATCTTTTCCACTTCAAGAGAATTCAGGCAGATAGAAAGACCATCTGAAGTGTATAGTGTGAGCCCCAAAGGTGGTACAGAAAAACGCATTATGGATGTACTTGGTTACGATCCGGTTATTTCGCCAAATGGCAATTTCATCGCTTTTGTGCATGGCGATATTAATCCTGTAGCAAGACAGGATTACCGCGGCAGCAGCAACAGGGATATCTGGATGTATGATACCAAAAACAAAACCTACACTAAACTACCCGGCTTTTCTACCAATGATATTTTACCGCAATGGTCGGGTAACAACAGTTTATATTTCTTAAGCAGTGATGAAGGGGCTTACAATTTATACAAATTAAAAATAGATGCAGGTGGTAAGGCCTCCGGCACTCCCGAAAAATTAACTGACTTTAAAAATGAATCTATCCGCTCTTATAATTTATCAGCCGATGGCAGTACTATTGTATTTGAAAAAGAAATGGATTTATTCCTGATGAAAACTGCAGGTGGTGCAGCAAAAAAAATAAATGTGGTGATAAATGCCGATGAACGTTTTGATGCCACTGAACAAAAAACAATAGGCACCGGTGCAGAAAGTTTTTCCATTTCTCCCAATGGAAAACTAATGGCTTATACCACCAGGGGTGAAGTTTTTATTAAAGAAGCCGACAAAGAAAAAAGCCGTAGCATCAATGTGTCTGATCACTCTTTTCGTGATGTGGAACCGGTTTGGCTTAATGACAGTGCCTTGCTGTTTTGCAGCGACAGGGCCAATGGTAATTTTGATATGTACCTCTTCCGTTCTTCCGACACAACTGAAAGGAATGTTTTTAAAAGCATGAAACATGACCTGTTGAAAATTACAAATACAGATAAAGACGAAACAGCTCCTGTTATTTCTCCTGATGGAAAAAAGATTGCTTATATAAGAGGAAGAGGTGTTTTTGTGGTAAGCGATATTGCTGCAGACGGAAAATTATCTAATGAAAAAATATTGAATAGCAGCTGGGCTTCTCCCAACGGTATTACCTGGAGCCCCGACAGTAAATGGCTTGCTTTTTCATTGGCCGATCTTGATTTTAATGGAGAGATCTTTATACAGGCTGCAGATAACAGTGGTAAAGCAGTAAATGTTTCCATGCATCCAAGAAGCGATAATCAACCATTCTGGAGTGCTGACGGAAGTAAACTGGGTTTTATTTCTGAACGCAGTAGTTCAAGAAGTGATGATGTATATTTTGTATGGTTAAAAAAAGAAGACTGGGAAAAAGAAAATGCCGACTGGCAGGATAAAGAACCGGCAGCTGCCGATAAACCTTCAGGAGATAAAAAAACGGCTAAACCGGTTAAAATAGATTTTGATAAAATACACGAACGTATTGTACAGGTAACCAATTTTCCCGGTGATGAGAATGAATTAAATATTTCGAAAGATGGAGAAACATTTTTTTATACTACCGCAAGCAGTACGGCAAAAGGCAGAGACCTGTATAGTATAAAATGGGATGGTAAAGAATTAAAAGAATTAACCAAAGGAGGATCGGGTCCAAATAATATTACAATGGATAAAGAGGGGAAATATCTTTATTACAGCAGAACCGGTGCAATGGCCAGGCTGGATATTAAAACAGGAATGACCGACCCTTTACCCTTTGTTGCAAAAATGAAAGTGGATTATGTAGCAGAACGTACACAAATATTTGAAGAAGCATGGCGCACCATCAGGGATGGGTTTTACGACCCCAATTTTCATGGATATAACTGGAGCAAGCTGCATGATAAATACAAAGAGCGTTGTGTGTACGCCAGCACCAACAACGATTTCAGGGATATGTTTAATTTGATGTTGGGAGAATTGAACAGCAGCCATATGGGCCTTACTGCACCCGACCGTGCAGAAACACAAAGAGAGTTTACCGGCTTGCTTGGTGCTGAATTAATGCCGGCAGGCAACGGCATGAAAGTAAATCATGTAATTGCCGAAACACCTGCAGATAAAACAAACAGCAAATTAAATGAAGGCGATATTATTACTGCGGTTAACGGGCAAACTTTTACTGCGGAAGAAAATTTTTACAGTTTGCTGAATGGTTTGGCAACTGAAAAAATATTGCTGGCTGTTACCAATGCTGCAGGAAAACAAAGAGAAGTTATTATCAGGCCAACAACAAGTGTTGTTACAAACCTGTATGAAGAATGGGTGGAGAACAGGAAAAAATTAGTGGAAAAATTCTCCAACGGCAGGTTAGGCTATATTCATATCAGGAGCATGGACTTCCCGAGTTTTGAAGTGGTGGAAAGAGAATTTACTGCAGCAGGTTTTGGTAAAGAAGGATTATTGATTGATGTAAGATATAATGGCGGTGGTTCAACAACCGATTACCTGATGACCATTTTAAATTATAAGCAACATGCTTATACCATTCCACGTGGCGCTTCAGATAACCTGGAAAAGGATAAAAAACAATTTCGTTCACATTATCCTGTTGGCGAAAGATTGGTGTATGCTGCATGGACAAAACCTTCTATTACACTTTGTAACGAAGGCAGCTATTCCAATGCCGAAATTTTTTCTCATGCATATAAAACCCTGGGTATAGGAAAATTGGTTGGGGTACCAACAAACGGCTCTGTAATTTCTACCGGAGGTAAAGGATTACTGGATGGTTCATTTGTAAGGTTACCCGGTCGTGGCTGGTATACAAAAGCCACCGATAAAAACCAGGAGCTTGGCCCGGCTGTTCCGGATATTATTGTAGAAAATAAAATTGACTGGATAAGTAAAGGAACAGATGACCAGCTTAAAATAGCAGTGGAGGAGTTGCTGAAAGAAATTAATAATAAAAAATAAACTCCGCTTTTTTATCCGCAATAAGTCTAAGATAGTTTTATTTTAGACTTATTTTTTTATCCACCTGTTATCGTTCAATTTATGCTGCGTACTATTTTGTTATTAACTGCCAGTAATATTTTTATGACGTTTGCCTGGTATGGGCATTTAAAAAATACCGGCATGCCTTTGTGGAAAGCCATTGCCATAAGCTGGGGTATCGCTTTTTTTGAATACTGCTTAATGGTGCCCGCCAACCGCATGGGTTTTATCAACGGCTTTAATGGCTTTCAGTTAAAAATAACGCAGGAGGTAATAACACTGGTGGTGTTTGCGGTATTTGCCATATTCTATTTAAAAGAACCCTTTCACTGGAAATACCTGGTAAGCTTTGCTTTAATACTCGGTGCAGTATATTTTGCTTTTAAAAAATAGGCCCTCTGCTTAGCGTTATATTTTACGGGCTTAGCTATTCCTTTTTACTACTCAGCCTGTTTCATGCTTTTACGGCTATAATTGGTACTAATTTGGCTTTACCATTCGGGTAAAACAAACTTTCTGTCACCGTAAAACTTTTGTATATGAAAAACAAAAAAACACTGCTATTACTATCGCTTATTTTGTTGACCACAATTATTACATTTATTTCCTGCCAGAAGGAGGCCGCCAGCCTGCCTGAAGACGCCGCTATCCCTGCCGGCCAAAGCCAGTTACAGGTGATGCTTACTGATGATCCTTCTCCCATTTTTGATTCCATCTTTATTGATATAAAAAGGGTGGAAGTAAAAATTAAAGATTCTGCCGGTAACGAACGTTGGGATACACTTTCCATAAGAGCCGGGGTTTACAATATCCTGCGTTTTAGAAATGGGCTGGATACCTTATTGGCAATTGGTAATATCCCCAATGGAGAACTGAAAAAGATAAGGGTAACGTTGGGTACCAACAATTATGTAATGCTGAAGGGAGTACAAATTCCGCTTAATCTTAACAGCAGCGATGCCGTTATTACCATTGATGTAAACGGCAGTGTTGACCGCATTGGCGTACGCCGTTTTAGAATATGGCTCGATTTCGACGGACATGGTTCTATACGAATTAAAAGTAACGGAAGACTGGAACTGAAATTAAGGCTTAGCCATTTCTGTAACAGCAATTCAGGAGAAATAGAAGGGGAAATTAAACCTTCGGCAGCATTGCCTGCTACTGTAACAGTAATTGCAGGTACCGATACTTTAACTGCCATTCCCGATCGTGAAGGCGAGTTTAAAATAAGAGGTATTAAAACAACAACCGCAACAGTTATTATAAAACCATCCAATGGTTGTAAAGATTCTGTGATCAATAATATTATTATCCGTCGTGGAGATGATACCGATTTAGGAAAGATTGTTTTGCATAGGTAGTTCTTATAAGTCAAACTTAGGGCCGGTGATTCTTCACCGGCCTTTTTGTTTATTTTATTGTGCAGTAAATTTTCCGTTTACAATTTTGTAGGTCTTATTATGGATGATAATTTTTTCTCCCTCTTTTAAATCAATAAGCTGTTCCAGGTCTTCTGTTGCTGTGTGTACCGAGCCGCCGGTGCTTCTTGCAATATTGAGGTAATCAATATTTATTATTTCATGCACACCACATAAAATAATATGTACAGGTTTATTTAGTTGTTTTAATAAAACCATATCACTTACTGCAGAGGCATTATCAGCGATCATAATTACAGCGCTGCAATTGTTGCAGGCAGTCGATCCTTTCAGTACTGCTTCAATATTATTCTCCGGTATATTTCCACCATTGCCATTGCTCATCGTTTTAAATACCAGTTGTTCCACTACTTCAAATACCGAAGAGCCTGTTGTATAAATGCCACCAGTATTGCCCGGTGTTTTAACAGCATCATCTTTATCATCACCATCATTAAAAAAAACAAACTGCTTAATGCGGCGTTCATCTTCATGTAATTTTAACCAGTACAACAGTTGCCCGGTATAAGGATACATGCTAGCGGTAACATCTGCCACCACCAGCATATTATTCCATTGCATACGGTCGAATACTTTTATAACGGTAGAATCTGCCGGTGGTTTTATTGTTCTTTTTTCAGTGCTGTCTGTCGATGGTTTTAAATACACAAATAAAGAATCATAATTCTTATAAATTATTTTTTCTTTTTTATCAATTCCTAAAAATTGCAATGCTTCATCAACAGGAAGTTTTAAAACAGTGGTGTAGTCATCTATTTCATATTGTTTTCTCAACTCTGTAGTATCGCCGCTTACAAAACCATCTCTTTTTGTTCGTGAGCTTGCTGTTGGTGCAAGCAACTCTTTTAATTTTATAAGATCGGTTTTAATGGTGGTTTTATTTTGTAAAGGCCGGTAATAAATAACAAATCCATGAAAGAGATCAAGAGCTGCATCTTTTGCAGCACCATCTGTTTGTCTTACCAGTTTCCATGCAATGGTGTTATCGCTTGCGAAGCCGGGATATTTTGCAAAGAGATTTTTAAATCGTTGTGTATTGAGTTTAACCAGGTCATCAGCAGATGGGTAATCAGTAAATACCAGGTCAATTGCAGTTACCTGCACAGCAGCAAGATCAATACTGCTGTCTGGGAAATTAAGCGCTGCTTTTCCAAATGCACAAGTAATAGTAAATGATTGTTCAATTACATGCGGTGTTTTTGTATAAGCAGGTTGTTTGGTAAGTTGTGTGGTAATTATTTTGTTGATGGTATTTTGCTGTGCTGCAGCATAACAACAATACAATAACAATGCAGCAGCAATAATGCCTTTCATACTTGCAAGATTAGATTTTATCAATATTGCAGCCTGCCTATTTTACCGGCACCTGCAAAAAAAACGGCCTTACCTTTTTTTGCTTTTTTACAAACATGAAAACCTTCTTTGCTGATCCATGTCCAGGTATTGCCATTGTCGGTGCTGTAATCAATACCGTTTAATCCGCAGCTGATCCAGTTATCGCCTTTTAAATATTCCACACAACTTCTGTAGCCATGTGGTGCAACAGCAGGCGTTGTAAAACTTTGTCCGCCATCATTGGTTATTACACAATTTTTGCTGGTAGAATCTTTAGTAGTAAAATCGCCGCCAACCACAATAAGGGTGGTTTTCTTTTTAAGGGTTTTAACCGCAACAGAATTGGCACCGGTGGTTTGTTTGCCCTGCAAAATGGGCATATCAATTTTTTTATCACGTATAAACATACGGGAGCGGAGACCGCCGCTTATAAAAACAGCTTCCTTTTTATTTAATGCCCTGATGTTGGTGCCGCTTGATGCAAAGCAGGCTTCACCACTATCTGCCACAGGATAATTCTGTTCAGGAATATTACTCCAGCTATCACCGCCATCAAAAGTTCGGGCTATAAAAATTTTATCATTAACCGGGTCGCCAATTACAATGCCGCTTCTTTCATTCCAGAATTCCATGGCATCTAAAAACATGTCTTTATTATTATTTGCAAAAACCACTTTCCAGTTGTTGCCGCCATCGGTTGTTTTTAAAATATAGGCAGGCGCTGCAATACCCATTATTATTGCGGTATTCGCACTAAAGGCTTCAATATCCCTGAAGTCAGTTTTTTCAAAACCCTTTACCGTCATCCAGGTAAAAGTATTGCCGCCATCAATCGATCTGCCCACTGTGCCCTGGCTGCCGCTTACCCAAATAATTTTATCAGTCACCACACTTAAACCACGTAAAGATGCTTTTTTATCGTTCACCAAAACCTGTACAGTTTGTGCCTGTAAAAAAGTACATAAAAAATAAAAGACAAAAACAGTAACCGGTTTTTTCATGTTGCCGTATTTTAAATAAGCGAATTATTATTTTGGGTAATAGAGTCAATACCATCCATATGATCTTTTGATAAAGCCTGTTTTTTACGGATTGCCCGGCGTGATAAAAATATGGCAACAATAAAGGACGCAACAGCACCTGCAAAGTGCAAGGCGGTATTACCTAAAAATAAAAAGAAATCGAATGTGCCATGAAAAATTACCGGCAACAGTATTGCCAGTAAAAAATAATACGATCTTTTTGCCGGGTGAAATTTTGCAAGGCCAACATAGTAACCCATCAGTACAGCAAAAGTGCCATGCGCCGGTACCGATAAAAACATACGGGTAATGCCGGTGGCAATACCGTGCTGCATTACATAACCAATATTTTCAAGCGTGGCAAAACCCATGCCCACCATTACGGAATAAATAATGCCATCAAAAGGGTCATCAAAAGCTTTTTTAGGATAAGCATAAAAACGAAGGGCTAAAAATTTACTGCCCTCCTCACTTAAGGCTACAACAATGTAAGCAGATATGGCTACCGACAACATTGATGAGCCGCCTAATTTTTCTATAGATGTACCGGAAGCCAGCTGTATAATTACTGCAGGAATAATGCTGAGCATACCCAAAATAAAACTCATCATTAATAAACCCAGCGGTTCTTTATTATACCTGTCTTTAAAATAAATATAAATACAAATAGCAATACCGGGTGCAATAGCCAATGCCAATAAGCCCATATAAACAAGAGTTTTTGTGTTACTTTTGAACAAGTTAGAATAATTTTACGATTAGCCAAATAAATTGCCAGTTTATGAGTCATGATCATTTGCCCCTTGATAAAAGTGCCCTGAATTTTACACAGGTTAAAAACCTGTTAACTTTAAACCAGCCGGTTTCCATTACAGCAAGTGCCACAGAAAGTATTAATCAGTGCCGTGATTATCTGGATAAAAAATTAAACAACGGCGACGGATTATTTTACGGTATCAATACCGGCTTTGGTTATTTACAAAATGTAAAGATCGATAATACACAATTGCACCAGCTGCAAAGTAATTTATTGCAGTCGCATGCCTGCGGACTGGGAGAAGAAGTGCCTGCTGCCATTGTAAAGCTGATGATGATGCTGAAAATAAAATCGCTCAGTTATGGCCATTCCGGTGTGCAGCTGGATACTGTAAATAGATTAGTGGACATGTACAATAACGATGTGCTGCCGGTTATTTATACGCAGGGTTCGTTAGGTGCCAGCGGCGATCTTGCACCACTATCACATTTAAGTTTACCATTGATAGGTTTGGGAGAAGTGCATCATGCAGGAAAAAAATATGCAACAAAAGACATCTTAAAAAAGTTTGGATGGGAACCCATTACACTGCAAAGCAAAGAAGGCCTTGCATTAATAAACGGCACGCAATTCATGAGTGCTTATGGCATGCACAATTTAATTCAGGCCGAACGGCTGTTGCGCTGGGCCGATATTATTGCAGCTATTTCTTTTGATGCATTTGATTGCACGATGGAACCACTGCATCCAAAAATCCATTCCATACGCAGCCATAAGGGGCAGGTAGATACTGCAGCAGCCATCAGTAATTTATTAAGTGGCAGCGCTATTGCCACACAAAAAAAACAACAGGTGCAGGACCCTTACAGTTTCCGTTGCATACCGCAGGTGCATGGCGCCACTAAAGATACTTTCGATCATGTGCTGGGTGTATTTGTAAAAGAGATCAATTCGGTAACCGATAACCCCAATATTTTTCCTGATGATGATTTGATCGTCAGCGGCGGTAATTTTCATGGCCAGCCATTGGCATTGTGTTTAGATTTTTTAGCCATTGCCATGAGTGAGCTGGCCAACATCAGCGAAAGAAGAACCTATCAGCTCATCAGCGGGCAAAGAAACCTGCCGTTATTTTTAGTGAAAGATGCAGGCCTCAACAGTGGCTTTATGATTCCGCAATACACCGCTGCAGGTATTGTAAGTGAGAACAAACAATTGTGTACGCCTGCATCGGTAGATTCTATTTCATCCAGCAACAACCAGGAAGATCATGTTAGTATGGGTGCCAACGCCGCCACCAAATGCAAACGCTTAATGGATAATGTAGAAAAAGTGTTGGCCATAGAATTATTAACTGCCGTGCAGGCACTGGAATTCAGAAGGCCGTTAAAAACTTCGGATACATTGGAAAATATTGTTACTGCTTTTAGAAAACAAGTAAGCTTTAATGCTGCCGACAGGGTGTTGCATGATGATATGGTGAAAGCAATTGCGTTTATCAAAAGAGATTCCCACGCAAAGGCGCAAAGTTAAAAACACAAGGCGCTAAGAAAGCTTTGCGGCTTTGCCCCTTTGCTTCTTTGCGTGAAAAATATAATGATATGAAAAGATATTTTTTTCTCAGTTTACTGCTCCTTATTATTTCCTCAGGTTTTGCCCAACCAAAAATCTGGACAAAAGAAAAAGCCAACGCCTGGTACAAACAACAGCCCTGGTTAGTAGGTGCCGATTTTTTACCCAGCACTGCCATCAACCAGTTAGAAATGTGGCAGGCCGAAACATTTGATACCACCACCATTAATAAAGAACTGGGCTGGGCCGCCGCAATCGGCATGAATGTAATGCGGGTGTACCTGCACGACCTTGCCTGGAAAGCCGATGCCAAAGGATTTAAAAAACGCATGGACAAATTTTTATCCATTGCAGCAGCACACAAAATAAAAATACTGTTCTGCATTTTTGACGATTGCTGGAATCCCGATCCAGTTATTGGCAAACAACCCGAGCCAAAGCCCGGTGTTCACAATTCCGGTTGGGTACGCAGCCCTTCAATGACAGTACATAATGATAGTACACAATGGGGTTATTTGAAAACATATGTAACCGATATTTTAACCACCTTTAAAAACGACAAACGTATTTTGTTGTGGGACCTGTACAACGAACCCGCCAACAGCGGTTATGGTGTAAGCTCTTTACCCCTATTAAAAAAAGTGTACGAATGGGCCTGGGCAGTACGGCCATCGCAGCCGCTGAGTACCGGCGTATGGTTTAAAGATTTTCCTGTAGTAAATGCCTACCAGCTCAGCAATTCAGATGTCATCACTTTTCATAATTACGAGGATACAATATCGATGAAGCAGGCCATCGACAGTTTACAAAAACTCGGCCGCCCTGTAATTTGTACCGAGTATATGGCCAGGAAAAATAATAGTAAATTTGAAACACACCTGCCCATTTTAAAACGCTATCATGTAGCAGCTATCAATTGGGGTTTGGTAAGTGGTAAAAGCAATACTATTTTTCCATGGAACAGTAAAGAGGGCAGCCCTGAACCTACGCCGTGGTTTCATGATGTTTTCAAAAAAGATGGAACGCCGTATGATGTGAAGGAAACAACATTAATAAAAGAATTAACCACGCCAAGACGCTAAGAAAAAATAAGACGCAAAAAAAAATCTTTGCGGCTTTGCCCCTTTGCTTCTTTGCGTGAAAAACTAAATAACAATGACTACAACTACAAAAAACTACGACCCCATAAAATACAAAACCCCAACCGGTACTACATTAAACTGCAAGGGATGGATACAGGAAGCCGCATTAAGAATGTTGCTCAACAACCTCGATCCAGAAGTGGCCGAACGCCCCGATGATTTAATTGTGTACGGTGGCCGTGGCAAAGCAGCCCGTAATTTTGAAGCGCTGGATAATATCATCGCTGCATTAAAAGTACTGGAGAACGATGAAAGCTTATTGATACAAAGCGGCAAGCCCGTTGGCATTTTAAAAACACATAAAGATGCACCACGGGTGCTCATCAGTAATTCGCAGCTGGTACCCAACTGGGCCAACTGGAAACATTTTGAAGAGCTGGAAAAAAAAGACCTGATGATGTATGGGCAGATGACGGCGGGCAGCTGGATATACATCGGCAGCCAGGGCATTGTGCAGGGCACTTACGAAACTTATGCAGCCATTGCAGATAAACACTTTGCACAATCTTCGCTAAGTTCAGTTCCCCCTTCAGGGGGCGGAGGGGGCGGCACACTAAAACACACCCTAAACGTAACTGCCGGCCTCGGCGGTATGGGTGGTGCACAACCTTTAGCCATTACCATGAACGAAGGTGTGGCATTAGTGGCAGAAGTAGAAGAGTGGCGCATCGATAAACGCATTGAAACAAAATACCTCGATGAAAAACATACCAATATCGACGATGCTATTAATGCGGCCATGCATTACCGTAAAACCGGCGAAGCAAAAAGTATTGGCGTGTTATGCAATGCCGTTCATTTGTTAGACCGTTTAATTCAAAGAGATATTATCCCCGATACACTTACCGACCAGACCAGCGCACACGATCCCTTAATTGGTTATGTACCGCATACTTTAAGCAACGAAGAAGCCAATACATTACGGGAGCAAAACAAAAAAGAATACATCCGCTTCAGTTACGAAAGCATGCACCTGCATGTGCAACTGATGCTGGAGTTGATGGATAAAGGCGCCATTACTTTTGATTATGGCAACAACATACGTGCAAGAGCAAAAGAGTATGAAGAAACGCATGTACATCATCCGCAAGTGCCGCATTATAAACCCGGCCGCTGTTTCGATTTTCCGGGGTTTGTACCGGCTTATATTCGGCCGCTATTTTGCGAAGGTAAAGGCCCGTTCCGCTGGGCAGCGCTGAGTGGCGACCCTGCTGATATTGCTGTAACCGATGAAGTGATACGCAATTTATTTCCCGACAATACATCATTGATACGCTGGTTAGACCTGGCTAAAGAAAAAATTGCCTTCCAGGGATTGCCGGCACGTATTTGCTGGCTGGGCCAGGGCGAAAGAGAAAAAGCAGGACTGGCCTTTAACGAACTGGTACGCACAGGCAAAGTAAAAGCACCCATTGTAATTGGGCGAGACCATTTAGATACCGGCAGTGTGGCCAGCCCTAACCGTGAGACCGAAGCCATGCTGGATGGCAGCGATGCCGTTGCCGACTGGCCCATATTAAATGCATTGGTAAATACTGCAGGCGGTGCCAGCTGGGTAAGCCTGCACCATGGCGGTGGTGTGGGCATGGGCTACAGCATACATGCAGGCATGGTAATTGTTGCCGATGGTACAGCTGATGCCGAAGAAAGATTGCGCCGTGTATTGCGTAACGACCCGGGCATGGGTGTAATACGCCATGCCGATGCCGGTTATGATGTGGCGAAGGATACTTTAAGGAATAATGATTTGGATTTTAAGGAGCGGTTGAAATAATCCTGAGCGAAGTCGAAGGGTTGTGTAACAGGCTATGGTATTTCTATTTTGCTTCATTGGCGTCGCACTCTTGTACGATATAACTTTATTGGGCTTTTATTGAAGCGGTGATTGAAGTGAGTGGTTTGTGAAGGCACGAACCGAGGCGAAGGCAAAATAGTACGATGTTCCAAAAGAAATTTGCTAGATTTGATTGTATATAAATATTTAATAAAATAGAATGAGTCTAACAGAAAAGCAAATCTTAACAAAACTTCAAGTCCTTTTAGATAAAGGTGGTTCTGATTATCGGGCAATTCTTAAGCTTTCAAGTGAACTTTCTAAATTAGATCCAAACTTTCAACGCTTTTTTATTGATGCAAAGACTCTGATTCATTTAGGCAGAGAAAGCATAAAGGATCATACTACTGCTTTAATAGAATTAGTTAAAAATAGTTATGACGCTGATGCAAATAATGTAGATGTAGAAATTTTATGTTCAAATAATTCCGATATTATTAGAATTGCTGACAATGGTTTTGGAATGACGAAAGAGCAATTATTAAATAACTGGCTTAGAATTGGTTTTTCAAATAAACGACATTCCAAAATGAGTGGTCTTGGAAGACGTAAAACAGGGGAAAAAGGAATTGGAAGAATTTCTGCAGATAGATTGGGCGCTAAACTAGAATTAATTTCAAAAACAGAAAGTGACGGAATTGTTGGTTTAAAAGTTAATTGGGATGACTTCGATATTGATGGAAAAGATGTATCAGACATAGATGTTGAATTAACTACCCCTCTTGAAATTAGAATACCTCTAGCCAATGAAAAGATAAGTAAAACAGGAACTGAGATAAGAATCACAAATCTTAGGCAGCCATGGACACCAGACAATATTGAAAACTTATACAATGAGCTTGCTACACTAACACCTCCATTTAAAGATGTTTCTGATTTTTCAATAAATCTGATTAATGATATTGCTCCAGATTTTTCACGTCCTGTTAACTCTAAATATTATGAAGCTTCTGAGATAGATGTATCTGTAGTTTTTGATGGAACTGATGAAGTCTACTATTCCATAAAAGATAAGTATTCAAAAAAAGAGGTTACTGATACAATTACTCTACAACAATTTTATTCAAAAAAACAGTTAAAGTGCGGTCCCATAGAGGTAAGGCTATTGTTTTTTTTAAGAGAAAGTTCTTCCGTAGTAGGGACTGATTTTAGGTTATCTGATTTGCGTGAGTTTTTAGATAATAATTATGGAGTAAAAATTTACAGAGATAATATTGCTGTAAAGCCTTACGGTTTTCCAAAAGCCCAACTAGGATTTGATTGGTTAAAAATTGGGGAAGAAAAGGCAAAAAATCCTGCAGGCATTGGCAGAGGAAACGAATATACCGTATCACCCAATCAGCTGGTTGGTGCTATATTTATCACTAGAGACAATAATGAAATATTAAAAGATAGTGCTGCTAGAGAGGGATTAGTTGAAAATGAAGGATTTGAAGACATGAAGGAATTCGTCCTTGCTTCAAAAAGATTATTAGAAGCCCATCGTGCTAGCATTTATCCGAAAATTGAAAAGGCAAGAAATGAGAAGCAAAAAATTCCTGCACACCGAGAGGCAGAAAAAATTAAAGATCAACTGACTTCAGTTAAAGATGAGTTAAACTCTATTAGAACAGAAATCGAAGCAGGTGAAGATAATATAAAACCTGTCGCTTTTTTAAAACCCATTGCTCGTTCTATTGACAAAGTTGAATCTATTTCTGAAGATGTTGAAAATACTATAACTGAACTTTTAAATTGGCAGAGAGTATTAAATGGTCTAGCAACTATAGGAATTTCTTCAGCAGTCTTTGGACATGAAACCGAGGGTTCAATAACTCAATTTCAAGGCTCCACTACTACTGCAATAAAATTAATGAAATTAAGTCCGCCTAAGTTAGAAAAAGCTCTTGGAGAACTAGATAAAGCCCTTAAATCTTCTAGAAAAGTTGCAGCTTGGGGTGCTTATGCATTAACAAGAGTACAAAAGGAAAAAAGAAGAAAAAGGAACGTTCAAATATTTAAAACAATAGAAGCTGTTATAAAAGAACTTAAGCCTGCTTTTGAAGCATCAAGTATAAGTTTATCACTGAAAGGAGAAAATTTATATAGTAAAACTTATCAAATGGACATCGAAACCATTTTGGTTAACCTTTTAACAAATGCTTACACTGCAGCAATATTAAAAGGTGGAGAAAGAAAAGTTTTGGTAAAAGTTGATAGAGAAGATTTAGACGAAATATCAGGTTATTGCTTTTCTGTAGCAGATACCGGTCATGGGGTACCAAAAGAATTTGAAAAACAAATCTTTGACCCATTGTTTTCTACAAAAACTACCGGTACTCATGAAAGCAAAAGCGTTGGGACAGGGTTAGGTCTTACGATTGTTAAATCCATGGTTGAAGAGTTAGAGGGTAAAATATATTTTTCAAAAGATACAGAATTAAAAGGCGCAAACTTTAAAATCTGGTTACCAAAAATTCAATAAAAAAATGTCAAGTATAGCTATAATCGACGATAATACAGGTCAAAGTGATACTGTAAAAACTAATATTGAAATGGCGTTGGATGAGATGGAAAGTAGTCTAACTGTAATTACGGCTGTACCATTTGCAAATCCAAATGATTATTTTCAATTCATTGAACAGAATGATATTTGTGTAATGATTTTGGACGAAATGTTAAATGACCAAGCAAATGATGAAAGAGGTCCAGTAGATTACAAAGGCAGTGATTTAGTTTCTACATTGAGAAGTAAATTACCAGATTTTCCAATCTTTGCATTAACAGTTATTCCAACTGATGAAAATTTAAAAGCCAAATACAGTCAATATGAAGATATAATTAGTAGAAAAGAATTTTATGAAGATGCTAATAAATATGTTCCGAAATTTTGGAGAGCTGCAAAAAATTATTTAAAAGAAAATATTGATGAGTTTAGTCAGTTTAATGAGTTAACGCAAGCAATATCTGGGGGAAATAAAGACCCTGAATTACTTAAAAAGCTACAAGCTTTGCAAGTAAAACTTGAACTACCATATTCTGGATTTGAAGACAGAAATACTTGGCTTAATGAGTATGAAAAACAAATTGAGTCTTTAGAAGAATTAAATAAGATAATCAAAGCCAAGCTTAACAAATGAATTGGAAGCAAATTCAAAAAAATACACGAGTTCAAAACGAAGGAGTTTATACAGATTGGAAACAGCAAATTTCAGACGACTGCTTTAACCAATGCATTTACTGTTCAATTCATGAAAACCCTTGGGGTGGAATAGACCATTATCACATTGAACATTTTAGACCAAAATCAAAATTTGAAGAATTAGAACATATAATTACAAACTTATATCACGCATGCCCAATTTGTAATAAATTCAAATCTGATGATTGGCCAAATGAAAATGATGACCTAAATAAAGTTTGTTATCCTGATCCTAGCGATTATAACTACACAGATCTTTTTGAATTTGATAACAAAACCCATACACTTGTTGGCAAGTATAAATCTTCAACTTATTTAATAAATAGGTTGTACCTAAATAGGCCGCAACTAACTTACGAAAGAAGAGAACAGTTTTTAAAAATTAAAGCTGAAGCTTTAATAAATGATGCTAAAGAATTGATTGATTTAATAGATGATGTAGGGCTAATCAAAGATGCATTTAGAACAATCGCAAATTTGAGCCAGCATCTACACATTAGGGGAAATATCCCGCCATATAAACTCGTTGAAATAAGAAAAATAAAATAATTAATAAACCGGTATTTGAGATACGATTTTAACTGTCAAATGTCTGCATCTAATTTTATCATTAAGCCATTCATCAGTTCGCTTATCTTTTAAAGTTTTCAGTGCTACTCGACAATCTCTCATTGTTTTGGATTTAGGCATAAGCACAATTAAGTGATTATCTATAAACACCGGTACCGGGACATTTATTACTGTTGCAATTGCTCTTTGCGAATCCTCCATTCTGGAAGTTCTCTTAATAACCACAAACGGCCCTTTAAAAGTCTTCTTGCCTAAATGTTTACGATTTCTTTCTATTTCGTTTTGAATTGACCATCCTTCCAAGCCTCTACTAACTAAATATGGTCGAGATGGGCCATCTTTTTCATCCCTGTAATCAACCACTGGGCCAACACATATATCAAACAAATCAGAAAGAGTATGATTTTGTTTTATTTTTTTAGGTGTAGTTGATTTTACTTTTATAATATCTGAGATGCCTTTTAATCGCTTTGTCATTTTAACAGCGTATACATCAACATCTGCATATTTATCAAATTGTCCAAGCAATTTTATTTTTTCAATAACACATTCCTTTTCAACCATAGCCCTCCATTTTTCATACCTGGTACCGCTACGTAAAACGTCTGGTAAAATAGCAATAATAGATACTCCTGGATTTGAAAACTGAATAATCTTATCAATAAATAAAGCCGCTGCAGATACTTTACCTTTTGCCCAGCTTAATTTTTCCTTTGGAATTACTTGATTGAAAGGTGGATTTACAAATATGTGTGTTGCCTTTTCATAAAATTTATTCTTGATTAATCCGTCAGCTTTTGCGATTGAATACTTCTGTTTAATCAGGCTATTAAATACTTTATGAGAATGAGTAGGTTGTTTCAGTAAATAATTTGTTCTTAATCTTAATTCGGTTGCTTTTATAAATTCGTCGTGCAGGTCTGTGCCAAGTAACTGACTCTTACAATTGAAATTTATATTCGATTTTTGTATATAATCTGATACAGAAATCAATAAATTTCCGGCGCCACATGCTGGATCATAAATGACTGATTTGGCAGTAAAAGTTGGAGTTAGTAATTTCAATACTTTATTTGCAAGTAAGCTATCCGTAAAGAAGGCTCCATATTCTCTTCTTGTTTCAAGATTAATAGTACGTCTTAATTCTTCTCCTGCAAGTCCATTTACATTTTTAATTGCAGTTTCTTTCCAAGCCTCCTTTGGTGTGGTGAGAAAAGAATTTAATTCGTCATTAAGTTTAATTACGAATTCGGCATAGCCTTTCATATTCTTTTCAGTGTTCAAGATTGTTATTTTACTAATTGTTATAGATAAAGAATTTGCTTTGAGTCTAATTCTATTGCAAATTAATGAAAGATTTCAACAACTCAATTACTAGACCTCACTGGCGCAGGTGTTCTTCCGGAGGCAGATCAACTGTGTCTACAAGTTCCAGCGGTTTTCAACCGTAGCATACACTTCAACAAATTAATACAGCTTTGCATCAGCACCTGTTGCACCAATGGCATTGAGGGAATGTTACTAAGCCAGAATAGGCAAAAGAACTACCCTTATTGCTCCGTTAACTTACCCGAAAGAATAATAATGGTAGTGCCGTTTAAAAAAGGCAGGTTTCAAAAATGTAGCAGATAATTTTCCATTTACATGGCTTACAAAATGATCTTTATCTACTGGCGACAGAAAGTTGCTGAAAATACAAACACCAGCCATGGCGTAGATTTGAAAAAACTAAATGCAATTTATTGAAAGAATGATGAACAATTTTTTACAACCACAACCATTCCTCAATCAGGGAATAAAGTCTTGTCGATATTTGGGATGATACGCAATGCGTTTTTATAATAAATTTTTTTCAGAATAGCATCAGGCAATCCCATTCCATACATGGCCCAGTAGGCATGATATTTTTTATGGTAAGGAAAATATTCATCTGTTGATTCTAATACCCTGAAATAAGTTGGGTATTCTGCCGGCACCCAACTGTCCTTTCCAAAAAGTATCCTGTCCTGGTATTTTGTAAAAAATTGATTCGCCGTTTTGGGTTGTCTGCCTAACTCCGCGATGATGGCGCCAAACTCCACCACTACATTTGGCATTGCATCCAGCACCCTGCCCAGTTTACCAAGATCATTGGGGAACCAGCCAAAGTGAGCTGCAATAAATGTTGTGGAAGGGTGTTTTTTAAACATCCGGTGTTGTTCAGCAATCAATGTATCCCAGGGGGCCGGATCATTATCTTGTCTTTTACGGCCGGCGTGGGTAGCCAGTTCCAGCCATCTTTCATTATTGGCATCCATAGGCTGCCAGAAAGGTTTTGGATCAGCAGTGTGTATCAATACAGGTATCTTTAATTCGCCGGCCTTTTTCCATATGTCATCCAGCCGGGGATCATCCACTGTAACTCTTTTTCCATTTATATCCTTAACTGAAAAGCCAAGACTTTTATATATTTTTAAACCATTAGCTCCGTTTTTAACATCTTCTTCCAGTTGAGCCGCCGCCTTTTCTCCCCATCCGCTTTCTCCCACATTTTTAAAATCAATATTCGCAAAAACAATAAACCGGTTTGGATAATTTGCTTTTACATTGGCCATAGATTTTTTTAATGTTTCTCCACTTTGTCCGCTAAGGTTCACCATTACTTTCATATTCATTTTATCCATGTCGGTAATTAACGTACCCAGGTCCATTGTGGGCATGCCGAACTGGTGATTATGTACATCAATAAATGGATATTTTGCTTTGAGAATGGGCTGGCCCGGTACCACCAATGTTGAGGGCGGATTATATGTTTCAAAATCCATCTTTGGTGTGGATTGCGAAGAGGAGTATAATGAACTCAACACAGCAATAGCTAAAAATAATTTTTTCATAGCTTGAAATTACGCTTTTGCTGATAATAAAAAATTGCTTTCCTCCCTGGTTAGTGTACAGCGCTTGCCTTCGACGCCGTTGTTGCAAGTCTTCCGATAGGATGACTTGCGTCTATTAATTCTGCCGGACTGTGTCCGGATTTTTTGCCGCTGTTGGTGTTCCCCACCAATCTTCGCTTCAATCCCCGCCGTTGTTCCGTCTTATTGACTAACAACGTAACTATAATAGCAGATTTTAGGCTGGGCACCATGCTGTAAAAAATAACAACAACAATCGGAGTAATAAAAATCAGCAGTAACGATGCTGGTATTTTCTTAACTTGTACTTAAAAACATGAAATATATTTTAGGGGCTTTGTTAATGTTAACCACCACAATACATACAGCTGCAGCACAAAACATCTCGCCATCTTCGGGCAAACTATTACGCCATGTGGTTTTATTTAAGTTTAAAGACACCACAACCATGGCAGACATAGCAAAAGTTGAATTAGCATTTAGGGCACTGCCCAAAAAAATAAAACAAATAGCAAACTTTGAGTGGGGCAAAAACAATAGCCCGGAAAACTTAAACCAGGAATTTACCCATTGTTTTTTTGTGAGTTTCAAAACTGAAAAAGACCGTGAAATATATCTGCCACATCCAGCACATAAAGCTTTTGTAGAAATATTAAAACCGCATTTAGATAAGGTTTTGGTAATAGATTATTGGGCAGAAAAATAAGTATGTATTTTTTTAAAGCCGTAGTGGTTTATCCTTTGCCCAGGTTCGTGTTTCAAACAACATTTTAGCCGCCGCCGGTATCTCGAAGCCCACCATCGCCGCTGGTGTGCAGGGTAGGCAAAGTGGGATAGCTGCACCAACAGCAGTTTTACTGCACAAGTGTTAGTGCGCTTTATATTCGCTGTTGGTTAAAAACCAAATCGGCAGTAAAGAAAAATTCATTGTTCGTTGCGTTGTTCCAGCGGAACATTTTGTAGGTAGTTGAAATTATAAGTTGGTTTTCACGTTCCGTAGGAACGTATTGTGTTCCTTCAGCTGTTGTTATTTATCAAACACATTCATAATTATAAAATCACAAAACGTTCCTACGGAACGAAAATGCAATCACCCATGTTTTTTGCTACCCACAAAATTTTCCGCTGGAACATAGGATTAAGCATTTTTTCTTCGCCTTCGTTCTTGCCAAGATTCGTGTCTTCACAAACCGAAAGTGTAATAAAAATGGTTAGTAAAGACATGTACCGTGGCGATGATGCAATTGTTGATTATGTAATTGTACTTTCTTAATTTTGAAATGGTAATTTTAAAATTTACAATTATTTACAAAACAAACTATCGTGCCATTTGAAAACGTATTGGTTCTATTAATTTTAGCCTGTTTGGTATTACTGGTTATCGGTTTCATCTCACCAAAAACAAGTTTATTTTGGTACAAACATGAACGAACCAGAAAGAAATCTATAGAGATATATGGTCTCTTCCTGATAACTTTCATTATAATATTTGGCCTTTGGATCACTGCTTAGTCTCCCAACTGGCTCCCAACTGGCGTCTTCTTGCTCAGCAAGGCGACTGGTGTTTATTAATCTTAGCCGTCGTTGGTATTATCCCGAAGCCCACCGCTGCCGCTGTCTGGTGTACAGGGTAAGCAAAGTGGGGTAGCAGCACCAACAGCAGTTTTACTGCGCTTTATATTCGCCGTTGGTTAAAAACCGATCGGTAGCAAAAAAAAAATCATTGTTTGTTGCGTTGTTTCAGCGGAACATATTGCAGGTAGTTGAAATTATAAGTTGGTTTTCACGTTTCTTAGCAGCGTATTGTGTTCCTCCGTTATTGGTTGCGTATATGGTACAGCAAAATTGTAATAAATAAAGTAAAAAATTTTAAGTTAAAGGCCTGCTTAACTCCAATACATGCTGCAGATTTATAATGCCGGTAAAAAAATACCGGCGCAGGTAGCAACTAATTTTTAAGCCCTCTGCTCATCTCATCCACCAGCCCATCTTTTTTTAAATCATCTGGCAGCTCCCAAAACATAATGCCGCCTAATTTTTTATTTCGGATGTACCCGGTTTTTTCCTGTATTGACCGCTTATCATCAAAGGTGGCAAATAATTTTTTAGTAGCGCTATAATAATAAGGAGCTTTGGCATCACTATCCCAGTAATATTTAAATCCTGCAGTATCGCTAAAAAATTTTGTGAATAATGAGTAAGACAGGCCCTGTTTAAACTTGCCGGCCTGGTACAAACCATTGTTATTATTGGGTACGTTTTCCCAAACCCTTGCATACATGGCTGCGCCAATAATGAGTTTTTTAGCCGGTACCTTTTTATTTATCAACCAGTTTACGCACTTGCTTGTTGACTCTTGCCCGGGCAGGTAATCATGCAGCGGCGTGTGATGGCCGGTTACTGTAGCATAACCGTTTACCAGATCATAAGTCATTAGATTTACAAAATCAATAAGCGGTGTAACGGCATCCCAGTCTATTGATTGCTCCAGATATTTTATAAATCCACCGGCAGCAAAAGTTAACAGATAGTCATTGCCCATTTCCTTTCGCAGCGTTTTCACCAATGCACTAAAATTATTTTTATCTGCGGTATCATATTTATGGCCCGGGTATCCTTCAATGGCCGGGTATTCCCAGTCAAGATCGAGCCCATCAATTTTATATGCTTTAAAAAGTGCTACAGTTGTTTTAGCAAAATTCTGCCGCTGTGTTGCCGAAGCAAATAGTTGGCTGCATGGGGCACAGCCACCCCAGCCACCTACCGACACCATGATTTTTAACTGTGGGTACGTTTGCTTTAACGCCACCAGTTGTTGCAGCGAATTTTTCTGCTCTTCGTTATGAAAAGTAAGCGTATCGTTTTGCAGTTTTAAAAAACTGTAAATAATATGTGTGAGTTTATTAATGGGGTATTGCTTTATGTTATCGGCTTTACCAGTTGCATAGGCTATTAATTTATAAGGCTGATTTTGTTGTGCCGTAGCGGAAACTGTATAACACAAAAAAAATAATAGCAGGTTTTTTTTCATAAAATGAAGTTAGATAAATTTTGATAGAATATGAGCAGCTGTAAGTACGGAGTTTACTGCTGCACTTATCTATCCAACTTCTTATAGTATTACTTGTTTCTATTAATTCTGCAGGGCTGTAACTCCAGTAAAAGTTTACTTAAAATAATGCTATGCCACCCCGCTATCGTTACTCATTATAAGTTGGTGCTTTAGATTCTTTACAAACGATGATGGCATCAAACCGTTTGGCGGGTATAAAATTAATAATGCCACCATTCTCCACTTCATAAGCATGGACAAAATTAAATAGCCATGAATTAGCCGAAGATTTACGGGCATGGCTCACATCTAAAAATGGAGTATGTTTTCCTGTAGCAATTAAACGGTGTTCTATAAAAGTATTGTTAGTCTTCTCAATGGGAATTGTCTTTTTTGTCCAGAACTGATAGGCCACACCACTGTAGGCAAATAAACCGATGGTATAATAATCATCAAAATGTTGCTCTTTTAAAAAATGCCCCATCGCCTTCATGTATCCGTTTTCTGTACTGTCTTTTTCCACATGCCCGTTATGTGCCCAAATAATAACTTTTTTATTAGCATACACTTCGGCCAGTAACCATTTTATATTTTCAGCCATCAGTGAGTCTCTTAACGCATATCCCTTCCATGTTTCTGCATACGATAAATTGTAAGAGGCCGCAAACATAGCAAGGCTCCGTACCATTACCTTAAATGCAGTATTGTTAAGCTGGTGCTTTGCCATAATGGCTTCTTTGTTTTCTTCTAAATAGCGCCGGGCTGCATTGGATGTTGCTATAAAAATATTTCTATGCTTCAGATAGTTTACCGAATCCTCGTTTGAGGCAAACCCATAAGCCCGCTGGTAAGAAAACATCCGGGTGCTGAGGCTATCTGAAAGTTCTTTATCATAGTCGGCCAGTATTTTTTTCAAATGGTTGATTAAAAAATCAGAAGATGCCTGGGTATCATAGCCCACATAATTCAACGGTGATTGGGTGGGGTGTTGTTTTTTTATATAATCAAAAAGCCCCGTGGCTTCCCTGGCTCTGAAATTGCCAAATACAGAAAAATCCCGGAGTTGTTTTCCAGACATTGTATCAATATTAGCATAGGCCAAATAAGTGTCTCCTAAACCACTCTCCATGGCCAGCACTTCAAAACCCATTTGCTGGTGCAGAAATTTTACCAACTCAGATTTAAGATGGTAATAGGTTCCGGAACCATGGGTGCTTTCGCCTAAAGCAACGATGCGCCGGTTGCCAATTGCCTTTTTCAGGGCAGAAAAATTATAGCCTTCGCCGCTTTTCAATTCGGCAGTGTTTTGTTGCAGCCACTTCAATTCGGTTTTGGATTGGGAGAATGAGATAGAAGAAAAAATAGAAAAACTAAGGGCCGCAATAAATTTAAGGGAGTTCATGTTTACTTGTTTAGTGTGCTGTAAAGTTGCAGCACTCATAGTTGAAATTGCGGTTTTAAAGCAGCTTATATGTCCAGAAAAATACTTTTTGGACGTTTTTAGTCTTTTATAGGTTGCTGCTTTTTATATTCTGAAGGTGTGAGGCCTGTTATTTTTTTGAATATGGCATTAAAAGAAGATTTGGAGGCAAACCCTGATAATTCGGCTAAGCTGACCAAAGTGTATTTTTCTGCCGCCGCAGAATTGAGCAGCTCTTTAATATATTCAATCCGGTGGTGGTTAACATATTCCGAAAAATTCATTTGATGTTGTTCGTTCAGGAATTTTGTTAACTCTTTTGCAGGATTACCCAACTCAACCGCTAACTGCTGAACAGTGAGGTTGGGTTGTCTGAATAACATTTGTTCTTTCATAGCCACGGTTAATTTGCGGTTCATTTCCGCTATTTGTACTGCTGAAAATCCATCATCCGTATGCGGATTATTAAAAAACCTGCCGGGATTTGTAAAGCCAACAAAGCCAACCCAATAAATAAATATCGCATTACTGATTAAAGTGGGATACAGAAAAGTAAAGGTTTCCTGACCTTTATGTATTATCATATCAATACTGAAGAATAACAAATTTGATAACGTAAGTAATAAAAACACACTTATAAACAGCTTTAACCATTTACGAAAATTGGCCACTTTTATATTTTGCACTTCTATTTGTTCCTGCTTTTTTATTACATACAACAAACGGATGAGTAAAAAAATATTGAAGATAAGAATAGCGAACTCCTGAATTCTAAAGAAATCCGATACTACCAGTACCTCAGTTATTCTGTAACTGTTCTCCACAGCAGATATAGTAAACCAGTAAGTTCTTAGTATAAAATAAATTACTGCCGGCAAAAATAAATACCACTCTTTTTAAAATAGCGTTGTTGCTTATTTGGCTTTAGCTGATTGCGTACATAAAAATATAAGCCAGGAACTATCAGCCAATTATACGGATACGGAAACAGGTGCAATGGTCTGTAATATTTAAACAGGTCCATATCCAAAAATGCGTACATCAAATTATAGAAGGCCAGCGAAAACAAAAAGAGCATAAAAAAATAAACAGCCTGCTGGTTTTGTTTTCTTTTTTGATAAGCAAACAAACACAGTATAAACCCCTGAAGAGCACCAAAAAGTATGATGATGTTAAGAAAGCTGTATTTTAACTCCATATTTTATCAACGCAAATATATTGAAATACAGGTTGTGTGTTTTGTAAAGCCCTTACTGGTGCCAGAGCGTAAACCAAAACGGCAGCGAAAAATAAGCATCCAACAAAAAAGCCCCGCAAAAAAAATGCAGGGCTTTCTTTCAACTATTTTAAACTTATTCCAACTTAGAAAAAATAATCGACGGGCTACTTGTACTGTAAGCACCGCCTGTCCAATACGCAGCTACATTCATCAGCATAACTTTTTTACCCAGAGCATCCCAGGCCACTTTAGCAAACTGGCTGTTGTAACGGGTTATGGTGGCCAGTGAAGTGGGGTAGCCGCCTAAGCCTATAAACTCTTTATGAAAGAATTGTTCTTTAGCTGCATTTTTTGTTAGGCCTGTATTGGTCCATACTCCATTTTTATAAAAGCTGCCAAAACATTCGTAGCTGCCGCCAACAGTACCCGCCTGAAAGGTAATGGCCATTTGCCCGGCTGGCCCCTGGCTTGCCTGGAAAGTGCTGATGGAAACCCTCGGCTTTTGAATGGATACCAATACATTTGTTTTTTTAGTAGCCGGGTTGTAATCCCAAATTTGTTCGCTTTCCAAAGTGGCAGCGGCGGGTTTAAAAATTATATGTTCTGTTCCCTTGTCATCTACAAGTATAGCAGCGGGGGCATTAAAATTATTAAAAGTGGAATATTTTGGATAAGAATAGATGACCTCCGAAATTTTACCATCAAAATATTTTACCTGTTGCATATTATCATGCACTTCTTCAAAAACCAGGTGCGGCAAATTATTGGCATCAACATAACCATTTAAATTGATAGCGCCTTCCTGCGGCGGCGCACCACCGGGGTAAGCAGGTGCTGCAGGTGTATTCAAATCTGTAATAGCACTATGGCTTGTTCCATTTAAGGCAACTACTCTTAAGTAATCGGCATAGTACCAGGTTGCCCAACTGTTTTTAATACTTTCCGGGCTCAGTTGTGTCCAGAAGATCATCACATCTCCTCTTGGAGTAACAGTGGCAAACCAACTGTTTTGTGCCTGTTCATTTTCGTTTAATTGCACTGCATCGCTCCATCCGCCTGCCTGTAATACTTTATAAAAAAGGGTACCGAATGTATAACCTCCCGGCCCGTCTAATATTACACTTGGTATTGGGTAATTACTTTTTTTATTACCATAGCGTTTCCAGATGGCATAAATATTTCCGGCTATATCCTGTAATATCCTGGGGTAGCCTGCGCCGTTTCCCGAATTGTCGTTGCTTATATTTACTGCTTTGCTCCAGGTAGCACCTTTGTTAACTGATGATGCATAATAAATAAATGTTGGTTTACCATGGTCGGGGCTTTCCTGGAAAACGGCATGATACTTTCCGCTTTTATCAATCAGCAGATCTACTAAACCAGCTTTTTCAAATTGAGAAAGGGTTTGCCCAAAAGAATTATAAAAGATGCTGCACAAAAAAAATAGGGATAACAGTTTTTTGTTTGTCATACAAGGTTTTTGCTGCAAGATATAAATGCTGCATACAATCTATATACCCACCAGCACGTATAAAAGCCTTTAGTTTGTGATATTGTAATTAAGTAAGTGCAGGCGAACTCCGCTCAGGATTTACTGTCTTCACTAACCAGGGCGGGGTAGTTGTCATAAACTTTTAAATTAACTGGTATGCCAGTTATTCAGGATATGGCTCCTGGTTTCTTTAGTGAAAAGATTTCAACTTAAGCCGCTGATTTTTCCATCAGCATCAATATCCATGTTTTCTGCCGCAGGTACGGAGGGCAGGCCCGGCATTCGCATCATATCGCCTAAAATTGGAATTATAAAACCTGCACCACTGGCAATTTCAAATTCTCTTACTGTTATTACAAAATCAGTTGGCCTGCCAATTTTCTTTTCATCATCCGATAAGCTTTTTGGAGTTTTAGCCATACATACCGGAAACTTATCAAAGCCAAGTTCGTTAATTCGTTTTAGCTGGGCTTTTGCTTTTGCAGAATAAGCAACCGATTTGGCGCCATAAATATTTGATGCTATGCTATGGATCTTATCTTCTACACTAAGATCACTGTTGTACAATGGATGAAAACTGCTTTCTTTTTTTTCTATTATTTCAGTTACTGCTTTTGCAAGATATGTCATCCCTTTTCCACCCTCTTTAAATCCTTTACATACAATGGCATCAACTCCCGATTGCCTGCATAGTTGTTGCAGTAAATTAATTTCTTCTTCAGTATCTGCCGGAAAATAATTGATGGCTACAATGGGTTTCATGCCAAAGCACTTCATGTTTTCAATATGCTTTTCAAGATTTGCAAAACCCCTTTCCACTTTTGCAGTATCTGGTAAATTGATTTCATCTTTTTTTTGCACCACCATGATGACGTAATGCACGGATAGTAGCCACCAGCACCGCAGCCTCCGGCTTAAGGCCTGCAGCAGTACATTTAATATCAAAAAATTTTTCAGCACCAAGATCGGCTCCAAAACCAGCTTCGGTTACCACATATTCACTAAGCGAAAGACCCATTTTTGTTGCCATTACAGAGTTAGTGCCTTGCGCAATGCTGGCAAAAGGGCCCCCATGTATTATTGCAGGGTTGCCCTCCAGGGTTTGAACCAGGTTTGGTTTTATAGCATCTCTTAATAAGATAGCCATTGCACCAACGGCTTTAAGGTCTCGTGCAAATACCGGGGCACCATTAACCGTACTGCCGATATAAATATTGCCTAATCTCTTTTTTAAATCCTCAATGCCGGTGCATAAACAAAGGATAGCCATAATTTCTGAAGCAGGGGTAATATTAAAACCATCTTGCCTGGGCACACCATCGTTTACGCCGCCAAGTCCAATGATTATATTTCGCAGAGCCCGGTCGTTTAAATCAATTACCCTTTTCCAAACAATGGTCCGGGTATCTAATTGTTTACTGTCTTTCTTTTTCTGCAGGTCATTATCAATTAAGGCAGATAATAAATTATTGGCTCTTTCAATTGCAGAAAAATCGCCTGTAAAATGCAGGTTGATATCTTCCATTGGTATTACCTGCGAAAAACCACCACCTGCAGCACCTCCCTTCATACCAAATACCGGTCCAAGCGATGGTTCACGTAATACAGCCATTGCTTTTTTACCTATTGCATTTAATCCGTCTGTAAGGCCAATAGTAATGGTTGTTTTTCCTTCGCCTGCGGGAGTAGGTGTTATTGCTGTTACCAGTATAAGGTGGTGTTGTTTTATTTTTTCTTCATCAATTAATTTCAGTAATAATTTTGCCTTGTGCTTTCCATAATATTCCAGGTCATCGGGTTTTATACCTAAGCCGGCAGCAATTGTTTTTATATGGTGGATTTTTGCAGCCTGTGCAATTTCAATGTCAGAAGAAAAAGTATGCATGAAAATAGTTTTAAATTAATAAAGTCACTGCGTCCTCAAAAAAAATATATTCAGCTGTTTTATTTTATGAACTTTCCTAATGGTAAATTGTTTAAAAAATAAAATTTCCAGTAATTATTGTTACCGGTTTTATTATATATAATGCTTTGTTTTTCTTTTCTATCAGCAAGTGGGGTTCTTTTTTTTATTTTCTATTGCTCCCATTGCATTAATAGGGATGGTTTATAAAATATTAAAGTTTGGTAAACCCTCCCCACAAAGCTGTGATGAATATTTTTATGAAGACCAGGATTATAAAAGAAATGGCAACGAAGCATAATAAATTAGTCAATTGGTTTTAAGTTTTTTTACAATGGAATATTACCATGCTTTTTTCTTGGTCTTTTAGCCACTTTGTTTTCCAGCATGACAAAAGCTTTTATTAATTTTTTCCTTGTCTCCCTTGGTTCTATTACTTCATCAATAAATCCTCTTTCGGCAGCAGTGTAAGGGTTGGCAAACAACTCTGCATATTCAGCTTCTTTTTCCAATAATTTTTTTGCCGGGTTTTCTGCAGCTGCAATTTCATTTTTAAAAATTATTTCACTTGCACCTTTGGCACCCATTACGGCAATTTCAGCATTGGGCCATGCATAGTTCATATCTGCACCAATATGTTTCGAATTCATAACATCGTAAGCACCACCATATGCTTTTCGTGTAATAACAGTAACACGGGGTACCGTAGCCTCACTTAATGCATACAATAGTTTTGCACCATTTGTAATTATGCCGTTCCATTCCTGGTCGGTACCGGGTAAAAATCCGGGAACATCCACCAGCACCAGTAAGGGAATATTAAAACAATCGCAAAAACGTGTAAACCTTGCTCCTTTTACTGAGCTTTTTATATCCAGTACACCTGCAAGGCTCATGGGTTGGTTGGCAACAATACCAATACTTCTTCCTGCAATTCTTGCAAAACCAACTACAATATTTTCTGCAAATTCCTTATGAATTTCAAAGAATGAATCAATATCGCAAATGCCATCTATTACCGAGCGGATATCATAAGGTTGGTTGGCACTTTCCGGTACAATACTTTCTAAAACTTCCCTGGTTTCATCGCCCAGGTGGTATTGTAATTTGGGTGCTACATCTTCGCAGTTTTGCGGCATATAACTTAATAATTTTTTTACCTGCTCAATACAAATCATATCATTTGTTGCAGTAAGATGTGTTACTCCTGATTTAGTGGAATGAGTTGATGCTCCTCCTAACTCCTCTGATGTAACTTCTTCGTTGGTTACTGTTTTTACAACATTTGGACCGGTTACAAACATATAACTGCTGTTTTCCACCATTATGGTAAAATCTGTCATTGCAGGAGAGTACACTGCTCCACCTGCACAGGGCCCCATGATGGCAGAGATTTGTGGTATAACACCAGATGATTGAACGTTTCTGTAAAAAATATCAGCATATCCTCCCAATGATCTTACACCCTCCTGAATTCTGGCACCACCGGAATCATTCAATCCAATCATTGGTGCTCCCGACTTCATAGCCATATCCATAATTCTGCATATTTTTTCAGCATGTGTTTCGGATAATGCTCCGCCAAAAACGGTAAAATCCTGCGCAAATACATATACCAATCTTCCATGAACGGTACCATAACCTGTTATAACACCATCACCATAATACAACTGTCCGTCCATACCAAAATCTTTGGTACGATGAATAACCAATGCACCAATTTCTTCAAAAGACCCTTGGTCCATTAATAAAATAATGCGTTCCCTGGCTGTAAGCTTTCCTTTTTTATGTTGAGTCTCTATCCTTTTTATGCCACCACCCAGTTTTCCTTCTTCCAGCTTTTCTCTAAGTATTTCAACCTTCGATTTCATAATTTTTCAACTTTAATTTTTTATTATTAATGTGCCAGCCGGCGTTTCCAACTGGTGGTTTTGTTCTCTACAGGTGTCAACATTTTTTGTTGGTCCATCCAAAATCTTAAAGCGGCAATGGCAGCAATTTCGGCATTGGCTTTTTGTTTTTCTTTTATTTTTTCGGGGGTGTAATAATTTTTTACAAAATGGGTATCAAAGCTGCCCGAAATAAATGCATCATGCTCAAACACAAAAGTGCCAAAGGGCAATGTGGTCGATAATCCTTCAATCTTAAATTCTTTAATGGCGATTTTCATTTTCTGAATGGCTTCTGTTCTGTTTTTTCCATGGGTTACCAGTTTTGCAATCATAGGATCATAATAAATGGGGATGGGCATTCCTTCCCGGTATCCGTCATCTACTCTTACACCTTCGCCTGTTGGTTTTACATATTTGGATAAGGTACCAATTGAGGGTAAAAAATTATTCAGCGGATCTTCGGCATACACTCTTAATTCCACCGAGTGGCCGTTAATATTAATATCGTTCTGCGTAAAACTCAATTTTTCTCCTCTGGCAATTTTTATTTGTTCTTCCACCAAATCAATACCTGTAATCATTTCTGTAACGGGATGCTCTACCTGCAGCCTTGTATTCATCTCCAGAAAATAAAAATTTAATTGATCATCCATTAAAAATTCAACTGTACCGGTACTGGTATAATTACAGGATTTAGCCACCATTACTGCCGCTTCACCCATCTTATTTCTTAGTTCTGGTGTTAATACAGAAGAAGGAGATTCCTCTACAACTTTTTGGTGCCGGCGCTGAATGCTGCATTCCCTTTCAAAAAGATGTATAGTGTTTCCGAATTTGTCAGCTAAAACCTGTATTTCTATATGGCGGGGAGAGGTAACATATTTTTCTATAAATACCGAACCATCTCCAAATGAAGATTTTGCTTCACTTGCGGCACGTTGCATTTGTTCTTCAAAGTCAGCCTCCTTTTCTACAATCCGCATTCCTTTGCCGCCCCCGCCTGCAGAAGCTTTAATAAGAATAGGATACCCAATTTGTTTTGCAGTTTTTTTGGCAACTGTAATATCTTCAATGGCTTTATCAATACCGGGTACCATTGGAATATTGTATTTCTTTACACAATCTTTTGCTGCAAGCTTTGAGCCCATTACTCTCATAGCATCGGGGCCAGGGCCAATAAAAATTATTCCTGCATCTTCTACTTTCTGAGCAAAATCTGCATTCTCACTCAAAAATCCATAACCGGGATGAATGCCATCTACAGCAAGTTCTTTACAAAAAGAAATGATTTTATCTCCATTTAAATAAGATTGACTGGAAGGGGCAGCGCCTAAACAAACCGCTTCATCTGCATATAATACATGTGGCGACTGCCTGTCAACTTCAGAATAAACAGCTACTGACTGAATACCCATTTTACGAATGGTATGCATGATGCGTAAAGCAATTTCTCCTCTGTTGGCTACTAATATTTTTTTCATATTGTAATCTTAAATTGTAATAATTATTTTGCCTGATAAGTATTTCTATTAAATTATTCCAGCTCAATCATTACCTGCCCTTTATCAACAGCCTGACCGGGTTTAACATTAATTTTTTTTATGGTTGCATCTGCATGTAGCATAATGCTGTTTTCCATTTTCATTGCCTCCAGTATTAATATTTTTTCTCCTTCTTTTACTGCCTGCCCTTCCTTAACAGCTATATCCAACACCAGGCCGGGCATTGGCGCTTTTATCTCCTTAATATGTTTTACAGGTGCAGCATCAAAACCCATTTTCTCCAGCATTTGGTCAAGTCCATCTTTTATTTCAATAGTAAAACATTCGCCATCTACTTCTGCGATTACAGCTTTTCCTGTACTATCAGATTTCAATAAGCGTATATTGACCGACCTGTTATTTTTTATAATATTAAATTCTTCCGGAGATTTTTTTATGAAATCAATTTTATTGATTTCATCAGCTGTAAAAGAAAATTCAAATTCATTTGCTTTTACTTTGTAAATTTTATTGCTGTTGGGCATATAACAAGTTATTTTTTGTAAGATAATTATTTTTTAAAATCAAAAATGGTTTATACTGCTTGCAAATCCAATGCTTATTATTACTTTTATTTTTTTATCATAAATACTCAGATAGCATTAAAATTAATGGCGAATATGTTTTTTTTGTTACTATAATAAAATGATAATGCTCATACGGGCATATAATTAATGTCACAAATAATTGCATATTATTCACTGGGCAGGTGTTTCGCAGGGTCACCTATGTTTAATAAATCTGCAGTACTGTGCCGTTGTTTAAACTATGGTAACAAAAGAAATTTGACCCGTCTTAAAATTTGCGTTGTTTGTTGAGACAACAGAGGGGCGTATTAAAATGAATGGAGACTGAAACACTAATAGTGGCAAAAAAAGTTAGCTTCCCAACCCTTATAACATTTCAATGCCTGCATTTATTTTACCAAAATGCAGGTTTCTACTTTTGAAATGCCTTTAAATTGCATTTCAACTTTGGGAGTGTCTTCTCCACCAAATGTACAGTCAATTATTATGGTATGATTGCCGGTAGAAACCAAAGGTGGTGTGGTCTGAAGTTTTTGTGTATTTTTTAGTTTTCCGTTTTTGTCATAAATCCTGATAGTATCGGTGCCATCACAAATAACAGTTTCTCCTGCATTTAATTCTATTGGGATACTTATTTCCGTATAATTATCTAACTGGACTTTAATATTGCTAACGTTTCCTTCTTTACCAACAATATTTAATTGAAACTGCATTGCTTGTTCCTGCCATGGCTGGTAATAATTCCATGTGGTGGATAGTGGTTCTCCTGGTTGCTTAATAGTTTTTTCTTTTGTAAAAATTGGAGAGGAGGCATATTGGCTGAGGTTCCATTTGCCTTCACTTATTTTTTCAAGATGGAATTCATTTTTAGGATCTTTTAATCTTTCCTGTTGGTCTTTTGTGAAAACCTTTCCATTTCTTGCAGTTTCCCATTCCCTTATTGCATCCAGCAATTGGGGAGTAAGCGGATTTTTTTTAAGCGCATTGGTATTGGCAACCATTGCAAATCCTGCACTATAGCCTGCTGCTCTTGCCAGCATCCATTCCATTTCTGATAAAGTAGTATGCTCTGAAAGTAAATACCAACCCATCATGTGCGGCATATAATTCCTGTCAAACAATCCCTGGTTATCAATGCGGTATTGTTGCATGCTTTCTTTAAATCCGCCGTACCAGGGTTCGCCCCAATTGTAATAGGAACCAATATGCCAGAAAAAGGTTTTACTGATGCTGGTGCCACAAATAAAATCGTGTTTTACATTTTCGTAAACATCCTTAGCAAATAATTCAACGGCATAATCACCCTGGCCAGATGCCAATCCTCCTTCGTGTCCATCAAAATCCAAATGGTCAACACCGGTTTCATTCATCAAGGCTGCAATATTTTTTGCTGCTTCCCGCTGCATATTTATGTCCGGGAAAAACACATTGTATGCATGGTCAAGCAACTTTCCTGCTGCAGATCCCATTTTATGTGCCGTGGCAGTTGTACCAAATGCACCCCGTTGGCAATCGGATAAAATATAAGGAGCAGTAAGGCTAACCGATTTATACCGGATAAGTTCTTTACCAATTTTAATGGTATGCAGGTTATTATTATTTACCTCGTTAAAATATTCAGGCGAAGCCAATTCAATTTCCTTTGATGCAGCATCAACATCTTTGGTTAAAACTGATGAACCAGTAAAGCTTAAACGATCGTCTGGTACAGGTGTAACATATGGATCGTTGGTATTGATGAAATTTGTTAATGTATGTACACCCAGCAACAAACCGGCAGCATGTGCTTTTGCTGCGCATTTTTTTAATCCTTCCCTTCCAGTAGGAAATTGAACAGGGTTTAAAACAAAATGTCCCCAACTATTAAACGGACCTTCGTGATATAAAGATATTAATCCAGCCTTTTTGGTGAAGGCAATCATTTCATCAATATTATTTTCATCAAAGGAGGAAATGAGGTAAGATCTTCCAAACAGGTTGGATTTCTTAAACCATACGCCATTGATTGTTGGATGCGGTAAATTTTCTGCCAATTCAATTTGCTCTAACCTGTCTAAAGTGGAGGGTTCACTACAACTGAAGAGTGCAATTTTACTGCCTTCTACTGATTCTCCTTTTAAAGCGGCCACTGGCATATCTTTAAAATTTCCACCCCACGCATCTACAAATCTGCTATGGTTACGATTAATTGCATAGGCCTGAAGCAAACTTCCCCAACTACGGCTGATTGCAGCTAACCCTCTTGCCCAAGTGCTGCCCTCGTTGTTTTGATAATCTCCACCCAGTGTTTTTATATTCAATACCTGCATACCTACTGTTGTGTATCCATCTCTTACAACTCCAATTACTTCGCCTACTGTTTTATTAATAATAGTTGGATAAGGCCCCCATATCACTGCTTCTATTTTATTGGAGGGTACTGCTTTAATAATTTCAAGTACAAGATGGGATGATTTTTCTAATACTTTAATATCAATACTTACACCAGCATCTTTATATTTTAAAGAAATTTTGTTTTGTTTAGTATTAAAAACTGCAGATGACGGTTGGAATCGTTTTTTGTTACTCACTAAAATCAGCAGGGGAGCAGCAGTATCTTTATACAAATAATTAATTTGTGTATTGGTATTAGTAATTTCGGTTAAATAGCCCTGTGCATTTATTCCCAGTTTTAACTCTTTGCTGAAAAAAAAAGTTTGGGCATTTAAAATACAGGGAAAAACTATTGTAAATATTACCAGTGCTGTTTTTTTATGGTTAAACTTGGTTGCTATGCATTTAAAATTTACACCCATTTTTTTGTAATTATTATTTAGTACAATTTGAATAAACAAATTGAAGTTAACGAGTTTGAAGCAATCAGAAAAAAAGGTATTCTGTATAATTTTTGTACTTTTAACACAATAACTGCTGCTACAATAAATAACTGTTTTGTTGTTTAATCAAATTGTTTTTCTATGGCTACATTTTACAAGTACTTTAATTCGCTGGTATTTATGTTGTTTTTTACCGGCCTTTACGCTCAAAAAAATCTCATGCCTTTGTTAATCGACAAAGGACAGTTTAACCCGTCAACATTATTATGGTATAAAACTCCTGCAAAAAAATGGGACGAAGCCCTGCCTGTTGGCAATGGCCGCTTGGGTGCCATGGTATTTGGAAGCAACAGTGAAGAGCGCATTCAGTTAAATGAAGAAACCTATTGGTCGGGCGGGCCATATTCAACCGTAGTAAAAGGAGGAGCCAAGGTTTTACCCGAAATACAGAAAAAGGTTTTTGAAGAAAAGTATTTAGCAGCACATAATTTATTCGGCCGCAATTTAATGGGCTACCCGGTTGAGCAAATGAAATATCAATGCCTTGCAAACCTCCATTTATTTTTTAAAAATCAAGATAGTGTTACTGATTATAAAAGATGGCTTGACCTGGAAAGTGGAATTACAGGTGTTAGTTATATGGCTAACGGAATCACTTATCAGCGGGAGGTACTTGCATCGGCTCCCGACCAGGTAATTGTTATTCGCATTACAGCTGATAAGCCCGGCAGTATTTCTTTTACTGCTAACTTAAGAGGGGAAAGAAACCAGGTGCATTCCAATTATGCAACCGATTATTTCAGAATGGATCCATACGGCAATGATGGATTGATCCTTACCGGTAAATCAGCCGACTATATGGGAGTAGAAGGAAAGATGAGGTATGAAGCAAGAATAAAAGCTATGCCGGAAGGCGGCACCATTAAAACAGATGATGTAAACCTCATTATAGAAAATGCAAATTCGGTAACGCTGTATTTTGCGGCAGCAACAAATTTTGTAAATTATAAAGATGTAAGTGCAGATCAACATCAAAGAGTAACCAATTATTTCAAAGGCATTGAAAATAAAAATTATAACAGCATTCTCACATCAGCACTCATAGATTATAAAAAATATTTTAACCGGGTATCTCTGCAATTATCCAATACCGCAAATTCTTTTTTACCAACACCGGAAAGAGTAAAGAAAATTCAGACTGAGCCCGATCCTTCTATGGCCGCTTTGAGTTACCAGTTTGGCCGCTACCTCATGATTGGCTCTTCAAGACCGGGAACAGAACCTGCTAACCTGCAAGGTATATGGAATGATAATATGAACCCGATGTGGGATTCGAAGTATACCACTAATATCAACACAGAAATGAATTACTGGCCGGTTGAAAGCGGCAACCTTTCAGAATGTGCCGAACCGCTGGTTCGCATGATAAGAGAATTGACTGACCAGGGTTCGCAAGTTGCCAAAGAACATTATGGTGCAAGAGGATGGGTCTTTCATCAGAATACAGATATATGGAGAGTTGCAGCACCCATGGATGGTCCCACCTGGGGAACTTTCACCGTTGGTGGCGCCTGGCTCTGTACACATATATGGGAGCATTATCAATACACGATGGATAAAGAATTTTTAAAAGAAACATATCCGTTGATAGAAGGTTCGGTTCAGTTCTTTATGGATTTTTTAGTACCACATCCCAATGGAAAATGGCTGGTCACCAATCCTTCTACCTCTCCCGAAAACTTCCCGGATGGTGGTGGTAACAAACCTTATTTTGATGAAGTTACCGGAGGGTTTAGAGAAGGCACAACAATTTGTGCAGGCTCTTCTATTGATATGCAGATTCTATATGACCTCTTTGGTTATTTTATAGAAGCCTCAAAGGCTTTAGGAAAGGATGATGCCTTTATTGAGAGTGTAAAAGCTGCGAGGGAAAAATTAGTACCGCCGCAAATAGGAAGAGATGGTTCCTTGCAGGAATGGGCAGATGACTGGAAATCGCTGGAAAAAAATCACAGGCATTTTTCACACATGTATGGTTTATACCCAGGCAAAGTATTGTACGAAAAAAGAACGCCTGCGCTGATTGAATCCTATAAAAAGGTATTGGAAGAAAGGGGCGATGCATCTACCGGTTTTTCCAGGGCATGGAAAATGGCTCTTTGGGCAAGAATGAATGACGGCAACCGGGCAAATAAAATTTATAAAGGCTATTTAAAAGATCAGAGCTGTACTTCTATGTTTGCTCTTTGCGGCAGGGCATTACAGGTGGATGCTAATTTTGGTGTTAGCGCTGCTGTTACCGAAATGCTGATGCAGTCGCATGACGGGTTTATAAAATTATTACCCGCTTTACCTTATGAATGGAGTGAAGGAGCTTTTAAAGGGGTTTGTGCAAGAGGTGCTTTTGAATTGGACTTTACCTGGGAAAATAAAACTTTAAAGCAATTAAGCATTTTATCCAAAGCAGGAGAAGTTTGCAGGCTTGAATATAAACCCGGTTTAAAGATCAGCAACAACGGAAAAAATATTAAATACAAAAAATTACCAAATGGTTTGGTGGAGTTTCAAACCATAAAAGGAAGTATTTACCAGGCTAGATAATAGTGATTACTTTTAAAAATTAAAAATCAGAATATGACTAATAAACTTTTAGCAGGATTAATTTTCTTCATTGTAGTTTTTTCATCAGGCAGTATTATTGCGCAAAATAAAAAACTCACCTTAGAAGATATCTATACCAATGGGCAATACAGCTCTAAAGGTATTGGGCAAATCCGTTGGATGAAGGATAATAAAAGCTATTCCACGCTGGAGTTTAATATCTCTGCTAAAGGAAATGATATTGTTCGTTATGAGGTGGCTAGCGGAACAAAATCAGTTTTGGTAAATGCTGTTCAATTGCTGCCGCAAGGGGCTGCTAAACCGCTGGGCATAGATGATTACACCTGGTCGTATGATAACAATCAGTTGCTGTTATTTACCAACACCCGTAAAGTTTGGCGTTACAACACAAGAGGCGATTATTGGGTGCTTAACCTTGCCAGTGGAAAACTAAAACAACTGGGCAAAGGTCTTGAAGCGTCAACACTCATGTTTGCAAAATTCTCCCCGGATGGAGGAAGGGTTGCCTATGTAAGCAAACTGAATATTTATGTAGAAGATATTACAACAGGAAAAATTACACAACTTACAAAAGACGGTGGAGGCAATATCATCAACGGCACTTTTGACTGGGTGTATGAAGAAGAGTTGGATTGCAGAGACGGTTTTCGCTGGAGCCCCAATGGCGCAACTATTGCTTACTGGCAATCGGATACAAAAGGGGTTGGTACTTTTTTTATGATCAATAATGTGGATTCTAATTACTCTGTTCCCATTCCATTGCCTTATCCAAAAGTGGGAACTCAAAATTCAGCAGTGAAAGTGGGTGTGATCTCTGCCACCGGCGGACCAACAAAATGGTTTAAAGTGCCCGGTGATCCCCGTAATAATTATTTAGCAAGGATGGGGTATATCCCAGGTTCTGATGAAGTGATGATACAGCAATTAAATCGTTTGCAAAACACCAATACCGTTTGGGTGGGCAACACAAAAACCATGGCCTTAAAAAATATCTTAACTGATAAGGACGAAGCTTTTTTAGATATACATGATAATATTGTTTGGCTGGATAATACAAAATCATTTACCTGGACCAGTGAAAAAGATGGCTGGATGCATTTGTATAAAGTATCCAGAGATGGGAAAGAAATGCAACTAATTACAAAAGGAAAATTTGATGTAGTGAACATTAACTGCATTGATCCTGCCGGGGGGTATGTTTATTATATCGCTTCGCCGGAAAATTTTACACAGCGTTACCTCTATCGCAGCCGGTTGGATGGAAGTGGCGAGGCAGAAAGAGTATCTCCTGCAAATATGGCCGGTCAGCATTCGTACCAGATATCAGCCGATGCAAAATATGCGATACACAGTTTTGAAAACGCCACCACACCAAGACGCATTTCACTTATCAATCTTAACACCCATGCCGAAATAAAATTGATGGAAGATAATGCCGCATTAAAAAATAAAATCAATGAATTGGGTTTGCGGAGTAAAGAATTTTTTAAAGTAGATATTGGTGATGTAGTGCTGGATGCATGGATGATAAAGCCAAAGGATTTTGATCCGCAAAAAAAATACCCGGTCATCTTTCATGTGTATGGAGAGCCGGCGGGTTCTACTGTACAGGACAACTGGGGTACGGGTGATAATCTCTGGCATCAATTCCTCGCCAATGAATTGGGTACTGTTATAATTAGTATAGATAACCGCGGTACCCGGGTGCCAAGAGGCCGTGATTTCAGAAAATGTATTTACCGTCAAATTGGTTTACTGGCAGCAGATGATCAGGCTGCTGCTGCAAAAAAAATATTTACCATGTATCCGTTTATTGATGCAGCACATACAGGCATCTGGGGCTGGAGTGGCGGCGGGCAAATGTCATTGCATTGCATCTTCCGGCATGGAGATGTATTTAAATCTGCCATTGCCATCGCTTTTGTTTCGCACCAGGCATTGTATGATAATATCTACCAGGAAAGATATATGGGCCTGCCGGATGATAACAAAGAGGGATACAGGGAAGGATCACCTTTGACCCATGCAAAAAAACTAAATGGTAATCTGCTCGTCATGCATGGTACAGCTGATGACAATGTGCATTACCAGAATTTTGAAATATTGGTAAATGAATTGGTAAAACACAACAAGCTTTTCAGCATGATGTCATACCCCATGAGGGATCATGGCATTTACCAGAGAGAAAACACTACGCTGCAGATGCGGAGAACCATGGAACTCTTTTGGAAAAAAAATTTGTAACTTACTAAGCCTATTAAAAAACAAAAGCATGAGTTCATATCCCAGCATATTCAATGATGTTATTGGGCCAGTAATGAGAGGCCCATCTAGTTCTCACTGTGCTGCTTCGTTGCGCATTGCCCGGCTGTGCAGAGATTTAATGGATGAAAATATAAAAGACATTTTAGTAGAATTTGATCCCAATGGTTCATTGGCTACCACACACAAAAGCCAGGGATCAGATATGGGACTGTTTGGCGGTTTTTTAGGATGGGAAGCACATGATGAACGATTACCTGAATCTGAAAAGCACATTGAAACTGCAGGAATAAATATTAAAATTGATATTGTTGATATTGGCAATGGTCACCCCAATCTGTATAAAATAACTTTATCCAATGATAAAGAAACCAGAAAGCTAACCGCCATCTCCACAGGTGGCGGTATGATAGAAGTAATTGCTATTGATGACGTGAAAGTTTCAATGGCAGGGGATTTTTTTGAAACATTGATTTATTGTAAAGAGCCGGAAACTATTATTGCTTTTTTAAAAGCCTCCATTCAATTTGATGATATAGAATTTCAAAAAGGCGAAATATCTTTTATTGAAATTAAATCGCAGGCTTTTTTGGATGAGGCTATTTACAAAGAGTTGCTCGCCATGGAAGCTGTTTTGTTCATCAAACAACTGGAACCGGTTTTACCGGTAATGGCCCGTAAAGATTTACAGGTGCCTTTTATTACCTGTAATGAAATGGCGGAATACAATGCCGGTAAAAACAAAGCCCTGTGGGAGTTGGCTGTTGACTATGAAATGGCAAGAGGAAATATTTCTGCACCCGAAGTATTTGAAAAAATGCGGGGTATCATTCACATCATGGGTAATGCCATACAGCTTGGTTTAAAAGGCACACATTACGAAGATCGTATTTTAGGAAGCCAGTCATTACAATTCAAAGAAAACTGGGAAGCCAATAAATTAGTTAGTGGCGAAACAAACAACCGCATCATCATGTATGTAAGCGCCATGATGGAAGTAAAAAGTTCGATGGGAGTTATTGTTGCTGCCCCCACGGCTGGTAGTTGCGGCGCTTTGCCAGGCGCTTTGTTTGGTACTGCACATTCTATGCAACTGCACGAAGACGAATTGGTAAAAGCAATGTTGTCTGCCGGATTGATTGGCGTATTTATTGCTGCACATGCCACATTTGCGGCAGAGGTTGGTGGCTGTATGGCCGAAACCGGATCGGGAGGAGGAATGGCAGCAGCAGCCATTGTAGAAATGAAAGGAGGGACACTGCAACAATCCATTGCTGCTTCATCTCTTGCTTTACAAAATTCTTTAGGCATTATTTGCGATCCAATTGGAAACCGGGTAGAAGCTCCCTGTTTGGGAAGAAATGTTATGGCTGCAACCAATGCTGTTTCCTGCGCCAACATGGCCTTATCAAATTACGAACAACTGATCCCTTTAGATGAAGTAATAGAAACCATGAAAGCTGTTGGCGACCAGATCCATCATACACTCCGTTGTACCAATCTTGGTGGGCTCTCTATCACCAGTGCCGCAAAAAAAATTGAAGCTATGCTGGAAGAAGTGCCGGGGAAGTTTTTTAAGAGTTGCTGATGTTTTCCTGTTGCTTGTACATTCAAATTTTTTAATACTATTTCTCACTACTATTCATTGCCGGTGCTTCTGTGTAATTTTCGCCATAATATGGTGTGATCAAAAAATGTAAATAGTATATTTTCTACCCGAAGCATTTTAAATATTAAATATTAGAAGTTGGTTTGTGATTATACAGACAATAGCAAAAAAATACTGTCCTTGCAACGAATTAAGCGATCTGTCTGGGTCAATAAAACTTAGTTCAATCTTTTACAAAACCCAATATCTTTGAAATATAAATTTTATTCCCCCACAATTATATGTTCAACCAGTTATTAAAAAATGCAGCCCTTGCTGTTTTATTATCAGCAACAACAGCCATAACCATAGCACAAAAAGTAAAAGAACCAAAAGCATGGACTACAGAATGGAGTAAATATTACCAGCCATTCCGCATTGCAGGTAACCTGTATTATGTAGGCACTTACGACCTGGCCTGTTATTTAATTACTACTCCAGAGGGAAATATATTGATCAATACCGGGTTGGCAGATTCGGAAAAACAAATCAAGCAAAATATAAAAACACTGGGTTTTAAGTTTGCCGATACTAAAATATTATTAAATACACAGGCACATTACGACCATATGGGTGCAATGGCTGCCATTAAAAAGAAAACCGGCGCACAATTAATGCTGAATGAAAAAGATGCTCCTACAGCAAAAGATGGAGGCAGCAGTGATTATGCCCTGGGTGGTAAAGAACCCAGCTACCAGCCTATAGTACCCGACCGTTTATTACATGATGGTGATACCATTAGTTTAGGTGGCATGCAATTAATAATGCTGCATCACCCTGGGCATACAAAAGGTTCCAGCAGTTTTTTGTTTACAGTAACAGATGAGCAGCAGCAGTACAAAGTACTTATTGCAAACATGCCCAGCATTGTTACCGATAGTGCATTTAATAAAATCAGCACTTACCCGGAAATAGCTGCAGATTATGCCTATACATTTAAAGCGATGAAAAATATCTCGTTTGATTTATGGTTGTCATCTCATGCCAGCCAGTTTGATATGCATGATAAACATAAACCCGGCGATGGATATAATCCTGTTGTGTTTAAAGACCAGGCGGGTTATGATGCTGCATTAAGTGAACTGGAAAAAAAGTACGAGGTAAAGATGAAGCAGTAGAGATTTATTTTTTGTGCAGGCCGTATAGAACAATATTGTTGATTACTAAATTGCAAAAGGAACATCTAAAACCAATAACTTTGATACAGAGACCCATCGAAATAAAAATCAGTAATTAAAACTAAACTAAACTAAAATGAAATCATTCTTTTGCTGCAGTGTATTACTGCTGTCGTTTCAATTAAGCCAGGGCCAGTTAAAATATCCCGAAACAAAAAAAGAAAGCCAGGTAGATAATTATTTTGGTACGGCTGTACCTGATCCTTACCGCTGGCTTGAAAATGATAACAGTGCCGAAACAAAAGCATGGGTTACCGAAGAGAATAAAGTAACCTTTGGGTATCTTGATAAGATTCCTTTTCGCCAAAAGTGGTTTAAGCGGATAGAAGAAATGAATGATTATCCAAAATATTCTTCTCCATCACGTACCAACGAATATTTTTATTACAGTAAGAACAATGGCTTGCAAAACCAATCGGTAATGTTTCGCCAAAAAGGATTAACCGGCGCACCGGAAGAAGTGATCGACCCCAATAAATTTTCTAAAGATGGTACAGCGGGGTTGGCAGCATTTTCTCTTTCTAAAAACGGCAGGTATGCGGTTGTAGGAAAATCTGCCGGAGGCAGCGACTGGAGAACTTTTTTTGTAATGGATATGCAAACACTAACCTACCTGCCCGATTCATTGGCCTGGGTTAAAGTAAGCGGTGCAAGCTGGCTGGGCAATGGCTTTTTTTACAGCCGCTACCCCACACCCGATAAAGGCAAAGAGCTTACCACAAAAAATGAAAATCACCAGGTGTATTACCACACCGTAGGCACAGCACAAAGCGAAGACAAACTGATTTACGAGGACCCGGCTAACCCGGCACGTTTTAACGGCGTGTTTACCAGCGAAGATGAACGCTATGTTTTTTTGAATATAGTTGACAGGAGTAAAAAAGAAGGTAATGCTGTATGGTACTACGATAATAATGGTGCGGATAAAACTTTTAAACCCATCATTAAAGAAGCAGGAGATTTTACCTACAATTTTTTAGAAGACTACAAAGGCAAATTTATTATGAGCACCAATGACGGCGCAAAAAACCGCCGTGTAATTGTAGTTGATCCTGCACATCCGGAAAGTAGTAACTGGAAAACCATCATTGCAGAAAAAGCAGAAAATATTGCAGGCATTACAACAGCAGGCAATAAAATATTCATCACCTATACTAAAGATGTTACCAGCAGGGTATATGTATATTCTTTAGATGGTAAACTGGAAAGAGAAGTTAAACTGCCTGCATTAGGTACTGCAAATGGTTTTGGTGGAGAGCGTGATGATAAATTTGTATTCTATACGTTCACTTCATTTACTTTTCCGCCAACAATTTATAAATATGATATTGCTACAGGCAAAAGCGAAGTGTTCCGCAAACCGGAAGTAAAATTTAAGCCTGAAGGTTTTGTGACTGAGCAGGTATTTTATAAAAGTAAGGACGGTACAAAAGTGCCCATGTTTATTATTTATAAAAAAGGGTTAAAGAAGAATGGTAAAAATCCAACGATGCTGTATGCTTATGGCGGGTTCAATATCAGCACAACACCGGCATTTAACCCTGCAAGAATTTCATGGCTGGAGCAAGGTGGTATTTATGTTTCTGCCAACCTGCGTGGTGGAAGTGAGTATGGCGAAAAATGGCACCAGGGTGGTATGGGATTGAACAAACAAAATGTATTTGATGATTTTATTGCCGCAGCAGAATATCTTATTGCCAACAAATATTCATCGGCAGATTATATGAGTATTTATGGAGGCTCTAATGGTGGTTTACTGGTAGGTGCAGTTGCTAACCAGCGCCCCGAATTATTTAAGGTAGCCATACCGGCAGTTGGCGTAATGGATATGTTGCGCTATCACAAATTCACCATTGGCTTTAACTGGATAGCCGAATATGGCAGCAGCGAAAAATCGGAAGCAGAGTTTAAAAACCTGTACGGCTATTCTCCCATGCATAATATCAGTACAACAAAAAATTATCCTGCAATAATGGCCACCACTGCCGACCACGACGACAGGGTGGTGCCTGCACATTCATTTAAATACATGGCCACCTTACAGGAAAAATACAAAGGCAACAACCCGGTATTAATAAGAGTAGATGTAAACAGCGGCCATGGCGCCAGCAACCTTAAAAAAGGTTTGGAAACCACAGCAGATATTTACTCATTTATATTTTACAATATGGGGGTAACACCTAAGTTTTAAAACTATTAAAATCCCTTTGGGGTTATGAAGCAGATTAACTGGGGCATCATTGGCTGCGGTGATGTTACCGAAATAAAAAGTGGCCCTGCATTTAATAAAGTGCCGAATTCAAAACTGGTAGCAGTTATGCGCCGTGATGCAGCTAAGGCTGTCGATTATGCAAAGCGGCACAATGTGCCTCGCTGGTATAGTGATGCAGATAAATTAATTAACGATCCCGAAGTAAATGCTATTTACATTGCCACACCACCCGATAGCCACGAGGCTTATGCTCTTGCTGCCATTAATGCCGGCAAACCTGTGTATGTAGAAAAACCAATGGCATTAAATTATGCTGCTGCAAAAAATATGGCGCAGGCCGCATCTGCAAAAAATATAAAACTGGTAGTTGCACATTACCGGCGGGAGCAGCCGCTTTTTAAAAAAATAAAACAGTTACTGAACGAAGGTGCAATTGGCAAAATATTACTGGCACGTTTGGAATTATATAAACCACCACTGACCAAAAAAGAATTGTCCACTACTCATCACGCCTGGCGTGTTGACCCTGCCATTGCAGGTGGCGGTCTCTTCAACGATCTTGCACCACACCAGTTGGATCTAATGTATTATTTTTTTGGTTCAGTGCAGGCTATTACCGGCATGGCCACCAACCAATGTAACAATTATACTGCAGATGATTTTGTTGCCGGCAATATCTTATTTACAAATGGCATAGCCTTTTGCGGCACCTGGTGTTTTAATGCTGCTGCTACCACCGACCATTGCGAAATTGCAGGCACAGAAGGCTCACTGCATTTCAGCATATTCAGCGGTAATACCATTACCTTAATTGCAAAAGGTGTTACCAGTACTTTTAGTTTTGATACTTTACAGCATGTACAACAACCCATGATTGAAAAAGTGGTACAATATTTTTCGGGCAATGCATCTAATCCTTGCCCCGCCGATGAAGGTGCAGAGGTAATGCGGATAATGGGAGAGATGGTGAAGGGTAAATAGTTTTTTCAGATAGTATGCTACAGCTGAAAGTATTTATCACCGCCACTTAAATGCAAAATAGCTGCAGGGCTTTTCGCTGGTATTACCAATACTATGCAGGCTGCCACTGTTGGCAATAAACATATCGCCGGCACTGGCAGTATACTCTTTGCCATCAATGGTCATATAAGCATTGCCTTCTATTATCAGGCAAATCTCTGTATCAACATGTGTATGTGCGGCGTGGCTGGGGCCTTTGGCATATAGGGAAGTGATGTGCATTTCAAAATTCTGGCACATAGCAGTAGGCCTGTCGAAATATTTTTTTCCGCCCTTGGTGGCTGTTTTGGTTGTAGGTAAAGAATCTGTATTTAATAATAATGCCCCTCCTGCAGTATTGCTTCTTTCCATATCTATTTTTTTGGAACGGAACTGGAAAACATAATAGGTCAATGGACCATCTCCAACATTTTCAAAAACCTGTGCTTCACCCGGTGGTATCAGCAGCACACTGCCTGTACCCAATACCGCAGTTTTATTGCCGATGATGCACTTCATGGTACCTGTTTTAATAATGATCAGTTCTTCAATATCTTTTTGTGTATGTGCAGGTCTTGGTACAGCACCTTTTAGATGTGTGGTGGCGTGTATTTTAAAATACTCAAATTCATTGGTTGTATAGTTTGCAATTTTGCGGCTTTCACGTAAGCTGTCTTTTTTTACAGGCAGGCTGTCCCAATGTATTACTCCTGATTCAATTGGTTGTAACTGTGCAATACCCGGGAGTGTAATTGCAAAAAATAAAATGAACAATATTATTTTCATACAAAGTTATTTTTAGCGTGGTATATTATTTATCCTGTTTTGCCTTTGCAAATTCATCCGCCAGTTTATTTATTGCAGCAGCAGGTATTGTTTGTTTTCCTTCATCAATAATTATGCGGTACCTGAAACTTACAGCTTCTCCTTTTTTTAATTGCAGGTTTTTAAACGACTGCCCATTGGTAAATATTTTTTCTCCCAACGGATTGGCAGCAAATAAACCATACCCACGGGCATGCCAGAATGTTGGATAATTGGTATTGGCAGGATGATCAATAATTACAACACTTACCGAATCTGTTTTTATTTTGCCAAATACTTTACACCAGCTTGCTCTTGTACTCCACACAGCATCGCCGGTTTTACCTGTGCTGCTTAAATAGTTTCCATTTGCAATAGTGTCGGTGCCACCTTTCACAATTGTTACATTGCCTTTATCGTCGGTAAATTTTTGGTCTTTATTGGTTGGTATCTGCAGTGCATGAGCAAGCCTGATACCCAGCAAACCATCTTTAGCATCGGTAAACAAAAGCGTTGTATCTGCTGTAATGGTTGTTATTCTGTCTATAATACGTTGATGTGCCGTGCCGCTAAATTCAAAACTTGTGGTTTCTTCTGCCAGTACTTTGTTTTGTTTATTGGTCCAGTTGGCATGGTAAGATAATATACCCGTGTTGCCGCTTACTGTTTTAATAATGCGGTCTGTTTTTATCCAGCCGTACAAATGTTTTTTATTTGCAGCAATGGCGTAAGAATTATTCCAGAAATCCAGACCATTTAAATTTTCGAAATTGAACCAGATGCCGATATGATGTGGATGATCGTTAGGGTCGCCGGGTTGCGGATTTAAAGGAAAGCCACGGGTAACAACTGTTCCATTAGCTGCATGTACAGGATACAGCACGGGCTTTTCCAAATTATCGGGGTACAAAAAACTGGTAAAAGGTTTTCCACCAATGCTGATATCTATTTTATTTTCGTCTTTAGATTTTACAACGGTAACCATTTGTTTTTTTTGTGCAGTTGCATTAAAAACCGTGGATACGGCCAGCAAGCTTATCGCTGTGTATTGTTTAAAATTCATATTGCAAGATTGTGTATACCAAAAATAAGGCTTAATGATTATTAATACAGCCACAAAAAATTGTACAATAAAAAACAGGCAGTGTAAAATGCTGCCTGTTGATCTTTTATAAAAATAAATTTACCTGCTCTTACGTGTGAGCCACCAGCCCAGCCATAAACCTGCAATACCCCATGCAACTAATGCATCGGTAAAATGAGCCATCAGGTCGAAACTGCCATACCAGATATGCATAGTGTATGGCGCATTTAAAAATACAATGATACCGGTTCCAATACTGCCCATCAATACAGTGCCAAAAGACAATGATGGTATTTTTGTCACTAGCCAGCAAAGCAGCCAAATAATAACAATGTCTACCAGCAGGCCTCTCGCCATATTCATATACATTTTGTCCATGCCCGTCATGCTCTTATGATAAACTACCTGTGCCCAGGGTTTACCAACCATTTCTTTCATCTGCTTTTCCATTTCATCGTTGGAAGTACCGGGTTTAAAACCTGGCATAAAATAAGATCCGTCTTCACCCAATTGCGTACCAAGATAGTTTAGTATACTGTCGCTTTTGGGAGTATAGCGTTGTGCCGAGCCATGCAGGTTTAATGGACCCCAGGAAAGAAACTGCCATGCAAAAAGAATAATGCCGCCAACAAGGGTGCCAATGATCATTTTTTTCATACTTGAAATTTTGGTTTAGATGAACAAAGTATAAAATAAAAACTGGAATTAAAAGCAATAAAGAGATTTAATAAATATCGTAAAGTCACGTACAGCACCGGCGTAGAATTACCAACCCTGCAAATAAATACCAATATCGCTTTCATTGGCTTAGTTTTTGAGAAATGATATTGCATAAATCCATACCTATGAAACGTGTATTTTACTTACCTGTTTTCTTTTTTTCTTTTACAGTTGCCATTACATCATGCAGTAAAAAAAATGTAACGGAAGATAATAAAGTATCCAATCCTCCCGGAGGAGGCGGTACAACATGCACTGCAACAAAATCGGCAGTAGAAAATATACAAATATTCCCTGCAGATAATGCCTGGAATAAAGATATCTCTGCATCACCTGTTGATCCCTACAATACACAGATCATTGCCGGTATTTCGGCACCCGTAATTAAAGCCGATTTTGGAAGTGGTTTATGGCAGGGCGCCCCAATTGGTATTCCTTATGTGGTGGTATGCGGCAGTCAACCAAGGGTAGCGATTAATTATACTGATTATGGAGATGAAAGCGATCCCGGTCCTTTTCCAATTCCTCTATCTGCACCTATTGAAGGAAATGGAGTTGGCGATGCTCATGTTATTGCCGTGGATGTAGAAAATAAAATGCTGTACGAACTTTTTTATTCAAGAGTTAACGGCAATCATTGGGATGCATCTTCAGGTGCTGTTTTTAATTTATCCTCAAACCAATTAAGGCCCGATACCTGGACTTCGGCCGATGCAGCAGGCTTACCAATTTTTCCCGGCCTGGTTCGGTACGATGAAATAGTAAAAGGTGAAATAGATCATCCCATACGTTTTACACTCACCAGTAATAATGTAAAACCAGCGTACATTTCTCCGGCAAGGCATAAAGTAAACAGCACCGGTGGGCAATACAGTTTACCCTTTGGTGCAAGAATAAGATTGAAAGCAGGTTTCGATATCAGCAGTTATTCCCCCACCAATCAAATTATTTTACGGGCCATGAAAAAGTACGGGCTTATACTGGCCGATATTGGCAGCAACCTTTACATTACCGGCGCACCTGACGAACGCTGGAATAATGATGACCTTAAAAAACTGGGACAGGTACATGGCAGCGATTTTGAAGTGGTGAAATTCAATAACTGATGCTGCAGGATTTTTTATTCAGCTTCACTTATTTTCGTTTAAAAAATACCCGTAAGCGTATCTACCTTGTACAGGGTATTTTCTGCAATTGGGATATTTAATAAATTGCAGCTAAATAAATTAAAACAAAATGAAGCTATATTTATTTACAGGCCTTTTACTTTCGTCATTGTTATGTACAGCGCAGCAGCATTATACCATTAACTGGGCACAGGCACCTAAAAATCCCATCGCTTTTAATTATACCGCTAACCATTTTGCATTGCAGGGTAAAATAAAATCGGTAACAGAAACGTGGGGTGACATGAGTACATACAAGGCATTTAACGAAAACGGCCTGTTACAAAATACCGTATACAAAATGGGTGGCACCGAAGTAAATAACTATACTTATAACCTGGCGGAAGGATTAATAATAAAAGAACAGGAGCAGGCAGGAAGAAAAACCGTGTTCACTCAAAAGCTAAATGAAAAGAATCAGCTTACTGAATCTTCATACAGCAATGATCAAAAATACTGGTTCAGTTATAACGATAAAGGCCTGTTTTCAGAAAAGGAATATCCTTCCAAAGCTATTTTAAAATATGAATACAATGCTGCAGGACAATTGAGTAAAGAAGAGAATTTCAGGGAAGGAAATCTTACCTCGTTAATTACCTACGCCTATGCACAGGTAAATGGCCAGCTGGTAATAACCTGCACTACAGAATATAAAACATCAGGCGATAAATATGTACACAAAGAATTTTATAATACCAATGGTTTACTGGTAAAAGAAATAACTGCAGATGAGGAAAGAACATTCAGTTATCAACTTGATATTTCAGGGAACTGGATTTTAAGAACAACAGTATTTAAAAATCTTAAAACAAAATCCCAGATCAGCCGTGTAACGAACCGGAAAATTGAATATTACCAGTAATTATCCCTTGTTTAAAATATTTATCATACTATAAACAATCAACAGGCAGTTATGCCGTTTTTAAACCGGATATTTGCATAATGTTCTTTAAAAACTGACTATAGGTAAATTTGCCTGTAGCATTTTACTGAGCGTATATCAAATGTATTTTATGAAAAAACCAACTAAATCAACCGCCATTTTTGTATTGCCCGTGCTATTGTTTTTTTTTAATACGGGTTGCCAGGAAGCTATAAAAGCTAAAGAAGAAGTGAACAAAGAAAAGGACGCTGCGACTTCTGCACAAACTGCTGCCAGGCAGGATAGTGTACTTACTAAAATTGATACAGCCGATTACAATAAACGAATGCTGGCATTGAGTAATAACGATACTACCGGGAAATGGCCTGTAAAAGCACCTTATCCTTTGCCCGGCGCTCTATTTCCTTACAACCGTATCATTGCATTCTATGGCAATTTATTTTCTAAACGAATGGGTATATTAGGCGAATTGCCCAAAGACAGTATGTTTAAAAAACTGCAGGACGAAGTAGCGCAATGGCAGGCTGCCGACCCTACTGTTAAAACTATTCCTGCATTGCATTATATCGCCACAACAGCACAGGTTTCGCCGGGTAAGGGAAATACATACCGCCTGCGGATGCCGCTTAACCAGATTGATACCATTATTAATTGGGCAAAAGAAATTAATGCCGTGGTTTTTGTAGACATACAGGTAGGGCATAGTACGGTTAAAGCAGAAGTGCTGCCACTTGAAGCTCATCTTTCTTTGCCCAATGTGCATTTGGGAATTGACCCTGAATTTTCAATGAAGAACGGAGAAAGGCCGGGTTCAAAGATCGGTACATTTTCATCTGATGATATTAATGATGCCATCGATTTTTTAGCTACTCTTGTCCGTAAAAATAACCTGCCTCCAAAAGTGCTCGTCATTCACCGCTTTACACAAGGCATGGTAACCGGTTATGATAAAATAAAAAAAGTACCCGAGGTTCAGGTGGTGATGGATATGGATGGTTTTGGTGATAAGATATTAAAAAGATCTACTTACCTCAGGTATATTTATAAAGAACCGGTACAGTTTACAGGGTTTAAATTATTTTATAAAAACGATACCAAGCCAAATACCAGCGGCATGTACACTCCGGCTGAGTTGTTGCAATTCACTCCTAAACCAAGTTATATTCAATATCAATAATCCGCAATCTTTTTGTATTCATGAAAACTCCTCTTATTCTTGCCTTAACAGGCGTTATTGTTTTAGCAGCATGTAATTATAAACCTGTTGATGTAAAAACAGCAATGCCCGGTATTAAACAAGCCGCAGAAAATAAAGTGCCGGAAAAATCTATGGCAAGCCTTGCTGCTATCCTTGCTAAAAAGGAAGTGCCGGTTTTATGTTATCATCACATTAGAAATGTAAGGGCAGGAGAAAGTGAAAGTATGAAGAGTTATTCGGTTTCGCCTGAAGCTTTTGCTGCACAAATGAAAGCACTGCACGACAGCGGTTATCAAACCATTTTACCCGATCAGTTATACAACTACCTGGTGTATGATGAAGCCTTACCTGCCAAACCTGTTATGATAAGTTTTGATGATACCGATGAAGAGCAATACAGGATAGGTGCTGCAATAATGAATGAATATAACTTTAAAGGTGTGTATTTTATTATGACGATATCCATGAACCGTCCCCGGTATATGAGTAAAGAAGAAATAAAAAACTTATCTGACAGCGGGCATGTAATTGCGGGGCATACCTGGGATCATCATATGGTAACAAAATACACCGGTGCAGATTGGGACAGCCAATTGGTAAAACCGCAAGTACAATTAAAAGCCATTACTGGGAAACCGGTTGAATATTTTGCATACCCTTTTGGTTTATGGAATGCCGCAGCAATACCGGAATTAAAAACCCGTGGTTATAAGCTGGCATTTATTTTATCTACAAAAAGAGATGATACAGAACCACTGTACACCATTCGTCGAATGATTGTGCCAGGCACCTGGTCAACTGCAGGAATGATGAAAGCAATGAAGACTACTTTTAATAAATAAAGCTAACACTTAAAATATTTTTAGATTTCCAATTTTTCCAATACCAGTAAGGTCTCTAAAAATTCATTCCATGCCTGCTGCCATTTTTCTTTGGCAGTATTTATCTTTTCGTGATGTCCGGAACCTGCTTCGCCTTTTGTTTTAATATACTCTTCCAGCTTTTCAAGGGCCTCTTTGTTAAGTGCCTCTAAATGTTTTTTGTGTTCCATAAAATAATTTTAATGGAGAGTACTAAAGTTACTCTTTATTAAATCTTGATTGGTTCTCCCGGTAATTGATATTTATCATGTGGCAACATGAGCAAGATCAGGGGCAAAAAATAATAATCCGGTTTAATTTACTTTTTAAATTACCTGCTATGGGGAAAAGTTACAATATCAGCAGCCGTTCATTAACTGTGCTTCGCTGCAGTATCGGTATCATTTACATATGGTTTGGGATGCTTAAGTTTTTTCATGGGTACAGCCCTGCAGAAGATCTTGCTATAAATACGATTCATAAATTAACTGCGGGGTTAATTCCTGAGAAAACAAGTATTATTTTACTGGCCATTTGGGAAACAGCTTTGGGACTTCTTTTAGTACTGGGCTTTCAAATAAAAAAAGTACTTGCATTTTTAATACTGCATATGGTTTGCACTTTTACCCCATTACTGTTTTTTCCAGGCCTGTCGTTTAAGTTTGCACCTTATGGTTTTACACTGGTTGGTCAGTATATTATGAAAAACATTATCATCCTAAGTGCCGCATGGGTATTATGGCAAACAGCACCCCGGGAAGAAATGCAAATGGCTACTGATTAGCTATTTTTTTTCAGCAATGCATGATGCCTGTCACCCCATTGCTCAAATTTTTAGAGGAGGTTCATATCATATCGTTTTAGTTGTTAAATAGAATTTGTATAATTTTTAATTCATTTTTACAGCGATGTAAGCAATACCTTAGCATACCGGCTAAACTGTAATTTTACATGGTATGACTTTTAAACAAAAAATATATACTCATTACCTGCAGCTAGTAAATGATAAAATTGGTCTGCTGCAAAAAGTACTGGACGATCTTAAAGAAAGCGGCGCCAATGAAACTAAGAGCACTGCAGGCGATAAACATGAAACGGCATTGGCCATGTTACAGATTGAGCAGGCCAATACCAGGACTCAATTAAAAGAAGTGGAATTACAAAAAGTAATACTAGAAAAGATAAACCCGTCATTAACACCAACTGTTATTGTAAATGGCAGCCTTATAAAAACCAACAGGGGTTATTTGTTTTTAAGCATCGCTGCAGGTAAAGCTGTAATAGCAGGGGAGGAAGTAATTGCACTTTCTCAACAATCACCATTGGGTAAACAATTAACCTGGCTAAAAGAAGGTGATACAGCTATGATCAATAATATTCAGTATATAATTGAAAGTATCGGGTAACAAAAAATGGTAGTAAACTTAATAAACTATTTCCTTTTTTGGCCCCTTGTTTTTGGTTTGCCATATTTTGCCATCATTCTATCCTTACGGCGTACTACATTATTAACCTTACTGTTCTTTGCAGATTTTTCATGAAAGGCCGGGCCGGACTCTTCTTTCTTCGGCAGCTTTAATTGTATCTCTTTCATAAATACTTTCGGCTTTTCATCTTCCGTTAGCTCATCCGAAATTTGCAGGTGTTCAGGTAAAGGCAGCAGGGGAATTTTATAATTCATCAGTGCTTCAATATTTTCCTGCAGAGGTTTTTCCTTTGGCGTAATAAAAGTAATGGAGATACCAGGCCTGTCTGCACGCCCTGTTCTGCCGATGCGGTGCATATAATTTTCCGGTTCGTCAGGGGTATCAAAATTTATAACGTGTGTTACTTCCGCAATATCAATACCACGTGCCACAATATCTGTTGCAATAATAAAGCGGTAAGTGCCGTCTTTAAATTGTTTTACCGTATTAAAACGATGGTTCTGTTCTTTATTGCTGTGTATCACGCCTGCCGTGTCTTCGTAAATTGGCTGCAGCTGTTCAAACAACTGATCGGCCAGTGCTTTGCTTGCGGCAAATACCAATACTTTCGTCATGCTGGTATCTTCTGCTAACAACAGCTGCAGCAGGTTTACCTTGGTATAAAAATTAGGGACTTCATAACCAAACTGCCGGATGTTTTCCAGCGGCGTTCCGGTTGGTGCAGCTTCTATTTTTACCGGGTTGGTAAAATATAATTGCATCAGGTCTTCCACATCATCGGTAAGGGTTGCAGAAAATAAAAGGTTCTGTCTTTTGGCGGGCAGTAGGTCGAGAATATTTTTCAGTTGTGTTCTAAAACCCAGGTTCAGCATTTCATCCACTTCATCTAGCACTAATTTTTTTATGGCCTTTAATTTTAAAGAACCATTCATGACCAGGTCAAAAAGGCGGCCCGGTGTAGCTACCAGAATATCTACTTTTTTTTCTACCGATAATTTTTGCGTATTAATATTTACACCGCCATAAACGCCAACAGTAACCACAGTCATGTAAGTGGTTAATTTGTTTATGGTTTCCACTACCTGTACCACCAGTTCTCTTGTAGGTACCACTATTAAAATTTGTGGTGCAATGTCTTTGGTAAATTTCCACTGGCGCAGGCAGGGCAGTAAGTAGGCAATTGTTTTTCCTGTACCGGTTTGTGCAATACCACATACATCTGCGCCAGACATGGCTGTAGCAAATGCCTTATGCTGTATAGTTGTAGGCTTGTAATAGCCCATATCATTTAACGCATTTAATAAAGGATTGCTCAGGTTTAGTTCTGTAAAAGCCATGGAGTTATTTGTTCTTGGGGGTAAAGATAAAGCTGTTTGTTGCTATAGTTGCTTAAAAAGCAATAACAGTATCCAGTTAAAACCTGCAAAGTGTTATGATTTAGTAATGGGTTTATTACACATCTGCTTCATTAAATGACAGGGTAAGGCTTTTAAGTGGCGTTTTTACTTTGCGGCAACTAACCCCGGCTTTCGCCAGCATTATTTTAGATGCTTTGAAAATATCGGTGCCCTCATACTTATCAGATAAATAAATTACTTCGGTAATTCCCGATTGAATAATGGCTTTTGTACATTCATTGCAGGGAAAAAGAGCCGTGTAAATTTTACAGCCGTGCAGGTCCATCCCGATATTGTTTAATATGGCATTTAATTCGGCATGGCAGATGTATGGATATTTGGTATCGAGAAATGCGCCCTGCTTTTCCCAGGGAAAATCATCGTCATTACAGCCAATAGGCAAACCATTATAACCGGCTCCAACGATCTTATTTTTTTGATTTACAATACAGGCACCTACCTGTGTATTGGGGTCTTTGCTGCGGCAGGCACTCAGTAAAGCCACTCCCATAAAGTATTCATCCCAGGAAATATAATCTTGTCTTTTTTTCAATATGCTATTTTTTGAATGTAGAGAATGACCACGAATTTACGGAATTTGAATACAAGGTGTTTTAAATGCCAGCCCAAAAAATATGGATGAATATCATATACAGGCATAATATTTATCATGCCTGCTTTTGGCCCGATTCCCGATTTTCGTTCCATCAAAATTATTTTATCAACCAATAATTAATAAGACATGAAAACAGAATACTGGATAAATGTAAAACACGTAGATAACAGGCTGGTAATTTTTCTAAATGGCGAAACTATATGGGACAGCGGTATCATTCACGAAGATCCCGAAATGGATCATTATATCAATATTACAGAACAGTTGCATGAGCATCCTCAGCATACCAGCGAATTAATATTTGAAGGATTTAATGACACCTATACTTCAAATGGAGAGGATACAGAATTGAATCCCTGGCATTTTCATTACAGGGTTTTTGAAAGGACCACCAATGGCAATGGTGAATTAATTAGCGAAGAAGATATTCTTGAACCTTATAACCAGAAGCATTTATCAAATCCCAATATCAGGGCTATCAATAATAAATATGATATCGTAAAGAAAGGTGGTGAATTTAAAGTTGTGGGCAATGCATTATCGCAAAATTTCTACCAGTAAATCTTAATATCCCTGCAAAAGATCACAATATCCCTTAAGTAATTGTTACCCGCCAGTACGACGGGTAACATTTTTTTTCAGCAGGTTGATTTTAATTTGAAACAAGATCAGTAAAAAAGTTTTGTAAACACATTATGCTTTATGGCGGGTTCACTCCATCTTGCCAATTATTTATTCATGCAGCACTTTGTTGTCTTTATTGATGTAAAACATTTTACCTCCTTTCATCACCCTAGCTTCTTTATCAATAAAATTATCTGTAAAATCATACTGTGGTTTTATTATCCAGGTACCTTTTTTATTAATGTATCCCCAGAGCCCTTTAGCATCAGCAGCGGGAGCAAGGCCTTCGGTAAAATTTCTTGCACCAGAAAACTGCATTGCAATAACAAATTCCCAGTTGTGATTTATATATCCATACAACCCATCTTTTGCAACAACTGCCAGGCCACTGTCAAAACTCAACGCATCTTCAAAAATTGCTTCTGTTAATGCTTTTCCTGTACTGTCGAAATACATCCATTTTGTATCTTTTTTTACGGCCGCAACACCTTCGTTAAATGTAAGTCCGTCGGTATATTCCAGTTTAATAATTTCGTTTCCCTGTTTATCAACGTAGCCGATTTTACCTGCTTTACCAACTTTAGAAAGGCCACAGATACATTGATCAACAAAATCGTAATTCTTTTCCCATTTTTGAGACTGGAGTCCCAGTGCCGGAAATATAAAAAGGAGCAACAGTAATTTTTTCATAACTAAATAATTTAAGGTGATTAATTAATTATTTACCCGGTTAAATGTAATGCGCAAATGCGGCTGAAAATATGACATCGCTTGGCAAAAAGTATGACCATAATTAGGTAATCTCCCGGCTGGTGTGTCATAAAAAAAGAGGTTCGTTAAAAACGAACCTCTTTTAAAAAATAATATGTCTTGTTTTAGTTATTACCTCTTACCGGGTATGGTGGCCTGGCAGGTGTAACCGGTGGATTTTTTTCAAGTTCTTTTAATGCCACTTCAATTGCTTTTAATAATTGCGGATCATTACCTTTTATTACTTCAGAAGGCGTTTGCTCTACTTCAATATCCGGTGCAACACCAACATTTTCTACAATAAAACCATCTTTTGTCCAGATAGCCACATTAGGTGCTGTTACCGAACCACCATCAATAAATTCAGGGAATCCTAATATACCTACAAGGCCGCCCCAGGTACGTTTGCCCACCAAAGTTCCTACTTTAAACTTCCTGAACATCCACGGCAACATATCACCTCCCGATCCTGCAGTTTCATCAATCAGCATTACTTTAGGCCCCTGTATAGATGCACTTGGTGTTTTAAGGTCTTTACCATAACGCATGTTCCAGTAAGCCTGGTGTGGGTTTAATAACAAGTTGATATAATAATCGGCCAGTTGTCCGCCGCCATTAAATCTTTCATCTACAATAATGGCTTTTCTGTTGGCCTGCGGATAAAAATATCTTTTAAAATAATCATGCCCAAGATCGGCTGTATTGGGTACATACACATAGGCTACCTGGCCGTTAGTGGCTTCCGTTACTTTTTTCAAATTGCCTTCCACCCAGTCACGGTTGCGTAGCGCCGATTCGTTTTCAATCGGAACAACTTTTACTGTTTTGGATGCTGCACCATCAGCAGTACTGCTTACAGTAAACTCTGTTATTTTGCCTGCAGTATTTTCAAAATAACGGTACAGGTCTTCCGTAGCTTTAACATCGTTACCGTTTACGGCTATAATGTAATCACCTGTTTTTACATTTACACCAGGCTCGGTTAAAGGCGATTTTAAATTGGGGTTCCAGTTTAATCCGCCGTATATTTTTTTAATTTGATAACGGTTGTTGTTTACGGTATAATCTGCACCCAATAAACCGCCGCTTACTCTTTGTGGGGTGTACAACTGATCACCGGGGTTTGAAATCCTGTGGTGGCCAACTCCCAATTCGCTGCACATCCATTGTATCAAAAGATTTAAGTCACTCCTGCATGCCAGGTCGGGTAAAAAAGTTTCGTACTTTTTTTTAACTGCATTCCAGTTGGCGCCATGCATACCGGGATCGTAAAAATAATCCCTGTTTACACGCCATGCTTCTTCAAAAATATTTTTCCATTCTGTTGCAGGGTCGGTTTTTATTTGAATAGCCCCGGTATTAATATTCCCTTTACCGGGTGCAGGTTTACTGCCTGCATCTGTTACGACCCAGCTGTTACCAATGCTGTACAACATTTTTTTACCGTCAGCAGAAATAATATATCCATCCATTGCAGTAACCTCTGCATCTTTACGGGCTTTTAAATCGTATTTATGTAACATGCCACTGCCCTGGTTGCTGGCAGGATAAACAACATAATATATTTCACCTTCTTTTCCTGCACCCAATTGCCCGAAATTATCTGCGGCAATGGGCAGGTCAACAATCCTGTTTTCAATACCATCCCAATCAATACGCAACTGGTCATCTTTTTTATCAGGTGCGGCCGATTTTTTATCAGCTGATTTGCCCGCTGCTGCAGTATCTGGTTTTATAGCTTCTTCATCATTTTCTTTTGCAAAGGGAGAAATGGTTTCTTTTTGCAGTGTAACAAGGTAGATGGAATTGGTTGAGCGCATATCAGCATTAGATTGATCGAACCAATTGATAACAGGTCCTGCATCAGTAGAGGCAAAAAAGTAAAGATATTTTCCGCTTTTATCAAACTTAGGGTCTGATGCATCGCTTAAACCATCTGTTAACGCAAAGGATTTTTTCTGTTCTGTAGAATAGAGATAAACCCGTTTAAATTGTGTTTCGGTTATTTTAGTATAGGCAATCCATTTGGAATCGAATGACCAGCTGCCATGCATATACCGGAATGGGCCAGGTACATATAATTCATCTGCATCTATTTTTGTAATGGCGCCTGATGCAATATCCAAAACATAAAAATTTCTTGCATTATCAGTAAAATTTATTTTTTTACTGTCAGGCGACCATTCGGGATAAGCATAAAATCCTGTACCGGTAAGCTTGAAAATCTTTGCTTCACCTTTCCCATCCTGGGGTTTTAAGTACAACTGGTATTCGCCGCTGGCATCAGAAAAGTAGGCAATAGTTTTTCCGTCCGGCGACCAGGAAGGATATTTTTCATGTGCCCCGGTGGTTTGTGTAATATTCCTGTAATCCCCTTTTTCTGCAGGTGCAGTAATAATTTCACCACGGCTGTCGAAAACAACTCTGGCGCCTGTGGGAGAAATATCTCCGGCACGGATATAATCACCACCTCTTACAAAGCGGCCTCTTAATTCCAGTAAATCTGCAGCAATACCAATTTTTAATTTTGTTGCAGTAGTGCCATTCAATGCATAGGTATGCAAATAGCCGGCCTGTTCAAAAACAATATTGCCATTTGAGGCACCGGCATTCAGCACCGGAAAATCTTTATACTTAGTTAACTGGTCAATTTTTTTTGTAGCTGTGTTGTAGGCAAATAAATTAAACTCTCCGTTACGGTCGCTTCTGAAATAAATGGTGTTACCAATCCACATTGGGCTTACATCATTACATCCTTCGGCAGGTTGAGGGATTTTTACAACACTTTTATCAGCAAAAGAAAAAATATGAATGATGGATATCGTACCGCCCCGGTAATGTTTCCATTGTTTAAATGCATCACTCAATGGTGTATAGGCCATATATTTTGCATCAGGCGAATAGTTTGCCCAAAAGGCATTGGGTATTTCTAACTGCGTAGCCATGCCGCCTGTAACTGCAACTGTAAACAATTGAGCGTAGCGGCCGGTAAATACATTTCTTTGCGAAGCAAAGAGTACTGCTTTTCCATCAGGCGTAAATCCTCTTACAATGTCTGGCGAAGGATGCCAGGTAAGGCGTTTGGGTACACCGCCTTCAACCGGAATTGTAAATACATCTGTATTACCATCGTACTGTGCACTAAAAGCAATTGTTTTTCCATCGGGAGAAAATACGGGGCTTGATTCAACACCTCTGTCTATTGTTAACCTCCTGGGTTGCGATCCATCGGCTTTGGCCACCCATAGATCTTCTGCATAAATAAAGGCAATATTATTTGCGCTTACAGCAGGTTGAGAAAGCATCCTTGTATCGGTATTATCAACTGCAAAAACCGGAGTGATAAAACCCGAAATACAGAACAGCATAAAGCAATGAAATTGTTTACAGCGTTGCATAGTTTTTAGTTAAGAGTGAAGAAAATCAGGGTTATAATATTAGATACAAAAAATGAGAATCCAAAATTTGATTTTGCAGATATGGGCTATTTGCAGCTGCAAACATGCACTACTTTATCGGATGATATTTTTTTGTACACCTTCCTTGGTAATAATGACGGGTTTAATAAATCCCTGTTCATCAAAATACATGTTGTCAATACAGGTTTCTCTTGAATTACCATCTGTTTCGGTCAATGGCCGGCGGTGGTAAACGATATACCATTTATCCTGCCCGGGCATTTTAATTACGGAATGATGCCCTGCACCGGTAGCAATTTTTGCATCCTGCTGTAATATTTTACCAATACGCATAAATGGCCCAAGCGGATTATCGGCTATGGCATAAGCCACACTGTAATCGGGGCCAGTCCACCCACCTTCAGACCACATGAGGTAATATTTTTTATTGCGGATGAACATGAACGGACCTTCAACATAACCGGCAGGTGTTATCTCTTTAAAGGTGGTACTGTCATTAAAAGAAATAAAGCCGGTAAAATCATTGTTGAGTTTTGCAATATTGCAATGCTGCCATCCACCGTAAATAAGGTAATGCTGACCGTTGGTATCTTTAAAAACAAACTGATCGATAGGCTGTGCGCCGTTATAAAATTTATCTACCAGCGGTTTTCCTAAATGATCTTTAAACGGCCCTTCCGGTTTATTTGCAACGGCAACACCAATACCGCCATATTGCTGGTTGTTTTGTATATCATTAGCACCAAAGAATAAATAATACTTTCCTTTTTTTTCAACAATTGATGGAGCCCACATGGCCCGCTTTGCCCATTTAACCGAAGCGGTATCAAGGATACGATGATGTTTTGTCCAGTGTATAAGATCGGGAGATGAAAAAGCATCTAAGAAAACCTGTTGGTTATATTTTGCAGAATAAGTAGGGTATATCCAGTACTTCTTTTTAAAAATAATTCCTTCAGGGTCGGCATACCACCCGGCAAAAACGGGATTTCCGGATAAACTGTCCTTATTTTTTTGTGCGAAGACGGGATTGATAAAAATTAATCCGATAATGACCGGCAGTATTTTTTTCATGGTTTACCTTAAATTTAAGGTAAGATAATATTTTATTGGAATTGACAAAACAGATTTGTATGATATAGATAAACGCCCCTTATCTTTGTTATACTACAGTAACTTTTGCTGATAAAATGAATAGTATGAAAAATTTAAAAACGGTTTTGGTTTTAGTTGTTACCCATGTCTTTTTATTTACAACTTCGCTGGCGCAGGAAAAGAAACAATTCAATGCATTGCTGGTTACTAAAACAGCAGGCTGGCATCATGAGTCAATAAATGAAGGGGTTACTGCAATTAAAGAACTGGCCACACGTAATTTTTTTAATGTGCAATGGCACCAGGAAGGTTCAACAGTAACTGATAAGTATCTTGAAAACTTCCAGGTAATTATATTTTTAAATACTACCGGCGATATTTTTAAGGAAGATGAACAAAAGGCAATTGAAAAATTTATAAAAGCCGGTAAAGGTTTTGTAGGCATACACAGTGCATCGGATACAGAGTATGGCTGGGAATGGTACACAAAACTTGTAGGCAGGATGTTTAAAATTCACCCTGCAATACAAACGGCAAAATTAAGATTAACAGAAAATAAATTTTCCGGCCTGGATCAATTTACAGATGGACAATTCTGGACAGATGAGTGGTATGAGTTTAGCCCCGAAACTACAACGGATTTAAAGTATATACTGGCTGTTGACGAAAGTTCTTACAATGCAAAAGTGCAATGGGGAGAAAAGAAAGGCGAGGGGATGGGAAGTTTTCATCCTGTTGCCTGGTATCATGATTATGATGGCGGACGTTCTTTTTACACAGCATTAGGGCATATGCCTGCAGTGTACAGCGAGCCTGCATTTTTAAATCATATTTACGCAGGAATATATTGGGCTGCTACAGGCAAAAAATAAATCAGGTAGCCCAGGCTTTATCGCCTTTTTTATAAGGATAATCACCATCGAATTTTAGGGGTATAGCTTTGTAACGCAATACTTCTGTAGCACCGATCTTAGAAGTAAAGAAACCCAGTAAGCTCAATTGCTTCATCATGGTAAAATAATGAGAAGGCTCACCTTCTTTTTTATTTTTTTGATAAGCTTTTGCTGCTGCATCAATAGTAATTAAAAGAGCAGTGCGTTGCTCAGGTGTTGCAGCTGTAAAAGATTTTCCGGTATCTTTTTTACAGGCTTCATTTAATAGCGCAATACCTTTGTGAAATACCTGCTGGTTATCGGGATTGTAAGTATTGTTCACCATCCGCTCTATAAACTTACCAACGCCGGCAGCTTTTGCACCGGGTGTTTTTGTTGCAGGTAAAATGGTGTCGGCTACTTCATCTAAAAATAAAATATCTGTTTTGCTGAACGCAATACCGCCAACTTCATCTTCGGCATTGCAGCCCGTTAATAAGCCACCGCCAATAAATGCGCCACCAGTAAGCAGGGCAATCATTTTTATTAGTTCTCTTCTTTCCATGTTTTAAAGTTATAAGTTGTAAGTTTTAAGTTATAAGTGGTGAAGTGCTTTACTCATTATTTATAATTCATAACTCATAATTTTTTAAAGGTTTCCTTTTTTTAATTCACTTACTGCAAAGTCTGCAGCTCTTGCTGTTAATGCCATATAAGTTAAAGATGGATTTACACAGGAAGCTGAGGTCATGGCAGCGCCATCAGTAACAAATACATTTTTTGCATCCCATACCTGGTTAGTGCTGTTGAGTACAGATGTTTTGGCATCTTTACCCATACGTGCCGTACCCATTTCGTGAATGCCATGCCCCATTGCATGGCCGCTGTCGTACGTATGTACGTCTTTAACACCTGCATTTTCCAGCATGGCAACAGCTTCTTTTAAAATGTCTTTACGCATTTTCATTTCGTTCTCCTTTAATTCTGCATCCATCGACAATACCGGTAACCCCCATTTATCTTTTTTATTTTTATCCAGTGTAATTTTATTTTCATGATAAGGCAATACTTCGCCAAAGCCGGTCATCCCAATTTGCCAGCCGCCCGGTTCTGCAATAGCATCTTTAAAATCGCCGCCAATATTCATTTCGGCAATTTCTCTACCCCAACCGGATCTGCTTGCACCGCCCTGGAAGCCATAACCACGAAGAAAATCTCTTTTATCGCCATAAAGATTGGCAAACCTTGTTAAGTATATGCCATTGGCTCTTCTGCCATAAATATATTTGTCTTCAAATCCTTCTACTTTACCCGAGGCGCCAAGATTGTAATGATGGTCCATAATATTATGTCCTAACTCACCGCTACTGCTGCCCAAACCATCGGGCCAAATTTCTGTAGCCGAATTCATTAACACCCATGCTGAGTTTAATGCCGATGCATTTACAAATACAATCTTACTGAAGTACTCGTAGGTTTTATTGTTCTCTGCATCCAGCACTTCCACACCTTTTGCTTTTTGGGTGTCTTTATCGTAAATAATTTTTGTAACAATTGAAAATGGCCTTACGGTTAAATTACCTGTTGCAGTTGCGGCGGGTAATGTAGATGATTGTGTGCTGAAATAAGCACCAAAAGGGCAACCTTCCCAGCAACGGTTTCTAAACTGGCAGGCAGTTCTTGCTTGCAGCGGTGCAGTTAAATTTGCAACCCTGCCAATGATCATATGCCGTTGGTTGTTGTAATGTTTTTTTAAACGGGCAGCTACATCTTTTTCAACCACGTTCAAATCCATCGGCGGTAAAAACTGTCCATCTGGTAAATGAGGTAATCCTTCTATTGATCCACTGATGCCTGCAAATTTTTCAACATGATCGTACCAGGGTGCAATGTCTTTATATCTTATAGGCCAGTCCACGCCGTGACCATCCTGGGCATTTGCTTCAAAATCAAAATCGCTCCAGCGATAACTTTGCCTGCCCCAAATTGTAGAGCGGCCGCCAAGGCGGTAACTGCGCCACCAGGTAAATGGTTTCACTTCTGTGTATGGCGATTCAATTTCATTGGCCCATGCATCCATTACGCCTTCGTTTGCAGCCCAGCCACGATGTATTACCGGGTAATCTTTTCTTTGCTGCTCGGTTGTGCGGCCGGCATATTCAAAATCCCAGGGTTCTTTTGTGGCGTTTTTATAATCTTTAATATGCTGGTGGTCTTTACCACGTTCCAGCATCAAAACTTTCAATCCTTTTTCTGTAAGTTCTTTGGCAGCCCAGCCTCCGCTGATGCCCGAGCCAATTACTATAGCATCGTAAGTGTTTTGTGCAGTTGCTCTATTGTTGAGGTTAGTGGTATCGTTTGGCATCGTTAGATATTTTGTTTAAAAAAGAATTCAGTCTCTAAGATAGCTTTATTTATAATTCAAATTCCCATACGGTCCTGTAATTTCCATATTTTTCAATATAGGTTAAAAAACTATTGTAAAAAGCATCGGCACCAATAGTGGCACTGTCGCCAATTACAAACAGTTGTTCTTTTGCACGGGTAATGGCAACATTCATCCTGCGGTAATCTTTTAAAAACCCAATATCACCATCATCATTGCTCCGCACTAAAGATAAAATGATGATCTCTTTTTCCTGCCCCTGGAAACTGTCAATGGTACTGATACGTATCTCTTTTGGCAATATTTCCTTAGCCGCTGTTACCTGCCCTGCATAAGGAGAAATGAAAGCCGTTGCCAGCGGGTTTAATAATTCAGTTGCCATCAGTTTTTGCACAACTTGTAATTCCCCTTCGTTTTGTAAACTCATACCATCGCTGCCATGCACTTCGTTAAAGCCGGAGCCGGCGGTGTCGATAAAAGTAATATGTGTGCCGGTATTGGTAAGCTGTGCCGCTGTTTGCAAAAGGCCATCATAAAAATAATTACTGCTAAAGCCTGCAATGGCCTGCTTCATCCGGTATTGGGTGTTTAATAAATAAACGTTTTTTACGCTTGTTATACTGATTTCTAAAATGGATTTATTTAAACCCAAACGGGAAGCTTCATTGCTTAATACCGTAGGTGGCAGCTGTAAATGATCGCCAGCCAGTACGTATTTTTGTGCTAACGGAAAAATTGTCCATGCCAATGGTTCAATACATTGCCCGGCTTCATCAATCAGCAGTGTATGAAAAGTAATGTTATTGATCTTTGCATCGTACAAGCCAACAGGCGTACCTAAAATTACATCGGCCTCGTTAAACAATTTTTCTTCGTTGTATGCCTGCAATTTTTTTATTTCAGTCCTTATATTTTTTACTTCTTTAAATAAAAGGTTGCGCTGTTCTCTTTCGGCTTTACCAAAACTCCGTTTGTATTTCAATGCCATCTTCCTGAATTCCTCAGCCCTTATTTTTAATTGCTTTATTTCTTTTTGCTGTTTACTGTTAGCTAATCTTCCTTCCGGTGTATGTTGAAATATGGTTTCATCAACCTTGCTGGTATTACCTACTCTTAATACTGCAACGTTTTGTGCAATCAACCCTTTGGCAATATTATCGACAGCTGTGTTGCTGGGTGCAGCAACCAATATTTTTTCACCGGCTTTTATTAATTGCACAATTCCTTCAATAAGTGTGGTGGTTTTGCCTGTACCAGGCGGGCCATGTACAATGGTGATATTTTCATTTTGTGTAATTGCAATTACCGCCTGCTGCTGACTTTCATTTAATTTTTTGTTACGAAAATCAAGTGAAGCAATTGCTGTTGCAGTTTGAACAGCTGCAGCATCACCATGCAACTGTTCAAATAATTTGTATAAGGGCTTATTATTTTCAAGATCGTTCAACACCGTTTTCATAATTGTGGTGGTGCGCTGATCGGGTGCTAATTTAATGCCCACGCCATCATCTTCAATCCAGTCAGGAAAGTCGGGAGCAAACAGGCGGAACTCACCTGTTTTTCCGTCTAAACTTATCAATACACCTTTTACAGGTTCTTCTCCTGTGCAAAAACATTCAATGGCAGCACCGTCTTTAAAAAGATTGGTTTCTGTGGGGAAATTTAAACGAAAACTGATCTCGGGATAATCGGCATAACCAAAATTTTTCCTGGTAACAACAATGGGATGTATGGCCAAACCTTCAGCCTTTAATGATTTTAAAGTATGCTGTTGATCTAAACTATATCTTTTTACCTGCTCTTTTTCCTCCAGTTCAATACACCGGATCAAATTTTTAATATGTGCATCTGTTACTGGCATATTGTGAAAATAGGCAGGATGGCAGGAATAAAAAAATATGCACCGGTTTAAATTATTATTAGTTTTACAGTATTAAAATATTAAAATACTGATTTATGAAACCGACGCTTACACTGCTGCTTATTTTTTTTATGTTAACTGTTTCTGCCCAAAACAATACTTTAAAAAATGCAGGACCTGATAAAACAAAAAAGATCCAGCTGGTTGATGCAGCCTGTGGACAATGCAAATTTAAATTACCCGGTAAAACCTGTGATCTGGCTGTGCGTATTAACGATAAGGCTTATTTTGTTGACAGTGCACATATAGATGCTTATGGAGATGCACATGCAAAAGATGGTTTTTGTAATGCCATAAGAAAAGCAGAAGTGCAGGGAAGTATAATTAACGGTCGTTTTGTAGCAACTTATTTCAGGCTTGTACCACCAAAGAACAAAGTACATACTGATAAGTAAAATCAGAATTTTTCTTTTGCAAGATGCTACTTAAGCCCCAATGCCCTAATCACAATCACTTTTGTTTTAATAATAACTTAGCGGTAAGATGTGTTAAGTTTATTATTTGAAAGATATATTTTAGTTTCAGTTATGCAGGTATTCTCTAACCCAAATATTTCTGTTGCTACTATTGCAGATAGTGCTGCCATTATTAATTTACTCAACAGCGCTTACAGGGGCGAAAGCTCAAAGCAGGGCTGGACAACTGAAGCTCATTTAATAGCGGGTGAAAGCAGAACAGATGCAGCAGGCTTGCAGCAGGTAATGCAACAGGCAGGAAGTATAATTTTAAAATACACCGATGCGGCACAACAGGTAATTGGCTGTGTAAACCTGCAGCAACATGGCAGCAAAATTTATCTTGGTATGTTTAGTGTTTCTCCGCTACAGCAGGGTAGTGGTATTGGTAAACAAATATTACAGGCTGCGGAAGAATATGCCAAGCACCTGCAGTGTGATGTAATCTACATGTCAGTTATCTCTGTACGCACAGAGCTCATCAATTGGTATATGCGCCACGGCTACCGTGATACCGGTGAAAGAAAACCTTTTGTTGAGGATAATGTTACCGGCAAACATTTACAACCACTGGAATTTATGACACTTGAAAAATCAATACTGTAGTCTTTAGTCAGATGAACTGCATATGTATAGCTAAGTCGGCCCTGTTTGTTAAAAGTTACCTGCTGTTTTACTAGATTGGGTAGACAAGCTTGCTTAACCATCTCTGTTTACTTCAATTGGGTTTCCGTAATTATCTTTTCATTAATTAAGGTCTTTTGTTAGTAAAGGGATATTGAGAAAGGTCAATATTTCCGTACCTTTACGGCAATCTGCCGAAATTCTCAACACTTTCCCCAGATTTTTATTTCACTTTGCCGGTTAGGGCACAACAAAATTTTAAACTAAATATTAAAGCACTATGGCAGAAACATGGAATAAAAAAGAAAGAGAAAAGAAAAGACAGCAAAGTAAGAAGGATAAAGCCGAAAGAAAGCAGGAGCGTAAAGAAAACACCAAAGACGGCAATAACCTTGATAGTATGATTGCCTACCTGGATGAGAATGGTAATCTTTCTTCCACACCACCCGATCCGAGAAAAAAAATAAATATTAAGGTAGAAGATATTGAGATAGGTGTAGCAAGGCATGAATTTAACCCCGAAGACCTGATAAGAACAGGTGTGATTACCTTTTTCAACAATGATAAAGGATATGGTTTTATTAAAGACCTTGAAACACAGGAAAGCGTTTTTGTACATATCAACGCATTATCTGAGCCTGTGAAAGAACAGAATAAAGTAAGTTTTGAAGTTGAAATGGGCCCTAAAGGTGCCAATGCAATAAATGTAAAACTGGTTAAATAGTTTTTTTATTTACTGATACATTCCTTCCTGTTTTGTAAATAATTGTTTTCATGCATTCCAACGATCCGCTTCATGGCAAAACACTTGAAATGATACTGACCGAACTGGTACATCATTTTGGCTGGGAGCATTTAGGCAGCATCATCAATATAAATTGTTTTAACAGTAACCCCAGCATTAAATCATCACTAAAGTTTTTACGCAAAGCTCCCTGGGCAAGGGCAAAGGTTGAAGAACTGTATATTAAATCGCTTACCTGAAAAGCGGCAGTTAATTTAAAATTTTCTCCGCTTAAAAAACTTCCATATTTCAAGCCAGCAGGTGCTTACCATACCCACTGCAATACAAATACCAACATGTTGTAATGATAAAGGTTGTAACCCAAATAAATTTCTTACAAAAGGGAGATACAATTGTGCTGCAATAAGTATCAAGGTTATCGCAATTATAAGAGGCACCAGGTTGTTCTTATACCCTAATGTTTTAAAAATAGAATAACGGAATGACCTGTTAACCAGCGTAAGAAAAATATTGCTGAATAAAAGCGTAATGAAAATAATGGTACGGACAACCGACTCATTTGCTCCCTGTTGTATAAAATAAAAACCAATACCTAAACAGCCTGTAGTAATTATAAGCCCCTGGATAATACTCGTTGTCAGTTGCCGGAATGATAGAAAAGTGTTGCCCGGTTTTCGAGGAGGACGCAACATCGTTCCCGGCTCCATAGGTTCATTCTCATAAATGATGGAGCAGGTAGGGCCCATTATCAACTCTAAAAATATTACATGCACCGGCGAAAAGATATTTACATACTTCCATGCCAGCAATAGTGGTAATGTAACAATAAGTATAATAGGTATGTGAATGGACACAATGTATTGAATGGCTTTTTTAAGGTTGTCATATATCTTTCTGCCTAACGCAACAGCATCAGTCATATGCGACAGGTCATCGTCATTAAGTATTAATGAGGCGGCGTTTTTTGCAACTTCACTTCCCCTTAGACCCATGGCTATACCAATATGTGCTGCTTTTAATGCAGGCCCGTCGTTAACGCCATCTCCAGTCATAGCTACTATTTCTCCTTCATCTTTTAATGCTTCAATCACTTTTAATTTTGCTTCAGGAAACATCCTGGCATAAATATTTACAGCTTTTACTTTTTGTTGCAAAGCTGTTGCAGAAAGATGCAATACATCTTTACCAGTAAGCACTTCGCCGTTATGACTGAGTTTAACCTGGTCGGCAATTGCCAATGCTGTTTCTGCATAATCGCCGGTAATCATTTTAACAGTAATGCCGGCATTATTAAATGTTTTTATGGTTTCAATAATATTCTCCTTTGGCGGATCCTGGAAAACGATCAATCCTAAAAACTCAAATTCAAATTCTTCCTGCGAAACCGGCCAGTGTTTTTCTTTCCAGCTGCTTTTACCAACACCTAAAACACGGTAGCCTTGCCTGGCATATTCCATGGACTGTTTTTCAAATGCATGTAATTCAGCAATGGACAAATTGCTCTGCCTCATAATAGCTTCCGGCGCACCTTTGGCAGCAATGATGGTTTCATTGTCAGCATTTTTAAAAATATGTGTCATCATGGGTGGCTTGCCGCCAACAGGATATTCATGCACCTGGCTAAACAATGGCCGCTTATCTGTACTGCTGCTTTTTTCATATAAAGCATGAATAGCTTTTTCCATTGGGTCGAAGGGATTGGTTTCGCTGCTCCACATGGCATATTCGATAAGTGTTTCAGGAAGTGAAGTATTTTCTTTTACTGCAACCGATGATTTTGTTACAGCATCATACACAAACTCGATACTCATTTTATTTTGTGTAAGTGTGCCGGTTTTATCGGTACATATAACTGTTGCTGAGCCAAGTGTTTCTACATACTGCGGTTGTTTTACAATAATATTATTGCGTAATAATCTAAATGCACCCAATGCCTGGAAAGTGCTGAAGGCTACCGGTATTTCTTCCGGTAAAATACTCATGGCAAGGGTTAAACCCTGTAAAAAAGATTGCAGTATATTACCTGAATGATAATAGTTAAAACCAACTACAATTAAAAAAGCCACAGCTCCAATCCAAACCATATTACGTACAAAAGCACGTACCTGCTTTTGCATGGGTGTTTTTACAATGGTAATTTCTTTTAGTGATAAACCTATCTTACCAAACATGGTTTTTAACCCTACAGCAGTAACCTGTACTGTTGCGCTGCCGCTGGTAACCAAGGTACCTTTGTATGCGGTGTTATTATTGTCTGCAGTTTTGTTTACGGCAAACGATTCGCCGGTAAGTATAGATTCGTTAAGTGAAAAATCATTAGCGGTAATTATAATACCATCTGCTGCCACTACTTCGCCTTCTTCTAAAAGTAGAAGATCATTCACCACAATTTCTTCTGTTGCAATTTTAATAGTTGCACCATTGCGCATTACAACAGCTTTTGCAGCCGATATTTTTTTTAATGCCTGCACGGCATTTTTACTCCTGTATTCCTGAAAAAGTGAAATACCTGCTACAATAAAAATAGACACCAGCATAATGAAGCCTTCCTGGTATTGGGCCACTACAAAATAAATGATACAGGCTGCCAGTAATAAAATAAACATGGGCTCCGTAACTATTTCTTTTACTACCTGTAAAAACACACGGTCTTCCTGCATTTCCATAGTATTGCTGCCGTGCTGCTGCCGGCTGGCAATAACCTGTTCAGGTGTTAATCCTTGCTTATCAGGTGACATATTTATGTAAAATGTGGTATAAAATATTTGTGATACGAAGTACCGAAAAATAAATTTCAGTACCATGATCTATATCATTATTCAGTATGACAGGGCAGCATCTTTCTCAATTTTAAAAATAAAACACGGCTGGCTGGCAATAAAAGCCTATATTTGCGCTGTTAATTTGAGTTTATCGCAATTGTAGGCGAATGATTTTATCTGCTACGCATTATCTGCTACTGTTAGTCTTCTTTTACTTGTGCTTATTTTCTCAACATTTTTTATTATTAATTTTTTTTGAATGAACATTTATGTTTCAAATTTAAGCTTCAACGTACAAGATGAAGACTTACAAGGTTTTTTTGATGAGTATGGCGAAGTAACTTCAGCCAAAGTAATTATGGACAAAGAAAGCGGACGCAGTAAAGGATTCGGTTTCGTTGAAATGTCTGACGATGCTGCAGCTAAAAAAGCTATTGCAGAATTAGATGGTTCTACTGCCGATGGACGTACCATTAAAGTAACCGAAGCAAGACCAAGAGAAGCAAGACCGAATAACAACAATCGTTCTTACGCTAAAAGCTGGTAAGCTTTTCAATAACAGGCTGCCTGGACTAATGTTTTACATTACCAGGCAGCTTTTTAATTTTAGAAATCTGAATAATCTGTTGGCCGTAAAAAACTAATATCAATGTGCGAAACATTATGTTGGTACTCCGGCATTGCCGATAGTTTTTTCCAGAAAGGATCACTGCCGAAACTCTTCCAGTGAGCATCCCGGTCGGCTTTATTTTCAAAACAGGTCATATACATAAGGTTGGGCATATGGCTGCCGGCAATAACTTCAGCATAAAACGCTGCATTAAAGTTCAGTCTTTTAAAAAGGCCAATCTCATCTCCTTCATTAAACATCTGTACTTTATTTTTAAATATTTTTTCAGATGCACTTTCGTAACTGCGGAGTTCATAAACCCTTTCGCTTTTTGGAGCGGTAAGCATGGGCAATTGCATTTGCGGCGCTAAATGAAAAGCTTTAAGCAATATAATTTCCATACGGGAATAGGGAGGTGCTGTATAGACTGCATTTAAATATGCTGCTCCTGCTGATTGATAAGCAGTGTCTTTATTAAATTTTTCTGTAAGTAATAACTGGTCTGCTACATTTTTTACCGGCATATAAACAAACATGGTTTTTATTTTGGCGGTATCATTTGCCAGCGATTTAAACACACCAATATTTTTATAGCCGTTTTTATGCAGTGCAGGCAGCAGGGCATCTTTTAAATAACTATCCAGGGTAGCTTCCTGCTGTGCTGTTGTGTATTGATATACGGTAAGCTGATACATTTCCTGCTTTGGCTTTTTACTGCCCAGTACTGTTACACTGCATAGTAAAAGACAAATTGCCAGTAGCGTTAATTTATTAAAATGCTGTTTCATCATGATTTAATTTTATAATTGCATAACAATTTATACGAAAATATTTAATTACAGCTGTTTGTTGCAACATTTCATTATGATGGAAATATTCTCTACCTATTCTGTTACCAACTGGGTATTGATATTTTTAGCTGCCCTCATTATCGGCTTGTCTAAAGCCGGGCTAAAAGGTATTGATATGATGAATGTAACTATTATGGCCATTGTATTTGGTGGAAAAGCTTCTACGGGTATTGTATTGCCCCTCTTATGTGTGGCAGATATTATTGCCGTATCTTATTACCACCGCCATGCACAATGGCCACATTTTTGGAAACTGCTGCCATGGATGATCGTTGGAATTTTGATAGGTGTATATGTAGGAAAAGATATTAATGAACTATTATTCCGTAAAATAATGGCGGTGATTATTATGCTTACTGTTGTAATAATGGTATTACTGGAAATACGGAAAACACCATTGGTGCCGCATAATAAACTCTTTGCATCCAGCCTTGGTTTAGCTTCGGGTTTTACCACCATGCTGGGCAACCTTGCCGGGGCATTTTCCAATATTTATTTTTTGGCCATGCGCATGCCCAAAAACGATTTTATCGGTACAGCGGCATGGGTGTTTTTAGTTATTAATTTATTCAAGCTGCCCTTCCAGGTTTTTTACTGGAAAAATATTACTCCCACTTCTTTACAAATTGACCTGGTATTATTGCCAGCACTGTTACTGGGCTTTTGGGCAGGATTAAAACTGGTGGCAAAAATTAAAGATGATGGTTACCGAAAAGTAATACTGGTGTTAACACTTGCAGGCGCCATAGTTATTTTTTTAAAGCACTAAACAAAATCTGTTTTACCAACGAAGTCTATTCAACAAAATGCCAGCAAACTCCTGCTATATCAATAACATTAACTTCTTTACCATAAGGTTGATTGGTTACCTGGCCAATCCTGATACCAAATTTTTCGGGTAGTTTTTTTTCAAGAGCGCTATTTCTAAAAGCTGCCACATCATCTATTTTAACACTTATCATCAGGTTTTGTGCAAATTCAACATTGTTATAATCCTGCAGAATAAATTTACAGCTATCTCTCTCAAAGCCGGCATAACCACCGGCGTCCCAGGTAATAGTAAAACCAAGTTCTGCAAAAAATTGTTTGGCACTTTCAAAATCATTACCCGATGGAATGAATGGCTCAAGTGATAGAAATTTCATTTGGTGATTGTGTTTTTATTATCGTTTATTTCCTTCAAGTTCTTTTAACCTGTTTTTTGGTTCTTCAAAATCAGGAGTAATTGCAAGTGCTCTTTTGTAATAAATTATAGCATCAGCTTTGCGGTTTAAGGCAAGATAAATATTCCCCATGTTTACCATTACCAGATCTTTATTATAAAATTCTGCAGCATTGTTTTCACCAATGATCCTTGCATCTTCATATCTTTTTAATGTGAGTAATTGCTCTGCAATAAAATTCATAGATATCCAGTCGATATAAAAATGAGAAGTGTCTGCTTTCATTCTTTTAAATGCTTCCACTGCTTTTACTGCACCCTGCTCGGTTATCAGTTTCTCTATGGCTTTATGAACGGGTTGTTTAAGACGAACCGGTTTATTGTACAGTACTTTGGCAAGGTTACCTGTTATACCAAAAAAATCGGTAGGGGAGCTGTTGCAAAGAATAACTATTAAACTGTTTGTAGCCGGAATACGGACCAGGAAAGATAAAAAACCTTCCGTCATTCCTAAATGAAAATTAGAAGCAACACTGTCTGTATTGGAGAATTTATAATGCCTGTTAAACCATCCGTAACCATACCACATTGGTTTGTTAAGAGTTGGTGTTAACATTTGCGCTGTGAGCTCTTTGTTCAATAAAGTATTATTGCTGATGGCAGCATGAAATTTAAAAAGGTCTTCAACGGTAGAATATATATCACCCGTTCCCATAGTATTGGATTGGTCACGAAAATCGGAACTGGTATAGCCACCGAAACTGTAATCGTATCCTGTAGCTCTTTTATTAACGATCTGTGTATGAAAATAAGAACCCGAACTGGTCATGCCAATCTTATCAAAAATATCTTCCTTCATCAATTGCGAATAAGATTTCCCCGTAACCTTTTCCATAATATAGCCCAATGTAAAATAACCCCAGCTGCTGTAGAGGTATCTTGATTCCGGTTCAAAGGCCAGGGCAGAATCCATATAAAGTTTTACATAGTCTTCCCTGGTATAATTCTGGCGGCTGATCCTCGGAAAAAAATCTTTTGTAATATCATAATTGGGCATGCCCGAACTATGGCTTAACAATTGCTTTATGGTTACTTTAGCTGCAGGCTTGCCAACAAATTGCGGAAGATAATCTGCAATAGTTTTATCAAGACCAATTAATCCTTTTTGTACCTGTATCAACATCAGCATGGCAGTAATCGGTTTCGATACTGAACCAATCATAAATTTTGTATCCGTGGCATTAGGAATATTCCATTCCCTGTTGGCTAATCCAAAAGCTGCTTTGTAAATAACTTTTCCCTGCTCCGCAACCAAAACACTTCCATCGAACATGTTGTAGTTATGGTAGGCTTTCATTATTTCATCCAACTTGCTTTTTTTGCTTTGTGCCACACAGGCATGTATTGCAAAAATAAACAGGCATACAAAAATTAAATAGCGCTTCATGTGATTATGTGTTACTACGAATATACCAACTAATTCAATGCTTTTTTTGCCTGATTTATCATGTCATTTTAGTTAATTCATTTTCCAGCCTGTCAAAGTTCTCTTCATTTTTGTCAACCACAAATTTCTTTAGCTTATTACACTCATCTGCTGAAGTAAAGAGCATTTTAAAAACAATTCTTGTTTTGTTATCAGGTACTTCTTCAAATGTTGCAAGTACCTGGAATATGGGTTTGGAAATACGTTGCCAGGCAATTAGTGCCGGCCTGTCTATTTTTATAAATTCACATTCGTTGGGATAATTGCCTTTATCGGGGCCATGCATAATAAAACGCCATTTGCCACCCGGCCTCAGATCAAACTCGTTAAAAGTATTGGTAAAGCCTGCAGGTCCCCACCAGTTTATTAAATGGTTTGGATCTGTCCAGGCTGTAAAAACAATTTCCCTTGCTGTATTAACAATTCTTGAACTTACAATTTCACAGTCGGGAGTTGTGGATATAATTTCTGATGTCATTGAGACTAGTTTTTATTCAAATTGTTTGTGGCCTGGCAGGGTTTTCACACAAACTATTTTCATTACTATAGCAGCATGCAGGATAACACAGCCAGTAACGTAAGAGCCCGGGAAGTGAGGTTCAGTTTGCTGGATAAAACAGTTGGATTTGTCAGCGTGCCTTTAAGTTAGGTGCAGATAACTTTTTTTATTATCCCTGGTTGTTTTTAAAATAATTCCTGTAAACATTTACCACAATTAACAGGGAAAATAGTATTATAAAATAAGTAAAAAGATAACTTATATCCAAAAATGTCTTTTGAAAAATTTCAGTCTTTGCCAATACAATAATAGTAACACCAATAAGCCAAACTAATGTTACTACAGCCAGATTAGTTTTTGATGGCGTTTTAAACCATTTACTTTGACCAAAGCTTGTTTTGGAAAAAGGTTTATCAGAGAATATTTTCATATCGTTGACTTTTAAATAGAGATTAAATATAAGTAATAAAAAGCAACCATGAAATATTTAGTGCCCATTTTTAATTTTTATTGATACGCATAAGGGTTAATTTTTAACTTCTTTTAATAAGTGTTGAATGCAGGTGTTTTACCTTCCACTGTTTTTTTTGTTTAACTAAAACTACAGTTTCCAGCCATTGTACCGTTGACTGTTTGCCATCTTTTGTTATTGCCGACTGAAGACGATAAGTAACCCATGCTGTGGTTTTATCTATGTTGGTCTTGATGAATTCAAAACTATTGGTACGTTTAAAATCTGCTGTCTGGTTCAGTGTAATAGCCTTCGTAATAAGTGTGTCTATATTCCATACCTCGCCATATTCGTATAAAGTAATATCTGCGGTGCTATAGTTTTTCAGACTTACTGAATCCCGGTTAGATAAAGCATCAAATAGTTTTATAACGGTTTGCTGTACCGATTGCTGGTTATTGGTTGTTGGTTGCTGTGCCTGCAAAAATGCTATGCATAAAATGGCAGGGAGAAGGGGAATTATTTTTTTTATCATTTACTTCAAATATTTATCTAACCAATCTAATATGTACCTGTTCATTTCTTTTGTTCTTATTGGGTCGGTTGGTATATGTCCGGTAATGGGGAAAGCAATAAATTTTGATTCTTTACCATTGTCTTGCAGTGCTCTGAAATAAGTGTATGATTGAGAAATGGGAACTCTTTCGTCACCTGTATTAGATAAAATCAATGTAGGTGTTTTTACATTTTCAACATAAGTTATGGGTGAGTTTTTTATCCAGTTTGCTTTTACTTTCTTATCAGTAAAAGGCGAGATGCCTTTACTAACTTCAAACCGGGACATACTTCCCACATCATTTTGAGAATACTGAGCCAGCCAGTCTGTAACTGCTGCACCTGCAATGGCACATTTCCAACCTTGATAATTTCCAATAAGCCAGGTAGTCATAAAACCACCATAGCTCCAGCCAGTTACTGCAATTTTAGTTGTGTCAATATATTTTCGTTTTTTCAACTCAGCTAATCCTTTCATAACATCTCTGCCCGGTCCTTCACCTGCATCACCATTAATGGATTCCGAAAAACGGTAGCCCATATTATCACTGCCACGGTAGTTGGGTTGAAAAACAATATACTCATGTGCTGCTTTTAATTGTGCCGATGAATTGAAAAACTCTTTTGAGGTACTCCTTGGCCCACCATGAATTTCCAACACCAATGGATATTTTTTAGCAGGGTCAAAATCAGGTGGAAAAGTGAGAATTCCATTCGGAGTAAATTCATCCGATTTCCAACTAAAAGTTTCTACTTTTCCCAATTGCACCAACTTCATTTCCTCATGAAAATTGGTGAGTTGTTTTGGTGCCGATTCCGGATTGGCCATAAAGTAAAGCTCCTGTGGAGATTGAGGGGTGCTTGCAATCATAGCGATGCAATTATTCTTTCCAACATTATAATTGTACCAATAGGCTCCGGTAATGCTTATGTTGTTGAGATGTAGTTTTTTTGCTGCGCCGCTGATTGGTTGCATCCATAACGAAACGTTATTAAAATCATTAGCCGCTACAAAAAGGGCTTTACTATCTATACTCCATACTGACCTGAAAAAACAACGGTCCAATTTAGCCGTTACATTCATGCCGTTGCCACCGGTGGCTGAGGCAACAAAAATATCATAGGCATAACCTGCATTTTTTAAATTTAGTTGATAAGCAATGGACTTACCATCGGGAGAAAATAATGGCTGTCTCTCTTTATGCATCGCATCAGGTGCTATCTGGCTGCTGGTAATTCTGGTAATTTTTCCAGTAGCAATGTCAACTGTTTTAATAGTAAAAATAAGTTCGCCAGAGTAAGGTGATTCATTGCTTTGCAGGATGATATTTTTTCCATCGGGAGACCAGGAAAATGAATTAGGTGCGCCAGCAGGAACTGTCCAGTTGCCAGACGTAAGCTTTTTTGCCTCACCACTATCGGTTGGGATAAGCCAGAGATGAGATGGAGTTGGCCGGGCATTCATAAACATACTGTTGTATTTTATTTCAAAGCCATCATAACCTTTCTCAATCATTTTTTTATTTGGCACTTCGTCTTGCTGCACAAAAGCAAACGCAGTACCATTGGGGCTCCACTCAAATTGTGTGACACCCGATAGTGAGTTGGTAATCTTCTTTGCTTCCCCACCATTCATTGATAATAAAAAGATTTGTGCCTTTGCAGTTACATCGGCAGCTATAAACGCAATAGCATTACCCGATGGAGACCATCTTGGATAATTAACCAAAGTCCTTTCAAATGTTAATTGTTGGGCAGCTCCGCTCTCCACATCTACTTTATAGATAAAAGATTTGTTTTTGTTGGTGGCTGTATCAGGTTTGGAGACTACTACCAAAACTGATTTACCATCAGGAGATATTTGTGGGTCGGTAAGCGTATAGAGTTTATCCATATCATTTAACTCAAATTTCTTTTGAGCGGAAAGTTGAAAAGAAAAAATTTGCAGCAATGCAATAATTAAAAGAGTTGATTTTATTCTTTTCATAATTTTATTTTAACCTATTGTTAAATTATTGGGCTTTAGCCAAAATGTTTTTCATGATATTTTATTCGTAATGATATTTAGTTTTAAAATATGCTATAAGCTCTGCATTATTTTTTTTCAGTTTTTGCAAGTCATTCAGTCTCGCCCTGCACCACCCCGAATACATTTTCAACTGATTGAAATACCGGTTTAATAGTTCCTTGTTGTTACCATATAAAGTAAAAACTGTGGAAGTGTTGAGCGTATCTTGCCAGCTTTCATAATTGACCAGAGAGTAAAATGTATTCCGGATTTCCGTTTGAACTTCCTGGAATCCGCTGGTCTCGGCAGCTTTATATTTCCGGAGCAGGTTATCATAAAGCAGAATACTGTCTGCATCTGCTGCTTTTAATAAGCGAAGCCCCCCCGCATTTTTCAGTTGCTGTAAGGTACGGTCTGTATATACCATGTCCGGAAAGTCAATGGAATTTCGGACAATGGCCGTTAAACAGTTTATTTGGGGGCTGTTAGTCTGCAGGGAGTCATAACAGGAAGGCATGTTTTTCAAAACGGAGCGTTTTGCCTCGAACCTTCTTATAAGGTCGTTGAAATGAGATGAATCAGTTATCAGGTCTTCATAAAAAGAATAGACATACTGTTTACCTCTGTCTTTTTCTATTTTATGCTCTAACTGATACTCTGCAAAAAAGCCACAGAACACAGCAAGGAACAACATTAAAAATTCCCAGAAATATGATTTCCAGTTTTTCTTGTGATGCGGCGCTGCCGGGTCGTGGGCATGATGGTGTACTTCCATATCTTCGGTTTGTAGTGTGGGGTTTATAGTCCCGATAGGCATCGGGATTTCGCTTTGCTCAATTTGTGCTTGTTCAGCTTCATCAGTTGAAGGGTTGTTCAACTCTTGCTCATTGTTTGGCGGTATTGTTTCCTCTTCGTTGTGGATGGGTTTGTTTTCTTCCATTATTTTTTCTTTGCCTTATTCGTAATTAATTTTTTTGCATTCTGGCTATTCACTACTTGCTTCCCTGTTTTTGCTTCAATGGCTTTACGGGTATTGCCTGCAATTACACCGCCCTGTTTTGCTATTGCTTTGTTTGCAATAAAATTTATAGGCTTTTTCTCTTTACTTATTTCTGCAGTGGTGGCTTCGGCAAGCATATTCAATACCAATTCTAAATTGGTCATATTATCTCTCAGGTTTTCTTTCTTTAAATTTTTATGCTGCTTGTATTGCTTTACAGTTTTGCCACTCCAGGCTTGCGTTATAACATCCGTAAGTACTGCAAATTCTTGCCCTTTCTTTACACCACGGCTTTCCCATTCATCTGTTAATTCTTTTCTTACTTCAATACTTTTTAACCGTTGGTTAATCCATTCTTTACTGTAACCTAACTGCATATAATTTTCCATTGCCCGGTCTATACTTTTTTCAGGGTCCTGGCTTTCTTCAATTCTTTCGTAACCAGTTTTGGCTAGCCATTGTTTAAAAGGCTCTGCCTTTGGCGATGGAATAGATTGAATGAGACGGAAGAGTTGTTCGGTGTCCGCTACGTCTGTAAGCCTGAGTTTACCATCAGCAGCTTCCATTTTCAAAGCGTGACAGTTCGTCACGGTTTCATTTCCTTCTTTTTTCAAGCGCTCTTTTAGTTTGCGCCAATAGGCCAGGGCATTAACACTTTCTGTTAAAATGCCAACAATGTCTGTGATAGAGAAATACCATTTCTCTTCCTCGGCATCCCAATGGCTGCGTATTTTTTTGTGCTCAAAGAGTTTAATATTGCTCATACATAAATTATTTAAAGGAATATTCCTTTTTAATCATTTCAATAAGCCCCTTTGCCCGGTTTTGAAGGGCAATAGCATTACGGACATAAAACTTAATGGTGCTGGAATAGTAATGATAGTTCAGCGATACGGTGTTTATATCCTTTACATCAGCAGAAAGCAGCAATGGCTTTCCCAGGGGTTTGCTGATAGCTGTTCTTCGGCCTCCCAAACCACTAACAGCGGAAATTTTTATATTCATCGTCATTTGCTGAAAAACATAACTGTCAAACAACCAAGTATTCCCTTTGTGAATTTCATCCATTTTTAAACGCAGCAGGTCTATCTGATTGGCCAACCACTGAAAAGATGCATAATAAGTCCCAATACTATCCAGTAGTTCTTTGTTTTTTATATACCGGAGCAATCCTGCAGTCTTAAGCTGGTCAAAAGATTTTGAGTTGGTATAATAATATCCAAGATTGGCAGTAACAGTTCTGGCTGCAAAATAAATCTCCGAGGTATTTGTAATATCAGAATGTAATAACTCCACCAGTGAGTCGGACATCTTTGCACCATAACTATTGCGGTCTGTTACCGAATCAAAAAGGATGATATCTGATTGCAGGTCGGATAACATCGAGTTCAACTGTGTCTTCATTTCTTTTTTATGCAGCATACTTTCCCGGGTATTTTCAACATAAGCTCCCAATGATACCGCAAGGAATAACATTAAAAATTCCCAGAAATAAGATTTCCAGTTTTTTTTATGATGCGGCGCTGCCGGGTCGTGGGCATGATGATGTACTTCCATGTCAGGGTTTATAGGTTGAAGGTTTAAGGTAGAAAGTTGTTCAGCTTCGGCGGTTGTTTCAGCAGGTACAATGGGCTCATCTGTTGAAGCATTGTTCAACTGTTGCTCATGCACAGCATCCTGCGGATTGTTTGGCGGCTGTTGTGGTGGTATCTTTTCTTCTTCACTCATAGTTTTTGTACTGCTTTAATTTTTAAGGTACCGGTATAAAAATGCCGCAGCAAATGCAACGATTACATAAATAATAAACCTGGTGATGCGATGTTTCATATTTTATCTTCACTTATTGTTTTTTCATTTCTACTTTTTCGCCGTTACCAATGAACCATCCTTTTATCATCTTACCTGTTTTATCAATTTCAAATTCAATAAACCTGCCTGAATTATCAGCATAAAAAAAACGGGTTTTTGATTCGGGCTTTAATTCAATATCCGCTGAGCCATCCCGGTGGCGGTATAATTTTCCATTCTTTTTAATGAGTTCGATAGGGCCGGTGGATATGTATTTGCCCAGGTAATTATCCAGTATGGCCGTGTCTATTTTCACCTCTTTGGGAGTGTAGGGTATTTGTACCGGCAGGTTAAACATTATTGATTCCAATGCAATACCCACTGCGGTTGAATTTGATCCGTTGTTAGAAATGAGCGCAACACAAATATCATCATCAGGAAAATAACTGAGGTAAGATGAAAAACCCGGAATGCCGCCACTGTGCGATACCCGTTTGTGTGTTTTTAAACTGTCGATGCCAATACCGTAACCATAATTTTCTTTATAAGGCGTTAACATTTTTTGGGTTGATGCTGCAGCAAGTACCTGGTTATTGTGCAATGCTTTTGTCCACTGGTACAGATCATCAACAGTTGATACCATGGCACCTGCACTGTACGGGCCTTCCATTGAAATTTGCATGGCTTGTTGCCAAACACCATCCCTGTTTTTGCCATAACCTTTTGCACGGTAAGCCAAAACAGAATCAAGGTTGTCCATCAATGTATTTTTCAGCCCCAGTTTTTTAATGATGTTATCCAGCAAATAGTCATTAAATGTTTTTCCTGATGCTTTTTCAACAATTACACCCAGTAAAAAAAATCCTGAGTTACTGTAGTTCCATTTTGTACCCGGAGAAAAATCAAGCGGTTTATTTTTAAACAGCGCAATCATCGAATCGGTTGAAAGGGGGAGTATTGCCTTGGGCCAAAACTCGGGCAGGTCGGTATAGTTTGTAATACCTGAGGTATGATTGAGCAACATGTGTACAGTAATACTGTCGCCTTTGGGATAATCGGGAATGTATTTAGAAAGTTTATCATCAACACTTAGTTTACCCTGCCCGGCCAGTTGCATAATACAGGCTGCGGTAAACTGTTTGGTAACAGAGCCAATTCGATATTTTGTATTCTCTGTGTTAGGAACATTCCATTCCCTGTCGGCCATGCCGAATGCTTTTTTATAAATGACTTTCCCTTTTTGCATAACGAGTACAGTGCCGTTAAATTCTTTTATTTTAAACTCGGCCTGTACATACTGATTAAGTAACTCAGGATAATTTTTTTGTGCAGTTATTGCTAATGGCAACAAAAGCAGCAGGATAATTTTTTTCATAATTATTAATAAATTTAAGGATTGATGTGTAATGTTGGTTCGTTCGGGCGGAGTTTTTCGCAGAATTACAATATTAATTGGAAAGTTGTAACTGCGAACCCCCGCTGCTGTAATCTCTTTAAATTATTTTACAGCCACAGTCTGAAAATACAAAAGTGGCAGCACTACAGCAAAACCTCTTTTCAGCAGCGGGGTTTTACACACAATATTTTCATTATTTTGGCAGTATGCGGTGAAAACCCTGCCTGGACGAAAAGCTGAAGCGAACGGTTAGTGAGACACTAACCGGGGCGGAGATGTATATTAAGTTGAAAAATACCCAGCAACACGGAGTTTTCAGGAAGGCTTATTTTTTATTTTTAATCTTTGTAAATCTTAAATCAAAATTTAAATGACTATTCCTGCCAAATTTTATTGCCTTTCAATCTTTACATTGGCCATGCTTGTTTCATGTAATGAAAATGCCGGCAATGCAGCGGATAAAACTAACAGTGACCCAAAAGTTATTACTGCTGTTGTGCCAGTATCTGATGCGGAAATAACAGCAAAATTAAAAGTACTGTTGAAAGGAAAGTATGATAATGTATGGGATTATAAAGAGGGAATGATAGCAGTGTCAAAGGCTGATAAATATGGGTTTTGCGATAGTGCCGGAAAAGAGGTGATTCCCTTTATTTATGATGGGCCAGCCGAATTCAACGAAGGTGCTGCAGCAGTAAAAAAAGAAGGCAAATACGGATTTATTGATAAAACAGGGAAGGAGCTTTTCCCTTTCAGGCCTTACGATTATATAGGTGGATTTGAAAATGGATTATCTGCATTTCGTATAATTAAGAGTGGGAAAGAATTGTATGGCTTTGTTGATAAATCCGGCATTGAAGTAATACCGGCTGTGTATGATGATCTGGAAGTTTCCTGGTTTAAGAATGGAAATGCCATCGTTAAAAAAAATGGTAAGTATGGAAGTATCAATAAACAAAATGTTGTAATAATTCCATTTGAATATGAAAGTATAAATGATTTTACCAACGGAATAACTACAGCAAAAAAAGCCGGTAAATGGGGTGTAATAGATACTGCCAATAAAGTAATGGTTCCTTTTACGATGGATTACGAAACGGTTTACGAATTTAACAGCGGTTATGCATATGTAGAAAAGAATGATACGAAAGGTTATATTGATATCAATGGAAAACAAGCTTTCACTGATATTAAATTCAGTGAGGCTTTTCCTTTTGGAAAAGATGGCTATGCAGTAGTTTGTGAAGAAAACGGAAAGAGATATTTATTAAATGCCAATGGAAGTACTTTGTTTAAAGGCTCTGTGTTTACCGACATTAACAAGCTGGAAGATAATACCTACTTAGTTACTCAGGATAGCGTACAGGGTATTGTAGATAAGACTGGAAAAGTTTTACTACCGGTGAATTATACAAATATTTTACAATTGGGTAATAATTTTCTGCTGGTATCAAAAGATGGTAAGCGATTTTATACCAATTATAAAGGAGAGAAAGTAGCAGATTATGTTGAATAAAATGCTGCGATAGATAATAGATAACTTGTAAGCCTCCGTTTTATAATGGAGGCTTATAGTATTACTTTGTGGTACTTTAAAATTTCGTCACAGTGGGGTTTCACTCAAGATATTTTGATTATTATAGCAGTATGTGGTAAAACCCGCTGGGACGAAAGAGAAAAGACCGAAGCGAACGGTTAGTGAGACACTAACCGGGGCGGAGTGGGACAAAAAAGCAACGTCCTGTTTTGTGTGACACGGACGGATGCAAATGTTTTTTTTTATTTAGTTAGCTTTCAAAACAAAGTCAATAAATTCTTTAGGTTTCATTACTTCAGTGATAATTCCTTCATTTTTAAAAATTGCTTTAGTTTTTTTATATGTTTTCTTGTCAGCAGTTATAAAGTAGTCACAATGTGCTGCATAAAAACAATGTAATGCGTCATTAAATAAATTGTCGTACTGATTTTTCTCTGTCAGTTTATCTGAGGCATAACCCACAAAGTCTAACTGCATAAAAATCCCAGTTAGTTTTGAATAGGTTTCATTTTTAGAAGTCTCTTTATTGTTGCTCTCTTGAAATAATTCTGTAAAAGACTTATTTAACATTGTTTTTGGTAATGTCTTGTCAAGCATTTCGATAACGTTTTCTGAATTATGAACTCCGCCATCTATCGGTATTGCTGACCTAAATAAATTCCTCAATTGATTATACACAGTGGGATTGGTTTTCAAGTCATTTGAAAGGGAAATGAAATCTTCCATAACCGCATATATACTTTTATCAAACCTCGATTTTCTAAACATTAGAGAAATGGCTGAATTGTAATTATCCAATTGTTTAAAGTCAATATCGTGAGGCAGTTGTTTGAAAGTGTCAAGTATTGCTCCTAGCCCAAATTCTTTTAGTGGTTCAAGAATTGTTTCAAGGCTTGAAGTATCAACGTCGTCATCATTATCAAGTAAGTCTTGAAAATATTCTTCAGGATTTCTGAGATGCCATTTAGCGCTTTCTTCATTCCAATATTGTGTTAAACAAACGTTCTGGGTCAACAAGGAAATGAATTTTAACGCCTCCTGAACTCTTAGTCGTTCACCTTTGTTGTAACTTTTTAGCAGGTCATTTAAATGTGCATTTGAATATGGTATAGTTAAACTTTGGCTTGATGAATTTATAATTCTTGTTAAAAAGTCAAACGTATTGATGTCTTCTTCATTAGTCAAAATTTCTGGCTGTCGCAATGTTGTAATTATATTCCAGTCTAGATAAAGTTTTGTCATTGTGAAAGATGTTCGATAGAATTATAACCCATCATAAATATACACATGTTTTAGGTAGCTTAAACTAGTGTCAATCTAATGTAACAAAAACAATAATATGCTTTAAAACTATTCGTTCCAGCGGGGTTTCGTATAAAATATTTTCATTATCATAATAGCATGCAGTAAAAACCCGCTGACACAAAAAAATATTTGTAATTCTTTACAACGGCAACGTAAGCCCTGTAATTAACGACAGCGCATTAGTTTTAATCGTACTGGTATAAGCGGTTGTAGTTTTATTGGTATTCACCAATCCGTAATTATCATGAATGACAATAACTAATTTTAGTTTTTGCCGTAAGGGAATTTGAATACCAGCATTAGCAGCAATACCAAAGTTGAAAGATTTGGTATTGCTGGATGTTGATTTAGTACTGCTTATAGTGGGTTCTTTTCTTTTAACAACGAAGTGGTTGCTAAGTAGTAATCCTAAAAACACCCCGGTGCCCATAGTGAACCTGGTTTTCTTTCCGGTAGTATAAGTGGCCAGAACTGGCAGGTTCAGGTAATTTTTTTTCATCAATACGTCACCTTTGTCAAATATACCACCACTGGTAGACTCAAAAGTGAGGTTACGGTAGCTCCATCCATTTTGATCGTATTGCGGCATGGCAGTAATGCCAACATGATTACTCAGGTTGTATTGGATATGCCCGCCGATACCAACGCCGGTTAAAGTACTTTTGTAATCCTTGTTAACTGCACTGCCATACGCTGAATTGATATTGATACCGGCCTGAAAGCCATATTCCCAGCTATGTTTTTGAGCGTTGCTTTTAATGGCAATCAACATAATAGCTGCGATAAGATATCTTTTCATAACTGGGGTTTAGGCAAATGACAATATGAATTAATATAGCGTTGCATGGTAATCTAAAGCTATATAAAATTATTGTAAAGGCTGTAATAAAAAAGCCTTCATAACGAAGGCTTTTTTATTTATAGTTTTACTTTTATCACCAGTTTTCGTATCGAATGATCATCAGCAGCAATCATGGGAGAATGCACATCTTCGGGAAAGAAAATGGCAAACTGCCCGTTGGTTAAGCCAAAATACATATCGGGTACATCGTTGTAAAAGCTTACATCTTTTTCAGCATTGTATTCGCCTTTGGGTGCGGTACAATTCTGGCGGGGTTTCCAGCCAATGGTTTCTTTACCGTTGATGCATAATTGAATGTCGATATTTTTATCGTGGCATTCAAACTTGGCAATAGATTCTGCAGCGCTCATTCCGGCTTTATCGGAAAAGATGGCTTTTAATCCTTCGGCAATATCGTACTTCCCAATTTCTATGTTGGCAAGGTCGGTTGCAGCAATGTATTCGAATGCTTTTGCAAACAAAGGATGGATGCTAAAGTATTTGGATGCGTTTTCTATTGTATCTACTATCATAAAATTTTTATTACGGCCTCACCCCAACCCCTCTCCTAAAGAGAGGGAACTCGAATGGGCATCATTAATGTTGAATATATTCTCCTCTTTAATCTTCTCCATTTCCCTCCCTTTGGGGGAGGATAGGTGGGGCCTTAACGTTGCACCCTTCCACTACCATCACCTTTCATCAATTCTTTTACATCACTTAAAGTTGCATGGTTTAAATCGCCGGGGATAGTGTGTTTTAAAGCGGAAGCCGCAACGCCGAATTCGGCAGCATCAACAGTGCTCATGCCGGTAACAAGGCCATAAATTAAACCGCTGGCAAAACTGTCGCCGCTGCCCACACGGTCAATAATACGTACGCTGTATTTTTTGGTATGGTGAAAAGCTTTGCCATCATATACCAGTGCACTCCAGCCATTATCACTTGCACTATAGCTTTCTCTTAATGAAGAAGCAATAAATTTAAAATTAAATTTCGCCTGCATCTGGTTAAATACATCTTTATAGCCATCAAGGTTTAACTCGCCTTTGGTAATATCGCTGTGTGCAGCTTTAAAACCAAGGCAGGTTTCTGCATCTTCTTCATTACCGATACACACATCAACAAACTGGCACAGTTCGCTCATTACTTTTTGTGCTTTTTCTTTGCTCCACAATTTTTTACGGTAGTTAAGATCAATACTTGTGGTAATGCCTTTTGCTTTGGCAGCTTTTAAAGCAGCCATAGTAAGTGCAGCAGCTTTATCGCTTAATGCAGGCGTAATACCGGTGGTATGAAACCAGTCGGCACCTTCTAAAATTTTATCAAAATCAAATTCGCTGATGTCAACATCGGCAATGGATGCACCTGCACGGTCGTACACCACCTGCGATGCTCTCATACTTGCACCGGTTTCTAAAAAGTAAATACCCAGCCTGTCGCCACCACGGGCAATATATTGTGTATCCACACCATAACGGCGCAAATGGTTTATTGCCGACTGGCCAATAGGATTGTTAGGTACTTTGGTAACAAAGGTTCCGTTTTCTCCATAATTGCAAATAGCAGCAGCCACATTGGCTTCGCCACCACCATAAGTAACATCAAATGTATCTGCTTGTACAAAACGTTTGTAATCCGGCGTAGATAAACGCAACATAATTTCTCCGAGAGTAACAACTTTTTTTGGCATCGTTAAAATATTAAAAGCGGGTTATAAATAAATATAGTGAGGGGTCAAAGATGATTATAAATTGCCTAACAAGCAAGGAATTAGCAGGATATTTACACATAAAATTTACGGAAACGTTCCCGTAAATAATTATTCAGCCATTTACGCTTTCATTACAAATTTGTTGTTACTTTCATCTTTTAAAACATCTTATAAAAATGGCAAGCAAAGCAGAAATATTAAACGGCATAATTGAACAGGGTTTTTTACCCCTGTATTTTAATAAGGATACACAGGTAAGTATTGACCTGATGAAGACATTGTATAAGTGCGGTGTAAAATCGCTGGAGTACACCAACCGTGGCGATGATGCCCTGCAGAATTTTAAAGCCATGAAGGCAGTACGTGATGCAGAATTACCCGGCATGGCATTGGGTGTGGGCACTATTAAGAATACAAAAGATGCGCAGGCCTTTATTGATGCTGGCGCCGATTTTTTAATTGGCCCCGGTTACGAGCAGGGTGTTGCTGACCTGGCAAAAGCAAAAGATATATTTTATTCGCCGGGTTGTATGACGCCAAGTGAGATTATTACTGCAGAGAATAATGGCATCCAACTGGTAAAATTATTTCCGGGTAATATTTTAGGGCCGGAGTTTATGGCGGGTATTAAAGAAGTATTCCGTAATTTGAAGTTTATGCCTACCGGCGGTGTTGATTTGGACCTGGGTAATTTATCGGCCTGGTTTACTGCCGGTGTTTGTGCAGTAGGTATGGGTAGTAAATTAATTACTAAAAAAATAATGGAAGACAAAGATTACGCAACACTGGAAACAAAAATTAAACAATGCTTTGATTTAGTTAAGGAAGCAAGGAAATAATATTATATTCATTACGCCACTTTGCTATAGTGGCTTTATTTTAAAAAACGATTATGCCCAACCAAGCAGCTATAGGAAAATACAGATGGACGATATGTGCACTGATTTTTTTTGCTACCACTGTTAACTATTTAGATAGAACCGTAATTAGTTTTTTAAAACCTTATTTGGCCGAAGCTTTTCATTGGTCGCCGGTAGATGAAGTAGCTAATTATGCCAATATGGAGATGGCTTTTAAACTATCTTATGCCATTGGTTTTTTATTTGCAGGCAGAATAATTGATAAGCTGGGTACAAAAATTGGATATGCTTTAGCAACTGGTTTATGGAGTATTGCAGCTATGTTACATGCATTTGCAAGTGGCACATTAAGTTTTGCGGCAGCAAGAGTATTTTTGGGTTTAACGGAGGCGGGCAATTTTCCTGCGGCCATTAAAGCCACTGCCGAGTGGTTTCCTAAAAAGGAAAGAGCCTTAGCAACGGGTGTTTTTAATTCGGGTAGTAATATTGGTGCTATTTTGGTACCTATTACAATTCCATATATTGCCGAAACATTTGGCTGGCAGGGTGCTTTTATTATTACCGGCGCTGTTGGTTTTATCTGGTTAATACTCTGGTTTATTTTTTACGAAATACCCAGCAAACAGAAGCGCTTATCTGAAGCAGAATTGAACTATATTACTAAAACTGATTTAGACGAAGCAGGAGATAGTGCCGAACTGGGGCCTAAATTATCGTGGGCAAAACTGCTTACTTTTAAGCAAACCTGGGCATTTGCTATTGGTAAATTTTTAACCGATCCAATTTGGTGGTTTTATATTTTTTGGTTGCCCGATTTTTTACGCAAAGAATATCACTTAGATAAATATGACATTATTTGGCCTGCGGCATTGCCATTTGTTATTGCCAGCTTTGGCAGTGTATTGGGCGGCTGGTTACCTATGAAATTAATTAATAGCGGCTGGGCTACTTTCAGGGCACGTAAAACAAGTATGCTTATTTATGCATTTTGTGTAATACCCATTGTATTTGCACAATATTTAGGTACTATCGATATGTGGCTGGCCATTTGTGTTATTGGTTTTGCTATGGCTGCTCACCAGGCCTGGAGTGCTAATATATTTACCACTGTTTCGGATATGTTTCCTAAAAACTCTACCGCATCGGTAACAGGTATTGGCGGATTGGCTGGCGGTGTAGGCGGTTTGTTGTTAACTTTTTTGGTACAAAAAAGAATGTTTATTTATTACGAAAGTATTGGGCAAATAAAAACGGGTTACTTTATTATGTTTTTAATTTGCGGCGGTGCTTATATTTTAGGCTGGTTAATTATGCACTACCTGGTGCCTAAAATGAAGAGAGTGGAAGTGTAAGGATTGCACGAATTTTAAAATACGAATTAAAATACAAAGGGTTCAGTTTAACTGAACCCTTTTCTATAATAATAAATTCGTGCCTTCTAATTCGTGTTATAAAGAATTTCTTAGCGTTAAATAAAACCTTGCCTCAATATGCTCTACCGATTTATTGAGTATTAATTCTGCTGCTTTTTCTCCCATCATTTGAAAATCGGTGGAGATAGTAGTAATGCCATTTAATATGATCTTCTTTAAAGAAGTTTCGTTGTAAGAAATTACACCTACATCTTTACCTACTTTAAGTTTTTTGTTTAATATTTTTTCTATCAGCATTACCAGGTCGTCTTCCATCAGGTTAATATACACTTCGCCTTTATTTATTTCTTCTTTGCTGATGTTGTGTACAATCTTATAATTAAATGCATATTCCTGACAAAATTTTGCAAATCCGGTAATGATCTCGCCGGGATGGTAAGTGTATTCAGGTAAAATAATATTGAGGGTATGGTATTTACTGAGGTTGGGTAATGCCTGTTCCAGTGCAAAATAAATGTCTTTATCAAAATTCTCGTAAATAGCGCCATAGTTACCTGTAACACCGGGTACTAATTTATCCAGTATAATCAGTTTGTCTTTTGGAATATTATTTAAAATTTTATGGGCAGTTTCTATGCCTTCCATAAAGTGTGGAATTATTACATAATAATTGTAATCTTCCTTATTATTCAGGAGCAGGTTTTTAAATAAGGAAAAGTTGTTGTTGTAAATATAAAAATCAATAGTTGCGGCATCGCCTAATGTGCTTACAAAAGCATCGTAAATAATTTTTTTGTGTGCACTCAGTTTGTTGAACATCAAAAAGATCTTTATTTTTTGTCCAACATCTGCATTTTTTATAAAGTAACCTTTGCCGGGTACCGATCCTATAATTCCTGTTTTCTTTAAATAACGGTAACCTTTTTCTGCAGTATCTCTCGATATCTCAAATTCAAAACTTAACTCATTAATAGAAGGTAATACATCATTCACCTGCAATTTCTGCGATTCTATGGCCTTAATGATACAGTTTGCCAGCTGCTGGTATTTCGGCGTAGCCGAAAATTCATCTATATAAATTATCTTGTTAAACGGAGAGAGCATTGGCAGTCGGGTTTTGGTAAACCTGTATTGAATTATATACTTAACAAAAGTAGCTTTTTTATTGCAATACATGATAGTGCATGATGCTGCCCATAGCTTTTCATTTTATTTTACATTATTAATTGCTTAGCTATATTTAAAAAACAGTCGTATGGGAGTTATTTTAGGTGTTATCTTTCACTTTGTAGGTGGGTTTGCTTCGGGTAGTTTTTACATGCCGTATAAAAAAGTTAAGGGCTGGAGCTGGGAAAGTTTCTGGATCGTTGGAGGATTATTTTCCTGGTTAATTGTTCCACCACTTGCTGCATATCTTACCATTCCCGGTTTTATGGATATCATCCGGGCTTCTTCATCAGATGTTCTTGGCACTACATTTTTAATGGGCTTATTATGGGGCATTGGTGGATTAACCTATGGCCTTGGGGTTCGTTACCTGGGTGTATCGTTGGGTAGTTCAATTATATTAGGTCTATGTTCTGTATTTGGTGCGATAGTACCAGCCGTGTTTTATTATTTTAATCCTAAAGAAGGAAAAGATACCATTGCAGACCTTTTTGGTACACAATGGGGACTGACTGTAATGGGAGGATTACTGCTTTGTGTTATAGGTATTATCATTTGCGGTAAAGCAGGCGGCATGAAGGATAAAGACCTTATGAAGAATGAAGAACTGCATTCGGATTCAGAAGCGATTGGCGCACATGGTGAAAAACTAACGAAGAAATCGCATATCGATGCATCGGGTAGTGAATTTCTTTTAGTAAAAGGATTGATACTGGCCATCATATCAGGCGTTTTAAGTGCCTGCTTTAGTTTTGGTATTGAAGCCGGAAGTTCAATGGGTAATACAGCCAATGAAATCTGGAAAGCTGCTAATCCTGCTGAAGCAGGAGAATTTTTATATCGCAATAATGTAATTTTTGTGGTGATACTTTGGGGCGGATTAACCACCAACTTTATCTGGTGTATGATATTAAATGCACGTAACAAATCTTTTGGCGATTACACCAATAAAAAATCTCCCTTAATAAAAAACTATTTGTTGTGTGCACTGGGAGGAACCATGTGGTTTTTGCAATTTTTCTTTTACGGCATGGGCGAAAGTAAAATGGGTAACGGCGCCAGTTCATGGATATTACACATGTCATTCATCATTCTGGTAGCAAATACCTGGGGCATTGTATTAAAAGAGTGGAAAGGCGTTTCAGCTAAAACAAGAACAACAATTATTATTGGCATTGCCACTATCATTGCCTCGGTAATTATAGTAGGCATTGGTAATTCATTAAAATAAAATTTTGTAGAATAAAATTATAGTTATGTCGGTACAAACAGCACAATTTAAAAACGTAAGTTACCTCTGGGACGAAGCCAAAGCAGCTTCTATGGCTGGAGATGAAGTTGCTTTATTAATTTATCGCTCCAATTTATTAGGAGCCGATCTGCGCCTTACCAATTATGGTGGCGGCAACACTTCCTGTAAAGCAATGGCTAAAAATCCATTAACGGGAGAAGACACAGAAGTAATGTGGGTGAAAGGAAGCGGCGGCGATATTGGCACGTTGAAAAAAAGTGGCCTTGCAGCATTGTATGTTGACCGTTTACGCAGTTTAAAAAATATTTATCGTGGCCTTGCCTACGAAGATGAAATGGTGGAGCTATTCAATCATTGCATTTACGATCTTGCATCAAAAGCGCCATCAATTGATACAGCCTTGCATGGTTTCCTGCCATTCAAACATATCGATCACTTACATCCCGATGCGGCCATTGCCATAGCTGCGGCAAAAGACGGTAAAAAAATTACACAGGAATTATTTAGCGGTACTATTGGATGGGTGGAATGGCAGAAGCCAGGCTTCGACCTTGGCTTACAATTAAAGCAATGCCTTGATGAAAATCCAGGCATACGTGGTATCATGTTAGGCTCTCATGGTTTATTTACCTGGGGCGATACGGCTTACGAAAGTTATGTAAATACTTTAGAAGTAATTGAACGTTGTGCCGATTACTTAAATGATAATTATGGTAAAAAAGGCCCGGTATTCGGCGGAGCCAAAATACAATCTTTACCAAAAGAAGAAAGATTAAAACAGGCAGCAACACTTGCTCCTGTACTAAGAGGTTTCTGTTCTTCTCAAACAAAAATGATCGGTCACTTTACTGATGATGACAGGGCTTTGGAATTTATTAACTCGAATGATTTAGATAGGTTGGCACCATTAGGCACCAGCTGCCCCGATCACTTTTTACGTACTAAAATCAGTCCACTGGTATTGCCATTAACAGCAGCAGAAGATTTAAGCAATGTGGCAGCACTGAAAGAGAAATTAGCACCGGAGTTTGAAGCGTACCGTAAAATGTATGCTGATTATTATAACACCTGTAAACATCCAAACAGTCCTGCAATACGTGATGCCAATCCTGTGGTAATATTATATCCCGGTATAGGTATTTTCACTTTTGCAAAAGATAAACAAACAGCAAGGGTAGCCGCAGAATTTTATATCAATGCCATTAATGTAATGAAAGGCGCAGAAGCTATTTCTGAATACACTTCTTTACCAAGGCAGGAAGCATTTAATATTGAATACTGGTTGCTGGAAGAAGCCAAACTGCAACGTATGCCTAAAGCAAAACCTTTAAGCGGCAGAATTGCATTGGTTACCGGCAGTGCAGGAGGAATTGGAAAAGCAATTGCAAAAAGATTTGCAGAAGAAGGCGCTTGTGTTATCATCAATGATATTAATGAAGAACGTTTACAAACTGCAACAGCAGAATTTCAACAATCATTTGGTAAGGATAGTGCCGCATCGGTAATATTAGATGTAACCAATAAAGAAACTATCAGCAAAGCAATGGATAATGCAGCACTTGCTTTTGGCGGTGTTGATATTATTGTAAACAATGCAGGTATCAGTACATCAAAACCAATAGAAGATCACACTATTGCTGATTGGGATAAGTTGTATGATATTTTAGTGAAGGGGCAGTTCCTGGTTTCGCAGGCTGGTATTGCTGTAATGCGTAAACAAAATATTGGTGGCGATATTATAAACATTGTTTCTAAAAATGCAGTGGTGGCCGGACCGAATAATGCAGGTTATGGTAGTGCAAAAGCTGCACAGGCGCATTTAACAAGATTAATGGCTGCCGAATTAGGTGCCGATAAAATAAGAGTGAACACCGTTAACCCTGACGCAGTGATTGCCGATAGTAATATCTGGGCCGGTGGCTGGGCAGAAGGCAGGGCAAAAGCTTATGGTATTACTGTAGCAGAATTGCCGGCTTATTATGCCAAACGCACTTTATTGAACGAAGCTATTTTACCTGAAGATATAGCCAATGCATGTTTTGCTTTTGCCGGCGGTTTATTAAATAAATCAACCGGTAATGTATTGAATGTAGATGGTGGTGTGGCAATGGCCTTCTTAAGATAATAATTAGGTTAAATTTTTATAGCAAGTAAACAATCAATCAAGGTTGATGATTTTCTAATCTGTCAACCTCTATTTTAAAAATCAGTAGTTAATATAAATATACATGACGAGGGTAGCATTCAAAATGCAGTTGTTTGCCGGAAAAAAAGAAGAATATCAAAAGCGACATGATGAGATATGGCCGGAGTTGGTAGGGTTGCTGAAGCAAACAGGCATCAGTGAGTATTCAATTTTTTTAGATGAAACCACTTATAGTTTATTTGGTGTTTTAAAAGCTGAAGATCCTGCAGCATTAAACAATTTACCTGCACATCCTGTTATGCAAAAATGGTGGAAGTACATGGGTGATATCATGGAAAGCAATCCTGATAATTCCCCCGTAAGTATTCCACTACCAGAAGTGTTTTATTTGCCTTAACTTAGAATTATCTAACAAAAATTAAAGCTTGACATATGTTATTAGATAAGCAACTGATTGCAGATAGCAACAGCAAAGCATTAGCCGCACACCAGCGTAAATTTAATTTTACTGAAGAAGGCATTCCCAATGTAGAAGACATCATTAAAAAATTAATGGCCTTCCAGGTGGCGATACCAAGTTGGGCATTGGGAACGGGCGGTACAAGGTTTGGCCGTTTTCCCGGCGCAGGTGAGCCCGGCAGTTTAGAAGAAAAAATTGAAGATGTAGGGTTATTGCATGCATTGAATAATTCAAGTGGTGCCATATCATTACATATTCCATGGGATATTCCAACAGATGCCAACGCCATAAAAGCTTTAGCAGCACAACATGGTTTGTTGTTTGATGCCGTTAACTCCAACACTTTTCAAAACCAACCGGGACAGAAAGAAAGTTATAAGTTCGGTTCTTTACAACATGTAGATAAAGCAGTTCGTAAACAGGCTATTCAGCATAATATCGAAGTGATTAAACATGGTGTTGATCTTGGTTCTAAATCATTAACAGTTTGGTTAGCGGATGGAAGTTGCTTTCCCGGCCAATTGAATTTTAGAAGAGCATTTGAAAATACTTTAGAAGGGTTACAGGAAATATATGCAGCACTGCCTTCAGACTGGAAAGTATTTGTGGAATACAAAGCTTACGAACCTAATTTCTATTCTATGGCAGTGGGTGATTGGGGACAATCTTTATTATATGCCAATAAACTGGGCGACAAAGCTTACACACTGGTTGATCTTGGCCATCATTTACCTAACGCCAATATTGAGCAGATCGTTTCTTTATTATTGATGGAAGGAAAACTGGGCGGATTTCATTTTAACGACAGTAAATACGGTGATGATGATCTAACAGTAGGCAGTATGAAACCTTACCAGTTGTTTTTAATTTTTAATGAGTTGGTGGAAGGTATGGATGCCAAAGGTATGAACCATGCAACAGACCTGGGATGGATGATTGATGCCAGCCATAATGTAAAAGATCCGCTGGAAGATTTATTACAATCGGTAGAAGCCATCATGATCGCTTACACACATGCATTGCTTGTGGACAAGAAAAAATTAAATGAAGCACAACTGAATAATGATGTAGTGGCAGCACAGGAAATTCTGCAGGGCACATTCCGCACAGATGTACGTTCGGTTGTTGCCGAAGCAAGATTAAGAGCTGGTGCAGCACTTGACCCCGTTGCGTTTTTCAGAAATGAAAAAATAAGAGGACAACTTATTAAACAGAGAGGAACAAGCACTATAGCAACAGGATTATAATTTAAAAATGACACCCACTCCGGTAATAGCGATCTTTGATGTTGGCAAAACCAATAAAAAATTGTTTTTGTTTGATGAGCAGTACCGGATTGTTTTTGAAAAGACCCTGCAGTTTACCGAAACGGTTGACGAAGACGGAGACCCCTGCGAAAATTTAGAAGCGCTTACTGAATGGGGCACAAATTCAATTAAAGAATTAATTGCATTGGGTGAGTTTGATATTAAGGCACTGAATTTTTCTGCCTATGGCGCCAGCTTTGTTCATATTGATGCAAAAGGAAAAACCATTACGCCTTTATACAATTACTTAAAACCTTTCCCTGACGATTTAAAGAAAAAATTTTATAGTGATTATGGCGGAGAGATTCCCGTTTCCATGGTCACTGCATCACCGGTGCTGGGCAATTTAAATTCGGGCATGCAATTGTATTGGCTAAAATACAAGCAACCAAAAATCTTTAAAAAAATAAAATATTCCTTACACCTGCCGCAGTATTTAAGTTATTTAATTACCGGGCAATCTTTCAGCGATATTACCAGTATTGGCTGCCATACCAATCTATGGAATTTTCCGCAACACAATTACCACGAATGGGTTTTACGTGAAGGTGTTGCTGATAAACTGGCACCCATTTTTTCTTCGGCCGATGTTGTTGATGCAAGAGCTTTCTGGAAAGATTTTAAAGTAGGTATCGGGTTGCATGATTCTTCTTCTGCATTAATTCCTTACCTGGCCTGTTTTTCCGAACCCTTTGTTTTAATATCAACAGGTACATGGTGCATTACCCTTAATCCTTTTAATGATACAGCTTTAACTGAGGATGAACTAAAACAGGACTGTTTATGCTACATGAGTTACCGCGGCGAGCCTGTAAAAGCAAGCCGTTTATTTGCAGGTAACGAACATGAAATTGAAACCAAAAGACTGGCAGCACATTTTAATACAGCAGCCAATCATTATAAAAATGTTGAGTACGATATTAAAATAATTACAGCGCTTACCGGTAAAGATCCTAAAGCGCCTGCAATAAAATTTGGCGAAAGAAATTTAGCAGATTATAAAGATTACGAAACTGCCTATCATCGGTTGATACTGGATATTATGTGGCAGCAACTGGCATCAACAAAACTAGTGATACAGGAAGATAAGGTAAATCGCATTTTTGTTGATGGCGGCTTTAGCAAAAATTCCATCTACATGCATTTACTGGCAGAAGCTTTTCCGCAAATGGAAGTGTATGCCGCTTCTGTTGCACAGGCAACTGCTGTTGGTGCGGCATTAGCCATTCACAAACACTGGAACAGCAAGCCTTTGCCCGGCGATATTATTGATTTAAAATTTTATGCAAAACCCAGCATATAATGAATGTAGGATTATTTATACCGTGTTATGTAAACCAGTTTTATCCACAGGTGGCAATTGCAACTTTGCAATTGCTGGAAAAATATAATTGTAAGGTTGGGTATCCATTAAACCAAACCTGTTGCGGACAGCCCATGGCCAATTCGGGTTACGAAAAAATGGGACAATCCTGCAATGAATTATTTACTGAAAATTTTACAGGTTACGATTATATTGTTTGTCCTTCGGGAAGTTGTGCTTTACACATTAAAGATCATCTGCACAGCGATAAAAATGAAACAGCAGCAACAGGAATAAGAAAAACGGTGTACGAATTAGTGGAGTTTTTAGTGGATGTATTGAAAGTAGAAAATATTGAAGCTTCATTTCCTTACAGGGTAGGTGTGCACCAGAGTTGTCATGGACAAAGAGGCTTACATACTTCGCAGATGAGTGAATTGGTTGCAGAACCTTTTTCTAAAATGGATGTATTGCTGAAAAAAGTAAAAGGTATTGAACTGATGAAATTAAACAGGATTGATGAATGCTGTGGTTTTGGCGGAACTTTTTGTGTGGTGGAAGAAGCCGTAAGTGTAAAGATGGGAAAAGATCGTGTGGCTGACCATGAAAAAAATAATGTGCAGGTAATTACAGGTGGCGATATTAGCTGCCTGATGCATATGGAAGGAATTTTAAAAAGAAAAAAAAGTAATGTGGTGATAAAACATATTGCTGAGATATTGAACAGTGAGTTGTGAATGAAGAATAATGGCTTTACTAATAAACTAATTAACCAATAAACAAATTAACAGCATTCATGTCATCTGCAAATGCAAAACATCCCGAATTAGCAGCCGTCTTTAATAAAGATGAGGCCAGGGTTGACTGGCATGATGAAACCTTGTGGTGGATACGACAGAAGAGAGATAAAGCCGCATGGACAATTCCGGAGTGGGAGCAATTAAGAGAAACCGCATCTGCAATAAAAAATAATGTACTCAGCAACCTGCATCAATATTTAACGGAGTTTGAAAAAAATGCAATAGCAAATGGTATTAAAATACATTGGGCCGCAGATGCAAAAGAGCATAATGAGATTGTATATTCCATTTTAAAAGAAAATAATGTACAGCAAATCGTTAAGAGCAAATCGATGCTTACAGAAGAGTGCGGCCTTAATGATCATTTAGCCGCCAATGGTGTTGATGTGGTGGATACCGATTTAGGCGAACGTATTGTACAATTAGCCGGCGAACATCCCAGCCATATTGTATTACCCTGCATACATTGGAAGAAAGAAGAGATAGGAGAGTTGTTTCATAAACATTTGAATACGCCAAAGGGAAATGCCGATCCGCAGTTTTTAACCAATGCGGCAAGAATACATTTAAGGGAAAAATTCTTAACCCGTAAAATAGCTATTACCGGTGTAAATTTTGCCGTTGCCGAAACGGGAGAATTTGTAGTAAGCACCAATGAAGGCAATGCAGATATGGGAGCACACCTGGCAGATGTACATATTGCCTGCATGGGTATTGAAAAAATTATTCCTCAGCGTAAACATCTGGGTGTTTTTTTAAGATTACTGGCACGGAGTGCAACAGGGCAACCCATTACCACTTACTCCAGCCATTTTAAAAACCCAAACACACACCAGCAATTGCATATTGTATTGGTGGATAATGGACGTACAGTTCAATTGGGCAGGGAAAGTTTTCGCAATTCATTAAAATGCATCCGTTGTGCAGCATGTTTTAATACCTGCCCTGTGTACAGGCGCAGCGGAGGCTTTAGTTATAATGCTGTAGTTGCTGGGCCAATAGGTTCAATACTGTCGCCAAATCTGGATATGAAAAAGCATGCCGACCTGCCCTTTGCTTCCACGCTTTGCGGCAGTTGTACCAATGTGTGCCCGGTAAAAATTGATATTCATAACCAGCTCTATCAATGGCGGCAGGTGTTAACAGCTGAAGGATATTCTCCTAAAACAAAAACAATGGCGATGAAAGTGATGGCCTTCACTTTATCGAAACCAGCTGTTTTTAATTTTGCAGGAAAGGCCGGAAGATGGGTGATAAAGCATATGCCGTTTTTGGTAAATAACCGGCTTAATCCCTGGTATAAACAAAGAGATCTGCCGACAGCGCCTAAACAATCTTTTACTGAATGGTATAAAAAGAACAGGAAATGAGCAGCAGGAATAAAATATTGGAAGCAGTAAAATTAAATCAACCTGCATTGCAGCAGTTACCCGATTTAAATACTCTTGTTGCTGTAAAATATGCGGATGCTTTTGTACAGTTTGTTACTGTGCTTAATGGAATTGGGGGTACAGTGATAGAAATACAAAATACCCATGAGATAAATGAATATGTGAGAAAAAACTTCAGGAGTAATAAAAATTATGTAACTACACTCCCCGAATTAAGCGAAATAAAAATACTGGATGGGAATTTAGATGCTCATTTTTTAGAAAATATTGAAGTAGCGGTTGTAAAAGCAATATTTGGTGTTGCAGAAAATGGGGCCGTATGGCTTACCGAAGACGAAATAAAGATCAGGGCATTGCCTTTTATCTGTCAGCACCTGGCAGTTGTATTACATAAAAAGGATATTGTAAACAATATGCATGAAGCCTATAGTTTTATTGCCGATAGTAAATATGGATTTGGTGTTTTTATAGCCGGGCCATCAAAAACAGCAGATATAGAACAGTCGCTGGTGCTGGGTGCCCATGGCCCTAAAACGATGACGGTTTTTGTTTTGAACTAATCAAAAAAACCGCCTTTTGTTTATAGTTTTTCACATAGGGTGTATAACAGCAATTAATTGCCTGATTGGCAGGATGCCACAGGATAGTGGAGATAGACTAAAGTCGGAATTTACGTTCGTTAAAAGCCAACTGGAAACGATTATGGGCTTTCAATAAAACCAACACTGATTGCAACTTGCCGGTTTTTAATTTTTGTTTAAACCGGTAACAAAATATAAACTGCTGCTAAATGAGAAAGATATACATTCCCCACTCTTACAAAACCGGCTCCCCCGGTTTTACAAATCACCAATTTAAACGGGTATTAGGTTTAATTAAGTAATGTATTTTTTATACCTCATCTAAGCAGAAGTATTGATAATTTATTTTTTAAAAAGCAGGAAATAGTATGCATAAAAAAATTTACCAGTTGGCGTATGTTGTATTGATTGCCGCAACATTTACGTCGTGTCAAAAGAAGTTCGATGAATATTATGCAAGGCCTGATAATCTTGCCGCACCGATTTATCAGCAGCTGGCAGCTAAAGGAAAGTTCACCAGTTTTTTATCCTTAATAGATAAAGCAGGCTACAAAGAAACTTTAAGTTCGGCAGGTTACTGGACAATTTTTGCTCCAAGTGATTCTGCATTTACTGCTGATACAGAATTTGCTGCATTCATTCAAAGCCGTGGTTTCAGCAGTTTAAGTGCCGTTGATTCTGCTACTGCCCAAATGCTGGTGCAATATCTTTTGGTTTATAATGCTTTTGAAAAAACCAGGATAGATGATTATCAATCAAGTTTAGGATGGGTGCCCGATAATGCTTTTAAAAGACGTACCACATATTACACCGGCTTTTATAAAGACACTTCATACACAGGCATCCCTTATACATCGGTTGCATCCAACAGGAATAATACCGGGGCTGTAAATGCATACTATGTACCTGCTGATAATAACAATAAATACATTCCTTACTTTACCAGTGAATTTTTAGCAGCCAAAGGCTTATCGCAATCAGACTATACTTATTTCTACCCGGGTTCAACCTTTGCAGGATTTAATGTGGCTAATGCTAAAGTAACAGAAAAAGATATTGCTGCAGAAAATGGTGTAATACATATTATCGATAAAGTAGTAACACCATTAAACAGTATAGATCAGTATTTAAGAAACAAGCCGCAGTACAGCCTTTTCAGAAGCATTATTGAAAGGTTTATGGTTTTATTTATTAATAATGTTGATGCTACACGCCGGTATCAGGTTTTAAACGGTGGCAACCAGGACGTGGCGGTAAAAGTGTATTCCAATCTTTTAGCATTTTCTCCAAACAACGAAAATTATTTTAAGCTGCAGGATAATGATGGGCAGAGAGATGGCTGGACAATATTTGTGCCTACCAACGATTCATTGACTAAATACATTAATACTGTGGTGCTGCAACAGTATCCTTCAATCAATTCCTTACCATTAAGTATAGTATCAGATCTGTTAAATGCACACATGTGGCAATCTACAGTTTGGCCAAGCAAATTCAGCAGCACCTATAATTTTTTAGGTGAACCTGCAAAAATGAATAATACCACTGATGTAGTTGACAGAAAGGTGTTGAGTAATGGTATTTTTTACGGTACTAAAAAAGTAAATGAACCTAACGTATTTTCAACGGTATATGGTAAGGCATACCTCAACCCAAATTATTCGTTAATGACGAGGTTGCTCGACCAGGAATTGAAACCGATAATAACCAACCCCAATGTAAAGTATACCATGTTCATGGTTTCGGATGCAGTTTTAGCAGCTAAAGGGTATAGCTACAATCCGGGATCTAATTTGTGGAGCTTTGGTGCCGCAACAAATGATAGTGTAAGGCTTAATTTAATGCGCATGATAAATACCGGTGTAATAGAAACACCAAATAATGAATTAGCCAATTTAGGTGTAACAGGGGTTAATGGAATTGCTGGGTCTTATGGCGGTGAGTATATTAAATATGATGGTAACAAAGTTTTCTCCGTAGGTACAATAGAAAAAAATGTATCGGTTACTATTGATAGTGTAGTACAGGTATTGAACGGTCAGGTGGCCTATATTAATGACCTGCTGTATTATACTTACAGGCCCATTGGCTCCACTATGGCAGTTTTAGGAACACCGGCTGCATCTGAGTTTAACTATTTCTGGAACTACCTTAGAAACTCAACAATATTTAATACCGGTACGTTTGAAATAACTGGTATAACTGCAGGATCTTTTTATACTGTATTTGTTCCCAACAGGGCTTCAATCATTCAGGCCATTAATGATGGGTTGCTGCCGGGCACTGCTGGGGTACCCAATTTTACGCCTACATTAATTGCCGATAAATTAAAAGTGGAAAAATTTATTCTATATCATTTTCTTGATAAACGGACTGTGGTGGCAAACGGCAGCGACATAGGTTCCTATCCTTCATTGTTAAGAAATACAGCAGGCGATCCTGTAACCTTTTCAATACTTTACCCGGGAGGAGTTTTTGAACTGGGGGATGGCTATGGCCGCAAAGCAAGAATGGTTACAACGCTGAATAATAATTTATCTAACAGAACAGTGATACATCTTGTAGATAATTATTTAAAATATTAATGTCTTTTGAATCAAAAAATTTAAAAAATAAATTCATTATATAATGAAAGTTTTATTCACAAAAATAAGTTGCCTGTTGTTTGCAGTGCTTTTGATTAATGCAGCAGTTGCACAATCAACTACAGTACAGGGGAAAATTATTGGCGCAAATAAACGTCCCATAGTGGATGTTACTGTTGCAGAAGTTGATGCCGATGGCAGAACCATACGTGCAGTAAAAACAGATGTGGAAGGAAATTTTGTTATTAAGATTTCCAATCCAAAAAATAAATTATCATTCAGCCATATCAGTTTCCGTTCTCAAACACTGTCAATAAATACCCGTGCTACTTTTAATATTACCCTGGAAAGTAACAGCAGGGATTTAGGTGATGTGGTAGTGGTATCGCAACGTAAAGCAGATAATGGTATGTTGCCGATATCCGAAAGGGAATTAACAACAGCGCAGTCGCACATCAATGCAAAAGACCTTGAAGAAATGCAGGCTGCATCAATTGACCAGGCATTGCAGGGAAGAATGGCGGGTGTGGATATTACAGCCAACTCCGGCGATCCTGGTGCAGGCATGCAAATACGTATCAGGGGTACTTCTTCTATCAATGGTTCAAATGATCCGTTAATAGTTGTTGATAATATGCCTTACGAAACCGCAATACCATCTGATTTTAATTTTGGTGCTGCTGACGAAGTAGGTTATGCAAGCTTATTAAATATTGCTCCTTCGGATATTAAGGATATTACCATTTTAAAAGATGCAGCGGCAACAGCCATTTGGGGTTCCAGGGCAGCAAGCGGCGTAGTTGTAATTACAACTAAAAGAGGTGTTGTAGGCAAACCTTCATTTACTTATACCAATAAAACATCGGTTACAAAACAACCCGACGCCATTCCAATGCTTTCCGGCGATCAGTATTCTACTTTAATTCCCGAGGAATATATGAATGCAACAGGAACGCCGCTTAATACGCAGAATATTAAAGAATTTCAGTACGATCCTAATGATCCCTATTGGTACAATAATTACAGTAAAAACACCGACTGGATAAAAGCCATTACACAAAAAGGCTTTATGCAGGACCATAATATATCAATGACAGGTGGTGGCGAAAAAGCAAGATATTTTGCATCACTTGGATATCTTAGTCAAAAAGGTACTACTATCGGTACTTATTTAAACCGTATCAGCACCCGTATCAATTTAGATTATATCGTATCTGAACGTATCCGCTTTAAATCCGACATTTCTTACTCTTACACAGATAATAACCGGAACTTTGCAAATAACTTAAGGGATATTGCGTACAGAAAGATGCCCAACATGAGCATTTATGAGTACGATGAATTCGGTAATTTATCAGGAAATTATTTTACACCGGCTACCAATATACAGGGCTTTTACCAGAGTTTAAGCAGCAGTGGAAATGTGGTAGGTACAGCAAATCCTGTAGCCATGGCAAATGATGCAAGTAATAAAATCATCAGCCAAAGGGTAACACCGCATTTTAACCTGCAGTACGAAATTTTGAAAAAAGTTTTAATGGCAACTTTTGATGTGCAGTTTGATGTAAACAATAATAAAAACAACAGCTTCCTGCCTCAAACTTCTACCGGCAGGCCATGGACAGAAACTTCAGTTAACAGGGCTTATGATGGGGATATAGATGTGTTTAATGTGCAAACAAAAGCCAATGTTGTTTATACTCCTAATTTTAAAAATATAAAGCATAAATTAATAAGTTTCCTTTCATTGAATACTTACGATAACAAATATGTATCGCAGGAAATATTGCTTTCCAATACTGCATCTTCAATATTACAGGATCCTTCCAATATTGGCCGTACACAAAATGGCGAATCGAGGCTTGTGGCATATTCGGGCCAAACCCGTAGTATTGGTTTACTGGTAAGTGGACAGTATAGTTTTATGGATAAGTATATCATAAACGTCGGACTTCGTGGAGATGGTAACTCAAGATTTGGCCCCGCAAACCGGTACGGATTATTCCCGTCAGCATCTTTTAGGTGGAGAATGTCTGACGAAAAATTCATGAAGCGTTTCAACAAACAAATTGATGACCTCAGTTTCAGGGCAAGTTATGGCCAGTCTGGTAATCAGCCACGCAGAGACTATAGTTACATTAATACCTATAATACTTTTTCACGGTCATATCTTGGCCAAGCTGGTGTATACCCCGGTAATATGGAATTATCTAATTTAAAATGGGAGACCATCGTAGGGCAGAATGCAGGTATTAATTTAAGCATGTTCAACCGGCGCATTACAGCTGATGTGGAGTTTTATATTAACCGTACCAAACAGATGTATTTTCCAGGGTTGCAAATTTCCTCAATCAACGGGTTTAATAATGTTGATATGAATGTGGGTACAATGGATAACCAGGGTTTTGAACTGGCCCTTGGATTTACACCTGTAAAAACAAAAAAATGGCAGCTGGATTTTAATTTCAATATTGCCCGTAATGTAAATGTGATACGTGAGATATCAGATTTGTATCCGAGAGATAAAGGAAATATTGAAGCAAACGGCCAGTACAAAACTTATTTGCAGATCAATAATCCCTTTGGTTCTTTTTATGGATTTAAATTCAAAGGCGTTTATAAAGATTTACAATCTACTATCGCCACAGATGCAAGTGGGAAAAATATTATTGGCCCAACAGGTCAAACTGTTTACATGAAATTTAATTATCCAAGTATTGGGTATACTTTTCAACCAGGAGATGCCATGTATGAGGATATAAACAACGACGGCAATATAAATTACCAGGATATTGTTTACCTCGGTAACAGTATGCCAAAATACAGTGGTGGTTTTGGTACTTCATTATCTCATAAAGGCCAGTGGAAATTTACTGCATTCTTTACTTACAGGTACAAATTCGACCTTGTAAACGGCACTAAAATCAATACTACCAATATGTATGGTTTCGATAACCAGAGTACAGCAACATTAAGCCGCTGGAGAAAAGAGGGTGATGTTACTGATATGCCAAGGGCTATGTACCGGACCGGCTACAACTGGCTTGGTAGCGACAGGTATGTTGAAGATGCATCTTACCTGCGTTTTAGAACAGCAACAATAAGATATACTGCGGCTAAAAAACTGGTACAAAAACTTAAATTAAAAAACCTGAGTGCATATATAAGTGTTGAAAATTTATATACATGGACAAATTACACAGGACAGGATCCGGAAGTAAGTGTAAGAGGCAGCGATCCGTTCAGGGTAGCTATTGATTATTCTTATACACCACCGGTTAAAACAGTAACACTTGGTATTACTGCAAGTTTTTAAAATAATTTAAACGAAATACAATGTTGAAAAAAACAGTTTTAAAATTATTGATGTTATTAATGCTGGTGCCATTTGTATCATGTAAAAAATGGCTCGACTTACAACCACAGGATGGTTTAACAGGTGCCGAATACTGGAAAACAAAAGAACAGGTAGCTGCAGCAGTCACGGGTTGTTATATATCTCTTACCGGTTCTCAAACCGGAGCAAGAAGCAATACCGAGTCGTTTTTTGTGTGGGGAGAGTTGAGAGCAGATATGCTTACAAGTACCTTGGCAACTACAGCCGAACAAATTGATGTGATTAATGTAAATATGTTGCCCAGTAATAGTATTGCAAACTGGAGAGGTATTTACGAAACCATTAATTATTGCAATACCGTTATTGATTATGCCCCTGGTGTATTGGCAGAGGATGCTACATTTACGCAGGCAGCATTAGATAAAGCTATTGCAGAAGCAAAAACCATAAGGGCTCTGATGTATTTTTATCTGGTACGTACATTTGACCAGGTGCCTCTTAAATTAAAAGCAACGCAAAGTGATAAGGACATTGTATCAATTCCAAAAAGTCCACAGGAAGATGTATTGGCACAGGTAGTAAAAGATTTAAGTGAAGCAGAAACTGCAGCTGTGGTTGACTACGGCGACAGGGCTTTAAATAAAGGAAGAATAACCAAAGCCACAGTTAATGCAATACAGGCAGATGTGTATTTATGGATGGAAAAATATACAGAAGCTGTTGCGGCCTGCGATAAAATAATTTCTACTGCTGCATTTGGCTTGGTTGATGGTGCCGATGCCAATACCTGGTACAGAACTTTATATGTAAACGGAAATAGTAACGAAAGTATTTTTGAATTGCAGTTTGACAACCAGAACCTGAATCCGTTTTACACAATGTTTAATGCTAATAGAAAGTTTATTGCCAGCCCTATTGTAATGGATGAAATTTATACCATCGACCTGGTTGATCCATTAAAGGCAGATATAAGGGGCGATGGTGTTGCTGTAAGATCTACTGACCAGTTGATATGGAAATTTGTGGCGCTTAGTACTAACCCAAGTAATTCTTCCTTACGTGTGCAATCAGAATCTTTTGCACACTGGATCATGTACAGGTATGCTGATGTTTTGCTGATAAAAGCAGAAGCATTAAACCAGTTGGGCAAGGGGCCAGAAGCATTAGATTTAGTGACGCAGATAAGAACCAGGGCCAGGGCACTTGTTTCTACCAATACCAATCCTACCCCCACCGATAAATTAATGGTAGGCGATTTTATTTTAAAAGAACGGGCAAGAGAATTTGCATTTGAAGGTAAACGCTGGTACGATTTATTGAGAAATGCCCGGAGGAATAATTATGAAAGATTAGAACTGTTACTGGATGTGGTTGCCGGTACCGTACCTGCAAACCGCCAGCAATCGGCCATTGCAAAAATGAAAGATAAAAACTGCCATTACCTGCCGATATTCACTTATGAGTTAACAACAAATAAGGCCTTGGTACAAAATCCATTTTATAAATAATTAGTAAGAAATAAAATTAAGCGTATGAAAAAACATTTAGGCATTTTGTTAACAGCTATTGTTGGCATGCTTATCATTTTTTACACAGAAAGTTGTAAAAAAATAAAATATGTTGACAATACAAGTACCGACCTGAATATTTACGGGTATATAAAATCGAACCCCGATAAATATTCATCCATCACAGCTATTGTTGACAAATCGGGCTATGCAGGTTTCTTAAATGCGTATGGCTCTTACACTATGTTTGTGCCAACAGACAGTGCTGTAAAAATCTATTTAGCAGAAGTAAGTAAAACGCTGACCACCCTAACAGAGGCAGAAGCACAGAGTATTGTAAAAATTCATTTGCTTGAAGATACATTAACTACTGCTTCCTTTAAAGATGGAAAATTACCAACTGTTACCATGTACGGACAGTTTTTAATAACAGGTGTTATAAACAATTCCGGTACATCTACCATACTTGTAAACAGGCAGGGTACAATTACATCCGCAAATATAAAAACGGGCAATGGCTTAATACATGAGGTAGACAGGGTTTTAAAACCTGCAGTTAAAACAGTTGCAGAGTTAATTGCAGCCGATCCAAAATTTTCTATTTTTAAGCAGGCATTACAGGCAACGGGTTACTACGATACTATAAACACTATAAACAGTACTGATCCTTCTCTCAGAAGATGGTTTACTGTTTTGGCCGAAACTGATAAGGCTTTACTCGATTCTGGCTTTGCAAATTATGCAGCATTAAAAGCTAAATACTCTAATACCGGTAACCCATTAAATCCTCTGGATAGTTTAAATATTTATGTGAAATACCACATAATACCGGATATAAGATACCTGGCCGATATTGTTTCTGCAAGCTCTCATACCACATTGGCACCATTAGAGGTCTTGGCATCTAAATTAGATGATGTAAAAGTTTTAATAAACGACCTTGATTTTAATGGAGTACATGAAATAGGAGTTGAGCTGGAAAGACCAACAAGTGATATTTCCGGAACAACCGGGGTACTGCATACTGCGTTAGCTCACTTTAAACCTAAACTACGTTTTCCTACTGCAGTATTTTGGGATGTAGCCGATTTTCCGGAAGTAAGAAAACTACCGGCAATTTTCAGAAGAGCGAATTTTAATTTTGCTTACGGTGCTATAAAAGATATTACATGGAACAATCCGGCTAATACAATGAATTATAGTTATACAACCTCAACTTCTATTAATATGTTTTGGAGAGATTATTTAACCGTGCCAATGGGAAATACATCACGCCATAACTGGATAGAATTTACCACACCAATTGTTATTAAAGGCAGGTATAAAGTCTGGATTTGTTACAGGGCTGCAAAAGGATCAGGTACAGTTGGCTTACCAGGAGGGTCGCAAGCTCCAACCCAGGTGTCTTTTAATGGGGTTGACTTATCGAGACCATTTAATTTTAGCGACCAAAGACCCAATTTAACCGACGGTGAAATGGATGCATTAGGTTGGAAAAGATATACAGTAAATACCAATCAATTAATGACAGGTAAATTTTTAGGAATTGTTGACGTAACTACTACCGACAGGCATAAAATAAGATTACGTTGTTTACCTGCTGCAGGTACGGGGAATCCATCCTGCTTTTTAGACATGATTCATTTTATTCCTATTAACGATGTGCAATATTTACCAAGGTTTAATATTGACGGAACATTACAGTATTTCTAAAAATAATAAAAGAAGTAATAAAATATTAAGCGATGTATAAAAAGAAAAGTATAGCAGGCATTGTTTTGTTTATTGCACTTGCTTTGGCAGGTTGTAATAAGTGGAAAGATCATACTGCGGTTGAGCAGCAGGATCTGACAAAAAATCTGTTAGAAACAATAACAGCCAATCCCAACCTGAGCAAGTTTACCGAATATGTGCATACTGCCGGTTTAGATTCTTTGTTGCAAGCCACAAAAACTTTTACTGTTTGGGCACCAACAAATACAGCATTACAGGCAATTGATCCAGCTATTCCAGCCGATGTAAATAAGTTAAGGGCATTTGTTTTAAATCATATTTCTAACCAGTTATATTTTATAAGAGATGTGCAGGCGGCTGTAAACATTCAGATGCTGAGTGGTAAATACAATTTGTTCAACACCATAAAATTTGGTGAAGCTGCCCTGGGAGCAACTGACAGATACGTTAACAATGGCGTATTACATATCATTAACGGAATAGTGCCACCGGTGCAGAATATCTGGGAATTTATAAACAGTACTACAGCACAATATGCACAAAACGCTTATATCGCTTCATTAAATTATAATGGCTTCGATCCGGTAACTGCAATAATTGACAGCATCAGTGTAAATACAGGGCTTCCCATATACAGGCCGGGCACTGGCGTTGTTGCAAGAAATTATTTTAACGAAAGAGTGTATGATATGAAAAGAGAAGACAGGCAGTACACGTATTTTGTAATGCAGGATGCCAACTTTGTTGTGGAAGCCGATTCATTAAAAAAATATTATCCAACAGTTTCTGCTGCTATTTCAACTGACAGCCTTGCAAAATGGAATGTTGTTAAAGATCTTGCCTATGAAGTGGCGTATCAAAACCCGCTTGCAATTCCAGCAACATTATTATCAAGGTCGGGCATTACGGTACCTTTTAATACCACTTTTGTTGTGGATGTAAAAAAATTAAGTAATGGCTATGTGTACATTATGAGTAAGATGGATGTACCTACTGTAAATAAATTTATACCAATCATTTTACAGGGAGAAAGTCCTTCAGGTTTTTTATCAGATAAAACCGGAAATACGAATTACAGGATAAGGCGTAATCCTGTAACCGGTATCAATTTCTCTGATATAATGGTAACTGGCCATGGGGTTACAACTTATTATTCTTTTTACAGGGTAAATGAATCTCCGTCTATAAAATATCAGGTGTATGCATCTGCGGCTAATGACTTTCAGGGTACTGCCGGTTTCAACCAAACCATAAATGCATGGCACACCGGCTTAGCTGCTGTGCAGGGTACATTAACACATGCTGTTCCATTATTTAGTGCAGCAGGAGCATATAACGAAGTTAATTTGGGTACTATCACCATTTCAAAATTTGGTACGGTTGATTGGCGATTGACAGCTGTAACAACAGGGCCAATAGTATTGGATTATTTAAGATTGGTTCCATTACCTTAAAATTTTTTTTCAAAGATTATTATTTTGATATGATGAATAGATTAAAGAAAATACTTACGCTCTCTGTTGCAATTACAGCCAGCCTTTTTGTAAATGGGCAAAAGATAAAGACTGTTGCAGACAATCCAAACAAATTCAATGTAAAAGGTACTGTAACAAATGCAGCTACCGGTAAACCTATACGTGGTATACGGTTAACCTATAAAGAATTTGCGGCTTCATTAACAGACAGTGCAGGAAACTACAGTATTAATTTACCAGCAGGCGAAGCGGTATTGTTATTATCAGGAGATGGATATCAATCTAAAGAAGTTGCAGTAAAAGGATTATCCGTACTGAATATAGTGATGTATGATGAAAGTTTTTCTTCCATGTCAGATGATGTTCAGTTAATAACAGGGCGCACTTCCAAAACATTAACGCCATACGCAGCAACCGGGGTACAGATAAACGATGGGTGGAGCAGGTTTAATGAAACACCTGATGCTTATTTACAGGGTAAAGTTGCAGGATTAAATATTACCAGGCGCAGTGGTACACAAAATATAGGTGCTGCAATGTTACTGAGAGGCATCAATTCTTTATATGCCACCAACCAACCATTAATAATTATAGATGGAATTATTTTTAATAATAACAGTAATGGCGGTTCAATTATTTCCAATAATTACTCCAATCCTTTATCTGGTATCGATGTAAGGGATATAGATAATATTTCGGTGTTAAAAGATGCTTCTTCGTTGTATGGAACCAAGGGAGGTAACGGGGCAATAATTATTACAACAATAAGAGCTAAAGAACTGGGAACAAAAATTGATTTTGCTGTAAACGGCGGCGTTAACCTGGAGCCTGAAACTTTACCGGTAATGAATGCTGCTGATTACAGGGTATATCTTTCGGAGTTGTTAAAAACAAAAGGCATGACCGATGCACAAATTGCCAGTGAGCCTTATATGAACGATGATAAATCAAACCCCTCTTATTATGCTTATCATAATCAAACTAACTGGCAGGACCTTGTGTTAAAACAATCTTCAACAAAAAATATTTATTTAAAAGTAACCGGTGGTGATAATATTGCTAAGTACGCCATTTCGTTAGGGTTTTTAAATAATGGAGGTATAATCAGTAATACCGACATGTCCAGGTATAACATGCGTTTTAACGGCGATTTGAATTTAAGCCGTAAAATGACAGCAACCACCAATTTAAGTTTTACATTTTCCGAACAGAATATAAGAGACCAGGGTATAGCAGCTAAATCAAACCCGCTTTTTTTAGCATTGGTAAAAGCACCTTTTTTGCGTACCAAAGATGTATCTGCAACAGGTATTGAATCGCCATCTCTGGCAGACAGGGATACATTAAATATTGGTAATCCGCTTGCCATTATCGAAAAAGGTACCGGGCTTAATAAAGCTTATCGTTTTATGGGGTCTATCAGTTTTAAATATGATTTTTCAAGATCATTATCACTGACAAATACCATCGGTATTATTTATAATAAAGTAAGAGAAAGTTTTTTTGTACCACGTAAAGGTGTTACACCCGACACGTTAAGTACAGGTATTGCATACAGCAGGTTGGGTACACAGGTAGTTTCTCTTTTTTCATTATCTAATGATGTACGGTTAACCTACGCAACACAATTTAATAAAATTCATTCCTTTGCAGCAAGGGCAGGGGTAAGGTATTTACAGGATAAAACAGAACAGGATTATGGACTGGGTTATAACTCTGCCATTGATGAGTTGGTAAGTGTTGGTAATGGTGTAAATGCACTAAGGAAAATTGGCGGCGATATAGGTGAAGCAAAATGGTTCAGCACTTATTTTAATGCAGATTATTCATTTAAGGATAAATACTTCCTGTCTGCAAATCTTTCAGCTGATGTTTCCAGCCGTTTTGGATCAAACATTACAAAGAGTTTGTACATAGGCGAAAATAATTTTGCTGTGTTGCCATCAATTGCTGCGGCATGGCTCATATCATCAGAAAAATTGCTTGCCAATAACAAAATAGATTTATTAAAACTCCGGGTATCTTATGGCTTATCAGGCAATGATGATATAGGGAACTATACAACACAACAAACTTATGTTCCTCAAAATCTTTTAGGTATGCAGGGGTTGGTACGTGCAGGCCTGGCCAATAATAAATTACAATGGGAAGAAGTAAAAAAATCGAACCTTGGGTTAGATGTTGCGGTATTGGACGAACGCTTACAATTCAGTATCGATGTTTTTAGTAACAAGACAGATAAATTAATTACTTACGAACCGGTACCTACAGCAAGTGGTTTTGATTTTGCAGTTACCAATAGCGGGGCATTAAAAACAACAGGTATTGAATTAACCGCTTCATTAAGGATAATTAATAAAAAGAATTTTAACTGGGATGCAGGTTTTAATATTGGAAAATATAATTCTTTGGTTACCAGGTTACCGGCATCAAATATTATTACATCATTTGCAGGGGCAAACTACATAACGCAGGTGGGTAGTGCACCTAACGAATTTTATGGTCATAAAACAAATGGTGTGTATGTTTCAGATGCTGTTGCTGCTGCAGAAGGATTATCTATTAAAAGAGCTGATGGTTCTTTAGTGGCTTTTAAAGGTGGCGATGTAAGGTTTATCGATCTGAACAACGATAAAGTAATTGATGATAATGACAGGGCAGGTTTGGGAAACCCCAATCCAAAATATTATGGTTCATTTTATAATAAGGTTAACTACAAAAGGTTTTCGGTAAATGCGTTTTTTAATTTTACAGTGGGTAATAAAATATTTAATTACACACGTGCTCAGCTGGAAGGTATGAGTAACGCATACAACCAGACCGATGCCGTATTAAACCGCTGGAAAACCAATGGCGATGCAACCAATATGCCGAAAGCAACATGGGGCGATCCGATGGGAAACAGCCGTTTCAGTAATCGCTGGATTGAGAGCGGTTCTTATTTAAGATTAAGGGCACTTACATTTTCGTACGATATACCATTTAAAACAGGCTTCTTAAAATATGCCACTGTATATGCAACCGGTAATAATTTAATTACAATTACCGACTATAAAGGCTTCGATCCGGAGTTTAGTGCTACCGAAAGTGTTTTTGGAAAAGGAATTGACAATACGCTGGAACCACAGTTCAGATCGGTTCAGCTCGGGTTTAAAGTAGGTTTATAATTAAAATGTTTATTAATAATATTTATAGAAATGAAATACATGCTTAATAAAACAAGACTTGCATTTTTGATAACAGCTGTTGGTGTTACCATATCATCCTGCAAAAAAATTGTAGATGTAGAACCAAAAAATATTGTTGGTGTGGAAAACATGTACCGCAATGTGTTTGATGCAGATGCTGCTGTAGTTGGTGTATATGGCAAATTTATGAAATTGGCAAAGCCCTACATGATATTAAATGAACTAAGAGGCGATTTGATGGACATTACCAATAATGCTGATTTAAATTTAAGACAGGTAAGTGAACATACCGCTACTGTAAACAATCCTTACACCGATCCGCAGCCTTTTTATGATGTAATTGTAAACTGTAATGATGTGTTGGACAATTTTACAAAAATGTATGCGGCAAGTAAATTGAAGGAAGCAGAATTTAATCAACGCTATTCTGATATTGGAGCAATACGCAGCTGGGTATATTTGCAATTAGGTATTCACTATGGCACAATCCCCTATGTTACCAATCCAATTTTACAGGTACAGGATTTAAAAGACAACAGTAATTTTCCAAAGGTTACCCTGCCGGTTTTGATAGATTCACTGGTAGCATTTACAGAGCGGCTTCCTTTTACAGACGATTATCCTGCAGGTACCACATTACAAACAACTGTAGATGGATATAACACAAGTAAATTCTTTATTAATAAAAATATTTTGTTGGGAGATTTATATTTATGGCAGGGGCAATACGATAAAGCTGCAGACAGGTATAAAAGGGTATTGGAAATTGGCGGACCAACAGGTAATTCAGAGTTATGGTATAATCAATACCGCATTTCAAGTTTTGGCAATGCCGGTGTTGGGTATAGCCGTGTACAGGATTTTTCATCATTAGTTTATACCAATGGATGGAGGTATTTATTCGAAAGGCCGCAATCTGATAATGAATTTAACTGGGAAATGATATGGAGCTTACCCTTCGATAGAAATTTCGAACCTGTAAATCCATATATCGACCTGTTTTCTCCTGTTGGTGGAAGCTACCTGGTAAAACCGGCACAACAGGCAATTGATTACTGGAACAGCCAGCAGCAGGTTTATGTATTTACGTCTGCAAATGTTAACGCCGGCGAAGTGTTACGTGATAATTTCCCCTTTGACGCAAGGGCCAATTTTACTTACCGTACAATTGGCGGACAGCCGGTAATTATGAAAAATCTGTACAACTATTTGGGTACTGATAATTTACCTATAAATGCATTTAGTAAAGCAGGTAAATGGTTTTTAACCAGGGCAGCATCACTGCACCTGCACTATGCCGAAGCAGCAAACCGTGCCGGTAAACACAGGGTGGCTTACGCACTGGTAAATAAAGGCATTAATTATACTTACGACCCTTTTCCGGGCAATAACGTTGCTGCAAACCGTGATGTTACCAACTACCATCAAACATTTTTACCATGGCCTTACGATTTTGATGCAAGAGGCGGACAGGCACCGGCTTACAGAAATACATGGTACCGTAATATTGGTATAAGAGGGCGAGCAGCATTAAAACCTGTTACATTACCGGTAACAGACAGTGTAACCAATGTAGAGAACATGATTATTACAGAAGATGCATTGGAACTGGCTTATGAAGGCGAACGTTGGTCAGACCTGTTAAGGGTAGCTATCCGCAGAAACGATCCTGCATTTATTGCTGATAAAGTTTATGACAAGTTACGTAAGTCAGGCTTATCTGCAGGTGCAGCAAATGCAGCCAGAACAAAACTGATGAACAAAGATTGGTTTTTACCTTTTAAATTTAATTAATTACAAACACAACTTTTTTTATAAAATAGTGCATGATTAAAAACATGCACTATTTTTTTGCCCTTCTAAAAATGTAAATGAAGTAGAGTAAAACACTATAGTACAGGATAGGGCAGGATGATAAAAATTCTGCCTTTTGATAATTTAGTATCTTAGGAATAGTGTTTTGTTTTAGTAAAGTGTTAAGGATTAGTGCTCTTTGTTACGCAAACGATTGCACAGTTTTTTTTTGCACAGAATAAGCAACAAACTATTTTTAAGGATTCCCTCGCTATGGGGAATTTTTTTAAACTGCTTTTTATTAACCATTTAACGATGCTATTATGAACAAAAAATTCCTAAGGAAGAATTTTGCAATTCTCCTTATTTTTCTCATTTCCTCATTTTCAATTCAGGCGCAGAGTTTTTCAGTATCCGGTACAGTAACCGATGATGCCGGTAAAGCTTTAGCTGGCGCAACTGTGTTTGAAAAAGGCACAAAAAATTCGGCGGTTACCAACCAGGCCGGAACATTCACTTTAAATGTATCATCTGCTAAAGCAAAACTGGTAATTAGTTTTGTAGGGCACGAAGAACAGGAAATTGCTGTAAACAATAAAGCGCAATTATCAGTGTCATTAAAATCTTTAAACGAAAGCTTAACCGATGTAGTAGTAATTGGTTACGCAACGGTTAAAAAGAAAGATGTAACAGGCGCCGTTGCCGGTATCAACCAAAAAGACATCCGCAGCCGCCCGGTAGATAATGCACTGCAGGCCATGCAGGGTAAAGTTGCTGGTGTGGATATTACCTCTAATGAACGCCCAGGGCAAGTAGGTAGTATCAATATTCGTGGTGTTCGTTCGCTTACAGCATCCAATACACCCTTATTTGTAGTAGACGGAATTCCGTTAACTACTGGTGGTATTGAATACCTTAACCCTAACGACATTGAATCTATAGACGTATTAAAAGATGCATCTGCAACTGCCATCTTTGGTTCAAGAGGAGCTAATGGTGTGGTAATTGTTACTACTAAACAAGGTAAAGCTGGCAAAGTACAGTTAAACTTTTATAACTCTGTTACTTTTGAAACTATAAAAGATTGGGCACCTATTATGGATGCATCTGAATATCTTGATTTTCGTCGTTGGGCTATATATTATAGTAACCCATCTGGCCGACCACGGGGAGATGCACCTACTTACACAAATGACTCTTTAATATTTAACGGACAAACAGACCCATCAGCATGGGCCAATATTAAAAAAGGCTGGGCCGGTAGCACATGGGATGGCTCTAAGGTTGGCAATACCGACTGGAATGACATGGCTTCTCAAACGGGTATTACTACAGATAACACTATTTCTGTAAGCGGCGGTACAAAAAACATAAAGGCATATGCTTCCTTTGGTTATTTAAATAATAAGGGTACATCAATAGGGCAAAAGTTTTCAAGATATTCTGGCAAAGCCAGTGTAGATATTCAGGCTACCGATTGGTTTAATATGGGCTTAAATGTAAATGTATCTCATAGTACTCAGCAATTTGGCCAATCTAATTCAGTAATTGGCTCTTTCATAGGTTCGCCTGCCACCAGTATTTATGAATCGGCGAGAAGGCTCTTTAAATGGGCTGTTCCCTATACTTCAGCCGGTGCCAGGATTATTGAACCGGGTGGAGATGTGGCTATAAAAACAATTATAGACGAAGAAAAATATACACAGGATCAGCGGGTAACTCTCCGTGCATTTGGTAGCCTGTATGCACAGCTTGATTTTGGAAAAATTCATCCTGTACTAAAGGGGTTAAAATACAGATTTAACTTTGGCCCGGATTTTTCTAATTATACCAACGGGGTTTATATTGATGGTTTATCAGTAGCAAGCAGTGGCATTAATGGTGCTTCTTTACAAGAGGCAAAAACATTTTCCTGGACATTAGATAACCTGGTTTACTATGATAAAGCAATTAAGAATCATACTTTTGGACTTACTTTGTTGCAAAGTGCCACTAAGTTCAGGCAAGACCCCATTAATACAATCAGGGGTACAGGTATTCCAATCGCCAGCCAAAAATGGTATGCACTTAATTCTGCTACATTGCCAGCAACAAATCTTACTATAACCCAAAATTCTGATTTAATAAAGCGCCAATTAGTAAGTTATATGGCTCGCCTTAATTATGGATTTGCTGATAAGTATTTATTGACACTTTCTGTACGTTCTGATGGTGCCTCACAGTTATTTGATGATGGCAGCAAGTTTTCTCTTTTCCCCAGTGCTGCAATAGCATGGCGCATTAATAAAGAGAAATTTATGCAAAATGTAAGTTGGGTAAATGATTTAAAAATCCGTATTGGCGGTGGTGTTACAGGAAATTCTGCCATTGATGCTTACGCTACTAAAGGCAGAACAGTAGCACTCTTTTATCCTTTTGGTGGATCAGTAACATCATCCTCTCTACCTTCTGGAACTTTAGCCAACTCGGCATTAGATTGGGAAAAAACTACCCAGTATAATCTTGGAGTTGACTTTTCACTTTTTAAATCCAAAATTTCTGGTTCAATAGATGTATATACTTCTAAGACTAAAGATTTATTAATGGCACGAAATATTCCTACAGTTACAGGATATATAACTACGTTTCAAAATGTAGGAGAAACTGCTAACAAGGGAATTGATATAAATATTAATACTGTTAATTTAACCACAAGAAATTTCCAATGGACAAGTAATTTTAATATTGCATGGCAAAAAGATAAGATTGTTAATTTAGCAAATGGTAAGCAAGATGATATTAATAACAACTGGTTTATTGGGCAGCCGGTAGGCGTAATTTATGGTTTTGCTTCTAATGGTATGTGGCAAAATGCCGATGCAGCAACCTTGGCCAAGTTTGCCTTAAATGGTAACACATTTACTCCAGGTCAGGTTAGGCCAATAGATCAAAATGGAGATGATAAAATTGATGCTAATAACGACCGTACAATTATTGGTAATACAAGACCCCGCTGGGTTGTAGGTATGACAAATGGATTCACCTATAAAGGATTTGAGTTATCAGTCTTTATTTATGGACGGTTAAACTACATTTTCAATACAGGTGGCGAAGCGCAGACTGCCCGTGGCAACCAACGCCAGATTGATTATTGGACAGAAAATAACCAGGATGCAGAATACCAGAAGCCTTTTTATTCAGTAGCATCTGGAGATGCCTACTCACCATCACTTGGATATAAGAAAGCATCTTTCCTGAAAATCAGGAATATTTCTGCATCATATAATCTGCCTGCCAGTTTAGTAAAGTCAATGCATATGTCAAACCTTCGGGTTTACTTCCAGGCCGCTAACCTCGGTATGTTGTTTTCTAAAATCAAATTTATGGATATGGACAACGCTTCATTGTTCAGTAACCGAGGTTTCACATTAGGTATTAACGCAGGGTTTTAATCGATAAAAAATAGACAATATGAAAAATAAAATATTAAATATAACTATAGTAGCCATACTTGCCGTTTTGGTTACTACTTCTTGTAAGAAAACATTTTTGGATGAAACGCTGGACACTGTTAGAGATCTGGAGTTTTATAAAACAGATGCCGGTATTCAGCAATTAACCAATGGGGCATACCATCAGGTATTTGCTACACAGTTTAATGGCGAAATGGCATTTTCGAATATGAATTATGGTGCCGATGAGTTTCGTGTAGGTGGAGACCCTTCAAATGGCATGTACAATTCTTACGGAAATACATTTGGCCCGTTTGTAACACCTAACAATGGTAATACAGTAACAGCCAATGCACAATGGGATAATTTGTATATTGGTATTGGCCATGCCAATATTATTATTCAAAATGCCACTGCCAGTGCTTCTACTGCCGATGCTATAAAGAAAACTGCTTTGGGTGAAGGCTATTTTTTCAGGGGCTATAACTATTTACGTTTAGTAAGCCAATATGGTGCGGTACCTTTAAAAATAAAGGCCAGCGATCCAAGTCTTCCTGCTGAGTTAGAATTTAGCCGTCAATCACCTAAAGAAGTTTACGATGTAATCATCGCAGACTTTACTCAGGCTTATAACCTTTTAGGAAATACAGGTGGTCCCGCTAAGGTAACGAAAGATGCTGCTGCCCATTTTCTTGCAAAAGCATACCTGAGCCGTGCCAGCGAAATCAACGACTCCTGGAATTCATCTACTAAAGCAGCAGATTTGGCGGCCATTGGCCCATTATGTGATGGAGTTATTGCCAATCATGCTTTAGCACCTAATTACGGCGACTTATGGAATTACACAACTCCTAATGGAGCTAACGAAAATTTAAGAGAGGTAATATTATCTGCCCAGTTTACAGCCGATTTAACGGCAACTGGTCAAAATACACAACACTTATATTTTGTTTCCCGTTATGAAGATATTCCGCAAATGCAGAGGGATTTAAGTGGCGACCGTCCATTCAGCCGTATGGCCCCCAATTTTTACATGTATCGTATTTACGATATGCAAAACGATTCAAGGTTCTGGAAAACATTTAGAACAAAACATAAAGTAAATGCCAACGCACCATCAGCACCATATGTGAAGGGAGATTTGGGTATTATGTACGTTGTAAACCAACCTGGCGACACCCGTTTTTCTGCCAATGTGCTCAACAATTCACCATCTGTCATATACACTCCTACAGGTAAAACAATACCGCATGTGTATGTTGCTTATAAAAATGGACAAACAACTGATATAGGATGGAATGATACCCGTCGTTATCCATCACTTAGCAAGTTTATGGATGGCAGTCGTACGGCTGGTTTTAATGATGTTGATGGTTTAAGGGATATAACATTAGCCCGTTCTGCCGAAACCTATTTAATTGCTGCCGAAGCAAAAGTACGTTTAGCAAAATTGGGTACTGGTGCATATACCGATGCGTTACCTTATATCAATCCACTTAGAGCAAGAGCAGAATATAAAAATGCAGAAAGTCGTTCGGTTTATTATGATGGTGGAGGTGCTCCAAGTAGTGCACCTCAAACAGTTCCACCATCTTTCTTTCCGGAAAATTCTTATTACGAATCAAATAATATCACCGTTACTACTGCAGCTTCCGCACCTTTAGGTGTTACTAATATTGCAGCCTTACCAGCCTCAGACGAGTATATTATTACTGCATTAGGATTAACAGCCACTTACGACAGGATGCTGGCACTGGTATTAAATGAAAGAAGCCGTGAATTGGCAGGTGAATATCTGCGCTGGCAGGATTTGAGCCGTACCAAAACATTGGTGGCACGTGCCAAAGCATTTAATCCTGATGCGGCTCCAAATATTCAGGATCGTCATTTACTGCGTCCAATACCTCAAACATTTCTTGATGGTATTCAAAAAGGCGGAGTGGCATTAACGCCTGCAGAAAAACAAACAATGCAGAATCCGGGCTATTAACTTTTTTCTCATTTTAGCAGTTGGTAAAGGGCGGGCAATGAAAATTGTACCGTCCTTTAACTTTCAGCACATCAGTAATATTGTAATTAAGTACTTTTAGTATCAGAAATATTGAAATAAATTTTATGAAAAAAAATCAATTGCTTTTTGTCTGTATTTTATTTTCTGTTTTTGCTAAGGCACAAAAAACAGGTAACGATGTAACTGCACCATTGCATGCAATGAAGGTGGATTACCCGGTGCCGTATGAGCCGATGAAAAAAGAGGAAATAAAAAAAGTGCTTGACAGGGTGTTTAATTATCTTGATGCAGTAACCCCGCCGCAAATGGTAAATAAAAAAACAAATGAAGTTGTTGCCGATGTTTCCAAAATAGATAGTAACACTGTTTTGCAAAAAGCCGATTTCAGGTTAACCAGTTACGAGTGGGGTGTTACTTACTCCGCTATGTTATGGGCAGGAGAAATAACCGGCGATAAAAAATATACCAACTATGCAAAAGACCGCTTTAATTTTTTAGCCACATGGATACCTGCAGTAAAAAAATTGAAAGCGGCTGGTGGTTACAGCGGTAATACTTATCCATTAAAACAACCCATTGAACCTCATGCGCTGGATGATGCCGGTGCAGTTTGTGCTGCGATGATAAAAGCTACCACTGCCGGTGTAAATAATAATTTACGTCCGCAAATTGATGTGTATGCTGATTGGGTAACTAAAAAGGAATACCGCTTGCCTGATGGTACACTGGCAAGAATGCGGCCGCAAAAAAATACGTTGTGGTTAGATGATTTATATATGGGTGTACCCACGCTGGCACAGATGGGAAAATTAACCGGCGATAAAAAATATTTTGATGATGCGGTTAACCAGGTAAAGTTGTATACACAACGCATGTTCATTAAAGAAAAAGGAGTGTATATGCATGGCTGGGTAGAGAGTATGGAAACGCATCCTGAATTTAAATGGGCAAGAGCCAACGGCTGGGCATTACTTACTATGGTGGAATTACTGGATGTATTACCGGAAAATCATGAAGGAAGAGATTTTGTTTTACAACAATTGAAAGCTCATGCAAAAGGCCTGGCATCTTATCAAAGCGGCAGTGGCTTTTGGCACCAGTTGTTAGATAGAGAAGACAGTTATTTAGAAACATCTGCAACAGCAATTTATTCTTATTGTATTGCACATGCCTGCAACAAAGGTTGGTTAAACCCTGTAACTTATGCACCAATGGCATCGCTGGCATGGAATGCTGTAACAACTAAAGTGAATGAAAAAGGACAGGTTGAAGGTACATGTGTGGGAACAGGAATGGCATTTGATCCTGCATTTTATTACCACCGCCCGGTAAATGTTTTTGCTGCTCACGGTTATGGCCCTGTAATTTTAGCCGGTGCAGAAATGTATAAAATGGCAGAGAAAAATAAATTTAAAATGAACGATAGCTCGGTACAATATTATGAATAAGCAATTATCGTTTCTTATAGCAGCAATTAGTTGTTGCATTGCTGTTACAGCACAACAAAAAGCCAATTACAAATTTGATTTTGGAAGCACTGCTGCTGCAAAAGGTTATACTGCTGTAACGCCGCAAACTATTTATACTGATGCTGCCGGTTATGGTTTCATCAATTCAACAGGTATTACAACGGTAGTAAGAAATAAAAAAAATACTGTTAGTTCCGATTTTATTACCGGCAACCAACCTTTCTTTTTTTCTGTAAAAATTCCTGAAGGTAATTATGATGTAAAAATTATTTTGGGAGATGTGAATGGAACATCAGCTACCACAGTAAGGGCAGAATGCCGCAGGTTGTTTTTACAAAATATCAAAACAAAGAAAGGGGAAATTAAAACCGAGGTTTTTACCGTACATGTTAAAGACAGTATTATCAGGGACGCAAACGGAAATGCAGTAGATAAGGTGAAATTAAAAGCAAGGGAAATCAATTATTTTCACTGGGATGATAAACTTACACTGGAGTTTAATGATACTGCTGCAAAAATTTGTGCAGTGGAAATTACACCTAATACAAAAGCAACCACCATATTTTTAGCTGGCAACTCTACCGTTGTAGACCAGGATAAAGAGCCATGGGCATCCTGGGGGCAAATGATACCTGCTTTTTTTGAACCTGGTAATATTTGTATTGCCAACTATGCAGAAAGTGGCGAAGCATTAAATTCATTTAAAAGTGCTAAGCGCCTGCAAAAAATAATCAGCCTGATGAAGACAAATGATTATTTATTTATTGAGTTTGGGCACAACGATATGAAACAAAAGGGGGAAGGTATCGGGCCATTTACTTCTTACAAAACCAGTTTAAAATATTTTATTAATGAAGTGAAAAAGAAAGGAGGGATACCAATCTTGGTTACTTCTATGCACCGTAGAAGCTTTGATTCAGCAGGCCATATTATCAACACATTGCTGGAATATCCTGCAGCAGTAAGGCAAACTGCCAAAGAAGAGTTTGTTGATTTGATAGACCTGAATGCCATGAGTAAAATAATGTATGAAGCATGGGGCCCGGAGAAATCTGTAAAAGCATTTGTGCATTATCCTGCCAATACTTTCCCCGGCCAGGATAAAAAGCTGGAAGATAATACACACTTTAATACTTATGGTGCTTATGAAATTGCACGGTGTATTGTGCAATCAATAAAGGATAATAATTTACCCATTGCAAAATATTTAAAAAAGAGCATTACAAAATTTGACCCTGCAAAACCAGATGCAGTAGAAAAATGGTATTGGCCGCAAAGCGTTTTGTTAGCAGCGCTAAAACCAGATGGTAATTAATTAAGATGAAAAAGATAATTTTAAAATGCTTAGTAATTGTTGGGTTACAGTTTTGCCATTTTGCAAATGCACAGAAGGCAACTATTACTGTTGATCTGAATAAAAAAACGGGTGATATGAAACCGGTGTGGGCATGGTTTGGTTATGATGAACCAAACTATACTTACATGAAAGATGGAAAAAAATTGCTTTCAGAAATTGCAGCATTAAGCCCGGTACCTGTTTATGTAAGGGCACATAGTTTGTTGGTAACAGGGGATGGAGTGGCTGCATTAAAGTGGGGCAGCACCAATGCTTATACCGAGGATGCAAATGGTAATCCTGTTTACAGCTGGACAATTATTGACAGCATTTTTGATACTTATATAAAAAGAGGGATGAAGCCATTAGCACAAATTGGTTTTATGCCGGAAGCCATGTCGACAAATCCAACACCATACAAGCATGATTGGAAACCAGGCGACCCATACTTTAAAATTATTACCGGCTGGGCCTATCCACCTAAAGATTATAAAAAATGGGCGGCATTAATTTACGAATGGGTAAAGCATAGCGTAAAGCGCTATGGAAAAAAAGAAGTAGAAAGCTGGTGGTGGGAATTATGGAATGAACCCAATGGTTATTGGAAAGGAACACAGGAAGAATTTTTTAAATTATATGACTTTACTGCTGATGCAGTAAAGAGAGCTTTGCCTACTGCAAAGATTGGTGGAATAAATATTGCCGGTACAGCTGGTGCAAATGCACAGCAATGGCTGCATGCTTTTGTAAAACATTGTTACCAAGATACAAATTATGTAACAGGAAAAATAGGGTCGCCGGTTGATATGATTTTATTTCATGCAAAAGGTTCGCCTAAAGTGGTGGACGGACATGTTCAAATGAATATGGGAAGGCAGCTACAGGATATTAATATGGGATTTAAGTTTGTAGCTTCCTATCCGCAATTAAAAAATTTACCTATTGTCATTGGAGAAAGTGATCCTGAAGGTTGTGCTGCCTGTGGTATGAAAACAAATCCATCCAATGGTTACCGTAATGGCACCATGTATTCAAGTTACACGGCTGCATCATTTGCAAGAAAATATTTACTGGCAGATTCTTTTAAAGTGAATTTTTTGGGAGCAGTTACCTGGGCTTTTGAATTTGAAGATCAGCCCTGGTTTTATGGCTTTAGAGATCTGGCTACTAACGGCGTTGATAAGCCGGTACTGAATGTGTTCAGGATGTTTGGCATGATGAAGGGAAAGAGGGTTGCAGTGAGTGGCAACCAGATGTATGATTTAAAAACAATGGTGGACAGCAGCGTAAGAAGAAGTTATAATGATGCAGGTGGATTAGCTGCAAAGGATAAAAGATCGGTAACTGTAATGGTATGGAATTACCATGATGATGATGTGATAAAACCAGCTTTGCCTGCTGAAATTATAATACATGGAGTGCCGGCAAAATCAGCAACAGTTACACAATACATTATTGACGATAAACACAGTAATTCATACGAAGTGTGGAAGAAAATGGGCTCGCCACAAAGCCCAACAAAAGAACAAATTGCGGCATTAGAAAAAGCAGGACAATTAGAAAAAGTAAGTGTGATGAAGAACCAGCTTGTTAAACAGGGAAAGCTGATAATTACAACTTCATTGGCACAACAGGCTGTTGTATTATTGAAAGTAGATTGGTAACGTGGAATATTTTTTAATTAATTAATTCAGAGAAAATGAAAAAAAATATCTTACTGCTATCTGCAGGAGTTTTTCTGGCAACTGCTGTAAATGCACAAATCGGGAAACGTTTTCCATCCGAAAGAAAAGAAGTTGTTGATCCTGTAACTGGAACAAAGCTTTTATTTCTTACCAGTACACAAAGCGGTGATTCAAAAATTTATCAAACGCATAATCAATGGACATCAGATGGGCAATGGCTCATCTTTCGCAGCAATCGTGTAAAAGGTGAAGCAATGGCAGTTAATGAAAAAACCGGCGACATCGTTCAGGTTACTGAAGGTGGTTACACCGGTATGCTGAATGTAGCCAGGAAATCAATGAAGCTGTATTTTATGCGGAATGAAAGAACAGATACTATTCCTCCTACACCCGGTGATACAGCCCGTCGCCGTGTACAAAGGCCGGTACAAATTATTGAAGTTGATTTAGAAAAATTATTTGCAGACAGTAAGAGCGGCACATTAAAAAAAGCAGATGTCTATCAACGCATTTGCGGCACCACACCAAAAGAAATAGGAGCAGGTGGCGATATGGCATTGGATGGAGATGAAGAATGGGCTTATTTTAGAGTTGGTTTACAGGAAGCGGCAAAACATCTAAAGCCAGATACAAAACTTGAGAAAAATTTTGGTCCCCGTAATATGGGTGCAGGGCCATCGGGCATTGCAGCAATGAATATAAAAACAAGCGAAATAAAATATGTAGTGTCTGTCCCTTTTCAAATCGGTCACATACAAACCAATCCATGGGTTGCCGGTGAAATTATTTTTTGTTGGGAAACTGGCGGCAAATCACCACAACGTACATGGACGGTGATGAGTGATGGTACTGGTCTTCGTCCTTTATATCCCGAAGCAGAATACGAATGGGTAACACATGAAGCAGTTACTGGTAAAGATGAAGTAGCTATTGCAATTATGGGTCATCGAAAAATTCCGGGTACTAATAAAGTGGTGGAAGCTGCAACCGGTATTGGAGGAGCCAATCCCGGACAAGATGCTGCATGGGGCCCATCAGGCACAAGAGAAAAACCAACCGGACTTGGTATTGTTAATTTACGAACAAGAGAAATGGAAATTGTTGGCCAAACAAAAAGTGGCAGCGGACTTTGGCATGTAGGTGCTTCACCCGATGGCCGCTGGGCAGTAGGCGATGATTTTGCAAGAAATATTTATTTGATTGACAGGCATACCAAAGAAATGATATTGCTTTCAACGGGACATAAAACCACAGCAGGCGATCACCCACATCCAACAATGAGTCCCGATGGAACAAAAATTCAAATACAGTCAGCCATGTTATCTGCCGATAACAGGAGTATGAATATTTGTATTATTCCCGTACCGGAAGCATGGTTAAAAAGAACTTATAAATAATTGGATGAAAAAAATAAGTAAGTATGCAGTTCTGTTCTTGTTGCTGTCTATCACCGGTAATATAAAAGCACAACTGCTTAATATAAAGAATGATATTTTTTGGAATACAAAAGACGGACAACCAATTTATAGCCAGGGCGGTGGCATTTTTAAATTTTCAGATCCGCAGACCGGGGAGAAAAAATATTATTGGTACGGCGTTCATTATAAAGAAGCAGAAATCTATCGTAATAATCCGGCAGTAACACTTGTTAAAGATAATTTTGAAGGAGTAACCTGCTACAGCTCTACCGATCTGGTAAACTGGAAGTTTGAAAAAAATGTATTGTCCAAAGAGGAAATATTGAAACATGTGCCTAAAACATGGGTGGGCCGTTTAGGTGTAGCCTATATTAAGGAACTGAATAAATACACTCTTGTGGTACAGTGTGGTAACCAGGTATTGTTTACAGTTGCCGACTCACCTGTCGGAGAGTTTACCTGGCATCAACGAATAAATATGAAGGAGATGATCGGTACAAGTAATACCGGCGACCAAACTGTATTTACTGATGAAGAAACCGGCAAGTCTTACCTCATTTACACTTACGGCAGTGGTAGAAATAAAATTTATATTTCCGAGATCGGGATTAAAGATGGAATGGTAAATCTTTTAGATTGCACAAAAATTTTCCAGGGTGAAAGCCGTGAAGGGAATTGCATGTTCAAATACAAAGGCAAATATTATATGGCAGCATCAAATATTTATGGATGGGATGCTTCGTATGCTTATTATTTAGCAGCAGATAGTATTCGTGGGCCTTATTTACCAACGAATGATATGCTGGTGATGAAAGGAAGTGAAAGTGATTACGCACATGTTACACAAACCGGGTTCTTCTTTAATGTAAAAGGCAGTAAACAGGAAACGGTTGTTTATTGTGGCGACCGTTGGGCAAACTTTGCCGGCAATGGATTAGGTTACAATCAATGGTTTCCACTTTCATTTGATGGTACAGTACCTTACTTCAATTCACTTAATTCATGGAACCTTAATGCAACAACAGGTGAATGGAAAGTGGCAGCTGATAATGATTATGTAAAGAATGGAAGTTTTGAAGCAGATAGAAGAAGAATTCCCAGCCATGTAAAACCTGTGCAGGAATTCTTGATGGGTTGGATTACCACTGTTACAGAAGGCAATAAAATTTCACTCGATAGCAATAGCTCGCCGGTGCTGAATTATTTTAACAGTGAGAGTGACCGTAAAATTGTAACAGGCGAAAAGAGCTTAAGCATCAGCGATAAAATTAATTTTAAAAGAAAAGTATCACAAACAATAACATCTTCACCCTATGTAAAATTGAAAGATGGAAATTATACATTGACGGCCAAAGTAAAAAACAGCGCTGGCTTTACCAAACTTGAAATGTATGCAGTGAGTAATAACAAGATTCGTTCTTATAGTATTACAGAAGAAAACGCAGCATGGAAAACAATTGTTATTGAACGTGTGCCTGTTAAAAGAGGAAAGGTAGATATTGGATTTATTGCAGCAGGTATTGCCAATGCTTTTTGTTATGTAGACGATGTGACACTGGTGAAAGCGAAATGATAGGAATAGTTTTACTTATCTTTCTATTGATGTTTGCTGCTAAACAGGAGTTGAATATTTTAAATTCAAAAATAAACCAGGTATGTTTTTTAAACGGATAATTATTATTTGCTTGTTTTTCTTATTTGCAGTTTCGGCAAATACTTTTTGCCAACAGGCACAAAAACCGCCGATGGGCTGGAACAGTTATAATTGTTTTGGTTCTGCAGTGCATGAAGATGAAGTAAAAGCTAATGCTGATTATGTAGCTAAAAATTTAAAATCATTTGGCTGGGAATATATTGTGGTAGATTTTTTATGGGCTTACGATAATCCTCCCGGCAGTACTATTGGTAATCCTTATCAAAGAAATTTGCAGGATGGTTCTTATGTGCCCTGGCTGGCAATGGATAAATGGGGAAGGTTGTTGCCACACAGTAATAAATTTCCTGCTGCTTTTGGTGGTAATGGTTTTAAACCACTGAGCGATTATGTACATGGACTGGGATTAAAGTTTGGTATTCATATTATGAGAGGTATTCCACGGCAGGCAGTGTGGGTTAAAACTCCTGTGATGGGAACTAAAGGTATAACTGCCGATATGATTGCAGATACTTCATCTACCTGTACCTGGATGAATCATATGTATGGCATTAATATGGCAAAGCCCGGTGCACAGGAATATCTCAATTCAATTTTAGCCTTGTATAAGGAATGGGATGTTGATTTTATTAAGGTAGATGATATTGCACGCCCTTATCATTTAGCAGAAGTGGAAGGATATGAAAAAGCAATTGCTACTACCGGCAGGCCAATGGTGTTGAGTATCTCGCCGGGAGAAACACCAGTAGCACAGGCAGACCATGTAACGCAACATACAAATATGTGGCGCATGGCAGATGATTTTTGGGATAACTGGAAAATGATTTTGCAAATGTTTGACGATGCAAAAAAATGGGAAGGTACCGGTGGCCCCGGGCATTGGCCGGATTGTGATATGATACAGATCGGTAAACTTTCAAAACGTGGACCGGTTGGGCCGGAACGTTACAGCCGTTTTACAGAAGACGAGTTATATACACACATGAATTTCTGGTGCCTCTATCGCAGCCCTTTAATGTTGGGTGGCAACCAGCCGGAGAACAGGGAATTGGAATTGAAATTATTTACCAATGAAGAAGTGTTGGCAGTAAATCAAAATGGCGAAAATCCAAAACAGCTATATAAGAACGATAGTAGTATGGTGTGGGTGTCAACAGTAAATGGCAGTAAAGATTTGTATGTAGGCTTGTTTAATATTGGTGAAAATGCACATGATGTTGCAATTGATTTTAAAGCATTGGGGTTAAAAGGAAAAGTGTTGGTAAGAGATTTATGGAAGAAAGCGGATGTGGGAATAGTTACAAAAAAATATAGTCAAAGAATCAATAAGCATGGCTCTGTTTTAATACGTTTAAGTGTAAAATGAATATAAGTATGAAGCGTTATTTTATTAAATCTGTTGCTGTAGCTGTAAGTCTGTTGCTGTTAACAAAATTACAGGCACAGGGAGATACAAGTTTTGTTGCAACTGGTAATCCTATCATCAAATATAAGTTTACAGCCGACCCTGCAGCATTAGTGTATAAAGACAAAGTATATATTTATACCGGCCATGATGTGGCAGCGGAAAAACGTAACGGTTACGAAATGCATGAATGGCTTTTATTTTCTACCGGCGATATGAAAACTTTTACAGAGCATCCTTCGCCATTAAATGTAAAAGCATTTAAATGGGCAAAAGATGATGCATGGGCAAGCCAGGTAATTGAACGCAACGGAAAATTTTATTGGTATGTTGCCGTTACACACGACAGCACACACCGTGGAAAAGCTATCGGCGTTGCTGTTGCTGATAATCCACTCGGTCCGTTTAAGGATGTAAAGGGCAGTGCCATCATTACCAACGATATGACCACAGAAAGTAAAATCAGCTGGGACGATATTGACCCCACAGTTTTTATTGATGATAATAAACAGGCTTATTTATTCTGGGGTAATACCACTTTGCATTATGTAAAGCTTAAAGAAAATATGATCGACATGGATGGGCCTATGCATACTATTACCTTACCAAAGTTTACAGAAGCACCATGGGTGCATAAAAAAAATGGTTGGTACTATTTATCTTATGCTTACGAGTTTCCTGAAAAAATTGCTTATGCCATGAGCAAAAGCATTGAAGGGCCCTGGGAGTATAAAGGAATACTTAATGAGATTGCAGGCAACTGTAATACTAATCACCAGGCCATCATTACATTTAAAGGAAAAGATTATTTCATTTACCACAACGGTGCTTTAGTGCCGGATTATGCCAGCTTTCACCGGTCGGTTTGTATTGACTATTTGTATTACAATAAAGATGGAACGATGAAAAGAGTGATAATGACAAGCGAAGGGGTGGACAAAGTAAAATAAACCTGGAGCAAAAAGATTTTGAAATTATATTTTAAATAAGACCAAAACATTCAATAATTTAGGATTATGAAAAAAATACTTATTGCCTGCTTAACAGTTTTTGTATTTATAAATATTACAAAAGCACAAACCACTGTAGTTATTGACGCTACCAATCCAACTAATACCATCAGCCGCCACATATATGGCCACTTCTCCGAACATTTGGGCCGTTGTATTTACGACGGATTTTGGGTGGGAGATTCAGTTAACGTTCCTAAAAAAGACAGGATAAGATTAGATATAGTAGAAGCGTTGAAAAAAATTAAAGTGCCTAATTTAAGATGGCCCGGTGGCTGCTTTGCAGATGAGTATCACTGGCGTGATGGCATTGGCCTGCGTAAAGAAAGGCCTTATATGGTAAATACAAACTGGGGCGGTGTATCGGAAGATAACAGTTTTGGTACGCATGAATTTTTAGAGCTATGTTCTTTAATTAATTGCGAACCTTACATTGCCGGTAATGTGGGCAGCGGCACTGTTGAAGAAATGGCCAAATGGGTAGAGTATTTAAACAGCGATGCTAAAAGCACCATGACAGATCTACGCAAAGCTAATGGCCGCAGCGAACCATGGCGTGTAAAATTTTGGGGTGTTGGCAACGAGAGCTGGGGATGCGGTGGAGATATGACAGTTGATTTTTATGCTGATCTGTATAAACGCTATGCGGTGTATTGCCGCAACTATCCACAAGCTCCGTTATTAAAAATTGCAAGCGGTGCCAACAGCGGCGATTATAACTGGACAGAAACATTAATGAAAAACATAGGCACCAACCGCATGTGGGGTGTTACATTGCATTACTATACCATTCCAACTGGTTCATGGGGTAAAAAAGGTTCGGCAACAGCATTTGACGAAAAGGAATATTTTAACACCATGAACAATTGCCTTAAAATGGAAGAGCTGGTAACAAGGCACAGCACCATCATGGATAAATACGACCCTGCAAAAAAAACGGCATTAGTAGTAGACGAATGGGGTATATGGACAGATGTAGAACCCGGAACCAATCCCGGATTTTTATACCAGCAAAACAGTTTACGTGATGCATTGGTTGCTGGAACCACACTGAATATTTTTAATAACCACAGCGACAGGGTGCGTATGGCCAATCTTGCACAAACCATTAATGTATTGCAGGCATTGATATTAACAAAGGGCGACCAGATATTATTAACACCAACCTACCATGTTTTTGATATGTACAAAGTGCATATGGATGCAAAAAAACTGAACATTAATTTAAAATCTCCTGATTATACCAATGCAGATAAAAAAATTCCGGCATTAAATATTTCTGCTTCGCAGGATAGTACAGGCGCTGTGCATATTACATTGGTAAATATCGATCCTGCTAAAGCAATTGCTTTGCGTACAGTTTTACCGGGTGTAAAATTTACATCGGTAACAGGAGAAATACTTACATCCAAAAAAATTACTGATATTAATAGTTTTGAAAACCCCAACAATATAAAAATCACTTCTTTCAGCGGTGCAAAAAAAATGGGTGAGGAGCTGGTTGTTAATTTGCCTGCACAAAGTATTGTTACGCTGGAATTAAAATAGTTTTAATCCTGATTTTGAATACTGTCTACACTGTGATAATAAGAATTCAATGAATCGGGTCTGGTTATTTTGTATCTTTCATAGTCTTTTTTAGATAGCAGGATTTTGCTATTCTCGAAGTCTAAGCTATCGTAGATGATTGGAAAATTATGGCCTACTAAAACCTTCCTTAAAAAACTACAGTGGTCATACTTGTGATTACTAATTATTGAAGTCTGTCCCTGATATTGTTTGTTGTCTAGCACATAAACAAACTTAATAAAAACTGAATTTGCGTTTTGATAATACGTAGCAGTTTCATAAACTGTCCCCACTGCTTCTTTCTTGTTAGATACAAGATTTTTATCTTCTCTAAATGCCATATAAATCCCAAATGCAACAAATGAAAATAACACGGAAAAGCCGATTAGGTTCTTTTTACGATTAGGTGTCAATATCTTTTGATTTAGTAGAGTGTCTCAAAAAAATTACAGGCAACGGGCAGGGCTTGCTGCTGTGCTGGCATTTATGTTCGTTCAGCCCGGAACTGAAGCCGAATAAATTACAAAAGATGAAGATAACAACTAAAAGCTAAATTGAAAAACGTTAGCTGGAACTGCTACTGATAGCGAACAAAAAGATGAGAATTTATTCGTCAGCCAGCATAGCAGCAAACCCAATGTAAGCTGCCGTTTTGATTTCAAATTTATGTTACATAAAAGGTTATTCGTCCTCGCCCCAAAACCAATTCTTGTCTTGGAAAGGCTTTACCCAAATTATATCACCTCTATGAATTTTAATACCCTTGATTTCAGGGGTAGCATAATTTTCATTACTTGATGATGAAACATCAGCAATTCTAATTTGGTATTTTTCGCCTTCTATGCGTTCGATATAGCATTTTATTATCATTGTATAGGGTGTATTTTTCTTAAAATAGCCAAATAAATACGAGTCAGTTCTTTGCCAATCCTGTGTGTAAATTAGCAAATCTCCAACTGTTGCTTTTTTTATATACCCAACTCTTTTGTTTTCAATTTCTGCAAGACCTTTTTGTTTTAAGGCAAGAGCATTAGCCTCGTTTGTCATTTGGGTTTTTACCCTTTTTAAATCATTGTAAATTGTAGTATTTGAAAATATGGTAACATCATATTGAGAAAGGATATTCCTAAAATCATTGTCATCAAAATATTGGGCTAAAAACCGTTTATCAGCTATATATTTTAATAAAAGTTCTTTATTACTTTTAGCTATCGTGCCTTTAATAAGAACACTACAAAAATTCTTGTAGTAAGTTTGGGGGTTTGTATCATAAGTTTTATATGGTGGTAATTCATTGCTTTTAGGTCTTGCGAAAAAAAGACTATCTCTTTCCTTGTAACTTAATGCCCTGTTATATATTGAAACTTCGTCTAAATAACTTCCACTTTTAGAATGACAACCGATTTTTAATTTTTCCTTATTTCTTAGTGCTTCCATCGCACTGTTTTCAAATTTAGAAAAACCAAATTTATCTGAGATTAACAGGTTGTCTATTGTTGTATAGTTAGTAGTATCATTGATATAATAAGTAATGAAATGCCATTTGCCATCGTCACAAGAAAAATCTCTGTCAAAATCATAGCTTCCGCCACCAACTCTTTCTAATTCTAATAATGGTCCTGAGCTTGGTTTCTTTTTTCCAGGTATTGATACTGTTACATCTTTTTCACCAATACTGAAACTAAACTCATCATAACTATTAGCATCAGTAACAGTCATTGGTGAGAGTGAAATTAATGTGTGTCCATAAGGTCCTGTTTTTTTAAACCACATTGTAATTGTCATTTCTTTATTGGCTAATACTGTTTGATTGTTAAATGGTATTGATATTCCTTTTTTTTCGTCCCCATAATTGGGTCCTGTAATTAATAGGCAGGATTTGGGGTTTTCAAATCTATCGTTTGAAAATGTGATGTTAGCCATATTAGGGTTACTATAATCTTTCCCATCTACTAAATTTTTAAAATTTCCATCAAAACTTAAGTGATAGATTAGCCCATTTGATGTTTGAGCGTTTAGAGAATTAATGCAAAAAAATAAACAAATAATTTGTAGTCTCATTTTATAAATTTTATTTTTAGTCATGTAGTCTGTGTTGTCTGTAAAATGGCAGCCAACACTAGGACTGATGTTATTCTACGCTACCAACAAATTTCAAACGTATTGATATCAAAATACTAGTATTATACATTTTAGATTGTTTATAGCATCAATGCAATTTACTATAATTTTCGTCTTTATTGGTACATGCAAATGTAAATGAGCCTGGCTTACCAATAACAGCGGGCTTCGTACTTTTAACAAACATACCAGCAAAGGCAAAGCAATATTAAAAATCGGCGGCTTTATTTATAACACTTTCTTTAGTATTGCCATTACTTTTACAGCTGCAGCATTTTTATTTTGCAATTGTAAAGCTTTATAAAGCCCTTGCAGGGCCCAGCGGTTTTCATTGTTATTTTGCAGGTCCTGCAGAAAAACTTTTTCAGCGTTGCTGCCATCATTATTTTCCAGGTAGGCATTACCAAGATAAGTTTTTGGATTCAGCAACCAATCCCTTGGTTCATTATAAACCATATTGGCCTCTATTTCGGCAGCAGCTTTAAAATGTTTAATAGCACCATCATATAATTTTCGTTGCTGGTGAATAACACCAAGCAACATTTGCTCGGCAACCCTTGCACCATCAATTGCCGGGGCAAAAGGTGTAAACGGTACCTGCAGCGAACTGTCTTTCATCTGATCTCTCATCAGGTCAAGTTCTTTACCGGCTTCATCAAATTGCTGCTTATAAGAAAATGCAAAGCCTCTTCCAAAATGATATAAAATATTACTGTACACCAAAGCTGCATCAGGTTTTGGTTGTTGCAATATCTTATCCCATAATTCAAAACGTATATTTATAAATACCGGCGTCATGGAAATATATTGCACATAATTACCCATTGGTGCAGGCGCCATAAAATAATCTTTAGGAATACTTTGTACAGTTTCTGCAGCAGCGCCGGCAGCTTTTTCGGCTTCACCCAGCAACATGGCATTGTTTGCTTTCATGTGCAGGTTGTGAATTTGATAAAGAAAATCGGCACCGGTAACAGGCGCATACAGCGAAATTGATTTTTGATAACTGTTAACGGCATTGGTATTTACATCAATGCCTTTTTTATAAAACCCTGTACGTAAATAAATATGCGATGGCATATGAACAAGATGAGACAGGCCCGGATTTAGTTTTCCCAATCTGTCAGCGCTTGGCAATGCCAGTGCTGCAAAAGGCGATGGTTCCATTACATGAATATAATAATGGTTGGCTCCCGGATGATTGGGAGATTTTTTTAAAAGCTGTTCAAGTACTTTTCTAATCAAAGGTGTCCACGCTTTTGGTTTGCCATCAATATACCACAAGTCCCAGGGATGCTGCAACATCATGGCATCGGCATATAAGGCCTGTGCATCGGCATTGGTTGTATATTTTTCATACACTTTCTTCATCTTATCCGTGTATTGCTGGTTAAGCATTGCCCTGGAAACATCTGCAGAGTCCGATGTATAGCGTACTGTCATTGCACCGATAAGGTCTTTTTCAAAAGCAGAGGCTGTTGATGAAAATTTGTCTGCCTTACTTAAAGCGGCTAATGCATCCGGCGAAGCCCTGTACCCAAAGTCATTAATGTTGGGTCCGTAGGCCAATGCCTGTGCCCAGTAAATCATGGCACATTCCGGGTCGAAGTGCAGGGCTTTTTTAAAAGATGCCATGGCTTCAATAATATGAAAGCCGTAATAAGTATTGATACCCTGGTTAAAATAAAACTGGGCACTATCGTTTTTTGTAGAGATCTTCCATTTGTAAATTCCTGCACCCGGTATAGGGGGAATGTCTGATTCATTGATCCAGGCCTGCAGTTCGTTCCAGTCGGGGTTGCAGCTTACAATAGTTTTTTGTTTAAAAATCCTGGATTTAAAACTGGCGTTATTACGGGGAACAGTTAATTTAAATGCATAAACTACCATAAATGCCAGTAATGCCATTGCAAATAGTAACCTCGGTTTCATAAAACAGTTTTTTGAGATGTATAAACTACATAAATTTTTAATAGAAAGCATAGTCTTACTGTAAATTATTTTTTATAAAAGCAGGATTTTACCTCGACAGGAAAAACTCACCAGGCCTGCAACGATGTTAATTTAAAAAACTGTTGGTGGTAACGGCTGTTTTTTTAGCTATTTATCCTCAGGATGCAACAGGATGCCCCGCTATACATAAAAGGTAAATTGTGTTTGCAAACGATTGACTTATATGAGGTTTTCTGCTATTACAAAATCAGCCACTGTTATTATAGCTGTATTGCTTACTGCTACAGCTGGTGCCCAGTTAAAATTTGCTGAAGTATTTTCTGACAATATGGTATTGCAAAGGGATAAGCCGGTAACCTTTTGGGGTAATTCAATTGCAGGCACCCAGGTAATTGTTCATTTTGCAGCACAGCAAAAAGAAACCTTTGCAGATAGTGCCGGTAAATGGAAAGTGGTTTTTGAGCCTTTTAAATTATCAACCATACCACAAAATTTAACTGCTGTATCAGGTAACCAACCCCTTTTAACTTTAAAAAATATTTTAGTAGGCGATGTGTGGCTTTGCAGCGGGCAAAGTAATATGGAATATACTTTCGACAGGAAATTAAAAAAATATGCAGCGCCTAAAAAAGGTGTTGACGAAGCGCTGGAAGAATTAACAAAACCAAAACCTGCCGGCATCAGATATTTGTATGTGGAAAAGAACTTAAATAAAGTTCCGGTACTGCCTGTAAAAGGCTGGACGGATGGCAATGATACCCTGGTACGTTACGCATCTGCCATCGGTTACTTTTTTGCAAAAGATATTTTTGAAAAAACAAACATACCAATCGGTATTATAACTTCAAGCTGGGGCGGCACAAGAATAGAACAGTGGCAACCTGATTGGAGTTATCAGCAATCAACAGTTTTTAAAGATTCCATCAACGGACCTAATTTTAAAATTGACGGTGTGCATCCCGGGCAAATGTATAAAGGATTGATTGAGCCTTTAATTCCTTTTGCAGTTAAAGGTGTGTTATGGTACCAGGGCGAAAGCAATGCGATGGTGGAAGATCAAAAAACTTATCCTGCAAAATTTGAATTGCTTGTAAAAACCTGGCGCAATTTATTTAAGGATGAGCAATTACCTTTTTATTATGTGCAGATAGCGCCGTATTTATATACCGCAAGAAAAGATAAAAAAATACATAGCCCGACTTTACTACCAGAGTTCTGGGAAGCACAAACAAAATCCCTGCAGCTAAAAAATACTGGCATGGTTGTTACCACCGACCTTGTAGATAATCTTGCAGATATTCACCCGTCTTATAAATGGATAATCGGACGCAGGCTTTCATTATGGGCTTTGGAAAAAGACTATAATATGCATCAGGCAGCATATTCAGGCCCAATGTATATTTCTTCTAAAAGAAAAAAGAATACTATGGTTTTACACTTCAGTCATACAGGGACTGGCCTTACCACTAACGACGGCAATGCCTTAACATGGTTTACCATAGCCGGAAAAGATGGAAAGTTTGTAACCGCCACTGCACAAATAAGCGGAGATAAAGTAATAGTATCATCACCAGAAATTAAAAAACCAAAACATGTCCTTTTTGCATGGGACGAAAAAGCACAACCCAATTTTATTAATAAGGAAGGTTTGCCTGCAATACCATTCAGAACAGATAATTAAACTAAAATAATGAAAAGACTATTGTACAGTTTTTTTGGGCTACTTATTACAGTTAGCTCAGCGGCACAAAGACAAATGGAGTATTTAAACCGTGGTGTGGTGGCGGTACCTGATGGCGGCAACATTTTTGTAAGCTGGAGGTTGTTGGTAACCGACGACGATAAAACCGCTTTTAATATTTATCGGTCTGTAAATAATGCTAAAGCTGTTAAAGTTAATAAAACACCTGTTGATGCTTTTACGCATTATGTTGATGAAAAAACTGACAGTACAAAGGCATATACCTATTATGTAACACCTGTTGTTAAAGGAAAAGAATTGGCAGCATCAGAAAAATTTACTTTACCGGCATTGGCAAAAAACTATTTGTCTATTCCCCTACGTACGCCGGAAGGTTATTCCGCTAACGATGCATCGGTAGGCGATTTAGATGGCGATGGTGAATATGAAGTGATCATTCACTTAACAGGAAGAGCAAAAGATAATTCTCAGGCAGGTATAACTGATCCCCCGATTTTTCAGGCCTATAAAATGAACGGCACTTTTTTATGGCAGATCAATTTAGGAAAAAATATAAGGGAAGGTGCACATTACACCCAGTTTATGGTGTACGACCTGGATGGTGATGGCAAGGCAGAGATCGCTATGAAAACCGGTGACGGTTCAATCGACAGTAAAGGAAATGTGATTGGCGATTCAAGTAAAGACTGGCGCAATGAAAGAGGATATATTTTAGCAGGCCCCGAATATTTGAGCGTATTCAATGGTTTAACCGGTGAAGTGATCCATACAACCGATTATATTGCTCCACGGCATGGAAAATTAAATCCAACAACAGATGAATTAAAAACCATTTGGGGCGATGGATACGGTAACCGCATGGATCGTTTTTTAGCCTGTGTGGCTTATCTTGATGGTGTGCATCCCAGTTTAGTGATGTGCCGTGGTTATTATACCAGGACAATTTTAGCAGCCTGGGATTTAAAAGGAGGCAAATTAGTAAAGCGCTGGGTATTTGATAGCAACGATGAAGGCAATAAACCTTACGCAGGCCAGGGCAATCATAATTTAAGTGTTGCCGATGTGGATGGTGATGGTAAAGATGAAATTGTGTATGGGCAGATGACCATTGATGATAATGGTAAAGGTTTGTACAGTACAGGCATTGGTCACGCTGATGCTTTGCATGTTTCCGACCTCGATCCTTCACGTCCGGGGCTGGAAGTATTTGGTATACAGGAACGCTTTGGCGATGCAGGTGCAAACTTCAGGGATGCAAAAACGGGAGAAGTGATATGGAAAAAAGCATCGGTAAAAGCTGGCGATGATGGCGAAGGGCCGGGCAGGGGTTTGGCATTGGATATTGATCCACGTTATCCCGGTTACGAATGTTGGGTGGCAGGTGCAGGCATTAGCGGCATGTTTGATAATAAGGGTAATAAAATTGCAGAAAAAACACCGGCATGTAATATGGGTATATTTTGGGATGGTGATGTGCTGAGTGAAATTTTAAATGGTGTCAACGTAAGCAAGTGGATGTATGACAGCAGTAAAACTCAAACCATTTTTGATGCCAGAAATTTTGATTGTGTCAGTAACAACGGCACCAAATCTAATCCCTGTTTATCTGCCGATCTGTTTGGTGATTGGAGGGAAGAAATCATTGCACGTACTAAAGACAGTAAAGAGTTACGCATTTTCACCACCGCTATTCCAACGGATAAAAAATTTTATACCCTGATGCAGGATCCGCAATACAGGTTAAGTATTGTTTGGCAAAATGTGGCTTACAACCAGCCACCACATACCAGTTTTTTTATGGGTATTGGGATGCCACAACCACCTAAACCAAATATTGTGGTACTGAAGAAGAAATAATGCCACTGAAACACAGAAGCACTGAAAAAAAGTTAATTGGAAAAATAATAATTATAAGAACTGTCAGGCTGAGCTTGTCGAAGCCGGGTTGATAAAAATAACAACAGTATAAAAGTATAGCATGAAATCAAATTTTAAAAAAAGAACAACAGTAGTTTTAGTTGCCTTTGTGGCATTAAGTTCTTTTCTCTTATTACAAAAAGAAAAACCAACATTATACATCATCGGCGATTCTACTGTACGTAACACCAACCGGCCACAATGCGGCTGGGGCGAAAAGGCCGGGGACTTCTTCGATACCGCTCAACTTGCCATCAGTAACCAGGCAATGGCAGGAAGAAGTACCCGTACTTTCATCAAAGAAAAAAGATGGGAGAAAGTAATGAGTACTATCAAAAAAGGGGATTATCTTATTATGCAGTTTGGCCATAACGAAGGTAGCAAACCCGATACCAACAGGGCTGGTTATCGTGGCGTGTTAAGAGGTATTGGTGAAGAAACTGTTGAATTGACCTGGCCCGACAGTACCAAAGAAATTGTACACACTTATGGCTGGTACATCCGTAAATTTATTACCGATGCAAAGTCAAAAGGTGCTGTTCCCATTGTTGCATCAATGATTCCACGCAACCAGTTTGTTGATGGTAAAGTAAAACGTGCCGGTAACGATTTTGGTAAATGGGCAAAAGAAATAGCAGAAAGTGAAGGCGTTGCATTTATTGATCTGAATAGTATTACAGCCGATAAATATGATGCAATGGGACCGGAGAAAGTAAAGGAATTTTTCCCCGGCGATCATACTCATACCAACGAAGCCGGTGCAACTGTAAATGCAGCATCAGTTACCGAAGGCATAAAACTATTAAAGAACCTGGGATTGAATAAATATTTATTGAATAAAAATTAAACTCATGTTTGTAAATAAAAAAAGCAATATTGTTTTGTTGATAGCGGCAGTTTTATTTTCTTCTTTTATCATTTTACAAAAAGAAAAAAAGCCAACACTGTTTTTTATTGGCGACAGTACCGTTAAAAACGGCCGTGGCGATGGCGGTGGTAATATGTGGGGCTGGGGCGATCTGATGAAACCGCTTTTCGACACTGCAAAAATAAATATCGAGAACCATGCATTAGGCGGTACCAGCAGCCGTACTTTTTTAACCAGGGGTTTATGGGATAAAGTGCTGGTAAAAATTCAAAAAGGCGATTACCTTATTATGCAGTTTGGCCATAATGATAATGGCCCTTTAGATGATACATCAAGAGCAAGGGGTACTATAAAAGGTGTGGGAGATTCTGCAAAAGAAATTTACAATCCTATTTTAAAAATGCAGGAAGTGGTGCATACTTATGGTTGGTATTTATCTAAATTTGTAAACGATGCCAAAGCAAAAGGCGCTACGGTATTTATCTGTTCGCCCATTCCCCGTAACGATTGGAAGGATGGTAAACTGATTCGCTATAATGGAAAAGGATATGGTTTGTGGGCACAACAAACTGCCGAAGCCACCGGCGCATTTTTTATCGACCTTAATACTTTAACTGCCGACGATTACGATGCGATGGGACCGGAAAAAGTGAAACCATTTTTTCCGAATGAGCATACGCATACATCAAAAGATGGTGCGGCATTAAATGCAGTTAATGTGGTAAAAGGCATTAAGCAAATTGAAAAATGCGAACTGAAAAAATATCTTAATTAATAAATTGTTTTTTTTGAACCAGACTTTAGTATTTCTATTTGGCTGCATTGGCGTCGCACTCTTGTACTGTAAATCTTTATTGAGTATTACTTGTGGTTTACATAAACCTTCAAAAAATTCTTCGCTTACATCTTCTACATTTCCCTCCCCTTGGGGGAGGATAGGTGGGGCCTTTTTTCTTCTCATCAGTTTACACACAACTGCACAAAATACTTCCACCAAACTCTGGCACAACAAAGAACGTACTATTCATTACCAGCCACAGGGCAACGATTTTATTTTATACAAAGGCACCCGTAAATTCAACCGTGCATTATACGGCACCAATACTGGCTTTAGAGTAGAGGCTGGTGATTTACCCGAATTTGCTTTATACATGCCCGGCATGGGAGGTAATTGCAAAATCGGGATCAGCATAAATGGAAAAAGTAAATGGATTACAACTGCCAGTCAAATTAAAACTATTTACCGTCCGGGTACAATGTTGTACCAAATTAAAGACAGCTTGCTTGGTAAAGGGCAGATCAGTTTATCTGTTTTGGCAATGGCCAATGCAGAAGGCATGATCATTAAAATGGAAACAGCAGATATTCCGTCTAATACAACTTTAGTAATTGCTTATGGTGGTGCCACCGGAAAAAAGTTCAGCCGTGATGGCGACATTGGCGCCGATCCTGAATCATCTTTTTATTTACAACCTGTTTATTGCAAAGACAACCGCTACACCATTTTTAAAAATACTTTTCAGCTATCTTATGGTTTAAGTAAACCATTAAGCGAAGAGGAGCGATACGAAATTCAATACGGCAATAAGCAAACCGATACAGCTGCTAAAGGAAAACCAAAACAATTGGTTGGTGTATTTCCCGAAAATGCAGAGGTACAGATTGCCGACGCAGAGCAACAAAGTACACCCGATGCATTGCTGGCATCGGCAGCTAATTTAAAATTACCCGTAATAGCTGCAACTGTAGTGCTGCAAAAAAAAGAAACACTGTATTTTCTTATTCAAAAACCTGATGCAACCATTACTTATCCTGATGCAGCAGACCTGTTTATAAAAGCAGAAGCGGCACGTAAAAAAATTGCAGACAGGATTGTGTTGCAAACTCCCGATACTTACATTAATCCATTAGGCAGTGCATTGGCAATTGCTGCCGATGGTATTTGGGAAGAACCTTCTTATATGCATGGAGCCATTGCATGGCGTATGCGTTTACCGGCATGGCGTGGGCCTTATGTGGCAGATCCTTTGGGCTGGCACGACAGGGCAAGAACACATTTCAGCAGTTATGCTTTATCGCAGGTAACAAAAATTCCACCCGGACCAGTAGTATTTGATACCGCTTTGCATATTGCACGCCAGCAGGAAAAAATGGGCACGGCCATGTTCAGCAATGGTTATATCAGCCGTAATCCCGGTGGCGATATACGGCCGCATCACTACGATATGAATTTGGTACACATTGATGCGTTACTTAATCATTTTAATTATACAGGTGATATTGAGTTTGTAAAAAAAATGTGGCCTACAATTAAACTGCATTTACAATGGGAGAAAAGAAATTACGATGCAGATGGCGATGGCTTGTATGATGCCTATGCAGCCATTTGGGCAAGCGATGCTTTGCAATACAGCGGTGGAGGCGTTACACATTCCTCTGCTTATAATTACAGGGCCAATAAAACAGCTACCATGCTGGCTAAAATAATTGGAGAAGATGGTAGCATGTATGAAGCAGAAGCCAATAAAATATTTACCGCCATGAATAAAAATTTATGGTTAAAAGATGAAGGCTGGTTTGCAGAAAATAAAGATTTGATGGGTTTGCAACTGGTGCATCCTTCCGCTGCTTTGTGGACGGTGTATCACACCATTGATGAAGGAGCAGCAGATGCTAAACAACAATACCAGATGCTGCGCTATGTAGATAATTATATTCCACATATTCCTGTAAAAATAAACGGGCTTAAAGATGAAGGTTATTATTTATTAAGTACTACCAACTGGCAACCCTACACCTGGAGCATGAACAATGTGGTGCTGGCAGAAAATTTACATATGGCATTAGGTTACTGGCAAAGCGGTGAAAATAATAATGCCTACAAATTATTTAAAAGTACATTGGTAGAAAGTATGTATACCAGTGCCAGCCCCGGAGGTTTTCAGCAACTCAGTTTTTATGATGCCATCCGTGGTGAATTGTACCGTGATTTTGCAGATGGTATTGCTACAGCAGCAAGGAGTTTAACAGAAGGTTTATTTGGTGTTTTACCCGATGCAATGAATGATAAATTGATTATTAAACCAGGCTTTCCGTCAGACTGGAAATTTGCAAAATTATCTGTACCGGATATCAGTATTGATTTTAAACAGGACAAAAATATTACTATATACAGCATCAATCAATCGTACAGTAAATTATTGAATGTTTCATTACAATTGAAAGCGCTAAAAGATAAAATAGTTACTATAACAGTAAATGGCAAACCTGCAAAATGGAATTGGATGCAAAATGTAGTAGGGCAACCGATGATAGAAATTGTAACTGGTAAAGAAAAGCAATTGCGTATTAAAATAAATTGGGCAGGAAACGATTTTGAATGGCTGGACTTTAAACAAATGACTTATGCAGGCAACAGGCAAACCATTACTTTAAAGCGTGCCATTTGTATTAGCCTCGATGATCCTCAAGGGGCTGTGAGTAATATTAAAATTGAAAAAAATAAGGCGAGTTTTGATATGATAGTAGATAAAGCCTATCATTCAGTTTTTTTTAAATTACAACAGGCTGGTGTTACGTGGTTCAGGTCATTTGGGTTCAGATCAGTTTATGAAAACAAGAGCGCTACGGATTATAAACTGCCCGATAATGCTGTTTATACAACCGTTGATATGCAGCCTTTCTTCAACGATAAAGTAACACAGATATTTAAGAACAAATACCTTTCTCCACGTCCGCAATCACCCACACTGCAAATTCCATGGCAGGGCATCGGCAACTGGTGTTATCCATTAACAGATGCCAATATTAATGATAGTGGTACAAGAGTAAAAGCAGGAAATGCTAATACAATTTACTTAGATAAAATTCCTTTTGCAACTCCATCATCAATGGAAGCAAAGAATATTATTTACACATCGCAGTGGGATAATTATCCAAAATCGGCAACAATACCACTAAGCGGCAAAGCACAACATGCTTACTTATTAATGGCAGGCAGCACCAATCACCAACAATCGCAATTTACCAATGCAAAAATTATTGTGACTTATAGAGATGGTACCACAGATGAATTACCATTGATCAATCCAAGCAATTGGTATCCCATTGAGCAGGATTATCTGGAAGACGGTTATGCTTTTACTACCGGTGTGCCCAAGCCATACCGCTTATTATTAAAAACAGGGGACTTTACTAAAACAATTGATAAGTTCAGTTCGATAAAAGGGTTTAGTGGTCGTGCTATTGACGGTGGCGCAGCAACCGTAGTAGAAATACCTTTACAGAAAGATAAAGAATTGCAGAGCCTGAAATTAGAAACACTGGCTAATGAAGTAGTGGTTGGCTTAATGAGTATAACACTGGTGCGATAACCCTATCTTAGCACAGTTAATAAGCAGCAGTTATTTAAAAGCTCTTTTGAATTGCCCTGTCCTTCAGGACAGGGATAAATAAAAATTTGAGAGATTGGCTTTAGCCTAATTTTTTTTTTTTGCTAAAGCCTACAGACATAAAGTATTTTTAGCACCGGCCTGAAGGCACGGTGCAATTGATAAAACATAAAATTCTACATTCTTTATATGAGAAAAATATTACAGGGAATAACTTTAATTATGCTGTTTTGTTTTCAACAAACTACAGCACAACGCATCAACAGAAAAGCCCTTGTTGAAAGACACACTATTATCAATAAAACAATGGATACACTGGCATCCCTCTCAGTAGGCAATGGTACATTTGCTTTTACTGTTGATGCAACAGGCCTGCAATCTTTTCCTAACGAATATGCCAAAGGCGTACCACTGGGTACACAAAGCGAATGGGGCTGGCATAGTTTTCCCAATACAAATGGATATACAGAAGAACAGACATTAAGAACATACCACCTTAATGGCCGGGATGTTAAATACGCCGTACAGCAAAATAGTTCTGAACAAAATAAGAATGCTTCCAATTATTTCCGCCAGAATTTACATCGCCTGCAATTAGCCAATATAGGTCTTGAAATAGTTAAGGCCAATGGTAAATCGTATACATTAACTGATGTAAAAAATATTCGTCAAACACTTAACATGTACACAGGCGAAATTGATTCTAAATTTACAGTTGATGACATACCGATTGAAGTTATTACCTATTGCCACCAGCAACAGGATGGTATTGGTGTAAAAATAAAATCGCCGTATTTAAAAACCGGGAAGATAAGGGTACGTATACAATTGCCTTACCCAACTGGTGGCTGGGCAGATGTGGGGAATAATTTTACTGATGATGACAAACATATGTCTGCCTTCAGCCAGGTATCAGTTAACTCAGCATTTATACAACACCAGTTAGATACCACCAGTTACAATATTGGTGTGCAATGGAAAGGTAATGCCACACCAGGAAAAATACTCAACCATTATTATGTATTAACGCCTTCGGCAGATACCAGCTTTGAGTTTACCTGTTTGTTTTTACCGGGGCAACCAAAACCATTAAATGAATTTACGTTTGCACAGGTGCAAAACAACAGCCGGCAGCAATGGAAAAATTTCTGGCAAAGCGGTGCTGCTGTAGATTTTGCAGGCAGTATCGATACAAGGGCTAAAGAACTGGAAAGAAGAATTGTGCTCTCCCAATATCTAACCAAAGTAAACTGTGCCGGTAATAACCCGCCGCAGGAAACAGGATTGACCTTCAACAGCTGGTATGGAAAACCTCATATTGAAATGCATTGGTGGCATGCTGTACATTTTGCACTTTGGGGACGTACGGAAATATTGGAAAAACAACTCGATTGGTATAACCGGGCTGCACCCATGGCAAAAAACATTGCACAGCGCCAGGGCTACGATGGTGTACGCTGGCAAAAAGTAACCGATAACGATGGAAGGGAAGTGCCATCTTCTATCGGCGCATTTTTAATATGGCAGCAACCGCATTATATTTATTTTACTGAGTTGGTCTACCGCCAAAAAAACAATAAACAAACACTTAATAAGTATAAAGACCTTGTTTTTGCCACTGCCGATTTTATGGCTTCTTTTGCTCACTATGATAGTGCAACGCATCACTACAATTTAGGCAAAGGCCTAATACCAGCGCAGGAACGTTTTAAAGCCGAAGAAACATTTAACCCCACATACGAACTGGTTTACTGGCACTGGGCATTACAAACTGCACAGCAATGGCGCTTACGGTTAGGCATGGCCCGGGATAAAAAATGGGATGATGTGATCAACCAGCTATCTCCATTGCCAACACAGGGCAACAAATATTTGTTTACCCAAAGCGCCACCGATTCTTATACCAATCCCGAATTTAAGACTGATCATCCATCGGTATTTGGTGCTTACGGTATGTTACCAAAAACACCGCAGTTAAATACCACCACCATGCAACACACTTTTAACTGGATATGGGATAACTGGAGCTGGAACAAAACCTGGGGCTGGGATTTTCCGATGACGGCCATGACAGCCACCCGCCTGCATAACCCCAGTAAAGCCATCGATGCACTGTTAATGAAAATTACCACTAACACTTATTTACCTAATGGTCACAATTACCAGGATGGCCGCCTCACTATTTACCTGCCCGGTAATGGCGGATTATTAATTGCTATTGCAATGATGTGTGCCGGTTACGATGATAGTAACACACCAAACCCCGGTATACCAAAAGATGGAAAATGGGAAGTAAAGTGGGAGGGGTTGAAGAAGATGATGTAGCAGGGTATTTTATTTAATCACATCCTTCTTATTATTACTCAGTAAAGCAATAAGCCCGATCACAGGGCCTGCAGCCAGTATCATATAAATATACCTGTCACTGATATTTTCCGATAATATTTTTATTGCCTGTATGCTGATAATGGTAATGGAAAATCCAATACAATTAACGATGGTAAGTGATGTGCCTCTTAATTCTTCTGCTACGTTTTGTGCTACCAACGTTGAAAATAAAGGAGAATCAGCAATAACCACCAGTCCCCAAAAAAATAAAAAGGCGATCAGCAAAGGAGTAGATGTGGTCAATAGAAAAAATGGAGACAGCAGGCAACATAAACAGGACAGGAATAAAGCAATAGTAGCAATTCTTTTTGCACCAAAGCGCTGCGATAGTAACCCGCTTGCCGCACAGGCAAGTGCACCGCAGGCAATTATTAAAAATGATAAGAACGAAATATTTAAGTTGTTGTGGTTATAATTTTTATTCACTGCCAGCATCACCGGTACAAATGCCCAAAAACTATACAACTCCCACATGTGCCCAAAGTATCCCGTTGCAGCCGACCTGAAATTTTTATTGCGTAACCCGGAGAGGAATGCTGTAAACTGCAGTTGCCGGCTTTGTTTTCTGTAAGGGCCATCGGGTACAGCAAACAATATTATTAATCCGCCAATAACAGAAAGTGTAGAAATAGAAATGATAACATATTTCCAGGGAAGTTGTGCTGTAATACTTTTTAATAAATGCGGAAAAGCCGTTCCTAAAACCAAAGCACCTACTAAAAAGCCAAGAGATTTGCCAAGGCCTTTTTGAAAATGGTCTGCAGCTATCTTCATACCTACAGGATAAATACCCGCCAGGAAAAAACCGGTTAAAAAACGGAACAGCAATAATGCAGATGGCGTAATAGTATTGATAAGGATACCTGCATTAAACAATGCACCGAGTATTGAACAACAAAAGAAAACCTTTGAAGGTGAAAAACGGTCGGCAATAGTAAATACAGCAAAAACCAAAGTACCGGTAATAAAACCAAATTGTACTGCACTGGTAAGGTTGGCTAAAAGTCCGGGACCGGCGTTAAAATTTTTTATAAGGTCGGGCAAAACAGCATTACCGGCAAACCACAACGAAGTACAAAAAAATTGCGCCACAATAATTGCAGGCAATATCCATTTCATATGGCGGTTGTCATTCATGCACCGGTTTATTTTAGTTAAAGAAACGAATATTTATTTATACTGATGGCGGTAAAGAATTAAAAGCGTACAGTTTAAAATAACCTGCGATAAAAATATTTATGATCCCCGGTAAATTATTTGCCGGGGATTTTTTATTACAATAATAATATACTCTGCCCTTTAATATTTACATTCGTTTAAAACAATACTACGTGGAAATAGGAATAGACAGTTTTGCTGCTGCAACACCTACCGGCAAACCGATAGACAGTGCCAATGCAATAACACAATTGCTGCAAAGAATAGTGCATGCAGACAGATCGGGGCTTGATGTGTTTGGAATAGGGGAGCACCACCGCAAAGAATTTTTAGATTCTGCACCCATAGTTATTTTGGCAGCAGCAGCGGCACAAACCCAACGCATCCGCTTAACAAGTGCAGTAACAGTATTAAGCGCTGCAGACCCGGTAAGGGTATTTCAAAACTTTGCCACATTAGATCTTATTTCAAAAGGCCGTGCCGAAATGGTTGTTGGCCGTGGTTCTTTTATAGAATCGTATCCCTTGTTTGGTTTAAACCTGCAGGACTATGATGCATTATTTACAGAAAAGCTGGAACTGTTGCTTAACATCCGTGCAAATGAATTTGTAACCTGGTCGGGTAAATTTCGTGCCGCTTTAAAAGATCAGCCGGTGTACCCAAGGCCTTTGCAGGAACCCTTCCCGGTTTGGTTGGGTGTAGGTGGTACACCCGAATCATTTGTACGTGCCGGTACATTAGGCTTGCCATTGATGGTAGCTGTAATTGGTGGCGAAACACATCGTTTCAGGCCCCTGGTTGATCTGTACAGGCAGGCCGGTGAAAAAGCCGGGCATGCACCGGCGCAATTAAAAGTGGGGCTGCATTCATTGGGTTATATCGCCGATACAACAGATGAGGCCATTGCAGATTTTTATCCCGGCTATGCCAAAACCTTTACACAAATTGGAAAAGAACGTGGCTGGCCTCCGGTAACAAGGGTTCATTTTGATGCACAGGCCGGCCCACGTGGCGCATTAATTGTTGGCGGACCGGAAGATGTAGCAGAAAAAATACAAAGGCATAGTGAAGCATTGGGCGGCATATCAAGAATTACTTTTCAAATGGATACGGCCGAATTATCACACGAAAAATTATTGCGGTCGATAGAACTGTTAGGCACTAAAGTAGCACCATTGGTAAATGGCAATTAATATATTTATAAAAATAGTAAACAGCAACACATGAAAAAGCTTGCAGTAATTATTTTACTATCAGTTTCGATTACAGCAAACAGCCAGTTAATTAAAGATTCGCTATTAATAGAAGGGCATTACAGAACATTTGTGTATAACCAGCCAGCTGCTGATCTTTCCGGCGGCAGCCTCATGTTTGTAATACATGGCTCTGGTGGCAGCAGCAGTAATATGCTGCCACAAACTAAAAAACTGGAAGCGATAGCCGCAGCAGAAAAACTATTGCTGGTTTATCCCGATGCTTACCAGCGGTACTGGAACGAATGCCGTAAATATTCAACTGCTGCTGCCAATAAAGAAAATATTAATGAAGAAAGTTTTTTTACTGCAATGATCAGCTTCTTCGAAAATAAATTTCATATCAATAAAAATAAGGTCTTTTCGTCTGGTATGTCTGCCGGCGGACACATGTCCTATAAACTTGCACTTACCATGCCCGGTAAAATAAAAGCCATTGCCGCAGTAGTGGCCAACCTGCCCGATTCAGCTTCAAGCGATTGTGTACTTACCGGAAAGCCGTTGCCGGTACTTATTATTAATGGCACCCTTGATAATACCAACCCATACAACGGCGGCGAAATGTTTGTAAACAACAGCAACTATGGAGTAGTTCGCAGTACAGAAAATACATTTAAGTTCTGGTCATCGCTTGCAGGGTATAAAGGCACAGCAAAGAAAGAATTATTACCTGATAATGATCCTGCTGATGAAAGAACTATTGAAAGCTATACCTACAGTAAAAGAAAAAAACCAACCATACAGTTGCTTAAAGTAATTGGCGGCAAACACGATTATCCAAAAGATATAGATGTGTTTATGTATGTATGGGAGTTTTTTAAAAAAGCAAAGTAGGCCCTGCCTTCAATCCATTTTATTTAAAACAACAAAGACACAGGCGTACAATACAATGTTTGCCTGCCTGCGTCTTTGTAAAAAATATTATTCTGTCTCTTTTGTTTCCGAAGCTTTAATATCTCTTGTATTTTTTTGTACCGCAATGGCTGCAAATAAACTCAGCACAAACGACATGGCATAAAATCCTTTTTCACTTTTAGCCAGTTCGGCATTCCATAAACCAATGGTAAGTAAAACGATCGTTAAAAGGGTACTGAACCATGCAATACTATAATACAGGTTGGTAACAGGTATGCCTTCCAGCTGGTCACGTACTGCTTTTTGTACCGATATGGCTGCAAAAAGCCCAAACATTAGTACGGTAAAATAATACCCCTTTTCATTTAATTCCATATCGGCATTCCACAGCCCGATAAGAAATGCAGTGATACCAATTAATAATGCCACCCATGATGCCGCAATAAAAGCAGCAGATGGTTGTTGAATTTGTTTTTGTTCCATAATTAATTTTTTATGGCACAAAACTATCTGCCTGCTGTCGTTAGTTTTTTGACATTAATCAAAAACCGAAAAACTAAATGTTAAAACCTGCTGCGTATCCTGCTTAGTGTTTCCTGGCTTATACCCAGGTAAGAAGCTACCTGGCCCAAAGGCACCCGTTCTAAAATATGGGGCGTTTGCTGCAACAGGTTTTCGTAGCGCTCTGCTGCTGTTTTAAACTGTGCATTTACATAGCGTTCTTCCAGGCGGATGTAATATTTTTCATTAATGATCCTTACCAGTCTTTCAATTTCGTGGTACTGGTTTAACAGGCCGGTTAATATTTCTTTTGATATGCTCCATAAAATACAACTCTCTGTCAGTTGAATGTTTTCTACAGCCGGTTCCCGGGTAATAAAACTGTGTAAAGAGGTTACAAAATCATTTTCAAAACCAAACCAATGGGTTATTTCTTTTCCATCTGCATTATAAAATCCTCTTAAAGCTCCCTTCTCTAAAAAATACAGGTGCCTGCAAACCTGTCCTTCGGTAAGCAGGTAGTCGTTTTTTGGTAAGATGATCTTTTCAAAACAACCCTCCAGTGCATCTTGTGCAGCTGTACTAAGCTGGTAATAATTTTTTATATGAGTTAAAAGATGTTGCATTGACAAATAAGGCTGTCGGCTAAAGATAATGCGGTAAAAACAATTACGGAAAATAAATAAGTAGGGCAGGATAAGTTGGGGGTGCTTGCAGCGGAGGGACAGGATTTATGATACCAAACCTGATTTTTCAAAAAGCATTATATTCGTTTACAAACATTTTAGCAAAATGGCAAACACCTATACGCAACTTCACATTCAATTTGTATTTGCCGTAAAATACCGTGCTGCACTTATTGCAAAAGATTGGAAAGAAGAATTGCATAAATATATTACTGGTGTTTTTCAAGAGAACAATCATAAGGTGCTGCAGATAAACAGCATGCCTGACCATATTCATATTTTAATAGGGATGCGGCCGACACAATCAATAGCGGCATTGGTGCAAAATGTAAAAACAGAAAGCAGTAAATGGATTAAAGAGAAAAAGTTTTGTGCGGCGCCCTTTGCATGGCAGGAAGGATATGGTGCATTCTCTTATTCTAAAAGCCACGTGCCCGATGTTATACGGTATATTCAAAATCAGGAAGTACATCATAAGAAGGAAACATTTTTAGATGAGTACAAACAATTTTTAAAGGTGTTTGAAATCGAATACGATGAACAATATATTTTTAAAGAATCTGAATAAGCACAAAGCGTTCCTCCGGAACGCCGCCGCCTCTCTCTGCTAAAATGTTGCTACCCACAAAATGTTCCGCTGGAACAAAATGAAAACCTCACACAATTCATATCAATTTGTCGTTTTGTAATTGCCCTTGTTTCGTAGGCTACATTTTGTGGGTAGCCCAAAATGGTTGGTATTGTATTTACGTTCCAT
>JAGOAX010000004.1:212537-410851 GCA_017983695.1 Ferruginibacter sp.
ACAAGGTGTTTCTCCGGAACGTCGTCACCTCTCTACTAAATTTTTCTTGCCATAAGTTGTTCCGCTGGAACAAAATGAAAACCTCACACAATTCATATCAATTTGTCGTTTTGTAATTGCCCTTGTTTCGTAGGCTACATTTTGTGGGTAGCCCAAAATGGTTGGTATTGTATTTACGTTCCATAGGAACGAATTGTGTTATTGAAAGCTCTTGATGAAAGCACAAGGTGTTTCTCCGGAACGTCGTCACCTCTCTACTAAATTTTTCTTGCCATAAGTTGTTCCGCTGGAACAAAATGAAAACCTCACACAATTCATATCAATTTGTCGTTTTGTAATTGCCCTTGTTCCGTAGGAACATTTTATGGGTAGCCCAATACGTATGAAATTGTATTTACGTTCCATAGGAACGTATTGTGCTTTTGCTTTTCCTGCAAATAATTGTGTAAATATTTAGTGCGAATACTTTTTATTAATGAAATACCATGTTTATGCTGTCCTTTGGTGGGAGACAAGACGGGATGTAATATTAATTGAGGCAAACCTGCGGCGGTAATAAATTAAAAATCAGTATATTTATTTTACAAAACCGTACAAATTAAATTTTACCTGATGAGAAAATATTTTCAATCAGCAGCATTTATTGCCTCAGTAGTAGTTTTTATAACAGGCTGCAAACCTAATGATGTTATTCCCGTAACGCCGGACCCCATTGTAGTAGTGCCGGTTGATGATGTTACACAGTTTTTTGCCAATGTATCCGGTATTGTACTGGATGAAAGCAATGCACCTGTTGCAGGAGCAGTAGTTACAAGCGGTACAGCAACAGCAGTTACCAATGCTATCGGCATGTTCAGCCTGGTAAATATTTCACTCTCTAAAAACAATGGAAGTGTTACGGTAACAAAGCCCGGTTATTTTAAAGGCGTACGCAGTTTTAAAACCAGTGCCGGCAAAGATCACCAGGTAAAAATTCAACTGATGCAAAAACTGTTATCAGGTACTGTAAATGGTGCAAGTGGCGGTACAATTAACTCCAATGGTGGTGCAGTAATAAATTTTCCTGCAAATGCTTTTGTTACTAACGCCGGTGCAGCTTATAGCGGCACCGTTAATGTGTATAGCCGTTGGATAGATCCTACAGCAAATAATTTACCCTATATCGTTCCCGGAGACCTGAGAGGTGTTGGCACTAATGGCGGAGAAAGTATACTGCAAACCTATGGCATGGTAGGAGCCGAAATTGAAGATGCCAGTGGAAATACACTTAGTATTGCCAGCGGTAAAACTGCAGCCATTAATTTTCCTGTACCTGCTGCAATAGCTGCCGCTGCACCGGCATCAATTGCACTCTGGCATTTCGATAATGCCAGTGCCCGCTGGAAAGAAGAAGGCACGGCAACAAAATCAGGCAGCACCTATACTGCACAGGTAAATAAATTTTCTTTCTGGAATTGCGATATAGCCAACAGCAATTTTATTGTACTGGATTATACACTGATCAATGCAGCAACCAATACACCGTTGGTGGGCACAAGCACAAGAATAAAAGTAGTATCAAGTTCGGCTTATGGCTATGGTATTACCAACAGTGCAGGTTTTGTGTCGGGGCTGGTACCAAAAAATGAACCACTGGTTTTGGAAGTGATAGCAGGAGCATGTGCATCGGTGGTGTACAGCCAGAATATTGGCCCTTTTGCAAACAACACCAGTTTGGGTAATGTGAATGTTGGCTTACCAACTTCGCAGTACATTAATTTTACCGGCAAAATAGTAAACTGCAGTGCAGCACCGGTTACCAATGGCTATATCAGCATGTATGGCTCTGGTGGCAACAGTGGTTTTGCCCATACCAATGCCAGCGGCGATTTTTCTTTTACCATATTAAATTGTACCGGCAGCAGTTTGAATTACAGTTGCATCGGGGTCGATAATTCCACAGGGCAGCAAACTGCAGTAATAACAGGCACGGCATCTACAGCCGCAGTAAATATCGGAACCATCACTGCCTGTACGGCAGCACCAACTGTTGATATTTATCTTGCCGGGTTTGGGCCATTGAACACCACCACCGTTAATAATGTTGCCAAGGTTTGGAAAAATGGTACTGCCACCAATTTAACAGATGCTTCAAAAAACGGACGGGCTACCAGTGTTTATGTATCAGGTACTGATGTGTATACTACTACTACGGAGCAGGATTTAAATACCGGATTTACAACATCAAAAGTTTGGAAAAACGGCGTGCCCACCACATTAACTAACGGAACTACTAATGCATCTGTAAAATCGGTATTTGTATCGGGTACCGACGTATATGTTGCCGGTACGGATGGTGCTTTTGCCAAAGTGTGGAAAAACGGAATAGCTACCAATTTAAACCTGGCCGTTAACCCGGCAATAGCCAGCGCAGTATTTGTATCCGGTTCGGATGTTTACGTTGCAGGAATGGAAAATTATTTTGCCAGGGTTTGGAAAAATGGCAGCAGTATATTTACGTTAAATACTGTAGGCGATTTTACATCAATATTTGTATCGGGTACCGATGTGTATGTGGCCGGTTGGGAATATAACGGATCAAAAAATGTGGCCAAAGTATGGAAAAATGGCGTGGCTACCAGCCTTACCAACGGAACAAGAGATGCAAAAGCCTTTTCAGTATTTGTATCGGGTACCGATGTATATGTAGCTGGTTATGAGACAAACCCCACCGGGTTTATTACAGGCGCCAGGCTTTGGAAAAACGGTGTGGCCACCAACTTAACCAATGGTAATTTTGCTGCCAGTGCTACAGGGGTATTTGTATTGGGTACTGATGTGTATGTAGCAGGTGCCGAATCTAATGGCTCGGGTAATACAACAGCAATAGTTTGGAAAAACGGCTTCCCCGTAAATATTACCGATGGCACTACCAATGTGGGTGTAAATGCAATATTTGTTAAGTAATACAGGCAATTAAAATCTGCCAAAATAATTGTAGATGTCGAAATACAATTTTAATTCTTTGCTGTCGGAGAATACAATTGTTATAATGTCAAATGGTTTTTTGTTATGATAAACCAATGCCTGCCCTTTAACTTTATAGTCAGCATATTTTATTCCTGTGTGATCAGTTTTCTTAGTAACGAAACCTGCCCTAAATGATAATAGCTGTGTTCAATAACGCCTTCAATATTCCGCAAATAGCTGCCGTATTTTTCGTCAACAAATACCTGGTCAAACATACTGTCGGTCATTTGTTCAACTTTGTTGGCAAACATTTCAGCGGTAGTAACAAAATCGTTGACCAACGCATTCCAGTCTGCTGCACACTTTATTTCCGGAAGGTCAAAACTGTATTTGTCTCTTATTTCAAGCTGCCCGCCATTAAACACCTGCAGCATTCCTTTTACATAGTAGTTGATATGAAAAGAAAGTAAAGCAATGGTATTTAAGCTGCCGACTTTTTTAATAGCCTGTTCCCAGCTTACACTTAATAGCTGTTCTTTAAAATTGGTGTTGGCAATCCATTTTCCATTGAGCAATACTTCCCGTAGCCGGTTTGCTATAAATGAATTTCTTGTCATTCAGCTGTTACTTTAAAAGTTATTGTAGTAAGATTTCGCCAGCCGCCGCTGATGCATTTTTTGTGTAGTTGAAGTTAAGAATTAATGCCCAACTTTTTTAACCAACGGCGGAGTAGGGGTGATAGATGTAGCAGCAAAAATGCTTACAATTGTATCGTTACCGGTTCAAAATTTTGTAGATCGTTGTTGGTACATAAAGAAAATATTGATCCGGCCGGTACCGGCACAGTTATTTCTTTTCCATTCATAGTGTACGCAATTACAAATTTTCGTGGCTGATAAATATAATTGGTATAAACGGTTTCGCTTTTACCGATCAATGTACAGGTGCATTCGCCCTGGTTAATATTTATCATCCCGTTAGCATTTGCAAAAACTCCGGCCTTAGTTAACCGGTCTTTTAAGGTTGCATTGTACCCGTTTCTGTCATAACGTTTATTGCAATCTGTTTTAAATTGTACAGCAGTTAAGATTTGTTTTTTTATAAGTCCGGGAGATGATGTGCAGGAGTCGGCCATTGCATTATCCACTTCTTTTAAATAAAAAACAGGGTTTCCGCTTTTCATCATTTTCCCGTTTTTTCCAACTGCTTTAACAGCAATTAAATGAGCGCCATCAAAAGGGCAATGCTGTGCAAATGAATTTTTACAAAGCAGGCTTGCTATAAATAAAACGATATACCGCATGGTGTTATTATTTTTTTTTTGCGCATTCTTCCAACGCAGATTTACAGTAAATAGTAACGGGTTGCCGGATGAATTTTGTACCCGAAACTCCTGCATGCCAGTGGCACCTATGCAGGAAAACTAAATGTATAACTAAAAGCTGAAGTTATAAAATGTTGCAGAGCGGAAAAGTAACAATCCGTAAACGCCGACGTCTGGTCTCCGACCAACGGCGTTACACTTAATGGCTGTAACATTTATTGCAAATAGCTTTTTGTTAATGGAGTAGTGGGCTTATGCTGCCCGTTGGTCGGAGACCAGACGGGGGCTTGCTGAGTTGGGGAATACCAGCGGCGGCGAAAGGGCAATGCTGTGCAAATGAATATTTACAAAGCAGGCTTGCTATAAATAAAACTATATACCGCATGGTGTAACTATTATTTTTTTTGCGCTTTCCTCAAACTCAAATTTACAGTAAATAGTAACGGGTTGCCGGATGAGTTTTGTACCCGAAACACCTGCCTGCCAACGTCACCCATGCAGGAAGCTAAATTTATAACTAAAAGCTGATGTTAAAAAATGTTGTTGGTGGAAAAGTAACAATCTGTAAGCGCCGCCGTCTGGTCTTTGACCAACGGCATTACACTTGAAGGCTGTTACAATAAAGACACTTATTACAAATGTTTTTTGTTAATGCAACATTGGGCTTATGCTGCCCGTTGGTCGGAGACCAGACGGGGGCTTGCTGAGCTGGGGAATACCTGCGGCGGCGATAAAGCAGGCTTGCTATAAATAAAACTATATACCACATGGTGTAATTATTATTTTTTTGCATTTTTTGCAACTCAAATTCATATTAAGTAGTAACGGGTTGCCGGATGAATTTTGTACCCGAAAATCCTGCCTGCCAACGTCATCCATGCAGGAAGCTAAATTTATAACTAAAAGCTGAAGTTATAAAATGTTGTTGGGCAGTAATGTTTTTTGTAAATGCAACGGAGGGCCATGCTGCCCGTTGGTCGGAGACCAGACCGGGGCATACTGAGTTGGGGAACACTTGCGGCGGCGGAGCGGTAGTTCACTTTCTCAACTGGGGATTATCTTCCAATCGAAATGGAGGGGGACTTTTAAACGGTGGTAATAATTTATTTGAGATAAATGCATTAGACAATGATTTGATAAACGCTGATGTTGGTTTTACTGAATCAAGGGTTTTCTGTCGTGTATTGCTAAAATATATATTTTCCAATAGCATGACATGAGCTTTGTCTAATGCGCTATCCATGAACGGTCTAATTGTACAAACTGTATCCTGAATACCATTTTTATATGTAACAACATAAAAGTCATAGCTACCTGCAAAAAATTCTTCTCCGCTTCTAAATTGATATTCTTTCAAGTGCTGGTTTAATTTGTGGTCGCTATTAAATATTGCTTTAAGGCTATCAAGTTGAGTAGTAGATAATTTAACGATTACATAGTTATGCTGATTGAAGTACTTATCGTCATCGTTAATATGAATTAGACCATTAGATTCAATCTCAGCATATAGAGAAATGAATGGTGTGTCCTTTTGAGGGGTTATATGTGAATTTACATCGAACGATGCATACTGAATCTTTGCAAATTCTTTGTCTTGTCCTCCTCTACAACTATTAAAAATAATTGCAGCGGTCATCAGAAGTAATTGCGATATCAGTCTCATTTTGAATTTAGTTTAAGGTAACGCAGAATTGCCGCTAACGAGCAGGGCTTTATGCAGGTTGGGATTTGTAAATAGCTGATGTTACAAGGTCATGCCCAACTTGCATAAAACCCAATGTTATAGGCAGTGGTGTCGGAATCTTAACACATGTCATTAAACCCCGAATTCAATAGATTTAAGATTAAACAAGTTGATTTTGTTCATACTGTCTTTATGAATTACGATAGTTAGTTTAGCAGGATATTTAAATTTCATTTCACTTAACCTAAATGTCCAAAGCATAATCTTTAATAAATCTTCCTCACCAATATTTTTATGTTCTTTGATTCGGGTAATCCCCGAACCAAAAATCGGAACAGAAACGCTTTTTTGAGCATAAACACGGTTAACCCTATCCCAAAAATTGATTAAAAACTCGATGTATTCAGGCATTGTAAGTGTAGCTCTATTAAAATCATCAAACTTAGTAAACGCTGTAATTAGGAAATCATCATAAACGAAAATTGTACTGAGCTTGAACTTAATGGTTTTTCCACCTTGTCTTCTTGTGATACTACTCTCAATTATGTCAGAATTGTCCGAATTTGCAATGATAAAATTGTCAAGCTCATTTATCTTATTTTCAAAGAAACGCTGGATAAAAATACCATTAAGTGATTTACTTGATATGATTTTATCATCTACTATTGTGTCAAAATATTCGTTAAAAGGAATAGTCTTTAATCCATTTTCTGAAAACAAATCTCCACATTTAATATTTACATTACTCCCATCTATATCTATATTAATATCTGTTAAGTTGTTTGCTCTGAACCATATAATTAGATAAATTATAATTAATAAACCGAACATAAAAAATCCAAAATATCTCAAACAATCTTTGTATTCCTCTGGCACAAGATTAAAAAGAAGTATGAACGATAAAACTCCGGAAATTACTGAAAAATAAATCCAGAATTTTGCTCTGACATTTTTGTTTAAAAATTTAACTTTCATAAACTCAATTGTTATAAAAATAGTCGTTTGGTTCTTTTCCAGAATCAGCTCTGAAGCTGACATTATTTAAAGCCTTCCTAATAGTTTCCTTATTCATTGGAACATGAAGTATAGGTACTTTTGATTTAGAATCTTTGAATATTGGCAGTTTGCCCCATAAAGCTCTTACAGTATTGTTTAAACTTTTTTTATCGTCGTTTAATAAATCTTCTGTTGTCTTTAAATCCGGATAAATTACAATTACTGGTAATTTTAAAGTATTAATACCATAGTCAATTTCTTCTCTTACTGCCCTTGAGTTCAAAGTATTATCACTCAAAAAGAATACAATGTTTTCAGAATTTCTAAGTCGCTCTTTAAGCCTTGGCTTTAAAGTAGTTTCCCAATCACTATTATCACGAACGTTATACGTTGTGTCGTGAGCATTATTAAATGGAAAAGAAGTGTCAGCACCTTTCCATGCTTTCAACATGCTGTAATAACAAAAATCTTTGGTCGCATGTGCTCCAAGCGATGACTCACTAAATGGTTCGCTTACATAGAATGCACAATAATTGTAAATTTTACTCATTAGTTAATTTTTGGTATTTATTTGTTGTTAAAGTAAGGTTGTAGTCCATTGCCTATAACATGTGTATTGATGCTATAAGACGCTACTTCATTTTTTTGCGCCTCTTGATTTTCAATCATTTAATGTTATACATTTTGTATTGTTTATAGCGTCAATGCAATTTAATAAAATATTTAATCTGTCGGGCTTTATTCTACGCTTCCATAAAAGCTCCTCAATAATATATCATTGAACGGAGCGTCGCCACAGAAGTCCCATCAAAGCACAAAAGCTCATAAACAAAAAATTAACCTCCCCATACAGGATACTCCATGACAATCATCCCCCAAAATCGTCCTAAACTGCATAATAATTAGCACCTTAACTTGCATATATGAAATTGATAAAAGCCTCCCTGCTTATTGGCGCCTGTTTAGTAGTTGTACAAAGCAGCACCGCACAAAAACTGGCCGCTAAAAAACAAGTTCTTCAAACCATTACACTGGCCAATAAATATTTTATGGATAAGTGGCCCGACCCGGGCAAACCTATTTATGTACCCAGCCGCAGCCGCACCTGGCCCAGCCATATATGGACAAGGGCCGTGTACTACGAAGGCCTGATGGCATTATACAGTGTAGATAAAAAGAAAACCTATTACGATTATGCCGTGGACTGGGGCACCAAACACCAATGGAATTTACGTGACGGCACCAAAACCCGTAACGGCGATAACCAGGCCTGCGGCCAAACTTATATCGACCTGTATTTGATCGATAAAAAACCAGAACGGATTGACAGTATTAAAGCATCGATTGATAAAATGATGGCCAGCCAAAAGATAGACGACTGGCATTGGGTGGATGCCATACAAATGGCCATGCCGGTATTTGCGAAGCTTGGGGTAATGTATAAAGACACGAATTATTTTCACCGCATGTATGAAATGTATGCCTACACCAAATACAAACATGGCGATAAGGGTTTGTACAATGCCGCCGAAGGTTTGTGGTGGCGGGATAAAGATTTTGATCCACCCTACAAAGAACCCAATGGCGAAGATTGTTACTGGAGCCGTGGCAATGGCTGGGTGGTGGCGGCATTGGTACGCATATTAAATACCATTCCTAAAAACGAAGCCCACCGTGCAGAATATTTAGCTGATTATAAAGCGATGATGGCGGCATTAATTCCTATTCAGCGTACTGATGGTTACTGGAATGCCAGCCTGCACGACAGTACCAATTTTGGTGGTAAAGAATTAACGGGCACCAGTTTATTTGTTTATGGTATGGCCTGGGGCATCAACAATAAAATACTGAATAAAAAAACTTACCTGCCCATTGTTACCAAAGCTTGGAATGCAATGGCAAAAGAAAGTGTACATACAAACGGATTTTTAGGATGGGTGCAGGGCACAGGTAAAGAACCCAAAGAATCGCAACCCGTTACTTACGACAGGGAACCGGATTTTGAGGATTTTGGATTGGGGTGTTTTTTGTTGGCAGGGAGTGAGGTGTATAAGATTAAGCGATAGGAGGTTGCTGCTACGCTGCAAGGGATTTGCCACTGAAACACAGAAGCACTGAAAGAAAGAATGTTTTATTCTGTGTATTCAGTGCCTCAGTGGCAATAAAAATTCACGTAGCGGATTAAAAAAGTATGCTGCTACGCAGCAAGGGATTTGCCACAATAGCGCCAGGGCACTAAGGTTAATGCTACGCAACGAAAAAAACTAGCCGGGAAGAAGGGAAGACGGTATGATTTTAAAATCGACTTACCGCCTTACCGGCAAAACAATTCACGAAGTGGATTTAAAAGATATGCTGCTTCGCAGCAAAGTTTTTGCCACTATAGCGCCAGGGCACTAAGGTTATTGCTACGCAACAAAAAAACTAGCCGGGAAGAAGGGAAGACGGTATGATTTTAAAATCGACTTACCGCCTTACCGGCAAAACAATTCACGAAGTGGATTTAAAAGATATGCTGCTTCGCAGCAAAGTTTTTGCCACAATAGCGCCAGGGCATTAAGGTTACTGCTACGCAACAAAAAAAACTAGCCGGGAAGAAGGGAAGACGGTATGATTTTAAAATCGACTTACCGCCTTACCGGCAAAACAATTCACGAAGTGAATAAAAACGAAGTTTTCCTTTGAGCCTTAGTACCTTTTTGTCCAATATTTTTTTAAGTATCAAAAAACTCTAAGTTTAAAGAAGTTTTCAAAATATTATAATGATCAAACGTTTTTATATACTTTTTTCCCTGGTCTCTTTTCTTCAATTAGCAAATGCTCAGCGGCAGAAATATAATTTCAACAGCAACTGGAAAGTATTAATCGGCGATGACTCCACCGCCATCAACAACAATTACAACGATGCCGGCTGGAAAAACGTAACCCTCCCATACGCCTGGAACGAAGACGATGCATTTAAAAAAGATATTGTAAACCTACGCACCGGCATTGCCTGGTACCGCAAGCATTTCAACATTCCTGCAACAGCACAGGGACAAAAAGTTTTTGTGGAATTTGAAGGCATAAGGCAGGCAGGAGATTTTTATGTAAACGGAAAATTTATTGGCAACCACGAAAATGGTGTAATGGCTTTTGGTTTTGATATTACTGAAGCAGTAAATTTTGGCAGCACAGAAAACATAATTGCAGTACGCATTGATAACAGCTGGGATTACAGGGAAAAAGCTACCAATACTAAATACCAATGGGAGGATAAAAATTTTAATGCCAACTATGGCGGCATCAGTAAAAATGTTTACCTGCACGTTACGCCAAAAATTTATCAAACCTTACCCATCTACAGCAACCTTAAAACAACAGGTGTGTATGTGTATGCCGATAATTATAACATTAAAGCAAGATCGGCCACGATACACACCGAAAGCGAAATAAAAAACGAAAGCAATGCCACACAAGATGTTACTTACCAGGTAAGCATAACAGACAAAGACGGCAGGCTGGTAAAAATATTTACCGGCGACAAAGTAACCATTGCACCGGGACAGATACAAATGGTAAAAGCTGCTGCGCCTGTTACCGGGTTAAATTTCTGGAGCTGGGGTTATGGTTATTTATACAATGTGCAAACCAATTTACTCATTAATAATAAAGTTGTTGATGTGGTAAGCACCACAACGGGTTTTAGAAAAACGGAATTTAAAGATGGTATGATTTATTTAAACGACCGTGTAATAATGGTGCATGGCTATGCACAAAGAACAAGTAACGAATGGCCGGCAATTGGCTTAAGTGTGCCGCCATGGTTAAGTGATTACAGCAATGGATTGATGGTGGAAAGCGGCGGCAATTTAGTGAGATGGATGCATATTACCCCATGGAAACAGGATATTGAAAGCTGCGACCGTGTAGGTTTATTGCAGGCTATGCAGGCAGGCGATGCAGAAAAAGATGTGGAAGGTGTGAGATGGGAACAGCGTAAAGCTGTAATGAGAGATGCCATCATTTACAACCGCAATAATCCCAGCATTATTTTTTACGAGTGTGGTAACGAAAGCATCAGCGAAAAACATATGCAGGAGATGAAAGACATCCGCAATGGATACGATGCCAATGGTGGCCGTGCCATTGGCAGCAGGGAAATGCTGGATAGTAAGGTTGCAGAGTATGGCGGCGAAATGTTGTACACCAACAAAAGCGCTAACATTCCAATGTGGGCTATGGAATATAGCCGTGACGAAGGGTCGAGAAAATATTGGGATGAGTTTACTCCTCCATACCATAAAGATGGTGCAGGGCCATTGCATAACGGGCAACCTGCTGCAGCTTACAACCGCAATATGGAAAGCCATGCAGTGGAAAATGTAAAACGCTGGTTCGAATTCTGGAACGAAAGGCCGGGTACCGGGAAAAGAGTAAGTGCCGGTGGTGTAAATATTGTATGGAGCGAAACCAATACGCATCACCGCGGCGAAGAGAATTACCGCAGAAGCGGCGAAGTGGATGCATTAAGGATAAAGAAAGAAAATTTTTATGCCCACGAAGTAATGTGGGATGGATGGGTAAACCCTGAAAGGCAGCATATTCATATTGTAGGGCATTGGAATTATGCACCGGGAGTAAAAAAAGATATCTATGTTATTTCCACTGCCGAAAAAGTGGAATTAAAAGTGAATGGTGTATCGCAGGGTTTTGGTACAAAGAGCGATGGCTTTTTATTTACGTTTAAAAATATTGAGTGGAAGCCCGGCAGCATCAGCGCTAAAGGTTACACAGCAAATAATAAAGTTATTTGTGCCGATCAGTTAATTACCGTTGGGGCGCCGGTGGCTTTACGCTTAACCAATATTAAACGACCTGTTGATTTTACTGCTAATGGCCACGACCTTGCTTTAATAGAAGTGGAAGTAATTGATGCCAAAGGCAATCGTTGCCCTACTGCATTAAACATGATCAATTATACACTTGATGGCCCTGCGGAATGGCGTGGTGGTATGGCCATGGGGCCGGGCAATTATGTTTTAGAAAAAAGTTTTCCGGTAGAAGGTGGAGTGAACCGTTTTTTGATCCGGTTTACAAATACAGCAGGCAAGGTAACCATTACAGCAAAAGCTGATGGATTAAAAAGCGCTGAAGTATTTTTATATTCACAGTCATTTGTAACAGAAAATGGGTTATCGAAAATATTACCAGCTGCAGGTTTACCCTCGGTTTTAAAAAGAGGGCCAACACCAGCAACGCCGTCTTACACTATGTTGCGCAAACCTGTTGCCATTATAAATGCTACAGCAGGCGCACATGCCGACAGTGCTTTTGCCAGCTACGACGATAATGAATTAAGCGAATGGGTGAATGATGGTAAATTAAATACGGCATGGGTTGAGTACGACCTGGAAAAAACTGCTACAGTAAGTGAGATAACTTTAAAGCTGAATAATTTCCGTTCAAGAATTTATCCTTTACTGATTACCATCGATGGTAAAGAATTGTTTAAAGGCAGTACACAAACATCGCTGGGTTATTACACTATAAAATGTACAGCACAGCAGGGGAAAAAACTGCGTATTCAATTAGCTGACGTGTCGCAAAGCAAAGCCACAGATGCAGGTGTGGAAGTGAATGGTAAAAAACTGGATGATGGTGTTGCAAGAAATGATGCCAATGCAAAAGGCACATTAAGTATTATAGAAGTGGAAGTATATGAAGCGGTGGGAAATGAAAAATAATTTAACAGGTACTATTAATACGATGCTGCTTTAATAATAATATCTTGTGATTACTAAATGCTGTTACGTTAAAGATTGAAACTGCAAAGGGCTGCTATATGAAATTACTGAAATGCCTGTTTTTTTTACTAAGCCTTTGTGCAGTAAAAGGGTACGCACAAAATACCATTAAGCTGGATTATACCCGGCAAAATACTTTTGTAAACAGTGCTGATAAGATTGAAATGGCGGCCAATATTGGAGGCACCCATCATTTACTGAGTTTTACAAATACTGAGGATCCTGTAATTTATATATTCGATGATGCGCTTGCATTTAAGCAAAAGATCAGCATCCCATTTAAATTTGAAGAAAGATCGGAAGTGCGGATAACTCCCTTTGCTGATTTTTATTTTCTCTGCATCCGTCCGCCTTACACATCAAAATATTTTTTCTGGAAAATTGATGCCAAAGGGAATGTTACAGATATGTCGGCAGCATTTGAAAAACTGTTGCGTACGCAATCGCAAAATATCAAACTGGGCTTTCAATTGATAGTAAAGGAAAATCTATTGTACATGGTGTACCATACCGCTCTTGATAATATTGAAAAAAGAACACTGGTAATTGTACAGGCCGATAGTCTTTTAAATATCAACTTCAGCCATAAAGTGGCGTATGATTTTAAACAGGACGAAGAAAAACTGGAGCAGGAGATATTAGTATTGGGAAAATACCTGCTGGTGTTAAAAACTTTACGCAGCAGTACGGCACTGGAAATAATGAAAGTAAATCTAGCCACCGGTTATACCATAAGAAATACTTTTTACAGCTCGGGCTATTTATACAGCCAATCAACAATCGGGCTTAGTAATTCAGATTCTGCCATTACCCTAACTTCATTACTGGCACCGCCGGATGCTACTTCCTTAAAGCGTTTTGTATTTGTAAGCCGCTTAAATAAAATACTGGTGGAGGAAGTGCCTTTTTCAATTTTAAGATCACAATTCGAAAAAAATACGAACACCAATTTTTTATTGGTTAAGCAGTCGGGTAAATGGGTAAGGATAGCGGCCGGCTTTTGGCAGCGGACCTATCCTGCAGATGAAAATATTTCCTTGTACAGGGATTATATAATACCCGATTCCAGTAACAATTACAGCACTTCACCTCTACCTGCAAGAAAAGATCCATACCGGTCTTCTTATATAGACTATGGTGATGTTGGTGTCCGGTTTTCCTTACTCGATAAAGATTTTAAGATCGTAAATGAACGGCATGTATCTAATACTAAAAACGCTTACACCATCAGGCCGGGGCAGTTTACCAGGTTTGGTTTTAATAATATGGAATACATGCTGGTAGGCCAGCGGTTTTATAATAAAGTAAATGGCTTGCTGCTGGTAAATGCTGATGCTACCGGTCAGCTTATTTATACCGATGTAAGGGTACATGACAGGAATGAGTATTTATTACAGAAGCTGCAGGTGGTTCCGCACAAAGGCGTTATTATGCCTTACATTCGCAAGCATGAGGCAGGGCTGGTAAAGATCACTATTGAATAAAGTGTATTAAAATATTTACAGATGGTTAATTGCTTTAAAAAAGAAATTACGGCAACAGCAATTTTGTTTTTTTGTTTTGCTAATGCAGTTGTTGCACAGCGGCCTGCTGTAAAAAAGCAACCCAATATTATTTTTATTTTTGCAGATGATCTGGGCTATGCAGATATTGGTTGTTATGGCCAGCAAAAAATTGAAACGCCTAATATTGATAAACTGGCAAAACAAGGTATAAAGTTTACACAGTTTTATTCTTCCTCTACAGTATGCGGCCCGGCACGCTGCAGTTTTTTTACCGGCCTGCACACAGGTCATACGGTTATTCGTGGCAATAAACCATTTGCTCCGGAGGGGCAAACACCGTTGCCCGATTCTGTAATTACATTGGCAAATTTGTTACAGCAAAGTGGTTATGCCACCGCTGCATTTGGTAAATGGGGGCTGGGTTTTAATCAAAACAGTGGCGACCCAAACAAAAAAGGCTTCGATATTTTTTATGGCTACAATTGCCAAAGCCTGGCACATGATTATTATCCGCCGTATTTATGGAACAATCATACAAAAGTTGATTTGTCAATTAATAAAACCTATGACTCTGTTTATTCTGCATCGCTTATTCAGCAAAATGCAATAGACTATATTAAACATGCAGGCAGCAAACCATTTTTTATGTACCTGCCTTATACCTTACCACATGGCGATGTTATTGGGCCACACGACAGTTTGTATAAGTATTACACAGCAAAATTTAATGAAACAGCTTTAACAGGCAATAAATTAAAAACGAGAGAGCATAATATAAAGCCAGAAGCCCTGCCTCATGCACAATATGCTGCAATGGTTGCACGGCTGGATATGTATGTGGGAGAAATTATTAAAACACTGGCGGATAAAAATTTATTAGAAAATACACTGGTGATTTTTACAAGCGATAATGGCCCACACAAAGAAAATGGCGGCGACCCGGAATTTTTTAATAATACCGGCATTTACCGCGGCATAAAAAGAGATCTTTACGAAGGCGGTATCAGGGTTCCGTTTATTGCATACTGGAAAGGAAAGATACAACCGGGGGTAACAGATCAATGGTTGGCTTTATGGGATATGTATCCTACTTTTCAAAACATTGCCGGTATACCGCTTACAAAAAACATTGATGGCATTTCTATTTTACCTACCCTTTTAAAAAAAGGTAAGCAGGTACAGCATGATTATTTGTATTGGGAATTTCATGAAAATAATGGACGTCAGGCCATACGCTGGAAAAACTGGAAGTACATTAAACTGAATGTAAATAAAGCGGATAAAATTGTTGCGGAATTGTATGACCTAGCTGCGGATCCTTCAGAAAAAAATAATGTAGCCGGTAAATTTCCTGCTGTGGTTAAAAAACTGGATGCGATGATGAATTCCGCTCACAAGCCCGGTAAAGACTGGCCCCTGTTGCCGGCTGAGCTGAAAGGAGCCGAAATGGTTAATGATTAAACATGTAACTACAGGATGGCTGGAAAGGGTTAATAAAATAAGTTGTGTTGCTATTCTTCACCTCCTTAATAACGATTGTTAATCATTCAAAAACAGTAACAATGAAATTTTTAGTAGCAGGATTGCTTTTTGCAACCCTAAGCATTCATGTAAATGCTCAGGAGGTTTTAGAAACAGGCGGCAAAAAAATGCCCGATGAATGGATCGATAAAGATACTCACCACAAAATAGTAAGGCTGACCAGGAAGGAAGGCAGCAATTACAGTTTCTATTTCCACAACAATCCCTTTGTAGGTAACAAAATGGTTTTCTATAACACGGCTCCACAAAAACAGGAAGAGCAGGCCGCCAAAGTAGAGATCAGTAACACCAGTGCCAGGAACCGGCAGATTTATATGGTGGATTTAAAAACACTGGCAATTGAACAACTCACCAATCATAAAACTGCAATGAATGGCGAAATTGTTTCTGCTAAAACCAATCAAATATTTTTCCAGGTAAAAGACAGTGTTTTTTGTGTAGATATAAAAACAAAAAAAGAAACACTGGTATATGTTTTTCCGGATGATTTTAAAGCCAGTATAACTGCTGTTAATGCTGATGGTACATTGCTGGGTGGCGCAAAAAGCAGCGATGAAGAAAAAGAGTTGTTTAAAAAATACCCGGGCAAGTCCAGCTACTTTAATATTATTTACGAAGCAAAGCTGCCCCGTACTTTATTCACCATTGACATAAAAAAGAAGCAACTTAATAAACTGCATACCGATACAGCCTGGTTGAATCATGTACAGTTTTCGACGGCCGATCCCAACCTGATGATGTTTTGCCACGAAGGGCCATGGCATAAAGTAAACCGTATCTGGACGATTGATGTAATTACCAAAAAGATCACACAGATTCACAAAAGGATAATGGATATGGAGATTGCGGGGCATGAATGGAGCAGTGATGATGGAAAAATTATCTGGTACGATCTGCAGCAACCAAGAAGTACTACATTTTTTATTGAAGGGCATCATCTTGCCACAGGAGAAAAAACAAAATACGAATTGCAAAGGGATGAATGGAGTATTCATTTCAACAGTACAAAAGATAATAAACTGTTTTGTGGTGATGGCGGCGACCCCGGCCAGGTGGCAAGGGCAAAAGATGGTATGTGGGTTTATCTGTTTACACCGTCGGGAAATAAATTTATCTCTGAAAGATTAGTGAATATGAAAAATCATAAATACAGTTTAGAACCAAACGTACATTTCAGTCCTGATGAAAAGTGGATTATCTTCCGTGCTAATTTTGAAGGAGAAACAAATGTGTATGCGGTGGAAGTGAAGAAGAGTTAGATGTTAGATGTTAGATGTTAGATGTTAGATGTTAGATGTTAGATGTTAGATGTTAGATGTTAGATGTTAGATGTTAGATGTTAGATGTTAGATGTTAGATGTTAGATGTTAGATGTTAGATGTTAGATGAATATAAAGGCTTCGCAAGTTAAAAGTTTTGCCCCGAAGGGGCGTAATAATAATAGCCCGGAGTGAAACTCCGGGTAATACAAATAAAAAAATCGATAAGCCCTGTAGGGGCGTAATGTGAATAGCAAAACATAGTTAAAGTTGAATAAAGATTTAAAAGTTAAAGTGAGAGACACAAGGATGTTGAATAATGTTACTAAAGCCCGTTTCAAAATGAAAAAAAATATTTCCCTTTTTTGTGCCGTATTATTTTTTGTAAATGTAAATGCACAAATAAAATGGCCTGCCATTACCCAACAAACAAAACCATGGACAAGGTGGTGGTGGGAAGGTAGTGCAGTAGACAAACAAAACCTGACATGGGCAATGCAGCAATACCAGCAGGTGGGATTAGGTGGTTTAGAAATTACTCCTATTTACGGCGTAAAAGGTACAGAAGATAAGTTCATTGATTTTTTATCGCCGAAGTGGGTAGAAATGTTGCAGCACAGTTTAACAGAAGGAAAACGTTTAGGATTAGGAATTGATATGGCTACCGGTACCGGCTGGCCTTTTGGCGGGCCGTGGGTTGAAGATAAAGATGCGGCAAAATATGTGGCCTATAAAGCATATACATTGAATGGGGGCGAAATGCTTAAAGATACCATTCAGTACAGGCAGGAAAGTTTTGTACGCACCGCCAATGGCAAACCATTAAAAGTAGACCAGGTACTTAATCCCATTACTGCTAATAAAAATTTGCAGGCAATGGCAATTGACCAGGTCCGGTTTGATGTGATGCTGCCACTGCAATTAGTAATGGCTTACAATGAAACAGGAAGTAATGTTGATGTAACAAGTAATGTGAGCAATGGAAAATTAAACTGGACAGCTCCTGCAGGTAAATGGAAACTGGTTGCTTTATTTGAAGGTCTGCACGGCAAAATGGTAGAAAGGGCAGCACCCGGTGGTGAAGGCAGAGCTATTGATCATTTTAACGGACAGGCATTAAAGAATTATTTATCAGCATTTGACAAAGCATTTGCAGGAAAAAATATTTCATCCCTTCGTAGTTTTTTTAACGACAGTTATGAAGTAGATGATGCAAGAGGACAAAGCAACTGGACACCGGAATTTTTTAATGAGTTTAAAAACAAGAGAGGCTATGATTTAAAAAATGAACTGCCCACTTTATTTGCCAACGATAACTCAGACCGTTATAAAAGAGTATTGTACGATTACAGGGAAACCATCTCTGATCTATTATTAGAAAAATTTACGCAGCCCTGGCATGAGTGGGCCAAAACAAAAGGAAAATTAATCCGTAATCAAAGTCATGGCTCGCCGGCGAATATTTTAGATCTGTATGCTACGATCGATATTCCGGAAACAGAAGGAACAAACCTGACGAGATTTAAATTTGCAACTTCTTCAGCACATGTTATGGGTAAGCCCCTGGCTTCATCCGAATCGGCTACCTGGTTGAACGATCATTTTCTTTCTACTTTAGGAGATGTGAAACTGATACTGGATAAATATTTTATTGGCGGTGTAAATCATGTTTTTTATCATGGCACAAATTACTCGCCGCAAAATGAACCATTCCCCGGATGGTTGTTTTATGCGGCTGTACATTTTACTCCGCAAAACCCTTTCTGGAAAGATTTCGGCACCTTGAATGCCTATGCCGCAAGATGCCAGAGTTTTTTACAAGCCGGTAAACCCAGCAATGATGTGTTGCTGTATTTTCCTTTTGCCGACAGGAACAATCAACCGGCAAGAGGCGGTATGCTGCATCATTACGATGGCATGGAAGGATTTGAAGGAACAGTATTTGATAAGGCTGCAGAAGAAATGCTGGAGATTGGTTATAGCTGGGATCTGATAAGCGATAAACAGATTCAGTTGTTACAATTTGTAAACGGAAAAATAAAAGCACCGGGTGGAGAATATCAAACCATTGTTTTAAGTGGTGTAAAATATTTGCCATTGCCTACACTGCAAAAATTAGTGGCCTTGGTAAACCAGGGAGCATCTGTTATTTTCCAGGATGGTGTTCCTAAAATGGTTCCGGGTTTAAGGGATATCGAAAACAAACAAAAGCAGTTTGATGCGTTGCTGGCACAACTGCAATTTAAAACAACCAGTGCCGAAGGCATCAATAATGCAGCAAGCGGAAAAGGTTTATTCTGGGAAGGAAAAGAAATAAGATACTTACTGGCAAATGCTGATGTGAGAAGTGAAGAATATTTAACTGATAAAAAATTACAATTCATCCGCAGAAAAATAAATGACGGTGAATATTATTTTATTACCAACGATGGTAAAGAAATATTTAACGACTGGGTATTATTAAACACACCCTTACAACATGCAGTATTGTTTGACCCGATGCAACAGCGAAGCGGTGTAGCTAAAACAAGACAAGGTGATAATAATACATTGGATATATTTCTGAAACTGGCTCCCGGCGAATCCTGCATTGTACAAACCGGTACAACCAAATTTACAGGTACGAAATTTCCTTATACAGAAACAACAGGCGAAGCAATAGCAATTGAAGGCAACTGGAATTTGAAGTTTTTATCAGGCGGCCCTACATTACCAAAAGCAAGTACTGTAAATCAATTGCAATCATGGACAGCTTTGAATACAGATGGTGTAAAAGAATTTTCCGGCACTGCGGAGTATAGTATCAGTTTTAAAAAACCTGCTGTTGCAGCAAAATCATGGCTGTTGGATTTAGGTGCTGTAAAAGAATCAGCCACCATAATTTTAAACGGAAAGAAAATTGCAACGCTGATCGGGCCTTCTTATGCAGTAACAATTCCTGCTGCACAACTAAAGCCGGTTAACCAGTTACAGGTAATTGTAACCAATGGTATGGCCAACCGCATAATTGACCTGGATAAAAAAGGGGTACAATGGAAAAAATTCTATAACATCAATATGTCAGCAAGGTTGGCGGAGAACCGGGGAGCAGATGGTTTGTTTACTACCATTAAATGGTCGCCCAAACCTTCAGGCTTGCTGGGGCCGGTAACTTTAACAGGTATTAAATAGTATTTTTATAAAGAATAATATTCTCCAATAAAATATGAAGAAAATAATTTTCTATTCCCGTTCATTAACAGCAGGTCTTGTGTTTAAAAACTGGATAGTGTTTTTGTTGTTGTTTGTTTTTTGCTCACAAGTTGTTGCACAATCAAAAAAAGACCTGTCGCTTTGGTATAATAAACCGGCAGCCGTTTGGACGGAAGCATTGCCAGTTGGCAACGGTACTTTTGGCGGGATGGTTTTTGGCGGCATTGCACAAGAACTTATTCAGTTAAACGAAGTTACATTATGGAGTGGCGGCCCTTTGCAAAAAAATGTAAACCCATCATCGCCGCAATATTTACAACCTTTACGTGACGCTTTGTTTAAAGGCGATTATGAAAAAGCCAATTCGTTGGCACATAAAATGCAGGGACTGTATTCCGAAAGTTTTATGCCTTTGGGTGACCTGGTAATTAAACATTCTTTTAAGGATAGTGTGAGTGCTGCTTATTACCGAGACCTTAATATCCAGGATGCCATTGCAACTACAAAATTTACTGTTGATGGTGTAAATTATAAAAGGGAAGTGTTTGTATCGGCACCTGATAAAGTAATGATCATAAAAATTACTGCAGATAAAGCCAACGTACTCAACATAGATGTTGCTGCTAAAAGCCAATTGCGTTATACAATGGCAACTGATAATGATGTTTTGGTTTTAAAAGGTAAAGCACCATCATATGTTGAACCAAGTTATTATAAACCTAAAAGAGAATTGATAAGATATGATGATACCGCCGGTTGCCGAGGAATGCGGTTTGAATTATTAACAAAAGCCGTAAGCAGGGATGGAAAAATTATTACTGATACCAACGGTATTCACATCAGCAATGCGTCGGAAATTATTTTGTATGTAACTGCCGCCACCAGCTTTAATGGTTATGATAAATGTCCTGATAAGGAAGGAAAAGATGAACATCGTTTAGCAAAGAGTTATCTTTCCAAAGCATTGCTGAAGAAATACCCAATGCTGTTACAGGAGCATCTTACCGATTTTCATAAATATTTTAACCGGGTATCACTAACATTAAACAACGAAAATAAAACTGCATTACCCACCGACGAACGTTTGGCCATTTACAGAAATGGGAGTGCAGATGCAGGCCTTGAAGCTTTGTATTTTCAGTATGGCCGTTATCTTTTAATATCCTCTTCACGTACAGCTAATGCCCCGGCAAACCTGCAGGGCATCTGGAATAAAAGCATACGGCCGCCATGGAGCAGTAATTACACCACCAACATTAATGTGCAAATGAATTACTGGCCGGTAGAAAGTACCAATCTTTCAGAATTGCATCAGCCTTTATTTGATCTGTTGAAATCACTTGCTGTTACAGGTAAACAAACTGCAAAAGAGTTTTATAATATTAAACATGGCTGGGTGGTTAATCACAACTCAGATATTTGGGCATTAAGTAACCCGGTAGGTGATATTGGGCAAGGTGATCCCAAATGGGCCAACTGGGCAATGGGCGCTAACTGGTTGAGCAGGCATGTATGGGAGCATTATTTGTTTACCGGAGATAAAAATTTTTTACAACAAACTGCTTATCCATTAATGAAAGGCGCCGCCGAGTTTACATTGGACTGGTTGGTGCTGGATAGCAGCGGGTACTGGGTTACAGTGCCATCTACTTCGCCTGAAAATGATTTTTATGATGGAACTAAAAAAGCGGATATGTCTGTAGCAAGTACTATGGACATGGGTATTATAAGAGACCTGTTCAACAATATTATTGCAGCAGGCAAAGTCTTAAATATTGATAAAGCTTTCAGCGATACATTAAAAAACCGTTTGAATAAATTGTATCCATTTCAAATTGGCAGCAAAGGAAATTTGCAGGAATGGTATAAAGATTTTGAAGATGTTGATCCACATCATCGTCACACTTCGCATTTATATGCATTGCATCCTGCAAAAGAAATATCGCCATTTACTACACCTGAATTGGCAAATGCTGCAAAAAAAACTTTAGAGATGAGAGGAGATGATGGCACCGGCTGGAGCCTGGCATGGAAAGTAAATATGTGGGCAAGATTATTAGATGGCAATCATGCGTATACTTTATTCAGAAACCTGCTGCGGTTGACTAAAGAAAACAGTACACAATATGGCGGCGGTGGCGGAGCCTATCCTAATTTGTTTGATGCACATCCACCTTTCCAGATAGATGGAAATTTTGCAGGTACTGCAGGTGTTGCAGAAATGTTACTGCAAAGCCATCTTACAGCAATACATTTATTGCCGGCATTGCCCGATGCATGGAAAGACGGCTATGTAAAAGGACTTGTTGCAAGAGGAAATTTTGAAGTGGAAATGTGGTGGAAGGATGGGAAGATGAACAAAGCTGCGATAATTTCCAAAGCAGGCAAGTACTGCACAATCCGCACAAAAGAAAAGGTATCTATCAACAACACAAAGTTTACGCAAACTATCGAAATGCTGAATGGACAGCAATATTACATCACCGGGTTTTCCACCAGTGCTGGAAAGAAATTTGAGATGAGTATTAATTGAAATTAAAGCGGCAAAAAATATTCTCTTTACCTGTTGCTATAAATTATACTCACCAAACTAATGAATAAGCTTTTTTTACTTTTTATTTTTTATTTTTTTGCTGCAGCTGTAAATGCACAAAAAACAACTGCAGCAAAACCGGTATTCGATGATCCTGTTTATCATGGAGCTGCCGACCCTGTTATTATTTATTACAAGCAAAAAAAGAAATGGTGGATGTTGTATACCAACCGCAGGGCATCTATACAGGATTCAACAGTACAATGGGTGCATGGCACAAGAATAGGTATTGCAGAAAGTAAAGACGGTATAAAGTGGAAATATGTTGATACCTGTAATATTAATTATCGTCCTGATGCAGGATACACTCATTGGGCACCGGATGTAATTGAGCATAACGGTACTTTTCATATGTACCTCACTTATGTTCCTGGAACTTTTAAAGACTGGAATCATCCGAGAGTTATTGTTCATTTAACAAGTAAGAATTTAAAAGACTGGAATTATCAATCCACATTAAAACTGGTGAACGAAAAAGTGATTGATGCTGCTGTTTATAAAGTAAACGATACACTCTGGCGGATGTGGTATAATAATGAAAGAGACGGTAAAAGTATTTACTATGCCGATAGCAAAGATCTGTACAACTGGACAGATAAGGGGAAAGCCATTGCTGCAAGAGGCGAAGGACCAAAAACATTTTACTGGCAAGGCAAATATTTTATGATCATCGATGCATGGAAAGGAATGGAAGTGTTTTCGTCAGTCGATTTATTGACATGGAAAAAGCAAGCCAACAGAATTTTAGAAAATCCTGGTAAAGAGAAAGATGACCAGGCTATTGGTGGGCATTGCGATGTGTTGGTAAACAACGGAAGGGCATTTGTGTATTACTTCACACATCCCGGCAGAAGCAAAGCAAATCCCGCTGCAAAGGGAAGTTTTGATGATAAACGCAGTGTAATTCAGTTGGCAGAGTTGGAATATAAAAATGATGCAGTAAATTGCGACAGGGATAAACCTGTAAAGACCAGGTTGAAAAAACCTGAATAGTTTATGAATTATACCGCTGCAGAAATCCGCTACACTCAAATGCAATACCGCCGCTGCGGAAAAAGTGGTATCCAGCTTCCTGCAATATCACTGGGCTTATGGCAAAATTTTGGCGAGGTGGATGATATGAATGTATTTCGTAAAACGCTGCATACTGCATTTGATAATGGCATTACACATTTTGATTTAGCAAACAATTATGGTCCACCACCCGGCAGTGCCGAAATAAATTTCGGAAAAATAGTAAAGCAGGATTTTCAATCTTACAGGGATGAGATGATCATCAGCAGTAAAGCTGGTTATTTAATGTGGCCCGGGCCTTATGGCGAGTGGGGCAGTAAGAAAAATTTAGTGGCCAGCATGGACCAGAGTTTAAAAAGAATGCAACTGGATTATGTAGATATTTTTTATTCTCATCGCCCCGACCCCGATACACCGCTGGAAGAAACTATGGCTACATTAGATTTATTTGTACGCCAGGGTAAAGCATTATACATTGGCATTTCAAATTACCCTGCTGATAAAGCAGCACAGGCATTTGAAATATTAAAACAATTGGGTACGCCCTGTTTAATACACCAGCCAAAGTATTCTATGTTTGAGCGTTGGGTAGAAGGCGGGTTACTGGATACTGTAGAACAATATGGCGTAGGTTGTATTCCTTTTTCTCCATTGGCACAAGGCCTGCTCACCAATAAATATATTAATGGCATCCCCGAAGGCTCTAGAGCAACAAAAGGCGTGTTTTTAAAAGCAGAACAGATAACCGAAGCAGTGCTGAATAAAATAAAGGCGTTAAATAAAATTGCTGCTGAACGTAATCAGACATTAGCACAAATGGCGCTGGCATGGCTGCTGAAAGATAAAAGAGTGACTTCTGTTTTGGTAGGTGCCAGTTCATCTGCACAATTATTAGATTCTATATCCTGTTTAAAAAATATTAATTTTTCAATAGAAGAACTAGGAGCTATAGAAACAATTTTAAAATAACTTACCTGTTTTAAAAACTTAAAAATAAAATTGCTGTATGAAAAAAATATTTGCTTTTATCTTTTTAATGATAATATTAAGTGTGTACGTTGGTGCACAAACAAAAGAGATTGACCCTGCTGCTACAGAAATTTGGAACCCCGTACCAAAAGTAATAACAGCGGGCAAGTCTGCCGCCGATGCTCCGTCGGACGCAATAGTTTTATATAGCAGCAAAAAAGATACCGCCAACTGGACAGGGATGAGTAGTAAACTTTTTGGCTGGCAGGCTGAAGAAACTTTATTTACAGTTGCACCGTCAACAGGTAATATACATACTAAAAAAAGTTTTGGCGATTGCCAATTGCATTTAGAATGGAAAGAACCTATTGTAGTAAAAAGCGAAGGGCAGGGCCGCGGCAACAGTGGTATTTTTTTTATGGGCCGTTACGAATTGCAGGTTTTAGATTCTTATAATAACACAACCTATTCAAACGGGCAAACGGGAAGCATTTATAAACAGCATATTCCGTTGGTTAATGTTTGCAGGGCACCAGGTGAGTGGCAAACTTATGATGTGATCTTTACTGCTCCAAGGTTTGGTAACGATAGTATGCTTAAATCTCCTGCACGGATCACTGTTTTTCAAAACGGTGTTTTAGTACAGAATAATACAGAGATATGGGGGCCGACAACATACCGGGGCATACCTAAATATGTAAAGCATGGTGATAAGGAGCCGCTGGAATTACAGGATCATGGAGATTTGGTGAGCTACCGTAATATCTGGATAAGGGAATTATAATACCAGCTACAAAATTATATGCCATTCGATACTGTCTTACATATCTCTAAAGAAAAAATGCAGCAAACCTTTTGCGACATATTGTTGCGTTATGGTTTTACTGCAGACAAGGCAACAGCATGTGCAGCAATATTTACAGCAAATTCGATTGATGGCATTTATACCCACGGTGTAAACAGGTTTGCAAAATTTATACAGTATATTAAAGCCGGCAATATTGATGTAACAGCAGTGCCGGTATTGCAAAATAGTTTTGGTGGCATGGAGCAGTGGAATGGAAATTTTGGCCCCGGCCCTTTAAATGCTATCCATGCAACAGACAGGGCAATGCAGCTGGCAACAGTAAATGGGATTGGTTGTGTTGCGCTGGCAAACACCAATCACTGGCATCGTGGTGGTACTTATGGCTGGCGTGCTGCAAAAAAAGGATTTGCATTTATCTGCTGGACCAATACTATTGCCAATATGCCTGCATGGGGAGCAAAGGATGCAAGGCTTGGTAATAATCCATTGGTGTTTGCTTTGCCTTATGGCGATGAAGCGATAGTATTGGATATGGCCATGTCTCAATACTCTTTTGGTGCAATGGAACTGGCAGTAATGAATGATACCAAACTGGCTGTTTCCGGAGGCTACGATACAAACGGGATACTCACCAATAACCCTGCTGATATAATAAACTCCCGCAGGCCATTGCCCATTGGCTATTGGAAAGGTGCCGGTTTATCTTTATTGCTCGACCTGCTGGCGTCAATACTTTCCGGCGGTTTAAGTACACAGCAAACTACTGCAAAGGGGATCGAATTCTGTTCGCAGGTATTTATTGCCATTGATATTTCAAAATTAAGCAATGCTTCTGCTGTTGGTAATATCATCCAAAATATAATTGACGATTATAAACTATCGGAACCGACAACGGAAGCATCTGCAATAACTTATCCCGGAGAACGCATCCTTACCACCAGGAAAACAAATACTGAAAACGGGATACCCGTATTTAGCAAAGTATGGGAAGAGATCATTTTGTTGTAATATCTTTTACATGATGCAGCAGGACAGCTTACGATTGATGTACCATTAACTTACAAGTTCAAAAGAACGATTGTATGCTGCGGATTTTTGCTGTATTTTTTATACTGCTTATTTATGGTGTTGCAAGTGCACAAACTACTTCGTTATTGGTTTCAGAAAAACCTTCCAGTTTTTCGTTGTTTACTCTTTCTTCCGCTGCAAGTATTTATATTGATGATAACGATGCAAAAGTTGTTACCATAGCCGGCAATGCTTTTGCAAACGATGTGCAATTAATTTCTGGTAAGCAGTTCCCTGTTTTGCATACCAATCCTTCAACTGATTTAGCTATTATTGCTGGTACTATTGGTAAATCAAAATTTATTGATAAACTGATAGATTTAAAAACGATTGATGTAAATGCCATTAAAAATAAATGGGAGTGCTTTATAATAAAAGCGGTTGGTAAAAAATTGATTATTGCTGGTAGTGACAGCAGAGGGACTGCTTTCGGCCTTTTTCATCTCTCAAAATTAATCGGAGTTTCTCCCTGGGTGTGGTGGGCAGATGCAGCTCCGGAAAAGAAAAATCAATTGTATGTTTCCGGTACTTATATTTCTGCAGAGCCTTCCGTTAAGTTCCGGGGTATTTTTTTAAATGACGAAGATTGGGGCTTGCAACCCTGGGCTGCCAAAACTTTTGAACCCGAAACTGGTGATATTGGCCCAAAGACTTACGCAAAAATATTTGAACTATTATTAAGACTAAGAGCCAATCTTATCTGGCCCGCCATGCATCCTTCTACAAAAGCTTTTTTTTCTATTGCTGGTAATGCAAAAGTAGCCGAAGATTATGCAATAGTAATCGGCAGTTCACATGCAGAACCTATGCTCCGCAATAATGTTGGTGAATGGAAAGAAAAAACAATGGGTGAATTTAATTATGTTACCAATCATGCTTCTATTTATAATTACTGGGAAGCACGGATAAAACAAACCAAAGGCATTAATGCAATTTATACCTTAGGCATCCGTGGGGTACACGACAGCAGAATGCTTGGCGCCAATACTATGCAGGAGCAAAAAGAGGTAATGGATAAAGCCATAAAAGAACAAAGGGAATTGTTAGCGATGCATATCAATACGGATATAACTAAAGTACCACAAGCATTTATTCCTTATAAAGAAGTACAGAATATTTATGATGCTGGTTTTGATGTGCCGGAAGATGTTACGCTGATGTGGTGCGATGATAACTATGGCTACATCAAACATTTTCCCAATGAAATGGAGCAGAAGCGTAAAGGCGGTAACGGGGTGTACTATCATATTTCCTATTGGGGCAGGCCACATGATTATTTATGGCTGGCAACCAGTCATCCTGCACAAGTGTACACACAAATGAAAATGGCATATGATAAAGGTGCTAAAGATATGTGGGTAGTAAATGTGGGTGATATTAAACCGGCAGAGTATTTAACAGAGCTGTTTCTGGATATGGGATGGAATATGGAAGCGATTGAGAATAACAGTAATGGTTTAGAAAAGCATTTGCATAATTGGTTGGCAAGAGAGTTTGGTGCAGCCAATGCAAAAGAAATTATTCCGGTGATGAATGAGTACTACCGGTTGGCCTACATCCGCAAGCCTGAATTTATGGGTGCTACAAGAACCGAGGAAAGCGACACTAAATATAAATTAGTAACAGACCTACTCTGGAGTGAATTAGAAATTAATCAACGGTTGAAGGAGTATGCAGCGATTGAAGCGAAGGTGTTACAAATTTCAAAACGTATTGCAGTTGAAAAGAAAGATAGTTGGTTTCAGTTGATTGAATATCCTGTGAGAGGTGCAACAGCTATCAATAAAAAATTATTATACGCACAATTAGCAAGACATTCAAAGGCAGATTGGAAATTAAGTGATATTGCATATGATACCATTGAAACATTAACCAATCAATACAATAAATTGAGCAACGGTAAGTGGCAGTACATGATGGATTTTAAACCGAGAAAACTAGTTGTGTATGATAAAGTAGTGCATACAACAATTGATAAACCATTAGTGCAATCAGTAAAGCCACTTTTTGTTTTTAACGGTACAAACTATAAAAAATTTATAGGACAAAAGCCCATTGCTTATGGGTTAGGATATGAACGGGGTGCTATTAGTTTACCAAAAGGAACAGCTATGTATTTTGAATTTACAACGATAAAAAGTGATTCAATAAATATTATTACTGCTTTAGCTCCCAATCACCCCGTAAAAGGAACAAAAATCCGTTATGCTGTTCAGTTGGATAATGAACCTGCTATAATAGTTGATTATGCCACACAGGGAAGAAGTGAAGAGTGGAAGCAAAATGTGTTGAGCAATCAGGCTATCCGCAACACTAAATATTTTGTTGCCAAACCCGGAAAGCATACGGTGAAAATTATAGCAGTGGATGATGGTGTGATAGTTGACCAGATAAAAATTGTGGACGAGTAAGCAAAGTGCGTTGACAAGATGAAAGAATTGGAAAGCCTGTATGTTCAACGTTACCCTGATGGGTTTAAATTTGAATAGCTCCGTGTGAAACTCGGAGGATTTAATGAACGTTTCAACCAAACCACGAAGTGGTTAAATGTGAATAGCTTCCGATGAAATCGGGAGAATGTAAAGGAATAGTGTTTTAGAACCACGAAGTGGTTCAATGTGAAAGCATTTAAAATGAATGAAATGAAAAGTTTGTTGTGTCGTCGCAATTGCTCAATAGAATTACCGGACGTACAAGTGAGTGACACAACCAAAGTTGATAGTAATACAATAGCTGATAACATAAAATAAAACATACAATGCTGAAAAAATACAAATTGCTGCCGCTTTTGATTTTTTACTTTTTACTTTTTACTTCTTTGCAGGCGCAGCAAAAACAAATTCAGTATCTCTCCGGTACTGATGCAAAAAACACAGTGCAGTGGGATTTCTTTTGCACCGCAGGTCGCAACAGTGGCGAGTGGAAAAAGATACAAGTGCCCAGTTGTTGGGAACAGCAAGGTTTTGGTAATTACAACTATGGCCGGGATTATAAAACCAATGGAAAAAATGCAAGGTTTTATGATGAACAGGGAAAGTATAAATATGAATTTAAAGTGCCTGCATCTTTTAAAGGCAAAGTGGTGAACATTGTGTTTGATGGTAGCATGACAGATACAGAAGTAAAGATTAATGGCAAAATTGCTGGTGCTATTCATCAAGGTGCATTTTATCGTTTTAAGTATGATATATCTGCTTTGTTGAATTATGACAAAGCTAATTTGCTGGAAGTAACAGTAAGTAAAATGAGTGCCGATGCCAGCGTAAACAATGCAGAAAGATTAGCAGACTATTGGGTGTTTGGGGGCATCTTCCGCCCTGTGTTTTTAGAAGCACTACCAAAACAATATATAGACTATGTGGGCATAGATGCAAAGGCGGACGGGAAGTTTGCTATGCAGGTGTGGGCAAAAAAATTATCAGCGAATGCTACGGTTGTAACGACAATTACAGATGCCAATAAAAAAATCATCAGTACTATTAAAGCTCCGGTTGATAAAAATGCAGAGAATATTTTAGTAAACGCAAATATTGCAAACATAAAAGCATGGACATCTGAAACGCCTAATTTATACAACGCTAATGTGGTTTTACAAGATGCTGCCGGAAAAAAGTTGTATGAATTAAATGAAAAATTTGGTTTCCGCTCCATAGAAATAAAATACGGACAGGGCATTTATATCAACGGCACACAGGTAAAAATGAAAGGAGCCAACCGCCATTGCTGGTGGCCGGAAACTGCAAGAGCATTGAGTAAAGAACAGGAATTACAAGATGCGCTGCTGATAAAAGAAATGAACATGAATGCTGTTCGTTGCAGCCACTATCCGCCGGATAAATATTTTTTACAATTATGCGACAGCCTGGGTATTTATGTATTGAACGAATTAGCCGGTTGGCAAAAATTTTATTCAGTCAAGGCTGGTGAGCCATTGGTAAAAGAATTAGTGTTAAGGGATTTGAATCACCCAAGTATTATTTTTTGGGATAATGGTAACGAAGGTGGCACTAATAAAGAGCTGGATGATGATTTTGTAAAATGGGATTTTCAAAAACGTCCGGTCATTCATCCGCATCATCGTCCGGGAAATGCTTTCAATGGAATTGATTGCGACCATTACGCCCCTTATTACGACTCAGAAAAAATATTGAATGATTCACTCATTTATATGCCTACCGAAATGCTGCATGCACAGGATGATGGTGGTGCTGGTGCAGCCATGGAAGATTTCTGGAACCTGCATTGGAAATCGCAGAAGAGTGGTGGTGTGTTTATTTGGGCATTGGTGGATGAAGCAGTGGTAAGAACAGATTTAAATAATGCATTAGATGCAAATGGTTTGAATGCAAATGACGGAATACTTGGCCCACACCGGGAGAAGGAAGGAAGTTTTTATGCATTGAGAGAAATATTTTCTCCTGTTCAATTGAAATTGCCAACACAACTACCCGCCAATTTTAATGGACAGATTGAATTAGACAATCGCTTTCATTATCTTAATACCAATCAATGTATTTTCTATTGGGCACTGGTTGATTTTAGTAAACCATTCGACCGCTTTGATGGCTATGTGGTAAAACAAAAAGGAACGATTGCCTCACCAGATATTGCAGCTACCAAACAAGGTGTATTGAATTTGCAACTGCCTGCCGATTATAAAAATTATGATGCATTGGTAATTGTTGCCAAAGATAATTTTGGGAAAGAATTATACAAATGGACTAGTGAAATAAAAACGAAACAAGCGCAACTGCAAAATTTTGTAACCATAAAAAATGATTCCACTTTTTTGAAACAAACAGATACCGTGTACACCATCACCGGCGGCGAAGTAAGCGTAACCTTAGATAAAAAATCGGGTAACCTGGTTACAACAAAAAATACCGCTAACGATTACGTATTGTCATTTAACAATGGCCCTATATTGGTAAAAGGCAATGCAACAGTTACGGGAAGCAAAGCTTATAAAGAAGGCAGCAACCAGGTGGTGGAGTTTACTTACAGTGGTGATATGAAATACACGAAATGGTCAATCAATGCCAGCGGATGGACAACGCTGGAATACGAATACAATGCACAGGGCGACCAACCTTTTACCGGCATCAGTTTTAATTATCCGGAGAACTATGTATTGAGTAACCGTTACCTTGGCAAAGGCCCAAGCCGTCAATGGAAAAACCGTATGGCAGGCACACCGGTTAATGTGTGGCAAAATATTTATAACAACACACATACTGGTTATTCGCCGGTGGTGTATCCGGAGTTTAAAGGATATTATGGAGAAGTATCGTGGATGGAACTGAGTACTGTACAGGGTAAGTTATATATTGCCAGCCCTGATAGTGGTCTTTTTGTTCGCCTTTTTGATTTTTATGCTTTAAGTGATGCTGTAAAACCGCATCCGGAAGTTCCCACAGGAAATATTTCTTTTTTAGATTGCATACCGCCGATAGGCACAAAATTAGCTGTAGGCCTTACAACCAATACAAGAGTGTACGGCCCAATGAGTGAATTGAATCATGTAAGCGGCAATAAGAAACGTACCTTGTATTTTTATTTTGGTATGCCGAAAGTTTTGCAAGGCAAAGAAAATTATAGCAGGCCAGCAATTGATAATGTGTTTTGCCCCTAACCCATATAGGCAATAAAGAGAATTTTATGAAGAATACAGCATTTTTGCTTTATGCACTTTGCGCTTTTGGAGCAAACCTCTTTTCGCAAACAAACATTACTTCCAAAACAGTTTTAGTTGGCAGTAATGGCTGGGCAAATAATTCCGTTAATACAGTGGTGTTCAGAAAAAATTCTTTGTGTACCTATAACAACACTCAATATATTTCTTACTACAATAATGATGGGTATGTGGTTTTAGGCAAACGGAAAATTGGCCAAAAAAAATGGCAATTGCAAACAACTTCATTTAAAGGCAATGTAGCCGATGCTCATAATTCAATAAGCATTATTACAGATGGAGATGGTTACCTGCACATGGCTTGGAATCACCACGGCAATCAACTGCATTACAGTAAAAGTATTGCACCCGGTTCTTTAAAAATGATACCGGAAACGCAAATGACCGGTCTGCTTGAACAAAAAGTTACTTACCCGGAATTTTATTTATTACCTAAAGGCGACCTGATTTTTCTTTACAGAGATGGACAGTCCGGTCAGGGTAACCTTGTAATTAACCATTACAATACAAAAGAAAAAATATGGCAACTGCGGCATCAAAATTTAATTGATGGAGAAAAAAAACGCAATGCATACTGGCAGGCTTGTGTGGATGCAAAGGGAACCATTCATATTTCCTGGGTATGGCGGGAGAGCCCGGATGTATCCAGTAACCATGATATGTGTTATGCCCAATCAACCGATGGAGGTGTAACATGGGAGAATTCTAAAAAAGAAAAATATACTTTACCCATTACTGCTGCTACTGCAGAATACGTTTGCTATATTCCACAAAAAAGCGAATTGATAAACCAAACCAGTATGTATGCCGATGAAGAAGGAAACCCATTCATTGCTTCTTACTGGAAAGATAAAGGAGATAGTATTCCGCAATACCATATTGTTTATAAAACCGGTACTGAATGGATTATTCAAAATACGGGATTTAGAAAAACTGCATTCAGTTTAAGCGGTGCCGGTACAAAACGTATTCCAATTTCAAGGCCGCAGCTTGTTTGTTTCAGTAAGAATAATATGCCTGCAATAATGCTTATTTTCAGGGATGAAGAAAGAGGAAATAAAATTTCGCTTGCTGTTAATGCAAATATTAATTTTAACAGCTGGCAGCATGTTGATTTGCAGGGTATGAACACCGGCTCTTGGGAACCTACGTTTGATAATGAATTATGGCGGCAAAAAAAACAACTGCACCTGTTTGTACAGCATACACAACAGGCAGATGGAGAGGGTAAAGGCAATATTGGGCAACAGCCGGTATATGTAACAGAAATAAAAATAAAGTAATGATAAAGAAAACAGTTGTATCGTTTGTTTTATTTGCTTTGATAATAGCAGCAAATGCACAAGTAAAATTTAAAGCAGATAAAAAATTACTGCAAACGATTGAACAGAATTTTACTGATGCAGCTGCACAGTACAAAGTGCTGGCTAAAAATTTGCCTGTTGATAAATTCCCTAAAACTTACTTTCCCACCACTGGTAAATATGAATGGAGTAATTCTGACTGGTGGTGCAGTGGTTTTTATCCCGGCACCTTATTGTATTTGTACCAGCAAACAAAAGATACGGCACTGTACAGTGAAGCAAACCGTATTTTAGAAGTGCTTAAAAAAGAGCAGTACAATAAAACCACACATGATTTAGGTTTTATGATGTACTGCAGTTTTGGAAATGCTAATACTATTGCCCCATCGCAAACGTATAAAGATATATTGCTTACCAGTGCCAAATCATTATCAACAAGGTTTAGTCCTGCGGTTGGTTGTATAAAATCGTGGGATGGTAAACCCAATGAGTATTTAGTTATCATAGATAATATGATGAATTTAAAATTATTGTTTTGGGCAACACAGGTAAGCGGCGATTCTTCTTTTTATAAAATTGCAGTAACACACGCCAATACCACTATGAAAAATCATTTTCGTGCCGACAACAGTTCTTATCATGTGTTAAACTATAATGCCACAACTGGCGAAGTAATAAAGAAAAAAACTGCACAGGGTTTTGCAGATGAATCGGCCTGGGGCAGGGGGCAGGCCTGGGGTTTATATGGTTACACCGAAACATACCGGGAAACAAAAGAAAAAATATATTTAGAGCAGGCTGATAAAATTGCACAGTATATTTTAAGCCATCCCAATTTTGCAAAGGATAAGATTACTTACTGGGATTTTAATGCGCCTGATATTCCTGCTTCATTACGTGATGCTTCTGCCGCTGCAATTATGGCATCAGCTTTTTTAGAGCTGAGTGAATATGTAAATAAAAAGAAGGCAAACCAATATTTTAAAACAGCAGAAACAATTTTGAAAAACTTATCAGCAGCTGATTATAAAACTGCCCCCGGAACCAACGGAGGTTTTATAATTAAGCATTGCGTAGGTCATATGCCCAATAAAACAGAAATAGATGTACCGCTAACATACGCCGATTATTATTTTGTAGAAGCCATGATGCGGTATAAAAAAATAACGGGTAATTAATTGTTGTGTTATGAAAAAAATAATCATTTCTGCCTTATTGTTCGCTGTTGTTATAAACAGCATTGCACAAAAAAATACCCGTGCTGTGTGGCTGCAGTATTTAGATAAAACCGCAAGGCCGGTACTTACTAATCTTGCAAATAACACTTTAAAGGAAAAGATGCCGTTGGTTTTATCTGATAAAGTTGATAATAAAGCAGTGAGAAGTAAAGTAGCTTATTTAGAAGCATTTGCCCGTACGCTTAGCGGCATTGCACCCTGGCTGCAATTGGAAGAAGGAGATGACAGCGAAAAAAAGTTACGGAATGAATACAGGCAGCTTTCACTAAAAGCTTTATCTAATGCAGTAAATCCAACAGCAAAAGATTATATGGAGTGGAAAGGAGGGCAACCATTGGTGGATGCTTCTTTTCTTTCATTGGCATTGGTGCGTTGCCCCTGGATTTGGCAACATGCTGATACTGCTACGCAACGAAATGTAAAAGATGCTTTTTTACTTACACGTAACACAGTGCCCGTTTACAGCAACTGGTTGTTGTTTACAGCAATGATTGAAACTTTTTTTTGCAAATACAATCTGCCATATGATAAAGTACGGATAGATTTTGCAGTAAAAGAATTTTCCAATCACTGGTACACCGGCGATGGTATGTTTGCAGACGGCAACAAATTTCATTTAGATTATTACAACAGTTATGTTATTCAGCCTTACCTGCTGTGTATTGTGGATGAGCTGAATAAAAAAGACAGCTCCTATAAAAACTTTGTGCCAAGGTTGAACAATATTTGTAAACGCTACGCCGAAATACAGGAGCGTTTAATAAATACCGATGGCAGCTTTCCGGTAACGGGTCGTTCTATAACCTACCGTGGCGGTGCTTTTCATCATTTGGCAAATATGGCTTTGCAGCAGCAGTTGCCGCAGGATTTAACAGCGGCACAAGTACGCTGTGCATTAACGGCAGTACTTAAAAAAACAATGGATGCGCCTGCAACTTTTAATGATAAAGGCTGGCTTAATATTGGCCTTGCTGGTTGGCAGCCCGGTTTGGCAGAAGGTTATATTAATACCGGCAGTATATATTTGTGTACGCAAATATTTTTGCCGCTTGGCCTTTCTCCAGCAGATGATTTTTGGACTAAGCCCGATGCACCATGGACGGCTGTTAAAATCTGGAGTGGTCAGGATGTTAAAGCTGATCATGCCGTTGACTTTTAAATTCAAGATTTTACTTTATGAAGCGTATAAAATTCTTACTCATAACTATATCTTTATTGGTTGCAACTATTTTGCAGGCGCAGCAGAACGCTGTTTATATGTTTGCTTATTTCAACAACAATGGTAAAGATGGTCTGCACCTGGCATACAGCAATGATGGTTATAAATGGACTGCATTAAACAATGATAGTTCTGTATTAAAACCAATGGTTGCTAAGGATAAATTAATGAGAGACCCCTGTATTATTAAAGGTGAAGACGGATTATTTCATATGGTGTGGACGGTAAGCTGGAACGATAAAGGTATTGGCTATGCCAGCAGCAAAGACCTGATCAACTGGGGTGAGCAACAATTTATTCCTGTAATGGCGCATGAAGACAGTGCAAGAAATTGCTGGGCACCGGAAATTACTTACGATAAAAAGAAAAAGCAATACATGATCTACTGGGCAACTACCATTGCCGGAAAATATAAAATGGATACCATTGTGGAAAGCGGCTATAACCACCGCATGTATTATGTGACTACAACAGATTTCAAAAGTTTCAGCAAAACAAAATTATTGTACAATAAAGGCTTTAATGTAATTGATGCTACCATTGTACCTGATGGTAAACAATACATCATGTTTTTAAAAGACGAAACAAGAATACCACCGCAGAAGAATATTAAAATTGCCACCAGTAAAAATTTAACTAAAGGTTTTTCTGGTCCATCGGCACCTGTCACAGGCAATTATTGGGCAGAAGGCCCCACTACATTAAAGATCGGCAACACCTGGATCGTTTACTTTGATAAATACCGGGATCATAAATATGGAGCTATACAATCCACTGATTTAAAAACATGGACTGATATTTCTGATAAAATCTCTTTGCCTAAAGGCATACGGCATGGAAGTATTTTTAAGATAACAGGAGAGGAGTTTGAAAAGTTGAAGAGGTGGCGGTAAGTTTTTTATTTTATGTATTCAAAACCAAACTCTTTTTCTAATAAGTTAGCAAAGGCAAGGACTTCTTTAGAATGTACATTGTTTGGTCCGTCACTAGTAGGGTTAGAATAGCTATGTAAGTGGAATTTGTTTTTTGTCGCTAGTTCAAATGTATAGAGAATCCCATCTGCACCGCCACTGTTGCAACAATTTAAGGGAGTATCATCTTTTAAGGCTGTAAAAATTTGTGAATTTTCGACCATATTAAAAAAAGTACTCCAACCAGATTTAGGAAAAATTTTCTCGTAAAAAAGTATTTTTATTTTAGTATCGAACAAGCTATTTCCCACCTTAGAAAAAGATAACCTTTCACCATGCCATTTATTATTTTTATACTTTAGAATAATAATATCATGCTTTATGGCTAAAGAATGACCAAGCCAAATTCTTAATTGCATATCTTCATAGCCATTGTCAAGTGAATCAAGACCTGCTGCTAAAATTATTCTCTGAATGTATGGTACGCTTATATCCTTATTTGGATTTATATATTCTTTGATTGAGTCGCCAAAATTTATTTTTTGATTAGTATTATTGTCAGATCCCTTTTGATTGCAAGAAATAAAAAGAGATGTGATAATAAAAAAATATAATGAAGTCTTGATTATCATATTATCAATATACAAAACAATTAGGTATTAAGAATTACAATTGATTCCTTATTCAATCTCCTTTACCTTACTCACCATATAGCTGATGCCCAAACCTAAAAATGCAATCGTCATAAAAGAATATTGCAACCCGGCCAGTTCGGCAATATAACCGATGAAGGGAGGCCCCATTACAAAACCTAAAAAAGCAATACTGCTTACTGTTGCAATGGCAATACCACTTGGAGCTTTAGATGCTTTGCCGGCAGTGCTGTACAGGAGTGGTACAATACTGCTTACTCCAAATCCTACCAATAAAAAACCAATAGTAGCAGTTATAATCTGTGGCAATAAAACGGCCAGCATCATGCCGCAAAAAATTAACACACCGCTTACCTGTACCATTTTTTTACGGCTGAATTTTTCTGCCAGTTTATCGCCTGCAAACCTGCCGATGGCCATCGTTATCATAAAAGCAGCATATCCTAACGAAACATAATATCCCTGCGCTTTAACTACATCTTTAAAATACACACCACTCCAGTCGAACATACAGCCCTCGCAACTAAGGCAGCAAAAACCAATAATGCCCAGCTTTATCAAAAGCTTTTCGGGTTTTTGAATATTTCGTATAGAGCCGGCGGCTTTACTGGTGGCGGTGTACAATAAATATTTTGCAGCAAATAATTCTGCAACAATTACAAATGCAGCAATAATCCAGAAATGTATATAGGGCGTTAACTGCAATTGCATCATTAAAGCACCAATTAAAGCACCTGTAAACCCCGACACACTCCATACGCCATGAAAGGAAGACATGATAGTACGGCCATATAAATTTTCTGCATTAATACCCTGTGTATTTACCGAAATATTGCACATATTACCACATACACCAAAAAAGAAAAGGCATAACGCCAAATGCCAGGGTTTTGTAGCAAGACCAATATTGGTTAATGCAACAGCATAGCATGCGGCTGCAATACGCAAAACGGTTTTACTGCCAAACCTTGTAACAGCCCTGCCGCTGAAGAACATAGTTAGTATTTGCCCAACGGGCAGCGCCAGTAAAATACTTCCTAAAGCTGCTTCGCTTAAATGCAGTGATGTTTTTATATCCGGTATGCGGCTGGCCCAACTGGCAAAGCAAATACCCTGGCAAAAAAAGAAAACAGATACCGCAATGCGGATCTGTTGTTTAGAATATATTGCCGGTGAAATAGTAGTTGTGCTCAAATTATATTATAATGGCACAAAGATAATTTAAAAAGATTGCCTTTAAACTTATCCAATATTGCGCAGGTATTATTGCTGGGGCTGAGCACTTATTTTACTTAAAACACTTACCGCAAATTTATTACCAGGATCAAGCTGCAATACTTTTTCCATGTCTTTTTTAGATGCTGCAAAATTCTTAATGTCATAATAAATAGCTCCCCTGAAGATATAAGCATTTTTATAAGCCGGGTCAATTGCCAATGCTTTTTCAAGGGAAGCAATAGCCATATCGTTAAACAGCACTCCTTTTTTATTTAATGCAACAGCTTTATCAACATATAATTTGGGCCTGTTAGGTGCAAGGATTAAAGCCTTGTCAAAATCGATAATGGCAGAATCGGGATAATTTAAAGTGTTGTATATAACACCCCTGTTGTTCAATGCTTCATAACCGGCAGGGTCAAGCTGTATTGCTTTTGAAATATCAGTTAAAGCCTGTTGATATTGTTTTTTACCAAAAAATACCTGCGACCGGTTAACGAATGCCTTGGTATAATCAGGCCTTATTGTTATAGCTTTATTATAATCGTTTAGTGCAAAAGCTGTATCGCCGTTGTCGTTATAGGCTATGCCCCGGTTATAATAAAACTGGGCATCTGCCGGCGCTAAAGCAATGCCTGCCGTATAGTCAGCAATAGCTTTATTGTGGTTCTTTATTTTATTATAACTCAGGCCCCGCTGAAAATAACCATCTAAGTGTTTAGGGTTAAGCAGCAGTGCTCTTGTATAGTCATAAATTGCCGAATCGTATTGGCCGGAAAAATAATAAGCCTGTCCACGGTTGTACCAGGTGGTATAAACCCCCGTATTTAAATTTAAGGATGCTGTATAACTTTTTATTGATGCGGCATAATTTTTGGCCTCATATTGCTGCTTGCCGGTTTCAAAAAACTGCTGGTAAGTTTGGCTTAATGCAGGTATGCAAATAGCAAAATACAGGAGTACTGAAAAAAAGCGTTTCATTTTATTACTTTGTTTTTTATGTATTAAATGTAAGGCTTGTGTAAGGATAAGTACATACCGTTTATTGGGTATTTTATTGCTTTACATACAGCTCTTCCCAAAGCATTGCAGTTTCTATGGTAAAAATGTTTTCAACAGCAGCATTTACCATTAACCAGCTGCCTTCTTCAATTTCTGTTTCTAATTGACGGGGATCCCAGCCACAATAGCCAACAAACAATTTAATATCGTTTTCCGGCTGGCTGTAATAATTAATATGTGTAACGGCCTGTTCAAAATTTCCACCCAGGTAAATACCGTTGGTGGTTTTTGTCCCGCCTTCAATAATATCGGGCCGGCGATGCAGGAAAAAAAGTTTTTCGTTTTCAACAGGGCCGCCATCAAATAAAGGAAAAGTTCGGGAGGTTTTAAATTCAGTCAATTCATTAAATGCCCGGGGAAAAATATGGTTGATCACAAAGCCCATGGCACCTTTATCATTGTATTCGCAAATATAGATAACGACCTTATCAAAATTCGGGTCATCCAAAACTGGCGAACTGATTAGTATAATGCCGGGTTTAATAGTCATGGCAGCAGAAAGTTTGTTTACAGCATCTAATAAATAAATATCTCGTACTTGTCTTTCTTTTTATTAAAGACACCCACATACAGTTTGTCATTTCGTTCAATTATAAACGAGCTGTTTCTTTCAAGATCATCAATCTTTTTATCGTTAGCTATTTTATCAATTGATGTAACAAGATTTGTGGTAGTTGAAGGTTGTAGTGTTTGTAAGGAAAATTTTGAGTGGGCAAATAAAAATTTGTTTCTTGATAAAGTTAAATAGGGAACAACACCAAAAGCACCAACAGGAGTAAAAAGGTAAAAGCCAATGTAGCTGGTAGCAAAGCTCAATAATGTTCCGCCAATACCTTCGGTCATTACAAAGCTTCCAAAGGTTATAAGCAAACTGTCGTTATCTGCTTTTCCAGCCTTCATAAACAGCAATCCTTTATTTTTTCTGCGTAAAAACCGTCTTTCATTGGTTAGTTCTTTTTCTTCATCTTTCGAGCCATAAGTGCCTATTTGCCTTAAATCAGAGTGGACAATGCTGTACAGCGAATTATCGCCTTCTGCTTCGTATTTCTTTATCAGTTCTTTTGTATTAAGATTGTAAATACTGTATTCCAGCATAGCTGCATTTGAATTCTGAATAATCAGCAGAGAGTCATAAGCCGCTGCTATAGGAATTTTTTCAACAGGAGTACCTGTTTTGTCAGGCCTGATTTTATTTATCAGGAAATTTTTAAAAGATACATTTCCATTATTCCGGTTTAGCTGTAGTAAATGTACACCTGCATTGTATGGCGTTCCTGAAATTATAAAAATAGCAGTATCATTATAAAATAGCTGGTTAGCGGGTGATATTTGGTAATTGCTTGGGTTTTTAAGGTCAGATACAAAAAGGCTACTAAGGACGGCAGGATATTTAACAGCAAGAAATTTTCCTCTTTCTTTTATTTCTGCTTTAGTAAGTGATTGTTCCGGTAATGTAAAATCCCTTTGCAGAAAAATACCCTTGCCCGGAAAATAATTGTACAAAAATACTTTCTCTTGTTTTGGGCTTAAAGTTAAAAAAGATATTTTCTCTGTACCGGGTAATATTGCGATGATGCGTTCGTCTTTGTAATGCTCCTGTAATGCCAGTGCTGCAGCTTTTTTATCGGTGCCTGTTTCAAAATCAAGCTGCCAGATTTCTATCCCTTTATTGTTTGCATAAATTTCGTAAATATTTTCTGCAGTGCAGTATTCTTTTAAAAATAAGGGCTTCTTGCTTTTTTCAGAAAAGGAAACTGAATCTGCCGGTACTGTATATTTCTTTTTCAGGTTAAACAGTGTGTCGTAAAGCATCCTTGTAATTATTCCTTTGCTTTGCTGCTCTAAAATAAATGTGCTGCTATGCGGATTAAAATACCCAACAGCATCCGCATCTTTTTCGTTTGCAGAAATAGGAATGTAAATCTCATACAACTGTGAAAATACAGGACAAATGCAGGTGTTTAACAACAGCAAAAGCAGGGTAGTTTTTTTTATACTCATAACAAAGCGGATAACTTGCTATAAATATAAAAGATATTTCCTATTCTGCCAGCTTCCATATTTTTACATCATCAATAACCTGCCTGCTTTTGGTGCTTCGTATAGCAAACCAGCCTTCGATAAAAGGGTTGCTGTCGGTAAATTCAAAAAACAATATCTCATTTACATGAAATTTACTGGTGCCGTTTGTAAAAGATATTTTAATACGGTAAGGTGTGTTAGGTTTAAGCAAGTGAGTACTGTCAGTAAATTCTCCTGTAATTTTTAATGTGCCTTTACCATCGTACCGGCGCATTCTGGTAGTGGTGTTGTAATTGCCGCCCATGCCCACATAATACATTTGCAGCGAATCATATTCCTTAAAACCTCCTTTACGGGTAAACATTTTTTGTTTAGGGTCTGTAGCCATCCAAAATTGGTTAAGGTCGCTTAAGCGGTCGTTTCGGCCACTGTCCATTACAATTGTACGGGTGTATTCAATTTCAAAATTGCCTTTAAGCGGTTGTTTATACCAAAGCGTAACACCGTTTTCAGTATCTAAAACCAGTTTGCCTTTTTGTACAGATACTGAAGAGCCTTTAACCGGCGTTGTTTCAATAATCCAGTTGCTGTCTAAGCTGCCTTTATTAAAAGCATCAGCAAAAATTAATTGCCGTTGTTGTGCAGCAGAAAACGAAAACAGTAATAATGCAATTGATGTTACATATGTGTGCAGCATGGCAGCAAGCTTTCAGTGAAGGTAAAATTTATTTGCAGTAAATGACAGCTGTTCAGGATGCAACAGGACACTTCCGGTACTTTATTCCAGTATTTTACAAGCTTAAATATTAGTGCTATGTTATATGAATTTTTCTCCCTTAAAAAGGTGCTTGTTGTAAGCCTGTTTTTATCCGTTAGTGCAGCAGCTCAAACCCCAAAAATGGATTGGGTAAGTAAGGTAGGCGCAAAGTCTTTTCCCACGTCTAAAAAAATATTTAGTGTAAATGATTACGGCGCTGTAAGCGATACGGTCACCATAAACACTAAAGCAATACAAAAAGCCATTGATGACTGTGCAGCTAAAGGTGGCGGTATTGTTACATTTAAACCCGGCACTTATGTAAGTGGCAGCATCTTTGTAAAAACTAATGTGGTATTACAAATTGATAAAGGAGTATTGCTATTGGGTTCTCAAAATTTTAATGATTATCCTGATATTAATACAAGGATTGCTGGACTTGAAATGGTATGGCCTGCGGCACTCATTAATTTAATTGATGTAAAAAATGCAGCACTTACTGGCAAGGGTATTGTAAACGCAAGAGGTAAATTTTGCTGGGACTTATATTGGAAAACACGTAAAGAATATGATTCAAAAGGTTTACGCTGGATTGTAGACTATGATGTGAAAAGAGTAAGGACAGTGCTGGTGCAAAATTCAGAAAACGTTACCGTGAAAGACCTCACTTTTAAAAACGCAGGTTTCTGGACGGTACAATTATTATACTCAACAAAAATTACAGTTGATGGCGTAGTGATAAAAAATAACGAAGATGGCAGCGGCCCAAGTACAGATGGTATTGATGTGGATTCATCTACCTGGGTATTGATACAGAATTGTGATATTGATTGTAACGATGATAATTTTTGTTTAAAAGCTGGCAGAGATTGGGATGGCTTGCGGGTAAACAAGCCTACCGCTTATGTAGTGATACGCAAATCTGTTGCAAGAAGAGGCGCAGGCTTGGTAACATTGGGCAGCGAAACTTCCGGGGGTATACACCATATTTTAGCAACCGACCTGTATGCAAAAAATACCGATAATGGTCTGCGTGTAAAATCGGCCTTCACCCGTGGTGGTGTGGTAGAAGATATTTATTTTCAAAATTCTGTTTTAGATTCAGTAAGAAATGTTTTCCAGTTTAATTTGAACTGGTACCCGGCTTACAGTTATTCCGAATTGCCAAAAGGATACAGCTATGATTCTATTCCGGCACATTGGAAATCGATGCTGCAAAAAGTAACACCGGCAGAAAAAGGTATTCCGGCTGCAAAAAATTTCTACATTACAAATATTACGGCCACCCATGCTAAAGTTGCCTTTGATGCTGTAGGCTATAAACAATCAACATTAAAGAATTTTGTATTTACCAATACTACTGTTTCTGCAGCTGTATTAGGCACCCTGGAATATACGGAAGGGTGGAAGTATAATAATTTCGTTCTCAGCATTGATAAAAATGCACCACCACCCAAAGTTAAAGGTATCGAAAATGAAGAGCGGTTGAAGTAATAAAACATTTTATTGAACCAAGCTGAGACGCTACATTGATCTTCATTGGCGACGCTCCGTTCAACTTCAAATCTTTGTTCAGCTTTTATCAATGCGTAAAAATGAAATACAATTAAGCAATTCAGTTTTAATAAAGCTATAACCATTATTATATTATTGTTTCTGATAAATAAGTAATAATTTTGTAAGTGATTCATAGCGAATACAACCTTATTCCCCGCCGGAATAGTAAACAGGCTTAATTACTTTTTTAGATTTTAAGTAACACAGAAACCGGGCATAAATAACTCATATTTATGAAAAAGATTCTGTTAATAGAAGACAACGAAGGTATCCGGGAAAATACAGCCGAAATTTTAGAACTAAGTAACTACAAAGTATTTACTGCCGAAAATGGTAAAACGGGAGTGGAGCTGGCATTGCGTGAAAACCCCGATTTGATCATTTGCGATATTATGATGCCGGTACTGGACGGCTATGGTGTGTTACACCTGTTACATAAAAATCCGGCCACAAAAAATACCCCATTCATTTTTCTTACAGCAAAAACAGAAAGAACAGACTTTCGTAAGGGCATGGAGCTTGGGGCGGATGATTATATTACAAAGCCATTTAGCAATATAGAGTTATTAAATGCAGTAGAGATACGGTTAAAGAAAATGGATTTGCTTAAAGAAGAGTTCGGCGAAAGTAATGATGATATTGGAGAACTATCAAAAGCTAATAGCGGGAATGATTTACTCAATAGCCTTATTGGCGACAGAAATAGTAACAGGTATAAGAAGAAACAATTGATTTATTCGGAAGGTAATCGTCCCACATTTTTATTTTATGTAAAAAAAGGGAAAGTTAAAATCTATAAAACAAATGACAACGGTAAAGGGTTGGTGGTTGACCTGTATTCCGAAGGCGATTTCCTGGGACATATTGCCCTTTTGGAAAACACTAATTATAAAGAAACTGCCGAGGCTATGGAGGAAACAGAGCTGGCGCTTATACCAAGAACAGATTTTGAAGAACTGATCAACAGCAGCCACGAACTAAGCCGTAAGTTTATTCAACTGCTGGCACAGAACATTTCAGAAAAAGAAGAGCATCTGCTAGCACTGGCGTATAATTCATTACGAAAAAAAGTAGCGGATGCATTGCTGGTAATCAGCAGGAAATATAACGCTGAAAAAAAAGAAAATTTTTCTATTGGTATCAGCCGGGAAAATCTGGCTGCAATTGCCGGTACTGCTACAGAGTCACTCATCCGAACATTAAGTGATTTTAAGAGCGAAAAGTTGATTGATATTAAAGAAGGCAGTATTACCATCTTAAATGAAAAAAAAATTGAAAGTCTTTTAAATTAACGGCCTCATGTAAATAAAAACTCCGCTGCTGATTGCAGCGGAGTTTTAGTGTATTAAAACTACCGGTTCATTTTACAGCAATATGTTTATTTGCCATGAGTTTTTTTGCCTCTTCTTTTTTGGGCAGGTTCATTTTTAATACACCATCTTCATAATGGGCTTCAATTTTTTCCTTATTCACATCTTCAGGTAATGTAAAGCTGCGGCTGAAAGATGAATAGTTAAATTCCTTGCGGGTGTACTTCTTGTCTTTTTCCTCTTTTTTTTCTTCCTTTTCGCAACTGATGGTAAGCATGTTTCCTTCAATGTCAATATTAAAATCATCTTTCTTCATACCTGGTACAGCTAATGATACATTAAAGTGGTCTTTGTTTTCAGTAATGTTAACAGCAGGAATATTTAATGAGCTGTTCATTACACTACCATTATCAAACCATTCATTCCATGGGCGGAAAAAATCATCGAATAAAGTTGGGAATGTTTCGCCAGCTTTTGTTAATGCTCTTGTTGACATAGTTACCTCCTTGGTTTTATAATTGTTAAGTAATTAATGTTGTTATAAAAATATACTTTGCTTAAGCGTCCTTACAAGAATTGCCGTCAGTAAAAAAGGTGAGTGTGATCAGTTATTTTTTAAACCAGCTGCCGAACTTCCCTTCGGTTTTTTCTACCAGTTTTTTTACAAATCCTGCGACTACCTGGGCTATACCATCAGCGATAAATGTATTCCCGTTTTGTTTACCTTTCTCTTCAAACATTTTTGAAAATGCCTGGCCTGCAACATTGCCGGGACTAAGGCTTTCTTTTACATCACGCCAATCATACTTTATCGCTTTTTCCAATTCAGCCTGCCGTTCAATCAGTCGTTTCTTTTCAGCTTTTAATTGTTTTATACTTTTAATCTTCTTCATCTTCTTTAAATAATTGCTGTAGCATTGTGTTCATTATGGGTAACTGTATTATCTTTTCTTTCACCTGCCATACCAATATACCCAGCAACAGGTAAATGCCTGCCACAATTAAAAAACCCCAGTAAAACTCACCCGTTAACCTGGCAAAAACAAAAGCCAATGCAATGCCTGCAAATACAATAAATAATGCAAAAACTATCAGTACTATAACAAGCGCAATTACGTTGGCAATTAATTTTGAACTTTTTTCTGCCGCACTGAGTTTTACCGAGGCCATGCGGTTATTGACGTATTCTTTTACATGTGCCGTCATTTCTTCTACTCTTGCAAATGTGTCTTTCATTGCCTTTTTTTTAATCGAAAAATCCATTTAAGCCAATTCCTCAAGTTTTTCAGTAAGCCCATTTATCTTTTCTTTAATTCCGGTATTTAGCTCCGACAATTTTTCTTTTCCTTTATTGAATTTGGTCTTTACAGCATCTGTCAGCCTGCTTCCGGCATCGGCTACTTTTTTTCTTGTTTCAACACCTTTGTCGGGGGCAAACAAAATACCTAGTACGCCGCCAATAACTGCCCCTGCGCCAAGGGCAATCAGTATTTTATTATTTGTTTTCATATGCTTAAAATTTAGTTGTAATAAATTATTTTCGTTACTAAGATAATATATGATGACAGCCCTTTTTAATGACGGTAAACAAAGTGATGGATGATTGTAGTCATAGTAAATAGCTCTTTGCCATAATACTTTTGAAAAAAAGGTTATGAAAAAGATAATTGCAGCATTTGACGGGTTGAAGTTTTCTCAAAGTACCTTGGACTATTCTATTAATATGGCCAAGCAAACGAATGCTTACCTGGCAGGTGTTTTTCTTGACGACTTTACCTATACAAGCTATAAAATCTATGACCTGGTTGGTAAGGAAGGTGTGACGGAACAGCAGTTAAAGGACTATACCGAAAAAGATAAAGCCCGGCGTGATAAGTCAACTTTTAATTTTGAAAAGAGTTGTAAAAAGGCAGGGCTGAATTTTGGCATTCATCACGACAGGAATATTGCTATAAAGGAATTACTGCACGAAAGTATTTATGCTGACTTAATGATCATTGACAGAAAAGAAACATTAACACATTACCCGGAAAAAATACCGACCCGTTTTATAAGAGATCTTTTAGCTGATGTGCAATGCCCTGTATTACTGGTTCCGCAAAATTATAAACCTTTAGATAAGATTGTTATCCTGTTTGATGGAGAGCCTTCATCAGTACATGCCTTAAAAATGTTTGGGTATATGTTTCCAATGTTAAAGCATTTGCCTGCAGAGGTTATTTCGGTAAAGAATATGAACAGCGATTTACATGTGCCCGATTTTAAATTGATGAAAGAGTATATTAAACTTCATTATCCCAAGGTTGTTTTTACAGTATTGAAAGGTCTGGCAGAAACTGAGATTGTTACTCACCTGAAAAACGAGAAGCATAATTGTATAATAGTAACCGGTGCTTACAGAAGAGGTATGGTGTCTCGTTGGTTTAGAGCCAGTATGGCCGATGCGCTGATGAAAGAAATAAAGCTACCTTTATTTATTGCTCACAACAAATAAAGGTGTTTGTAAATTAGCCTAATAACAATGGATTCAATAACACATATAGCGCTTGGTGCATGTATCGGCGAAGCATTTTTTGAAAAAGGCTTTGGAAAAAAAGCAATGTTGTGGGGTGCTTTGGCACAAAGTATACCGGATATAGATTTTATTTCGTCCTTTTGGTTAAATACCCCCGAGAGTTTATTGGCGCATCGGGGTTTTACACATTCTTTATTATTTGCCGGGCTTATTATTCCAATATTTGCTTTAGCTGCCGATAAAATTCACCGGCCACACAATATTGCATTTAAAACCTGGATTTTATTTTTTGCAGCAGAAGTGTTTCTCCATTTATTCATCGACGGGTTTAATAATTATGGCGTTGGCTGGTTTGAGCCATTCAGTCATCACCGGTATTCATTTAATACTATTTATGTAGCAGATCCATTTTTTTCTGTTTGGGCGGGCATAGCATTTTTTATGCTCATTGTTTTAAACGCTCACAGTACAAAAAGAAAATTCTGGTGGAAGTTTGGTGTCATTATCCCTTTTATTTACCTGGGTTATTGCTCCTTAAATAAAGTAAAGATCAATAACGGCGTTAAGGAAATATTAACCGCACAACATATTCCGCACGAAAGATATTTTACTACACCGGCTCCATTACAAAACTGGCTGTGGTATGTGGTTGCAGGTAACGACAGTGGTTATTATGTTGGCTTTCGTTCGGTATTTGATAATAAAAAGCAAATGGATTTTCAATATTTTCCCCGTAAAGATTCCCTGTTACAGGCTGTAGATAATTACGAAGACCTGCAAAAACTCATTCGTTTTTCGCAGCAATTTTATACTGCAGAAATGTATAACGATACACTTGTATTTAATGACCTGCGCTTTGGGCAGGTGATAGGATGGAAAAGCCCCAGGGAAAAATTTGTATTTCATTATTATTTACAACACCCCGGCGATAATAAGCTGGTGGTACAACGGGGCCGTTTTGCAAAGTGGGATTGGGGTGTGGTAAAGGCATTAGCAAAACGGATACGGGGTAACTAACCATGCCGTTTATAATAAAAAGTAAATAAGTAAAACAGTAATCTTATAGACTGGTAAGAAACCCAACGCCCAAACTGTTTAAAAATATTTTTTGTCCGGATATGATTTTCATAGGTAATGCGGATACAATCTTCAGCAATAATAGTTTCTAGTACCTGGTTCGTTGCTTTTGTAAAAGCAGGGTTGCGTACATCAAGATTAAGTTCGATACTGGCATAAGCACTTAAATTATTTATATTGTAAGAACCAAGTGTCATCCACTGGTCATCACACACGGCCATTTTTCCATGTAAAACATTTTTTTCGTATTCATACAATTCAATACCATTTCTTAATAACCAGTCGTATAACCACCGCTCTGCATTTTTTGCCACGGCAACATCTGAACGGCCTGCAGCTATTACTTTTATTTTTACCCCACGTTTAATGGCTTGTACAATCTGCCTGCGGATTTGTACACCGGGCAAAAAATAGCTGCATAAAATTGTTACACTTGTTTTAGAAGTACGCAGCATTTCAACATAACTGGCAGAAATTTCGTTTTTGCGTCGTACCCAATCATTTCGCCGCATTCTCACCTGGCTTTTGTGTTCCGGTGGTATGTTAAAACTAATTTGCTTTTCTTCACAGGGTGTTATGCCCATATTAACCGGGTAGCCCTTCCACGATTTCCAGCACAGTACACAAAGTTGTTGTGCTACTTCACCTTTTACATGCAATGCAAAGTCGAGCCAGGCTGGTTTGCCAGGCTTATCATTATAGCGGTCTGAGATATTTATGCCACCAACCATAGCCTGTATAGTATCAACAACAATTACTTTGTGGTGCATGCGGCGGCCAAAATAAAAATATCTGCTTTTAAGAACCGGTTCAAAAAAGCGAAAATGAATACCTGATTTTTTCAGTTCGTCAATAAATGAATGAGATATTCCCTGTGAAGCATAACCATCGGCCATTAAATACACGACTACTTTTCTTTTTGCAGCAGCTTTTAAAGCGTCCGCCACTAAACGGCCGGTTTCATCATCATCGTAAATATAAGTTTGAAGATGAATGCTCTCTTCCGCAGCATTGATCATTTCAAGCAGAGTGTCAAAATATTCAGCACCACCACGTATCAATTTAACCTGGTTTAAAGGGGTGTAGCTTATTGGTTTTGGTTTGAACATATCCCTAAGCTAAATTACTATTTAATAATGCTGCTGTATTTTATTTTTTGCTATTATAAATTTACCCGGTAATGTTTGCGGCCTGCATGACCAGCATCATTGAATAGTGTAACTGTACTCATTGTAAAAGGCAGTAAAATGTATTTGCTTTAGAGATTAATCATACTGAGTATTTAAACCGAAAATAAGTGTCATGCAAAAGAAGAAACAACCAACAAAACCAGTTGAAGTTCCTGCACCGGGGAAATATCCCGAAATAAATCCTGATGCTATTCCCGATAGTCCGGCACTACCTGATGAAGATCCTGATATTATTCCTGACGAAGATCCTTATGAAACGCCTCCTTACGAAGTGCCCAATCCCGGGGAGGGTCCCTGAATTAAAAACAGTTTAAACTACTATTCCATGAAATACTATGCAAAAGAAATTGATTATAAACTACTACAGGTAACCAGCAGTTCATTTATAGAAAACGAGCTAATACCGGAAAAATATACCTGCGATGGCGAAAATGTAAATCCGCCACTGCATATTGAACATATTCCTGAGATAACAAAAAGCCTTGCAATAATTGTTGATGATCCGGATGCTTCAGGCGGTACATGGGTTCACTGGGTAGTTTGGAATATCCCTGTTACACATTTGATTAAAGAAAATGAAGTGCATGGTATACAGGGTGAAAATGATTTTAAAAAGCATATTTACCAGGGACCCTGTCCGCCAAGTAACCGTTTACACAGGTATTTTTTTAAAGTATACGCATTGGATAACACTATACATCTGCCGGGTACTGCTACAAAACATAATTTAGAAAGATCGATGAGCGGTCATATTCTGGGCTTTGGTGAATTAACTGGATTATACAAAAGGAAAAATTGATTTAAAATGAAGACCTTATCATTATTACTTACTGCTACAATTGCTATTACTGCTGTAATTTGTGGAGGAATGATGCTTTTTTCTCCCGATGGCAGTACGCTACAGCTTTCACCATTATTGCTGACAGGAACACCATTTAAGGATTTTACTATTCCCGGATTTGTGTTACTTTTTATTGTTGGGGTTAGCAATCTTTTAGCCACATTTACTTTAATGCACAGGCAAAAAAATGCTTTTTCATTTTCAGTGGCTGCAGGCGTTTTGATTTGTGGGTGGATAATTGTACAAATAATTTTAACCGGTGTATTATTCTGGTTGCAGTTTGTTTACCTGGGAGCAGGCATCAGTATCATACTTATTTCATTTCAGTTAAAAGGAAAGGCCTTGATTTGAAGTGTGCAGGTTTTTACCTGTGCCTGCAAAACAAACCGGTCTCCTGACCCAATTGCACATTGCTTTTTAAATTTAAAACAGCGGTAGAGATTTTTCAATAGAATAAGGTTCTTAGTTTTGCTTTGTATAGACAAAATTAAACTGATATACTGTTTTGATGAATGTGACCTATTTTAATCCACAGCTTTTAGAAACCAAGATAAAGAGATCGCACTGGTGGGAAACTGCTGCCAATACTATTGACAGCCACCACAGCAATACCAGTGGTATAATGCTTACTCACCATCTTGAAGCTGTTTATAATAATGTAGAAGAAATATTCAATCAACCACAAAAAGGTTTTTACGGGGCATTATTTTCGCTGTTGCAACAGTTACACCTTAATAAGCAACAGGTAAAACATGAATTAAAAATAATAGCATTACTGCATGATATTGGCAAAATTGCCGAAGATAAATCGCAGGTAATTCCTCATCCATTAACCGGTAAGCCTGCACATTTGCGGCACGGCATTGTTGGCCTGATGGCAGCAATGGAAATTATAGGTACCGAGTTAATTCCTTTTCCGCAACAACAACTGTGTATTTACCGCACTGTGGAATTGCATGATATATCTTATGGCCTTTTTAGAGAGTATACAATAAACGGCAGTATTCCACAAAAGGAACGCCTGCAGTACATTGGTAATAAAATTCATGCACTGCCTGGCGCAGGTTTATTATACCTGCTTATTTTTAAGCTGGCCGATATTCATGGCCATGAAGATATTGGTGATGTGATCTGGTTTTATAATATTGTAAAGGAAAATTATTTTACTTCATTAAACATCGCTTTACCCGTTCCGGAAGAAAAAGATATACGGTGACATTGCAGTTTTTAAATTGTCAGATTCCTGTAACAAATTTCTTTTATCCGGGCTTAATGTTTTCTCAAAATAGTGTCTGGTGTTTGAAAAGCTTTTGTAAACTTGCACAGATCATTCAACAATGCAGCAAGTTTTACCGGATCTTCAGTCAAATACAAAGGTCTTATTTCTTCAGTTTTAAATTCTGTGGGGATAAAATAATGATACCTGTTTGCTTTTAAATAGGCTTCTGTAAATTTAGTTTCAGGCATTTGTATAATAACAGTATCAGGTGTAAGCTTATTAATTTTCAGGTAAGTGCTTATCTCCAATCTTAAATCATGATCAGTATTATTTGTGCCTTCACTTATTACTTCTAAAAATAATTGTCCGTTAATTTTAATAAATAATGCTTTGTATTCGGTAGTGTCAGGTAGAGTTTTGTTTTCAGCTGTGTCGATAAATTGAACTGTATAAGTTTGTTTTGATTTGAAGGGAACGCTATCAGCACTTTCGGGTGCTAAGTTAAAATCAGGCAACACTTTTATTTCATGTTCCATGCCAAGCCATTTACCTTCTATTCCTTTCGTCCGTGTAAGTTTTACTATGGAACTTACAGCACTGTCATCTAAATTAGCATTAAAGTTATTTACAGAAAATAGTACTGGAACTTTGTCGCATGAAATTAAAAAAGCAGCGGCAAATAAACTGCATAAACAAATAATATTGCGTACCATAATCATTACTTTTTAATGACTAAAGTTGGTATTTTATTCATTAAAAAGTAATGACCCGGAACATCAAAAGTACTGATACCTGTCACAGCACCTGGCTATTCAAGTACCAATTCATGTTTATTGTGAGCTTCTGTAAGTTTCCTTTGTACCTCATAAGCAACAGGCGCATACTCAGCAAACTTCATATTAAAGCGGGCTCGTCCCTGGGTTAAACTTCTTAATGATGAAGAGTACTGGTACATTTGTGCCAACGGAATTTTTGCGGTAATTTTTTGAAAGTGGCCATCAGCTTCCATTCCTTCCACTACAGCCATTCTTGTTTGCAAATCACCCATTACAGCACCTACCTGGTCATCGGCACAAAAAACTTCTACTTCATACACCGGCTCAAGCAATTGTGGGTCTGCATTGGTAAATGCTTCACGGAAAGCCTGTAATCCTGCAATCTTAAATGAAATATCATTACTGTCAACAGGATGCATTTTACCATCATACACACTTACCCTTACATCTCTTACATAACTTCCTGTAAGCGGACCATTCTGCATTTTTTCCATTACCCCTTTTAAAATGGAGGGTAAAAAACGGGCATCAATGGCACCACCAACAATACAGTTTAAAAATACCAGTTTACCACCCCAGTCTAAATTTATTGTTTCGGTGGCACGTACATTTAACCCATGTGGCTGAGGTATGCCTTCATACCAGGGTTCAATCCTCATATATACTTCACCAAACTGTCCGGCACCGCCACTTTGTTTTTTATGGCGGTAGTTCGATTCTGCCATTTTACGAATGGTTTCCCGATAAGCAATTTTAGGTTTATCAAATCTTACATCCAGGTTATGAATATGTGCAATTTTCCATTGTAAAACCTGCAGGTGCAATTCGCCCTGGCAATGTAGTAATATCTGTTTCAGTTCCGGCGATATTTCAAAATGTACTGTAGCATCTTCTTCAATTAAAGTGTGTAATGCCTGCGACAGTTTTTCTTCTTCGCCTTTATTTACAGTTGCAATAGCAATGGTAACATTTGTTTTAGGAAACACAATAGGTTCCAGTTCTATATTAGCACCCTTGTCGTGCAGGGTATTGTTTACATGCGTACTGCGTAGTTTAATGGTGGCGCCAATATCACCCGCTACCAATTCCTGTACAGGAATGCGGTTATGTCCTTCCAGCAATAATAACTGGTTTAATTTTTCTGTAACACCGGTATTTTCATTTACCAGCTCACTGCCTGCTTTTATAGTGCCGCTAAAAACTTTAAACAAACTTAACTCACCTATATGCGGTTCTATAATGGTTTTAAAAATAAAAATGCAGGCCGGCCCGTTTGCATTGCAAGGCAATTCCTTACCGGATTTTGTTTTTTGCGGCGGCATTTCATTTGCCGATGGACATACATTATCTATAAAACCCATAATGCGGCCGCTGCCCATATTTTTTTCTGCAGATGCACAGAACAGGGGAAAGATATCATGTTTGATCATCGCATTGTGTAAGCCGGCTTTCATATCATCTTCACTTAATTCGCCCTGCTCAAAATATTTTTCCATTAAGCCTTCATCATTTGATGCGATGGTTTCCACCAGCTCTTTATGCAGTTGATCTGCTTTTTCTTTTTCATTATCGGGGATAGGTAATTTTTCAGGCTTGCCACCCTGGGGGCCAAACTTATACATTACCATATTTAATACATCTACAATGCTGTTAAAACCTGCGCCGGTTTGTACAGGATATTGTACTGCCACTACATTGGCACCAAAATGTGCTTTGGCATCCCGTAATGTTTTATCAAAATCTGCATCGTCAAGGTCAATTTTATTTACAACAAAAAGGGTAGGGGTTTTAAATTTATCGGTGTACTCCCATATAATATCTGTTCCTACTTCTACACCCATTGCAGCATTTAAAATCATTACACCTGTATCTGCAACACGTAAAGCACTGATTACTTCACCGGCAAAATCGTCGTAGCCGGGAGTATCAATAATATTTATTTTATAATTACGCCATGGTATATGCAGCAGTGAGGCAAAAACAGAACTTTGTCTTTCTGTTTCCAGTTCGTGGTAATCGCTGACTGTATTTTTTGAAGCAACAGTGCCACGGCGTTTGGTAATGCCTGCTTCAAAAAGCATGCTTTCGGCCATAGTGGTTTTACCAGAGCCTGCATGCCCAAGCAGGGCAATATTTTTTACATGATTGGAATCGTAAGTAGCCATAATATTTTTTTTTATGATGATGAGATCATCTCTAAAGCAGTCAGCCAATCTGGTATAGATTGGCTGACTTTATGAGAAGTTATTGACTTATGAACTGATGAAAATCCTCTTCCAGTTTATCAAGGTCTGCTATCAGCAGGTCAAATTTTTCTTTGATATAATGATGAGGAATGCGATGACCGAAATTTGGATGCCTGTCGGCTTCATTTATATGAAACCGTATTTCGTGTTTTAAATCATGAATATTGATGAGCTGAATATGGAACTGGTTATGGTAATGCTCTATTCCCGTTACAGTATCAAGTGCTGTTTTTCCCGGCGCAAAAAAATATAATTCTGTTTTAAGCTTGTTTATTTTTTCACGGTATAATGCTAATACAGCATACCATTGTTTACACTCGTCAATAAGTGTTTTGTGTTGTGCTTCTGTTACCATTTTAATTAAATTTTATGGTTAAATAATGGTGTTTTATTTTGTTTACTAAAGGTAAAAAAAGGGCCTAAAAAAATATACTGATATACATCATGGCGAAACGTAAGGGATATCAGTTAAAAAAGGGAGGGATTGCTGTAGCAATTCACAAGGTGCGGTATTACCTTAAAATTCTGTAAAGTTTCGGTTAGGGGGTAAATGGGTTGTATTAAAATTACAACATCTTTTACAATAATTAAACTGTAATTTTTAACAGGAGATTACTATACTTTCAACTAAATGGGACTATTAAAAATACAGTGCATACAGTGAAAAGATGGTATGCCCGGGCCGGGCAAAATAATATTATACGGTGTTGTAGATAACCTCGCTTTTGTATTGATACATACCTGAAATTATCATGCCAAACATTAACAGGGTTTTATTAAAAATACCAGTACTTCAGCACAATAATTGTATTTAAAAGTTGTTGGTAGTAGAGTAACACTTTAATCCACCTGCTACCCACACATTTATTCATTTAAATTTAAAAAAAATGGAAACTCCCCAAAAAAAATCCCCATTACACACTGCCGTGCAACAGGTAACTAATAACACTACTGCATGGATCGGTCACCGCAAGTCAGACAATAAAGATATTGTTGCAGGGCAAACTTTTACCTGTCCGTCGGAAGGCGACCTTGGTGCTATTGAAATTTTTTCGTCACTGGTTTTAAACCCCGGTAATTTAAAAATGACCATGCATACATTTGATGCCGCCACTAAAGTGTGGGGGCCGGTTTTAAGTACTTCTGCAATTGATATTCAGAAAAAGGATTCGGAAAAATGGATATCATTTCCGCAGGCAGGTTTGCATTTAACAAAAGGTAATACCTACGGCTTTCGCCTGCAAAGCAGCGATAGTTGTGTTGGAATAGGAGAGGCTGCAGGCAGCCATTTACAACCGCCTTTTACTGGTGGACAGGAATGGATTGGCAATGCAGAAAACCAGCCAGGCAAATATTTTTCTTATTTAAGCCTTGCTTTTAAAGTTGAATTAAGGGCTTAAAATATTGATAATTGAAACGGTAATTAAATACCGTTAAAAAGTACTAAGGCATATATCATCTGTAATACGCAGAAGATGTATGCCTTGTTTTTTACTGCAACCGTTAGGGCGCATTTCAAATTGTTGTAAAGGGTTGCCAACCTTTATAAAGTTCATCACAACTTAAAAGAAGTTATTGAAGGTTGGCAACCCTTTAATGCGTTGCGACAATTTGCAATGCACCCAACTCTTATTAAACTGCTTATTGAATAAGTATATCTTTACAAAAAATAACAAGCCATGCTGAGCAATAACGATATACTTAAAAAATTACGGGTGGCATTATCATTACGTAATGATGATATAATTGAGATATTAAAACTGGTGGATTTTGAAATAAGCAAGGGCGCACTAGGCGATCTGTTTCGTAATGAAGATCATCCCGGATATGAAGAAGCCGGGGACCAGATTCTCCGCAATTTTTTAAATGGTTTAATTATTTATAAACGTGGCCACCTGCCGCAACCCAAACAAAATCTTAAAGAAGAAGATATAGTTAAGAAAGAAAAAAAGCAGGAATAGTTTGTTGCTTTTTTTACAATCAAAACAGCCTTCCGGAATTTACTAATTCCGGAAGGTTTTATAATTACCTGATATTACCGATTGAATTTTTTGCTGTATCGTGTTTTGTTTTTAAAACATTACTTATCGCATTACCCTGTGCATCTGTTGAAAATGTGATGATGAAATCATCGCTGCCATCTGCACAAAGATTCATTAACATACGCATAGGTACACCCGGCGGTAAACCGTTTAAAGATATGCGGCCGTTTTCGTTGGTTTCGCCTTTATAAACAGTGCCGTTGTTATCAACAAACCAAACAGCAGCTTTTGTTACAGGTTGCCCCGGTGGCAAACCATTTAATGAAATACGTGAAGTGGCAGAAAAATCATCGGGGCTGCCGGAAATTATTGCACAGGTACCATCATTGCAACTTATTGCTTTTATAGCTACGGGCATTGCCTGCCATTTTCCATTTTGTACAATTTGATTATTTCCACCTAAAGTTAACCGGCCATCTTTTTCATCAACATGCGGATCGCCCCAAACACGTGATGCAAGTACTTCGGGTGCCGACCATTTTATGGGAAGGGTTCCGTTAGCCATTCTCACTTGTGTTTTTATAACATCTTTTAATCCTGAGGTAGCTTTTTCAACTACTTTACCGGCAGCATTATTATTGTTAATAGTAATGGTAGCTACTTCGCCATTAAAATTTAAATAACTGCTTTCTAAACTGCCGTCGCCATCAAGGTCGGCACTTACAAAAGCATTATCAATGCGGTTGCTTCTTACGGTATTATTATTTCGCCATTTCATAATCGGGTTATTACCCGTGTTATTATCCTGGTTGTTGTCTATGCTGCTTGCCATACCTGCGTTTACTTTTTCGCCAAATGTGGCACCCTGTGTTTGTTTAGGTACAGTAACATTCATAGAAATGCGGTTGGGCATACCGCCGTTAATGCCATTTATGCCGCTCTTGGCATTTTCGCCAAATGTAGTGCCCTGTGTTTGTTTGCCTATAGCAATAAATGTTTCGTCAGCTATAACATAATTAAGGTCGGCTATAATGGTATAATTGCCTTCATCCCAATTTGTAAATTCAAACTCACCATATTCATTAGTATTGGTGGTACGCATCTGACCACCGGGATTTTTACCTCCTTTAACAATAATTCCACCGATAGGGCCACCTGGCCGCATGGCCGCTGATATAACAGCACCGCCGGGTAATGCACCACCTAATAAAGATGTTTCATCCATTTGTGCATCCATAATCACATCTCCAACCCAGATTTCGTTAACACCATCATCATCTGTATCGGCAAATGATACAGCCATATTTTTTATGTTGGATCGGGTAGTATTTATTGAAGCCTTGCCTTGGTTGTTAGTATTTGTATTACCAACTCTGTCGTTTGACTGGTTGGATTTGGTTTTTGTTTTTGTAAGAGCAGCGGCTTCTTCAGGTGTACCTTCTGCAGTTATTATTTCTACTGCGAAGAAATCATCTGCGGCAAGTATTTCTCCAGCCACATCATAACTACCTTTATTTTTAAAATAGATATCGTATCCTTTTTTAGCAGTAAAGCCACCACTTAGTTTTACCACATAATCTCCGGTGGGTATGTTGGCAAACCAAAATTCGCCACAGGTTTCTGTTTGTGTAGTTGCTACCGAAGCACCCGAAGCGGCATCAACTAAATACACTTTTAATCCGCTTATGCCATTGCAACTATTACCAGTGGCTGCACCATTACCGCTTATGTTCATCGGTACCTCTCCTGCAAGATCGTTGCCTGCAAAATATGGGTTATTTTGACTTTTCACACTGGCTATACAACCGGTGCAATCATTATTACCTCCCTCAAAAAAAACAGGTTCATATTGCCTGCGGCCTGTTGACATGCCACTACCTGCATCGGCAGATCTTTTGCCCGATGCCATTCCGCTACTGGCATCTCTTGCATGAATAGCCGTACTGATTCCGTTACCACCGTTATTATTAATTACCATTCCTGTGCTTGCATAAGAAGCAGCTGCCGCACCGCCACCAGCACCACCGGCAAGTTTTGTTTTATTAGTTACAATTCCCGAACTGCTGCCGCTACTCCACGTTACTTTACCAGCCAGTATATTACGTGCCGCACCCTGTGCTATTGCACTGCCTGCCGAATGTAAACCCTGGTTTACTTTCTCTCCGAATGTTGCGCCTTGTGTTTGTTTTTGGTATTGTACAGCATCGCCGGGGCACGCAAATGTTCTTTCTTCTGTGCTGCCATCAGCATTTGTTTTCTTTAAAGTTACGGGCCCGCAGCTTTCATTATTTTCTTCATCATCAATTGCTGATCTTTTGCCTGTGGCTAAGCCGCTTGCAGGATCCCTTGGCGATGAAATCCTTTTACCTGTTGCTAACCCACTTGCAGGATCCCTGGGAGAAGAAATTCTTTTACCTGTTGCTAAGCCGCTTGCAGGGTCTCTTGGTGCAAGTATTCTTTTGCCTGAAGATTGCCCGGTAGCAACATCTCTTGGCGCACTTCTTTTACCCGTTGCTAACCCACTTGCAGGATCTCTTGGTGATGAAATTCTTTTGCCAGTTGCCAAACCGCTTGCCGGATCTCTCGGCGCACTTATTCTTTTACCGGAAGCTTGTCCGCTTGCAGCATCTCTGCCGCCAAATGATTTTATAATGCCTACACCGGCTGTAAATAATTTTACACTGCGGTTTTGTTCAGTAGCAATATCGATACCTCTTTGTGGATCGAGCAGGCGTATGGATGAAGTGGTTTGCAGGTAATCGGTATTAATAAAAAATCGTGTGGAATTATTTAAAGGATAAGCAATACTGATATTGCCTGATAAACCTGGCATCAGGTTTTTACTGCCTGCATCAAAACGATATAATGCTCTTGTAGCCCCTTGCTGATTAATGCTGAGCCCGCCAGCATGATTATAAAAAATACCTCCACTTATATCTGCACTTATTTTTACTTTTTCGCCAAAACTAAAAGAGGGGCCGAATAAAAAATAAGCATTTAATGGTTTGGTAGTGGTGATCAATGCATCAACCGGGAATTTTCTTTCGGTTAAAAATTCACTTACAGCAGTGCTGCTGATGGTTCCGGGAATGATACCCGTGTTAAAACCCAGACCAACATGGCCAAAATTATAGCGGCCAAACATTTTAGTGGCCATGCTGTTTCCCCTGAAGAGGGAACTTTCTTTACTTTTTAAACCAAAGGAAGCTCCGCTGCCCATACCAAAGCTCCAGCCATCATCAGGTGCAGCCAGGCCAGACTTATTACTTCTTGATGAGTTATGATCCTGTGCCCTTGTTTGAACATCCGGATCCGGTGCAGCCAAGCCGGATTTATTACTACGTGACGAGTTGTGGTCCTGGGATTTGTTTTGAGCATCCGGGTCAGGTGCAGCTTTGCTGGACGATTTATTACTACGTGACGAGTTGTGGTCCTGGGATCTGTTTTGACCATTTACATTGGTAACAGCAATCAGGCAAAGCAGGTATATTGCTTTACCCACGTGAGGCAGCTTTATCATGGAAGATTGTTTTTGTGGTTGGGTTAAAATTAGTAATAAGGTTTGGTTAATGCAAGCTTATGTTTTGCCGGTTGTTTGTTGTAAAGCAGTTATAGTGCTTATTTAAAGATACCGGCCTGTGTGTAACGTTTTAATGGGGTATTTAATTGCATTAAAATTGCTGCATCATAAAGGCGAAGGGATATGCAAAGGCAGGCTCAGTTTGTAATGGCTGGTTTTATCGACTGCATACAAGTAGTAAACCATAAATAATATCCACATTAACAGTTTTTGGTAAAGAAATTGAAATACACCTGAAAAACAGATGATGCTGTACAAATTATCGACAGTAATGGGTATTGTATTTGTTGTACTGGTAAGCAGTTGCAGTAAAAAGCATGTGCCTCAAACTGCGTCAAAGCCTGTTATACTTTACAATGGTAAGGAGGTGGTAGCAACACCTGCTGTGCCAACAACGCCTGCAGTTAAAAAAACAGCAGTAAGAAAAGTAGTTGCTCCGGTTGCAAAAGTTATTATTGTAAATGATAAAGCAGCCAAAAAAAATATTGACGGCCGCCTGTATTATGATGTGGAAGGCCGCCGTTACTGGCGTAATTATGACGATGGTAAATACTACCTGTTTAATAAATCGATGTATAGCGATAGTGCATTTAAACCGCATTGATCTTTCAATTAAATACACAAAAAATAATTCGTATGAAAAACCTGTTTTATTGTTTCCTGTTTTTGTTATTTACAGCTTCTGCAAATGCACAATTAAAGACAACACCTGTATGCCCCGTAATGGTAGTTGATTTACTGGAAGGAAATGTAAACGGTATTGAACCCAATTTTTCATCGGCCGATATAAAAAAAGCATTTCCCTGTTTTAGTGCCGAAGAACCCGAGGGTACTACGGCTACCTGCGGTGGACTTATAAGTTATAAAGACAAAGACATTTATTTTTACACCACCAAAGCCTATATAGAAATTCGTGAAAAATTTAAAGGCAAATTAAGCCTGCCCTTAATGGGTGCAACCCGGAGCAGTCTATTTAAAGTGTTGGGGCATCCAAAAATTAAAGATGTAAACTGGGATGCTTTTCAAACCAAGTACGGCATTCTGATATTGCACTATAATAAATCCAGCAAAATAAACCTGATACAGTTCAGCAGAAAAACAACCGACACCATAAATTTGTGCGAATAAGTAAACGGCAGTTATGTTTTTTTTATTTGCTTAACGGCATCAATAAATTCCCAAAGAGCATCAGTTGTTTTATCAATCAGGTCTGGAGGCAGCTGATCATAAATATCTATCGCAGTGCCGGCATTAGCCTCGGCAATTGCATCGAGCAATTCGGGAATACTTATTTCTTTAAGACGAGCTATAATGTATGCCTGTTCCATCGTTTAATTTTTTAATTGTTTATTTTCCTGTCATCAGCATTTTATAAAAAAAGATGATGCGCTTTAGGTCTGATACCGGGATGCGTTCATCAATTCCATGAAAGCCCCTGGCATTTTGCATGGGAATAAAATTAAGCACCGCATTACTAAAGGGACGGAAATAACGGGAGTCGGTAGCGCCAATCATCAGGTAAGGTGATACCACTGCATCAGGTACAGTTTTATAAACAATAGCTTCCAGTTTTTTAAACATAGCATTATCAGTTGCAGTTAATGCCGAAGGTTCCATCAGCGAAATAGTTTGTTTTTGTACCACCACACGATCATCATTAATGGCCTGCTTTACAAAATTTATCACATCGTCGCTGCTTTCGCCGGGTAAAGTGCGGCTGTTGAATGTTGCTTTGGCAACAGAAGGAATCACATTATCTTTTATACCTGCTTTTACAATTGTTGGTACAAGTGTAGTATGTATCATCGCATTGCTTTCTTTTGTTTTTTCCAGCTGGCTGATGAGCATCGGTTTAAATAACCACTGGTTACTCAGTGCCATCCTGTTCATATAAGATCCGCCCGGGCCAATGCGGCTAAATAATTCTGCAACAGGTGCAGTAATTCTTGCAGGCATTTGTTTGGCCCTTATTTTTTCAATGGCTTTATTCAATACATCAATAGCGGTTTCCTTTATTGGCATAGAAGAATGGCCACCGGCAATTTCAACAGTAAGGTCGATGTTTACATATCCTTTTTCGCCTACACCAATTACGGCAACGGGTCGTTTTAAATCTTTAAAATGTTCGGTATCTACCTGGCCGCCTTCATCCAATACCAGTTGCGGACGAATGTTTTGTTGTTTAAACCAGGCAGAAATTTTTGCCGCACCTCTTTTACCTGCAATTTCTTCATCGTGCCCAAAACATAAATAAATGGTTTGTTGCGGGTGCACATTTTCTTTCAGTAATTGCTCGGCGGCTTCAAAAATTGCAATGGCACTGGCCTTATCATCCACAGCGCCTCTTCCCCAAACCGTATCTTCTTTTATTAATCCGCTGAAGGATGGTACACTCCATTTTTTTTCTGCAACAGCCTCTACAGGTACCACATCCATATGTGCCATAATTACCAGTGGTTGCAGGGTGCTGTCTTTTCCCTTCCAGGTATATACATAACTAAACTCATTGAAGATCATACGGGGTAATTGCCGGTGTACTGTTGGGTAAGTTGTTTCTAAAAAGCTGCGGAATTTATTAAACTCTGCTGTATCAACAGGCAGTGTGTCGCCAAACGAAATTGTTTTTAAGCGGATGGCTTCGCCAAGATGTATTGCTGCAGAATCGCTGATGCCGGTTATGGCAACAGCTGGATAGGAGGGAATGGGTTTGGTATAACGCCAGGTATTAAATACCAAAACCGCAGCAAGTATCAGTAAAGCAAATAAACAGCCGTATAAAAAACGTTTGAACATGAACTTGATTTTAGGCAAGGAAGATACAACAGATTCAGTAAACAGTTTTGGGTTGCAATGGTTGTATTTTTCTAAAATACTATTGCAATAAAATCATAAGTGCATAATTTTACAATATGCAGATACAAATATTAAAATCAAAAATTCACCGTGCGGTAATTACTGAAGCTAATTTAAATTATGTAGGCAGTCTTACTTTAGATGAAGACCTGATGGATGCCGCCAACTTAATTGAGAATGAAAAAATTCAGGTGGTAAATGTAAATAATGGCGAACGCCTGGAAACTTACATTATTAAAGGTGCAAGAGGAAGCGGTATAGTTTGTTTAAACGGCCCTGCAGCAAGAAAAGGTGCCGAAGGCGATGTGGTGATTGTAATTTCTTATGCTTTAATGGATTTTGAAGAAGCCAAAAAATTTAAACCCACCATAGTTTTTCCAAAAGCGGGTAATAGGTTGTAATTAATACAATAAAAAAGACAGGTCATCTCCCGGGCTTAATTCAACTTGCACAGGTGCTTCATGCTCCCAACGAAAAAGGAATGCATTGGTGTTGCCCATAAATTTCAGTTTTCCTTCGTTTAGTAAAAGCGCTGTGCCTTCGGGCAATGCCACAATAGGTACAGCTGTGTTCAGCTGCAGAAATTCGGCCAGCCGCTGGTTACGGGTTTCGCCATTAAAACCTGCCACAGGCTGGTTGTAATAATGTGGATTTATTTGAAAAGGTAAAAAGCCCAATGCAATAAAACTGCCGGGGTTAATAATGGGCATATCGTTACTGGTGCAAATGGTAGCGCCTGCAATATTGCTGCCTGCACTCCAGCCAATAAACGGTGTGCCATTATTTACTTTTTCTTTTATCAGTTCCATTAATTGTAAGTCATACAGATCATGCAGCAGCTTAAAGGTATTGCCACCACCAACCATAATGGCATCTGCATTTTCAATTGTTGTTTTTGTAGTATCACCCTGTACCGTTTGAATAGTATAGTTAAATGCTGATAACCCATTACGCACCATATTGCTGTACACTTCATAATCGGGGCTTACACTTGCAAAAGGCACAAAGGCAATATTCATTGGCGCATCACCTAAAAATTGTTTAATTACCGGTGCGGCAGTTTGCAGGTAGCTACTGTTACCAACTCTCGAACTGCTGAATGCCAATACTTTTGTTTTCAAAATAAAGGAATGTTTTTTGCAAAGCTATTAAATAAAAAAATACTGATACAGGATACTGAAACAGTAGGATGATATACAGCATAAAACCGCCTGCCCTGTGTCATAACTATAGCAGTATTGCTGCAATAATTTTATTACACTGCAATTTGCAAAAGGGCAAATAAATTACCATCCAACAAATTACAGTACATGTTTAACCTTAAATATTACTGTTATGAAATCATTGACAGGATTACTGAAAACAGTGGTTGCCGTTATTCTTATTTCACCGTTAATGGCCGAAAGCTGCAGCGATAATGGAAATGTGGGCTACCACTCTGTGCCTATTCCCGGTTATACTACCGAAGAATATTACCAAATGCTTTATTGGCCTGATGAAGAGATACAATACAATGCCATTTGTGATTTATTTTATAGTTCTGATAAGGGATTACTTGAAAAGGATTCTCTTAAAGAGACGCCGGCCTATAAACTTGAAATGAAAATTTACAAAAAAATTTATTCCATGATGGACGCAAAAAATTCGTGGATAAGCAGTGCTGCTATACGCTATATTGGCAAATTTGAATACAACAGCAGTGCATTTCAGCAATATGCACTGCGTAATAATAACCTTTCGGTAAATGTTCAGCTGGCCATTAGCAGCGTATGGGATGAAAAGGATATAGATACTGTATTACTTACGCCGCTGCTTAAACAAAAAGTGAAATTTTGTTTTTCACACCCATCCTGGCTGATAAAGCAATGTGCTTACGGTTATATTATACCAGCCACTGCACATGGGTATGAGTCAGATTTTATACAACAATATGGAAGTGCAGCAGAAAAATATAAAAAACTGCAGCTTCTTGAAATACTTAAAATGCATTTGTGCGATACTGCATTTAATTTTTTAAGCAGCACATATCTTACCGAAAAAGATACCAGCCTGCAAAAAATAATATTACTGTCATTACCACAGGCAATAAATAAAGCGCAGGCATTAAACTGGTTTATGCAGCATAAAAACGAAACCGAAATAGTTTTAACTAAGGGAGATTTTTACAGTTATGGAAAAGCGTTTTATTACGACCTGGTACTTTTTGCGCTGCAACAGGGCTGGAACCCTGAAAATGTGCCTATCTACAGCAATGGTAAAATAACTGGCCCATTATTATTTTATTTGTTGTTTGAAGATAAATACAGGTATCAATATTTAAGGGAACATCCCAACGACACACAACCACCACAAACAGAAAACTTTAAAAAGATAGAGCAATACCTGTTAGGCAACAGCAGGTTAAAACCACTGTGGCTGAAATATGAAAGTGAGCATTTGCAATTTCCGTTGCCTGCACAATTGGTAAAAGAGCATCAACAGCTTACAGAAAAATATGCTGCAGCCATAAAAGTATTGTTTACAAATAATAACCTGGATAGTGCAGCGTATAAAGATTTTTTAGTAGGGCTTGAAAATAACGCCAAGGATTTATACCGCACAAAGCTTCCTGTAAAGCGGGAAGACGAGGAATAAAAAACAGCAATCAGTTAAAAATCTTCCCGGTAATAATACCGGGAAGATTTTTTGATTATGGTTTAGCAACAGCCGGTGAATATTTTACCACGGCATTTTTAATAGGGGTTACAGTTTTTAAATACGTATAAATGGCTTTCAGGTCTTCATCGGTCATTTTACCATACATGGTCCATGGCATAATAGAATTAAAATCGCCCGGCTTAAGTTTGGTAGCCAGTGTTGCAGAATCGGAACGTACACGGAACATTGCTAAAAAAGCAGATTCACTCCAGCCGCCAATACCTGTTGCCGCATCGGGGGTAATGTTACCAGAGCGTATTACAGCGCCATCAGGAAAAGGGAATTCTCTGCCACCACCAAAATCGGTGCCTTCAATAAGCTTGCCCTTTTCAAATTTAGTATGGCATTCTTTACAGGCTCCGGCATTCACTAAATATTTACCATAATTTACCACATCTGTTTTAGCAGGCATTTTTGTTGGTGCTGCTTTTGTTGGAATGGTGTTGATGATAATGTTCATCGGAAAATCGGAACTGGATTCCGGTACTACATTTTTTATAGGTTGTAAACTGCGGATGTAGGCGATGATGCTGTAAATATCTTCTTCATCCATGCGGCCATAATACTGGTAAGGCATTACCGGAAACATGGCCCTGCCTTCTTTAGTTACGCCGGTAGTAATTACACGGAATAATTCGCCATCAGTATAGCGGCTGATACCTTCGGGAGTAATATTTTTTGCATAGTAAGCACCGGGGAAACCAAATTTCTGGTCAAACAAATCGCCGCCTTTTCCTAAAGTGCCTTCCGTTATCGGCCCCGAAAATCTTGACCAGTCTCTTGTAGAATGGCAATCGATACAAACAGTAACATTATTGGCCAGGTATTCGCCCCTTGCCACACGTGCTGCAGTTTTTTCAATAGTAAGGTTAGGTGCTTCGCCAACATTTGGCAGGGCCAGTTTAATATAAGCCACAATGCCAATAACAATTACCAGCAGTACAAGCAATACCCTGCTGAAAATCTTTAAAAATTTTTTCATGATAAGGTTGTTAGTTTAGGTCTAAAAAAAGTAAGGTATAAAATATTGCGAATAAAAGAAAGCGATAACGGAGAAAATTATTTTTAATTTACGACACCAGGAGGAAAGGGGAGCGATGGTAATAAGTATTATATAAAATGGTACAGGAATAAAACATCAGCAGTAAAAGCATCTTTTGGCTGATCTTTAATTTCTAATTTAAGATGAAGGGTGGCTTTGGTAACACCTCTTAAATTTATGATGGACAATAACGAAACCCTGCACCTTACTTCGCTACCCACCACAACGGCCTGCCCGAATTTCAGCCGTTCAATACCATAGTTAACTTCCATCTTAAGGTTTTGCACATCTACAATCTGTTTCCAGCAATAAGGTACCAGAGAAAGTGTAAGGTACCCATGTGCAATAGTGGCTTTAAAGGGACTTTCTTTTGCAGCCCTTTCCGGGTCGGTATGTATCCACTGATGATCTAAAGTAGCATCTGCAAAATTATTGATCTGCTCCTGCGTAATGGTATGCCAGGTGGAAACACCTATTTCTTTACCTAAGTACGATTCAAATTCTGCATGAGTTTTTATAACTACCATAATTACTAAGGTATAAAATTATCGGGATTAAATATTTAGGTATCGAACAAATTTAACCTCCACGTAAACGTAATACAAGATGTATTGTAGATCCGTTTATAATGTTGTAGTCGGCCAATGTTTTTTTATCCTCCAGATGTTTACCTGCAAAAATCAATCTTTGCTGATCTGGCGGTATGCCTTCTTTATCCTGTATCTTTTGTTTTATAGCGCCTATCGTATCGCTTAATGCAGCAGTAATTACTATTGTTTTACCGGTAAGTGTTTTTATATATAGAAGAGTATCGAAAACATGCCCTGCACTTGCTACCAGCTGGGTTATTTTACCGGGTAAAATTGTTGCCTTTGCAGGCAAAACAGATATTACTATTATAAAGGTGAGCAGCAGCGAAGCGGTTTTATTACGCATATCACTTATTTTAGATTAGAGCGGTAAGATAAAAAATAAAACCGATAGCTTTTACTATCAAGGTTATTGAGCCTGAAAATGCAGAGGCTGCAGGCCGGTCCCAAAGCGACACACGCCATTACCACAGTAAAATTTCTTTTTATGTAAACAGTTTTCCCAATTGCGGGGCAAATGTGTTTGGGTTTCCTTTTCTTTGCAGCAAATTTAAATTTTATACATGAGTACCAGATCTACCCTCAGCAACACCATGCGTATTTATCACCGTTACCTCGGCTTTTTTTTAGCCGGTATTATGGCAGTGTATGCTATCAGCGGCATCATCCTTATTTTTCGTGATACCGATTTTTTAAAACAAACCACGCAGGTAGAAAAACAATTGCAACCAGGCCTTACCGCCGATGCTTTGGGTAAAGCCATTAAAATACGGGACCTGAAAATAGAATCAGTAAACGGCGATATACAAACTTTTAAAACCGGCACCTATAATACCGCCACCGGGGCGGTAACTTATACCACCAAAACTTTACCCCGGCTGGTAGAAAAACTCACCCACTTACATAAAGCCAATACTAAAGACCCGCTGTTTTACCTTAATATATTTTTTGGTGTGTCGCTGCTGTTTTTTGTAATCTCCAGTTTTTGGATGTTTATGCCCAAAACAACCATTTTTAAAAAGGGATTGTATTTTACTTTGGCAGGAGTGGTGCTTACCATTATTTTGTTGTGTTTGTAAAATTAAAATTAGAAGGGCTTTAGTTTTTTTTGCTTTCAACAAACCGGGCTATTTCAGCAGCAATTTTTGAGAAATAAAAAAAGGCTGTGGTATGGGCACATTGCATTTCATATTTTTCAGGCTTATCATAAATTTCCCAAAGCACCTGCTGAAACTTTAAAGGCACTACCTGGTCGTACAGGCTTATAAACTGTTTAATATGTTTTGCTTTGCAATGATGCCCCAAATGTACCTGGTCCAAAATAGCCCAGACTTTGTTTAAATCAGCTTCATCCAATCCTTTTTTATTGATATTGTTTTTAAGATTTTTTGTAAGCTTACCCTTCCAGGTAATACTGCCCAAAGTGGCACCCGTAATCAGGGGAAAATAAAAATCAACTGCTTTAATATTTAAAGCAATGCCCGACTGAAAACCTCCGCTGCTCATACCAATCATGCCTACATATTTATATTTTGTTTTAAAATAGTCAATTAAAAAAAGGATCTCCGCAACAAATTGCCGGAAGCTCATCACAGAAAGAAAAACATTATCGCTGATAAACAACTCCCCCGAATAATAACCTGCGGGGGTTCTTACCTGGTGCAGGGGTTTGGTTAACAAACAGGTGTCGATACCCCTGTGTAAAAGCTTTTTGGCGAACCCCATTTCGGCAACCAGGTTTGGGCGTGCCCAGCCGGGTGCAAAAAGTAAAATGGTATCCGACGGTTTATCTTTTGTAAAAAGATCAAAACAGGCCGTATTATTTTCTTCCCATTTTGTTTTAAAAGGGGAGGGATAAGCAAACCGGGTGTAAAAATTCTTTTCAATGGAATATAATTTTTTTACGGCCGAAAAATCGGGACGGTCACCCTCAGAAAAAAATAATTCAGGAGTATCAAAAAACTGTTTTGTATAATCATAAAATTCCTGCGGAGAATATTTTTTGTTATCAAAATAGTCTTCTTCCAGTATTAAACCACCATGTTTTTTATTGGTAAAATATCTATGAGAGTTATCAATTAATAACGATGCATATTTATAAAAATAATTCATTGCTGCCTTTTATTTTTATGGCATTCCTGTTAAATCTGTGTTGTTCAAATATACAGTAATTATATAAAAGGATTTATTTCCTGAACCTTACCAAATAAAACCGGTGTAGATGCTGATGCATTTTTGGTACACAACAAGGCGCTGAGTTTTGTTTTTTAATTGCTGTTTAATGCCTGTTGTTAATTAAGTTAACGATCACTTTAATCATCATATTCATATCATCCGGGTTCGATTCTGCAATCATCAATGTAAGTGCCACCAATGCATTATCATCAATTACTTTTTTGCCCTGGTGGTATAACAAATTATTACGCTCTAAAAACCATACAAACAAAAATGCGGCAATACGCTTATTACCATCGGTAAAAGAATGATTCTTTACCACAAAGTATAAAAGATGAGCAGCTTTTTCTTCTACCGAAGGATACAAATCTTTGCCATCAAAAGTTTGGTAAATGCCGTTCAGCGAACCTTTAAAGGATTTATCTTTCTCGTTGCCAAAGAGGGCAGAGCCGCCGAATTTATTTTTTAACCCTTCAATGGCTTTTACAGCTTCTTTATAAGATATGCGGAATACTTCTTTACTTTTTGATCTTTTGATCTTTAAGGTTTGATGATCGTATTTGTCCAGTATATCCAGTGCCGCTGTAAAATCATTTAATACTTTTAATAAACCCTGTGCTTCGCTGCCCGAAATTGCTTTTGTTTGTGCCACTTTATCAAATAAGCTGATGGCTTGTTTTAATTCATTAAAACGATTTTCTGCTTCGGCCAGTCTTTTTTCGTTGATGGCATAGCCTTTTACTAAATAGTCTTTTATACGCTGGGTGGCCCACTGGCGGAATTGAATACCTCTTTTGCTGTTTACACGGTAACCAATTGAAATTATTACATCTAAGTTGTAGTGATCTATATTCCTGGTGATGTTTCTTTTCCCTTCCCTGCGAACTGTTCGGAATTTCCGAACAGTTGATTCGGTATCTAATTCAGTAGACTCAAATATATTAGAAAGATGTTCGCTGATATTGGCTTTACTGGAACCAAATAATGCAACTAACTGAGCCTGGCTGAGCCAAACTGTATCCGCTTCAAATTTCACTTCAATTTGCGTTTCATTGTCTTTGTCCTTATATATTTCTATTTCGTTCATACCCTGCAATTTATTTTACCTGTTGCATTTATTGCAACAACTGAAATTTTATCTAATTCTTCGTTTTCTAAAATATTTTTCAACAGTCAAGGATTACTTGACTGTTGAATTTAATACTTTTATAGCAATCGATTCTTAAATACCATTCGCCCTGGTATGTGGCACCGAAACAGTTTACAATTCTTTCGTTTTCTGCCACCAAATCGGGGTCAGGTAAACTTGTGTGAGCAGCAGCATCCCTAAAACTTTTTCAACTGTTCCCCAATGATGCCCCTTGCTTTTTCTTTCAGTGGATAATCAAAACTGCCCATCGAAGATTCGATGCGTATGGAATTAATGGTGCCGGTTTTTATCTTTTCGATAGCGGTGGAAGACAAGGTATAAAAAGCAAAGAGCCAGCAGCCATACCCCAGCGAAGATTTTTTAGAGCTGTAATCAGAACGGCTGGGCAAACTGATTACTGATCCATCACTCATCATCAATTGGGCCGACTGGCCGGCATAGATAGAAAAACTATTGGTACGCCCCGTTTGTATAGAAAACTCCAGTGCAAAACCAGTGCTGTATTTTAATACGGTGCTTTTAAGGTAATCGCCTACGGTGCTATGTTTATTACTGCCGCTTCCATAGGTATCGCCGGCAGAAACATACAGCCGTTCTTCGGTAGTATAAAACACCGTATCGCCGCTTTCTTTGTTGATATCATATTTTAATTTGCGCTGGGCAAAGGCGGTTGTTTGCAGCAGCAGTAAAAAAATGAGCACAACTTTCATGAGGATGGTTTTGTTGGGTAAAGGTAGGGATCTTCAAGATTTTTTTGACCGCCCTGGTTTGTGGCAAACGAAACAGTTTTACAATTCTTTCGTTTTCTGCTACGAACCGAGGCATAGGAAGACATTTTACAAAAGGACTTAATTATTTTCTCATTAATAAATCTTCACATCTAACATTCGTTTGCTAACTTACAGCATTAAGAAAATCTTATTTTTTATTATTTTCGTAACTAATGAAGCAACAAACCCAGCATATAATAGCCTATCTTAAAAAGATAAAAACTGCTAATAAAGAACTTACCAAAAAAGAACACTTTAAAGATTTACTTCACCATCTTTATCATGGTGAAAAAGAAATTGAAGGTATTATTGATGCGATAAGCGCCGGCTCTGAAAAAACAATACTGAATATACCACGCTATAATAAAAAACATCGGGGCAGCGCAGATACACTCTACAACAACATTATCATTGAATTTGAAAATGAACTGAAGGTTTCTTTTAAACATGCTAAAGAACAACTGGCTGGTTACATGCTTGGCCAGTTTAAAAGTGGTGAAGGCTACAACTTTACTTTAATAGCCAGTGACTTTATTAATTGGAAAGTGGTAACGCCGGATGTAAGTCAATTAGATAAATTAGACAGTCTGCAGGAACATGAACTGATATTAAACGAAGTACCTACCGCATCCTTTACATTAACAGAAAACAATGCAGAAGATTTTTATTACTGGATAGACCGATTTCTTTTTAAAGAAGAAAAACAAAAAGCAACCTTAAAAAGAATTGAAGAAGCTTTTGGCTATCAAAGCCCGGTTTTCATTGAATGTTTCAGGGAGATAAGCAAAGTATTTGCCGACGCAAAAAAATATGGCGAAGTACAGGTGAGCTATGAGCAATGGAAAAAATTTTTGAGCATAGCTTATGGAAGTTTTGCAGATAGTGATAATGCTTTCGTTATCCATACTTATTTAAGCATATTGGCAAAAGTGCTGGCGTATGAAGTTTTGAGTAACGATGATTTTATTGATGATGATGAAATGAAAGCCATATTGAATGGCAGCATTTTTCATAAATACAACATCCGCAATTTTGTTGATAACGATTTCTTTCATTGGGTGCATGGCAGCCGCTATTTTCAGCCGTTAAAAAAAGTGTTTCGCTTGGTGGCGCAGGAAATTGCCCACTTTGATTTTACCAACCCGGACGAAGATGTACTGAAAGGTGTTTACCAGGAATTGATTGATTTGGATACCCGCCATGCATTAGGTGAGTATTACACACCTGACTGGTTGTGTGAACGGGTGGTACAGGAATTTAATTTTAAAACCACCGATAAAATATTAGACCCCAGTTGCGGCAGTGGTTCTTTTTTACGTGCCGCCATTCATAGACTTAAAGAGCAAAATGACGGAATAAAACCAGAAGAAATAAATAACTGTATTTATGGAATAGATATACATCCTCTAAGTGTACAGATGGCAAAAACAACTTTATTGGTAAGCCTTGGTAAAGATATTGCCAAATCCAATAAACCTGTACACCTGAATATTATACTTGCAAACACCTTACTTGCACCCGAAGGTGTAAAGAATTTATTTGGCGGCGAGTTTTTAATGCAGATTGATAAAGATAAATACTATCTGAACACACAGCTATTTGAAGATGTACATTTATTTGATGAAGCATTAGAAGTATGCGAAGAGCTGGCCGAACAAACACAGGGTAAAAAACCTGAAACTGAAATGGTATTTGCAAAAATTTTGCAGCAGCAATACAAAGCTGGTGGTATAAACCCACAGGTAGCAAACAGTTTTTATAAAATTTATACGGGCTTAAAAAAAGTAAAGGAAGCTGGGCGGGATAGTATTTGGAAGTTTATAGTACAAAACCTTTATAAGCCTTATTTTTTAAGTAACAAGTTTGATTATATAATTGGTAACCCACCATGGTTTACATATAGCAGTATTAAAAATGAAGAATATCAAAACATACTGAATGAGCTGGCAATAAAGTATAAAGTAAAACCAGATAAGGTTGCAAACTTTCCTCATTTAGAAATTGCAGCTATCTTTTTAGCGTACTGCACTAATTATTTTTAAAAGATGAAGGCAGGTTGGCTTTTGTGTTGCCCCGTAGTTTCTTTAGTGCCGACCACCACGATAATACAAGGAGCGGTACGGCTAAAGGTTTTAAGCTGAATGATATTTGGGACTTGCAGGATGTACACCCTTTGTTTAGAATACCAAGCTGTGTATTGTTTGCAGAAAAAGGCAACGTAAAAAAAGCAATTGATAAAGCTGGTTTACAGGGCAAAGCTTTTGCTGGCAAACTGCCGGCACACAACTGTAATCTAATAGCTGCAAATACAAAATTATCAGAAGAAACAGTAATCTGGTTTTATGCTAAACAGGGTAAAGCCACCGCATTTAGCAATACAAAAAGTAAGAGCAGCAGTAAGGTAAATCCTTACAAAAATATGTTTAAACAAGGGGCAACAATTGTGCCTCGTACTTTTTATTTTATAGAGCTAACACAGGAAATGCCGACCGATTTTATTGATAGAACAATAAACATAAAAACAAGTGATGCAGTACAGCCAGATGCTAAAGCGCCATGGAAAGGACTGGATTTTAATGGAAGAATGGAAAGTCAGTTTATATTCAGAACCGCTTTGTCAAAAAGCATTCTGCCATTCAATTTATATAAACCTGATTTTGTTGTACTTCCTGTAACTATAAAAGTAGAGAGAGGGATTAAAAAAATAAAAATTGATTCTGCCAATGAATTAAGAAAAGAAGGTTTTCTAAATGCATCAAAATGGTTTGGTGATACTGAAAGAATTTGGGATTTACAGAAAACGGAAAAATCGAAATCCATGTCTTCAAATGACAGAATAAATTTTCAGAGAGGGTTAACAGACCAAAATCTAAATGCAAAATATTTAGTCTTGTATAACGCTTCTGCAAAAGATGCCAATGCCACAGTTGTGGAAAGAATAAATCTTGATTTAGAGTTTTTTGTAGAAAGTGTAGCGTATGTTTTATATACTGATGAAGAAAATGAAGCCTATTATCTCACTTCGATTTTAAACAGTACAGCACCCAATGAAATGATGAAAGATTTTCAGGCTAAAGGTTTGTTCGGTGCAAGACATGTACACAAAAAAATACTGGATGTTTATTTTCCTAAGTATGATAATGTGAGTAAAACGCACAATCAATTAGCTGCACTTAGTAAAGCATGTCATATTAAAGCAGCACAGTTTGTAAAAGATAATCCGCCACAGCAAGAGTTAAGCGCAATACATCTTGGCAGAATAAGGGTAGCAATAAAAAAGCATTTAGGAAATGAAATGAAAGAAATAGACGAGTTGGTAAAAAAAATAATTGGATAAATTATTTTTCATTTTAAAAAAATAGGGATGACTGAGTTTATATATGGAACTGAATTAAATCTTGCATTGGAAAATATGATAATTAGTGCAAAGGAGTATTTGTGGTTTATATCTCCATACATTAAATTACATGACAGAATTAAAGATGAACTTAAAAGAAGAAAAGATGAACATGAGCTGGAAATTGTATTTGTCTTTGGTAAAAATGAGGATGATGTTTCTAAAAGCATGAGCAAAGAAGACATAAGTTTTCTAAAAGAATTTCCTAATGTGCAAATTTGTTATGAGAAGAATTTGCATGCAAAGTTTTATGCTAGTGAAAAATTTTCACTACTTACCTCGATGAATTTGCATCAATTTTCACAGAACACCAATATCGAGGCAGGAATTTTAATGCAACCCAAAAATACTCTTAAGCAACTGGCTGACATAGCGTTTAACAAATTCGATGTTGGGGATAGTGCACTTGCGTATTTTGAAGATATTATTAAACATAGCGAAAAGCTATACAAAAAAACTCCCCAATATGAATCTGTTATGCTAGGGTTAAGAAAAAAATATACAGGAAGCAAAATTGAATTTGATAAATCAGATAGCATAATTGCTTCATCAAAATCAGACTATAAATCATCTCCAAAATCAAACGACTTTAATCAGTTATACTCAAAGAACAATCCACAATATCAGGAACCCCAAACAGGTTATTGTATAAGAACCGGAACTCCTATTGAATTCAATCCTTTACGACCATTTTGTTATGAAGCATATCAGATATGGGTACAATTTGAAAATTGGGATTTTGCAGAAAATTATTGTCATTTAACAGGGCAGCCTTCTTATGGAAAAACAAGTATGCGTAATCCAATATTGATGTAGTGTTTAATTTATATCAATCTTCCCATAACTGGATTACTAAATTATAATATAGCTTGCCAAAATAAACCCTCTTTACCAAAGTATATAAGTAACCGTATTAACCAGCTGGCGCATGGCACCCGATTATAATCCGCCGCCATAACCCTTGGGGTGGTGGGAGCTGTACCAGCAAGACAAAGGGGTTTTATTTTACTACAGGGTTTATTTTTTAAATCCAATCCGCTCTCTTTCTTCCCAGCTTTTCTTTTCTGTTTTTTCGTCCAGCATATTTTCTATGGCATCGTAAATGGCATTCAGTTGTGTATCATGTTCACCCAGGCGCTCATACATTTCTGTTTTTAACTGGTCCATTTTTTCGGCCAGTGCTTTATGGTTAAGGGCAATTTGCCGCAGTGCAATAAAGGCCCGTACAATGGCAATATTCATTTTTACTGCCCGGTCGCTTCTTAAAATACTGGCCAGCATGGTAACACCATGTTCGGTAAAGGCGTAGGGGGTTGCTGTTACATTTCGCTTTTTTTGTGATGCGGTCACAATTTGTGACTGCTTTGCCTTGGGTTTTTCTGATGCGGTCACAAATTGTGACCGCATAGTTTCCCATTCTTCAGGCATAAGCCTGAACATAAAATCTTCAGGAAAACGGTCGCTATTACGTTTAACAGCCTGGTTAATGGCCTTGGTCTCAACCTCATAAAGTTCGGCAAGGTCAAAGTCCAGCATTACTTTCTGCTCCCTGATTTCGTAAATTTTGTTTTGTATAATAGTTAGATTCATAATCTGTTTATTTTCAAAGTCACAATTTGTGATCTTAGAACTCATCAATCATGTCATCACAATTTGTGATGACATGGCAGCCCATTCTTTTGCCGTCAATCGAAACATAAAATCATCAGGAAAACGGTTGCTGTTTCTTTTTACAGCCTGGTTCATAACCCTTGTTTCAACTTCATAAAGTTCGGCAAGGTCAAAGTCCAGCATTACTTTCTGCTCCCTTATTTCGTAAATTTTGTTTTGTATAATGGCAAGATTCATATTATTTTTTAGATGCGGTTGCAATTTGTAATTACACTACGCAATTCATTGGTTGCATTCCACAATTGCTGTTAAAAGCTATAGCTGCTTTAGTAGTGGTCTTTTTTACTTTAGCCCTACATAAGGGTAAAAAATATAATAAACGAATATATAATATATTGGCGGAAGAAGGAATGGTACAATAAAAAAATTGTAGTGAAAGTGTGTTGGGAAGTTTAGTTTGCTCTTCTTCTTTTTTCTTGAAAAAAAAGAAGCAAAAATTCAAGGAAAAAAGATGGGCTCCGCCTTTTTTCCGGCCAACGCCACGTGAACACCCAACTGCCAATTGCGTTGTACAAAGAATGTTACGCAGTTACAGATAATTTGCAGGATTGAAATTATATAATTTCCACAGGCTGGCTGTTTGCTGTTTTCATGAAGAGTGATGCAATAATTTGTTACGTGGGTTGTAAGGTATTATGAAATTGACAGGGGGCAGTTTTAATTTTAATATTAAATATTGAACAGGTTGTTGCTTGCAGACTTACCAAAGTATATAAGTAACTGTATTAACCAGCTGGCGCATGGCACCCGATTTTAATCCGCCGCCATAGCCCTTGGGGTCGTGGGAGGTGTACCAGGTATAATTAAAACTGCCGATGCTTTTTATTTTGCCTTTAATAAGTGCATCGTCAAAAGAGGAGTAGTAAGTAATGGCAGTATTGCCCACTGTTTTCAGTTTGCCTTTAAAAGATTCGTTATCGAAAGAGGTGAAGTAGGCAATGGCAGTAGCGCCCATGTTTTTTATTTTTCCGCTCAGCAGCTTATCATCAAAATGGGTATAGTAATCAAACAGCAGGCTGCCAATGGTTTTTATTTTGCCGGTCTTTACAGCAAATTCACCGGAGCCATAATAGGTAATTGTTGTTGTGCCAATATTTTTTACTTTGCCACGGTAAGCAGAGTCGGCTTCGGGGCCATAATAATCTACCCGGCCCATGTAGGGCAGCAGTTTGGGTGCATAATAATTATTGCTGAATAAAGATTGTTCTTCTGTTCCCCATTCCAGTGCTTTTCCATCTGCCGAAATGCGTATCAACACATTCTGCCCGGTTGTTACCGTAAACCAGGCCAGGCTGGTGGCATAGGTATAAGTTACCTGGCTCAACTGCTGCGTAAATGCAGCAGTTGATAAAACATAAAAAAATTATGGTGGAGTAAAACCGTTTCATTGCAATAATACTGTTTACAAAAATAAAATTAATGCGCTGAGCTAAAAAAATCTTTTAAATGTTACATTCTTTCTATGCTTCTATTCTATAAGCTGCCTTTAAAGAGTTGAAATACAGTTTATACAAAACAGAACTTAGCCACTAAGGTTTTATGGGACAAAGGAAAAAATTCGTTTTTATTCACTTCGTGAATTGTTTTGCCGGTAAGGCGGTAAGTCGATTTTAAAATCATACCGTCTTCCCTTCTTCCCGGCTAGTTCTTTTTGCCGCGTAGCAGTAACTTTAGTGCCTTTGTGGCAAACCTTTTTCACAGCTAAGCTGAGAAAAATTTTCTTTTATGTCTACTTACTTTCCTTTACCAGCTTTCTTAAAATAACCCATTGCTTTAAGGCATCTCTTGCATCAACAGCAGGGTAGCCCATTACTTTACCGCCGTCGGGCACATCGTTAATTACGCCGCTGTTGCCGCCTACAGTAACACCATTACCAAGGGTTACATGGTCACTTATCCTGGCACCACCGCCAATAAGTACACCATCGCCAAGGGTAACAGAACCGGCCAGTCCGCTGGCGCCGGCCATAATGCAGCAGCGGCCCATTTTACTGTTGTGGCCAATCTGTATCAGGTTATCAATTTTGCAGCCATCTCCTATAATGGTACTGCTGAATTTGCCACGGTCAACACAACTGTTGGCGCCAATTTCAACACCATTGCCAATAACCACGTTGCCAATATGCGGTATCTTAATTAATCCTTTTCCATCGGGGCTGGGCCTAAAGCCGAAACCATCGGCACCAATACTTACATTGGGGTGCAGTATGCAGTAGCTCCCAATTATACAACGCTCTCTTACAACCACGCCGGGCCAAAGGGTGGTGTTGGTACCAATGCTGGTATCATCAAGCACCGTTACATTGGGGTAGATTATGCTGCCGTTGCCAATGCTAACGCCTGCACCAATATAGCAGCCTGCACCAATTTTGCAGCCGCTACCAATTTTTGCAGTAGCATGTATTACAGCTGTGGGGTGTATATCAGTTTCAAAAACAGGACCGGCTTCTACAAAAAGTTCTAACAATTCAGCCATGGCAATGTCGGCATTTTTTACTTTTATAAAGGCACGGTTATCGCCGGGCTCCAGTACAATATCGTTATTGATGATGGCGGCACAAGCTTTGGAGTTTTCCCAAAACTTAGCATATTTTTTATTGCCGATAAATGTGATCTGTTCGTTGCTGGCCTGTCCTAATTCTTCGGGGCCGGTTATGGTTTGCGTGGTATTGCCCACTAATTCGCCTTTTAAAATGTCGTTGATCTGCTGAATGCTGTAGCGTTTCATGTAGTAAGTTTAGTTAGATACTGTTAAGTATATTATCAGGCAAATTATGCGAATTTGATGAGTATTCCTTGTGCCGGCAATAATTAGTTGTAGCTGTATAAAATGATTCGTTGCCTTATATTTTTGATAAGGCAATAATATCTTTTGTTTCCAGTATTTGTTTTTCGCTGCCTTTGGTAGCGGCATTTATCATGGCCAGGCCCAGTTGTTTTAAGGTGCAGAAATAAGCGGGCATCAATACTTTCATGGGCGGTATTAACCAGCCCATGTATTTATAAATGCCCAGTGTATTTTTCAGGCCCTTTGTGGGTTGCAAAACTGCGGGGCGAAAATTGTATTCTTTTTTAAAAGGCAGTTTTGCCAGGTCGTTTTCGGTACGGCCTTTTACCCTGGCCCACATCAGTTTGCCTTTTGTGGTACTATCCGTTCCGCTACCGGAAACATAACAGAAGGTCATGTTATTATTGAGCTTAACCAATGTTTCGGCAACATGCATGGTTAAAGTATAGGTAAGGCGGTAATACACGGCTTCTCTTTTACCAACAGATGATACACCCAGGCAAAAAAAGCAGGTGTTGTAATTCTGTAACTGGCTTTCGATGGGCTGCAGGTTAAAAAAATCGGCATGCACAATTTCTTTAAGTTTGGGATGTGTAATGCCGCAGGGGTTACGGTTAATTACCAATACGGCTTCTACATCGTTATGTTGCAGGCATTCGTGCAATACACCTTCGCCTACCATGCCTGTGGCACCGGTAAGTATAGCTCTTATTTTTGTGGTGGTCTGGTTTTCCATATTTTTAAAGATAACCTTTGCAGGTCTTTAATCCTCAGTTATTTATTTGAATGGTCATTTCGCCGTAATAAGATGTTTACCGCTTCCCATTCGGGAATTTGATCGGTAATAATTTTTAACATGCCTGCAAAAGGAATGAACAATATCATACCACTTACGCCCCATAAAATACCCCCTGCAATAATGGCTACCAATGTTGCCCATGTACTGATGTTTAACTGGGTGGCCACCACACGGGGAAAAATAACATTCGCCTCAAGGTATTGCACAAATACAAAAACACCTACAACGCCAATAGGATACCAGATGCTGTCTTTGGTTATCCAGGCAACTGTAACAGGCAATAATGCACTTATAAAAATACCGATGTAGGGAATGATGGTCATTACTGCTGTAAGAAACCCAAACAATACCGCATGGTTTATACCTAATGCCAGTAATCCTGCGCTGTTAAGTACACCTACAATGAGGTATACAAATACCATACCCTTAATAAAATGAAAATATGTGGTAATGGTTTGGTGAAGTATGCTGTGCAGCCTGTTGTAATACTTTGTGCCGGCCAGCTTTTCTAAAAACAACACAAAATCTTTTCGGTTGTACAGGAACAGCGCTGCAAATACCGGGATGATAAAGAGCATGAACAGGCCGGATACAGTTTTGTTGAATGTGCCGGTAAGTATACTGCCCGAATTATCGGATAGTTTAGCTACAGTATTTTGCCACCACCTGTTTTGTGTTTCAACGGAAACATTAAAACTGCTGCTGATCCATTGCTGCAGTTCGGCAACGGACGGCGCTATTTTGGTTTGCAGTTCGGGCAGGTCGCTGCGGAAAGCATTGAATTGTAAAACGACGAGCCATGCCAGTACTGTAAATAATAACAGCACTATTAAAAGCCCGGTTGTAATGGCCATGCTTTTTGAAAAATGATGTTGCTGCAGCCAGCGGCAAACAGGATACAAAACAATGGCAATAAATAAACCATACAGCATGGGTACAAAAAGAGTTTGGCCAAAGTACAGTATTACCACAAGCAGCATTGCTGTAAGCAGGTAAGTAAAAATTTTATTGCCGCTGTGGATATTGCCAGTCATTTGAACTATTTTTTTTAAATAAGCTGCCGTACCGAAGGAATACTAAATTATTGATGTGGTGTATGAGAGCTGTCAAAGTTTTGGGTGATTGATGTCATAGATACCGGGCATGCAGCAATGTATTTTTAACTATTAAAACGATTTGCCATGCTACAAAAACTTACCGAAGAATTTGCGGATCTGTTGGAATCCCCAAAATACCTTCCCTGCATTTCATTGATCATGCCGTTTGAACCTAAAATGAGTCTTCAAACCGAACTGGCTTACCAACTTAAAATAGCCACAGATAAAATAGCGGACCAGCTGATGGCCAATTACCCGGAGGATAAAGCTAAACCGGTGCTTAAAAAATTACAGAACGTAATAAAAGATCTGAATTATCATACACATAAAAAAGGTGTGGCCATTTTTGTATCGCCTTTAATTGAAAAAGTATTTTACCTGGATATTGCGGTAGAGGAAAAAATAATCATTGATGATTCTTTCGAGATCAGGGATCTGATCTACAGTAAAAAACAAATTCATAAATACCTGCTGGCAGTACTCAGCAGCAAATGGACAAAAGTGTATTTGGGCAACACCACCCAGTTCATCCCGGTAATATTAAATGTGCCCGATAATGTTGCGGCTTACATGCATGATATTCCGGAAAAAGTTTCCAACTACGGCGATGCCAGTAAGCAAAAGGAAATATTGCTGGATAAATTTTTACAGCATACAGATAATGGCCTCGCTATATTATTACAATCGTACCGCTTACCGCTTTTTATAATGGGTACTGCAAGAACTATTGGCCATTTTAAAACCCTTACCCATAATGCCAGGCAGGTAGTTGAATACATACCCGGTAATTTTGAAGATAAAACAGAGCCCGAACTGCAAAAAATAATGCAGCCTTATGTGGCAGACTGGAAAAAAATAATTCAGCATGACCTGCTGATGCAGATAGATGATGCGATGGGGCATAAGCGGCTGGCTGTTGGAATAAATGAGGTATGGAAATCTGCCACACATAAAAAGGGCAGGTTGCTGGTAGTGGAGAAAAATTATATTTACCCTGCAGAGCAAAGTGCTGATGCCGATACTATTGTAAGCCATGATGAAGCCGGCAACAATACATTTTATATTAAAGATGCCGTGGATGATGTTATAGAAAAAGTACTGGCAAGTGGCGGCGATGTGGAATTTGTTGAAGAAGGATTACTGTCAAACTATAACAGGATCGTATTGATAGAATACTATGCTATGCAGCATTAATTGTAAATTCAATTGGCAGCATAAATCAGCGGCGGTATAAAAATGCAGTAAGTATATATTGCCGGTCTTTACTGTGCTTACTCATTTTACTAAAGATGTATTTTTTCGTTAACCTTATACAGGCGAATGGTAAGATATTCCATCAAATCAGTAAAACCTTCCATTGAATACCCTCCGTTACTGAACTACTTTGTATTCCCGAAATTGCGGTATTGTGTTACTTAAAATATAAGGGAATCAACGATTGTAAAATGCATCTATAACCTGATACAATTATCACCTGTTTATACAAGCAATCATTCGTTCTTTACCCGGTATTACACTTACTGTCCATTGTGGAAATTAAAAACAAAACCGGATTGCTGCTACTATGTTTATAAAAAAGTACTTCGAGGCATTTGAGTTAAACGATACCCGTACTACCAAAGGCAGAACGATCACCGAAACCGATATTGTAATACATGCCGGCCAGTCAGGCGATTTTTTCCCCCATCATATGGACGAAGAATGGTGCAAGACCCAGCCCTTTAAAAAACGCATTGCACATGGTACTTTAATATTTACTGTTGCTATTGGCTTAACAGCAGATATGGTAAATGAAGTAGCCATGACCTATGGATACGAACGGCTGCGTTTTATTAAACCGGTATTTATCAACGATACCATCAGTGTAACCATCACCATAAAAGATAAAAGAGATCATAAAAAACCGGAGTACGGATTAGTGACCGAACTGGTGGAGTGTTTTAACCAGCATAAAGAACTGGTGATGGTTTGCGAACATATTCTATTAGTGCATAAAAACAGTTTTTCATAATGGCAGCAGTTGTTTTAAATGGGATAACGTGGGGACACAGCCGGGGCATCACGCCTTTGTTGGCTGTGTCTCAGCGCTATTCCGAACTGCACCCCGAAGTGGAAATACACTGGAAGAAAAGAACGCTGCAGGAATTTGCTGATTACCCTATTGAGGAACTTACAAAAGATTACGACCTGCTCATCATCGATCATCCATGGGTAGGCTGTGCAGCTGCAACCAATTGTGTGCTGCCATTAAATGAATATTTACCTGCTGAATATTTACAGGACCAATTGAATAATTCGGTGGGTTATTCTCACCTTAGTTATAATTATAACGGCAGCCAGTGGGCATTGGCAATAGATGCAGCTTCACCTGCAGCCAGTTACCGTAAAGATCTGTTTGAAGAAAATCATGTTGCACTGCCGCAAACCTGGGAAGATGTAATTGCATTGGCAAAGAAAGGCAAGGTTGCAGTGCCTGCAATTCCTATCGATCTGCTGATGAACTTTTACAGCTTTTGTATTGCTAACGGTCAAACACCTTTTCAATTACAGGATGAAGTGATTGATATTGCAACCGGCATAAAAGCTATTGCAATGATGAAGGAATTGTATAACGAGGTGGATAAAAAAATGTTTACTTTAAATCCCATTGCCGTGGCAGAATTAATGAGCAGCACCAACGATTACTGGTATTGCCCTTTTGCTTATTGCTATTCTAATTATTCAAGAAAAGGATTTGCAAAACATGTATTGCACTATAGCGATGTTGTTACAGTAAACGGAAAAAAACTCAGCACAACTATTGGCGGTACCGGCTTATCCGTTTCTGCTTTTAGTAAACATGCAGCTATTGCAATTGATTTTGCAAAGCTGGCGGTGTCTGCCGAATGCCAGCGTACTATGTATGTACAGCATGGCGGGCAACCGGGGCATAGATCGGCATGGGTTGATGCTGCTGCAAATGAATTGACCAATGATTTTTTTACACAGGTATTGCCGGTAATGGAGCATGGCTATGTGCGGCCGAGGTATAATGGATATTTGCATTTCCAGGATCATGCCGGCGATCCCTTACAGCATTGCCTGCTGCATGATGGGGATCCGGTAACAGCATTAAAAGAAATGAACAGCATATACCAACAGCGTTTAACTAAACAATTAACTACGGCATTATGATGAACTTACCTTTAAAAGGTCTGGTTGTACTGGAGTTCAGTCAATACCTTTCCGGCCCTTCGGCTGGATTGCGGCTGGCCGATCTTGGTGCAAGGGTAATTAAAATTGAACGGCCTGATGGTGGTGATGCAGGCAGGCGACTGGCTATTAAAGATCTTTGGGTAGATGATAACTCTTTATTGTTTAATACCATTAACCGTAATAAAGAAAGTTTTACTGCCGATTTTAAAAATGCGGATGATATTGCCATCATAAAAAAAATGATTGCAAAAGCAGATGTGCTGATACATAATTTTCGTCCCGAAGTAATGGGAAAGAATGGCCTCGATTATAAAACAGTGCAACAGATCAATCCAAAAATGATCTATGCCGAAATTTCGGGCTATGGTAAAACCGGGCCCTGGAAAGATAAACCGGGGCAGGACCTTTTATTACAATCCATGGCCGGCCTTGCTTACACCACTGGCAACGGAAGCAATGGCCCCGTACCTTTTGGCATTGCAGTAACTGATATTTTATGTGGCGCACAATTGGTGCAGGGTATTTTGGCTGCGTTAATACGCCGGCAAAAAACCGGTGCAGGCGCATTAATAGAAGTGAGCCTGATGGAATCTTTACTCGATTTTCAGTTTGAATTATTGACTACTTACTTTACAAATAATGAACAGCCGCAAAGAAGTAATGTGGCCAATGGCCAGCCATTATTAAGTGCGCCTTATGGTATTTATGCAACAGCAAATGGTTATATCGCTTTAGCTATGATGGATATTCATTTGCTGGCAAAAGCAATTGGTTGTACCGACCTGAACCGGTTTTCAAAAGACCAGGTGTTTTCCGAAAGAGATGCTATAAAAACGATATTGGCCAATTACCTGCGTACACAAAAAACTGATATCTGGCTGGAGCAGTTGCAGAACGAAGGGCTTTGGGCAATGGAAGTATTGGATTGGGAAGGCATGACGAAAAGCGAGGCATATAAATGTTTGCAGATGGAACAATCTGTAAAAACAGCAACAGGAGATATTATTACAACAAGATGCCCGATCCGTATCAATGGAAAGAAGATCGTAACCAGCCAGCCTGCGCCGCAGCTGGGAGAGCATAACCAAAAAATATATCAGGATCTTATAAACAGTTAAAATGAATTTATTACAGGACATATTAGTTGTTGATTTCAGCCAGTTCTTATCTGGCCCATCAGCAGCATTGCGCCTTGCCGATATGGGAGCACAGGTAATAAAAATTGAGCGCCCAGGTACCGGCGATATTTGCCGGCAATTATATGTGAGTGATGTAATGATAGAAGGAGAGTCCACCATTTTTCATGCCATTAACCGCAACAAACAAAGCTATGCAGCCGATCTTAAAAATTCGGCCGACCTTGAAAAAGTAAAACAACTGCTGGCTAAAGCAGACGTGATGATACACAATTTTCGTCCCGGTGTAATGGAACGTATCGGGTTGGATTATGCAACAGTAAAAACAATAAACCCCGGGATTGTTTATGCAGAAGTGAGTGGATATGGCACCGAAGGCCCATGGAAAGATTTGCCGGGGCAGGATCTTTTACTGCAATCTGTATCGGGCTTAACATGGCTGAGTAATAACAACGATGAAAGCCCTACACCAATGGGCGTGGCTGTAGTGGATATTATGGCCGGTACACATATTACGCAGGGCATTTTAGCAGCTTTATATAAAAACGGTATAACAGGCGAAGGCGCATTGGTACAGGTGAGCATGTTTGAAAGCGCATTGGACTTTCAATTTGAAGTATTGACCTGTTATTATAATGATGGCAGGCAATTGCCCGTTCGCAGTAATGTGAATAGTGGCCATGCTTATATCGCAGCGCCTTATGGTATTTATAAAACCAGCGACAGCTACATGGCTTTAGCCATGACGAATATTGTTTTACTGGCCGGATTATTACAATGCGAAGCATTAAAACCATTCAGCGATAGCAATGACTGGTTCAGTAAAAGAGATGAGATAAAAAATATTTTAGCCACACATTTAATTACAGGAACTGCAGCACATTGGCTTAATATTTTAGAAAAGGCGGATATATGGTGTGCTCTGGTTATGGATTATGACGACCTGGTACAGCAGGAAGGATACCGCTCATTGAATATGGAGATAACAGTGAAAACAACGAGCGGCTTATCTGTTACCACCACAAGATGCCCCATAAGGGTGGATGGAGAATTATTATTATCCTATAAAGGAGCTCCTGCGCTGGGAGAACATAATGAAGAAATTGACCAGCAGTTTGGAATATTAAAACAATTACAACGCAGTGCGTAAATAATCAGCTCAATTAAAGCGGGGGGTTATTGCAAATTGTAATTTAGCAATAGCTTAAATTGAATCTTGCCAAAAAAAAGTATGTCAGCATCTTCATCTACACCATCTTCATTACCCATTTGCATTATTGGTGCAGGCGGCATTGTTAATGATGCTCATTTACCGGCATATAAAATTGCAGGCTATAATGTGCATGGTATTTTTGATGTGGATGTTGTAAAAGCAAAAGCCACTGCAGAAAAATTTTCAATTCCCCATTATTATACATCGCTGCAGGAAATGATTACAGCTGCACCAGCCAATGCGGTGTTTGATATGGCAGTGCCGGGCTCACAAACTATTGCAGTATTGCAGCAGTTACCGGATGAAGCAACAGTACTGTTGCAAAAACCCATGGGAGAAAATTTTGAAGAAGCAAAAAAAATATTACAGATCTGCCGGCAAAAAAAAATGATGGCAGCGGTTAATTTCCAATTGCGTTATGCTCCATATATTTTAGCGGCTAAAAAAATAATCAGCAACGGCAGCATTGGAACTATTAATGATGTGGAAGTAAACGTAAATGTTTTTACACCATGGCACTTGTGGAATTTTTTAAATGGAGCCCCACGTGTGGAAATTTTATACCACAGTATTCATTACATCGATTTAGTAAGAAACCTGCTGGGTAATCCCCAATCGGTGTATGCAAAAACAACAAAGCATCCATCTATGCCGCAATTAGCTTCTGTACGAAGTAACATCATTATGGATTACGGAGAAATGATTGCAGCAAATATTCTTACCAACCATTGTCACAATTACGGTACACCCAAACAACAATCTTATATAAAAATAGAAGGCAGCAAAGGCGCCATAAAAATAAATTTTGGTGCGCTGATTGATTACCCACGTGGTGCGGCAGACAGTTTTGAATATGTGTTGCTGGAAGAAGGCAAAGAGCCGGAATGGAAAACAATGGAAGTGGAAGGCAGTTGGTTTCCTCATGCGTTTATAGGAAGTATGGAACAGGTGTTGCTGGCAGCAAACAAACAAATTGAGCAACCGGATAATAGTGTGGATGATTGCATAAATACTATGGCATGTGTTGAAGCTGCGTATAAAAGTAGTGAGGTGGGAGGAATTGTTCCTGTCTTCTAAAGAAGAAAGATTGTAAATTAAAAACAGTAAAAAGTAACATGAAAATATTTTTTTTTATAGCAGCAGTGTTTTTTCAGCAAATAATTTTTGCACAGCAAATTGCATTTCCCGGTGCGGAAGGTTTTGGTAAATACGCAACAGGCGGCCGTGGCGGAAAAGTTGTTGCCGTTACTAATTTAAATGATGATGGCGAAGGAAGTTTTAGAAATGCATTGGAAAAATTTCCCGGCGAACCACTAACTGTAATTTTTAAAGTGTCGGGTATTATTGAGTTGCAAACAAAGATCCAGATTAAAAGAAGCAACTTAACCATTGCCGGACAAACTGCTCCCGGAGATGGCATCTGTTTAAAAAATCAATCTTTAATATTGAATGGTGCTTCTGCAAAAGGCAATCATGGTAATATCATTATCCGTTTTATCCGTTCAAGGCCAGGCGGTACAGATAAGAAAGGGTTATATGGTTTTGATATGGAGAACTGCCATGATGTAATTGTTGACCATTGCAGTTTCAGCTGGGCCAATGAAGAATGTGCCGCCATGTATGATATGAAAAACACCACGGTGCAATGGTGCATTGTAAGTGAAGGTTTGTATGAAGCAGGCCATCAAAAAGGACACCGTAGTTATGGTGGAGTTTGGGGCGGACAATACGCCAGCTATCATCATAATTTAATTGCACACCAGAACAGCCGTGCCGTTCGCTTTAATGGCGCAAGGGCACATGATACAATGGCGGTAATTGATTACCGAAACAATGTTATTTACAACTGGGGCAATGCCAATGCAGCCTATGGTGGAGAAGTAAATATTGCCGGTGGGGTATCGCAGGTTAATTTGGTAAATAATTATTACAAACCCGGACCTGCAACAGCCAGTGAATTAAAATTTGTACATGCAAATTACGCAGCAGCCAATGCAAAAGGTACCGGCCAATGGTTTGTAAGCGGTAATATTATGGAAGGCGATAAAGCATTAACCAAAAAGAATTTTAAAGGCATTGACCTTGCTGAAGAAAATTATCCCAGTGCAGCATACGCAAAAAATGCTTTTGCAATTACTGCACCAATACCGGAACAGAATGCAAATGATGCTTATGAAGCAGTGCTAAAATATTGCGGTGCCATCCTTCCTAAAAGAGATGCAGTTGATGAAAGAGTGATTAATGAAACTAAAACCGGTACTGCAACAGGCAAAGGTGTTTTTGGTAAAGCAGGTATTATTGATTCTCCTGCGGCCGTGGGTGGCTGGAGTTCGTATAAAACATCGCCTGCACCAATTGATACTGACGAAGATGGCATGCCTGATGAATGGGAAACAAAAAATGGATTGAATGTAAATGATGCTAGTGATAGAAATAAAACTGATGCAGATGGATTTACTATGCTGGAAAAATATTTGAATGAACTGGCGAAATAACGTCCTGGTAACAAATCGGGAATTTAGTTTCTGGAAATTTTATATGAAAAAGAACTTACTAATATTATTTGTCTGCTGTTTTATAAACTCACTGCAACTGCAGGCACAGTTTTTTAAATTTGATACAGGCAAACTTAAAGCAGTAAATGTATCAATGGGGGTAGAAAAGATGATGGGTAAGCAAGTTGTCAGGGTTATAAAAGATTCTTCTGTTATAGCAGTTGACGAACCTACCTTTGTTAAGGTTAATGGAATAGAACTGAATAATGGCACAATTGAACTAAAAGTATTGAGCAAGCTATTACCTCATGCTCCGGATTATGCAAGAGGTTTTATCGGAGTTGCCTTTCGTGTAAATGACAGCAATTCAAAATTCGAAAGTATTTATATCCGCCCAACAAATGGCAGGGCAAATAACCAGCTAAGAAGGAACCGTTCTGTACAATACTTTTCTTTTCCTGATTATAAATTTGACCGGTTGAGGAAGGAAGCGCCGGGGGAGTATGAATCCTACTCGGATATGGGGCTGAATGAGTGGATAAAACTGAAGCTTGTTATAAAAGATGCTGTTGCAAAACTTTTTATAAACGATGCCAGGCAACCATCTCTTATTGTAAACGATTTAAAGCATGGCTCAAATTTAACCGGAGCCATCGGGTTGTGGGTTGATATAGGGACAGAAGGTTTTTTTTCTGATTTAAAAATTAAAAAAGAGCAATAAGCGATTTTATACAGCTGTAATGAATAAAATAATTTTAATAGCATTTCTTTTTGCCGGGCTTGTTACCAATGCGCAGGTTGGGTGGGGTGACAGAATAAAAACACCCCGTGAAATATTTGCCGTACAAAAAATTTGGGATGCCGAAAAAGTATTGAAATTAAAAAGGGGCGGTCATGTTTTTTCGTTTGGTTACAAGCAAGGCCCTAAAGAAGGTTTTACCATCACCACTGCAAATAATAAAACGAGAATTGAAGGCAGCGATGAAACCGGTTTGTTATATGGTTGTCTTGAATTTGCAGCACAACTCAAAAAATTAAAAGCATATCCAAAGAAACTAAATATCAGTGATGCCCCTGAAATGGTTTTACGTGGTGCCTGCATCGGTGTACAAAAACCTTATTACCTGTCTGGCAGAACGGTATATGAATATCCTTACACGCCAGAAACTTTCCCCTGGTTTTACGATAAAAAATTGTGGTTACAGTATTTAGATTCGATGGTAGAGAACCGGATGAATTCTTTGTATTTGTGGAATGGCCATCCCTTTGCTTCGCTGGTAAAATTAAAAGATTATCCTTATGCAGTGGAAGTAGATGAAGCTACTTTTAAAAAAAATGAAGAGATATACCGTTTCTTAACAACAGAAGCAGATAAACGGGGCATCTGGGTGATACAGATGTTTTACAATATCATCGTATCAAAACCATTTGCCGAGCATCATAAAATAAAAACACAGGAAAGAGAAAGGCATATTGTGCCTTTGATTGCAGACTATACTAAAAAATCTATTGCAGCATTTGTAGAAAAATATCCCAACGTAGGTTTAATGGTTTGTTTGGGAGAAGCAATGGAAGGCGTGGGTAACGACGATATAGAATGGTTTACCAAAACCATTATTCCCGGTGTGCAGGATGGGTTAAAGGCATTACACAAAACAGAGGACTTGTCCGCCGTGGCGGAACCACCGATTGTTTTACGGGCACATGACTGCGATGCACCTGCGGTGATGAAAGCCGCTTTGCCCTTGTATAAAAATTTATACACTGAAGCAAAATTTAATGGCGAAGCATTAACCTATGCAAGGCCAAGAGGAAGCTGGGCAGAATTGCATCAAACACTTAGCAAACTCGGCAGTGTGCAGATTGAGAACGTACACATATTGGCCAACTTAGAACCCTTCCGTTATGGCTCTCCTGATTTTATACAGCAGAGTGTAATTGGTATGCACGAAGTAATGGGTGGAAATGGTTTGCATTTATATCCGCAGGCATCTTACTGGGACTGGCCTTACAGCGCCGACAGTGTTGCAGGCGGCAAACGCTTGCTGCAAATTGAAAGGGACTGGATATGGTACAAAGCCTGGAGCCGGTATGCATGGAAAGCAAAGCGCAGCAGGGCAGATGAAATAAATTACTGGAGTAAGTCACTGGCAGATAAATTTGGTTGCAGTATTGCGGACGGTAAAAAAATATTGACAGCTTATGAAGAGACCGGAGAGATAGCGCCTAAATTATTACGGCGCTTTGGAATTACAGATGGTAATCGTCAAACACTTACACTGGGTATGTTAATGACACAGTTGATCAATCCCTATCGTTATGGTTTGTTTACGTTGTTGTATGATGCAGAAGCACCGGAAGGGGAGATGCTGCTGGATTATGCGGATAAGGAATGGAAAGGATTGAAGCATATTGGTGAAACACCTGTGCTTGTAAATGAAGATGTGAAACAACATGCTTTAAAAGCATTGGAGGCAATTAAAACACTATCTGTAAAAAAGAATAAAGACGAATTTGAGCGGATTAGAAATGATGTAAGAAGTTATTACGCTATGGCTTTTCATTTTGCATATAAAACTGAAGCGGCATTATTAGTATTAAAATATAAATACAGTACTAACATAAAAGATCTGGAAGATGCAGAGCAGTTGCTTGATTTAAGTGTTACAGTATTCAGGGATCTGACAAAAATTACCACGGCTTCTTACCTTTACGCCAACAGTATGCAAACCTCACAACGCAAAATACCCATGCGTGGGGTTGATGGTACTTACAAACACTGGAAAGAAATGTTGCCGGTGTTTGAAAAAGAGCTAAGCACATTTCGCTATAAAATAGATTCGCTTAAAAATAATACTGGTAAAATTATTGCCGAAGTAAAGCCATTTGAAAATGCAATTATCATTACAAGAGATTCGGTAGAATCATTATTTAATATTGCGGCAGGCGTAACTGCATTTGAAGATACCAGTTTAGTTATAAAATCTTATGCAAAGGAATTAAATGGGTTGCGTGCCGTGAAATTTAATTTTAAAAAACAGGTAACGTCCGGGTCTTCTTTCATGTTTACAAATGAGAAACCCATAAAAGTTTTAGTCGGATATTTTAAAAAACAACGGGCAGCTTTTACCACCGATACGGTTTATTTAAAAGAGCCCGAACTGGAAACTAATGCCAGTGCAGATGATTATGGACAGAGTGAAATAAAAATTTCAAATGCCATTTCTATTGAGGGCATGCCATCGGTAAATATTCATACGTACAGTTTTAAAGCAGGAGTGAATATGTTGAAACTTGAAAAGGGAGTTTGTTTGATTTTGGGTTTTGTAGATGGTGATACAGTGATGCCAATATATGATGCCGGTTTAACAGGAGATTTAAGAAATAAAAATATAGACTGGTTGTTTGAATAGGTCTCTCACAGATTTCTCAGATTTACACAGATAATCTGTGAGCAAAAAGTAAAGTATGAAAAAAATAATTTTAGCTCTGGCAGTTTTAATCTTTAGTGCATCAGCCAATGCACAACAGTTTTACAACGTACTAAAATACGGCGCTAAAAACGACAGCAGTAAAATAGCTACACAAGCAATTACAAAAGCCATTAGTGCTGCATCAAAAGCAGGTGGAGGTACGGTGTATTTTCCGGCAGGAAAATATTTAACCGGGCCTATTTATTTAAAAAGTAACATCACTATTTTTATTGATGCCGGTGCTGAGTTACATTTCTCCGATAATTTTGATGACTACTTGCCCATGGTGCAAAGCCGCTACGAAGGGGTGGATGTAATGAGTTTTTCTCCGTTGTTTTATGCCTACAACGAAACCAATATTACCATTACCGGCCGTGGTAAAATAAATGGACATGGAAAAAAGTGGTGGGATTATGCACTCACTTTTTATAAAAACCAAACTGCAAGAAATAAATACCAGTTGTTGTTCGATAGTTTGAATAAAAATATTTTGTTGCCAGATGATCCCACACAAATGACACGTGGTTTTTTACGTCCACCTTTTATTCAACCACTGTATTGTAAAAATGTATTGATAGAAGGCATCACCATCACCAATTCTCCATTCTGGACGGTAACACCAGAGTTTTGTGAGAATGTAACCATTAAAGGATTGACGATCAATAATCCTAAATCACCTAATACAGATGGTATCAATCCATCGAGTTGCAGGTATGTGCATATATCCGATTGTCATATCAGTGTAGGCGATGATTGCATTACCATTAAATCTGGTAAAGACTTACCGGGCAGAACAAAAGCAACACCGGCAGAAAATTATACCATTACTAATTGTACCATGCTCAGCGGACATGGTGGCGTGGTGATAGGAAGCGAAATGAGCGGCGATGTTAAAAAAATTGTGATCAGTAATTGTGTGTTTGACGGTACCGATCGTGGCATACGCATTAAAACTGCAAGAGGAAGGGGCGGTGTGGTGGAAGATATAAGGGTAGATAATATTGTAATGAAGAATATAAAAGACCAGGCCATTGTGCTGGATATGGAATACTCCAGGGTAAAGCCGGAGCCCGTGAGTGAAAGAACGCCGCAGTTTCGAAACATTCGTTTTAGTAATATCACTGCGTACACAAAAAAAGCCATGTACATTAATGGATTGGATGAAATGCCCGTGAGTGAAATCAGTTTGAATGATTGTGTGTTTGAAACCGAAACAGGAATTGTAATGAAGAATGCAAAAGATATTGAATTGCATAATGTACGGGTGAATACAAAAACAGGATCGGCTTTATCAATAGAAAAATCAACAAGGTTGGATATTGACGGGCTTACAACAGCAAAACCAATTGACGCTGTGCCGGTGATTAAGTTAATCAATGTGCAGGATGTGCTGCTGCGTAACTGCTGGTTGTTTGCAGGTACAAAAATATTTGCTTCCATTAATGGTGCTGATACAAAAAATGTAAAGCTGAGTAATAATGAAACCGGTGATGCAACGGTGATTTATGGAGATGAAGTAAAAAAATAAGGGTCTAAAAAGTTCAATAGTATTAATTAAGATGAACGGAGCGTCGCCACTGCCGCCCCATAATAGTACAAATGATGACAAACAAAAAAAAATATTTTCTTTTTATCACACTCTTGTTGTCGGCAAATGTTTTTGCACAGGATTTAAAACTCTGGTACAAACAACCAGCCGTTAAATGGACGGAAGCCCTACCCATTGGCAACGGCCGCATTGGCGCCATGTTATTTGGCGGAGTGGAGAACGACCGCATTCAGTTTAACGAAGAAACTTTATGGAGCGGTGAACCCAGAAAGTACAGTCGTCCCGGCGCATCTAAATATTTAGACAGTATACGCAATTTATTGTTTGCAGGCAAACAGAAAGAAGCCGAAGCATTGGCCGAAAAAGAATTTATGGGACTTAAAAGTTTTGAGGCAGACAGAGGCAACTGGATAAAAACAGTAACAGCCGATAAAAAAATGGCTGCAGAAAATTTTGACGACAGCAAATGGAAAACCATGACGGTACCGCATTGGGATGGTTGGGAGACGGTGGGTTTTGAAACACTGGATGGCGCTGTGTGGCTGCGTACAACTTTTGTTTTGCCAAACAACTGGAATAAAAAAGATTTAGTGCTTGACCTTAACCGCATTCGTGATAACGATTACACGTATGTAAATGGTACATTGGTGGGCAGCCAGCAAAATACAGAAGGAAGAAAATATACTGTTGATAAAAAACTGCTGCACAAAGGTGTTAACAGTATTGCCATTTTAGTGCTCAACTTTAGTAACAAAGGCGGCATGTATGGTTATAAAGACACTGCACAGCATGTTGGAATTTACCCTGTAAAAAAAGAGGGAGATAAAATATCATTGAATGGCCAGTGGAAATATTATGTGGTGAGTGATAACCCGCCGCCGGTGGGCACTTACCAGGCCGACTACCAGCCTTTTGGTGATTTAAATTTGCAGTTTGCAAACACAGCAGGTTTTACTAATTATAAAAGAGAGCTGGATATTGCTGATGCAGTTGCAGCCACCTCTTACTCTTTAAATGGTATTGATTATAAAAGAGCATATTTTGTTTCGGCCGTTAACCAGGCATTGGTGATTAATCTTACAGCCAGCAAAAAAGCAAGCATCAGTTTTAATGCAGTGCTCAGCAGTGTGCATAGAAATTATGCTGTAACACAATTGAATAATAATACCATCATACTTGCTGTAAAAGTGCGTAATGGAATTTTGCAGGGCAAAAGTTATTTGCAGATTGTAACAAAAGGCGGGGCTGTTACAATTAATAATGGGCAATTAACAATTAATAATGCAGATGAAGCCACCATTTATTTAACTGCCGGAACAACCTATAAAAATTATAAAGATATTTCTGCTGATGCTGCACAACCATGTGTAAAAGCACTGGCATCAATAAAAGGGAAAACATACGAACAAATAAAAGCATCACATATTGGGGAATACCAAAAATATTTTAACAGCTTTTCAATTACACTTAGCAACTCCAAAGTATCAGGGACTTCGCAAGTCCCCTCCACGGGAGGGGATTTAGGGGAGGCCACTGATGTACGCTTAGCAAATTTTTATAACGGCAACGATCCTTCCTTCGCCGCACTCTACACGCAATACGGAAGATATTTGCTCATTGCTTCATCAAGGCCGGGGACAAGGCCTGCAAATTTGCAGGGCATCTGGAATGATCTAACCAATCCGCCATGGGGCAGCAAATACACCACCAACATTAATGCAGAAATGAATTACTGGCCGGCGGAATTACTGAACTTGTCGTCAATGCATGAACCGTTGTTTAAAATGATTGAAGAGTTAGCAGTAGCCGGAAAGCAAACTGCCAAAGACCATTACAATGCACCAGGCTGGGTATTACATCATAATACAGATGTATGGAGAGGTACAGCGCCTATCAATGCGGCTAACCATGGTATTTGGGTTACAGGCGGCGCATGGTTGTGTCAGCATTTATGGGAACATTATTTATTTACACAGGATAAGCAGTTTTTAAAAACGAAAGCTTACCCCATTATGAAAGAAGCGGCTTTGTTCTTCAACAACTTTTTAATTAAAGACCCCACTACAGGATATTTAATCAGCACACCATCTAATTCGCCAGAGCAAGGTGGTTTAGTTGCAGGCCCAACAATGGATCATCAGATCATCCGTAATTTATTCAGTAATGTAATTGCAGCGGGTGAAGCATTAAATGTAGATGCACCATTACGCAAAACATTAAAAGAAAAATACCAGCAGATTGCACCTAACCAAATTGGTAAATACGGACAGTTACAGGAGTGGATGAAAGATGTGGATGATACCACAAATAAGCACCGCCATATTTCACATTTGTGGGGCATGTATCCCGGTAACGAAATAAATTTTGATGTTACGCCTGCATTGATGAATGCGGCAAAGCATTCTTTGCTGTATCGTGGAGATGCTGCAACCGGCTGGAGTCTTGGCTGGAAAATAAATTGCTGGGCAAGGTTTAAAGATGCGGAGCATGCATTTACCATGGTAAAAATGTTGATCAGCCCGGTGAAAGGCGGTGCAGGCAGTTATCCCAATTTGTTTGATGCACATCCGCCATTTCAGATTGATGGTAACTTTGGCGGCGCCGTCGGCATTGGAGAAATGTTGTTGCAAAGCCATACCGAATACATCGATATTTTACCGGCACTGCCTGCTGCATTTGCAAACGGCGAGGTAAAAGGTATTTGTGCAAGAGGTGGTTTTGTAATTGATATTAAATGGAGCAATGGCAAAATGGAGTATATAAAAGTATTGTCCAAAGCCGGGCTGCCGCTGCAACTGCGTTACAACGATATACCTAAATATTATAAAACAGAAAAAAACGGCGTTTATAAATTTGATGCATCGCTTAATAAACTATAAAAATATTTTGGGGACGGGCTTCAGTTTTTCATGGCGGCATCGTCCCCGCAGTGGCGGGGCTCACTTGTACGGCAAACCATTTTTCAACTTTTTTTTTAACCACAAAGACACAAAGAAATATCACAAGGTACACAAAGGCTCAGTGCCCTTTGTGCAAAGCCTTGTGTACTTAGTGGTTAAATTCTTTGCGCTTCTTTGTGCCTTTGTGTCTTTGTGGTTTAATTCTTTTGCACAACAAAATATCAGAGAAGATATTTTATTGAATAACGACTGGACATACAGCACAGGAATAAATAATTTAAAATCTTTCCCCCCAAATACCAGCGATTATTATTTTACAAAAGTTAATATACCACACAATGCAGATGCTTACGATGGTTACAGAAGATTACTGCATGGCAATAAACATGGCGATATCTGGTATAGAAAAATAATAAAATTTACTCAGCCCAATAAAAATCGCCGCAATTTTTTATTTTTTGAAGGCGTAGGTTCTTACGCTAAAATTTATCTCAACGGAAATTTGGTTGGGGAACATGCCGGTGGCAGAACAACTTTTACCATTGATGTTACGGGTAAATTAAAAACCAATGGCACTGCAAACGAATTATTAGTATTTGCAAGCCACCCTGCAAATATTAAAGACCTGCCCTGGGTTTGCGGTGGCTGTAGCGATGAACGGGGCTTTTCAGAAGGCTCTCAACCTATGGGCATTTTCAGACCGGTACATTTAATTGTAACCAATGATGTAAGAATAGAACCATTTGGAGTGCATGCATGGGCAGAAATAAAAAATGATGCTGCAGATTTGTGGGTAAATACCACTTTCAAAAACTATTCATCTCAAAACAGAACAATTGAAATTATCAACCAGTTAAAAGATGCGGAAGGAAAAATTGTAGCATTTTTTTCTGCGAAGCAACTATTAAAAGCAAAGGATTCTATTGCATTGTTGTCAACAGCAATTAAAGTGGCTAATCCAAAATTGTGGTCTGTAGAAAATCCATATCTCTACAAAATCATCACAGCTTTAAAAGAAAATAATGTTGTTATTGATAAAACCGAAACTGATTTTGGCTTCCGTACTGTTAAATGGAATAACCCTTCACATCAATTCACGCTCAATGGTAAATCCGTTTTCTTAAATGGTATAGCAGAGTATGAACATCTCCTTGGCCAAAGCCATGCGTTTAGCAATGAACAAATTGTTGCAAGAATGAAATGGATACAAACTGCAGGTTTTAATGCTTTCAGAGACGGGCATCAGCCACATAATTTATTGTACGGCAAACTCTGTAATCAAAAAGGCATTTTGTGGTGGACACAATTAAGTGCTCATGTTTGGTATGATACTAAAGAGTTCAGAGAGAATTTTAAAACATTATTAAGAGAATGGGTAATAGAAAGACGCAATGACCCTTCAGTAATTTTATGGGGTTTACAGAATGAAAGCAAGCTGCCTGCAGCTTTTGCAGAAGAATGTACCGCACTCATCCGTTCATTAGATCCCACAGCATCTACACAAAGATTAGTCACCACCTGCAATGGCGGCGAAGGCACCGATTGGGATGTGCCGCAAAACTGGACGGGTACTTACGGCGGTAATCCTGCCACTTACGGCGACGATTTAAAGAAACAAATTTTAGTAGGAGAGTATGGCGCATGGCGTACAATTGATTTACACAGTGAAGGTGGCTTTAAACAAAATGGTATTTTAAGTGAAGACAGGATGACGCAGTTGATGGAGCAAAAAATCCGTTTGGCAGAAAAAGTAAAAGACAGTGTGGCCGGTCATTTCTTTTGGTTGCTCACTTCACATGATAATCCTGGAAGAGTGCAAGGAGGAGAAGGACTGAGGGAATTAGACAGAATTGGCCCGGTGAATTACAAAGGCCTGCTCACTCCCTGGGAAGAACCCACAGATGCATTTTACATGTTCCGCAGCAATTATGCGGATAAGTATAAAGAACCAATGGTATATATCGTTTCTCATACCTGGCCCAACCGGTGGATGACACCCGGAATAAAAGACAGCATTTATGTGTACAGCAACTGCGATGAAGTAGAGTTGTTTAATGATATTGATAATGCTTCTCTTGGTAAACAAAAACGCAATGGCATTGGTACGCATTTTCAGTGGGATAAAGTAAATATTCAATACAATGTATTGTATGCAGTAGGTTATATAAATGGAAAAGCTGTTGCAAGGGATACGATAACTTTATTTCATTTACCACAGTCGCCCAATTTCAATAAACTGTATGCAAATGCAAAAAATATAACTAAGTCACAAGATCGTTATCAATACATACACCGTATAAATTGCGGTGGCGGCGTTGTACAAGATGAAAATGGAAATACCTGGTGGCCCGATGGTAATAATTTTTCATCATGGACAAATGATTTTGAAAATATGCCAAAAGATTTTGCCAGTCAACGCAGAACATTTGCTCCAATAAAAAATACTAAAGACTGGAAGCTATTTCAATCTTTCCGCTATGGAAAGGATAAAATGAAATTTGATTTTGATGTGGAAGATGGCAATTACCTTGTTGAATTATATTTTATAGAACCATGGCTTGGTATTGATGGTAAGAATACTAAAGGGATGAGGCTATTTGACGTCGCTGCAAATGGTAAAATAGTTATTAATGATCTGGATATCTGGTCAGCAACCGGTACAAATACTGTTGTTAAGAAAACTTTTTTTGCAAAGGCGGTTAATGAAAAAATTATTATTTCATTTCCAGAAAGTAAAGTGGGGCAGGCGCTCATTTCTGCCATTGCCATTGCAAAGAAAACTGAATACATTGGTAAGAGAGGACCAGCTAAACGGTTCGGTTCGTATAAAATTCAGTCCTGGCTGGATATAGGCGATAAACAATTTGCAAACGAATCAATTCAAATCAATTCTTTACCATCAAACTTATTTGGTGCCGATTGGGTACAACTTAATGCAGTTTCGCAAACAGAAACGTTTTATTATGATTTTAACAATGCTACTGATTTATTTGTTGCAGTTAAAGAAAGTTATATAACTGGTGATTTGCTGAAAGGGTTTGAGCATTTGCAAACACAAATTATTACTGATGAAAAAGGCGGTACAAAATATGTACTTTACCGGAAACGGTTTGTAAAAGATGATACCGTATCAATTAATATCAATTCCAACCTGATTATTTGCATGCAACTGGTCACCAATATGCAGCCTGCTTATGATTTAAAACCTGTAACCGCTTACCGTACCAATGTAGCAACTTTAAGCGGTGTCATGAAAAAAGAAAGTTTTGCCGGTAGAGATTGTGCTGTTGTAAAAACTAATGAACAGGCAATAGTAGAATGGCCGGTGCAAACCGGTGTGGCAGATATTTATTCGGTAACCATAAAATATTTTTCTCCCAACGAAAACATAGTAAAGGGTAAAGTACAGTTAACAGATGTTGCAGGTAAGATATTGCATGAAGAAGAGTTGAATTTCTCCTTAACCAAAGCAGGCAAGTGGAATCAACTTACCTTTAATACCGGTGGCATGATCAACGCAGGTAGCTATACAGTAAAATTAACTTTACAAAATGCAGCAGGTATTGCTGTATCGGGAATTGAAATACAATAAAATGAAATTTAAATTAATCTATACCATTCTTCTTTTTTGTTTTACTGCTTTGTATTCAAATGCACAGCTGCGAAAAAATATTGACTTTAATAGTGACTGGAAATTTAACCTTGGGAATGATTCTACCGCAAGTAATGAAAACTTTAATGATGCAGCATGGCGAACATTAATCTTACCGCACGACTGGAGTATTGAAGGCAATTTCAGTAAAGATCATCCTGCAACCAACCAGGGTGGTGCATTGCCCGGCGGTATTGGCTGGTATAGAAAAATATTCACACTTGCTGAAGTGGATAATGAAAAAAAAGTTGCTATAGAATTTGATGGTGTGTACAGGAATAGTGAAGTGTGGATCAACGGGCATTATTTAGGCAAGCGGCCCAATGGTTATATTTCTTTCAGTTACGATCTTACCCCTTATTTAAAATTTGGTAACCAAAAAAATGTAATTGCAGTTAAAGTAGATAATTCACAACAGCCCAATTCAAGATGGTATAGCGGTAGTGGTATTTACAGGGATGTGCGGTTGGTAATTAAGCCACAAATATTTTTTGAAGAAAACAAAACCTTTATTAAGACTGATGTAAAAGATATTGAGGTGAGTATTGACGTTTATTCAGAAATTAAAAATTATACAAACAATTCATACACGTATCAAATAAAATATCAGGTTTTTGATAAAAATGGAATTGAGCAATTCCCGATTTATAATTACAACACATCAAGAAAGACCCAATTAAGTACTAAAGTGGCTACTATGGATTTTGAATTCATTTTTAAGAATTTAAAATTATGGAACACAATCACACCACATACTTACACACTAAAAAAATCGCTATTTGTAGATGGTGCATTAATAGATGAGGAATCAACAACCTTTGGCATCCGCTCCTTCCATTTCGATGCACAAAAAGGTTTCTTCCTAAACAACCAACCCTTAAAAATAAAAGGCGTTTGTCTCCATCACGATCTTGGTGCATTGGGTGCAGCATTCAATAGGTCAGCTGCCAAAAGGCAATTGACAATTTTAAAACAAATGGGTTGTAATGCTATCCGCACCGCACACAATCCACCGGCACCACAGTTTTTAGACTTGTGTGATGAAATGGGTTTTTTAGTAATGGACGAAGCTTTTGATATGTGGCATAAAAAGAAAAATAAATTTGATTACAGCAGGGATTTTAAAGACTGGTATAAAAAAGACCTGGAAGATATGGTGCTGAGAGACAGGAATCACCCTTCTGTTTTTATGTGGAGCATCGGTAATGAAATAAGAGAGCAGTTTGATTCTTCAGCTGTGCATCTTACCAAAGAATTGGTTGATATTGTAAAAAGAGTTGACCCTACACGTCCGGTAACATCAGCGGTAACTGAAACTTTTTTTGAAAAAAATTTTATTGCACAATCCAATGCACTCGATGTGCTGGGATTTAATTATAAGGATTACGATTACGATAGTTTACCCAAACGCTTTCTCAATCAAAAATTTATTGCATCCGAAACGGTTTCCGGTTTGGCAACAAGAGGAGTGTATCAATCGCCTTCAGACACCAACCGCATCTGGCCACCTAATTATAAAGTGCAGGATACATTTACTGGTAACAAGGATCTTACCTGTTCGGCCTACGATAATACGTATGCCTATTGGGGCAACACACATGAAAAAGCATGGCTTGCTGTAAAAAAACGTGATTTTATTGCCGGCACATTTGTGTGGAGTGGGTTTGATTTTTTGGGAGAGCCGGTGCCATATCAATGGCCTGCAAGAAGTGCTTACTATGGCATAGTTGACTTGGCTGGTTTCCCTAAAGATGTATATTATATGTACCAAACTGAATGGACAACAAAACCGGTGTTGCATATTTTTCCCCACTGGAACTGGAACAAAGGTGACATGGTAGATGTATGGGGGTATTATAATAATGCCGATGAAGTGGAATTGTTCCTCAATGGTAAATCTTTAGGCATCAGAAAAAAAACAGCTGATGCATTGCATGTAATGTGGCGGGTACCTTTTACTCCGGGAACAATAAAAGCAGTGTCCCGGAAAAATAAAAAAACTGTTTTGGTAAAAGAAATTAAAACTGCCGGTGCACCAGTAAAAATTGAATTGACAGCCGATAAAAAAATAATAAAGTCCGGCGGTAACGACCTGTGTTTTATTACTGCAAGAATTGTAGATAAAGATGGCAACACAGTTCCCGATGCAGGAAATCTTGTTAAATTTTCAATTGCAGGCAACGCTACAATTGCTGCAACCGATAATGGATACCAGGCCGATACCGTTTCTTTTAGCAGTACACAAAGAACTGCCTGGAAGGGTATGGCCCTGGCAATAGTAAAACCCGGGTCAAAAAAGGGAAATAGTACATTAACAGCCCGGGCCGATGGTTTAACGTCGGGAACGATTGCGTTGAAAATAGCTGATTAATGACCGTTTGCCCTGTTTTAAAAGAGCCTGTTTTTTTTGCTAAATAGTAAAATCTTACATCTTTATAGCAAAACCTTACATTGTTATCCCTTGTGTGCACATGTACCTTTAACGTGATAAAATGAATATTGTGTTCATTCATTTTTAACGGTTCAAATATTGCTTAATGAAAAGGTTCAGGCTTGTAAATATGGATATACAATCTTCAGTAGGTGTTGCACACACCGGCACTGCTTTTTCTTTTTATGCAAAAATCTTATCTCAATTAATAAACACAAAGCAAATTGTTTTGCTGGCAGCAATATTATGCAGCCTGGTATCAAATGCACAACTGAATAATACAGTTGTGGCTGATACTGCTTACCAGAAAGTGCTTGCAGAGCGTAGTGCAAAAATTGTACATACACTAAATATTAAAGACGAGGTGTTGTTAAAAAAGGTACAGCAATATCTTATCGATCAGTACTTGCAATTGAACGCTATTCATGACGGCAGCAAAACTGCTGTAGCCGCAATTAAAGCAAAGCAACTGGCTAAGGAAGAAACTGATGCTGCAATTAAAAAAGAAACAGAAGGAAAAACTGCAGCGTTAAAGCAGCTACATGATGTGTTTATCGCTCATTTAAATACTACATTAACTACAGACCAGATAGAAAAGGTAAAAGATGGCATGACATACAGGGTATTACCCGTTACATGGACTGCTTATCTGGATATGTTACCCCGTCTTACTCAGGAACAAAAAGATAAAATGTATGCCTGGCTGGTAGAGGCTAGGGAGTTGGCAATGGATGAAGGCAGCAGCGATGCCAAGCATGCTGTATTTGGCAAGTATAAAGGAAGAATAAATAACTATTTATCAGCAGCTGGATTTGATATGAAAAAGGAAGGTGAAGATTGGGCTAAAAGAATACAGGCTGCAAAAGAAGCAAAACAAGCACAAAACTAATTTATAACGATTTTTATTTTTTTTCAAAACCAACGCTATATGATAAAGCACTTTTTAAAGAAGGCACTGCTCCTTCAATTATTTTTACTTTTTACAGCGGTACTTTTTGCACAGCAAAAAGCTGTAAGCGGCAAGGTAACCGATGCTGATGGTAAAGGCCTGCCCGGAGTTACAGTATCTGTAAAAGGAACTACAACTGCTGTGGCTACCAATGGTGACGGCTTTTATACTATCACAGTTCCCAACAACCAGGCGGTATTACGTTTTACCGGTGTGGGTTATTTAAACTCCGATGTTATGGTGGGGGCACGAACTACACTAAACAATTCACTGCTTAAAGATAACAAGCAGCTTGATGATGTTATTGTGGTAGGTTACGGTACTAAAAAAAGAGTGAATGTGCAGGGTGCGGTATCAACCATAAAGGCAGCAGATATTGAAGATCTGCCTGTTGCAAACCTTCAATCTTCACTTGTTAACAGAGTGCCAGGTGTTGGGGTAAGTTTTGCCTCTGGTAAACCTGGTTCAACCACCACTATTAATATACGTAATGCAGCTACTTTTACTGGAACCCCCGACGGTGTAACCAGTCAGCCTTTAATTGTTATTGATGGTATTATTTCTAATCCTACACAATGGGCACAAGCTACCAATGCCGATTTTTTGGAGAATTTAGATGCCAGCCAGATAGAAGATATCACCTTTTTAAAAGACGCTTCTGCAGCAATTTATGGGGCTGCCGGTGCTAAGGGTGTAATATTAGTTACAACAAAAAAAGGAAAAGTTGGTAAACCAAGAATTTCTTATTCAGGTTATTTTGGGGTTTCTACACCAACGATAGTTCCTAAAACGCTTTCAGCGTATGAGCATGCAAAATTTTTAAATGATGGATATGAATTGACTGGTGCTGCAAATAATTTGCGTTTTTCTCAAAGAGATTTAGATTCTTTACAAGGTTTAGGAGATGATTCCTGGTATAATTATTATTGGAAAAATGGTAAAGTAAACCGTCATACTATTAATGTTTCCGGAGGATCGGAAAAGTTAACTTTTTTTGCCGGCGGTAATTTTTATAACGAAAAAGGTAACTATGGTAAAGTTGAAAATAACAAGTATAGTTTCCGTAGTGGGATGAACGCTACCATTGTAGAAGGGCTTACAGCTTCTGTTACGTTTTCAACTGATTTTAATAAAGAGTATAGTAATAACCACAAAAGTGCCAGTAGCGAAACAGATGATGCAACTATACGTTCATTATATTTAACTCCTAAATGGGTACCGGTAACTATTGGTGATAAACTGGTAGGTTTTCAAGGAGCAAATAACTCCTCTCCGCAAAATCAAAACTGGAGCTTTCTAGGTGTTCAAAATGGTGGCACCTACCGTGATGCAAGATCGCAGGGTTTAGCTATAAACGCTTCAGTTGAGTGGAAACCTAAATTTGTAAAAGGCTTAACCGGCAGGTTGCAATATGGTAAAAACGACAGAACGGCTTTTACTAAAGGTTATTACCCATCTTACAGGGTATCAAATTTGCAGCGCAGGGGCCAAAATAGTTTATTGTATTCTGACCAGTTAGTTGCAACACCCGCCAGCCCTACAGTAAATATTACTAACAATAATTCAATTGAAGAAGGAACCACAGTATCTCAAAACTATCAGCTAATAGCTAATTTATCTTATGGCAGAAAAATTAGAGATCATGAGTTTGATGTAATGGCTGCATTTGACCAGGGAGAATCTGAAAGCCGTAACGTATTGCTGCAAAAAAGTACACAATTAGTGGCTGGGGTTGATGAGTTTTGGGCATTCAGTAACGATCCATCTACATTGGGTAGTGTACAGGATGTTTTAAGAAACCCACAGGTATTTTTAAGTGCTAAACGTTCTTACATTACAAGAGCAAACTACTCTTTTAAAAACAAATACTTTATTGAGTATATTGGCCGTTTTGACGCCTCTGTAAACTTTGCACCCGAAAACAGGTGGGGCTTTTTTCCATCTGTTGGGCTTGGCTGGAAGATTAGCGACGAAAATTTCTTTAAAGATATTCAATTCATAAACTCTCTTAAGCTAAGAGCCACTTATGGTATTGTGGGTGAAGACAGAGTGGGTAGCCGCCTTTGGGAGTCGAGGTTTACACAAACAACGGGTATATTGTTAGGCGGTGTATCTGGCGGAGGGCTTGATCCTAATATTTACCCTAACAGGGGTATTACCTGGGAAAAATCAAGAAAGCTAAACGTTGGTTTTGATGCAACAATTTTAAATAATAAAGTAACTGTTAATGGTGAATTTTATCAAAACTTTGCTTACGATGGTTACAATGCCTATTCTGCTTCTGTATTTCCACCAACTGTTGGTATAAATCCTCCGGTAATAAATTATGGTAAGCAATTAAGCTGGGGAACTGAGCTTTCTGTTGGCTACCGTACACGTTTTGGTAAAGACTGGGGCTTTAATGTAGATGCAAACTTTGGATGGAGCAACAGCCAATTGGTACAGTCTTTTTATAACGAAGCATTGTTAGGCCAATTTGGCAACGACCAATTAGGTATTTTAAATGGTCGTGACCCAAGAAGATATAACGGTAATAATATTGGCTACATAGCAAAAGGAATATTAAGAACGCAGGCAGATGTGGATGCTGTTTTGGCAAAAAATCCTAACTACTTAATCGGCGGTGTAAAACCACAAGTAGGGTTTATGGATTTTGAAGACATAAATGGAGACGGACAAATTACCGAGGCTGGCGATGCTACGCTTATGTACGACAGAACAACACCTGTTATAGGCTTTGGTATTACTTTAGGAGGCAGCTACAAAAATTTTAAGTTGCAAATGAATATGAATCTTTCAATTGGTGGTAAACGTTTTTATGACAGCGAAGCAAGAAAGGTACCTACTACTACTGCAAATGCAGCTGCATTCTGGGCCGATCATTGGACACCAGAAAACCCGAATGCGAAATTCCCAAGAGCCGATGCTCCGTTTGCAGCATCTAACTCAACTTTATGGGCAGTTAGTGGCACACAAAGCCGTATAAATAATATGGTGCTTTCTTACCAAATGCCTAAAAATATTGCTGCAAGATTAAGAATACCGGATTTAAGGGTAATGTTAACAGGTACAAACCTTTGGAACATTGTTAACCCTTTAAAATATAAAGATCCTTACACCAGTAATTTTGCAACCTACCCAACTTTAAGAACAATTTCAGTTGGTGTTAATGCCAGTTTATAAAATTAAATACTTGTTTAAAAAATAAAATTTTGTATGAAAAATATTAAAACTACAGGTAAAATAATGATGCTGGCAATGCTTGCAGCAATCACCGTTATGCAATCCTGTAAAAAAGATGATGAGTTTTTTGATATTGAAGATCCGCAAGGTATCGACTCTAAAATATGGAGTGATCCGGGAGCCGTGGATTTATTTTTAAATAGAACCTATGGATTAATTATGCCAGCATGGCCAACATTGGGTGGTATTCATAACACATCTGATGAATTAAATAATGCCAATACAGCGTTTTTATATGGTACATTGGTTGAAAATTCAGTAACGGATATTGGTACTGCTAATAATATTACAGCTAACCGCTACTATGATATCCGCCGTTGTAATATTGCTTTAGAGGGCTTGAATGAAAGTACTTTACCGGATGCAACACGGCAAACATTGAAGGGACAGTTTTACTTTATGAGAGCCTTCGTTTATTTCAGGTTAATTAATTTATATGGTGGTGTGCCTTTAATACTGCAATCGCAAACATTAGAAGATGAATTGAATGTACCCCGTTCAAAAACAAGCGAATGTATAGCAGCCATTACAAGAGATTTAGATTCAGCTGCGGCTAACCTTCCTGCAAGCTGGGCAGGTAATGATATTGGCCGTATTACCCGTGGTGCTGCATTGGCAGTAAAAGGCAAAGTGTTAATGTATTGGGCAAGTCCGCAATTTAATCCTACAAATATTGCATCCCGTTGGGAAGATGCCTACCAGGCAAATCTGGCAGCATATACACAATGTGTTGCCGATGGTAATATATTGTTAGCTAATTACGCTAATCTATTTATTACCGAAGACCATAAAGAAATTTTGCTGGTAAGAAAATATAATGCCAACAGAGATTTAGGCAATACCATTGAACAAATTACCCGGCCTAAATCTGAAACTGATGGTGCAAGCGGTTCTAATCAGCCTACATGGAATATGGTACAGGCATATACTATGAACAATGGCCTGCCAACTTCACATGCATCTTCAGGTTATGATAATGTAATGTTTTGGCAAAACAGAGACCCAAGGTTAGCAGCTTCTGTTGCATACAATGGCGCTCCATGGGCATTAAGTGGCAAAGCGGTGCGTAAGCAATGGACCCACACTGGAGTACCTGACGAACCATCCGGAACAATAATAACCGGCTTTTACTGCAGAAGATTTTGTAACCCTGCCTTAAGTGCAGCACAATCAGTATATGTGTCTGCATCTGGTGGCGGTAGTGGTATGGACTGGATTGAAATGCGTTTTGCAGAAGTGATTTTAAACCTTGCTGAATGTGCTAATGAATCCGGTAGATTAACAGAAGCTAAAGATAAGGTGCGGTTGATTCGCCAGCGGGCCGGTATTGTTGCAGGTACATTTGATTACGGTTTAGCTGTGGCCACTGATGCGGCTACAATGCGGTCTTTAATTTTAAATGAAAGAATGGTGGAATTTTCTATGGAAGGGAAACGACACTTTGATTTAAGAAGAACAAGAAACCTCAACCTTCTTTCTGCACGGCAGTCTTATAAATTAAGTTTAAAATCGCCTTATGTTACAGGTGCCGGAACTGATATAACTAAAATTTATTTCGATATGGCTAATACAGCAGGAACAAGACCAAGGGATACAGCTAATCTTAATAATAAATCGGTATACACATCCGTCTACACAACACCTGGTACCATAGCATCTTTAGAGGGTTCAAATGTAATCACTATGCCTGCTAAATACTATTTCTATGCACTGCCCAATTTCTTCAGCCAAAGTTTCTTTTTAGAGCAAACAGCCGGCTGGATTAATGGAACTTTTGACCCATTGCAATAATTAACTATAATTAAAGAAAATTTTATGAAAAAATATATTTTAGTACTATTAACTTCTGGCTTCCTCTTTTCTGCCTGCGAAAAGAAAGTGGCAGATGTTGGAGAGTTTAATGTTACTGTAGATTATAAATCGGGTAATCCTAAAGCAATTACCGGCGATATTACTATCAATCCAAAAGACAGTATCTATTTAGATTTTAGTATTTCTTCGCCATCGGCAGATATGTCTTATGTAGAAATACAAAAAAACGGTGTAAGAATAGATACATTCAGAATGAGTGCATTTACAGACAAAAGAAATTTTTCTTTGGTAAAAGGATACAGAGCTGATAGCATCCCCGGCGACTATTCATACAGAGTTTTGGCTAGAGATGCCAGGGCTATTTTTATGGGTGACGGTGGAAAACAAATTAAGGTTACTGTAAAACCTGATTTTGATTTTTGGAGTTACCGGATTTTGCAAGTGCCGGATACTTCCGATAAAACAAATAAATGTTATCTTTCTTCGGTTGATGGAAAAATATATAGCTACACAGATGGTGCAGCAAACTCTGCAACAATTGATGTAGGCTATTATTTTGATGTAACGGGTACAAATGCACATAGCTTTTATGCACTAAGTGCGCCACAGGCTCAGCTTGGTTTTTATGATATTAGCTCCTGGACTAAAAATGCAACTTTATTAAAAAAAATGCCCAGTTCAGTAAACTTTGTAACAGGGTTGCGTTCTGCTGGTGATATAAATACTTTGATAAAAAACAATATGACATCCGGCACATCTACAAAAGTTACAACCGTAAGCACTTCAGGTGGCAGCAATGTTATTGGGTTTCGTACTGCATCTGGAAAATACGGTGCAATTCTGGTAAGATATGTAAATGGTACTTCTGCTGCAAAGGAAACTAAAATTGAAGTGGATGTAAAAGTTCAAAAATAGTTTTTTCGCCTAACAACAAAAAAAAGAGAAAGCTGAAATAACTTTCTCTTTTTTTTTAAATTCACAAAGATTTTAAAACAGTTTTTCTTCAATCAATCGTCTAATAGTTTTCAAACTATAATCATCATGAAAAATAATTTTAAAAAAATATTGTTGGCGGTTGTTGTATTGTTAACAGCTGGTACTGCATCAGCCCAATACCCCGACATTCCGGCCGATGTGCAAAGAGCATCAGACTCTTTAATGAAAGCAGCTGTAAAACATTCTGACAGTGCATGGGCTATTGCATATCCAATAATTAAAAAAGAAGCAAAACAGGGCAGGCCATATATTCCATGGGCTTCACGTTTTGATGAATTGCCACAGGCAGACATTCCTGCTTTTCCAGGAGCAGAAGGAGGTGGTAAATATTCATTTGGTGGCAGAGGGGGTAAAGTAATTGTAGTAACTAATTTAAATGATGACGGCGAAGGAAGTTTTAGATGGGCCTGCGAACAAGGTGGTGCAAGGATAGTGGTGTTTAATGTAGCAGGTATCATTCGTATAAAAACACCGGTAATTATAAGAGCTCCTTATATTACCATACAGGGACAAACAGCACCTGGTGATGGTGTGTGTTTAGCAGGCGAAAGCGTTTGGCTGAATACGCATGATGTAATTATCCGTTACATGCGTTTCCGTCGTGGAGAAACATGGGTTGGCCGAAGAGATGATGCTATTGGTGGTAATCCTATTGGCAATATCATGATTGACCATGTGAGTGCAAGCTGGGGGCTGGATGAAAACATGAGCATGTACCGCCACATGTATAACGACAGTACAGGAAAAATTGAAGATAAATTTGGCACAGTAAATATCACTATTCAAAATTCCATTTTTAGCGAAGCTCTTGATACATGGAACCATGCATTCGGCAGCACACTGGGTGGAGAAAATTGTACTTTCATGCGTAATCTGTGGGCTAACAATGCAGGCCGTAATCCTTCTGTTGGCTGGAATGGTGTTTTCAATTTTGTAAACAATGTGGTATTTAACTGGGTGCACCGTTCTATAGATGGTGGGGATTACAGGGCGCAATACAATATCATAAATAATTATTTTAAACCGGGACCGGCTACGCCAAAAAACAATGTAGGTCACCGTATTTTAAAACCCGAAAGTGGCCGCAGTAAATTAAAAGAGAAATATTATGGCCGGGCTTATGTAAACGGCAACATAATGGAAGGTTATCCAGAAATAACAAAAGACAACTGGAAAGGTGGTGTGCAGGTGGAAGAGCTAAACGGTGTTGGAGAGCATGAAGCTGAAATGAGATGGCCTAAACCATTGCCAATGCCGGCGCTTACAATTATGAATGCCGAAGCAGCAAGGCAGTTTGTATTAAAAAATGCCGGGGCAACGCTTCCCGTAAGAGATGCAGTGGATATAAGAATAACAGAGCAGGCACGTACTGGTAAAATAATCGTTCCCGAAGGTGTAACACCTCCAGCTACTCAATTTAAACATCGCCGTGCACGTTTAGATTCTTACAAGCAGGGAGTAATTACCGACATTAGCCAGGTAGGCGGTTACCCTGAGTATAAAGGCACACCTTATAAAGACAGCGATAACGATGGTATGCCTGATGCATGGGAAATAAAAAATAAATTAAATCCCAATAATGCAGGCGATGCCACAACAATAAATGCAAGCGGATACAGTAATATTGAAGTATATTTAAACAGTGTAGTAGATATAAAAAATGTAAAACCAGCTACACCGGTTAAAAAATAATTTTTTGTAACCAGCTTTTAAATAAATATTGAGCTGCAGCGGCTGCCTGTGCCGAGAAAGATTTGTGTGCAGGCTCGGCATCGCACTCTTCAACGGTATAACTTTACCTGCCTGCCGGTAGGCAGGTTGAACTTTTATTGAAGCGAATAAAAAAATACATGGCTCAGTAGTGAATACAAAAAAAAAATATCATCACCTCTTTCTCATAGCAGCAGTTGTTTTTGGTTTACAGCAGGTTTTACAAGCGCAAAAAATTGTAAAGCCTGCTCCTTTATTACCCCTGTATGTTGATAAAGGAAAAATTTTGTACACCCCCGATGCTCTCGGCAATCGTATTCCCGATTTTTCTTATTGCGGCTATAAAGCATCTGAACAGGCGATCCCGGATGTAGAAGTAAAAATTGTTGTACCCGTTACAAAAGGCGATGCAACATTACGCATTCAATCGGCATTGGATTATGTGGCAGCATTGCCAACAGATGCCAATGGCTTTCGTGGAGCTGTGTTATTACAAAAAGGAAATTATGAAGTGTTGGGTCAACTAAGAATTGCAGCAAGCGGAGTAGTATTGCGTGGAAGTGGAATGAATACAAATGGTACAACAATTATCGGGGCAGGTACTGGCAGGCAGGCATTGATTAAAATTATTGGGAAAAATGATATTCCAAAAGATCTCTATGGATTAAAAATTACCGACGCATATGTTCCGGTTAATGCCATGCAGTTTAATGTTGATAGTCGTATTCTTATTAAAGATCTTCCCAATAAAATTATTATCCGTCGGCCATCAACAAAAAAATGGATTGAAACTTTAGGTACAGATATTTTTGGTGGTGGTATTTCTGCCTTAGGTTGGAAACCCAGTGACAGGGATATATTTTTCGATCGTACAATTACAAAAATTGAAGGTACTGTAATAACAATTGATGCGCCCATTACTACAGCACTGGATACAACTTATGGCGGCGCCACCATTTATTTTTATAATGGAGAAGGCAGAATAAATAATTGCGGTGTTGAAAACCTGCGTTGCGTTTCTGCTTACGATAAAAATAATTTAAAAGACGAAGATCACCGCTGGAATGCCATCGATATAGAAAGTGCACAAGATGCATGGGTGAGGCAGATCAGCTTCGAAAATTTTGCAGGTTCTGCAGTAAGCGTTTTAGAAACAGCTAAACGTGTTACTGTTGAAGATTGTAAATCTGTGCATCCCGTTTCTGAAATTGGCGGGCAACGCCGCTATACTTTTTTAACCAACGGTCAGCAAACTTTATTTCAACGTTGCTATGCCGAAAACGGGTATCACGATTTTGCAACGGGGTATTGTGCACCCGGTCCTAATGCATTTGTGCAATGCGAATCTGTTTTGCCTTATAGTTTCAGTGGTGCTATTGACAGCTGGGCAAGCGGTGTATTGTTTGATGTAGTAAATGTAGATGGTAATGCTTTACGTTTTGGTAACCGCAGCCAGGATGCTAACGGTGCCGGATGGGCTGCAGCAAACAGTGTATTCTGGAATTGTACTGCAGCAAGAATAGATTGTTATAAACCACCCACTGCACAAAACTGGTCCTTTGGTAGTTGGGCACAATTCAGCGGCGATGGCTATTGGGGCGAATCGAATAATACCATTACACCCCGGAGTTTGTATTACGGGCAACTGGCGCAACGCCTTAATAAAAATGTAGACAATCTTGCTCAACTTTTATACATTCCCACTGAAGCCAGCAGCAGCCCTTCCGTAGAAACCGCAATGGAATTAACAAAGCAGGCTGCAAAGCCACGTAAGCAATTAATTGAATGGATCAGTGAAGCATTGCAAAGAAATGCTATTACAATAAATGCTATTGGTATTAAAACAATTGATGCCATAGAAATTAAAAAAATACCGGCAGCAGTGCTAGCACCTGCAATAAAAATACAAAATGGCTTGCTGGTAAGAAATGATGAAGTAATTACAGGAAAAAGACAGGGTGTACAATGGTGGAGTGGCGGTACACAAGGTAAAGATCTGCAGCAGGCAAAATCACATATCACACGTTTTGTGCCGGGCAGAACCGGCAAAGGATTAACTGATGATTTGAATGCGGTAGTGGATGAAATGAAAACTACCAATACCATTGCTATAGAACATAACTATGGTTTGTGGTACGACAGGAGAAGAGACGACCACCAAAGAATAAGAAGAATGGATGGTGAAGTATGGCCACCGTTTTACGAATTACCTTTTGCAAGAAGCGGAAAAGAAATTGCATGGGATGGCTTGAGTAAATATGATCTTACTAAATACAATCCTTTTTACTGGAGCCGCTTAAAACAATTTGCAGATTTAGCAGATCAGAAGGGCTTGGTATTGGTACATCAGAATTATTTTCAGCATAATATTATTGAAGCAGGTGCTCACTATGCCGATTTTCCATGGCGCAGTGCAAACAACATCAACAACACTGGTTTTGTGGAGCCGGTTAATTATGCAGGCGACAAAAGAATATTTTATGCCGAACAGTTTTACGATATCAGCAACCCGATTAGAAAAGAGCTACACAAAAAATATATTCGCCAGTGCTTAAATAATTTTAAAGACAATACTGGGGTAATACAATTAATTGGCGAAGAGTTTACCGGGCCTACGCATTTTGTAAAATTCTGGTTAGATGTAATTAAGGATTGGGAAAAAGAAACGGGCAAACATCCCATCATTGGATTGAGTGTGACTAAAGATGTGCAGGATGCTATTTTAAGCATGCCGGCTTATGCTGCTATTATTGACCTGATAGATATTCGTTACTGGCATTACCAGGCTGATGGTACAGCTTATGAACCAAAAGGCGGACAAAATTTAGCACCACGCCAGCATGCCAGGTTACTAAAACCAAAGAAAACAAGTTTTGAACAGGTGTATCGTGCTGTAAAAGAATACAGGGATAAATTTCCTGCAAAAGCTGTGGTTTACAGTGGAGATAGTTATCCCGAATTTGCAATGGCAGTATTTATGGCTGGCGGTAGTTTGCCTGCATTGTCCAATACTCTTGATGCTGCTTTATTAAAAGCTGCATCTGGAATGAAGCCGATAGCTTCGCAAAATAAGAATGAATATATTTTGAGTGATGGAAAAAATAGAATTGTATATAATATCGAAACAAAAAAAATAGAGAAGAACTAAAATAAAAATTTCCACGCAAAGGCGCAAAGAAGTAAATAGATAATAGACGCTTTGCGTCTTATTAACTTGGCGCCTTTGCGTGAAAAAATAACTGCAATGAAAAAATATTTTACGATAGCATTATTATTAGTAACATTTGCTTCAAATGCACAATTACAACCCTTAAAAATTTCTGCAAACAAAAGATATTTTCAAACTAAAGATGGTAAACCATTTTTTTGGCTGGGCGATACCGGCTGGTTGTTTTTTAAAAAATGTAAAAAAGATGATGCTATAAAATATCTTGATGATCGTAAGAAAAAAGGATTCAATGTAATACAGGTAATGCTGCTGCATGAATTGGATAACACAGATGCTTACGGTGATTCTGCATTGATCAATAAAAATGCAGCAAGGCCAAACCTTTCGGGAAATTATAATTACTGGGACAATGTTGATTTTGTTATTGCCGAAGCTGCTAAGCGTGGCATTTATATGGCCTTGGTGCCGGTATGGGGTGGTAATATTAAACATGTTTCAGTTGAGCAAGCAAAAGCATATGCAACGTTTTTAGCTAACAGGTATAAAAACAAAACCAATATCATATGGCTGAATGGAGGCGATATTAAAGGTGGGGATGCATTGGAGAAATGGAATGCTATTGGTAATACACTTCGCTCTATTGATAAAAATCACCTGATCACTTTCCATCCAAGAGGAAGAAATTCATCTTCGGCATGGTTTCATAATGAGCCCTGGATGGATTTTAATATGTTTCAAAGCGGCCACAGGAGTTATGCACAGGATACTTCTGCCAATGAAACCCTGCACTATGGCGAAGATAATTGGAAGTATGTAAACTACGATTACAATTTAAAACCAATTAAGCCAACATTTGATGGAGAGCCATCTTATGAAGACATTCCTTATGGGCTGCACAAAGCAGATGAACCTTACTGGCAGGATTATGAAATTCGCCGTTATGCTTACTGGAGTGTATTTGCTGGTGGTGCCGGATTTACTTACGGCCATAATTCGGTGATGCAATTTTATACTCCGGGTGATTCGGGAATTTCATTTTTTCCAAAAGTAAAATGGCAGGAATCGTTAAAGGCACCGGGTGCAATGCAAATGCAGTATTTAAAAAAGTTGTTGCTGGGTAAATCTTATTTTGATAGAATGCCCGATCAGGGATTGATTGCTAACCAGGGTGAAAGATATAGTTACTTACTGGCCACAAAGGGCAAAAGCTATGCATTGGTATATACTTACACAGGTAGAAATATGACACTGAATTTAGGAAGATATGCAGGTAAAAAAGTAAAATGTGCATGGTATAATCCAAGGAATGGAGAATATATTGCAATAGGAAATTTTAATAACCGGGGAACAAGAACTTTTGATCCGCCGGGAGAAGAAAAAGAAGGGAATGATTGGGTGCTGGTTTTACAGGGCTATTGAAAAGAATATAACTAATGATTGCGAAGCATAAAATACTGATACTTGTTTTTTGCGCTGTATTGTTTGCATCCTGCAACAATAAAATGTACCTGTTTACTTCTTTTCACGAACCCGCCAATGAAGGGCTGCGTTTATTGTACAGCAAAGATGGCTACCATTGGAAAACTACAGATAGTATTTATTTAAAACCATTGATTGGTAAAGATAAAATTATGAGAGATCCATCCATGAAGCAGGGACCGGATGGTACATTTCATTTGGTGTGGACAACTGAATGGAAAGGTGGTAATGGTTTTGGGTATGCATCTTCTAATGATTTAAAAGACTGGAGTGCACAAGAATATATTCCGGTAATGCAAAAAGAAACCACAGTTGTAAATGTATGGGCACCCGAATTATTTTATGATGATGAAAATGAACAGTTCATTATTATCTGGGCTTCCACTATTCCGTTGCGGTTTGAAAAAGGAGTGGAAGCAGAAGATAATAACCACCGGATGTATTATGTAACCACCAAGGATTTTAAAATATTTTCAGATACAAAATTATTTCTCGATCCAAAATTCAGCGTGATTGATGCGGTGATTGTAAAAAGAGCAGCAAAAGACTATGTGCTGGTATTAAAAGATAATACCCGTCCCGAAAGAAATATAAAAGTAGCATTTGCCAACAATCCTTTGGGACCATGGGAAAATATTTCAAACCCTTTTACAGAAAAATTTACAGAAGGGCCGGCTGTAGCAAAAGTAAAAAACGGCTACCTTATTTATTACGATGTGTACCAGAATAAAAAATACGGAGCCTCATTCACTAAGGATTTTAAAAGTTTTACACAGGTGGATAGCCTGATTACTGTGCCGGCAGGTCATAAACACGGAACGATTTTAAAAGTAAATAAAAGAATTGTACAACATTTTAAAAACTAAAAGCGTAAATGAAAGGTAGGCTTACCATATTATTTATTATTCATTATTCATTATTGTTTGCGCAGGATACCATACGATATGTTGGTACCACTTTATCAAATGTAGATTATCACCACGGCCAGTTATCTCCTGTAGTTGGTGTACATAATATACAAACAGTAAGGGTAAACAGGGCAGATACCGGCCCAACAAGCTGGACCTACAATCACCAATCCATGTTGGCATATTGGAACTATACTTTTTACTTAGAGTACTTAAGCAATCCTGTTGGCGAACATATAGCCCCTGGTCAAACCAATTTACAAACTTCACAAGATGGTTATACCTGGAGCAATCCGGTTGTTATTTTTCCTCCATATAAAATTCCTGATGGTACTGTAAAAGAAGGCAAAAAAGATTCAGCAAAAAATACTTTTGCTGTAATGCACCAGCGCATTGGTTTTTATACTTCAAAAAGTAAAAAGCTATATGCTTTAGGGTATTATGGCATTGTGTTAGGGCAAAAAGATGACCCCAACGATGGTAATGGTATTGGCAGGGTGATAAGAGAAATAAAAACAGATGGCAGTTATGGCCCAATTTATTTTTTGCGTTATAATCATGCCTTTAATGAAAAGAATACTTCCTATCCATTTTATAAAACATCGACTGATAAAGACGTAGTAAAAGCCTGTGAGGAAATTTTAGCAACACCTTTATTGATGATGCAAACTGTGGAAGAAGGAGATAGAAACGATCCATTGATTCCGTTGCAGAAAGATTTTAAAGCTTTTAATTATTATCATTTGCCCAATGGTAATGTGGTGGGACTTTGGAAATCTGCTTTAACTAGTATCAGTAAAGATGAGGGTAAGACCTGGCAATACGGTCCGTTAAGAGCACCGGGGTTTGTAAATGCCAATGCAAAAATATGGGGACAACGTACCAGTGATAAAAAATACGCCACCGTTTATAATCCTTCAGAGTTTCGCTGGCCGCTGGCATTGAGTGTAAGTGATGATGGGCTAAAGTATAAAAATCTGTTGTTGGTAAATGGAGAGATCACTTCGATGCGTTATGGTGGAGCGTATAAAAGTTATGGCCCGCAATATATTCGTGGTATACAGGAAATGGATGGCACACCACCCGGCGGTAATATGTGGGTAACCTACAGTATGAACAAAGAGGATATTTGGGTAAGTAAAATCCCCGTGCCCGTAAAAGACAAGGAAACAAAACAGGTGGATGATAATTTTTCAAACCCTACTGTAATTAATAACTGGAATTTATACAGTCCACTTTGGTGCCGTACAGAATTACTGGATAAAAAACTGGTGTTGAAAGACAGTGACCCGTTTGATTATGCAAAAGCAGAAAGATTGTTTCCTGTAACAAAAAAACTAAATGTTGAGTTTGCAGTAACCGCACAGCAAAACAATTATGGTGTAATAGAAATAGAAATGGTGGATGCAAAAGGAGTTCCCTGCTTGCGCCTGATGCTGGATTCAGCCGGAACTATTTTAACCAAACAAGGATACCGTAATAAGTCGCTCGGAAAATACAATGCCGGAGAAACCATCAATTTTAAAATTGAACTTAACACCGCAACAAGATTTTATACTGTTAGCATCAACGGGGGCAAACCCAATAATAATTTATGTTTTGCACCGGTGGCGTCGGTGGAACGTGTCGTTTTCAGAACAGGAAGTGTACGGCGTTTTCCCAATGCAGATACACCAACCGACCAGGATTATGATCTGCCCAACGCAGATGCAAAAGCAAAGGAAGCCGTGTACTTTATCCATTACTTAAAAACAAAATCATTATAAGATGGCAGCAAGAAGAAACAGCACCTTGGGTGTTATTATTGGTAACAGAGATTTTTTTCCTGATAAACTCGTTGCCGAAGCAAGAACAGAAATATTGGATCTGTTTAAACAATTGAACATTACACCGGTAATGTTAAGCGATGCAGATAGTAAGCTTGGCGGGGTAGAAACATTTGCCGAAGCACAAAAATGTGCGGCGTTGTTTAAAAAACATGCGGATGAAATTGACGGTATCCTGGTAATACTTCCCAACTTTGGCGATGAAAAAGGTGTTGCAGAAACTATTAAATTATCAGGATTAACTGTGCCGGTTTTAATACAGGGTTATCCCGATGACCTGGCAAAAATGGATGTTGTGAACCGTCGTGATGCCTGGTGCGGAAAAATTTCTGTGTGCAATAATTTGTACCAGTATGGTATAAAATATTCTTTAACTACCAAACATGTAGTAAGCCCAAGGGATGAATCTTTTATAAGCGACTTAAAAAATTTTACAGCTGTTTGCCGTGTGGTAAACGGTTTACGCAAAGTAAGAATTGGTGCAGTGGGAGCAAGGCCCACCGCTTTTAATACCGTTAGATACAGCGAAAAGCTGTTGCAGCGTAATGGTATTTCTGTTACTACAGTTGATTTATCAGAGATACTTGGTAACGCCAATAAATTAACCAAGGATGATGCCAGCGTAAAAGCAAAGCTGGAAAAAATTCATGCTTACACCAATACAGGATTAACGCCTCCTGATAAATTAGTGCAGATTGCAAAACTGGATGTGGTACTGGCCGATTTTATGGTAGAGAATAGTTTAGATGCCACTGCCATTCAATGCTGGACATCCATTCAAAAAAATTATGGCTGCAATGTATGCACCAGTATGAGCATGATGAGCGAAAACATGTTGCCAAGTGCTTGTGAAGTGGATGTTACTGGAACGCTAACCATGTATGCCATGCAATTGGCAAGTGGTTCACCATCGGCATTGGTTGACTGGAATAATAATTATGCGGATGATGATAGTAAATGTGTATTGTTTCATTGTGGTAACTGGGCGAAATCATTTTTGCCTGATATCACCATCAGCACTGCGCCAATATTAGGTACCAGTGTAGGAACAGAAAATACTTATGGCGCACTGGATGGCCGTACACCGGCAATGCCGTTAACGTATGGCCGCATTAGCACAGATGATTGCAAGGGTGTCATCAAGGCATATATTGGCGAAGGCGAACTGACTGACGATGCTTTAAAAACATTTGGCAACAGGGCAGTGGCACAGATAAACAATCTGCAGGGCCTGATGAATTATGTATGCCGCAATGGTTTTGAACATCATGTGGTGATGAATGCCAGTAAAACAGCAGGTGTGTTAAAAGAGGCATTTGAAAATTATTTGGGTTGGGAAACTTATGTGCATTAATAGGTTATGGGGTACAAAAAAATATTTATGAAATACATGTTGTTGATTATATTTTTTTTATTTTTTGGAAAAACATCGTTTTCGCAGCAAGGGCTATCGCAAAATGTTTGGATAGGAGAAGGCGCTTATTATTTAAGCATAGACTCTCAATACTTAATTCTTGAAGAACGAAAAGATGAATATAGGTTGCATCCTTATAAATCTGTTTATTATTCCTATGAGACAGTTAAAGATACTTTGGTTTTATATAGAGATGATACTAAAGAGAGCAGTTCAAAAATTATTCTACTCAAATTTCTAATTAAAAAAAGTAATTCAAAAGAACTATCACTTGAAAAACTATTTGCGAAATTCGATAGGTCACAGTTTTCTCATTTCAATAATATCTATTGGGAGGATAGTTTAAAATATTTCAATTTCAATTCTCAGCCAAATTTATATACTGATACAATAAAGTTTGAAAAGATAAAATTCAGTGCTTCTAAATGTTATGGTTTTTGCCCTGATATGAAATTTGAGATTTGCAATGATAAGAGTATTAAATTTTGGGGCGGTAATCGTAGTTTGAAAACTGGTTATTTTAAAGGAAAGCTATCAGACAGTTTGTATAATGAATTAATGTTTCTATTAAAAATTTCTGATTTAGATAGAACAGTTAATGCTAATAATTTTAATGTAGATGCTCCATATTATGCAATTGAGGTGCATTATAATAATAAATACAATTTTATGCATACTTCTTTTTTACCTTTAATTTATAAGGAACTAGAGAAATATTTACTTGATTTATACAAAAAAATGGAATTTGAAAGCACAGAAAAATTTGAAATTGAATTTGCCCAGAAATTGAAATCGAATGGGTTTATATAAACAATATGATAAAAAAATGCAAAAACAGTTTATTCTGTAGAGGTAATTAAATATGACAACAAAAGAATTAAAATCAAAATCAATCAACTACAGAAAAAAAATTCTGCAATACATTGTTGGTGCCAATGCTGGCCATACCGGTGGCAGCTTATCCTGCACCGATATTTTAAATGTATTGTACAACAAAGTGCTGAATGTATCACCAGAAAATTTTACTTCACCTGATAGAGACAGGTACATACAAAGCAAGGGCCATTGTGTAGAAGCATTGTTTGTAGTGCTGGCAGATAAAGGCTTTTTTTCCGAAGAAGATCTGAATACATTATGCAAATACAAATCACACTATATCGGACATCCCACAAAAAAAGTAAAAGGTATAGAACAGAATACAGGCGCTTTGGGCCATGGCTTACCGATAGCTACCGGTGTTGCGCTTGCCGGCAAGATGGATAAGAAAGATTACAAAGTATATACATTACTGGGGGATGGTGAATTACCCGAAGGAAGTAATTGGGAAGCCGCTTTAAGTGCAGCGCAATACAAGCTGGATAACCTTTGCGCTATTGTAGATAAAAACGGCTTGCAGATCACGGCGTCTACAAAAGATGTTTGCAATACAGATCCTTTAGATAAAAAATGGGAAGCATTTGGCTGGGCTGTAAAAGAAGTGAATGGCAATGATGTGGAAGAATTAATTGCAGCATTCAACAGCCTGCCTTTTGAAAAAGGGAAACCATCTGTAATTATTGCCAACACTGTAAAAGGAAAAGGCGTGAGTTATATGGAGAATCAATTGAAGTGGCACCATGGTGTACCTAATAAAGAACAATACGAATTGGCACAAAAAGAACTGGACGAATCATTCTTAACACTTTAAAAATTGGAGACTAAAGTCTCCCGAAAAAGTCGGGAGATTTAGGGAGGCCTATGGCAGAACAAATTAATACCAACAGTTATAAAGCTAACCTGGAAATTTTTTCAGAAACATTGCAGCGTCTTGCTGTTGATGACATGAATATTGTTGCAGTAACAAGTGATAGCAGGGGATCCGGCAAACTGGTACCATTCGGACAAAAGTTTCCTGATCAGATGGTAGAAGTAGGAATTGCTGAACAAAATTTAGTAGGCGTTGCAGCAGGTTTAGCTTCCTGTGGTAAAAAAGTATTTGCAGTTTCTCCGGCATGTTTTTTAACTGCAAGAGCACTGGAACAAATTAAAAATGATGTGGCGTATAGTGATAACCCGGTAAATGTAATTGGTATTAGTGCCGGTGTTAGTTATGGGGCATTGGGAAGTACACATCACAGCCTGCATGATTATGCAGCTTTAAGAGCTATCAATAATATTACCATTGTTGCTCCGGCTGATAATTTTGAAACAGCACAGGCAATTGAATTGGCAGCAAATACCAACAAACCGGTGTACTTACGTTTTGGTAAAAAGCCAATGCCATCATTAAAAGAAACTAATGATGATGTATTCGCCTTTGGAAAAGGAAGAATCATTTGCGAAGGCGATGATGTAGCCATTATTGCAACCGGGGAAACTGTATATCCTGCATTACAGGCAGCAAAAAAATTGGTTGCTCAAAATATTAATGCCACAGTGATCAGCATGCATACCATCAAACCATTGGATACAGCATTGATAGATATGATGGCTAAAAAATGCATGGCCATTGTTACAGTAGAAGAGCATAGTGTGTATGGGGGACTGGGGGAAGCCTGTGCGTCCCATCTTTTACAAAATGGATTTACAAAACCATTTAAAATTATTGGTATACCGGATGAATATACTGTTACCGGTTCTCAGACAGAAATAATGAATCATTATGGAATTTCTGAAACAGGTATTGCAGATACCGTTATTGAACTATTAAAATAAAACCGATTAAATAAGCTATATGAACAAAATAAACCGACTTTCTTTTTTATTGATGCTTGCTGCTCTTTGTGTTTTTTCTGCCTGTAACAATGCCGGTGGCGAAAAGAAGAAAGCAAAAAAGATGGCGATCGTGGTATCTACCTTAAATAATCCGTGGTTTGTATTTTTAGCAGAAACTGCTGCTGCCAAAGCAAAAGCATTGGGCTATGAAACCAAGATTTTCGATTCGCAGAATAACACAGCAGTAGAAACAGATAATTTTGAAAATATATTGGTGTCAGATTATTGTGCTATACTTTTTAATCCTACTGATGCCGATGGCTCTGTTGCCAATGTAAAAAAAGCAAAAGAAGCAGGAGTGGCTGTTTTTTGTATGGATAGAGAGATCAATGCAAAAGGTGTTGCCACATCACAAATATTATCAGATGGATACAGCGGCAGTGTAGAGATTGCAAAATATTTTGTGGAGGTGATGAATAAGAAAGGTACTTATGTAGAGTTACTGGGTATTACCGGCGATAATAACACCAGGGCAAGGTCGAGTGGTTTTCATAGTGTGGTGGATAATTATCCTGAATTAAAAATGGTAGCACAACAGAGTGCTGACTTTGATCGCAATAAAGGTATGGAAGTGATGGAATCGATGTTGCAGGCACACCCTGATATTACTGGTGTATTTTGTGGCAATGATGCTATGGCCATGGGAGCATACCAGGCATTGGTGGGTGCAGGAAAAGAGAAGACGGTTAAAGTATTTGGTTTTGATGGTGCCGACGATGCAATAAAGTCTATTAAAGAAAATAAGCTGACAGCAACCGGGATGCAGTTTCCAAAAATTATGGCGGAGAAAGCAGCTGAATTTGCTGATGAATATTATAAAGGTAAAAGAGATTTTGCAGAAAAAATTCCGGTAGCAGTGGAACTGGTAACTGCAAAAAACGTAGATGATTATATCGGCTTTGGGAAAAAATAATTGTGATGAACAAAAAGTTGATACGCTATATAGTATTTGTGATTGTTGCCGGGTTGCTACTGTATAACAGTGTGTATTTTAAAAAACTGGATGCCAAAATGGAAGTGGTGCAAATGGATCTTGACCCGGTGGCATTTGCACAAAAATTTTGGGCAAATTTTACTGCAGCTACCGACAGTGCTGTAGAGATAAACAGTTTTGTCCAACAATTGAAAACAGACGCAGCAGCAACTGTAGCAAAATATGCTAAATCGCAGGGTATAGGCAATACAGCATATGTTTTAGTAAAAGGCGAAGGTATTGTCAATGCAATAAATGAAGATGATGTGCTGCTGCTGGTTAACCCAGGTACACAGGAAATAAAAGTTAAAATAAATACAGGAATTTATTTTGGCAATGCGGTAAGAGATGTTACCGGCAAAATAAAAATGGGAGATTTTAGAAACACGATGGATTATAATAATGTTTCGGGTGAGTTGAATAAAATAGTACGCAGTAAAATTGTTATGCCTTTTAAAGCAAATGCCAAAAAAGGGCAACTTGTACAATTTGCTGGCTGTATTGAACTGAATACAGAAAAAATTAATGCTGATGATATAACGGTATTGCCCGTTAAAATAATTGCTCAATAAATTGCTGCAAACAAAAAACATAACTAAAAAATTCCCCGGTGTTACAGCGCTGGAAAATGTATGCCTGCAAATTGATGCCGGAAAAGTTACAGCTATTATTGGAGAAAATGGTGCAGGCAAATCTACCCTGATGAAAATCTTGTCCGGTGTTTATCCAGATTATGAAGGACAGATTATTTTTAAAGACAAACCAGTTCAGTTTAATGGTACTGCAGCAGCACAAAATGCAGGTATCGCTATTATTCACCAGGAACTGAACCTGATCCCTTATCTTACCATTACCGAAAATATATTTTTAGGCAGAGAGCTGGTTACCGCATTTGGTTTGCTTGATAAAAAAGCCATGCAAAAAAAAGCAACAGCTTTATTGCATACACTTTCTGTTGATGTACCTGCAGATACTTTGGTGGCAGCATTAAAAGTTGGGCAGCAGCAAATGGTGGAAATTGCAAAAGCCTTATTGCTGGATGCTGATCTTATCATTATGGATGAACCTACATCTGCCATTACAGAAGCAGAGGTAGAAACCCTGTTTAAAGTAATTAGCCAGTTAAGAAAAGAGAATAAAGCCATAGTCTACATTTCTCACAAATTGAATGAACTGTTTAAAATGGCCGATAATTATATTGTTTTGAGAGATGGCAAAACAATTGAATCCGGCTTAATGAAGGATATTACGCATGATGAATTGATCAGGAAAATGGTGGGTAGAGAAATAACCCCCATGCAAAAAGAATTTCCAGGTAATGCGGCTACCCAATTATTACGTGTTGAAAATATTTGCCTCAAACAAAAAAACAAACCGGGTAAACTGCATAATATTTCCTTTACTATTAACAGTGGCGAAATTGTGGGCATATTTGGATTGATGGGGGCAGGACGTACAGAATTACTGGAAACTATTTTTGGATTGCATCCGTCAGCATCATCAGGTAATATTCAAATAGAAAATAAAAAGATCAGTATAAAAAAACCAGCTGATGCTATTAATGCAGGTATTGTATTACTGCCGGAAGATAGAAAAAAAGATGGCCTTGTACTGGGCATGGAAGTAAAGAAAAATATCAGCCTGCCCTGTTTGCAACAGGTAGAGTCGATGGGTTTACTGAATGATAAAAAGGAAACAGCCCTTGCAAAAAAACATATTCAGCAGTTAGGCATTAAAACACCTTCCGAAAAACAAATTACTAAAAACTTAAGTGGCGGTAACCAGCAAAAAATTGTATTGGCAAAATGGCTGGAGCGTAATCCAAAAATTTTATTGCTGGATGAACCCACAAGAGGCATTGATGTAAATGCAAAAAACGAAATGTATAAACTGATGCAGGATTTGGTAAGCAATGGAATGGGTATTATTATGGTATCATCAGAGCTTACGGAAATATTAGCGGTATCAAACAGGGTACTGGTAATGGCAGAAGGAAGGATAACAAAAGAAATTCCTGTAAGCGAAGCAACAGAAGACAATATTTTAAAAGCTGCAATTTCAATAAACTAAAATGAGCCTCGGAAAATATAAAAATAATTTAAGTAAACTGCAATCGCTAATTGCACTGTTACTGCTTTGTATTGTATTTGCAGTGTTATCCGATAAATTTTTTACAGTTGCTAATGGCCTGAATGTAATGCGGCAGATATCTGTAAACATCTGTATCGCTGTCGGCATGACCTTAATTATTCTTACGGCAGGCATTGATCTGTCCGTAGGTTCTGTACTGGCATTATGCGGCGCTATTACAGCAGGCTTATTAAAAAACGGCATTGCCTTACCTTCTTTTAATTTATTTATTGGCTTCACCATTGCAGGTGCTATACTTGCAGGCATTGTAGTGGGCAGCCTCTTAGGTTTTTTTAACGGGCTGGTTATTACAAAATTTAAAGTACCGCCCTTTGTTGCAACGTTGGCCATGCTTACCATTGCAAGGGGCTTAACCATGTTGTACACCAATGGGTTTCCTATCAGCTCATTCAGCAGCTCATTTACTTATATTGGTGGAGGCTGGTTATTTGGGCTACCCGTTCCTGTCTGGATTGCAGCCATCATCGTTATTGCAGCCATCATCGTTACAAAGAAAATAAAACTGGGCCGTTATATTTTTGCCATTGGCGGTAACGAAAATGCGGCAAGGCTGTCGGGCATTAATATCAACAAAGTAAAAATAATGGTGTACACTATTGCCGGTGCACTGGCAGCTGTGGGCGGCATTATTGTTACCGCAAGGCTCGACTCTGCACAACCTAATGCCGGTAGCAGTTACGAGTTGGATGCTATTGCTGCAGTGGTTATTGGTGGTACTTCCTTAAGTGGCGGCCGTGGCAGTATCTGGGGAACTGTATTGGGTGCGTTGATCATTGGTGTACTTAACAATGGCCTGGTGTTGCTGGATGTTTCACCGTTCTGGCAACAGGTGGTAAAAGGTGGCGTAATTTTATTGGCAGTAATTATTGATAAGATGAATACAAAGAATGAATAATTTTTTGAGACCGGCTTTTGTTTTTCATGGCATCATCGTTGCGTCGCACTCTTGTACTGGTAGTTCTTTATTCATCTTTCATCTAAGCGTAAAACTATTTTATAACTCATAATTCATCATTTATCATTCACCATTCAAAATACATATTAGCAATCGACCAGGGCACCAGCTCTACTAAAACATTGATCTTTGATGAAGCCGGGATTGCTGTTGCCAAAGGCTCAGAAGATCTGCATACAAATTATTTCGACAATGGTTTTGTGGAGCAGGATCCGGAAGGGATTTTCAGAAATGTTCTGGCATCTGTAAAAAAATGCCTTGAAAATTTTTCAGCGAAGGGACTTGCTGTAAATGCAATTAGTTCTATTGGTATTTCCAATCAACGGGAAACTTTTATTGTATGGGATAAAAATGGTCAGCCATTACACAATGCAGTGGTATGGCAATGTAAACGTTCGGTATCTATTTGCGAAGAGTTAAAACAAAAAGGTCTTTCTGACAGCGTTAATCAAAAAACAGGATTAGTAATTGATCCGTATTTTTCTGCTACAAAATTAATATGGCTGTTCCGGCATAATCAAAAAGTAAGGGAAGCGGTGCAAAACGGCAACGCTTTTTTCGGGACGATAGATACCTGGCTTTTATATAAACTCACAAACGGAAATGAATATTCAACGGATTATACCAATGCCTCAAGAACATTGTTTTTTAACCTGCATACTTTACAATGGAATAATGAACTGATCAACGAATTCGGATTCGGCGGTATCAATCTTCCTCAAATAAAATCATCGGCTGCAGTATTTGGTATAACAGATTGTAATGGGTTGTTTTCAAAACCAATTCCAATCACCGCTATGATCGGCGATTCACATGCCGCTGCCTTTGGCGAAGGCTGTTTTGAAAAAGGAACTGCCAAAGCTACATTAGGAACAGGGTGCAGTATATTAATGAATATCGGCGATAAACCTGTTCAATCTAAAAATGGAATGGTTACAACAGTTTGCTGGAGTATTGATGGAAGAATTGATTATGCATTGGAAGGGGTAATAGTAAGTTGCGGAGCCACCATCGAATGGTTAAAAAAGGAATTAAATTTATTTACAGGCAGCAGGGAAACAGCTGCAATGGCAACCGCTGTTGCAGACAATGGCGGTGTGTATTTAATTCCAGCCTTCAGCGGATTAGGATCGCCGCATTGGGATATGGAACGCAGGGCATCTTTAACAGGAATGAGTTTTGGAACCACAAAAAATCATATTGTACGGGCTGCACTGGAATCTATCCCTTACCAGATTAAAGATGTGATTGTAGCAATGGAGAAAGATGCGGATGTATCATTGCAGGAATTAAATGCTGATGGTGGCATTACAGCCAATGAATTTGTAATACAATTTTTGGCAGACCTGTTACAAAAAAATGTAGCTACTATTGGCAATCCGGATGTATCTGCATTGGGTGCTGCATACCTTGCAGGATTGCAATCCGGTGTATATTTAAGTATCGAACACCTGCAACAACTGAATAAAGAAAAAAAGTATCACCAGCCTTCAACTGAAACTGTTATTGTAAACAGAGGATATGCCGGCTGGCAGCAAACTATAAAAACCAATCGTTGAAAAAATATTTAACCATATTCTGTTTTGTTTTTTGTGCAGGTAATTTATCTGCACAAAAAAATGCCTTGAAACCATTTTTGCTTAAGAAATCCAATTACAAGCATTATGTTGATTACTTCAACAAAATGGAAGACGAGAATATCAAACAGGCCATACCCAACGACAGTGCCTGGAGCTGGATGCAAAAAAATATTCCACTTTTTGAATGCCCGCAACAAAATTTTGAAGAAATATTTTATTACCGCTGGTGGACGTTGCGTAAGCATATTAAGAAAACAGAAAAGGGTTTTGTGTTTACTGAATTTTTAGTGCAACGCAGTTATGCCGACAAATACAATCTAATCAGTAGTGGATTAGGCCATCATATTTACGAGAGCCGCTGGCTGCATGATAAAAAGTATATGGATGAAAACCTGTTGGTGTGGCTGCGTGGGAATAATGGTAAACCTATGAGTAAACTCCGGTTCTACAGCGGCTGGTACACCGATGCTATTTACAACCGGTACCTTGTAAACAATGATAAAAAATTTCTAGTTGATGTACTCCCGGATTTGGAAAACGATTATTTGACATGGGAAAGTGATAAGAAAGTATCCGGCGGATTATTCTGGCAGTATGATGTACGGGATGCCATGGAAGAAACCATCAGCGGGGGACGAAAAGAAAAGAACCCAAGGCCGAGCATTAATGCATATATGTATGGGAATTCAGTTGCCATGCGACAAATTAATTTATTGGCAGGTCAAGCTGGCCAGACTTTTTTGTATAAAGTAAAATCAGATTCTCTCAAATCGTTAGTGCAGTCGAAACTTTGGAACAACAATCATAATTTTTTTGAAGTACGTAAAGAACAAGGTGATACGCTTGCCAATGTAAAAGAAGAAATTGGGTTTATTCCCTGGTATTTTAATATGCCCGACAGCAATTATAATATTGCCTGGAAAAGCTTAACCGATACCAAAACATTTTGTGCGCCATTTGGTATTACCACTGCCGATCGAAGCCATCCATTATTCAGAACACATGGCTGCTGCAAATGCGAATGGGATGGAGCTGTATGGCCCTTCGCCACTTCGCAAACATTAACAGCCATGGCTAATTTGCTGAATAATTACAAACAGGATTATGTGGCAGATAGTAACTATTTCGATTTATTGGAAACCTATGTTGAATCCCAGTATTACCGTGGCCGGCCATACATTGGGGAGTACTTAGATGAGAAAACTGGTTATTGGTTAAAAGGTGATGAAGAAAGGAGTCGTTATTACAATCATTCAACTTTTAATGATTTAATTATAACAGGGTTGATAGGTTTGCGGCCAAGAGCAGATGATGTAATAGAAGTAAATCCTTTGGTACCTGCCGGTAAATGGGATTGGTTTTGTTTGGACAATGTGTTGTATCATGGAAAAATTATTACCATTGTTTGGGATAAAACAGGGTTGAAATATAAAAAAGGAAAAGGCTTGAGTGTGTGGGTGAATGGAAAAAAAGTGGCATCAAGCTTAGTCTTGGAAAAAGTAACTGGTAAAATGTAAAAAAAACGAACCACATAAGACACAAAGGCACTTGAGTTTTTTCTTATGTTTCTTAAATGCCTTATGTGGTTCAAAAAAAAGTTGAATAAGGAACAGAACTATGAAGTGAGTGACACAACGATGCTGCCATGAAAAACTGAAGCTGGTAACAAAAAAAAATTTAATCAGAGCAATGCTGAAACAATTACGATATCTCTTACTCATAACTTATAATTTATTACTTATAACTGCACTCTCAGCGCAGCAGACAGAAAAAGTATACCTCTCCGGAACCGGTAGCAACGATACCAAACAATGGGAGTTTATGTGTACAGGAGGCATGAATGCCAATAAATGGACAACCATTGCAGTACCCAGTTGCTGGGAGTTGCAGGGCTTTGGTAAGTACGATTATGGTTTTGCAAAAGACAGTATAAGAGGAAAAGAAATAGGTTTATATAAATATTCTTTCGATGTACCAGCAAGCTGGAAAAATAAAACTGTTAAAATTGTTTTTGAAGGCTCTATGACAGATACTGACGTCAAGATCAATGGACAATCAGCAGGAGACATTCACCAGGGGGCATTTTATGCATTTAAATATGATATTACAGAGCTGATAAACTACGGCAAAAGAAATTTATTGGAAGTAACTGTTGCCAAACATTCTGCCAACCAATCGGTGAATGAAGCAGAACGCAAAGCAGACTTTTGGATATTCGGTGGTATTTTCCGGCCAGTTTACCTGGAAGTATTTCCAGACTTACACATTGAAAATATAGAGATAGATGCAACGGCTGATGGAGGCTTTTTTGCTTTTTTTGATGCAGATAATTTCCGGGGAAAAGCACAGGTTCAAATATTTGATGCTACAGGTAAATTGTTTGCAAAAGCCGGTGCAGTTCCGCTTGGACGCACAGATGTATTTTCAATTGATACGACTTTTTTACATCCTGAATTATGGAATCCTGAATCTCCTTACTTATACAAAGCTGTGTTTACGATCTATAAAGATGGAAAGCCCATTCACACAGTAACACAGAAGTTTGGTTTCAGGACAGTAAAATTAAAACAAAGAGATGGGATATATATAAATGGAGTGAAAGTAAAATTGAAAGGTGTTAATCGTCATTCCTTCCGTCCTGAAACCGGACGCACCACCAGCAAACAAATAAGTATTGAAGATGTGTTGCTGATGAAAGACATGAATATGAATGCAGTTCGTATGAGCCACTATCCACCTGATGGCCATTTTTTAGAGGTATGCGATTCACTCGGTTTGTTTGTAATGAATGAGCTGGCCGGATGGCATGGTCATTATGATACACCAACTGGTACTAAGTTAGTGGAAGAAATGATTGTACATGATATGAATCACCCTTCAATAATTATGTGGGCAAACGGTAATGAAGGTGGACATAATTTTGAATTGGATAGTTTATTTACTGAGTTTGATATTCAGGAACGGCCTGTTGTACATCCCTGGCAATTGTTTAATGGCATAGAAACACAACATTACCGGGAGTATAATTATGGTATTGGTAATTATGAATATGGAAGAGAAATTGTAATGCCCACCGAATTTTTACATGGCCAGTTTGATGGCGGCCATGGTGCAGGGCTGGAAGATTATTGGGAAAAAATGTGGCACAATCCACTAAGTGCCGGTGGTTTTCTCTGGGACTTAGCCGATCAGGCTGTAGTAAGAAAAGATAAAAATGATTCTTTGGATACTGATAAATTCCGTGCAGCCGATGGCATCGTTGGCCCACACCATGAAAAAGAAGGAAGTTTTTATGCAATAAAAGAAATATGGAGCCCGGTGTATTTTGAACGGAAAGAAATCACTTCGGCGTTTGATGGTAAGTTGAATGTGGAGAACCGGTATCACTTCACCAATATAAATACATGTACGTTTAGCTGGAATTTAAAACGTTTTGATTTACGGGGAACTAAGGAAGAAAACGGAAAAGCTAAAGCTCCTGATATTGCTCCCGGCGCAAAAGGAACATTGCAAATAAATTTACCTGCCAACTGGAAAGAGTTTAATGTGATTTACGTAACTGTAAAAGATAAATTTCAGAAAGAGTTATTTACCTGGAGTTTCCCCATCAGCAACCCTAAAGAAGCAACTGAAAGAATTGTTGCGAAAGAAGGCAGTGACAAAATTGAAACGCCGGTTGCTGATACCAATATGATTTTGGTAAATGTGAAAGATGTTTCCCTGATGTTTAACGAATCAAGTGGAACACTTGCTTATGTAAAAAATAAAAACGGCGTATTGCCTTTTAACAATGGTCCGGTAGTGCAGGAAGGCGAGAATAACTTTAAAGGAATAAAAAAATACTGGGAAGGAGATAAGTACATAATCGAATCTACTTACGATAAAAAAGAAAGCTACAATACATTAAAGTGGACGGTCTATCCATCTGGCTGGATACAGTTGCAGGTAAATTATTTTCCAGGTGCATACCACAGCAATTTTGACGGCATCAATTTTTCTTTTCCTGAAAATGAAATTAAGTCAGTTACCTACATGGGCAACGGCCCTTACCATGTTTGGAAAAACCGTATGAAGGGCAACCAGTTTGGTGTATGGAATAAAACATACAACAACACGGAAACGGGAGAGGCACCGTGGGTGTATCCTGAGTTTAAAGGCTATCATTCAAACTTCTATGGTGGCTACTTCTTTACAAAAAACAACCGCTTTACGGTAGCAACGGAAACAGAAGATTTATTTCTTCGTTTGTTTACTCCTGCATGGAAAACCGACCAGTGGCATAATTACGAACCTTTATTCCCTTCCGGTGATATTTCTTTTATGCAGGGCATCAGCAGCATTGGTACAAAAACGCAACGCAACGAAACCACCGGACCCATGGGCTTGAAAAATATTTTTTACGATTACGAAAAAGATCCGTCAAGGGCATTGAAGCTGGTATTGTATTTTAATTTTAATGACTGACCATGAAGATAAAATTTCTGATATCATTTTTGCTGACAGGATTTATTTCTTCTGCACAGGTGACCATTAAAAACCTCCGTTGCGAAATGTTGACGAATCCCTTGGGGATAGATGCGGTGCAGCCAAGGTTTAGCTGGCAATTGGAAAGTAGAAAAAAAAATGTAGTGCAAACTTCTTTTCAAATTATTGTAAGCAGCACACAGCAAAAATTAAATACCGGCGAAGGGGATATGTGGAAATCCGCAACAATCAACGACAGTAAATCTTTGCTCATCGGTTATGGAGGCAAGCCATTGCAATCGGCAAAAAAATACTTTTGGAAAGTAAGGGTGATCACCAATAAAGGAGAAGCTTTTACCAATGAAAAAGCATTTTTTTCTACAGGTTTGCTAAAAGCCGAAGACTGGAAAGCAAAATGGATCGGGTATGATAAAGCTTCTGCCTGGGACAGTATCACACAATGGTCGAGGTTATCGGCAAGGTATTTAAGAAAGGAATTTCAGAATATCTCAGCTGTAAAAAGAGCAACGGTTTATATTTCCGGTTTAGGTATGTATGAATTGTATATTAACGGAAAAAAAATTGGCGACCAGGTTTTGGCACCCAACCCAACAGATTATCGAAAATCTTTTTTTTACAATACACATGATGTAACAACGGCAATAAAAAAGGGGAATAATGCTATTGCAACAGTATTGGGCAACGGTCGTTTTTTTACCATGCGGCAGAATTATAAAACACAAAAGCACAACACGTTTGGCTACCCCAAATTGTTATTGCAATTAGAAATTGAATATGCTGACGGAAGCAAAAAAACAGTGGTGAGTGATGAAAGCTGGAAGCTGAATGTAGACGGCCCAATAAGAACCAACAATGAATACGACGGCGAAGAGTATGATGCTACAAAAGAGCTTACCGGTTGGAGTCATGCAGGATTTAATGATAGTAAGTGGAGGCAACCCGAATTGGTTGCTGCGCCGCCCGGTAAAATGATAGCACAGTTTTCTGAACCAATGAAGGTAATGAAGACCATAAAACCAGTATCAATTAAAAATATTGGTAACGGAAAATATATTTTGGATATGGGACAAAATTTTGCCGGTTGGTTAAAACTGCAAAATATAAAAGGTAAAAGAGGCGATAAGATTACCATGAAGTTTGCAGAAAGCCTGCAGGCAAATGGCGAATTATTTACCGCTAATTTAAGAGATGCAAAAGTTACAGATGTATATACATTAAAAGGTTCAGCTGCAGAAAGCTGGTGTCCGTCGTTTGTATATCATGGATTTCGTTTTGTAGAAATTACCGGCTTCCCCGGCACAGCAACTGTAAATAATTTTGAAGGACAGTTGGTTTATGATGCATTAGAAACTACTGGTTCATTTGAAACATCTAACAGCACTATTAATTCCATTTACAAAAATGCCTGGTGGGGTATTGCATCCAATTATAAAGGTATGCCGGTTGATTGTCCGCAACGCAACGAACGCCAGCCTTGGTTAGGCGACAGGGTAATTGGTGCACAGGGTGAAAGTTTTATGTTTGATAACGCCAAACTATATGCCAAATGGATGGATGATATTGAACAGTCGCAAACCGCAGAAGGTGCCATACCGGATGTGGCACCGGCATTCTGGAATTATTATTCTGATGATGTTACCTGGCCGGCTGCTTTTATTACCATCAGCAATAATTTATACAACCAGTTTGGTGATGTAAAACCTATTCAGAAGAATTATGCCGCCATGAAAAAATGGATGAGCTATATGCAGAAAAAGTATTTGGTTAATTATATCATGACAAAAGATAAGTACGGCGATTGGTGTGTACCACCGGAAACTTTAGAATTGATCCATGCCAAAGACCCGGCCCGGCTTACCGATGGTAAATTAATTGCAACAGCATACTATTATAAATTACTTTCTTTTATGCAGCGCTTTGCAAAGCTTACAGGTAACAATGAAGATATAAAAGAGTATTTAGTTTTAGGTGATAGTATCAGAACTGCATTTCAAAAAACATTTTACAACGGGGAGAAAAAATATTATTCAAACAACACAGTTACTGCAAACCTGTTGCCATTGTATTTTGGTATTTGCCCGGATTCATTAAAAGAAAAAGTGTTCGAAAATATTTATCATAAAATTCATGTAGAAAGTAAAGACCATACTACCACTGGTTTAATTGGTACACAATATTTATTTCGTGGCTTAACGGATTACAACAATACCAACCTGGCTTTTACATTGGCATCTAATACAACCTATCCAAGTTATGGTTATATGGTTGCCAATGGTGCTACTACCATTTGGGAATTATGGAATGGTAATACCGCCGATCCGAATATGAACAGCCAGAACCATGTAATGATGCTGGGTGACCTTATTACATGGTTTTATGAAAACCTTGCCGGCATAAGAACGGATAAAGAAGCAGTGGGATTTAAAAAAATAACAATGAAACCATCATTGCCAGATGAGCTGCAGTTTGTAAATGCATCTTATAAAAGTGCCTATGGTTTAATTAAAAGCAATTGGAAAAAAAATGCGGATGTATTTGAATGGAGTATTTCTATTCCTGCCAATACCTCTGCAAGAATATTTATTCCTGCAATATCGGAGAAGGATGTAACAGAATCAGGCAAAACTTTAAATAGTGATGGTATAAAAATAATTGGCTGGAAAGCTAGTGTGCTTACCATTGAAGTACCCAGCGGCGATTATCAATTTAAATCTACAATAAAATGATAGCAGTAATAAGAAAGGTGCTGATGCTTTTCGTTTGGATGCTGGTACTGCAACCAGCATCAGCACAGGCAGATACAGCACTTGATAATAAAGCTGCAACATGGGTGGCTACATTGCAATTGACTGACAATGCTAAAGCAAAAAAAGTACAAGCTGCCATTGCAACACATCTTACTGCAGTAAAGGATTGGCACAATAACCATCATTTTACATTAGTACCAGAAGGTATTAATCCCGTAACCGGAAGTAAATTATCCGAACTGGATAGGGATATCATTATCTGCTCCGCCAAACCAAAATCAGTGCATGAAAATTTGATGGTGGTACTTAAAACGGAATTAGATTCGGCACAGGTGGAAATAATACTTGATAAATATACAATAGGTATAGTGGATTTTACTTTGAGAGGTTATAAAGCAATAGTGCCTGATCTTACTGCAAAAGAAGAAACAGAAATTTTAAAGAATCTTAAACAGGCAAGAGAACAGGCGATAGACTATAAAAATATGAAAGAGATATCTGCCATATTTGAAATTTACAAAACCAAATGCGAACAGTATTTGAATAACAATGGGCGCAACTGGCGACAAATGTATAAAGCCTTTACCGACAAAATAAAAGCAGAAAAAGAAGCGGCAAAAAAGCAACAATAAAATTGTAATGATGAAAGTGAAAGTATTATTGGGCCTGTTATTTATTTTTTGTGCAGCCACTGCACAAAACAAATGGAAAAAAGGCATATTGGTCGATGAATTTATTTATGACACCGCCTCTTTTCCGCAGAGCCATGCCAGCACAATTGAAGAAACGCCGGATGGTTTAATTGCTGCATGGTTCGGCGGTACTAAGGAAGGGAATAAAGATGTGTGCATCTGGACAAGCCATTTAGTAAATGATAAATGGACAGCACCCAAAAAAGTAGCCGATGGTATTATGAATGATACCACAAGATATGCCTGCTATAATCCTGTATTGTATTATACTAATAATGGTGAGTTATTATTATTTTATAAAATCGGGCCAAATGTGGCAGGCTGGACAGGCTGGATGATGCGTAGCAACGACAATGGAAAAACATGGAGTACAAGAGAAGCATTACCACAAGGTTATTTAGGACCAATAAAAAATAAACCGGTACTGGTGGGTAACACACTGATATGCCCTTCGAGTACAGAAAAAAATGGATGGAAAGTGCATATGGAGTATACAACAGATAACGGAAGAACATGGAGCAAGTCGGACGATATTAATGATGGTAAAATTGTTTCCGCTATTCAACCCAGCATTTTAAAATATAAAGATGGCCGATTGCAGGTGTTGTGCCGCAGTATGAACAGAACCATTAATGAAAGCTGGAGTAGTGATAGCGGTAAAACATGGAGCCCGATGAAAGCATCTGCATTGCCCAATAATAATTCTGGTACGGATGCTGTAACATTACAAGATGGGAGGCAATTATTAGTGTACAATCATGTGAAGCCACCGGATAGTTTGCCAAGAGGCAAAGGTGCCCGTACACCACTGAATGTGGCGATATCAAAGGATGGGAAAAAATGGTATGCTGCAGTAATGCTGGAAGATTCACCCATCAGTCAATATTCATATCCCTCGGTGATACAAAGCAAAGATGGGATGGTGCATATTGTATACACCTGGCGCAGGCTGAAAATAAAATATGTAAAAATTGATCCGAAGCATTTAAAATTGAAACTGATCAAAAATGAAAAATGGCCGGGGTTTGTTCCTTTGGTAACGAAACCTTCGGTGGATTAAAGGCCCGATCCTATCCTTCTCCGCCAGTTGGCGGAAAGTGAAAAAAAGAAGATTGCAGCGAAGACGTTCAACATAGTTATAATACAACATAATTGAAACTAAAATTAAATAAGCATAATCTACCAGTCAATCTCCTCCTTGTCCTCCCCTTTAGGGGGAGATAGAGGGGGCCTTAACGATGAACAACTTGCCCATAATTGATATCGCTATCATTGTCGTCTATTTGCTTGCCATGGTGGCTATTGGTTTTTATTTTTCTAAACGCAATAAAAACACCGAGCAATTTACCAAAGCGTCAGGAAAAATTCCCGGTTGGGCAATCGGACTTTCTATTTACGCCACCTTTTTAAGCAGCAATACTTTTTTAGGCAATCCCGGTAAAGCATTCGGCAGCAATTGGAATGTTTTTGTATTCAGCATTTCTATGCCCCTGGCAGCATGGGTGGCCACAAAATATTTTGTTCCTTTTTACAGAAAGACAGGAGAAATTTCTGCTTACACCAATTTAGAAAAACGATTTGGCCCATGGGCAAGAACTTATGCTGTGGTATGTTTTTTACTGACACAGTTTGCAAGGATGGGCACAATATTCTTCGGCATGGCATTAAGCCTACAGGCACTTACAGGGTTCTCTATGCAAAGCATCATGATCGTAATGGGATTGTGCATTATCATTTACACCGTACTGGGCGGCATGGAGGCAGTGATATGGACCGAAGTGGTACAGGGAGTGATAAAAACATTGGGTGCATTGCTCATTTTATATTTGGTGGTAAAACAAATTCCCGGTGGCTTTAATAAAGTAATGGAGATTGCAAAAGCAGATAACAAATTCAGTTTGGGGAGTGCATCTTTAAATCTTACACAACCAACTTTCTGGGTGGTTTTGCTCTATGGTTTTTTTATCAACCTCAATAATTTTGGTATGGACCAGAATTATATTCAGCGGTATCACACAGCAGCTTCAGAAAAGCAGGCAGCAAAATCTGTTTGGCTTTGTGTGGTAATGTATGTTCCGGTTTCTTTACTGTTTGTAATCATTGGTACATCTTTGTACGCATTCTATCAAACACAGCCTGATTTAATTGACCCGGTAAAAATAAAACTGGCAACAGAAAAACTGGGAGCATTAGCAACACCGGAGCAAATACAGCATTTAGCTGCTACATTTAAACCAGCTGACTATGCCGATAAAGTATTACCATATTTCATGGTAACAAAAGTACCTACGGGTTTATTGGGGTTGATTGTTGCGGCCATTTTATCTGCCGCCATGAGTACCATCAGCAGTAATATGAATGCAAGTGCCACTGTATTTACGGTTGATATTTATAAAAAATATTTCCGGCCGGGGATTACTGATAAACAGCATTTGTTTTCCCTGCATCTTGCTACAGTTATTTTTGGATTGATTGGCTTAAGCGCCGGACTGGCTATGATTGGTGCCAAAAGTTTATTGGATACCTGGTGGAAACTCTCCGGCATTTTTGCAGGAGGTATGCTGGGATTATTTCTGCTGGGGCTGATAAGTAAACAAACAAAAAATGCAGCAGCCATTACCGCAACTATTATTGGAGTATTGGTTATTTTATGGATGACATTCAGCGAAAACATCAGCGATCAATACAGCTTTTTAAAAAGCAGTCTACACAACAATATGATTATTGTGGTAGGAACATTGACGATATTTTTGGCTGGGGTTTTAATTACTGCGTTTAAGAAGACAAAAACCGGAAATACAAACGAAAAACAGTAAAATTTTACAGCATAATAGTAGTATAACACATTTTTAATTGCTGCTTAAATAATGAATTTTATAGGGTGTATTTAAATGATTTGCTATGAATGAAAAGAAATTTGTTCCGGTGATGATAACACCCTTCAACTTAAAAGCAAAAGTTGACCTGGATGTGGTAAGTAATCTCGTTGATTTTTATTTGGCAGCCGGTGTAAAAGGTTTTTTTGCCAATTGCCTCAGCAGCGAAATGTACAGCATTACCGAAGATGAACGTTTGGAATTAACGCAACATATTGTTCGTTATGTAAACGGCCGTGTGCCGGTGGTGGCAACAGGTTCATTTGGATTAACCGTGAATGATAAAGCAGAGTTTACCAAAAAGATTTATGATACTGGTATTGATGCGGTTATCTTAATTACCGGGCATTATGCCAATGTAGAGGATAGTGATGATGTGCTGCTGAAAAATTTCGACCGTATGTTCAAACTCACGGGTAATATCCCGTTGGGTATGTATGAATGCCCGGCACCTTATAAAAGGATTATTGGTCCTGATGTTTTTAAAACCTTGTTATCTGCAAACAGGTTAGTGTATCATAAAGACACTTCGATTGATCTGGAAAAAGTGAAAGCCAAAATTGATATTGTAAAAGAAACAAAATCTAACCTGGAATTTTTCGATGCACATTCGCCCAATGCGATGTACAGTTTACAAATGGGAGCGAAGGGCATGTCATCTATTAGCGGCAATTTTTATCCTGAGATATTAGTGTGGATGGTGAACAATGCTAATGATCCTTCACAGCTGGAAGAAGTAAAATGGTTACAATCAGAAATAAGCCGTGTGGATCCATTGATACATATTGCTTATCCCATGAGCGCAAAATATTTTTTGCGTAAAAGAGGTTTGCCGGTTAGAACGATCAGTCGGGCTACAGCCTTGGAGTTAACACCAGATCAAAAGAAAACTTTAGACGAGATACACGATAGTTTTAAAACATGGTGCGAAAGATTACATATTAAACCGGTAGATGTAGAGCAGTTGATGTTGCCGAAATATCCTTTGGATGCGGCTATTTAAGTTTCTCACAGATGACAGGGATTAACACAGATAAAATACATCTGTGAAAATCTGAGAAATCTGTGAGAGAAAAATGCTATATGGAATTAAACGAGTTATCATATAAAATCAGGGGAGCTGTTTTTACAGTTCACAATGCACTCGGTCCAGGCTTGCTTGAAAGCGTTTACGAAGCTGCTCTAATATATGAACTTACCCAATTAGGCTTACATGTACAAAGCCAGGTTGGAATTCCGGTAAATTATAATAGTGTTATGCTTGAAATTGGGTTTAGGGCAGATATTATAGTGGAGAATACTGTTATTCTTGAAATAAAATCAATTGAAACTTTACACGACGTGCATAAAAAGCAACTCTTAACTTATCTCAAATTATCTGGAATAAAACTTGGCCTTTTAGTAAATTTTAATGTCACAAGTTTAGTTGATAAAGAAAGCCTGATTCGAATAATTAATTAAAAAAATCTGTGTAAATCTGAGAAATCTGTGAGCAACTTACAAATCATATTCCCAGGCAAATTAGTTTTTGGCAATGGTACTTTGCCGCAATTAGTTGATGATGTGGTTGCACTAAAACCAACCAAAGTTTTTATTGCTACCATTGCACCATTACAAAATACACTAGCTGAGTTTATTACTGCACTTCAAAAAAACAATATTGAAATTTTAACCGACACATCTATTGTTGCCGAACCCTCTTTTGCAGATTTTGAAAAGCTGATGCAAACCGTAGCGCCTTTCAATCCTGATGTGGTGATTGGTATTGGTGGCGGAAGTGTTTTAGACATTGCTAAATTAGTAGCCGCACAATTAGAGAATGAACAACAGTTAAAGGATTATGTGGGTATTGGTTTTCTAAAAGGGAGGAAGAAAAAATTAATTTGTGTGCCTGCCACTTCCGGAACAGGAAGTGAGGTTTCTCCCAATGCTATTTTAGTTGATGATGAAAACCAGAAGAAAGGAATCATCAGTCCGTACTTAGTACCGGATATTGTTTATGTAGATCCGTTGTTAACCGTAAGCGTTCCGCCTGCTATTACTGCGGCAACAGGTTTAGATGCATTAACGCATTGCCTGGAAGCATACACCAATAAATTTGCACAGCCATTTATTGATATGTATGCTTATGAAGGCATGCGTTTGATAGCAGCGCATATTGAAACCGCAGTAAAAGACGGCAACAATATCGAAGCAAGAGAAAAAGTAGCGATGGGCAGTTTGCTCGGCGGATTTTGTTTGGGCCCGGTGAATACTGCGGGTGTGCATGCATTATCTTATCCATTGGGCAGCATGTTTCATTTAGCACATGGATTATCCAATGCTTTGTTGTTACCTTATGTAATGCAATTTAATATTCCGGCGGCAACAAAACGATATGCAGATGTAGCTATAGCATTGAGCTGCGAAAGGCAGGACAACGATACGGCAACCGCTTATGCCGGTGTGCACAAAATAAGAGAACTGATAAAAGCCTGTGGTATTCCTGCAACATTACAGGAAGTGAATGTGCCGGAATCAGCCATAGCACAAATGGCGGTGGATGCGATGAAGATCCAGCGATTATTAAAAAATAATCCAAGAACAATTACAGAACAGGACGCTATAGCAATTTATAAAGCAGCATATTAATGTATACCGATAAAAAATACAAAGGCATCATTGTACCGGCTGTTACGCCGCTTACAAAAGACTATACCATTGATACAATAGCAGTAGAAAAAATATTTGCTAATTTTTACAAGCATAATATTTCACCATTCATATTAGGTACCACCGGCGAATCAGCATCTTTATCCAGCTCAGTAAAGTCTGATTATTTAAAAGCTGCGGCGAAAAATAAAAAGCCAGTTACTGTTTTATATGCCGGCATATCTTCCAACGTATTTGACGAATCGGTTGAGTTTGCCAAATTATGTGCCGATAATGCGGTGGATGCCGTTGCGGCAACGCTGCCTTCTTATTATGCGTTGAATGATGAGCAGATGCTGAAATATTTTGAAGATCTTGCCGATGCCATTCCCTTACCCATGATCATTTACAATATTCCAGCCACTACTCACATGAGTATTCCGCTGGAAGTGATTGATGAATTAAGCATGCATCCCAATATTGTTGCGGTAAAAGATTCAGAGCGCAGCGAAGAAAGATTGATGAAATCATTGGAGTTGTGGAAAGACAGGAGAGACTTCGGCCATTTTTTAGGATGGGCTGCAAAATCTGCATTGGCATTAATTGGCGGCAGCGATGGCCTGATACCAAGCACAGGGAACTTAGCGCCTGAAATTTATTCAGCTATGTGGAATGCCTTTACCGAAAAAGATTTTAAAGAAGTATATGCCACACAATTGCTAAGTGATAAATATGGCAACTTATACCAGGCAGATAAAACACTCGGCGAAAGTTTATGGGCATTAAAAGTTTTGATGCAGCAGAAAGGATTGTGCGAAGCAGTGGTAATGCCGCCATTGCAACCAATGCCTGCTGAAGAAGAAAGTAAATTAATTCAATCATTAAAAGATATTACTAATTAAAGATGGCAGCATTACCAGTTATAGGAATTACAATGGGTGACCCGGCAAGTATTGGTCCGGAGATCGCTGTAAAAGCATTACTCGATAAAAAGATCTACGAAATATGCAGGCCATTAATTGTTGGTGATGTATCGGTATTCAATAACATCATCAGCAAACTGCAATTAAAAGCCAGCATCAATACAATTCAAAATGTAAAGGAAGCCAAATTCCAATTCGGTGTGATTGATGTATTCGATCTTAAAAATGTTGATATTGATAAATTGGTTTTCGGAGAAATTGCCGCCATGTGCGGCGAAGCTGCTTTTCAATCCATAAAAAAAGTAATTGAGTTAGCATTAGCAAAAGAAGTGGATGCTACCGTAACGGGGCCCATTAATAAAAAATCGATCAACGAAGCTGGTCATCATTTTGCAGGGCATACAGAAATTTATGCTCACTTCACCAATACCAAAAAATATGCGATGTTATTGGTGGAAGATAAAATGAAAGTGATACATGTATCAACACATGTTTCATTAAGGCAGGCTTGCGATTTAGTGAAGAAGGATAGAATTTTAGAAGTAACCGAATTATTACGCAACGGTATGATCAGTTTAGGCGAGACCAATTTAAAGATCGGCATTGCCGGATTAAATCCGCATGCTGGTGATAGTGGTTTGTTTGGTACAGAAGATGACCTGGAAATTTTGCCGGCTGTGGAAGAATTAAAGAAATTGGGTTATGATGTAGAAGGCCCGGTGCCACCCGATACCATGTTTGCAAAAGCAGCCACCGGTTATTACGGTGGTGTAGTAGCCATGTACCACGACCAGGGACATATTCCCTTTAAACTAACCGGCTTTAAATGGAACTCCGAAAAAAATCAAATGGACAGTGTTAAAGGTGTGAACATTACCATGGGCTTACCCATCATCCGTACTTCGGTAGATCATGGAACCGCATTTGAAATTGCGGGCAAAGGTATTGCCAGTGCAGATGCAATGGTGCTGGCAATTGAAAGTGCCGTGCAGTTAAGTAAATATAGAAAAGTCAATAGTCAAAATTGAATAGTGAATAGGCTGTCGAAATAACTTATAATTCACCATTCACCATTCACATTATGATCGCAGTTATCGCAGATGATTTTACCGGCGCAGCAGAATTAGCTGGCATCAGCCTGCGGTATGGATTATCGGTTTCAGTTCACCTGGATAATGCAATTGATGCCAATGAAGATGTGGTCATTGTTTCAACCGACAGCCGTTCTATGCAAAAAGCAGCAGCCATTTATTGCACTGCCGATGCGGTGGAAACAATATTGAAATTTGATCCGTTATTATTATACAAAAAAATTGATTCTGTTTTACGGGGCTATGTTATAGATGAAGCGAAAGTACAAATGGAGCTGAGTGAAAAAAATAAGGTATTCATTTGTCCTGCTAATCCATCCTTGCAAAGAACCATCAGCAACGGAGAATATTTTATCAACGAAAAAAAAATAACCGAAACCGGTTTTATAAATGACCCGGAATTTCCAATAAGCAGTGCAAGCATTACTGCAATGGTTAACGATGAAACAGTACAGGTATTAAAACAAAATGATTGGTTACCCGTTGAAGGCATTGTAATAGGAGAAGCGGAAAGCAATGACGATATAAAAGCATGGGCCGCGGCAATAGATAAAAACTGGATGATGGTGGGAGCAGGAGATTTTTATACAAGCTTGCTTGAAAAAAAATATACAGCTAAGCCACAGCAAAAATTTCAGTTACAGTCACCGCATTTGTATGTATGCGGTACCGCTTTTGAAGAACGAAAAGCATTTATTAAAAAATTGGATTGCACTGCTTACCTGCCCGAAACAATTGATGAAGAATGGTTACAACAAACGGGCAGCATCATTAAAGAAAAAGCCAAAGCAGTAATTGCAATCGACAAATCAAATCAAACGGCTTTAACATTACGGACAATAATGGCAAAAGCAGTAAAGGAAATTGTAGTTAGAGAGAATGTAAAAGAAATTTTTATTGAAGGCGGTTCAACTGCCGCTGCCGTGCTAGAAGAATTGAATATTAAAAAGCTTACACCAGTAAATGAATTAAGCAGTGGAGTGGTAAGAATGAAAGCCGGAGATTTATTCATCACTGTAAAACCCGGAAGTTACCAATTACCAATAGCGATTCTGGACTTATATATTTAAAAATAAAAAACGATTCTGTAATCACAGAGTCTAAAGTCCCTCCTTGGGAGGGATTTAGGGAGGCTGCTTGTTATGAACCATTTACACTTTATAGATTACAGCATCATACTTTTTGTGCTTGGCATTACTCTCTACCTCGGCTTCCGTTTTGCCAACAAACAAAAAACCACCGAGAATTATTTTTTATCTAAAGGCAATTTTCCTTCCTGGGCATTGGGCTTGTCATTATTATCCACGCTTATCAGCAGCAATACTTTTTTAGGCTATCCCGAACAAGGGTTCCAATCCAACTGGATTTATTTATTACAAGGCTACATGGTGCCTATCGTGCTGATGGGTTCTATATGGTTTATTGTACCGCTGTTTCGTAAAGTTATCGGCTTAAGCACTTACGAATATTTTGAAAAACGTTTTGGAAAATTTGCCCGCTATTATTCCTCTTCTTCATTTATCATCCGGCAGTTTGCCGGTATGGGCTCTGTATTAACGTTAGTGGCATTGGCTATTTATAAATTAACCAATATTGATCCGGTATATATTTTATTATGCGTGGGCCTGGTGCTCATCGTCTTAAATTTAAAAGGCGGCATGCAGGCAGTAATATGGCTGGATGTATTCCAGGGCTTCATGTTATTTGCCAGTGGATTTATTTGTTTGGGCATATTAATATTCTCCATAAAAGGCGGCATACCAGAAGCTTTAAAAATTGCCGACGAAAATAACCGAACCGGTTTTGGCCCTTACGATTTTAAATTAGATAAACTAAGTTTTTGGGTGCTGGTGATCAACGGCGCATTTTATGCCATTCAAAAATATGCAACCGATCAAACAGTAGTACAACGTTATCTTACTGCAAAATCCGACAAGTCAGCTATCAAAGCATCCTTAATGGGCATTTTTCTCACCGTTCCCATCTGGACGATCTTTATGTTTATTGGCACTGCATTATTTGTTTACTATAAACAGAATCCGCTTCCCGCCGATGTCAGCGCCAAAACGGTGTTTCCATATTTTATGATGACCAATTTACCCACCGGTGTAATTGGTTTTATTGTGGCGGCTTTAATAAGCGCTGCTATTTGCAGTTTAAGTGCTGATATTAATTCCAATGCCGCAGTAGGCATGGAAGATTATTATAAAAAATTCCGGCCGGGTAAAACGGATAAACAAAATTTATACGCCAGTAAAATGATGGTGCTGTTGTCCTGCTTTTTCGCCATCGGCATGGGCTATTTTTATTTAAAGTTCAGCAGTGGCGGCATCATCGATCTCATATTTACCGTGTACGCTATTTTTTCCGGCGGCATTGTAGGTATATTTTTATTAGGTGTTTTTAGTGCCAGGGCAAACCGGCAGGGCATGAACATTGCTATTGTTGCCTGCATATTATTTACCACCTGGGCTTTTTTAACCAGCACACCCATCGGAATAAAAGATCCCCAACTACTGCTGGATTTAGGTAATTTTAATTTTACGCATCATAAATTAATGCTGGGGGTGTACAGTCATTTGGTGGTGATTATTGTAGGCTACATCGCCAGTTTATTTTTTCCTAAGCCGGTGCTGCCCGATAATTTATTGTACAGTAACTGGAAAGCCAACAGGCATAAATAAAAAAAGTATCATGAAAAAAGAAAATATTTTTTCTTCACGCAATTTTTCACGCAAAGACGCTAAGGAAATAAGACGCAAAGTTCAGTTGTATTTTCTTAGCGGCTTTGCCGCTTTGCGCCTTGGCGTGAAAACCCTTGTGCTCCTTTGCGCCTTTGTACCTTCGTGGTTCCATGCCCACGCACAACCCAGCTCCGATAACCAGTTTGCCAAACCACTCAAAGAAGTACTCAACGATATTCAAAAAAAATATGGCGTTACCATAAAGTTTGTGGATAGTATGGTGGCCAATAAAAAAGTTACCTATGCCGATTGGAAGTACCGGCCCGATGTAGAAGTAACCTTAGATAATATTTTAAAACCACTGGAGCTAAAAGTTAAAAAAGAAAAAGACAAACAATATAAACTAAGTGTGTACGAATATTATCGCTGGCCGGTAAATGAAGGCTGGGCCGAGCTGGACCGTATTGCAGCACAATACAAAACACTGGAGGAATGGGAAAAAAGAAAAGCGATGATGAAGCCGCAGTTGCTGGAAGCGATGCAGCTGTCACATCTGCCGGCATTGCCCAATACAAAACCCATTATTACACCCGAAAGAAAATTTGCAGGCTACAGTATTGAAAATATTGCCCTTGAAGTAATGCCCGGCTTTTGGGTAAATGGCTCCTTGTACAAACCCGAAAAAATAAAAGGAAAGATACCGGTGATATTGCATCCGCAGGGGCATTGGGATAAGCACCGCTACCGTGCCGATTGCCAGTACACCAGTGCCGCATTGGCAAAAATGGGCGCCATGATCTTTAGCTTTGATATGTTTGGTTATGGCGAAAGTGAATTGCAGTTTAAATTTGAAGACCACCGTACCAGCCGTGCCATGAGTTTGCAAATATTAAGCAGCATCCGCATTCTGGATTATTTGTTAGCATTAAAATATGCTGATACCGGCCGTGTGGCCATTACCGGCGGCAGCGGCGGCGGCACTTATGCCGTGTTAATGACGGCGATAGACGACAGGATAAAAGTATCGGCACCCATTGTAAATCTTTCTTCTTATTTCTATGGCGGCTGCCCATGCGAAAGCGGTATGGATATACACAGCTGCGGCGGAAGAACAGATAATGTAGAACTGGCGGCCATGGCAGCGCCGCGGCCAATGCTGGTAGTTAGTGATGGCGGCGACTGGACAGACCGCATGCCCGAGCATGATTTTTTATACCTGCAAAAAATGTACAGCTGGTATGGCAAGCCCGAAAATGTAAGCAATGTGCATTTGCCTAATGACAAACACGATTTTGGTTTTAACAAACGAAAGCCTTTGTACGAGTTTATGGCAAAGCAGTTTAACCTGAATGTAAAAGCCATACAAAACACCGAAGGCAATATTGTTGATACGGCTATAACGCTTGAGCCCTTAAATGCATTTTTTGTTTTTGGCGACAAGGGAGAAAAATTACCGGCACATGCGGTTAAAGGTTTTGATAATATTGATAAATTATTCAATGAAGAAATTATTAAGGCCAAACAAAACCAGCGCTATAAAATAGGACTGATAGACCTGATGTTATTAAAGCGGCAGAAATTGGGCGCCATTACTTTAACTGCACAGCTGAATGCCGATGGGGTAGAAGTGGATATGGGTGGCCTGGGCACAAGGCCAACATTCGATAACCAATTGCTGATTGATTCTGTACGCAACCAGTTTTTAAAAACTGCAAAGGAAAATAATGTAGAAATATTTAGTTTGGCCATGACTGGGTATTATGCACAAAGTTTTTGCGGCAGGGCAGAATACAAAAGATCAATTGAAGATTGTATTAGCACCATGAAGCTGATGAATGTAAAAACAGCTTTTCTGCCGTTAGGTGTGCAATGCGATCTGAAAAAGAATCCTGCTGTAAGAGATTCGGTTATTGCAAGATTAAAAGTAGCCGGTAAAATGGCGCAGGATGCCGGCGTGGTAATTGGTATTGAAACCGCACTGTCTGCAAAGGAAGAGGTTCAATTATTAAAAGCCATCAATTCGCCGGCAATAAAAATTTATTTCAATTTTTCCAATCCATTAAAAGAAGGGCGGGATTTAATTAGTGAATTAAAAATTTTAGGCAAAGACAGGATTTGTATGATACATGCTACCAACAAAGATAGCGTTTGGTTGCAGAACGATCCGCAGATAGATATGTATAAAGTAAAAAAGACCTTAGATGAAATGGGTTATACCGGCTGGCTGGTAATTGAACGCAGCAGGGATGCGAAGAAAGCTTCGGATACCAAATATAATTATGGAGCTAATGCGGCGTATTTGAAGAAAGTGTTTCAGTAAAAAGAATGTGCCAGTATTTTTTTTGGGACTGGCATATCAGCTTTGGTCAACATCGTTGTGTCACTCACTTGTACGGCATACCATTGTTCAGCTTTTATTGAAGCAGAACAAGATGGCCTTTTAATTAGTGGGTTTATTTTTTTAGGCTGTATCATGCTGCGGTCTCAGACCGCTTGAACTTATAGACACCGTGACCAACCTTCGGTTGAACACTGGCGCCATTGGGTATTTTTGTGTAATGGATTATTATCACCGATGTAAGGATTCATGACAATTCTTACAGACAGAAACGAGCCATTCGATTGGCTCCTTTCCAATATTCTTTCTTAAGTATTTTTTGTGATGGACTTGTGTAGCTGGTGCACCACAACTTACGCAGCGCCAATTATCTCTTCTAAGCACTACATAACGTTTCCTTTTCCAGGCGTCCGATTTAAGATACTCATCTCTGTAATAGTTACGACGTTCTTCCCGTTTTATTTCAAACTTTAATCGACTAAACGCCCAAACACCTGCCGAAATAATAAGTAAAACAACAATCTGAACCATGTTACTGATTTTTTGCTATTGTTGACGTCGGTACAAAGGTAAAGAGGGAGGAGTATATTAACAATATGGATTGTAGTAGCCCACGCCTTTGTTGGTAGTAACTGCTGCACCAGCAAAAGCCGTTGTTGGTATCGAAGCAAAGCTAAAGAGCGTGAGCGTACCAACAACATTGTGTTACTAAGGCGGTAACGAATATAATACTTCGCTTTAGTTGCAGCTGGCTTCGGGCTGGTTGTTGGTACGCCTTGCACATTGGCTCGACGGCATACCAACAACGGCGAAAAACCATTTAATTATTTTGATGAGCATTAAAAAAAATCTTTTGATGGTTGCGGTTATTTAAATTATGCCTCAAATAAATTGAATTCTAATTCCCGTCTTTCATTTGAGTGTTTCATTGAGAACCTTACTAAACTATTTATTTCTGCTTCTCTTTTTTTGCAATTGCTGTTATAGAATGAAGGCGAACAAACCCAATTTTCAACTTGGCATATTAGCAAATCACTTACTTTTTTGAGGCGATACTTTTCGTCACCTTGGGAATAGCCTTGTATGTATTCCCAACATTTGTCAATATCCTTATTCAGGCAACCCATTATGACAATTGACATTTCGGAAAGAGGTAAAAGGTGAAAATAAATTTCAGTAAGCGGTTCATTTATTTTATGCTTCTGAAATAAATTTATTAGCGCAATTTCTTCCGATGTTTCGTAAGTAAAAACTGCTGCGCTGCATAGTTCAATTTTAGGCAGTTCAAAATAGATAAATTTAAAATCACGTAAAGTATCGTCTTTAATATTAGAAAGGAAGAATTCCTCGTGATATTGCTGGTCTTGCATTCCCTCTTTTTCACACTTAATCGACTCTTTTATTTCCATGATAAAACCTTTGTCCAAATGAGGGGCCAACGTCTTAGCATTTAATATTCTATTATACCAATCAATATTTATTTCTTTTTTTCTTTTTTCAATCATTAGGGCACGATAAGAGAGCAAAAGATGGGTTTTGTATGCTTTGTAATCTAAAACCCCAGATTCGATATCTTTAAATAACTCTGTATCATGCTTGTTGCAAAAGCCTGGATAACTTAATGCCTCGGCTAATCCAATTCTGTTAAAGGCAAAGAAATCTTTTTTAAAAGCATTCAGTGAATTCTCATACACATGTTGTTGTTCGGATATAGAATTTATTATTCCTCGTTTTTGTAATAAGTGGGAAACTATTGCTGTTTCATTACAGCTTTTATAGAGACATTGTCGAGCTGCTTTGTTAGCATTTTTTTGCATTGTCGCAATAAGATGGGCAATTTCTTTTTCTTTCAACGTGATTTTTTATATTAACAGGCAACACATAAATATACAAAATTCTGGTACTTTAATTTTAAAAGAATCGTAGTGATTATGTCACATTTCCTCCGCTTCAATAAAAGCTCCCCAATGGTATGCCGTACAAGTGAGTGACACAACAATGCCGCCATAAAAACCTAAAGCTTGTCCCAAAAAAATTACTCCTTCTTCAAAATATCCATCAGCTTAAAATTAAGATACAGTTTTTCCTTACCTACCACCACACTTTTTAAAAAGCCATTTTCTTCAAGGCTGGTTAAATAATTACCGGCGGTTTTTACATTTCCTACTCCGGCAGCGGCAATATGGTTTCTTTTTGTATAGGGCAGGCGAAACAGTTCTTCCACCAGCTCTCGGGAGTAAACTTTGGGTAATTTTTTTTGAATGTCTTTGCCCATGCTGTGCATTAGCTTTTCAATTTTTGCAATGCGCTGTTTACCGGTTTCGGCAGTAGTTTCTACCATGTCGAGCATATACATTATCCAACTTTGCCAGTCGTTTTTTTCTGTTACGTTTCGCAGTTTAATGTAGTAATCATCCCGGTGTTTCATAATATAGTTGCTTAAATACAATGCAGGCATATCCATCAGTCCGCTAAATTGTAAATACAGCAACAGGATAATTCTGCCGGTTCTTCCATTACCATCAAAGAACGGGTGAATGGCTTCAAACTGGTAGTGAATGAGTGCCAGCTTTACCAATGGGTCGGTATCATCATCTGTATTTATAAAAGTTTCCAGGGCTTTCAGTTTATCTCTTATTATTTTTTCAGTTTCGGGTGGCGTGTAAACTACTTTGCCTGTTGTTGGGTTTTTTAATTGTGTACCCGGTATGTTTCTTATGCCCGATTCATTTTCTTTTACAATCTGCATTATAGCAATAAAAAGATTGGTGGTAAGGACGGGCTTCTTTTTTATTTGTTGCAAGCCATACCACAAGGCATCTTTATAATGAATTACTTCTTTGGTGGCAGGGGTTTCAACTTTTTTATCGGTGATGCTTGCCTGAAATAATTCATCCTGCGTAGTGATAATATTTTCAATGGCAGAACTTGCTTGTGCTTCCTGCAGGTTAATGGTATCAATAAACAGCATCGGGTTGGGCAGGTTTTTAATGGCTCCTTTTAATTCGGATAAAGCCCTGCTTGAGGTAATAATTTTCTTCAGTATAGTTTTGGTTTCTATATCGGCCTTTGGCGGTAAATCAGGTAAATTATTGTAAGGCTTTAAGGGATTATATTTCATAATTATTGATTTTTGAACGAGGGCGTTGAACGCCCTCGTTTTTTAAACGAAGGTAAAAATAGGTAAATTTCGCCCTCGTTCAAAATATAGGGGCGTGGCACGCCCTCGTTCAAATTTGGCTTGTTGGCTGTAAAAATATGTGTTTTTACAGGTGTGTTCCTACAAACGCTTCAATAAAAGCTAAATAATGGTATGCCGTCAAAGTGATTGATTATTTTCCCTTTTTCTCAAAAAGGAAAAATAACAGAACAAGTTCGCAACGATGATGCCATGGAAAACAAATGCCTGTTCCCCAAAAAATCAAATAGTAATATTTTCCATCTTTTTAGTAAATACATACCTTGTCTGGCGGCGTAGTTGTAGGTAAATTGTACATTGTAATAGCTTTGCTCACTATTTTTTAGCGCACTAATTAGTAACGATGAAACGATTGCCCCAATACCTGCCTGCAATGTTGCTGGTATTGTTATTACTGATGAATTTTCCTGCAAGGGCGGTGGATATTTTTGTAGCCACCAATGGGTCGGATCTAAACGACGGATCGAAAGAAAAACCCCTGGCCACCGTTGCCGCCGCCTTACGCAAAGCAAGAAATTTACGCCGGCTGAATGATGAAACTATCAAAGACGGTATTCATATTATTTTACGGGGTGGTAATTATCAAGTTTTAGAAACCATTGTTATAAAACCGGAAGATGGCGGTACCCGGGAAAGCGTTACCTATATCAAAGCAGCACCAAATGAACAACCTGTTTTAAGCGGTGGTGTGCAAATAAGCAATTGGAAAAAAGTAAGTGTTGCTGTCAATGGCTTGCAAAAAAATATACAATCAAAAATTTGGGTGGCCGATGTGCCACAGGTGAATGGAAACGATTTTAATTTCCGGCAACTGTGGGTGAATGAGGTCAAAGCAGTGAGAGCAAAATCTGCCAATGGCGAAACTATGCATCGTATTTTAAACTGGAATAAGCAGGAAGCTGCCTGTGTAATACCAACCCTGGCATTTCAAAACCTGGATATATCAAAAGGCGTTGAATTGTTCATTCATCAATGGTGGGAGATTGCCAACCTGCGGATTAAAAAAATGCAGGTGATGGGTGATAGTACTAAATTGTTTTTTTATCAGCCCGAAAGTAAAATACAAAATGAACATCCCTGGCCTGCGCCGTGGCTGAGTGCGGCAACCGGCAACTCTGCTTTTTATCTCACCAATGCCATGCAGTTTTTAGATGAACCGGGGGAATGGTATTTAGATGCAGCCAATAAAAAATTATACTACTGGCCACGGGTGGGTGAAAATTTAGCAACAGCAAAAGTGCTGGCGCCGTTTACCGAAACATTAATCAGTGTGCAGGGAACGATTGACGCACCGGTTAGCAATTTGGTGATTGAAGGCATTTCTTTTCAGCATACGGGTTGGTTGCGGCCATCGCAACAAGGGCATGTGCCGCACCAGGTGGGATTGTACATGACGGAAGCCTACCGGTTGAAACCTGCTGGCACTATTGCAAAACCGGGATTGGATAACCAGGCATGGGTAGGCAGGCAGGCTGCTGCGGTGGAGTTGAGTTATGCCCTGCGGACAAGAGTTAAAGATTGTTCTTTTAAACATTTAGCTGCTACCGGCATTGATTTAAAAAAAGGGGTGAAGGATAATATGACAAAGAGGAATTTGTTCAGCGATATTGGTGGTACAGCAATACTGGCGGGCAATTATGGTGATGAAGGAAGGGAAATTCATTTACCTTTTAACCCGAAAGATGAAAGAGAGAAATGTGATGTTATTTTAATTGAAAATAATTTTATTACAAATGCCACCAATGAAGATTGGGGTGCTGTAGGCATTGGCTGTGGCTTTGTGAGCAGAACAATTATCCGGCATAATGAAATTGAAAGCGTATCATACAGCGGCATCAGTGTAGGTTGGGGATGGACTCCCGAACCCAATATGATGAAGGATAACAGGATTGTTGCCAATAAAATCCATCACTACGGCAAATGGAATTACGATTGCAGCGGTATTTATACTTTGAGTGCACAGCCCAATTCGATGATTGAGGATAATTACATTGACAGCATTTATAAATCTCCCATTGCACACCTGCCTTCGCACTGGTTTTATATTTATACGGATGAAGGTTCTTCGAACTTTACGGTGAGCAATAACTGGACACCCTCAACAAAATATTTGCAAAACGCTAATGGTCCGGATAATGTGTGGAGCAATAATGGTCCGCAGGTGCATGACAGTGTAAAGCAAAACGCCGGATTGGAAAAGGCGTTTCAATATTTAACAGCAAATAAAACGGCAAAGACACCAACAATAAATGAAGAACATAATGAAGTGATTGAACTGGTAGTGAAGGAAGGCCAGCAACTGGACTTGCAAAAACTGAAATTATTATTGGCCAACAACAATATGGACAGCGGTGCCATTTATCACTGGCAAAATCATTATGTAATTTTCAGCAGGGTGCAGGATTTAGGTGTGATGGAAGGAAGGCTGCAGAATAATTTTCCCGAAGCAACGGTGAAAGCTTATCACAATCTATTTTATGAGTACAGCAAGAAGAAACATTGTGCTGATAAAACAACTGCAAACGAATGGACACATATTTTGCTGACCGCTAATTTGGTGGCAGATAAAAAATTGCAACAGGAATATGTAGATTATCACAATACACAGTTTGAAAAATGGCCAGACATTGCCAAAGGATTTTGCAATGCCGATTTTCAGCAATTACTGATCTTTAAGAATGGCAGGCAGTTGGTTTTAATTATCAGTATTCCCAAAGGGAAAACATTGGATGAGTTAAACCCGAAAACAACGGAGCATAATGCGAAGATGAATGAATGGAATACAATAATGGGTAAATACCAGGAAGGGATTGAGGGGACGAAGAAGGGGGAGAGCTGGGTGTTTTTAAAACCACTGTCGCAATAGAATAGGCCCGCAGATGTCGCAGAATGCGCAGAAAAGAAAACCATGCATTTGTTCTGCTATATCTGCGGGAGAATTACCCATAGTTTTCGATTTGGCTATAAGTGGTATATTTTGTAGGTTTATAGCCAAACCAAAAAGATATAGCAATGCAAAATATCATCGGTAGGGAGGGTGAAATGGATTTCTTTCACTCGGTAATGGAAAGCAATAAGTCGGAGTTTGTAGCGGTATATGGCAGGAGGCGGGTGGGTAAAACATTTTTAATAAGAAGTTTCTTTGAAGATAAATTTAGTTTTCACATTACGGGCTTGGCCAATGCCGGCACGGCGCAGCAATTGCAAAATTTTACGGATTGCTATAAAAAGCTAGCCGGCAAAACAAAATTTGACAAACCGGCAAACTGGAAAGCTGCTTTTCAATTATTGATCAGCCTGGTGGAAAGATCGAAGCAAAAACGGAAAGTGATCTTTATTGATGAGCTGCCCTGGTTTGATACCACTAATGCCGGTTTTATTCCGGCATTAGAACATTTCTGGAATCATTGGGCATCGGCAAGAAAAGATGTGGTATTAATTGTTTGCGGTTCTGCGGCATCGTGGATGATCAATAAACTCATCAACAATAAAGGCGGTCTGCACAACAGGGTTACGTACCGGTTAAAAATTGTACCGTTTACCCTGTATGAATGTGAATTGTTTTTAAAAGCGAAAGGCTCGGTGCTGGACAGGTATCAAATAACGCAACTGTATATGGTTTTAGGCGGCATACCTTTTTATTGGGAGCAGGTGCAGCGGCGTTTAAGTGCTGCACAAAATATTGAACGTATTTGTTTTTCGGAAAACGGGTTGTTGCGTACAGAGTTTAATAATTTATTTAGTTCTTTATTTACTAATTGGGATAAGCATGTAAGTGTTGTGCAGGTGCTGGCAAAAAAAGCCGCCGGACTTACAAGAGAAGAAATTGTGAAAGGTGCAAAATTGCCTAATGCCGGCAGCACTACAAGAATATTGAATGAACTGGAAGAAAGCGGGTTTATAAAAAAGTATGTGCCCTTTGGTAAAAAGATGCGTAACAGTCTTTACCAGTTGGTAGATTTTTATACGCTTTTTTATATGCGGTATTTAAAAGATGTACAGGCAGATAATAAAAACAATTGGCTCAATAGTATTGATACACCTAAACACAGGGCCTGGAGTGGCTATGCTTTTGAACAGGTTTGCCTTTGCCATATTGAGCAATTGAAAAAAGCACTGGGCATTGGCGGGGTGGAAACCTACAGTTCATCATGGCGAAGTACAGCAAAGGATGGAGGAGCGCAAATAGATTTAGTAATAGACAGAAAGGATATGGTGATCAATTTATGCGAAATGAAATTTTCAATTAACCCTTTTGTTATTGAAAAAAAATATGCCATGGAACTGAGAAATAAAATGGGGGTTTTTAGAAAAGAAACAGGTACAAGAAAAGCTTTGTTTCTTACTATGATAACCACTTTTGGATTACAACAAAATGCGCATTCAACCGGCCTTATACAAAACGATTTAAGGCTGGATGCCTTATTTAAACGGGTTGATTATGGTTTGCTGCAATAAAAGTTTGACTTGGCTATAACTCACTATTTTTTACCAGTTATAGCCAAATCAAAAAAACTATAAACTTTAAACAGACAAATATTTATGCTTAATATTGGAATTTTAGGTTTAGGCGAAGGCCGCAGCACAATGAGTGCGGCGATCAACAGCAGCAAAGTAAATCTTAAAATGATCTGCGATGCTGATAAAGCAGTTTGTGTGCAACGTGCCGACGAATTTAAAATGTATGAATACACCACCGATTACCAGGAAATGCTGAACGATGCAGAGATAGACATTATTGCGATTTATACTCCCGATCATTTACATGCCGAACATGTGAAGCAGGCTTTACTGGCGGGTAAACATGTTATCTGCACCAAACCATTTATTGATGATTTAAGCAAAGCAAAAGAATTAATAGACTTACAAAAGCAAACCGGTAAAAAAGTTTTTGTAGGACAAAGCTCAAGATTTTTTGAACCGTATAAAAGACAACGTAAAGATTTTGAAGAAGGGGTTATTGGAGAACTGATCACCATTGAAAGTCATTATAATGCCGATCACCGCTGGTTTTTAGAAAAGAAATGGGCACTGGAGAAATCTTTTAAATGGTTGTACGGTGGTTTAAGCCACCCGGTTGATTTTATAAGATATTATTTACCCAACATAGAGGAAGTGATGGGTTATGGGATGATCAGCAGCAATGGTAAAACTGCAGGACTGAAAAATGAAGATACCATGCACTTTATTTTTAAAGCGGAGGATGGAAGAATAGCAAGAGTGAGCGGTAGTTATACCGGGCCAACGCAACCAACAAAACGTGACAGCGGTATGAGTTGTGTATTGCGTGGCACATTAGGTGCAAGCCAGGCCGATTACCACGAACTGCGTTATGCTGTAACCACCAAAGAAGGCGAAGAAAAAATAATTCACTGGGGCGACAGTACATTAAAATATTATTTCCGTTTTGAAGGGCAAAGCCATCATGCGGGAGAATACCAGAATTATTTAGAATATTTTGTGGATAGCATTGAACAAGACTTCACCGCTTATCCTGATATGAAAGAAGGAATAGGAACGGTAGCGCTGTTACAGGCAATGGACAGGAGTTTGCAAACGGGATTGCCGGTTAAGGTGAAGGATATTTTAAAGGAATACAACCTGGAATTATAAAATATAAACTATGAAATATAAATGTAGAGCAATTCATCATTCATCATTTATAGTTCATCACTAACTACATGAACAAAATCTACGATAAACTAACAGGACTCGACTTCACTATCGTTGCAATATATCTTGTTGCGTTATTAATCATTGGTTATATCGCCAGCTTCCGCAACAAAAAGAAAGACGAAACATTGTTCATGGCGGGCAACTCACTCAACTGGTATAATATCGGTTTTAATATGTGGGGAACAAATGTGGGGCCATCATCTTTGCTGGCATTTGCAAGCATTGGTTATACCGCCGGTATTGTGGGTGGCAATTTTGAATGGTATGCGTTTGTTTTTTTATTGTTGCTGGCCATGGTGTTTGCACCACGGTACATTGCAAGCAAGGTAAGCACCATGCCCGAGTTTATGGGCAAGCGCTACGGAAAAAGCACACAGGATATTTTAGCTGGCTATGCACTCATAAAAATATTGATCAGCTGGTTATCACTGGGATTATTCAGCGGCGGCATTTTAGTGCGGCAGATTTTAGATATCCCTATGTGGCAGTCTACTATTGTGCTGGTGGCATTTGCAGGGTTGTTCACTTTTATGGGTGGATTAAAAGCCATTGCAAGAGTGAATGTTTTTCAAATGATATTGCTTATTGTTGTTTCACTTACGTTAACTTTTTTAGGATTAAGAGAGATCGGCGGCATCAGTGCATTGATTGATAAAACTCCGGCTAACTTTTGGAATTTAACAAGGCCTGCATCCGACCCGGGTTATCCCTGGCATGCATTGCTGTTGGGATATCCTGTTTCGGCAGTAGCATTTTTCTGTACCGACCAAAGTATGGTGCAGAGTGTGCTCGGTGCAAAAAATTTAAAGCAGGGGCAACTCGGAGTAAATTTTATCGGCTGGTTAAAAGTATTGGCATTACCCATGTTTATTTTACCGGGCATTATTTGTTATGTGTTGTATCCAAATATTGGCGATGATAAACTGGCTTATATGACCATGGTGACCAATTTATTTCCTTCCGGATTAAATGGTTTGGTTATTTGTGTGCTCATTGCAGTATTGGTGGCAACTATCGGTTCATCGTTAAATGCACTAAGCACTGTGTTTACAAAAGATATTTATGTAAACAACATTAATAAAAATGCAACAGTAAAACAGCAGGTAAATGTTGGCCGCATGGTAGTAATTGCCGGTTGTGTGTTAGCTGTATTAATGGCCATTGCGCTGGATAATATAGAAGGAAAAACATTGTTTGATATCTTTCAATCGATACTCGGTTATTTAGCGCCGCCGCTGGCCGTGACTTTTTTATTAAGTGTATTCTGGAAACGTACAACAAAGCTGGCTGTTAATTTAATTTTGTCAGCAGGTTCTGCAGTAAGTCTTTTTGTGGGTATGCTTAATTTATGGATCATGCCGCCTAACACAACCACCGGCGAAAACCTGTGGTGGCCGCATTATTTTTTAGTGTCTTTTTATTTGTTTGCTTTTTTGTTTGTGTCGGCCATTATAATTTCTTTGGCAGATAATAATAAAGTAAAAGCAGCTATTGAAGAAAACGAAATACCCAAAACCAGCAGGCAGGTAAAAATTTTATTCGCCTTACTGGGATTAGTAATTTTAAGTTTATACCTCATTTTCAATTTTCATTAATATGAACACAAATAAAATCAAAAGGCAAAATTCAAAATTCAAAAAGCAAGTAGTATTTTTTGCCTTTTTACTTTTTACTTTTTATTTTTCTTCCGCCCAAACCTGGATCTGGTATCCCGGCGATTTTGAGATCAACCTCGCCAACAAAATGCAGAACCGCCGTACTGACCGCAATACTTTCTTTCCACCTTTTTGGAAAATGGATGCCCATTATGTGCTGATGGATTTTCATAAAGTATTTGATCTGAAAGCACCGGAAGAAATTACTGTGTATGCAGAAGGAACATTTAATTTAAAATTAGATGGGAATGCTGTTGAAAGCGGCGTAAATAAAATAACTGTGCCAGCCGGTAAGCATAAAATAAATGTAAAGGTTTGGAACGAAGCTAGTGCGCCAGCTATTTATGTTACAGGGAAAACCATTAAAAGTGATAATACCTGGCTGGTAACTTTTGAGGACAAGGAATGGATCGACGAAAGTGGTAAAACATCCGATATCTCAGCCACCAAATGGCTTAATGCCGGCAGCTGGAATTTTAATTCGCCATCACAACTGCCATCACAATTCAAATTGCCAACAAGGCCATTGCCGGCGGTTACCAAAACTGTCAGCAACAATTCAATGCTGGTAGATTTTGGTAAGGAAACCTTTGGTTTCTTAAAGCTGCACAATCTTAAAGGCAATGGAAAAATTTCCATCTACTATGGCGAAAGCAAAGAAGAAGCATTGGATGCAGCCGAAGCAATGACGCTGGACAGGTTAACGATTAACAGGGTAATACCAATAGATTCTGTGATGCCTTTGTCAAAAGCATTTCGTTATGTAAATATTGTACGGGAAAGTGATGCTGTTTCTTTTGATGAGGTGAGTATGCTGTACGAGTATGCTAATGTAAAGCAACGGGGCAGTTTTAAATGCAGTGATGAAGAAATAAACAAAATCCTTGAAGTGGCTAAATACACTTTGGAATTAAACACCAGAGAATTTTTTATTGACGGCATTAAAAGAGACCGCTGGGTGTGGAGCGGCGATGCATTGCAAAGCTACCTGATGAATTATTACTCTTATTTTGATAACCCAACTGTAACTAGAACCATACAGGCTTTGCGTGGCAAAGACCCTGTTACGGCTCACATCAACACCATTGTTGATTATACCTTTTACTGGTTCATCAGTGTGTACGATTATTATCTTTTTACTGGCGATAAAAAATTTATCGAACAGATTTATCCCAAAATGCAGACGATGATGGACTATTGCCTGAGCCGCCGCAATAAAAACGGGCTGATTGAAGGCTTAAGCGGCGACTGGACATTTATTGACTGGGCCGCAGGCCTCAGTAAGAAAGGGGAAATAAGTTTTGAACAAATGCTTTTTGCAAGAAGTCTGGAGTCTATGAGTCTATGTGCAAATATTGTAAATGATAAAACCAATGCGGCTTCTTATAAAAAACTGGCAACAGATTTAAAAGCAAAAGTATTTTCACTTTATTGGAACAGTCAGAAGCAGGCATTAGTTCACAGTCGTGTAAATGGTAAACAAACAGAAAATGTAACCCGTTATGCCAATATGTTTGGCATCTTCTTTAATTATTTTACTGAAGCTCAAAAGCAGCAGGTAAAAAAATCGGTGTTGCTGAATGATAACATTCAAAAGATTACCACGCCTTATATGCGGTTTTACGAGCTGGAAGCATTAAGTGCAATGGGTGAGCAGGCATTTGTATTAAAAGAAATGAAATCGTATTGGGGTGGTATGCTCAATTTAGGTGCTACCAGTTTTTGGGAAGAGTACAATCCAACCAAAAACGGTACAGAACATTTAGCCATGTATGGGCGTAAATTTGGAAAGAGTTTGTGTCATGCCTGGGGCGCCAGTCCAATTTATTTGTTGGGTAAATATTATTTAGGTGTTAGTCCTACCAGGGCTGGTTATGAAACTTACACTGTACAACCACAATTGGGCGGTTTGCAATGGATGCAGGGCAAAGTGCCCACACCGGACGGAGATATTGAAGTGTATATGAGTGAAAGCGAAATAAAAATTACGGGTGCTTGTGGCACAGGTATATTGAAATTTAAAAGTAAAAGCAAACCGACGACAGTAGATGGCAATTTTACTGATAAAGGCAATGGGAACTATGAGTTGGTGATAGAGAAGGGAAAAGGATATACAATAAATTATAAATAAAATTAGCTCAAAGATTACACAGATATTCACAGGTTAATCCTTACCCGTGTTAATAAGAGAAATCTGTGAGAAAATTAACATGAAAAAAATATTAATCATAATAACCATCCTACTCTCACAAAATGTGATGTCGCAAAACGGCCTGGTCAACACCATGCAAAGCCCACACGCCAAACTCAACAGCGTTGGCATGAGCGATGTGCAATGGACAAAAGGTTTTTGGGCCGAACGTTTTCAGGTATGTAAAGATTCGATGGTGCCGCATTTGTGGGCTACATACACCAGCAAAGACATGTGTTATGCCTTTCAAAATTTCAGAGTTGCCGCAGGTTTAGACAGCGGCCGTTTCCGCGGCCCTTCTTTTCATGATGGCGATTTTTATAAAACGCTGGAAGCGGTTGCCGCTTTGTACGCCTCAACTAAAGATAAAAAATTAGATGCGATGATGGATGAAGCGGTTGCAGTAATTGCAAAAGCTCAAAAAGAAGATGGTTATATCTATACCAAGTCGATCATTGAACAAAAGAAAACAGGCAAGAAAGAAATGTTTGATGATAAATTAAGTTTTGAGGCCTACAATTTCGGACATTTAATGACGGCCGCCTGTGTGCATTACCGTGCAACAGGAAAAACAAATTTATTGGAGGTAGCAAAGAAAGCCACAGACTTCTTAATTCATTTTTACAATACCGCCACAGCAGAGCAGGCACGCAATGCAATTTGTCCCTCCCACTACATGGGCATTACAGAAATGTATCGGACCACAAGAGATAAAAAATATTTAGAGCTCGTAAAAAAATTAATTGATATCCGGGGCATGAGCGAAGGCAGCGATGATAACAGCGACCGCTTACCCTTTCGCCAGATGAAAGAAGTGAATGGCCATGCAGTAAGAGCCAATTATTTATTTGCAGGCGTGGCAGATGTATATGCCGAAACAGGTGATGAAACTTTACTGCATACCTTAAACCTGATGTGGGATGATGTGGTGAATCATAAAATGTATGTTACCGGTGGTTGCGGTGCGTTGTACGATGGCTTATCATTAGAAGGGATTTCTTACAAACCAGATTCTATACAAAAGATACAGCAGGCATACGGCAAAGATTACCAGTTGCCGAATAAAACAGCGCACAATGAAACCTGCGCCAATATAGGTAATGTATTATGGAACTGGCGCATGCTGCAATTGACCGGCAACGCAAAGTATGCCGATGTGATGGAACTCTCTTTGTACAACAGTGTGTTAAGTGGTATCAGTATGGATGGTAATAAATTCTTTTACACCAATCCATTGGCAGCAGCAAAAGATTATCCTTATGATCTGAGATGGAGTGGTGGTCGTTCAAAATATATCAGCAAGAGCAATTGCTGTCCGCCTAACACTATACGCACTATTGCGGAAGTTAATGATTACATGTACAGCATTGGCGAAAAAGGTTTGTACATCAATATGTATGGCGGCAATGTGTTGAACACAGAATTACATGACGGTACAAAATTAAAACTGGAGCAAACCACCAATTATCCCTGGGACGGAAAAATTACAGTGACCATAAAAGAAGCAACAAAAGATGTGGTGAATATTTACTTAAGAATTCCGGGCTGGAACAAAGGCTATAGCTTAAAGATCAATAATTCATTTCCAAAAGTAAGGGATATGGAAAACGGCTATGTAATTGCAGGAAGGCAGTGGAAAGCAGGTGATAAAATTGAACTGGAGTTGAATATGCCTGCAACTTTACTGGAAAGTAATCCTTTGGTAGAAGAAACGAAGAACCAGGTAACAGTAAAGCGTGGGCCAATTGTATATTGTTTAGAGTCGGCAGATCTGCCACAGCAAAATGTCTTTAATGTATTGATCCCTTCATCCATAAAATTGCAACCGGTACCAATGAAAATTGATAATTGCAATGTGATGGCATTAACTGGTGATGCAATGGTATTACAAAACAGCAACTGGAAAAATACATTGTATAAAGAAGTGAATACAAAAACAACACCCGTAAAAATAAAACTGATTCCTTATTATGCATGGGCTAACAGGGGGCAAACGGATATGACGGTATGGATGCCGTTGATACGATGATTTATTATTTGCCGGCATTAGTGCCTTGATTGGATTGAAGTGGCGACGCTCCATTCAAAAAAATAATTACAATTGAGCATGAAAAAATCTGTGTTAATCTGATAAATCTGTGAGATAAATAAAAATGGAAAGAATAACCGCAACATACTTTATCGAAACACCTTTCGCACCTGAAAAGGCAGCAGCCGTTTTAGCAGGAGAGCAATCATCGGGCACATTTGTAGCCGTGCCCGGCGAAACAGAAGAATTGAAGCAACGATTTGCTGCAAGAGTGGAAAGTATTGATCTGTTGGAAACAGTAAGCGAGCCCGCTATCCCCGGTGCAACAAGCCCAACAGGAAAGTATAACCGGGCAATGGTAACAGTGAGCTGGAGTATTGAAAACTTTGGGTACAACCTGCCGGTTTTAATTTCCACCCTGCAGGGAAATTTATACGAGATAAAACAGTTCACCGGGTTGAAGCTGATGGATATTGAACTGCCAGCATCATTCGGTGAACATTATAGCGGTCCCGCATTTGGTATTGATGGTTGCAGAAAATTAACTGGTGCAAATCACCGGCCATTGATTGGCACCATCATTAAACCTTCTATTGGTTTATCCATTGAACAAACAGCAGATATTGTAAAAACTTTAGCCACAGCAGGAATAGATTTTATTAAAGACGATGAGTTATTATCTTCCTCCGCTAACTCTAATTTTAATGATAGGGTTGATGCAGTAATGAAAGTGATCAACGCACATGCAGATTCAACGGGAAAGAAAGTAATGTTTGCTTTTAATATCAGCGGCGAGGTAGATGAAATGCTGCAACGCTACGAAAAAATTGTAAACGCTGGCGGCACTTGCGCCATGATCAGCATCAACAGCGTTGGCTTAGCTGGTACAAAAAAGATATGCGATCAAAAACAACTGGCTATTCATGGTCATCGTAATGGCTGGGGTATGTTAACACGCCATCCATTATTGGGAATAGATTTTAAAGCCTATCAAAAATTATGGCGGCTGGCAGGTGTGGATCAATTGCACGTGAATGGCATTCAAAATAAATTTTGGGAGGCTGATGATAGCGTGGTGCATTCTATTGAAGCTTGCTTAACGCCGATGTACGATCATAAAACAGTAATGCCGGTAGTTTCATCCGGGCAATGGGGCGGACAAGCTTTTGAAACTTACCGCCGCACAAAAACTGTTGATCTTTTATATATGGCAGGTGGCGGCATCATGGCGCATCCGATGGGAGCAGCGGCTGGTGTTATTGCTTTGCAGCAGGCATGGAAAGCAGCAGTGGATGGGTTGAGTTTGGAAGAAGCAGCGAATCAATATCCGGAATTTAAAAAATCAGTAGAAAAATTTGGCAGCAAATAAAAATATATTACTCGCTTTTTACGGAGATGATTTCACCGGTTCTACTGATGCATTAGAATTCATCAGCAGGGCAGGTGCAAAAACTATTTTGTTTACAGAACCGCCAACAGCGGAGCAATTAAAGGCATTCCCGGATTTGGATGCATACGGTGTGGCAGGAATGACAAGGGCTTTGTCGCCGGAGGAAATGGAAAAAATATTACTGCCCGCCTTTGAACAAATGAAAACAAGTGGTGCCAGACATGTGCATTATAAAGTATGTTCTACGTTTGATTCATCAGCAACTGTTGGCAGCATTGGTAAAGCCATTGATTGTGGGGCAACCATTTTTCAAAACAAAATAATTCCTGTGCTGGGTGGTTCGCCTTCATTGGGCAGGTATTGTTTGTACGGTAATTTGTTTGCAAGGATGGGGATTGGCAGCAATGGAAAGATTTATCGCTTAGACAGGCATCCAAGTATGAGCAAACATCCTGTTACACCTGCGGATGAAAGTGATTTGCGTATGCATCTGGGTAAACAAACGAATAAAAAATTCGGGTTGATAGATGTATTGCAATTAGATAAACCGGTTAATGAATGGGGTAATGATTTGGCAGAAAATGAAGAAGTTGTCTTGATTGATGCATTGCATGAATCTCAATTGATAAAAATTGGAGAGTGGGTTAATGGATTAAGAACTACTACGCAATTTTCTGTTGGCGGTTCAGGCATTGAAGCAGCATTGGGCAATTACTGGAACGAAAAAGGTTTGCTGAAACAAAGAACTGCATGGCAGAAAATAGAGAAAGCAAATCCATTATTAGTGATGTCGGGCAGTTGCTCACCCATAACGGCTGCACAAATCGCTTTTGCCAAAGCAAACGGCTTTGCAGAAGTGGAGTTGGATGCAGTTAAGATCTGCAATGACGAAATAGCTGAATCAGCAGTGTTTGACAAAATAAACAGGCTGCTGCAACAGCAAAAAAATCTCATTGTTCATACCGGCCAAAAGACGATCAACAATCTGTCTTCTGAAAAACTGGGAACAGCATTGGGTAACATTGCAAGGCAGGCCGTTGAAAAAAATAATTTGCAAAGGGTGGTGATTGCCGGCGGCGACACCAGTAGTTATGCAGCAAGAGCAATGGGAATTGATGCAGTGGAAATGATTGCGCCGCTGGTGACTGGTGCGCCACTGTGTAAAGCCATTTCTAACAATAAAAGTATTAACGGGTTAGAAGTAAATTTTAAAGGCGGACAAGTTGGGAGTGAAAATTATTTTGAACTGTTGTTGAATGGTGAATAGCATTACTGCAGTACAAGAGTGCGACGCCAATGAAGACGAACAAAGAAATCCAGCCCGGCCCAAAAAAATTAAAAACGCAAACAAAAAATATGTCAAAAAAAACATTAGGACTCGTTCATACTTCGGCAACGCTTGTACCGGTATTTGCTGAACTCTGCAGTAAATATTTACCCGGCGTAAAAGTCTTCAACATTGTTGACGACAGCCTGATAAAAAACACCATTGCCTGCGGTGAGTTAACAGCATCAACAAGTAAACGAGTGGTGAACTACGCTGCATCCGCAGAAGAAGCCGGAGCAGATTATATTTTGTTCACCTGTTCATCAATTGGCCCTGCAGTAGAAACGGCGGCAACATTAACCGGTGTGCCGGTGTTACGGGTAGACCAGCCCATGGCAGATAAAGCCGTACAAACTGGTAAGCGCATTGGCGTAATTGCAACACTGTCAACAACACTTGAACCAACAAGTGATTTAGTAAGAAGAAGAGCCATTGTTGCTGGAAAAGAAATTGAATTGAAAGCTGTGTTGTGCGAAGGAGCATTTGATGCATTGATGAGTGGAGATACAGCTACACATGATAAAAAAGTAGGCGATGCATTAAAGCAGTTGGTAAACGAAGTAGATGTAATTGTATTAGCCCAAGCATCAATGGCAAGAGTAGTGGATGCATTGACAGAAGCAGAAAAGAGAGTCCCGATACTGGCCAGTCCGCCAATAGCAATGGAATTTTTAGCAACTCAATTTAATACTTCTAAACTTTAAGACTCTAAAGCCCCTCTCTTTTGGAGAGGGGTTTGGGGGTGAGTCCATGAAAAAATATTTTTTATACGCATCCGCATTGTTAGCCATCGCTTTGGTGATTGGTATTATAATACAGCAACCATCGCTATACAAACCCTGTGCATTAGCAACTGCTATCAGTCTTGCAATTGGTTTAGGTTCAGTACCATCACTAAAAGGCTATCAATACACCGCATGGATAATAAGTGCAGTGGTAGCAGGAATGCTATTCCCAAATGCATTAGATAAGTGGGGTGTTATTGACTTAAGAGACAAAAATTTAAAATTAGTAATTATACAATTAGTGATGTTCGGCATGGGCACACATATGGGCCTGACTGATTTTAGCGGATTAAGAACAACGGGTAAAGGTGTTTTTATTGGATTATTTTGTCATTTCACCATTATGCCGTTAATGGGTTTATTGCTTACAAAAGTTTTTCATTTTGAGCCTGCAATAGCAGCCGGAATTATTTTAATTGGCAGTTGCAGCAGTGGACTGGCAAGTAATGTAATGGTGTATTTAGCAAAAGCTAATTTGCCGTTGAGTGTTATTGTTACAGCTATGGCAACATTAGTAGCACCCATTCTTACACCTTTTTTAATGCAAAAATTAGCAGGGCAATTAGTGCCGGTAAGTTTTGTTGATATGATGATTGAAATAATTAAAATTGTTTTAGTACCTATTGGTGCTGCATTGCTGCATGATTATTTGAAGAGGGCTTCAGTAAAGAAAAAAAATATTGTTTATACAATTGCAGCCATTTCCGTATTGTGGATTGCATTTGTAATTTATTGGGTTTCTGATAAAACTAATTTTCCTCAGGTAGCTATGACTAATGCAGAAATTGAAAATGTTACTGGGATAGAGTTTATTATACAAACACTTGTACAGATAATTACAAGTATAAAAACAATAACTTTATCAGCGTTTTTAGCAGGTGCAATTATTGCTGGTGTTGTCTATAACTTTTTGTATAATAACTTTCCTAAGGTTGATAAAATGATGCCACTCGTTAGTATGTTTGGTATTATTTACTTTACTGCTATTACCACAGCTACCGGCAGGGAAAATTTAATGAAAGTCGGCTTTCTTTTATTTATCGCATCAGTTATTCATAATGCCGCCGGATACTTTTTTGGCTACTGGCTCAGCCGTTTGTTTGGCATGGATAAAAACAGCAGCCGCACCATTGCATTTGAAGTAGGTTTACAAAATGGTGGCATGGCTACCGGTATTGCAAGCCGTATGGATATGTTGGGAACATTGGGTTTGGCAGCCACAGTATTTAGCCCATGGATGAATATAAGCGGTAGTATCTTAGCTAATTATTGGAGGCGGAAGCAGCCCCTGTCTCCGCCACCTGGCGGAGAACTTGGCTCAGAGCATTTAACTAATTCACAAAGTTTATAACAGCACAAAAAATTTATATCACAACCTTGCAATTATGAAAAGAAAACTCAAAATCATTTTACTCTTCGTAATCCCCTCCTTGGGAGGGGTTTGGGGAGGCCATTGCTTTGCACAAATCAACTACGCCAAACAAATGGCTACCACCATCATGAATCAATACAAAGATTCAATGGTGGTAAAAAAATATGCCAGTCATTTGGAGCAGGATAAATTACCAGTGGGTAATCGTCCTGCTAACTGGAACTACGAAATAGGTGTGGTGCTGATGGGTTTTGAACGTTTGGCAAAACATACCGGTGATAATACCTACATGAATTATACTAAACATATTGTTGACCATTTTATAAAAGACGATGGCACCATCCGCACTTATATGATGGAGGAATACAATAGTGATATGATTCCACCCGGCAGACAATTGCTGCGCCTGCATGAAATCTACAAAGAAGATAAATACAAAATTGCTGCACAAGCATTACGCAATCAAATAAGCTGGCAGCCACGCAATCAGGCTGGTGGCTTTTGGCATAAACTAAAATACCCATCTCAAATGTGGCTGGATGGTTTGTACATGGTGGAACCTTTTTATGCAGAGTATTCTGTAATCAACAATCAGCCACAATATTTTAATGACATCATCAATCAGTTTGTGTGGATGGAAAAATACAGTCGTGATGCAAAAACTGGTTTGTTGTATCATGGCTGGGATGAAAGCAGACTGCAAAAATGGGCCAATAAAAAAACAGGATTGTCGCCAGAGTTCTGGAGCCGCAGCATGGGTTGGTACATGATGGCATTGGTGGATGTACTGGATTTTATTCCTGCTAATCACCCACGCAGAAATGAATTGATTAAAATTTTAAACCGCACCACTACTGCATTAATAAAATTTCAGGATGCAAAAAGTGGTGTGTGGTGGCAGGTAACCAACAAAGCGAACCAGGATAAAAATTATTTAGAATCATCCGGCACAGCCATGTTTGTGTTTTCCATTGCAAAAGCCATCCGTATGAAATATTTGCCTGCAACATTTAATGCTGCATTGCAAAAAGCCTACAACGGCATGATAAAAGAATTTGTAAAAGAAGATGCTAACGCCAGCCCGGATGACTCTGTCGGACGGGGACAGTATCATTATATGCAGGCGGTGGCCGGTGCAGGCCTCGGCGGCATTCCTTACCGTGATGGTACGTATGAATATTATGTAAACGAACCAAGAAGAGATGATGATTTAAAAGCCATCGGGCCATTCATTCAGGCTTGTATTGAAATGGAGTTGTTGAAAAAGAAATAAAATTATGTTACCAGCTGTAGTACTACTATCAGCATCGTTGCGTCGCACTCTTGTACTGTAGTAATTCTATTCAGCATGAATCGAAGTGCAAAATGATATTTGATAAACCCTTTGAAATGAAGGATTTTATTTTTGAAATGAAGAACAAACTAAAAATAATTTTACTCTTGCTAAGCCCCTCCTTGGGAGGGGTTTGGGGAGGCCTCTATGCACAATTGGTTGACAAAACCCCCGCCGCCGTTCCAGTCGCTCCTTCCATCTACAACAGAGAACCTTACGAAGACCCAACAATCAGCGGCATCAATAGAGATGCTTCAAGAGTAACCGCTTATTCTTATGCAACCATCAATGATGCATTAAAAAATGACAGAGAAAAATCAGGAAGATATATTTCACTAAACGGCGATTGGGATTTTGCATTTGCACTAAAACCCGGTGATGAACCAAAGGAATTTTACAAAAGCAAAGTAAGTGGGTGGAAGAGAATAGCTGTGCCATCTAATTGGGAAATGCAGGGCTACGATAAACCCATTTATAAAAGTGCGGTATATCCTTTCCGACCGGTTAATCCGCCGTATGTGCCCAAAGATTATAATGGGGTGGGTTGTTATCAAAAGTCATTTTCTGTACCGGCTGATTGGAAAAATAAAAATATTACGCTGCATTTTGGCGGCGTAAGTTCGGCATACAAATTATGGGTGAATGGAAAATTTGCCGGTTATGCAGAAGATAGTTTCCTGCCTAGCGAATTCAACATCACACCTTATTTACAAGAAGGAGAAAACATTATTTCTGTTTGGGTAATCCGCTGGAGCGATGGTAGTTTTCTTGAAGACCAGGACCAGTGGCGCATGAGTGGCATTCACCGGGAAGTGTATTTGATGGCAGAACCGAAAATGCGTATTGCCGATTTCTTTTATCAAACAAAATTGGATAAGGGTTATAAAGATGCAGTACTCAGCATTCGTCCACGAATAGAAAATTTAACTGGGCAGCCATTACCGGGCTATGTATTAAAAGCGCAATTGTTTGATGCAAATAATCAACCGGTATTACAAACAGCCCTTACCAAAAAAGCTGATGACATCATCAATGAAATTCATCCACGATTGGACCGGGTAAAATTTGGGTTGCTGGAAACAACAATTGCTAATCCTAAAAAATGGAGTACTGAAGAACCAAATCTGTATAAATTAGTTTTGAGTTTAGAAGATAGCACAGGTAATATTGTTGAAGTAAAAACGGGTAATCTCGGTTTTCGTTCTATTGAATTTAGAAAAGGCGACAGCAAATTATTAATTAACGGTAAGCTTACTTATTTATATGGCGTTAACCGCCCCGACCATCATCCCACCAAAGGAAAAGCATTATCAAGAGAAGATATTTTGCAGGATATTAAAACGATGAAGCAGTTCAATTTTAATTGCGTTCGTCTATCGCATTATCCCAGCGACCCATATTTATTAGACCTCTGCGATGAATTCGGTATGATGGTAATAGACGAAGCCAATTTGGAAACACATGGCTTGGGTGGAAAATTAAGTCATGATGCAATGTGGGCTGGTGCATATATTGAAAGAGTTAGTCGCATGGCATTAAGAGATAAAAATCACCCAAGTATTATTATGTGGAGTTTGGGTAATGAAGCTGGCAGTGGCCCCAATCATGCAGCAATGGCCGCATGGATAAAAGATTTCGATAGGTCGAGGCCGCTGCATTACGAACCAGCCATGGGTAGCCCGAAAGAAGAAGGTTACATTGACCCCAGCGACCCGAAATATTTAAAAAGCAATGACCACTCACACCGTATTCAAAATCCCCTGGACCAATATTATGTAGATGTGATAAGCAGAATGTATCCATCTGATTATACGGCGCCATTATTAGTGAATCAAAAAAACGGCGACAACCGACCGATATTCTTTTGTGAGTATGCACATGCCATGGGTAACAGTGCCGGAAACTTAAAAGATTTTTGGGACCAGTGGAGAACGTTACCAAGAGTGATTGGCGGCTGCATCTGGGAGTTTAAAGACCAGGGGTTGGAGAAAACAGATTCTGCCGGCGTTGCGTATTATGCTTATGGCGGTGATTATGGTGAAAAGTATTTTGACAATTTTACTATTAAAGGAATTGTAAATGCAGATGGTAAACCAAAGGGTGTTATGTGGGATTGTAAGAGAATTTTTCAGCCGATACAAGTAGAGTGGGCAGATTCTGTAAAAGGGCTGATAAAAGTTATTAACCACAGCCTGGTAAAAAATGTATCTGATTACACAGCCTATATAACCATACGTAAAGATGGACAGATAATAAGTACTAAGGAAATAGGTAATATTGATATTGAACCTGGCAGGGAATCAACATTTCCAATAACACAGGATTTGCCAAAATTACAAGCAAATGCAGAATACCATGTGGATTTAAAATTTGTTTTGCCAAAAGCAACAGCATGGGCTGAAAGTGGGTTTGAAGTTGCAAGTAATCAGTTGGCATTAAATGAAGTAGTCAGAAGCAAAAGAAAATCAATCGTTACAGGGAATGAATATTTGCAGCAGTCGGCAAGCATGAAGCTTTTACAGGGAGTTGATGGCGTTCATATAAACGGAAAAGATTTTTCAATATATTTTACAAATGAAGGTATTTTGTCTTCATATAAGTACAAAGGGAAAGAACAAATAAGCACATCATTACTGCCCAATTTCAATAGACCATTAACAGATAACGACAAGAGGGGATGGAAGCCTCATCGAAAACTAAAGCAATGGTACGAGTACAACCAGATAGCAAAAGGAAATATTAATTTTGCCCGTTCAAAAGAAGGGTATGAAGGCAATACTGAATTCAGTTTGATTAATGATAGTGCAGTGGTGCAGCTACATTATACAATAAATGAAGCTGGAGTAATTAAAGTAGATTATAAACTGAATGTTATAACCGGACTTCCAAACATTCCCAAAGTAGGTATGCAGATGGGCATTAACAGGAGTTATGAAAACATCAGTTGGTTTGGACGAGGGGCTTTTGAAAATTACATTGATAAGAATTATGCAGCTGATGTTGGCTTATACAATTTGCCAATAAAAGATTTCATGGAAAACTATGTAGTTCCACAGGAAAATGGCAACCGTACAGATGTACGATGGATGTATTTAAGCAATCCAAAATCAAAAGAAGGGTTATTAATTGTTGCAGACAGTTTATTAAGTATGAGTGCATGGCCATACACTGAAGAGAATATTCAAAATGCCAAACATACCAACAAATTAAAAGATGCTGGTTTTATAACCTTAAATATTGACTTGATACAAATGGGTGTTGGAGGAAATGACAGCTGGAGTGATGTAGCTGCACCATTGGAGAAATATCAAATCAAAGCAAAGAATTATCAATACAGTTTTTATATCGTTCCGTTTAATGCAAAAAATAAAACAGCCGGTGAAAGCGCAAAAGAGATTAAGTATTAATACAGCCAGCCTTATTGGGCTAAAGCCCATTGCTACTGTGTTTTCAATTGCCACGGCTTTAAAGCCGTGGCAATTGAAAAGTGTAGTGTTGTGGGCTTTAGCCCAAAGCTTTTTAATAAATGTATCTGCTCAAAAAGAAGTGCCACAAACAGTAATGCAACAGATTTTCGAGGAAGTAAAAACGCCTTATAAATACGGCATGGTTATTACTCCGGTCGACAGTACAAAAAAAATAGATTGCCCCTCTGTTTTTCGCAAAGGCAAATACTGGTACATGACCTACATACAATTTACCGGTCGTGGTTATGAAACATGGCTGGCAAAAAGTAAAAACCTGTTAGAGTGGAAAACACTGGGAAGAATTATGAGTTTTGGTGATACTGCTGCCATCAAAGATTTAACGGAATGGGATGCCAATCAACGGGCAGGTTATATTGCCTTGCAGGATACTAAATGGGAAGGTTCTTATCAGTTGGAAAAGTTCAATAAAAAATACTGGCTGAGTTATATTGGTGGAAAAGAAACCGGCTACGAAACAGGTAAACTAAGTATTGGCATCGCATCTGCCAATAGTAATATTACAAAGCCACATGAATGGAAAAGAGTGGGCGACCCTGTTTTATCCATGACAGATGTTGATGTACGCTGGTGGGAGAATAAAAAATTATTTAAAAGCACCATCATCTGGGATAAAAAAAACACACTGGGTAAACCCTTTGTAATGTACTATAATGCCAATGGAGACACCAGCAACAATACTCCCAAGTGGCGTTGGTTTGAAAGAATCGGTATGGCCATAAGCGATGATATGATCAACTGGGAACGCTACCAAACCGACCCGGTGGTGCATCACAAGATCGGGATTACAGGTGATGGTGTGATACAGAAGATAGGCGATGTATGGGTAATGTTTTATTTTGGTGCCTTCTGGGAGAATAGAAAAAATGAAACCTTTAATCGCTTTGCCTGCAGTTATGATTTAGTAAATTGGACGGACTGGAACGGAGAAGACTTAATTAAATCATCTGAACCTTACGATGCAAAGTATGCACACAAACCTTATGTGGTAAAATGGAAAGGTGTAGTGTATCATTTTTATTGTGCGGTGGATAAGAAAGATATGAGAGGTATTGCGGTAGCAACTTCTGTAGATAAACGAAAATGAACGGCTCACAGATTATCTGTGTTAACCTGTGCCATCTGTGAGAAAAACAAAAATGAAAAAAATATTCTCCATCATACTGTTAATTTTTTTAAGCAACTATGCCATTGCACAAAAAGTGGATATAGAAAATATTTTTAAAAATCCACCACAATCTGCAAAGCCCTGGGTATTCTGGTACTGGCTGCACGGCGCTGTTAGTGCAGCAGGTATTACCGCCGATTTGGAAGCGATGAAAGAAGTAGGCATTGGCGGTGCCTACTTAATGCCGATAAAAGATACCAATTCAAAAATTCCTTTTCAGCCGCAGGTAAGACAATTGACACCTGAATGGTGGGCAATGGTAAAATTTGCTTTGCAGGAAGCTAAGCGTTTGAAATTAGAAATGGGAGTGCATGTAAGTGATGGCTTTGCGCTGGCAGGCGGCCCGTGGATTACACCGGAGTTGAGTATGCAGAAATTAGTTTGGACAAAAACTATTGTAAAACCAGGCGCAATAAAAATTCAACTGCAGCAGCCAGAGGCCAATCAAAATTATTATAAAGACATTGTGGTATGTGCTTACCCGGCTAATTATAAAAATGAAATTACTGTAAACAACCTGAAACCTGTTGTTACTGCAAGCAATAATACAGACGCATCTTTTTTAACAGATGTTACAACAAAACAAACTTTTCGTAGCGACAGTAATTGTTGGATTCAATATGCTTATCCGCAGGCTATAACAGTACGGCAGGTAAAAATTAAAAAACAAAACAATGCTTATCAGTCGCAACGGTTCATCATACAGCAAAGCAATGACGGAATAAATTTTACTCCTGTTGATACCTTGCAACCGCCACGACACGGCTGGCAGGATTGGGATGAAGCCTACACACATGCCGTAAAAACCTTTACATCAAAATATATTCGTTTTGTGTGGCAAAAAGAAGGCACAGAACCCGGCAGCGAAGATTTAGATGCAGCAAAATGGAAACCGGTTTTACGGGTGCAGGGTATTTATGTAAGCGACGAACCGATAATAAATAATTACGAAGCAAAAAATGGCAGTGTATGGAGAGTGGCGGCAAATACAACAAACAATAAAGTAACTAATAAAGATGCTGTACCGCTGAAATCTATAATCAATCTTACAAAATATTTGCAAACAGATGGAACTTTAAAATGGACAGCACCTTATAATAACAACTGGGTAATTGTAAGAATTGGACATACATCAACGGGTGCAGTAAACAGCACAGCAGGTGGTGGCAAAGGATTGGAGTGTGATAAATTCAGTACCGAAGCAACAACATTGCAATTTAACAACTGGTTTGAAAAATTTTATACTGAAACAGATGCTGCACTTGCCAAAGAAGTAATCAAAGTTTTTCATGTAGATAGCTGGGAATGTGGCAGCCAGAACTGGAGTAAAAATTTTGCAGCGGAATTTAAAAAGAAACGTGGGTATGATTTGCTCCCTTATTTATTAGTAATGACAGGCACACCGGTTACTGATGCTGCAATATCTGAAAAGGTTTTACTGGATGTTCGTACAACAATTGCAGAGCTGGTTAATGATAAGTTTTATGCGACATTAAAAAATCTGTCACATAAAAAAAATGTGCAGTTTAGTGCAGAAAGTATTGCGCCCACTTTTGAAAGCGATGGATTAATGCATTACAAACATGCTGATATACCAATGGGAGAATTTTGGCTCAACAGCCCCACGCATGATAAACCCAACGATATGCTGGATGCCATCAGTGGTGCACATATTTATGGAAAAAATATTGTGCAGGCCGAAGCATTCACCACATTACGCAGCGACTGGAGTGAACATCCCGGCAGTTTAAAAGTATTAGGCGACCGTGCATTTGCTGCAGGCATCAATAAATTATCGCTGCATGTATTTATGCATAGCCCATGGCTGGATAAAAAACCGGGTATGACATTAGACGGTATCGGCTTATTTTATCAAAGAGACCAAACTTGGTTTAACCAAAGCAAAGCATGGATTGAATACTTAACAAGATGCCAGGCATTGCTGCAATTAGGAAAACCGGTGGTTGATATTGGCGTATTCACCGGAGAAGAAATACCCAGCCGTTCTGTATTGCCGGATAGATTGATAAATACTTTACCCGGTTTATTTGGAAAAGATAAACTGGCAGCAGAAAAAAAACGTTTGTTGAACGAAGGGCAACCGCAACGCACCATTCCTGATGGCGTTACTCACTCCGCCAACATGGCCGACCCGGAAAATTATGTAGATGCATTAAATGGTTATAAATACGATTGTTTTAATCCGGATGTATTGTTGCAGATGAAAGTGGTGAACGGGAGAGTGGTAACACCGGGTGGAGCCAGTTATGCAGTGTTGGTAATTCCGGGCAAGCATCCAATGAACCCGAATGTGGTGATGAGTGATAAGGTGAAAAATAAACTGAAACAGTTAACGGGTGCAGGGGCGAAGATTATTATTGATACAGCTTATAATATTAGCGGCAATAAAAACTTTATTAAAGCACCTTATAATGAAAGTAGTCTGGAAAATTTAGGTGTAAAAAAAGAAATACTGTACGATACATTTCCCCAGGGCAGTTACTTTAACGAAAAGCAGTTACCGCCCAATTTTGCAATTAACCGCAGAGATGTTGGGGAGAAAACAATCTGGTTTGTTTCTAATCAAAATAATACGGAGCAAACTTTTTATTTCTGGTTTAAATACAAAGGCCTTAAGCCGGAGATCTATAATCCCGTTACGGGAACTATTGGAAAACCTTTTTCTGCTGATACAACAAAAGGACTGGTAAAATTCTGGGATTCATTTGAACCTCATGAGTCAAAATTTTTTGTATTTAATAAAGAAGGTTTACCTGAACCATATGTGTGGGATAATGAAAAAATGTCCCGTGTAGTAAAACAGATGCAGGCATTGCGTAATGATTGGGAGATCAGGTTTAAGAATGATTTAAATATCCCGGCAAGAAAACTGACTTTTGATACTGCATTGCTGCACAAAGGCTTTGTAAAGGAGGCATTTGATGGTATATTGTTAAAAAGCTGGACAGAAGACAGCAACAGCCTCATTAAATATTACTCCGGTTCGGTATTGTACAGCACTACTTATAATTTTGATAAGAATCCTGACACAGTTAATGTTGTTGAGCTGCGTATAAATGAACTGTACAATATAGCGACCGTAAAAGTAAATGGAATAAACTGCGGCACCATCTGGACAAATCCCTATTCAGTTGATATTAAAAAAGCAATCAAACCCGGTATTAATCAAATTGAAATTGAAGTAACCAATACCTGGCGCAACCGTTTAATTGGCGATGAATTAATGCCGCAGACAAGAAGAACATGGTTAAATTCGCCATACAAATTAAAAGACAAACCTTTATTACCTGCCGGAATCATCGGTATGGTAGAAATATTTACACAATGGGGAGGAGAATAAAAATTTATCTGCTGTTTTTATTTACAGCAAATATTATTACAGCTAAGGCACAAATTCCTGCCGCATACAACGTAGTATGGAACAGCCAAAGTAAAAACGCTTCCGAATCTATGCCCTGCGGTGGTGGCGATATCGGCATGAATGTATGGGTGCAGGATGGCGACATTTTAATCTATGCCAACCGAAGCGGTAGTTTAAATGAAGATAATAATTTAATGAAGGCAGGAAGGCTGCGTATAAAATGTTTCCCCAATCCTTTTAACGGAAAAGTGTTTAAGCAGGAACTGCATTTGCAAAATGGTTATGTAACGGTGGATGGCGAAAGCAATGGTGTAAAAGCATCTGTAAAAATCTGGGTAGATGTATTTAACCCAATGACACATTTTGAAATTTCAGCTAACAAAAAAATTGAAGTGGAAGCCGCTTATGAAAGCTGGCGCTATCAGGACAGGCTCATCACCAAACGTGAAAATTTTTCCAACTCCTGGAAGTGGGCACCACCGGCAGATAAAAAATATACGAAGGACGAAATCGGTTTCAGTACTGGGGGTATTTTGTTTTATCATCTTAATGGCGAAAGAACAATATTTGACACGACAGTTGTACAACAGGGCATGAACATTGTGAAAGAACAGCTGTATAATCCCCTTAAAAACCTTGCATGGGGTGGTTTATTAAGAGGGGATAATTTTATTGCTGAAGCAACAAGTGAAGGGATGTATGAGCAAACAGATTTTAAAGCATGGAAATTAAAAAGCAAAGCAGCAGCTAAAAATCATCAGCTGCAATTGGTGCTGCATACAGCTACTGCAAATAGTTTTGCTGATTGGCATCAATCGCTAAAATCTGTTTTAATAAATGCCAATGAAAAAAATGCGTTTGCTAAAACACAACAATGGTGGCAGCAATTCTGGAACCGCAGCTTTATTGCCATCGATAAAAATAATATCAACAGCAAACCATGGGAACTGGGCCGCAATTACCAACTGTTCCGTTATATGCTTGCCTGCAATGCCAAAGGTTTTTGGCCTACAAAATTTAATGGCGGTTTGTTAACTGTAGACCCTCTTTATACAGATGCAGGTAATAAAGGTTTAACACCCGATTACCGCAACTGGGGTGGCGGTTTACATACTATGCAAAACCAACGGCTGGTTTATTTTCCTATGATAAAAAGTGGCGACTGGGATATGCTGCAGCCGCAGTTCAAATTTTATTTACGCATTTTAAAAAATGCAGAACTGCGTAGTAAAGTTTACTGGAACCATGGCGGCGCCTGCTTTACCGAGCAAATGGAAAATTTTGGGTTGCCCAACTTTGCAGAGTACGGCACCAGACGTCCGGCTGATTTTGATAAAGGTGTTGAGTTTAATGCCTGGCTGGAATATGAATGGGATACCGTACTGGAATTTTGTTTGATGATGCTGGAAGAAAATAAATACACCGGTAAAGACATCAGCGATAAAATTCCTTTTATAGAAAGTTGCCTGCGCTTTTTTGATGAGCATTACCAGTACCTGGCAAAACAACGTGGTGCAAAAGCATTGGATGGTAATGGTAAATTAGTATTATACCCCGGCAGTGGTGCAGAAACTTTTAAGATGGCGTATAATTCCACTTCAACAATTGCGGCGTTGAAAACTATTACAAATCGTACTGTTGATTTTATGATGAATAAAATGACAGGCCATAATATTGATACCTCTTTTTTTAGAAGATCTAAATATCTTGTAGAATTTTATTTAAGGATTCCGGATATCAATTACCAAACCTTTAATGGTCATACAACCATTGCACCAGCAAAAAACTGGGAACGGGTGAACAATACTGAGTCAACACAACTCTATCCTGTTTTTCCATGGGGCATTTATGGTGTGGGCAAACCCGGACTCGACACTGCCATCAACACCTGGAAATATGATACGCTGGTCAATAAATTCCGCAGCCATATAGGATGGAAGCAGGATAATATCTGGGCGGCACGTTTAGGTTTAACAGACGAAGCATGGCAACTCACCTCTTTAAAATTACAAAACAGCGAACGCCGCTTTCCTGCATTTTGGGGGCCGGGCTTCGATTGGGTGCCCGACCATAACTGGGGCGGCAGCGGCATGATAGGTTTACAGGAAATGCTTTTGCAAACAGCTGATAAACGTATTTTATTATTTCCGGCATGGCCAAAAGATAAGGATGTGCATTTTAAATTACATGCACCGTATAATACAATTGTTGAAGCAGAGTGGAAGGATGGAAAAATGACGAAGCTTATTGTAATACCGGAAGAAAGGAAGAAGGATGTGGAACTGATGCTGCAATAATGATGAGCATTAAACTAATTACTTACATGAAACAATATTTGTTAGATACCTTCAACTTTAATGATGCAGCCAATAAACAAATGCTGCAAAAAATAAAAACACTGCCCGATACAGAAAAGGCTATAAAATACTTTAGCCATTTAATAAACAGCCAGAATAAATGGATGGAAAGGATTTTACAAAACCCCGAAGCGATGCAAATGAGTTGGTGGGAACCTTTGTTCACTCTTGATGAACTGGAAGAAAAATGGAACAGCAGCCTGCAGCGCTGGCTGGATTATATTGCTGCTAAAACAACGGAGGAACTGCATACCGAAGTTATTTTTACCGGTTACGACGGCGCAAAATGGGCAGCTACACCGGCAGATATAGCCTTGCAGTTAAATTACCATTCCATACACCACCGGGCACAATTGCAAACCATTGTACGTAAGCAGGGCATTGAACCTGATTTTATAGATTATATCGGCACAAAGTACAGGAGGCTGGGGTAGAGCAGAATTTGTTTTGTGTTTGAAAAGAATTGGGGCGGTGGAGGAAAGGTACAGTGCAGTTAAATTGAACAGGCTGTCTGCACCAATAAAATAGTTGAAGAAAAAGTAAGTTTGATAAAGCATTTATCAATGCTCCCGGATAAGTTATTATGCTGCTTTAAAAAAACCATTTGTCAGCTTCTGTTCTCTTTCGCCTGGAAATTGGAATTTCAACCCCATTCTTTAAAACAAACTGATCGCTTTTTAATGCATTAATATGGTACCTGTTAACCAGGTAAGAACGATGGCTCCTGAAAAAACCTTTATCAATAAGTATGTCTTCGAAGTAGGCTAAGTTTTTAGATGACAACTCCCTGGAACCGTTTGATAAGTAAATAAAACTGTAATTCCGCTCTCCTTCAATGTATGTAATTTGTTTTAATGGTAACCGCAGCGTTCCATTTTGTGTTGGTAACACCAGTTTTTGATCTTCCACCGTTTTAGATTCCAGGTTCGACAAGGCATGCTTAACCTCAATAGTATTACCTGCAGATTTCAGTAAACGTTTTACCGCTTCATCAAGTTCGGTTTCTTTAATTGGTTTAATCAGGTAGTCTAAGGCGTTAAACCTAAATGCCCTGATGGCATAGTGACTGTGTGCCGTAGTAAAAATAGTTTTAAAATTGATGTCATCTACCTGCTGAAGCAATTCAAAACCTGTCATATCGGGCAATTCAATATCCAGGAAAACAACATCCGGTTTTTTAGAAGCTATTAACTGCAATGCCTTTTTGCCGGTATTGGCTATATCTAAAACAGCAATATCAGTTGCATGTTGCTTAAGCAGGTCATGCAAAACCGTTGCCATAAAGACATTATCTTCAACTATTAAAGCTTTTAATGGTTTCATAAATAAACTTAAAGTAAATATACATTATACCAATTAGACATTAAATCTATCCTAATAAAAGCTGTCAGGTTGAGCTTGTCGAAACCGGGTTATTAGGGAAAGAGCCTCTTTTATTTGTGAACCCGCCTTCGACAAGCTCAGGCTGACAGTATAATTTAAATGTCTAATCGATATTACTATTTAAAACCGTTTGATAATTATAGTTACCTTTTGATAACACAACTGTGTTCACTTTTAGTATTATACTTTAATTTACCCTGAATTATATAACTGTATTTTAACCAGTAAATAAAATAATGACCATAACTAATAAGAAATTTCATTTAAAATACTTTCTGATTGTTTTCGGAATATTTTTTTCCTGCACCCTTTTTGGGCAAACCAAAACAGATGCTCAACTGTATGCCACCTGGAAAGATTCATCTAAATCTGAAACAGTGAGATTAGAAGCAATATGGGAGAGAATGAATTTTGATTCCATGCCTAGTCAGGAACCTGAATGGTGGAAGAAATGGAACAAGGAAACTAAAAAAGCCATCGAACTGGCTATAAAAAATAATAAAAAGGGGTATTTGCCACTATTTTATATGATGTCGTCACAAGCTTGTGACGGCAACACAGAATGTATGTGTACTAATGCCAAAAAGGCGATAGAAAGTGCAAAGGTTGCCAATGATTCCAAATTGCCGTTTATTTTTTGGGCATATAGTATATTAAAATTTGAATGCAAAGAAGATGTGAAAGACGAATTGATAACTTATGAATTCAATAAAATAAAAAAAACTCTTTCAAATAAACCTTCAGACCTTAAAACGCTTAGGGAAGCCAATTCTGCCTTAGGAGATTGGTATAGAGAGAATGAAAAGTATCCCCAAGCGTTAGTCTATCTATTGGAAACCAAGCGTTTATCGGAAGAAATGAAATTAATAGATTATACTTATAGCCGAAACAACGAAGTGCTTGCAAATATCCATACACAAATAGGTAATTATAAAGAAGCAGAAAAATACATAGATAAAAGCATTGAGCTTGGTCATTCACGAAAAGATACTTTACAACTGGGTAGCTCATATCTTGGCAAATCAAATTTAATGCTGAAATTAAAAGATGAAGCAAAAGCCCAACTTTTTATAGATTCTGCCATGTACGTCATGAAAAATGTTAAACACTGTGAGCCTTGTTATAATATCGCAAAAACATTAAATGCAGGAATTAAAAATTTATCAGGTAACTATACCGGAGCATTAGCAGAACTGAAAGAGATAGAAGTATTTTATAAAAAAAGTGAAGGAGTAAAGCCAGAACCCATTTTTTACACAGAAAAAGCAAGGGCTTATTTGGGGCTGAAAAAATATGATAGTGTCATTCAAACAATCCAGGTGGTGAAAGTAGCAGAGCATGTGTATAATAAAGATGTTTCTGATAACTATGAAATACTTTCCAAAGCTTATGAAGGCATAGGGGATTATAACAGTGCTTTGAAAAATTATAAATTACATGTACAGGCTGAAGATACCTTAGCAGTATGGCGAAATAGTAGTGAAGTAACCAGGCTGGAATTGGAGAACCAATTTACCCAACAACAACTAAAATCCAAACTCGATTTTCAAGCCCAACTCAATAAACAAAAGGCCACCAGAAACTGGATTATAATATTAGGTACTTCAGCCTTATTACTTGCCTTGGGATTGTTTGCAAGACTTCGATATACCCGAAGAACACAAAGAGAGCTGCAACACAAAAACGAGATCATCGAAGCAGAAAAAGAAAAAGCTGAAGCAAGCGAAAAAGCCAAACATCAGTTTCTTGCCAATATGAGTCATGAGATACGTACACCCATGAATGCCATCAAGGGCATGACGGATATTCTCATCAGGCGCAATCCAAATGAAGACCAGAAAGAATATTTGGACGGTATTAAACAGTCTTCCGATTCTTTGTTGGTCATCATCAATGACATTCTGGATATTTCAAAAATTGAAGCAGGGAAGGTTGAACTGGAAAATGAACCTTTTTCTGTAAATGAATTGGTGAATAATGTGCATACCATCATGCAGTTTAAAGCCGAAGAAAAAGGACTTGAACTTCTGAAAGATATTCCTGTAGAAAATCTAACAGTTCAAGGTGATGCTACAAGATTGAGACAGATACTCATAAACCTGATAGGCAATGCTATTAAGTTTACCGAAAAGGGACTTGTAACTACAACTATAAAATCTGATAAAGTTGATGACAAGCTAAATCTGCATTTTACAGTGAGTGATACTGGTATTGGTATTGATGACGATCATGCAGATAAAATATTTAAATCTTTTGAACAGGCTTACAGCGATACCGGCAGAAAGTTTGGTGGCACCGGATTAGGGTTAAGCATTTCTAAAAAGCTGGTAGAATTGCAGAATGGTAAAATATGGGTAGAAAGTGAAAAAGGTAAAGGCAGCCGGTTTCATTTTACAATAGCTTATGAAATGGCAGCCCAAAAAGTTGAAACCAACCATGCAGCAACTACAAATACCAGTATTGCAGCAGGTTTGAAAGGCATTAACATACTGCTGGTAGAAGACAACCAGTTTAATGCCGTGGTGGCGCAGGAAGAATTGGAAGATTCAATTGAAGAAGTAAAAGTTGAGCTTGCCGAAAATGGTGCCATTGCTGTTGAAAAATTAAGGTCATCGCATTTTGATATTATTTTGATGGATGTGCAAATGCCCACTATGAATGGTTACGAAGCCACCAAAGCCATCAGGGCTTTAGATAACGAAAAAGCCAACACACCCATCATTGCTATGACAGCCAATGTACTTAAAGAAGAAGTTGAATTATGCCAGCAGGCAGGCATGAATGATTTTATTGGAAAGCCTTTTGATACCAGTGAATTAATACAAAAGATTTATACCTTAACAAATAAAAAGTTATGACGAATAACAATCCCACCATTTTTATTGTAGATGATGAGCCGTTACTATCCGAAATGTTAACGGATTATTTAAAGGATCAACATGCAGGTTTTAATATAAAGTCCTTTCCAACCGGGGAAGCCTGTTTACAAAGTTTAGATGAACAGCCTGATGCTGTGGTATTGGATTATCACCTGAACTCTAAAGAAAAAGATGCAGCCAATGGTATTGATATTCTGAAAGAAATAAAAAAGCGGAACAAAGCTTTGCCGGTTATCATACTATCCAGCCAGGAAAGTTATGGAACTGCGGCAAAAACCATCATGCATGGCGCTGTGCATTATGTAATTAAAAGCCAGGATGCTTTTGAAGAGATTTTTAAACTGATTAAAGCCAATGTATAATGGTTGACCTGACCTTTTTAAAAAAGTTTACAAAAGACGATCCCAAAAAAATGAAACGCTACATTGGGTTATACTTAGACGTGGCGCCAAAGACCTTTGCCGAAATGAAACGCAACCTCGATGATAAAGATTGGGAGCAGCTTCGTATTAATGCACATTCCTTAAAACCACAGGCCGATTTTATGGGCATTAATAGCCTGAAAGAAGAACTTATTAAAATAGAAGAGGCGGTGAAAGCGAATAATTTTGATGTGCTGGAAAACCTGTTTACTACATCGTTTAAAATAGCTACGGATTCTGAGCTTATACTTAAAGATATGTTGGAGCAATTATAAAAACACCTCACAATAATATTGAGATTTTATTTAAGCGGAGATATTGGTGAATGTCTCGTGAAGACACGAGCCAAGGCGGGGCCGAACCAATTCTCTTTTATTTTTTGATAAGCTTTCCAACGTCGTTAATACTTAGCCATGGCCGTTTGCGATGAAGCATACGATGACAGTTTGAACATACCATTGCCAAATCCTCAATTCGGATAGGTGTTTCTTTTGTCAAAGCTGAAATTGGAAATACATGATGTGCCTCAATAAAATTTGCTCCAAGTTCACCATAACATTCAACAAAAGAGAATTTACAAACCTGGCAATTCATATTCGGACTAATGGACTTATATTTTTCTTTAGCTATTGCTATTAATTTTCTGTTCCTCTCTTTAGTTTTATGCAGGTGATATTTTTCTTTACCTTCTGGAAATGTTGTTTCTTCTTCGTCATTTTCACTTTCAACGCTTTCATTTAAAAGGGTAGTATATTTTTTATACACATCTCGAAGTAATCCCATTCGATACTTCCTTTTAGTCTCCATATATTCAATATGCTTTGAAAGAGCATTTAGACATACTGATAAATTTTCTGTACCGAAATCGTTTACGATGTTTTTTAAGAAAAAATCGAAAGTAGGAGCTGTAAGAGTTCTAGTAAATCTTTCACCATCCATTAAATACTTAAAAACACTTACGTTAATGAATGCCGAACCTTCATTCATGCCAATGCCAGAAAGATTGTTTTTTGCATCTTGCATGGAAATATCTTTCAGATAAAACTGTTTTGAAGTTTTATAGGCAGCTTCTATAAATTCTTTTTTTGCCATAATGGAATATTTACTTTCAGCCAGCTTTTTGGCAAACCTTTTAGTGGTAGTTGTTCATATGAGAGTTTCTATTAACTCAAATACAACATTAAAGTGTTTAAAATCGTCAGCAGTTCCATTTGCACAAACCCAGTCACAGAAATTCTTTTTTTCATCTTTATTAACTTCATTCTGTATTTCCTCATAGTCGGCACCCCGTTTTGTCCCAGTAATTTTTTTGAAGTCAATAAAAGCCTTTTTTTCGGCTATTGCATTATTTATGGTTTCATGAGGGAAAAGATTTTCAATACCTTTTTTAACAATATTGTTTTCAATAGATGGAATTATTCTTTTAAAGTGATTGCCAAAATCTTCATCTGTTTTGTTAGTGTCGCAGTCGTATAAAAATATCTTTATTTGAGGGATGGTTTCCCAACTTTCTTCTTTTAAGATGTTCCAAAGCTTGTCAAGATTTCTATATCCACCTCTTTGTCGCAATTCAACTTTTGCAAGTAATTCTTCTTTGTTAAGAAAAATTGCGGCTTTGTTTATTAGTGTAATGTCGTGTTCTCCTTCAACAAAAACTATTGGTTTTGGAATAAATTGCTCTTCAACTTTTGATTTGATTTTACCTTCTGTCCAAGGGATGCCATATTTTCTGGATACTTCAAGTAATTCTTCTCTTAGTGGTGTTAATACGGCTATGTAATCGCTAATTATTTTTTCATCGATTAAGTCAGGGGTTTTCTCTACACAATAAAAGTTATAGTTCGTTCTCTTTATTTTTTCGGGTTTCCGTTGTCCACCTAATCCAAGTACCAAAAGACCAAAATTCCAGTCTTCGTATTCTTCGAGATGCTTTCTTTTCCGATTGTCACTTTTTGCATACTCTTCCGCTTCTTTCTCAACTGTCTCTGTATAACGTTTTAAAATTGCATCATTCCAAAAAGCAGTTTTTTCTGCGAAGTATTCCTTAGTTAAAATTTCTTTTATATAGTTTAATTCTCCGCCAAGTCCATTAAAATATGCGTCAATTGTTTTTTGGTCTGTTGTATTAATTACTTGAAGAATCTCATTTTCAAAATTTGGTAGATTATCTCTCCATCTTTGTATTTCCTTATCAAAATATTCCTCTTGCCAAGCGTCCTTCCCATTTTTAATATCACTAAACTCCTTGACTTTGCCTTTTTCAAAAAAGGCAAGGAGTGAGTTAATCGTTATGTTTCTAAAAGGAAAAACTAATTCCATATTGATGTTATAATACGCTATTCACAAATTTTAAACGTATTGATAATTAAAATTCTAGTATTATACATTTTAGATGTGTTTATTGCGTCAATGCAATTTACTATAATTTTTAATGTACTATGGGGTAAAAACACTACCCAAAAGTAACTTCGCCAAGGCTCGTATCTCCGCTTTAATAAAAGCCCAATAAAGATATTCTGTACAAGAGTGCGACGCCACTGCAGTTGATAGGATTACCAAAGCCGGTAACAAAATATTACCAATCATCCGTTCTAAAACTACTCACCGGAAAACCCTCTGTACTAAACAGATCTCCCACCACAAAATCTTTAAACGCATAACGCACCGCAACAGGTTCTTTTACATCTGGTGCCGATACTACAACAACTCCACCCATAACATAAGCCGTTGCCGGAAGAAATATTTTATTGTTACCTGCTATTTCAAACAGATTTAATGGCTTGCCAAATGCGGTTAGTCCATTAGCGGCATTTTTAAATTTTAACGTAACTATATTTCCATTAAAAGTAATTGACTCGTAGGCAGGGCTTTCGCCTGAAAATCCTTTGTAGCCGTAGGTTTTGGTTAGTGCCATATAGGCCAGTCGTTTGCTGCCTGTAGCTTTATTCATCGGGTGTATGTTAAACTCTTCGCCAATGTCCATCAGCACCGCCATACCGCTGTTGGGAATTTTTGCAAGCGCTTTGCGTTGTGCATCCCGTAAATAAGCGGAGTTATTGTTCACTGCATTTACAGCAGTGTAGTTATTATAATTGTAAGGTGCTATCTGGCAATAATAAAAAGGAAAATCGCCCTGTTCACTTTGTTCCCGTATTTGTTTTACAAATGCAGGAAACAGTGTTTCGTATTGCTGTGGCCGGTCGTTATTACTTTCGCCCTGGTACCAGATGCAACCTTTAATGGTATAACCTAAAAATGGCCGCAGCATACCATTGTATAAAACAGTCGCCACTTTATTATTCAGTTTATTGGTATCTGTTTTTGCAGGTACTTTAATTTCAGGGAATGTTTTTAGTGTGTTCTCATCCATAAATGCCTCTACCGGGCTGCCGCCATAACTGATGTTTACCAAACCAATGGGCACCTGCAATTGTTCGTATAAAATTTTACCAAAGTAATAAGCGGTAGCACTAAAGTTGGAAACAGCTTCCGGTGCTGCCAGCCGCCAGGGAGAGCTTTTGCTGGTATCCTGCGGCAGGCGTTGTACACTGCGTGGCACATTGTATAAACGTATGTTGGGATTGGTGGAGTTGGCAATAGCCTCGTTGCTGCCGGTTATAGGTTGGTCTCTAAATCCCTTCATGGCCATTTCCATATTGCTTTGCCCGCTGCAGAGCCATACTTCGCCAATTAAAATATTTTTTATGGTAACAGGTTTACCATCACTTACGGTTATTTCATAAGGCCCACCGGCAGCAGGCGTAGCCACTTTTATTTTCCATTTACCATCGGCATCAGTAGTGGCGCTGTATTTCTTTTTATTCCACGACGTAGTTACGCTGATTTTGGCGCCGGCTTTTGCCCAGCCCCAAATGGCGGCATTGCTTTGCTGTTGCAATACCATATTGTCGCTGAAAAAATAAGGCAATTTAACCTGGGCTGTTATCAGCAGCGGCAGCAGTATTAATACAAGCAGCAATGCTTTGGGGAATTTGTTTGCAGCAATCATTACGATCGGGTTTAATTTTAAAGCTAATTTAAGTAATCCTGTTGTCATGCCATCTTGTACTGTTGCCGGGGCGGTATTTACAATAACGGCAGTGGGAGTTTAAAACTTTTATGTAATTTCCAGTTCTGTTTTACTGTTTGTAAGTATGAAAGAAGAAGATAAACAAGGGTCGCATAAAAATATCTGGTATGGTGCCGGCAGGCAGCGTATAGAAATTCCGAAAACAATTCTTAAATCAAGGGTGCATTCCAACCTGTTGTTAAAGCATTTGCATATCTGCAGTATCGGCTATTATCCCAAGGCTAAAGATCATTATACCTATCGTAAAAAAGGGCTGGCAGAAAATTTTCTTTTTTATTGTGTTGACGGGCATGGCTGGTACAAGATAGATAACCAGAGATATGAAGTGGGGCCGAACGAATTTTTTATTTTACCACAGCATACCGAACATAGTTATGGCAGCGATGAGGAGCATCCGTGGACGATTTACTGGATACATTTTGGCGGCGAGTCGTTGGCAGATTTTAATAAACTGCAAACCGTACAAAAACATTTTAAGCCGGACTACATAAAAAACAATGGCGACATACTGCCGGTTTTTTTCAGGATCTATAAAACCCTGGAGCTGGGTTACAGTATCGACAATTTGTTATTTGCCAATATGTGCCTGTCGCATTTTATTACTTTATTTATTTACAATACCCGGCATTATGCTGCCGCTGCCAACGATAAAATTGATTGTGTAGACAGCGCCATACTTTTTATGCAGGAGCATATTAACGAGAATATTTCATTAAATGCACTCAGCAGCCAGTATCATTATTCAGTGTCGAGGTTTTCAAATTTATTTAAACAGAAAACCGGTTATGCACCTATCGATTACTTTTTGCAGATGAAAATGCAGAAGGCCTGCCAGGAACTGAATTTTACCAACCAGTCAATTAAAACCATTGCATTTAATATGGGTTTTGATGATCCATATTATTTTTCTAAACGGTTTAGAACCATCCTCGGTATATCACCTAAAAAATACCGCGACCTTAAAAAGAATGAATAAGGTATTGCCGTTTACTACCACCTGGGCCTGGTTTGTTATTGAAGTTTTTCTTTTCTTAATTTTACCCCATGAACGATCACCTGGAAATATTGCAACAACAACTGGAAGGTGAACTGTTCTTTAATGATACTGCTTATCACCAGGGGCAGTTAAGGGCTTATGCTACTGATGCATCGGTTTACGAGGAGCGGCCGCTGGCAGTTGCATTTCCAAAAAATGAAAAAGATATTGTTACGCTGGTTCAGTTTGCAGGGCAACAGCATATCACACTCATTCCTCGGGCAGCAGGTACTTCACTGGCAGGGCAGGTGGTGGGCAGCGGTATTGTGGTGGACATATCGCATTACTTCAATAAAATTATACAGGTTAATACTGCTGAACAATGGGTGTATGTACAACCCGGCGTTATAAGAGATGATTTGAATGCTTACCTTAAACCGTTTGGATTAATGTTTGGCCCGGAAACCTCTACGGCCAGCCGTGCCATGATCGGCGGTATGGTGGGCAATAATTCCTGCGGACTGCATAGTATTGTTTGGGGTGCAGTACGTGACCATATTATTGAAGCTGATGTTGTATTGAGTGATGGCAGCACCGCAGTAATAAAAGCGCAAGCGGTTAAAGTAAGTGATGTTCATGATAACCCGTTGCTTGAAAAAATACAGCAACAGGTATTTGAATTACTGTATGATAATAATAACCAGTCTGCCATCAACAATAATTTCCCCAAAAAATCTGTAGTAAGAAGAAATACAGGTTATGCATTGGACAGCCTGTTACAAATGCAGCCCTTTAATACAACCGGCGAAACATTTAATTTATGTAAACTGCTGGCAGGCTCCGAAGGTACACTGGCATTTGTTACTGCGGTAAAATTGCATTTGTTACCATTGCCGCCGCAACATGCTGCATTGGTTTGTGTGCATTGTACTTCCATAAAACAATCGTTGCTGGCAAATGCAGTGGCTTTACAATTTAAGCCAATGGCATCTGAGCTGGTAGATAAATCGATTATGGGTTTTACTATCGGCCATCCACAGTATCATCAAAATCGTTTTTTTATTGAGGGAGACCCCGAAGCTATTTTGATGGTGGAATTTATGGAGGAAACTATTGAAGAAGCTGCTGCAAAAAGTAATGCATTAATACAGGCATTACAGGAACATAAACATGGTTATGCATTTCCGGTGTTGTATAATAATGATGCAAAAATGGCATGGGATGTACGTAAGGCCGGGCTTGGCTTATTGCGGAATGCAATCGGCGATGTGCAGCCGGTTAATTTAATTGAAGATTGTGCAGTAGCACCGGAAGACCTGCCTTACTATATTGAAGACCTGCAGGCGTTGTTAAAAAAATTTAATGTCAGCGCTTCGTATTATGCACATGCCGGTGCAGGAGAATTGCATGTGGAGCCGTTGGTAAATCTTAAAAGTGCTGAAGGTGTTTTTTTATTCAGGGCTATTTTAAAAGATACTGCGGCATTAATAAAAAAATATAATGGTTCCCTATCTGGTGAGCATGGCGATGGCAGGTTGCGTGGCGAATTTATTGCGGCAGTAATGGGCAACGAGGTAATGGACCTGTTTAAAAAAGTAAAAACAATATTTGACCCGGAGAATATTTTTAATGCCGGTAAAATTGTAGCTACACCTGCAATGGACAGCTATTTGCGGATGCGGCAGGATAAAAAAACTGCTGGCATTACTACTACATTTGATTTTTCGAAACAGGGAACCATGATACGCCTGGCAGAAAAATGTTCAGGCTCCGGCGACTGCCGCAAGAGTGAAGTTACCGGTGGGTTAATGTGCCCGAGTTATATGGCTACCAGGAATGAGTTTAATACCACCAGGGCAAGGGCAAATGTGCTGCGGCAATTTTTAACTGACCCCGAAGATGCACAGCCATTTGATCATGAAGAAATAAAAGCCGTGATGGACCTTTGCCTTAGTTGTAAGGGATGTAAAACTGAATGCCCATCCGGTGTAGATATTACAAAAATGAAAGCTGAATTTTTACAGCAGTATTACAATATACATGGAGTGCCGCTACGCACCAGGCTGATCAGTAATTTCTCCGGGCAAATGCAGTTGGCTTCCATAGCGCCTTCTATCTACAATGCAGTTTTATCAAATGTTTTTTTACGTAAAAATATTAATAAGCTCATTGGTTTTCATCCCGACAGGAGCATGCCTTTACTGGAAAAGGAAACACTCCGCAACTGGTTTACTAAAAGAAATAAAAATGTTACTGCGGCATTTAAAAAACAGGTCTATTTTTTCTGCGATGAGTTTACCAATTACCTTGATGCAGCTATTGGTAAAAAAGCAATATTGCTTTTAGAGCAATTAGGCTATGAAGTAATAATTCCGCTGCATAAAGAAAGTGGCAGAACTTATTTATCTAAAGGCTTGGTGAAAAAAGCTAAAGCACTTGCCGAAGAAAATGTGCAACTGCTGTCTGCATTGGTATCGGCGCAAACACCAATTATTGGTATAGAGCCTTCGGCAATTTTAACCTTACGTGATGAATACCCCGAATTGGTAAATGCTGCATTACAAAACAAAGCTCAGCAACTGGCTGCGGCCACTTTTATGATCGATGAATTTTTGTATACGGAAATGCAGGCGGGTAACATTACAAAAGCACAGTTTACCACCGAAGAAAAAGTAATTTCATTACATACCCATTGTTATCAAAAAGTATTGTCTTCTTCTAAATACAGTTTATTTATTTTAAGCTTTCCCCAAAATTTTTCAGTTACTGAAATTGCATCGGGTTGCTGTGGTATGGCCGGTTCTTTTGGGTACGAAAAAGAACATTATGCGGTATCGCAACAGGTGGGGGAGCTGGTGCTTTTTCCAACGATAAGAAACCAAAAAGATAATGTAGTAGTGGCCGCAGCCGGCACTTCTTGCAGGCACCAGATAAAAGACGGTGTAAATGTAAAAGCCTTACACCCGGTTGAAATTTTGGCAGCGGCGGTTTTAAATAATGGGGTATAGATAATAAAAAAGAGATTATCGTTATTGATAATCTCTTGTAGTTGTGACCGCGTTAGGATTCAAACCTAAAACCTTCTGATCCGTAGAAGGATAAAATTCTTTATTCAGCTTTGCTTGGTTTAACTGATTTTAATCTAAAGCATTAGAGTTCAATTTGTTGCATGATTATTGCTTTTTTAGCTTTATGGCATTTTATAGCCGTTTAACTGTGGTTTGTTTGCAAATTGTTTGCAAATTTTTGAAGGGAAAGATTTTGTGAAAATGAAAAATTATCAGTTATGTCAACAACATTATGCATCCTCCTTGATACCAGGAGGATTAAGAAATCAAAGAAATATCCTGTTAAGTTAAGGGTAACTTTTGAACGGTTTACCGAGTATTATCAATCCATCTTTGATTTATCAAAGGAGGAGTTTGATAAACTTACAGCCTCAAGGATAAGCAATGAACTGCAATCCATTCGGGACAAATTAAAGGATATTGAAAGAACCGCCGAAAATGCGATCAATGAATTGGAACCTTTCAGTTTTGCCGATTTTGAAAAGGATTTTATACAAAATAATAATCTTTTCCGGCAAAGAAAATTAAAGCCTGAAATGCCTTTAAAAAGTACAAATGAGTTCGACTACTCTCCTTTTTACAAAAAGTTTCCGATACTACTTGAAGAGCAAAAGAAGCCCGGTACCATTTCAATCTCTTATCTGGCATTTATCAAAAAAGTTTTAAGGGAAGGCCGTATCTGTACTGGTATAAATTATCATTGCAGTTATGTATCACTAAAGAAATTTCGTGGCGATGTCCGCTTTTCAGAAATTACTGTTTCTTATCTTAATGAGTACGAAAGCTGGTTAAAAAACCAAAGTATTTCTAAAACCACTGTTGGTATGTATCTCAGGCCGCTGCGTTCTATTTTCAATGAAGCTATCGAAGAGGGTATTATAAAAAGAGAAAAGTGTTATCCTTTTGGAAGGCGCAGGTATTGTATACCAGCTTCAAAAAATACCAAGAAAGCTCTTGACTTAGACGACATTAAAAAGATATACTATTATAAATGTGACCCGGAACTGGAAAGTGAAGAAAGAGCAAGGGATTATTGGTTGTTCAGTTATTTCGGAAATGGGATGAATGCAAAAGATATTGCTTGCCTGAAAAATAAAAACATCAATGACAGCTATGTGATTTTTGAACGTTCAAAAACAGAACGAGCTATGCGTAGCGAGCCAAAACCAATTACTGTTTTTTTAACGGATGACATGAAAGCAATTATTGAAAAATGGGGTAATAAAGACAAGTCTCCAGGCAATTTTATATTCCCTGTTTTGGAGGCCGGAATTACGCCATTACGACAATATGAACTCGTACAGCTATTTGTTAGTTTCATTAACGATTGGATGAAACGTATCCTGAAAAAATTGGGTATTGATAAAAAAGCCACCACCTATGTAGCAAGACATACATTCTCCACTGTACTAAAGCGTTCCGGTGCCAGCACAGAATATATACAAGAAGCTTTGGGGCATAGTGATGTAAAGACAACTGAAAATTATCTGGACAGTTTTGGTAAAGATGTAAAAAGGGAGTTTGCTCACCGGCTTAGTTCTTTTAAGAATGAAGAAATGGCAAAAGAGGGATTTATTGAGTAAGTGAAATCTTCAAAATTTAAATCAAACAAAATGAAAACGAATAAAAATGTGCCAACTTTAAATACACTTGAAAATTTGGCTACTACTATTCAGGATACGAATGCTTTTTTCCTGGATAAAGTTCAAAAGCAGGTGAATACTGCTTTGACGCTTCGGAATTGGATTATTGGCCATTACATTGCAGAGTACGAACAGTCAGGTAAAGACCGGGCGGATTATGGTAAACAACTTTTTAAAGCCATCGCTGAAAGTCTCTTAAAAAAGGGGCTGAAATCAATCAGGGAAAGGCATTTATACCTTTGTAAAGACCTGTATAAAGCTTATCCTCAGATTTTGCGGACACTGTCCGCAAAATCGTATTTAATTGATTTTCAATACTCTGCAATTCTGCGGACAGTGTCCGCAGAATTGGGATCTGACGAAATTCAGGCAGATATGAATCAATTGCTTACCAATCTTACCTTTTCCCATTTTATTGAGCTTTTAAAGGCCGATACTGATGTTAAACGCCGGTTCTATGAAGTTCATGCTATTCAAAATAATTGGGGCGTGAGAGATCTAAAACGAGCCATTGAAAGCCTTTTGTATGAAAGAACCGGACTTAGTACCGAGAAGGAAGCTACCCTTAAAAAACATATAGTCCAAAATGATGTGAAACCTGAAGATGTATTTCGTAATACTTACTTACTCGAGTTCCTGGGGCTGGAGGAAAAACCGTCTTATAACGAATCTGATCTGGAAGAAAGTATCATCTCCAACCTGCAGAATTTTCTAATTGAAATGGGAAGGGGGTTTTGTTTTGAAGCCAGGCAAAAGAGAATAACGTTTGATAATAAGCATTACCGAATCGACTTAGTTTTTTATCACAGAATCTTGAAAACCCATATTCTGCTGGACCTCAAAATAGGTGAGTTCGACCATTCAGATTCCGGGCAAATGAACGTATACCTCAACTATTATAAAGACAACGAGTTCACCAACGGCGACAATGACCCCATTGGTATTATTTTATGTTCTGGTAAAAATGAGGCATTGGTTAAATATGCCACAATGGGTTTGCCGCAGCAAGTATTCGTTTCAAAATATTTAATCAATTTGCCGAGTGAGAAGGAATTACAGAAGATTATTGAGGAGGAAAAAGAAAAAAGGTTATAGTTATTGGTTCTTGTCTAAGACCAGTAAAATAATATCACTGACCTTATTTTGTGTTTACTATATCAGGTTTAGAAATATTACTTTGCAAGGGAAAAATAATACTGTAATTGAATTTGCAATTAAGAGTTTTGATAAGCTATGGGTGTGGCTACTTACTAAACTTCTAAGCTCACGCCAGCTCAAATGAAAGGAATATTGCCTGATACTGACCAATTGTGTAAACTTCAGGAATAGGCAATTTACTGCATGCCTGTGTTATACCAGTAGCGCAAATCACTCTATTTTGGGTGGGTTGCTGCAATTGGTTATTTTTAAGTTGAGGCAATACAAGAGTTAGCGGAAATTATCAACCATTCCTTCAATTAGAAACAAAGTCAATCAGACTTCACAATTATGAATTACTCTGAACTGCTTAAACGACTAGAGTTGATAAAAAATCTAATATCTCTGGAAGAGACGGAATTGCTTTCCTTACAATTAGTCAAACTTGTGGAATTTCAGTCAGTTGACGAAATTAATCAGATTGCCAAGCTATTGGAAGAAAATGCCTATGGAGCAGCAATACAAAATATTGAAAGTTTTATACAATCTCATCGACAAATCACTAATTATATTGACCCAGAAATTGAAGCTCTAAAATTTGAAATAAAATCTTTAGAGTCCATAATAAACGACTTATCCAATGAGGAAATAGACCTAGAAAAAATCATTCGTGAATTTGGAATTAGGCATAACAAAGAATTAGGTGAACTAATTCTAAAAATACTTTTTTTTAAAAAGGAAAAAGCAAAGGGGACATCAAATCAGCAAGAAGCAGACAATGATTATAAGAATTATAATGAAGAATTTCTTACCGCACAAAATAAAGAAGTTCATGTGTTAACCCTTGATG
>JAGOAX010000012.1 GCA_017983695.1 Ferruginibacter sp.
ACCTTACAAATTGTATATTGCTATAAAGTGAGCTTTCACCCACGGTCAAAATGCATTCTAGCCCAGGTAAGGTTCCTCGCGTATCATCGAATTAAACCACATGCTCCACCGCTTGTGCGGACCCCCGTCAATTCCTTTGAGTTTCAACCTTGCGGTCGTACTTCCCAGGTGGGATACTTAATGCTTTCGCTCAGACACCAACAGTGTATCGCTGATGTCGAGTATCCATCGTTTAGGGCGTGGACTACCAGGGTATCTAATCCTGTTTGATCCCCACGCTTTCGTGCCTCAGTGTCAATACACCCGTAGTAAGCTGCCTTCGCAATTGGTGTTCTATGTCATATCTAAGCATTTCACCGCTACATGACATATTCCGCTTACCTCCAGATGATTCAAGACCTATAGTATCAATGGCAGTTTCCGAGTTAAGCTCGGAGATTTCACCACTGACTTACAGACCCACCTACGCACCCTTTAAACCCAGTGAATCCGGATAACGCTTGCACCCTCCGTATTACCGCGGCTGCTGGCACGGAGTTAGCCGGTGCTTATTCCTCTGGTACCGTCAAGTGCTCAAGAATGAGCTTTTTTCGTCCCAGATAAAAGAAGTTTACAACCCAGAGGGCCTTCATCCTTCACGCGGCATGGCTGGTTCAGACTTTCGTCCATTGACCAATATTCCTTACTGCTGCCTCCCGTAGGAGTCGGGCCCGTGTCTCAGTGCCCGTGTGACTGGTCGTGCTCTCACACCAGTTACTGATCGCAGGCTTGGTGGGCCGTTACCCCGCCAACTACCTAATCAGGCGCACGCCCATCCAAAACCGGCCGAAGCCTATAATAACAAAGAGATGCCTCTTCATTATGTTACGGTGTATTAATCTCCCTTTCGGAAGGCTATTCACCAGTTATGGGAAGGTTGCGTACGTGTTCCGCACCCGTTTGCCGGTCGTCAGCAGGTATTGCTACCCCTGTTACCCCTCGACTTGCATGTATTAAGCCTGCCGCTAGCGTTCATCCTGAGCCAGGATCAAACTCTCCATTGTAAAGAAGTTTTGATCTGACTGTTGTATTTTCTCTCGAAATTATAACGTCAAATTCTAAATTAATATTTGCGCTAACATTACCTATTTGAATCCGAAGATTCGTGCTGTTGTTTCCAAACTTTCAAAGATCTTTTTGGCTTTACTTTTAGCCCCCTTTTTTAATTGGGAGTGCAAAGGTAAGGGCCTTTATTTTACTACCCAAATTTTTCTTGAAATATTTTACTTTTTTTCAAAAAATTCAGGTCGATTTTTTTTAAGAACTACCGCTTTTTTTCAATTGCGGAGCGCAAAGATAGGAGTGTATGAATTGCTACCAAAATAATTTAAGCAAATAGTTATTAACAAGGCCGAATTTAAGCAGCCAAAAAATCTATAATTCTTTACCACACTACATTACAGCGGTTATTTTTTTTTGAAAAAAGATTCAAACTTTTTTTGGCGAGATACCTGTAACTCAAAAATTTAAAGATTTTCAGTCTTTTAAGTGATTAACTAACTTGTAATCAACCCTTTTTTTTAAGTATGAAACATTAAAATAAAAATCTAAACCGAGGGAAATTCTACCTTTTGAAGAAATAAACCTTGTGGTGGAACAGAAAAATCTGCCTTTGTGCAGTCTTTTGCCTTAATAATACTTATAAACTCATCTATTGAAATCTTATTTCTACCTACCTGTAACATTGTTCCTGTAAGCCCACGCACCATTCCCCTGAGGAAGCGGTTACTTTTTACCTTATAACTCAGTGCATCTTTTTCTACCTTCCATTCGCTGTTTATAATCTTACAATTAGCTGTCTTGGCTTGGGTATTACGTTTTGAAAAAGTAGTAAAATCATGATGATTCATTAATTCTTCAGCCGCCTGCTGTATTAATGAGATATTAAGTGAATAAGGAAAGAAATAAGCTCTACCCTGAAGAAAAGGATCTTTATGCTGATATATATAGTATTCATATTCCCTGGAAAGTGCATCAAACCTGCAATGTGCATCATTATGAACCTGAAATATCCTTTTAACAACTATATCGTTGGGCAGAATGGCATTTAAATGATATGAACTGTCTACTATTACCGATTCCGTATCGAAATGAAAGAAATTCTGCAATGCATGCACCCCTGCGTCAGTACGGGAGGACCCTGTAAGTTTAAATTCCTCTTTATAAAATATCTTGAGTGCTCTTTCTATTTCAGCCTGAACAGAATTGGCATTCTGCTGTATTTGAAAGCCTGAATAATTTGTACCCTTATAAGCAACCTCTATAAAATACCTTGACATATGCTGTGTTATTCAAGAGATAATGGAATTTAATGCCGGATCATTACTTTAAACCGGTTTACGAAGTAAGTATCCGTTAACTGTGTTTCCAATGAACCAAAATTGTAAGAATCGGATACAAAAGGATATGCCGCATCAAAGATTTTGTATTTACCCTCATCTTTTAAAAATAAGACACTAAGATTTTTTACCTGTTCTGTTGTAAAACATTTTGACTTGAATGTTTTCTTTGCAATAGTAATCATACCGTCATCATTATTTTCTGCAGCCATTTTTTTTCGGAGTTTTAGAAAGTCATCTTCTGTTGCAAAATTTTTACAATCGGAATTTATCATTAACGGCTTTACGATATTTTCTTTTACAGGTTCCGGTGCTTTTACCGTATCGACTTTTTTTTCTGTTATAACGATTGGTACTACAGGGGTTGAAATACTATCGACCCTGGCATTTGGATTGGGAAGCTCAATATCAATAAACTTTGTCTCAGTTTTTTTTTCTTCCTCCTGTTTAATCTCAATCTTAGGCTCTTCTGCTTTCATTTCTGGTTGAATGACAACAGGTACAATTTCAACAGGTATAAAAAGCCTTACTGTATCAGGTTTACCGTTTACGACATCTATATAAATCATTTCTGTACCATCAGCACCAGCACTGCTTAGTAACTTTGTTATTTGAGACACCGGGATTACCGGTTCATCTTTTTTAATTTCTTCTACAGGTTTTATTTCTTCTTTAATTATGGGCTTAACATCTTCTTTTTTGGTTTCATCAACAGGCTTTATTTCTTCCTTGCTAACAGCTTTTACGGAATCTTCTTTTTTAATTTCTTCTATAGTTTTTATCTCTTCCTTAATTACAGGCTTTATTTCTTCCTGAGTAACAGCTTTTACAGAATCTGCTATTTTAATCTCTTCAACAGGTTTTATTTCTTCCTTAATTACAGGTTTAACTTCTTCTGTTTTAGCAATTGAAGGATCGTTGATTACATTAGAAAGTATTTTAGAGAAATCGTCTGTTTTATCAATTAATACCACAGCCTGATCCTCAACAGTCTTTTCCCCTGCCATTATTACTTCTAATGTTTGCAAATTGAATAACCCCCACCCTTTATCTCCAAAATTTTTTAACAGGTACCCATTGTCATTCTTATTTACAGTACAGGCAAAGTTTTGCTCAGGCCATATGTTTTTAGGAAAACCAAGGGTAAGTGTATAAGCTCCATCCTGCAGTTTGGGAATTATAAGATAACCTGAAGCTGATGAACTAAGCAGTTTTTTATCAAGCTTAACATAAAAAGGCTGTTTATTTTCTGTTTGCAGGTAAACAAAATGATTTTGCTGGGCAAATAAACCAAAAGAAAAAAATAGCAGAAAAAAAACTGTAACTGATCTTATAAATAACATGTTCATTTATTAAACTAAATTATCCGGAATAAAAATTAGAAAAGCCTGATAGAGCAATGCCATTGAGCGGATTGCGACCGAACAGTGCTTAACCAGGGTATTAAAGCCCGTATCAAAAATACTTATTAATACAATTCTTTTGCCATTTATATAAATATTGACTTTTATTTAAGTTTAGTCAGCTTATTTTTGACACTTAAATTCAGGATATGAAGAAATTTATTTTTGCATTGGCTATAGCTATAAGCCCGTTTTTAATTATGGCCCAAGGTAATGTTGAGGCTAAAGACAGCAGCTGGAAAAAAATATACAGAGCTACCACTACTAAAATCAATGACCTTATACATACTAAACTTGATGTAAGATTTGATTATACCAAAGCATGGATGTATGGCAAAGAATGGCTGACGTTAAAACCACATTTTTACCCTACCGATTCGTTAACATTAGATGCCAAGGGGATGGAACTAAAGGAAATTGCTATAATAAAGGGAGCTTCTAAAGCGCCTTTGAAATACAATTATGATGGCTGGCAAATAAGAATAAGCCTGGATAAAATTTATAAAGCAGGAGAAACCTATACTATATATATTGATTATACCAGTAAGCCTAACGAGGTTAAAGTAATGGGCAGTGCTGCTATTAATGATGCTAAAGGCTTATACTTTATTAATCCAACGGGAGAAGATAAAGACAAGCCTACACAGATATGGACACAGGGTGAAACTGAAGCCAACAGTGTTTGGATGCCTACGATTGATAAACCCAACCAAAAAACCACCCAGGAAATTTACATGACCGTACCTGAAAAATATGTAACCCTTAGCAATGGTTTATTAAAAAGCCAGAAGAAAAACACTGATGGCACCAGAACTGATTACTGGAAGATGGATCTGCCTCATTCACCATACCTGTTTTTTATGGGTGTGGGAGACTTTACAATTATTAAAGACAGTTATAAGGGTAAAGAAGTTAGTTATTATGTAGAAAAAAGCCAGGCACCCTACGCAAAAGCTGTGTTTGGATTAACGCCGGAAATGATGAAATTTTTTTCGGAGAAACTTGGAGTTGAATTTCCATGGCAAAAATATAACCAGATTGTAGGAAGAGATTATGTAAGCGGTGCTATGGAAAACACCACAGCTACCCTTCACCAGGAAAGTGCCTACCAAAATGCCCGGCAATTAACTGATGGCAATAGCTGGGAGACAGTGATAGCGCATGAATTGTTTCATCAATGGTTTGGAGATTTGGTAACTACCGAAAGCTGGAGCAATATTACGGTTAATGAATCGATGGCAGATTACAGCCAAACACTTTGGATGGAATATAAACACGGCAAAGATGCAGGCGATGCTGAAAACCAGGATGGGCTAACACAATATTTATCTAACCCCGAAGAAGTAGAAAAACACCTGGTACGTTTTAAGTACAGTGATAAAGAAGATATGTTTGACCTGGTGAGTTACCAAAAAGGTGGCCGTGTGTTACATATGCTGCGTAATTATGTAGGTGATGATGCTTTTTTTAAATCGTTGAATAATTACCTGACCACTAATAAATTTAAAAACGGAGAAGCTACCCAGCTGCGTTTGGCATTTGAAGAAGTAACCGGGCAGGATTTAAACTGGTACTGGAACCAATGGTATTTTGGTAATGGGCACCCGGTATTGACCATTAATTATAAATATGATGATACCAGGGGAAAAGCGATTGTTACTATTGAGCAAACGCAAACCACAGGCAAAATTTTTAAACTGCCCATTGCAATTGATATTTATACTGGCGCAAAAAAAGCAAGGCATAATGTATGGGCCGAAAACAGGATTGACAGTTTTACTTTCAGTTATACAAAAAGACCCGACCTGATAAATGTTGATGCTGATAAAATTTTATTGTGCGAAAAAACGGATAATAAAACTGCTGACAATTATATTCACCAGATTAAATATGCGCCTTTATATTTAGACAGAAAAGAAGCGCTTGAATATTTTGCAGAAAATGAAATGAAAGAACTTGCAGAAGGTTTAAAAGACAAATTTGGTTCGTTAAGAGAATATTCAATTTACAAAATTTCGGAAGGGAAGTTTTTTAAAGATGCTGCAGTTATAAAAACTGTGGAAGAAATTGCTGCAAAAGAAACCTATAAAAAAGCAAAAGCCGCTGCCCTGGAATTTTTGGCTAAAACGGCAGATAAAAAATACCTGGGTATTTTTAAAACCAATATTAACGATTCATCTTACAGTGTTGCTGGTGCTGCATTAGACGGGCTTGCTGTACTGGAACCAGAGAATGCATACGATATTGCAAAAAAATACAGTACTGATGCTAAAGGCACTTTAGGTGAGCTGGTAACTATCATACTAATGAGTGCAGGTGATGTTGCTGATTTTGATTTAATTGCTGCACAGTTTGACCAGATTCCTGCAAGCGCTTCAAAACTTCAGATGGTGGACATGTTTTGTAGTTATTTAAAAAATATTAGCAATACCGGAAATGTAAAAAAGGGAATTGACCTGGTAATAAAACTCAGAGCTGCATTGCCAAAACAATATAAAAATCTAACCGAGCCGGTTATTACAGGAGCGCTAAGCAAACTGGGAAAAGCAAAAGGCAGAGAAATTGAAGATTATATTTCTTCTAAATTAAAATAGAAAAGCACAGCAAATTAAAAAGCCTTCAACTGAGTTGAAGGCTTTTTTAATTACAATATTTTTTTTCTACCAATCGCCGCCGGCACCGCCGCCACCAAAACCGCCGCCACCGAAACCCCCAAATCCACCACCTCCGCCGCCGGAACTTCCTCCACCACCCCAACCGCCGCTACCACCGCCGCCCCACCAAATAGTTGGGCCTGCAAAGCCTCTGTATCCCCTGCGGCTCATATAAGAACCGCCGCCGCCACCTCTTGAACTTATTGAAAGAAAAACTATAACCAGTATAATGATGAAAATTATTTTAAATACAGAAGAACCTATTTTTCCTTTGCCATAACCTTTAGGCGCTGCATATTTTCCTTCTGTTGCTTTTATTATTGCAGTGGTTCCATTTTCAAATGCCCGGTAAAAATCACCGCCTTTTAAATAAGGTATTACTTCGTTGTTTACAATTTCCGAACAGGTATAGTCTGGTAATACACCTTCCAGTCCAATTCCCGAAGCAATAAAAACTTTCCGCTTTGTATTATCCTTACTTCGGTAAACTAAAAAAACAACCCCGTTATCAAAGTTGGCATTTCCAACACCCCAATTTTTACCAAGCGCAACTGCATAATCTCCGGCGTCCATTCCTTTAATATCATCTATGGTTACAATGGTTATTTGTGTAGAGGTACGTTTATCAAAGTCAACCAGTTTTTGTTCAAGCGCCTGTTCCTGATCACGTGTTAACAGCTTCAGGTAATCATTCACCAGTTTTGGCGGATTTGCTTTTGGCGGAAAATCCTGTGCAAATGTTTGTACAGAAACAAACGCCAGCAGCAATAAAAAAATATGTTTTATAAATTTCATTACAGTTTTAATTACTTGCCAAATACAATTTCATCCGGCAATTCGTTTTTATCATCGTTAGGCTCGTAAGGAAATTCTTTTTGCAATGTTTGCCCTATCATTGTAATAGCATTGCAAATTCCTGTGATGTGGTTTTCTTTTTTTATTTCCTGCAACATTTGTTGTACTGCATTTTGCCAAAACTCCTTTCCTACCCTTGCATGTATGCCCTCATCACCATATATTGCCAACTGTCGGTCTTTTAACGCCACATAAAGCAATACTCCATTGTGTTCATCTGTATTATTCATTTTTAATCCAAAGAAAATTTCTATAGCTCTGTCAACCGGGTCAACAAAGCGGCAATGGCTTTCTACATACACCCTTACTTCGCCACTGGTATATTTTTCAGCGGCACGTATGGCAGTAACAACCTGCTCTTCATCGGCAGCCGATAATAATTTTTTCTTTTTAAAAAAAGGAAATAGTGCCACAGTTTTTTATTTTGTAAAATTTATTTCAGCAGCTTTATCTGTACCCATACCTGCTGTAAAACCCTCTTTAATTTTAAAGCCAAATAATTTTGCTGCTATACTGGCCGGGAAAGAACGTACAGCTTTATTATAACCCATCACCGCTTCGTTAAAATCTTTTCTCGAAAATTTTATCCTGCGTTCTGTTCCTTCCAACTGATCGAGCAATCTTAAAAAACCTGTTGTAGTTTTTACATCGGGATATTTTTCTATTACCGCAATAACCCGGTTTGCTGCTATTGCCACTTCACTGTTTGCTGCTTCTGTTTTTTTATAATTTTCGTAGCTGGCATCGCCGCTTACATTTACTGCTGCAGCTTTTGCCCTGGCTTCTGTTAACTTAACCAAAACATCTTTTTCGTATTCTGATGATTGCTTTACTGTTGAAACAAGATTGGGAACCAGGTCCACCCTGCGCTGGTAATCACTCTGCACATTGTTCCAGGCTTTAGTTACCTGCTCCTGTTTACGCACCAGCGAGTTGTAACTGGTATAAAAAAAAATGGCTAACAGCGCAATAATTATCAGCGCTGCTAACCTAAATGTTTTGCCCGGTTTATTTGCCATTGTTATTAAAACTTAACTGGAGGAGCTTTTTCTGTTCCGGCATCTGCTTTAAATCCTTCTTTAGCTTTAAAGCCCAGCATACCTGCAATAAGATTACCCGGAAAAGAACGAACCTTTACATTATAAGTATTTATTGCTTCGTTAAATGCATTTCTCGAAGTTTTTACATCATTCTCAATTCCTTCAAGCTGGCCTTGTAATTTCATAAAGCTTTCGGTTGCTTTTAATTGCGGATATTGTTCTGCAACTACCAGCAAACGGCTTAATGAGCCTTTTAATTCTTCCTGTGCTTTTTGAAATTCAGCAACTTTCTCCGGAGAAAGATCGTTGGCATTTACGTTGATGGAAGTTGCTTTTGAACGGGCATTAATTACATCCGTTAATGTTTTCTGTTCAAAATTAGCAACGCCTTTAACAGTTTCTACCAACTGTCCGACAAGGTCAGAGCGTTTTTGATATTCGCTTTGCACATTGTTCCATGATTTTTTTACATTTTCATCCTGGCCCACCAAACCTCTTTGAGTGCTGATGCCCCAGATTACCAATACGGCAATAATTGCAAGAATTATTAAACCTGAACGTTTCATGTTTTTATTTTTTAGTTAAGGTGATAAAATTAATACTAATTTAAATACCTAAAGATTAATTCTTTTTAAATGGTAAGGTAACCTAAGCAATAAAAAAAGTCTCCTTTTTTAAGGAGACTTTAAGAATTTATTATGATTTAATAGCCGCAATACCCGGCAACACTTTGCCTTCAAAATATTCCAGCATGGCACCACCGCCGGTACTTACATAACTTACTTTATCTGCAAGATCAAACTGGTTTACCGCTGCTACACTATCGCCGCCGCCAACAAGGCTAAAAGCTCCTTTGGCAGTTGCTGCTGCTACAGCCAGCGCAACAGATTTGGTTCCGTTCGCAAATTTTTCCATTTCAAAAACCCCCATCGGGCCATTCCACAAAATTGTTTTTGAATTGCCGATCACCTCACTGAAAATACCAACGGCTTTTGGCCCAATATCCAATCCCATCCAGCCATCAGGTATAGCATCGCTTGGGCGAATATCGGTATTGGCATTGGCATCAAACTTATCGGCAATAACAGAATCTTCGGGCAAATGAATGCTGACATTTTTTTGTTTGGCTTTTTCTAAAATTTCAAGTGCCGTTTGTAAACGGTCGTCTTCGCAAAGCGAACTCCCTATCTTTCCTCCCCGTGCTTTTAAAAATGTATACGCCATACCGCCACCAATAATTATATCGGTCGCTCTTTCCAGTAAATTTTCGATGATCAGTATTTTGTCGGATACTTTTGCACCGCCAATAATTGCTGTAAAAGGTTTTTGTGAATTGTGTAATACTTTTTCAGCGCTCAGCACTTCTCCTTCCATTAATAAACCAAACATCTTTTTTTCGGCAGCAAAGAATTTTGCAATTACTGCTGTAGATGCATGCGCCCTGTGTGCTGTACCAAAGGCATCATTTACATAAACATCCCCCAGCTTAGCTAATTTTTCTGCAAAGGCTTCATCGCCTTTTTCTTCTTCCTTATAAAAACGGAGATTTTCCAATAACAATACTTCGCCGCTGCGTAACATAGATGATGTAAGATGTGCCTGTTCGCCAATACAATCATCTGCAAAGAAAACATTTGTAGTTGCGTCTTGGGAAGTACCTGCAGGATTTAGCAAAGCATATAAATGTTTTACCAAATGCTTTAAAGAGTATTTATCTTCCGGCCCGCCTTTTGGCCTGCCGAAGTGACTCATTAAAATTACTTTGCCGCCATCGGCCAATATTTTTTTTATGGTTGGGATGGTAGCAGACATTCTTGTATCGTCTGTGATGTTGAAATTTTCATCTAAAGGAACGTTGAAGTCAACACGTACCAAAGCTTTTTGACCGGAGAAATTGTGGTTGGAGAATTTGCTCATAGTGCCCCTGTCCCCTAAAGGGGAACTTAATTTTAAAGGTTATAAAATAAACAAAGCTTCTTACAAATGAAGAAGCTTTGAATTTAATTCGTTGAACAAAGAACTAATGTACAAGAGTGCGACGCCAATAAAGTCGACCGTTGAACAAATGCTTGTCACAAATATTTTTTCTTCCGCCGAAGGCGAAGAAAAAAATATTACTTAATCAAGCCTGCAAAAAAATGAACCGTACGTACCAGTTGAGATACATAACTCATTTCATTATCGTACCAGCTAACAGTTTTTACCAATTGTTTGTCGCCTGTTTTAATTACCCTTGTTTGGGTGGCATCAAATAAACTTCCGTAAGTAATACCGATAACATCGCTGCTCACAATTTCATCTTCGTTGTAACCAAAACTTTCGTTAGCGGCGGCTTTCATCGCAGCATTCACTTCTTCTGCAGTTACATCTTTACCTAAAACACTGTATAATTCAGTTACGCTACCGGTAATTACAGGCACCCTTTGTGCGCCGCCATCTAATTTACCTTTTAAGTTAGGCAAAACCAGTCCGATTGCTTTTGCAGCACCTGTACTGTTAGGTACAATATTTTGTGCAGCGGCTCTTGCCCTGCGTAAATCACCTTTTGGATGCGGTGCATCTAAAGTGTTCTGATCGTTGGTATACGCATGAATAGTGCTCATTAAACCGGTGATGATACCATACTTTTCGTCTAATACTTTTGCCATTGGTGCCAAACAGTTGGTAGTGCAACTTGCACAACTGATGATTGTTTCGCTACCATCAAGTATTGCATGGTTTACATTAAATACTACCGTTTTTAAATCGCCGGTGGCTGGTGCAGATATTACCACACGTTTTGCACCTGCAGTAATATGAGCTTTGGCTTTTTCAGCATCGGTAAAAAATCCTGTGCTTTCAATAACCACATCAACACCATGGCTGCCCCATGGAATTTGAGCCGGATCTTTTTGAGCGTATATTTTCACTTCGTGCCCGTCAACTACAATGGAGTTGTCGGTATGAGTTACATTTTGGCTGAAACGGCCCTGTGCGCTATCATACTTTAATAAATGTGCCAGTACCTCAGGACTGGTTAAGTCGTTAATGGCAACTACATCGATGCCCTGCATGTTATAAATCTGGCGGAATACCAAACGGCCAATACGTCCAAAACCATTGATTGCAACTTTTACTGTACTCATAACAAAATTTTGAAGTTTAAAATTTGAGATGGCAAAATTACTGCTTGTGAAAGATATATCAGCCAATTATTTTGAACTTACTGGTATTGTGAATAAATGATATTTTATCTACTGCAAACGTTTTCTGCTAATTTGTTTAAAATATTTGGCAGCAAAACGCACAGGTATTATCTTTGCCGTCCTTTAATAAAAGCTGCCGCGTTGGTCAAGGGGTTAAGACGCCTCCCTTTCACGGAGGAATCACGGGTTCGAATCCCGTACGTGGTACTAGAAAAAAAGCCTTTCAAGTGAAAGGCTTTTCTTTTTTATTATTTTCGCTTCTTACTTTTTAATATCTGTTAAAAAAATCGGGGAAATAATGCTACAATTTGAGAATTGTTGATGGTTGAGGTTATAAAAAAAACAATTCTGTTTTATCAACTTTAGATACATCATACATTCCCCTTGTAGATTCTGATAGGTCTGACTCTTTAATTCTAGCAACATCTAAAGATTTATTATTCATATTAAATAAAAGATAAGTAATAACTACATTTAAATCATAACTATTTTCTGGCTTCTTAACCAACTCATCTATTACAGAAATAAAGTTTGATGTATTACTTCTCTCAACTAAATCAAAGTTATACTGTTCCTTATATTTCCAATCGAAGTTTACGGCCGCAATAAAATTTCTATTGCATGTTACGAATTCTTCGAGATTATTTTTAAACTGTTCTTGTGTGTAATTTTTGGAGGGATTTTCTTTAAGAAAATCATTAACCACGTTCAATAGAATATTACTCTCGGGGAGTAACCAAATGTTATTTTCCATATTGTACTTTTTGCTTGCCATAACTTAATAATTAAAAATACTCAATTTTATGCCAAATATTTAAAAAATCTCTTAAGTTACTAAATTTTATCAACTTTTTGCATTTTCGCTTGCCTTTTCAGTATTTTTTGTGTATATGCTATCTATGGTTTTACTTACTTTATTTTTAATGATTTCGTGCCGTATTTTTTCCTTTTCATTAAAAAAATCGTAATAAACTTGGCATTCTGTTATTTTCTGTCTAATCCCTTTTATCAACATCTTATCTCCAAGACCTTGATAAGGATAATCAAATTCTTTCATAAATTGAAAGTACTCTTCAATAGAACGTTGCTGATTAATAATGTACTCTTTGCCAATTTTTGGAAAGAGCTCGAACTCCATGCAGTTGTTCAATAACGAAATAAAATTGTCTTTATTTTGGTTGGAGAATATTTTTTTACTTTCGTCAAAGACAAATAATTCTCTTTTGAGTTCTCTTTTTTCAAAATCTAGGGTAATTTCTGAGAAGGAATTTTTGATCTTATTTGTACCAAGCTGGTTTTTTTCATAATTCAGTAACCCGCCTGTTTTTAATTGGTAAGACTCTAAGTGTATTAAAGACGGTGGTAATTCACCATGTTCATGCCCACACAAAATAAGATCAGAGAATTCGGTTACCGTTGAAATCAATGAAGGTGTATCAGATGAACTATGTACATCCTCGTAACGTAAACTATTAAAAGCATTATGCATCAATGTTAGTACGTATATATTTCGGCTAGGTTTAGCCGCTTTAATCTTATCTAATTTATCTTTTATATAATTAACTTGAAATCTGCCCAAAGATATTTTACCATCCAAAAGATCAGATGCTATATTTTGCCATGATGAGTTTAAATAAGCTACTGCTATATTATTGTTTTCAAAGTAATGCACCCCAAAGGTTTTATATTCCGAATCGCACATTTGATTTATGGCAGGGCATTGTTGTTGGAAATTATAAAACAACAGGTTTTCAATATTTTTCAAATCATATTTTCCAGAAACAAAAGCCCCATCATTAATAAACTTTTGAATAAAATCCCGAAACCAAAAAAGTTTATCATTTGAACGAGTGGGGTATTTCTCTTTTAATCTTTCCTTTTCCTTTTCTCTTTCATTTTCCAGATGTACAAAGAACTCATCTAAATCATTATTAGCAGTGTATTTAAACAATTCTTCTTTATCTACTTTATAATACAACTTTAAGTCATGATTTCCAAAGCACATAACTATTGTTGCCCCTTTTTTTGCCAACTCTTGTATTTTATCAAAGAAAAATTGTGCAAATTTCATGCACTCGTTGAAATCCATATTATTAATGAATGGGCCATCAAAAAAATCTCCGGTAATTGCAACCAGATCATATTTTTTATCTTTTGTTAAATCTAAAAAACTATTAACCGTATCTTGCCTATTCCCCCTTTCATCTCCTAGCTTTTTTGATTCACAATTGTGTAAATGAATATCAGATAAATGCAATATTTTAAATTCAGTCTTCATTTTTTTTTGAAAATTTTAACTAGATAATTATATTTAAACTTATTACTGTTATTAATTAAAAAAGACATTAAATCATCTCTTCTTGTAAAGTATTTAGCACGTTCCTTACCGGTTAGAAACAAACCACCTGCACTATCAAAATAAAGCCCGTCTTTAATTTTTCCATTTTTTATATTTTTTAGCACTTTACCGGTGCTAAGATCCCTATAAATTATATGTTCATTTTTTCCAGATGCATCTTTTGAAGCCTTTAAAAACTCAAGCATTTGTTTTTGTATAATGTTTAAATCGACGTCTTGAAATTTTATTAATCTTACCCATTCAATCGAATTGTGGTGTTTTAAGTAATTTTTAAAGTAAGAAAAATGAAAAATTTCATTGCAAGGACTAGTCTTCAGGTCTTTTGCATTATTAGTTAACAGGTCAAAAAAGTCTTGAATATTCTCTCCATGTATTTTGTACAATTCAGCAGCAATTGTATATTTTTTAATAATACCAATACAATAACTCTTTGCATCTTCCTGACGCTTTTTATCTTCAATGGTATCGATCAAAAACAAGCACCTTAATAGTAACCTATTAAAGTAATCTGATTTTAGCAATCCGTCTGTTTCGTAATGCATCCTCTCTTGAAAAAACAAATTCCAGCACCAAAAAAAGTATAACTCGTAATCATTTTTATAAAAATAATATACATTCAAGTAATCATATACCAGGTATTCAAAAAAGCGATGATTTAATAAGGTAACAAATTCCCAGTATTCCCATTTTTGATGAGTGGTTAATGTAGAAAGTTTTTGAATTTCATTCAACAAGTGTTTCTTTATCTTATTTATCACTTGGGTTTCATTAAGATTTAATAGCGAAAAAAACTTTTTTATTTTGTAAAATTCTATTAAGCTAGGGTCTTTTTCGGTTATACTAATTAATTCTGTAGGTAATTCAAACTTAGGTTTATTCTTTACAAAATCGTATACATCTTTCAGCGATAAAGGAGAACTTCCACTATTTGTTAAATGAAATTTTTGATCAATAATACCGTTAAGAGCTTCTTTCCCCAGCGTTGCAATAAAAAATTCAGGCTGTGCTAAGTAAATATAATTTACACGTAATGCTAATCTGTTAGAAGTAATCCCCGAACTTGAAGTAATATAAGTTGTAGAAGTACAGTCTTCTAATGTATAATTACTGGCACCTTCGTATTCTGAATTATAATACCGCAAGTATTGCCTTATTTGTTTAAACAGGATATCATAAGCAGATAATAATTGCTGTATACCACCATTATATTCCAATGTGGTATCCGTAAGGTCAAGTGTTCTGCTACTATGCTGCATTCTTGACCTGTAAGAATGTTCGAATATATCAGTAAACTCTGTAAGTTTATTTTGAATTTCTTCCAAGGTAAATATCAATATATTACTGGAATATTTTTCATCAAGAAAACTTATATACCGTATAATTGAAGTTATTAAAGGATGTAGCTCAATAAAATAAATATAGAGCAGGCTATCGGTTATTGCATCATGGAAGTTATTTAGCATCTTAAGTATCCTGATCCTTAAATTCTTTTCTACTTTGAGTTGCAGCAGAATATGATCAACAAAATTTATGTACTTGGCAACTCCTAAATGCTCTGCTATTTGTTCTATGTTTAAAGATTTATAATCTGCTTCCTCGAATTCACTTTTATCCAATTCAAAATAGGCAATAGAATTTGTTTTTCGGATAAAGTGTTCTCTTTCAAAATCTCTTATAGCCAAAGTTTCAGGTATGTCTGTTTTATTGATGTCGCCTTTTATCAGATCTCCACTTCCAAGAATGAACGAGTCACTGTCTTTAGCAAAAGCATTTAATGACCCCGGTTTAAGATAAAATTTTGTGATTAGGTTTAAATTTTTTAGTAAGTCTACTCTTTCACCCTCACTTGCATTATTTGAGATACCCAAGTAAGAATATGTAAAAGAAAAAAGTGGAACACTATTTTTTCCACATAAAATTTCATAAAAACTGTTCCCACGAAAAAAGTCTGGTGTACAAACAAATTCACGAATTAATAAGAAAGTTTGGTTTAATTTTTTTGCATCGTCTGAAAATAATATTAGGTCAAATTCACTCCACCCTACTGATCTTGATAAGATATACTCCACCTCCTTGCTAGCCTTGTTAGTCTTCTCTAATTTACCATTTATTAATTTCGCTACACGAGTAAAAAATTCAGTTTCTTTTATTATTTCAGCTTCTATGTTATCTGAAATAAGTAAGCTACTTTTTATCTTTAATTGCGAAAAGAGCATAAATTTTTTACTGCTCCTGATATCTTCAATATTAGCATCTATTATCGTTGTATTATTAACCTGGTAATTAAAATGATAATATTCTTCCTTTTTGTTTTCCTCTCTCCTTTTTGGGTAATATAGTGTAACCTCCGAAAAAGGCTTGAATTTCTGTTGACCGAAAACAAAATCATCCACTAAGGCAATTGTGGCCAAATCAAAGTGTCCCAGCAAAAAATAATACTGTGGTTTATACAAGGCAGGATTAATATCTTCTTCGCTAACCTCGTCGATCTTTTTCTTATAATTTTCGAATAATAAATCGAAGTAACTAATGGATTCTTTTGTAGTTGTTTTATAGGGCTGAGAGATTAATCCAACAAATAATCCCATGTTTTTAAATTCCATAAGCAAAGTTTCAATACAATAATATAGATTTTTTTTTTAAATTATACATTTTATTTATTTTAAGACATTTTAAATTACCTTAACTAAAAGGCAAAACCTTTCAATAGGTTTTATTTTATCCATTTTTAAAGCCAACTAATCATACTATGCCATTTTCTTTTTGCTGCATGAGATTTTTTCTTTTGTATTTTCTGGATTGTATAATACAAAAAAGTAAGACGTATTTGTCTTTTTCTCCAACGCAAAATCATATGCTCTCCTATCATTTTAAGACGCCTCCCTTTCACGGAGGAATCACGGGTTCGAATCCCGTACGTGGTACAAAAAAAGCCTTTCAAAATTTTGAAAGGCTTTTTTATTTAGGGCTTTTGTATGGTTGATTATCTCTTATATGGTACCGAAAATAACTGCAACTATAATCAATATTTAAACACTTTTCCTCCCACCATTACCTGCTGCGTTTTTTCATTAAAGGTGGCTTTGCCGCCAGTACGCACTGCAGCATTCGTCATAATAGTAGCAATAGAATGATTGTAGCCAGCTTCAACAGGTGCATTGGGTTGTTGGCGGCTGCGGATGCATTCCATCCAGTTACGCATGTGGCTGCTGGTTAAATTATCGGCGCCGGTATTGGCAGATGCTGCTACTTTTTCCACTTTTTCTGTAAGTGATAATTCAGGCAACAGGTTTGCCTTCATACCCATTTGTGCAGCCATTCTTTCACTTAAACCACCTTTGGGAGAAACTTTATTGGTAATTAAATTTAATTCACCGCCATTGGCATAATAAATTTCAGAAGGGTTTTCATCTCCATTATGCATACGTGATGCAAAAGAAACCTGGAAGCCGCTGCTCATATCATTTTGCGGTCCATACTCAAAAACTGCCATGGTGGTATCCCAGTTTTTACGGCCATCTTTCCACATATAAATGCCGCCATTGGCCACCACACTGCGTGGGTGCTCCAGTCCGCTGAACCAATGCACGGTATCAATTTGATGGCTCATCCATTGGCCGGGCATACCGGATGAATAAGGCCAGAACAAACGATACTCTAAATATTTACGGGCATCCCATTTCTCAAAAGGGCGGTTTAGTAAAAAGCGTTTCCAGTCGGTATCTTCTTCTTTACATTTAGCAACAAGACCAGGCCTGCGCCAGCGGCCGGGTTGGTTTACATTCCAGGTTAATTCCACCATGGTAATAGCACCAAACTTTCCCTGTTGAACAAAATCGGCAGCGGCTTTATAATTACCTCCGCTTCTTCTTTGTGAGCCTATCTGCACAATCTGGCTGGAAGCTTTAACAGCTTTGAGTGCTGCAATATTATCATCCATAGTTTCGGCAAAAGGTTTTTCTACATACGCATCTTTTTTTGCCTTCATGGCTTCAATGCAATGCAGCGCATGTTGAAAATCGGCTGTGGCAATTATTACCGCATCAATATCTTTAGTGTTGTATAATTCATCATTGTTAATGCAGGCTTTTACATCATGCCCCATCGCATTTTTTAAAAAGGACTGCCCTTCTTCCCGGCGTACTTTCCAAATATCAGATACGGCAACAAAATCAAAATTCAGTTCTTTATAATGATTTAAAAAGCAGGGGAACAGTGTTTGCCTGAACCTGTCTGAAAAACCAATGGCGCCAACCCTTACACGGTCATTAGCGCCTAAAATATTGCCGTAACTTTTTGCGCTGAAACCCAAAGCGCCAAGGTAAGTACCGGCTGCAGCCAGAGCAGATTGCTGGATGAATTTTCTTCTTGATGACATGATGAGAGTTATTAATTATGAGTGATGAGTTATGAATTATAAATTATGAGTAAATTATTTACAACAACATTTTTAGAATGCCGACATCGTTCATTTTTCATTATTAAAGTTGCTTAATTTTTATACTTCGATACGACACTTCGTTACCATGATCCTGTAAAAGGATATGGCCTTTGTAAGCTTCGCCAAAATTTTTCCATACCACGTATTTACTTATGGCAACCAGGTCACGGAATTGTTTTGAACCACGGATATACTCCAATACTTTTACGCCATTTAAATAATGCTCTACTTTATTATTGGGATACACTACCAGCCTGCCACAGTTCCATGCACCAATGGGGCGTAAAAACCGTTTTTGTTTATCTGCTTTCATCAAATCATATAAAGAAGCCATTGTTCTGTTACCATCTCTTCCCAATTTTGCATCCGGGTGTAATGTATCGTCCAGCACCTGGTATTCTAAACCAATGGCTGAACCAAATGCTTTTTCCTCCAGCGTTACAAAATATTTTACACCACTGTTGGCACCGGGAGTTAATTTAAATTCGAAAGAAAGATCAAAAGCGGTGTACTGATCTTTTGTAATGATATCGCCGCCATTGGTAGATTCTTTACCTTCAGAAGAAAGCACAGATATATTACCATTGCTGATGTTCCATCCGTTTGCAGGAAAATTATTTCCCTTTGTACTTATCCAACCATTATTTGTTTTACCATCAAACAATAATTTCCAGCCATCTTTTTTCTCATAGGCTGTTAAAAAATTAGGAACCAGGTTGGCCACATACACATTTGCCGGAAATGGTGTTGGTTTTATACCGGTTGTTTTAATAAGGATATTTTTAAAGCACACTTTTTTACCTGCATGTGTGGGATCGCCGATGGCATGAACCTGTAACCCAATGAATCCTTTTGAATCAACCGTATCAACAACGTAAGCCGCCGCAATACCATTAACCCATGTTTTCATTTCGTTGCCAATACATTCAATTTTGTAATGATTATATACGCCTTTTTTAAATGCATGCTGTGCTGCGGCATTTAATTGCATGGGATACAACCAGTCTCTGCGGCCTTCATCGTAAATGCCACCACTCCACCTGCGCCAGGTAGGGTCAGCTTCGCACTGCCTGCCATATACTTTGCCTTTACCATTATTTGCAGCAGCATCATAATGGCTTCTTGTCTGCACACCGGAATTCCCTTCCTCATCTTCTACATAAATATCCAGTTCCAAAACAAAATCACCATATTCTTTTTCGGTTGTTAAAAAAGTATTGCCCGTATTGGCAACTGTGTAACCCACAATAATACCATCTTCTACTTTATATGTGGCATTGCCGCCTAACTGTTTCCAGCCGGTTAAATTTTTTCCATTGCACAAATTTGTAAAGCCGTTTTGTGCTGTTACTGTATTTGCAAATAGTATTGTGCAAATAAAAATAAGAGACTTGAAATACCTGTTTGTTTTTTTGATGTTTATCATATAGCTTTTTGAAAAAGTTGTTTCGTAAGGGAGAGAGTAAATTTAATGAAGTTTTAGTAAAAATTACATTGTTACTATTTTAATACCGTTTTATATTGATATTATCTGTGATTAAACCCTGTCTTATTGATCAAAAAAATCCGGCTGATAAAAAATTACTTTATCAGCCGGATTTTGCAACATTTACCTCTTTAAAATTTAAAAGTCAGTCCAACATTAATGGCATAATCAGCAAAGGCTGCATCACCTTGTGCATATACCCCGGTAAGTTTTGTTCTTATCCTGTCGGGTTCGCTTTGTGTACGGCTGCGTTTTAATGCAACAGGCACATAAGCATATGCACTGAATTTTTTAAAGCCATAGGTAACTCCGGGCTCAAAAGAAACTATATAACCCGGCCTGCGAAAACCATTATTTCCACCAACCAAATCTCTTGAGGGTAAACATTCTTCCCTGATACCTGCCGCAAGAGTCAGTGTTTTATAATTGTAATTAAGTCCTGCCCTGAACATGTATTGATCCGGTACGCTCATTACATCGCTGCCATATCTTACAGTAGTTGCTGAAGGAACACCGCCTCTGGCTGTTGATGTACCATTTTGCTCACGTGGATTTATTAAATAATAAAAATTACCGTACGCACTAAAATTTTTACTGATGGTATAATAGGCATTCAATTCTGTTGTAAAACCAAGTCCCCCATCACCCAATTGTATGGATTGATCTACAGGGCCTAAAATATTTGTACTGTCGTTTACAAAAAATTTGTCGGTGTATCTATAATCGCCTGTTGGTAATTTTAAACCTAAGCCTACCTGTACATTTCCTTTTGTCATTCTTATCGGGTCTACCAGCCATTTGTAAGCACCCAGCCTTATATCGCCTAAACCAAAAGATTGCGTACTGTGGCGGCTTTTGCCACCATGTTCATACAAAGAAGAACGGTTGTTTGCAATAATCGGGACATCCATAGCAACGCTCCATCCCTTCTTTAATGTTTTGCTTAAATTAAAATCGGTGGTGTGTGCATAATTTACCACTTCGGTACCTGCAGCAGTTCTTTGCTTTTGTTCTTCGGTACCTACAAAATGTTTATATGATCTGAAGTAGCGGTGATTAATGCTTAATGTCCACGGTTGGTTTGCAGCACCATGACCGGTTGATGAACAATAGCCGCCATTGCTTTTAATAGCAACACAACCCTGTGCTTTTACATTGTATTGTGCAATAGTGATTATTGCTATTAATATAAATAATTGTTTCATTGTTAAATAGTTTTGTCTTTTAAAATAATTTTACTTTTCTAATTTTAATTTACCCACAATAAAGCTGCCCACTTTTTTTCCGTATTCGGAACTTACCAGGCAACTGGGGTGAAAGTGAATACCGCCATAAAATCTTGCCATATTATTTTCATCAGCCGCCTGCCTGAAGGAAGTGAATGAACGGTTGGCAATACCAAATTCCAGTTCGCTGGTATCAGTATAATTAAAATTATCGCCAAACATTTTTGTCAATGCCTCTGCCGATGCTGATGATACTGTGCTATGGCCGCAGGTATATTCCGGAAATGGTGGTGTTTGTAAATAGGGCCTCCAATCCTGGTCAATATATTTATTAATAATAGTTTCGGGTCTGGGCATATTACTGCGGAATTTTTCGTCCCAGCACTGAATAAATGCATCGAACATGCAAATTGAAGTGAGTGTATAAGCTGCAACAGTTTTTCTAAAATTTGCTTTTGATTTTTGTGCTGCAATACCAACTATATTCATCCAATGACCGGGGGGAGAGAATTTTTTAGTAACAAAAGAAATATGCCCCACCACATTTAATTTACCACCCAGGTCGTCCCAGAATTCAGCAATATGTTTTTGCTCATCCGTTAAACTATCTATGGCATTTTTACTGGCCATTACCTGCTTATAGTAGGCCCCATTTTTATCGGTTACATTAAATGGAATAGGTGGCGGTGGTATAAACTGGTCGGCACTGTCCATCACCATGGTTCTTATTTCATCCCAATGCGGTTCCAATGCACTTGCATAAGCCGGGGGTGTTGGCACCCAGCGGCCTGGTGTATCAATTACTGTATAGCGTGGTGCACTGCGTGTTTGTGCATAGTTATCTTTTTTGCTCCATGCTAAAACTTTTTTTGAAACCGAATCGGCAAATACAAGAGTGTTATCAAACATTGACTGCGGCATGCCACTTTTTTTTGCAAGGTCTTTTAAACCGGCTACATACTCTTTCATACTACCTTCCGGAAAAGTAACTGCCTCGCCAAGTTTACAAAATGCCAGCAGCGATGCAAATTCATAATCTATCTGCTGATTTTTAAAACTGCTCACATCAATCTTAAACCCATTTAACTGGCCATTCAAAGAACTGTACTCGTTTGGATAACCGGCTGCAATGCACTCATACGCCGCAATATTTGCGTAGGTATAATTTCTCGATGCTACAATTGGCGCAAAACCAACAAATTTTACCACTTCATTTAATTCCTTTACTGTTTTGCAGTAAATATTGGCATCGGTAAAATAAGTTTGTTTTACAGGTTCATTCGTACAGGAATAAATTAATATCAATACAGCAAAAGCTGCAAACAATTTTTTCATACAAAAATTTAATAAATAAATGTGAACGATAAAAAGTATCGTTCAATAGCAAGCTGTCTAAACTGTTTAACTATTGAAGATATCGGGAGGTTGCTCGATTGTAGCCTTATGCAAAACGCCGGAATTGGCAGTGTAATAAGAAGTATTTTTTAAAGCAACTAAAGTAGAGGAAGGGGCAAGGTCAACATCAACGTGGTGTTCAAACTCACTCAGCATTTTTATAAAAGAAAATGCTTTATTGGAATTGGAAGATTTTTTATTTGCGTCTTTTTGAAGATCGAAAACCACATCCGTAAATTTATCTTTTGATTCCAGGAACTGCTGTTTAGAAGTATTGGGAATGCAAAGCATTTCTAAAGAGTCGTTATAGATCCTGCTTTTTACATACTTGTAATGCACCCCGTTCAGTTCCACTTCACCATAAGCCCTTGCAAAATCTTTGGTATTGTTGTAATAAGGAAGATTGATAGGTTTTTTAATAGAGATGAGCTGATCGTCATTATAATTATTTTGATCCAAAGCTGCTTCTAATGACTGATCAATATTATTTACCATGAAGGATACATACAACCTGTATCCAAATAAATTGAATACAAATACCAGTAAAAGCAGTATGGCGGCTATTTTTCTCATCAGCAGATACGCAAAATAGGGATAATAATTGATTTTTTATATTGTTTCGGCCAATTTTCTTTACCCGTTTTACTGCAACCGTTTGCAATTTGGATTTTATAGTTTTTAACTGGCTGGTCCGGCCATTTATTTTACTACAAAAGTTTTAAGTAACGGCCCAACGCCTGTAATGGTAAGGCTTTTCCATTGTTTCGGCAACGAGGTTTTTATTTGAATAATACCGGCAGGGGTAATTTCTAATCCACCAAACCCATTTAAAACAGCCTGCAAAATTCCCCCTGCCCCTGTTGCAAAATAAGGATTGGTACCACCCTTGGTTTCGGCAATTACATTAAATGGCGGATTAAGATTGGGCACGTAAGCATCCTTAAAAAAATGAAATGCTTTTTCGCTGTCGCCAATTCTTGCATACAATAATGCAAAGATGGCCTGCGTCATTGCAGGTGTACCTTCATCAGGCACACGAACGGAATAATAATCCAAGTCTTTTTTAATTTGTTTTGGATCAGTGATCTCTTTTAATGGGTAAGCTAATAAATTTACATCGGCCTGTTTTATGCCTTCGCCTTTATAAGCCGCATGTTCGCTGGTAGTACCATCAGGCATTTTTAAAATCGGAATATTATTAGCCACATTCATCCAATCGGCATCTGCTGCAACACCTAAAATTTTTGCTGCTTCGCTGGCGTATTTTAAATTGGCTTTTGCTGCGGCGTTGGTAAAGGCATTGTTATCTACGTTCTCGGCCCATTCATCCGCAGCCACCACATTTTTTATATCGTATTGATTAGGGCCATTTCTTTCTACCCGGCTTGCCCAAAAATCTGCTGTATTTTTTAAGATGGGCCATCCTTTTTCTTTCAACCAGTTTTTATCCTGTGTTACGCAATAATAATTCCAGGCGGCAATACCAACACATGCCGTAATATGATGTTCAAAAGGGCCACTCAATGCCCATACCGGTGTTTCTTCCACTCCTGTTGCTGCACTCTCCCATGGGTACATTGCTCCTTTGTAGCCTTTGCCAAACGCATTTCGTTTAGCTGCTTCTAATCTTTCAAAACGATATTCCACCATACTCTTTGCCAGCTCCGGGTGCAATTGCAGAATAGCAGGAAACATCCACAATTCTGTATCCCAAAAAACATGGCCATTATATCCCAGGCCGCTTAAGCCCATCGGGCTCGGACTATTTGATGCTCCTTCTCTTACAAAAGAATATAAATGATACAGCATGCTGTGTACATCCTGCTGGCTTTGTGCATCACCTTCAATAATAATATCGCTTTTCCATAATGCAGCCCATGCTTTATTATGCATTTCAATCAGCCTATCTCTGCCCTGCAGTTTTGCAAAGATGGTAAGACGTTCTGCTTCGTTCAAAGGATCATCATGGTGCGCCGATGTTATTGACGAACCTACAATGGAGTAACGATAGGATTCTCCTGCTTTCATTTTTTTTGCAAACTTCATCAGGTGCATGTTATTGTCCCACATTTCATGTATTACCCTCGGTTCGCTACCATGCATTTCACTAAAAATAAATGCATTGCTGGCACACATTAATAATTTACCTGTCGGGCTTTTTGCTGTAGAAGTTAACAGGCTTATCGTGGTATGCGGTCTGTCAATTTCGTTATAATAATTCTGTACATCCTTTAATGCATCCGGCGCTTCCATTTGTGAAGCACTGCCTAAATTAAAATCTTTTTTTGCTGTTACGGTAATATCCATCAAAACAGAATAGGGTAACTGGCGTAAAGCATAATACGTGTAACTAATAGTTGCCACATCTTTATAATTAAAGGATGTAGTGAAACTGGCATGCTGCATATCTAATTGTTGCTGCATACCTGTGGCGTCTGCATTACTTAATCTCTTACCATCAACCTCTATGTACATATTTAAGAGATTGAAACTTTTCAAAAAATTACTTACTCTTCCCCTGCCATATAAATCGTATGCACCGGCAAGCACAACATCTTTTACTTTAAATGCTTCGGGGCTGCTTACAATACCAATCATACCATTAGCAACAGTTACACCGTAATAATTTTTTGTATCAACATTGGATGCTGTTATTTTCCATGCATCCTGTGCAAAACAAATTGAAGTAAATAGTAAAAGGCAAAAACAAGTAAGCAATCGTTTCATATATCAATTTTAAACAGGTAAAATTACAACAACAAGTTAACCACGTTTTTGCGGAACCCAATCCTCTCATTATGGATTCAGCCGCATTTTTTTAAACCGCAATCGTTTGCATCTCCATAAAAAAAATGTAACCGGTAAAATAGCCGTTGCTTTTCTTATCTTAACTGCTCTAAAACTTGCTTATGAACCAAAACAAATTATTTCGCTATTCAATTGTGGCAGCATTGGCTGGTTTTATTTTTGGGTTTGATACGGTGGTAATATCCGGTGCCAACCAGCCTATAAAAGATTTGTGGCATACGTCTCCTCTTTTTCATGGCTTTTTTATTATGAGTATGGCGTTATGGGGTACTGTACTAGGTTCAATTTTTGGTGGTGTACCTACCGAAATTTTTGGCCGCAAAAAGGTATTGCTATGGATAGGTATTTTATTTGCAGTGTCTGCATTTGGCTCTGCTTTTGCACAAGATCCTTATACGTTTTCCTTTTTTAGATTTATGGGAGGTGTGGGCATTGGCGTATCGTCTGTGGTGGCACCAACTTATATTTCGGAAATATCTACAGCAAAAACAAGGGGTAGATTAGTAGCATTGTATCAATTTAATATTGTGTTTGGAATTCTGATCGCCTTTTTATCCAATTATTTTTTAGAAGGTGTTGGTGGCGTTAACGACTGGCGCTGGATGCTGGGTGTACTTGCAGTACCATCATTAATTTACACTGTAATGGTATTAGGGGTTCCTGAAAGTCCACGCTGGTTAATCAGTAAAAAAGATGATTTAAATGGTGCTAAAAAAGTATTTGAGGAAATTGGTGCAGAAAATATTGATGCAGAAATTGCTTTGATAATAGAAAGTAAAAAGCATGAAGCTGCTTCCGGTAATACATCAGTATTTTTTAGCCCTAAGCATAACAAAATTATCTGGCTGGCATTTTTAATTGCCTTCTTTAATCAACTATCCGGCATCAATTTTATTTTATATTATGCTCCGGAAATTTTAACCAGGATCGGTTTGGGTGCAAAAGAATCATTATTGAATTCTATTGCAATTGGCGGTACCAATTTAATTTTTACGTTTGTAGGCTTGTATTTAATTGACAGGCTGGGCAGAAAAACATTGATGATAATTGGTTCTTTAGGTTATATCATCAGCCTTGCAATGGTGGCCTATGCTTTTAAAACCGGTGCCAGTCCAACTTTTTTAATGACCTTTTTATTGCTCTTCATCGCATCTCATGCCATTGGGCAGGGTGCAGTAATATGGGTTTTTCTTTCAGAGATTTTCCCTAATAAAATACGTGCTATGGGCCAATCGTTTGGTGCCAGTGTGCACTGGGTTTTTGCGGCCATCATTACTTTAATAACACCAATTTTTTTAGACGATACAGATGGCATTCTTAAAGATGCTCCATGGATCATCTTTGCATTTTTGTCGGGAATGATGGTGCTACAATTAATTTGGGTAGTAACTAAAATGCCGGAAACAAAAGGTGTTTCGCTGGAAGAATTAGAAAAAAAATTAAGTGCCTAATTATTATATCATGAAACTGAAAAAATATTTTCTTATCTCCCTTCTGCTGGTTTCCTTAATTACTAAGGGGCAAACAAAATTGTACACCGAAAAATACCGGCCACAATTTCATTTTTCGCCGGCTACCAATTGGTGTAACGACCCCAATGGATTGGTATATAATAACGGCACCTATCATTTGTTTTACCAGCATAATCCTTTTGGTAATGTTTGGGGGCATATGACATGGGGCCACGCCACCAGTACCGATTTATTACATTGGAAGCACTTACCCATTGCCATACCGGAAGAAAAAGACACTATGATTTTTTCCGGCACTTGTGTGGTTGATAAAAATAACACAAGCGGTTTTGGTAAGGCTGGCAAAGTACCAATGGTGGCTGTTTATACAGCACATATAGAAAATGTAAACCAAAGCCAGCATATTGCTTACAGTTTAGATGCTGGTGTTACATGGACAAAATACAACAGCAACCCTGTTTTGGATTTACATAAAAAAGATTTTAGAGACCCGAAAATATTTTGGCACGAAGGAAAAAAGTATTGGGTAATGGCATTGATGCTGCCTGTGGAGCATATGGTACAATTCTATTCATCACCCAATTTAAGAGAATGGAAACACTTAAGCAACTTTGGACCTGTTGGTGATACCAGCGATGTGTGGGAATGCCCCGACCTTACGCCAGTACCTGTTGAAGGAATGCCGGGTAAAAAGAAATGGTTGTTACAAACATCTCAAAACGCATCAATGCAGTATTTTGTTGGCGAATTTGATGGGGTAAGTTTTAAAAATGAAAATAAACCCACAGAAATATTGCGGCCCGACTACGGACCCGATTATTATGCTGCCATTGCCTACAACCAATTACCAGCAACAGTTTTGCCTACTGCTATTGGATGGGTAAACAATTGGAACTATGCCAATGATATTCCAACAACTCCCTGGAAAAGCGCCATGAGTTTACCCAGAAATTTAAGTGTAAAAAAAATAAATAATAATTGGATATTGATGCAAAGACCTGTTCCGGCTGTAAACGCATTGCGCAAGCAATTCATCAACCTCGGTGCTGAGGTGGTAGCAGCAAATAAATTATTACCTGTAAAAAGCTCACAGTTTGAAATGGAACTTTCTATTGAACCGGCCTCCACATCTATTTGTGGCATTAAATTAGCTAAAGCAGGCGACGATTTTTTTGAAATAGGATATGATGCTGCAAAGCAATTGTTTTATGTTGACAGAAGCAAAACAGGCTATATTTCCTTTAATGAAAATTTTAAGAAACTAAACCGCTTTGAAAAAAGCATTGCACTTAAAAACAAAAAATTACAACTACATATTTATTTCGATAATAGCATAGTTGAAATTTTTATTAATGGTGGAGAGGCTGTATTTACAACGCAGGTTTTTAGTAACGAAACCCACAATGGTATTGAACTCTTTAATACCGGCAGTAAAAGCAAATTCAGCAATATGAATTTTTGGGAAATAAAAACTACATGGTAAAACCTATCCTTTAATTTTACACTACATTAAATTTATAAAGCTTGTATGAAAAAATGGCTCTTCGGCGTATTGTTTTTGGCATTGTTATTACTTGCTGCGCTATATATATTCATCCCAAATATTATAACGCTTAAAAGCAATATTGGTATTAAAGTAACCCAACAAGGTTTATACCGGATGTTACTGGATAGCAATAATGTACAAAAATGGTGGCCAGGTGATGAAAGTAAAGGCGCTGCTAAAGAAAAATTTTTTTTGAATGGATATTACTATAAAATTTATGCCAACAATATATCCCTGGCTCCGGTAACCATCACTAATAATGAAACAGACCTGAAAACATCGCTGTACATTATTTCTCTAAAAACAGATTCTATCCAACTTGCATGGGTAGGTTCAATGGTTACTTCCTACAACCCAGTAAAACGTTTTTTTGCGTGGCAAAAAGCAAAAAAAATAAACGACGATATGAACAGTATCCTTTTAAAAATGAAATCTTTTTACAGTAATGAAGAAAACATTTATGGAATAAAAGTAGAAAAGGCTTTGGTAACAGACTCTGTTTTAATTTCCACCGGCGCTAATAGCAATGGCTACCCCGATACAAAATTTATTTATGCGCTAATAAACAAATTAAGGATTCATGCTGCAGCTAATAACGTAACAGAAGCCGGCTTCCCTATGCTTAATGTAGATACTAAAGACAGTATTACTTTTAATGTACGTGTTGCATTACCTATAAGCAAAGCCTTGCCAAGCACAGGCGATATAGCTCAAAAAAGAATGCTTGCAGATGGTAATATTTTAGTAACTGAAGTTAAAGGCGGTGTAGCTACTACCACGGCAGCTTTTGAGCAAATAATAAAATATTCGTTGGACTACCAGCGTGTTGCTCCGGCTATTCCCTTCTTTTCTTTAATTACCGACAGAACAAAGGAACCCGACAGCAGTAAATGGGTTACTAAAGTGTATTGCCCAGTTATGTAAAATTTATTTTTTAATAAATTTTATCACTGCTGCACTATCATTATTTTTTGCAACAACATAAGCCGGTTGATTGCCAATTTTTATTGGCCTTATATGTCTTGCTTCGCCTTTTAAAATTAAGCCGTTTAAATTCTGGTATTTAAAACTCCCTTTACCCATATTAATTAAAACAGTACCATAATCAGCATCGTACCTGCCATTATGTATATTGTTACCATAATAGTTACCCGCTAAAAAAATATCGGGTAAATTATCATTATTGGCATCTACAACCGACGCATCACGATAAGATGTTAACTGTGCCTGCCAGGGTAATGGAGCTGTGGTAAAATTTAAATTTCCGTTGTTGATCAGTATTGCATTCGCAAAATAATCTGCTGTTGAAATAACAGAAGTATTAATTTTTGCTGCAGAAAAAATATCGCTGAAAGATGCTTTGGCAAAATCTGCTGCGTAAATATATTTTTTCTTTAGAATCGGCATTTGTTTTTCTAATTCACCTTTATTGGAAAATGTTATTTGCTTATGTTGCACGTAATAAGTAAGCACCTGCTCATGTTTTCCGTTATCATCAAAGTCATTAAAGTACAAACGTACCGGCTCTTCTTTAGAAGCCTGCAACCTGCTGTTAAGGCCAAGATTTCCGGCAATTAAATCCAGGTCGCCATCATTATCAGCATCTACCGGCAAAACAAAATTCCACCAGCCATTTTTGTCTGTTAATTGTTTTTTTGTAAAATTTCCTTTTGTGTTTATAAATGCGGTGATACCACCCCATTCGCAACTTACTATTAAGTCATTATCTTTATCCTTATCAATATCAACCCAAACAGCATTGGTAACCATACCAACATTTGATAGCCCGTCTGCATATTTATCAGTAACATCTGTAAATTTTCCTGTCCCATCATTTTGTAATAACCAGGATTGTGGAATTTCACCAAAGTTCCAGGGCACGGTTCTTCCTCCTAAAAACAAATCAATAAATCCATCCCCATTAAAATCATCTGCTGCAATACAAGATGCTGTTACATAGCCGTCATTAAAGGCATTTTGCAGTTTTGTAAAATTTGCTTTTCCGTCATTTAAATAAATCCGTGGCAATAAGTGTTCGTCCTTACCGTAATATTCGTTACCGCCTGTTGCAATTATTAAATCAATATTACCATCGTTATTTATATCTGCCCACGTAGCATCCACATCTTCATACATGCTGTCTTTAAATAATTCAGGCTGCGCTGTTTTAATAAATTTCCCATCTGGCTGTTGTAAAAAAACTGCATTGTGAAAAGTTTTAGATGCACCGATAAACACATCGTCTAATCCGTCTTTATTAATATCTGCTACTGCCAATGCCGGCCCTTCTGTAGATACCATATGAGGTAGTAAAGGCTCTCTGTCAAATTCATTAAAGATATTCTCCTTGTGCAGGTATGCTAAGCCGGTTTGCTTAGAGATATTGGTTACCTGGTTACCGGTATTTTTATTGAAATCTGTAATAATACCGTAATTAAAAAGAGGAAGCCCCTTTTCATAAGTAACCGAAAGATGTTGCGATAAAGTGTCAATCGTAATTTTTTCAAAACTATTATCGGGCCACACAACAAACGCCGAATCAATTTTCTTTGTTCCAATACCAACCTGCAGAAGCACTTCCATGGATGACATAAAGCCTTTTACCGGGTTCTTTTCGTATGTTTCGATCTTATCGCCTGCAAATAAAATTACTTTTGCCCCGACAGCATTTTTATTTTTATCAGCACCTGTTAGTTTTATTGTTACAAAATTTTTACTCCCTTTTTTTGCAGCTTTATTCTCGTATAACAATGCCGCATCATTAGTATTATTAACCACTACATCCAGATCACCATCATTGTCAAAATCGGCATATACGGCTCCATTTGAATAAGTGGGAGCATTGTTTTTTATTGCAGCTTCCATATCGGCAAACTGCATATTGCTGTTGTTATGATAAAACTTATTAGGTATTTTTATTTCAGGAAATTTATTCACCAGCGCCATATCCTTATCCTTCATATCATTGTTCTGCAGCCGCTGCTGCATTTCATTATTGTAAATAAAATTGATATAGTCCATATCATTTAAGCGTTTGGGAATACCATTGGCAATAAATAAATCTTTCAGCCCATCATTATCAAAATCCATCCAAAGTGGCGCCCAGCTCCAGTCGGTTGCTCCAATGCCGGCATAAAGGCCAGCTTCGCTGAACATGCCATTTTTGTTGTTGTACTGCAGGTTATTTCTTGAGTATTGATAATTGTACCCCGATGCAATTTTACTGAAGAACACATCGTAATCATCATCGCCTAAAGACCTTTTTAAAATATAGGGATCGGCTGCCAGCATATCAGTAGAAATAATTTCGGGGTAGCCATCATTATTTACATCGGCAATATCCACTCCCATTGTAAATTTACTGGTGTGCATCAACCGCTGGTTATTCTCGTCGGTAAATGTGCCGTTTTTTTGATTGATGTACAGGTAATCGTTTTCATGAAAATCGTTTCCGATATACAGGTCCGGCCATCCATCTAAATTAATATCGCTAACTGCAATACCCAGCCCATATCCAATTTCGGAACTATTTATTTTACCCTGTTTGGTTACATCTGTAAAAATATTACCCTCATTACGGAATAAGCGGTCGCCAGAAAGTGCGCTGTAAGTATCACTAAAATTTTTTCGTGGTGCAAATGAACTGCTTTGATGAATGGAGTGATTTAATAAATACATATCCAGGTCGCCATCCATATCGTAATCAAAAAAAACTGCCTGTGTACTAAAGCCTGAAAAATCCAAGCCATATTGTTGTGCTTCATCACTGTAAAAAGGTATTCCGTTTTTAATTCCTTTACAAACCAATAGCTGGTTTTTACTTTTTAAGGTAAGATAGTGGCCAACTTTACAGATATAAATATCTAACTGCCCATCATTGTTAATATCTATAATCGACACCCCGGTTGACCAGCCTTTATCCTGTGGAATATTTGCTGCAGCTGTAACATCTTTAAAATGCAGCTTTCCTTCGTTGATGTATATTTTATTATCGCCCTGGTTTGATGCAAAGAATAAATCTGCCAGTCCATCATTATTAAAATCGCCTGTACCAATCCCGGCACCATTATAAAAATACATGTAATTAAACATGTTGAAATTTTCTGTAGGGGTTAACGTATTATTAAAATGTAAACCGGTAGCATCTTCTTTCAGCACTTCAAATAAAACCGGCGTAGCAGTCTTGTTTTCGTTTTTACATGAGCCTATACAAAAACAAAAAACACTTAACAGCAAATGAAAAATATGTTGTGCAATTTTACTCATCAAAAAATCAATTAGTGTTTTTTTGCTTTTTCAGTTTATAAAGAACCGGGTACTCATTATTTTGTAAAAACAAAACGTTTACCACCCCTTTACTTTTTATCAAACAAATACCCCTAACCTGGCCCTGTAGGTTAATACCAGATATCCCCGGGTTAAGTATGGAAAAATTTCCTTTGCCATCATTTAACAACACATCGCCAGGGCTTGCATCCAGCCTGCCCAGCTGTGGCTGAAAACCAAACTCATTCCCTCCCAATATTAAATCAGGCTTACCATCGGCATTAACATCAACCGGCAATATAGTTTTTGCAGATGATAACTGAATACCCTGCGGCATATCCTGAATGGTGAAATTGCCATTACCGGTATTATACGCAATGCATGAAGATGAATAATTAACCTGTTTTATTAAAACTTTTTCCATTTGCACTGCACTGAATAATTCCTGCACCGATTTTTTTGCATAATCAACATTACGCAGATTTTGTTTTTTTAGCATAGGTAACTGGCTCTCAAGCTCACCTTTCATAAATACCGGCTTGTCTTTTCCATCAATAGTACGGGTAATAATTTTTTCAACCTGGTTATTATTATCAAAGTCGTTTAAAAATAATTTCACCGGGTTATCTTTACCGGGTTTCAGGTAAAAATTTTCTCCCAGGTTTCCTAATATTAAATCCTGTTTGCCATCTCCATTTAAATCAGCAACTGCAACAGTTTGCCACCAGCCCATTTTATTGGTAAGGTTATTTGGCAATGCAGTAAAAGAGTTGTTATTATATTTAAATATTTTAGGGCTCATCCATTCCCCAACAATAATCAATTCATTTTTTTTATCCCCATCTATATCTGCCCATACTGCAGCAGTAACCATGCCTGCATCTGCGATACCTTTACACCTGTCTGCAGGCATATCGCTAAAATTACCTTTGCCATCATTTATATAAATATGACTTAAAGGTGTCATCCCGTATACTGCGGTAACACAACCTGCACCAACAAAAAGATCCATATCACCATCTCCATCAAAATCATTTGCAACAGCTGTACTAATATTATCTTTATTTGCAGGAAAAGCTGTTGTGGATATCTGTAAATTTCCTTTGCCGTCATTTATAAACAAGCGATGCTGCAACTCCCTGCTTAAAGGTAATGCAGCATTGCCACCAGAGCATAACAGTAAATCATTATCGCCATCCTTATCGCAATCAAAAAACAAAACAGCACCGTCAACAAAACCTGTGTATTGTTTAAATACGGCTTGTTCTTTTTGTACAAATGTGCCGGATGCTGTTTGAATATACATTTGTCCCTGGCTGGCAACTGTTCCACCAATATAAATATCATCCAACCCATCTCCGTTTATATCGGCAACAGCAGCCTTGGGGCCCTCGTGAGATAACATTTTTGGTATCCCACGTTCTGCATAAAAATCTGTAACATCATCATCAATATGTTTGTTAAAATCAGTTTGTACTTTTTCAAATAATGGCGGAGTTACAATTTCCGACGTTGGTTTAATTTTTGTGCCGTCCTTAGGCTGTATATAAGAAAGATATTTATTTATAGCAGGGTTAATTATTTTGGTATAGGCAAGGTCTGGCCAAACAATAATTATGGAGTCAATTTGTGCAGCATTACCAATTCCGATATTTTGTTTATAATCAACAGATGATTGAAAGCCCCTGCTTGGCATTACTTCCCTGCTTAATATTTCGTTGCCTTTATACACCAGTATTTTACTGCCAACAGCAAATGTATTTTTATCTTTCCCTTTTAATACAATGCCGGTAAAATTATTTTTATTTTGCTCCCTGCTGTTATTTTTAAAAAGAAAAGCCGGTTCATTTACATTATTTACTACAAGGTCCAGGTCGCCATCATTATCCAAATCGGCATAAGCTGCGCCATTAGAAAATGAGTTTTCTGTAAATCCCCAGTTCATCCCTTCATCAGAAAATTTAAGTTTGCCCAGATTGCGGTACATTTTATTAGGCACTGCAATGGAAGGTATCCGGCTTACCAGGTCCGAAAGTTTTTTCTCACCGGTTACTTTCATTTTCTCTTTTACTTCATTGGCATCGAAACTTAAAAAATCCTGGTTGGTAAGATCCCGGTAAATACCATTACAAACATACAGGTCATTTAATCCGTCATTATCTGCATCAAACATCAATGCACCCCAACTCCATTCACTTGCATTAACGCCGCTGTAATTGGCAATGTCTTTAAAGTTTCCTTTACCGTCGTTAAGTTGCAACGTATTCTGTAAAAACTGGTGGAAAAATCCATTCCGTTCTTTTAACCTGTATTGATCAATATCATCAAAGCTTAAGGTTGTTTTAAGGCGGTAATCATCGGCAGGCAACATATCGGTGGTAAATATTTCGGAGGCCCCATCATTATTGATATCTCCAAAATCGGCACCCATAGATGCATAACTATTGTGTTGCACCCTTTGCTCCAACTCATCTTTAAATGTCCCGTTTTTTTGATTAATGTATAAATAATCCCGTTCAAAAAAATCATTAGACACAAAAACATCCGGATAATAATCTCCGTTTACATCACCAACGGTTACGCCAAGCCCAAAACTCATTAATGTACCATGTATGCCAGCCTGCTGTGTAACTTCTGTAAAATAGCCGTTATCGTTTCTGTATAAATGATCGCCACCTCCTTTTAAATAATCTGCCACATTCCATTTATTTGCAGGTACGTCACGTTGTTTTGGATAACCTAAACTGTTTACCGGCACCGGGCTGTTATCAATTTTAAACATATCCAGGTCGCCGTCCATATCATAATCGAAAAAACTTACCTGAGTGGTATAGCCAGAATCATTGAGTCCGTATTTTACTGCACTTTCGGTAAAAGTGAGGTCATGGTTATTTATAAATAGTTGATTGCTTCTTAGTGCAGCATTATGCATACTGCCGGCATTGCATACAAAAATATCCAGCCAGCCGTCTGCATTAATATCTGCCATTACAACTCCTGTACTAAACTGTAGTTTATCTGTAAACCCTGCTTTAACACTAATATCTTCAAATTTTAAGTTGCCTTTATTTAAGTAAAGTTTATTACTACCCTGGTTGGCAGTAAAAAAATTATCTGCCAGGCCATCATTATTAATATCACCAGCTGCCACTCCGCCTCCATTATAAAAATTCCTGTAGTTAAGGATGTTAATGCTGTCATTATCATTAATGGCATTAACAAAAGCTATCCCTGAGTTTTTCACCAACTCAAACAAAGGATGAGCAGTATTCCTTTCTTTACAGGAAAGGATAACCAATGCTGCAATTATTATTATGTTGAGTTGATACTTTTTCACTTTATACTTTTGCGCTACAAACAATTTTCAGGCACTATTTCTTTTTTGCGTTATCGTTTAATTTATACAAGAAGGGAAATTCATTGTTTTGTAAAAACAGCAGGTAAGTACCTGTTGTTTTTTTAATCGTTACAATATCCCTTAACTCTCCTCTTAAATTTAATCCTGTCTTTTTCGATTCCTGCCAGGTAAACTCACCTTTACCATTATTAATTAAAACATCGCCAAAACTTGCGTCTAATTTTTCGAACTGTGGCAGTAAGCCGGATTGATTTCCGCCTGTTACCAGGTCAATAAATCCATCTCCATTTACGTCAATGGGCTGTATAGCATTGATGCAGGAAAGCTGCGTCATTACAGGCAACTCTTTTAAACTAAACTTACCATTACCTTCATTGATTGCTATGCAGGATGATGCATAATTAAATTGCTTTACAACAGACGTACTGATCATTTCATTTGAAAACAAATTTTGTACAGTTTTGTTAGCATAATCGCTATGTTTTAAATTTTCTTTTTTTAATACCGGCAACTGGTCCTGTACATCACGTTTTAAAAACACCGGCATATCCTTTCCATTAATGGTATAGGTCATTATTTTATCCAGGTCGCCATTTTTATCATAATCGTTCATCCACAATTTTGCCGGGCTGTTTGCAGCAGGGTTCAGGTAAAAATTCTCACCGATGTTTCCTAAAATCAAATCCTGCCTGCCATCATTATTTACATCTGCAACGGCAACAGTTTGCCACCAGCCAAATTTATCGCTGATACTTGTTTTCACTTCAATAAACCTGTCTTTGTTAAAAGAAAAAATCCTGGGCGCCATCCACTCGCCAGCAATAATTAATTCTTTTTGTTTATCCCCTGTAACATCTTCCCACACAGCACCTGTTACCATTCCTAAAGCAGCGATATCAGGATTTTTTGTTTGGGCAATATCTGTAAAATGTCCCTTACCATCATTTACCAATAAATAACTTTGCGGATCTTTACCATAAACACCGGGATAACTTCTTGCACCAATAAAAAGATCAGGAAAGCCATCGTTATTAAAATCGTTAGCAATTGCTACTGCAATATTCATACTCATGTTTGCAAAAGCCTTAGTATCCAGCGTAAAATTTCCTTTACCATCATTATTAAATAAACGCAGTTGCAGTTCCACGCTATTCATTGGGTGATTGTTACCTCCTGGGCAAACAAGCAAATCCATATCACTATCCCTGTCATAATCAAAAAACAAAACCGCTACATCTTCAAATTGAAAAAAACGTTTAAAAACTTCCTCTTCCTTTTTTATAAATGTCCCATTAGTCCGTTGTAAATAAAGCTGGCCTATTTTTCCTTCGGCACCTCCAATGTAAATATCTGTAAGCCCATCTCCGTTCACATCTGCAGTTGCTGCTTTTGGTCCTTCTCTCGAAAAAATTCTTGGTGTTAACCGTTCATTATAAAAATCTACGTACTCATTCTCCTGGTGTTTTTCAAAACTACTTTCCTGTTTTGAAAAAATAGCAGCAACTTTTGGTTCAGTCTTTGCCAGTTCGGGAATAGTTTGTACCTGTGTTTGATTTAGCTGGTGCAGCTTATTTATTTCAGGTAAATTAATTGTAGTGGTGTTTCTGTTTGGCCAGGTAATTATTGCAGAATCTATTTTTGCAGCATTGCCCAAACCAAAAACCAATTTATAATCAACCGATGATTGAAAACCCCTGCTGGGAATTAATTCCTGAGTAAGTATCTGGCTACCTATAAACAACTGTACTTTACTTCCAATTGCAAAAGGATTTTTTGCTGCTCCATTTAAAGAAAATCCTATGTAATTATTTTTATTAAGTTCTCTCGATTTGTTTTTATAAATATAGGCAGGTTGATTTTGATTACATACAATCAAATCTAAATCGCCATCATTATCTAAATCTGCATAAGCAGCACCGGTTGAAAATGTAGGTTGTGCAAAACCCCATTCGTTACCTATATCTGTAAATTTTAAATTTTTATCGTTACGATACACTTTATTAGGCAAGGGCGTTAAAGGAATTTCCTTTAAAATTTTATCAACCGATTCTTTTTTGCCGGTAAGTACCATTTTCTGGTTTACATCGTTTGCAAAAAAATCCATAAAGTCAAGATTGGTTACATCTTTTGCCACACCATTACAAACGTATAAATCATTCCAGCCATCGTTATCCATATCAAATATTAAAGCACCCCAGCTCCAGTCTGTTGCTGCAACACCACTGTACCTGGCTATATCAATAAACTTTCCATCTTTATTATTTAATTGCAAACAGTTTTTGGTGTACTGGTAATAAAAGCCTGATTTTAATTTAGTATTGAACAAACTGATATTATCAAATGACCCAACAGTTTTTAACCTGTAATCATCACCGGGCAGCATATCGGTAGTAAATAAATCGAGATAGCCATCGTTATTAATATCAGCAATATCGGCACCCATTGAGGAGAAACTGGTATGCTGAAACCATTGTTCCATCTCATCTTTAAAAGTGCCGTTTTTTTGATTGATATATAAATAATCTCTTTCGTAGCTATCGTTTGAAACAAAAACGTCGGGCCACCCATCGTTGTTAATGTCACTAACAGAAACGCCGAGCCCAAAACTTATCAGCCCACCGTGAATACCTGCCTGTGTAGTAACTTCTTTAAAAAAACCATTTTCATTTTTATACAAATGATCGCCGCCACCTTTAATCATATCAGGAATTTTCCATAAACTATCCGGCATATCCCTTCTATTGGCAAAATCCAGTTGATTAATTGGAACAGGACTGTTGTTTATCATAAAACAATCCAGGTCTCCATCCATATCGTAATCAAAAAAGTTTACCTGGGTAGTATAGGCTGATATATCAAGGCCAAATTTTGCAGCCGCTTCTGTAAATGTAACCTCACCCCGTCCCTCTCCATTTGGAGAAGGGGAAAGACCATTATTGAGGTATAATTTATTTTTTCTTGTACCAGTACCCATGCGGCCCGATGTACAAACATAAATATCCAGCCATCCGTCGGCATTAACATCTGCAAACACCACACCGGTATTCCATTTGTCATCTTTAATTATGCCTGCTTTGTCAGAAATATCTTCAAACTTTAAGCTGCCTTTGTTAAGATATAATTTATTGGCCCCGGTATTGGAAGTCATAAACACATCTGCAAGTCCGTCATTATTAATATCGCCAATTGCAACACCATTACCATTATAAAAGTTACGGAATAAAAAACCATTCTCCAGGCTATCATCAATAACTATATTATTAAAATCGATACCAGTGTTATTAACTAATTCAAATAATACAGGTTTGGTTGCACCCGGTTTAGTTTTGCAGGAAGCAAAGAGGATAAGACAAAATAAAAAAAGAAGGAAATTTTTCATCAGTAATAATAATCGTTGCCTTAGCGTTACATTAAAAGTAAAAGGCCATTGTAACAATGACCTTTTACGAAATTATAATAAAAACAGTTACTAAATTTTGTTATTAGTAGCCTGGATTTTGCTTTAAGTTTGGATTTGCTGCCAAAGCCTGAGAAGGAATAGGGAACAACAAATATTTAGGATTATCAGTTGGTTTGTAAGGCCATGGTTTTAAGAACACACCAAAGCGGATCAAATCAGTTCTTCTTACATATTCCCAATACAATTCCCTTCCTCTTTCTGCCAATAATGTATTAGGAGCGTAATTTGTTGCAGTTACTAAAGTCATTGTAGTTAAAGCTACAGCGCCCCTTGCTGCCCTTAATGCATTAACCATTGCCAATGCACCTGCATTATCCGGTGTACCTTTTCTCATCATTGCTTCTGCAACCATTAACACCACATCAGGATATCTAAAGATAATTACATCATTACCTGCAGAACCATCATAGTTTGCAAAGTCTGGAGAATATTTCAATACACGAATGCCAGTTGCCTCCAGTAAACCCGGAACACTTTCTATCATCCCAGGACCAATTACAGGGTTAAAACTTAACAATTTGGCATTAGGACCATCCGCTGCTACCCAACCCCTGTAATGTTTTTTATTTCCTAGGTGATCATACTGCTGGCCAATTAATAATCCCGGCCTTAAACCTGATCCTGCTACATCTGTTACACCTGCATGAAATCTTCCACCAATCCTCCTGTCTAATAAAGTATCATCCGGAGTTTGAGCGGCAGTAGCACCGTTAACAGCAAATGTGTTATAAAATTCAGAGATACTGGAGAAACCATTCCATCCGGCATTTGGCGCTTTAGAATCGAAAGAATTATAATGCAGTGTTCTGTACCAGAAAGATCTTACATCCATATTGTTTGCAGAAACCCCACTGGTATTATCATAGGCCCAAATTGCTTCTTTTGTTTTTGATTGATTGTCTGCAGTAAAATTGTCAAAAAAGTTAGGCGTATAAGAATACCTGCCAGAGCTGATTATTGCATTGCCTAAAGTAATTACCTGTTGCATATCTGCATCAGCAAAAGTTGGCGTAGCCCTGTTAGAAAATGCGCCCCTGTTTAAATAACACCTCATTAATAAAAACCTGGCAGCATCCGCTGTTCCTTTATAATTTACATTGGCACTAGATGCCGGCATTGTAGCCAATATTGCATTTAATTCACTTATAATAAAATCGGCTGCAGCTGTACCTGTTTTTACTTCTGGTGCATTTAACAGGTTATCCCCCGGGTTTCTGATTGGGTATTGTCCAAAGAAATCAAGAAGATTATATAACGCATAAGCTCTTAAAAACCTTGCTTCTGCTGCCTGGCTGGCAGAAGGACCAAAAGCCAAGACATTGGTAGCATCAAAGTTGATTTTATTTAAGCTGTTAAAAGTGCCTAAAATAGACCCTAAGTCAGCATTCCAGGTATGGTTATGCATTACCCTCCAGGCGCCATTATCGTCCCAGTCACCAGCCCTTGTTGGCACTAAAGATTCATCAGATGTATTACCTGTAAGATTAATTAACTGTCCTACATCACCAAACGGTCCGGTTAAATCTGAATAAGCGGTTTTTAATAATAAACCTGTACCCGAAGCTCCTAAAGCATCGGCGGTTTGTTGATTGGTAAGTGTACTGTTTAAACCCTCATCGAGTTTGGTACACCCCGATAATGCTGCTACAAGCAGTAGGGCGTAAATTTTATTTTTTTTATTTTGTATCATAACAATAAATTTATTTTTTGGATTATAATGATGCGTTAAAACCAAACGAGAATGTTCTTGGTGTTGGATAAGGAACATATTCTATACTTCTTGAAGGATAGTTATTGCTGCTCTTATCGATATTAACCTCAGGATCGAACCCTGTAAATTTGGTTATTACAAAAAGGTTGCTTCCAGAAACAAACGCTGTTAAACCCTTCAGGTATTTACCTATGTTTCCAACATTATAACGTACAGTAGCATTACGTAATTTAAAATAGTTTCCTTTTTCTAAGAATCTTGTTGATGCTGCAGCAGAGCTAACAGTTTTTTCAGCAGAGTTATATGCTGCCAAATCAACGTTTCTTCCACCAAGAATACCGGCAAGATTGGTAATATTGGTTGCAGTGTTATTATATATCATAAATCCTCCTGCTCCACCTGCGTTTAGTGAAAGAGAAAGCTTCTTATACCTTACACTTGTACCAAATCCATAAACTGTATGTGGATTAGGGTCTCCGGCAAATTCAGGATTAGCACCAATTAACTGATTACCACTTGCATCAAATCCATTGAATTTTTTAAGGTAAAACTGATTTACTGGTTGATTATTGGTAATTATCTGAGATAAAGTACCTGATACGCCTTGTCCGTTAATTTCACCAGTTAAAATCTGAAGTGCCGTAGTAGTTCCTTTTGCATAGAAGTTGGTAAGGTTATTTTTATTATTAGCGATGTTAAAGTTTACATCAACTCCAAAATCTGCTTTATCTATAACCGCTGCTCCAACTGAAAATTCAACACCTTTATTTGTTAAGTTAGCAGGCAGGTTGATGAAATAGATTGAAGCAGGAGCCGGTTGAATAGCTGTGCTTTGAAAAAGAATATCGGTTGTATTTTTGTCGTAATAATCAAAGCTACCATAAACTCTACCTTTAAGTATAGAATAGTCTATACCAAAGTTGTAAGATCTCGTGGACTCCCATCTCAGATCAGGGTTAGCTACGTTAAACTGCCCTGCAGAATTATATGAGTTAAATCCAAATTGCTCCTGAGAGGCTCCTGCCGGAAACTCCTGGTTACCAGTAAGACCCCATGAAGCTCTTATTGCTAAATTAGTAAACAAAGAACTGCCTTTCATAAAGTCTTCGCTGCTGATATTCCATTTTGCTGCAACAGATGGGAAGTAACCATATTTGTTATTCTTACCAAATTTGCTAGATCCATCTGCCCTTACTGTAGCGGTAAGCAGATATTTATCAGAATAGTTTAAAACAGCTCTGCCAAAATAAGACTGTAACTCTGTGCTGGGATTAACAAATACACTTGGTAAGCCCTGTGTATTTCCGTTTGCCAATATATCGGTGTATTTAATTTTTATACGTGTAGCTTCGGTTAGGTTGGTATTAAATCCTGATGCAGAATAAGTACCCCCTGAATAATCAGTTGTCCAATACTCAAAACCTGCTAAAGCATTTAATGATAATTTAGATGTCAGGTTGGTATTGTAATTTAAAGTATGGGTAATTGTTTTAGAAATTAGTTTAGCATAAGATTTTGCACCCACACCTAAACCAGAAATACCATTGTATCCCCCAAGCCATCCGTCAATATTTGTATTTCTTTCGCCAGAACCCTGGTTAATACCAAACATAAACTTGTACTCAAGATTATTCATTAATTTATAAGAAGCAGAAATATCGGCTAATACTGAATTTACTTTTGCAATGTCTGAATAAGCATCAGCAAAAGCAAGCGGATTTCCGGAACCATTTCCAGGTACAACATAATTACCTGCATTATCTTTAAAAGATTCAGTTGGGTTCCAGCTTAGTGCAGAACTTATCAGGTTTCCTTTTGAATCGGCAGTATTACTTACGTTGGTAATATCTTCTTTTGTACTACCTACCCTTAAATTAAAATCAAGGCTTAATTTTTTATCTAAAAACTTATACTGGCCTCCAAAAGAACCTAAATATTTATCAAGGTTTGAATTTTTAAGAAAGCCTCTTGCTCTTGATGCAAGGAAAGAAGCACGGAATCTTCCGTTTTCATTTCCTGAGCTTAAAGATAAACTGTAATCGCTTGACAAATTTTTCTGGGTAATTGCATCTAATGCATCAATATTCCCACCTTTATCAAGTGAAGCAGGCGCACCATATTTTGTTAATGCTGATCTAAACTCAGCAGCACTTAATATTTCATATTTTTTCAAATACCCTGCCGATGTACCAAAACTTGTCCCAAACTCTACTTTGGTGCCGCCAGAAGCAGCTTTTTTAGTTGTAATTACAATTACACCGTTTGCACCTCTTGAACCATAAATAGCTGCAGAAGATGCATCTTTTAAAACATCTATTTGAGCAATATCATTGGGATTAATATATAAAAGCGGATTAGATTCAGGAGTTGAACCAAACCCCTGCGTAAGTGTAACACTTGGCCTGGCTGTTCTGCCATCTAAAGGCACACCATCAACAACATACAATGGATTGTTTACTGCACGTATTGAGTTGTTACCTCTTATTTTAATAGTAGTAGCAACACCTGGCTGACCACTATTATTGGTAATTTCTAAGCCGGATACTTTGTTTTGCAGTAATTGATCGGGAGAGGTAACAAAGCCACCGTTAAAATCTTTGGCCTTTACTGATCCCACTGCACCGGTAAGATCTTTTTTACGGGCAGTACCATAACCTACTACCACAACTTCATTAAGGTTACTTACGCTGGTTTGGATACTTACATTAACAGCTCCTGTGCCGCTAACTTTTACCGACTGGGAAGTATACCCAGATCCGCTAAACACCAATGTGGCGCCATTAGCAACACCATCTAATGTAAATACACCCTGTGCATTGGTAGATGTACCTTTTGTAGTTCCTTTTACGGTAACAGAGATGCCTGAAACAGGATCTCCTTTTGTATCGGTTACAGTGCCGGTAACTGTTTGGGCAGTGGCAAATGCTGTAAACCCGATTACTGCCAGCAATAGCGTAGCAGCTTTTCTCATAATAGCAAGAAGCATAATCGTTTGGTTTTTTGGAATGAAAAAAATAGTTATCTGCATTTTGAAATTTAGAGTCCTGTTTAACTTGCCGGTCGATTATATTATAGCTATACAAACTACCAAGTTGTACAAGAAGTTAACAAAAACCCAAAATTTCGAAATAAAAGTACAGTGATTAATGTATCAAATACACAGTAAAAACCATAAATTTGCTGCAAACGTTTGCGAAATTGTTTGCGAAAACGGTTGTTGTGCAAAGTTTTACTGCTTACATACAATTGCTGTTGCTATATGACCAATACTACTTTAAAGAAGATTTCTGAAATACTGGGGCTTAGTATATCCACTATTTCCAGGGCATTAAAAGACCATCCGGATATATCTGCCAAAACAAAACAACTTGTTGTTGAATTAGCTACCACTTTGGATTATGAACCCAACGTAAATGCAATTAATTTACGTACCAGTAACAGTAAATTATTCGGGCTGATAGTTCCTTCAATTGCCAACCAGTTTTATAATTCTTTTGTAGCTTCGGTTGAAGAAGAGTGCCGCAGAAATGGCTATTCACTCATGATCCTACAATCCGGTGACGATCCTTCCATTGAACTGACAAACCTGAAACTGTGCCGGCAAAACAGGATCACCGGTTTATTTGTTTGCATTTCTCCTGAAACCGTTAATATAGATGCCTTTCTTAAATTAAAGGAAATTGATGTGCCGGTTATATTTTTCGATAAAGTGCCTGATAACAATCTTTGTAATAAGGTTTGTGTTGCCGATTCGATTTCTGCTACAATGGCCGCAACAGCCATCAGCAATAAAAAAAAGAAAAAAATACTGGCGCTTTTTGGTAACCCCAACCTTTCAATAACAAAAAAAAGACTGGCTGCATTTACAGAAACGGTTGCTAACAAAGCCGGTAAAACAAAACTTATTACAGCACATGCAACCAGTTCTGCCGAAGCAGAGGCACTTACTTTAACACATTTAAAGCAAAGCCCCGATACCATATTTTGCATGAGCGATGAAATACTTACCGGCGTAATGAAAGCCATACAAAGAAATGCATTAAAAGTGCCGGGTGATATTAGTGTAATAACCATAAGCAACGGCGAAATACCGAAACTATATTTTCCTGAAATTACTTATGTGGAAACCAGCGGTGTGAAACTAGGCAAACTTGCATTTTCCAGTATGATGGCCTGCCTTGCCGGCAGTACATTTATACAAGAACTTACTATAGAATCTGTGCTGGTTGAGGGTGGTTCTTTATAATTGCGTTTTTTTTACTCCGTCAAACTTAAGGCTCACTTTTCTGATTTGTAAATTACTGCCTGGTAAGGCTGCAGCTTTACCACGGATGCTGCAACTTTATCTGTAGTATTGTAATTACTTAAAACCAAAGTTTTATTTACGCTCTTAAATTCATTAAAATTAAAGTCGATCAATTTTTTTGTAAAGTTTAATAGTACAAAAAAAGTCTCCCCCTCCATTGTTCTTGTATAAGCAAACACATCCGGATTATCTTTATCCAGCAAAGTAAATTTCCCATAAACCAACGCAGGGTTTTCTTTACGCAGTTTTGTTAAACGTCTGAAATAATTTAAACAACTGTTTGCATCTTTGTCCTGTGCGGCTGCATTAAGTGTTGTATAATTTTTATTTATTTTCAACCATGGTTTACCAGTTGTAAAACCTGCATTTGCCGAACTATCCCATTGAAAAGGCGTTCTGCCATTATCTCTCGATGTTTGTTTTTTGTCCTCAAGAAAAGCTTTCAGGTCACCGCCTGATTTTTGTAATCCTAAATACCTGTTCCGGGTATCTACATCATTATAATCCTGTATTGAATCAAAGCGGATATTATCCATCCCCAATTCGTCGCCATTATAATAATAAGCTGTGCCACGCATTGTTAAAACAAAAGTGGAAAGCATTTTTGATGAAATGGCTCTAAACTCAGGCGCATCATTTCCAAATTTAGAAACCATCCGTGGCTGGTCGTGATTGGCTAAAAAAATGGCCAGCCAGCCTTTATCTTTAAACACAGAATCGTACCGTGAAAATATCTGTTTGTATTTTACCAATCCAAAATCATTAATATGCTTACCTATGTCAACACTTTCAAAATGATAAGCGATATCCAGTTCTTTTCTTGCAGGGTCAACGAATTTCATAGCATCTTCCGGCGAACTTCCTGCACCTTCTGCCACCGACATTACATTGTATTTGCTGTATACTTCCCTGTTCATCTCCTGCAAATAATCGTGTAAATGCGGCCCGTTGCCGTAATATTTTATAATGTTCTTTTCGTAGCCTTTAGGTAAAGCCGGCCAGCTGGTGTCTTTAGATGCAAACTGAAATGCATCCATCCTGAAACCATCAATTCCTTTATCTAACCAAAACCGCATAATGCTATACACTTCCTGCCGTAGTTTTGGGTTTTCCCAATTTAAATCGGGTTGCTTTTTTGAAAAGTAATGCAGGTAATAGGCATTGGTTAATGAGTCGTACCGCCAGGCTTCGCTATTTACGTCAAAAAAACTCCACCGGTAAGTTGGCTTACCTTTCTCTGCAGGCCACCAATGGTAATAATTTCTGTAAGGATTGTCACGTGATTTCCTGCTTTCCTGGAACCATTTATGTTCATCCGAACTATGATTAACCACCAGGTCCATTATAAGTTTTATACCACGCTGGTGCATTTCTTTTAACAGCAGATCAAAATCTTCCATGGTACCAAAATCTTTCATTATGGTTCTGTAATCACTGATATCGTAACCATTATCATCATTGGGTGATGTATATATTGGGTTTAACCAAACAGCATCTACACCCAGGCTTTTAATATAATCCAGTTTAGAAATAATACCTTTCAGATCGCCTACCCCATCTCCATCACTGTCTTTAAAACTCCGGGGATATACCTGGTATACAACAGCCTCTTTCCACCACTTTTTATTGCTATCTACTATAGTTATTGTATTACCTGTTGTAGTACTACTATTATTACATGATGTGATTATTATAACTGTGCAGCAAACAGATGCTAACAGGGATATAATTTTTGTCATACAGCTTATAGATTTAAGTAAGGAATATTTAAATAATAAATGTAGTAGTAAAAAAAATGGCATAAAAATAATAGTACCTAAAAAAGCTTATGCAAACGGTTGATGTGCATTTTTTTTCTACCTTAGAAAAAAAATACGGACATGAGTATACAATGGACAGGCGTTATGCCGGCACTTACAACAAAATTTACTGCTGATGACAAATTAGACCTGCCATTGTTTGAAAAAAATCTGGATGCACAGTTGGCAGCGGGAGTAAACGGAATTATACTGGGCGGCACTTTAGGCGAAGCAAGTGTATTAACCACCGACGAAAAAGAAATACTGATAAAGTTTGCTGTAGAAAAATGTGCCGGTAAAGTGCCGGTAATATTAAACATTGCCGAAGGCGCCACCAAAGATGCTTTGCAACAGGCCGTATATGCTAAGGTATGGGGTGCAAAAGGAATTATGGCCTTGCCACCAATGCGGTATAAAACCGACCATAGGGAAACAGTTACTTATTTTAAAACCATTGCCGACTCTACCGATTTACCAATAATGATCTACAACAATCCTGTAGATTATAAAACTGATGTTACACTGGATATGTTTGCTGACTTGACTGAATGTAAAAATATACAGGCTGTTAAAGAAAGTACCAGGGATGTTACCAATGTTACAAGAATGAAAAACCGGTTTGGAGACCGCTATAAAATTTTATGTGGTGTAGATACTTTGGCTATGGAAGAACTTTGCCTTGGTGCTGATGGATGGGTTGCAGGTTTGGTTTGTGCTTTTCCTGCAGAAACTGTTACCATTTTTAATTTAGTAAAAGCAGGCAGAATTGCAGAAGCCACAAAAATTTACCGCTGGTTTATGCCTTTATTGGAATTAGATATTCATGCTAAGCTGGTACAGTATATTAAACTTGCCGAAACACAGGCCGGTATAGGATCGGAAAGTGTGAGGGCCCCACGATTAACCTTAATTGGAGAAGAAAGAGAACGCATTTTAAAAATAATAAATGATGGAATAGCTGCAAGACCAGTGTTACCTAAAGCTTAAAAGTCAATTTGATATTTTTTTATGCTGCAACTTTTATTTTGTTTACTGCATATTTTAAAATCCAAATAGCAACAAAAGTAGATACGGCAAAATATGCAAGCAGTACATAGCTGATTGCTGAAGATATTTTATCAGAGCCAAACCAATCGCCTAAAAGAAAAACAATAATAATCCCGATAATATTTTTAATTACATCCCATACAATAGCATATTTACTGCCATCCATTAATTCGGTAAACGCATACACAAATAAAAATACAAAGGCTCCATATAAAAAAATAAACGGCTTACCAATTGCTGCAATATTACCAAACAGGTAACTCACCAGCAACAACAGCAGTACCAGTTGCACCCAGCTCCACACCAATAATAATTTCGATTCCGGCGACCTGTATTTTTCAAAATGATATACATCTTCAATTTTATATACCGGGTACTTTGCTTCAACATCTGCAGGGCGCCAGCCGGTTGGCATAAACCAGATTCTTATTTTATCCCACCAGCTTTTAGTGCGCAACGCATCTTTTGTTAATAACCACAGGTGTTGAAAATTTATTTTTATCGGGTTCCAGGTTTGCGAAGGCCGGGTAATACCGTATACTGGTTTTACGTCCGGTAATTCTTTCTGGAAAGTGCCAAATATTTTATCCCAAAAAATAAATATCTGTCCTAAATTTTTATCCAGGTACTCTTTATTAATAGCATGATGTACCCGGTGATGAGAAGGTGTAACAATTATTTTTTCGAGAAAACCCATTTTACCAATATGCTGGGTATGATACCAGAATTGTGCAAAAAGATGCAATGGCGCTACAACAGCAATCACTTCTGCAGGCACACCAAAGAGTGCCGCAGGCAAAAGTAATATCACAAATAATCTTACAAAAACAGAAATACTCTGGCGTAAGGCACAGGCAAGGTTAAACTCTTCGCTGCTGTGATGGATGATATGGCTGTTCCAGAAAAAATTGATCTTATGATCGAGCAGGTGTACCACATAACCTGCAAAATCCAATACCACAAACGCAATCAAATAAGTAAGCCAGCTTAGTTTTACATGGGTAATTGCCAAATGGCTGAGCAGCCATTCGTAACTGATAATGGCAATACTTAAACCCAATACATCTTTGGTAACATTGGTTACCCCGGAGCTTAAACTGGAGATCATATCCATATTCTGCACCGTATCTTTTCCCTTACGCACACCATACCATTTTTCAAATAATACCAATAGTAAAAATGCAGGCATTGCAAAGAGTAAAATTTTTCCGTATTGTTCCATATAGAAAGTTTGATTAAGTTGCAGTACAAATTTAGCAAATCAAATGAAACAAACCTTTTTTTGCATTGATGCCCATACCTGCGGTAATCCCGTTCGTTTAGTAAAAGAAGGCGGTCCGCAACTTATGGGTAACAACATGAGTGAAAAACGCCAGCACTTTTTAGCTGATTATGACTGGATAAGAAAAGGATTAATGTTTGAACCACGTGGACATGATATGATGAGTGGAAGTATTTTATATGCACCACACGATCCGAAAAATGATGTAGCCGTTTTATTTATTGAAACAAGTGGTTGCCTGCCCATGTGTGGCCATGGCACCATTGGTACCATTACCATTGCTATTGAAGAAGGATTGATACAACCCAAACAGGAAGGCATTGTAAGAATGGAAGCACCGGCTGGCCTGGTTATGATAAATTATACTACTGAAGGTTCGAAAGTAAAAAGTGTAAAGCTTACCAATGTGCCGTCATTTCTTCATTCAACAGCATTAACAGCAACCTGCCCCGAATTAGGTGAACTGATAATTGATGTTAGCTATGGTGGAAATTTTTATGCCATAGTTGATGTACAGAAAAATTTCAAAGGCCTTGAACATTACAGCGCCGATAAATTAATTGCATGGGCAAGAGAGCTTAGAAAAAATATTAATGCCAAATATGAATTTGTACACCCGGAAGATGAAACGATAAAAGGTTGCAGTCATATTTTATGGACAGGTGCTGTGCTGGATAAAACCTCTACTGCACGTAATGCAGTTTTTTATGGCGATAAAGCTATCGACCGCAGCCCCTGCGGCACCGGCACTTCGGCACGTATGGCGCAATGGTATGCTAAAGGAAAATTAAAAGCCGGCGATGAATTTATACATGAAAGTATAATCGGCAGTAAATTTATCGGCACAATTGAAGAAGAAACATTTGTAGGTAATATACCAGCCATTAGGCCTGGTATTGAGGGCTGGGCGAAAATTTACGGGCAAAATATTATTACTATTGATACAGATGATGATCCTTATGCTTTGGGGTTTCAGGTATTATAAGAACTATTTTTTTATGGCCTCGAGTTTATCCGGGAAAGCAGCAATGCCTTCTACATTAAACAACTTCAATGTATCTACATTTTTACTTTCGATAACATAGGCAAAGTAATTTGGTTTTACAGCTCCCCATTGTACACTGCAGTTTCTTACCGTAATACTTTTAGCTGCATCAAAATAAAAACCGGAAGTACTGCCTTTTACAAAACCTTCTGCATTAGAAGGCCGACGATCATAAACACCACCGGCAATTGAAGTTGTTTTATCAATAAAAACATCCACATTATCAAAGAATATATTGGAAATTTTATCGTTTGATTCTGCACTTACATACACGCCGTTTTCGCTGGTGCATTTAATATTGCTGAAGTAAATATTTTTCACTTCCCCAACTCTTCCTTCAGTTACACCTTTAGGAAAACGCCAGTTGGCATCTTTGTTATTACCATTGGCACGGCGGTAGGCGGTAATATAAATTGGCTCTGCTTTTCCCCACCATACATCGCTGAATAAATGCCCTTCAATGATCATGTTACTGAAAATAACATCACTCACCACACCTTCATCCCTGTTTTGTATGCCCACACCACGGTTACTTTTTTTAATGATACAATTATTAAAAACTACCTGCCTGATGGTGTCCATATTTTCTGATCCGATCTTTATTGCACAACTTCTGCTCGTCATGGTGCAATTAGTAACTGTAATATTTTCGCAAGGGCCAAACTCTTCAAACTCCCTGCGGTTTTTTAGACAAATGCAATCATCGCCGCTTTCAATATAACAATCGCTGATGCGTACATTTTTACAATGGTCTAAATCAATCCCATCGCTGTTACGCACTTTTAAACTGTTGAGTAAAGTAATACCGCTGATGACAACATCGTTACAACCTACCAAATGCACCGTCCAGTAAGCGGAGTTACCAATATGGATATTGTTGATGCGGATATTATTGCCGCCAATAATCGTAAGCACATGTGGCCTTGGATCTAAAATATTAAAGGGCTTCAGTATATAAGAATCTTCAAGTTCTGCTCCCATAAAAGAAATGCCATTGCCATTGATTTCGCCGGCACCGCTGATAGTAAGATTGCTGATATTTTCTCCGCCGATCCAGATTGTTCCTTCGCCGGGATTATTCCTGAATGCATTTTTAGTATATACTTTTTCATTGGGATTGGCCAATACTTTTGCTCCGGCTTCCACATGAAAATCGATATTTGATTTTAAATTGAATGGAGAAGCCATAAAAGTAAACGGCGCAGGAATCAACACCTGCCCGCCTGTTTTACTGCAGGCATCAATGGCTTTTTGAATGGCAATGGCATCATCAGTTTTACCGTCACCTTTTGCGCCAAAATTTTTAATGCTGTAAACTCTTTGTGCAGTTAATGGTAAAACGATAACAGCATAAAGAATAAAGAATAATATTTTTTTAAGCATAAATTTATTGAGTTAAGGATGAGGGTCTGTTACTAGCTTTGCTACCCCATAGTGTGGGTGTGTCTGCTAATTCAATTTCAATCAGGCCGCCTTTCATAATATCAGCATAGCGGATAAAATTTTTATCGTACTGTTTTCCATTCCATAGTACCTTTTTGATATAAACAGATTGAGCAGATTGCTTTTTACAAATTATCCTTAGTTGCTGATTTTGCAATTTTAAAGTTATTGTATCAAATAATGGCGTACACAAAAGATACTCATCCGATACAGGATTTAACATATAAAAGCCCATTGCAGCAAATACATACCAGGCACTCATCTGGCCGGCATCATCATTACCACTTAATCCGCCTGCTCCATCACTGTATTCTTCCGCCAAAATCTTTTGCACTATACGTTGTGTTTTAAAAGGCGAACCGGTATAGTTATACAAAAAAGGAATTTGATGCCCCGGCTCATTGCCATGCCAGTATTCATTTTTTGCAAATAAACTGTCTAATGCGTTTTCCAGTTTTTTTGTGCCGCCCATTATTTTAGAAAGTCCATTTACATCCTGCGGCACATAAAAAGTATATTGCCTTGGCGTACCTTCTGTAATATAGCTTTCTCTTTTATCTGCATAAAATGGCACTACCCATTTTCCATTGCTGTATTTCCCTCTCACCATTCCAACAGATTTATCAAAAATATTCTTATAATTAAACGAACGTTGTTGCAGTATTTTATAATCTGCAGTTTTATTTAAACCCTTTGCAACAACACTTAATGCGTAATCATCAAAAGCATATTCCAATGTTCTGCTTACCTGTTCCTTTTTATGAAAAGCTTCCTGTACGCTATCTTCCATTGGTATAAAGCCATATTTTATGTAAGATGGCAAAGCCCTTCGACCCATACCATTTTTATATTCCTCAAAACTTGCTGGAGAATCAAATGCGTTTTTCCGCATTAATTTGTATGCAGCATTTATGTCATAATTACGGATGCCCTTATTATAAGCTGATGCAATAAAAGCGGTAGCGTGGTCGCCAATCATTGCAGCCGTATAACTATTCCAGCAAGGGAAAATAGGCAGCCAGCCACCCTGCTGTCCTTTTAAAATAACAGATTGTACAAATTGATTTACCAACCGGGGTTGCAGTATTTCAAATAATGGCAACTGTGCCCTGTAAATATCCCACATCGAAAAATCATCATAGTAATTACCATCAGCAATCTTTTTTAATTCGTAATTACCTGCAAATTTTGGATACATCCCATCCACATCATTAAACAACCGGGGGTGCTGCATGGCATGGTACATGGCGGTATAAAAAACTCTTTTATTTTTTTCATTAGCAGTCTGCACTTTTACCTGCGCTAAAGCTTTTTCCCAAATTTGTTTTGATTGTGAAAATATCTCATCGAAGCTCTGCTCTCCAATTTCTGATTGCAGATTTTTCTTTGCTCCATCTAGGCTGCTGAATGAAGTACCGATACGAATACGTAGCTGTTCACCAGTATTCATTTTAAATCCAACAAATGCACCAATGTTTTTTTTATCACGGATACTGTCAACCAAAAAAATTTCATTGCCGCTAAACGTGCCGCTTGCTACACTTTTCTTTTCTACCTTAATAAAAAACCAGCCGCTGAAACCAGCAGGCGTACCCCAGCCCTGGTAAATACGGTGCGCCGGATTGTAGCCATATATTTCACCCTTTGCTGCATCAACTTTTACAAAACCTTTTTCTTTATCGCTGTTGGGCATTACAAGCAAATACAAACTATCCTCCTGCTGCATGGTAAACTGCATCATACCACAACGCAATGTGGAAGTAATTTCACTAACAATACTACCCGCTGTTAATTTATAATAAGCCGGTGATGTAATTTCATTGCTGTGAGAAAACGGAACAGCGTATTCCTTTGCATCAGTTTTTAATTTTCCCACAACAGGCATAATGGTAAAGCTGCCATAATCCTGTGTACAGGAACCGCTGAGCCAATGTGTACCTCTAAAGCCACTCAGCATATTGTCTTTATAAAAGTAAGGTGGCTGACATTTTATTTCTGTTTGCCTGGTTTGTGGTGTCCATTGCGTCATTGCAAAGGGCAGCGTTACAGCCGGAATAGTATTGGCATTGGTTTCTGTACCCCCGGCTTCGCTATGTTTTATTGCGCTGATCGTTGTTGCAGATGCTGTGCCTGATAAAGGTTGTACGTACTGTATCAGGTTTTGTGCAGTCAATTGCATCGCTATAAAAAATAAAATTGCTGTCGCAATTATTTTTTTTGTGTTACCAGCTTCGGTAATACTATTCAGCTTCATATGCGTCGCACTCTTGTACATTTATTCTTTATTGAACGTTTTATTTTGCTGCTCCATTATGCAATTTACCAGAATACAGTATATAATGCCGCCAGTATACCGCAGATAATAAATGACCCCACAATAAAAGCTGGCGACACTTTAAACAAAGAAGTTTCCATTTCAATTGTATGTGTGTCAGTTGCTGGCTTTGGTTTTAATAAACTGATGGCGACCATTATTATCACTATGGCAAAAAAAGTAATTGTCATCCGGTCTAAAAATGGATAATTGGGGAAGGCACCTTTTGTCCATGCCGGCAAAAATTTTAATACTGTTGAAATAGGCACGGTTAATAATGCACCGGCCAAACCTGCAGCTGCAGTTGTTTTTTTCCAGAACATACCTAAAAGAAAAATGGCTAATACACCGGGAGAAAAGAAGCCAGCATATTCCTGTATAAACTGGTAGGCCTGGTCTAATGATTTTAACGCCGGTGCTACAATGGCGGCAATTAACATGGCAATAATAACAGCCCATCTTCCTGTTAATACCAGTTTTCGTTCACTGGCATCTTTATTAAAATATTTTTTATAAATGTCTAAAGAAAAAATGGTGGAAATGCTGTTGGCTTTTCCTGCAAGTGATGCCACTATAGCAGCAGTTAACGCAGCAAAAGCAACACCTTTTAATCCGGCCGGTAATAAATTCATCAGTGTGGGATAAGCATGATCAGGTTTTATAGCACCTGTTGCATCCATCATTTCTTTTTGAAACATCCCATTCTGGTGCATCACATACATTGCAATGCCGGGCAGCACGGCTATAACCGGTACCAGCATTTTTAAAAAGGCCGCAAACAAAATTCCTTTACGGGCAGTTTTTAAATCGGCACCCAATGCCCTTTGTACAATGTATTGATTGCAGCCCCAGTAAGCCAGGTTATTAATAAGCATACCGCCAATTAAAACAGACATGCCCGGCAGCTCCATATAATGCGGACTGGATTTATCAAATATCATATGAAAATGATCTGGTGCTTCTTTGCGTAAGATGGAAAGTCCTTTAAAAATATCTTTACCGAAACCAAATTGCTCAGATAATAATGTTAGTGCTAAATAAGTAGTGACCAATCCACCAAGAATTAAAACAATCACCTGGAACACATCGGTATAACCAATAACTTTCATGCCGCCCAATGTTACAATAATAGAAAAGATACTTAACCCAGCAACACACCATCCAAAACTGATTGGTGCAATGGATGATATGGCCAATGAGCCGAGATAAATAATTGAAGTAAGATTTACAAACACGTAAACCAATAACCATATCACCGCCATAATGGTGCTTACCGTTCCATTATACCGTTTTGCTAAAAACTGCGGCATGGTAAAAATTTTATTCTTCAAATACATGGGAAGAATAAAAATGGCTACAATAATTAATGTTGCAGCCGCCATCCATTCGTAGGTGGAAATGGCCAGCCCCAATTTAAAACCTGAGCCACTCATGCCAATAAAATGCTCTGCCGAAATATTAGATGCAATGAGTGAGGCACCAATGGCCCACCAGGTTAAAGAACCTTCTGCAAGGAAAAAATCGTGTGAGCCGGAAACAACGGCCTTCCTTTTTTTATAAATATAAATGCCATAAGCCGATACCAGAACGAAGTAAATAAAAAAAACGATGTAGTCTGCCGGTTGTAGTTTATTCATCAGCTTATAATTTTTTTACTGCTTAAAAATGTTACTATATAAAAAACATTACAGCCTAGCTGAATGTAAGTGTATGATTAAATGGCGTAACCCCGGTGATAAATATGTGCATGCCTTCTGTTCTTAAACTGCCGAAATGTGTGCTGTATCTTTCGCCTTCCAGGTTTGTAATTTTTTTATGCGCCATAGCACCCGGTCCAAACCGAATCACATCTCCACCCATTTCATATTCACCAAATTCTTTTTCTAAAAAACTATTCCCATTTTCCGGAGCCGTAACACCAGTTAGTTTTCCGCCTTCGGCAAAACAAAGTTCAATTGTAACCGGCACGCCTGTTAAACCTTTTACCGAAATATTTAATTCAATAGCTCCGTTTGTTTCAACAAACGAAACGCTGGTATCTTGTGTTTTTACATTACTAACAGGCCTGTTTTCAAAATCCATTTTATTCCAAAAGCGGCCATCGGTACTGGGTACTAATTTATAATCGCCTTTGTTGTTACGTAAGTTTTTGGGTAAAGGCTGATAATAAGGTGCAGTTAGTTTTTTTTGCAGTACATATTTATTGCCTTCTTTTTTTAATCCATCGCTGTAAAAATAACCCAGCCCAAAAAACGAAGTAGACAGGCGCATGTATTTCAAAATAGCATTGCCTTTACGATAAGAAAAAAAATCAGGACTGCAGGACCGGCCTGATGCAATGATCAGTGGCCAATCCACACCACCAAATAAAGTAGCCGTAGTAGTACCTCTTCTTATCCGCAGTAATTTTGAAGTGGTAAATAATTTTTCATAATTATCGGATGGCACTATTTGCTGCGGCAATGCCTGCTGCAATAAACTATTTTCTAAAAAATGAAATAAATCTTTGTTCAATATTTCTTCCTCAAAGCCTTTTGTATTTTCTATTTGCTTTGCAATGGCTGCAAATTTTTTATTGTTATCTTTTATAGCCATGTAACGGTAATGCAAATAATACCCCATCACATTTTTAGGCACCCATTGATCCTGCCTTCTTGAATCTGCTGTTACAATATCGCCATTGGGCTCAATATAGAAATAGGTCATCTCTAAATTTTTTCTTACATACTCCAGTAATGCAGGCTTATGTAACAATCTTGCCATTGTGATCAAAGAATTATCTTCCACTACTGCATAAATGCTGGCGCTGCGTTCGGGATAATGGCCATCAGCATCCATAAAAATTCCTTCGCCTAACCAGTCTTCAATTCTGTCAACATATTTTTTGTTGGGATATAAAGCATTTAATTTTGCCAAAGCTGCACAAATTACCCAACGGTGATTAGGTGTATGCACACCGCCTGTTGTTAATCCATCACCTGCTTTTTGTAAAAATATTTTTATGGCGTTATTGGTATTTTGTAATGCAGCAGCATTATCTTTTACCAAAATAAAAGTCGCAGCAGAAAGCAGCTCTACTAAAAAAGCAGTGTCAGGCGGCGATTCTAAATTGGCAATATTTACTGTACCATCTGCCGACTGCTGGCTTGCTAATGCACGGGTTAATATTTCAAGTTTGGGAACAATTTGCTGACTGTGATAATACAATGATGATTCAGTAACATAAGCAGCAGCTAAGGTTGCAAAGTCTTGTCCTATTTTTCTGCTGAATACAATATTACCTTCTGTTATGGTTTGCAATAATTTTGCCGCTTGCATATCGTTAGCAGCAACCATCTTTTTTAAAATTTCATTGTCTTTATCTAAAAAGATATTTTTTTGGGTGGCCGCCTGCAATACAAAACCATTAGCCAAAGGTGCCAGCATTGCCAGCGCACTCATTTTTAAAAAAGATTTTCTTTTAATGGTATTCATGCAAGATCGTTTTTAAGTTAGAGCCAGGAACAATATTTTTATTTATCAATGATTGTGGTATATATAATTTTACCTGCATCATCAATAGTTTGTACCAGCAATTGTTTTCCCGTAACAGAAAAAATCATAAACCCATATTCCGATGCTGCCATTTTACTTTCGGGTATTAAACGGGCTGCTGTTTTTTCTGATGCAGCGCCGGAAATAAAATGTTGTGTTTTAGTATCTGCAACCAAATGCTGTAAACTATGCTCATGTCCGGCTAGATAAACATCCACACCATATTTATCAAACAAGGGTTTTAATGAGTGGCGAATGGCTTTGGTATCATACGCTTCGGTTCTGCCGCCACCAGTAAACATAGGATGATGCCCCACAACGATCTTCCATTTTATATTGGGAGACGGATTGCTGAGTTCTTTTGCCATCCATTTTTTTTGTTGTGTACTATCTGCTTTTTTAACATTCGGGCCGTATTCAACATTTTTATAAAACTCCGGTATCAATGGATTGGTATCTATAAATAAAATTAAAATTTTGCTTGCAGTATCACCTGGTACCGGTATTAATTTTGAATAATACCGTGCAGGCATTTTCCACCTGCGGCTTATTTTTGAATACGCCACCTGTGCATCGGGATTCGATTTATAATCATGATTGCCCAATACGGGATACCAATCCCATTGTAAAGAAAAAGCGGTATAAATATCTTCGAAAGAATATTTCCATAGCGGATCCCATTCACTGATAACACCGCTGGGATAAAAATTATCGCCGGTAGCAATAGTAAACTGCGATTTTATATCAAACGAAGTTTTACCCATTTGTGCTGCTACCTGTTTTTGATGATCGGCACCCACACGCCCCCAATCTCCCATGGCAATAAAATTTAAGGCTCCGGGTAATGTTGCAAGTTTATCTGCAGCTGTATAATTAATACTGTCTTTAATTAAAACCTGTGCAGTAATTGTAAATACAAACAACGTTTTAAAAACAAAAAATATAATCAGTTTCTTTTTCATTACTTATTTATTCAGGAGTAAATATAAAACCCGAAGTAGAAACCCCGGGTTTTTGTATTCTGCTATAATATGAAAAAATTAATACCCGGGATTTTGAATAAGTTTAGGATTTGTGTTCATTGCCCCAGTTGGAATTGGAAAAATCCGGCGATATGTATCGGCATTTGTTTTAAAACCATAAGCAGTTTCATATTTGCCAAAGCGTATCATATCGTTTCTGCGCCAGCACTCCCATGTAAATTCACGTGCCCGCTCTGAATATAAATCATCTAATGTTACAGATGCCCATGCAGGTGAAGTACTGCGGTTACTGCGTACCATGTTTGTAAGCGAAAGGGCAGTGTGGCCACTTGTTGCTGTACCGCCTCTCAAAATGGCTTCTGCTTTCATTAACAAAATATCTGAATAACGGAAGATTGGTGCATCGTTACTTTGGTTGCGGCTGGATGAATTGGCATCGGGTAAAAACTTGATGTTGCGGATACCCATATTCCATGCAATTTCATCGTTACCACAATCGATAGAGGCAGGTGCCAACCGTGCAGTAATAATGGAATCTATATAAAGCTGATAAGTAATTGCAGCACCTCCATCGGCACCGGCATAAAACTGATCATACCCTTTTTTGGTGGTACTCACCATCATCGGACTGCCATCAGACCAAAACTGATTGCCCACCAGCCATTGGTTATTTCTGATATCATTGGCATCAGTTTTAAAATAGCTGTTGTAAAAACTGGATAAAGTTGCTCGGGGTCCGCTGGGCTTTGCATTGATTAAACCATTTCCTGAAGTTTGATTCAGGATGATTTGATTAAATGAATAGTTGCCCGGTGTGCTTCCTGAATAACGATACTTAATACCTAAGTTGCGGTTTAAATCGTAACGGCCATGAAATAAATAACCATTGCTGGTTGAAGGATCGTAAGGGATGGCAAAAACAAATTCCTTGAACGCAGGCCCATTTGTAGGAGAAAACTGGTTTAAATAAGTACCTCTTGCTTCTACTGCAAAACTGCCGGAACTGATAATTGCATCACAAGCTGCAATAGCTTCATTGTACTTAGGAGTACCTGCATACACTTCTGCATTTAAATATAGCTTAGCTTGTAATGCATGCGCCATCCATTTTGTTACTTTACCGTAGGTGCTGCTTCCTGTGGCCGTTTTTAAATAAGGAATTGCTGCTTTTAATTCAGACTCAACAAAACTAAACACCTGTGCCCTTGTTGCTTTTGCCTGTACACCGGGGCTTGGATAAAGTGTGTCTAAAGGAACATTACCAAACATATCCAGCAGTTCCCAATAAGCAAAGGCCCTTAGTGTTTTCAATTCCGCAATAGCTGTATTTTTAGAATCGCCTTCGGGAGCACTTTTAAAAATAAACATGGTTTGATTACAAAGACCCACTATTGAATTAGCATCATTCCACACTGTGTTTATCCAGCCATGATCTTTGTTCCAGTCATGACGGTGCAGTTGAATATACCCTTGCCCATCAAACCAGTTACCACCATATACAGGCAGTATAGCTTCATCGGAGCTGATCTCTTGTGCAAACCAGTAAGCCAGTGAATAATGCCCACGGAGGCTGGTATAAATGGTACCCATTACCGATTGAAATTCGGCATCTGTTTTAGGGAACACAGTTTCTGTATAAAGCGAATTGGGTGTTACCTCAATTTTGTGGCAGGAGCTCATAAATAAGCCAGCTGCAATCACTATTATAAATTGTTTCAAATATTTTTTCATAAAATGTTTTTTTTAAATTAAAAACCAACTGATACACCAAAAAGTATGGTACGTGTTTTAGGATAGAAACTGTTATAGTCAACACCTAATGATGCACCACCCTGGTTTATTTCAGGATCGATACCTTTGTATTTTGTAATTACAAAAAGGTTATTTACAGTAGCATAAAAACGCAGCATACTGATATAGTCGTTTTTAATATTGAAACGATAACCTAAAGTCGCATTGTCGAATCGCAGGTATGAGCCATCTTCTACATAACGGGATGAAAAGTTGTTATTTCTTGCATCTGTTCTTTTATCGTCGGCTGCATAAGGACTGATATTTGTTTGTCCACCAGTAACCACATAAGAAAGATCGGCACGGGTGGCATTAAATATTTTATTCCCAAGCACACCTCTTACAAAGAAATTAAGATCGAAGTTTTTGTACCGGAAGTTGTTGTTCCATCCAAACATGAGTTTTGCATGTGGGCTTCCCAGCGGAAAATAATCAGTAACCTGAGTTGGATTAGTTGTTGTTGTTTGGTCTCTCTTTAAAAACAGCGAATTACCAGAGGCATCTTTACCTGCATACTGGAATGAATAGAACTGACCTAACGGTCCGCCAACAGCCATAATCTGAAGCCGGCTTCCGGTTGTACCCGGTCCATCTAATTGCGTATACTTTGTTGAATCTGCATTTACACCGTATTGTGCAGGCCCTTTTAAATCCAGTATCACGTTTTTGTTGGTTGCCAGGTTTAGGCCGGTATTCCAGCTAAAGTTCTTTGTATTTACAGCATTCACATTTACACTAAACTCTATACCACGGTTCCTCACCTTACCAACATTAAGCCATAAAAATCCGCTTGGGTCAATTGATTGCGATACGCTGTAAGGAAATATCATTTCTGAGGTTATTTTTTCATACAGGTCAATAGAACCGGTAATTTTTCCTCTAAGAAATCCATAATCCAACCCAAGGTTTTTGGTGCCTGTAACTTCCCATTGTAAATCGGGGTTAGATCCCTGAGTAGAGCGGAATGAGGCAGCAAAAACACCGTTATTATAATAAGTACCCGATTTGTTGTAAAGGCGCTGTGCATTGTAAGCACCTATTCCAAAAGCATTTCCGGTTTCGCCATAGCTCAACCTTAACTTTAAATCACTGATGAAAGATATGTTCTTAATAAAATCTTCTTCAGAAAGACGCCAGGCAATACTTGCCGCAGGAAAATAACCCCACTCTTTATTTTTACCAAATACAGAACTACCGTCTCTTCTAACAGAAGCCTGTACCAGAATTTTTTCTTTATAATCGTAATTTAAACGGAAGAAGTCGGAGATAAAATTTGTTTCCTCATAAACAGCACCACCATAATCAACTGCAAATCCAGTAACGGTTTGGTAGTTACCAAGCCCCAGATTATTATACCCTGTATAATCGTTTACAAAATTAGTTTGGCTAGATTGTAATCCGTCGTTGTTAGTATTTTTTTGCCAGCTATAACCTGCAACTGCTTTAACATTATGCCACCCCAATTTTTTAGCCCATGTTAAATATGATTCCATTGTTTTAGAACTGCTTTGGTAATAACCTCTGTAAGCAAGACCGTTCGAATAAAAATTACGCAGACTGCGGCCACCACCAGGATCTCCATTGGTATAAAAATTACCTGTGCTGTAGTTTTGAGAATAATAACTATTGTAATATTCGCCATGCAGCCAGGTACCACGCTGGTAAGCCAGGTTTAAATTGTATGTTAAGTTAAAAGGCAGCTTGGCTTCTACTGTAAAATTCCCCTGCAATGAACCATACTTAGTATCATCCGCTGCATTTTTAATAATAGATACCGGATTAAAATAACCGGGGTTATTAAAGTTTTCAAAATAAGTACCGTTGGTATTATATACCGGCGACATTGGATTAAATTTTACAGCTTGCTGAAACACCATGTTTTGCAAAGGAACATTAGATGATTTACTGTTACTGCTCATCAGGTTCAGCCCAAAAGTAACTCTGTCGTTTACTGCATGATGCTCTACACTTATTCTGCCAACAACTCTTTCCAGATCACTTTGTAAAATAATACCGTCTTTTTTCAGATAGTTAAGGCTTGCACTGTAACTGCTTTTATCTGTACCACCACTAAAAGAAATGTTATGGTTATGCGAAAACGCTGTTTCTTTTTGTATGGCTTCCATCCAATTGGTATTAGCCCCTTTATCGTCGTTAGCGTTGGGTGTAAAACTATTTTTTTGTGAGTAAGCTCTTAATTCAGCAGCGTCCATCAAATCCAGACTGCTGCTTACACTTTCAAAACCAACATACCCGTTATATGCAGCCTGCAGTTTTCCTTTTTTACCTCTTTTGGTAGTAACCATAATAACACCGTTAGATGCCCTGTTACCATAGATGGCAGTAGCAGCTGCATCTTTTAAAATGTCCATTGAGGCAATATCATCCGGAGCAACCGCATTAATATCTGCACCAGGTATTCCGTCAATTACATAAAATGGTCCACCCGGACTATTAACAGTACTTGCGCCTCTTAATATTACTGCTGCTGGCCGGTTAGGGTCGCCACTTGCAGTAATATTCAGGCCGGGCACTTTACCTTGTAATAATTGCGCCACATCGCCAATGGCGCCACGGTTTAAATCTTCCGGCTTTACCGTTGTTATTGCAGTGGTAAGATTACGGCGGGAACTTTTACCATAACCAATAACTACCACATCGGTTAACACTGTTTGCTTATCAGTAAGTACAACTGTGTAGCTGTTGTCGGCGCCAACTTTTAATTCGGCAGCTTCAAAATTTACAGCGGTAAATACTAATGTGGCACCAGGAGCTACACTAATAGTAAAAGAACCATTAGCAGCAGTAGCTACAGCAGTTTTACTGCCTTTTACGGTAACTGTAACATTTGGCACAGGTTCTCCTTTGCCATCTTTTACAACACCGGAAACAGATTTTGTTTGTGCCATTATACTTAATGGCAGCACAAATAAAAGCAACAACATATAGATGCAGCTTTTATGAAGTTTTTGAAATAGCAATCGCATAATGCAAGTTTTGGTTATTTTTTAAATGGTTAATACAGGTATTTAAAATTTTAAAGTGGGCGGTAAATATTTTTCTACCAGCGCCTGGTAGTAAGGTTTCAATTCATCCCAGTTTGGTGGCGTGGGATTTTTTGAATACAAATCATAAGGGTTAAAAAGGCTTACCCATTTCAGCATTTCCTTATCGTGGTCGTCCAGCAAATGACTATACTCCCCTTCTCTGTGCCAGCTGTAAAAAGAGTGATAGCGCAACATGTACAATCCTTCTTCGGGTAAATGATCCTTCATCATCTGGTATATATATTCATCATGTCCCCAACTCATATCCACATTACGCAAACCGCAATTGGGTTGGTACACACCGTACTTGGTATTGTAGCGTTCGTCGTTATAATCAGGATTGTCTTTAAAAAATTCAGGATAAACAATTTTATCAGAATAAGCACAGCCTACAGGAAAAGTATCACCTACTACTGCCCATTGCGGTTCATCAAAAAGGCAAAGTGTTTTTCCCATATCATGCATCAGGCCTACCATTACCATCCAGTCAGGATGGCCATCTCTTCTTATGGCTTCAGAGGTTTGTAATAAATGTTGAAACTGGTCCAGGTCAGTATCAGGATCGGAATCATCTACCAGTTGGTTTAAAAACTGGAAGGCATCCCATACCGGCATTTCTTTTTTATCAAATTTTAAAAAATGCTTTTGCTTTTCTTTTACAAAATCAAAGGTTTGATACGTGTGGTTAAGCCTGTAAAATTCTTTTACAGTATCCCTGGCCGGGGCTTCGTAATTTCTGTATGCTTCAGTTGATTTGTCTTTGGCAATAGCTTTAGGATCGGGATAACGTTCTAAAACGTCTTCTTCCCATTCATCCAAACTGTGCAGTGGGTTTGCTTCACCCGGAAGCAATTGATTTGCTGTGGACGCCATATAGTGCAATAGTTTTGAGTGATCTGTCTAAAAATCGTTTAGCGAATTTGAAGTTTTAAATTGTATAAAATAAACAATGGGTGATTTTTATTTACGCAACCGTTTTCGTGCTTTTGATAAAATTATTATGTAGCTTAGAATAAATAATTAACTGCAGCGGAGATATAAAATGGACAAACTAACAATTAAAACATTAGCAAAAGAACTACAGCTTTCTGTTTCTTCAGTTTCAAAAGCTTTAAGAGACAGTCATGAGATTAGTGCAGAAACAAAACAAAGAGTATTGGCACTGGCAGATAAACTGAACTACACCCCAAACCCATATGCAAGCAGTTTGCGCAAAAGAAAAAGTAAAACTATTGGCGTAGTTATACCCGAAGTGGTAAACAGTTTTTTTTCGCAAGCAATAAACGGTATCGAATATGTCGCTAAACAAAAAGGCTATCATGTACTCATCTATTTAACGCATGAAGATTTTGAAAACGAAAAAGCAATTTTAAAAGATTTTGAAAGCGGCCGTGTTGATGGTGTGTTGTTATCCGTTTCCAGGCAAACCACAGATTGTACGCACATACAGGAGTTGATAGACAAAGATGTGCCCGTTGTTTTTTTCGACAGGGTTTTTAATGAAGTAAAAACCGTAAAAGTAATTACCAACGATTTTGAAAGCGCTTACCTGGCTACAAAACATTTAATAACGAGTGGTTGTAAAAACCCCGGCTTCCTGTCTATCATTGGTAATCTAAATATTATCAGCCGCCGGCTGGACGGTTATAAAAAAGCACTGCAGGAACATGATATAAAATTTAATGACAATAATATTATTAATTGTACAACAGATTGGGAGCACAATTATAAATTACTTTCAAAAAAATTAAAGGCAGTAAAAAGGCCCGATGGTATTTTATCTTCAATAGAAAATCTTTCTGTTATAATTTATAAGGTTTGCGAGGACCTGAAACTTAAAATCCCTGCCGATCTGCAGATAATAAGTTTTTCTAATTTAGATACCGCTTCTTTTTTAAACCCGCCGCTTACCACCATTACACAACCTGCTTATGAAATTGGCCAAACTGCTGCTGCCACTTTGGTAAAAGCACTGGAAAAAAAGAATTTCATCATCATGGATGAAAACATTATTATCCCTTCTGTTTTAATTCCCAGAAAATCTACTAAAAACAAAAGCACCAATAAATAATTATGAAAAAAAATATATTCTGTGCAATAATACTTTTATCTTCTGTTTCACTTGCAGCACAAACTCCGTTTGAAAAAATTGAGTTTGTAAATTTTTCCAAAGTAAACATCACCGATAATTTCTGGAAACCAAAAATTGATAAAGTGGCGATGGTTACCATACCGGTTTGTATTGACCAGACAGAAGTAAAAACCCCACGCATAAAAAACTTTGAAAAAGTAGCCCGTAAAAAAGGAGAAAAGCATGAAGGTATTTTTTATGATGACAGTGATGTGTATAAAGCTTTGGAGGCAATTGCATATTCTTTAAAAACAAATCCCAATAAAACACTGGAAGCAAAAGCAGATGAATGGATTGATAAAATTGCTGCTGCACAACAACCAGATGGATACCTGAATACCATGTACACTTTAAATGAACCGCAGAACCGTTATACCGATATGAGTATGCATGAAGATTATAATTGCGGACACCTGATTGAAGCAGCTGTGGCTTATTACAATGTAACCGGCAAAAGAAAATTTTTAGATGTGGCTATAAAATGGGCTGATCATTTTGATGCATTATTCGGGCCAACAAAAAAACATTGGGTTACCGGCCATCAGGAACTGGAACTGGCATTGGTTAAATTATACAGGGTAACCAATACTGATAAATATTTAAAACTAGCCGACTGGTTACTGAGCGAACGTGGCCACAGGTATGCAAAAGGCTACACCTGGACAGACTGGAAAGATACCGCCTATGCGCAGGATGTTTTACCGGTGAAAGAACAAAAACAAATTACCGGGCATGCTGTACGGGCCATGTATATGTACACCGGCGCAGCAGATGTTGCAGCGCAAACAGGCGATGCTGCTTATATGAGTGCCATGAAATCAGTTTGGGAAGATGTGGTTTTTAGAAACATGTACATAACCGGCGGCATTGGCAGCAGCGGAAGCAACGAAGGTTTTAGTAACGATTATGATTTGCCTAACGAAAATGCTTATTGCGAAACCTGTGCCAGTGTAGGAATGGTTTTCTGGAACCAGCGCATGGCTGCACTCACAGGCGAAAGTATGTATATGGATGTGTTGGAAAAAAGTCTTTACAACGGCGCATTGGATGGCTTATCGCTGGATGGTGACCATTTTTTTTATGGCAACCCCCTTGCCTCTAACGGAAGGCATAGCCGCAGAGAATGGTTTGGCACTGCCTGCTGCCCGGCAAATATTGCCCGGTTGATTGCATCGCTGGGCAATTACATTTACGCACAAAGCAACGATGGCATCTGGATAAATTTATTTGCAGGCAGCAATACATCTATTACAATGCCTAAGGGCAATGTTGATGTAAAAATGGAAACCAATTATCCCTGGGATGGCACGGTAAAAATAAATGTAAGCACGGTAAAAAAAATGAGATTTAACATGCACCTCCGCATTCCCGGTTACGTAAACGGTATTGCTGCACCCGGTGCACTTTATCATTTTGCAGATACTGCTTCATCTAAACCAATTATAAAAATAAATGGTGTTGCGGTAAGTTATACTGTACAAAAAGGGTATGCTGTAATAAACAGGGAATGGAAAAAAGATGATGTAGTGGAAATGACAATACCGATGGCCATAAAAAAAATTATTGCCCGTGATGAATTAAAGCAGGATAATGACCGTATGGCTTTACAGCTTGGCCCTTTAATATATTGTTTTGAAGGTGCAGATAATAATGGCAAGGCCTGGAATTTTATTATGCCTGCCAATGCAGATTTTAAAGTGGAAAATTTTAAGGTTAAAGACGAAAGTGTAATCGCTTTAGTAAGTAACTTGCCGGTTGTAAATGTTAATGCCGACGGCACAGCTTTAACTACAGGTTTGCATCAGGTAAAAGCCATTCCATATTATACCTGGTGCAACCGCGGCAGTAATCCCATGCAGGTTTGGTTGCCGGTAAAAATAAAAGACATAAAAATAAATAATTGATCTATGAATGATGTTGCAGTTATTGGCGGTGGCGTTATAGGTTTATCAAGTGCATATTATTTAAACAAGGCAGGATATAATGTAACGGTTATTGAACGTGGCGATATTACTGACGGTTGCTCCTTTGGCAATATGGGCTATATTTCTCCAAGCCATTTTGTGCCGCTGGCAAGCCCCGGCATTATTTCGCAGGGATTAAAATGGATGTTAAGTTCAACTTCTCCTTTTTATATTAAACCCAGGCTTAATGCAGACCTGATGCAATGGGGCTATCATTTCTGGAAAAACAGTACTGCTAAAACGGTAGAAAAAAATTCGCCGCACTTAAATAATATTTTACAATTAAGCCGTAAGCTGATTGATGAGCTACGCCATGATATTGGTGATACCTTTGAAATGGAAACTATTGGCTGCCTGATGATGTGCAAGCAGCAAAAAACATTAGACCATGAATTTCATTTGGCTGATGAGGCAGAACAGTTTGGATTAAAAGTAGATCGCTTATTAAAAGATGATGTGCAAAAACTGGAAACTGATGTAGAGATTGATGTGGCAGGCGCTGTATTATTTAAAGATGATTGCCATTTTAACCCGGGTAAAATGATGGTAACACTGAAAAATTATTTGGAAAATAAAGGTGTAAAATTTCAGCTTAACACTACCGTTACCGGCTTTGAAAAAGCGAACAATAAAATTACTGCTGTAATTACCGATAAAGAAAAATTTATTTGCAATGATATTGTTTTGGCAACCGGCAGCTGGTTGCCTGTTGTTGCAAAAATGATGGGTATTAAATTATTATTACAACCCGGCAAAGGCTATAGTTATACTTATCCCTTTGTAGAAAAAAATATTAAATACCCTGCTATACTCGTTGATGGCAGATGTGCCATTACACCATGGGGCAACCAGTTAAGGATTGGCGGCACTATGGAACTCAGCGGTATTAATAACAAAGTATTGGTAAAACGTATGCAGGGCATTTATGATTCTGCACTGGACTTTTATCCCGGTTTAAAAATAGATTTTCCTCCTGCTGATAAAATATGGAATGGTTTAAGACCAGTTACACCGGATGGCTTACCCTATATAGGAAAACATACTTCGTATGATAATCTTGTAATAGCCGGTGGCCATGCCATGCTGGGTATTTCCATGGGAACAGGAACCGGGCAAATAGTAAGTGAGATCATACAACACAAAACCACTTCTATTGATATAAGGGCATTTAAAGTAGAGCGGTTTTAAGTAAGCGCTACCTCGGCATGCATTTCAGGTATTTCCACTTCATAGCCTTTTCTTTCCAGCCGTTTTTTAAAATCCTGCTGTACATCATATTCGCCATGTACTAAAAACAAACGCTTTACTGCTTTTGCATCCTGGCAGGCTAAAAACTGGCACAGGTCATCATAATCTCCATGTGCACTCATACTACGGATACTTCCAATCTCTGCATTCACTTCATGTAATATGCCATAAATATTCACTTCCTTTCTTCCCTGCATTAATTTACCACCCAGTGAACGGGGTTCGCAATAGCCGGTTAATAAAATAGTATTGCGGCTGCTTTCAATATTATTACTGATATGGTGTTTCACCCTTCCGGCATCAGCCATACCGCTTGCAGAGATCACCACAAACGGGCCATTTTTAAAATTCAGCATTTTAGATTCATCCACCGTTTTAATAAACTTTAATCCTTTAAAGCCAAACGGATCTTCATCATGCTGCAAAACTTTTTGAATGGTGCTATTAAAATACTGCGGATAATTTTTTACAATTGCTGTAGCTTTTACACTCAACGGGCTATCTACATAATACGGAACGTCAGGCAATCTTCTTTCCAGCTCTAATTGATTGAGTGCGTATAAAATTTCCTGTGTTCTTCCCACACTGAATGCAGCAATAATTAATTTTCCTTTTTTCTGAATGCATGCTTTTTCGATCCAGGCTAATATCTGGTCGGGAGTTGTAACAGCATTATCATGTAAACTGTTGCCATAGGTAGATTCCAGTAAAATATAATCGGCCTGCGAAAATTCTGCCGGCGATTTTAAGATCACATCACGGTAGCGGCCCACATCGCCGCTAAAAGTAAGCCGGGTAATTTTTCCATCTTCTTTAATTTTTAAATGAACAACAGCACTGCCGATAATATGGCCAGCTTCGGTGTACATCACTTCTATATTTTCATCAACGGTAAACCAGCTACCATATTCCACCGTAACAAAATGATCAACTGCTGCCAATGCATCATCGGTAGTGTATAATGGTTTTAAATAAGGCAGCCCTTCCTGTGCCCGTCTTTTGTTTTCGTATTTAATTTCATTTTCCTGTATGCCTGCACTGTCTTCCATTAGCGCAGCAGACAGATCTTTAGTGGCAGGTGTACAATATATTTTACCATCAAATCCATCGGCAACTAATTTTGGAATAAGGCCGCAATGATCTATATGGGCATGAGATAATATCAGTGCTGTTACAGTAGTTACATCAAATCCAAACTGCCTGTTCATGGCATCGGTGTCTTTACCCATGCCCTGGAACATGCCGCAATCCAATAAATATTTTTTCCCGTTTTTTAAACTAAGTAAGTGTTTGCTACCTGTAACGGTTCTTGCAGCGCCGTGAAATGCGATTTTCATTGTTTAATTTTTTATGTTACTAACAGCAGTACGTAGCCCAACTTTAGTGGCGTCGCACTCTTGTACAATATTTCTTTATTCAGCTTTTATCTTAGCGTATTATAGAACACTGATCAAACTGATGCGGCTGATAAACACTTATTTTATCTGTGATAATAAGTACAATCTGCGTCATCTGTGTTCTATCCCTCACTCCCCATCCACGCCATAATCCCCATCCCCACTTCAATAGCGCCTTCATCAATATTAAAAGTTGGTGTATGCACACCACTGGTAATACCTTTTGCTTTATTGCCTGCACCCAGGCGGAAAAAACATGCCGGTACCAGGTGAGAGTAATAAGCAAAATCTTCTGCTCCCATCCTAAGTTCTGTTTCTGTAACATTTGCAGCTCCCATAAATTCTGCCGCTTTTGCTTTTGCAACCGGGTGCAGTTTTTCATCATTCAACACAAAGGGATAGCCAACATCAATTTTTATTTCCGCTTCTGCTCCCATCATTTTCACCAATTCAATAGTTTGTGTTTTTATTAATTCATGTGCTTTAAAACGCCACTCTTCATTCATTGCCCTGAAGGTACCCATCAGTTTTACTTCGCTTGGAATTACATTGGTGGTATTGCCACCATTAAAAGCTGTGATAGATAAAACAGAAGGATTAAAAGGATTATTATTCCTGCTGATGATCTGCTGCAGGCCTACCACCAGCTGCGATGCAATTAAAACAGTATCTGCCGTTAAATGCGGCGATGCGGCATGACCACCTTTTGCTGTAATAGTGATATAAATTTCATCGGCACTGGCCATTACCATACCGGCCCTGAAACTTAATTGCCCCACTTCCATACCCGGGTGCACATGTAAGGCAAATATTTTTTCCGGTTTCGGATTTTCCAGCACCCCTTCTTTGATCATATAACTGGCGCCACCGGGATTTTTTTCTTCACCCGGTTGAAAAATCAGTTTCACCGTTCCCTCCCACTCGTCTTTTAATTCATTTAAAATTTTTGCCGCACCTAATAAACAGGTGGTATGTACATCATGGCCACAGGCGTGCATTATACCAGTGTTTTTAGATTTGTAGGCAACGTCGTTTGCCTCGGTAATGGGCAGTGCATCCATATCGGCACGTAATGCTATTATTTTTTTATCTGGATTTTTTCCTTTTATCAAACCAACAACACCAGTAGTTGCCATTACTTCAAAAGGAATATTCCAGCCCTGTAATTTTTGTTGTATAAATTTCGAGGTTTCAAATTCTTTATAACTCAGCTCGGGGTTGGCATGAATATGATGACGTACTGCAATAAATTCATCAGCATATTGTTTGGCCAGTTGTTGTATTTTTTCTTTCAGCATAAAATCGATCCAATCTTTATAAAAAAAACAAAAAAGAGTTTCACAAAGGAAACTCCATTCAAATTACGTTATTTGCGGCACTTATTCTTCAACAACCTCTTTATTCTTATCAGCTTTTACTTCTACAATTTCCGGTACCAGGTAAACGTTGGAGCTTACAATTTTTGCCTTCGTCAGCATGGTACGGTATTTCTCTGCTTCTGTCTTCTCTACAAAATTGCCAAATTTTAGTTTTATAAACGGCGCCTGAAAAGTCATGTACACTTTTTGCTCAGGATAATTTTGTAATAACTTTGCCCTCACTTTCATAGCATAATTCCTGTCGTTACTGTTTACTACCAATAAACGGTAACCCTTTGCCGATCTTGGTCCAAGATTAGCCGCAGCATTAAATTCCGCTTCTTTTTTGGCCAGTATATCCAGCCTTGGATCTTTGGTAACAGTTATCTTACCTTTTACAACAGAATCTGTAACCGCTGTTGGCGTTTGTGCATGTGCAACTGCTACCAGTAAAAATGCCGCTATTAAAAATAAAGTTTGTTTCATGTGTTTATATTTTGCAAAAACTGTTCCATTAGTTTTGTTGTGCCAGTTCCTGTATAAGCTCCACGCTGTTGCTGCAGCCCAACCTGTCTGCACCGGCAGCTATTACTTGCCGGGCAAAACTATAATTTTTTATGTCTCCGCCAGCTTTAATTTTTATAGCAGACGGTAAATGTTTACGCAACAGTTGCACCACCTCAATAGTAGTTTCTTTTGCTGCATAGCCGGTACCTGTTACTACGGCATCCACACCGGCAGCACCGTAAATATCGCAGCAGGTAATTATTTCTTCATCTGTTAACAGGCTGCATTCTATAATCAGTTTAATAATTTTTCCTTTGCCCTTTATAATTGGCATTATGGTACTTATCTCGCTGGCCAAAAACTGCCAGTCTTTATTTTTAACAGCACTGGTATTAATTACCATTTCCAGTTCATCGGCACCATCAATAATAGCCAGTACTATTTCGGCTAACTTGGCTTCAATTGCCGAGTACCCAAAAGGAAAACCAATTACTGTGGCCAGTTTAACCTTGCTGCCTGTAAGTAAGCTGCTTGCTTTTTTCACAAATAAAGGTGGTACACAAACCACTGCAAAACCATGTTCTTTTGCCTCGGCACATACTATTTCCACATCCGCAATAGTAGTAGTGGGGTTTAAAATAGTATGTTCAATATATGGCGCTATATTCATATGCCTGGTGCTGAAATGTAAAAATACTGCATCCTGTCAAACTAAATTGTATCAACGGTTGTTGATGAAGCAAATCATTTGTTATTTTTAATGCTTAAACTTTCTTTACCAAAACTATTCCGCATGCACAAACTAAAACTCCCGGCATTGCTGCTGGCATTTGTAATAAGCAGTTTACAAATACAGGCACAAGCCACATTTCCGGCAAATGATGTAGCCAGCCCTAAAGACGGCAGCTATGCCTTTACCAATGCCACTATTGTAAAAGATGCACAAACCACTTTGCAAAATGCCACAATGGTTATACGCCAGGGCAAAATTGAAAATGTGGGCAATAATATCAGCATACCAAAAGATGCTGTAATTATAGATTGTAAAGGCAAATACATTTATCCCGCCTTTATCGACCTGTTTAGCGATTATGGTATTACCACACCGCAACGTACACAAACCGACGGCAACTTTTTTGCCCGTCAGCAATTGACTTCAAACATAAAAGGTGCTTATGGCTGGAACCAGGCCATTAAAAGCGAAACGGATGGCAGTAAAATTTTTACCGGCGACGATGCCAAAGCAAAAACATTACGTGACCTCGGCTTCGGCGCTGTACTTACCCATCAAAAAGATGGTATTGCACGTGGCAGCGGCCCCTTTGTTTCATTAGCAACGCAGCCCGATAATTTTGTGTTACTTAAAGAAAAAGCTGCGGCTTTTTATTCTTTTAGTAAAGGCACATCAACACAAAGTTACCCCGGCAGTATGATGGGGATGATAGCTTTACTGCGCCAGACCTACCTGGATGCTCAATGGTATAAAAACAATCCTGCTAAAGAAGGCACCAACCTTTCTTTAAAAAGCTGGAACGATAACCAGGCCTTACCACAAATATTTGATGCCAGCGATAAATGGAACGGCCTGCGTGCCGATAAAATTGGTGACGAATTTGGCGTACAATATATTATTAAAGGCGGTGGTAACGAGTACCAGCGTATAAAAGAAATTGCCGAAACCAAGGCAGCTTATATTCTTACTTTAAATTATCCCGCTGCAATGGATGTGGATGATGCCAACGACCTGCGCTTTGTTGGTTTAGATGATCTGAAACATTGGGAACTTGCCCCGGGCAATGCAGCCGCATTGGAAAAAGCCGGAGTTAATTTTTGTTTATCAACTGCCGACCTGGCCAATGCCACCGACTTTATGCCCAACCTGCGTAAAGCCATTGAATATGGTTTAACCGAAACTAAAGCGCTGGAAGCATTAACTAAAATACCTGCTGGCATGGTAGGCATGTATGATAAGATCGGCAGCATCGACAATGGAAAAATTGCCAGCTTCATCATTACATCGGGCCCTGTGTTTGCAGAAAAAACTATTGTATTACAAAACTGGGCACAGGGTATAAAGTATGCCGTTAAAGAAGATAGCTGGTACGATGTAAAAGGCAGTTATAAATTAACGGCCAGCAATGCAAAGTCTTTTACTGTTGATATGAAAGATGGCGGTGTGGCTTCTTTTATTAATAAAGATACCCTTACCGGCAAATACAGTTACGATGGTAAACTTGTAAAACTAAGTTATACCGAAGGCCGTGGCAGAGATGCTAAAGAAACTATTTTAAGCGGTACTGCAAATGGCAATACCTGGAATGGTATGGGCAGAGATGCTGCAGGCAATACATTTACGTGGACAGCAGTTTACGACCATGCCATGGAAGTAAAAGCAGACACTGCAAAACCAAAAACACCATTGGTATTGGGAAAAGTGGTATATCCTTTCTTAGGTTTGGGTAATGAAGAAATGCCTAAGGCAGAAAACATCTTAATAAAAAATGCCACTGTGTGGACCAGTGATGCAGCAGGCAAACTGGAGGCAACAGATGTGTTGGTAAAGAATGGAAAAATTGCTGCCGTAGGAAAAAACTTATCTGATGCTACAGCAAAACTAATTGACGGCACCGGCAAACATGTAACCGCAGGTATTATCGACGAACACTCACATATAGCCGCTGCATCAATTAATGAAGGCGGGCAAAGTGTAACATCCGAAGTGCGTATTGCAGATAACCTTGCGCCGGATGATATTAATATTTACAGGCAGTTAAGTGGTGGTGTTACCACATCGCATATTCTGCATGGCAGTGCCAATACCATTGGCGGACAAACACAATTAATAAAATTACGCTGGGGCGCTAATGCCGAAGCATTGAAATTTGCCGGCGCCGATGGTTTTATAAAATTTGCATTGGGCGAAAATGTAAAACGCAGTTCTTCCACACAGGGTAATGTTCGTTTTCCCGATACAAGAATGGGTGTTGAACAGGTGCTGACCGATGCTTTCACAAGAGCAAGTGATTACCAGAAAATGATGAAGGCAAATCCATTAACTACAAGAAGAGATTTAGAACTGGATGCGCTGGTGGAAATTATGAATAAGAAAAGATTCATCACCTGCCACAGTTATGTGCAAAGCGAAATAAATGCTACCATGAAAGTGGCGGAACGTTTCGGTTTTCCGGTAAACACTTTCACCCATATTTTAGAAGGCTATAAAGTTGCCGATAAAATGAAAGCGCATGGTGCCAGTGCATCTACCTTCAGCGATTGGTGGAATTATAAAATGGAAGTGCTGGATGCCATTCCTTACAATGCGTACATTATGCAGAAAGTGGGATTGAATGTAGCCATCAATTCGGATGATGCAGAAATGGCAAGACGCCTTAACCAGGAAGCCGCAAAAAGTATTAAGTATGGCGGCATGAGTGAAGAAGATGCATTGAAAATGGTAACCATCAACCCTGCAAAAATGCTGCATGTAGATAGTAAGGTAGGCAGTATTAAAGTTGGTAAAGATGCCGACCTTGTTGTATGGAGCGATAACCCTTTAAGCATTTATGCAAGGGCAGAAAAAACAATTGTTGATGGTACTGTTTATTACGACATGGATAAAGACACAGCATTACGTAAACGCAACCAGGCCGAAAAAGCAAGGCTGATACAAAAATTAGCTGCTGCAAAAAAATCGGGAGCACCGGGTGCTGCACCGGGCAATTTTCAAAGGGCCAGGCCAAGGTTTGAAGTAATTAACAGTTGTATGGATCATGTACACAAACTTAGTTTGCTGGCTGTTGAAGCTGAAGAACTGGAAAATGCACAATGATCAATTAATAATTAACAATGAAAAATTCTGTAATGAAAAAAATATTGATATACTGCCTTACTGTTTGCATTATTGCAACAGCTACTGCACAGGAAACGGTTTATCCTGCACCGGCACAAAAAGAAACCATCGTGTTAACCAATGCCACCATACATGTAGGCAATGGCCAGGTAATTGAAAACGGCAGCGTGGTAATTACCAACGGCAAAATAACCGAAGTGGGTACTGTTGTTACCGCCAGCGGAAAGATGATCGATTGCAAGGGCAAACATATTTACCCCGGCCTGATATTAACCTCTACCCAAATGGGTTTGGTGGAAGTAGAATCGGTAAGGGCAACCAATGATGCCGGCGAGTTGGGAGAAATAAATCCCAGCATACGTTCTATTGTGGCTTACAATACCGATAGTAAAATAACCAACACCTTACGCCCCAATGGTATTTTACTGGCTAATGTAATTCCCGATGGTGGTTTAATTTCCGGCTCATCAACTGTTGTGCAGTTAGATGCCTGGAACTGGGAAGATGCCGCCTACAAAATGGATAACGGCATTCATTTTAATATGCCTTCTTTACTGGCACGCCCACGTGGCCGTGGTGGTTTTGGCGGCGGCGGGCAACAGAGCGACCCTGTAAAAACAGGACTGGAACAGATTGAAAAAGTAAAAGCATTTTTTCGTGAGGCCAAAGGATACCTTGCTGAAGCCAGCCATGATAATACCAATTTAAAATACGAAGCAGTAAAAGGTTTGTTTAGTAAAAAACAAAAACTGTTTATCCATTGCAATATTGTAAAAGAAATGTTGCTGGCAGTTGACTTTGTAAAAGAATTTGGTTTTGATGTGGTGCTGGTGGGTGCTATGGACAGCTGGCAGATAGCCGATATTTTAAAGCAAAACAATATGGCGGTTGTATTAAACCAGATGCACAGCCTGCCTGCAATGGTTGATGATGATGTGGACCAGCCTTATAAAACACCTGCGCTCTTACAAAAAGCCGGTGTGTTGTTTAGTATTAACTATGCCGATGATAATACCCGTAACCGCAATATGCCTTTTAATGCAGGCACTGCAGTTGCCTACGGCTTAAGTAAAGAAGAAGCCCTTGCCGCTATTACATTAAACGCCGCAAAAATTTTAGGCATTGATGATAAAACAGGCTCGGTAGAAAAAGGTAAAGATGCCAATATTGTGGTAAGCGAAGGCGATATATTAGACATGAAAGGCAATACCATTACCTATGCTTTTATACAGGGCCGCCAGCTAAACCTTGATAATAAACAAAAGCAGTTGTTTGAAAAGTATAAATACAAGTATGGTATAAAATAATTGCAGTTATTTTTTTTGAATATAAATCCCGGTTTTGTAACCGGGATTTTTTGTGGGTGATAAATAAGTTTACACAGATTATAAATTTTGGTAAATTGCATTGCTGTATTTTGCCATATTGCCAACTAGTAATATGTTTAAAATTTGTTGGTAGCGTATTAATAACATCTATTTTAGTGTTGTATGCAAGTCTAAAACAATCCCCCTGCTAACCGATAGTGGCATCACATTCAATTTGAAGTCTCTAACAGTCTACCGCACATTGCAAACAATCTTCAGTGCGGTAGTTTATACTATTTTCATAAATTTACAAGACTTATTCTTTTACTGTGCAGTTATCAAAAATTCAACACATAATTAAATTCATTGAGGATAATAGTAATAAAAAAATTACTGTCAAAGATTTAGAAATTATTTCTAACAGCTCATACAGAAATCTGCAACGGATATTTAAGAACATTTTTAAAGAGTCAATTGGGGCATTTCAAAAAAGGCTGAAATTAGAAAATGCCTACCGGAAAATCATCTACACAAACAACCCAATAAGCGACATTGCGATTGAAGTGGGTTTTGAAAGTCTTCAATCTTTCTCAAAATCATTTAAAAAACAATTTGGCAGCTCCCCCATTGATGCCAGAAATACGAAAATAAATTTGTTTGACAGTTTTTTTAAAACCGCCGCCACAAACGGCAAAGAAATTAGTTGTGAGATTATTTATTTGGCAGCCCAAAAAGTGTTTTTTAAAACAATTCAAACAAACAACTATAATAATAATGATATAAATAATCTTTGGGGGAAAATAGACGCTGAAATAAAAGATCCTAACAATATAAATTATTATGGAGTTATTGTTGATGAACCATTAATTACTGATAAATCCAGATGCAGATATGAGGCCTGCGTTGACAAAGAGATTGTTTCAAAAGAATATTATTTTAAAAATATTTTTGGTGGCCGGTATGCCAAATTTATACACAATGGTACTTATAACAGCATTGAAGAAACGTACCAAAAAATTTATTACGATTGGTTGTTTAATTCAAATCTTGAGTTTGACAGTTCTCCCATAATAGAGCATTACAAAACAAATAATGCAAATGAGGCCAACGAAAATAATTTTGTTACCGAAATACTAATTCCAATAAAGAAAAAATAGTTGTCCATTTTGGACAACCCCACGCTATACTTCTATAGTATGTTTGCCTGCAAATAAAATACAAGCTTTTATGCGGTAATTTCTTGCTGGCACAGCTTTCCCGTTTTTATTCTCCATACCCAAAAAGACAAACTCATTATTAATGAAAAAAGTATTACTAAGTACAATGGCCTTTACAACATTATTTGCTTCCTGCTCTAAAGATGAGCAAAATGATACTGGCGGCGGCAACACAACTCCCGTTGAAATTTTATATACCATGCCGGATGAAGCTGCACCACACGAAGGCACCTGGCTGCAATGGCCTCATCAATATGAGTATGGCGTTGCTTATCGCAACAGTTTAGATGCCACCTGGGTAGCAATGACAAAAGCATTGGTGCAAGGTGAAAAAGTACACATCATTGCCTACAATACCGCCGAACAGACAAGAATAACTGCCTTGCTTACTGCAGCAGCAGTTTCATTAACCAATGTTGATTTTAAAATTTATCAAACCAACGATGTATGGGTAAGGGATAATGGCCCCATTTATGTAAAAGATGAAAACGGAAATCTGTTAATAGAAGACTGGAACTTTAACGGTTGGGGCAATAAATTTGGAGCTGCCCAATGCAATACAATTCCAGCAAAAATTGCAACAGACCAAAGTAAACCCATTGTAGATTTAAACAGCGTATTAACAGTAGAAGGCGGCAGTATAGAAATGGATGGTAACGGTACTTTTTTAGCAACTAAAAGTTCTATTTTAAACAACAATAGAAATGCAGGTGTTACACAAGCACAGGCAGAAACATTTTTTACAAAATACCTTGGAGCAACAAAGTATATTTGGCTCAATGGCGTTGCAGGGTTAGAAACAACCGATATGCATATTGATGGATTTGCAAAATTTGCAAATGGAAACACCCTTGTAACAATGGCTCAGACAGATTTATTATACTGGCAAGTACCGCAGACAGACATTAATACTCTTTATGCCGCCAAGAACAAAAATGGCACAGCATACAGCATAACAAAAATCCCATTAACTCAAAATAATGTAAAGACAACATCGGGTACAAATCTTGGTATTAAAGGCTCTTACATCAACTATTATATTGCCAATACTGTAATTTTAGTACCAAATTATAACGACCCTGCTGATGCAGTTGCAAATGCTCAAATACAAGCATTGTATCCTGGCAAAACTATAGTAGGTATTGATGTAAGAAATTTATACGAAAATGGTGGCATGGTGCATTGTGTAACACAGCAACAACCGCTTTAAAATTTTTCTTTATTTTTTTAAACATAAAATATAAAAAATGGATGATAATATAAAAGATTACCGCAGCTCTTTAGTAACTGCAATAGGAATAATTTTAGGCTTTGTACTAGGGTTTACTGCTAATTGGGCTACACAATCTGTTACTGAAACTGATTGGTCAGATTTTATAATTGGTATTGGTTTAATGGCAAGTGTAATTTTACAAATAGTTGCGTTATACAGAATACTAAACAATAACTATCCAAAGGAAAATGCAGGCAAGTATTACCAAAAAACGCTTCGTTACTTTATCATTGGATTATCAATAGCTTTTCTCGGAATTATTTTCTCTATATTTCAAACAATTTTAAGTCACTAACATGCGTATTTTACCCATATTATTATTTGCTTTAATTGCTTTCTACGGTTCTTGCAGCACTCCAAAAGAGGCAAGCTCAACCAAACAAGATGAAACAATTGAAACAAAAAAAAGTACAAATATTTTATACACAATGCCGGAAGAAAGTGAACTGCATGAAGGCACATGGCTGCAATGGCCTCATCAATATCAATATGGCAAAACCTTTAGAGACAGGTTAGATGATACCTGGGTTGCAATAACAAAAGCCTTGTTAACAAGTGAAAAAGTACATATCATAGTTTATGATGAACATGAAAAAGAAAGGGTGACAGAAATCCTGAAGGAAGAAAGTATTTTATTAAACAATATTGATTTCAATATTTATAAAACAGATGATTTTTGGGCAAGAGACAATGGCCCAATCTATGTAAGGGATGGAGAAGGTAATTTAGTAATAGAAGATTGGGGCTTTAATGGTTGGGGAGATAAAGCTAAATATGAAAATTGTGATGTAATACCAGAAAAAATTGCTGCGCTTCAAAATACCGGGTATGTTGATTTAAATGATAAAATGATAAATGAAGGAGGTGCTGTAGAAATTGACGGCAATGGCACTTTAATGGCAACCAGAAGTGCCATTTTAAATAAAAACCGTAATCCAAATATGACACAGGAAGAAGCGGGGGAAATATTTACAAAATATCTTGGCGCAACCAATTTTATTTGGCTTAATGGAAAAGCCGGCCTTGAAATTACAGATATGCATATTGACGGTTTTGCAAGATTTGGGAATGAAAGTACTATTGTAACTATGAATGAAAATGATTTATTGGAATGGCAGGTGCCGCAAAGCGATATAAAAACTTTGTATGCTGCCACTAATAAAAGTGGTATAAAATACAATTTTGTAACCCTGCCCCTCACAAAAAATAATGTAACAACTGAATATGGAAAAAAGCTGAATTATCAGGGTTCATACGTTAATTACTATATTGCCAACACGGTTGTATTAGTGCCAAACTATAATGATGCTAATGATGCTGTTGCCAATGCGATAATTCAAAAACTATATCCAGGCCGCAAAGTAATTGGAATTGATGTAAGAAATTTATATGCTAATGGCGGAATGATACATTGTGTAACTCAGCAGCAACCAAAATAAACTGGTGAGATATTTTCCGTTCGGGCAGGGTTTTCGCACTATTCCTATTTAAATAAAAAAACTGTGCCTGTGAAACATTTCCGTCGCCGTAGGTGTTCCATTAATCCCTCATAAGCCAGCAGCAACAAACCAAATACGCCGCAGCCTGGTCTACAACCAAGTCTATAATATATGTGTGCCAAATGTTTTACTATTGAAATCAAATATTTTCCAGCACAGGCGGAAACATCGCTGGTCATTAATTCTTAACTTCAACAAAATATTCCTGCCTGCCGGCAGGCAGGTTCAATCAGCAGCGGCCCGGGCATACGGAATGCTATTTCCCAATCTGTATAGTGCCTGTACCTTATAGGCAATTAAAAGAACGACACAGAAATGACAGCAACATTTGGAATATTAAGTTTGATATTTACTATTGTATGTGCATTGTATTTACAATTGCCGACATTCTTTTTGTCGCTTGGTTACGGTTGGTCGCACAACTATCCGTTGAAACGTTGGATTTTGAGAATTTTAGCGTTAGCGACATTTCTACTTTTCATAAGCACAGACCCGACAACTTGCGTTTTGTTTTCAATCGCTATTCCTTTTGGTTTCTCTTGGACTTTTTCTCTGTTCAATGCAAACCCAAACTTATTTATCGCACTTAACGACAAACAAATCATAAAACAAAAAGACCGCATTTATCCCGACAACACTGAAATTGTTGGTTACACAGACGACAAGGGAAACTCTATATGTTATCCTATTAACGAAATGGTTATGCCAAGACATATTTTGAATGACACATTTTTCGACAAACCTTTATTTGTTTCTTATTGTGCTGCCTGCCGCAGCACAATGCTTTACAATCCTGTTGTTGATAGGCAACGTTTGACTTTTGAAGTTCTTGGTGTGCATAGACGGAATATGATTATTCGGGACTTACAAACAGGAACAGTTTGGCAACAAGGAACAGGCGAAGCAATGTTCGGAAAGTTAAAAGGGAACCAGCTTGAATTTTATTATTACCAACAAACCACATTGACAGATTGGATAAAGCAAAATCCAAACACTTTTATTGCAAAAGAAAGCGACAACATTCGCAAAAGTTTTGTTCCGAAAGAACGATTGTTAAAAGTGCTGAAAAAAGTAACAGAAAATTTTGTTGCACCTGGTAAGACGGACTTAACAGGTTTAGAGCTTCGAGAAAAAGTTTGGGGTTTGCAACTAAACGGACAAAGTAAAGCGTATCCAATTTCAGAACTTAAAAAAGTAACAGCAATAACAGACAACTTGGGTGGTGTGGACATTGTGATACAATACAATCCTGCCACAAATCAAATTGGCGGAACAAATAGGACAACGAACGAACTACTAAAATTTCAGAATCATTGGTGGTTTGGTTGGAAAGAATTTCACCCGAACACCAAAATATGGAAAGCAAAATAAACGGCCTATAACACACGGTTTTGGGCAAGGGTCAACTTTTTCAGGACGAGGCAACAAAAAAATCAACTGCGGTTCCGGGCGGACAATTGAAAAATCCCACACCTACCCAAAGCCGTCGACCTTGACTGCAAAGTGTAACGAACCTCATAGCTGATTCGAACTTGAAAATACAACAACAACTAAAAAAATGTAGCACCTAAACATCGTCTCACTCAAATTATGAACCCAAAAATTAGAATATTGCCTTTTCAACCAGAACATCAAAATGGTATAACTGATATGATGGAAAATATTGCATTAGAATTTACGGAAGCAATATTCACTGAAAAATCAAAAAAAATAATTGATGTTTTTTCGGTGCCTAATAACAAATTTTGGGTTGCAATAGATAGAAATAAAGTGGCTGGCACAATTGGAATGGTAAAGCTAACAAATGAAAACATTGTTTTAAAATCAATGTTCGTAGATAAAATGTATCGTGGACAAGGTATTAGTAATTTGCTTTTAGACGCTTTATTAAAATGGGCAATACAAAACAAATACAAGCAAATTTACCTTGGGACAATGAAACAATTTTCAGCTGGACAACGATTTTACGAAAAGAACGGGTTTGTAAAATGTAATAAAACCGAATTACCAACTGACTTTGCCATAAATACATTAGACACAATTTTTTACACCAAACATTTGATTTAGAACTAAAGTATATAACCTCTGCAGGCAACACGGTTTTGGGCAAGTGTCCGCCGTCAGGTGTTCCATTAATCCATCATAAACCAGCAGTAACAAACCGAATACGCCGCCGTCTGGTCTCCGACCAACGGCACAGATAAACAGTAATCATTTTCAGGTAATTAACGCTCAGGTTCCCGTTGGTCAGAGACCAGGGAGGGGCATTGGGTATAAATACCGGTATAGAAATAAATCAGCTTTTTTTTGTGATTTTTCATCACTATGTTACACTAATAAGGGAACAGATAAACCGAAAGCAAAATTGTAGTGGATAAAAAGAAAATATTTATAGCCGCCATACAGGAAAATGAAGGATTAATATATAAAGTGGCTACTTTTTATACTAATAATAAAGATGACCGTGATGATGTAGTACAGGAAATTATTTATAGTTTATGGAAATCATTTGACTCTTTTAAACAAAATTCTTCCTTGAGTACCTGGATGTACCAGGTAGCAATGAATGTGGCTGTTTTCCACCTTAAGAGAAGTAAAAAAGCAGTTACTACTATTCCAATTGATACAGACCTTTTAAATTCACCGGAATCAATTGCTGACAATGCTGAAGAAAAATTAAAAATACTGCAAGCGCATATCAGGGATTTAAACTTACTGGATAAAGGTATTGTAATGCTTTATTTAGAAAGTAAAAGCCATGAAGAAATTGCACAGATCATCGGCATCTCTAAAACTAATGTAGGCACCAGGCTCTCCCGAATAAAGGAAAAACTTAAAACAAAAATTAATAAAACGATATAATTATGGAATTAGATGAATTAAAATCTTCCTGGGAAACACTCAGCAGGAAAATGGAAAAACAACAACAATTAAACGCTAAACTTATTGAGCAAATGACTAATCAAAATTACAAACACCGGCTTAATAACATTGCCCGCCCCGAATTTATTGGAAGTATTATCTGCTTTATTTTTGCTATCGCTTTAGTTTATAATTTCAACACATTAAATACTTTACTCCTGCAGATTTGCGGCGGATTCTCAATTCTGTTTTTAATATTATTACCACTTTTATCACTTCGAAGTATCAGGGGTTTGCAAACTATCAACATGACTTTGTCAACCTATAAAAACACCCTTAAAGAATTTGCGATACAGAAAATCCGTTTTCAAAAAATTCAAAAACTAAATGTATTCCTGAGTTTTATATTTATAATATCCTTTGCCCCTGTGTCTGTAAAACTGATTGCCGGAAAAGACATTTCTCAAAATATCACACTATGGCTCACCGTACTTCCTGCCAATGTTATTGTCTTGTTCTTCGTTTCCAGGTGGGTATTAAAACACTACAACAATACTTTAAAGAAGGCTGAAGAGTTATTGACTGAGATAGAATCGTAAAATTCCAAAGAGGTTATATCTCATTATTAAAATGAATTGAAAGGCAAAGTAGATATACAAAGTCAACTCTTTTTGCCGCCGTAGGTATTCCATTCCGTCCCGGCAGGGTTTTCGCACTATAACTATTTAAATAAAAAAGCTGTACCTGCGCAACCCTGCCGCAGTAATCTGTTTAAATAATTTTACAGCCGCAGTACTTATTGTAAAAGTGGCAGCATTATAATAAATCCCGCTTTTCAACAGCGGAGTTTCACGTAAGGCTTTTTCGTCCCGGCAGGGTTTTCGCACTATTACTATTTAAATAAAAAAACTGTACCTGCGAAACCCTGCCGCAGTGATATCTTTAAATTCTTTTACAGCCGCAGTACTTATTGCAAAAGTGGTAGTATTACAATGCTGCCACTTTTCAGCAACGGGGTTTCACAGCAGGCTTTTAAATGTTGCAACGGCATGCAGTGAAAACCCCGCTGGGACAAAAAGGTGTTCTTCACTCAATCATAAAAAATCCTTAATTGCTTCAATCTCCTTTTTACCAATTTATTTTGCATCGGTTCAAATACAGCGGTGACTGTATCATTCTCTTTAAGGTAAATTACAAAGGGTTGGTGTAGCTTATCTGTAAGATGGTAGATGGATATCAGTTCAGCAATGTCTTCAGACCAGGCGGCCATTCCGTACAGTGACGGAAACGGCGTTTTCTTCAGTGCATTGTATATAGCTGTTGCAGATGAAATTGGCTGGGCTGCACCACTCCTGAACCTTGTTGTTTCCAGTAACGAATCAGTAAACTTAGCAACTGGTTTATTAGACAAGCGCCAGATATTTTTGGTAAACGCAGTTTGTACCACCGAAGAATCTGTTTTATCTGCATGTGGCGTTATGTTTAAAACAATGTCCACAACATGGGTAGCTTCATGCAGTAACACATACAAAATGGCATCTAGCTTTCCGGCATCAATTTGTATTGATAGCGCCGGGTTTTCGGTATTATCAAATACCGTTTTTTCCTTCCAAGTAGCCCACTCTGAAATCGTTTGGTTTAGAATACCTGCCCGGAAAGTAATGTTAAATTGTTTGACAGAGCCCACCGTTTCTACTGGTGATGTAAGAGCAGTATTTGGCATGTTGTCCATAAAGCTGATACTGTGTAAATGCTCCTTAAGAATCCTTTTGTGCAGCGGCGGTAGCATAGAAAAAGCCTGGTCCACTTTTTTCTGTTCAGCTGCTGTGAGTAAATGGTTCACAGGATCCATCCCGGCTTCAATAAACATTTTAAAAACACTTTCAGGGGCTTTTACAATACGACCCTTATAAAAAGAATTGTCTTCACCCGGGAGGATTTGAGCTACAAGCGTACAAAACAACCCTAAGCAGAAAATGGAGGCTATTAGTTTTTTATTCATTATGCAAATATGTGTTCAAATAGTTAAGCTTGAGGAGGTTTTCGCCACCGTAGGTATCGCCATCAATCTTTTCAAAACTAATACTTTTCACATTCCTAAAACCCCGCCGGGACAAAACACATGCAATACTTTTTTTAGTACAACAAAATGTTTAACCCGTTTCCATTTTATAAAAATTAATTCGTTAAGTTTATACCAGATTATGCTACACTTGTTATTGCTTGTTAATTTTAAAAATCAAATCACATGTCGTCACGCAGAAAATTTTTACAGCAATCTTCCGTATTAATTGGTGCAGGTGCTCTGGCTGCTGCATTACATAATAAAACCTTCGCTATTTTACAACACCGCATAGCTCCCAGCGACCAATTGAATATTGGTGCCATTGGCATTAAAGGCATGGGCTGGGCCAATGTAAAAGCGGCGCTAAAAGTAGCCGGCGTAAATCTTATTGCGGTTTGCGATGTGGATACCACTGTTATTGACAGCAGGCTGAAAGAACTGGCTGCATTAAATGTGGATGCTTCTAAAATAAAAATTTATAATGATTACCGTAAACTGCTGGAACAAAAAGATATTGATGCTGTAATTATCGGCACACCCGATCACTGGCATGCATTAATGATGATACATGCCTGCGAAGCAGGTAAAGATGTGTATGTAGAAAAACCGGTGGGCAATTCCATTGTAGAGTGTACTACCATGGTGGCAGCACAGCAACGTTACAATAAAATTGTGCAGGCCGGCCAATGGCAACGCAGCCAGCAGCATTTTAAAGATGCTGTTGATTTTGTACACAGCGGGCAGTTAGGCAATATTCGCACAGCAAAAGTTTGGTGTTACCAGGGCTGGATGAAACCAGGGCCTGTAGTACAAGACAGTGCGCCGCCTGCAGGTGTTGATTATAAACAATGGCTTGGCCCCGCAATTACAAGGCCATTTAACAGCAGCCGGTTTCATTTTAATTTTCGTTGGTTTTGGGATTATGCCGGCGGATTAATGACCGACTGGGGCGTACATTTATTAGACTATGCTTTAATTGGCATGAAAGCCGATTTACCCATCAGTATTGCAGCCCTTGGAGGAAAATTTGCTTATCCGGATTTGTACGAAGAAACACCAGATACCTTAACGACTTTGTACGAGTTTGATAAATTTAATATGGTGTGGGATTCTGCAATGGGTATTGATAATGGATCTTATGGAAGAGATCATGGTATTGCGTTTATAGGCAATAACGGCACACTTATTTTAAACCGTGGCGGTTGGGAGGTTATTGAAGAAAGACAAAGCAAAAATAAAGTGCTGATGCCTTTGCAAAAATCATCTGATAATGGACTTGAAAAACATTGGGTAAATTTTGTCAGCGCAGTAAAGTCACGCAATGCAGCCAATTTAAATTGTTCTATTCAGGCAGGTGCTCATGTTGCCACTGTAGCACAAATGGGTAATATTGCTTTTCGCAGTGGTAAAAAATTATTTTGGGATAAAGAGCGGGCAGCATTTGATGATACAGCTATCAATAAAAAATATTTATTGAAGGAATACCATAACGGTTATAAGTTACCCAAACTGTAGCAGGAATTTTTATGTAATAGTTTCCTCCCGGCAGGGTTTTAGCACTATTACTATTTAAATAAAAAAGCTGTACCTGCTAAACCCTGCCGCAGTGTTCTCTTTAAATTCTTTTACAGCCGCAGTTCTTATTGCAAAAGTGACAGTATTACAATGCTGCCACTTTTCAGCAGCGGGGTTTCACAGCAGGCTTTTAACTATTGTAACAGTATTCAGTGAAAACCCCGCTGGGAAATAACTGTTTTTATTTTCTCGCTGCAAAAATATTTTGCAAAAACATTGCGAAACCGGAAAGTTGCACATATATTTGCAACCGATTAGTTTCACAAATTAATTTTAAGAAAAAATGAGAAGAGATATTTTTCAGGCCATAGCCGACCCGACAAGACGGGCAATTATTACCTTAATTGCATTGCAGGCAATGACACCGAACGCTATTGCCGACAACTTTCACACTACCCGGCAAGCTGTTTCAAAACATCTTCGCATTTTAACAGAGTGTGAACTGGTAAAACAAAAACAAGAGGGTAGAGAAATTTATTACTCTCTACAAGTTGAAAAAATGAAAGAGATCGATAAATGGATAGACCAATTCAGAAAGATATGGGAAACCCGTTTCAATCAACTCGACAAAGTATTATCAACCATTAAAAAACAAAAAAAATGAATGACTTACTATTTGATTTTACCGTAGACAAAGCAACAAAAACGGTTAACATTACCCGGGAATTTGATGCCGGCCTGTCGCTGGTATGGGATGCTTTTACAAAAGCAGAAATCCTGGATCAATGGGTGGCTCCTAAGCCCTGGTCATCCAGAACAAAATACCAGGATTTTAAAGTTGGCGGCAAAAGATTTTATGCCATGGTAAGCCCTGAAGGAATAGAACGTTGGGCATTACAGGAATACACTTCCATTAATCCAAAAACTAATTTCAAAATGTTTAATGCATTTGCTGACGCAGATGAAAATCCTCAATTGCCGGGTTCTGCTTGGGATTACTCTTTTAGCGAACAGGATGAAAAGACAACAGTGCATATTACAATTTATAACGAATCGCTTGAACGCATGGAGAAGATGATTGAAATGGGCTTCACAGAAGGATTTAAAGCATCAATGGTTAATTTGGAAAATCTGTTGGCAGCTTTATCAAAAAACTAAAATACCAATGAACGTACAACAACAGATCGCAGCATATATCACCAGCCAACCCAAACCAAAACGCAGCGATATGCAAGCGTTGCACCAACACATACTTCAGGTGTTGCCAAAATGTAAATTATGGTTCTTAGATGGTAAAGACGATAAAGGTAAAACTGTGTCTAATCCTAATATTGGCTATGGATCTTACACCATAAAATATGCTGATGGAACAACGAGGGAGTTTTATCAAATTGGTTTGAGCGCAAACACAACCGGCATATCTGTATATATCATGGGCATAAAAGATAAAACGTACTTACCCCATACCTATGGAAAAAAATTAGGCAAGGCAAGTGTTACCGGGTATTGCATTAAATTCAAAATGCTTAAAGATATAAACCTTGAAATACTTGAAGCGGCAATACAATATGGAGTTGGGGCTACAAATGAAAAAAGCTGAGCTGATGAATGATTAAAAATAAAACATTACTTTGGGGCAAATTAAAATTAAGCCAGCAAAAAATTTCATGAAAAAATTATTAGCGAACAGCTGTATCATTGTTTTTATTATTACCTGCAGCTCTACAAATACCGCCTATGGCCAGGTAAAATATGTTTATAAACCCGATGACAAAAAATTATACGACACGATTGTGCATTTAGACAGTGTATTTTTTGCAGCTTATAATAACTGCACCTTACAGTTAGATAAATACGCTGCCTTTTATTCGGACAGTCTTGAATTTTACCATGATAAAGGTGGATTAAGTACTTCAAAACAGGATGTAGTGGATGGCACCCAAAAAAACATTTGCGGTAAGGTTACAAGGGAGTTGGTAAAGGGCAGCGTGGAAGTGTATCCTATTCCCGGTTACGGTGCTGTAGAAATGGGTTTACATATGTTTCATAACAACCAAGAAAAACAAACCGGCCCGCCAAAGGTTTCAAAATTCATCATTTTTTGGAAGCAAATAAATAAAGAATGGAAAATTGCAAAAGTGGTGAGCCTGCATTAACGAATTTTACGCTGCCATATTCCTGTTGTACTTATTCCTGTATTCAACCGGAGACAACCCTGTAATTTTTTTAAATAATTCCCTAAAGGCCTTGGTATCGTTATATCCTACTTCAAACATTACTTCGTTCACTGTCTTTCTCCCGGTTTCTAATTGTTTTTTAGCAGCTTCAATTTTTACCCGCTGCATATATTCCACTATGGAATTGTTGGTAGCTTTTTTAAAGCGCCGTTCAAAAGTGCGGCGGCCAATAGTAAATTTTTCACACAATTCGTCTACTGAAATTTTATCAGCAAAATGTGTTTCAATAAATTCCTGCACTTTTTTTATTTCATCATCATCATGAATTTTTTGGCCTTTAAAAATAGTAAACGGCGATTGAGAGGTGCGGTCAATATCCAGTACAAAAAATTTAGCCGCAAGAATAGCCAGCTCCCGGTTGGTATATTTTTCTACCAGGTGTAATAATAAATTCCAGTAAGAGTTGGCTCCGCCGCTCGTATATACACCATTTTGCTCCGTTACTATTTTATTATCTACCAAATTCACATTGGGAAACATGGTACGGAATTCATTAGCAAATAACCAGTGGGTGCTGCATTTTTTACCATCCAGCAAACCGGTGGCTGCTAAAACAAAAGCACCTAAACAAAGACTGGCAACTTCAGCACCGTTTTTATATTGTTGTGTTATCCACGGTAAAAAGTCTTTATTCAGTTTTACCGCATTTTCTAAATTGCCGCTTACAGCAGGCACTATAATTAAATCGGGTTTACGGGCTGTTTTTAAAACGGTATCTGCATGAATGGTAAATAAACCATCTGCCACTTTTACTTCTTTAGTAAGACCGACTAACTGCACATTAAACAATGCCTGCCCTCCCTGACTCTTTAAAAATTCATTTACAGCGGTAAACATGTAACGGGGATCGGCTACGGCTTCCACCACTGCAGTTTCAGGAACAAGTATGGCTATATTTTTCATGACGCTTAATTGAAATGTAAAGATATAAGTTGTGGCTGTCGCAAACAACCCTTTACATTGTCGTAATACCACAGTGCAAAACTGTAAATACGTAAGTAGGTTTGTGGTATTAAACTATTGAACACTTGACACAGATAAATGCGTACTTAAATTTTAACAGGCTTACAAAAGAAGCCATGACCTTTTATAAAGATTGCCTGGGTGGCGAACTCGTAATGCAGAAAATAGGTGAATCGCCTATGGCAGCACAGATGCCCAGCGAAATGGCGCCGCAAATTTTACACAGCAGCCTTACCAATAATGCTATAATTTTAATGGCGTCTGATTGTATGGGGCCGGCAACAGTTACAGGTAACAATATTGCACTGTGTATTAACTGCAGCAGCGACGAAGAAATAAATAGTTTTTTCAATAACTTAGCTGCCGGTGGAAAAATAAATGAACCCCTGCAGCAATCGTTTTGGGGTGCAACTTTTGGAAGCCTCACCGATAAATTCGGTATTCACTGGATGTTTAACTTCACCAAAAATTAAGCCATGTCATTTCAAGCCTACATAGATAACATAAAAGCAAAAACAGGTAAATCACCTGATGATTTTAAAAAACTGGCTGAAGCAAAAGGCTTTTTACAAAAGGGTAAACTAAACCCTGCCGTTAAAGCCACACAAATTACCGACTGGTTAAAAAAAGATTTTGACTTAGGCCATGGACATGCAATGGCTATTTATGCTGTTTTTAAAGGAATAAAAAAGTAGTGCTTTATTATAAAAATAAAATTGATCATGGAACAAACTAAAACTGTTATTACAATCAGTGCAACAATAAATGCCCCCATTGAAAAAGTTTGGAAATGCTGGACCAGCCCCGAAGATATTATGCAATGGAACCAGGCCTCACCTGATTGGCATTGCCCTGCTTCTGCAGTGGATTTAAAAATTGGCGGAAAGTTTTCAGCCACTATGGCTGCAAAAGACGGCAGTTTTGCTTTTGACTTTTGGGGTACGTATGATGATATACTCGAAAACGAACTGCTGATGGTAACAATGGGAGATGGCAGAAAATGGAAAACCACATTTGCCAGCAATGGTGATGTTACCGAAGTGGTGGAAAGTTTTGAAGCCGAAAACCAAAACCCAATTGAAATGCAGCAAGGCGGCTGGCAGGCTATATTAAACAGTTTTAAAGCACACACTGAAAAAATATAACAATGGAAAAAATTAAATTTGAAACAATCATTAATGAATCCGCAGCAAAAGTATATAACTGTATGCTTGCCGATGATACTTACCGGCAATGGACGGCGGAATTTAATCCATCTTCTTTTTATGAAGGCAAATGGGAAACAGGAGAAAAAATGCTTTTTGTAGGCATAAGTAGTGAAGGAAAAAAAGAAGGCATGGTAAGCCGTATTGCAATAGCCGAACCGGGCAAACAGGTAAGTATTGAACACCTGGGCATATTGAAAAATGATACTGAAATTACCAGCGGCTCCGAAGTGGAAGGCTGGGCTGGCGCTATGGAAGAATATTTTTTTACAGAAACAAACGGGCAAACATTGTTACAGGTACAAATGGATGCCAACGAAGATTTTAAAGCCTACTTTGAAAGCAGCTGGCCCAAAGCATTAAACAAACTGAAACAAATTTGCGAAAGCAATTAAGCAATCATCAACCAAAAAATATTTTTATGGCAAAGGTCAGCACTTACATTAACACAACAATAACTCATCATTCATAACTGATAACTCATTCGCATGAACAACAACATACACCCCTGCATTTGGTACGATGGTAATGCCAAGCAAGCAGCAGAATTTTACTGTGGTGTTTTTTCTGACAGCAAAATAACTGCTGATACACCCATGGTGGTAAAATGGGAGCTGGCCGGGCAAACATTTATGGGGTTGAATGGCGGGCCAATCTTTAAAGCAAATCCTTCCATTTCTTTTTTAATTATTTGCGAAGCAGATGATGAAATTGAAATGTTATATAGAGCATTGAGTGAAGATGGAATGGTGATGATGCCATTGGATAAATATGACTGGAGTGAACGCTATTGCCTTTTAGAAGATAAATTTGGTTTGTCGTGGCAGATTATGAAAGGCAAATACAGCGATGTAAATCAAAAAACAACCCCCACACTTTTATTTGTAGGCAATAGTTTTGGTAAAGCCGAAGCAGCGGTAAAATATTATACCGATGTTGTAAAGCCATCATCTGTTGATGGTATTTTATTGTACGCCGATAATGAAGGTCTTGCTGCCGGCAGTGTAAAACACTCTCAGTTTATTTTAGATGGCAAAGTGTTTATGGCAATGGATGGTTATGGAGAGCATAAATTTGCGTTTAACGAAGGTATTTCATTTGTGGTGGAATGTAAAGACCAGGAAGAGATAGATTATTATTGGAACACCCTTACCAGCGATGGTGGACAGGAAAGCATGTGCGGCTGGCTGAAAGATAAGTTTGGTGTAAGCTGGCAAATTATTCCAAAAAATATTGGTGCACTAATGCTGGATCCTGTTAATGGACAAAAAGCCATGCAAGCATTAATGCAGATGAAAAAAATTGAGATTGCAAAATTGACGGCATAAATAATGGCAGACGCAAAACAATCAGAACGCATTTGTAAAAACGGCCACCACTATTTTAAAAGTAGTGATTGCCCTGTTTGTCCTGTTTGCGAAAAAGAAAACAAATCAGCAGAAAGCTTTTTATCTTTATTAAGTACGCCTGCAAAAAAGGCTTTACAAAATAAAGGCATTACCACTTTGCGCAGGCTGTCATCGCACAGCCAAAAAGAAATTTTGCAACTGCATGGCATGGGGCCGGCATCTATACCTGTATTGAAAACAGTTTTAAAACAGGCGGGCTTATCATTTAAAAAATAAATTTCAACTTTTAAACAACTATTATATGCAACCAAAAACTGTTAACATTTTGTATTGGGTATTCACTGTTTTATTTGCCGGGCTAATGATATTTTCATCTGTAGGTGGCATTGGCCCAACTGCAGAGACAAAACAAATGCTGCATGATGGAATGGGGTATCCTGTTTATTTTATCCAATTTATCAGCTTTGCAAAAATTGCCGGTTCATTAGCCATATTAATTCCCGGTTTAAATAAAACCGTAAAAGAATGGGCCTATGCTGGTTTGTTTTTTGATTTAACCGGAGCAATTTTTTCTATTATATCAATATCCCCTTCATTCGACCCAAAAATGCTGGGTATGTTAATTTGGATTATAACAGGTGTTCTTTCTTATTATTTCTGGAAAAAAAGAACTGCATAACATGAAAGGTAAAATTGCTGCTTCAGTAGATGAATATATTGCTGCATTTCCGAAGCAAGTGCAGCAATTGTTAAACCAAATGCGTTCAACTATAAAAGCTGCTGCACCAAAAGCAGAAGAAGGGATATTTTATGCAATGCCCGGTTATAAGTATATGGGCAAACCATTGGTGTACTTTGCAGGCTACAAAAATCATATTGGTTTTTACGGCACACCCACTGCACATGAAAATTTTAAAAAAGAATTGGCCGTTTTTAAAAGTGGTAAAGGCTCTGTACAGTTTCCGTTTGATAAGCCCCTGCCGCTTAAATTAATCACACAAATTGTAAAATTCAGGGTAAAGCAAAATGAAGAAAAATCCGCCGCAAAAAAAAGAGACTAAAAATAACCGGCTTAAAAAATGATAGCAATTTTTAAAACCAATATAACAGATTTTAATAAAGCTGATGAAATCATCTCCTTGCTTTCCCATCATTTTCCTGGCTGTAAAATAAATTTCGATCTGCAGGATTGCGATAATATACTTCGTGTTAAAGGCAACGGTATTTCCGTTTCACAAATTATTCAACTGGTAAGCAGTACAGGCTCTGCCTGTGCATTGCTGGATTAGTAATTTATAAAAAAAAAAGGATGATCTCAGCAAACAATACTTTATTGCTGCCTTTCAAATAACAATGCTAATTTTTTTGCATTAATAATTGCTATTTTCTTTTCGGAAAATCGAAGTATATTTTCTGCAGAGAATTCGTTCATCATTTTAAATAATGTTTCATAAGTGGTACCCGTGTATGATGCCAGATCTTGCCTGGATAAAACAATACCGAGGTACCCATCAGCATCTACTCCAAATTTTTCCTGCAATGATAGTAATGCATAAGCGATCCTGCTTTTAGTACTCATATGTGCCAGGTTACGCATTCTCTTTTCCGACTCTTTTAGTTCTGCAGCAAAAAACATCATCAGGTTATATAAATAGTCGGGGTTTACTTTTAACGTGGCAGTAAAAAATTCAATATCAACAAAACAAACTTCAGTAGCAGCCAGCGCTGTACCCGAAACAGGATAAATAGTATCATTACCCAAACCACGGTGTCCTACAATTGCACCCTTACCTGCAAAACGCAAGATCATTTCTTTTTCATCATCCCATTTCTTATGCACTTTCACTAATCCAGAATTAATAAAGAACATTCCTTTTACCTCCTCACCTTCCTTAAATAACTGATCGCCTTTCTTTAAATGATATACTTTTCTATTTGCATCAATTGCCGGTAACCACTCCTTTTGGCAGGACTGGCATAGTGAGCAGCTCTTTAAATCACATTTATGTTTTTTTAATATCATTTTTAATATTCTTTATAAGTATAGGTAAAATTACAATCAAACAACTTTAAATCAATATTTTATAATAAAAAAAATGGTAGTATTTATATTAAATAATAATTTAAAATATATAAATTATTTATTAACATACTATTTGAAATAACAAATTTAATTTCTATTTTTATGATGTAAACAATATTTTAATTAAATATTTAACGTTTAAATGATTTTTTTAATTAAATATATTTATTTATAATACGATTGTTTGCTGTAATTACTTTTAAAATTACAGCAATGAATATACTAATAATTGGCAATGGAATGGTAGGCTATAAGTTTTGTGAAAAACTTATAGCAAAATCTTCTCCTTCTAATTTTAACATCACTGTTTTTGGTGAAGAGGTTCGTCCGGCTTATGACAGGGTACACCTCAGCGAATACTTCGCAGGCAAGTCGGCAGACGACCTTACTATGGCACCAGCCAGTTGGTATGCCGAAAACAATATAACACTTCATCTTGGCGATCCCATTGCACAAATTAACAGAACTGCTAAAACGGTTGACTCTCACAAAGGCCTTACTATTCCATACGACGTGTTAATAATGGCTACCGGATCAGCCGCTTTTGTCCCTCCCATTCCCGGGGTGGAAAAAGATGGTGTATTTATATATAGAACTATTGAAGACCTGGAAATGATGACGGCTTATGCTAAAAAAGCAAAAAAGGGAGCTGTTATTGGTGGTGGTCTTTTGGGACTTGAAGCTGCTAAGGCAATGATTGACCTTGGTGTAACTGATACATCTGTAATTGAATTTGCCCCAAGGCTTATGCCACGCCAAATTGACGAAGTGGGCAGCAATATTTTAAAATCTAAATTAGAAACCATTGGTTTAAAAATTTTAACCAATACCAACACTTCAGAAATTTTAGGTGGAGACTGTATTACAGGAATGCAGTTTGCAAACGATACTAAAATTGATGTGGACATGCTGGTGATTTCTGCTGGTATAAAACCCAGAGATGAGTTGGCAAAATTAAGTGGCTTGCAGGTTGGGCAAAGAGGTGGCATTGTTGTAAATGAAAAACTGCAAACCAGCGATGAAAATATTTATGCAATAGGCGAATGTGCGTTGTTCGAAGGTATGATCTATGGATTGGTTGCACCCGGTTACGAAATGGCAGATGTGGTAGCTACTAATTTAACAGGAGGAGATAAATATTTTACACCGTATGATATGAGCACCAAGTTAAAATTAATTGGTGTTGATGTGGCTAGTTTTGGCGATCCGTTTATAAGTGGAGATGGAATAAAATCAATTGCAATTAATGACGCTAACAAAGGCATTTACAAACGCATTAATATAAGCGCCGATGGTAAAACATTACTGGGTGGTATTTTAGTAGGCGACGCAGAGCAATACAATATGTTGTTGCAAACAGTGAAAAACAAAGTAGTACTCCCTCCTAACCCTGAAGATGTGATACTTGGCAGCAGGGGTGGCGAAGAAGTTGCTGGCGCAGGTGTTACAGGCTTACCGGATGAAGCATTAATATGCAGTTGCGAAGGAGTAACCAAAGGAATGATATGCAGTAGTGTTACAGAAAGTGGCTGCGAAACTGTTGATGCCATAAAAAAATGTACTAAAGCCGGTACTGGTTGCGGAGGTTGTGTACCACTGATAAAAGACCTGGTAACTGGCACCATGAAAGCTCAGGGGAAAATTGTACATAATGTATTGTGTGAGCATTTCAATTACAGCAGGCAGGAATTATTTGACCTCGTTAAAATAAACAAATTAAAAACCTACGATGAAGTATTGAATATGTTTGGTAAAGGTGATGGTTGCGAATTATGCAAACCACCGGTAGCTTCCATACTTGCCAGTTTATGGAATGAAATTATTTTAAAGAAAGGAAATGATACTGCACAGGATAGTAACGACCGTTTTTTAGCCAACATACAAAAAGGTGGTACGTATTCTGTTGTACCACGTATTCCCGGTGGAGAAATTACGCCGGATAAATTAATTGTGATTGGACAGGTCGCAAAAAAATATAACCTCTATACAAAAATTACCGGTGGGCAGCGTATTGATTTATTTGGTGCACACTTAAGCGACTTACCCAACATCTGGGAAGAACTGATTGATGCCGGTTTTGAAAGCGGTCATGCTTACGGAAAAAGTTTACGTACTGTAAAAAGCTGCGTGGGAAGTATCTGGTGCCGTTTTGGGCTACATGACAGCGTTAGTTTTGCCATTAAAGTAGAAGAAAGATACCGTGGCCTACGGTCTCCGCATAAATTAAAAGGCGGCGTTAGTGGTTGCATAAGAGAATGTGCCGAGGCACAGAGCAAAGATTTTGGCATCATCGCTACAGAAAAAGGCTGGAACCTTTATGTATGCGGCAATGGCGGCAGCAAACCACAACATGCATTATTATTAGCCAGCGATATTGATGAGGAAACCTGTATAAAATACCTCGACCGCTTTTTAATGTTCTATGTAAAAACTGCAGACCCTCTTACACGTACTGCAACATGGCTAAATAAAATGGAAGGCGGTATAGCTTATTTAAAAACAGTAGTGATTGGTGACGCCTTAGGAATGAATGCATAATGGGAAGCAGATATGGAAAATCATGTAAACACGTATGAATGCGAATGGAAAGCAGCGATTGAAACGCCGGAACTACGTAAGCGCTTTAATCACTTTGTAAATGCCCCTGAAGAAAAGGATCCTACTTCAAAGTTTGAACCCATGAGGGAAATGATAAAAGCAAAAGACTGGAAATAAATAGTTAACTGGTTTAGAAGTTTAGAGTTTAGCCTACACCAAACTAAACTTCCTAAACCCTAAACATCTAAACTTCTAAACGAATAAAAAAAATGACAGCAGAAACAATATCTACAACCTGGTTTTTAGCATGCAACGTAGCTGACGTACCGCTTAACGGAGGTGTATGTGTAAAATATAATGAGCAGCAAATTGCCTTATTTCATTTCAGCAGAAGAAATGAATGGTATGCCACGCAAAATGAATGCCCACATCGCATGCAAATGGCTTTAAGCAGGGGAATGATAGGAACACAAGGTGAGGAACCTAAAGTTGCCTGCCCGTTTCATAAAAAAACATTCTCGTTAAAAACAGGTGAATGTTTAAGTGGTGATGAATGCGCCATAAAAACTTATACTGTAAAGGTTGAAGATGGAAAAGTATTTATCAAGGTAAATGATGACTTATAAAATAGTTACTAACTATAAAAAAGAAACCCCGACAATCGATTGGAAGCTCGGCGCCGGGGTAATTCGATCTCAAATTGCAAACAATTTAAAACCAAAACAAAATTATGCTTAAAACAAGTAAAAAAATCATCTGCTGCTTTTTATTGCTCAGCAGCATAAACAGTGTACATGCACAGGCAAACAAAGCATCAGTAACTGTATGGGATGGGATGGCAATAGCTGGATATGTAAACGATGGCGGCTTTGTAAACTTTGGTGGCCCTACGGTAAAACTTATTAAAAAACCCTGGGTTTTTGGCTTTGGCATTTTACCTACTATGCGTATTAAAGAAGATAAGGTAGCTGCTGGAGCAAAAAAGAATTCTATTGTAACGCCTACTGCAGGTTTTGGCTTTACGTTTGTTTACAAACATTTTGTAACTCAGGTTCCTTTTTATTACAATACTAAAACTACTACAGCAGATGGTAAATGGAATGTGGGATTAGGAATTGGATACAAATTTTAATTAACAATTGCTTGCTATCATTTATCATCTAAAAATTAAAACTATGTCATCAATAATAAATAATCAACCGCTCACCAAACTCAATATTTTTTCTGGTAAAGGTATCCAGATGAAAACCTTTCATATTACCTGGCTAACATTTTTTGTTTGCTTTTTTGGTTGGTTTGGTTTAGCACCTTTAATGCCTACCATTAAAGAAGATCTTCATTTAGATAAAGGACAGATAGGCAATATCATTATCGCTTCAGTATCGGCAACTATTATTGCACGGTTATTAATTGGCAGATTGTGCGATACCTGGGGTCCACGTAAAACCTACATCTTACTATTGCTGGTTGGTGCTATACCGGTAATGTGTGTGGGCCTTGCGAAAGATTACACTTCTTTTTTATTGTTCCGTTTAGCTATTAGTGTTATTGGCGCATCGTTTGTTATTACGCAATTTCATACATCGCAAATGTTTGCGGCCAATATAAAAGGTACAGCCAATGCAGTTGCAGGCGGATGGGGTAATTTGGGTGGCGGTGTAACCAATATGGTGATGCCATTAATCTTTGCAGCTATTGTTGGCTTTGGCTATACCAGCCATGATGCATGGCGATATGCCATGATATTACCCGGCGTAATGATGCTGGTAATGGCATTTTTTTATTACCGATTTACAAAAGATACACCGGCTGGTAATTATGATGAGATCAATAAATTAAGAGCTGTAAAAGGAAAAACTGATTACAGCGTTTTAAAAGACTGGAGAATATGGGCATTGTCTTTGGCGTATGCCGTTTGCTTTGGTATGGAAATTACATTTGACAATGTTGCTGCATTGCACTTTGTACAGGAATATAAACTCAGCCAAAGCTCTGCAGGTTTTTGGGCTGGCATGTTTGGTTTTATGAACATTTTTGCCCGTGCACTGGGCGGCATATTTGCAGACAAAGTGGGTAAAAAATTCGGTATGAAAGGAAAAGGAATTTTACTGGCAACAGTTTTATTACTGGAGGGGTTAGGCTTACTGCTATTTGCTCAATCTGGCTCATTTGGGATGGCTATTTTCTCTATGATATCATTTGCTTTATTTTTAAAAATGGCTAATGGTGCTACATATGCTATTACTCCTTTTATCAACGAAAAAAATGGGGGCTTGGTTGCAGGCATTGTAGGTGCAGGTGGTAATTTAGGTGGTATGATGTTTGGCTTTTTATTTAAAAGCAAAAACATTACTTACTTAGATGCATTTAGTTATATCGGTTACATTGCTATTGCAGTTTCTGTAATTGTGTTAATTACAAGATTTACAAAATCGGCAGAGGTTGCAGCAATTCAACCTAATGCAGCTTTAGCATAAACATCTTTCTTTATTATGCTTTTAATAAAACATAATTAAAGATGAATAGGGAACTACTGTACAAGAGTGCGACGCCACTGAAGTTCAATCAAGGAACTTCAGCCGGATACAAAAAAGAAAAAAATTGAAAGCGAAAAAAAATATATCATCATTGAATACAACAGCAGGCAACACCAGCACCTGTTGTTATTGTGGTGTGGGCTGTGGTATTGTGGTTAATAAAGATAAACTGGGCAGGGTAAATGTTGAAGGCGATAAAAATCACCCGGTTAATAAAGGGATGCTGTGCAGTAAGGGAATGAATTTGCACTATACCGTAAATGACCAAACTGACCGGTTATTATACCCCGAAATGCGCTATGCAAAAAACCAGCCACGGCAAAGGGTTTCGTGGGATGTTGCTTTGGAACGAACAGCAGCTGTTTTTAAAACGCTCATTAATAAATACGGACCAGACAGTGTAGCATTTTATGCAAGTGGACAATGTTTAACAGAAGAATATTATGTAGTTAATAAATTGATCAAAGGATTTATTGGCAGCAATAACATTGATACCAACAGCCGCTTGTGTATGAGCAGTGCGGTAGTAGGTTATAAAATGAGTTTGGGAGAAGATAGTGTGCCCGTGAGTTATGATGACCTGGAATTATGTGATGTAATTTTTGTTGCCGGTGCAAACCCTGCATGGTGCCACCCTATTTTATGGCGCAGGGTGGAAGCTGCAAGAGAAAAAAATCCGGACTTAAAAATAATTGTAAGCGACCCACGCAAAACACAAACCTGTTCTTTAGCAAATGTGCATTTACAATTAAATCCCGGAACAGATATTACATTACATCATGCCATAGGAAGATGTTTGATTGAAGAAGGAAAAATTGATTTTGATTTTATTAGTGATAACACCAATGGCTTTGTAAAATATAAAGAGACCGTTTTTGAAAAAACTATTGAAGAGGCGGCTACAATTTGTGGTGTTACCGAAAACGATATTCGCTTGGCAGCTTTGTATATTGGTAATGCCAAAGGTTTTATTACCATGTGGACGATGGGATTGAACCAGAGCGTGGTAGGTGTAAACAAAAATTTATCCCTCATAAATTTAAACCTTATAACCGGTCATATCGGTAAGCCGGGCTCAGGGCCATTCTCTTTAACCGGACAACCCAATGCTATGGGTGGCAGAGAAGTTGGCGGCCTCAGCAATTTATTGCCTGCTCACCGTGACCTGTTAAATGAACAGGACAGGAATGATGTAGAAAAATTCTGGCAAATTCCCTTAGGTACTATTCAACCCAAACTAGGATTAACGGCTACCGAAATGTTTGAAGCACTCAACGACGGTAAGTTAAAAGCCATCTGGATACTATGTACAAATCCTTTGATCAGTTTGCCTGATGTACGCATTGCAGAGCAGGGATTAAAAAAAGCAAAGTTTGTTGTGGTGCAGGATGTAAGTAACAAACCCGAAACATTACAATATGCCGATGTGGTATTACCGGCCGCAGCATGGACAGAGAAGGAAGGCACCATGACCAATGCAGGAAGATATATTTCGCATTTAAGTAAAATTGTAGATGCCCCCGGCGAAGCATTGCCTGATGCAGAGATCATTTGCAACTTTGCAAAAAAAATGGGCTACACTGGTTTTGATTTTAAAGACTCATCGGAAATATATGCCGAGCATGCTGCATTAACAAAAGATACCAATATTGATATCAGCGGATTGAGTTATGATATACTAAAAGAAAAAAGAGCCGTGCAATGGCCGTATAAAGTTGAAGGTTTAAAGTTGAAAGTTGAAAGTGAAAAACAATATTATGGTACAGCAAGATTGTTTACTGATCATAAATTTTTTACGCCAGATAAAAAAGCCAACATCCATTCTTTCAGCGATAAAAATAATTCCGAAGCATTAACACCGGAACATCCATTGATACTAACCACCGGACGCATTCGTGACCAATGGCATACGATGAGCAAAACCGGCAAGGTGAACAAACTGAATCAGCATATCAAAGAAAGTTTTTTAGAAATTCATCCTGCCGATGCTGCTAAACGGCATATTAAAGAAGAAGATTTGGTGGAAGTATTTAATGGCAGAGGTAATGTAAGAGTAAAAGCAAAACTTACTACCGACATAAAACAAGGTGTTTGTTTTTTACCGATGCACTGGGGCAAAATTTTAAATAATGACCTGGTTAGAGCAAATAATATTACCAATAACCTTGTTGACCCTAAAAGTAAAGAGCCCGATTTTAAATTCAGTGCTGTTGAAGTGGCGCTGTATAAAAAAGCAAAACAAAAAATTATTGTAATTGGTGCAGGTGCAGGCGCCTGTGGTTTTGTAAGAAGTTACCGTGCCATTAATACAACAGATGAGATAGAAATTTTCAGTAAAGAAAATTTTCCTTTTTATAACCGGGTGTTATTACCGGATTATATCAGCGGTACATTGCCCTGGACCAATTTAATTAAGATGACCGATGCTGAGGAAGATGAATTTAAAATTAAGCTGCATCGTGGTGTAAGCATTGCAAAAATTGACAAAGAAAATAAAACAGTAACAGACAGTAATAATATTACACACCGGTATGATGTATTACTGATGGCCACAGGAAGCAGGGCTGCCATGCTACGGGATATCCCTCCAATGAACGGCATCTTTACCATGCGTAGCCGCAAGGATGCCGATGATTTTAAAAATCATGTAGACGCTGCAAAAGGTAAAGTGATAATTGTTGGCGGTGGTTTACTGGGTATTGAGCTGGCAGCATCTTTAAGAGAAGTGAATGTGGATGTAGTGGTGATACAACGTATATCAAGGTTGATGGACAGGCAGCTTGATCCATTGGGCAGCCAGTTATTACATGAAGAACTTACAGACAAAGGCGTAGATATTTATTACAACGATGAGATCGAACGTTTTTTAGGTGACAAAACTGTTAGCGGCATAAGGTTAAAAAGTGGTTTGATCATTAACTGCCAGGCCATAGTAATTGCCATTGGTACGGTACCCAATATTGAAATTGCCAAAGAAGCCAATATCAATTGCAAACGTGGTGTACTGGTAGATGAATATTTGCAAACCAGCGATAAAAATATTTTTGCCATTGGCGAAATTGCTGAGTTCAAAGGATTTTTATATGGCATTACTGCCGCAGCAGAACAGCAGGCAGAAATTGTTGCCCGTTATTTGAACGGTGATATTTCTAAATATTACAACGGCAGCCTGCTCATGAATATTTTAAAAATGCACGGCACCGACTTGTGTTCATTAGGCGAAGTGGAATGCCCCAACGATCCGGCTTATGAAGAAGTGGTATTTATTGATAAAGCCAAACGCTATTACAAAAAATGTATCATCCATAACGACAGGTTAATCGGTGCTATTTTAATTGGCGATAAATCAGAATTTTTGGAATACCGCAACCTGATTGAAAATAAAATGGAGCTGAGTGAAAAACGTATGCAGTTGTTACGCAGTGGTAAAGCTATAGAACCGGTTATTGGAAAACTGATTTGCAGTTGCAATAATGTAGGTGAAGGAAATTTGATTAACAAAATTAATGAAGGTTGTAAAGATCATTTACAACTGTGCCAGCTTACAGGTGCAGGCATGGGTTGTGGCAGTTGCCGCCCCGAAGTAAAAGCTATTTTGGATAGCTGTGTAAATGTTATTAAAAAAGAAGATGAGGTTTTAGTAACTTAGAAAAAATATTTTGAACCCGGCGACATTGCTACTATGATGCTTCATTGGCGACGCTCCGTTCAACTACATTAATTCTATTGAACAATGCTTGAAAAGCCAGCTATAAAACGAACCACCGCTAACGATAAAGACTTTCAATGGCTCATTAAACAACTCGATAATGAATTGTGGAATGAATTAAAAGAAGACCAGGCAACTTACGACCAGTACAATAAGGTTCCCGACATTAATACAGCAGTTGTAGTGTACATAAATGCTCAACCGGTAGCCAGTGGTTGTTTTAAAAAATATAATGCCGATACTGTTGAAATAAAAAGGATGTTTGTTGAAAAAAAATTCCGTGGTAAAGGCATTTCAAAAATTGTGTTAACAGAACTGGAGTGCTGGGCAATAGAGTCGGGATTTAAATTTGCGCTTTTAGAAACCAGTATACATTTTAAAACTGCAACAACTTTATATACCAGTGCCGGTTATAAAATCATTCCTAATTACGACCAGTATGCAGTCCTGCAGGAAAGTGTATGTATGAAAAAAGAATTAACCGCTTCGGAGTTCAAGCAATTAAAGGGTATTGAGTACTTCGATTTTGAAGAAGATTTTGTAGAAGAGAATGTACGATGCATCCCTATGACAGTTCGCTTTAAAATGGATGCTGCAGGTATTAAATTAAAACTGGCAGAGTGGAGTAAATTTTCGGTAGCCGAACGTATTGAACTGGCGGTAAGATCTGTAGCAACTGCCGAAGATGCAATTATCTACAACCAATACCTGGCCGGATTAATAAAAAAATACACCGGCGATGAGGCAACAAAGCTGGCAATAGATTTAAATCCTGATTGGGCAAACCTGGAGACTATCCCTCCTATGCTTAAAGAAAAGGCTATGGAGTTTAACCTTATTATTTCGCCAATGCAATGGAAGCAATTGACCAACCTGCAGCGTTTTACCTTATTAAAACTATGCCGGCCCGGGCATGAGAATAAAAATTTTCCAAAAGCTATACATGAATTTGGATTAACTTAACCTAAAGCTTGCTATATGACAAACACTATTTCAATAAATTTTCGTGGTGGTATTATCTCACCCGGCGACCTGTACAATATAATGCTGGCAGCCTCTAAAGTAAAAGTGATGTACGTTCGTTTTGGCTTACGTCAGCAATTACTTATAGATATGGAGTCTTACAGTGTTGATGATTTTACCGTTGAGCTGGATACTTTGCAGATAGCTTATGAAATAAATTCCAGCAATTACCCCAATATATGCAGCTCCTATCCTGCCGAAGAAGTTTTTATAAATAATACCTGGCTTAGTGAAGGTGTGTATAAAGATATTTTTGATTCCATTGATTATACTCCGAAATTAAAGATCAATATCTGCGACAGCAACCAGAGTTTTACGCCGATACTTACCGGCAATATTAACTGGATTGCTTCTACTACGGCTCAGCATTACTGGTATTTGATAGTACGTTTTCCAAAAACAAATGTAATTTATGAGTGGGGCTCTTTATGCTATACCAATGATATTCCGGCAGTAACAAAACGGATTGAGGAAATCATTTTACAGCACCCGGAAAAATTTATGGGAAACGAAACTGCAAATGGTGAAGAGCTGTTTGCACAGGTTAATAAAGATAATTACAGTACAAAACAGGCGGAAAATCCGGTAACGCTTCCAGCATTCAACCTGCCATATTATGAAGGTTTAAACCGGTATAATAATAACAAATATTGGCTGGGCATTTACCGCAGGGATGAATTATTTAGTGTGCTGTTTTTAAAGAAGCTGTGTAAACTTTGCCTGGAAACCAAGCTGGGGCAGCTTTGTTGTACTTCCTGGAAAACGATCATTATAAAAAGTATTGAAGAAAAAGATAAAGCCAAATGGAATTTATTGCTGGAAGAGTTCCAGATAAATATGCGCCATGCCGCCAATGAACTGAACTTCCAGGTAGAAGACAATAGTGCTGAGGGACTTGCCCTAAAGACTTTTTTAGTTAACCATTTAAGCATGGATGATACCAGAACCTTTGGTATTTGCATTGGTATAAAAACAAGAAAGAAAAGTGAAATATTCAGCAGTATTTTAGTACGAAGAAGATATGTTATAGATATACTGGGTATAAAACTTTTTAAAGTATATGATATTTTATGCGCCAAAGATTTTAACCCTAATGAAAGAACCGGGGAAATTTTCAGTAAGGATAACCCAAAAGTTTTATTACCCGAGCAATTAAGAAGATGCATCTTAAAATTTTACGAACACAGGGCAGACCTTACTAAATCAACACTGGCAGCAGCTAAACCAAAACCAGCGGCAGATGTTAAAAAAACTGTGGCGTATGTTTACCAGTGCAGTAATTGTTTTTCTGTTTATGACGAAGTTGCAGGCGATGCAGCTAATGGTATTGCAGCAGGAATTTTATTTGAACAATTACCGGCAGCATATTGCTGTCCGCTTTGCGAAGCTGATAAAAATAGTTTTAAAAAGATTGAAAAAACAGCCCTGGGCTTATAAGCCGTTTAATTCGGCATGAGCATTAAAATTTCGAAAGTATTTTTTTTGATTGTCATTTAATACAATGCTGTGAACAGCTAACTGGCTTAATATAAATTTCATACTATGCTTAAGCAGTTTGTTTTCTTTTTGCAGCGCAGCAATTTTTAATAATCCCTTTGCTGTATAGATACCGCATAAAGGTTCGGGTTCATTATCATTGGTAAAAATATATGCTTCGCTGTCTTCATTTTGCCGGCTGCAATTATAAAGTTCTTTGAGTAATTCAGGTTCCATCAATGGCATATCGCAAGCCAACAGAAATAAGTCATCAGCAGGGTTTTGTATATGTGCCGATAATACACCCAGCAAAGGGCCTCGTATATCAACAGTAGTATCATCGCTGATCAAACTTTCTGCAGCAAAAACTTTTGCATAATCAGCAAATTGTTTTTCATTTACCGAAAGTTTTATTGGAATATTCAATGTGGCCAGTTTATCATAAGCAGTTTGTGCCCACGTTTTTGCTTCATTAACAAGCAAGCCTTTATCGCTGCCCATTCGTGAACTTTGTCCGCCACAAAGAATTATACCCAGCATATATTTACGATTGATGATGAGTTGGTGTATCGGTATGCCCAAGGCTTTTACCCGGCGCTGCAATATCTCTTACCAATTGCTTTATCTCTTTGATCTCTGCAAAACCGCCATATTCTTTTCTGTCGAATATTTTTTTATTGCCCACATGTATAGTAAAGCGGCCATTTATTTCACTTGGTTTTAAAGTTACTGCTTCCACTTCATCAGCAAAAGTAGTTAACACTTCTTGCGCCATATAAGCTGCTCGTAACAACCAGTGGCATTTAGGGCAATATTCTATAGTAATGGTTGATTTCATACACTGTATTTAGTACATTAAAAATACAATAATATTGGCTTTTGTAATAAGTATCTAAAAAGAAAAGATAATTTTGCAGTATGTTACAAGTAAGCCAGCTAAATATTTACCCGGTAAAATCACTGGGTGGTATCAGTAAACAAATAGTACAACTCTGCAGTACCGGGTTTGAATACGACCGGAGGTGGATGTTGGTGGATGAAAAGAATGTATTCTTATCGCAGCGAACACATCCGCAGATGGTATTACTGCACACCGCACAAAACAATGATGGCTTCATAGTTTCAAAATACAATGATGAAAATCTTTCTATTGTTATACCTTATGTAACTGAGGCTAAAAAGAAACTGAAAGTAACTGTTTGGGAAGACATTTGCGATGCAGTGGCAGTAAGTGATGAACACAATGAATGGTTTAGCGATATGCTTCACTTTAAATGCAAATTGGTATATATGCCCGACGATGCTGTAAGACTTGTAGACAAGCGTTATGCCGGTAACAACGAGATTACTTCCTTTTTGGATGGTTACCCTGTATTAATGATTGGCGAAGCAACACTTGAGCGCTTAAATAATAAACTTAAAAATGCTTTACCCATGAACCGTTTCAGGCCTAACCTGGTTTTTACAGGCGGCCATGCACATATAGAAGATGAGATGGAAAAATTTTCCATCAACGACATTAATTTCCTTGGCGTAAAACCATGTTCCCGTTGTGTAATGACGACCATCAACCAGCAAAATGCCGAAACAGGTAAAGAACCATTAAAAACTTTATCCACTTACCGTATGAAAGACAATAAAATTTATTTTGGTCAAAATGTTTTGCACCATCAAAACGGCATCATCAATGTTGGTGATACAATAGATATCACCCAGCAAGGGATGCCATTATTTTAAAAAGTATAAATGAATATTATTAATAAAGATTTTTTTAAAACCAACGTAACACTCCGTATCACTGCTTTATGGGCTTTTAGCGAAGCTTTTATGGGAGGCATTTTGCATGGCCTGCAAATTCCGTTTGCCGGCTTGGCACTTAGTTTTGTTGCCGCTGTCTGCATTACATTAATTGCATTGGGCAGCACACAGAAAGGAGAAATATTAAAAGCTACATTACTGGTTATAGTGGTAAAATTTATTTTAAGTCCGCATGCACCACCAATGGCTTATGTAGCTGTTTTAATACAGGGTGCAGTGGGAGAATTATTATTTCTTAACAAGCGGTTCTTTAAACCAGCAGCATTTATACTTACTTTATTTTCTTTGCTCTACTCCGCTTTCCAGCATCTACTTATTCTTACGCTGTTATTTGGAAAACAGTTTTGGGTAGCCATAGATATTTTTCTAAATAAAATAACCCAGAATTTTAGCAAGGGTGCAATACATTATTCGCTGTATATTGTTTTGTTTTATATCGGTTGTTACCTGGTAGCTGGTATTGCAGGAGGCATTTTAAATATCAAGATTATAAAAAAAGTACAGGCAGGTAATGGTGCTGGTATATTATTACAGCAATTAGATGGCCTTGTTATAAATGATACAGATGCTTTCAGCAATTCTCACCCGGGTAAAAAGAAAAAGAGCTGGATGATAATATTTGGCGGACTGATGTTGTTACTGTTGATCGCCTCTTATATTCCTTTTTTTAATGCAGGTTTCGGCAAATCAAAAGTGCTTGAAATAATTTTACGTGGTGTAATTATTATTTTGGTATGGAGTTTTTTGATAACTCCTTTGCTGCGAATACAAATGCAAAAATGGATAACCCGTTACAAAGAAAAAAAGGCTGGTGCCATACAGCAGGTAGTGGCATTACTTCCGGGCATAAAAACTATTGTAGCACAGAGCTGGACATTGTCGCAGCAGCCGGGCAAATGGTTACGGTTTAAAAGTTTTATTAACAATACTGTTTTGCTGATAGTACATCATGAGCAATAAAATTCTTATTCTTACTGCTGAAAAGCAGGCAGGTAAAACAACTTTACTGCAACAATTTTGTAAAGATCGTATTGATTTGGCCGGTATATTAACTCCAATTGTAAATGGCAAAAGAGTTTTTTACAATATTGCCGGTGAAGCATATTTCGAAATGGAGGCCAGTAAAGATGAAGCACAATTGGTAATTGGTAAGTATATTTTTTCTGCTGCCGGTTTCAAAAAAGCTAACGACATGTTGACACAGGAAAGCAAAAGAAATGATATCAACTATTTAATAATTGATGAAATTGGCCCTTTGGAAACAAAATACCAACAGGGATTTTATACAACTTTAATAAGTTTATTGAGCAGTTCTTTCAATTATAATTTGTTGTTAGTGGTACGTCCTTCTTTGGTTCAAGAAGTATTGTCTTACACAGCAATAAACAAACAGGAAAGCATTGTAATAACCATACCAGAGATGACAGCTTACCTTAAATAAATATTTTTACAATTGCAGCAGCCCGGCTTTATACAAAGTAGTAACAGGTTTATTATCCCAAAACAATTCAAAATTATCAAGCCCGGCTGCTTCGTAATCTTCTTTCACTTCCTGCAGCGTATAGGTTTTAATATTATTGACAGATAGTTTTTCTACAATAGCCGACAGCCATAAACCTTCAGCCTGGTCTACTTTAATATTGAATGTTTCTTTTTTAGTTTCAAAATTTAAGGAACACATCTCCCACTGGTTTCCTTTCTTTGATTTAGTAAATGTTTCCACCGCCGGTTTACTACCCAGCCATATTACTTTTGTGTTGGGCTTTGCTGCATTGTATTCTTCTGCTGCCAGTTGTGTTACTATATAATCAGCAGCCACTGTTGTTTTAGGCACTTTAAAATCGAACCATTTATGCAAGGGTACATCAAAGCAGGTACCATGCATATAATTTAATAAAGATTTTTTTAGCCCGAAACTGAAACTTTCATGATCGGCACCTGTAGGGTCAACATGTCCAATATCATTATTGGCAAAGCTGCCAATAGTATCCGCTAATTTCTGTACTTTATATTTTTCAGGATTCAATCCTACCGGGCTGTGTGCCGTCATAGTAAACAAATGCCAGAAGGCCGACTGTAAAACACCGGCTTCAAATAATTGCCGCACCATTTCCAGGGAGTCAATTGTTTCCTGTGCTGTTTGTGTAGGAAAGCCGTACATCAAATAAGCATGCACCATTATGCCGGCTTCTGTAAAATGTTTATTTACTTTTGCTACCTGCGCAACAGTAATTCCCTTTTGTATCAGTTCCAGTAAACGGTCTGATGCCACTTCCAGTCCACCAGATACGGCAATACATCCGGCTGCTTTCAATAACAAACACAGGTCACGGGTAAACCTTTTTTCAAAACGGATATTGGCCCACCAGCTTACCACTAATTTTCTTTTGATTATTTCAAGCGACAATGCCCTCATCATTGCAGGCGGTGCAGCTTCATCTACAAAGTGAAAACCATTTTGCCCGGTCTGCGCCATTATCTCTTCCATGCGGTTACATAAAAGTTCAGCGGCAATAGGCTCGTAATTTTTTATATAATCTAAACTGATATCGCAAAAAGTACATTTGCCCCAATAACAACCATGTGCCATAGTAAGTTTATTCCATCTTCCATCGCTCCATAAACTGTGCATCGGGTTCACCACTTCTATTGCAGAAATATATTTATCCAGTAACAGGTCGCTGTAATCCGGTGTACCCACCTGCCCTTGTTTATAATCGGTGCATGCCGTGTTATTGATATACGTTACTTTACCATCAAGCAACATAAAAGTCCGTTTCAGTTCTTCAATGCTTTTACGGCCTTCGATAAAATGCAATAGGTTTTCAACCGGCGCTTCGCCATCATCCAACGTTATAAAATCATAAAATTCAAATACACGTATATCAGATAATGAACGCAGTTCTGTATTGGCAAAACCTCCACCCATACCAATTTTTACATTTGGATAATTTTGCTTTATCCATTGGCCGCAGCGTAGTGATGTATATAAATTACCGGGGAAGGGCACAGAAATACAAACCAGTTTTGGTTGTACTGCTGCCATTCTTTTTTGTAAAATATCAATCAGTATTTTATCCAGGTAAGTGTACTGCTTTTGCAGTTCGCCATATAATTCATCAAAGCTGTTAGCACTGCGGCCCAGTTTTTCTGCATAGCGGCTAAAACCAAAATGTTCATCTACACATTCCTTAATCAAATCACTCAGGTCTTCTAAATATAATGTTGCTAAATGTTTTGCTTTATCCTGGTTGCCCATGCTGCCAAAGGCCCACATCAAATGATCTGTTTGTGCAAATCTTTCTGCCTCAGGCAAAAAATCTCTTTTACTTATCAATGGTGCTAAGGAAGGATTCTTTCCCTGCAAAAAAAGTATAACTGCATCTATAGTCTTTATGTAATCGTCCTTTAAACTAATAATACGTTGAGCATTTGCAGATATTTTTTTTGTAGTATCTATTGATGCAAATAATTCCTGTAATCCTTTTTTAGAAAACAATGCTATGGTAACTTCTATACCCAGGTCGGCCTGAAAGGCACTGATATTTTTTGTATTTAAAAATCCTTTTAAATAAGCCGTTGCAGGGTACGGCGTGTTGAGCTGCGTAAAAGGTGGTGTAAATAAAAATATGGCGGCACTCAAATGAAATTATTTAAGAAGCAAAAATATTGGATAATAATTAAAGCTGCAGGGTAAAAAACAAACCCCGTACTTGCGTACAGGGTTGTGAGTATAGAAAGTGTTTGTAATTAATCTTCTACTTTCATTTTGCCTTTCGATTTTGCAATAATCTCTTCTGCAACGTTATTTGGTGCAGGAGCATAGTGGCTGAATTCCATGGTTGAAGTGGCACGACCGCTCGATAATGAACGCAACTGCGTAACATAACCAAACATTTCGCTTAATGGCACTTTGGCTTTAATAACCTGTACACCATGTTTACTGTCCATACCTTCAAGCATACCACGACGACGGTTTAAATCACCTGTTACATCACCCATGTATTGATCCGGTGTTAATACTTCCACCTTCATAATTGGTTCAAGTAATGTTGGTTTAGCTTTTCTACCAGCTTCACGGAAACCTTGTTTGGCACACAATTCAAAAGAGATTGCATCGCTATCCACATCATGGTAACTACCATCAAAAATCCTGATTTTCATATCCACTATAGGGTAACCGGCTAATACACCGGTTGTCATGCTGCTGGTAAACCCTTTAATGATCGGCGCAATAAATTCTTTTGGAATACTACCACCAAAAATTTCGTTTACAAACTGCATTCCACCTAATGGATTTTCTTTTAACCATTCTTCATCAGCAGGGCCTAAATCAAAAGCAATATCGCCAAACTTACCTCTACCACCCGTTTGCTTTTTATAGGTTTCCCTGTGCTGCACCATTTGTTTGAATGACTCTTTATATGCAACCATTGGTGCACCCTGGTTAATTTCCACTTTAAACTCACGTTTCATCCTGTCTACAATAATCTCTAAGTGTAACTCACCCATACCACTTAAAATGGTCTGGCCTGTTTCTTCATCTGTACGCACACGTAATGTAGGATCTTCCTCTACCAGTTTGGCAATTGCCATACCCATTTTATCAACATCGGCCTGAGTTTTTGGCTCAATCGCAATTGAAATTACAGGCTCAGGGAAAGTCATAGATTCTAAAACTATCGGATGATCTTCGTTACATAAAGTATCCCCGGTTTTAATATCCTTAAAACCAACTGCTGCACCAATATCACCAGCTTCAATAAAGTCAACCGGATTTTGTTTATTGGCATGCATTTGCATGATACGACTGATACGCTCTTTTTTTCCCGTTCTTGCATTTAATACATAGCTACCTGCATCTAAGCGGCCGCTGTAAGCACGGAAGAAAGCCAGACGACCTACAAAAGGGTCTGTCATTATCTTAAATGCCAATGCACTAAATGGTTCTTTTGGATCGCAATGACGTAATAATTCTTCGCCATTATCCGGGTTAGTTCCTTTTACCGCTTCAATATCCATTGGACCAGGTAAGTAACGAACTACCGCATCTAATGCTGTTTGTACACCTTTATTTTTAAAAGATGAACCACACATCATCGGGATGATAGAAATATCGATAGTAGCCTTACGGATAGCTTCGTGCATTTCTTCTTCAGTTATCGTGTTAGGATCGTCGAAGAATTTTTCCAGTAATTTCTCATCATATTCTGCAACCGCTTCAACAAGTTCCTGGCGGTATTGGTTTACCTCTTCAATCATATCTTCGGGAATAGGCACTTCGTTAAAGGTCATTCCTTTATCATGCTCGTTCCATACAATACCTTTCATGGTGATCAAATCTACCACACCTTTAAAATCATCTTCGGCACCAATTGGTAATTGTAATGGCACAGCTTTAGCACCCAGCATTTCTCTAACCTGTTTTACCACGTTTAAGAAATCGGCACCACTACGATCCATTTTATTTACAAAACCAATACGTGGTACTTTGTAACGGTTGGCCTGGCGCCAAACTGTTTCACTCTGAGGTTCTACACCAGATACAGCGCAGAACAAAGCCAGTAAACCATCCAATACACGTAAACTACGCTCTACCTCTACGGTAAAATCCACGTGACCCGGGGTATCAATAATGTTGAATTTGTATTGTTTGGTATCAGGTGTTTTTTGTCCCTGTACCATTGGAAAGTTCCAAAAGCAGGTAGTAGCAGCACTTGTAATAGTGATACCTCTTTCCTGTTCCTGTGCCATCCAGTCCATCGTAGCGCCACCGTCGTGTACTTCACCAATTTTATGGTTTACACCGGTATAATAAAGAATACGCTCGGTAGTTGTGGTTTTACCAGCATCAATATGAGCGGCAATTCCAAAGTTGCGTTGATAACGTAAATCTGCCATTTTATTTGTTGTTTGTTTTACCCCTGTCTTCGCCAATTGGCGGAGAACTAAGGATGTTTATTAAATTATTTTTTGTAAATGCTTAAGAAGTGTTATTAAGCCAGCATACCCATTAAAGGAAAGCCCTTTTAGGGGTTTGGGGTGCTGTATGGTGTGTTGCTGCTCTCATATTATGCTAAATAGTTCAGTGCCATCCTGTATCTATACTGAATCTTTTAGCGCCGCAAATGTACAGCCTTTTTTTGTTTTGGCAAAGCGTATATTATAAAAAATGCCGTTTTATACAAACGGCAGGTAAATATCTTTTCTTTTACAAGAGATTAGTATTGGAAGGGCATTTAAATAGCCCAGGCCTTATCTCCTTTTTTATAAGGAAAAGCCCCATCATATTTACCGGGAATTGCCATCCAGCGTAAGGCCTGCTTGCTTCCTATTTCGGAAGTAAAATACCCCATCAGGGTTAATTGCTTCATCATGGTATAATAATGAGATGGCGAGCCTACATAATTGGGGTCCATTTCCAGCCTGGCTTTGTCCTTGGCGGCTTTATCTTTTTCGTCACGCTGCTTATTAAACTCTTTGGCTTCTTTTTCAAGCGTAATTAAAAAAGCTTTACGTTGCTCTGCTGTGCAATCCATAAAGGTTTTTCCGTTCAGTTTTTTACAGGCTTCATCCAGCCCGGCCATACCTTCAGTAAATACTTTCTGCTGTGCCTCGGTATAGCAATCAGTAACTATTGTTTTCATATACTCGCCAACTTTTGCAGCCTTGGCACCGGGAGTATTTGTTGCAGGTATTATAGTTTCTCCCACTTCATCTAGCAAAGCAATATTTTCGGCAGAAAATGTAGTACCGCCTGATGTATTTGTTTTGCAACCGGATAAAAAAACCTCGCCGCCGATTACAGCACCGCCGGTTAATACGGCTATCATTTTTAAAAGTTCTCTTCTGTCCATGTTTTAAAGTTATAAGTTGAGCATTATGAGTTATGAATTATGAGTTATGAATTGTTTTAACTATGAACTCTTAACTCATAACTTTTTTACAGGTTTCCTTTTTTTAATTCTTTAACTGCAAAATCTACTGCTCTCGCCGTTAAAGCCATATATGTTAATGATGGGTTTACACAGCTTGCACTCGTCATGCAGGCACCGTCGGTTACAAAAACATTCATCGCATCCCAAACCTGGTTATTGCCATTTAATACCGATGTTTTTGGATCTCTGCCCATACGTGCCGTACCCATTTCGTGAATGCCCTGGCCTACCGCATAACCTGAATCATTGGTATGCACATCTTTTAATCCTGCTGCTTCAAGCATTTCTGCTGCATCATTCATCATGTCTATCCGCATCTTCTTTTCATTTTCTTTTATCTCTACATCAAAATTTAAAACCGGCAAGCCCCATTTATCTTTTTTGGTTTTATCAAGAGAGATTTTATTACTGTGATCGGGCAACATTTCGCCGAAGGCCGTAATGCCCATATTCCAGTTACCGGGTTCAGATAAAGCTTCTTTTAATTCGGCCCCGAGTGTTAATTCGGCCACCTGTAATCCCCTGCCACGACTTGCGCCGCCCTGATAGCCAAAACCACGCAGGTAATCTCTTTTATCACCATCAATATTTCTAAATCTGGGGATATAAATACCTGTTGGCCTGCGGCCGAAAATATATTTGTCTTCATATCCTTCCGGTCTTCCGGATGCACCAATTCTAAAATGATGATCCATTACATTATGCCCCAGCTCTCCACTGCTGCTGCCCAGGCCATCGGGCCAAATGTCGGTAGCAGTATTCATTAAAACCCAGGTGCTGTTAAAAGATGACGCACAAAGGAAAATAATTTTTGCATTGTAAGTGTAAGTCTTGTTTGTTTCAGCATCAATCACTTCTACCCCGGTTGCCTTTTTGCTGTTTTTATCGTAGATAAGCTTGGTAACAATTTTATTATTCTCCATGGTAAGATTACCTGTTTTTCTTGCTGCAGGCAATGTTGCGGATTGTGTGCTGAAGTAGCCTCCAAACGGACAACCACGCCAACAACGGTCACGATACTGACAATTGGTTCTGCCCTGCTCCGGCCTTGCTTCAGTAATATTTGCGCTACGGCCAATAAACATATGCCGCTTACCATTATAGTGCGATTTTAATTTTACAGCCACATCTTTTTCCACTACGTTCATATCCATAGCAGGCAAAAATTCGCCGTCGGGTAAAACATCCAATCCTTCTTTACTGCCCTGTATGCCTGCAAACCTTTCTACATAACTGTACCAGGATGCTATTTCATCATAACGAATGGGCCAATCTACTCCAATACCTTCTTTAGCATTGGCTTCAAAATCCATTTTACTAAAGCGATAGCTCTGGCGGCCCCAGTGTAAAGAACGGCCACCTGTATGATAAGCCCTGAACCAGTCGAAACGTTTAGTTTCGGTGTAAGGGCTTTCTGTATCTTTTACCCACATGCCTAAAGTTTGCTCACTCAAAGGATAATCTCTTTTTAAAACAGGATGTTCTTTTATCATTTCCTGTGTACGGATATCCCTGTGCGGAAACTCCCATATCTCTTTATTGGCAGTTACATAATCTTTTACATGCTCAATATGATTGCCTCTTTCGAGCATTAAAACCTTAAGCCCTTTTTCGGTAAGTTCTTTTGCAGCCCATCCGCCGCTGATTCCTGAGCCAACAACAATGGCATCGTAAGTAGTTTCTGGCATATCTAAAAGTTGTAAGTTTTAAGTAATAAGTTATAAGTCATTGGAATTTTAAACATCGCAGATTTTCACTGCTTTTTTTAACGCTTTAATTTTATCTTCTTTTTCTTTTCCTGTTGGTATGAACTCCTGCGCCAGGTAACCTTTAAACCCGCTATCGGAAATTGCTTTTATAATAGCAGGGTAAAACAATTCCTGTGTGTCATCAATTTCATGCCTTCCCGGAACACCTGCTGTATGATAATGACCATAATACTGGTGATTATTTTTTATGGTTCTTATTACATCACCTTCATCAATCTGCATGTGATAAATATCGTACAGCAGTTTAAAATTTTCTGATCCTAAACGTTTGCATAATTCAACGCCCCATACACTTCTGTCGCACATATAATCTTTGTGGTCAATTTTACTGTTCAGTAATTCCATCTGAATCATCACGCCTCTCTTTTCTGCAAATCCCATTATTTGTTTCAACCCTTCTACACAATTCTTTAATCCTGTTTCGTCATCCATACCGTCACGGCTGCCGCTAAAGCAAATTAAATTTTTATACCCGGCATCTGCAACATAATTTATGTGATCGGTATAGTTTTTTATTAATGTTGAATGATATTCAGTATGATTCCAACCTTTTGTTAAACTGATTTCGGCTCCGTTGCACATTGATGAATCGAGGCCATGGCTTTTCAATATATTCCATTCTTTTGGGCCAACAAGGTCAATTGCTTTTAACCCAATTTTATTGCCCACTTTACACAATTCATCCAATGGTAAAAAATTGTAGGTCCACCTGCAAACAGAGTGGTTGATATTGCCTTTCAGTTTCATGTTACTATTATCTGCAGCAGCCAAAGATGCAAGCGGATTTGCCGCCATGGCAACAGAACCAACTGCTAACTGTTTTAATAATTGCCGCCTTGAAGAATTATTTTCCATTACTAAAATAGTTTATTATTAAGCTGCTTTATTTTTATTCTTCATGTAAAAAAATAATCCTGCAAATGCAGCTACCAATATTACCGGAAGAATCATTGTAGTGTTAATAATTTCTGGTCCTGCAGTTTTGTTGGCTTCTGCTAAAGCTGCTTTCATTTGTTCTGTAGCTTCTGGACTGTTATAAACTTTTAAATCGGCACCAGTTGGTAAATGTGCTGCAATTTTATTATCATATACGCCACCCATAAATATGGTGTAGATAGATACCGCAAACATACCGGCACCTCCCATCAGGTTTAAACCAACAGCGCCAGTCTTTGGCAAATTTTCTGAAACAAATCCCAGCATGGTGGGCCAGAAATAACAAACCCCCATACCAAATACTAATGCGCCTACAAAAACCATACTGCCATCTGTATGCCCCAAAATATATAACCCTAAAGTTGCTAATATTGCCGACATTAATAATACACCCTGCGGTGCCAGCTTATGCACTACAGGTCCGGCAAAAGCACGACCAATAGCCATTATACCTGTTGATACAGCAAGGATAAGTAAAGAATTTTTTGTTACATTACTTAATAAAACCCCAATCCACTGGCCGGTAAATAATTCTGTAATGGCAGTACCAAACATACAAATGATCATAAAAATAAACAGTGGGCTTGCCAATGCTTTATACATACTTGCAGTTGAAACACCGCTTGCTACTCTTTCTGTAACAGGAAATTTTTCTTTGGCAAAAAGCCATCCGTATAATACTGTTGGAATCAGCATCAGGGCTACAAGCATTTTCCAGTTACTGATACTTTCAGTACCTGCAATTTTTTGTCCTAAAAAATAAACTACCAACGAACCGATTACGATACCACCCGGAAACCATAAATGAAAATGATTAAGTTTAGTTGTTTTATTATCGCTGTACAATGCTGTTACTAAAGGATTACATGCTGCTTCTACAGTACCGTTGGCTATACCAATTAATAAGGTAGAAATAAACAATGCCCAGTAAGGGCTTCCAAAATTTCCGGCAAAAATGGTTAACAGAATACCGGCTAAGTGAAAAACAAAAGCCATAACCAGCAGTTTCTTCATACCAATAATATCCACCACCATGCCTCCTATAATTACTGCAAGCGGAAAGCCCCAGAAAGCTGTTGCTGTAATGGTTGACATTTCTGATTTATCTAAATTAAACTGTGTACCCCAAGTACCCAGTAACCCTGCCCTTATGCCAAATGAAAGAGAAGTTACCAGTAATGCCAAACAACTGGCCACAAATAGTTTGTTTCTGTCTATAGCTTGCATATCGTTTTGTTTATTAAAGGGATTAATTTGAGTTGGTAAATATAATTTTAAAAATCATTCAATAATCATATCCATTAAAAAAATATTACACCGCAACCGTTTGCAGTTACCGTTTAAAAAAAGTTTCTTTTAAAACACATTTAATTTCTAACTTCCGTTATTAAAGCAACAGGCTATATGGGAGATCTGCAAATAAAAATTCAACCGAAAAAATATGATGTGGTTATTGTGGGCAGCGGTGCCGGCGGTGGTATGGCTGCATACCAGTTAAGCAAGGCCGGTTTAAAAGTTTGCCTTATTGAGGCCGGTGCCATGTACGATCCACAAAAAAATATTACACAATTAAAATGGCCTTACGAAAGCCCCAGGAGAGGTGCCAGCACAAAGTTTCGCCCCTTTGGTGATTTTGATGCCTGCTATTACGGATGGGATGTGGAAGGTGAACCTTTTACAAAAGAAGAAGGAACAGACTGGAGTTGGTGGAGGGCAAGAATGCTGGGTGGAAGAACCAATCATTGGGGAAGAATTTCCCTAAGGTTTGGACCAAAAGATTTTAAAAGAAAAAGTATTGATGGCCTTGGTGATGATTGGCCGATTGGATACGAAGATGTAAAACCTTATTACGATGCCATTGATAAACTGATTGGGATATTTGGTACCAACGAAGGTTTGGAAAATGATCCGGATGGTATTTTTTTACCACCCCCAAAACCCCGCCTGCATGAATTGTTTATAAAAAAAGCTGCCGGTACCGCAGGAGTTCCTGTTATTCCTTCAAGGCTTTCCATTCTTACAAAAAAAATTAATGAAGACAGGGGTGCCTGCTTTTTTTGCGGCCAGTGCGGCAGAAACTGCAGCATGGCGAAAGCAGATTTTTCAAGCACCAACGTTTTAATTTACCCGGCATTAAAAACCGGCAATGTTGATATTGTATGCAATGCTATGGCAAGAGAAGTGCTGACCAATAGAGAAGGATTGGCAACAGGTGTGTCGTACATCAGCAAAGAAGATATGATGGAATACCAGGTAAATGCAAGGGTGGTAATTGTTGCTGCCAGTACCTGCGAAAGTGCAAGACTGTTACTGAATTCAAAATCGGACCGTCACCCCAATGGATTAGCCAACAGCAGCGATGTGGTAGGCAGATATTTGCACGACAGTACAGGAGCAGCATTAGGAGGCGTGCTGCCACAGTTGTTCGACAGAAAAAGATATAACGAAGATGGTGTTGGCGGTATGCATGTGTATACTCCATGGTGGCTTGATAATAAGAAACTGGATTTCCCTCGTGGCTATCATATAGAATACTGGGGTGGACAAGGTATGCCTTCATACGGTTTTAACTGGGGCATAGAAAATTTAAATGGTAAGTACCTGGTGCATGGCAAACAAAAAGAAGGCGGCGGTTATGGTAAATCTTTAAAAGAAGACAACCGCTATTTTTATGGTGCAGGTGTTGGCATGGCCGGCCGTGGCGAGGCAATTCCCTTGTATGAAAACCGCTGTACCATTGATGATAAAATGGTGGATAGTTTTGGAATACCCGTGCTGAAGTTTAATGTAAAATGGACCGACAATGAAATAAAGCAGGCCAAGCACATGAAAGAAACTTTTAAAGAAGTGATGCATAATATGGGAGCTGTAATTACCTGGGGCGGCGATGATGATGAAAAGAATGACTGGGGCTTAAGTAAACCGGGAGAAATTATTCATGAAGCTGGAACTGTAAGAATGGGTAACGACCCTAAAAAAAGTGCACTGAATAAATATAACCAGGCGCATGACTGTAAAAATTTATTTGTGCTTGATGGTGGTGCTTTTGTAAGCCAGGCAGATAAAAATATAACATGGACAATTTTAGCATTAAGTATGAGGGCCAGCGATTATATAATTGATGAACTGAAAAAAAATAATTTGTAAACAATTTTGAGGTTTAAATGATGAACTATTAATGTTTTGATTAAATCAACATTTTACAATTCATAATTAATAACTCATAATTCATAATTTATTACAATGGACAGACGTAAATCACTAAAATTAATTGCAGGCACTTTTGCAACAACCGCTTTATTAGATGCCTGCAACACTGATGATAAAAAAGTAGCCGCCCAGGTTTCATCAACTGAATTTGATGCTAAAACCTATACACTCGACAGGGCCAAAGAAGAACTGGATAGAGAAAACAAACTCTTAAAAGAAACATTCTTCACCAGTCATGAAATGGCAACCATTGCAATTTTGTGCGACATCATAATTCCTAAAGATGAAATAAGCGGCAGCGCCACCGATGCCAAAGTGCCGGACTTTATTGAGTTTATTGTAAAAGATAAACCCGAACACCAGCTGCCTATGAGAGGTGGTTTGCGCTGGCTGGATATGCAATGCTTAAAAAATTATACTGCCGATTTTAAAACTTCATCAGCTGCACAGCAGATAGAAATGGTTGATGCCATTGCTTATCCCAAAAAAGCAAAACCACAAATGAAAGCTGGCGTTTCTTTTTTCAGCCTGATAAGAAATTTAACCATTACCGGTTTTTACACTTCAAAAATTGGAATAGAAGATATCGGTTACAAAGGCAATACACCTACAGAATGGAACGGTGTGCCTGAGGCTGTTTTAAAACAATACAATGTTGCCTATACCGAAAAGGAATTAAAAGAGTGCATCAGTTTTGATAAACCCATCTAAAAAATAAATATGGTACAATACAAATCATCCAGGCGGAATTTTATCCGCAATACTGCTGTTACTGCTGCAGGATTTTATATTATCCCAAGACATGTATTAGGTAAAGGATTTATAGCGCCAAGCGATAAATTAAATATCGGCTCCATAGGCGCAGGCGGTAAAGGTGCCAGCGATATCAGCGAATTTGCTAAAAGCCCTTTTGTAAATATTGTTTCGCTTTGCGATGTTGATGACAGGGAGTCGAAAAAAACAAGGGAAAAATTTCCTAAAGCCACTTACTATAAAGATTTCAGGCAAATGCTGGAAAAAGAAAAAGGCAATATCGATGCGGTTTCTGTTTCCACACCCGATAACACCCATGCCGTTGCTGCACTTGCTGCTATGCAACTGGGCAAGCATGTGTATGTTCAAAAACCATTAACACACGATATTTACGAAGCCAGAATATTAACCGAAGCTGCACAAAAATATAAAGTGGTTACGCAAATGGGTAACCAGGGTGGTAGTGGCGATGGTGTAAGAAGAGCTAAAGAAATTTACAAAAGTGGTATAATTGGAGATGTACATACCGCACATGCCTGGACTAACAGGCCTGTTTGGCCGCAGGGCATCCCCACGCCTACCGGCAAATTTGATATCCCCACAGAATTAGACTGGAACTTATGGCTTGGCCCTGCAAAAAATATGGATTACAATCCGGCATACTTACCATTTAACTGGCGTGGCTGGTGGGCTTTTGGTACAGGTGCTTTGGGTGATATGGCCTGTCATATCATGGATCCTATTTACCGCATCTTGCCTATTAAATATCCTAACTCTGTTGAGGCCAGCATGAGTATGATATGGAAAGAAATGTGGAACGACACCCAGAATTACGATGCCTGTCCGCCATCTACCATTGTACATTTTAATTATCCTAAAACAGATGGTACAGGAGATATTAAAGTAAGCTGGTACGATGGAGGCTTGCTACCACCTTTACCAGAAGAACTTACCGAAGAAGATAAATTTGGCAACTGGGATGGTGGTGTTTTATTCATTGGTACAAAAGGAAAATTACTGATGGATTGCTATGGCGAAAATCCACGCTTATTACCCACCCGCCTGATGAAAGAAAAAACTTTACCTGCGGAAACAATTGCAAGGGTTAAAGAAGGTCATTACCTGCAATGGGTAAATGCATGCAAAGAAGGTTATGGTAAAACGGAATTAAGTTCTGCATTTGATTATGCCGGTCCTTTTACCGAGAGTATTTTATTAGGCAACCTGGCCATAAGAAGTTATGTAGCAAAAAATGCTAAACTCACAGGATGGGGTGATAAATATTTAGGCCGTAAAAAATTATTATGGGATGCAGCTGCAATGAAAATCACCAATTTTGATGAGGCTAATACTTTTGTAAAAAGAGAATACAGGCAGGGATGGAATTTAACTTTGTAAACTATTTGAATCAAAAAAAAATAAGAACATAATGACTCCGGGTAAATTAAAAATAGGAATGATCGGCGGTGGTAAAGATGCCTTTATAGGTGCAGTACACCGTCTTGCTTTTAATATGGATGGGCAATGCGAACTGGTTGCCGGAACACTAAGTGTAAATCCCGAAGTGGCTGTTGCATCGGGTAAAGAATTGTTTTTAGATGAAAGCAGGATTTATACCGATTATAAAGTGATGCTGGAAAAAGAAGCGGCTATGCCTGCTGATAAGCGGCTTGATTTTATAAGTATTGTTACACCAAATTTTGTACACTTCGATCCTGCAATGATGGCCCTGGATAAAGGGTTTAATGTGGTAATTGAAAAACCCATCACCTTTACATTAGACCAGGCAAAACAACTAAAAGAAAAATTGGCAGCTACTGGATTAAGTTTATTGCTATGTCACACTTACACCGGTTATCCAATGGTTAAGCAGGCAAAACAATTATTAAAAAGCGGGGTACTGGGAAAAATAAGAAAAATATATGTTGAATATCCGCAGGGCTGGCTAAGCACCCTTTTAGAAGGTACCGGGCAGGCACAGGCCAGCTGGCGTACCGACCCTAAAAAAAGTGGTAAAGCAGGTTGCATGGGTGATATAGGAACACATGCTTTTAACCTGGCGGAGTACGTAACAGGTTTACAAGTGCAGCAAATCTGTTCCAATTTAAATATTGTTGTAGATGGCAGAATGCTGGATGATGATGGTGCCGCATTTTTAAAATTCAATAACGGCGCTACCGGAGTTTTAATGGCTACTCAAATAGCAGCAGGCGAAGAAAACGCCGTAAAAATAAGAGTGTATGCAGAAAAAGGTGGCGTAGAATGGAAGCAGGAAGATGCTAATACACTTTTAGTAAAATGGCTGGATAAACCAACAGAAATTTACAGAACTGGTGGTGGATACAACAGTTCTTTTTCCGCACACAATACCAGGATACCTGCCGGGCATCCAGAAGGATATTTAGAAGCCTTTGCAAACTTGTATCGCAACTTTACCTTAACGGTAAGAGCAAAAAAGAATGGCGAAACACCAAAAGAAGAATGGCTGGATTTTCCGGGTGTTGAAGAAGGCATAAGAGGAATGGCATTTGTAGAAAATGTGGTGGCCTCATCAGAAAGTGAACAAAAATGGTTAGACTTTAAAATATAATTCAAATGCAGACTATAAAAGGGCCGGGTATTTTTTTAGCCCAGTTCATGGGAGATAAAGCCCCGTTTAATGATTTGGTTTCTATTTGCAAATGGGCAAAAGACCTGGGTTTTGTTGCAGTGCAGATTCCAACCTGGGAAAGCCGTTTAATTGATTTACAAAAATGTGCAGAAAGTAAAACCTATGCAGATGAATTAAAAGGTACTATTGAAGCATGTGGTGTACAGATTTCCGAACTCTCTACACATTTACAAGGCCAGTTAGTTGCAGTAAACCCTGCTTACGATGCCTTGTTCGACGGCTTTGCACCCGATGCGGTAAAGAATAATCCAAAAGCAAGACAGCAGTGGGCCGTACAGCAATTACTGTATGCTGCAAAAGCATCTGAAAATTTGGGATTAAATGCACATGCCACATTTAGTGGTGCATTGTTGTGGCATACCGTTTATCCATGGCCGCAGCGGCCCGCCGGGTTGGTGGAAGATGGATTTAAAGAACTGGCTAACCGATGGCTGCCCATCTTAAATAAATTTGATGAATGTGGTGTAGATGTTTGTTATGAGATTCATCCAGGAGAAGATTTACATGATGGTGTTTCTTATGAAATGTTTTTAGAAAAAGTAAATAACCATAAAAGAGCCTGTTTACTTTACGATCCATCGCATTTTGTTTTACAACAACTGGATTATAAACAATACATCGATTTTTATTATGAGCGTATAAAAATGTTTCATGTAAAAGATGCAGAATTTAATGCAACAGGCAGGCAAGGTGTATATGGTGGTTTTCAAAACTGGATCGACCGTGCAGGCCGCTTCCGTTCGCTGGGTGATGGACAAATTGATTTTAAAACTATCTTTAGCAAATTAACGCAGTATGGTTATAAAGGCTGGGCAGTTATGGAATGGGAATGTTGCATTAAACACCCCGAAGATGGTGCAAAAGAAGGCGCAGCATTTATACAAAACCATATTATCAGAGTTACTGAAAAAGCATTTGATGATTTTGCAGAAACCGGTAATAATGCAGCCTTTAATAAAAAAATATTAGGGTTATAATACTTAAAAACTCATAAAACTATCTAACATAAAAATTAAACAATGAAAAAGACATTTCTTATTCTTTCACTGGCCGCTTTTTGTTTTTCGTGTAGTAATAACCAAAGCAGTTCGGGTGAAAAAGATAGCGGTACAAAAGCCACTGCTGTAGAAGATAATCCCGATTACGAAAAAGGATTAAAACTGGTGGCTGGTTCAGATTGCTTTGGCTGTCATAAAATTAATGAACCATCAGTTGGTCCAATGTATAGTCTTATTGGCGGAAAGTATGAAAATACAGAAGCTAACGTAAACCTGCTGGCAGAAAAAATACTAAAAGGAGGATCTGGTAACTGGGGCCAGGTGCCAATGGCAGCTCATACTAATTTATCTAAAGAAGATGCCGTGGCCATGGCAAAATATATTTTATTACTCAAAGACGCTAAATAACAATGAAAAATAAAATCTTAATTCCTGTTGCATCACTTGCATTGCTGGTTGCCTGTCACAGTATCGAAGATGGTAATTCCGCTGCAATAGAAACTCCTGCTGCAGATACTGCCGGCTGGATTTCTTTATTTGATGGAAAAACCACCGCAGGCTGGCACAGCTATGGTAAAACAAAAACTGGCGAAGCATGGAAAGTTGCCGACGGTACTTTGTACCTGGATACAACAAAAAAAGAAGGTTGGCAAACCATCGAAGGTGGTGATATCGTTACTGATGAGGAGTATGAAAATTTTCACCTGAAACTGGAATGGAAAATTGCGCCCAATGGTAACAGTGGTATTATATTTTATATTAAAGAAGATACTTCCAAATATAAGTTTGTTTGGTACACCGGCCCCGAAATGCAGGTACTGGATAACAACGGACATCCTGATGCAAAAATACCAAAGCACCGTGCCGGGGATCTTTATGATTTGATCTCAAGTTCGAAGGAAACAGTAAAACCTGCAGGTGAATGGAACAAAGCTGAAATTATATCCAAAGATGGTAAGCTGGATTTATTCTTAAACGACACCAATGTTGTTTCAACTACTGTATGGGATAGTAGCTGGAAAAAACTAATTGCAGGAAGCAAGTTTAAAGACATGCCCGATTTTGGCACCAACAAAAAAGGAAAGATCGCTTTGCAGGATCATGGTAATACGGTTTGGTACAGAAATATAAAAATTAAAAAGTTGTAATCATAAAAAAAGTCCCGGCAAAAAACCGGGACTTTTTATTTTTTGCAGTACCCTTTTATGGGAAAATACCTAATTCGTTATAGCTGTTGGCTACCTTATTAATCGCACTTACATAAGCCGCAGTACGCATATCCGGTATTGCAGGGTTACTCTTCCATATCGCCATAATTTCTCTTGTTGCACTTATCATGGTTTCTTCAAGCCCACTATGCACCAGGTCTTGTTCCTCTGGACCATGCATAATAAAGTCTCTTTCTTTTTGGCTAACTGTTTTACCACTCAGCTCTTCAATTTGCCCAAGTATACGGCCATTTAAATTTTCTGCAAAGCGTTTTTCAAGACGACCGTAACGTACATGACTTAAATTTTTCAACCATTCAAAATAACTAACAGTTACACCACCTGCATTTAAGTACATGTCAGGCACACATAAAATTCCACGTTTAGTAAATTCTTCATCAGCCTCTGGTGTACAAGGACCGTTTGCAGCCTCACCAACAATTTTTGCTTTTACTCTTGGTGCATTATCTGCGTTAATTACATTTTCTAAAGCTGCAGGAATTAAAATATCACATTCCAACTCTAAAGCATCAGAACTTTTTGCAAGGTTTGTTGCTCCGGGGAAATTTAATATAGAACCTGTTTTTTTTCTGTGCTGAAATACATCTTCTTCATTCAACCCATCGGCATTAAAAATTGCACCTTCATATTCTGCAAGGGCAATTATTTTTGCACCGGCTTCCCTGAAAAATTTTGCACTGTGATAACCCACATTTCCCAATCCCTGTACGATCACTTTTTTATCTACAACACCAACACTTAAGCCTTGTTTTTCCATTACATCAGGCATATTGCAAACTTCACGTATACCATAAAATACACCCAGGCCTGTAGCTTCTTTGCGGCCACGTACGCCACCTTGTGTAATGGGTTTACCGGTAACACAACCTGCAGCATCTATTTCACCCGGCTTTAAAGATTGATAGGTATCTACGATCCATGCCATTTCCCTTTCACCGGTTCCATAATCCGGTGCCGGCACATCTATACCGGGGCCAATAAAATTTTTCTTTACCAGTTCTGCAGTATAGCGGCGTGTAATTTTTTCCAAATCGTATACACTGTATTTTTTAGGGTCGATGGTTATACCGCCCTTTGCACCACCAAAAGGAACATTTACAATGGCGCATTTAAAAGTCATTAATGCAGCCAGCGCCATTACTTCATCTAAATTTACTTCTGGGCTGTAACGAATACCACCTTTACATGGTGCTTTATGATGAGAGTGTTGTACACGGTAAGCTTTAATCACTTCTATTTTGTCATTAACCTTTACAGGAAAATGCATACGTAATACTGAGTTACATTGTTTGATCTGTTCTAGTAATCCTGAATCCCAGGTTGTAAATTTTGCTGCTTTGTCAAAGCTCATTTCCACGCTATGGAAAAAGCTATACGGCTGGTGAGCACTCATAAAATTTTTTGTTTTAGTTTTTGCAATCGTTGTTTTAAAATACTTGTGTTATTTATTTAAACCGGCTGGCGGGTCAGTTTAATTATCTTTTTCTAATTTACTTATTTTTCTGTCTATTAAAAATACATAAAGAAACAATCCAACTAATATAGTAAGGCAAACTGCCACTACTACGTATATCTTTCCGTTACTACGCATCAGGCCTTCAGTTTCCGGCGCACCCTGTGCAAACACAACTGCATTAAGCAGTAAACCACAAACAACCAATACTAAACGGGCTATTAACTTATTCATGCAGCAAAGTTTTATCTTTTAATAATTGTATTCTTATTTTTAAAGTAGCGATCCACACACCCAATAATGTCCAGCCAATTACTGCCGGGTAAAAGATCATCCGCATGGCACTATCTAAATCTTTTTGTGCATTCAATGCCGGGTTGCCACTATCACTTCCGGGAGCACCTGGGTGCAAACTACCTACCATTCTTGGAATGATCCAGATACTTGGGAACAGCATGGCAAAGGCAAAAATATTATACACTGCACTTACCCTGGCTTTTTTATCCATATCGGTAAATGAACCACGTAAAACAAAGTAAGCGCCATAAATCAGCAATGCAATTGCAGCTCCAATCAGTTTAGGTTCTTTTAATACACTGCCCAGGCTTTGGCTTTGATCTGTAAGCCAGGTGTAATTGGCCCATATAGCCCCGGTAGTATATCCTAAAATCCCCAAAAAAGCACCCACTGCCGCAAAATTTACAGCAAAAATATCATTGCGGTAATCAGATGAGCGTAAATACTTAATGCTGTAAATAAAACTGATGATAAACATGATCATCATGGCAAACCACATACACACATGAAAATAGAGATTACGAATAGATTCATGAATGATGGGCAGGTCGGGAACTTTTGATAAAAACCCTGCAACCACAGTGTAGATAAGCAAAAGCAGGGATAATATTTTCCACCAGTTTTTCTTCATAAAGAAGATAAATTTATTGAGTGGCGCAAAGATAGCGCAGAGTTTTCAGTTTGTTGATATTTTACTATTATGATTTTAATCTTTCCATAAGTAAGGAAATAGTACCACAGCCATGGCAATTACCAGCACATCTAACCCTATAATCAGCCCGGTTAATTGTAATACCGCACCCTCCCTGAAAACTTCTGCAAATGCAACCTTACTTAATTTCATAAGCATTAAAAGCTGTGGTAAAATTATGGGAAAGCCCATTATAGCAATAAGGGCTGCATTTTGCTGGGCCTTTGCCGCAATAGCACTCATTAATGTAAATACCAGGCTGATACTTATGCCGCCTACCATTACAATACCTGTAAACTGCAAGGTATTGTTTACAGGGTTGGTTAAAAAGAAAAAGAATAGTGCCAGGCTTATACCACTCATCAATATCATGAGCAGAACGTTATAAATAATTTTACTGATGATAAATTCCACAGGCGATGCGATGGAGTAGAAATACAGCATACGCCCCTTGCTTTCCTGTAAAAAACTTTTAGCCACGGCATTTACGCATATAAACAGCTGGATGATCCAGAACAAACTGTTCCATACAGTACCATCCGGTTTATCGGGCATAGATAAATAAATTACAAAAACCGTAGAAGCTATATATAAAATAACTCCATAAAAAGTATGCTGCTGCCGGAATTCCAGCAACACATCCTTTTTAAGCAACGCATAAATTCTTTTAAACATCGGTGCAATTTACTAACATATATAAAAGTGTCTGTAAAAATTTTATCCCTCATGCTGAGTAATCTTTTACCAATACACTAACGGCTGTTAGCCTGTATTCAATCTTATCCACAGTAAGTTTACTATAGTATTTTTACTATTTGCTATGTAAAATAATAACTCTACATTGAGCCACATTCTAAAACAAAACAAACTAATTTATGCGTAAACTACTCTTTGCAGTAGCGTCGCTTTTTATGGTGTGTGCTTTGCATGCACAGCAAAATGCGACAGCTATTAATCCTGTTGTTATAACAGGCCAGTTAATTAAAATTACAAAACCATTAAAAGATTTTACTCCCGACCAGGCTGCTATACCTGACGTAAAAGTAAGAGACGAAAATGGAATTATCGGCAGCAAAAAAATTCCACGTACAGTAGAGTATTATGCTGAACAGCAACAGTCTTCTGATAATGCTGTGCAAAAAGATTTTTTAAACAGGCTTAAAGATTTTACTCCAAACAATGCCATCACTTCAAATTTTAATGGTATCGGTTATCAACCTTTAAATCCTCCTGACCCTACATTATGTGTGGGGCCAAATCATATCATCCAAATGGTTAATGGTTCATCTGGTGCCTTATTTAAAGTGTTTGATAAAACCGGTGGACAGGTAGTAGCGCAAACTTATTTAGATGCTATAACAGGTAAAGGCGGTTTAGGAGATCCCATTGCTTTATATGATCAGCTGGCAGACAGGTATGTGCTAACTGAATTCAATAACAAATCTGAAACAACAACAGAAGGGTTAACTTTTGCAGTATCTCAAACCAATAATCCTGCAGGTGCCTGGTATGTATATTTTTTCAGCACCGGAACCAGTTTTCCTGATTATCCCAAATTTTCTGTATGGCCAGATGCTTATTATGCAACCACCAACGATTTTGCAAACGCCTCATCTTATTCAGGTTCATCTGTATTTGCATTTGACAGGTCTAAAATGCTGGTAGGTAATGCTACTGCTACCATGCAAAAAATTACATTGGGAACAACCAGCAAACATTTTTCGATGAGCCCGGTTTGTTTGGAAGGAACATCTTTACCTCCGTCAGGTACCGGTGGGTTGATAGCTTATATGTCCGACAATGCCTGGACAACTTCAACAACTGATGTGGACAGTATTGGTTTGTTTGAATTTAAAGTAAACTTTACCACTCCCTCTCTTACATCAGTACTTACAAAATCTTCTCTGGCAGTTACCGCTTTTAAATCTGATATCTGTACGGCCACAAGAGGCCAGTGTATTTCACAATCAGGTAATACAGTAAAAGTAGAAGCACTGCATCAAAAAATAATGAATCAACCAATTTACAGAAATTTTGCCGGCTATGAAGGCATCGTATTATCGCATGTGGTTGATAAAGGAACAAATATTTCTGGTGTGAGATGGTATGAGCTGCGTAAAACAACAGGCAACTGGGGCGTTTACCAGCAAAGTACTTATGCGCCTGATAATACACACCGTTGGTTACCCGGCATTTGTTATGATGCTGCCGGTAATATCGGCTTGGCTTATAATGTTTCTTCTGCTGCTACCGGCGTTAACCCCGGCGCAAGATATACCGGCAGAAAAGAATGCGATCCATTAAATACGATGACTTATGCAGAAAGTGTAATTATTGCCGGTACTGCCGCTAATGGCAGTACACGTTATGGCGATTACAACCAACTGGTTGCAGACCCTGACGGCGTTCGTTTTTGGTTTACCTGCGAATATAATGCAGCCAGTACATGGAGTACAAGAATTGCATCTTTCACTTTAGATAATTGCACCCCAGCACTTTGCGGCGACCCAACAGGTTTAGCTGCTTCTGCTATTACAAATACAACAGCTACAGTTAGCTGGACTGCAGTTGCAAATGCTGTTAGCTACGATGTAGATTACCAGGTTACAGGTGCAGGCACATGGACAAATGCTGCAACTGCTACCGCTACTACGTCAGTAAACTTAAGTGGATTAACACAAGGCACTGCATATTCATGGCGTGTAAGAGCAACATGTGCAGCAGGCAGCGGAAATTATACCACTTCTTCATTTACTACAACAGCACCTTGCGGCACACCAACAGGTTTGGTATCATCTGCTGTTACCAGCAGTACTGCAACTGTTAGCTGGTCTGCTGTAAGCGGAGCAACTTCTTATGCGGTAGATTATAAATTAAATGCATCCGGTACATGGACCAGTGCTACAGCTTCCACAGCTGCAACTTCTGTTAATCTTAGTGGATTAACTGCAAGTTCTTTATACGACTGGAGAGTAAGTGCAACATGCGCAAGTGGTACCAGTGCTTTTGGTACAGCACAGTTTACAACCACTGCTGTAAATACCTGTGTAGATATTTTAGAACCTAACGGAACATCTGCAACAGCAGGAGCAATAAATGTAAGCACCAATTATACTGCTCAAATTGCTTCAAACGGCGATAATGATTACTATAGATTTAATAACACTACCGCTTTGAAGAAAATACGGGTAACGCTAAATACTTTACCTGCAGATTACGATATGAAGTTATACAGGCCAAATGGTGCTTTACAGGCAACATCTCAAAATGCCGGTACAACTGCAGAAAAGATCATTTATAACCCCACTGCAAACAACCAGGTAGGTACGTACAGGGTTTATGTGTACGGTTATGCCGGAGCTTTCAGCAATACACAATGCTATACATTAAGAGTTGATTTAAGTGCCACCAATTTTACATCTGGCCCCGAAGATGTAAATAACAAAGTAGAAACAGTAAGAAGCGGCATGAAAGTTTTCCCTGTTCCTGCCACCAATGCAGTTACTATTTCTTTTGACGCTTTTGCTAAAGGAAATGTTGATATTGTAATTACCAACCAGCTTGGCCAGGAAGTATTACGCAAACAGGTTAATGTTGACAATGGTGTTAACTTTAATACAGTTGATGTAAGCAAACTTAAAGCAGGTATTTACTTTGTTAAAGTAAATAATGGCAAACAGGTTGAATCACAAAAACTGATCATCAACAGGTAAAATTTAAAATTGTAATAATAAAAAACGGGCTGTCGAAACACAGCCCGTTTTTTATTAATGTTGAACAGGTTTAATGCACTATGCCGAAGTAATACTTAGCTGCAAAACTAATCCCTCTCCTGTGCACAATGCCTGCACCTTGGTTCGTAAATATCTTTTTCGCCCAGTAAAACCTGTGGGCCTTCTGCTTTTTTTCGATAGCTTATATTGGCAATATTGCCGCATTTCATACAAATGGCATGCAGTTTTGTTATATAATCTGCCTTTGCCAAAAGCGCCGGCATTTGCCCGAATGGATTGCCCAGGTAATCCATATCCAGCCCGGCAACAATTACACGAATGCCCCTTAATGCCAGTTGCTCACAAACGTTTCCTATTTCTGCATCAAAAAACTGGGCTTCATCAATGCCTACCACATCTACATCCTGCGCCAGCAGTAAAATGGTTTGCGAACTTTCAACCGGGGTAGATAAGATAGCATTGGTATCGTGGCTTACTATTTTCTCAGCATCATAGCGTACATCAATGGCAGGCTTAAATATCTCTACTTTTAAATTAGCGATCTTCACCCGCTTTAAACGGCGTATCAGTTCTTCCGTTTTTCCACTGAACATACTGCCGCATATCACTTCTATCCAGCCCCTGCGCTCTCCCTTTAAACCAGGTTCTATAAACATTTATATAATTTTTTAAATTTGAGTTTGTAACTTACGGCACAAATTTTTATTAACGTTGCCATTTTAACTTCTGGGCATCAAAAGTATAATTATAAATGGAAAGAGTGGAAACACTCATAAAAAAATTACAGGAACAGTTTGCCGCCAATGTACCGGCAAACCAGTTGCTATTAACGGTGCAAATGCTGGAGACAGAATTGTCACATCTTAACAGTAATGCCCTGCCTCAAAACAGTTCCATCATTAATGTAGATATTCCACAAACCATTTTGCCCGCTGTAAAACCCGAAGATGAAAAAACTGTAGAAGTATTACAGGTAGATGAAGCGGAAATAGAAGCAGAGCTGGAAGAAATAAAACGCAACGCCGAAGCAGTACAAAAAATGAGTGTGCAAAATAAACCTTCCCTTATTTTTGAAGAAGAAGAGGATCAGCATATACCCACTTTGGCGCATCATTTATCAGATGCTGCTACTACAACTACTACTACAAAAAAAGAAATTAATGAATCCGTTGTAAACAGCAACGCCTCGTTAAATGATAAGTTAAAGCAAAGCAAAATAGACCTTGGTGATACTTTAACCGAAACTCCCATAAGGGATTTGAAAAAAGCCATTGGCGTAAATGACCGTTTTTTATACATCAACGAATTATTCCGGGGCGATGAAAGTATGTATGAACGCAGTATAAAAACCATTAACGGTTTTTCTATTTTACCCGAAGCAGAGTACTGGATACAAAGAGAGCTGAAAGTAAAACTAGGCTGGAGCGATGCCAACGAAACTGTAAAAGAATTTACTCAATTGGTTAAAAGGCGCTTTACCTGAACGTAGTCCATTATTTTATTTGTTGCGCCGCCATTTTCATACACATATTTTTTAGCAGCCACGGCACTTAATTCATAAGCTGTGTTATCAGTTAACCAATTGCCAATAACCTCTTTTAATTCATTAGTGTCACTTATACTTTCTGCTGCGCCAGTTTCTACCAGGTCAACCGCTTCAAAATACTTTTCATAATTCTCTCCAATAATTACAGGTTTACCCCAAACCGCTGCTTCAAGTATATTATGTATACCGTCGTTGGTAAATCCGCCACCCACATAGTTAATATGCCCAAAGCTGTATAAGCGGCTCAACATTCCAATGGTATCTACTATTAAAGTATTAAACTCGTTAACAGTATTTATTTTATCTGGCGACTGTTCTAATTCAGTATAGCAAATTGATTTTTTAAACATCTTTTTAATGCCGTCAATATGTGTTTTATCCAACTCGTGCGGTACCAGTATTATTTTTTGCTGATGCTGTGTTTCATCACCATAAGCTGCTAAAATAATCTCATCATCTTCCCAGGTGCTGCCGGCAACAATTACTTTTTCGTTATTGCAAAACGATCGTACTATTTCCGAGTCCAGTGTTTGACCGGCAATATCAATTACACGGTCAAATCTTGTATCACCACTAATGCTTACATTTTGTGTTATGCCAATACTTTCCAGCATTTGTTTTGATGCCTCATTCTGCACAAAAAAATGATCAAAATTTTCAAGCATTTGTTTCCAGATGCCTCCGTACCATTTAAAAAAAGGTTGGTCTTTTCTAAAAATACCCGACACCAGCAAAACAGGTATCTGCCGTTTTTTCAACTCCTGCAAATAATAAAACCAGTACTCGTATTTTACCCATAATACCAGCGACGGATTTATAGATGCAATGAATTTTTTTGCAGAAAAAATATTTTCCATCGGCAGGTAAAAAATATAATCGGCGCCCTTATAATTTTTACAGGCTTCAAAGCCGCTGGGAGAAAAAAAGGTAAGTACAATTTTTATTGCCGGATGCTTAATTTTTAATTGCTCTAAAACCGGCCTGCCCTGTTCAAATTCGCCAAGGCTGGCGCAATGCATCCATACTGTTTTTGATATATCAGCATGATCAATTATTGGAAAAATCCTTCTTCCCTCAAGCCATAACCTTGCTTTGGAGTTCCATAAAGCAGCCAGCCTGATACCTGTAGAATACAGGAAAAGAAATATATTGTAGAACAGTTTACTCAAAAGCAATTTTGTAGCAAATCTATATAAAAAAGCCTATTGCAAAACTAATAACGCTATTATCAACTCCCTTTTGCCAACTGCTGCCCGAATGTTATCTTTGCCCACGTTAAAAATTGATTTATGAGGCCTTTACAAATGGTAGATACTAAAACCCAGTATCACAAAATAAAAACTGAAGTAGATGCTGCTGTAATAGCCGTTTTAGAGAGCTCTGCTTTTATTGGCGGTAAAGTGGTTGCCACTTTTGCCGATAACCTTGCCAAATATCATAACAGTAAACACTGTATTCCATGTGGCAACGGCACCGATGCTTTACAAATTGCCATGATGGCATTGGGCCTGCAACCCGGCGATGAAGTAATAACACCTTCTTTTACCTATATAGCTACTGTAGAAGTAGCGGCACTGCTGCATATAAAACCTGTTTTTATTGAAGTAGATGCCAAAACATTTTGCATGGATCCTGCAGCTGTTGAAAAAGCCATTACACCAAAAACAAAAGCAATTGTACCTGTACATTTATATGGCCACGCTGCCAATATGGAAGCCATAATGAAAATTGCAGCGGAGCATCATTTATTTGTAATTGAAGATAATGCCCAGGGCATTGGTAACGATTATACTTTTAGTGATGGCACTACAAAAAAAACCGGCAGCATCGGGCATATTGGCTGCACTTCGTTTTACCCCAGCAAAAACCTGGGTGCTTATGGCGATGGTGGCGCTATGTTCACCAACGATGAGGAACTGGCCAATAAATTAAGAATGATAGCATCACACGGGCAAAGCAAAAGGTATTATCATGATGTAGTGGGTTGCAACTCCAGGCTGGATGCAGTACAGGCCGCCATACTTGATATTAAACTGACCCATTTAGATGAATATATAGCTGCCCGAAGAAAAGCTGCTGACTTTTATGATAATGCCTTTGCCAATAATAAAAAGATAACCACGCCGTTTAGAGATGCGGCAAATAAGCATGTATTTCACCAGTACACTTTGCTTTTAGAAGGTGTTGACAGGGATGCGTTGCACCAGTTTTTAGCCGACAATGGTATTCCATCTATGATTTATTACCCGGTGCCGGCCCACAGACAAAAAATGTTTGATGCTTTTGGCGGCAGCAGTTACCAGTTACCAATAACAGATTGGCTTACCGAACGGGTAATAAGCTTACCAATTCATACAGAGCTGGATGAAGAACAACAAACATTTATTATAACCAAGGTTTTAGAATTTGTAAATAAATAAAAATGAAGATTGCAGTTGTAGGCACAGGATATGTTGGTTTGGTTTCGGGCACTTGTTTTGCCGAAACGGGGAATAATGTTATTTGTGTTGACATAGATAAAAACAAAGTAGATAAATTAGCGTCCGGAAAGATCACCATTTTTGAACCCGGGCTTGAAAAATTATTTTTACGCAACCAAAAAGAAGAGCGTTTACATTTTACAACTTCTCTTGCCAAAGCAATAAAAGATGCTAAAGTAATTATACTGGCGTTACCTACACCGCCAGGTGAAGATGGCAGTGCAGATTTAAAATACATTTTAGGTGTGGCCGATGACCTGGGGAAACTGATTACAGATTACACCGTAATTGTTGATAAAAGCACCGTGCCAGTAGGTACAGCAGAAAAAGTACATGCAGCCATTGCAAAAAATGCCAAAACCGAATTTGACATTGTGAGTAATCCGGAATTTTTACGTGAGGGCGTAGCAGTAGCTGATTTTATGAGACCCGACAGGGTTATTATTGGCACCACTTCGGAAAGAGCAAAAAAAATAATGAATGATTTATATGCTCCATTTGTACGCCAGGGCAATCCTATTATTTTTATGGACGAAAAAAGTGCAGAGCTTACTAAGTATGCTGCTAATTCTTTTTTGGCAACCAAAATAACCTTCATGAATGAAATTGCCCAATTGTGCGAACGTTTGGGTGCAGATGTAGACATGATACGAAGAGGACTTGGAACTGATGAAAGGATTGGCAAACGTTTTTTATTCCCGGGGATTGGTTATGGAGGCAGTTGTTTTCCAAAAGATGTTAAGGCACTGGAAAAATCTGCCCGGCAGGTAAATTATGATTTTAAAATATTAAACGCTGTAATGCAGGTTAACGACAATCAAAAGCTGCATTTGATACCTGCTATAAAAACTTATTTTAAAAACGATCTGAAAGGAAAAACAATTGCGTTATGGGGACTGGCATTCAAACCTAATACAGATGATGTAAGGGAAGCGCCGGCTTTATATATTATTGAAGAATTATTGAAAGAAGGAGCCGCAGTAAGTGCTTACGATCCGGAGGCAATAACTAATGTAAAAGGATTATTGGGCGATAAGATAACTTTTCATGAAATGCAATACGATGCTTTGGCAAATGCAGACATATTGATAATTGCAACCGAATGGAGTGAATTCCGAACTCCGGATTTTGAGAAAATAGCTTCTTTACTAAAAAATAAGGTGATCTTCGATGGAAGAAATTTATTTGATCTTAAACAAATGGAAGAACTGGGTTTTCATTATGTAAGTATTGGAAGAAGAACAGTAAATCAGTTGACAAAGTAAGCAGTTAATACGTGAGGGGCAAATAGTTTTAATAACTGGTGGGGCAGGTATTTTGAATTTTTGTTATCAATTTATTCAGGAAGGCTCCCATGTTATCTGTAGGGATAATTAAATTATTCTGCAGACTTTAAAACAGAACATCTTTTACACTTAAAAGAATTTAAAAATAAAACCGTAATTATTAATGTACCAGAACTTAATTGACAAAAAAAAGAAATTAGCTGTAATAGGCTTAGGCTATGTAGGATTACCTATTGCACTGGAATTTGCAAAAAAAATTAAGGTGATCGGCTTTGATATTAATGCAAAGCGTGTGGAAATGATGCGTAATAATATTGACCCCAGCCAGGAGCTGGAGAGTAGTGCATTTGAAGGATGCGACATAGAATTTACCAACGACCTGGAAGTATTGAAGCAGGCTAATTTTTTCATTGTAGCTGTACCCACTCCTGTTGATGAACATAATGTACCAGACCTTGTTCCTGTACAAAGAGCCAGCGAAACCATTGGTAAAGTGGTAAAGAAAGATGACTACGTGGTTTTTGAAAGTACGGTTTACCCTGGCTGCACCGAAGAAGATTGTTTACCTATAATTGAAAAATTAAGCGGTATAAAAAATGTTGCTGATTTTAAATTAGGTTATTCACCGGAAAGAATTAATCCGGGAGATAAAGAACATACTTTGTCCAGTATTGTAAAAGTGGTAAGTGGCTGCGATGCAGAAAGCCTGGATGTAATTGCCAAAGTATACGAGCTTGTTGTAAAAGCCGGTGTACACAAAGCCTCTTCTATCAAAGTTGCCGAAGCTGCAAAAATTATTGAGAATACTCAGCGTGACCTTAATATCGCTTTAATGAATGAGCTTAGCATCATCTTCGACAAGATGAATATCAATACTTACGAAGTGCTGGAAGCTGCAGGCACTAAATGGAATTTCTTAAAATTTCAGCCAGGACTTGTTGGCGGGCATTGTATTGGTGTTGACCCATACTACCTTACTTACAAATCAAAAGAATTAGGTTACGACAGTAAGGTAATTTTAGCAGGCAGAAACATTAATGATGGCATGGCAGGATATGTGGCAAAAAAAGTATTGCATCATATCATTCAGAATAACGGCAATATAAAAGATGCAAAAGTATTGGTGATGGGTGCAACGTTTAAAGAAAATGTAAGTGACATCAGGAACAGTAAAGTAGCTGATGTTGTAAAAGAATTAAAGTCTTATTCATTAAATGTACATGTAACCGATCCTCATGCCGAAAGTGCAGAATTAAAACATGAATACGGATTTGGATTAACACCTGAGCTTACCAATGATTACGATGCTGTAATTGTAACAGTACCGCATAATAATTACAAAAGCCTTGATGATGCTTATTTCAGCTCCATTTCGAAACCACATGCAATGATTGCTGATTTAAAAGGCATTTACAGGGGTAAGATAACCAGCAGGAAATACTGGAGCCTGTAAAATATTTTAAACAACCAGTAATTGGTATTCTACATTAGTAATGAGTAATATATTTCATACAAAAGATTTAAGTAATAGTAATTTTTTAGTTACAGGGGGCGCTGGTTTTATCGGCAGCCATATTGCGGCATACCTGTTACAACATGGAGCCAAAAAAGTAAGGGTGCTTGATAATATGGTGAATGGCTTTAAAAGCAATCTTGATATTTTAAGGCAATACCCCGGCTTTGAATTTATTGAAGGTGATATCAGGAATATTGAGACTTGTGTAAATGCCTGCGAAGGCATTGACTATATAAGCCACCAGGCTGCATTAGGCTCTGTACCAAGAAGCATTAAGGAACCGGTGTATTTTAATGATGTAAATGTTACTGGTTTTATAAATATGCTTAAAGCTTCGGTAGATAATAAAGTAAAAACTTTTGTTTACGCCTCTTCTTCGTCTGTATATGGAGACGAGCTTACCTTACCAAAAAAAGAAAATAAAATCGGCAATTGTTTATCGCCTTATGCCGCAACAAAAAAAATAAACGAACTGTATGCACAGGTTTTTGCAGATGTTTATGGCATTAAGCAAATTGGCCTCAGGTATTTTAATATTTTTGGACCAAGGCAGGATCCGAACGGCCCTTATGCTGCAGTTATTCCTTTATTTGTAAAAGGCATATTAAAACAAACACCAGTTTACATTAATGGTGATGGCGGACAAACCAGGGATTTTACTTTTGTTGATAATGCTGTGCAGATGAATATTAAAGCAATGCTTACCGATAATGAAGCTGCATTTAATCAGGTGTACAATGTAGCTGTTGGCGAAAGGTTTACTGTAAATGATTTATATAAAGCCTGCCAAACACAGTTAGGCAGCAATTTTAAAGCCACGTACCGGGAACCAAGAGTTGGTGACATAAGAGATTCTTTAGCTGATATTGCTCTTGCAAAAGAGTTATTAAATTATCAGCCTACAAAAAAATTTGAAGATGGCCTGGTTGAAACGATACAGTATTTCAAAAGGGTCTATTCATAAAATTTTCACTTATTTTTTTACAATGCCTTTTATTAAAACAGATTTTCCGGGATTACTGATTTTTGAGCCAAAAGTGTTTGAAGATGACCGTGGCTATTTTTTTGAAAGCTATAATGAAAAATTATTTACAGCTGAAGGTATTGAAATAAAATTTGTACAGGATAACCAGGCTAAATCTTCTTACGGTGTAATACGGGGTTTGCATTATCAGTTAAACCCTTATGCACAAATAAAATTAATGCGTGTGTTAAGCGGTACTATTTTAGATGTAGCTGTTGATATCCGCAAAGGTTCTCCCACTTATGGCAAGGTATTTACTCTTGAATTATCTGCAGAAAGTAAGAAACAATTATTGATACCGAAAGGGTTTGCACATGGCTATTCTGTTTTAAGCGAAACAGCCGAGGTTTTGTATAAATGTGATGAATTTTATCATAAAGAATGCGAATGCGGAATAATGTATAATGATGCCATTTTAAATATTGACTGGAAAATTCCTGCAGATAAAGCCATCATCTCTGAAAAAGACAAGCAGCATGCAGACTTAAATAATTGTATTAATAATTTTTCTTTTTAAAAAAGTAAATGGTAACAGCTAAAACTATTCTGATTACCGGTGCCAACGGGCAACTTGGAAAAGAACTCCGGGTAATTGCTGCTGCCTATACCGATTATACTTTCCTGTTTACTGATAAAGAACAATTACCAATTGATAATATTGAAATTTTAAGATCATATTTTTCAAGCCAAAGTATTAACTATTGTATTAATTGTGCGGCGTATACCGCTGTTGATAAAGCAGAAACAGAAAGCGAAACTGCTTTTGCAATTAATGCCGCTGCTGTTGGCAACCTTGCAGCTGTTTGTAAAGAATTTAATGCACAGCTCATTCATATTTCTACCGATTATGTTTTTGATGGTACAGGTAAGCAACCGTATAAAGAAACTGATACTACCAACCCTGTAAATGTTTATGGCCAGTCGAAACTGCAGGGTGAGCAATTGGCATTACAAAATAATCCTTCAACCATCATCATCAGAACATCATGGGTATTCTCTTCCTTTGGAAATAATTTTGTGAAGACGATGCTGCGGTTGATGAAAGAAAGAGAAAGTATTAATGTAGTGAATGATCAATACGGCTGCCCGACTTACGCAGCGGATCTGGCTGACGCAATAATGACGATCATTAAGTCAAAAGTAAAAAATCAAAAATCAAAAATTGAGGACCAGGTATTTAATTATTGTAATGAAGGCATTATAAACTGGTATCAATTTGCTGTTGCAATAAAAGTGTTAACACAAAGTAATTGCATTGTTATTCCAATACCAACTACACAATATCCAACCCCGGCAAAGAGAGCAGCATACACTGCTTTAGATACCACTTTAATTAAGAATACTTTTAGCATTACAATTCCTGAATGGAAGGAAAGTTTGAGGAAGTGTTTGGGGTTGATGAGATAAGTTTCGCCTAAAGTTAATTTTTCTTCAAAAGCACTTGTGTTTGTTTAGGATATTTTTCAACAATCCATTTCAAAATATCTAGCTGGTCACTTGTAGGGGCTCTTCTAACTTGTGCAATCAATTTAATGGCTTGCGGTCTGTTAAGAGTAAGATTTGATGCACCTTCATTACATACCGAACATATTGCTCTTAACATTGAAGGGTCATCTTCTCCACCCATTGATTTGTCCAATATATGTCCGATATGTAACCTTGTTTTTCGTCCTGCGTCATAAGGATGCGGTTCTCCTGCTGCTGCACCGCACATCTGACAAGTAAATCCATTTCGATCCAAAACAAAGGCTCTTGTCTCTTTTGAAATGTTTCTTTCAAATGCCGGTAGGGGTTTAAGATTGAGTAATATATATTCACCGGGCTTTAATTCACTACGGTCGTTGTGTGTTACAATATTCATTCCTTCTTCGTTTCTTAATTCTCTTACACGACGTGCCCATTCGCTTGTTCCTGCAACTTCTCTTAAAGTGTCAGAGTTTAAAACGTTTCCAACATTATTTAAAAAATACTCACGCAATTTGGCTCTCGAGCCTTTGCCTTTTGGAGCTTTGTTGGTCATATTTTTTTAATGCTTTTTTTATTGATAACCCCATTGCTTTAGCGACAGGAGCAGGAAATGCATTACCAACTTGTCTGTAAGCAGGCGTTTTTTTGCCGGCTATTTGCCAATCTTTTGGAAAGCCTTGAATTAAAGCAGCCATTTTAAGAGTTAGTCGTGGCATTGCTTTTGAACCATTTACTGGAGGTGCATCTGCAAGACCTTTTCCATCAATGCCCAATAAAGCCCAGGATTGTTTTGCTCTTGTTGGGCCAAGGTCGGCACCTCCATGTTTTTTTGAACCGCCTACAAGTGTTGGTGCAATGTTGTTTGCAATTAATTTCCAATTATCAACATTCTCCCAGCCTGATGCAGCCATTTCATCATACAATAATTCGCCAACCGTTAAAGGGGGGGCTTGATTTTTTGATGGCCATTCAAAATAATCAAAGTACTCTTTTTTTAATGCTATAAGAATTGCTCTTGGTCTCAATTGAGAAACACCATAGTCAGAAGAATTAACTAATCTCCAATCACATTGATATCCCATTTTATACAATTCGCCAAGAATATGCCTACGATATTCTTTGAATTTAATATCCAGTAACCCTCGAACATTTTCAAGCATTACAGCTTTAGGGTTACATTCTTTTACAAGACGAAGTGCTTCGGGAAATAAATCTCTTTCATCTAATTGCCCCAATTGCTTGCCGGCAATTGAAAACGGAGGACATGGAACACCTCCTGCCAAAAGATCAACACCTTTAAACCGTTTTGCGGAAAAATCTTTAACATCTTTATTTATTACATTCCAATGAGGCCTGTTTAAAGAAAGTGTAGCACATGCAATAGATTCAATTTCCACCAACGCAAGATGATCAAAACCTGCTTGTTCTAAGCCAATTGCTTGTCCGCCTGCTCCAGCACATATTTCTATTGAGTTAAATTTCACTTTATCTGTTTGCTCACAAATTTAGCAGTTTTCTTGTTAGTTTGAACATTTAGAAAATAACATCGTATTCTCCAACAAAACACAATTAATGCTCTCCAATGGTATGCACTTGAACCGAGCGTGGCAACGATGTTGCTATGAAAAATAAAAGTTCACTCCAAATAAAAAAGCTACACTTTGTGTAGCTTTTACTATTAAAATTTATTTCATTTTACTTCATTGTAAACCCTTCCAGAAATTTAGTGGTAAAATTGCCGCTTCTAAAATCAGGGTCTTTCATTAATTGTAAATGAAAAGGAATGGTTGTTTTTACACCCTCAATTACATACTCACTTAATGCACGGCTCATGGTATCAATAGCTTCCTGGCGGGTTTGTGCCACGGCAATAAGTTTACCAATCATGCTGTCGTAATAAGGAGGAATAACATAGCCTGCATACACATGGCTGTCCACTCGTACACCGTGCCCGCCGGGCTGGTGCAGTACGGTTATTTTTCCGGGGCTTGGGCGAAAATCATTATAAGGATCTTCTGCATTAATGCGGCACTCGATGGCGTGCATTACAGGGATATAGTTAATTCCTTTTAACCTGTCGCCTGCTGCAATCATTATCTGCTCCTTGATCAAATCGTAATTAATAACTTCTTCTGTTACACAATGCTCTACCTGTATACGGGTATTCATTTCCATAAAGTAGAAATTGCGGTGTTTGTCAACCAGAAATTCTACCGTACCAACACCTTCATAAGCAATGGAGGCCGCCGCTTTTATTGCAGCTTCACCCATTCTTTCCCTCAGTTCAGGTGTCATAAACGGAGACGGAGATTCTTCAACCAGTTTTTGATGGCGGCGCTGAATAGAACAATCTCTCTCACTTAAATGACAAACATTACCATACTGGTCTCCTACTATTTGTATTTCTATATGTCGTGGCTCTTCTACAAATTTTTCCATGTAGATGCCATCATTTTTAAATGATGCCGCCGCTTCGGTTTTGGCATTTTCAAAAGCCTTTTCAATTTCTTCTTCGGCCCAAACCACTCTCATACCTTTTCCACCACCACCGGCTGTTGCTTTTAATATAACAGGATAGCCCACTTCTTTGGCAGATGATTTAGCATGCTCCACACTTTCCAGTAAACCTTCTACACCAGGTACAACAGGTACACCGGCAGTTATCATGGTTTGCTTGGCGGTTATTTTATCTCCCATGGCATTGATCATTTCTGGAGTTGGCCCTATAAACTTAATGCCATGATCGCCACAAATTTTTGCAAACTTGCTGTTCTCTGCCAAAAAACCATAGCCCGGATGTATTGCATCGGCATTGGTAATTTCTGCAGCTGCCATAATATGGGCCATGTTTAAATAACTATCTGCACTGGCAGGTTTACCAATACAAACGGCTTCATCGGCAAATTTTACATGCAGGCTGTCTTTATCGGCAGTGGAATAAACCGCAACTGTTTTAATACCCATTTCTTTACAGGTACGTATAACACGTAATGCAATTTCTCCACGGTTAGCAATTAATATCTTTTTAAACACAATGCTTAGAATTAAGAATTAGGAATTGAGAATCAGGAATTGAGGCAATGAAAAATATTTTTCATTCCTAATTTCTAATTCGTAATTTATTAGGAAGGGTCAACCAAAAATAATGGCTGATCGTACTCTACAGGGCTGGCATCTTCTACCAACACTTTTACAATTTTGCCTTTTATCTCACTTTCAATTTCGTTGAAAAGCTTCATCGCCTCAATTATACATACCACTTTACCCGGTGTAACCTCATCGCCAACAGAGGCAAATATTGGTTTACCCGGGCCCGCCTGGCGGTAAAATGTACCAATCATCGGGCTTTTTATGGTTACTAAATTATCGGCTTTAGGTGCTTCGGCTGGTTTTGCTGCCGCTGGTGGTGGAGTAGCTGCCGGTGGCTGTTGTTGTGGGGCAGCATAATTGACTGGTGCTGCGTTGGCTACTATGTGTTGTACGGGGTCTTTCTTTTGTTTAACGGTAATTTTAACGCCTTCTTCTTCGATGGTTATTTCTCCAATATTGGTTTTGTTGATGAGTTTAACCAACTCCTGAATTTGTTTGATGTCCATGCTATAAGTTTTGTTTAGTTAATGGAAAAAATCATAGGGGCTGCTAAGGTAGTAAATGATTATGCAAAAAACCAAGTTTTATCAAAATAAAAAAAATGAAAAAAAGCCTTTTTTGGGCTAAAATGGGCTAAAAATGTGCAGAAAATACCAAAAAAACTATAAAAAACGGCAGAAAACAAAAATGGATGATAAGGTTATTTATCATCCATTTTTGTAAAATTATTACTAAAAATTATGCCTTCACTCTTTCTATATATTCACCTGTTTTGCTGTTAACCCTTATCAACTCTCCCTCGTTTACAAATAGCGGCACATTAACAGTGGCACCGGTTTCAACTGTAGCTGGTTTTAATGTTTTGGTTGCCGTATCCCCCCTCATACCAGGTTCGCTGTAGGTTACCAGTAATACAATTTTGTCTGGTAGCTCCACACCCATTGGCTGGTCAGTTTCGCCATTTATCAGTACCGACACTTCCTGTCCGTCCTTTAAAAAATTGGGTGCATCAATCATTGCTTCTGCCACAGTTATCTGTTCAAAAGTTTCAGTATCCATAAAACTGTACCCAGTATCATCTTTATATAAATACTGGTAAGCTTTTTTCTCTACCCTAACCGGAAAGATGGTCTCACCACTATTCCAGGTTACTTCAATGGTACGGGCATTATCAACCCCTTTTAGTTTTGCCCAAACTTTTGCTGCAGCACGGGCTGTTTTATTTTGTCCAAACTCAATTACTGAATATAAACTGCCATCAACCTTAATGATGAGCCCTGAACGCATATCTGCTGTAGTTGCCATAATAGCTTTTATTTTAGTGGGTGCAAAAGTAGTAATAGTAATGCTAAATAAGAAATCGGTGTTTGGGCATACACAAGTGCATGGCAATAGCCCTTAACATTTTGTTTTCAGTTAAAAAATATAGCTTTATAAAAATTTACGTAGTGAAAAAATATTTTCTTTATGCTTTGCTGACGCTTATTGGTGCAACCGGTTTTTCCCAAACCGACACTTCGTTAATATACCTCAGGTTTCCTATGGTACCCTCTTTTAAACTTATAAATATTGCCGACAGCAGCATATTTACCAAAGAAAAACTGAAAAAGAAGAAGGCCACGGTTATAATGATGTTTAGCCCGGATTGTGAGCATTGCCAGGCAGAAACCAAAGAACTGACAGCAAAGATCGACCTGTTTAAAAAAGCGCAGATCGTAATGGTATCGCCTATTGACTTTAATTACATGAAGGATTTTTACAACGAATATAAAATTGCTGATTTCTCTACTATTACCATGGGCAGGGACCCAACATATTTTTTAGGCACTTTTTATAAAGTACGCTCCTTCCCTTCTATTTTTGTGTATGATAAAAAAGGGAAGCTGGTAACTTCTTTTACCGGAAGTACCCCGGTTGAAGATATTGCGGCAGCATTAAAACTTCCATCCCCTTATTAAAAACAATTATTGTTATGAAAAAAACTGGCCTGGCTTTTTGTTTGTTCTTTTTAATTACAGCAGCATTTGCACAATCCGACACAACTGCACCGTATTTTAAAACAAAATTAATTCCTTCGTTTAAATTATTAAATGTTGATTCGGTATTGTTTACGGAATCGGTTTTAGTAAAAGATAAGCATACGCTTTTTATGCTTTTTAACCCCGACTGCGGCCATTGCAAAGAACAACTGGAATTATTATTAACCATCCCTGAAATAACTCAAAATACACAGGTAATTTTAGCCACCGGCGAACCCCTGCATAAAATAAAATCATTCAGAGAAAAATATGAGTTAGATAAATATCCCTTTATTTTTATTGGTAAAGATTATAAATATTTTTTTGGTGGCTTTTTTCAACCCAGAACAATACCAGTACTGGCATTTTATAATAAAGAACAAAAATTTGTAAGCCTTCACCAGGGTAATGCTACAAAAAAACAGGTACAAAAATCGCTGGAGTAAAATAGTTATTTGATAAACCGTTGATTCCATACCACTTCATCTTCTATCACTATCCTAACATCATAAACACCTTTACCCAGGTTATCTACAGGTATCTGAATGACGGTATTGAGGGAAGCACTGCGTATTCTTTTTAATAGTTGGCCCGATATAGATTGTATAAACACATTTACGACTCCCGTAATTTTTGCGCTGCCCTTGTATTGCAGGGTAAGTACATCTTTAACAGGTACAGGATACATTACCCAGTTATTGTTTTTTCCCGTAACAACTATAATACTTGCCGAATATTCTGTTTGCTCTTTATCTGTTATACATTTTAAGCGATAATAGTTTTCTCCGGCAGCAGCTTTATAATCCAAGTACTGATAAGTTTTATTGGGGTTAAAGTTTACAGTTGCCTGAAAGGCAATATCTGTCCAGTTAATATTATCGGCACTCCTTTGAATAATAAATGTTTTAATGCCCGGAAATTTTTGCTGCCATTTAATGGTTACTGCCTTTTTTTTATCGTCGTACACAACGGTAATGCCCGGAGCAGTTTTCAAAATCCAGGAACTGCAAAACGTAAAAATTAATAAAACGGCGATAAGGGGCTTTTTCATATAGAAAGGTTAATTGCATGCCTAACGCAAAAACTGCTCAAAACTATCTTACCAAATCGTTAAAAGATTTTGGCTGCTTTTTTAAGCCTGATGAATATCAGCAAAAAATGTCAAGAACTTCGTCTCCGTCAATAAACTAATCAATTACCTTTGCGCCGAAAATAATTTCTTAAAAATAAACAGATAGTATATGAAAGTAACCGTTGTAGGTGCCGGAGCCGTGGGTGCAACCTGTGCCGATAATATTGCCCGTAGAGAATTGTGTAACGAACTTGTTTTGTTAGACATTAAAGAAGGCGTTGCCGAAGGCAAGGCGCAGGATATGATGCAAACCGCCACCCTGCTTGGTTTTGACACCAAAATTACCGGCAGCACCAACGATTATACCAAAACTGCCAACAGCGATGTTGTGGTTATTACCAGCGGCTTACCCCGTAAACCCGGTATGACCCGTGAAGAATTGATTGGTGTAAATGCAGGTATTGTAAAAGGTGTGTGTGAGAATATCCTGAAACATTCTCCCAATGCCATCATTATCGTTATCAGCAACCCGATGGATACTATGACTTACCTGGCATTAAAATCTACCGGTTTACCAGAAAACAGGATCATTGGAATGGGCGGTACATTAGACAGTGCCCGTTTTAAATACCAGTTGAGCCAACACTTAGGTTGCAGTCCGGCTGACTTAAATGCTGTTGTAGTTGGCGGACATGGTGATACTACTATGATACCATTAATAAGCAAAGCTACCTGGAATAGTGTACCTGTTACCAAATTTTTAAGTGCAGAACAACAGGAAAAAATTGTAAAAGACACCATGGTAGGTGGTGCTACATTAACTGCATTGATCGGCACTTCTGCCTGGTATGCACCCGGTGCCGCCGGCGCTGCCCTGGTAGAAAGCATTTTACGTGACGAGAAAAAATTATTTACCTGCTGCGTGGCACTGGATGGCGAATATGGACAAAAAGATATTTGTCTTGGTGTACCTGTAATCATTGGCAAAGGTGGTTGGGAAAAAATTCTTGACTTTGATTTGAATGCTGATGAAAAAGCAGCTTTTGAAAAAAGCGCTGCTGCGGTAAAAAGTATGAATGATGTATTGGCTACTTTGTAAATAAACTCATACGGCTTTCACAAGCTATAAAATAGACAAAACCCATCTGTAAGGTGGGTTTTGTCTTTAATTTAAATTTGTAATACCTTGTTGCACTATTTGCAAAACTCGATTGAAGTCTTTTTTTAAAATATTATTTATAGTTGCAATTTTCGCAATCAGTAATCATTCAATTGCACAATTAGTAATTACTTCTCAAAGTAATGCGCAGGCACTGGCTCAAAAACTGGTAGGTAATGGTGTAACTATCAGTAATGCCATACTTACAAGTGCCGCAGATGCAACAGGTTTTTTTAATAATGTATCCGGCGCAAAACTAAATATAGATAGTGGCATTGTATTAACAAATGGAAGAGCCAAAACACTGGGAAGTGACTGGGGACTGGATGGTAATGGTATAACAACTGCTGCGATGGCTTTGGCCGATACATATAACCAGTTGCCCGGCGATGGGGATATTGCACGACAATTAGGAATTCCTGTTACAAATACATTTGATGCCACTATTCTGGAGTTTGACTTTGTTCCTTTAGGAGACAGTATTAAATTCAGGTATGTTTTCAGCTCCGAGGAATATACACCCCCTTATGTTTGTAATTTTAATGATGCTTTTGCTTTTTTTATTTCTGGTCCTGGTATAGCTGGCGGTGTAAAGAATATAGCTTTGGTACCAAATACCAATACCCCTGTATCTATTTTTAATGTAAATAATGTACCTGGGGGAGCCTGCCCGAATAACAGGGCTTATTATGTAGACAACATAACGAATACATTCTTTACTCATGACGGGCATACCACTTTATTTACAGCAATGGAAAAAGTGCAGCCTTGCCAAACCTATCATTTAAAATTAGTGATTGCTGATGTGGGAGATGGTTTTTTTGATAGCGGTGTATTCCTTGAGGCCAAAAGCCTTTCATCAAACGTGGTAAGTTTAGTACATTCTACACAAATAGACCAACAAAATAATAATTACCTTGTTGAGGGCTGTGCAACAGGTACGCTTAAAATTGTGCGGCCTCAATCCTTTAACAGTCCGCTAAATGTAACACTTGTTTACGGCGGCACAGCCGTTAATGGAGTTGATTTACAGGCCTTGCCAACAAATATAACTATACCAGCGAATCAAACTGAAGTAGTATTTAATATTGTTCCAATTATTGATAATCTTCCCGAAGGAATTGAGGTGTTGAAAATTTATGCACTGGCAGGTTGCAATGGCAGCATACCATCAGACAGTGTTTTTATACAGTTAAGAGATTATGATACTTTAGGTATAACTCCAGATACTGCTCATATTTGTAAAAACTCATCAATACAATTAACAGCCACAACAGGTTATTCCGTTTATCGCTGGGATGCCAGCCCAACATTAAGCAGTGTTACTATCAGAGATCCGATAGCTTCACCCACAAACAGCAAAACTACTTATTTCTGTACTGCAACTGAAGGCACCTGTAACGCAAGAGACTCTTCTTATATCGTATTAAAAGAACTGGATTTTATTTCTAAAAAAGAGATCGATTGTAAAAGCGATGCCACCGGGGAAATACGTGTGGCCGGTGGCGATGAATGGACCAGGCCGGTACAATATTCCATTAACAATGCTCCTTATCAAAACGACAGTACATTTACTAATTTGCAGGCGGGTGTATATACCATAAAAATAAAAGATGCAACTGGTTGTATTGACAGTTTAGTGATACCTATTACACAATTGTATCCCGACTTACTGATCAGCAACATACCCATTACACCAGCATCCTGCTCAGGTAATGCGGATGGCACTGCAACCGTTTTTACTACCGGGGGGAAAAGCCCATATCTGTTTTCATCTGATGGTATAAATTTTCAACCCGGTAATGTGCTTAATCTTTTACAAGGCAATTATACCATTACCGTAAAAGATAATAATGGCTGCACCAATGCAAAGCCTGTTGTTATTCCTTTGAATAATATTGTAACTGTTGATGCAGGTGTAGACTTAACCATTTGCGAAGGCAAAAGCATACTGTTGAATGCAATATCAAATGCAGATAGTTTTGTGTGGACTCCTGCTACAGCATTGGATAATAGATTTATTAAAAATCCAGTTGCTTCGCCTGTTCAAACAACAGATTATGTGCTTATTGCCAAAACAGGAATTTGTATAAAAAATGATACTGTTACAGTTTTTGTAAACCCTACACCTAAGCCTAATGCCGGTCCCGATGCAGCAATTTGTTTTGAAAAGAATATGCAACTTAATGGTTCTGGCGGTTTGTTTTACTGGTGGTACCCTTCTTCTTATTTAAACAATGCCCGTATTGCCACGCCGGTTGCTCAACGCCTTCCGGGCACTATCACTTATGCTTTGCATGTAACAGATGCTAATGGATGTGTTTCTTTAAAAAGCGATACTGTTATTATTACCGTTGCAAGGCCTGCTGTTTTAAATGCAGGAAGAGATACTACATTAGCTATAGGGCAACCAATGCAGTTATTGGCTATTGATGTAAATAACACCGGCTTTACGCAATACCAATGGTCGCCTGCATACGGACTGAACAATCCTTTTACAGCAAACCCGGTTACTGTTTTAGACAGAGATATGCATTATTATGTAACCGCCAGCAACGCCATTGGCTGCACCGCAACCGATGATGTAAATATAAAAGTATACCGGGGACCTGAAATTTATGTGCCCAATGCCTTTACTCCTGATGGAAATGGCAGCAATGATATTTTAAGAGCCATACCTGTTGGCATAAAAAACTTCAGCTATTTCCGTATTTACAACCGGTGGGGGCAAATAGTTTTTAATACTAATTCTCCGCTTAACGGCTGGGATGGAAAAGTTGCAGGTGCATTACCACAAACGGGTACTTACATCTGGATGGCAGAGGGTGTAGACTATAAAGGAAATATTGTGCAGCGTAAAGGATCGGTTACAATTGTTCGGTGATTCTTTACTAAACTTTTATCTTATCCTGTTGTTGATCAAACAGCAACCAGTTACCCTATATTTGCCGCATAATTTCTAATCAATTCTTTTAATTTAGTACCAATGCTTAAAATTCTTACAGTTGCCGGTCTTGCTACATTCGAAATATATGCGGCCATCCCTGCCGGCTTTGCTTTTGGCTTAAGCCCATGGGTAATTTTTTTTGCCAGCCTTATTGGCGGGCTTGTTGGTGTATTTGTAGCAGCTTTTTTAGGTAATAAAATTGAACAATTCCTTAGTAAATACAGGAAACCAAAAACTAAAGAACCTAAACCGGGGCTTGCACATAAATTGTGGGTAAAGTATGGCCTTATCGGGCTGGGCTTTATTGGCACTTTTACTGTTGGTGCGCCTGTAAGCCTTGCAGTAGGTGTAGGCTTTAATGCTAATATGGCAAAATTGGTGCCCTGGTGTTGCCTTGGCGTTTTTGCAAGATGTGCCATTTTTACAACCCTGGGGCATTATGGAATGAAGTTGTTGTAAGTAATAATATTTTTTTAAAAAGGGTCAGCAATAAATTGCTGACCGCTTTTATTTTGTTACCAACTTTTTGTAATGCTATTGGGCTGCATTGGCGTCGCACTCTTCAACAGTATAATATCATTGAACTTTTATCTTAGCGAAAGTTATTGATCTGTGGCGGCCAACAACGGCTAAAGGCCTATTTAAATAGAAAATTCTGATAGTGAAAAGCTTTTTCAAGCTTTCGTCCGTTTTGCTCTGCCCCAACCCAATTACCATTGGTTAATTTAATAACACGTATTGCTTCAACAATTAATTGGTCAATTTTACATTCCGAGCGAATGTCAACTTTAATATCTGATAATGTACCATTTATATGTACAACAAATTGCAACATCACATTTCCAGTTAACCTTTTACCATTTACATCAGTTTGATCTTTTAAATTATCAAGTATAAACTTCCTAATGTCGCCTTTATAATATGAGCCTATTTCAACCGCAGTAAAAACTTTAGATTCCTCCATTTCTTCGGCTTTTGGAGTTTGGGATTTGGGGAACATTTTGTTCAGTTCTCTTTCAACAAATTCTTTTTTTAAAATAATTTCAACAACACCATTTATCCCTTTGTTTCCATATTTTTTAACGGCATTACTATCTTTTAAAACATTTACTTTCTCAATATCATGAGGGCTCAGGCTGTTCAAATCTGATTGCTTAATCTCAATTCCATTTAATAAGTACAACGGAGTGTTTTTAATAGTGGCACTATCATTTTTATTTATTTTAACTGCAGAGGTATCTTGCGCTACAGCAATAGAAAAACTAAATAATGCAACTCCAATTACTGTCACTTTTCTCATCATAATGTTATACTTTTTAACTAATTCCACTCACCACCATCTCCTTATTAATTTTCTGCACCAGTCCCTGCAATACTTTTCCCGGACCCACTTCTGTAAATTGAGTGGCGCCGTCGGCAATCATCGCCTGCACACTCTGTGTCCACTTTACTGCACCGGTTAACTGTGCAATTAAATTATGTTTAATTGCTTCTGCATCGGTTACTGCTTTTGCAACTACATTCTGGTAAACCGGGCAACTTGGAATATTAAATGCTGTTGCATTTATTGCCGCAGCCAACTCTTCTTTAGCGGGCATCATCAAAGGGCTGTGAAAGGCGCCGCCAACGGGTAATACCAATGCCCGTTTTGCTCCTGCTGCTTTCATCATTTCGCAAGCCATTTCTATTCCTTTAATACTTCCACTTATTACCAGCTGGCCCGGGCAATTGTAATTAGCCGGCACTACTATTTCTTCTGTTTCAACATGTATTTTACCACAAATCTCTTCTACCTTATCGTCAGCTAATGCTAACACTGCAGCCATGGTAGAAGGGTTTAATTCGCAGGCTTTCTGCATAGCTGTTGCCCTAACTGCAACCAGTTTTAAAGCATCTTCAAAACTCAATGTATTGTTGGCTACCAATGCAGAAAATTCGCCTAAAGAATGGCCGGCAACCATATCGGGTTTTGCACCATCCAAAGTTTTGTAGGCAACTACAGAGTGTAAAAAAACTGCAGGCTGTGTTACACTGGTTTGTTTTAAATCTTCATCGCTGCCACTGAACATAATATCAGAAATACGGAAACCTAAAATTTCATTGGCCTGTTCAAATAATTCTTTTGCAATGGGATTGGTGTCATATAAATTTTTACCCATTCCACTAAACTGCGAGCCTTGCCCCGGAAATACATAAGCATGTTTCATTCGTTAATTTTTAGATTACAAATAAAATAAAAAAATCCCTCATAAAGAGGGATTCGCCGTTTTAGTTTTAAATTATATTAATGCAGTTTTGAACTTATCAGTTTCATAAACTCACTTCTTGTGCTGTTTTTTTCAAACTCGCCATAAAATGCAGATGTAGTAGTAACGGAATTTTGCTTTTGCACCCCCCTCATCATCATACATAAATGCGATGCTTCAATTACAACCGCCACACCAAAAGGATTTAAGGTTTCTTTTATCGCATTTAATATCTGGTGTGTCAATCGCTCCTGCACCTGCAGGCGCCTGCTGAAAACATCTACCACCCTTGCAATTTTACTCAACCCTGTAATATATCCATTGGGAATGTAGGCAACATGTGCCTTACCATAAAATGGCAGCATATGATGTTCACACATACTGTACAATTCAATATCTTTTACAATGATCATTTCGCTTACTTCTTCATGAAATTTGGCTGAATTTAAAATGGCATTGGCATCCTGCCCATATCCTTGTGTGAGAAACTGCATGGCTTTGGCTACACGTTCAGGTGTTTTTTCCAAACCTTCCCTTCCTGAATCCTCCCCTAAAAGTTCCAGTGTATCCTTATAACTTTTTATAAGGCCCGAAGTTACTTTCTCATCATACTGCTCTGCTTTTGTATATGCCATTATTTGCTGTTTAATTTTTTTTAAGAAACTGGATAATCCACAAAATTTTTTTCGGTTTCATACAAACGTACCTGCAGGTCAAATTTGCTGTCGATTTTTTCCCTTAAAATATTGTAGATAACAATTACGATATTTTCTGCGCTTGGGTTAAGGTCTTTAAATTCTGCTGTATCCTCGTTCAGGTTTTTATGATCAAACCGTTCAATTATATTTTCATTGATCAGGTCACTCAGCAGTTTCATACCATACACATAACCGGTTGCAGCATCGGGCACACCAATTACTTTTACAATCAATTCATAATTGTGCCCATGAAAATGCGGGTTATTACATTTACCAAAAACCCTTGCATTGGTAGCTTCATCCCACAAAGGGTTATTAAGCCGGTGTGCTGCATTAAAATGTTCTTTACGGTAAACAGCTACTTTATTATTCATAACAGTATAACACACTAAACTAATTTTTGTTGAAACAGCAGCATCAACAACAGTACTGAAAAATTGTGTGGAATGATTCAGAACATTTTTTGCCGAAGGTTATAACAGAAGTCTGCTGTTCAAACACATCAGCTATTGAAAGCTAATTACAAATAAAGTTACCAATTGTTGTGAGGATACAAAAACTTAATTTCCGTAGTATTCCACATAGATCCGTGG
>JAGOAX010000028.1 GCA_017983695.1 Ferruginibacter sp.
TATAAAGAACAATATTTTTTGTACAGCCTGTTGGGACTGATTTATATTACTCTTCCCATACTATTGCTCATTTCTTTCAGGTTGTCTTACCTGTCCGTTACAGCAGAACTAGTCATTGACCAGCGTGTGTATATTGTAATGCCCTGTTTCATTATTTTTTGTATGTGGGTAAATGATACTATGGCCTATTTGGTAGGATCGCTGATCGGTAAAACACCTTTCAGTAAGATATCTCCTAAAAAGACCTGGGAAGGGACCATTGGCGGAATCATACTTTGTTCTGTGATCATGGGCATGGCCGGAATTTATTTTGGTCGGGGTTATTTTGCCAACGATGCGTTTTATTTTATTGCAGCACTTATTGCAGCTATCTTCGGTACATTGGGCGACCTGGTGGAAAGTAAACTTAAAAGAATGGCAGATGTAAAAGACAGCGGTAACTTAATGCCCGGGCATGGGGGCTTTTTAGACAGGTTTGACAGTTTATTAATTGCCACTCCGTTTGTATGGGCGTTTGCAGAACTGATCGTAAAATGACCGAAATACGGATCACTTAAAATAATAAGGATGAAAAACATAATTGTTTTCTTTAGCACATTGGCCATACTCGGCTGTAGTAATAACTCCATGGAGAGCGCTAAAGAAGCGGACAAACCTGCTGAAACCAAAACAACAACTCCCTCTGACACACCAATTTTTTCTGTTTTAACTTTTGATAAAAATGATCCTCTTTTTAAAGACAGTATTAAAGGGGCTGTAACAGATGGTTTACACTGGAAGGATATGGAAGGTGAAAATATTGTCCTGTTTTCTTCTGCACCAGTACAGATATCAAAGGACGGAGTTCAAAGTGGTTATTTATATGCGTATTGTTTTATAAAAACCGCTGATAACTGGAAAAGAAAATGGCTGGTGCAGGATAAAATAGAAAACTGCCCCGTAGATGCCACCTGTGAATTTTTACCCGGATCTTTTACTATTACTGATATGGATAAGAATAATATTGGAGAAGTTACCTTCTTATATAAACTATCCTGCAAAGGGGATGTAAGCCCGGATGATAAAAAACTGGTCATGTACGAAGGTGTGAGTAAATATGTTATCCGGGGTACCACCATCCTGGAATATAATAATACCAGAGACGGTGGTGATAAAAGGTTAGATGCCTCTTTTTCAAAAGCCGCCAAACCATTATTGGATTTCGCCAATCTGCAATGGGATAAATTTGGCCTGACTAAATATTAAATTCATTACGCTGCCATATTTATACCTGCGAATGGTACATTTGCAGTTCAATACCATCAGGCATGACAATACACAGAGAAGGATATAAATCCATCGCTATCGGCACCTTAATTTTTGGGGCACTGAATTTCCTGGCCTTTTATTTTTTCAGTGCTTCTATGCCCTTACTGAGCTGGGTTATCTTTGCAGGAACACTTTTCTTATTGTTGTTTCTGATATCTTTTTTTCGTGTTCCCAACAGGGAATTAACTATAAATGAAAATGCCATAGTAGCTCCGGCTGATGGAAAAGTGGTGGTGATAGAAGAGGCCGTTGATGAAGAGTATTTTAAAACAAAACGCCTGCAGGTTTCTATTTTTATGAGTCCGGCAAATGTTCACGTAAATCGTAATCCCTTAAGCGGAGAGGTGGTATATAACCAATACCATAAGGGGAAATATTTAGTAGCCTGGAATCCTAAGTCATCCACAGAAAATGAAAGGCATAGTGTGGTGATAAAAAAAGGGGATACAGAGATACTGGTTAAACAAATTGCCGGGGCATTGGCAAAAAGAATAATTAACTACTTAAAGGTTGGGCAAAAGGTAAAGCAAACCGAAGAGATGGGCTTTATTAAATTTGGCAGCAGGGTTGATTTGTTATTGCCCGTTGGTACCAAACTCAACGTTGAACTGAACCAATCCGTAAAAGGGGGTGTGACTGTAATTGCTTTTTTATAGGCTGAATCCTGTGTTTTAGTACCACTAAACGGCAAATTTTAACAAGTATGTGTTGGCTGCAATCATTTTCTACCCTATTTTTACTGCCTATTTAGAAAAACTTAAAACAATCAATAATGAAAAAAGTATTATTACTGGCTACAGCCGCTTTGTTAGTTGCAGGCGTAAGTTTTGCAAACACAGATAAAGGCAAAAAGAAAAAGAAATGCGCTAAAGGAAAAACATGTTGCACTAAAACTGCAGCAGCTACAAAATCCTGCTGCAAAGACAAAGCAAAGACAGTTAGCATGTAATGTTGAAATTACTACAAAAGCTTACCCCCGGAATTTTTCGGGGTTTTTTTTGCCCGTCAGTTACCCAGGGGCTAAAAGATATTTTCCAGTTCTTTTAAATGATAAATAGTATGAGTGGGGTTGATGGATATATCAGCATTGATATGGTTTACAAAAACGGTATCCATACCGGCATTCATCGCACCCTGTATATCCGCCTCGGGATTATCTCCGATCATGATACATTCTTTCAGTAAGGCACCGGCCATTTTAATGGCAAATTCAAAGATCTCTTTTTGTGGCTTGGTATAATTGCTTCCTTCACTGGTGATGATCTGGGTAAAATATTTTTTTATTCCTGCTTTTTGTAGTTTGTTATGCTGAACTTCCTCAAAGCCATTACTGATGATGTGGAGTTGATAATTTTTATTTTTAAGATAGGAAAGTATCTCTACGGTATGTTCAAACAATGCTTTCTGATCGGGCAAAATAGTTAAATACCTTGCACTCATTTCCTTAGCCAGTTTTTCATCCCCTATTTTATAATCCAGTAAGGTATGCCACATGCGCTTCCAGCGCAATTCATCCTGTTTAATTAACCCTTTGCTGTATTTATCCCAAAGCCGGTGGTTGTGAACTTTATAAAAACCATGAAACTCTGTAAAGGAAGAAATATTTCTTGAGTCGAGTTCATATTCGTGGTACAATGCCTTTAGGGTAAGCTCAGAGTTGGTTTCAAAATCCCAAAGTGTATGATCAAGGTCGAAGAAAATATGTTTGTAAAATGGCATGTTTTTGTACAAAAATAACGGATAGATCATTTAAGGCATTTAATCTATCCCATTTTCTTATTTGTACAATTGATCAATTCCCTATCGCAACACAATTCCAGGTAATACTATAATTCACCGGGTTAGGGCTTGTATTAAGCAGCCGGGCTTTGCAGGAACTTGTACCACTAACCGTTGTACATCCATAGAGTACCAATTGCACTCTGTACAACTCACCTGATGCACCACCAGTAACATCAATATCTCCAACAAAAACCCTTGGCACACCAGTAAAGCCTCCATTAAAAGAAATAGCTCCTTCAGCGGATAGACCAAAACCGGGTAGTATTGCAGTAAAAGTTGCAGTAGTAAAAGGATAAATTTTAAGGTTGGTGGCGCTGGTTGAATTATAAGCTACACCCTTGCCATTGTTTACCGTAAGGCCGCCATCTACTACAGCACTGCCATTGACAGTAAAAGTGCCATTTACTACAGCATTGTCGTTGACTGTAAAAAGACCGTTGGTTGTTAATGCACCTTGAAAACGGGAAGGGAGCGAACTGCCTA
>JAGOAX010000018.1 GCA_017983695.1 Ferruginibacter sp.
CGCAACTATTTTTTGCCAACACACCAGTAAAAACTTTTTAATCAACCTTATTCAGGATGAATTATCTTAGTAAACTTATTACAGGATTAAACATTAATAACCAGTCAACTTTTTTCAGGACGAGACACAAAATAATCGGCAGCAGTTCCGGGCGGACAGTTGGAAAATTCCACACCTGCCCAAAGCCGCCGACGTTAGCTGCAATGCTTGAGGCACTTTAATGCTCCCTGGAGTTACATTCAATACAACCCTTATAATATAAAAAGCAAAAAGTATGGACACTTTAAAAATGAAATTCAAACTTCATGGATTGGAATTTGAACTGGAAGGAAATGAAACAACCGTTAAGCAGGAATTTGAAAATTTTAAAATTTTCACAGTAGATCTTTTATCAAAGGTGAATGTCATTAGTCCACAAGCGACAATAACTCCCCAAATTCCATCTACGTTGCAAGGGCAGCAATTCAAACACTTAGGTCAACCAGAGGAGGCAACCTTTATTGACGTAGCAGACATTCCAACATTAAAAGACGTCAAACTTAGAGATTTAGCCAAAAGCGAAACAGACTGGCTTTTGGTTTATGCATATTATGCATCAGCAGGTGGAACAAAAGAATATACGAGAGACAATATTATTCAACTTTATAAAGACACTGACCGAAGAACAGACAATCGAATAAAAAGTTTATCTCAGTTATTTAAGAATATCTCTAAGGCACTTTATATTAAGTCAACCAATGATACGAATTTCATTCTGCTAGAAAAAGGGAAAAATAAAGTATTAGAAATTTTCAAAGGCAATTCATCTGCAAAAACGGCTAAAAAAACCATTGTAAAAAGCAAATTGTCAGAAAATAAAATGACTGACGAAGATAAAATTAAAGAAACCAAAGCTAAAAAAGGAAAGCCGAAAACAACCAATTCGATTGGTTTTGTTGATTTGAAATTGACACCGGCAGAGCAAAAGTCTTTAAACGATTTTTTTGAAGTGAAACAGCCGAAGACACAAAACGAAAAAGTGATTACTGCAATGAAATGGTTTATTGATGATAAAAAGATAGACGAAGTTGCTATGGAAGAAATGAATTATTTACTAAGCATTGCAGCTGAAACACCCCCGGCATTGGCTCAGGTTCTTGGCAACATGGTTGGAGCAGGGTTTCGGTGGGTTACAAAAGGAGAAATAGGGAAATATAAGCTAAGTTCAATTGGTGAAAATTACGTTGTAAATAAACTTCCAAAAAAAAGTAAATGAGTGAACTGAAAAATTTTGTTTCTAAAGTCCCAAATTTTTTCTCACTTGATTCTGGAAGTCAAGTGCAATACTTTGTTTATTATCTACAGGTTGAGAAACAATTTGAGACGGTCAAAGCAAAAGATATAAGTCTTTGCTTTGACCAGTTGCATCTTAATCCATATTCAAATATTGCAGCCTACTTAAATAATTGTTCCAAGAAAAGCAGTAAGCAACAATTTTTAAAAAAGAAGACCGGATATATTCTTTACTCAGCAGTAAAAGGAAAAATTGATGCTGAAGTAGACAAGCCTGCTGAACTAAAGCCCAGCAACTCGCTTTTCCCTCTTTCAATTTTTGACAACACAAGAAAGTACTTAAATGACTTTTCGAAAGAAGCAAGTTGTTGCTACGATTTCGGATTATTTACTTCTTGCTTATTTATGCTTCGAAAAATAACAGAAACATTAATTATTGAACTATACGAAAGCAAAGGGATTCAATCAAAAATAAAAAATGTTAACGGTGACTATTTTCAATTAAGTGATCTAATAAAATCGGTGACAAACGAATCTTCTTGGAAACTGACCAAAATTGTCAAGGAGAATTTGCCAAAAATAAAATTGCTCGCAGACTCTAGTGTTCACAGTAAACGATTTAGTGCAAAAAAACCAGACATCGACGAAATTAAAATCAATGTAAGAATTGCATTTGAAGAATTGATAAATCACATTGACTATGCTAGATGGAATGCTAAACCTTGACAATCCAACTGTATAATGGTGAGAGTAGCACGTGCAGCTAACATGGGGTTGGCTGCAAGTGTAAACATCTTAGCAAACAACTTGTGAAACTGATAACTAAAGACATCTGATATGGGAAATTTATCCACTGAAACTTTACCCTGGAATATTTTTAGAAAGATCGCATTTCGTTTTGCATTTATTTTTTTTATTCTGTTTATCGTTTTACTAGACTGGTCTGTTAATCCTGTTCTGTCCTATTTCTACTATGAGGGAGGACTCGGTAAATTTTTAGATGTAATCATTGCATGGACAGGAAAGTACATATTCCATGTGCCGTACACTATCATCTCCCCTTATGACGCACAGCATAACGATAGAATATACATCTATTTGCTTTATTTCATTTTTGCAATGGTTGCGATAGTGGGTACAATTATCTGGAGTGCATTGGACAGGAAACGCACAAACTATGAAACACTTTATTATTGGCTGACAACGATTATTCGTTACTACCTGGCGTTCACGTTATTCCTTTTTGCCCTGGAGAAATTTTTTAAAATGCAATTTCCTGACCTTGGCCTTTATACATTGACAGAGCCTGTTGGAAATTTGCCGCCAATGAGTTTGGCCTGGGCTTTTTTTGGGTATTCTTATGGCTACAATATTTTTATGGGCATTGCTGAAAGTGCTGCATTGCTCCTGCTATTCCGCAGAACAATGACCTTTGGAGCAATCCTCACTATGGTTACTCTTGCTAATGTAATGGCGGTAAATTTCAATTATGATGTACACGCTAAAATGTACCCAACGGCTTTGTTTGTAATGACTTTGACGCTGCTGATTCCTCATTTAAATAGATTGTTCAAATTTTTCTTTACCAATCAAACAACCTCACTTCCGGTTATACAAGCTCCGGTGTTTAAAAAACGTTGGATTAACATTTCAAAATCAGCACTAAAACTTTTGTTGATAGGTTACTTCATAAGTTTTTCGGTTAAGGACTATATTGGGTATAAACATAGAAAGGAAACCAGAGAAATGAAAAAAAACCAATCCGGAATATCCGGAATTTATGATGTTCACACATTTGTTATTAATAATGATACCCTATCAAATGGAAATCCATTACGGTGGAACCAGATTATATTGGGAGGTGCACGGGAGAGGATTCGCTTTAAAGATGACAGCATTGCATTCATGGATGTATCTGTTGGTAACAAAGAAATTTTAATGTATGGAGATAGAATTAATTTATCTACAAAAGAGCAGGAAATTTACAATGAGATGGGTTTAAATGAAAGTACATTCATGAATATGGATTCAATTTTGGTAGCACGACAAATAAAAAACCGATTTCAGTTCGAGTTAATTGATTCCGTTACGCTCTTGCTAAAAGGGAGAATTAAAAACGATTCCATTTTCATTACCGCTAAAAGACAATCGGCTAAAATAAAAGACTTCAGATTAATAAAAAATGGTTTTCATTGGATAACGGAATAACTACACCAGCACCCAACATGAACCTTTAGATTTGTTTTTAGAAATTTGTATAAATAATCCCCCCACTGGCACCAGTCTTTTGCCGTAGGCAGGCGACTGGTGTCTTCGCCCCTGTTGGTATTCCACACCAATCTTCGCTACCTTCCTCGCCGTTGTTGTGTCTATTGACCAACAACGAATAGCCTTTAAATATTTTAACTAAAAGCATTTCTTCTTCCTTCAACAACATTTATTTTGCAATACATCGTTGGTCAATAGACACAACGATGGCGGAGATTATAGCGAAGCTAAAAGCGGTTCTGTTCCTACTGGTGTAAGCGTTCTTTCAAATAGAACCTCACACTTATCAACTGAATCTTAGCGGTTTATAACCACAGCATAAAATACGCCCTGGTTGGTGGCATATCTTTGTTGAATTTTTATTCTAACTTAGATTGCAGCAAACGATTCGTAATGGCACGGCACATTACTTCATCTTATCAGCACTAATAATTAAATAAAAAACCATGCAATATGACAAAGTATCTTTTTCTAATCGCATTTTCAATTTCGGCAATTTCTATCTATGCACAAGACAACGCAAGGATTGAAGCTGAAATAAGAGCCTTAGAACAAACCGGGGCAAAGGCAATTTTAACTGGAGACACAAATACACTCAAACAAATTTGGGCGCCTGAGTTTTTAGTTAATACGCCAAGAAATGAAATAACCGGAACCCGTGATTCTATTTTGTTAATCCAGAAGGCCGGTATAATTGACTACAGTACTTATGAAAAAGTTATTGAAAGAATGCAGTTTCAGGAAAACCTGGTGATCACAATGGGGTACGAAAATCTTGTTTCAAAAAAAGATACACCCGCTGCAAAAGCAGGGCAAGTTTACAAACGACGTTTCACAAATATCTGGATGAAGAAAAATGGAAAGTGGCAATTAATAGCAAGACATGCTTCAATAATTTGTAAGTAAATAAAAGGTCTCTCACTGGCGCCAGTCTTCTGCCGCAGGCAGGCGACTGGTGTCTGTTAATCTTGGCGGTTTATAACCGCAACATAAACTTAGATGAAATAATAAAACAACAACACAACCCGAAGCCCACTTCCGCCACAACAGCAATCAGCCAATTAATATTTTACAAAACAATTTTATCAAATGCCGGGCAAAGAATATATTTACCGTACAACAACAATATAATAATGTCTGATACTAACAAATGTCCGCTCTGTAACCGTGAATTAGCCGAACCTATTGTGCGCCATCATTTGATACCACCAAGCAAGGGCGGCAGAGATACCCCTACCGTACCAATGCACAAAATTTGCCAGGCCAAAGTGCATGCCGTTTTTACAGAAACGGAACTGAAAAATTATTATAATACTGTCGATCGTATAAAGGAGCATGAAGACATTGCCAAATTCATTAAATGGGTAAGTAAAAAGGAAGGGGAATTTTTCGATACTTCTATTAAAAAGAAATAGGTTTTACCTGTGCCCCAATGGCACACGAAACGATTCCAAAAAAATGCAAATAAATGTTTCGTGTGCCAAACCAGGGCAGCGTTAGCTATCATTATAAAAAACACTGTGCAAAAATAATAACATTAATAAAATGACTAAGACAGAAATAGCAACAGCATTTTCAAATGGAGAATTTGAAAAAACATATCAGTTCATTTCAGACAACGCAGAATGGACGGTTATAGAAGAAACCAGATTTACTGGTAAGCAGGCAATTATTGGCAATTGCGAACAAGTTGCTAACTACTTTAAATCTGTTACGACTAGCTTTAAAATACTAAATATAATCTGTGATGGAAATAAGGTTGTAATTAACGGAACAGCCGAATTTTTAAGAGATAACAAACGTATATCATTTGTTTCTGCTTGCGACGTTTACGAGTTTAACAACAATAACCAACTGCTTAACATAACTTCTTACTGCATTCAAAAAAAACATCATAAATAACTCAACCAGTAAGGCATTTCTGGTCGGGGCAGCGAATAACATCAAACTGCAGTTTTTATCATCATCTTTTGTAACTTCATTCAACAGCAGTTACAGGCTTACGGTTTTTAATACCTACACATTGCCGGCGGTAGCCCTTAGTAGTAATTTAAATAAACAAAATTGTATGAAGCCAATGGGTTATCTTTTATTAATATTCTTTCTTTTCATAAGCAGTAGCAGTGCTTCCCAGAATCAAGACCCGATACCGGTTTATGAAAGCTTTAGTATAGAATCGAAACAGGTTGTGGAAACGAGAACTATTAATGTTTGGACACCCCCCGGGTATTTAACAAATGTTGACTCGTTTACTGTTTTGTATATGGCTGATGGCGGTATGAAAGAAGATTTCCCCCATATTGCAAACACAATTGCTGAGCTTGTAAAGTCTAAAAAAATTCCTCCTGTAATTTTAGTCGGTATAGAGAATACTCAACGCAGACGAGACCTTACCGGACCTACGGAAATAAAAGAAGATAAAAAAATTGCACCCGTTGTTGGTGGTGCAGAAAAATTCAGAGCCTTCATTAAAGAAGAACTGTTTTTTGAAATAAACAAACGTTACAGAACTACAAATAAAAGAGGTATAATTGGCGAATCACTTGCAGGGCTTTTTGTTGTAGAAACATTTTTGTATAACCCTGATATGTTTAGTTATTATATTGCAATGGATCCTTCTTTGTGGTGGAATAATCATTACTTAGTTAGAACTGCAAAAGACCATTTATCAAAATTGTCCGCTGGCGAAAAACGATTTTGGTTTGCAGGTTCCAGTGTTACCGATATTTCACTCCATACAAAGGAACTCGACAATATTTTAAAATCAGAAAACAGATTAAATCTAAAGTGGAATTATTCAGATGAACCTAAAGAAAAGCACCACACAATTTTTAGAGCAACAAAGGAAAAAGCGCTGATATGGACATTTGATATAAATGAAAATGACAGATGACTTAGCCCCTGCTGGCATTACAAACTAATCCTCACTTACCTTCCTAGCTATTGTTGTGCCTGTTGAGCAACAACGAAGAGTCCTTAAATACTGTAACAAAAAAAATTACAAAAACTTTTTCAGGTACTGAATAAACAAGGTCCAGTCTTCGGGTAAAACGGTGTGGCCGCCTTTGTGCATGTAATAGCCAAGTTCATTCATCAATAAAGAGGCATCGCCTGCCTGAGGAAATATTGTTGTGCCGGGGCCTTTTTTACCAAAGAGTTTGTACACCGGCTCGGCTGCAATTGCTGCAAGAAATTCTCCTTTAGGGTCCGACCAGTAATCACTATCGCCGGTTTGCAATAACAATGGCCTTGGTGCCATTAATGCTACCAGCATATGTGCATCAAAAGGCAGGCTGTTAACTTTTGGGGCATAGGTATGATAGTTTGCAGCAAACTGGTAAAAATAGCGTGAGGTATCGGTAATGTGTTTTATGTTTTCGCCATAGTCACGCCTGCTGATTGCAGCGCCGCCTTCGCCGGATATGCTTGCGATGACAACACTAAAGCGCTGGTCATGCACACCCGTCCACAAAACTGTTTTTCCTAAACGGGATGCACCCTGCAACGCAATGCGTTTGCTGTTGATCTGTTTATCGGTTTCAAAATAATCCATTGCCCTGCTTAATCCCCATGACCATGCGGCTATGGCACCCCATTCATCGGGTGCAACTTGTGTTTGTCCGGGTTTTAAATACTTACTTCTTATCCCGTATTGTATGCCGCCTTTAAAATCGGGTTCAATGTCGCCATAATAAACTGTTGCAAAGCCAATGCCTGCATCAATAAATTGCTCCACATTCATTTTGGTAAAACGGCTGGGCTGATCGGCTTTTATCTTTTGTCCTTCCCTGGTCCATACATAACCAACCTGTACCCCGCTATCATTAACCGCCTGGTTATTGGCAACAAAAGATACGGTTAGTATTAATGGAGATGGCGTTACATTTTTTGCCGGCAGGTATATCAGCAGGTTCATTTTATAAGCTGCTGTATCTTTTGTAAAATATACCGTTACCTGTTTGCGAATGGCTTTGCCATTTAATATCCGTGTACCTTTTTCAAAAACATTAAAATGCAGGTCGGCAGGTTTAGCTGGCATTTTGCCATATTCAATTGTTTCAAATAATTTCAGCAACTGCGACCTTCTTGTTGTATTCCACGACTGTATAGTTTCTGCTTTATTGGTAAAAATTTCCGGTAAAGTATAATTCCCTACCGAATCTTCGTTGTAATTAATGGGGAAACCCGCCGATGTTTTGGGCAGTTTATCTGTTTGGCAAAAAACTATACTGGTGATGAACAACAGTACTATTAATGAGGCGATCTTTTTCATACAGCAGTTTTAAACAGTTATTAAATTTACAAAAGCTGTGTATAGCTTACTAAAAATTCTACGGCAACGATTGCATAAATTGCACTGGCGTAATAAAAGGGAATCTATAATTTCTTTATAGCTTCATTTTATCAAAAATAAATTCTGTATTATTGTATCGCACTTTACGTTATAGCTATTCATGAACATTTGTGATTTTAGTTTTTTATTTTTAAAGTAGAAGGCTACAACAATTAAAATGGTTTTTTAATTAGCAACCCTAAAATAAAAAAAATGAAAAAGAACACATTCTTATTTTCTATTGTCTTTATATTTTTTGTAAGCGGACTAACAATTATTTCTTGTAAAAAAGAAACTACTACACCAACTACTTGTGATGCTAAAGGAACTTATTCCGGAACCAGCTTAAGTTCTTTAAGCGTTTCATCTACTATGACGTATAAATTGCAGGATAATAATTTTGCAATAGGAAGTGTTACGCCATCTGGTGCCTCAGTTTCATTTGGGGGCTATAGAAATACCTGTGATAGTGTAGTACTATCTGTTTATTATACTGCCAACAGTTCATATTATTTATTACAAGGTAAGTTATCGAATAGCGGGGCGACTATTAGTGGTACTTATAAAAATTTAACAACCACGTCTGATATTGGTACGTTTACAATCAGCAAGTAACTAATATTTTCCGTTACTGTAGAATTTTTACACAACTACGCTCTCAGCCTTAAAGATGTAATTGTAAACTCTAAGGATATCCAATTGCATTGGTTAGCATTATTTTTATACCCCTCCATTTAAAAAGTAACACAGCATTTCATTTTTTAGCTTAGCTTTAAAAATCTATTTATCACTTAACTCCTGTTATGAGAAAACTTCTTTTAGTACCGGCAATTTTTTTATGCAGTCATATCCTTGCACAAAAAACATATATCCATTGCGGCAAATTAATTGATGCGGTAAGCAATACCATGTTGGCTGAAAAAACCATCATTATTGAAGGCAATAAAATTGTAGAGATAAAAGATGGTTACGCAACAGCTGGTGCAACTGATAAATTGATCGACCTTAAAACTAAAACGGTAATGCCCGGCCTTATGGACATGCATGTACACCTGGAATCGCAAACCAAACGCAATGCACAGTCAGACCGGCTGACCAAAGAATCGCAGGACGTAGCGTTTGAAGCAGTAAACTATGCCTACGTTACATTAATGGCAGGCTTTACCACTGTAAGAGATCTGGGTGGCTCAAGAGTAAATATTTCTTTACGCAATGCCATTAATGCCGGTACAACTATTGGCCCACGTGTATATACTGCAGGTAAATCAATTGCGACTACAGGCGGACATGCAGACCCTACCAATGGTTTGAAAAAAGAATTTGGCGGAGACCCCGGCCCCTTGGATGGTGTGGTAAACGGTGTTGATGAATGCCGCAAAGCAGTAAGGCAACGTTACAAAGATGGAGCAGACCTGATAAAAATTACAGCTACAGGCGGTGTACTAAGCCAGGCAAAAGATGGCAGTGGTGCCCAGTTTACCGAGGAAGAAATAAAAGCCATTGTAGAAACTGCAAAGGATTATAATTTTAAAGTGGCCGCACATGCACATGGTGCAGAAGGAATGAAAAGAGCCATCCGTGGTGGCGTTACCTCCATTGAGCATGGTACTTTTATGGATGATGAATGTATTGAGCTGTTTAAAAAATATGGTACCTGGCTGGTACCCACAATTATTGCCGGTAAATCAACCGCCGACTCTGCAAAAATACCCGGCTATTACTCTGCCATAGTTACACCAAAAGCTTTGGCCACCGGCCCAAAGATACAAGCCACTTTTGCCAAAGCCTATAAAGCCGGTGTAAAAATTGCTTTTGGTACCGATGCCGGTGTATTTATGCATGGAAAAAATTACCTCGAGTTTCAATACATGACCGAAGCCGGTATGCCTGCGATGGAAGCGATAAAATCTGCAACTATCGGCGGTGCAAGTTTATTGGGGGTGGAAAGTACTATAGGTACTATTCAAAAAGATAAGCTGGCTGATATTATTGCAGTAGATGGCGACCCATTAAAAGATATTAGCGCAATGGGCAAAGTGATATTTGTAATGAAGGACGGTAAGGTTTATAAAAGTCCGCTATAATTATTTTATTGTTGTTTGTATTGATATTGCCCTGCAATAAAAACCTTGTATTCACTTTGATTTAGATTTAATATTCCATAACTTGATCAGCTAACAATTAAAAACGCTGATTATGCCTAAGTATGTTATCGAAAGAGAAATTCCCGGTGCAGGTAAATTATCTGCCGATCAATTAAAAGCAATTTCGCAAACTTCCTGCGGAGTACTAAGTAATATGGGGCCGCAAATTCAATGGATACACAGCTATGTTACCGGCGATAAAATTTATTGCGTTTATATTGCCCCTAACGAAGCCATGGTTAGGGAACATGCAAAACAGGGAGGCTTTCCTGCAAACCTGGTAAGTGAAGTAGCTACAGTTATTGACCCTACAACAGCAGAATAAAAAGGGTTACGCTCTTCTTTACTTTCTTCCTCTTTTTATAGAAGAAGAAGGTAAACATTTATCAAATTTCCTGCGAAGTATTTAATCCTTTATAATAAACATTTCTACAGCAGCAGTTTTCTTTACACCTGTAGCAACAATTTTATACTGATAGTTATATACTTTACTGGCTTCAAAAGCTTTATTGATTGCTGCGGTAAGCTTTGCTTTATTTACTGCAGCGCTGGTATAAATATTTATAACTGCTGTTTGCGAAATACTTAAATCGTTAAGTTTTGTCTGGCTTACAAATTTTTTTACCTGCAGGTTTAATGCAGCAGTATTGGTATAGTTTACTGACAATATTTTTTCAGGTGCTTTAATCACATCTATCGTTTCGGATTTGGTGTTGCTGCAACCGGCTGCTAAACCACCCAGCTCAACTGTAACAGTACAGCTGCCAATACCACCACTTGGTGCTACAATGATACTTGCTGTACCCTGTCCCGAAGATATCTCCCCCGAGCTTACCATCCAGTTATAAGTCAAGGCCTGCCCTGCTGATAATTTTGTTACTTCAACTGTAAATTGTACCGTTTGCCCCTGCTTTACCTCGCTTTGCGATGCATTAATTACTATTGCCCCGGGGCATTTTTGCGCCTGTACATTTAATACAGCAGAAATAAACACAAAGGGAAGTAACAGTTTTTTCATTGCTAAAGTTTTTGTTGCTGTAACAAATATAATATTAATTTCTGCTTATTTGCTGTGGCAGTATAATGACAGTGAACCAAAATATATTTTTAAGGTTTAGGAAATTAGTTTCGAAATTGTATCTTAGTTTTATAAAAAGCATGCTATGTCATCCAGAAAAAAATTTTTACACCAGGCTGCAGCTCTTACAGCCGGTGCCTTTATCGGTTCTTCATTAGACAATCATTTGTTCGCCATTTTTAAAAACAGAATTGCCCCATCAGACCAAATAAATGTTGGTGTGATAGGTATCAACGGCATGGGCTGGGCAGATCTTACCGCCATATTAAAAGTACCCGGTGTTAACCTGGTGGCATTATGTGATGTTGATAAAAATGTACTGGACAGGCGCATGAATGACCTTGCAAAATTGAATGTAGATGCTTCAAAAATAAAAACCTTTAACGATCACCGCCGCCTGTTGGAACTTAAAGAAATAGATGCTGTCATCATCGGCACACCCGATCACTGGCATTGCATGCAGATGGTGGAAGCCTGCCAGGCAGGTAAAGATGTGTATGTAGAAAAGCCCGTGGGCAACTCCATTGAAGAATGCAGGATAATGATAGCTGCACAAAAAAAATATGGCCGTGTGGTACAGGCTGGTCAATGGCAAAGAAGCCAGCAACATTTTAAAGACGCCGTTGATTTTATTGCAACAGGGCAACTGGGCAATATCAGAACCGTAAAAGTGTGGAGCTATGTTGGATGGAAACAACCCATACCCATTGTAGCTGATAGCGCCGTACCTGCAGGTGTTGATTATGAAAGATGGTTAGGCCCTGCCACCAAAAGACCATTTAATGCCAACCGTTTTCATTTTACTTTTCGCTGGTTTTGGGATTATGCCGGCGGGTTAATGACCGATTGGGGTGTACATTTATTAGACTATGCATTGCTGGGTATGAAAGCCGATGTGCCAAAAACGATAAGTGCAATGGGCGGCAATTTTGCGGCTCCCACCTCGCCACAAGAAACACCGGATACTTTGTGTGCCTTATACCAGTTTGATAAATTTAACCTGGTATGGGATCATGCCATTGGTATTGATAACGGATTGTACAAAAAAGATCATGGCATTGCTTTTATTGGTAGTAACGGTACTTTGGAATTAGACCGGGGCGGATGGGAAGTGATGGAAGAAGGTCGCAGCACCAGCAAAGTAACAGTGGCCAGGAAACCTTCTGTTGATAATGGACTGAATAAGCATATGGAAAATTTTGTGAGTGTGATACGCAACCGTAAGATGGAAGAATTGAATTGCTCTATTGAAGCGGCTGCACATGTTGCTATAATAAGCCAAATGGGAAATATTGCTTACCGCTCCGGCGAAAAACTGAACTGGAATAAAGCTGCAGGAAAATTTACCAACGAAGCAATAAATAAAAAATATATGGCAGCACCTTATCACAATGGATACCGCTTGCCAAAAGTATAAATTTGTTTATTTCTCCGGTTGTATAACGAGCAAGGTTTTGCAATAACAAACTTTTATAAAAGGTTATTGCAGAACACTTGTTGCAACACCCTCAAACATCCATCAAATAATAAAAGCCTATCTTCGCTGCCTACTCCACTCAATAACACGGCAGGTTGTAAGCCGGTGTGGTTTTAAAATCTCTTTCGCTGATTCAGAACATGCAACGTCTTTCCAGCCCATAAATAAATAATTAAACCAGTAATGGCATTTAAAAAATTAGAATTAATTGAACCCATCCTTAAAGCATTGGACGCAGAAGGATACAGTACCCCCACTCCCATTCAGCAACAGGCCATACCATTGGTATTGCAAAGAAGAGACCTGCTGGGCTGTGCACAAACTGGCACCGGAAAAACCGCCGCATTCGCTATACCCATTTTACAAATTTTATACACTCAAAAACAACAGCGCCCCGGTATTAAGGTGTTAATATTAACCCCGACAAGGGAGCTGGCCATACAAATTGACGAAAGCTTTGCAGCCTACGGAAAATTTACCGGCATTACACATACCGTAATATTCGGTGGCGTATCGCAGCTGCACCAAACCAATGCCTTAAAAAGAGGTGTTGATATTTTAATTGCCACACCTGGCAGGTTATTAGACCTGATGAGCCAGGGCTTTATTGATCTACGGCATTTAGAAATTTTTGTTTTAGATGAAGCCGACCGCATGCTCGACATGGGTTTTATACACGATGTAAAAAGAGTGATCGTACGCCTGCCTGCAAAAAGGCAGACCTTGTTTTTCTCGGCTACCATGCCACCCGAAATTCAAAAGCTGGCCAATGTGTTATTAACCGATCCTGCAAAAGTAGAAGTAACACCACCATCATCTACCGTAGATAAAATTGAACAAAGCCTGTACTACACCAATAAAACCGATAAGCAGCATTTGCTGTTACATTTATTAAAAGATGATGATATTGTAACCGCATTGGTTTTTACCCGTACCAAACATGGTGCAGATAAAGTGGTAAAATTTTTACACCATGCCAATATAAAAGCAGCCGCCATACATGGCAATAAAAGCCAGAACGCCAGGCAAAATGCACTGAACGATTTTAAGAATGGTACTTTACGTGTGCTGGTGGCAACCGATATTGCCGCAAGAGGAATTGATATAGACCAGCTGACGCATGTATTTAATTTTGACCTGCCCAATGTGCCCGAAACTTATGTACACCGTATTGGCCGTACCGGCCGTGCAGGCAATACCGGCATTTCTATTTCTTTTTGCGATGCAGAAGAAAGAACAGAGTTAAGAGATATTCAAAGACTGATTGCTAAAAATATACCTGTGGTGGAAGGCCACCCCTTCCCGATAGCTGCCGGCAGCTTACAACAAAGAATTATGCCCAAGCAAGCGCAGCCCTCTTTTAAAAGACAACGCAATTTCCAATCTGCCAATAAAGGTGGCAGGCATGGTTACGGGCAACAGCGTACGGGGAATAAATAAATTTTTTTACGGGATTCCGCAAAGCTGTTTGTTAATATAGCGTAATTGTGCAAAAGGTGACAGCATAAATATTGAGCTGTGGATAGTTGATTTTTTACTGTTTGAGATTGGTTCGTATATTTATATGTTGTACATCATGCAACTTGACAATTTCTATTGCAATAAAAAGACTTAAACAAACAATAATTTGAAACCAATTTTTACAATTCATGCAGGTGAATATATTGTGGCAGCGACACTTGAAAAAAAATTTCGAGACTTTAATATTTGGTTACCTAGCAAGGACACAGGAATTGACCTTTTATTAACAAACAAGACAAATACCAAAACCGCTTCGTTACAAGTTAAATTTTCAAAAGATTTTAGTACGACACACACCAAAGAAATTTTCAGACCTAATATAAAAGGCGCAGGTTGGTGGACTTTAAATAGACAGAAAATAATCAGTTCAAAGGCTGACTTTTGGGTTTTCATTCTTTACAGTTTAGAAAATAAAACCCACGATTTTATTACTATTAAGCCATCTGTGTTGCTTAGTATTTTTGACAATACAGCCAGGAAGACAAATAGTATACATTGCTACATAACAGTTACAAACCACAACACAGTATTTGAAACCCGAGGTCTTAATGACGTTGATATGCAGCTAATTTGTTCTGATAAATTTGTAAATCAGGACAGAAATTTAAAGAAGTATCTTAACAATTGGACAGCATTATCAAATAAATTAACATGATCAATGAGTTCTCTGCTATGCTTCGTGAAGACATGAACCACAAAGAACAACTTTATATATAAATAGGAATTGTGCGAAAACCCCGCTGAGACGAAAGTTCAAGATATTTTTCACTAAAATGGCATGAAATATAAAGCAAGATTGACAGTTATGGAAAAATCGAATATTAGAACAGCTGCAATTAACTGGATGAATACTTATTATCCTGAAGTTGAGAACGCAATTATGACATCTAAATTTTACACACCAGAGGAATCATGGAGTAATTCAAGAGTTTGGTTTTTTCAAATACCATTACAAGAGATTGACACAAAAAAGAACCGCTTTATTAACTTGGTTTGCCAGAATCATCTAAAAGGTGATGATTTTCTAAATATCAAAGTTCCTTCATCTTTTTTCATTATTAATGAGAAGTCGTTCGAAGTAGATTACAAGGAAAAGGTGATTAGACTGTATCTATCAGCAGAAGCAGTAGATATGTTTAAAGAAGTTAGGAAAGGTAGTAAGTTAGATTTTAAAAAGTATATTCAAAATCCACCAAAATCCATTTTATAACTTCACCCAACATTGCATTTCTTAGCCGCAGTTGGTATTCCACACCAATCTTCGCTACCTTCCTCGCCGTTGTTGTGTCTATTCACCAACAACGAATAGTTCTAATCATCAATTTTTATTTATACATTTAACCCCGCCTACCGGCAGGCAGGCAGTCAATTTCCTACTTGTGATATCTTCCCGAAAAAGCCAACAGCAGCTTTGTGAAACAAAAAATATAATTTAAAATATTTTAAAAATCATCAAATGGCTAATAAAAACAAAATTTCAACTATTTTATTCTCAGTCTATATTCTGCTGGCTTTCTATGTTTTTGGTGGAGGTATAGTAAATTCGTTGGTTGCTTACAGAACATGGCGTGCGGTAGGCGCAAATGAATTTCCTGAATTTCATCATATTGATAGTTCGCTGATTATTCCACTATTTGTTATTTTCTTTTTCTTATCCTTCATTCCTCAGATTTTATTGTTCTGGTTTCGACCGGTGGTTATCTCCAGGTGGTTAGTCTGGCTGGCATTATTTTTCAATTTAATAACCCTTGTCTCCACTATAACAATTCAAATCCCTATTCAGATCGAACTTGACAAAAAGTTTTCTTCCGAATTAATTGAACGGCTTATATCAACCGATTTCATTTATAGAAGGATCCCAATGTTATTACTGGCAATAATAAATTTCATAATGTTATATAAAGTGGTGAAGTATTCCGGTAACAGACAGAATCCATCTACAGAATGAAACGCTATGCCGCTAACAGCGAGGTTTTGCGTCAACAGCAACAAACATAAAGAAGGAACAGGTCTTATTTTAAAATCTTAATTTAGTTGTATCAGCTTTGGTATTCGCCGCTATTACAAAACCCCGATAAAATGATTGCTATTTTTAAAGCAACCGAAAATGATTTTAAATTACTTGCCGATATTGGCAGGCAAACATTTCTTGAATCGCATGGCGAAAGTGCAAACAAAACAGATATTGATGCTTACGTTAATGATAAATACAGCTACCCGGTTGTAAAGGAAGAGCTGGCTGATACAAATAATATTTACCACATCGCTTATTTTAACAACCAACCTGCAGGGTATTCAAAAATTATATTGAATACCCCACATCCTAATATTGAACAACAAAATATTACAAAGCTTGAAAGATTATACCTGCTCAAAGAGTTTTACAAACAAAAAGCTGGCCTGGAACTTTTTAATTTTAATGTGGCAATAGCTACAACAAATAAGCAGGCAGGCATTTGGTTATTTGTTTGGAAGGAAAATGAAAGAGCAATTAATTTTTACCTTAAAAACGGATTCGAAATTATTGGGAGCCATAATTTTAAAATCTCTGCAACGCACTCAAACCCCAACCATCAAATGTTTTTAAAATTTTAAGCAGATTATCTTTTTAAAAATTTACCATTCAGCAGTTTTTCCATTACATCATCTTTTAAATTTCTGCTGATGGGCACCTGGTACTGGCCAATGCGTATCTCGTTACCTTCAATGCTGTCAACTTTTTCTGCCGCTATAATAAATGATTTATGTGTTTTTATAAAACGGCCGGCAGGTAAATAATCTTCTACCGATTTAAAAGTAAGGTAGCTGATATATTTTTTATCGGTTGTATAAATGGTTACATAATTCTGCAGCGCTTCTACAAAAAGAATATCGGAAAATAAAAGCTTTACCAGTTTATTATCGGCCTTAATAAAAAAATAGTCTGCAGTGGTATTGGGTACTGCTGCTGCACTGTTTTGCTGCCGTACCTCATAAAATTCTTTTGCCCTTAATGCGGCCTTTAAAAACCTGTCGAAAGAAATTGGTTTTACAAGATAGTCCAGCGCATTTACTTCAAAACCGTCCAGCGCATATTGAGGATAGGCTGTTGTAAAAATTACTTCGGGTGCATTTTGAAGGGTTTTAAAAAATTCAATGCCGGTTATCCTGGGCATCTGTATGTCCAAAAAAATCAGTTGTATATCGCCGCTGTTGATCAGTGCTGTTGCCTTAAGCGGATTATCAAAATCACCGGCCAGGTTAAGAAAATCAATATCTGCAATATATTCCTTAAGCCCTTTACGTGCCAGCGGTTCATCGTCGATAATTATGCAGTTAATGATCATGTTGCTGTACTTTACATTTTAATTTTAAGATCAACACGGTAAAGACCACTTTCGTTTTTAATGTGCAGCTCATATTTTTGAGGGTACAATAATTCCAGTCTTCGTTTTACATTAGCAAGGCCAATACCAGTTCGTTCGCCGGTATTTTTTTCTATGGCCTCTTTTGAATTTTCAACTGCAAAATGAAAAGTATCATTTATCATACTAAGATCTATCGCTATAAAATTACGCTCATTTTTCTGGTGCGAAATATGTTTAAATGCATTTTCCACAAACGGTATCAACAGTAAAGGTTCAATAGAAAACCCGTTTACACCGGGGTTACAGGTAAATCTCACTTCGTAATTTTCATCTTTGCGGAGTTTTTGCAGGTCAACATAATCCTTAAGATACCGTATCTCCTTTTCTATAGGAATTGTTGCACCATTCATTTCATATAACTGGTAGCGCAGCATTTCAGAAAATTTATGGAGGGCTTCCCTGGCACCGGTATTATTTTTTTCTATAAGAAAGTAAACCGAATTCAATGAATTAAAAAGAAAGTGTGGGTTTATCTGCAGTTTTAAAAAATTCAGTTCGGCTTCTGCTTTTTCTTTTGCCATTTCCACCATATGTTGTTGCATACGGGTATAATCCAGCATTAATTTAAATGCCGCACCCGATAACACTAAAAAAAAATGTGGTATTACATTGTCATATATCCTTGCTTTAATATTGCCCGAGAAACTTAATAGTGCCGGGCTGTTAATTACCTTCCCGATGATATACATTTTAAAAATACTGCTGGTAATAATTAGTGCGATAAAGGCCAGTGCAAATAAAATATATCTTTTTTTATACAGCAGCTGAGGTATCAGCAAATAATTGGTAATGTAGATCATCAGCGCCAGATCGGCTACCTTAATTAATGTAACGGTAAAAGCCCTGCCTTGGGTGGAATAATCTTCGTACCGTAAAAAATACCATACTGCAAATAGCATCATCCAGAAAAACAGGTGGTGCAGTTTATACTTGATTAAAAAGGCGGCGTTATGCATATGTCAAAATAAAAGTACAAATTCCAACTGGTAAAACACATTACAGCAATGGCAGGCATTACCTGATGAACAGCAGTTTTCACTTCATCAAGCTATGCTTCCCTTTGGTGTAAATGATTTGTATATTGTTGTAAGCATAGCCAAATTGCAGCATAAATATTATGCACATGAAATTTTTAACCACAATTACTGTTGCTGCCTGCCTGTTTACTTTTAATGCCTGCTCTCAAAATGCGGCACCACACAATAACAACAGCCAGCCTGTTGGCGGTAAGTGCGAAGGCTGCGAAGCCATTTATGAAAGCAGCACGCCATTTGAAAAACTACAACCTGTTGATACACTACCCGGCTTTAATGAACCGGGGCCCAAAATTGAGATCAGCGGAATTGTTTACCAGCGTGATGGCAGAACACCGGCAGCTGATGTGGTAATTTATGTGTACCATACTAATCAAAAAGGTATCTACCCAACAAAAGGAAATGAAACCGGCTGGGCCAGGCGGCATGGTTATATACGTGGCTGGGTTAAGACTGATAAAAATGGGTTTTACCAATTCTATACTTTAAGGCCCGTTCATTATCCTGAAGGAAATGCAATGGAACATATTCATGTAACTGTTAAAGAACCGGGTAAAAATGAATACTGGATAAGTGAATATTTATTTGACGATGACCCATTACTTACTGCGGCAAAAAGAAAACTATATGAATACCGTGGCGGCGATGGTATCATCAAACTTATTCCGCAGAAAAATGGTATTGCCCATGGCACAAGGCATATTATATTAGGATTAAACATCCCGGACTATCCCAATGCAGGACTTCCAAAACTTGAATCGGGTTTGGCTATTGGAGAAAATTGTCCTGCTTTTGATCCTGTGCATCTTTCCGGTGCCGACAGCGGGAAAAAAGTTTGCCCCATGTGTAAATACGGCTATGGCCAGGGTATAATGCTATGGTTTAACCATGCTAACCTTGATGAGTTGAAAGATTTTGCTGTAGCACTGGAAAAAGTAATGGTACAGCGTGGCGAAAAAAACTTAAGGGCATTTTTAATTTATATGAACCCGTTTTATAAAGAGAATAATACAACAGGGCAAACAATATTGGGTAAAAAGTTAAGAAAATGGTGTGCAGATGAAGGATTGAAACATGTGGCAATGGTTTGGGTACCTTCGCCAACAGATGCTGAAACCTGTGGATTGTATAATATTAATGCGGAGGCAAAAAACACCTTATTCATTTATAAAAAAAGAACCGTAGTTAATAAATGGGTAAACATAGCATACGATGCTGAAATGCTGAAAACCGTTTTAAAAGAATTTTAAAAATAACTCCATCATCATTGTACAATTACCCTGCTGAACTTTTTTAGCTTAAATAAAGGTATTTTTATACAGGATTTATAAATAAAATACAGCAATGATTGTTGATTTACAACCACAGCATCTTTCAAATGAATTTGTAACACTGCATCCTCTTAAGGCGGAAGATTTTGAACAGCTGTATAAAGTTGCCAGCGATCCTTTAATATGGGAACAGCACCCCAATAAAAACCGTTATCAAAAAGAAGTGTTTCAAACTTTTTTTGAAGGTGCCATTAAATCGCAGGGGGCCTTTATTGTTTTTGATACACAAACCAATGAACCCATTGGCAGCAGCAGGTTTTGCTCACATGATGCCATCAATAAAACCCTTGAAATTGGTTACACTTTTTTAGCCCGGGATCATTGGGGTACCACTTACAATAAAGCTTTAAAAACATTAATGCTTAACCACGCTTTTACATTTGTTGATGCAGTTAATTTTTATATCGGTGCAGTTAATATCCGGTCGCAAAAATCAATTGTACGTTTTGGTGCAAAAAAAATTGGTGAAATTGAAATGGAATATTACGGCGAAACCTCAAAACTCAATTACATTTACCAACTGGATAAAACAACCTGGCTGAAGGAACGGCAATAAAATGGAGAGTATAACAGGTGTTATTTTCCTATACACTTATGATTGACTGTTTGTGATTGAAGTAAACATTTACCCCCTTCCTTTTCATACCTTTGCAAAAAAAGAGTTTTGGAAATAAGTAACCGCAAAGCCTATCACGAGTATTTTTTTGAAGATAAATATATTGCCGGGCTTGTATTACAAGGCACCGAGATAAAAAGTTTACGGGCAGGCAAGGCTAGCTTTAACGACAGTTATTGTTTATTTGAAAATGGTGAGCTGTTTGTAAAAAGCCTGCACATTTCCGAATATTCCTTTGGTACTTACAGCAACCACGAGCCTTTACAGGAAAGAAAACTGTTGTTGAATAAGAGAGAACTACGCAAGCTGGAAAATAAAATAAAAGAGAAAGGTTATTCCATCATTCCTTTAAAAATATTTTTAACTGAGAAAGGTTTTTTTAAAATGGAAATTGGACTTGGCAAAGGCAAAAAGAATTACGACAAAAGAGAAACCATAAAAGAAAGAGAGAACGACCGGGATATTAAGAGGAAGTATGGGATTTAAGACCCCCTCCGCCCCCTGAAGGGGGAACTTTGCACCCAAATACCTTTATAAGTTTTTTAATTCCTGAAGAGTATTTCAAAATTAAAACTATAATCTAAAGTAAAATTGTAACAATCTAAGTTCCCCTTTAGGGGACAGGGGCATCTTAGCACTCACTCAAACTAATCGGTACATTTACGGCTAATCCACCATCTGCAGTTTCTTTGTATTTGCTGTTCATATCCAATGCAGTATCCCACATGGTTTTTATTACCTCATCCAAACTTACTTTAGCAAAATCGGGAGTACTTTGTAATGCAAGCTGGCAGGCGGTAATAGCTTTTATTGCGCCCATTGTATTACGCTCTATGCATGGAATTTGTACCAGTCCTCCAACAGGATCGCAGGTTAAACCCAGGTGATGTTCCATTGCAATTTCGGCAGCCATTAAAGTTTGCCGTTGCGTACCACCCATACATTCGGTTAATGCGGCTGCAGCCATTGCACTGCTTACTCCAATCTCGGCCTGGCAGCCACCCATAGCCGCAGAAATAGTGGCACCCTTTTTAAATATGCTGCCCACTTCAGCAGCCGTTAATAAAAACTGGATTATTTTTTCGTTGGTGTTACCATCGCAAAAGGCAACATAGTATTGCAGCACTGCCGGTATTACGCCGGCTGCACCATTCGTTGGTGCTGTAACAACTCTGCCAAAACTTGCGTTCTCTTCATTTACTGCCAGTGCAAAACAGCTCACCCAGTCTAAAATATATTTAAAATCGCTACCGCCCTGCCGTATTGTTGCCAGCCAGCTGTTATAATCGCTGTAAGTACGGCCATTCATTAGTTTTTTATTGAGGCCTGCGCCACGGCGCTTTACATTTAATCCGCCGGGCAGTATGCCATCGGCATGGCAACCCCGGTAAATACATTCCTGCATTACCCGCCAGATATTTAATACCCCGTTCTTAGTTGCTGCTTCATTGCGCCAGCTGCTTTCGTTTTCCAGTACCACATCACTTACATTAAGCCCGGTCTTCATACACCAGTGCAGTAAATCATCAGCAGTATTAACAGGAAACGGAAGTGTTACTTCATCACCAGCATTTGCCTCCTCTCCTTCTTTTTTTACAAAGCCACCACCAACTGAATAATAAGTTTCTGCAAGGCTGTTATCGTCATTAAATTTTGCTAAAAAGGTTAAAGCGTTGGGATGAAAAGGCAGGCTTTCGCTGTATAAAAATTCAATATCCTCTGCAGGATCAAAATCAATTTCATGTTTACCATCCAGCAGCAATTTTTTCATAGCCCTGATGTCATCAATTTTTGCGGTAATATTGTTTACATCAAATGTAACCGGATCGTCGCCACTTAAGCCAAGTTGCACTGCCACATCTGTACCATGGCCTACACCTGTTTTTGCCAGTGAGCCATATAACAATACCTCTATGCTTTTAACTGTATTCAATAAGTTCTGTTGGCGCAGGGAACTGGTAAAACGCTGGGCAGCACGCCATGGGCCAAGTGTATGGCTACTGGATGGGCCTACACCTATTTTAAACATATCAAAAACAGAGATGGCTTCGTGGCTCAATTGTTTTTTTTAATTGCTGAAATTATTGCACCTCAACTAACTGGATATTAAATATCAGGATTGAATTGGCAGGCACTACTACCACACCGGCATTATTTCTTACATCCTGGTTGCCATAGCCGAGTGATGGTGGTACATACAAAGTTATTGATCCTCCCTTTTTAACCAAAGGAATACCTTTTTGCCAGCCAAGAATCAATTGCCCTAATAGAAAAGGAATTCCATTAGGGTAAGTAGGATTACTGTCATCGAACTTACTGCCATTGGTTAAATAACCTGCATACTTTACAGTAACGGTGGAGCAAACAGTAGCAGTAACGGTACCTGAACCCGGGTTACCAATTTCGTAAAATATACCGCTGGAATGTTGTACAGCAGCAGGATTGCTGGTACTTAACCAGTTCTGTAATGCAGTTACTTCAGCTGCAGGCGCAACAAATGCGGACTCTGTTAATGTACAGGCATTGGTAGAGGCTTTTTTACAGGAAAACAGCAGCGCAGGAACAGCAACAAGCAATAATAATTTCTTTATCATATTTAATTTAAAATTGAAAGGTTAAAGTTAAGAGATACTAAAGGCTTACAATGCTGCACCCGGCATTTTTTTTTCTTTGCTTTTTAACTCTTTGTACAGCTGCTCATTCATCTCCCACTTATAATTCATGCGAAAGTAAGAAAAGAAAAGAATGACGATGACCACTGCAATAAAAGCCATAGCCACATCACCTGAAGATAATTTCATGAATTTTTCGGTAAGTCCCGGCACCACAATGTCTGTCGACTTATGTGTTGCCGTGGTAAACCAGGATGGAAAAAATATCCGCACCACAGCAAAAAGAATCAATACGGGTAGCCCAAATAAAAAAGCCATTGGCAGACCCGACAAAAATTTGTGTTTAAAAGCAGACTCCTGCTCCCTTACCCTTTCCCAGCGTGTGATAAACTGCATGTCTTTTTCCGTAAGCATAGCGCAAAATTACTCAATTACCGCTACAACTTTGCTATATTGCGAATATCTTGTAGGTTTGTTATCATCAATTTTTACGCATGAAAATAGAACATCTGCTGGTGCAGCATTTTTACAGTGCTAAACAGGTTACATTACAGGGAATTGGCACTTTCAGTCTGTCGCCCGATTTTGTTATGCCATCTGAGAATGATAAAGACCTCTCCATACCGCCTGATGCAATTACTTTCAGTTATAATCAAAAAGCTGTAGAAGACGATGCTTTAATAACTTATATAGTACAGCAAACCCGTAAAATAAAACCACTTGCTTCATCCGACCTGGAATCATATATCATGCTGGCCAGCCAGTTTTTAAATATTGGCAAACCATTTATTATTGATGGCATTGGTGTGTTGGAAAAAAACCAGTCAGGCGAATACCAGTTTACACAACAAGGCCTGTACTTAAATGCAAAAGCAGAGAATGCACCTGTGCAGATAAGAGAAAAATCGGATGAAGATATTTCTTTTGCAAGCAAGGCAAAGCCAAATGGTAATAATAAAAAAATATTGATGTTGCTGGCTTCTTTTTTAGTATTGGGAGTTATTATCTGGGGTGCCTGGTATTTTTTAACTAAGAAAAAAGATACTGCTGTAACAGAAAAAACAGAACCAGTTCCACCTGTTGCCATGCAGCCCGATACCGCTAAAATTGATACCGCTAAATTAACTGTATCACAAAGGCCTGATTCAATTACGGCAAAACCTGTTACACCTGCTGATGGCTATTCTTTTAAAATTGTTATAAAAAATTACCCTTCGTTGCTTACTGCCCAAAAAGCTTATGACAGGCTTACCAGTTATGGCCATAAGTTACTGCTTTATACTGCAGATTCGGTAACCTACAAACTGGCCATGCCTTTTACAAAGCCTTTGTCTGATACTTCGTTTGTAAGAGATTCGGTACGCAATAAATTATTTGGTGGTAAACCCTATATAGAATTAAGATAACCGCTGTAAGTATCGCTTTATGAAAAACAGCATAACCTTACTTACAGTCGTTTTCGTGATAGCTGTTGCGACTGATATTACAGGTATTGCTGCAAACATTGCTATACTCCATTATTTTGCCAAACCGCTTTTACTTCCTGTTCTTATTTTATTGTTAGCCACAGCAACGCCTGCCATTGCCGGAAAAAGAATTATGCTGGCAGCATTAGTTTTTTCGTGGGTGGGAGATATTTTTTTATTGATAGAAGATAAAAACCCTTTGTTTTTTATTTTTGGATTGGCAAGTTTTTTAACAACCCATATTCTTTACATCATTTATTTTTTAAGCATCCGCAACAATCAGATTTCATTACTGAAAAAACAACCGCTGTTAATTGCAGTGGTATTAGTTTATGGCATTGTACTGGTATGGCTGTTGTTTCCTACACTGGCCGACCTGAAAATTCCGGTGATGGTTTATGCTGCAGTTATCTGCACCATGCTACTATGCAGCCTGCATATTTTTTTAAAAGTAAACAAACCTGCAAATACTTTTTTTGTTTTAGGGGCATTGCTTTTTGTACTCTCCGATTCTTTATTGGCAATAAATAAATTTTACCAGCCCTTTGCATTTGCAGGCGTATGCATTATGCTTACCTATTGCGCTGCCCAGTATTTTATTGTTACCGGATTTATAAAACAACAGCAGCATGACTAAAGCGGAATTATTAGCCGAGTTAAGCAATAACACTTATGTAATGCTTAAGCCCTCTCCCATTGAAGGCATTGGTGTGTTTGCCATTGCAGATATACCAAAAGGCTGCAGAACAATGTTTAGTAAACCCGATGCTGCCGATGAATGGATAACCATTACTAAAAAAGAAATTGAAAGCCTGCCTGCACCTGCCCAGTTTTTAGTAGGCAATTATTGTTTGTACGATGAAGAAAATTATTTTGTACCGGCACAAGGTTTTAAAAAAATGGACCTGGCTCTTTTTATAAACCATGCAGACGCACCCAATATTATTTCGATAAATGATGGCGATTATTTTGAAGCTATAAGAGATATTAAAGCCGGGGAAGAATTACTGGTGGATTATGGAGAGATTGTGGACGGGGAATAAAATGATGTAGTAGCCTTAGTATATTTGATTATGAAAGATTTCAATAACCCAATATTTATTTGTGCAACAGCCAAAGATTTTCTAGAAAAAAGCTCCGTCGGGGCAAAAGGAGTTTACTTTAGTGAGGATTTGTTAGATGTACAAACTGAAGGACAATTACAATTCTTAGGCAAGCTACCTTTCCCAATGGTGACTGCAGGTTTTAGTCTGGAGTTGGCATTAAAAGGTTTATTAATGCATTACAAGATTAAAATTCCGCAGAAGCATGATTTAAAAAATCTATTCTTGCTATTACCTGATTTCGTTCAATCTAAAATCATTCATCATTATTTAAACCATGATGAATTTGCTGGTTATCCAAATATGTATTTAAAAATAGGAGATAAAAATAATCCAATACCTCCCAATCCTCTTCCTGATAAAAGTGTTGATAAAATTGAAGAACATGTCAATGATTTATTAGATAGACATAAATATGCTTTTATTGATTTTAGGTACTTACATGAATTTGGAATAAAAAAAACTGAGTTAGGGATGGACTACAAGTATTTTGCAAATTTTACATATTCTGTAATATCCGTACTTGGAATTGATATTGGGTTTCCCATAAAGTAAAGATAAATTAGATACGAATTATTGTCCTTAATGTTTGGGGCTAAGTTTAAATAAAAGTTCCCAAATGGTATCAAAAAAAATCCTCCTACTTTTCAGCAAGAGGAATTCTCAATTATTCATTCTTAATTTTTAATTAGTACCGGCTGGCTGCAAAGCTTATTTTACTGCAAATATCATTATAACTTCGTAACAGAGTTTTATCTTTTTAAAATCAACTCCGGTTACACCATTGTCATTCATCTTTGCCGCATCTTTATTATAATTGAAAGAATTAAACTGGCTTACCCTGATGTTGTTTTCCAAATTATTTACAAAAGTATTCTCATCCGGTTCTTCAATAGTAATGGCCTCACCCAATTTTTCATTAATGGCATCTGTTAAGTAAATGCCTTTATCTTTTGCTGCTTTTACAGCCTGTATCTTCAGCTGTTTCCTATAGTCCTGAATTTTACTGTGTGTGGCTTTTGTAATCTGAAAATTGGCCGTTGCCTCATCATCCAACAGGTCAACCAACTGGTCCATTTTTTTACTGTCCTTAAATTTTATCTGGTAAGCAATACCTGCATACATATCTGGGTCTTTTTTTCTTCTTTGCCAATACCAGTAGTTATAGTTGGCACCCTGGTAAGAAGCTATGCTGATAACAGAATCAACCAAGCCAATGCTGCTGCATTTAGCCAGGAAATCGCTTTTTATTTTATCCAGCTCTACTTTATTCTCTCCTTTCTTTTTGTATTCTTTTAAATCTATCTGTACATAAATTTCATCGGGTACAATTTCCATTTCGGCACTGCCGGTTACCGAAATTGTTTTTGGATAAGGATTACAGGCAGGCTGGGTTTGTGCTTTTGCAAAAAATACAGACAGCAGAATTACAAATAATGCAATTAGTTGTTTCATGATTTTTAATTTGATGTTTTAAGAAATAAATTATTTACAGCATGATTAACAAAGAGAAGGAATTACATAACAATATCAAACTGCTTTAACATTTTATTATAAAGAATGGCTGTTTATGCTCAAGTAAAAGTTCCCCAATGGTGTGCCTTTGAACCGAGTGTGGCAAAGATGCTGATATGAAAACATGAGGATGGTATCAAAAAATCTCCTTAAAGATCTTGTATCGCAATCCGTCGCTTCTTTTTTAACTCCTTAAAATGTGAGGGCGTTAATCCTGTAACTTTTTTAAACTGTGCAGAAAGATGTGCCACACTGCTGTAATGCATTTTATCTGCAATTTCGGTAAGCGTATCTTCTCCAAAAATGATCAGTTCTTTTATGCGTTCAATCTTCATGGCAATAACATATTGCTCAATGGTTGTAGCTTCTACTTCCGAAAAAAAGTTAGCGAGGTAAGAATAACTATAATTTAATTTTTGGCTGAGCAGATCGGAGAAGTTTATTATTTCTTTCTCTTCAGAGTGGTATACATAGTCCACAATAATTTTTCTTATTTTTTCTATCAGGATGCCATGTTTGCTTTCCAGCAATTCAAGTCCAACTTTTTTTATCAGTTTGTTAAGCTGTTGTTTTTCTTCATCACTTACTGCTTCTTTGGTTTCAATTTCACCCAACTCTACTTTTACAGAGTGGATATCCATTTCCAGTAAGGCATCTTTTACAAATACCTTACAACTGAGGCAGGCCATATTTTTTACATAGAGTTTCATAGGTTATAATATTGCTTTGCTGTTTTGTTATCAACTTATTGTCACTCTTCCTATTCAATAATCAGTCCAAAAAAAAATCCTCTTACTTCTCAGCAAGAGGATTTTTTTGATTTTTTAATTTATACTTTATTTCTTAGTAGCCCATTCCACCCATATCAGGTGCACCATGGCTATGCGGCGCTTCTTCTTTTGGTTTGTCGGCAATTACAGCTTCTGTAGTTAACAGCATACCCGCAATTGAAGCGGCATTTTCTAATGCTACACGGCTAACTTTAGTTGGATCGATAACACCAGCTTTAAACAGGTTTTCGTAAACCTCTGTTCTTGCATTAAACCCAAAATCACCTTTACCTTCTCTGATTTTTTGGATAACAATGCTGCCATCAATGCCGGCATTAGAAGTTAAGCAACGAATAGGCTCTTCCAAAGCACGGCGTACAATTGCCATACCAGTTTGCTCATCGGCTATTTGTCCTTTTACTTTTGGTTCCAAAGCACTAACTGCACGGATGTAAGCAACGCCACCACCTGGTACAATACCTTCTTCTACAGCAGCACGGGTTGCATGCAATGCATCATCCACACGGTCTTTCTTTTCTTTCATTTCCATTTCGGTAGCAGCACCAATATATAATACTGCAACACCACCGGCTAATTTAGCCAAACGCTCCTGTAATTTTTCTTTATCGTAATCAGAAGTGGTATTTTCTATTTGCGCTTTAATTTGATTTACCCTTGCAGTAATATCTTTTTTAGCGCCTTTACCGCCAACAATAGTGGTATTGTCTTTATCAATTGTAATTGATGCAGCCTGGCCTAAGAAACTTAAATCGGCAGCTTCTAATTTATGGCCTAATTCTTCACTTATTACTGTACCGGCAGTTAAAGTAGCAATGTCGGTCAGCATTTCTTTTCTTCTATCGCCAAAGCCAGGTGCTTTTACTGCAGCAACTTTAATAGTGCCACGCAATTTATTTACTACTAATGTAGCTAATGCTTCGCCTTCCAGATCTTCAGCAATAATTACTAAAGGACGACCGCTTTGAGCAACTTTTTCCAGGATGCTCAAAATATCTTTCATTGCAGCTATCTTCTTATCGTAAATTAAGATAAAAGGATTTTGTAATTCAGCCTGCATTTTTTCGCTGTTGGTAACAAAGTACGGAGATATATACCCCCTGTCAAACTGCATACCTTCAACAATATCCACTGTTGTATCTGTACCTTTTGCTTCTTCAACAGTAATCACACCTTCTTTACCCACTTTTGCAAAAGCTTCAGCAATTAATTTACCGATAGTTTCGTCGTTGTTGGCAGAAATAGTGGCTACCTGCTGAATTTTTTTGCTATCGTTACCAACAGCTTGAGATTGTGCTTTTAAGCTTTCAACTACTATAGAAACAGCTTTATCAATTCCTCTTTTTAAATCCATTGGGTTTGCGCCGGCAGCTACCATCTTTAAGCCTTCGCTAATAATAGACTGAGCCAAAACAGTTGCAGTAGTTGTACCATCACCTGCAATATCTGCAGTTTTGCTGGCTACTTCTTTCACCATCTGGGCACCCATATTTTCAATCGGGTCTTCCAGTTCAATTTCTTTTGCAACAGTTACACCATCTTTAGTTACCTGTGGTGCCCCAAACTTTTTTTCGATAACTACGTTGCGGCCTTTTGGCCCAAGGGTTACTTTTACAGCGTTGGCCAAAGTGTCCACGCCTTTTTTCATTCTATTTCTTGCTTCAATATCGAAGAATATCATTTTTGCCATTTTCTATTAGTATTTAGTCGTTAGTAGACAGTAGTTAGTCTGTCTATAAAATTTGTAATTATCTAAACCAGTAGTGCTAACTACTAACTACTGGCTACTGTTATTATACTATTGCCAAAATATCACTTTCTCTCATGATCAGGTAATCATGTCCTTCAATAGAAATTTCGGTACCGGCATATTTACCATATAAAACGGTATCGCCGGCTTTTACGCTAACCGGTTCGTCTTTTTTACCCGGTCCTGCAGCCAAAACAACACCACGCTGGGGTTTTTCTTTAGCTGTATCAGGAATAATAATGCCGCCTGCTGTTTTTTCTTCAGCAGCGGCTGGTTTAACAATAACCCTGTCGTGCAATGGGGTAATGTTTAACTTCTTTGTTGCCATAACTCTATTGTTTTTGATTAAGTTGAAAAATATAGTACCGTTTTTTACGGTTGGCGAAGGTACTGCCATTTTTGTACCAATCCATAATAAAAGTAAGGTTGTCAGTTTTTTAGGGCAAATGTGAATTGAAGGTGCAGAATTGGACAAATTCGGCAGGATATGATGAAATTAAGCAGGCATTTTTGGCAGGGTCGGAATTATAAAACTTATTGCTTTCAGCAAATTCAATTCATAATTCATCCTTTATAATTCACAATTGATAGTTACCTTTGCCGCTCCAAATTATGATTAGCAGAAGAAATATCCGGGTTAAAGTAATGCAAACGCTGTACACAGTTGATAGTATGGCAGGCGAAGTAAAGCCAGGCGAACCACTTTCCATTTTAAACAAAAAACTGGAGCAAAGCCGCCACCTGTTTACCTACCTCATTTACTTTATAACCGAAGTAGCCCGTTACTCCGAAACAGCGGCCAAACACAGGGCATCTAAAAATTTGCCTTCGGCAGAAGACCTGTCGGTAAATACCAAAATAGCGGGCAACGAACTACTGTGGAAAATACTGGAACAACCGGGATTTAAAGCAGCTGTTGCAGAATTTAAAATACCATACACTGTTGATACCGAACTGTTGAAAAAAATATACCTGCAACTGGTAGATTCTGCAGAGTATAAAGAATATATTGAAGTGCAGGCAAGGGATAAAAAATCGGAAAAGGGTATTTTAGAATATATTTTCAGCGCTTTGTTATTACCCAACGAGGATTTTATCAGCCACCTGGAGGAAAACTTTATTCATTGGGATGATGATGGTGAAATGATGCAGCAATTAGTGCTGGGCTTTTTGCAAAAACCGGGCAGCTACGATTTTGGAACCATGGTGAGTAAAGACAAACTGGAATTTGCCAAAGGGCTTTTACAAACCACACTTGAAAAAAGCGAAGTAAGTTTAGAGCTGATAAAACCTAAATTAAAAAACTGGGATGCCGACCGTATTGCTGCATTAGACCTGATAATATTACAAATGGGAGTTTGTGAATTCTTATTCTTTGAAACCATCCCCACCAAGGTTACTATTAATGAGTATATCGACCTGGCAAAAGAATACAGTACGGTACAAAGCGGCCAGTTTGTAAATGGTTTGCTCGATAATATTCATAAAGAACTAACGGAGCAAAATAAAATTCATAAAAAGAGTTTTAAAAACAGCACCCTGTAAATATTTTTGAAAAACTGATTTTAACATGAAAAAATATTTTTTATTTATTATAGTTGCCGCAACCTGTGTTGGATGCGATGTAAAGAGAAAGGATAAGATCTCTGATGATTCCAAGCTGGGTGTAATTAACGATTCATTAAAACAGGCAAAAGAGCAACAGGCCAGGGACGAAGCGATGAAAAATACCACCACTGTACAATTAATTGACAGTGCATTTGATTTTGGAACTATTGCCCAGGGAGAAAAAGTAGAATATAATTACCGTTTTAAAAATACAGGCACTAACCCTTTGATAATTTTTAAAGCCGAAGCTACCTGCGGATGCACCATTCCTGAAAAACCTGAAAAACCATTAATGCCCGGCGAAACAGGGGTTATTAAAGTGGTATTTAACAGCGCAGGCAAAAAAGATCATCAAAGCAAGGATATTACAGTTACAGCAAATACAACACCCGAATTTCCAATTTTAAAACTTACTGGAACTGTAAAAGAAAAATAACCGGCTTCTTAAAATAAAAACAGATAACTATTTAAAACAATAAACATGCAACTACTAAGTATTTTTTTAATGATGGACCCACAGGGAAAAGGCAGCAGCACAAGTACGTTTATAATGATGGGTTTAATGATCGCAGTATTTTATTTTTTCATGATCCGTCCGCAGGCAAAAAAAGCAAAGCAACAAAAACAGTTTGTAAATAACCTTCAAAAAGGTGATAAAATTGTAACCATTGCAGGTATACATGGCACAGTAAACAAGGTAAACGATGACAATACACTGATGCTGGAAGTAAGTCCGGGCAGCTATATTAAAATCGAACGCAGTTCTATCAGTATGGAATGGACGGCTAATATTAATAAGCCGGCGGCAGAAGCTAAAAAATAATTTCTGATAAATTATTAATAATTTTAACCGTCCCCAACAAGTTGGGGACGGTTTTTATTTTTCTATTAACAAAACATAATTATCCCCCTTTAGGGGTTAGGGGTATGCTCAAGATTGGGATTACAGGCGGTATTGGCAGCGGCAAAAGTACCATGGCAAAACTTTTTGAAGTATTGGGCATACCTGTGTATTATGCCGATGATGCTGCCAAACAATTGATGAATGAAAATGAAGCGCTGAAACAACAGGTACAAAAAGAATTCGGCAATGAAGCTTATGCCAATGGTAAACTAAACCGTAAATACATTGCTGATATTGTATTTGCAAATCCTGAAAAATTAGAATTACTCAACAGCCTGGTTCACCCTGTTACATTACAGGATGCTGAAGAATGGATGAATAAACAAACCGCTCCTTATACCATTAAAGAAGCCGCACTTATTTTTGAAAGCGGCGCACAGGAGCAACTGGATTATGTGATTGGTGTTTACGCCCCCACTCCCCTGCGTATACAACGCACCATGCAAAGGGATAATATTTCCAGGGAAGAAGTTATGGCAAGAATGAATAAACAAATTGATGAAACTATTAAAATGCGGCTCTGCGATTTTGTAATTACAAACGATGAGCAGCAAATGGTAATACCACAGGTAACTGAATTGCACCGGAAATTACTCACCCTGGTAAAATAACTAACTATCTTTCGTAACTTACTAGTGTGAAAATTTTTTCTGCCACACAAATAAAACAATGGGATGCATTTACCATTGCCAACGAACCCATTGCTGCAATTGATTTAATGGAAAGGGCTGCTACAGCCTGCTACCATTGGTTAATCGGTCATAATTATGCACAAAAACAAATGCTGGTTTTTTGTGGCAAAGGAAATAATGGTGGCGATGGTTTGGCTATTGCCCGGATGCTGATAAAGAATAATTGCAGCGTTACAGTTTATATTCTTGAGTTTGGAAATATTGGTACCGCAGATTTTCAAACCAACCTTACAAGACTTCATGAATGCAGTACCGATATTCACTTTATACAATCGCCGGATTTTTTTCCACTTATTCCTGCTGATAGTATTATTATAGATGCCCTTTTTGGTACAGGCTTAAATAAACCATTAGACGGAATAAGCGCTGCATTAGTAAATCATATCAACTCATCAGCAAACAACATCGTTGCTATTGATTTACCCAGTGGCATGTTTGCAGATACTTCATCAAAAGATAACGCAGTTGTAAAAGCTACTCACACCCTCACTTTTCAAAATTATAAACTGGCTTTTTTATTGTCAGAGAATGAAAACTGTAGCGGAGAAATTCATCTTATACATATTGGCCTGCATCAGCAATATGAAGTTGATGAGGAATCAATATTTGAATTAACGGATAAGGCAATTATTAAATCAATTTATAAACCACGTAAAAGATTTACACATAAAGGGACCTATGGCCATGCAGCATTAATAACTGGCAGCTATGGAATGATGGGTGCTGCAGTGCTGGCTGCCAAAGCCTGTTTAAAAAGTGGAGCCGGTAAACTTACCTGCATTATTCCCGAGTGTGGATACAATATTTTACAAACCACTGTGCCCGAAGCAATGTGTAAGGTGAGTGGCGAAAAATTTATTTTATCTGCCAATGAAATTGAAAAATTTGATGCTGTAGGTATCGGCCCCGGCATTGGTTTAGATCCAACACATGCATCACTATTAAAAGAAATTTTTACAGCTGCCGCAAAACCAATATTGATTGATGCTGATGCATTGAACATTCTTGCGCAAAACAGGGAATTACTTTCTTTAATTCCGCCGGCATCAATAATTACCCCACACCCCAAAGAATTTGAGCGACTGTTTGGGAAAACATCAAACGATTTCGACCGGATACAACTGGCTTTACAAAAATCGAAAGAATATAATATCTACATTATTTTAAAAGGCCATTTCTCCTTTATAAGTACTCCTGAAGGCAAAGGTTATTTTAACTGTACGGGAAATGCAGGTATGGCAACAGCAGGCAGCGGCGATGTATTAAGTGGAATTATTACCGGTTTACTGTCACAGGCCTATACTCCTTTACAGGCTTGTTTATTGGGTGTATATCTTCATGGCCTGGCCGGAGATATAGCTGCCGATCAACAGTCGCAGGAAGCCCTGATTGCAGAAGATATTATAGCTTGTATCGGGGCTTCTTTTAAAACATTGGTTTAGTAAGTTATTATGCACAGTTTACCTCCTGTTTCAACGTATACTAATTAACCATCCTATTCTGTCCTTTTTTCCTCCTTTTCCCCTATTTTTGCCGTCCAAATTTCAGAACAACTATACTTATGGACAATTTGATTTATGTTATTCCGGCTATGGGCATTGTAGGTTTACTCTACACTTTTATAAAGTTTGCATGGGTTTCCAAACAGGATGCTGGCAACGACCGTATGAAAGAGATCAGCACTTATATTGCTGAAGGTGCAATGGCTTTTTTAAAAGCGGAGTATAAAATACTTGCTTACTTCGTAGTTATCGGTGCTTTATTATTAGGCATAATGGGTTACACCAACTCCAACAGCCACTGGAGTATTGCTGTTGCATTTATTATTGGTGCATGCTTTAGTGCTTTGGCAGGTTTTATTGGTATGAAAGTGGCTACCAAGGCCAACGTTCGTACTGCACAGGCTGCAAGAACAAGTTTAGCAAAAGCATTAAATGTTTCTTTTACCGGTGGTAGTGTAATGGGATTAGGTGTTGCCGGTTTGGCCGTGTTAGGCCTGGGTGGTTTGTTTATTATCTTAAAAATGATCTTTGCTCCGGAAGCTGCTGTTAACAGCCACGAAATGGAGCGTACCATAGAAATTTTAACCGGCTTTAGTTTAGGTGCCGAGTCAATCGCTTTATTTGCCCGTGTTGGTGGTGGTATTTATACCAAGGCTGCTGACGTTGGTGCTGACCTTGTGGGTAAAGTAGAAGCCGGTATTCCTGAAGATGATCCACGTAACCCTGCAACCATTGCAGATAACGTGGGTGATAATGTGGGTGATGTTGCCGGTATGGGTGCCGATCTGTTCGGTTCTTATGTGGCAACAGTTTTGGCCACCATGGTTTTGGGTAGAGAAACAAATGCATTGAACGATCAGTTTGGCGGCATGTCTCCTATCCTTTTGCCAATGCTGATCGCAGCCATGGGTATATTATTCTCCATCATAGGAACTTTTTTTGTACGTATTTCTGAAGCGGTTGGAAACAGCACCAATGCTGTACAAAAAGCTTTAAATATGGGTAACTGGGGCTCAATTGTTTTAACCGCTGTTGCTTCTTATTTCTTAGTAAATTATTTAATGCCCGATACCATGACCTTACGTGGACATGAGTTCACTAAGAACGGTGTATTTGGTGCTATCCTGGTTGGTTTGGCAGTAGGTACTTTAATGAGTATCATCACTGAGTATTACACCGCCATGGGGAAGCGTCCGGTTAATACTATAATCCGCCAATCCGGTACAGGCCACGCTACCAATATTATTGGAGGTTTAGCCATGGGTATGGAAAGTACTTTCTTACCAATTCTTGTTTTGGCTTCCGGTATTTATATGAGCTTTTGGTGTGCAGGTTTATACGGTGTGGCTATTGCTGCTGCCGGTATGATGGCCACTACTGCTATGCAATTGGCTATTGATGCTTTTGGCCCTATTGCTGATAATGCAGGGGGTATTGCAGAGATGAGTGAATTACCAAAAGAAGTTCGTGAAAAGACAGATATTTTAGATGCTGTTGGTAATACAACTGCGGCTACCGGTAAAGGTTTTGCAATTGCTTCTGCAGCATTAACAGCTTTAGCTTTGTTTGCAGCTTTTGTAGGTATCAGCGGTATTGAAGGAATTGATATTTACAAAGCACCTGTACTGGCTGGTTTGTTTGTAGGAGGAATGATTCCTTTCATTTTCTCTTCATTAGCCATTCGTGCCGTGGGTGAAGCTGCAATGGCAATGGTAGAAGAAGTTCGCCGCCAGTTCCGTACTATTCCTGGTATTATGGAAGGCACAGGTAAACCTGAGTATGATAAATGTGTTGCCATCAGTACACAGGCATCGCTTAAAAAAATGATGCTGCCCGGTGCAATTGCATTATTATCTCCATTAATTATTGGCTTTGCTTTTGGCCCCGAAGTATTGGGTGGTTTTTTAGCAGGCGCTACTGTTAGTGGTGTTTTAATGGGTATGTTCCAGAATAATGCAGGTGGTGCCTGGGATAATGCAAAAAAATCATTCGAAAAAGGTGTGGAGATAAATGGAGAAATGTTTTACAAAAAATCAGAACCACATAAAGCATCGGTAACAGGTGATACTGTAGGTGATCCATTTAAAGATACTTCCGGACCATCAATGAATATTCTTATTAAATTAATGAGTATCGTTTCATTGGTAATTGCTCCTACTCTTGCAACCATTTATGGTAAAGCAGGGTCTAAAGAGCAGGTTAAGCATGAAATGATAAAAGAAATATCCATTTCAAAAACCGACAGCAGCAATAATATGACAGTTAGTGTTACTGCGGGTAAAGAAGAAATTAATGCAGCAACCGATAAATTAATTGATGTGCTGGCTACCGATAATTTACTAAAAAAAGAGAATTACACTTTATCAGTAAAAAAAGGAGTAGTTAGTATTGATGGCACCGAACTTAAACAGGAAGCTGCAGCCAAATACAAAACTTTAATTGATGCTTTGGGTGGTGCCGATATTGAATTAAAGAACAGCCAGAAATAAACTTTTCGAAGTTTTTTAAAGAGTCTAATCAGAACCATTATAACCAGAAAGCCCTGCTGTTTCCACATCGGGGCTTTTTTTTGCACAACAGGTTAAATATTTATAAAATTTTTATGAATGGGTTTGGTATTTACGAGTAAAGTCGTATTTTGCTTACGAAAACAATCGTAAATATGACACTTATTAAAAATACCAAGCCCACCGAAAGTGAATTAGAGATTTTACAGGTGCTTTGGGCTAACAATACAGCAACTGTAAGAACTGTACATGAAGAGCTATCTAAAACAAAAGATGCCGGTTATACCACCACCCTTAAACTGATGCAGATTATGCATGAAAAGGGCCTGGTAACTAGAGACGACAGCAGCAAAACTCATATTTATCAACCTGCTGTCAGCCGTGAAAAAACACAAAAACAGTTTTTAAATAAGATGATTGATACCTTGTTTGCAGGTTCTTCAGCAAACCTGGTATTGCAGGCATTAGGTGGCCATGATGCCAGCCAGGCAGAACTGGAAAAAATTCAGGCGCTTATTAATGAACTTAAAAAAGATAAGTAAATAAACCACCAAAACTAATACACCATTTATGTCACAACTCTCTTACAGCTTTTGCATGAGTATGTTGCACAGCCTTTGGCAGGCAGGTGTTTTGGTATTAATCTATTTTTTAGCCGAGCAGGGTTTACAGCAGAAATTCACACCGCTGCAAAAAAAGAACCTGTTATTTGTTTCCATTTTTACACAGGTTATTTTATTAATTGCAACATTTTTTATTTATTATTTTAATGCAGCAAATAATTCAAGTACAAACTTTATTACTGAAACAGTAGCTGGAATTTTATCAGCAGATAGTATTTATGCTGTAACACCATGGATATTTTCAGCCTATCTAATTGTTATGGGCTACAAGCTATTAACAGCTGTGGTTGAATGGTATTATTTTAAAAAACAATTCAGGCAGGGTTTACAAAAGCCCCAAATAGATCTTAAGTTATTTACAATATTAAAAGCAAATCACTTTGGGATAAAAAGAAAAGTAACATTATGGTTAAGTGATATAATTACAACACCGGTTACTTTTGGTTTTTTTAAACCTGTAATCATATTACCTGTAGCATTAGTAAATCAAATAACATTACAACAGGCCGAAACACTCATCCTTCATGAGCTTACACATATAAAGGCAAATGATTACCTGCTTAACTGGTTTTTAATTATTGCAGAAAATATTTTCTTTTTTAATCCATTTGTACTTTCTCTGTGTAAAAGGATACGTTTGGAACGTGAAAAGCATTGCGATATTAATGTGATGGCATTTCAATATTCACCATTGGTGTATGCAGAAACTTTATTGCAGGCGCAACTGGTTAAGCAGTATGTTTCGCAATATCAACTGGCTGCCACGGGCAGGCAACAACAATTACTGCAAAGGATACAGTTTTTTACTACTCCAAAAAACCAGGTGCAAAAGCGGCATAACCTGTTATTGCTTCCTCTTTTAACATCAATGCTTGTAATGGTTTTTGTTACTGCTGTATTTTTTCAATATAAATTTACAGCGGGTAAAATTATAATTCCGGAAACGACTGTAGTTCCTGTTACAGAAAAAAATAATGAACCAGTAATGCCCACGTTTGTAAATAACATTATCGAAAGTCTTACTGAAGAAAAATTACAAGCTATACAGGCGGAAGTAGAAAAACAACAACCTCTTATAGAAAAACAACTTAAAAAACTGGAACCGTTAATTAAAGATTTTCAGGATAAAGCTGAAGCATTAGCACAGGATATCGAAGAAAATTTTGCCACACCTGCAGCAGTACAGGAAAATGATGCCACCAGGCAAATTGTAATAAGGGAAGAACAATCAGGTTCTAAAAACGCTGTGGTAAAAGTATATACCCTGTCTTTTGTAAATGGTAAATGGATATTACAACCACAATGGAAACTTGCTGCTAAAGAAATTCCTGTAAGAGATTCTCTAAACAAAATTGATACTTCTTTACCCGAAGAAGAAACCGCTTATTAAACTCAATAACAACGGGGACAAGCCTGGCTAAATTTATTTCCAATTATAAAGCCCAGCATTATTTCATTGGTGTTTTTCGTATAGGTTCTTAAACGTGATGTTGTAGCTACTTCATAAGAATAGCTTACATTGAAAGTGTTGGAGATATTCAATCCTGCCATAGCGGAGTAGCCCGAGATAAGATCAGAGAAACGATATCCCCCTCCTACCCAAACTTTGTCCTGGTACTGGAATTTAACATTGGTATGCAATCCTCCTAGCTGTGGTTGCCAGTATTGAAACATTACTGAAGGCATCATCATTACATCATCCGTAAGAGAAAATCTGTAGCCGGCTGTTAAAAAATAATTGGGTGTATAATAACTGCCATATTTATCATTAGTTACAAATTGTGCTTTACCCGGAATAATATTTAATACTGACAAGCCTACAAAATATTGAGCCGAGTATAACCACAACCCTGCACCAATTTCTGGCTTTAGTTTTTTTAGCTCCCCGCTACTGATTCCGACAGCAGGATCATTAGGATCCAGGCTTGCCCATTCAATTTTTGAACGGTCTAAATTTACGCTGGTAATGCCGGCACTGAATCCTGCAGCCAAAGTTGTTTTAACACTTAGCGGCCGATGGTAAGCGTAAGTACCATTAAGCGTCCACCGGTTTATATAACCTGCCTTATCATTCATAGCCACAAAACCAACCCCATGATGTGCATCCGGTGGGGTATATTCTTCCCACAATCTTTTACCCCTTGGGTTCTCTCCCGGAATTTCAAATGAAGTAGCACTGGTTCTTAGATCTTCTTTCCCTATTGGTGTTTGAATACTGAAATAGCTCGTAACCGGTGCTCCATTAATCCCTGTCCACTGGTTACGGTTGCTTAGTTTTATTTCGGTATAATTTTCAATACCGCTTACTGCAGGATTAAGAATATAATTGTTTAAAATATACTGCGTATAAAATGGTTTTGCCTGCGCTGATACAAATACGCTGCTAAAACAACTTCCTGCTATTAAAAAAAATTTCTTCATGGTTCAGTTTTTCTCTGCTGCATTAATAAGTGTTGTAATTTTTAAAAAGACAACACTATTTTTTATTTTAAAATAGTTACATATCCTGTAATTGGCTTGCGTCCACTTTCAGGTTCTACAATGTAATAATAGGTATCAAAAGGTAATGGTTTGCCGTTGAACTTACCATCCCATGGTGTTCTATATCCTCTTGATTCAAATACCAGTTGTCCGGTACGGGTAAATACCTGTACCCTGTTATTTGGATAAGTTTCCAGGTATTCAATTATCCATGTTTCATTAATACCATCGCCATTGGGTGTAAATGTGTTTGGAATTTTAGGGAATTTCAATACTTTCACAAACATCTTATCACTACTTGTACATCCACCTCTTGCAGTAACTGTCAATGTATAAGTAATATCATCAAGCATATTAGCTGCCGTTGGTACAGCAACTTTTGTATCAATCAAATAAGTGTTTGGCGTCCATAAATATTGCAGGTCGTTTCCTGTAACCACCGATTGAATAGTAATAGAACCGCCTTCAAGTACTACCCTGTCTGGCCCGGCATCAACCACAGGATATGGATGTACTGTAAATTGTTTAGTAAGTAAAGTACTTGCACAACCATGGCTGTTTCCAGTATATAAAGACACATCAAATGTTTTTGCAGACCCATAGGTATAGTTTAATACCTGCCGGGTGCTTCTTGTACTGGCATCTCCCAAATCCCAGAACCATTGTGTAACTGTACCATCAAGGCCATTGGTTATATCTGTAAATGTTACAGCATCACGAATACAAACACCATTATTATTACTAAAGGTAAAATCTGTTACTGGTTGTGGATGTACAGTAAGTAATGGAACAGAAATACTGTTGATACAACCTACATTGCTGGTTACAGTTAATGTTACATTAAAAGGCCCTATACTTGTATAAGTATGTGATGGTGCAAAACCAGTTGATGTATTGGGATTTGAAACAGAAGCATTAGGATCATCAAAATTCCATAAATAAGTTAGTCCTGAATTATCTGTAATAGAAGAGTTATTAACAAAACTAACTCTTGCGTCTGGTAAACAATAACTTGCTTTATCAAAACCAAACGCTGGCACAGGAACCGGGCTTACCAATACCTGCCTGGTTGTTGTTGTACTCCTGCAAGCATAGGCAGAAGTATTATACATACTTACAGTGTATGTGCCGGAGGCAATATAAGTATGCGTAAATGTAGTTCCCGGAGCATGATTTTCTAAAGGTGAACCATCGCCAAAATCCCATACTGTATTACTAAGAATTACACTGGTTGGAGCAGTAGATTCTTCTTTAAATGTAGTAGCACTTCCCTCGCATGTTGGGCTGATAAATGAAAATTTTGCAGATGCAGTATCTAAAACAGTAATTGATTTGCTCATTGTATCTACACAACCGGCCGCTGTGGAAGTAAATGTATATTTTATTGTGTGTGTACCCACACCTGCCAATGCAGGAGTAAAAATTCCGCCTGCGCTTACACCAGAGCCGGAGTATACAAATGTACCAGGCACACCCCCAATTTCTGAAGCCTGGGTTATCTGGAATGGCGCTGCATCAAGGCATGCATCTGGCATGTTATTAAACTGAACTAATGGTGCTGCATTAACTGTAATAGTTGATATTCTATCATTAACACAAACCCCGCCCGAATAAGCCCTGTAACGTATTGTAAAAGTTTGTGTAAGTGGTGCCTGGAAATTATTGTACTTATGTTTGTACACTTTACCAGAGAAGGGATTATTATCCAGCTCAAACACTGCAGGGAAATTTACATTATCCCAGTAAATTTCAACCTTGGTAATTGTACCCGGAAATACTGTTGAAGTATTTACAATAGCCACAGAATCATTAGCACATAAAGTTGTTGGATTATTAACTGTAAAGTTTGCAACGGGAAAACTTCCGTTAATAACCAGGTTTTGAATAATAGTATCCTTACAACCAAGATTACTTGTAGCAATTAATTGCACAGGATAAGTGCCAACAGCAGTATAACTATGCTGAGGATTTTGTACCGTTGAAGTATTTGGATTTGGTATTGTAGCAAACGGATCACCAAAATTCCAGTCCCATGCGGTAATACCACCATTAGCAACTTTACTGGTATCTAAAAACTGGGCATATGTATCGCTCAAACATACTTCCGGTATAATGTATCCAGCCAGCGGCCGGTCGTTAATAGTAACTATCCTGGTAAATGCTGCAGCATTGGTACAAAAATTAGATGTAATTACATTAAGGCTTACAGTGTAATTACCTGCTGTACTAAAAGTATGCGTTGGATTTTGCAGCACAGATGTATTGTTAGCTCCGCTGCCCGGATCACCGAAATTCCAGGCCCAGTTTGTCAGCGTGCCTACCAATGGATTTGAGTTGTCTGTAAATAGTATATCTCTTGTTTCACATGATGGTGTACTGTTGGTAAAATTAATTACCGGTAAAGGGTGTACTGTTACAATAGCATTGCCGGTTTGATTTTGACTGCAGGTAGTACTGCTGGCATCCTGCACACTTAACAAATTATAAATAAATGTGCCGGAAATATTCGTAGGTACAGCAACTGTTATTGAATTTCCTACTGTGGTAGTTACTGTTAATGGAGCACCCCCATTTATATTATATGTAAATGTATAAGGTGCTGTTGATCCTGCTCCGGTAAATGTAATATTGGGTGATACTTCATTTAAACAAACTGCTGTATTGCCAGCAACTGTTGCTGTAGGTAATGGATTTACAATTACCGTAGCACTGCCCGTTTGATTTTGTGTGCAGGCGTTAGCACTCCCCTCCCGTACACTTAATAAATTATAAATAAATGTGCCAACTGCTGTTGTAGGTGCTGCAACTGTTACAGAACTTCCAACTGTGGTAGTTACTGTTAATGGTGCTCCACCATTTATATTGTACGTAAATGTGTAAGGTGCTATACCTACTGCCCCTGTAAATGTAATATTGGGTGATGTGGCATTTAAACAAACGTTGATGGTGCCGGAAATTGTTGCCGTTGGTAAATCTTTTACAATTACAGTTACACTACCGGTTTGATTTTGGCTGCAGGTAGTACTGCTGGCATCCTGCACACTTAACAAATTATAAATAAATGTGCCTGAAATAGTAGTAGGCACAGCAACTGTTATTGAATTTCCAACTGTGGTACTTACTGTTAATGGAGCGCCGCCATTTATATTGTAAGTAAATGTGTAAGGCGCTGTTGATCCTGCACCGGTAAATGTAATATTGGGTGATGCTTCATTTAAACAAACTGTTGTATTACCTGCAACTGTTGCTGTTGGTAATGGATTTACAATTACTGTTGCGATGCCCGTTTGATTTTGGATACAGGCATTTGCACTACCCTCCCGTACACTTAATAAATTATAAATAAATGTGCCCACTGCTGTTGTAGGTGCAGCAACTGTTACAGAACTTCCAACGGTGGTTGTTACTGTTAATGGTGCTCCGCCATTTATATTGTAGGTAAAGGTATAGGGCGCTATACCAACTGCACCGGTAAAAGTAATATTGGGTGATGTGGCATTTAAACAAACGTTGATTGTGCCTGCTATTGTTGCTGTTGGTAAATCTTTTACAATTACTGTTACACTACCCGTTTGATTTTGACTGCAGGTGGTACTACTTGCATCCTGTACACTTAATAAATTATAGATGAATGTTCCTGAAACATTAGTGGGAACAGCAACTGTTATGGAATTTCCAACCGTTGTACTTACTGTTAATGGTGCGCCGCCGTTTATATTGTAAGTAAATGTATAAGGAGCTGTACCAGTTGCACCGGTAAATGTAATATTTGGTGATGCATCATTTAAACAAACTGTTGTATTACCTGCAACTGTTGCTGTTGGTAATGGATTTACAATAACCGTAGCACTACCCGTTTGAGGTTGTGTACAAAGTGCAGATCCTACATTTCTCACACTAACCAGGTTAAATACAAATGTGCCTGCTGTAACAGTTGGAACTGTAATAGTAGCTGTAGTGCCGGTTGAATTTATTGTTAAAGGAGCGCCACCATTTATATTATATGTAAACTCGTAGGGAGCCAACCCTTCTGCACCGGTAAATGTAATCACTGGTGCTGCTGCATTTACACAAACAGCTGTGGTGCCGCTTATAGTTGCCTCAGGTAATTTAGGTACAGTTATTTGTTGCTGAATGGTATCACTTAAACAACCTGGGGTTGTAATACTTGCATACCTGACTATATAATTACCCGGAGCTGCATAAGTATGCACTGGATTTTTAGATACAGAGGTATTTCCATCACCAAAATCCCAATACCATTTGTAAGTAGCTTTAGGTGTTTGCGGTGTTGTTTCTATAAACTGAACCGGCTCAGTAAAGCAGCCGGGTATGGTTACTGTAAAACTTGGTACAGGCGGGGCAGATACCTGCAAATCAAAATCAATATCCTGGGAGTTTCCACATTCTCCATTAGGAAAAAAGGTTGTAATGGTTACGGGATAGGTACCCACTATACTAAAACTATACAACGTTGGTAAAGAATACCAGTAAATTGTTTTACCATTTACAACAGTTGTTGAATCTGGGCCTCCTGGTCCGGGTACACAGGTTGAAAAAATTGATGTTGGCGGTGCAGCGGGTGGTCCAGGTAAATTACTCAAATTCCATTTGATAGAATCTGCACAATACGGAAGCGAAACTTTAAACCGGAATGGCGAATTAGTACAAACGGATGGCGTTTGCTCAATCCCAAATTCGGTATTAACTAAAATTTGCTGATAAAGATCTTTTACGTTGGTACCGGCATTATAACCATAGCTTTCTGCTTGACCAAAACCATATGCTATTGCATTAAAACCTGAGTCAGATTGTATCAGGTGCTGTCCTATTGCAAGATTTGGGATTCTTATGTATGAATAGTTTGCGTCCTGGGGATGTACAATAAAAGCTACAGGCGGTATAGCTCCGTCAAGCCTAAATGAACTGATAGCTGTTCCTCCATTCGGAATAACAACATTTACCAAATGATTATGTGTGGGAGGCTGATTAGCAACTAATAAATTAGAATTAAAAATAACTCTGTCAATATTTTGCTCTACCGGACTTAAATATATTACTTCTGGATCACCAGGATTACCATTTCCACATGCATTTTGTGAAGTAAAATATTGTGCAACAAGAATGGGTTTATCAGCTTCAACCCTTTGCGGCACAGCAGTTATCGGAATTTCATAATAAAAACCATTTACCAGAGGCAAAGCAGTAACAGCACCATTAATCTGTACAATTGTTGTGGGATCTTGTACACAAACCCTGTAAATACAATTTGCCATATTACCTCCCGGAGGGGCGGTAAGAAATTTCTTACCCCAGGCATTTTTAGGAAATGCCTGCACCATATAATTATCTGAAGAAGATGGGGCGCCGTTACAGGTTAAACTAATTCTGCCACTACCCGAATAAACGGCAATTTTTTTACAACCAGAGCCGGTACTCACACTTTTAATGCTTGACCCTGTTAAATCAACCGTTGTGCATGGTGGTTGATTGTTTCCTCCACAATTATTATTCAAAATAAATTGACCTTTTACATTAAACACCTGACCTTGTGTTAAAGTAATTGAGTAAGTATTTCCTGCAATCCAGCCGGCAGTAGTATTCGCACTTGGTCTAATTTCAATTGAGGTTGTTCCTGTATCAGTTGCTACAACATAAAACCAACTGTTAGCATTTGTCGTGTTTGAATTGTTTGTGTAGTTAATTGAATAATACTCCTTGCCTAAGGTATTGGTAGGAAAAAGCAAACAGGCACCTGAAACACTGGAATTATAAATATGTGCATAAGCAACAATAGCTTTATCGCTAACAATATGAATCCCTCTGTCCGTTGTACCATCTGCAAAAAGTCTTGCATCTTGTCCGCCGTTTTTGGGTAATGGTGGTGTGGTAAAAATGGTGTTTGCAGGTATATTAGCAAAGGTTTGTGTATAGCCATTCCCCGGAATGGTTACTGTTACTGTCGTTACAAACTCAGTAGCAAAGTATAGTACCATATCCTGATTATTACCACCAGTACCAGTTGGTCCCATTACCTGGTGATAACCATACCCAACCCAAAAGTCTTTTCCCTTGTTACTAAAATCCTGGGAAAAACAAAAATGGGAAAGAAATAAAACTATGGAAAGCAATATAATTTTTCTCATGCTGTTTAGTATAATAAAGCAGTGTTCAATTTAATAAATTATAACCTACAAACGGATGCCGCTTTGGGGAGGTATGCTGCCTGCAAAGAGTAAAGACTATTCACAGCTTTTGCACAGGATAAGTGGGGATGTAAATATAATAAGAAAAAACAAAAAAGCCACATAGAAATGCGGCCTTTGTTAAGAATCTTTCGATTCTGTAACCCCCAAAGAAAACTAGGTAAACCAAGCACTAACACGTTTACAGTCCTTCAGGAGTGAATAGTAAACGTTCTTTTAGAAATTTTATTTTGCTTGTGTTAAAATATCGCTGTTTTTATTTCTATTTGAATTACATACCTGTTAAAAACTAATGTATGCTATTCGTTATTTTTTAGCAGACAAGCACCATTGTCCCTGCTTAAATTTATTACTCAACCTCTTTAACGTACCCTTGTTATAATCCGGCTTTTACCCTTACAACCATATCCTGAAGTAAAGCAGGAAGAAAAACTAATACTCACACATAATAATATTACTATCACACTTACTAAAGGCATTGCCTTTCTGTTCCTGGAAATATTAGACGTTACATATGTCATTGTTCTATGTGCTGGTATTGGCTGTAAATTGTAGTTCATCACACCAGAATTATTTTTTCTAATAATTTGTTTCAACATTGTTGTTAGTTGACTATTCAATAAAACGATTAACATCTTTTTCATATAAATTATAGTTGGTGGTTAAAAGAGATTGTTTGTTTAGGTTAAAGGAGGTTGCCGGCTAGGTTACCAGCAACTCCTGTAAACCTTCTTTTGCTTGGTTATAATTATTTTTTAAATTAGTTAGAGGAAGCCAGTTAGGTAGAAGGAGGTTGCCGGTTAAGTTACCAGCAACTCCTGTAAACCCTTTGTGCTTGGTTATAATTAATTTTTAATGATTTTTTGAGTGCCAGTTACAACTCCATTCATTTTTAACTGTGCAACGTACATACCTGGGGCAAGTGTAGTAAGGCCCCCTACTTGTATATTATTATATCCTTTACTTACATTTGACTTTTTGCTTAAAACCTGTTGACCATTTGCGTTAATAATACTTATCTCAGCTACTGCATTTCCAGTTGAAGTAAAACGTATGTTCAGATTTTCAGTAAATGGATTCGGGCTTGTTTGTATTACCACACCTTCTGCAGCTTTTAATTTTACTACAAGTGTATTAGTATAAAATCCTTTACCATCATTATCTACCTGCTTCAAGCGGTAATAAACCACTGCTTTAGTCTGAAGTACAGCATCATTATCTTTAAATTGGTAATTTTTTTTACTGCCATTTTCAAAACCATCTAATACCATAGCTGTAGTTGTAAAACTTACACCATCAAATGAGCGCTCTACTTCAAAATGGTTATTGTTAATTTCCTGTTCAGTAATCCAGTTTAATACCACTGATTGATTAACCACAACAGCATCAAAAGCACTATACTTAACTGGCATTGTAGATGCAGGGACATAATCAAACCCTTTAAAGTAAATTCCTTTTTGTCTGCTGGTAGATGAATTAGCAAGATTAACAGCACCTGCCTTATATGTAAAACTACTTATATTGGTGTTTGCTAAAGTAAACATAACCTGCTTAGCACTGGTATCAACACCAGCATATTCCATCCCTGCAATGTTTGTAGCTAAAAATTGTGTACCAGTTTGTACCACATTAATTTGCAGTGAAGTAGATAGATAAGACAGTAAACAACCTGGTCCCATATCAAGTGCATCAATTTCCTTTAATGTAGAGTTACCATCTATATCCATAGCTGTTGCCCTAAGGGTATCAATAACTTTTGGATTACCAACGCCATTTACAAATTCAATTTTAAATTCAACTGTTCCGGTGCTTAAGGCAGGAACATTGATTTTAGGAGAGAAAGCTTCTGGCTTAGTAGTAGTATTATCATCTAATAAAGCTACAGTAGCACCGCCGGTAGCACTAAGTATGGTTACAATAGCATCAGTACCTGAGGCCACACTTCCAAACTTGAATTTATTACCTACAATAAAAGCAGTTGAAGCCTGCATTGCAGAAGGTACAGAGTTGAAAGAAAAATTGTATGATGATGGTGGTGTTGCTTTTACTTGTATAGAAAAAGCCAGTACTACTATTAATAAAACAGCATACTTAAGGAATGTAGAATTAGTTTTCATTTTTTCTTGTGTTTAAATGTTTCAGAAATTTTTTCCCAGAATTTCGACAGGGGTAAGACTGTCTGAACCTGGCCGGTTCTTAAGAGGAGGATTGGAATTCGGATTAGAAATAATGAATAATCGAGGTATTGATCATTTATAATTTCATCACAAACATAATACAAGTTTCGGAAACCGCAAATATTTTACACCGTAATTTTACTGCATTTTGAGGATAATTACGTTTTGTATACTTTTGTTAAATACTATCTATCAAATTATGCATAGGCTTTTAAAAAGTATCTAACAATATTGCGTTTAATTTTTTTAAAAAAGTTTACTCACCTGCTTTTACTATATCAATATTCAACAATTACCTTAAAAAGCACCCTTTTACTTGCTAGATTGTACTGAATTCTTAACCAGACCCGAATAGTATATATACTTGTGGATTTTCGGTAATTATGTAATTACTTTCTACTTCATCCTTATTATAAACTGACATTATTACATTACCCTAGTCACAAATACAAAAAGAACTCCCTGTAGCATAAGCAGCTTCTTTTCAGGTATTTTACCTGGTTTCATTTAAAACATGGGAAATTGCCTTTTATATGGCTTGTATAAATGAAAATAATATTGAATAAATTAAATTTGATAAAATTAATTACAATCAAAAATCAATATTAAATTTATTATCAATTTTTTATGTAAAATTTTAACGTTTACAAATAATTTATAGATATTCTACTCTCTACCGGCAAGTATATTTAT
>JAGOAX010000029.1 GCA_017983695.1 Ferruginibacter sp.
TTGAATGGCGGTAATGATACAAAAAATATAAAATTGATTATTTTTTCAGGCATTCTGGGGGCGATTTTCTTTTTTGCCGGCATTGGTTTAGTAAGAAATACAAAGGATAAGGCCACCTAGCAGATCGCAGCATACATTTAAACCGTTCACTTCTTCATTGGTTGTTGCTCTGCAAAATAATTATATACCCAATCTCCCAAATCAGATTTGTATTTCTTAAACCGGAATAACAATAAACATACTGAGATAAACCCCATGTCGAAGGAGCAACTGCTAAAAAAATCCCGGCAAAAAAGAAAGCTATGTGAAGAAGAAGGCATAGGTTTTTAATGATTCAGGTAGCTTAGCAGGAAAATAAAAGTATTCAACATGAATTTTTAATGAATGGGAAAATGCTTCATCCTATTTTGATCCACTATCTTTCTTTTATTTAATACCAGAAGCCTGTTAAGTATTGATTTAACTTTTACTTCCCTATAGGAAACTTCTGATACAATACTTAAGTTTTTGACCTGATTATTAACGGGAAGGCCTGACAAACAAACTTCCGGGCAGTGATACGGAATGGGCAACCAACTTTCAACATTAGTTCTTAATTTCATTTATATATTTTCAATTTCATGCCGGCAGGTCAGCAGCGGTTGAGGGCAGATGCAATACTTCAAATGTCATAACTGCAAAATACCTCGAAAGTGAGGTACACAGCGGACCTCCCGGCATTTATAAGACATGCAAAAAATATGACAGAAGCAATAATTCCTTTACTCTCCCTCATTGCCCTGGAAGTAATTCTTGGCATTGACAACATTATTTTCATTTCCATTTTGGCAGACAAATTGCCAGATAACCAAAGAAGTAAACTTCGCTTTTGGGGAATAGGGTTGGCTATGGTAATGAGGCTATGCCTTTTAGCTTTTATTGCGTGGATTTTGAAACTTGACCAAATTCTGTTTACTCTTTTTCGCATTGACTTCTCAGGTAAAGGTTTAATATTAATTTTCGGGGGGCTTTTTTTAATCTATAAAAGCACAAAGGAAATTTATCATAAAACTGAAATTGCCAACGAAGACAAGCCAGCTATTCCAAAAAACAACAGCTTTAAAAGATTACTTTCTGAAGTAGTAATATTGGATTTGGTTTTCTCTATTGACTCCATTATTACTGCAGTTGGTATGGTGCAGGAACTTTGGGTAATGTACACTGCTGTAATTGTAACTGTTTTTATCATGTTATTTGCATCAAAACCAATAAGCGAATTTATAAGAAAGCATCCATCCTTTAAAATATTGGCATTGTGTTTTTTAATGATGATTGGAGTATCGCTTTTGGCAGAAGGCTTTCACTTTGAAATTCCAAAGGGCTATATTTATTTTTCAATGGCATTCGCTTTTCTGGTGGATGTAATACAAATGAAAACCATAAAACAAAAGTGAAATAAAAACCTAACCAGCCCATAAATGAGAATATTATATCTGACGATACTTACATTTTATCTATCTGTAAATAAGCTACCTGCACAGTCTTTTGACCTTGGGAGTTGGAACATATTGAATGTAAAATATAAACTTGATGAAAAATGGAGCATTTTTGGAGAAGTACAATTACGTTCATTAAAATTTTACAGCAATTTTCACTATTACGAATATAAGAGCGGAATCGATTTCAAAATTCATAAAAATGTAAAGTTTACACTAGGCGCAGGCAGTTACCAAACTTATAAAGAAGGAGGAGATTTTGTTCTTCCGAAAAACAATGATGAATTCAGAATTTGGCCTCAGGTTACTATTGTACAGTCAATTGGTAAGCTGAAAACAGAACAACGTTATCGTGGGGAGTTTAGATTTACAAGCAATGGATATAGAAACCGTTTTCGTTACAGACTTGGTGTGTCTTACCCATTTGGAATGGAGGTTAATGGTTATAAACCATTTCAAATTGGTGCGAGTAATGAACTTTTTTTTACAGATAAAGAACCTTATTTTGAAAGAAACAGAATGCTGCTTGCATTTAACTACAAGCCATCAAAAGCAGCAACTTTACAAATTGGTTATTTGCATCAGTTCGACTATAAAATAAATGATGAAACAGGGCGTGACTTTTTGCAAGTTGGTTATTTTATTGAATTGTTTAGAAAGATATAGGATAAAATATGGAATGAAAATGGTCTAAAAGACAATTAGAAATATGAATGGTGGACAAAACGCCAGCACCTAACTGTCGCATACTTAAACAGGTCAACTACAAAATCATACAATCTGGGCTTGAGAAAATTTCTTTAGTACTGGCCATATTGCAATGACCAGGGTTACACCCTCAGATTAAGATTGATTTCTTTTCAATCAATTTGTTTTGATTAATTTTATATAAAAATAACAGCTTGCTACAAAAATTTGTTACGGTTCTGCTTCTATTGTGTACTCTTACTACACTTTCCAAAGCACAGCAAAACAAAACGGTGCAGGTAGATTTCTATGGTGATTCCCTTATTTTTCTCATAGCTATTCCCGACACCGTGGACATTCCTGAACCCATTACTGAACAACAAATAAAAAAACAAGCACTGTGCATTGACAAATGGAATGCTCAGCATCTGGTTGACAGTCTTCTGGCTTACAAAAAAACACACCAGCTTGATGACTGGATTTATTACCAACTGATCAGGAAAACAAGCCAGCAGATTTTTGCCAAAGAAGATAATTATGGAAGATATACCGTATTAAAATGGTTTTTACTTACCCGTTCGGGCTACGATGCAACACTAAAAATAGCCAATAACAGACTGCTTTTTTATGTACAGTCAGATGAACCCATTTTTAACATGCCCTTTTATATAAAGTATGGCAAACAATATGTTTGCTTTAACTATCATGATTATGGGTATTTTGAATGCAAAATGGAAATCTACCCCGAAATAAACCTGCCTGGTAATAATACAGGCCAACCCTTCTCGTATAAAATAAACAAAATACCGGAAGGAAAAGAGAAAAAGTACATTGAAAAGGAACTTAAGTTTAATTATTACGAGAGTATTAATCAATTTAAAATTAAACTAAACCCCAGTATTCAGCAGATTTTTGCAAATTATCCGGTTGTTGATTATGCAACCTATTTTAATATACCACTGAGCATAGAAACATACCAGACGCTGATACCAGAATTGAAAAACTATACAGCAAAAATGACGGTTAAAAAAGGTGTGGATTTTTTAATGCGCTTTACCCGTTATGCATTTCTGTTTGAAACAGACACCAAAAATTTTGGCCGGGAAAAAAGACTAACCCCCGAACAAACTATTTTATTTGACCGCAGTGACTGCGAAGACAGGGCTGCACTTTTCTTTTATTTGGTAAAAGAAATTTTTAACCTGCCCATGATCGTTTTATTATACCCTAACCATGTTACCATTGCAGTAAAACTTAAAAAAGCTGTTGGCAAACCCATTCTTTACAATGGTGAGGAATATACAGAAGCAGAACCAACACCGCAAAAGCAAGATCTGCCACTTGGCAAGATGGTCCC
>JAGOAX010000030.1 GCA_017983695.1 Ferruginibacter sp.
GTTACCAAATCTGTATTGTCAGAAGTATAAATGCCAAAAAAATTGGTAAGAGAAGAAGCATGACCTTGTATCAAATTATTTTTAATAGAAACTGTAGTAGCATCTGCCCACCAGTTTCCTACATCGATACCATGTGCTTCTCCAGAATTTGTACTGGCATTGCTACTTAGGTTTATAATATTATTTTCTATTGTTTCAAATTCGGCACCTCCATAAAGACAGTATATTCCTGTATAATCATAATTGGTGTTAGAAGGTAAAATAGTATTATTTGTAATAGTAATGGTTTTCCATAATGGATCAGCCGCCATTGGGCCACCTCCGCCAGTAATCTGAATACCTTTTTGTATACCTGTTACAGCATTTCCGTCTAATTGTATGGTATTATTGGTAATTAAACAACCAGATTTGCCTGTTGGATTATAATCAATAGCTACTGCCCCAGCCTGATGTGCAGTGTGAGTAGATATTGTATTGCCACTAACCGTACAATTAGCTGCATAAAAAAGTCCTACACCTCTTGCTACACTATTACCACCATAAGTTATAGTATTATCTTTTACTTCGTTATGCCTTTCAATAACAGCAATGCTTGAAGATGTGTTATGATATCCGTAAATAAAAACACCCTGCCCTACACCGCTTATCGTATTATTTTGAATTATGTTATAGGAATGTGTGCCTGTTGCCGTACTTTCACTATTTATCCAGGCATTACCAGCATTTTCATTGTTCATATACACTGCTGTAGAATAATAAGCGATATTGCCAGGGCTTATTTGATAAAACAACCTATCCAAACTAATGGTACAATTTTTAATCGTATTGTGTTGGCATCCGTTGGTAGCATCTACTTTAAAAAAGCCAAAACCGTTTTCCGTTTTTTGAATATAGTTACCAGAACTGTTAGCCAGATTTTCTTGTAATGTCAATCCGTCAAATGTGATATAATCGGTACCGACCATTTTAAAAATTGCATCCCAGCCGGTACCCACACTGGCCGTTATGGTTGGATTGGCCCCTGCCCCGCTTTTTTGAAAAATGATGGGATTAGCTGCTGTACCGGTTGCCGTTATGGTATTATTTCCTGTTTCGGTATAGCCGGCGGCAATATTAAAGGTTACACCGCCAGCGCCTACACCACTTGCATTAAGGTCAGTTATAGCTGCTGTGATTGTAGCATAATCGCCGGGGATGGTTTTCATGCCCGTTAATTGGGCTTTAACAGTTATACTGCTAAAAATTAAAAGAAAGGGTAAATACTTTTTCATATTACATGAGTTAAAAAACATAGTACAAATCTGGCTGGTATTCTAGCAGGTTCCTATACACCGATTAGTGTATTTTTTTCCTGCCCCTTTTTTTACAAATTTGACTTAAATAGTTAATTTACACCAGAACCAATGGAAATTAAAAGCGATTTAATTTATATAGCCGATGATCACATTATAGTGGCACAGGGTATTACCAGCCTGTTACAGCAGTTAGGCTATACGAATGTTCGCATTTTTACCAATGGAGAAGAGGTGTTAAAGGCCTGCAATGCAAAAACACCTTCTTTTATTTTTTTAGATATTTATATGCCTGAAGGTGATGGGATTTCCACCTTGAAAAAAATAAGAGAGAAAGGTTACAAAATGCCCGTACTGATGCTGTCTATGACAGCAGATAAAAAATATATAGACACCAGTATGGAGCAAGGGGCAAATGCCTATTTGCATAAAAGTTGCGATGCACAGGAAATCAGCAGAGCTTTTACTGCCATAGAAAATAATAATAAATACATTTCTGATGCTGTGAATTATATTAATACTTCCATCATAAAAGTGAGTATTAACAGCGAATATTATTTAAAAGAAGCATTAACCAAGCGAGAGCTAGAAATATTGGGGAAATATTGTGATGGGCTAAGCACCGAAGAAATTGCACAACAGCTTTACCTGAGCTTTGCTACTGTAGATACCCACAAGAAAAATATTATGCAAAAGTTCGGAGTAAGTACGCTTTCTAAGCTTGTCGCAGTTGCTATTAAAAAATATTTTGTATGAGGTATTGCCTGTTACTTTTAAACCTTCTTATTATAAATGCTGCACAGGCGCAGCAATACAAGCAGTATGACACCATCGCTGACCCAGCCGTAGCTTTACAAAAACTTCAAAATGCATTATCTAATGATGCCGCAAACCCGGAATTGTATAATCTTATTGCAAAGAAAAAGATAGCGTTACAGGAATACGAATCCGGCATATCCTTTTGTAATAAAAGCATTGAGCTGCTTACAAAAAATAATAACAACAAACAGCTTATTACCGCTTTGTACTTAAAAGGCCGGGCACAATATCTTTTAGATGATAAAGCCAAAGCTGAAGAAAACTGGAAGCAGGGATTGCAATTAGCCATTCAGGAAAATGATTATAACGGAACCATAAGCATAGCCCCTGGCCTTGGTGCCATCTATTTAGACCAGGGATATTTAAAGAATAATACAGCAAATTATAAAGCTGCGGATTCCGTTTTTTCTATTGCCTACCAGATAATACTTCACAATGATTCACTGGTGACCAATAATGGGTTGCGTACGTTGCGGTTGATGGCAACGAGTTTACATTTTCAAAAAAAGTACGACAGTGCAAATTTTTATTACAAAAAAGTGATTGATTTGTCGAGGGGAAAATTTGCAACACCTTACCTGGGGGCGTTAAGTTTTTATGCAAAGTCGCTTAGTGAAACAGGTAAACATGAACAGGCTATTACAGTAATCAAAGAAGCTGCAGATTATATTGCGGTTAACCCTGTAGAATCGCAAAGTAAAAATCATATAATGCATGTGTATGCCGAAGTTTTATATGGAGCAGAAAACTTCAAAGAGGCATATAAATTCATGGATACATCGTACAAAATGTTGGCCACTGATTATGCAAAAATAAATGCACAGGCTTATTCAGAATCAGAATCAAAATTCAGGAACCAGCTATTGCAATACCAGGTACAGCTGGAGCAACAAAAGAAAAACCGCCTGTATTACTTAATTGCAGCCCTGGTAATGCTTGCAGCACTTGCTGGTTTATGGTTTTACTACAAGGCCAATAAACGTATTGCCAAAGAAAAAGCAAGGCAAAAACAAATATCTATTGATGCTTTTATAGAAGGCGAAGAAAAAGAAAAAGCAAGAATTGGAAGAGAACTGCACGATGGTATTGCACAGGAAATTGTGGGAGTAAAACTGGCAATGATGCAAAGCAATACAGACCCTAAGATGATTGATGAATTAACCAGGATTAGTTTGGACATCCGAAATATCT
>JAGOAX010000031.1 GCA_017983695.1 Ferruginibacter sp.
TATCAAATCCTGCAGATGATCCATCAGCATGGAACATGAAATATATTGAAGGGCCTGAGACCTTTGGACTCATCGTTGGCTCAGCTGCTGTTTTAAAAGATGACCATTATGTATATGCATTCGGGGCTGTTGAACCATCAACTCATGAAGTGTATGTATTACGCTGGCCAATAGAAAAGATTTATGAAGAAGATATCAGCCTTCCCGAATGGTGGATAGATGGAAGGTGGGATCAAAGAAAGTCCGGGTTACCGGCACCTGCTTCTCTCTTTACCGGGCAGACAGAATTCTCGGTTCATTACGACAGCTCATTAAAAAAATTCATCCAATTCCAGTCATTCGGTTTTGGTGAAGCATCGATCGGTATCCGTATGGCCGACAGTATACAAGGCCCCTGGACAAGCCCCTGCCTCATTGGCAAACCTCAATACCCCGGCGTAAAGCAGGCCTTCATGTATTCTGTAAAAGCTCATCCTGAACTGAATATTGGCGGCCTGCCGGTTACCTACAATGTAAACAGTTTCGATTTCGGGGAACTGATAGCTAACCAAACAATATATTTCCCGAAATTTATCAGACTGAAAATTTCAAAGAAAAATTAAAGCGCTTACTAATGCCTGGCCCAATAAAAAAAGACGAAAGAAAAACTGCAAAGAAAAAAATGCAGAACGTATCATTCAGGAATATGGAGGAGTTCCTTGAATTTTTGCCCGAAGATGAATTAAAGACTGTAACCATTTTACGTAAACTAGTATTACACTGTATACCTGAGTGCACCGAAAAACTTTCCTATAATGTACCCTTCTATAAAAAACACAGCAATATTTGTTTTATCTGGCCCTCCTGCGTTACCTGGGGAGAAAAAATGAACCAAAGGGGTGTACGGTTTGGCTTTAGTAAGGGCTATTTACTTACCGATGAGACCGGTTATTTAGACAAAGGCAGCCGCAAGCAGGTGTACTGGCGGGATTTTACTTCCGTTAAAGAAATTGATGTTGACCTCCTGAAGGCATATATTTATGAAGCAGCGGCAATTGATGAAGAGAAACTGAGCAAAAAATAATCTTTAAGAGGGTACAGTTTTATGGTGATAATCAATAGAAAAATGTACCTGGAGTTGCGTATATTTATGAGTTATGTGCAACCCATTAAGCCTATATGTATAGAAAGTTACTTTTCATATTAATTCTATTCTTTTTTGAAAACAGTGTGCTTTGTCAAAAGTCTACAAATCCTCTTAAACTTTCGATTGTAAGTATTTCTGATACGGTCTTTAATGAGAAGGATGGCCTCGTAAAATTAGAGTTGGAAAATACATGTGATACTCCAATTCTTCTGTCAAATTATTTTACTGCTGTTTATGCAACATATTTTTATGTAAAAAAGAACTCTCGTTTAGTAAAGGGTAATAGACCAGACTTTAAAAGAATGGACCTGCACTATAATGGAGAAATGATAACCCAATTAAATCCTGGCGAGAAAACTGAGGTATTGGCCCATATGTTGAACTATTTTCGTAAAAAAGGGCTTGTAAAAATTAAATTTTATTACAAACCTAATGTCAAGAATTCCAAAGAAACATTTGAAGACCCCAGTACAAGTTGGGTAACTGTGTTTAACAACCTAGATTTAGATGAATATGAGAGAGCCACAAAGGAGGAAACCAAAAAAATACTAAAGAATCAATAGCCATCGTAGGGTATGCACATAACACGAACTGTGCATAAAAACAAATAAATCAGGCTGTTTTTTTATAATAATTTCTGTCGAACATGCATCCGTTTTTTACCACTCCAAAGACTTGTTTTAAAAGCTTATTTGCCACGGCAATAACGGCCAGTTTTTTGTTTTCGTTCCAACGGGGTCTTCACAGCCCGGCAATGAGAATGGGGTGAGACCCCGGTGTATAAAGCACTGTAAATTATTATGCACCACAGCGTTTAATTCATGTCTCCAACTGCACCGGGGTTTCACGCAAAATGCTTTTATAATTTTCAGTATTTTTGGTGAAAATCCCGGCGAGACAAAAAATTGCATGCCTTAATTTACACAAAAATCATACTGCTTTGAAACTATTAACATTGTGTGTATATTTATAGGACAACGGGAGTTTTTTCACAAACTCACGTTGTAAGCCATTATCGTTACCCTCTAAAAGTTGAAAAGCTATGCTAAAAATTCTTTTGTTAATAATCTCTCTCAGCTTCAATTTAGCTCTCCATTCGCAGACCCTATTATATCAAGGAAACAATGAAGCTCTATATTTATTGGACTTAACAACTAATCAAACTCAAAAATTATCTGCTGATGCTTTTGGTAAACTCTCAGGATATAACATAAAAGATGATAGTTTAATATGCTTTATTCAAATTCGCGGAAAGTTGATAACCCAAGGCTATAAAAGTGAAATATTTAAGAAAATCACTCCATATCCTATTTCAATGAAACCAGACTTTGAAGAGAGACATATTGCAACACAGCAATTCTTTTTTTCCGAATATGAACTTAATATGAATGGCAACTGGTTAAGATTATATAAAAATCATAAAATAGCTTGGACTACTGATAAAACAGTAAATGAAAAAAATATAGATAGTTCCCGAATTGACTATTTATCTGGCTTCTGCCACCCACAAATTTCGCCAGCTTTAGATAAAATTTTAATAGAAGGAAAGGATACTAGAATGTTTGTTGGTGGAAATAACAGGGTTTACGAATTTGACATGCAAACCGGGGTTAAAACTTTAATAGCAAAAGGAAAAAACGCTTCATATTCTTCAGATGGAAGATACATTTTGTACCAAGATAATAAGTTTGACCAGTACTCTCTTTTAGATAAAACTACAAATAAAAAGTTGGACAATTTGGTTGGAGCAATAGAAGTATTCTGGTTGTACCGCTAAGCAAACGGCTTACAACATAGTATTGGCAAAAGCGGGGCAGGACATAAATCAGGCTGTTTTTTTATAATAATTTCTGTCGAACATACATCCGTTTTTTGCCACTCCAAAGACTTATTTTAAAAGCTTATTTGCCACGGCAATAACAGCCAGTTTTTTGTTTTTCCCTTTGGCTACAAAATCAGGGAAGGCTACACAAACCAATTTAATCAATAATATTTCTGCTATGCCATATTCATCTTCTTCACTTTCCTTTTCCTCTTCACACCATGCAA
>JAGOAX010000032.1 GCA_017983695.1 Ferruginibacter sp.
TGGTAGTGTTCCAATCATCACTTTCATAAAATCCATTTATATAAGCTATTGGTTTTAAATAACAGGTAGCTTTTTTATTACCACAAAGTTGTATTGCAATATCCATCACAAGTGGGCATATTTGCTGTAAATAAGGCTGCTATTGAGTTGTAAAACCTATTGTGAGCCATTTGTTACCTATGCAATGTAAATATTGTAACCAACCCTGCATTAAGAAAGGCCTTTATAATGGAGTGCAAAAAATGTATTGTAAAGCCTGTCATAAATATCAACGTAGTATATACACCTATAGACTTACCAATGAAACCGATGATACGAATATTGTACTGCTTACAAAAGAGTCAATGAGTATAAGTTCGATAGCCAGATATTTGAAAATGGCAAAGACCACTGTAGGCAGGCGTATATTGAGAATCAGCCAGCGTATTCCTTATCCCATACTTTCAGAAACTAACCAAATATATGAGGTAGATGAAATGCAAACCTATATTGGGCGCAGACAAATAAGTTGCCATGTGTACATTACTTATGCCATTAATCGGATCACTAAGACTGTTGCTGACTTTATAATTGGCCCCCGAACAAAAGAAACAATTGGTAAACTTATTGACCGGTTACTGTTTTTAACCCCTAAAAAAATATATACTGATGGGTTGAATATTTACCCATCACTTATTCCTTTTTCTATACACCGCTGTTTCCGATACAATACCAACGTTATTGAACGAAATAATCTTAGTATCAGGAATTCTCTAAAACGGTTAAGCCGCAAAACAATCTGTTTTAGTAAAAACACCTTAATGCTGGAAGCCTGTTTAAAAATCTATTTTTGGTCAGATTAGGTAGTATAGCTGTATGTCCTCCTGGCGCAGATTAATATATGCTTATATTAATGGAATTGCAGGCAATGATTGTAGTATAAAAAATCATATGTCGAAAAGATACTTTACATGCGGAATTCATTCTTTGTAAACATCCGAAGTAGTTTTACTGTTCAGGATATTCAAATAAAATATATCTATCCGGATTTAATTTTCTGTACAATAAAATGCTGCTGCAAAGCGATTTATAGAAACGATTCAGGTACCCGCTGAATTGATGAAAACTACAAGAATGAAATTAATCCGGTATCCATTCCTAATCATCCCTGTATTTCTATTGCTGTTATCCAACAGCTCCTCATCTCTTAATGAAGAGCAGGCAAGCAAGCATATTTCATTATCCCCTTCACCAGGTACACCAAATGAAAAAGGACGTTTAAATTTTACAGAGTTATATGATAAATGGAACCTGGAAACAACAGGGTTGTCGAAAGAAGCTTTTGAAATGGCGCAGAAAGGGTATATAGCACTTGAGGAGAAACATGTACTGACTAAAAGTAACCTGCTGACAATTGTAGATTACAGTAAACCTTCTACTCAAAAAAGGTTATTTGTGCTGGATATGACAACTGGTGAAGTATTGTTTAATTCATTGGTAGCACATGGCCGCAGATCGGGACAGAAGTATGCAACTGATTTTTCAAATAAAGAAGATTCCCACAAGAGCAGTCTGGGCTTTTTTGTAACGCTTAATACTTACTTTGGAGAAAATGGCTATTCCTTAAAACTGAAAGGTTGTGAAACGGGGATCAATGATAAAGCTTACAACCGGGCTATTGTAATGCATGGTGCAGATTATGTAAGTGAAAAATTCATCAGGCAAAACGGTTACCTGGGCAGGAGTCACGGCTGCCCAGCAGTACCCAGGGAAATAAGTAAAAAAATAATCGATATAATAAAAGGGGGTAGCTGCATGTTTTTGTACTATCCTTCAGAAAAATACAATACTCAGTCAAAAATACTTAACAGTTAAATTATATTTCCTCTACAGTTTTAAAGTTTTTATTGTTAGGCACGACAGGAGACGAAGAGTCCCGCTTTTGGCGGGATTTTTTCATTTTAAATGATGGCTATTGCGGCAGCAAGCTGGCATAACAAGCCAACTAAAAACCCCAGGTAAATTTCTTTTTGGGTGTGATCGCTTACCAGCAAACGGGAGGTGCAAACAATACCTGTAATTAGCAATGCAGCTGATAATGGCCATGTCATCAACATGGTATTACCGGACATGATGATTAAAAAAACACCAATCAACCCGCCGCAACCCATTGCGTGCATACTTATTTTGAAATAAATATTGGATAAAAGGCCAACAACGGTGGTAAGAAAAATACCTGTCATAAATGAAGCTAAAACAGGGGATAATTCCGGTTGGAATTTGAAAAATATCCTTGCCATCCAAAAATAAAATATCATGCTGGAGAGAAAAGGACCAATCCTGTCCTGTTGTGTGTGCAAAAAAACCGACTTGATAAAACCCAATCCCTTCATGAGCAAAACAGCAAATGCCGGAAAGAATATGGTGTTTAAAGCAGTAGTTAATAGCAGGTTCAATTTTGTGGTGTTGCTGAACCCTGAAAAATAGGAAGGGTGATAGTAAATTAAAAAAGCAACTACGTAAAATGGTATAAATAAAGGATGAAACACAAAAGAGAACAGGTGTGCAAAAAAACGGACAATAACATGTTGTTCCTGTTTGTAATTAACTGTTTGCGTATCCTGTATTATAGCTGTCATAACTCTTTTCTTAACCGGGCTACAGAAATGTTTAGTTGCTCCCGGTATTTAGCAACGGTTCTTCTGGCAATATTATACCCTTTTTCCTGGAGCATTTCTGTTAACCGTTCATCGCTTAGCGGATGTTTTTTATTTTCTCCACCAATAATATCACTAAGTATTTTTTTAACTTCCCTGGTGCTCACTTCCTCGCCACTATCTGTTTGCAGGCTTTCGCTGAAGAAAAATTTAAGCCGGTAAGTACCAAATTCTGTTTGTACAAATTTACTATTGGCGACACGGCTTACAGTAGATATGTCAAGGTTAGTGGCTTCTGCAATATATTTTAGTATCATTGGCCGCAGGTCTGTTTCATCACCCGAAATAAAAAAATCATGTTGGTAATTCATGATGGCTTCCATGGTATTCAGCAAGGTATTCTGACGCTGTTTAATGGCGTCAATAAACCATTTTGCGGCATCGATTTTTTGTTTGATGAAAAGAACAGCTTCTTTTTGCCGTTTATCTTTCTTGTTGCCCCGGTCATATTCCTTCAGCATATCACGGTACCCTTC
>JAGOAX010000021.1 GCA_017983695.1 Ferruginibacter sp.
ACATTATAGATGACCGAGGAGAAGGGCGAACGTACAACACGGGCTTGCTGCAATGCTGGCTGACGCAAAACATTTCTTCTGTATATCTTTATTGGGCATTGGTTCCGGCAGACGGAATTCTATTAATCATTTATTCAAAACTTCAACTTTTAGTTATAAATTGGGCTGTTGTTCCGGCCAGATTAGCTATGTAATCCAGCACTGCAGCAAGCCCCAAAACGTTATGTGTCACCCTATTGAACATCCTGCAAACATTTAAGCATCCATGACTTTGCCGACCCGACCCTATGCTATTTTTAGCACATTGCAAGGCATACAAAACCCCGACACATAGCCAACCTTGCAAAGAGCTAAAAATGCCAACGCACAGCCCACTTACACCTACTTTAGACATGGGGGGGGAAAATGAAGGCCAGGGGTGATACTATACTGACGATGGTGGCGAGAAAGTAAAAGTGCTGCTCAAATAAATGAGCAGCACTGAATTTATCACTATTTAAGGTTTGTTAGTTTTTAAATTCAACACTCTTATCGGTTACACTTAAAGAAATAATATATACCGATTCGGATACAAAAAGGTGTAGAGTAACTTGCTTGTTCGAATTTCCTTTGATAGTGTACAAAATCATGTTTTTATCTTTAATAATATCTTTCTTTTCAAAGTCCAGGCTTCCATCACATTTTCTTTCTAACTCTGTTACTATTGTTTCAATATTAGTAGCTGCTATATTGTAATGAGTTTCGGAACGGTATTCGGTAATTTTTGCTTCATCGTCTTCATCATCAAGGTTGTACACAGAAGTTGTACTAATTATTGCTTTTTGCAAACCTAACAGTGGTAGGTCGGTTTTAAATTCCAATTCATCCGTCAGTTCGTTCTTCTTGCCTTCAAATCTATTTTTTATAAAGCCATTGGAAGAAGCCGTTAGAATTTTTTTCACATCATCCGAAAATTTTTTATCAAAAATGCCTTGTGACTTTGCTTTTTGAACTACTGCAATTTTTTCTTTTTCCGGGTCAATGGAAAATATGTTCCAGACAATGAATGTTTGGTTATCTGTTTTGTGTTTGTATATTCTCATTTCAAATTCACCGTTGCCCAGCATATCCCTGAACAAAACACTTTTTTCATCGTTGTTTGAAGTTGAGTTTATCTCAGGTTTTTTTCCAGTAAGACAAAGGGTTTGAATGTTCTGTGCTTTATTTACTATTTCATTAAATGCAGGCTCTAAATCATTTCCATTTTCACTTAAAATAATTATTGTTGAAGTATAGATTTGATTTTTATTTTCATTGTAATAAACCGGGAATTCTTTTTTTGGTCCTGTAAATGGCAGCGTTGTTTGCTGCGTACCATCTGCTTCAATTGGAATACCTGTATTTATCAACGATGACTGGTTCCGGTAGCAAACGGCATCCATTATGGTTTCAAATTCTTTGTTCGTAAGAAATGAAGTAGATCCTGCTTTTTCAGTTGCATTTTCCGGGCAGCCTTTATTTGCTTTTGTTCCTTTTGTTTTCGGGCATAGGTCTTCGCTATTAGGTATGCCGTCGTTATCATCATCGGGAGGGGCTTGGGAAAAGGATATTAGCCCAAAAGTTATTAACAATGCTGACAGAAATAATTTTTTCATTTCAATACCCTCAAATGATTTGTTGAAATATTATACAATAATAACCTTTATTAAAGAATTTATTTTGCCCCATAAAAAAATAACAATACCCGCTGACTGCTTTCTATAACAATCTGAAAAAGCATTTCCCCGTTTTTATCCAATAACCGGTAAATCATTGAACCTTGCAGCTCTCCACTCTCTGTTTTATAATTTCCGGCTTTTACATACTCATTGATAATTTCTATTGCTGATTTTTTTATTCGCTCAGCTTCGGGTGCACCTGGTTTTATGGTCATTCTATATACCCACTGATTATCGCTTTTAGCTTTATAAACCATTTGTGTTTTTATACCAAAAGTTGTTTTTGTAGAAAAAACGGTAACCCCATCGGGGTCTTTCGTTTCGCTTACAATAAAGGAAGTAAACCCATTTTTGGCATCATCTAATACGGCCTGAAAGTCATTCCGGAAGCTATATTTTTTTCTGTACACTATAATACCAGCATTGTTGGTGTTTACCTGATCGTTAGACACCACTGCAAAAATGAGTTTCTTTAACTGCTCATTTGGAATGTATGTATTAGTCTCTGCAAGCGAATCACCTGCAAAATCCGCTTCAAACACAAAGTTTGGATTGCCATCGGTATCCACTATATCCGCATTTATAGCTTTGAGTTTAAAGGAACTTTTCAAAACGGTGCCTATTGCTTTGTACATACTATCAGGACTGGCCGATATCCTTTTGCCCACCCACAGGTTTTCATCTGGCCCTCCTGCCAAATCATACCTGGTGTAAACCTTTCTCCAGCCATCTAGTTCTAATTCAGACTCCCTTTTCTTCAAAATATTATTAACAAGCTTCCAGCTATAAGTAGGGATGTTTATTAAAACGTTGTTTTCTTCTGTTTTCGGTTTGAAGCCAAGTATGCCTTCAGTATTAAATTTGCCATTAGCATTTTCTGAAAAGTCAATAAACGTACAGCCGCTAATAACCATTTTACTAATACCCTTTTTTTGCAAATACCCCATTGCGGTATTACAATCAAATCCTTCTTTAAATTCAAAATACATATAAGGGTCGGAAGCGGCCACTCTTGATTTTAACAAATCAGCTATCCGGTCTTCGTTGTCTTCTTTTTTAAATTTCACGTCCCATAGCGAACAGTATTTTACTACCCGGTTGGGACCATAGTATAAAATCATTACACCGGTTTTATATTTAAGCCGGTCAAGGTTGGCCACCTGTACCTGTTGCGATTCACCGGTTATAACGATAGTCAGCAACAAAAAACTAATAAATAATTTAAGCATGGTAATTTGTTTTGAATTAAATGTAATTTTTCTAATAAGTGCAGGAAGGCGGGCTAATCCCTTTTTTTCTTAAATACCCTTGTGCATTGGAGCAATCGAATCCTTCTTTAAATTCATAATACATATAAGGAGAACTACCCGCTACTCTTCTTTGCAGACTTTCGGCAATGCCATCCTCACTGTTGTTTTTATCAATCTCCACCACAAACAAGGAAACATTGCTTACAATTCGGTTGCTTCCAAAATATAATATCATTACTCCGGAACGTTTATTTTTTCGTTCAAGATTTGCGGTAGCCACCACAACATCTTTTCCATTTAACTTAATAGTAGTTGTAGCAGGTGGAACAGTTGCTGTATAAGTACCTAGTTTTACCGGTGAATAAATGTCAAGTTCTATATATTTTATTTTCTCTTGCCATTTGTATAGAACCCGGCAATTATCCAGCGAGTCAGCATATCTAATCCATTTTTCCTTACCAAGGGTGTTCTTTTCGCTTTTACTTAATTTAGAAAAAGTTATTTGTTTCTTTAAGTTATTTGTACGGGCATATTCATCAAAAATATTTTCCAAACCTTGAACATATAACTCCTCTTCACTATCTGAGAATCTAAAGTCCTTACTCAAACTGTTTTTTCCGCTATAAAAAATAATTTTCTTGAAAGTTTGGTTAAGTGTGTGTGTAGAAACAGTGTCGGGGTTGCCATTTACTAAAACAAATGCATTATTAATATCTGACTTTAAGGTATCAAACGCAGTTTGTGATTTTGCGCAGGCACATAAACTAAGGGTTAAACAAGCAGTTATTATTTTTTTCATTTTATTTTTTTTAATAAGTCATATATCCTTTACCATTGCAAACAGAACAACTGGTATAAGTATATGTGGATGGCCTGCTAAATGTTTGCGGCGGATAATCCCATGTTACATAACCCGAAGCATTGGAATGCCCAATACCACCCAATGTACTTGATGAACCGGGTGTAGTAGAGCCACTTCCTCCTTTACCACCACAAGCCCTGCATTGCATTTTTTGCGGCTCTGTTAATGCCTTACGCAATGAATCTGCCCTTGGGTTTTTTACTGATGTAATGGTTTTGTTTACCACTTCCACAATACCTGTTGTAGCCTCACTTACATAGGTGCCGGTAAGCGGCAAACCATCGGGTCCGAATGAGCCGGTAAATTTTGTATTGCTTTCTTTGTAATAAAAAACGCCAGTTTTGGGCACATGATTTTCAAAAAAGGCATCAATGTAGTTCCCAGATTTAAACGACATTTTGCCTTTTCCATGAAACTGGTAGTTTTTAAAATTGCCTTCATAACGATTACCACTTGGAAACTCCATAATGCCAAAACCATTTGCACAATCACCGCTGATGCATCCTTTAATATCTTCCTTCTGCTTCTGCACACCATCTGTACCTATCACAAGCAATGGTTCTACTTTTCCAATCTTTACACCATTATCATATTCAATTTGTGTGGCCACATTTTTTTCAAACAATAAACCCCGGCCATGTTCTACACCATTTTTCCATTCACCCTGGTATTTATTGCCTTCGCCATAATCCATGGTGCCGCTGCCATCGGGTTTTCCGTTTTTGAATTGGCCTTCGTAAGTGGCATAGCCCATATCCATTTTGCCCCAGCCATTTTTACAATCGCCGGAAATACATTGGGCACTTGAAAAAGATGCATAACAAATCAGCAATACAAATACATAGTATTTCATAAACCAATTTTTGTTTTAATCCTGCACACCATCCTCCTGCAGTTGTTTTGACTTTTTTTCATACTCAGCACTTAGTGCATCGCCCCGGTTGGTACGCTTTACGCCGATTGCCATCAGCAAATTGGCCCTTGCACTTTTTTCATTTACCTGCAATGCTTTTTGTGCCCAGGTATATACTTCTTCCCATGTTTTATCTTGAATGCTTATTTCTGAACGGTTGCAATAAAAAAGATGGTTTTTAGGCGCCAGCGATATTGCTTTTTCTGCAAGTTGTTTGGCTTTTACAAATTGATTGGTGTTGAGGGCGGCAATGGCGGCACTGTTGTAGCAATCTGCATTGGCATTGGTTGCATCCAGGGCAATCGCTTTACCGTAAGCTTTATCTGCAGTGGCGAATTGTTTGGTGCGCAGGTTTACATCTCCCCATACTTCCCATACACTTCCGTTTTGGGCCTCGCTGCCATTTACTGCGTTGCTGAGTATAGATATTATTTCATCTTTTCTGCCCGTAAGGAGCCCGGTATTCATTATGCCACGATAGTTGCTGGCTAAATTGGGCGATAGGGAAATCGCCTTTTTAAAATCCTGGTAAGCCTCGGAATCGTTGCCGGCATTGGCATATATATTCCCACGCAGGGTAAAGTTGTTAGGCATTTTATCCCCTTCAAGTTCAATGGCCTTCGTCATATCGTCAATGGCCTTTTGGTACATGCCTTTTTCATTATAAATAATTGCCCTGAAGATGAATGGGTCGCTTAGGTCTGGCGCTAATTTAATTACCTCAGAATAGCCCCTTAGCGCTTCCGACACATTGTTATCTACCCGGTCGGCTACATGCGCCGCAAAAAAAATGGTATAAGGGTGGTTAGGATATGCTTTTTTCAAAGTTGGCATGGCAGCTGCCAATTCATTTAATTTACCTTCGCTGTAGGCTTTAATTGCCTTATCAGCAGCCGGTCCTGTTGGCGGGTTGGTTTGTGCATTGATTGTGTTGAGGCCTGATAACAATATAGCAACAATAAAAAATATTTTCATTATGATGTATTTGTAGTAAACTGGATAAGGCTAATGATTTATGGTTATTGTTTAATGATGCAGCCCGAAATATTTTCTCCATCTGTGTTTTTTACAGCGTAGAAATAAACTCCCTTTGTCAACTTATCTGTACTTACAACACTTGTCCCTATTGCCAACCGTTGCACTAAAACAGTTTTTCCTGTTGCATCCGTTAGTTGCAGCCACATAGTTTGTGTAGTATTATTTTGCACAGTAAATGTGTTTGTAATTAAAGTAGGGTAAACCTGTACAGTTCCATTATCCCCTTTTAACCATACAATATTGCTGAGTTTGCTGCGGCTGTCATTATCAACCTGCTTAATCCTATAGTACAAACTTTTGCTTGCCCAGTTGGGTTGTCTGTCTTTATAATAATAATTATTACTACCAGCATTTTCAGTACCGATGGTAGTAAAGTTGATGCCATCCGCACTTCTTTCTATTTCAAAATGTGACACATTTTGTTCGTTGGCAGTTTTCCACGTTAAACAAACCTGGTTGGTGTTGCATTTTTGTGCTGAGAAGGACAGGAAGTTTAGAGGCAATGTAGTTAACCCTGTGTGTATCCAAAATTCACTAAAGCCGGTTACATCAAACTCTAAAAAATTTATGCCGAAAACTGTTCCTGTAGTTATTTGTGACGAAGGAATTAAAACAGAAGTTCCTTCTGCCGGGTTATAAACACCGTCTTCATTTATACCATCAAACTTAGTTACTACTAATTGGGATGCAGTTGTTAACGCAGGAATGTATGTTTGCAAATCAGCAAAATCAGCATTGGTATAATATAATCTTACTCTTTTTGTACCAACAGGATCGGTGGTTGGGTTTATTACATAATGCCTGCGCATATATCGTTGACCATTATATATACCGGCTGTAGCATCGGTGTAAACGGTACTGTTTATGGTGCCTAAATCCAAACAGTTTGATTTTATAGAAACGACCACCTTTGAGTTGTCTGAACTATTATGTGTATGAATCCAGGTAGCATCTGTTTGATTTGAGTTACTACTGATTGTTGTAACTGGTATGTTATTGTACTGAGCAGGTAAACCCGTTACAACATATTTGTTTTGCAAATACGTTTCTACACTTTGCCTTTCTCCATCTGTTAAGGCCCTGTCGTACACAATTATTTCGGCAATATGGCCTTGCCAATCGTAACGGCCTGTTGGTTCGTCAAACTGAAATGCATCTCTTCTATCACCAATACAATATCCTGCACTTCCATTGTCATCTATAAAATTGGCATTGGCTGTAGTGGCAGCAGCTCCATTAAACCAAAAGTCTAAATTGGTTCCTGTACCATTTGTACGCCAACTCCCTACAAAAGGCCTGTTTTGGCCATCGGCAAAGTTTACACTGGTGGCCTGTGGATGATTACTGCATAAATTGCCTCCATGGAAAATACCAGAGCCGCCATTTTGTACAAACTCTAAAGTGCTTGCACAGGCTGTACGCCTGTTGGTAAATAAATGACCACCGGGATAATAAGTGCCTGTTGCACTACAAGCAGCTTTGGCTACTACAAAATATGTTCTGGCACTTCCCGTTGTTGCCACAGGAGTGTTTACTGTATTTTCTAACCAATAGTTTCCATTAGTACCATCAAACCATAAAGCTGGTTTGCCATTAAAGGCAGACTGTTGCCAAGTGGGTCTTTTACTTGCATCTGGTTGTGCTGCATTAAACCCACTACAACTCTGGTCGTTCCATTGTTGCACCGTTTGCCCATTGGTAGCTGCTGTTACACCGGCATCTGTAAATACCCCTGCATCTGCTTTTAACCATAATATAGGTGGTGTAAGCGGCGTAGTTAGTACTCCTGCTATTCCATTTAATTCATCGGCACCAATGTCAGGTGTGGTGGCGCTTCTTGCATCACCATCATAATCTACTATAACTTCTGTTGTGGCAAAACCCATATTATTTACTAAAGATGGTGTAGCTGGGTTAATATGTAAATAATTTGGATTGGTATAATCTAAACTTAAGAAAGGTATTGTTTCGCTAACGGAGTTGATGTCCTTTGAGCAAACATGCATTTTATAATTTTCCAGTGTAGTAAAATTGCCTTGTGGTGATGAATAGATAGAGTTGGTTGCACTTGGTACACCAGCATAGAATAAATTGTTTTTGCAATTAAAATTGGTATTGGCTAATATTTGCCCATTTGCAAAAGCCGAAATTTTATTGTTGCCAAAAGTGCCCGGCAGCATTGCATTGTAAAAAATATTATTACGGGCATCGATATTCTGTGTGGTATTTACACTAAAGGCAGAAGTAACATTCACACTGCTTGGATTACCATCTATATATACTGTATTATGATAAACTTTTATAGGATTTGTATTTCCATTAGCACCTACCTGTAATCCAAAAGCCACTGCCGAAGCAGAGTAAGAAGCCCTGTTACCAATATAATTGTTAATAGCATGGGTGCCATCAGAAGAAATTTGTAGGCCTATATAGGTATAATGCGTATTTACAGTTCCAGAAGCAATAAGGTTATTTTTTGCCACAGAACCATTGCTACCAGTAATATTTATACCCTGATAAATAGATGAGCTGTTATTTAAAACTTTGTTATTTTCAATGGTTACCAAATCTGTAATATCAGAAGTATATATACCGTAAAAATTGGTGAGTGAAGAAGCATGGCCTTGTATCAAATTATTTTTAATAGAAACTGTTGTAGCATCAGCCCACCAGTTTCCTACATCAATACCATGTGCTTCGCCAGAATTTGTACTGGCATTACTACTAAGGTTTATGATATTATTTTCTATTATTTCAAACTCGGCACCACCATATAAACAGTAAATTCCTGTATAATCATAATTGGTGTTAGAAGGTAAAATAGTATTATTTGTAATAGTAATGGTTTTCCATAATGGATCAGCCGCCATTGGGCCACCTCCGCCTGTAATCTGAATACCTTTTTGTATACCTGTTACAGCATTTCCATCCAATTGTAAGATATTATTGGTAATTAAACAACCAGATTTTCCGGTTGGATTATAATCTATAGCTACTGCTCCAGCCTGATGAGCAGTGTGAGTAGAAATTGTATTGCCACTAACCGTACAATTAGCTGCATAAAAAAGTCCTACACCTCTTGCTACACTATTACCACCATAAGTTATCGTATTATCTTTTACTTCGTTATGCCTTTCAATAACAGCAATGCTTGAAGAGGTATTGTGATAACCATAAATAAAAACACCCTGCCCAACATTAGTAATTGTATTGTTTTGAATAATATTGTATGAATGTGTTCCTGTTGCAGTACTTTCAGTATTTATCCAGTTATTGCCGGCATTTACATTATCCATATAAATAGCAGTTGAATAATATGCTATGCCTCCAGGGCTTACTTGATAAAACAATCTATCCAAACTAATGGTGCAATTTTTTATGGTATTATATTGGCAGCCATTTGTAGCATCTACTTTAAAAAAGCCAAATCCATTTTCTGTTTTTTGAATATAGTTTCCGGAACTGTTAGCTGGGTTTTCCTGTAATGTCAATCCGTCAAATGTGATATAATCTGTACCTACTAATTTAAAAATAGCATCCCAGCCTGTACCCACACCTGCCGTTATTGTTGGATTGGCACCAGCGCCGCTTTTTTGAAAAATAATCGGATTGGCAGCAGTTCCCGTTACAGTAATGGTATTATTACCCGTTTCGGTAAAACCAGCGGCTATATTAAAGGTTACACCGCCTGCCCCTACGCCTACTGCATTTAAATCTGTTATAGCAGCAGTAATGGTAGCATAATCACCGGGTATTGTTTTTATACCTGTTAGTTGTGCTTTAAGTGTTATGGATAGCACAATCAATGGAAGGAGTATATATTTTTTCATATCTGCTATATTTTATTAACCAGATACAAAGCTGTATTTTCTACCCACTCTATCCTATACACTAATCAGTGTATTTTTTTATATTATATTTTAGTCCATTTTTGTTTGATAATGATTAATTTACAGCAACAGCAATGGAAATAAAAAGCGATTTAATATATATAGCCGATGACCATATTATGGTAGCACAGGGCATTAGCAGTTTGTTACAGCAATTAGGTTACACAAACATTCGCATTTTTACAAATGGGCAAGAAATAATTAAAGCTTGTAATGCAAAAACTCCTACTTGGGTTTTTTTGGATGTGTATATGCCGGAGGGTGATGGAATTTCTACCTTACAGCAACTTAGGAGTAAAGGTTATAATATGCCTATTGTTATGCTTTCCATGACTGCCGACAAAAAATATGTAGATACGAGTATGGAGTATGGGGCAAATGCTTATTTACACAAAAGTTGCGATGCACTTGAGATCGATAAGGCCATAAAAGCAATTGAAAACAATAAAAAATACATTTCAGAGGCAGTTAATTATATTAATACATCAACCATTAAAGTTAGCATTAATAGCGAGTATTATTTGAAAGATGCCTTAACAAAACGGGAATTAGAAATACTGGGCAAATATTGTGATGGGCTAACAACCGAAGAAATTGCACAGCTACTTTTTTTAAGTTCGGCAACGGTAGATACACATAAGAAAAACATTATGCAAAAGTTTGGTGTAAGCACTTTATCCAAACTGGTGGCCGTGGCTATTAAAAATTATTTTGTATGAGGTTTTGCTTAGCACTTTTTTACTTCCTTTTTTTTTATACTACGCATGCGCAGAATTACATGCAGTTTGACACTATCGCTGACCCAGCCGTAGCTTTACAAAAACTTCAAAACGCTTTATCTAAAGATGCCGCAAACCCGGAATTGAATAATCTTATTGCAAAGAAAAAGATAGAGTTACAGGAATACGAATCCGGAATCTCCTTTTGTAATAAAAGCATTGAGCTGCTTACAAAAAATAAAAACAACAAACAGCTTATTTCCGCTTTGTACTTAAAAGGCCGGGCTCAATATTTTTTAGATGATAAGGCCAAAGCTGAAGAAAACTGGAGGCGGGGATTGCAATTAGCCATGCAGGAAAATGATTATAATGGAACCATAAGCATAGCCCCTGGTCTTGGCGCCATCTATTTAGACCAAGGGTATTTAAAAAAAAATGCTCCAAATTTTAAAGCGGCTGATTCCGTTTTTTCTATTGCCTACCAGAAAATACTGGACAATGATTCGCTGGTTACCAATAATGGGTTGCGTACTTTACGGTTGATGGCAACAAGTTTACATTTTCAAAAAAAATACGACAGTGCAAATTTTTATTATAAAAAAGTAATTGATTTGTCGAGAGGAAAATTTACAACACCTTACCTGGGGGGGTTAAGTTTTTATGCGCTGTCCTTAAGTCAAATTGGTAAACATGAGCTGGCAAATACAACAATTAAAGAAGCTGCAGATTTTATTGCTGTTAACCCTACAGTTGATTTAAAAAGTAAAACCCATATTATGCAAGTGTATGCCGAAGTTTTATTTGGAGCAGAAAACTACAAAGAAGCATATAAATTCATGGATACATCGTACAAAATGTTGGCCACTGATTATGCAAAAATAAATGCACAGGCTTATTCCGAATCAGAATCAAAATTTAAGAACCAGCTATTGCAATACCAGGTACAGCTGGAACAACAAAAGAAAAACCGCCTGTATTACTTAATGGCAGCACTGGTAATGCTCGCAGCCTTCATCGGTTTATGGCTATACAATAGGGCTAAAAAACGAATTGCTACTGAAAAAACCCGACAAAAACAAATAGCCATTGATGCTTTTATTGAAGGGGAGGAAAAGGAAAAAGCAAGAATAGGAAGAGAACTGCACGATGGTATTGCACAGGAAATTGTGGGAGTAAAACTGGCAATGATGCAAAGCAATACAGACCCTAAGATGATTGATGAATTAACCAGGATTAGTTTGG
>JAGOAX010000013.1 GCA_017983695.1 Ferruginibacter sp.
ATACCGCAACCGGAAAATTAAACGCAGATATTACACCAACAATTCCTAAAGGATGATACTGTTCATACATCCTGTGGCCCGGCCTTTCGCTGTGCATGGTTAAGCCATGCAACTGGCGTGATAAGCCCACAGCAAAATCGCAGATGTCAATCATCTCCTGTACTTCACCAAGGCCTTCCTGTAGGCTCTTGCCCATTTCGTAACTTACCAACTGGCCAAGTGGTTGTTTGTTCTTTCTTAGTTCATCACCGATCTGCCGTACAATTTCGCCACGTTTGGGTGCAGGCCATAAGCGCCATTCGGTAAAAGCCTGTTGTGCTTTTTTTATAACAGCATCATAATTAGTTTTATCTGCACCGGTAACTGAAGCAATTAATTTTCCATCAACAGGGGAGAAGGAATTTATTTTTTCGCCTTTGGCTTTTGGCCAAACCAATCCTGTGGAAACACCGTTATTGTTTTTTTGAATTTTTAGCTGGGCAAGAAATTTCATGTTGCAGTATTTAGAATGGATAAAATTAAGGAGTTTAAAGACGTTCGCCACTTTCTGTCGTAGTCATAATTTTTTCAAAATGAAGTCTTTGAGTGGCACTAAATTTAGTTGAGATTCTATCTAAAAAGTAAGCATTTACCAGCACTGTTGTAATACAGCCACCACTCCAATGCAAAAAAGCCTCTTTATCCTTTAAATGTTTTTGAAAGATAGTTTGAACAACTTCAAAGTTAACATCGGTTAATAGTAAAGCGTTAAAACTACAAACACGAATTTTTGGGCTCTTATTATTTGTCAATTCTTCCAATTCAGCTATAGTTGCCAATCTCATCAAAAGAGAATCGTATCGTGGATATTTTGGCATTTCGTCTTCTTTATTGAAATAGTTACTTTTCAATAATTTCAAGGAATCAATTTCAGCTATTAAACTGTATAGCCTTTTTTTTCTTTCAGCCGAATCGGTCAATATATTTTTAGAAATTATGCTTGTATCAGACTTGTTTGTGTTTTCAGTAAAAATTGAAGATGCTGTTTGTTTAGTATCACAAGTTGTCATGAAGCATCCGAACAGAATTGCGAAGACTATAAATATTATACTAAACTTTTTATTCATTGTTTAATACTGTTCATTCTCGTTGGGAAAATCTTTGCTTTTTATATCTTTTATGTATTGTCCTACCGCAGTTGTTATCTGTTCGTTCATATTTAAATACTGGCGTAAAAAACGGGGCTTAAATTCTGTATTGATGCCCAGCATATCATGCATTACCAATACCTGACCATCACAATCGCCGCCAGCGCCAATACCAATTGTAGGAATGTGTAAACTATCTGTAACCTCTTTTGCCAATACTGCCGGAATTTTTTCCAGTACTATAGCAAAGCACCCGGCTTCCTGCAACAGTAAAGCATCTTTTCTTAATTTATTGGCTTCCTGTTCTTCGGTTGCCCTTACCACATAGGTACCAAATTTATTAATGGACTGCGGGGTTAACCCTAAATGTCCCATAACCGGAATACCGGCACTTACAATTTTTTTTACGGAGTCCAGCACTTCTTCACCGCCTTCTAATTTTACGGTGTTGGCACCGCTTTCTTTCATTATCTTAATGGCAGATGCCAGCGCAATATCTGAATTGGATTGATAATAACCGAATGGAATATCACAAACGATCAGGCTTCTTTCTCTTGCCCTTACCACGCTTTGTGCATGATAGATCATCTGGTCTAATGTTATGGGAAGGGTGGTAGTATGCCCTGCCATTACATTACTAGCACTGTCGCCAACTAAAATTATATCAATGCCTGCGGCATCAAAAATAGACGCAAAAGAAAAATCGTATGCCGTTATCATGGAGATCTTTTCTCCGGCGGCTTTCATTTTTTGTAAAGTGTTGGTAGTTACTTTTTTTACTTCTTTTATAGCTGCAGACATGATTTGAAATTAAGTTTAATAAAATCAGCGAAATGGAGTTGGCTCTGCATTAGAATAAAACAAGTCCGAGGAGCATCGCTGGTGTAAAAGTAATAGTTTTTAATTTATTTCACCTCCTCCCACAAATGCCGTATCAATCCATCTACCAAACCAATTTTAGGTACATAAATTTCTTCGGCAGTGGCCCAGCGCATGGCGTTGACATATATTTGTAAGGCGGGTACAATTACATCGGCCCTGTCTTCCCGTAAACTGTATTTGCTTATGCGTTCTTCTAAAGTAACATTACTTAATTCCTTGTAATAATCTTTTAATAATTCCAGCGAAAGTGGTTTGCCATCTTTACGCTTACTCATACTAAATACTTTGTTGATATTGCCGCCGGTGCCAATCGCCACCACTTCTTTATGTCCTTTGGTAATGGCTTTAAGGGTTTCTTTCATGTCGTCCCACTGTTTATCGGTAACCATATTTTTAAGCAAACGTATGGTGCCGATATTGAAAGATTTTTTATAAGTAAGTATATTGTTACTGAAAAAAGAAAGCTCTGTACTGCCACCACCCACATCTATATACAAATAGCTGTGGTCTTTGTCCATGTTTTCTGCCACGTGGTTTTCATAAATCAAATTGGCTTCCAGGTCTCCGCTGATCACTTCAATACCAATATCTGTTTCCATTTTTATTTTGCGGATGATATCGCCTGCATTTTTTGCATCTCTCATAGCACTGGTAGCGCAAGCTTTTAAATGCTCCACACCATAGGCATTCATTAAATGCTTATAAGCCTTCATGGTTTGCATTACCATTCCAATCTTTGCTTTTGATATTTCGCTGGATTCAAAAACATCAAATCCAAGCCTTAACGGCACCCGTATTAAATTGAGTTTATTAAAAGACGGGGTTCCTTTTTCGTTAATATTTACTTCAGTAATTAAAAGCCTTGCTGCGTTACTGCCAATATCAATTGCTGCTAATTTCAATTCTTTTGTTGATTAGTTAATTGGTTAATAAGTTAATTGGTATTTTCAAATGTACAAGCCCGCATTTAAACGAATTTACTAATAAACCAGTAAACCAATAAACTAATTAACCGGGCAGTAATTTTTTGTACAGGTAGTTATAGGTTTCCAGCTGGCTGCGTACTTTTTTGGTATTGCGTGGATTTACATACTGGTTACTGAGCTCATTATCCAATATTCTTGCTTTAATATTATCGCTTAATTGTATCTGGATGATATCTTTTAATTCCTGTTGGATAGATTTTTCAAAAATTGGGCAGGCAGCTTCTATACGATGGTCGATATTGCGTACCATCCAGTCGGCGCTGGATATAAAAACCTTTTCCTTACCACCATTATTAAAGATCATTACCCTGGCATGTTCAAGGTATTCATCGACAAGGCTTATGGCGTATACTTCTTTAAATTTTTTATTTTCTGTAAGCATACAAAAGATACCTCTTATTACCAGGTCAATCTTTACACCTGCATTTGCAGCATCATATAATTTATTAATAAGCAATTCATCGCTTAACGAATTTAGTTTTAAGGTAATGGTAGCCGGCTTACCTGCTTTGGCATAGGTTATTTCTTTTGTAATCAGCTGCATCAGTTGCTTGCGCATTCCGGCAGGACTTATCATTAATGTTTTACAGGCCTTTAAAAAATGCGGACGCATTTTGGGTAACTCCAGGTAATGAAAAATACGCTTTACATCGGCCATAATATTTTTATTGGCAGTAAGCAAACAATGATCGCCATAAAGAGTAGCTGTTTTTTCATTCATGTTGCCAGTGCTTACAAAACCATAATGCACGGGCTTGCTGTTTATCATCTTTGTTATTAAGCAAAGCTTGGCATGAACCTTTAAATTTGGTACACCCAGTAAAACTTTTACGCCGGCTTCTTCCAGCTCTTCTTTCCACTCCAGGTTAGCTTCTTCATCAAACCTTGCCCTTAATTCCAATACTACAGTTACCTGTTTACCATTACGTACAGCATTGGTTAAGGCATTAATTATTTTTGAACGTGGCGCAAGCCGGTAACAGGTAATTTTAATACTTACCACATCAGCGTCAATGGCAGCCTCCCGTAACAGATCAATTACTGTATTAAAACTGTGGTAAGGGAAATTCAGCAGTATATCTTTTTGTAAAATTACATCAGTAATGCGGTTTACATTTTTTAATGCCGGGTGTAAAAAAGGTTTTTTACGGGTACTCTTTTTTGCAAATACTGATTCCGGGAAATCCATAAAATCTTTAAAATTATGTATCCTTCCGCCGGCAATAAGGTTGTCTTTATGCGTAAGCCCCAGGCGTTTTACCAAATAGGCAAGTAAAGCGGCATCAATATCTTTGTCGTATACAAAGCGTACAGTTTTTCCTTTCTTTCGGTTTTTTAAACCCTTTTCAATTTTTTGTATCAGTGAAGTGGACACATCATTATCGATATCAATTTCTGCATCTCGGGTTACTTTAATAATGGCAGATGAAAAAGTATCGTATCCAAAAAAAGAAAAAATATTGGGCAGGCAAAAACGGATAATATCTTCCAGCAAAATGATATGCTTTTCATTTTGTTTGGATGGAAGAATAAGAAAACGTGGTAAACGCCTTGCCGGTACAGATACCAACGCAAATTTTTTAGCGATGCTTTTATCTTTTTTAGAAAGGGTGCAGGCAAGGTAAATGGATTTATCGCTTAATGTTGGAAAGGCAGGAATACTTTCCATCATCAGCGGAACAATATTGCTGCGAATTTCTTCATTAAAATAATCGAGTACAAATTTTTGTTGAACCCGGTTTATTTTTTTCTCATTCAGTAAGAATATTTTTTGCTTTTTTAACTCTCTTAAAATTTCATTCCAGATACGTTCAAATTCTTTCTGTTGTTCAAGTACCTTTTCCTGTATTTCCTCTAAAATAAGACTGGGATTAATTTCCAGGTGCATATTTTTTTTATGCCCAATAGCGATCATCCTGTTTAGTGTGGCAACCCTTACCCTGAAAAATTCATCAAGGTTATTGGAAAAAATTCCCAAAAAACGAATCCTTTCCCTTAATGGAACCGTATCGTCGGCGGCTTCCTGTAATACACGACTGTTGAAAGAAAGCCAGCTGATATCCCGTATAATTGTTTTTTGCCTGGGCACTTTATTTTTTTAACGAAAGTAAAAGGATTAGTGTAACCGGAATATAAATTCAATATTAAGTTATAATGAATTTTGTTGTTCCGGGTATTATTGCTGCTTCATTTTTTCGATGATTGATGTGGTGGAAAAACCTTCCAGTATAGCCGCAATTTTTACTTCGCCGCCATTGGCCATTACCTCTTTGGCCCCAACGATCTGTTCCAAGGTATAATCGCCGCCTTTTACCAGTACATCGGGAAGTATTGCAGTTATTAAATTTAAGGGAGTGTCTTCTTCAAAAATTACTATGGCATCTGTAAGTACAAGTGATGCCAGTATTAAAGCCCTGGAATTTTCATTGTTAACGGGCCTGCTTTCGCCTTTTAATCTTTTTACAGATGCATCTGCATTTACACCCACAATTAAAATATGTCCGAGAGCGGCGGCTTCACTTAACGAGGCAATATGGCCTTCGTGTAAAATGTCGAACACACCATTGGTGAAAACAATTTTTTTATTTTGTAAACGCCAGCGTTTTAACTGGGATTGTAAACCTGCCAGTGTAAAAATTTTATTGGGTATTGAGCTTACTGCTTTCATTTTTTGTTTTGTTTATGTAGGGTAATAGGGCTAAGCAAATAAAGCCTACTACAAGTGTTATTAAAAATTGTGCTGACCATTGCAGCATTCCATTGGCATTACCAAAGCCTTCCTCAATATTATATAAAAGCATGGCTTTCATTAAAAGCTCAGGGTAAGCACCAATGCCGCCTGGTGTAATAATTGTGGCTACAGTTCCAAATACTAAAACAGGAAATGCCGCCAGCACAGGCAGCACCGCTGTTTCTTTTATAGCATGAAAACCTACATAAGTGCCAACCAGGTAGCAGGTCCAAATAAAAATGCTGTGAAAGATAAACAGCCATTTATTTTTTAAGTTTTTTACACTAAGTAAACCTTCAACAATGCCTTTAATTATGCCTTTAATTTTATCGATAAATTTTATGTGGTGGTATTTTTTAAAAATATACCGGGATGCCAGGTAAACACCTAACACAATAACTGTAATAATTACAAAACGTATTATTATATCAGTTTTATTTCCCGAAAGAATGTGTTCATTGATTGTTGCCTTTGTGTACGCCCCCACAATTTTTGCCTGTGTAAGTAATGATATAACTATTATTATTGCAAACGATAATAAGTCAACAGCCCTTTCCACCAATATTGTGCCTACTAATTTATCGGCTGGTACTTTTTCGTATTTACCAAGTATGGTACATTTTAAAACTTCTCCAAGGCGGGGAAAAGCAAAATTTGCAAGATAGCCTATCATTACGGCACAAAAGGTATTGCTTAACCGGGGCTTATATCCCATTGAGCCCATTAGTATTCTCCAGCGTAATGCCCTGCTTAAGTGACTTGCGGATAAAATAAAAAAAACAGGAACTAAGAGTAAATAATCTGCAGTTTTAAGTGCTGTAATAAATTTTTCATACTGGTCATCAGGAAGTTTGTGAATACTCCACCACACCAAAAAAATGCCAAGCCCCAAAAAAAAACCGAACTTAAGTATTGAGATCAACCGTTTTTGCATACAGGTTACAAATTACAATAGATTATTTAAAAGATTGTATTAACCGGTGATAATGATACAATTTTAATTGAGTAACATGTTATCGATGAGCCGCACTTCATTTAAATATGCTGCTATAAGTGCAACAATGTTTTCTTTACCATCCCAGTACTCTATAAGTTCCAGGTTGTTTGCGCTGGCAATTGCTACATAGTCTGGTTTAAAGCCTTCGGCTGCTAAATATTGTAAAGCTCTTTCCTTTATGTCCTCAACATAGCTGGGTTTAATTTCCCTTTTCAAGAATGCAAGGGTATCATAAATCTTAACTGCCTTTTCCCTTTCCTGTTTATTTAAACGCATATTTCTGCTGCTCATTGCAAGGCCATCATCTTCCCTTAAAGTAGTACAAACAATTACATTAACTTTCAATTTTACCAGTTCAATCAGCTTTTTTATTACCATACATTGCTGGTAATCTTTTTGCCCGAGAAATAAATTATCCGGCTCAACAATTTGCAGCAAACGGTGCACTACCTGGCAAACCCCCTGAAAATGTCCCGGCCTGTATTTGCCTTCTAAAACTGTTTCCAGATACCCAAGATCGTACAGTTGCTGGTTATTCAAAGCAGTTGGGTACATCTCTGCAACCGAAGGAAGAAACAATATATCGCATCCTGCCTGTTCCAAAATGGCTATATCTTTTTCCAGCGTTACAGGGTATTTTTCAAAATCTTTAGGGTCGTTAAACTGGGTTGGATTGATAAAAATACTGGATACAGTTATAGGGTTGGTGCTCTTTGAATTAGTGATTAATGAAATATGACCTTGATGCAGTGCTCCCATTGTAGGTACATAGCCAATAGTATTGCCCTTTTCTCTCATTTGTGTAAGGAAAAAACGGAGCTCTTCAATTTTTTTAACGAGTATCATTTTATCAATTATTAGACTTCAAATGCTTATGGCGTCTCAATTTCCCAAAAAAAAATCGTACTTTTGCACTCCTTTAAAAAATTAACCAACATCATTAATACAGCGCAAATGTCTACAAAGAAAAGAATTTTATTCATTGCCAACGAGATGTCACCTTACCTGGAGCTTACAGATTTTGCAGAGATGGTGAATAAACTGGCGGTAAAGTCGAATGACAGTGGAATGGAAGTAAGGTGTATAATGCCACGTTTTGGTACTATTAACGAAAGAAGGCATCGTTTACATGAAGTGGTACGTTTATCGGGTATTAATGTGTCTATTGACAGCGATGACTATCCATTAATGATTAAAGTGGCATCGTTACCTAATGCAAGGCTGCAGGTTTATTTTTTGGATAATGAAGATTATTTTAAACGCAAATCTGTTTTTCATGATGAAAAAGAAAAATGGTTTGATGATAATGGACTTAGAACAGTGCTGTTTTGTAAAGGCGCTTTAGAAACGGTGAAAAAATTTGGCTGGCCCCCTGATATTATTCATTGTAGTGGCTGGATGACCGGTTTGATCCCAATGTTTATTAAAAATGCCTATAAAAAGGAACCTGTTTTTGGAAACAGCAAAGTGGTGTACACCATCGGCGAAACTTCTTTTAAAGAAAAGCTTGGTGTCGATTTTTTTAAGCTGGCAACAATAAACGATTACGTAACTAAAAAAGAACTGGAGTCATTTAAAGATAATAATAACGTGGCAATGTTCAGAGGTGGTGCAACATTTGCAGATGCTGTTACTTTCGGATCGGAAAAAGTTGATAAAAAATTGGCCGAAGAATTTTCGAAAGTAAAAGGCAAAAAAATATTGAAGTATAATGCTGAAAGTGATTTAACAGACTATTTGCAATTATATGCCGACCTTGCCAAGTAGAAAAAACTAATACCTTTTATTAAATTTATTTTTGTGCAAAAACGTATTCTGTCGATAGCAATAACTGCATTATTGTTTCTTTCTCTTTTAAATTACGGCTGTAGTAAATTAGATACAACAGATATTGGCAGCGACCTTTTACCTGCCGTGGATAATGTAAATACATTTGATACTTTAATTACAATAGATGCTACCCAGGGCATATTTAATCCCGATACCACAATTATAAATAACAGCGACGATCATGCCTTAGGCAAAATAAGCAACGATCCTTTATTTGGTACCACGGTGGCAAATATTTATGCTCAATTCAAGCCAGGTTTTTTTCCATATTATTACGGTAATGCAAACGATACTATTGTTGGTTTCGACTCTCTTGTGCTTTGCCTGAGTTACAAAGGAAATTGGGGAGACAGCACATTACCGCTCGACTTGCAGGTAAGGGAAGTGGCGCTTAATACTGGTGGCAAATGGGATTCTTTATACCAATCGAGAGATGTAAATTTTGCACCTTCAACAACCGGGGGACTTATAGGAAGTACTACTGTTAATATTGCTGCACTGGGTAATTATGTAGTGTATGCCAATAAAAAGGATTCTGTAAAAAATCAAATCCGCATTAAACTATCCAATGCTTTTGCTACCTCCTTATTTACAAGAGATACGCTTGTAACAGGTAACAACCATTTCCGTACTGATTCTGCCTTCAGAACATTTCAAAAAGGGATTGCTGTAATTGCCAATGGTGGCGGTAATGTTTTACTATATACCAATTTTTCAGATAGTTCATCTAAACTGGAAGTACATTTCAGGCGTAAAAATGGCGGTGCTGTTGATACGGTATATTCGGCATTCAGAGTAAATACCTCCAGTAATCCATCTGCAATTTCACCATCGGCAACAGCAAATAATATTATAAGAAACAGGGCCGGATATCCGGTTTCCACGCCTGCAGCTACCGATATTTATTTGCAAACCTCACCGGGTACCTATGCTAATTTAAAATTCCAGGGTCTGGAGAATATTTCTAACAGGGTAATTCACCGTGCCGAAGTAATTATAGAGGAAATACCATCTGCCCCAGTAAGTGAGCCTTATCTACGTGCCCCAGATTATCTATATCTTGATATAAAAGATACAACCACAACTGCTACAGATAAATGGAAAGCCATTTATTTTGATCTGAACCCCAATGCCAGCTACGACCCGGATTATAAAATCAATACCTATTTCCCTTTTAATTCATCAGGTGGAGCCAATATTGACTTTTTAACTTTTGGTGGATATAAAAGAAGTAAAAAAGATGTTTTTGGTAATGATATTAAATATTACAATTTCAATATCACCCGGTATGTACAACAAATAGTAACAAAGCATACACCAAATTATACCTTAAGGCTATTTGCCCCTTACGACCTTAATTATCCTCAATACTTTAATGCAATTATTCCTTTCCCCAACCGTTTGGCAAGTGGCCGTGTAAAAGTAGGAAGTGGTACCAATGCTAATTACAAAATGAGGTTAAGGCTAGTCTATTCAAAAATTTAAAACATTATTTATTAAGATAAGTGCATAAGTCCTCCAATAATTGCGGAGGACTTTGTTGTTTACAACCCACACCCTTATCTTTGCAATCTTAAAAAAAATAATATGCCGTATTTATTTACATCAGAGTCTGTAAGTGAGGGACATCCCGATAAGGTTGCTGACCAGATCAGCGATGCTTTAATTGATAATTTTTTAGCTTTTGACCCACAAAGTAAAGTGGCCTGCGAAACTTTGGTTACAACCGGTCAGGTGGTTTTAGCCGGCGAGGTAAAGAGTAAAGCTTATTTAGATGTGCAGGAAATTGCACGTGGTGTAATACGTAAAATCGGCTATACCAAAAGCGAATATATGTTTGAAGCCAACAGCTGTGGTATTCTTTCTGCTATTCATGAACAAAGCGGCGATATTAACCAGGGTGTTGACAGGAAGAAAAAAGAAGAGCAAGGTGCAGGCGACCAGGGAATGATGTTTGGTTATGCCACTAACGAAACAGAAGATTATATGCCACTGGCTTTAAATCTTGCTCATAAATTACTGGAAGAGCTGGCCGCATTAAGAAGGGAAAATAAAGCGATAAAATATTTGCGTCCGGATGCTAAAAGCCAGGTTACATTAGAGTATGATGACAATAATGTACCGGTACGTATTGATGCAATAGTGGTAAGTACACAGCACGATGATTTTGCAAAAGATGAAACCATGCTGGCTAAAATTAAAAAAGATATCATTAATATTCTGATACCAAGGGTAAAAGCAAAGTATCCCAAATATGCTCACCTGTTTAACAATAAAATTAAGTACCATGTAAACCCAACCGGTAAGTTTGTTATTGGTGGTCCGCATGGAGATACTGGTTTAACAGGCCGTAAAATTATTGTAGATACTTATGGTGGTAAAGGTGCCCATGGTGGTGGCGCTTTTAGCGGTAAAGATCCCAGTAAAGTTGACAGGAGTGCAGCATATGCAACAAGGCATATAGCAAAAAACCTGGTGGCAGCCGGCTTATGCAGTGAGGTTTTGGTACAGGTTAGTTATGCAATTGGTGTGGCACAACCTACATCAATTAATGTAGTTACTTATGGTACTGCTAAAGTAAACCTTACCGACGGGCAAATAGCTGATGCTATTATGAAGATGTCTTGCTTTGATATGCGTCCGTATTTTATTGAGCAGCGTTTGAAATTGCGTAACCCAATGTACAGCGAAACTGCTGCTTACGGGCATATGGGACGTAAAAATGAAGTGGTGGAAAAAACATTCACTTCTCCTGATGGTAAATCAATTAAGAAAAAAGTAGAATTGTTTACCTGGGAAAAACTGGATGCAGTTAAAGAAGTAAAAAAAGTATTTGGATTAAAGTAATTCTGTACAGAAAAAATAAAAACCCTCTCGTAACAGAGAGGGTTTTTTGTTAGCAGTATTTAAACTTAACTTTGAAAGGTGAAAAATTTCAGACAACAACAACATCGCCCCAAAAAAAACACGCTGGTTACCGGCAGGCAGGCCGTAATAGAAGCTATGCAAAATGGCAAACAGTTAGAACGGATCTACCTGCAGAGTACTGTACATGGCGCAGTGATTGACGAGATAAAAAAACTGGCGGATGAAAACCTTGTACCCATTAACAAAGTGCCGGTAGAAAAGTTGAATAATTTTAATGTACACAATCACGAAGGTTGTGTAGCGGTAATTGCAAAAGTGCAGTACCAGAATTTACAGGATGTAATTTCGTTTGTGGTGGAAAATGGCCAGGTACCTTTGTTTTTAATTTTAGATGGCATTACTGATATAAGAAATATTGGCGGGATAGCAAGGAGTGCTTTTAGTTTTGGTGTTAATGCCATTATTATTCCTGATAAAGGAGTAGGGGCTTTAAATGAAGATGCAATTTTAACATCGGCAGGTGCATTGGAACAGATTGCTGTGTGCAGGGTAAACAGTTTAATGAAAGCAGTTGATGAGCTGCATTTAAATGGCATTAAAGTTTTTGCCAGCGAAATGAAAGCAGAAAAAAATATTTACGATTGCAATTTTACTGAGCCTTGTGCTATAGTTATGGGTGGCGAGGAAAAAGGTATTTATCCTGCCTTGATGAAGATTTGCGATGAGCAAATCAAAATCCCCATGCCCGGGGATTTTGAAAGTTTGAATGTGAGTGTTGCTACAGGGATAATTTTGTATGAGGTAGTGAAACAAAGAAAATAACTGCCATTTATAATTTTATTTTTTTTACGCTGGATTCAATAATCAGCGCCCCAACGACAATTATTCCTGCCGTTGAAATCCCCCATGCAACGGCTCTTTTTTTACGGGTTTTAGCTTTGTCTTTTTCAAGGATCTCTAATTTTGTCAGTTTTGCAACGGCAATTTCATTCGTTCCGGATGCTGAGGCAGTAGCACCGTCTGCATAAATATGTATTTCATTTAAAACGGAAGACTCGTCATATTCTCCCTTGCCGGTACTGTATTTAAATTTTTTAGTTTTACTGTTATTCAAATGCAGCATGTGTGCCGTCGGCAGTTCAGCCAGCCTGTATTTTAATTCTGTATTGTTATTTGTCAATGATATATCTTCCATGGCATATACAGCGCTGTCACTGTGAAAAATAAAATACCTGTTCTTCATATCAATGGCTTGTTTACATGCTGTACCGGCAGGGTTTTGTACTGTGAGTACTTTGTAATAACTGTTGCAGGATAGTAAGAACAGGCTGATTGAAAACAGGCGGATGATTTTTTTCATGATTGAAGTTTTAGTAACATAATTAGTTTGTTGTTTATGAAATGATAAACAGTAAAACAGGCAAATGAATGTTTGCGGCTACTTAAAAGAGAAATGTGAAAGTAAGACCTTTTTTTATTGCAATATTTTTTTAATACCGTAAAGTAAAATTCCATGCCTATGAATTTTAAAAGTTTGGAGGTGATTGTTGCCACTGGTATTATTTTATATGAAGCAATAAAACAAGGTAGCTGAACTATTTTGGCGCATCTTCTTTTGTGAGCCTCGGGCCTTTCCACAAGCGTAGGTAATTTTTAAAGAAGGAGATCCGTTCTTTACCGGATTTTATAAACCTGGGTAAATAGAGCCATGGAATTTTGGGATTTTGATGATGAGCCAGGTGAATATTAAAATTTAAATAAACCAGGGTTAACCATACCGGCACTTTTAAATTGTGTGCCCCGTTGATAATATCCCTTGGACTAAAAGCATGGTTGACATAGTTCTGCGATGACCAGGCAAAGCCATGCATTAAATAAAAAATGAACCAGGTAAAAAGGTCCCAGTGCAGGAAGTAAAGTAATATTACCTGGAAAATAATGACCACAATACATTCCACTTGCGCCACTTTTAATTTACGTTTGTCATCAATGCCATCTAAAAAACCTTTTACTTCAGTATGCTTTTTAAAAAGCGGTGCATTTACCAGTCTGGGTGCTATGGCAAAAAGTATGACAGATAACCAGCAAGCCAGGTAACCAACCCCGATCATCATCAGGTAGAGATTTCCATACCGCAACCATTTATTCTGGTGCTCATAGTAGAGGTCCCACATTTCTTCATCTGTTCTATTTTTTTTGTGATGCTTTAAATGACAATGACGAAAAAAGCTGGAGGAAACAATAAACAAACAACAAAGCCAGCGGCCTAAATAAATATTCCATGCCGGGTTTGGGTGAAGTGCATTGTGAGCCGACTCATGCATCAGCGAATAAACCGGTATCATCACAATGGCAAAGGCCAACCCCAGTAATAGTTTATAGCCAATGGGCTGCGTATGAACGCCTGCGTATAAAAGAAAAAAGTACAGCGCCGTGCATACTATGATCAATAAGCCGTTGATCTTTGCCGGTATGGGATACAACTCTGTCATTTATCATTTTTAAGAATGTTGTAAGCCGCTACTTTTCCATAAACAAAAGAACGGTCATTATCGTAAATATACCTGCTTAATGGTTCGTCTTTTACAATCTGGTCTTTTAAGGCATCCGGAACATCACGGGGTATCATCAGGTTGCGGAATATTACCCTGCCGTTGCTACGGGATGTGCGGAGAACGCCGGTGAACAAACGGTTGGTATCCCTGTCGCTCATTAGTTCGCAAATATTAGATAAGGCAAAACAATCAATGCTTTTATCCGGCATCGAATCTATCCATCCCTGTGCTTCTGATGTACTGATCTTTATTCTGTCGATCCTTGATTTTATTATTTCAAAATTCTCTCTTTTTAAATAAGCCGGTACTTCATCGCAGTTCCTGTATTTACCCAGCAGGTATAGCGATAAGAAATAATTTCCTTTGATCGGGATATTTCTGAATGCTTTTTTAGAACGGTTATAAAAACTTTCCGCAAAAGACTTGCTTCCATCATCAAAATGAAAATAATCTGCCACAAGGCCACGTTTGGCCAGCATCCTTTTATTGAACAGTATTTTAAACAGGTAATGAAAGCGCCGGGTATCCCATATTTTGTCAAAATAATTTTCCTGTTCTTCTTTCGATTTTTCCATTAGCAGTCCCTGTACCCTTTTTTTACCCTGTAGCAGGTTGATGAATTTTCCTGCTATTTGGATGAACCGCTCATATTTGCCCTGCATGATGAATCCTTTAGCTAATATTTTTTGTTTACTGTTCCAAAAGGAAAGTGCCTCTTCACTTAAATGCATTTTAATTTTTTGGAACAGGGTCAGGCGATCGTCGTGGGGTTTTAACCCGGCAAAGGCAATGAATTCATCAAAGCTGAGGCATTTAATGGCGGCTATTTTAAGTTCGAGTAAATATGATTGAGCCGGGTTGATATCAATGCTGTAAATAACCCCGGGATCCAATAATAAAAAGCCCAGCACATTACATCCGCCGGATGTAATGGCAAGAACGGCATCATTGCTTTTTATTTGCAATGCGGCATGATCACTTTCGGGGTCTTCCCAATTATGGGTAAACACTAATTTTGATAATGCGACCTGGTCTTTTTCCATTAGATGAATTGTTTATTTACGACTGGCTCATTTTGCCATAACCCGTTTGCGTTGTAAAAGGGAGCAACTACAACTCCGTGCTTAAGACTATAATTATAAATAGCTTCCATTTTATCAATGGTAATATTTCCTTTACCGGCTGAGTAGGTTTCAAATTTATTTTCCATGGCCAGTACTATGGCTTCCAGTACACAACCATGTGAAATATGCGGTGCTCCATGATGGTACATGCTGTTTGTATAATCGGGGCTGAAGCTATACCCCCGGCTTATCTGGCCCATACCTCCATGAAATAAATTACGGTCATTGTGTTCTTGCAAACCGGTCTCTAAATTTTTTGGATAACCTGCATCACAGATCAAAACATTCTTTTTACAGTCGACCAGTTCCATTCCTGTTGAACTTGCCACCCCGATTATAATGTCGGCTTCAGGAATCAGGCTCTGCAGGTTTACAGAATATCCAACATCAATTTTATCTTTTATCAACTCCTGTGCTAATCTTTCCAGGCGTAGCTGATTGCGGGCTGATAGCAATAGTTTTTTCACTTTATTTTTCAGGTAACGGGTACAGGCCATTCCAATATCACCCGTAGCGCCTATTATTAATACAGAAGATTCCGCCAGGTTAATATCACGATACACCGCCGCCTGTTCTATTCCTTTTACAATATAGGCAGCTGTAAGGGTATTACCGGTTGTAAATTTTGTTTCACCCGTCGGTAAAGCATCCAGGTTTCCCTCCAGTACGATGGATGTAAAGCCACCCAAGGTAACAATCTTTGCACCCATCTTTTTTGCAAACAACACAGCATTCATCACTTTACTTATATTGGCCCTGGTATATGCTGCACCCAGTTTATCAGGGTCAATAAAGGTTTCAATATATACACCATTTACTTCGGTACCTGTTTTTGATAATACGTTTATTCTAAAAATGTCCCTGGGCGGAATAAAAGAAAATATGCCTTTTATTTTTTCAATAGACAGCTTCTCCTGTTCAGGCATACGCATATTATGGATAAGGGCAGTGATATGCTGCCAGCTATCCTGGTGTCCTATAATGGCAAAATCTATGCTGGCAGACGGGCTATCCATATAATTGATTTTTCACCTGGTATTCCAATATTGTCCAGCGCCCTAGCATATAATGCCAGTGCATTGCCACGCATGACAGTAACATCAAGCCCGATATGATGCAATGCACCTTTCATGCAATCGCCGTTACATACACCGCAATGGCCACGCAGGTCGGTTGTAGCGGTAAACTCTGCAAGAATGGTCATGCAATTAACATGGATCTCTTCAAATTTTTTTATAAAGGCTTCCGGGTCTTTTTTCAATTCTGCCCGCAGTATATCGGAAGAATGTTCAAGATGCTCTTTTTCTTCTTCAGCAATATTGTGAAACAGCTTTCCGGCCTCACCGCCTAAGGCATTACCCACATCGGTGTACATAGATACCGCAAATGATTCCAATATCACTTCCTGGATAATGAGGCAGGCAATAAAATCTTTTTTGGCGGCATAGGACAAAAATTGTTTACGTACATTTCCCCAATAAGGGCCATGCATATTGATGTTTATTTTAAGGGTTTTCTTTTTTGCATAAGCCATGAATCCTTCTGCATGCATGCGTTCGCTGTTGGCATGTTCTACGGCTTCCATCTTTTCGTGGGGGTCATCAATGGTATCTGCCAGTGATGCAAAATTCGACATGCCAATCAGTTCGCCGGTGATGGCCTGGGAAAAAACATCAGAAATAACATTGAACTCTTCCATGGTCATTGTTGCTGGTTGAAGCGTCTCCATAATTTTTGATTTTAGGTTTTATGTAAAAAGTTTTTATATTTTAAACCAATGAATAATCTTCAAAAGGAACTCCCTGTTTCACTTTTTCAATAAGTGCTTTGTTGTTCTTAATGCTCAACAACATGCCTACTGAATTAACAGTCAGCTTGAGTAAACCTGCAAAACTGGAATTTAAAGGATCTCTTTGATGTAAGCCGATCGAAACAAAAGAATATAACTTTTCATACGCAATATTGCGGGCATGATTAATAAGTAATCTTACTATTTGTTTTTCCCGGTTATTTACCGCTAAATATTTAATGTACATCATCCGAACCGGCTCATTCAACAAAGGCATTTTCGAGATCCCCAATAAACTGCCCGTGGCATTTATGATCTTCAGCGGGTATCTCATTTTCCATGACAGTTTTGTTACTACATTTTGTTTTACCTGCATGGTGTCTATTAAACACATGGCAGCGATAATCTTATCATCTTCCAGTATTGTAAAAACCTGGGTGCCATCCAGCTTTTCTTTTGTTATCACACTGCCCATTTCGTACTTACTGTAATACGAGTTTAAAAACGTAATTGTTTCTTCATCAGCTGCTACTACTTCAATTTTATAACGAGGATGAAAGGCCTTCTTTTTTTTACCAATGAACTGGTGAATATTAAAGATCCCGATATTTTCAAAATCCGGGACACCCGGCCTGTTCTTAAAAAATGAAATGGGTTTGGTATTGCCTTTTGATACATTAAGAAAAGCCAGGTCTGCTCCAACAGCTATCACATAATCTGCCATATTATTACACAGTTGTAACCCAATACCTTTGTTTCGGTATGCTGCTGCAACTTTAAAGTCGCCGATATATTGCAGCGGGAAAATCCGGCCATTTACATAAACCTGTTGAAGCGTAACACAGAGGGAACCTATAATAGTTTCGCCATCTAAGGCTATAAATACTTTGGTCTCACCACGCATTTTAAGCAGGCTGAAAAAATCTGGTTTTCGGTCAATACGCAAAGCGGTTTCTCCCATCATGCCGGTGCTGGCAGTTAACCCGATCAATTGTTGATTATCCTCATAAGTTGCTAACCGGTAAGTGATCATTTTATTTAAATATTAAAATCTGATAAAAATGTCGACTATAAATGCAGCATGTCAAACTACAAATTATTTGCAATAAAATATTTTATTTTTTTTATATTCTTCTATTGGTTATAAAAAAATACTTTATTCCTGCCTACTCTTACTCAGTGAAATAAGGTTTCAAAAATGCTTTTTCTAACTCTGTAAGAGTTAGAAAAAGCGGTTGCCGAATTTTTGTCAATAAAATACCTGCCAACAGGAAGCTGAACAAACTCTAATGCAGCAGTATTTAATTTTATAGTAGGTGGGGAATATGTTATTTTGTCTGGGATATCTTTTTTGCAACTCCACAACAAAAAGTACAGTTGTTGCCAGGCAATGCGAAATAATCTTTTTCATAATTATATTTTAGGGTGATAAAATTTGTTTGATAACTCAAAACTATATTGTTGATTGTACTATTACTAATTGATAAATACAGGCTCTCATTAATAATCAGTGTGTGCAACTTTTTGTTACCTGTTTGTAGTATTTTTTTTATTTTTTTGCAAAAAATGCAAATGGATTTTTGTAGATTGGGAATTAATACAATAAAAGGGTAGCTGAATTGCAGTTTTTACTAAATCTTTTTTTGAATGGAATCAGGTGATACCCAGTTACGGTTTTCCCAGCACATCAAATCTATGCAGCCTCTACATGAGTAAAAAAACAAAACTTATTGAATGCCCCCGTGATGCCATGCAGGGCTGGCCACAGTTTATTCCAACGCAAAAAAAGATAGACTACATCAATGCTTTATTAAAAGTGGGATTTGATACCATCGATTTTGGAAGTTTTGTTTCGCCAAAAGCTATACCGCAAATGGCAGACACAAAAGATGTAATTGGTAATTTGGAATTAGGAACCGGGAATACAAAATTGCTTGCCATTATTGCAAATGAACGTGGTGCGACAGATGCGGTAATGTATGATGAAATAACTTATTTGGGTTTCCCTTTTTCAGTATCAGAAACATTTCAAAAGCGCAATACCAATTCAACAATAGCAGAATCATTAAACAGGGTGGAAGCCATACAAAACCTTTGTGTAAAAAATAATAAAGAACTGGTGGTATATATTTCCATGGGGTTTGGCAATCCTTATGGCGATGTGTATAATGAAACAATTGTTTTTGAGTGGGTGAATAAATTAGTGGCGAAGGGTATTAAGATAATTTCGCTGGCAGATACTGTTGGGCTGGCAACTGCGGCACAGGTAAGCAGTGTAACAGAATACCTCGTTAATGCTTTACCCGAAGTAGAAATTGGTGTGCATTTACATTCCACACCGCTAAACTGGAAAGAAAAAGTGGATGCTGCTTTGCAAGCCGGCTGCCTGCGTTTTGATGGTGCATTAAAAGGCATTGGCGGCTGCCCCATGGCTGATGATGAACTGGTGGGTAATATGGATTCGGAATTGATGATTCCTTATTTTGAAGAAAAGAAAATATTGCCCGCTATAAACATGGATGCTTTACAGGAATGCAGCAGGATGGCAGCATCAATATTCGTGTAACCTGCCTGCCGGCAGGCAGGTTTGTGCAATTAGTGTAATTCGTGTAAAGTAATTCGTGTAATTTGTGGCATGGATTTTCACATAGAGTTTTCTCCAAAGCATTTGTCTCAAAAAATAAATCACCGGCATAAATTATTGCTGCTTGGTAGCTGCTTTACCGAAAATATCGGCGATAAATTAGTGACACATAAATTTTCAGTATTACAAAATCCTAATGGCATATTATTTAATCCCGTAAGTGTAAAAGAGGCGGTGGAAAACTACATCGATAATAAAGTTATTACTGAAAATGATCTATTTTATTTAAACGAAGGTTACCATAGCTGGCAGCACCACAGCCGTTTTTCAGGAACTACAAAAGAAGACGCTGTGCAAAAAATAAATACTTCCACCAATACTGCACACCACTATTTAAAAGAAACGGATACTGTAATTATTACTCTGGGTTCGGCATGGGTATATGAGTTAACCGGCAAAGCAGCTAATGCAAAAACTGGTAATGTTGCTGCCAACAATCACAAAGCACCGGCAGATTGGTTTAACAGAAGACTGCTTACTAATGCAGAAGTAATAGATTTATTGCATACCACTATTGCAGAGTTGCATCAATTCAATCCATTTATAAAAATAATTTTTACCATTAGCCCGGTAAGGCATTTACGGGAAGGCTTTGTTGAAAACAACCGGAGTAAAGCTGCACTTATAAATGCCGTACATGCAGCTGCAGAACATTTTGAAAACGTATTTTACTTCCCTGCTTACGAACTGGTAATTGATGATCTACGGGATTATCGTTTTTCTGCAGAAGATATGGTACATCCTAACTATGCAGCCACCAATTATGTGTGGGAAAAATTTGTTACTGCCTGTATTGACGAAACTTCGCAGGAATTGATGAAACAGATCAATGAAATTAATGCTGCTATCAACCATAAACCCTTTAATGAAACTTCGGTGGCTCACCAGGCTTTTAAATTAAAGTATTGGAATATTTTACAAAGCATGCAGCAAAAGTATCCTTACCTGCATCTAACCGATCAGATAAACTACTTTGCTACTTGAAAAAAATCTTTGTAATATTCCTTTGTTTACTTAACCTGTTTGCAGGAGCACAGTCTAAAAAAAACAAAACAGCTACACAAGGGCTTGATAAAGGTGAAAAATATTTCTCCTTTAATCCTCTTGGGTTAGGGGAACCACAAATGGCGATAGGTGCCGGCTTTGGTTGCCGCTTTAGTAAACGAAGTGAATATTTTACCGAGTTGTCTTTTTTATTAAAAACCCCTTTTTATTCATACCAGGCAAATTCATTAAAAGGATTTCGTTTTTTGGGCCAATACCGGTATCATTTACGGATAAACACTAACCGTTTTATTGGTGCAGAGTTCAGGTTGAAAATGTATGATTTTACCGGTACAAATACATTTGTAAATAATACCAGTCACGATACGCTTAAAAGTGTTTCATATAATGCTAATGCCATTTCGTTGGGAGGTGCAATTGTTTTTGGCAACACATACACTATAAGTAAAAACAGAAAGTGGAAAATTGAAATAACGGCAGGTATTGGCGCAAAACAAAAATTGGTAAGCCTTAAAGGTGCTTTAAAAGATTATGAAGTTATAATTAAACGTAAGCTTGATGGCATAGCTCCACCTTATATTTTCGAAGCTGTTGGCATGCCGTATATTCCCTGCACAATTCGTTTAAAGTATCTCATCAATTAATGTATCCTGTCGCCCCTGACTTCTAAATTTTTCATTACCTCTTTTTCATATTTCAACCATTCTTCCCATCTTTTACGTACCAGTTTTTTATCAATATAGGTTTCGGCTAAATTTATAAACAAGGTATAATGTCCTGCCTCGCTTTCCATAAAGCGGCGGTAAAAATTACGCAGGTATTTATCATCAAGGCCTTCACTTAGTCTTTTAAAACGTTCGCAGCTCCGGGCTTCTATCAATGCCATGGTTAACAAATGATCTAATAAACGGTCTTCGGGGCTGCCGCCTTTTTTTTGAAACTCTATCAGCTTATTTACATACGCATCTTTACGTTGCTTGCCCAGCTTTAATTTTCTTTTGTGCAATTCGGCCAGCACCTGCCTGAAATGTCCCCATTCTTCGGTAACGATCGGGCTTAGGTCTTTCACCAGTTCTTCCCTGTCGGAATAGCGCTGAATTAAAGTGATGCAGGTGGTGGCAGCTTTTTGTTCGCAATAAGCATGGTCCGTTAAAATATCTTCCAGTTCAATTTCAACCAGGTTTACCCAGCGTGGATCGGTAGGCAATTGCAGGCCCAATATATTTTTTACATCAATGCTGTCTGTTATCATAAAGCAAAAATAAATAAACCGGTTGGGTTTTATAAGCAGGGTTTTATTAAATTACACTTATAATTCACTATATGAGAATAGTTCCTTTCATTATTTCCACCGCTATTACTGTTGGCCTCATCTATGTTTTAAACACCAGCTGGAAAGTAGCCGGTAATAATACGCCATTATTCGGCGCTTTTTTAAGTCCGCAACACGGCTTTTGGCAAAATGCCGAAAGTACCAATGAAGATTTTTCAGCCGACCTGAAATTTCCACAACTTGCCGGAAAAGTAAATGTATATTTTGATGAACGTTTAGTGCCACACATTTTTGCCGAGCAGGAAAACGACGCCTATTTTGTACAGGGTTACCTGCATGCAAAATTCAGGTTATGGCAAATGGAATTGCAAACACATGCTGCTGCAGGAAGGGCATCAGAAATTGTTGGTGACAAAGCTCTAAACCATGATAGAGAATTCAGGAGGTTGGGAATGGTATATGCTGCAGAAATAGCAGAACAGGAAGCCATGAAAGACCCGGCATTAAAAGCAGAATGTGATGCTTACACTGCAGGTGCAAATGCATTCATCAGCTCGTTAACCGAAAGTACTTTACCGCTGGAATATAAATTGATTGGATATAAACCTGAACCCTGGAGTAATTTTAAATCTTTTTTATTTTTAAAATACATGGCTTACGACCTGGCTGCACGTGAAGATGATTTTGAAATGACGAATGCAAAGCAGTTTTTTAGTACCGATGATTTTTCAAAACTATATCCTGCCATACAGGATTCATTAGATCCCATCATTCCAAAAGGAACACCGTTTCAGCCACAAACTGTTTTTCCTAAAGCACCGGGAAATGCCGATTCGTTGTATTTAAATAATGCCATCACTGTAAAAGAAACTGAAAAACCCGACAGAGGAAATGGTAGTAATAACTGGGCAGTAAGCGGTAAAAAAGCTAAAAGTGGTGCACCCATTTTGTGCAACGATCCTCATTTGGGCTTAAACCTTCCATCGCTTTGGTACGAGATGCAGCTTTCCACTCCGGCATTTAATGCTTACGGCGTTACTTTTCCCGGGGCGCCATCTGTTGTTATTGGATTTAACGACAGTTGTGCATTTGGTGTCACCAATGGTGGAAGAGATGTGAGAGATTATTATGAAGTACAATTTAAAGATGATACCAGGAGTGAATATTTATTCAATGGCACGTATCATTTCACAAAATTCAGAATTGATACCATTAAAATAAAAGATCAGCCTGATTTTATTGATTCGGTTGCTTATGTACAATTGGGAAAAGACTGGTGCCCGGTTATGTTTGATAAAACATACAGCGGCCATACAGAAAGCAATAAGAAAAATTACGCAGTACGATGGACGGCGCATGACCCCAGCAACGATTTAAAATATTTTAACCTGATTAACCGGGCAAAGAATTACGCAGATTACCAGGCAGCAGTAGTTAATTTTAAAACACCGGGACAAAACTGTGCTTTTGCCTGCAAGAACGGCGATATTGCCATACGCACACAAGGCGACTGGCCGGCTAAATGGAAAGGCCAGGGAGATTTTATTATGCCCGGCACCGACAGCAGTTATTTATGGCAGGGGATGATACCGCAAAACGAAGTGCCTTACCAATACAATCCCGAAAGAGGATTTATCAGCAGTGCCAATCAAAAACCTGTTGATGAAACTTATCATTATTATTTAGGAAGAAATTACCCTATGTACCGTGGCTTTCAGATTAACAGGCGGCTTACTGCAATGAACAATATTACCCCGCAGGATATGATGAATTTGCAAACCGATAATTATAACCCTGTAGCTGAAATGGTACTGCCATTATTTTTAAAGAACATTAATGATGCAGCATTAAGCAGCGAAGAAAAAAAATACCTGGAAATTTTAAAAGGATGGAATTTAAGAAATGACGTTGGATCAAAAGGCGCTACTGTTTTTGAACAGCTATTGGCTAATTTTCAACAAATAGTTTTTGAAGATGAGTTTGCAAAAGCACCAAAAGTAATAGTGCAGCCTTTTGTAAGTTCTTTGGTGGAAGGCATACTGAAAGATTCGGCCTATAAATTTTTAGATGATATCAACACACCGCAAAAAGAAAATTTAACCGACGAACTTACTGCAGCATTTAAAAAGATAACACCGGTATTAATGAAAGCCGAAACAGAGAAAAGATTGGAATGGGAGAAATTTAAAGCCACACATATTGAGCATCTGGCAAAGCTGGTACCATTTAGTCGTAAAAATTTACCAATTGGCGGCGGCACACATAATATTAATGCTACAAAAGAAACGCATGGCCCAAGCTGGCGTATGGTAATAAGTTTAACACAGCAAACAGAAGCCTATGGCGTTTATCCCGGCGGGCAAAACGGAAACCCCGGCAGTAAATATTACGATAGTTTTATTGACCAATGGGCAGCAGGTAAATATTACCCGTTGTGGATGATGGCAAAAGGAGAGGAGAAAGATGCAAGAGTAAAATGGGTGATGAGTTTTGGTAAAGGATAAATAGGCTACATATTTAAAATCTAAAATTATTATAAATGAAATTTTTTGTTTCGCTGCTTTTAACTGCCTTACTAAGTTTTGCTGCCTGTTTATATTTGCCATGGTGGAGCATTGCTGTTGCAGCATTTATTGTTGCAGCTTTAATTCCACAAAGTGCAGTAAAAAGTTTTTTAACCGGGTTTACCGCTTTGTTTTTATTATGGGGTGCATTAAGCTTTTGGATAAGCAATAATAACGAACACCTGCTGGCTCATAAAGTATCGATGGTATTATTAAAAATGGATAACTCCTGGGTATTGATTTTTGCCACTGCAATTATTGGCGCATTGGTGGCAGGCTTTGGTGCACTAAGCGGAAGTTTTTTACGTAAGGCTAAATAAATACGGCTCTTGTGTAGCAACTTTAGTTTTTCAGTAACAATAACACCGTTAATTTCGTGCCAACACAAACCTGTTTATGACGAGATTGTTACTTGTATTTTTTGTTTTTGCCTCTGCACATTCCTCAGCACAAAAAATTTACGGTACTGTATTTAATGCCAAAGGCGATCTGCTGCCTTATGCTTCCATTACTATTAAAGGCACTTCGGTTGGTGCAAGTGCCAATAACAGCGCAAAATTTTCTTTTGCTGTTGCCCCGGGTACCTATACAGTGGTTTGTCAGCATATTGGTTTTACCCGCCTGGAAAAAACTGTTGTAATTGATAAGCTTGATGAAGAACTTAGTTTTGTATTGACCGAACAAAAGCTTGCCATGAAAGAAGTAGTGGTAAAAACCGGCGGCGAAGATCCTGCCTATGCCATAATAAGGCAGGCAATAAAAAAACGAAACTTTTATAATAACCAAGTAACTGCATTTGAATGCGACCTGTATGCAAAAGACGTAATGAAACTGAGGATGTTACCCAAAAGAATTATGGGTAAAAAAATTCCTGATGAAGACAGGAGAAGTATTGGTTTGGATACTTCGGGCAAAGGAATTATTTATTTATCGGAGTCTGTTTCAAAAGTGCATGCAGCAGAGCCGGATAAATTTAAAATGGAAGTGCTGAGCAGCAGGGTAAGTGGAAGTGGCGGTTTTGGTTTTACATTTCCTACATTCATCAGTTTGTACAATAACAACGTAAAAATATTTACGGAGCGTATTAATCCCCGTGGTTTTGTATCTCCCATTGCAGACGGCGCCATTGGATTTTACAAATACAAATTCCTCGGTAGTTTTTTTGAAGATGGAAAAGAAGTGAACACGATTAAAGTAACACCACGCCGCAATTACGAACCCTTATTTTCCGGTGTTATTTACATTACTGATGGCGACTGGAGAATACACAGCTGCGATTTAACGCTTACCAAAACATCGCAACTGGAAATTATTGATACGCTGCAGATAACACAGCTTTATGTGCCCGTGGGTAATGATGTGTGGCGGGTTAAAAATCAATTACTGCATTTTAATTTTAAACAACTGGGTATTGATGCCGTGGGAAATTTTGTAAATGTATATTCAGGCTACAATATCAATCCTGTTTTTGCTAAAAAATATTTCGATAACATCATTATAAAATATGATACAGCCGTAAATAAAAAGCCTGCGGCATATTGGGATACTATTCGCCCTGTTCCATTAGAACAGGAAGAGAAAAAAGATTACGAGGTAAAAGACAGTATTTACAATCAAAATAAGGATTCTATTTTAAGTAAACGTTCTGTTGATTCATTAAATAAAAGGCAAGGAAAAATAAAGCCATTGGATATTTTTTGGAAAGGCCTCAGCAGAAAACACTACACAAAAAGAGGTTCAACAAGATGGGGTGTTGAATCTTTAATAAAAAATATGGAATACAATACTGTAGAGGGTGCAGTAGTGAACGCCAATTTCTCTTACAACAAATACCTACGAAAACTAAAATCAAATTTTTCTATAGCACCACATATCCGTTATGGATTTAACAATACGCATTTAAACGCCTGGGCCGATATTAATTTTAATACCAGGGACTGGAGTACCGACAAAAAAATTAAACGAGAGAGCTGGAGTTTATCGGGCGGTAAAAGGGTGAGCCAGTTTAATAAAGAAAGTCCTATTACACCGTTGAATAATTCTATTAATACTTTATTCTGGGGCGATAATTTTATGAAGATTTATGAAAATTATTTTACCAGTGCCGGTTTTAGCAAACGTTACGAAAGCGGTTTGCGTTTTGCTGTAAATGCTTTGTACGAAGATCGGATACCGGTGAACAACACCACTAATTTTACAGTGTTTAAAAAAGACTCTGTTAACATAACACCCAACTACCCTTACGAAAAACTGGCGACGCAGTTTCCTGCACACCAAGCAGTAATGGTAAGTGTTGATATCAGTATCAAGCCCGGGCAAAAGTATATCCAGTTTCCTAATAACAAAGTTGCGGCCGGGTCAAAGTATCCCACCTTCAGTTTTAATTATACAAAAGGCATTTACAATATTTTTGGCAGTGATGTAAATTTTGATAAGTGGCGCTTTACAGTAAACGATTCCAAAAATTTTAAGCTGGCCGGCGAATTAAAGTATAAGATCGGGGCAGGCGGATTTTTAAATAATAAAAAAGTATTTATACAGGATTACCAGCATTTTAATGGTAACCGCTCCACAGCAGCCAGCGAGTATGTAAACAGTTTTCAGCTGGCACCTTATTATGCCAACAGCACTAATGCCGGTTTTTATTCCTTTGCACACCTGGAGCATCATTTTAATGGATTGCTTACAAATAAAATCCCCTTCTTTAAAAAATTAAACTGGAACCTGGTGGCAGGCAGTAATGCATTTTATGTAAACAAAAACAATAATTATGCAGAAGTGTTTGTAGGGCTGGAGAATATTTTTAAAATATTACGGGTTGATTTTGTAGCCGGTTATATAAACGGCTACAAGGGAAAAGCTGCACTGCGTATTGGTTTTGGCGGCATCATTGGCGGAAGCATAAAAAGAGAAGGCAACAGCGTTTCTATTAATTTATAATTTATCTTTGCATAGTTAATTTGGTTTGCCCTGCAAGCATCCAATCATTTAATGGTTTTCTCCCGCCAACTGCGGGAGGATCAAATTTAAAACTATGGCAGTATTACACAACCGCATTTCGCAGGCGGAGCTTAAAAAATTATTGTACGCCGAAACAGAACGCCGTACCACCATTTCCTTCTACCAGTATTTTGCAATTGAGGACCCCAAACAATTTCGTGACGAATTGTATAAAGCACTGAATGCAATAAAAGTATTTGGCCGCATTTATATTGCACACGAAGGCATCAATGCACAGATAAGTGTACCGGAAACTAATTTTGATGCACTGAAAAATTACCTGTACTCCATAGAGCCGTTGAATGGCTTACGGTTGAATATTGCGGTGGATGATGATGGTAAATCTTTCTGGGTTTTAAAAATTAAAGTACGGGAAAAGATCGTAGCCGATGGTATTACCGACCCTGCATTCAGTATGAAAAAAAAAGGAAAGTATGTAAATGCACAGCAGATGAATGATTTACTGCAGGATGATAACACCATTGTAATTGACATGCGCAACCATTACGAGTATGAAGTGGGGCATTTTGATAAAGCCATTGAAATACCCAGCGATACTTTCCGGGAGCAACTGCCCATGGCGGTGGATATGATGCAGGATAAAAAAGACAAGAATATTATTATGTATTGCACCGGCGGCATACGTTGCGAAAAGGCCAGCGCTTATATGCTGCACAACGGGTTTAATAATGTATTTCATTTAGAAGGCGGCATTATCAATTATGCCAAACAGGCCAAAGAAAATAAACTGCCCAGCAAATTCATTGGTAAAAATTTTGTGTTCGATGATAGGTTGGGAGAACGCATTACCGAAGACATCATTGCCAAATGCCACCAGTGCGGCCAGCCCGCCGATACACATACCAATTGCAAAAACGATGGCTGCCATTTATTATTTATACAATGCGAATCCTGCGCTACAAAATACGATGGCTGCTGCAGCGCCGACTGCCAAACTGTTTACAACTTACCTGTTGAAGAACAGAAAGAACTCCGCAAAGGAATTGATAAAGGCATGATGGTTTTTAACAAGAGCAAAAAAAGATTAAGGCCGAGGTTGGATGAGATGAATAAGGAATAATTTTTGTACCATTCGTCCCGGCGGGGTTTTTACAGCATTCTCTTGCAATATTTTACAGCCTTCCGTAAAACCCCGGCGTTGAAAAGAGGCTTAATCATAATACTGCCAGCTTTCAAATTCGAAACAGCGACTTTATAATAATTTAAAGAGATCACGGCAGCGGGGTTTCGCAGTTACAGCTTTTTATCTAAATAGTATTAGTGCGAAAACCCCGCTGGGACGGAAAAAAAAGATTAAGGCCGAGGTTGGATGAGATGAATAGGAAATAATTTTTTTTGTACCAGGCTGTAAAGCTTCGTCCCTCGGGGTTTTTACAGCATTCTGCTACAACTTGATAAAGTCTTCAGTAAACCCCCGGCGTTTAAAAGAGGCTTAACCATAATACTCGCAGCTTTTAAATTCGAAACAGCGACTGTATAATAATTTAACGAGATCATGGCAGCGGGGTTTCGCAGTTACAGCTTTCTATTTAAATAGTATTTGTGCGAAAACCCCGCTGGGACGAAAATTCCGAATAGCGACTGCATAATAATTTTAAGAGATCACGGCAGCGGGGTTTCGCAGTTACAGCTTTTTATCTAAATAGTATTAGTGCGAAAACCCCGCTGGGACGGAATCATAATACTGCCAGTTTTCAAATTCCGAATAGCGACTGCATAATAATTTTAAGAGATCATGGCAGCGGGGTTTCGCAGTTACAACTTTTTATCTAAATAGTATTTGTGCGAAAACCCCGCTGGGACGGAAGATTGAATTGCCTTGCCCTTCAGGGCAGGGAGCAAATTAGCACTCCACAAACAGGGCTTTAGCCCAATAATTTGTTTTGGGCTAAAGCCCAAATACATCTTTTCATCTCATTCACCGCCCTAAAGGGCGGCGCAATTCAATGAACAATCCTTAACTTAATGACATTGCCCGGCGGGACGGAAAAGGCGGAGAATTGTTAAAAGCTGGGTTTATTTATATAGTAGCCTTTTTCGCCTGTTGATATTTCTCTTATGATTAACATTTTTCCTAAGCAAAAAACTACTTTACCAACGGCTATCTCTTTTTTGTAAATAGTTCTTTTCTTTATTGAATAAAAATTATTATCAAACTCTACCCAATCGCCGACATAACCACCATCACGATATTTCCATTCTTGTGTTCTTATAAAATAGTTTGAATTAAGATATAGACCACAAATAAAAATTATGCTAACAGTAACTACTAAAATCCGGAATATTATTTTCTTCTTTTTCATTTGACGGAAGTATTCAATTTATCTTTCAAAATATAACTCTGGCAAAATAATTTTCACTTCCCGTTCTGTATCTTCTTTCTTCCAATAAACGATGAAATTCACTTTCGCTAGTTTCAAGTGGTAACCTTTTTGCTTTTGTGTTTCAATTGTATTGAGAAACTGTCTTGAGAACTTCAATACAGATTGTCCTTTAACTGTTGTGCATTCATCTCCGTTAATTGTCAAAGTATCTCCGCTTGTCAGCTGCGAAACCAGATGCTGTCGGGAAATAAAATAATCTAACCAAACATCTTTGAAAGACAAGTGCATTGCTAACTCACTTGGCGGCAAATGTTCTTCTCTGTCTTCAACTCTTTCTAAATTTTCTGCTGTGAGGTTGTCAAGATAGTTTCCGTTTAAGTGAATTGTTAGGTTGCATTTTGCCCTAGTCATCGCAACATACAATTGGCGTTTTGCCTCGTCGGTTGTAGGGGTGAAGTTATCAAGCACAATAAAAACATTGTCAAACTCTTTCCCTTTTGCTTTATGAATAGTAGAAACAAAAATCGTTTCCCCATTTTCATTGTAGAAATCTTCCAATTTTGATTCTCTTACGAAAACTTCTAAATCTGATTTGTATTTCTTCTTTGAATTGCTGTCTTCAAATTGTTTGATAAGATTGTTACACACTTCTAACTTTGAACTATGTTGAAACTTTTTTCTCATTTCACTTTTTGCATTTGCCCAAACTTCATCACTGATAATTTTTACATCATCACCCATATTAATTTCGTTCAAAAGAAAACGAACTTCTAAAAGGTTTTGCAAATTGAAACCCTCATTGCTTTGAATCAACTTTGCTTGCATTCCGTTTTTCAAAAGCAAACCTGTGATTTGCAATGCTTCATCATTCGTTTTTGTCAACACACAAGTAGTTCCTGCAAGTCCTGTTGCAAGTATGTCTTGCACCAATGGAGAAATAAGATTCCCGTTTTGATAACGTACCAATTTTATATTTCCATTGTCGGTTTGCTTTGCAGTAATCGGAGTTTCTTTCAAACGGTGGCGAATCATTTTCACAAACCCGTTTGTGAACTCAACCAAGTTGCTTTTGCTTCTGTAATTTTCAATAAGTTCATGTTTGGCTACTTTTCTTTCTTCCATGAACTGCTCTAAGTATTTTGAACTTGCGCCTCTGAATTCATAAATGTTTTGGTCATCGTCACCAACCGCAATCACTCTCATTTCCTCGTTCTGCTCCATCAAAGTATTTATCAAAGCAAATTCATCAGTGTTCATGTCTTGTGCTTCATCAATTACCAATACAGTTTTTGTAATTCGGTTTGCTTCAACTTCTCCACTCTTAATTTTTTCAATTGTACTTTTCAAAATTGCATCTGACTTTTCCAAACTTCCAACCTTGCCCAACAAATCAAAACAGTATGAATGAAAAGTTTTTATTTCAATGTAGTGGGCTGCATTGCCTATGAGTGAAAGCAAACGCTTTTTAAATTCTGTGGCTGCAGCTCTCGAAAAAGTGACCATAAGCAACTGCTCATGTTTTACATCTTCCATTAAAAGCAGCGATGCTAATTTATGAACCAATACTCTTGTTTTTCCACTTCCAGGTCCGGCCACAACTGCAATGTGTTTTTCATTGTCGTTTATAATTTTCAATTGTGTTGGAGAGAGTTCTCCGAAGAGTTGTTTGAACTTTCCCGGAGTCATTTTAAGTTTGAGGTCATCAACTTTACTTCCTGGGAAATACTTTCTAAGGAATGATGTGTAATTTAATTGAAAATAGTCCTCAACAAATTGTAGTGCGTCTTTATAATCGCTTACCATCTTCTTTGCATATTCGCCTACGATGTGAATTTGTTGTACTTTATTCTCGTAAAACTGATTTAGTTTCTTATAGTCATCTTTAGTGTATTTCTTGTGGTTGTCTTGCGCAATCAGATCAATGGTAAGCCGATTATACACTACCAAAAACCCTCCTTCAATTTTTATTGCATCAATTCTTGAAAGATAAAAAAGAGTATCTTCTATATCATCAATTGAAACTTTAATTTGAAAAAGATTCTGCCTTTTCTCAAACTCGTCTTTTAATTCATGAACCGAAAATTCAACCAATACTTCTTCCTTTCCAGTTTCTACAATGGTTAAATTACTTTTCGCAAAGAGGAATTCAACAAGAAACGTAGCTAGTTCATGTCGCTTTTCTAATCTCTCTTTCAGTGATTCTTTTGGCTGCACACAAAGGATGACAACATGATTCTTTGAATAGTCTCCGTTGTGTCGCTTAATCCAATTCTTGATTGCCCAGAAATTGATAATAGTCCTTAATTTATTTGGAGTAACATCTTTGCAACCTTTCAGTTCTGCATCTTCATTTAATTCCTTTATGTGAAAAGTTTTTTCTGTCTCTTCAAATACTGGCAAAAGGAAATTTTCAATCTGACTGAATGTCTCTACAATTTTCAATGAACGGTTTATGTTTTCACCTTTTTTGATGAATGCAGTTAAATCTTTTGCATCAGCCAAAATCTTTTCTTCACGAAGAAGATTGATAATGTTTATCACTTCTTCTTTTACAATTCCCAAATGGTCGCTGATATAATCTATTCTTGATTCTGCTGCCTCATCATTGCTTTGTTTTCTGCTTTTGCTTGAAAAGAGTTTCTTGATAATTCTGATTCCCTTTTCTTTTTGTTTCTCCTCAAAACGTTGTGAAGCGTTTATTTTTTCAATAGCTTCCTGTGCATTCTTTGAAAGAATACTATTCGCAAAAACTCTTGGCATATTCTGTCCTCGTTTCAAATAGCCAGCATCTTCAAGGGCTGCAATCGCTGTCGTTACTCTTGTTTCAATCTCAACTACATTATCATCCCAACCTGCTTTTCGTGCAATCTCCAAAGCTGAATTTGAAACTGAAGAACGAAATCTTGTAATGTCTTTTATTGCTTTCCAAACCTGTTGAATTTCTTTAATTGAAAGTTTTGTTTGATTAAGTAGTATAAAGTGTTTGCTGAGATCTTCCTCATTAAATAGCACAAAACAGTCAGCTTTCATGCTCTCCTTTCTTCCAGCTCTTCCAGCTTCTTGAATATAGTTTTCTAAAGAATCAGATATATCATAATGAATAACCATCCCAATATTATCCTTATCTACACCCATCCCAAAGGCAGAAGTGGCAACCATGATTTGAACGTCTCCTTTAATGAAGGAATCTTGATTCTCAATTTTTTCTTTTACGTCCATTTTGCCATGAAATGCTTTTGCACTAAACCCATCTTCAGATAATCTTGCTGCAAGGTCTGTTGCTCTCTTGGTTCGGGAAACATAAACGATAGTGGGACATTTTTTTTCGTCAACCAAATCTCTTACTGAATTATACTTTTCTTCTTCCCCGTCTTTCTCAAAGACTTTGTATTGCAAGTTGGTTCTTGTTGCATTAGAACTAAAAATTTTCAAATCAAGGGAAAGTTCTTCTTTGAAATAAGCACAAATATCTTCAATAACTTTTTTCTTAGCTGTAGCTGTAAAGCATGAAATAGGAATTGTTTCTTTAAGATTTTTCTTCTCTTGAATTTGCTTGATGAAATCACCAATATATAGATAATCAACTCTGAAATCTTGTCCCCACGATGAAAAGCAGTGAGCCTCATCAATAACAAAGCGAACAATTTTTCTTCCTAATAAAAGTCGTTCAATTGTTTTTGATCGCAAGGATTCTGGTGAGATATAAAGCAGCGATACAGAACCATCTTCAACCCTCTTAAAAGAATCAGCTCTTTCAATCGGGTCAAGCAGGCCATTTATTGTTACGGCATCAGTTATGTTATACTTTTGTTCCAAATTATAAACCTGGTCTTTCATCAACGATTGCAAAGGTGAGATAACAACCGTCAACCCTTTTGTTGCTTCTCCACTCATTAAAGCAGGAACTTGAAATGTGATTGACTTGCCACCACCAGTTGGAAAAACTGCTAAAAGCGACTTATTGTCAACGGCAGCTTTAACTGCGTTCTCCTGCAAATTCTCACCTGCATATGTTCTGTAAGAATCAAAGCCAAAATATGTTTTCAATCCTTTGTGTATGTCCAAAGCCTGATTGCAATAGACACAACCCGTGAGGCACGGTTTGCTTCTTAGTGCAATCATTACTCTTTCTATTTCTGGATAAGTTCTCAGTACCCAAGGTGGTGTAATTGAGTATCTGTTTCGGCAATTTATCAATGCTAAAGTGTAAGCTAATTCAATCGGGTTTTCTGAAATTATTTTTGTCAGGTCTGATTGTTCGCAAATTTCAGAATGAAATTTGCCACGAATTAGTTTTTCAAGATTCGTGTCACTGCTTGTGTAGGCAATGAAATGGAAAAAGGAGTGGAACTCCTTTTCGTCTTTCAAAAGCAAATACAAAATTTGTTTTAGCGTTTCATCTGTTTGCTGAAACGCTGCAACTTCCTCAAAGAAAAGGTCTTTAGCTTTTATAGAATCGTTAAGCGGATTGTTTGTGTCTTCCGTTTGTAACTTGTCGTCCTTGAGCAAAGCATGATATGGCTTTGTCGGGAACAATAGTGGGGAAAGAAATAAAGTGTCAATGATATTGGCTGAATTAATTCCAGCATCAGTAACAGCTTTCTGAATATATTTTAAGTCATGATTGAAAATGTTGTGTCCGCAGATGAATTGTGTGCCCCTAAGAAAGGTAATGAAGTCAGTTATTGAATTTGAGTGAAACGAATTGCCGTTATCCTTGATACCACCAATGTCAAGAATTTTTCGACTTTTCGGCTCAATCTCGGTATCAATAAAGGCAATTGAATTCATTGATGAATATGACTGTTTTAGTTATTCTTATTGCAAAGTAATAAAACAAGTCTGATTTTTACTATTTCGTGCCTTTGGAGTACAGACATTCGACTACGACACTTTAAAGCCTTCCGTGAAGTTCCGCTAGGGCAAAATAAACAACACCAATACCTTTTACTCCACCCACTTCAAACAAACCGGGTTAGGTATATCAATTCTTTTTCCGGTGTCGGCTAATAAACCGGTTAGTTTATTTCTTTTAAAAATTACAATATTACCATCCTGGTTGGCCACCAGTAAAAAATTACCGCTGGGGTCAAAATTAAAATGACGTGGTGTTTTGCCTAAAGTGGGTTGGTGGCCCAGCAGTGTCAGCTTTCCATCGGCAGTGTGTATTGCAAAAATGCTGATGGTATTACTTGCGCCACGGTTGCTGCAGTATAAAAATTTTCCATCGGGAGATATATGAATGTCGGCACTGCCGATAGCACCTTTAAAATCGGCAGGCAATGCACTGATGCGCTGGTTGAAAATTAATTTTCCGTTGTTTAGTTTATAACTAACAACGGTGCCTGTCATTTCCTCCATTAAATAAGCAAACTTATTATTAGGCGCAAATTCAAAATGCCTAGGGCCATTACCCGGCTCCGATGCCATGGACGAACTTGCTTTTAATATTCCCTTTTTGTTATCGAAAGCATACACCATCACTTTATCAATACCCAGGTCGGGCACGTACAAAAATTTATTATCTGCCGATAGCACAGTGGAATGTACATGCGGACCCTGCTGCCTGTTTGTATTAGGGCCACTGCCTTCGTGTTGTACAGTTTGTTTCAACGAGTCTAAGGAGCCATCGGCATTGGCCTGCAGTAAACCAACAGTGCCACTGCTGTAATTGCCGGCAAAAACCCATTTGCCTGTTTTATCAATAGCCACATAGCATGGGTGTTTACCACCCGATGGTTGTTTGTTTATTTCAGTTAATGTGCCGGTTGATCTATTAAATTTAAAGGCAGAGATATTTCCACCAACGGTGTGCATGGTACTGTCTGCATTTTCATTTACGGCATACACAAATTTTTTATTTGCCGATACTGCTAAAAAAGAAGGATTGGAACTTTTAGCAACACTAACAAAACTATTATCGCCTGTTGCAGTATTAAATTTGTACACATAAATACCTTCGCTTTTACCATTGGTATAAGTGCCCACTAAAAGATAAGGTTGTTTTTGTGCAGCAGCAGCAAGCGAACACAATAAAAAAAAGTATAGCAAGTTTTTTTTCATACCGAAGGTGTTGATTTTTTAAAACGTTTGCCAACCTTTAAAGGTTGGCAAACGCAATTAACCGTATTGATTTCTTAATTATATATTCCCTAATGCCGTAACAATTATTTTTTCTGTTTCGTCATCACTCAGTTCCTGCGGCACAAATTTTTTGCCTATTACTTTTTCATACAGCTCAATATATCTTTTAGAAATAGTGTTCACCCATTCATCACTCATTTCGGGCACAGTTTGTCCTTCTTTACCCATAAAATTATTTTCTATCAGCCACTCTCTTACAAATTCTTTACTCAATTGTTTTTGCCGTTCGTTCTTTTGCTGGCGTTCTTCAAAACCATCAGCATAAAAATATCTCGAGCTGTCGGGTGTATGTATTTCATCCATTAAATAAATTTCATCACCTATTTTACCAAACTCATATTTTGTATCTACTAAAATCAAGCCCTGCTTAGCCGCAATTTGTTTTCCTCTTGCAAAAAGTTTAAGGGCATAATCGCATAAAATTTTCCAGTCGGCTGCAGTAGCTAATCCCTGGTTGATAATTTCTCCGGCACTGATATCTTCATCATGTCCTTCGGCTGCTTTTGTACTGGGGGTAATAATAGGATTGGGGAAATAGTCATTTTCTTTAAGTCCATCCGGCAGTGTTACGCCGCATAAAATTCTTTTACCCGATGAATAAGTTCTCCAGGCATGGCCGGTTAAGTTACCTCTTACCACCATTTCAATTTTAAACGGATCGCATTTTTTGCCGATACTAACATTGGGTGCAGGTGTACTCAGCAACCAGTTAGGGCAAATATCCTTTGTTGCATCCAGCATGTATGCAGCAATTTGATTTAATACTTGTCCTTTAAATGGAATTGGTCTTGGTAATATTACATCAAAGGCAGATATGCGGTTACTGGCTACCATTACCAGCAGGTTGTTTGACATTGTGTAAACATCTCTTACTTTTCCTTTGTAAAATGTGGTTTGTCCGGGGAGTTTAAATGGCATCATGCCGCTAAAGTAGCACCAAGTGATATAAATGCCTAAATTTGTTATAACTAAGATTTCAACAAACAGTTGGAAATAAAATTTTACCATCAATATAACAATGCTTATTTTGCTTTATATTTAATAACCCTAAAATTGCTATATGAGAAAAATTGCAAGCCATTTAGTTACTTTGCTGTTGGCTAATTTTCTAACAATCGCCGTCTTTGCACAAACTGTAACTGTCAGTGGTAATGTACGTAACAGTGCTTCCAAAGAAGGAGCAGGAGCGGTTTCCGTTTCCGTTAAAGGTACTTCCACCGGAACTTTTACTGATGATAAAGGAAATTTTAAAATAGCCGTTAAAAGTTTACCGGTTACTTTACTTATCTCATCTGTTGGTTACGAATTACAGGAAATAACTGTAAGCAGCGCCGGGTTTACCCAGGTGGAGTTTAAACCTTCTGCAGCATTAGGCCAGGAGGTTGTGGTATCTGCCACAAGGGTTCCTCAAAAAATTATGGAATCACCGGTTTCAGTAGAAAGGGTTAGCGCTGCCGCACTGCGTAATGCACCATCTGCTAATTTTTATGATGTGGTAGCTACCTTAAAAGGGGTTGATATTACTACTTCATCCTTAACTTTTAAAACACCTACCACCCGTGGTTTTGGCGGTAGTGGTAACGTTCGTTTTAATCAGTTGGTAGATGGTATGGATAACCAGGCACCGGGATTAAACTTTTCGGTAGGTGCTATCATTGGTTTAAACGAATTGGATGTTGATAATATTGAGATGTTATCCGGAGCCTCTTCTGCATTATACGGCCCGGGAGGTATGAACGGTACCATGCTTATGACCAGCAAAAATCCTTTTAAATACCAGGGGCTTTCCTTTGTGGTAAAAGCTGGTGTGATGCACACGGATAAAAGAGAGAGACCTACTTCTCCTTATCATAACTGGAGCCTTAGATGGGGTAAAAAAGTATCAGAAAAATTTGCTTTTAAAATCACCACCGAACTGGTAGCTGCTAAAGACTGGATAGGTATGGATTACAGGAACTATGACCGGGCTAAAGCTGTAATGGCTTCCGGCAACAGGCAAACAAATCCTAATTATGATGGCGTTAATGTATATGGAGATGAGACATCAGGAGATATAAGAGGGGTATTTGCACAAATCGCAGGCAGTTTACCTGCTGCTGCGACTTTTATTAATGCAAATGGTTTGTTAGCTACACCGATGTTGGTTTCCAGGACAGGATATACTGAACAGGAATTGATGAACCCAAATACATTAAATTATAAATTAGGAGGGTCGTTGCATTACAAAATAACCAACAATACAGAGGCAATAATTGCAGCCTATTGGGGTACAGGTAATACGATCTATACCGGAGCTTCAAGGTATTCTATCAAGGATTTTAAAATGGGGCAATACAAAGTGGAATTATTGAATAAGAACTGGATGCTTCGTGCCTATACCACCCAGGAAAATGCAGGGGAATCTTTTAACCTTGCTGCTACTACTCAAAATTTTAATGAAACCTGGAAACCTTCTGCAGCTGCCTGGTTTCCTCAATATGGAATTACTTATTTAAACAGCAGGATGAACGGGATGACAGATTATGATGCTCACCAGGCAGCAAGAGCAGTTGCAGATGTAGGAAGGCCCGCTGTAAATTCAACAGCCTTTAAAAATTCATATGATGTAGTGCGTAAATTGCCAGTACCTCAAGGCGGCGGATTATTAGACAGATCTGACTTGTATAGCATAGAAGGAAACTATAACCTTTCTCAATATACAAAGGAAGTTGCTGACATACTGGTGGGAGCCAACTATAGAAGCTATTCTTTAAATTCTCAGGGAACTTTATTTGCGGATAAAATTGGTGACCCAATTGAAATTAATGAATTTGGCGCCTTTGTTCAGGCCACACGTGCTGTAACAAGCAAATTAACTATAAGTGCCTCTGGCAGATATGACAAGAATGAAAATTTTAAAGGGAGGTTTACCCCAAGGGTTACAGCACTTTATAAAGTAGCTCCTAATAATAATATCCGCCTTTCTTACCAAACCGCTTATCGTTTCCCATCTACCCAGCAGCAATGGATAGATTTAGATCTTTCGTCTTACAAACTAATAGGAGGGAATAAGTTTTTTGTTGAGAAATATCAATTTAATACCAATGCTGCTTATGAATTAGACCCGATAATAGCTGGCAATACAACATTAAAACAGTGGAACTACCCGGCTCAAAAACCTGAAGCACTGACTTCTTTTGAATTAGGGTACAAAGGTTTGTTGATGGAATCTAAGCTATTGATTGATGCGTATGGATATTATGGTAACTATACAGATTTTACAGGACGCATCAGGGTAGTTCAGGCAAAAAATAACATTCCCATTACCGCAGCTAATTACAGTACAGGGCAGATATATTCTGTTCCGATTAACTATGCCAACAAAATTAACACCTGGGGTTTTGGTTTGGGTATGGACTACAGACTTCCCCGTAATTTCAGTATTGGGATGAATCTTGCATCTGATAACCTTGATGTACCCCAAGGTCTTATTGTGTCTTTTAATTCTCCTAAGTATAAACTGAACGCAAATATTGGTAACTCAGGTTTTGGAAAAAGCAATCGTTTAGGATTTAATGTGGCTTACAGGTTCCAGGATAAATTTTATTTTGAAGGTGACCTGGCCAGTGGTACTTTACCTGCAGTTCAAACTTTAGATGCTCAATTTAGTTATAAGCTACCGGCAACCAAATCAATTTTGAAACTGGGAGCTAATAATCTGCTGAATCAATATTTTTACAATGGAGTAGGTAATTCTTATGTAGGTGGGTTATACTACGTTAGCTTTGGATATAATATTTATTAATATCGACCATGTAACCCAAATTTTAAAAACTAAACTTACTATAATGAAAAAAATAAATAATAAACTGCTGGTTGCGTTTTCGGTAATGGTTTTTCTTAGTTCCTGTAATAAAGAACCTGAGGCTCTGCCAGCAATTGTTATACCGCCATATCCTTCAGGAACAACACTGGCAGCAACTATAGCAGCTAATGTTAATGATAGTTTGTATAACAGGATAATCATTAAATCGGGATTGGCTGCCACTTTAGGTGACAATACCAAAACATTTACAATGTTTGTGCCCGATAATAATGCATTGATCCTTTCTTTTGGAGGAAGTTTAGCAGCCGCAAATGGGGCGATTGCTTCTTTCTCAGCAGCTACCTGTGCCGGCATTGTATCATATAATACAGTAGGAAGTAAATTTCCAGCAAGTGCTATTGTAACAAGTTTTGCTAACTCTCCTTTGCCAAGTCTGATAGTACTTGATCCAACACAACCTTTTGTAAGAATGCCGATATTCCCTTCAAAAAGGGCGGTATATGCTTATGTAAATAATATTCCTATTACTGCCGTTGACCAGGTGGCAAGCAATGGTATTATTCATCATACAGGTGCATTGGTACAACCATTACCGGCCAGCCCAACAGTTACTACTTTAAAAACAGTGATAAATGCAGATGCTAACCTTACTTATTTCAGGGCAGCAATAACACGTGCTGATAGTGGCCAGGTTGGTATTAGCGGCGTTGGGGCGTTTGGTTTAAAATTTGATTCTTTAATGAATTACCCAATAACCAATATGACGGTACTGGCGCCAAACAATGCAGCGTTTCAAACTTTAATTTTTGGGCTTGCATACAGGGGGTATTTATCTACACGCCCAACACCATATACAGCAACAGATAGTGCAATTGCACTGGCAACTGCAAATGGGGCAGTAGCTGCAGGGCCTGTATTTTTAGCTACCAATAATGTTACCACAGCAACGATAAGGGGGATATTAGCTTATCATATCCTGGCATCAAATGGCACCGGCTCTTTCAGACCTGATGTAAGAGCTTTCTCCGTTAATTTTTCTTCAGCTCCGGGAAATTTTGCTACAACACTGGTTAATGGTTCTGTAGCTGTACATCCTGGCATTATGGCACAGGCAACTTTTACAGGTCCGGTTGTAACTGCATTAAAGTTTACCGGAATGGGTACTTTCCCGCCGGGTGGCGCACCTTTTAGCGGCGCTGCTGCTAATGCTACGGCATGGGATAGAATGGCTTTAAACGGCGTATTACATGTAATTGACAGGGTGTTATTACCACAGTAAGATTTTACTTAAGAGATAAAAAGAAAGGGCTTCAATTTTGAAGCCCTTTCTTTTTATAAAAATAGTTGGTGCTGTTACACATTAAACCTGAAATGCATTACATCGCCATCCTTAACCACATATTCTTTTCCTTCAATTCTTAATTTGCCATTATCCCTGCAGGCTGCTTCACTTTTGTAATTAATAAAATCTTCATAAGCAATCACCTCTGCTTTAATAAAACCTTTTTCAAAGTCGGTATGTATAACGCTGGCTGCCTGTGGTGCCTTCCATCCCTGGTGAATGGTCCATGCCCTTACTTCCTGTACACCGGCGGTAAAGTAAGTTGACAGGTTTAGTAATTTATAAGTTGAATGTATCAAACGATCTAAAGCAGGTTCGGTCATTTTATACTCTTCCATAAACATGGCTTTGTCCTCAGGGTTTTCAAACTCTGCAATTTGTGCTTCAATGGCATTGGTCATTACAATCACTTCGTTGCCTTCGTTTTTTACCGCTTCAATTAATGCAGCAGAAAATTTATTGCCGGTGTGCATACTGGCTTCATCAACATTGGCCACATATAAAATGGGTTTATCGGTTAATAAAAACAGGTCGGCAACTGCTACTTTATCTTCTTTACTTAAACCAAGCGATAAAATATTTTTTCCTTTATCCAGGTGTTCTTTACACTTAATTAAAACCTCCAGCTCCGCTTTCATTTTAGGATCTGTTTTGGCTAATTTTTCTGTACGCTGCATTTTCTTTTCCACGCTTTCCATATCCTTCAGTTGCAATTCTGTTTCAATGATCTCTTTATCACTTACCGGGTTAATTGGCCCTTCGTCCCTTAAAATATTTTCATCTTCAAAACAACGTATCACATGAATGATGGCATCCACTTCACGTATATTGGCCAAAAATTTATTACCCAATCCTTCGCCTTTGCTGGCGCCACGTACCAGCCCTGCTATATCTACAATTTCAATTTGTGTAGGTACTGTTCTGTCGGGTATCACCAGTTCAGCCAGTTTATCCAATCTTGGGTCGGGTACATTAACCAAACCGGTATTGGGTTCAATAGTACAAAACCGGTAATTGCTAGCCTGTGCTTTTGCACTATTGCTTACTGCGTTAAATAATGTTGATTTACCTACGTTTGGTAATCCTACGATGCCTGCCTGTAATGCCATATCATGTAAAAATTAAATAGTCAGAATTAAAAATTGGCTGCAAAGGTAAGGGTAATTAATAATTGACCCGATAATTGGAAGTATGCCTGGTCAATCAGCGCCATTTAATTATTAATTCTTAATTTTCAACTCTTAATTATTTACTATGGCTTTAAGCAGAATATGGAGTGCATTTATAATTATTGCAATATTTGTGGCAGGGTATCACTTTTTTTTCAATAATAGCAGGGATGATATTTTTAGCCGCATGGTTACCGGTACCAGTAAAGATGAATTTAAATTTGTAGTCCTGGGAGATAGTGCAAAGGTTGCAGGAATAGGAAAGGAGATGAAGACTTATGGGTATGTGTTGCAAAATACAATTGACAAGGAGACCAGGTATATAGCAGTAGAGCATCTAAATGCAGATACAGTATTAAAACTGCAAAAAAGTTTTCCTGCGGCAAGAGTTGTAGCGTACGAATATATTTTGGGTAGAAAACAAAAGGCAGTAGATGGCATTATTGAAACCTGCTGGGTAGCTGTTGAGATTTGTTTAAAATTAATTGGCATATTAGCCTTATTTATTGGCTTTATGAATATTGCTGAAAAAGCTGGTGGCATAAGATTATTGTCACGTATTGTAGGCCCTTTCTTTTCAAAACTTTTTCCCGAAATTCCTAAAGGGCACCCTTCTATGGGGCATATGATATTAAATTTTTCGGCAAACCTGCTTGGGCTTGACAATGCTGCAACACCTTTTGGATTAAAAGCCATGGACAGCCTGCAGGAATTAAATACCAATAAAGATGTTGCATCAAATTCGCAGATCATGTTTTTGTGTTTACATGCTGCAGGTTTAAATTTAATACCGGTTAGTGTAATTGCTGTACGGGCAGCACAAAATGCATCTGACCCCACCGATGTTTTTATCCCTTGTATGATTGTAACTTTCGTTGGCACCATGACAGCGATGATCATAGTTTCAATAAAACAAAAAATCAATTTATTTCAACCGGTTATTTTACTGTGGGTATTCAGCATTTCAGCAATTATTGTATTGTTGGTTTTATATGTTACACAATTAAATTCTGCAGGCATTCAGTCTTTTTCCGGCGTTTTAAGTAATGGATTAATACTGCTGGTTTTTTTATTGATTGTTTTAGGAGGACTATACAAAAAGATAGATATATTTTCTGCTTTTGTTGATGGTGCTAAAAGTGGGTTTGACACAGCCATAAGAATTATACCCTACTTATTAGGGATACTTGTAGCTGTAAGCATGTTACGCACCAGCGGCAGTTTTGATGCAGCAATTAACGGCATGAAACAGTTTTTTGCAATGTTTGGTACCGATACCCGTTTTGTTGACGGTTTACCCACAGCATTAATAAGACCATTGAGCGGCGGTGCAGCCAGAGGTATGATGGTAAGCACTATGACAACCTTTGGGCCCGATTCATTTGCCAGCAAACTGTCAGGTATTTTTCAGGGAGCATCTGATACTACGTTTTACGTGGTGGCTGTGTATTTTGGTTCGGTAAATATTAAAAACACCCGTTACTCCATTGGCGCCATGTTGCTGGCCGACCTGGTAGGCGTTATTACTGCTATTGGAGTTTGTTATTTGTTTTTTGGGTAGCGGAAGTCTTTTAACTATTCAATTAAGAATTGTTTAAAAACTATCTCACCATCTTGTGTAATACCTTGTATTGTAAGCAAATTTATTTTGCTGTTATCATTATTGAAATATTCAAATCTATATTGCCCATCCTTTGCTGGTTTAATATTTCCATTCCAATACAAGGTAAATCTATAATCACTTTCAGATACGTTTGTAGGATTATCGTAATCTGGCGAAAAAAAATCTTTAACTATGGCATAACCAGCTCTTCGTTCTTTTGTATATGTTTTATCATAAATCCTTGCTATATAATCTTTTCCTGTTTTTGTATAAAAAGCAATAGCACCTTGTGTAACACCTAAAGCGGCAGCTTCATTCTTAAGTACCTTTATTAATGCTACATCACTTACGGCAAGTGAATTTATCACATCTTTACTTACGTTAACTTCATTTATGAAATATGCTATACCTCCTTCTTCTAATACATTAGGAGTGCTTAATGGGTCGGTACTCTCCTCGCCACTTATTGGGTTTGCAATAGCTAAGCCGGAAAATCGGTTAAAAGACACGTTAGGGTCAAAAGGATTGCCTTCTACAGTAATACCTGGTATTGAGGCTTGTAACATTTGCCAAATGGTAAAAGAGTTCTTAAATTCTACTGGATCAATTGATTTGCCCATTTGAAATACTCCTGTAGTATATTCATTATTTAAAGAATCAATTTTTGAAATCTTTTTAGATTTAATTACAACATTATCTAAAGTTTTATAGCTTGCTAAACTATCGGTTCTTTTTATTGCCGCTTTTAATGAAGCAAATAACATATTTTGAGTATTTGCTAAGTCTAAAGTGTCTAAGTTAATAGTAGGAGTTTGCTCTGATTTTTTTAAGCTATCAATATAATTAGGGAACAATTTTACATCAACAATAAATTTTTCTTTTTTGTTGTTGGTACCCATGTAAGCAACTTCGGCATCTTTTTTAAAATTGATATCCGAAAGTAAAAATTCGCCTTTATCAGTAACAGATGCCTCTGCAAGGATTGACGTAGAGTCTGCCCCTCTAATAATAAAGGAAACTTTACCATCTTTTATAATTTCTGAGCGGTCGCTTTTATGCATAGTGCCTTTAAATGAAAGTGCAGATTCGACAGGAAATTTTAGAGCATTTTCCTCTTGAGAAATTATTTTTTTCCAATTAAATCTTCTCCAGCCATGCGTCATCAACAAAATATCCAGATGGCGTAAAGTAACAGCTTCTTTATCTTTTACATAATAGCCTTGATTGAAAATATTGCCCTTTAATTCTGCACTGAATAATAGCGTAGCAGCAATATTGTTTTCATAAATTACAGAAGGATTAAAATCTGTTACCAGGCAAGAAATTGAATTGTTTGTTATATTATCAAAACTAAAACTTACTCTATTTTTTCCTTTGGCAGAAATATTTTTAAGTTCATTTTTAAGCTTAGGTTCTTCTATGTTGTAATTTTCATTAAATGCAATTCTTTCTGCTAAAGGCAAATTGTTTTTATCAAAAACTGTTATTTGCATTATACCGGGAGGTAACCCTTTTTTACTAATACTTACCGCCATTTGGCCATCATCTATATTAAGCAGTGTTGTATTTATTACCTGGTAATTTAGTTGTGTAACTACTTTTAATTCATTGTAATTTTCTTTATTTTTATCACCTCTTCTTAATATTACAAAAAGCTTATTGGGGTTATTGTTGGTTATTTTTATATTAATTCCTTCTTCTTTTGCTTCCGGTAATGAAAAGTTTAATTTTGAAGAATAGCCAAAATTTACTGTAGCCTTATATTTTTTGCCTACAAGTGGTTGTATATCAAATAGCCCCATGCCATCATGCTCGGTTTTTATATCAACTATTTTAGTACCATCTTCGCTTTCTATTTGTCCGGTAAGTGTTATCGGAAATCCATTATTGTCAGTGGCCTTAAAAGCTACTCTATTGTCTACGCCTGCAATCAAATCGCCACCTTCCGGAAAAAAAATTAGTTGAAGAGAGGCTGTTTTTTTTGATTTTTCATTTTGTTTAAAATCATCTCCATAAATAAAGATATTTTTTCTAAAAATAAACTCTGGAAAATTAAGCATCCATAAAGTATATGCATTTATTGAATAATTTCCTGTTACTGTTTTTTCCGGAATTGTAAATGTGGCACCAGTACTACCAAGACTATCTAATTGGTACATGTTTTTTTGAATTACATTTCCTTTTTCATCTACTAAATCAATATAAATAATGCGACTTAAATATGTGGGTCCATCAATAGTGCTGCACCAAGCTTTCATCCAAATATTTTCCTTTGCCAGATAATAAGTTTTATCAGTTTGCAGAAATACTTTTTCTTGCGGATAGTCATTGCGCCATTTGTCAAGCTTTAATTTAAAATCATTTTGCTGGCCATATATATTTATTATCGAAGTTAAAAGTAAGCTTAATAGACATATTCGCTGTACTTGTGGGGCAAACAAGAATTTCATTTTTTGTAAAATTTAGGACAAAAAAAACTCCGGTACTACCGGAGTTTTTTTATAAAATATCGTTACCGGTTATAAATAAAACTAAATAATCGCCTTCTAACATCGGTTGTAGTTGTAATAGAATTATAACCCCTTGTACTAATACTATATACTCTTTGATTTATCACAGAGCTGGAACTTGCATAAGTAGCTATAGCTGTAGTAGTAGCTGCGGCACCTGCTGGCCTAATAGACCAAGAGGTCCCTGCATTTAATGGAACAGTAAAATATGTACTCATCTCCTTATACAGTATTGGGCCAGCTACTTTTGTTGAAGTAGTTGATGTGTAGCCGGTGCCAAAATACAAATCAATACCTCCAGCTAAATCAGGCATTAGATTGATAAACCTGTATTTAATAAAACCTGAATCTGGTGTGGAAAGATCATCTTCTGCTAAAATTGAAACAGTATTTGCAGCAGTATCTGCAAAATACAAAGAGTAGGTTTTGTTAGCCGTTAAATCTACAGTTGCCGAAGCCACTTCAACGGAATCGTTATTTGTACCCACATTTGGTAAAGAGATTGTAACTTTTCTAGAGCCCGGGCTTACCGCAAGATAATCTGCGTAGCTACCACCCCCGGTATTTAATCCGCCACCCGGAAAAGGGGTAGCATAAGTTAAGTTACTACTTACTCTTATACCATCTATTTTAATTTGATATGCAGGGTTTGATTTGTAAGAAGAAAAGAAATTTATTTTTAACGATGCTTGGCCATCAATAAAATTGGTTTCTTTTAAGTTAAACGAATTTTTAGTACATCCGGCAATTATCAATATAGAAAATATTGCGGGTGTTATTATTTTTAAGATATGTTTCATAATACTCAATTTTAATTTTATTAAGGTTTGCTGAACCAACATTCGTAAGTATGGTAATCTAAATTTGTAGCTCCTAAAGTTTTCAATTGTTCTAAATTCCAAACATATTCTGAGTTAAACCTTGGACGAACACGATAAACAGGTTTATTATTATTGTAAACATAATAACTTGAAGGCAAGCTAAAATTTTTATATACCTGATCACCTGTTTCTGGATCAGCATCTATATAATGAAAACGACGCATATCAACCCATGTTTCTAAAAAGCCATAACCCCAAAGTGCTATATATTTTTGTAGCATGATATCAGTAATGGTAATTGTTGTAGCAGATTTTACATTATTACTTGCAAGATATTTTGATCTATTTGTTGCTGAAATAGGTGCAATGGTAAATAAGCTTGCGTTACCTCTATTAGCACTATAACTTTTATTAATAAAGTCGAAATGTGCATTAATTCCATTTAAATATGCTGTATGTGCCAATGTCTTTTGCCCCATTCTATAGGCAGCTTCAGCTTTTATAAATTGCATTTCTGCGTAAGTTATTACGGGCATAACTGCTTTGTCTCTAAATAAATATTTTCCTGCAGAAAGTGTAAATACAGCTGAACTTGGGTTGGCATAAATGCTGTCGCCCCAAACTACAGAAACTCTTTTACGTGCATTTATCCAATTGGCAGAATTCACAGCGTATGTACCAGTAAGTGCACTGAAGGGATCGCCATTTCCAGGGTCAACGCCACGGTAACCACCATTACCGTTAGTAGTATCTTGAGAGCGAGTAAGCATTTGCGCCATACGAGGGTCTCTATCGGCTGGTAAGCCTGTGTTTGCAATTGTGGTACCATCTAAAAGTTTTACAATAAAATTACTCTGGCGAAATAAAGTTAAATTGTTTCTATAAGTTCCATAAAAATTAGCGTCGTCATTTTTAGAAGCATCGAAAGGTATTACAAAATCATCATCAACAGATGCCATTGCTAAATCACAATATTTAATTACTGAATCTGCTTTATATAAACCAGCTTTATTAGTAAGGCGATGGAAATTTTTAGCTAATATTGAATAGTTTAATTTTCTCCATTTGGTAATATTTCCATTGAATGAAATATCACTATTACCCATGGTAACCGTTTTAGTTTGCGCATTTTGCAAATATTGATCGGCTAAGCGACACAAAGAATCTACGCCTTGATATACAACTTGCTGCGAATCGTATTTAAAATAATAAGTACCTTCTTTAAATGCTTCGTTAAAAATTATTTCGCCATGATAATCAGTTGCCATTTGAAACATAAGAGCTTTTAAAACAAGTGAAGCACCAGCATAATCGTATTGTTCTTTATCTACACCGTTTTTTATTATGTAGTTTAAATTAGCACCAAGACCAAAATACGTTTGTCTCCAAATATCACCTGATGCATCACTATTTAATAAAAAGCCATGTCTATCCCAAGTGTCGGCATTGCCATTTGCGGATGCTAATAAATTTTGTACATATTTACTCATGTACCTTGCATCAAATTGCACGCCCCTAGGTATGCCTGATAACATAGCAGGGAATACTGAACTATTAGAGGGGTTTTGTGTAGTATCGGGATCGGAGTTGATATTTAAATACTTTTTGCAACTTACCATTGATAAAACCAGTAAGCTTAGTAGCATTGTTTTTATAAATATATTTTTCATCGTTATTATTTTAAATAATTAAAATTGTGCTTTAATACCAAAATTGATACCTCTTGGATTTGGAATTGCTCCGTAATCTATACCAGAACCACCAAAACCACGAGAGTTAGACGAATTCAAGGCATTTACGTTAGGATCCATACCAGAATAATTGGTAATAATAAATAAATCTGTACCAGTTACAAAAACAGAGGCACTTCTTACTATTTTTTGCCTTTTAACTATTTTTTCAGGTAGTCTATATCCAATAGTAATATCCCTCATTCTTAGCCAATTTACTCTTTCTATAAAGTCACCTTCGGCAAATGCTACATCATAATAGTCGTTTCTATAATAAGGCACAATTGTAATTGTGTTTTTAGTAGGGTTAGTAGTATTTTGTAAGCCATCTGCTAATACGCCATCAATTATTCTTGGTTGCAATCTATCTAAAGTTTTAGTACTTGTACCAGTTAATACCATCATAGCTTCGTTTCCATTAAATACATCTCCACCTTTTCTTATATCCAAGTTAAATGATACTGAAAGGTTTTGCATAATAGTAAAACTATTTATTAAACCTATTTTGTAATCAGGTGTTCTATCTCCAATATTTGTATATGTAGTACTATTTATTGGTAAACCTGTAGTAGGTGAAATTAATAACTGGCCAGCATCATTACGCTGAAAAACTAAGCCAACTAAATTTGCGATTGACGTGCCCACAGAAACTTCAGATCTTACGTTTCCAAAAACCCAGGTATCAGAATCGTAGTATAATGGTAAATCAGCAGGCATTTTTTTAACTATACCTCTGTTTTTATCAAAATTCACTGTAACATCCCAGGTAAAGTTTTTGCTTTGTACCGGGCTACCTTTTAGCTGAATTTCAATTCCCTTATTTTCTAATTCTCCACCATTAATATATTTTAACACACCACCTGTACCATAGCTTAAACGATTACTTACTATTTGATCTTTGGTGTTGATCACGTAATACGCCACATCCAGATTAAGTCGTTTTCTTAAAAACTGAAATTCGCCTCCTATTTCAAAGTTTCTCGAAAACTCTGGTTTTAAATCCTTGTTACTTGCAAATACATCTAATGCAAATCCTCCACCTGTAGTAGTAACAGTTGAAAACTGCGGATCAATTCTATATGCAACTGATGGCCCCTTACCAGTGGTAGCATAAGAGGCTCTTAATTTACCATAAGAAAGCCAGTTCATTTCTTTAAAGGCTTTTAAATCAGAAAAAATAAAGCTGGCCGAGGCACTTCCGTAGGTGTAAAATGGCTGCGTATTATAAAACTTAGATGTTAGGGTAGAAATCCCTTCTCGAATACCAGAAAAAGTTAAAAAAGCTATATTGTTATAACCTAAGGTATAATTGGCGAAAGCTCTAATTTTTCTAATTTCAGTTCTTACCAATTTTGCCGCTTGCGTTAATGGAGCAGTATTGTTTATAGAAATAAAATCAGGCTCAAAAAATTGTTCGCCTCTTTGTGAGTTTACGTTTCTTCTATTCCCCTCAATATAAAAAGAAGTGCTTAAGGTATTTACGAATTTTTTTGCAATTGTCTTTTTAAAAGTTGCTCTAGCTATACCATTTATATTGCTAAATGTTTGTACGTAAGATGATAAAAAGCCCTTAGTTGCAAAACCGTATCTTGAAAAGGGGTGAGTTAAATAATATCCTTCAGTAGTATAGTTATCAACACCTATAATAGTAGTAAGGTTTAACCATTTAACTGGGTCTGCACTAAAATTAATATTACCCGTTAAACGGTTAGTTTTATCGTTGCTTTTATTTTTGTTTACATCCCAGTATGGGTTATCAAATTCAGCAGCCAGGTCGGCAGAGTTTTTAATAACTTTTCTTGTCCCATCTGCATTTTGATAATTTCTTGCATCTATATCTGTTGGGTATGTAATTAAGTTGTTGTAATAAGTACCAGCTCCTTTTGGTACTTTATCATTATCAGAAATTATGTACGCCCAGCTTGAAGATAAGTTCATTTTTTCTCCCAACTTGGTTTGTGCTGATAAACGAAAAGTCATTCTGGTATAACCAGTATTTGCTACTACACCACTAGAGTTTAAATAACCTGTAGAAAAACGATAACTGGCATCTTTATTACCTGCATCAATTGCCATATTATGCTGCTGAGAAAAACTTTTTTCAAAGAAGTTTTTTAAGTTATCAAATTTTTCAGTGGTTCCATTGTACTCTGGGCCAAAATAGCGGAAACCATAAGTTGCAGAGTAAGCTTCAGGGTTATAAATTCCATTTGTTCCTCTTGAAAATTGTGTTTGTATTTGCGGAAAACGATACACTTCGTCCATTCTGAAAGAGTTATCGTAACTAATTCTTGCTTTACCTGAAACTCCCTTTTTAGTGGTAATAATTATGGCGCCAGAAGCTCCATCAGACCCATAAAGTGCTGCTGCTTCAGGCCCCTTTAGTATAACAACCTGTTCAATGTCTTCTGGATTTATATCTGCTATACGGTTGGTATAATCACTGTTTCTATTAGCAAAGCCTACAGCATTTGTGTTGCTTGCGGCAATAAGATCTTCCTGATTTAAGGAATTGTTATCTAGTGGCACACCATCTACTACAAATAATGGTTGGTTATTACCACCAATAGATGTAGCACCCCGTAACATTATTGTAGCACTGGCGCCGGGCAAACCTGATGTAGAAGTAACTGTTAAGCCTGGTACTCTGCCTGCAAGTGAGTTCAAAAAATTATCCCTTCTTGTAGCTGCAAGTTCGGCTCCAGAAACTACAGGTGTTTGGTACGCAAGTTCCCTTTTATTCCGTTTTTGCCCGTATCCTGTTACAATTACGTTTTCTAACTCTTTGTCGGTAGAAACTAGTTTAATATTAATCATTCCAGTGGCAGGTACGCTTTTTTGTTGTGCTACATAACCTACAAAAGTAAATTGTAAGGTATGACCTGTAGCTGCTGCTATTGAATAATAGCCTGCATCATTGGTTTGCACTTTTCTGCCTGTGGTATTATTAGCAACAGTAACGCCAGGCATAGGTGTGCCATCATCATTTGAAATAACTGTTCCCGTTACTGCTCTCTCTTGTGCATGTAAATTTTGCATCAAGGCGAACAGCATTAGTGGGAGAATAAAGAATAATCGGAGTAATTTTCTCATAGCTGTTTGTTTTAATTTTAATTAGCAATAAATAAAAAATTATAAATAGATTATTATGTAACGTTTATACCTGCTTCAATATATGGTTTAAATATTGGGTCATTGGAATCTAATTCTGTAATCAACATATCAATATCACACAAATCACAAACTTTTATTGGTTGAACTGAATTTACTTTTTCGGAAATGCTTAAAAGAACAACCTTTTTTGCAGCCTTTATCATGGCCTGCTTTAACTGTACAACATCCCAGTCATTGTCGGTAATGCCATGGTTAAGGTCGATGGCATTTATGCCTAAAAAACAAAGATCGGGCTTTAAGCTTTTAATACGGCTGAGTGCATCGGCACCTAATGTTATTTTAGAATTTTTGGATAACTTATCGCCAATTACAATCACTTCTAAATTGGGGTGGTGCATATATTCCACAATAGCAGGAATGCTTCCGGAAATGAAAGTTGCAGATAAGCTTACCGGCAAAGCCCTGGCTAATTCTACAATTGTAGTGCCGCCACCGGTTAATATAAACATGCCGTCTTTAATAAGCCCTGCGGCTTTATCGGCAATTATTTTCTTATTATCCTGAGAATAGATCTTTTTAGATGGATAGGTAATATCATTAAATGCCAGTGATAAGGCGCCACCGTGAACCTTAATTAATTTTCCTACCTCTGATAATTCCTGTAAATCTCTACGGATGGTATCTTCAGATACATCTATATCACTGCTTAAAGATGCAGACAGCACTTTATTATGCAAATTTACCTGGTGTACTATGTACGCCTGTCTTTCTCTTTTTAGCATTAGTTTGTTCGTGAGAACTAAATTATAGAAAATGTTGCAAAAAACCGCATTGTTCTGCCACTATTATTACACAATCTGTGCAAAAGCCTGCAAAAAAGTGCTGTTACTGGTCTCCGGGGCGGCGAGTTATATGCTATCAACCAGTTATTGCTGAAATTTTTTATGGAGCGTTTACTTTGTTTTTGTCTTTAAAAAGCTCCTGTAATTTGCTGTTCTTTTTCGAAAGTTTTGGCAAAGCCAGGCTGTCTGTAGATTTTGAATTATCGTTTTCCTCATCTTCTTCGCCGGTATAATAATTGCCAAACAGGTTAGATAGGACTTTTGCATGGTAAATACTGCGGGTAAATTTATTGCCAATAACTATTATAGTGGCGTTTTCTTTAAGCAAACGTATAAAAGTAGCATTACTGCCATGCCACCAGCCGTTGTGATAAATAATTTTTTTACCATCAGGAAAAATATTCATGCGCCAGCCGAGGCCATAATTTTTTATGCCTGGTTTTTCATTACTGTAAGGGGCATAGGCTTGGGCTAGTGTTATTTCAGTAAAAATTTTATTGCTGAGTAAAGCCCTGTCCCAAATTAAAAGATCCCGAGGGGTGGTATAAATATTTTTATCGCCGTAAACACCGTCCAGGTAGTTTACGGGAATTAAGTTACCCCTCCAGTCGTAACTGGGGGGTGTCTTTGTAAGATCGGTGGTATCGTAAACAAAAGTATTTTTCATTTGCAGCGGGATAAAAAAACTTTGCTTTAAATATTCAGAAAACTTTTTACCGCTTACTGTTTCAATCAACACTGCTAACAGGGCATAATTGGTATTGCAATACGTAAAATGTGTATTGGGTGATGCAATATTTTCAAGCACGGCTTTTTTGTTAACCAGGTAATCCAGCACATCTTCATTGGTAATTGTTTTGGTTTTATCCCAACCAAGTTTTTCCATAAAGTATAAATAGTTGGGTAAGCCGCTGCGGTGGTTTAACAAAGACCTTATGGTAACACCAGGGTAATTGAACTTCGTTATATATTTACTCAGCTCATCATCAATATTCAGTTTTCCATCCTGCCAAAGTTTTAAAACCGCCATTGCTGTAAAGGTTTTAGAAACAGATGCAATATGCAGTGGGGTATTTTCGGTAATAAAATCTGTGCCGGGTAAATATGCGGTGCCGGTATATTTTTCAAAAACAATATTGCCGTTTTTAGCCACAATCATACCTCCATTAAATCCCTTAAGTAATAATGCGGAATCGTACCAAAGGGTACATGCCTTATTAAGGTTTTCAGCTTCCTGTTTAGATATGGGTTGCGGTTTGGGCAATGCTATTATTGCGCTGCTGTCTTTTACTTGAATGGGGTTATGTTTTTTTGTGGTTGACTGGCATGAAAAGAATAAAATGATGATAATAGGTACCAAAAACTTATGCAAACGTTGCCATTTTATTTTGAGGCTGGTTTTATTGGATAAAGTATAAAAAAATGGTTTCATAAAAATAAAAGACTTATATAGAATATATTTGCACAAAATACGGAGTAATAATCATGGCAGAAAAAAAAATAACGAGTTATCCTAAGGAAAAAATTAATATTCTGTTTTTAGAGAATATAAGCGATGTGGCTGTAAAATATTTTAATACAGCCGGCTATGCAAGTGTAAAAAAAATAAGTGGTGCTTTAAGCGAAGAGGAATTAATAGCCGCCGTTAAAAATGTGCATTTACTGGGCATAAGAAGTAAAACCCAGGTAACAAAAAAAGTACTGGATGCCGCCGAAAAATTACAGGCAATCGGCTGCTTTTGTATAGGCACTAATCAGGTTGATTTGAGTGCAGCTACAAAAAAGGGAGTTGCAGTTTTTAATGCTCCATATAGTAATACCAGGAGTGTAGCAGAACTGGTAATTGGCGCTTCAATAATACTGATACGAAAGATCATTGATAAAAATAAAGCAGCCCACGAAGGCATATGGTTAAAAGATGCCAGTGGCAGTTTTGAATTACGTGGTAAAACCTTGGGCATTATAGGTTATGGCAATATAGGCAGCCAGCTAAGTGTACTGGCCGAAGGGTTGGGTATGAAAGTTATTTTTTATGATGTGGAAACCAAACTGCCATTGGGTAATGCTGTAGATAAAAAAACATTAAAGGACCTGGTGAGTAACTCTGACATCATAACCCTGCACGTACCGGAAATGGCGAGCACCAAAAACCTCATCAATAAAAACAATTTAAAATATTTTAAAAAGGGCAGCATATTAATTAACTACGCAAGGGGCGAAGTGGTTGACCTGGAGGCATTGGCAAAATTTTTAAAAGAAGGCCACTTAGGTGGTGCAGCCATTGATGTATTTCCATGGGAGCCGGAAAAGAACGGAGATAAATTTACCACGCCATTGCAGGGCTTAAGCAATGTGTTGCTTACGCCGCATATTGGAGGCAGCACACAGGAAGCCCAGCAAAATATTGGCGATGATGTGAGTAATAAATTATTTAATTATTTAGAAAAGGGTATCAGCTACGGCTCTCATACCATACCTGCATTAAGCCTGCCGCCACAGGAAGGTACACACCGCATTTTACATATACATAACAATGTGCCGGGTGTATTGAGCGAAATAAATACACAACTAAGCAAACATAAAATAAACATACTCGGCCAGTATTTAAAAACCAACGATGCTATTGGTTATGTAGTGCTTGATGTTGACAAGGGATTAAGTAAAAATGCAGTTGAATTATTGCGACATGTAAAGGCAACTATTAAAGTAAGGAGATTGTATTAAAAGAAAATAAAGATACTTATATACCAACAGCAGCACTTTACCGGGCTGCTGTTTTTTTTTTTTTCAGGCGCTTGTGATGTTGAAACTGAAAGTATCAATTTAAATTAACCCACTGCTTTTTCAGCCGTAGGAATTATTATCGATACCATTGTTCCTTTACCTTTTTCACTTTTAATATTTATGGTTGCTCCCATTGTTTTTAAAAGATCTTTAATGATAAGATAGCCAAGCCCATTTCCTTTGCGGTTATCAATATTTGCCGAGGAAATAATAAACTGGTCGGCCATAATATTCTGTATCTGCTCTTTGGTCATTCCAACACCTTCATCTTTAACGGTGATAATTATATTGTCTGCCGTAGCGTTGCTGCCAATTTCTATAACACCCTTTTCACTAAAATTTATGGCATTGGATATCAGGTTATAAATTAAAATTTTAAGCGGTTCGTAATATTGAAATAACATTTGATGCTGGCTGATATTATTCAGCAGGCGTATCTGCTTCTGCCTTGCCAAAGAATTTAAAATACCCAATACCTGGTTAACCAAATCATGAATATTGATTTGCTCTTTTGCCAGCCTGCGGTTTTCGTTCTGGTATTTTATCCAGTTTAAAATATTGGTGGATAGTAACTGCAATTCCTGTGAAGTATTGGTAATCTCTCGTATAGTTTCCTGCTGCAATTCTTCGGGCATTACATTTCTTTTTTCCATCAGGTTTTTTCCGGCAACGGTTAAAAATTTAAGCGGCGTTACAATATCGTGGCTGATGATGGATATCAAACGTGTTTTAATGCTGTTATTTTTTTCAAGCACTTCATTCTTTTGCTGCAATTCGCTTGTTTTTTCTGCAACCTGCAGTTCCAGTTTTTTTTGCCGCAATTCAAATTGCCGGGTTCTTATTTTACTAAACATAATTACCAGCCCCAGTACTGCACCCAGCGATAATAAATAAAACCACCACTGGTTGTACCATGGTTTTGCAATAGTAAATTCAATTGTTTTGTAAGCATAATTGTTAATACCAAAGCCATTTAATTTTCTTATCCGTAAAATATATTTCCCGGCAGGTAAACTATTAAACTTAATAATGCCATTGTCTTCTTCTTTTAATTTTTTCCAGCTCAGGGTATCGTTCAGCTGGTAATCAATATAAATATTTTCCTTATTGCACCATGCAGAAAAACCCAGCTTAAAAATAATTTCCTGTATAGTTGCCGGTAGTGTTTTGTTTTTTAGCGAATCTGGATCCGAATTTTTATTGTCGATCAGTACGTCATCTATATAAATTTCACCAGAAGGTAAAACAGGTATTGCAGTTTGTGGTTTTACCCATAGCAGGCCATCCATTGTGGGAAAAGAAATGGTGGCATCTTTTAAAGTTAAAGCACAAGGTGTGCAGCCACCGTTTAATTCAGTCATTTCAATACCATCTTTTTTTCCAAAATAATGGTAATAAATAGGACTGGTTCCATTTTCAAAATGTGCAATAATTTCATCCAGTTCTACTTTAAACAATCCCCTGTTGGTACTTATCCAGCAATAACCGGAATCATCCAATACAAAGCAATGGCAATATAACAGGTAGCCATTTTTATCAACCGGCATTTCTTTTATCACACCGTCTTTATAAATAAAATAACCAAACCCATAACTGCCCCAAAAAATATAATCTTTATATTTCCAGATGCTGCCAAAGCAGGCGTTTTCAATACTGTAAATTGTATCCAGTCTATTTGTAGCGATGGTAAACTTTAGTAAGCCACTGCAACCTGCCACAGCAAGAACTCCGGGGCTGAGTTCTTTAAAATCGTAGGTATTAAGATTAGGTATTCCTTTGGGATATTCATACAGGTAAAATATACTGTCGCCCTGCAAAATAGCAATACCCCTGTTGTTGGCTAAATAAGTTGTTGAGCCCGAAATTTCTACCTGGGTAAGCAATTTTATTTTATCAAATACCCTTGTTTGGCCGGTCGTTTTATTGAATTGATGCAGGCAGCTGTAGCCCAGTTTCACGTTGTTGGCATTGTACCAGATATTGTTGTCGCTGGGTAATGATATCCTGTTAGAAAATTTTCCTGTTACCGGCAAACTGGCCAGGTTAGTGTTATTATCGCCTATAATATCACCTTCATTGGTTAAAATATTGCCATCTTCAAGCGCAATTTGCGAAAAGTAGGCATTCTTATTTTTAGGGTTGGCGTTTTTTCTTTTTTTAGGCTGTATGAGATTTTGATTGATGATTATTATTCCTTTAGATTCGGTACCAATAAACAGCATTTTATTTTTTTCAGTGTATTCAACGGTTGAAATATTAGCGTCGGTTGGAACAATATCTGTAATCAATTTTGTACTGATGGTATTGCCGGAATAATCTAAGGCCCAGGCTTTATTGGCTTTAATAATTATCGGGTTCTTCATACCTGTTTTCCAAAAGAGCTGGCTGGTACTATTATTTAAATTCAGCAGGTCTTTATCTGCAGTAGTAAAATTTACCGGGCTTGCAGTAAGTGTATTGGGGTCAATTAAAAATACCTGTTTGTTATTATCAACAAAAAAAATATCATCACCTATTTTAAAAACCGCACTGCTGTTCTTTTCTTTAAACGGAAGTGCTATAGGAGTTTTTAAACTTAAAGAATATTGATAAAGTGTATTTTTAAAAAGAATTAAGCAGGAGGTATCGCTAAGGCAAATGATCTTTTCAAACGGCTCAGGAAAAACTGGCGGCACTTTTATTTTGGCTGAAAAAAAACTATCTGATACTGCAACAAAATGATAATTGATAAAGGAATTGCTTAACCAGGAAGGCTTTGATAAAACAGGTTTATTTTTTTCTATTTTATAAATATTGCCGCTGCCGTCAGAGATAAAAATGCCTCCTGTATTATTTCTAACAGCATAAATCGATTTTTCGGGAGCCATCGGCGAGATCTTTTCTTTATTATAAGATTTAAAATCCACGCCATTCATCCGCACTATACCGCCTTCGGTTATTATCCATAAAAAACCAGTGCCCTCATCCCACTGCATGCCTCTTATTAAATTTGATGGTAAACCGTTTTCGGTAGTGTATTGTTGCAACTGCCATGTTGTTGCTACCTGCTGTGCATAAGCAGTTGTAAAACAAAATAAACAAAAAGTAAGAAGCAGTTTTTTTTGCATAAATATATTGCAGCAGTAATATTGATTGTACAGCTTACCGGCTTTACTACAAGTTACAGCAAATGCTTTAATAATTTACACTGTAAAGGGTGGCCAGTTCCATCAGCTCTTTAATATTACCGGCATTGGTCTTTTCGTAAATGCGGGTTTTAATGGTGGAAATGGTATTCATTTTTAAATTAAGGTTCTCAGCAATTTCTTTTGTGCCTATACCTTTTAAAACATAATGTAATATTTCCAGTTCCCTTGGAGCAAGAGCAGAGAAGGGATTATCTTTTATAACCGATTTATTTCTTTGGGGCAGTGCCTCGTTATTTACAAACTGGTGCAACATATGTATTATCTCATCTTCACCAACGGTTTTTGATAAATAATAATTAATACCATATTGTTTTAATGCTTCGCCATATACTTCCGTTGGCTGCATTGAAAAAATCATGATGTTTAAATTGGGGTATACTTTTCTTATGTTTGGAATAACTTCCAATGTGCTGCCATCAGTTAAAATAATATCCAGGATAAGATGGGTGTATTTTTTCTTTACCAGTTCACTCATCAACCCATTGCAGGAGCTTACCTCCGATACATCGGTATAACCGAGGTTAAATTGTATGTATAATTTTAAGCCGTTGCGGATTATGCTATGATCATCGGCTATTAATATATTGGGTTGCATATAGCTTTAATTCGTTTTACCTGAAGATTGTTACAATGCCTTTTTCTGTTTTATCCTGATCGAATCTTATTAAATACACATAGCTTCCACTAGGCTGTTGCTGCCCCCTGTAAGTACCATTCCATGGTTTGGAAACATAATTTTTAGTTTCGTAAACCACTTCGCCATAACGGTTAAAAATAAGCATTGTAGCATCTGGATATAATGCCATGCCGGGAATAAGCCATTTATCATTAGTGCCATCGCCATTTGGGGTAAAGGCATTAGGGATAAATAACTTTGAAATGACAGATACTTTAACACTGTCTGTTGCCGAGCAGTTGGTTATTTTATCTGTAGCTTTTATTATATAGTTTACATCACCAGCAGGTGTGGTAACTGGGTTAAGAATGGTTGCTGAATTAAGGTAGGTCGCCGGCGTCCATAAAAAATTATAGTTTGCCGCATTGGTAATAGTGGCATCCAGTATAACAGAACTTCCTGTGCTTATTATTTTATCGGTACCTGCATTAACTGATGGGGCTGGCGTTACAGTTAAGTTATTAGTTGAGGGGGCAGATCCGCAACCGGCAGCATTCATGACTATCAAACTGATATTAAAAATACCTGCTGCATTGTATGTTCTGCTGAATGGCGGTACCTGTGTGCCTGTGCCATTACCAAAATTCCATAGCCAGTTAGTAATGCCAGCAACCGGCGTTGCATTAAATTGTATTGGTGTTTGTGCACATACTACATTGCCGGATAATGTAAATGGTATAGCAGCAGGATTTGGATTTATAAGCGGAATGGTATAAAATGCTGTATCGCTAAAACAACCGGGGCCATAACCCGCCACATGCTTAACAGTAATATTGTTTAAAGTACCTGCATAAGCATGGCTGGCAATATTTGTTGTGGTTGAAGTTATGGACTGCCCGTCGCCAAAATTCCAATACCATATTGCCGGGTTATTACTGTTATAGGCCAGCGAAGAAGTAAAAATAAAATTACTATCAATACAAGGTTTGCCCACTGCGGTAAAATTTGCCGCAGGTTTATTGTTTACCGATACATTAAGCGTATAAGTAGCGTTGCATCCGTTATTGCCCTCAGTAACCAATGTAACGGGGTAAACTCCTGTAGCAATGTGTTTGTAATAGAACGGTGTATTGTTTAAATAAGTAATGGTATTGCCATCTCCAAAATTCCATTTCCAGCTATTAATAATGCCCAATGCAAAAGTTGAACTGTCGCTGAATTTAATAGAATCTCCAAGGCATATATTTTTATCGTAACCAAATTTTGCAAGAGGCGCCGGCCTCACCACTATTGTTTTATAACTGGTGTCGCTTTTGCAATTTGCAGTGTGCACGACCAATTTTGCTGTATAAGTACCCGGGTTGATATATTTATGTAAAAAAGAATTACCATTACTATTAGCCACAACACTACCGTCGCCAAAATCGTATCGCCAGTTTACTATTGTACCCGAATTTGCTATAGAAGTATCTGTCACATTAATGAATTCATTGGCACAGGCAGAAGGCGGCAAACCTAATTTAGCAATTGGAGAAGCAGTAAGTGTTACAATTTTTGTTGTATCGCCAAGGCAACCGTTATCTGCAATAACCCTGAAGCGGACATTTTGTACCAAGCCACCTGTAGTAAATTTTTTAACGGTATTAATTGTATTGGCAGAAGTATTATCTGCAAAATTCCATAAATAATTTACAAGGTTAAAACCATTGGCAGCCGACGAACCATTAAAATGCACACTATCGTTTTGGCAAACCGGGTTAGTAAAACTAAAATCTCCGCTGGGGCCCGGTTTTACAACAACTTTTACCGAGCCTGTTTCTGTTTGTGTACAATTTGAAGTAACACTATTGGTAAAAGAAACGGGAATGTAATAAGTGCCCGGTGTTGTAAAAGTAAAATCCTGTTGCAGGGTATAAACATAATAGGTACGACCATTTATTATTTCTGTATAGGCAACCGCTGGATTTATAACTACCGAATCTACATTAGGAGAAATACCCGGTATCTGGCTAAGGTTCCAGGTAATTGAAGTTACAGGGTAACCAACTTTTAAAAATAATCTTACTGGAGTTTTAACGCAGGTAAACGTATCAACACTTCCTATTGAATTAAATGTATTTTTAATTGCACTGTAAGAGTTAAGGTTATTAATTAATGTGCCTACATTATAACCGTAACTTTCAAAATTACCCAAACCATATACAGTGGATGTAAAAGCGGAGTCGCTGGTAATAGTGTGCTGTGCTGCCGGGCCAATAAACCTTGCCAATGCAACAGAATACAATGGATAATTAGGATGTTGAACAATCTGTGTTGCCGGCAGGCTTACACCATCAACTTTTAATGATGCTACGGCTGCGGTTGGTAAATGAATATTGGCGTATACATAATCGATACCGGATTTACGGCTGGTATAAAACAAAACAGATTTTTGCCCCTGCTCAATCGGGCTTATGTAAAACATTTCAGGATCACCATACGATGGAGGTGATGGTGTTGTAATAGGAAAGTTCCAGCATTGATTTTTGTTGGGGGTATATTGCGAAACTAAAATTGGTTTATCAGCTTCAAAATAATCACCTCCGGTTGAGTCCATATGTTCGTAAAAGAAATTTTTTATCAGCCCTGTCATCACCACTCCATTTTTTTTCACTACAGTTGCAGGGTCAGCTACACAAATTCTGTAATAGTTTCTGTTGGTTTCTAAAATATCAGTATTAGTGTTATTTATAGTATGGTAAGTAAGATAACGTGTACCCCATGCTCTTTCGGGAAATACCTGCTGGTGCATAAACTCTCCTCCATCACCCCTGCATAAACGGATACCACCAGAGCCGGAAAAAACAGCAATGGGGTGACAGCTTGCATCGGCACCCGGTACAGATACTATTTTGCTGCCTGTCATATCCTTACTGGCCTTGGCAGGGTCGCCATTAAAAATGGCTTTGCCAAAAACATGATACGATTCTCCTTTATTAAGGTTAACTGTATAGGTTTGGCCGGGTAGCCAGCCATTTTTTGTGGTGTCAGAAGGGGTGATCTCTATACGGGTATTATCTTCGGATGCAATAGCATAAAACCACGAATACCAGTCGGGAACATTACTTTGCGATGTGGTTTGGTAATAATTGATGGAATAATAAGAATAACCATAAGTTTCTATCGGCATCAGCATTGTAGCACCCGAAACCTGTGTTGAATAAACATGTGCATACACGGCAACCGGTACATTACTTACAATATGTACATTCCTGTTTTGTAAACCATCAGTTAAAGTACGGGCATCGTTTGCACCAGATTTAGGAATAAGTATAGAAGCATCTACAGTATTGGCAGGAATATTTAAAGTTTGTGTGTAACCAGTGTTAGTGATACTTACCGTAACGGTGGCGGCCTGTTCGGTGCTTATATAAATAGCTAGCTCCTGGAAATTTACAGGGCTTTCATGAAAGAAACTGTAATCAAAACCATAGGCCAGCCAAAACTCCTTACCACGGTTAGATTTATCCTGGGCATTTACTCCAAAGCAAAGCAGGGAGCTAATCGCTAAAACAATACAGTATTTAAAAGATATGCTTCTCATAAAATACAATATTCCAAAATATTGCCGCAAAGTACGGTAGAATTTATTCTACAAAGAAAATAAAAAATCGAAAGTAATGTTGTGTCTGAATTTTTACCTTAACTAAAAAGTTACTCAAAATGAACAAGCACTGCTTTGGAAAAATGCATTATTGCTTAGTACTGATAATGCTGTCTTTTTTATCTGTTTCATTATTGGCACAGAGCGAATACCGAACCGATAAATGGCGCTTTAGCGATCCCAAACAATTTGGATTTACAGTTTTAGATGTTCATTTCTTTGATAATAACAAAGGAATTGCAGTAGGTGGCAGTGGTGGTATTGCCTGGACAGCCAATGGCGGTGCTAAATGGAACTATGGCCCTTTTACTTTTACTTCTCCAACAGGGTTGAAAACCTCAGGTAGCTTCTCTGATGTACATTTTGCAAATGCAACCACCGCTTATGCGGTAGGGTCAAATGGTATGATGGCAAAAAGTACCAATGGCGGGCAAAACTGGACATTTGTAAATACGCCCTTATATGCCAAAGCCAGAAGCATTAATGCAGTATGGTTCATTAATAAAGATACCGGCTATATAGGTGGGCAATTTAATACTTTAGATTCTTTACCTAAATTATACATTACCAGGAACGGGGGAAGCACATGGGATTCTATTGCAGCACCTCCAGTAAATGGTAAAACCCGTGTGGGATATGTTAATAATGTGAATTTACCTTCGGTGCTTTGGAATGTTGATGCTAAAGCAAAAGAAATCTATCGTATTCAATTTTTAAATGATTCAGTAGGCTATGTATGTGGTACAGGCAGTCCTTTATTTCCAAGGGTAGGGCCTAACGCCGTTTTAGCCACTTGCTTACCAGGTACCGGCAGCTTAACTACCGGTGCCCAAAGCGCTGCCTTGTTATGGAAAATAAATAAAAACGTTATTACAGATTATTCTTTAAGTAAAGAAAGATTAGGGTACACAGGAATTAATACCGCTACGGTAAATTGTACAACCTCTTTTAACGCCGCAGGTGTTACTCCGGCAGTACAAACATATAGAGCTTTGGGTATTATTAACGATTCGACAATTGTGATGATGTCTTTTAATAATAATACTGTGGTAAGGGTAAATACAGGTAAAAACGATAGTACATTAAACCCAAATGCTGCTGGCGTTTATGAAAAAGGTAAATATCAGGTTTTAAATTTTCCTTTCCCTCCTAATGGCGGTACACCCATTCCGCCGGTGCAAACTTTACTAGCATCTAATCCTTACCAAATTAAAAAAGCAGCTAATGGTAAATTATTTGCAGCAGCCAACTTTGGTGCCATGTGGACTTCGGTTGATAATGGTGCTAACTGGAAAAGGGAAAACAGTTTACCTACGGGAGCAAATTACAGCAGCTTTGCTACCTGGGCTATGGATATTTTACCAAGTGGAAGAATAGTTACTATGGGCCAGGGTGGTGTGGTAGCCGATTCTGTACCAGGTGGCGTTTTAAAAAGCAGTTATGTTGTTGTAGGTGCAACAGGTAATAAAGTTGATTTTGTAGATTGTAATAATGGTATTGTCACTGGCGGATCTCAAATTGCGGTAACTACCAACGGGGGAAATTCATGGACGGCCAAAAACCGGCCTGATTTTGCCAATTCGTTTTATAGCATCAATGGATTTGATTATACCAGGTTGAACAAATGTTATTTTGCAGTAAGTAATGGTATTATCTATTCTTCACCCGATCAGGCAACTACACTTGATCCGTTGTATTCTAATTTTAACTATCAGATGAATGCTGTACAGGGTTTTGGAACAGATACTGTTTATGGACTTGGATACAGTCAGTTTTCTGTACCAACCGCAAACAGGAGATCATCTTTTTTCCGTAGTACCAATGCAGGAGCCACATGGCAAACAGTAGATATTGTAGCTAATGTAGTAACTCCGGCATTTACTGCACCAACCTTATCAAAAATGACATTCCCAAGCCGCAATGTAGGGTATGCAGCAGGTAGCAGAAACGGTGTTTACAAAACATCAAATGGCGGCACCACCTGGACGAGCATTAATCCTTTCCCGGCTCTAAATGAAAATATTGGCGGTGCTTATGTCTCTTATACCGGTATTTGTGCAATAGATGATAATACAGTATTTGTAGTAGGTAATATGTTTAGTGGTACAAATATTCGCAGGGTGTATAAAACTACCGATGGCGGTACTACCTGGACGGATATATCAGGTAGTATAAACACACAGTTACCATCGGGCAATATGCTTAGTATATTATTCAGTGATGCTAATAATGGATATGTTATTGGAAGTAATGTGATGTTTGTAACCAATAACAGCGGTGCAAGCTGGACAATGGAAGTAGCACCGCATGGTAATTTACAAAATGCATTGGGCTTTGCTCCACGTACAGTGCCTGCAGCAATTCCTTTTGCCAACAGAAAATTATTTATTGGTACACTTTCTTTTGCCAGTGGTGTTCCATCTATTATGGAGTATGGCGATACATTGAATGTAAATATTAACTCAACCGAAACCATTACAGGCAGCTGCAGCAACGGAGCTACAGGAAGTATTGTGGTAAATGCTACAGGTGGACTTACTCCATATTCATACAGCATTAATGGAGGTGCATTTCAATCATCAAATACATTTAACAACCTTACATCGGGTGTAAAAACAATTGTTATTAAGGATGCTTTCTGTGGTATAATAACCAAACTGGATACTGTTGGTATTAAAGTGAGCCCGGGCGCCAGTGCAGGAACTGATAAATTAATAGTTAGTGGCGATGAAGTAATGCTTGATGGAAGTGGTATTACAAACCCGGCATCAATAGCGTGGACACCGGCAACATCTATTACGAGCGGTGCAAACACTTATACACCTTCGGCTAAACCAACTGCTACTACTACTTATACTGTATCAGTAACAGATCCTAACGGATGTGTTGCTACCGATAATACGCTGGTAACAGTACTGCCGTATTGCATAAAACCAATGGATGCCTTTACACCAAATGGAGATGGCATTAATGATAAATGGTTAGCTACTACAAACAGTGGGTCATGTACCAGCCAGGTAATTGTAAATGTATTTAACCGCTATGGCAACCTGGTTTACAGTAATGAGAATTATCAGAATGACTGGAATGGTACTTACAAAGGAAAACCAGTTCCGGATGGTACTTATTATTATGTGATCAAGTACAAGCTGGTTACCGGTAACGGATTGCAGTTAAAAGGCGATGTAACAATTTTGAGATAATAAATAATTATAAAACACAATTATGAAATACAAAATATTAATAGCGTTGTTTGTTGTTGCTGTTACAGCAGCCAATGCACAGCAGTTACACACTTCCTCAATGTATAATTTGCAGGGAGTATTACAAAATCCATCTATGGCCGGTGTGCAGGAAAATAATTTTGTAGGCGTAACCTACCGCACACAGTGGAGCGGTATAAGCGGAAGCCCGAAAACTGCAACTGCATTTGCATCTTTTGGTTTACCTAAACAAAAAATTGGTGTTGGTGGATATATTTACAGTGATAAAACCGGGCCAACATCAAGATCAGGTGTTGAGCTTTCTTTAGCAAAACATATTGTTATGGAAGAAGGCAAAGTATTTTCGATAGGTATCGAAAGCAGGTTTCAGCAGTATGCATTAGATAAAGCTAAGCTGACCGCAACCCTCGGTAACGACCCGGCAATTGCAGGCAGCGACAGCCGCTTTAAATACGATGCAGGCTTTGGTGTTGCATACATCACTAAAAAAATTCAGATCGGTGCTTCTGTATCTCAACTGGTACAATCTAAACTTGATTTTTACAGTGGTAATTTATCTACAACTGAGCAGGCCCGTTTATACCGTCATTATTATTTTCATGGAGCTTATAAATGGGATGTGGATGGTGTAACTACCATTACCCCCAATTTTATGGTAACCTATTTGCCAAATGCGCCAACTGATTTTCAGATAGGAGCAAGGTTTGAACACCGGGAGATTTTCTGGTGGGGCATTGGTTACAGGGCAAAACAAAGCTATATGCTTTCTGCCGGTGTAAACCTCAACAAGCAATTTACATTGGGTTATGCATTTGACAATTACCTAACTCCAATAAGTAATTTCGATGCAGGCTCTAACGGGCATGAAGTTATTCTCCGCTTTAATTTAAAAAAATAAGAAAAACCCTTGGTACATTTTTATAGCAGCTTCCCCGGAAGCTGCTTTTTTTTGAGTAATAGTTTCTTTATTTTCAAAAATTACTGAAAATAATGTATCTTTGTGTCATCAAAATAACACAGACTATGAAACTTATAATTATCGGGGGCGGCTTTGGCGGATTAAGGCTTGCCCGTAACCTCAGCAATAAACCCGGGTTTGAAATTACCCTTATCGATAAATTCAATTTTCACCAGTTTCAGCCGCTGTTTTACCAGGTGGCCACTGCAGGCCTGGATGCCAGTAATATTTCTTTTCCATTGCGTAAGGTTTTTCACAACAGCAAAAACATCAGTTTTAGAATGGCAGAAGTGCAGCAGATCGTTGCAGATAATAACAAAGTGGTGACCAGTATTGGTGAATTTGAATACGATGCGTTGGTAATTGCCACCGGTGCCGATACCAATTTTTTTGGTAATCAAAACTTAATGAATCATGCAATGCCCATGAAGAGTACTTTAGAAGCTTTGCAATTGCGGTATAAACTATTACAGAATTTTGAAACCGCTATTACCACAAAAGATGAGCAAACATTGCAGCAGTTGATGAATATTGTGGTGGTGGGAGGTGGCCCAACAGGGGTGGAGCTGAGCGGTGCCATTGCGGATATGAAAAAATATGTGCTGCCTAAAGATTATCCAGAGCTGGACTTTACCCAAATGAAAATTTATCTGCTGGAAGGTACCGGCAAAACTTTAAGTAACATGAGTGAAAAAAGCAGTGCTGAATCGCAGCGGTACCTGGAAAAATTAGGAGTGACAGTTTTAACTAGTGCTTTGCTTAAAGATTATGACGGCGAAAAAATCACTTTGCAGGACGGTAAAACTATCGCTACCAAGATGGTGATTTGGGCTGCAGGTATTAAAGGCAATGTGCCACAGGGTATTGATAAAGATTTAATAGCCCGGGGCAACCGTATTAAAATTGACCGCCAATGTAAAGTTACAGGTAGCAATAACATTTTTGCCATTGGTGATGTAGCCTATATGGAAGAACCTGCATGGCCTAACGGTCACCCGCAGGTAGCGCCGGTAGCCACACAAATGGCCGATATGATAGCAAATAATTTGCGCAGCATAGAAATGAAAAGCAACACCAAAGTTTTGGAAGAATTTGTATACCACGACAAAGGCAGTATGGCCACAGTGGGCAGAAATTTAGCCGTGGTGGATATGCCAAAACCCAAGTTGCACTTTAAAGGTTTTTTTGCCTGGATGATATGGATGGGCCTGCACCTGATGCTGATACTGGGTGTAAAGAACCGCTTCTTTGTTTTTTGTAACTGGCTGTATAATTATTTTACTTACGATCAGAATTTGAGATTGATATTTAAAGAAGTGGATAAAAAGAAAGTTGGGCAAACCAATTCCTGATAAATCTGTTAAACAGGTATGCCTGCAACTTTTTTAACTGCCGAGTGGAATAATTTAATAATGGCCAATTACGTGATTGACCCGGAAATTTTAAAACCCTGGCTGCCCAATAAAACCGAACTGGATATTTACAATGGCAAATGCTATGTAAGCCTTATCGGTTTTATGTTTGAAAAAACAAAACTACTGGGCATCAGCATCCCTTTTCACTCCAACTTTGAAGAAGTAAACCTGCGCTTTTATGTACGCTATAATGATAATGGTGTGTGGAAACGAGGGGCTGTTTTTATAAAAGAAATTGTACCCAAACCTTCCATCAGCATTATTGCCAATACCTTGTACAAAGAAAAGTACAGTACAATGCCCATGAAACATTTTTACCTGAAAGATGATAATGAAATATACTTAGGCTATCACTGGAAGCATAAAGGCAAATGGAATAAACTGGAAGCCACTACGGCAACAGAAGCCATGCCCATGCAGCCCGGCAGCGAGGAACAGTTTATTGCAGAGCATTACTGGGGCTACTCTAAGTACAACGATCAAACTACTTATGAATATGCAGTGCAACATCCTGCATGGAAAGTATATAAAGTACAATACTATTTAATTGATTGTGATTTTACAACTTTATACGGTCCGTCATTTTCTTTTTTACTAAATTCCATACCCAATTCCGTTTTTGTTGCAAAAGGCTCGGCTATTTCAATATTGCACAAACGAAGTGTTTGATTTGATCTGCATATAAATATGGTGAAAACACCCTTTGTACATATACGTGTTTAATTCATCTTTATGGTATAGTTTTTAAAGCTATATTTGAATTAATACCAACTGCACACCTAACCAAAACCTAAAACTTAGATTATGAAAATCAAAATCTTTTTTATTGCCGCTGCTTTTACATTATTTACTGCTTCGGTTTTTGCACAGGATGAGCAAACTGAAAAAAAGGAAAAATCTGCAAAGCCTGCACAACCAATGAACATCATTAAAGTGAACCTTACTGCACTTGTGCTTAAAAATTATTCTTTTCAATATGAAAGAATAATTAACCGCAAGTTTTCTGCGGCTATTGGTTTTAGAACCATGCCCACTGGTAAATTACCATTGATGAGTACCATTGAAAAAATTGTTGGAGATAGTGATCCGGAAACAAAAGACCAGATCGCAAACTTTAATTTTGGTAACACTGCTTTTAAGGCAGAGCTCAGGTTTTACGCTGGTAAAAAAGGATATGGCCGTGGGTTTTACTTGGCACCGTTTTACCAAAATGCCACTTACAAAGGCAGTGGCTTAAAGTTTACGTATGAAAACAATGCCAATGTTAGCAGCACTATATCATTGGCAGGCGAAATAAAGAGTAACACTTTTGGGTTACTGATGGGATTACAAAAATATTTAGGTAAACATATAAGCTTAGACTTGTGGATACTTGGCCCTCATTATGGCAATGGTAAAGGTGATTTTACCGGAACATCCACAGTGCCGCTTACCGTTGATGAACAAAATGATTTAAGGCAGGAACTGGAAGATTTTGATATGCCTTTTGGAACAAAGAAAATAACTGTTACTGCCAATGGCGCTAATGTAAAATTAGATGGCCCTTTTGGTGGCTTAAGGTCTGGTATTACAATTGGAGTAAGGTTTTAAAATATCTTACCCCGTATCTGAAGTTTAACTGAACTGCAGGTACGGGGTTTCACTTTACAAATAGTTTAAACGGATTTCAATCTGAAATTGTATAATCTTTTTTGCAAACCTTTTTTTAATTTGAAAGGTAACGGGGGGGATTTATTTATTTATTCCTATATAAAAATTACAGACCTTAATGATGTCATTAGGTTTTTTAAAATCAATATTATTGCTGTCAATAAATTGATTTAATTCTTTTTCTTTAGCCTTAAAGATTTTTAAAAACTGGCGTTTGGTATTAAATTTTTCCAGTGAACCATCTTTTTCAACCCAATATATAGTCTTATCGGTTACTTTTAAATTATCGGGAACACTGAGGTTTAAAGATGCAATCGGGCCATAGATCTGTTTTGAATACCGGGTATTATTTGTTTTAGTAGTGGCTCCATATGCTGTGGGAACTCCAGTGTCTTCAACAATGCTTTTGTATTGTATATATAATGAAATGATAGGATTAGAAAACGCCACTTCATAAAACAATGACCCGACAGGAACAAATTTTCTGTCGTTTACATAAACGGTGTCTATAATAGAAGGATTATCTATGACCATGTAGGCATCACTTTGCTGAAAAACCAGTTCTTCATCAATAACATTATAATTTATTACTGCAGTTTTTGAGTCACCGGCTTTAAACTTGATAACACATTTTGAAAACTCGGGAAAAAGAAAATTAGAGAGATTTTTAGCCGAATCTGTTTGGGCAGCTGAAGTTGCAGCGGCAAAGGATATTACTATGACACAAAAAATCTCTTTTATTCTTTTCATTTTAATAAGTATGGTTAGGTAAACATTTATTGTTTATAAAGTTATGAAAAACATTAATCGTAAGTACAGTGTTTCCTGTATACGGTTCGGTATTTTATCTTTTAGGTACTCATGTATTACTTTCCCGCTTTTATTAAAGCTTTCGCCCTGCTTCTGAAAGCTGCTGTTTGATGTGGCAATTGATCTTCAATCAATAATTTTAACTCCGGAAAAATCTCAGGATACAGTTTGGCCAAATTGTTCAGCACTGTTAATGAAAAAGCCTTTACTGCAACTGCTTCCGACGGACTTTCTACATACTTAAAACAAATATCCATTATTTGCCCCTGGTATTTTTTGGGTATAGTAATATCCTGCAACAACCGTATGCTGTTTCTTTTTACGGCATTATGCAGGTTGGGCTTTTGTAAGTTTTTAATTAAGCTGCTCCAATGTCTTGTAACAAATTCAGGATGTGCAATTACGGCATAACTTACCGGCCATGCAGCCCTTTGCACCACACGGTATTCATCATTTAAAAATAAACCAAACAGTTCATCAAAGCGTTGTTGCGATGAACCCACCCAATTTACAATTTTGGTGCATTGCAGTTTTGAATGTTCTTTTAAAATTTCTTCTCTTAAGTTAAAGGCTGGCATGATTGCACTAATTTAACGAACCTGCCTGCCGGCAGGCAGGTTACACGAATTAAAAATCAGTATCAATCTGTGTCATCAGTGCCTGCCTGCCGGTAGGCAGGTTCTATCCTAAAATGTTATTGCATTCACTCTAAGCTTTCCATTACTGTACTCCAGCGAAGGCATCGGGAATTTTACAATATTCAAAATATTCAGCGCTACTTTAATACCTTTTCTGTTGGTTTTAATTTTTGTAAGATCAAGATCGGGTGCCAGGTACCATTGGCGGTAACGCTTAATATCGGTACGGCTGAAATTGATAGTACCGCTTACATCTTTGCCAATATTTTCATTGGCACCAAACATACCTTCGGCACCGGTGCCTAAAGAAATTTGCAGCCACGCCGGTAATTTACTTTTAGGAAAGAATGATTTTAAGTTGGCACTCAACCAATATGTTTGCCCGTTGTAATCTTTTAAAAAACGTTCTGCTGTGCTGGCACCAAAAATCTTATTGCTTCGTTGTATCAGTGTGGGGTCGTTGTATGATTTATGATGAAAAGAAAATTTGAATTGAATACGCTGTTCATCCCAGGCCAGTTCCTGTGCCACTAACATACCGCTGCCTAAAATATTAGCGCCAAAATCGCCCCAGCTCCAGCCCCATTCTTTACTAAAGCCATCTAATGTTTCAATAACGGTGTGATAAACCGCACCACTCATGCCACCAATCCAGATCCTTTTTTTGCGTTCCATACCAGTCCACCGCCACAGCTCCATACTTGCTTTGCTTTCGGCATAAGTACTGTAAGCATGGCCAATTTTGTCAATGCCTTTCCATTCTTTATTATCATTAAAAGTATGAAAATTGCTTTGCGGATAATTTTTGTACCAGGCGGCATATAGGCCGGCCATAGCTGCACTGTAACCAATAATGTTGGTGGCGGCGATGATTTTTGTTCGGCGGCGGACTTTATTGTATTCAGCTATTGTAGGGTTATGGCAAAGTGGAATTTTAAAGCTAGTATCAGGGGATGTTAAAATTGTTTTATACCATAAGGTATCCTGCGCCTGTACTAGAAAAGCTGCAATCATCAGCATTAAAAAGCTGAATAAAGATTTAAATGTCCAAGAGTGCGACGCCACCGAAGCCGATTTATATTCTGGAGTTTGGTACATAAAAAAACAAAAATAACCCTATATGTTGTTATTATATACGAAACATTTATTTTTGAAGATGTAAACAAAACTATATGGAAGCAAATACACTTAAAAAAATTAATGATTGGTTAAGTGGTAACTACGATCAGTCTGTTAAAGATGAAATAACCGGTTTACAAAAGAATAATCCCGGCGAACTGGAAGATGCTTTTTACAGAAACCTTGAATTTGGTACAGGCGGCCTCCGTGGCATAATGGGGGTTGGTACCAACCGCATGAATAAATATACCGTGGGCATGGCCACACAAGGGTTCGCTAATTATTTAAAACAATCTTTTGGCGAAAATGTAAGTGTTGCTATTGCACATGATTGCCGGAACAATGGCCGGTTTTTTGCCGAAACCACGGCTAATATTTTTGCTGCCAATGGTATAAAAGTGTATTTGTTTGAATCGTTAAGGCCAACACCCGAACTGAGTTTTGCAATAAGAAAACTAGGCTGCCAGGCAGGTGTGGTACTTACCGCATCACACAATCCTAAGGAATACAACGGGTATAAAGCCTATTGGAATGATGGTGCCCAGTTAGTACCACCGCATGATAAAAATGTAATTGTAGAAGTGGAAAAAATTAAAAGCGTAGATGAAGTAAAATGGACTGGCGGCGAAGCTAATATTACTGCATTGGGTAAAGAAATGGACGAGGCTTACCTGGAGATGGTGAAAACATTGTCGGTATATCCTGATGTATGTGCAGCGCAACACGATCTTAAAATTGTGTACACACCTATACATGGCACCGGTATAACTTTAGTGCCTGCCATATTGCAACGTTTTGGTTTTACCAATGTGCATGTTGTTGCAGAGCAGAGTAATCCTGATGGAAATTTTCCAACTGTAGTTTATCCCAATCCCGAAGAAAGGGAAACCATGGGTATCGGATTAAAAAATGCAAAAGAAATGGATGCGGATATTTTATTAGGTACCGATCCTGATAGCGACCGTGTTGCCATTGGTATTAAAAACAGCAAGGGAGAATGGGTGTTAATGAATGGCAACCAGACTGCAGTGCTTGCTTTTAATTACATGATTGAGGCAAGAAAAGCGAAAGGTATTGCACAGGCAAATGATATGGTAATTAAAACCATTGTTACTACCGACATGATTGATGTGATTGCCAAAGAAAATAATGTAGCCTGTTATAACGTGCTTACCGGGTTTAAATGGATTGCATCCATGATAGCTGCAAAAGAAGGCAAGGAAAATTATGTAATTGGCGGAGAAGAAAGTTTTGGATTAATGATTGGTGATAAAGTAAGAGATAAAGATGCGATAAGTGCAGTGGCTTTACTTTGCGAAATGGCAGCGTATGAAAAAAATAAAGGCCGCAGTTTGTACGATAAGATGATTGACATGTACCTGCAATATGGTTTGTATAAAGAAGACCTGGTAAGCATTACCAAAAAAGGAATGAACGGTGCTGCAGAAATTGCAGATATGATGAAAGGCTACAGGAATAATCCTCCAACAATACTGGATGGTGTTGCTGTTACCGAACTGCTGGATTATGAAATGCAGACCGGTAAAAATTTAGCCACCGGCAAAACCTGGACCATTGACCTACCTAAAAGCAATGTGTTGCAATTTGTGTTGGCAGATGGCAGTAAAATTTCGGCAAGGCCAAGCGGTACCGAACCTAAAATAAAATTTTATTTTAGTGTTAAGGGAAGTGTAAGTAATGCAGCGGCATTTGAAGCAGCAGAAAAAGCACTGGATGAAAAAATTGCAAGAATTGTGAAGGAGATGGAGTTGAAATAAAATTTATTTTGGTATGAATTATAAATGTCAGGACTTTACTCCTGACATTTTTTTATCTTGCAGTTAATACCAAATAAAATCAATTTTAAAAAATGAAAAACTGTACAAAATATTTTACACTAAAAGCCCCTTCAGGGGTTGGGGCATGAGAAAATACGAAGACACTTATCGCCATAAAGGGTTACGAAAAAAACTGATTGACATTCTTAAGGAGAAAGGTATTACTGATAATACTGTACTGGAAGCCATCAACAATATTCCCCGCCATTTTTTTTTAGACAGTGCTTTTGATGAAATTGCTTACGAAGACAGGGCTTTCCCCATCAGCGACGGACAAACCATTTCGCAACCTTATACGGTGGCTTATCAAACACAATTGCTGCAGGTAAAACCTAACGATAAAATTCTGGAGATAGGAACAGGAAGTATTTACCAGGCATCGGTACTGGCAGAAATGGGGGCAAAAGTATTTACCATCGAAAGGCAGAAGAACTTATTTGAAAAAACAAAGCAGTTTATTTTTAAATCAAAATATCCCAACCTTAAATTTTTTTATGGCGATGGTTTTGAAGGCTTGCCCACTTATGCGCCATTTGATAAAGTGATCATTACTGCGGCTGCACCATTTGTGCCGCCAAAATTAATTGAGCAGTTAAAGCCCGGCGGTAAAATGATAATACCTGTTGATGAAGGGGAACACCAGCGTATGTTGCGGTTAACAAAAAATGAAGACGGTAGTTTTAGCGAAGAAGCTTTTCAGAATTTTTCATTTGTACCAATGCTTGCAGGGAGGAATGGGTAATGCGAAATTTTATTTCAAACTTAATTGTGCATAGTTAGGATGCTCAGGATTGACAATCAGCTCTTGTCTTCTCGGATGAATCAAAACATCCATTTCTTCCATCGGGATGGCACCTAACAAAGGTTCATTATCGCCTTGCAAAACCATAGCGCTGCATATTGCAGTACGGTTTTTAAATTTTACATGAATAGGTCCAACTACATCATATTCCTGTACACTGCCATCCGCCATGATGGCTTTTCTTTTTTCAATAAAACTCAATTCCAGCTGGGCTTGTATCGATTCATTAATGGCCATCATGTAAGCACCACTATCAACCATCATCCTTACTTCAATTTTTTTTATTTCCTCCTCACCAATAATATGGCGTTTAGCCATTTCTAAATCGCCTCCGTTTATTAAAGTAATATCCGCATAAACTAATCCCATAGTATTCTTTTTATAAAGATACTAAAGTAAAAGTTAATTTTACCCATCACAAAATAAGGCTTCGTTCCAAAGCAATATATTTAACTTATGAAGATTTTTTCAAAAATAGTTTTCATTTGTAACCTGTGCTTTATCGTTTCTGTAGTTTTAAGAAAGGTTGAGCTCAGTTATAAAGCCAGAGGAAATACAGACCAGATCATCCCTTTACCTTTTGTAGAAGGAACACTTGCTGTATTGGGAGAGCTGGCAATTGTAGTAAATGTAGTTTTCTTCATTATTGCTTTGTATCTTTTAGTTGCAAAAAAACTAAAACAAATACCTACATGGATTGTTATTTTTAATTTTACAGCACTGCTGGCGCAGATATACTGGTTTCTTATAGATTAATAATGATACATAATATACTTAAAGACAAAAGCACCAAACTCTTTATTATACTGGGCGGTATTTTTATTGCCAGCGCCCTGATAGCAGAAGTGATAGGTGTAAAAATATTTTCGCTGGAAGATACACTGGGTATTAAACGGGCCAATATAAATTTATTTGGCAGCCCTTTTAGTTTTCACTTAACTGCAGGTGTTTTATTGTGGCCGGTGGTTTTTATAATGACAGATATTATCAACGAATATTACGGTACAAGAGGTGTCAGATTTTTATCATACCTCACCATTGTATTGATCAGTTATGCATTTTTAATTTTTACCGGGGCAATTAATCTGTCTCCATCCGAATATTTTTCTGTTGGTAATGGTATTGATAAACCCGATAATGCTTTTAGAGGAATTTTTGGCCAGGGTATGTGGATCATCATTGGATCGATGATGGCATTTTTAATAGGGCAGGTGCTGGATGTATTGGTGTTTCACCGCATTAAAAAAATAACAGGCGAAAAGAATATCTGGTTAAGAGCAACCGGCTCAACATTAATATCGCAACTGGTAGATAGTTTTGTGGTGTTATTCATAGCCTTTTATGTAGGCAAGCGTATTCAAACAGGGCAGGGGGAACCATGGAGCCTGCACCAGGTATTGGTTACAGGAACCGGAAACTATATTTACAAATTTGTAATAGCTATTGTATTAACACCTGTAATTTATTTAATACATGGCTGGATTGAAAAATACCTGGGCAAAAACCTTGCAAGCGAAATGAAGAATGCTGCCATGGAAAAGAAGTAAAAATCAAAAATAAAAAGTCAAAATTCAAGGCGCCTACTGTTTTTTTAATTTTGACTTTTGATTTTTGACTCTGCATGCCCTTTTCTTTTGCAAAAAAGCTGTTATAACAGTTTGAAACCCAGTAGTAAAAATTAATGTGCCTGACCGGGCTCTGTCTTTTCAGGTTTTTGCCTTATCTTCATTGCACTGCAACAGCGCACTTATGAGACAATTTTACCAAAAATCACACCTGGTTTCCAACCCTATTTACAAACTGATTGTAACTGTTTTTTTATTTTTAGTAAGCTATACCTCAACGGCTCAATGTCCTCCTAATATAGATTTTGAAATGGGAGATTTTACGGGATGGCAATGCTGGGTAGGGTCGCATTACCTTGTGGGAGCTAAAGATACCATTAATTTTGGAGCAACACCCGTTGCGCCGACACCCGGCAGGCATACCATGCTTGCTGCTAATCCTGGAAATGGCCTGGATCCATTCGGACTGTTTCCACAAAATTGCCCGAATGGCAGCGGTAATTCTATACTTTTGGGAAATACAACCGGAGGCCATGAAGCAGAAGGGGTTTCGTATGTTTTTACAATTCCTACGGGTCAGAATAAATTCAACATCACGTATAACTATGCTGTAGTTTTTCAGGGACCTAACCACGTTGCTGCAGAACAGCCAAGACTTGTAATTGAAGTGATGAATCTTACTGACAATATAAAATTGTCCTGTTCTTCTTTCGATTTCTACTATGACGTAAATAACCCACTTCCGGGTTTTAGGCCTGCAACAGTGAATAATACGGGTACAGCAGTATGGGTAAAAGAATGGGCTTCCAACTCTGTTGATCTAGATGGATTGGACGGGAAAACCATACAGGTCTTTTTTAAAACTGCCGACTGTATTTATACTGCACATTTTGGATATGCTTATGTAGATGTAAGTACACAATGCGGTAGTGCATTTACCGGTGCCACATTTTGTCCAGATGATACGGCTGTTACAGTTGTGGCACCCTATGGTTACGACACCTATAACTGGTGGAATGGAATTCATACTACCCAATTAGGAACCGGTCAATCCATAACATTAAATCCTCCGCCATTAGCAGGTGATTCACTGCTTATTGAAGTTACTCCGTTTAGCGGTTATGGGTGCCCCGCAACTTTTAAAGCCTATCTTTTTGATACATTAACTATAACAGCCAATGCCGGCGTCGACAGGGAAACCTGCGATAATAATCCGGTACAATTAGGTTCAGCTCCGGTGCCGGGCAGGGTTTATAAATGGTCTCCGGCCACAGGGCTAAGTAATCCTGATATTGCAAACCCCATAGCCACACCATCTGTTACAACGCCTTATACACTTACCGTAACCAATGGCGGAGGTGGATGTTTAACAATTGATAACGTTACTGTTAATGTAGATATCCTCAGCGATTCAATAGAACAAATCGGACCATCTTCCTATTGTACATCCAGCGGGCAATCGGTATCATTAAGAGTATTGCCGCATGATAATATTCAATGGTACCGTAATAGTGTGGCTATACCTGGTGCTAATGCCACACTATACAATGTTACGCAAACTGGAGCTTATTACGCTGTTGTAACCAGCTCGGCAGGTTGCAACAGAACTACGGCAGTAAAACAAATTGATATTTGGGAATCGCCGGTGGCAGGTTTTACCAGTAACACTGTAACACAATGCAGTAACGGTAACCAGTTTATATTTACTAATGCCAGCACTTTAACCACAGGCGTTTTACAATACAGCTGGAATTTTGGAGATGGAAATATTTCTACAGCAAGAGATGTTAACTACAGTTATGCAAAAGAAGGTAACTACACAGTAAAATTGCTGGTAACAGCACCGGGAGGTTGTGTGGACAGTACCAGTATTGATGTTGTTGTAAATCCAAGCCCGGTATCAGCTTTTGCAGTTGATGTGGCTGAACAGTGTTTTAAAAATAACTGGTTTGTATTTAATACAAAAAGTACGGTGCCTTCGGGTATATTGACCTATACCTGGGATTTTGGAGATGGTACATTTGATAACTCCAATGATATTGCACATAGATACCTGTTGCCGGGTACTTATGTGGTAAAGCTTACCGCTATGGAAACTAATGGCGGTTGTACCGACGATAGTTCTTATACTGTTATAGTAAACCAAAGTCCGATAGCTGATTTTACAATTAATAATAATACACAGTGTTTTCCGGGACACCAGTTTTTATTAACAAACGGTACCACTATATTATCTGATACATTACTGTATACCTGGACTATGGGTGATGGCGTAATTAATACCGCTAAAGACATTAATTACAGTTATGTAAAAGATGGCAGCTATACCATAAAATTAGTTGCAGCAACTCTTTTTGGTTGCCAGGATAGTATTGTTAGAAATGTAACGGTACACCCGACACCAAGAGCAGATTTTACCATCAGGCCGGTTTGTGAAAATTTACAGGTGCCAATAATCAACAGAACGTTTAATAATACACAATCAACAATAAATTATTTGTGGGATTTTGGTAACGGACATTTGGATAATGTTAAAAGCCCGGTGTACAGTTATGCTGTTGCCGGAACTTATGCTGTAAAATTAATTGTGAGTACGGTGCAATGTCCTGTATCTTTTGATACAGCAACACATACTGTTACTATTGACGCAGCTGCAAACGGAATTGTTTATGCAGATAAAGATGCTGCATTTAATTTTCCTGAACCTTTACAGGCAAGGGCAATTGGAACCAGTGTTATATGGACACCGGCTACCAATTTAGATAACCGCTTTAGTTTTACGCCGGTATTTAATGGCATTACTCCGCAATTATATACTATACAAATAAAAACTGCAACAGGTTGTTTAACTACAGATACGCAATTGGTAAAAACACATAAAAAGATAGAGATTTATGTGCCCACAGGGTTTACACCAGGTGGCGATGGTATAAATGAAAGATTGCGTCCGGTATTAATTGGGTTTTCAAAAGTTAATTACTTTAGAATTTACAACCGCTGGGGTAAAATGCTGTTTAGTATGAACAGCGACCAACCGGGTTGGGATGGAAAAGTAGGAGGGCAGCCTGCAGAAATGCAAACGGTAGTGTGGATGATTGAAGCGGTGGATATAGATGGCAAAGTACACAACCGGCAGGGTACAACTGTTATTATCCGGTAATAATATTTTATAAAGATATCAACGAGGCACTGCTACATGCAGTGCCTTTTTTTGTCTCATCATTAAAAAAAAATATCATAACCAAACCGGATAATAGTACCGGCAATAACCAGCAAAAAGAATACACGGATAAATTTGTTGCCTTTTAAAATGGCTAATCTTGAACCGATAAGCGACCCGGTGAAATTAAAAACTGCCATTGGGATGGCATACTGGTACAGGATATTTCCGCTACTGCTAAAAAATAATATAGAACCAAGATTGGTACTTACATTAACTAATTTTGAATGAGCGCTGGCTTTTAAAAAATCAAATCCCAAAACACTGATGAAGAAGAGTATCATAAAACTTCCGGCACCGGGGCCAATAAAGCCATCGTAAAATCCTATAAGTATTGCAAAGACAGCCGCATAAACAGTAGCTTTTTTTTTGTTGATTGTTTTTGTTGTTGCAATGCCAAAATCTTTTTTGGTATAAGTATAAATGGCAACCAGTATCAACATGCCAAAAATAACAGGTTTCATAAAACTGTTGCTAATCATGCTTACTGTTTTAGATCCTGCATAAGCTGCCGCTAATGCAATGCCGCACATCAATGCCATTAATTTCCATTGTATGTTTACTTTTAAACTGTATTGCAGTGCGGCAATGGAAGTGCCAAATATGGAAGGGATTTTTGTAGTGCCTAAAACTGAGGCCAATGAATATTGCGGCAGTGTTACCAATGTTGCAGGGGTTTGTATCAGCCCACCGCCTCCAATGATCGAATCAATAAAACCGGCTGCAAATGCAGCGGCACAAAGTATTGTTATTTCCTGGCTAATCACTTGTTGTAATTTCTTTCGCCAAATAATAGACTGCCAATTCGCACCATATTGCTGCCTTCTTCCAGCGCAATTTTATAATCGCTGCTCATACCCATGCTTAAAGTTGTAAGTGGTAAGTTATAAGTTATAAGTTGAGCATTTTCGTCAAAGCATTTTTTCAACCCCTCAAATTCTTTTCTTATAACGCCTTCGTCGGTAGTAAAACTTGCCATACCCATCAGTCCAATAATCCGTGCGTTTTTCAATTCGTGTAATTCGTGTAATTGTTTTAATTCGTGTGCCTCAAACCCAAACTTTGTTTCTTCCTTTGCAATATGTACCTGTAACAGGCAATCAATTACCCTGTTATTCTTTAAAGCCTGCTTATTTATCTCTTTCAATAAATTAAAACTATCAACTCCGTGAATTAAATGTACAAAGGGAGCGATGTATTTTACTTTATTACTTTGCAGGTGGCCAATAAAATGCCAGCGGATGTCTTTGGGCAGTTGCTCATGTTTTTCTACCAGTTCCTGCACATAATTTTCGCCAAAATCTCTTTGGCCTAAATCGTATAAGGCTTGTATATCCTCAATGGGTTTAGTTTTGCTTACAGCAACTAAAGCAACATTTTTATTATCCAGCTCAGTTTTTATTTGTTGGTATGCAGTAATAGTTACAGCCATTTTAAAATGAAATTTTTAGCCAGTTTAAATTTTGAATTCTTTTTAATAAATAATAACAACCAAAAATGGAGACAGGCAGTAAACAGTAAGTTAACCAGGGAATAGTAATTATTAAAAAATGCAAACCTACAATTGCAGCAATTAGTAGTATTTGCAACATCGCCTGTACAAATTTGCCGCTTTGCTGTTTGGTGTTAAGCTGGCGGGAAAAGGGCAGGTAATGATCCTGTAAATTGACAATCAATAAAAGCAAAAAAATATTATTAAAAAAACCTAAAATAAAATCATTAATAATTGCACTGCCCCATACATAAAATGATAAACAAAACATGAGCAGATAAATAAGTATAAAGAATTTGGCAAGTATGACTTTTAAAGTACCACTAATTAAATAACCTGGCTTTGCAATTGGAGTAGATTGGTAAATCCAGGAAGCCTGAAAATTTTCGTGAGTGGTAATTAAGGCAAAACTGCCGGTAAGAGAAAACATAGGCAAGTAAATAAAAAATAAAAACATTTTTGTTTCAGGTAAATTTTGCCATACAGCGGCTACGTTCTGCCCGCTTTTAAAAACAAAAATAAAAATAAATACCAGTATGTAAGCAAGGCTGGGATAAAACTGCAATTTAAAATTTTTATCTCTTCCGGTTATTTTCCAAGCCATTTCAAAACTGCCGCTTTCAGTTTTTTTAGTGCAAATAATTGAAGAAATTTTTTCGGATAAACTTTTCGATTGTTTAGTACTCAGACTAATCGTTTTTTTATTTTCAGCATCATTATTCAGTGCAGCTAATTTTTTTGCAAATGAAGGGGCAAGGTATTTTATCATCAGCCAAAAAGTAATTGCCGGTACAGCAATGGAGCAGAAAAGCATTAGTAAATGAAGGCTGTCAAAATTAAAATGATGTATTGCATCTAAACTCATCGCCATCCACACCGGGGGTAAAAAGTACGAATAGGTATGCAATTGAAATGATACTTCCAGTTGATTAAAATTTATTAACCTTGGTATTATTTGAAATCCAACAGCAAAAAGTATAGTCATAAAAATTTGAAAATAACCAACAATATCTTTTACTCTCTGTTCATTGCTAAACTTTAGTATTAAGGCATATAAAAGATAAGTTATAAATACTGCAAATGCCACCGTTAATACTACTGTAATGATACTTCCTGAACCTGTTACCCCCCCCCCACTTTATAAAAATAAAAATTATTGGAAATGCAGCCATTGCAATAGTGAATTGTAAAAGGTACACCAGTATATGTACCAGCCTCGCTGCAAATAATGTTTTACTGTTTACAGGCTTGGGTAAAATAATCTGGTTGTCGGTTGTATCTAACAATACCGAACTGAAATCTGTAATCATCGTCATGCACATCATAAATAAAACATAAGCATGAATAAAAATCATACTTAAGATCAATGATTTAAATGCAAACACAATACTTCCAACAAATAATCCTAAAAGGGCATAAATAATCAGGGTAATTAACAGCGGGTTGCTGTTTTCTTTTTGCTGCCCTTGTTTCCAGTTCATATACACACGGCGGCGATCCATAAGTACTTTTGTTTCGGCAATTATTTTAAGCCGCTCAAAATCTACGCCTTGCTTTACTAAAATTTTTGAATAGAATAATATAAATCTTAGAATTACTTTGTCCATTATTAACTTTTTAAGATTTCAATAAATTGGCCTGCGGTATTTAGATGATGCTCTGTTCCGCCCGTTAAGGAAGTAAAAATATTTTCCAATGAACCCAGATGTGCATTATTTTTTAGTGTTTCAAAACTACCATCTGCAATTACTTCACCTTTGTCAATAATAATAATACGGTCGCTTATTTTTTCTACCACGTCCATAATATGCGAAGAATAAAAAATTGTTTTACCACTTTGTTTTAATTGCGACAGTATTTCTTTTACTAATATTACGGCATTGGCATCAAGGCCACTCAGTGGTTCATCTAAAAAAATTATTTCTGGGTTGTGTATTAAGCCGCTTATTAATAAAACTTTTTGTTTCATGCCTTTACTGTAACTATTCATACGGGTATTGGCTTTATCACTTAATTCAAAAAGGTGCAGCAGGTCCTTCGATTTTTTTTCTATTGCTGCATCTTCCATTTGGTAAAGTTTTCCCACAAAGCGTAAATATTCCATTGGTGTAAGTACATCATACAACGCAGCCTGCTCCGGTATATAGCCAATTTTTTGTTTGATCTCTATTGGGTTTTTTCTTACATCCATCCCCAATACTGAGACATCCCCATCAAAATCATCAATAATACCTGTCAATATTTTTATAGTAGTACTTTTTCCTGCGCCATTAGGACCGATGTAACCCACTATTTGCCCTGCATCAATATTAAGATGAATGCCTTTTAAAACATAGCGGCTATTGTATTGTTTTTTTAAATATGCAATTTGAATAATACTCATAATGATTCTTAAAAAGTGTAATGTAATATACTGCCAACTATCGGAATAAAAAATGTGCAAACGATAGTTCATTTGCACAAGTCAAGTATTTTATTCGCTATAATCTTCTTCCTTTCAGCTTCAGGGTATAGCGGTTATTTCAATATGCTCCTGCTGATCACAATCCTTTGCACTTCACTGGTTCCCTCATATATCTGTGTAATTTTTGCATCTCTCATCATACGTTCTACATGGTATTCTTTTACAAAACCATAACCACCGTGTATTTGTACGGCTTCGGTTGCGGTCCACATAGCAGTTTCGCTGGCAAAAACTTTTGCCATGCTGCCACTAAGTGTGTAGTCAAGGTGCTGGTCTTTTTCCCATGCAGCTTTAAGGCAAAGCATTCTTGCACATTCAATTTTTGTAGCCATATCAGCCAATTTAAATTGTATGGCCTGGTGATGCATAATTTCTTTACCAAAAGCTTTCCGTTGTTTACTGTATGCAAGTGCCAGTTCATAAGCACCGCTTGCAATACCCAATGCCTGGGAGGCAATGCCAATTCTTCCGCCGGCCAAAGTTTTCATGGCAAACTTAAAACCAAAACCATCTTCGCCAATGCGGTTTTCTTTCGGCACTTTTACATCGTTGAATAAAATACTGTGTGTATCACTTCCACGTATGCCGAGTTTATTTTCTTTGGCACCAACAACAACGCCGGGCAAGTTTTTTTCTATAATAAAAGCGTTAATGCCTCTGCTGCCTTTACTTACATCTGTTTGTGCAATTACCAAATATACCGAAGCGGAATTGCCATTGGTAATCCAGTTTTTTGTGCCGTTCAATAAATAATAATCGCCTTTATCTTCTGCAGTGGTTTGTTGCGATGTGGCATCACTTCCAGCCTCGGGTTCGCTTAATAAAAAAGCACCAATGTATAATTCACCATCTTTTTTACCTTGTGCCAGTGGGGTTAAATATTTTTTCTTTTGTTCTTCATTGCCATATTCCTGAAGGCCATAACAAACCAGGCTGTTGTTTACACTCATACAAACACTAACACTGGCATCTACTTTACTAATTTCTTCCATAGCTAAAACATAGCTTACGGTATCCATTCCGCTGCCACCATATTCTGGTTTTACCATCATGCCCATAAATCCAAGTTCGGCCAGTTTTACAATCTGTTCTTTAGGAAATTTTTGCAACTCATCCCGTTCAATAACGCCGGGCAGGCAATCAGTTACTGCAAAATCTTTTGCAGCCTGTTTTATCATCAGCTGTTCTTCTGTAAATTGAAAATCCATATCAATCGTTTTAGTTAGTTTAGATACAAAAATAAGCTATGCAATCTACCAAAATATTGATTATTGAGGATATTTTTTGAAATATACATTTGTTCAATACTCAGCAATATTATGGCACTTTTTGTAAACATTCCAGCTGCCTTTCAGCCTTTATCAATAAGTAGCGACTTTGGTAGCATTCTTGTGTAGTTTACAATATCAAATGAAGGCGTACAGCCATACTTACTTTTGTATCTTTACTGCCCAATTTTTTAAATGGAAAAAGCTCAATATAATCTTAAAGTACAAAAAGTAGTTGCAGCAATTTCAATAGTGCTGTTTATTGTAAAAATTATTGCCTGGTACCTTACCAGCTCGGTGGCTATTTTAACTGATGCTTTAGAAAGTATTGTAAATGTTGTTGCCGGGTTAATAGGCGTGTACAGCCTTTATGTATCTGCTAAACCAAGGGATTATGATCATCCTTATGGACATGGTAAAGCAGAATTTATTTCGGCTGCAATAGAGGGCACGTTAATAACAGTTGCCGGTTTTATTATTATTTATGAAGGTATCAACAACTTGTTGCATCCACATACTTTAAAAAAACTGGACTATGGGATTATTTTAATAGCAGCTACAGCAGTTGTAAATTATATTGCAGGAACCCTATGTATAAAGACCGGCAAAAAAAATAATTCACTTGCATTAGTAGCAAGTGGTAAACATTTACAATCCGATACCTGGAGTACAGTTGGTATTGTTGCCGGCCTTGTGTTGATGTTTTTTACAAAAATTTTCTGGATAGACAGTGTGATAGCCGTACTTTTTGCACTGATCATAATTTTTACAGGATATAAAATTGTACGTAGTTCTGTAGCCGGTATTATGGATGAAGCCGACGAGGTAATATTAAAAAAATTGGTATCTCTTTTAAATACAAATCGTAAAGAAAACTGGATAGACCTGCATAACCTGCGGATAATAAAATATGGTGCAACACTTCATCTTGATTGTCACTTTACTGTACCCTGGTATTTGAATGTACATGAAGCACATTGTGAAGTTGATTCTTTATCGGCATTGGTAAAGGAAGAGTTTGGCGAGTCGGTTGAATTATTTGTACATTCAGACGGGTGCCTGGATTTTAGTTGCGCTATCTGTTTAAAACAGCAATGTACTGTACGTAAACATCCCTTTGATAAAAAGATTGAATGGACTTTAGGAAATATTTCAAGCAATAATAAGCACAAAGTAACTTCATAAAAACTCCGGATAAGGATTTTTTTATGAAGTATAATCAGTTAGGTTATTCGGTGCTTAAAATATTTTTAACAAGTACTTCACCCTCTGTAGATAATTTTATATAATAAATACCTTTTGATAAAGCCGGTGTTTTTTTATTAATGGTATTTATTCCATTTTGTAATAACACAGGCTCAGTAAAAATATTTCTTCCATTGTTGTCAAACAGCATAAGGTTTGCTTTTTTATTTTGTGTTGCATAAACATTTAGCTCCAGGGTGTTTTTGGCTGCTGATAAATATGTAGTTACAATAGTAGTAGAGTGATTCTTTTTGCCGGAGATAGAAATTACGTTACTGTATTCCATGCTATTATCCTTATCAACAATAGTAAGCCTGTAATAATTTGTGCCAGCTAAAGGATTAGCATCAATAAAATTATAATTAACTACTGTGGTACTAAAACCACTTGCAGCAACAGTTCCAATGGCTTTGTAATCTGTACCATTACTACTCCTTTCAATGGTAAAGTAATTACTGTTAACTTCTGTTTCGGTTTTCCAAAGCAATAAGTTTTTACCATTGTTTTCTGCTACAGTAAATTCAACCAGTGTTACAGGTAGTGGAGCACTAATTTCAATATAACCTTTTTCGGGTGCTGTGCCGGAATAGGGAATACCAACATAAACGCCAGTATTAACACAAGGAGAAGTAGCCTGCAGGTGAAAATCGGTAGCCGAAACAAACTGCGGATTTAGATTTGTGTTATTGCTGTTTATATAATTACCAGGGTTACCGGCCGGCCAAACTGGTACATTTGATGATCCGTTACCCCAGGCATTATTATTAGTTACTGTGGTATGGTTTAAATTGGTACTGGTATTACTACCCTGTAACCATGCACCATTAAATCCTGTTATAATATTATTACGGATGAAAAGGCTATCTCCATTGCCATAGGGTTGGCTTGTAAAATCTAAGCCAAAATACGGGGCATCGCCTGCCTTAGCAACAATAGTGTTATTGTATATCTGCATATTTTTTATTTGAGGATCATCTGTGCCTTCACTGATAACCAATATGCCACCCGATGTTCCGATTCCATTTCCCTGGTATATATTACTGCAAACATTTTTCCTTATAATGTTGTCTACAATATAAGAGTAACCTCCAACCGGAGTGCCACCCGGGTTGGGTAAATTATCACCGCCATAATCATTAACACCCCTTGTGCAATACTGGATAAAGTTACTTCGGTTTTTTACAATATTGTTTTCAATCAATGCACTCTCCGTTCTGTATTCCAGAATAATACTGCTTTCGTAGTGAGTATTAAGTACAGAGTGTTGTAGCAAATTATCATGTATCCACACACTGTAAGCATAATTGCCTTTATAGTTATAATTAAGATCAATACTTCCCTGTATAGTATTTCCGTAAATTTCCAGGCCCTGGATATTAAAAAATTCAATACAGAAATCCCAGCCACTTTCACCAGGGTAAGTACCGCCATACGGTATTTTAGTTAAGATATTGTTGTATATCTTACATCCTTTTAACCAGCCATCGTTCCAGTATTTAATTGGCCATCCATTAAGTCCTTCAGGTCTTTCTGTTTGTTGAATATTGTTATTGTAAATCAACATGCCATCCTGAAAGCCGATATTTAAAGCTCCGGATCCGCCGCCACTAATACCATAATCAGCAGAGTTGGTTACCGTGTTATTATAAAAAGTATTTCCTGTGGCATGGGTATAACCAATATCAGTTCCGGGGTTATCAGCATTAATACCATTGTATATAATACCTCTCCAGTAAAAATCTTTTATTATACAGTCATGAATCGAAACATTACTTCTGCCCGTTATCCATATTGCTAACCAGGTTTTATGAGTAGTAGCATTAACATATTGCCCGTCAAAAGTAATATTGGAAATACTCTGGTTGCCATTGGTGCCATCAGCAGATTGCAAATCAATTAAAGGACTGTAACTGTCGGTTAATGCACCTTTAATGATGGTTGTTGTTTTATTGGCACCAACAATACTTACACCTACTGCAAGGTTCATTTGTTGCGATTCAATATAAATACCCGGCAACACATGGATAGTATTACCTGTTACAGTAACTGTTGATGTAGCTTTGTATAAAGTTTTCCAGGGGTTGGCAATCGTACCGTTACCTGTTACATCATTACCTGTTGTACTTATATAATAGGTTATAGCCTTAGAAGTATTTGCAAAGCAAAATAAGGCGGCAATAAATACTACAATAAATTGTACACACTTTCTTGTAGAAAAGATGATAGTTTTCATTGGGATATTGGTTTTTTATGGATATTGAATATTCTTGCTTACTAGCGTAATCAGGAATAAGGTTGTTACAAAATGAGCAGACGTAAAATTTAAATGCGTAATTTTTTTTGTTGTAGTGCAGATGATTTTCAATTTTTAGTTTCTTGAAAATAGATGCCGGGGCATGCTGCACTGTTAACTGAAAATTTCATTTCAATTTTAAATTTTTGCTTGTTTTTTTTGCCGGAAAGGTGTAGTGGTAGGGTAAAGTGGAATTAATAAGAAATAAACAAACTGGTAATATGGATTAAATACTTCAACCGGTGTTTAAATTAATGGTGAGGTAATTCCAGCCTGGTTTAAATTGGTAAAGATTAGTTTTCATTGGATTTTTAGTTTTTCGATTTTAAAGCGGATCAGCTTAAAGTGTTCCAAAAACTATACCACCTTTAAATAAAAAGTTAAAGTTTTTGAATATTTATTTATCCAATATAAAAAAATATTGTTTTGATTACCGGCAGGTAAATAAATTGTGAAAGTGATTTTTTAAATTATGGTGAACTACTAAGTAGGATTACTACTTGTGTAATTTTTATATTTAACAAACAATATGCAAAGCGATGTCTTAAAATTAATGTTCAAAGAATGTAGTAACTCCCAATACTGCAATTTTTTTAAATGTGATTCTGTATGGTAGTGATGAATGTGTGTATCCATAAATTTTAGTTGTATTCGATGTTAGGATTAAGAGGAATAAAAAATAAGGGTTTTAAAAAAGGAATTAACGAATTAATAAAATTGTTCCGTTTTGTTGTTCCGGTAGTTTACCTTCAAGTTGATACTTTGCCAGCCAGGTATAAGTGCCCTGATTTTGTTTTTTGCCAAGAAAGAATCCATCCCAACCCAGCCCTGAGTCAAAAGTTTCAAAAACTTTTTGACCGTAACGATTATAAACAATTAATTGGTATTGCTTTAATACTCCGTAAACACCAGCTTTGAATATATCATTTTTCCCATCGTTGTTTGGTGTGAAAGTATTTGGGAAGTAAATAATTGTAAGACAGGGTTTTGTATTTACAGTAATAAACTCTTTTTCGACACAGCCATTTTTATCTGTTACGTGTAACCAGTAGGTTCCTTTTGAATTAACATTTATTTGGTTTGAAGTTGATCCAGTTGACCATAAATAATTATCAAATGAAGTATTGGGTTGTAAAATTATATTCTCCTGTGAACAAATTAATGTGTCATGAAAAATAAAATTATTTGGTAAAGTGTAAACAGAAATTTCTATTGAGTCAGTTGATAGACATCCTGGGTTTTTTTCAGCAGCTAGGTAATATTTTGTGATTAAGTCTGGATACACTTTTACTATTTGAGAGTTTGTATCAGAAATTTTATAATTAGGAGTCCAATTGTATGATACAAAACCGGCAGGAGCTGTCAATATAGCTGTGTCTTTGTTGCAGATCGATGTATCAATACCAATATCTATAAGTTCGGGTTGCCAGGCTATCGCTATAACTGTATCGGTATAAACTATATTGCAATAATCGGTAATTGTAACATAATAAGTGCCCGGAGTATTTACTAAAAAAACAGAGTCGGTTGAATTATTCTGCCATAGATATTTTTTAAAGCCGCGATTTGCATTGAGCAGAAATGAACTGTTGCCGCAAATCTTTAAATCCGGGCCAAGATTCAGACTTTGCGCCGATCTTGATTTAGTGAGTTTAACGGAATCGCTTAGAATGCCACAACTGGTATTAAAACTGCCTGAAATGTAATATTCTCCTGACCCATTGTTCAACCATACCAACGCACTGCTGTCTGTAATGGATTGTATAGATTGCACCAATGGAGAATTACTATTCCAGCTAATAACTGAACGGCAATTTTTATTTCTAATGGCAGTTACTAAAACAGGGCTGGAGGTATTGCATAATGTATCAATATTCGATATTATTTTCAACGAATCGCATTTAACAACCTGCATGCAATTTTGCTGGATTTGAATTGGAATGTCCGAAACTGTAAGTGGGCCAAATGGAGTATCAAGTAACACATTTCTGCCCGAATCTGTAAAATTTATCTGAGCATCTTCCACGTTTATTGCATCAATAAAACATGCGGCAACGTCTGTGCCTAAACAGGTTGAATTGCTATCAGAAGCATTAAGCTTATATAATTCGCTGCTTCTTAAAAAATTATCTGCACTGTCATATTTATTCAACATAAAAATATACGACCCGGCGTTCGTTTGTATTGCGGTTGTTTGATCTTGCGTTCCGTTAGCCATAAATAATTTCCTTCGCTGCCTTATCAATATGTCATTAAATGATTGAATAAAAAAATCATAGTGTGTAAATTGGTTAGGGTAATAACTATATGAAAAAAAAGAATTTCCATCGGGAAAGATTTTCAACTTAGTGCGATAGGTTGCTGGAGGATAAATTGCATTGTACATGCTGCCTTTTACAAATGATAAATCCGTTGTTTTAAATTGCATGGAAGCTGCAGCTTGAAGATCGTTGCTATATTCTCCCAGCAACCTTCCGGACATTGACACATCTCCATTATTCATTTCTGTTAATTCTAATAAGTTACCCCAATGCTGGCCAATAGTTGGATTGCCGATCTGGTTATAAGCTTTGCACTGAATAAGATTGCCCGTAGCTTTATCGAACACGTATACACCAGTGCCTCCAAATGGAATAGGGATACTTGGTGACCAGGCCGCAGTTCTACCGAATGTAATTACTTTATTTCCTCTTATTACAGAACCTAAATACCCGGTACTTATTCTACCTTCAGTCGGATTTCTATCCCATAATACATTGCCATTTAGATCAAGTTTAGCCAGTAACCCGTTATTAGAAGAACCTGGGGTACCCTTCTCCCGGCAGCTGATATAAATTGAATTATCCTGCTCCTGCATTAATTGATTAACCTCTATCCAGCACCAATCCTGGGTTTGTAACCATTGACGGGGATAAAAGGTTTTATTCCATATCAAATCTCCATTATCTGCAATTCTGGCAACGGTAAGTCCGTCAAATGAATTAGCCTGTGTATCAAAAGTACCTGCAACTAAAATACTATTATCATTAAGTTCCTTTACTTTATACCAATAGTGATTCGTAAGAGAAGCCAGGGCTTTATATTTTTTTATCCATTTCGGGTGAAAAGCTGAATCAACTTTCATCACGAAACTTGCGAAATTTGCTTGATTATTTCTAAAGTCTGAATAACCGCCTATAATTATGTAGTCCCCATTTTTGGCAGGTATCATGTCAGCTACCAGCAAGTCTAAGCTATCAATTCCCGAAGTGTATGACAAATTTAAACTTGTATCAGTACAGGAAACCGCACCTGTAAAAGCATCCGTAAAATTTTTTGTTTTTAAGCTGATGTTTTGTGCAGGTTTTGCCAGTCGGATATTATTTGGGTTTTTACCAAACGAAAATGAAGGAAACATATTCGTCTGTTGTATTAGGGCCATTAAAACTGAATCCTTAGCAGAATTTTGCGTTAAAGTAGATTGCGAGAATGAAGCAAAGCATGAAAAAGCGAGTAAAACGACAAATAAAAATCTGATGTTCTTTTGCATTTTCATGGAAATATTTAATTGGGCTTAATTAGGATTATGTTATAGATATTAAATATACTATCAATAGTATGAATACCCATATAAACTTTGAGTTTCCTATTAAATGTAGGGATTTTTATACTTATTTCTACAATTCTTTTAAGCTCTTATCAATAATCCCAACGCACTCCAAAACCTCTTCTTTACTAATTACCAGTGGAGGCGCAAAGCGGATCTTATCGCCATGTGTAGGCTTGGCCAGCAAACCGTTTTCTTTAAGCGAAAGACATAGTTCCCATGCTGCATCAGGATTGCTGTGTTCAATAACTATTGCGTTTAATAAGCCTTTGCCTCTTACAGTTTTTATAAAGGGCGAATTGAGTTTGCGTAGTTCAGTTCTTAACAGTTCTCCCATAGCTTCTGCATTCTCAGTCATGTGCTCATCTTTTAAAACCTGTAAAGCGGTAATAGCAACTGCACATGCCAAAGGATTACCACCATAAGTGCTGCCGTGTTCACCGGGTTTTATGGTCATCATAATTTCATCATCACATAATACCGCACTTACAGGTAATACACCTCCGCTTAAGGCCTTTCCTAAAATTAAAATATCTGCACGTACAGCTTCATGATCGCAGGCCAGCATCTTTCCCGTTCTTGCCAGGCCTGTTTGTATTTCATCTGCCACCATCAGAACATTATATTCATTGCATAATGTTCTTACTTTTTTATAGTAACCATCATCAGGTACCACAACACCGGCTTCTCCCTGTATAGGCTCAAAAAGAAATGCTACAACATTTTTGTCCTGGAAAGATTTTTCCAATGCAGCTAAATCATTAAATGGTATGGCTGTATATCCCGGCATGTAAGGGCCAAAGTTTTTTGTAGCAGAAGGGTCGCTGCTAAATGAAATTATGCCGGTTGTTCTGCCATGAAAATTTCCTTCGCAAACAATAATTTTAGCATTGTTTTCTGGAACGCCCTTTACCTGGTATCCCCATTTACGGCTGAGTTTGATAGCGGTTTCCACTGCTTCCACACCGGTATTCATGGGTAATACTTTATCGTAACCAAAATATTCAGTAATGTACTTTTCATACTCCCCCAATAAATTACTATGAAAAGCTCTTGATGTAAGCGTAAGTTTTTGTGCCTGTTCAATTAATGCCGCTATAATTTTAGGATGGCAATGTCCCTGGTTTACGGCAGAGTAACCACTCAGGAAATCGAAGTACCGATTGCCATCCACATCATATAAAAAAACACCTTCGCCACGGTTTAATACTACGGGCAGCGGGTGATAATTATGAGCACCATGTTTTTCTTCCAGTTGAATATATTGCTGTGTATTGGTTGATATACTGATAGTTGAATGCATTGTAGTAATGTTTAAAAAAGATAAAATAAAATGTAAACAGAAAAGCTGCCCCCTGGTAGAGAGCATTAGAAGGACTTATCCTCGATGATTGAGTAAATCGAGATTGCTGCATAAGAAAGAAGACGATATGTTGTACAGCTTGTTAATAATTGTAAATTTGCTGCAAGATAAAAAAAAATTATGAGTTATACAATTCCTGCACAAACCTCAATTGGCCATGTACATTTAAAAGTGGCTGATTTAAACAGGGCCCTGGCTTTTTATAAAGATCTGCTGGGGTTTGAAATTACACAGCAATATGGAGATAGCGCCGTATTTATTTCTGCAGGCGGTTATCACCATCATATAGGATTAAATACCTGGCATAGCAAAAATGCCGGGCCTGCACCCGTAAGGTCAGCTGGTTTATACCATGTGGCTATTTTATATCCAACCCGTAAGGACCTGGCAAATATTTTTAAACGATTGGAAGAGGCAGAGTATCCATTAACAGGCGCATCAGACCATGGCGTATCGGAAGCAATTTATTTAAATGACCCTGATGGTAATGGCATAGAGTTGTATTGGGACAGGCCAAAAGATAGCTGGCCAAAAGATAATGCCGGAAATTTGTGGATGGGTACTAAAGCGCTTGACCTGGATTCTTTATTAAATGAATTGGCTTAAGCTATAATTTTTACAAAGTAATTTTTATCGATAAAAGAAGGTAAGGAGATCTGCTTTTCAAAAATACCATATACTGTACTGCCACTGCCGCTCATGGCTGCATAAACCGCTCCCTCGTTATACATTGCTTCTTTTATATTTTTTATTTCTGTATATTTTTCAAAAACGGGGGCTTCAAAATCGTTTATTAATTCAGCTTTCCAGGATGCTATTGGTTGTGCAATAATTTCTTTTATTTTTTTATGCGGCTCAGCAGGAGTGATCTGCGAAAATGCCCAACCGGTATTTACATGAATGCCCGGGTTGACGATTGCAATTTTATAATCAGCCAGCGTTATATCGATTCCTTCCAATAATTCCCCACGTCCTGTTGCATAGCAAGGTTTATTAATTATAAAAAAAGGACAATCACTGCCTAATTGCAAAGCATAATCAATCAATTGCTGTAAAGATAATCCAAGATTGAATTTTGTATTTAATAATTGTAAGGTAAAAGCACCGTCGGCCGAACCGCCACCTAAACCAGCTCCCATGGGAATAGCTTTATGGAGGTGCATTTTTATAAACGGTAATTGCGGAAAATCTCTTTTTAAAAGCTGATAAGCTTTTATGCAAATATTGTCGTCTTCTTTTCCATCAACAGTTAAGCCCGAGCCGGTAAATTCTATCGATGAAGCTGGTGAAGGGATAATTTCCAACGCATCTTTTAAAGCAATGGGATAAAAAACGGTTTCTAAATTATGAAAGCCATCCTGTCGTTTTGAAAGAATGTGTAAGCCCAGGTTTATTTTACAGTTGGGAAAAACGATCATGATGATGTGATAATATAAATAGCTCAATAAAGCTTTAATCCTATGGCCGGATTACCAATCCTATTTTCCTTTCCTTTCTTTTATTTCGTCTCTAATAGCAATGGCACGTATATAATCTTCATGATCCAGTACTTCTGTCAGCAGGGCTTCCAGTTCTTCCAGCGACATATTTTTTAAATCATCACCACCTGCAGGTTCAGGGCTTAGTGCCTGCACTTTTTTCTTCTTGTCATCATCTTCCATTAAAATACCTGCCTGGTCTAATATAGTATCGTAAGTATATACCGGGCAACCAAAGCGTACTGCCAGTGCCAGCGCATCAGAAGTACGGGAATCAATTTCTACCGTATCGTTTGCAGAGCTGCATACCAGTTTACTGTAAAAAATACCTTCCTGTAAATCATTGATCACCACTTCATGCAGTTCTACATTAAAGGCCATCATAAAATTTTTCATCAGGTCGTGTGTAAGAGGGCGGCTGGGGCTCATGCGTTCTAATGCCACGGCAATGGCCTGTGCTTCAAAACCACCAATAACAATCGGCAGGCGGCGTAAACCATTCACTTCTCCTAAAACCACTGCATAGGAATGCGTTTGCGTAATGCTATGAGATAATGCTACTATTTCCAGTTCTATTTTCTTCATATCCCTGTCCGCCTCAGGCGAGGCGGATGATGTTTTATTTAATAACAGCAAATATAAAAAATAAAGCCTTCCAAAAATTTTGGAAGGCTTTATTTAATGGCGTTTTAGTTTAGGCTCCTTTTAGTTTCTTTACAGCATCAATAATTTTGGGCATTACTTCAAATGCATCGCCTACAATGCCATAATCAGCTGCTTTAAAGAAAGGTGCTTCGGGGTCTTTATTAATTACCACAATCACTTTACTTCTGTTTACACCTGCTAAATGTTGAATAGCTCCGCTAATGCCCACCGCTATATATAAATTAGGAGCAATTGCAAGCCCGGTTTGGCCTACATGCTCATGATGAGGGCGCCAGTTAATATCTGCTACCGGACGGCTGCAGGCAGTTGCTGCACCCAATAATTGTGCAAGCTCTGTTATCATTCCCCAGTTTTCGGGGCCTTTTAATCCACGACCACCGCTTACCACTATATCAGCTTCGCCCAATGGTATTTCGCCTTTTACAAGGTCAACATTTGTAACGGTTACTTTTGCGGCATCTATAGTTGCAGCAAAAGGCTCTACTGCAGCGGTGCCGCCTGTAGTAATTATATTAAACGAATTAGGATTTAAAGCAATAATTTTTTTTGCAGTAGTTACACTGATGTTTGCAAATGCTTTACCACTGAATACAGTTTTCTTAACAGTAAATCCATTGCTGGTGTCGGGTAGCGCCACTGCTCCGGAAACAAGTCCTGCTTTTAGTTTTACACTCAGCCTTGGTGCAACAGCTTTACCGGTGGTGCTGTTACTAAAAATAATTACATCTGCATTAGCAGCAGCCTGTGCAATTACTTTTGTGTACACCTGTGCATCAAAACTATTGAGTGTTGCATCTGCAACGGTATATACTTTTTTTAGTCCGTAATTCCCCAATGCAGCCACATCACCTGTTACGCTGCCTAAAACAATACCTTCGGCAGTTGTTCCTAATTGCTCAGCAACTTTTGCGCCGTACGAAGCCGCTTCAAAAGATGATTTTTTTATGTGGCCTTCTGATTGATCAATAAAAACTAATACTGACATGTTTTTTAATTTTACCATTGCTTTATTTTGGCAATGGTTGTTATAAATTTATTCTTCGCTTCAATCTCCTCCACAATAAGTTCCCCCTTCAGGGGGCGGAGGGGGCATCATTAAATTGCTTTTGCTTCTTCGTGTAAAAGGCGAACCAGTTCCTCAGGCGTATCTGCACTTATTAATTTTACACCGGCTTTTGCAGGTGGCAAATCAAATGATGCAATGCTGGTATAAGTTTCTGCTGCAACCGGTTCAACCACTTTAAGCGGTTTACTTCTTGCCCCCATAATGCCTTTCATGTTAGGAATGCGTTGTTCAGCCATTCCCTTTTGACAGCTAACGGCAACGGGAAGCCCAACTTTATCTGTTTCTTCTCCGCCATCAATTTCTCTTGTTACCACAGCGCTTCCACCATCCAGGTTAAATTTTACTGCATGCGAAATGTAAGGCATATCCAGTAATTCGGCCACCATACCACCAATAGAAGAACCATTATAATCAATAGTTTCTTTACCGGTAAAGATCAGGTCGTAACTGCCCTGCCTGGCAATTTCAGCAATCTGCGAAGCAATATAAAAACTATCATGGCTGTCGGCATTAACCCTTATGGCTTCATCGCCACCCAGTGCCAAGGCTTTACGGATGATGGGTTCGGTATCGGCACCACCAACGGTAACCAAATGAATTGCAGTTAAAGCATCAGCTTCTTTCAGCTCGATGGCCCTTACCAAAGCGTACCATTCATCGTATGGGTTGATGATCCACTGCACACCATCAGCAGCAAATTTCGTATTGTTATCGCTGAAGGCTATTTTTGCCGTTGTGTCCGGCGTTTTGGAAATGCAAACAAGTATCTTCATTTTTAAAACTGTTTATCACCCTCTCCTTTGGAGAGGGAAGGGGTGAGGTTAATTGGTTGTTTATGCAACTATTGGCAAAGATAAGAGAAGGAAATTGAAAAGTAAAAAATTAAAATTTAAAAAGTGAACAGGATAGAAAAGCTTTTGGAGTTCATGAAAACATCTGATAAGGACAGTTTTTTGCAGCATGCGCTGGCGCTGGAATATATAAAGGTTGAGCAGGATGAGGAAGCCCGTAAATTGTTTAATGAAATCCTGTTAAGAGAACCTACTTATATCGGTTCTTATTATCATTTGGGAAAATTACTGGAGAGGGCCGGCGAAATGGATAAAGCCATTAAAGTTTACGAAAGAGGTATGTGGGAGGCAAAAAGGGCCGGCGATAATCATTCATATAATGAATTGCAGGGAGCAAAGGAAGATGTGGAGGAATAATTGCCCCTCCGCCCCTAAAGGGGAACTTGATTATGGAGAAGATGTAAGTGTAGCTATTTTCTATATTTGAATAAGGTTCAATAAATAATAATGAGCAAGAATAGAAACGGAGCTGATAACAATGGTCAAGATTCTTTTTTGAAAAAAATAAAATGATAGCGCAATCAAAAAAAGAATACCTGTGACAAGGCTGTTAAACATTTGTTGCTTTATTATTAAAAAAACTGTTGATGAAGGAATGATAGGGGAAACTAATTGATAGTTTGCCTGGAAAAATCCAACATAACCCAAAAGTGCAATAATGCAATTCAATACCAATAAAATTCTACAAGGCCATTCCAGTTTGTGCATAGATTAAAGATAGTATGATTTCACAAAAACAATTTACTGATTATATTAAACAACAAAATCTTTTTCACCTAAAAGATAAACTGCTGCTTGCTGTAAGCGGGGGAGTAGATAGTGTAGTGCTTTGTGAGTTATGCAAACAGTCGGGTTGTGATTTTGCTATTGCACATTGTAATTTTCAACTGCGTGGAGAAGACAGCAACAGGGATGAACAATTTGTAGCGCAACTGGCAAAAAAATATGATGCTGTTTTGTATTCCAAAAAATTTGAAACAAAAGCTGTTGCTGCAAAAGAAAAAAAATCAATAGAAGAAACTGCAAGGGATTTACGCTATGCCTGGTTTGAGGAATTAAGAGCAGAAAATGGGTACACTTATATTGTAACAGCTCATCATGCCAACGATAATATAGAAACAGTGCTGATGAATTTTTTCAGGGGTACAGGTATAAAAGGGTTGCATGGCATCCCGCCAAAGCGGGACAAAATTGTACGGCCATTACTTTTTGCCACTAAAAAAGAAATTGAAAATTTTGCAGCTGATTGCCAGCTCGGATTTGTTACAGATCATACCAATGCACAGAGCGATTTTACCCGTAACTATTTTCGGAATGAGCTTATTCCCGCTGTGCAAAAAATATTTCCTACAGTGGAAGAAAATATTTTAAATAGTATTACAAGATTTGGCCAGGCAGAGCAGCTGTACAACCAGGCTATTGATCTTTACAAAAGTAAACTGCTGGAAAAAAAGGGGAATGAATTTCATATTCCTGTTTTAAAACTACAGCAGGCAACACCACTGCCGGCTATTTTGTATGAAATTATAAAGGCATACGGCTTTACAGCACATCAAACAGAAGAAGTAATTGGGTTATTAAAAAGTGAATCTGGCAAATATGTGCAGTCTGCTTCTCACAGAATTATAAGGAACCGTAAATGGCTGATCATTTCTCCCAACCAAACAACTGAAGCTGCAAATATTTTAATTGAAGAAAATGATAAGACAATAATTTTTGAAAATGGAACATTGCAAATTGAAAAACTACAACTAACAACAAACCATAAACCACCAACCACCAACTTTATAGCTGAATTAGATATTTCAGAAATAAAATTTCCCCTCTTGCTCCGCAAATGGAAGCAAGGCGATTACTTTTATCCGCTGGGTATGCAAAAGAAAAAGAAACTCAGCCGCTTTTTTATCGACCAGAAATTATCGCTTACACAAAAAGAAAATGTTTGGGTAATTGAAACCAATAAAAAAATAATCTGGGTGGTAGGTATGCGTATTGACGACCGGTTTAAAATTACCGGCAAAAAAAAATCAGTATTGCAAATAGTTTTTAAAACGACGGATGCATAAGTTTGTCTAAAAAATCTTTGAATAATTCGGGCCGAACGACTGCTGTAAAAGCAAAGCCATATAAACTACCCCACATGTGGGCATTGTGGCCAATATTATCGCCGCCACGTTTGGCGCTGTAAGCGCAATACCATAAATACAATACCGCAAATACAATATTAGGAAGGGCAAGTATGCCAAATAGTGCAACGCCTTTGCTCCAGGGATCGAAAATAAGTGTTGAAAATAATACTGCTGAAACTGCACCCGAGGCACCCAATGCTGCATAGCCGGAATTATTTCTGTTCTTAATAAAATCAAATATTGAAGAAGCAATCAACGCCGTAACATACAAAATAATATATTCTGTTTTATTGAATAAAGCCACTTCGGCAAACCTGCCAAAAGAATATAAAGTAAACATGTTAAAGAACAGGTGGATATAATCAGCATGTATTAAACCATGACTTAAAAAACGATAATATTCCGAAGAGGACGTCATTGCGTAAGGATAGAACAGTGATTTATTCCTTAATTCTTCATTGGTAAAACCAATTAATGAAACTACCACTGTAATAGCAATTATTGAAAACGTAACGGGGAATAACGATAGTTCATTCATAAAAGGCTGAATTGATTTTTAACTGTGATGGTATTTTTCGTTTTTATTAATTGTACAGGCCCTGTAAACCTGTTCGGCCAAAATTAAGCGAACAAGCTGATGTGGAAAAACTAATGGCGATAAACTCCATTTATAATTGGCTCTTTTTGCCACAGCATCACTTACTCCAAAAGCACCACCAATTAAGAAGATCATTTTTTTTGTACTGTTATTGGCCACTTGCTGAATAAAATTTGCCAGCTCTTCACTCTTCAGCTGTTTGCCTCTTTCATCCAGCAAAACCAGGTAATCTTCTTTTTGCAAAAAACTCAAAATGGTTTCGCCTTCTTTTTTTTTCAGGTCCGGTTCACTTAACATTGCCGTATTTTTTGGTACGGGAATAATATGCCATTCAACAGTATAATAATGTAAGATGCGTTTGGTAAATAATTCCACACCTTCCTTTACATAAGCTTCATGTGCTTTGCCAACCGACCAGAATTGCAATTTCATTTTAAATAGTTAACGGGGAATTTGGTTGACGGTTTATTTTATTTCTTTGGTGTTATATTCTTTGCAGAAGACGCTCTTATTACCATTTCTGTTTGCAGCACTTTATTTTCAAACTCTGTTACAGGCCTTTTGCTTTCTATCATACTTATTAATAGTTCTGTTGCCACCTGGCCTATTTCAAAAGCTGGCTGGCGCACTACAGAAAGAGGTGGAGTAAACAGTTCGCCTACATTGGTATTGGTAAACCCAATAATGGCAACATCATCCGGCATTTTTTTTCCTAATTTTTGCAGGGCCTGCATACAGGTTGTGGTAAGGCGGTCGCCTGCAGTAAATAATGCATCAGCTTTTTGCTTCAGCTTAAATATCTTTTTTAAGGCATCTTCAACTTCATCATAAATCATTCCACCATTATGGCAGTGTTGTACCAGTTTTTCATCAAACTCAATATTATTTTTACGCAAGGCTTCTTTATAACCTTCCAGCCTTTCCATCGAAATAGATAAATACGGTGCACTGGTAATATGACCTATTCTTTTAAACCCATTGTTGATTAAATGTTCAGTAGCATCGTAAGCACCTTTAAAATTATCGGCAATTACTTTATGTGTATTTATTTCGCTGGTTACCCTGTCGAAAAAAACAATGGGCAGGCCTTTTTCGTAGAGTTGTTTAAAATGGTTGTAGTCGGTAGTACCGCTCGACACTGAAACTAACAGGCCATCCACCGATCTGGATGCCAGGTGATCAACAATTACAGTTTCTCTTTCAAACGATTCGTGGCTTTGCGAAATAATAACATGATACCCTCTGTTGTAAGCGATGGATTCAATACCATTAATAGCCTGCGAAAAAAAGTTGTTGGCAATTTCACAAACTATAATGCCGATGGAATGGTTGCGCCGCTCCTTTAAACTTAAGGCAATAGGGTTGGGGCGGTAGTTGATCTTTTCAGCATACTCCAGCACCAGTTTTTTAGTTTCCGAACTTATTTCGTAACTACCTCTTAATGCCCTGCTGACTGTTGAGGTGGATAATCCTAATGCTTTGCCTATATCTTTTATGGTTACCGGTTCAAATTTCATTTTTCATATTTGCAGGCTGCAAGAAACTGTTTTTTTTAAAGATAAGCCTTTTTAAGGGCATAAAATAATGCGGTATCGATGTCGGGAACGTTTGCGTAAAAATAGTATGTTCTACGCAGCAGTTCCACTTAAAAAAAGTTCTAACATTGGGTATTGATTGTTGCAGCATTTTTATTTAACCACTTCTTATTTAAAATAGAAATGCTTTTTGGTTATACTAACTTTAAACACTGCTATATGACAAAGTTGTTATCATTTCTCCTGCTTTTATTTATCGTTCCACTTTCTTTATTGGCACAAAACAAAACCATTAAGGGTAAAGTAACGGATGAAACCGGGGTGCCAATTGCCGGCGTTACCGTAATTACAAAGGGTGCAAAAAAAGGTACCCAAACTGATAAAGAAGGAAACTTCTCTGTTTCAGTTACTGGTTCAGGTTCCATTGATTTGGTTCTTTCTTCTGTAGGTTACACTTCAAAAATTGTAAAGGTAACTGGTACAGATGCCGGAACCGTTCAATTAATTAAAGAAGCTATTACACAGGAAGATGTGGTAGTGGTGGGCTATGCTACAGTACGCCGAAAGGATTTAACCGGCACGGTTTCTTCTGTTAGTGCAAAGCAAATAAAAGATATACCGCTATCCTCTGCCGCAGAAGCATTGCAGGGTCGTTTAGCCGGGGTACAGGCTATTGCTACCGAAGGTGCGCCAGGTGCAGATATTTTAATACGTGTTAGAGGAGGCGGTTCAATAACACAAGATAATTCACCCATGTATATTGTTGATGGTGTACAGGTAGAAAATGCCCTATCGGTAATTGCTCCGCAGGATATTGCCTCTATTGATGTTTTAAAAGATGCTTCAACCACCGCTATTTATGGTGCTAGGGCAGCTAATGGTGTTGTAATAATTACCACTAAAGTAGGCCGCCCCGGTAAAACGCAGGTTGCATATAATGGAGGTTTTGGTGTAAGGCAATTGCCTAAAATAATGGATGTGTTAAGCCCCTATGATTTTGTTGTTTGGCAATGGGAACGTAGCCGTGGAGCAGCAGATAGTGCTGCATACGGCAGCACATGGGATACTTTAGCCAATTATAAAAATGTTGCGCCAATTAATTGGCAGGACGAAGTATTTGGCCGCAATGCTAAATTTCAAAATCACAACATTTCTGTAAACGGCGGAAACCAGGCCACTACTTTTAACCTTAGTGTTACTGCAAACAGAGAAGATGGTATTCAACTGGAGTCTGGCTTCGACAGAAATTTATTGAATTTTAAATTGGATCATAAAGTATCTGATAAAGTTAAAGTTGGTATTACTGCCCGCTATCTTGATCAAACAGTAAAGGGTATTGGCACAACTAACAGCGGAACAAGAACAACCAACCGTTTACGCCATTCCATTACTTACCGGCCGTTTGAATTACCAACGGCTACAGGTGGTATTGATGATTTTGATGAAGCTTATTTTTTAGCTTCTGCAGGGCAAACTAATCCAATTATTTTGGCTCAGTCTGAATACAGGAGGCAATTTACAAAAGGTACTTATCTATCAGGCTATTTCAATTATAACATTTTAAAAAATCTGGTGTTCCGTTCTACAGTTGGTTTTGACAATGTAAATACAGAGCAGCGTTTGTTCTTCAGTAAAATAACTTCAACTGCACGTAACGCAGCGTCACTGCCGGTTGCATCAATTGGTAATCAGTATAACCGCCAGCTTACCAATTCAAATACATTACAATACAGTGTAAATAATTTAAAAAACAAGCATGACTTTTCTGTATTAGTGGGGCAGGAAATTATAGACCAAAGAGTAAGTAATACATTGTTTCAAACCAATTACTTTCCGGCTGATATTTCTGCAGAAAAAGCGCTGGCAAATATGGGCTTAGGTGCAGCGCCAACAGGCTCTTCACAACCCCTGCCTTTTTCTTTTGTTAATCCGCCAAGCCGTATTGCATCTTTTTTTGGCAGGGTAAATTATGGATATGATGACAGGTATCTGGCTACTTTCAATCTTCGGTCAGACAGATCAACAAAGTTTGCACCAAGCAATGGCAGCCTGGTGTTTCCATCTGGTTCATTAGCATGGCGTTTCAGCAAAGAAAAATTTGCAGAAAATTTAAAATGGTTGAATGATGGTAAAATAAGATTGGGATTAGGTGCTGTGGGTAATAACCGCATTGGCAATTTATTATTTATGCAGCTATATGGCGTTACGGGCCAATATGCTATTAATCACTCTATTTTACCCGGCTTTGCTCCAACTGCATTGGCAAACCCTAATTTAAGGTGGGAACAATCCAATACTCGAAATTTTGGCTTAGACCTTTCTGTACTGGATAATAAAATACAGTTTACGGTTGATATTTATAAAAACACTGCTAAAGACCTGTTGCTGGATGTGGCCATTCCGCCAACAACAGGTTACACCAGTCAAATACAAAACATAGGTTCTACTTCAAACCGTGGTGTGGAGTTTCAGATAAATGCAACACCGGTTTCTAATAAAAACTTTACATGGTCATCAAACTTCAATATTTCCTTTAACAAAAACCGGGTGGAAGGTTTAGGTGGTGTTAGCGAACTGCAAAGAAATTCTGGCTGGCAGGGCAGCGATGGTATTGCTGATTATTTAGTAAAAGTGGGCCAGCCCGTTGGGCAGATGTATGGTTTTGTAACTGATGGCTTTTATAAAATTGAAGACTTTAACTACAGTGGTGGTGTTTACACTTTAAAAGCGGGTGTGCCTTCAATAACTATTAATGGTAATCCACAGCCCGGTGTGTTAAAATGGAAAGATATCGGCGGCCCTAACGGTGTACCTGATGGTGTTATTTCTGCCGACTACGACCGTACCGTAATTGGGGATGCTAATCCTAAATTTACCGGTGGATGGAACAACCAGTTCAGCTATAAAAATTTTGACATGAGTGTGTTTGTAAACTTTGTAGTGGGCAATGATGTTTACAATGCCAATAAAGTTGAATGGACGGATGGCTCTTTCTCTAACATTAACATGCTGAACATAATGAAAGACCGCTGGACAAATATTGACGCAACAGGACAAAGAGTAACGGATCCTGTGCAACTGGCTGCACTTAATGCTAATGCAAAAATATGGACACCTGTACGTTCTCAACGTTGGTGGTTACACTCATGGGCAATTGAAGATGGCTCTTACCTGCGTTTTAATAACCTTACAGTAGGGTATACATTACCAAAAGCAATTACTGCAAAAGCTAAAATAAGCAGCTTCAGGGTGTATGCAACTGTAAATAATTTAGGTACCATTACCAATTACACCGGTTACGATCCTGATGTTACTGCCAGAAGAAGTGACCCATTAACACCGGGTGTTGATTTTGCAGCCTATCCAAGATCAAGAACATGGGTATTTGGCTTAAACGTTACTTTCTAATAAACTAAATAGTTGTTTTATGAAAAATAAAATTTATCAATTAACCGCAGCACTTACAATATTTATTGCTGTTGTTGTTTTTAACAGTTGTAAAAAATTTACAGAAGTAGAACCTGTATCACAATTTAATGTGGCGCAGGCTTTTTCTGATGTATCAAATGCCACCACCGCACTTATTGGTGTGTACGATGAACTGCAGGGAGATAATGGTTACGGTATTCGTTTAAGTATGTATTACCCTTATGATACTGATGAAGGAATAGCAAGTGGAGGTATTGACAATGGCCGCCGTGGAGTTGGACGTTACCAATTGCTTTTATCAAATGCAGAAATTGCAAACCCCTTTCGGCAGTTATACCGTGGTTTGGAAAAAGCAAACCTGTGTATTGAGCAAATTCCTTTAATGGTGCAATACACATCGGGTACAGCAGCAGAACAGGCTTTGGTAAAAAGGTTACATGGCGAAGCACTTACTTTAAGAGCACAATATTTGTTTGAGCTGATAAGAAACTGGGGCGATGTACCTGCACCAATGATTCCAGCTTACAAACAAACAGATTTATTTTTACCATCAACAAACAGAGATTCAACTTACGATAAAATTTTGGCTGACCTTGCTTTAGCAAAAACATTGGTGCCCTGGCGCACTGCTGCAGGTCCCCGTAACGAACGCATAACAAAAGGCGCTGTTATGGCATTGCGTGCAAGAATTGCATTGTTCCGTGGTGGATATTCTTTACGCCCCAATGCATCGGGAGCAGGTTTAGGTACTATGGAGCGCCGCAGCGATTACCTTACCTATTACAATATTGCCAAAACAGAATGCGAAGAACTGATGGCTAATAGAGGTGAACACACGCTGAATCCTAATTATGAAAACGTCTGGCGCAGAGTTACTTCTTTCACTTACGATCCGCAGGCAGAAATATTATTTGAAGTGGGAGCAGGTGGTGGTAATGGCAATAGTGACAGCCGTATGGGCAATTACGATGGGCCTAATTTAAATAATGCATCAAGATATGGTGCTGGAGGTGGGGGTATTCAAATGCTGCCCAACTATTATTATGCATTTGATTCTGTAGATACAAGAAGAGATGTTACACTTACACACTATCAGGTAACATCGGCAACAAATATAAAAAGCCAGCGCAGACTGGGTGAATTAAATACCGGTAAGTATCGCAGAGACTGGCGGGTGCCATTATTGCCAGGTACTGTTTTAAACGTGGGTTATAACTGGAGTGTGATTCGCTTTAGTGATGTTTTGTTAATGTATGCCGAAGCAGTTAACGAAATTAATAACGGGCCAACCCAACAGGCAAAAGATGCCTTTGAAGAAGTTAGAAAAAGGGCTTTCAGGGGCAATACAACGCTTATCGGAATTACACCTTCTACAAAAGACAGCTTTTTTACTGCTGTTACAAACGAACGTTTTTTAGAGTTTGGTCATGAAGGCATACGTAAATATGATTTGCTGCGCTGGAATTTGCTGGGAGCAAAAATTGCAGATGCAAGAGCAAAAATTATTGCCATAAGAGACAGGGTAGCTCCTTACAACAATGTACCGCAATATATTTACTGGAAAAATGTAGGTGAAGAAATTCAATACTTTGCTGGTACTAATACAGCATTAACTGCACAGCCATTCTGGAGGCCTACACAAATACCATCGCCAACAACCGGGTGGACAAGGGTAGACTGGGGGCAACACCTTACTGCAAATGTGCTTACTGTTGATGGTACGGGTAATAAACCATTGTGGCAGGCTATGGCATTTTTCTTTACACCGGGTAAAAGTGAGTTGCTACCTTACGATCTGGGAACAATTGCTGCATATCAGGGTAAATTAAAGCAGAATCCAGGGTATTAATTTTTTTCTCATGTTAGTTTAGTTTTAAAGCTGTCCCCAACTTGTTGGGGACAGTCTTTTTTTAAAATATAATTCCCAAAAATGAAAAAATATTTTTACATAAGTATCATTGCTATATTAGTTTTTGCATTTTCTTTTCCCCCAAAGAAAAATATTAAAGTGTACTTAATCGGCGATTCCACCATGTGTGAATATGAAATGAACAGGGCGCCGCTTACCGGTTGGGGCATGCCTTTTAAATATTTTTTTGATTCAACTGTTAGCATTGATAACAGGGCAAGAGGAGGAAGAAGCACCCGTACTTTTATCAGCGAAAACCGCTGGCAACCCATAGCCGATAGTTTGCACGAAGGTGATTATGTATTGATGCAGTTTGGGCATAATGATGAAGCTAAAGAAGAAAAGTATAAAGACAGGTATACACCTGTTGCTGATTATAAAACTAATCTTGTAAAATTTATTACCGAAACAAAGGCTAAAAACGCAAACCCTGTTTTAATTACACCTGTAACAAGAATGCGTTTTGATAAAGACGGAAAAGTTGCAGAAACGCATACTGAATATTCTGCTGCGGTTTGGGAAGTAGGTAAACAAGCCAATACACCGGTTATTGATCTGGATAAAAAAAGTCGTGACTTATTACAACAGTTTGGTCCCGTAACTTCAAAATTACTTTTTATGCAGCTGGATTCTTTACAACATCCTAATTATCCTGCCGGGCAAAAAGATAATACACACTTTACTGAGTTTGGTGCAAGAAGAATGGCAGAACTGGTACTAGCAGAAATCAGAAATTTAAAATTAGAACTGGCAGATAGAATTGTTGTGCCGGCAACAAAAAAATAGTTCAGTAACAAATAATTTTTGCTGTATGAAAAGAGAAGTAAATTGCAATACAATGAAAAAAAATCTTTTAATTTTTACATTACTGTTTTTGTTCAGCAGTAACCTGTTTGCTCAAACATCCAATCCGCAACAATACAAATACATTTTTACTGTAGCAAAAGATGGCAGTGGCGATTATTTGTTTATACAGGATGCTATTGATGCCATGAGGGTATATCCATTGGCGCCCATTACCCTGTATATAAAAAACGGTGTGTACAACGAAAAGATCGAATTGCCTGCTAACAATACCGATGTAACTTTTATTGGTGAAAATGTGGACAGCACTATCATTGTATTCAACGATTATTCCGGTAAAGGGAAACATACTACGTTTACTTCTTTTACGGCAAAAATTTCGGGCAACCGTTTTGTAGCGGCTAATATTACCTTTTCAAATTCGGCCGGGCAGGTGGGCCAGGCATTGGCGTTATATGTAGATGCTGATAAAGCCGTGTTTAAAAATTGTAAATTCCTCGGCAACCAGGATACTATTTTTACCAGTGGCGAAAATGCAAGACAATTATTTTTGAACTGCTATATTGAAGGCACCACCGATTTTATTTTTGGCCCGTCAACTGCTGTGTTTCAAAACTGTACCATCAGGGCAAAAACAAATTCATTTATAACAGCTGCCAGTACCACCTATGGAAAAAAGTATGGGTATGTTTTTATCGGTTGTAAAATAATAGCTGACCCGGCTGTTACAAAACTTTTTTTAGGAAGACCCTGGCGGGCAAATGCTAAAACGGTTTTTATAAAATGCGACCTGCCCAAAGCAATTGCCCAGGAAGGATGGAATAACTGGAGTAATGCTGAAAATGAAAAAACAGTTTTTTATGCCGAATATAAAAATACAGGAGACGGAGCAGCTGTTGCACATAGAGCAAAGTGGACGAAACAATTAAGTGATAAAGAAGCTCAGCGTTATACATTGGCCAATGTTTTTTCCCTTTCATTAAAAAACAGTGAGCCGGGATATAATTGGTTTGAGAATACAACTCCTGCCGCTTTCAATTTAAATGCATTTACACAAAAAATACCGCAAGTGATTCCTTTATATAAAAATGGCGTACCCAACTCAACCGGCGCACCTGATAAGGAAAGTTCCTCCTCCAGGGATAATATTAACCGTATAGCAAAAGTGAGTAATCCTACACTTACTATTTTTAAACCTGTAAAACCTAATGGCAAGGCAGTAATTATTTGTCCGGGTGGGGGATATCTTTATCTAACTATTGATAAAGAAGGAAAGAAAGTTGCAGAAGAAATGAACCGCTGGGGCATTACAGCATTTGTATTAAAATACCGTCTGCCTGATGATACCACCAATATTGATAAAAGCCTGGCACCATTACAGGATGCCCAGCAAGCCCTTCGTTTGGTACGCACAAATGCAAAAGAGTGGGGCGTAAATAAAAATCAAATTGGCATTATGGGTTTTTCTGCCGGTGGCCACGTAGCATCAACTGCTGCAACACATTTTAAATTTGTTGCCGATGCTGAAGAAAAAGATACTACTTCTGTACGCCCAGATTTTGCAATATTGATTTACCCTGTTGTAAGTTTTGACAGTACTATTGCACATAAAGGCTCCAGGAATAACCTGGTTGGCTCTAAAGCATCAGAAAAAACAATTAATTTTTTCAGTAACGAATTACAGGTAGATAAAGAAACACCGCCATCTTTTTTGGTTCATGCAGGCGATGATGGGGCAGTACCGGTTGAAAACAGTTTAAGGTATTACCAGGCCTGTATAAAAAATAAAGTACCGGCAGAAATTCATTTGTATCCAAAAGGAGGCCATGGGTTCGGCATGAATAATAAAGCAACAGATGATAATTGGCTGGAAAGATTGAAAAATTGGCTTAACCGGTTGTAACTTGTCAAATCATACGGGTGCAGGATAGTGAAATGTGGTTTAAATTTCATCTTTCCGGCATGTAAGAAAAAGATTTTCAGGATAGATTTTTGTGAAGCATAAAAACAGAATTAAATTATGTTTGGTTTAAAAGATAAAACAGCAATTATTACCGGTGCAGCAAGTGGTATTGGAAAAGCTGTGGCGGTACTGTTTGCAAAGCAGGGGGCATTGGTACATTTGCTGGATATGAACGAAGATGCATTAGCACTGGCTGCCGGAGAAATAAATAATGCAGGTGGCAATGCAACAGCGCATAAAGTTCATGTAGATATTCAGCAGGAAATAAAAACTGCATTTGAAAAAATTGCCGTTGCAGATATATTGGTAAACTGTGCAGGCATTTCAAATATTGGCAAAGCCGATACCACCAGCGAAGATGATTTTGACAAAGTATATAGAGTAAATGTAAAAGGAATGTACAATTGCCTGCATATTGCCATTCCGATGATGAAAAAAAATAACGGTGGTGTAATTTTAAATATGGCTTCCATTGCAAGTAGTGTTGGCATACCAGACAGGTTTGCATACAGTATGAGCAAGGGTGCAGTGGTCGGTATGACGTTATCTGTTGCTAAAGATTATCTTAATGACGGCATCCGTTGCAATTGTATTTCGCCTGCAAGGGTACACACTCCGTTTGTAGATAATTTTTTGGCAAAAACCTATCCGGGTCAGGAAAAAGAAATGTTTGAAAAACTGAGTAAAACACAACCGATCGGACGTATGGCTACACCGGATGAAATTGCTCACCTTGTTTTATATTTATGCTCCAACGAAGCGTCTTTTATAACAGGTTGCGATTATCCTATTGACGGCGGGTTTATAAAACTGAATAATTAGAGCCCCCTCCGCCCCCTAAAGGGGGAACTGATTATGGAGAAGAAGAAAGCGAAATAACAGATTAACTTATAAAAGAAATAAACAATGAAATTAATAAGATTTGGAAATGAAGGACAGGAAAAACCAGGTGTACATATTGATGGTATTAACTATGATGTGAGTGGTTTTATACATGATTTTAATGAAGGCTTTTTTGCCAACGGCGGATTGCCGCACTTAGCATGGATGCTGGAACAGCACAAAGGCATGATGCCAAAAGTTGCCGAAGGAACAAGATTAGGATCGCCTGTTGCAAGGCCCTCTAAAATAATTTGTATTGGATTAAACTATGCCGACCATGCAAAAGAAACTAATGCAACACCACCAACAGAGCCAGTGATTTTTATGAAGGCTACCACTGCTTTATGCGGCCCTTTTGATGATGTGGTGATTCCAAAAGATTCGGTGAAAACAGATTGGGAAGTGGAACTGGCTGTGGTAATAAGTTCGAGAGCCAGTTATGTTGATGAGGCCAATGCTATGCAATATGTTGCAGGTTATTGTTTACATAACGACGTTAGCGAAAGAGAATTTCAATTAGAAAAAGGAGGTACCTGGGACAAAGGAAAAGGTTGCGATACGTTTGCACCTATTGGCCCTTGGATGGTAACTAAAGATGAAATAGCCGATGTACATAATTTAAAATTGTGGCTTAAAGTGAATGATAAAATAATGCAGAACGGTACCACGGCCAATTTGATTTTTAATATTCCTTTTTTAGTTGCTTATGTAAGCAGGTTTATGACTTTATTACCAGGCGATATTATTTCAACAGGAACTCCGGCAGGTGTTGGACTGGGTTTTAATCCTCCTGTATATTTAAAGCCAGGCGATATAATGGAACTGGGCATTGATGGATTGGGAACAAGTAAACAAAAATGTGTGGCTTATACATCACACTAAACTTCTAAACCTCTAAACTTAACTTAAAAAAAAATGAACCTAAATCTCACAGATAAAATAATAATAGTAAGCGGCGGTGCAAAAGGTATTGGCGAGGGGATTGTAAAAGTATTGGCTGCCGAAGGTGCTATACCGGTTATTATTGGCCGCAACAAAACAGATAATATAAAAACTGTTACTGAAGTTGAAGCGGCTGGCGGTAAAGCCTTCCAGGTGGTGGCAGAATTATCAAGCCCTGTTGAATGTGAAAATGCGGTAAAAAAAATTATAGAAAAGTTCAACCGTATTGACGGCCTGGTAAATAATGCAGGTGTAAATGATGGGGTAGGTTTGGAAAGTGGCGACTATGAAAAATTTATGGCATCGCTGCATAAAAACCTGGTGCATTATTATTTGCTGGCACATTATGCTTTGCCCGAATTAAAAAAATCGAAAGGTGCTATTGTAAATATTACTTCTAAAACTGCCGATACAGGGCAGGGCAATACATCAGCCTATGCAGCAAGTAATGGTGGCCGCAATGCTTTAACAAGAGAATGGGCTGTGGAATTATTAAAATATGGTATCAGGGTTAATGCAGTAGTGGTGGCAGAATGTTTTACGCCTTTGTATGAAAAATGGATACAGACATTACCCAATCCGCAGGAAAAATTAAAAGAGATATCAGCTAAAATACCTTTGGAAAACAGGATGACTACCGCTGAAGAAATTGCCAATGCTGTAGCTTTTTTACTGTCATCCAGATCGAGCCATACTACAGGGCAATTGGTTTATGTTGATGGTGGCTACGTTCATTTAGACCGGGCACTGGCAAATGCGTAAACATCATTAAACTAATTATGGCATCAGTTTAATTCGTGTAATTTGTGTAATTCATAAAATTCGTGACATCAAATATGCAAACAATTAAAACAGCATTATGTTCTTACGGTATGAGTGGCTGGGTTTTTCATGCGCCATTTCTTAACCTGCATAAAGGTTTTGAGCTGTATGGTGTTTGGGAGCGTTCAAAAAAAGCAGCTGCGGAAAAATATCCTGCTATAAAATCTTTTGATACTTACGAGGCATTACTGAATGATGCTGCAATAGAATTGGTAATTGTAAACACACCCAACTACACCCATTTTGATTTTGCAAAACAAGCATTGCTTGCCGGTAAACATATCATTGTAGAAAAACCTTTTTGTGTTACGGTGGCTCAATGTGAAGAGCTCATCGGCCTGGCAAAAGAAAAAAACAAACTCCTTTCCGTATATCAAAACCGCAGGTACGACAGCGATTATAAAATAATAAAAAAGATTATCCGGGAAGATTGGTTAGGAGATATTGTAGAAGCGGAATTTCATTTCGACAGGTTCAGCGAAGTGTTAAGTCCTAAGGGACATAAAGAAACACCAGGCCCCGGTACCGGCTTACTTTACGACCTTGGTTCACATCTTATCGACCAGGTATTGCAATTATTCGGTATGCCCGATGCCATCTTTGCAGATATAAGGGCAGCCCGTAAAATTTCTTTAGTAGATGATTATATGGAGTTACTCCTGTATTATCCATCAAAACGGGTGAGGGTAAAATCGAGTTACGTAGTAAGGGAGCCATTACCGTCTTATGTTTTTCACGGTACAAAAGGTTCTTTTATAAAAGCCAGGACGGATGTGCAGGAAAAGGCATTGCAGGCTGGCGAAACGCCTGACAAAGATGATTGGGGCAGCGAACCGGAAAATGAAATGGGATTACTGCACACTGAAAAAGACGGAAAAATTATCCGTGAATATATGCCGTCTACCAACGGCAATTATATGGAGTATTATGATGGTATTTATCAATCTTTAACTACAGGCGCTGCTTTACCCGTTACTGCCGAAGACGGTAAAAAAGTGATACAGATTATAGAGAAAGCCTACCAAAGCAGTAAGGAGAAAAAAGTGATCAGTATTAGTTGAAAACAGCAGTAAGGGGTTTTACAGACTGCATTAAAATTGCCCTTATCTGGCCTCCCAATAACTATAATGCCGCACTCTTTTTTTCAGGAAAACGTTCTCGGGAACGATTGCACAAATAAAGCCCTTTTTTTAATCCATTAGCTGCAAATAAATCGGTAAAATTGGGTAATAAAACGATTGACTTTAGGCTATTTTTACAGTTGAATCTCAATACATGTAAATTTTTATAAAACCAATCATTTAAACTTTTCAATCAATACTAAAAACAGCATCATTTTATGAGCATTTTAAAACATTTTGATCTTTCAGGAAAAACAGCATTGGTTACAGGCTGCGATACAGGTTTAGGTATGGGTATGGCAACAGCATTGGCCGAGGCAGGTGCTACAATAGTTGGGGCATCAATTGTAGAAGATTATTCTGCTGTAAAAAACGCAGTTGAAGCAACAGGGCAAAAATTTACTTATCACAAGGTTGATATTTCAAACAGGGAAGCATTGTATGCTTTCATCAATAAAGTAAAAGCAGAAAATAAAAAGATAGATATTTTAGTAAACAACGCCGGCATCATCATGCGTAAGCCAGCTGCAGAGCATCCTGATGAATATTGGGATAAAGTGATCGATATTAATTTGAACGCACAATTTATTTTAGGCCGTGAGTTTGGAAAAGATATGATTGCAAATGGTGGCGGAAAAATTATTTTCACCTGCTCTTTATTAAGTTTCCAGGGTGGCATCAATGTGCCGGGCTATACAGCAAGTAAATCTGCAGTGGCCGGTTTGGTTCGTGCCTTTGGTAACGAGTGGGGTAGTAAAGGTGTTTGTGTAAATGGTATTGCACCGGGTTATATTGCCACTAATAATACACAGGCATTAAGAGAAGATCCGGAAAGAAGTGCTTCAATATTGAGTCGTATCCCTGCCGGCCGATGGGGTGTGCCTGAAGATTTTAAAGGACCGGTGGTTTTCTTAGCATCATCGGCATCGGATTATGTTAATGGTACCGTGTTGTTTGTTGATGGCGGGTGGATGGCGAGGTAAGCCCCACCTATTCTCTCCGCCAGTTGGCGGAAGGGAATAGTAGAAGATAGTTGCGAAGAAAATGCTCATTAAAAATAAAATGTTGATATGTCAGTACAAAAGATAAATAAAGATAAAATGCCTGGCCTCCCTCTCTCTGGGAGAGGGAATGAGGGTGAGGCAATACAAATACGATTTCACAACAGCCCTGCCGAAACAAGCAGGATGAATGCTGAAGAATTACGCAGTAATTTTTTGGTGCAGAATATAATGGTGAATGACGAAATAAATTTTGTCTATTCTCATTACGACAGGGTAATAATCGGTGGCGCAGTACCGGTAAATAAAACAATTGTTTTAAAAACATACGATTGCCTAAAGGCCACTTACTTTTTAGAAAGAAGAGAGATCGGGGTGATCAACGTTGGCGGCGATGGTGAAATAAAAGTAGGCGACAAGGTATATAACCTGCGTAAACTTGATTGCCTGTACATTGGTAAAGGCAATGCAAAGGTTTCTTTTAAAAGCAAAAACAAAAAAGAACCTGCAAAATTTTACCTGTTGTCTGCACCGGCGCATAAAGAATATGCAGTTAAGTTAATGCCAAGAGAAAAAGCAGCACCTACCGATTTAGGAACAGTAGTTACAGCTAACCAGCGAACCGTTTACAAATACATTCATGCAGATGGAATAAGAAGTTGCCAATTGGTAATGGGTTTAACTATTTTAAAAGAAGGCAGCGTATGGAATACCATGCCAACGCATGTACACGACCGCCGCATGGAAGCGTACTATTATTTTGATGTGCCGGAAAATCAAAAAATTATTCACCTGATGGGGCAGCCAAACGAAACAAAACATTTGGTAGTTAGTAATGATGAAGCTATCATTTCTCCGCCATGGAGTATACATAGCGGATGTGGTACCAGTAATTATGGTTTCATCTGGGGGATGGCAGGCGAGAATTTTATTTATACCGATATGGATACGGTAAACATAAATGATTTGAGGTAATTTTTTGTACCGGGCTGCAACGCTTTGTGCATCTTCAGTGGCGTCGCACTCTTGTACAATATTTCTTTATTGAACATTTATCTAAGCGTAGAATAAAATATTTTTTAAATACTAAAACTCTATTCTCCGAGTTCCCTCTCCTTTGGAGAGGGGTTGGGGTGAGGTCAAAATGAAAAAATTCCTTTTAATTACTGTAATAAGTTTCAGCAGCCTTGCATTTATCCTGCCCGATAAAAAACCAACTATCTTTTTAATAGGAGATAGTACCTGTGCCAATAAACCTTTAGAAAATAATCCTGAACGTGGATGGGGGCAATTATTTCCCAATTATTTTACTACTGATGTGGAGATACAAAATCACGCCGTTAATGGCCGCAGCACAAAAAGTTTTATAACAGAAAATCGCTGGGATACGGTGATGAGCCGTTTAAAATCCGGAGATTTTGTAATGATTCAGTTTGGTCACAACGATGAAAAATTTAATGATACCTTAAGATCGGCACCTGCACATACTTTGTACAAAGAAAACCTGGTGCGTTTTATAAATGATGTACGCAGTAAAGGTGCAACCCCAATTTTAATTACACCGGTAATGCGCCGCAGTTTCGATTCAACAGGGAAGTTTGTAGACTCTCATGGTGATTATCCTGCTGTAGTAAAAGAAGTAGGCACACAAATGAATGCGCCGGTAATTGATTTGCACAAAAGCAGCGAAGCATTAATATTAAAAGAAGGATTTGAAAACAGCAAACGTTTCTTCCTGCATATTCCTCCTTATCATTTTAGGGATGCCAAAGCAAAAGAAGACAATACACACTTCAGTGAATATGGCGCAGCGTCAATGGCGTCATTAGTTTGCCAAAGTATTAAAGAACAAAAACTGCCTTTGGCAAAATATTTAGCACCATCAGATTTTAAAGAAAAATTTGCTTTTGAGTTGCCTAAAATTTATACGCCGCATTTTAAGAAGGACACTTTTAATATTTTAAATTATGGGGCTGTTGCTGATGGATTGACTTTAAATTCTGCAGCCATTAATAAAACAATTGATGAATGTGCTAAGAAGGGTGGTGGTGTTGTATTGATACCAAGAGGAAGTTTTGTTACCGGCCCCATTATTATGAAAAGCAATATCAATTTGCATTTGGCCAATGGGGCTTTAATAATTTATACAAAAGATTTTGATCAGTATCCTTTAGTATTATCTTCTTTTGAAGGTGTTGATGCAGCAAGATGTCAATCGCCACTGGTTGCAGAAAATTTAGAAAACATTGCTATTACCGGCGAAGGTATTATGAATGGCAATGGTTTTTACTGGAGGCCGGTTAAAAAGGATAAGTTGACGGAAAGCCAGTGGAAAGCACATCAAAATACTTATGGCGGTGTTTTATCTGCCGATGGAAAAAATTGGTATTGTTCTCCAAAGGCATTAAAGGCCGCACTTACTAATAATATCGGCAAACTTACTCCGGGCAAAACCTTAAAAGATTTTGAAGATGTTAAGGATTACATGCGTCCGAATATGATTAGAATCTGGCAGTGTAAAAATATTTTGATTGAGGGTGTGACTTTCGAGAACTCACCTGCATGGACAACACACGTTATGATGAGTGAGCACATCACTGTAAGAAATTTAAAAGTTAAAAATGCCTGGTACGGTGCCAATACCGATGCGATAGATCTGGAAAGCTGTAAAAATGCTTTACTGGAAGATTGCAATTTTGATACCGGCGATGATGGTATTACTATTAAAAGTGGCAGAGATGCCGATGGCCGCAAAAGAGGCATGCCTACACAAGATGTGATTGTAAAAAATTGTATTGTTTATCATGCACACGGTGGTTTTGTGGTAGGCAGCGAAATGAGCGGCGGCGTTAATAATATGTTTGTAAGCAACTGTACTTTTATTGGGACAGATATTGGCTTACGTTTTAAAACAACCCGTGGCCGTGGCGGCATAGTAAAAAATATTTTCGTAAACAATATCAATATGAAAGATATTGCTGCCGAGGCTATATTATTTGACATGTATTATATGGCAAAAGATCCCGTGGTTTTAGCTGGCGAAAAAAGAGAACCACCAGTTGTAGAAATGAAACCGGTTGATGAAAGCACACCACAATTCCAGAATTTTTATTTCAGGAATATTACCTGCAATGGTGCAGCAAAAGGTATTTTGGTAAGAGGTATTCCTGAAATGCACATCAAAAACATTTTAATTGAAAATGCCATTTTACAAGCTGATGAAGGCATCGATATTCAAGAGGCAAGTAACATTACTTTGAACAACGTTACCATGCTGAGCAAAAATACCAACCCCGTATTGTATGTTTTAAACAGCGATAATATTACACTTAACAATTTTAAATATACCGACAGTGCAGATGTGTTAACAATGGTACAAGGCGAAAGAACAAAAACGGTAAATATTTTAAATACCGATGTTAGCAAAGCAAAAGAAAAATTGAAAGCTGGTTTTGGTGTAACGGCAGCGCAGGTAAGTTGGGAGAAAAAGGAACACAAAGTGAAAATAGTGCCTATTCATTTTACTGGGGATAAAAAGAAAAAAAGCAAGAAGTCTAAAAATTAATAAGAAGGAAATGAAGTTGAATATAGCGAAAAAGATTTTGCCAATTTTTTCCTTGCGGAGAGGGAAATGAAGGAGATATTAGCGAAGGTGGCGAAGAAGAATATTTTGTAGGATAAGCTCCGCAGGAGCAACAGGTGGGTAGAAAATTAATACGTTGTTTTACATCGTCCCGTAGGGACGACAGGTGCTTTTGCAAAACATAATTAAAGTTCAATAATGATTTACAGTACAAGAGTGCGACGCCAATGAAGCTGAACAAAGAAATAAAGCTAGTAACAAAAAAATAAAAATTACCCGAAGGGGAATTGTAATATGAAAAAAATAATTCTGATTGTATTAATGGCTGTTGCTGCAAATACTTTTGCACAAACACCCGGCGAAAAATTGGCCGCCACTGTAATGAATATTTGGAAAGATACATTGCCCATTGGCAGCCAGACAAAATGGAGCTATGATATGGGCGTGGTGCTAAAAGGGTTTGAAGGGCTGTGGATGAACAGCGGTATTGCCGATTACTTTAACGCCATTCAAAAAAAGATGGATTATTTTGTAAAAGATGATGGCAGCATAAAAGGCTACGAAAAAGAAGAGTACAATATCGACCATGTAAATAATGGCAAACTGGTGTTGTTATTATACCGGGTTACCGGTAAAGAAAAATATAAAAAAGCAGCAGACCTTTTACGCAGCCAGTTGGCTACACACCCACGTACAAACGAAGGAGGCTTTTGGCACAAGAAAATTTATACCAATCAAATGTGGCTGGATGGATTGTACATGGGGGCACCATTTTATGCAGAGTATGCGATGTTGTTTCATGAAGACACTGCCTTTAATGATATTGCCAACCAATTTATATGGATGGAAAAACATGCACGGGATCCTAAAACCGGGTTGCTGTATCATGCCTGGGACGAAAGCAAACAACAGCAATGGGCCAATAAAACCACCGGCGCTTCACCATTGTTTTGGGCAAGGGCCATGGGCTGGTATAGTGATGCGTTAGTGGATGCACTGGATTATTTTCCTGCAACACATCCCAAAAGAAAAGCACTGATCGATATTTTAAACCGGTTGGTAACAGCGGTAGAAAAACAACAGGATAAAACTACTGGCTTATGGTATGATGTAATTAATTACAATGGCCCCGGTAAAGAAAAAAATTATTTTGAAGCTAGTGCCAGTTGCCAGTTTACTTATGCCATTGCAAAAGGCGTTCGCAAGGGATATTTACCGGCAGCAAAAATTGCCATTGCTAAAAAAGCCTACGACGGTATTTTAAAACAATTCATCAAAGAAGAGAATGGGCAAACCAATTTACATGGTACGGTAAAAGTGAGCGGTCTTGGCGGTAAGCCTTACCGTGACGGCAGCTTTACTTATTATATGAGTGAACCTGTAATTGTTAACGACCCAAAGGGTATGGGTGCTTTTTTATTGGCCAGCTATGAAATGGAAAATGTAAAAACACAATCGGTAGGTAAGGGCAAAACAGTTTTGCTGGATCGCTATTTTAACAGCGAAAAAAAGAAAGATGCTACTGGTGCAAGCATTTACTGGCATTATGTATGGGAAGAAAGGAGCCATGGTGGCTTTTATACTTTAGGGAATATTTTTGAGAGCAATGGCGCCAAATTAGCGTCACTGGATGTGGCACCCACTGCAGCTAATTTAAAAGGGGCTGCTGTTTACATTATTGTTGATGCCGATCATAAAAGAGATAATCCCAATCCCAACTATGTAGCAGCAACTGATGTAAAAGCAATTTCAAATTGGGTAAAGGCAGGCGGTACATTATTGATAATGGCCAATGATAGTAACAACTGCGATCTGCCTCATCTGAATTTACTGGCGGGGGCATTTGGTGTAAAGTTTACCGATAAGAGTTTGAACATGGTGAAGAACGATACGTATGAACAGGGTGTGGTTTTTCCGGGTGAAAATAATCCTGTTTTTAAAACAACAAAAAAAATGTTTTTAAAAGAAGTAAGCGCTTTGGAAATAAAAGCACCTGCAGTTGCTAACGCAGTAAAAGGTGGTGATGTAATTATTGCAACTGCTGTGTATGGTAAAGGGAAAGTATTGATCGTTGGCGACCCATGGTTGTATAATGAATATGTAGATAACAGGAAATTATTGCCGGCCGATTTTCAGAATTATAAAGCAGCAGAGGATTTAGTGAAATGGTTATTAACCCCAATAAAAAAATAAAGTGAGTACAAGTAAAAAAATATTTTTTCTTTTTATAGGGGTGCTGGCTTTGCAACATGTTTTTGCACAAAACGAAATTGTGGTGGCACAAGATGGCAGCGGAAGTTTTAAAACCATACAGGAAGCCATTAACAGTTTGCCTGCAGCTGACAATAAAATGCAGCGTATCATTCTTATAAAAAAGGGCACTTACAGCGAAAAAATTTTTATCGATAAAAATTTTATTACACTGCGTGGTGAAGATCCGAAAAGTACCATCGTAACTATTTCACTTGCAAGAGACGAATGGCGCTGTGATAATAAAGATGATTATGGTACAGCTGCTATAAATCTGCAGGGCAGCGATATTACACTAGAAAATTTATCTTTTATAAACAGTTACGGAAAGGATGCCAAAGCAGATAAAGAAATAGTTTGCCCTAAAGAAGCTGGTAATATGAAAACCATAAAACCCGGCGGCCATCAAATGGCATTGCGTTCTTTTAAAACAACGAGGTTAATTGTTAAGAATTGTATTTTCAGGGCATATGGTGGTGATACTGTTAGCCCATGGAATACCTGGGAAGGCATGTATTATTTTAAAGATTGTGTAATGGAAGGTGGCGTGGATTTTTATTGTCCACGTGGCTGGGCTTTGGCCGAGAACTGTACATTCATCTGTCATAATAATAACGCCGCCATTTGGCATGATGGTAGCGATGTACAATCTTCAAAAACAGTATTGATCAATTGTAAATTTACAGGTGATGATGGATTTAAATTGGGGCGCTATCATCGTGATGCACAGTTTTATTTACTCAATTGCAGCTTTGCAAAAAACATGGCTGATGCAGAAATTTACTGGGTGCCTTCTAAAGAAAAAAGAGACAGCCTGAAATGGGGCAAGAGAGTATATTATTATAACTCACACAGAAGAGGTGGTGATTACGATTGGCATAAAGACAACCTGCCAGCCAATTGGGGTATTAATGATTTTAATCTTGCCTGGGTATTTGATTATAAATGGAACCCAACCAACGAAGGTGTAAAATTAAATCCGGGTGGTGCGCCTGAGCAACCAGCAACACCTGCTGCAACATCGCAAACAGGCGACCCTGTTGCAGATAATATGTTATTATACCAACGCAGTAACGGTGGCTGGCCAAAACATTTTAAAGATAAAGTGGTAGATTATAAAAAAACTTTATCGTCTGCTGAACTGGAAGAATTAAAAGCTGGTTACGAAAAAGGTATTGATGCAACAATAGATAATAATGCTACTACTAAAGAAATAAAATATTTAGTGAGTGCATATAAAACTCATAAGATTAAATCTTATTTAGATGCTGCTACAAAAGGAATTGATTATTTATTAAAAGCACAATATGCCAATGGCGGCTGGCCGCAGTTTTATCCCGATTTCAGCAGCTACCGCAGCCAGGTAACCTACAATGATAATGCAATGGTAAATGTGCTTACTGTAATGCAGGATATTGCAGAAGGGAAAAATGATTTTGACGTAATTGATAAAAGTTATGTTGCTAAATGTAATGCAGCTGTACAAAAAGGTATTGACTGTATTATAAAAACGCAGTACAAACAAAACGGTATTTTAACATCGTGGTGTGCACAATACAATGCCAAAACACTGGTGCCCGAAATGGCCCGTAAGTTTGAGCTGGCATCTTTAAGTGGCAGTGAGTCGGTAACTATTGTTCGTTTTTTAATGCGTCAGCAAAATCCAACCAAAGAAATGATAGCAGCGGTGAACGGAGCAGTAGACTGGTTTAATAAAGTTAAAATTGTTGGGTATAACTGGGTAGAAGTGAAAGCACCCAACGAACCGAGCGGCCGTGATAAAATTTTAGTGAAGGATGATAACAGCATAATATGGGCAAGGTTTTATGACCTGCAAACCAATGAACCTATATTTGTTGGCCGGGATAGTCAGCCCAAAAAAACAATAGCTGAAGTTGAAAATGAGCGGAGAATTGGGTATGCCTATTATGTTACTAATCCTTTAAAATTAATTAGTGAAGAATATCCAAAATGGGCAGCCAAATGGGGAATAAAACAATAAAGTAAAACGAATGTATATGATGACATTATCGAAATTTAATTTAAGAAATATACAGGGTACAGTACCCGATGGCGTATTTGATCTTCCTGAAAAAGTATTGCAGTTTGGTACCGGTGTGCTGCTGCGTGGCCTGCCCGATTATTTTATAGATAAGGCCAATTGCCAGGGAATATTTAATGGACGTATTGTTGTGGTAAAATCTACCAGTGGTGGCGATGCTGCAGCATTTGAAAAACAAGATGGTTTATATACTTTATGCATCCGTGGCTTGCAGGATGGACAACCGGTGAGCCAGAATATTATCAGCTCCGCAATCAGCAGGGTGCTGTCGGCAAAAGATGAATGGGCAACAATATTAAAGTGTGCTCACAATCCCGAAATGCAGGTGGTAATTTCCAATACAACCGAAGTGGGTATTGAATTGGTTAAAGATGATATTCATCATCACCCTCCAATATCTTACCCAGGAAAATTACTGGCATTTTTATATGAACGCTACAAGGCTTTTGATGGCAGTGCCCAATGTGGAATGGTGATTGTGCCAACCGAATTGATCAGTGATAATGGAAAAAAATTGGAATCCATTGTTTTGGAACTGGCACACTTAAATGGCCTGGAAGAAAATTTTATTGAGTGGCTGGAAAAGCACAATCGCTTTTGCAATTCTTTAGTAGACAGAATTGTGCCGGGCAAACCGGATGCAGCTGCTAAAAAATTACTGGAAGATGAACTGGGTTATACCGACGATCTATTAACCATGAGTGAAGTATATAGTTTATGGGCTATTGAAGGCGACGAAAAAATTGCAGCGGTCTTAAGTTTTGCCGCTGCAGATAAAGGCGTTGTAATTACTCCCGATATTCACGTGTTTAAAGAACTGAAATTACGTTTGCTCAATGGTACGCACTCTTTAAGTTGTGCGGTAGCATTTTTATCAGGCATTGTATCTGTAAAAGAAGCGATGGATAATCCTGTAATTTCAAAATTTGCAAATGATTTAATGACCAAAGAAATTGCCAGGGCCATACCTTATGATTTGCCGCAGGAAGATGCGTTGGCTTTTGCAGGCAAAGTATTAGATCGTTTTCGTAACCCCAGTATCGAACATCACTGGATAAATATCAGCCTCAACTATACTTCTAAATTAGAGATGAGGATCGCTCAGGTTTTATTACGCTATGCAGAGTTGTATAAATCGGTGCCCGAAAATATGGCATTGGGTTTTGCTGCATACCTTGTTTTTATGAAAGTAGTAAAAGTTGAAAATGATATTTATTATGGTAACTTTAATGGAGCTGATTATCCTGTTAAAGATCCAAAAGCCGGATACTTTTTTGAACAATGGAAAAATTACCCGGTACAGCAGGTAGTAAAAAATGTATTGGCTAATTCAGCTTTGTGGAATGCAGATCTTACAGCCATTCCCGGCTTTGCCGAAAAAGTGACAGAGAATGTAGAAGATATTTTGAAGCATGGAATGAAAGAAGTATTGAATGGTGCAATAGTTGCAACAAATTAAAACAGTTAATTAATAACATCCAGGTCCCACTTAGGGGTTAGGGGCAAAAATTAAATAATAATGAAGCAGTTGGTTTTAAAAGTTCACCCGAAAGATAATGTGCTGGTGGCTTTACAAGATTTAAAAAAAGGGCAGTCTATTGAATACGGCGGCGAGGTTTTTGTTTTGCAGGATGATGTAAAAGCCAAACATAAATTTTTTACCACTGATCTGCAACAGGGCGATAAAGTAATTATGTATGGTGTACTGGTAGGCAAAGCACAACATTTTATTGCTAAAGCAAGCTGGATGAGTACTGAAAATATCAAACATGCAGCAGAGCCTTATTTTTACCGCAATACCAATTACAAATGGACAGCACCTGATGTGTCTAAATTCACCGGTAAAACATTTAATGGTTACCACCGCAGCAATGGCGAAGTTGGTACTGCCAATTACTGGTTGTTTATTCCAACAGTTTTTTGTGAGAACAGGAATTTAGATGTGATAAAAGAAGCCTTGCATAATGAGCTGGGCTATGCTGTTGCAGATAAATATAAACAATACACCCACCAGTTAATTGAGGCATTTAAGAACGGGCAGGATATTAAAGCTGTTGATATTTTTTCAACACCTGTTAGCTCTGTTGTTAACAGGCCATTTAAAAATGTAGACGGCATTAAATTTTTAAATCACCAGGGTGGTTGTGGTGGCACAAGGCAGGATGCAGGCATATTAAGCAAGTTGCTGGCATCTTATGCCAATCATCCCAATGTTGCCGGTGTTACAGTATTAAGTTTAGGTTGCCAGAATTTACAGGTAGCCGATTTTAAAAATGACCTGCAAACACTCAACCCAAATTTCGATAAGCCTTTATACATTTACGAACAGCAGCAATCGCAAAGCGAAGAGCAGTTGATTGCAGAAGCTATTAAAAAAACATTTGAAGGATTAATTGAAATTAATAAAATTGAACGTAAGCCTGCGCCATTAACCAAATTGACCATTGGTGTAAAATGCGGTGGCAGCGATGGTTTCAGCGGCATCAGTGCAAACCCTTCGGTAGGTTATTTGAGCGACTTGGTTGTTGGCCTCGGTGGTAAAATTTTACTGGCCGAGTTTCCTGAATTATGTGGTGCCGAACAAAATTTAATTGACCGCACCATTGACGAAGCAGCAGCAAAAAAATTCATGCACTTAATGGGTACTTACAGCGAACAGGCCGAAAGAGTAGGTAGCGGTTTTCACATGAACCCATCTCCGGGAAATATAAAAGATGGCTTGATAACCGATGCTATAAAAAGTAATGGTGCTGCATTAAAAGGCGGCACATCACCGGTAGTAGATGTGCTGGATTATACCGAGCCGGTTACAAAGCCCGGTTTAAGTTTGGTATGTACACCCGGTAATGATGTTGAGGCAACAACCGGTAAAGCGGCAAGTGGTGCTACATTAATTTTATTTACCACAGGCCTGGGTACACCAACTGGCAATCCCGTTTGTCCTACCATAAAAGTTAGTACCAACAGTAATCTTACCAAAAGAATGAACGACATCATTGATATTGATTGCGGCCCTGTTGTGGAAGGCGAAAAAACAATTGAACAAATGGGAGAAGAAATATTGGAGTATTGTATTAAAGCAGCCAGCGGCGAAGTGATACCCAAAGCGGTGTTGTTGAACCAGGATGATTTTATTCCTTGGAAGAGAGGAGTGAGCTTGTAAGACGCCCCTGTCCCCTAAAGGGGAACTTAAACCGTTACTGTATTACATTCTTTTGTCAGGATTAAATTTGATGTTGTTATTTTGTTTCAGGCTTCAGGAATTCTATTTGGCTTCATTGGCGTCGCACTCTTCAACATTTAGTTCTTTATTCAACAACTTCAATTCAAACAGTATTTGTAAATTTGAACTCTTATTTTAATTTCTGTGTTTCAGTGTCATCTGTGGCAAAAAAATAAAAAATGAAAAAATTCTTAGACGAAAATTTCCTGCTGCAAAGCAAAACAGCGCAAACCCTGTATCATGAGTTTGCAAAATCAATGCCCATTATTGATTATCATAATCACCTGCCGCCAGAACAAATTGCCAACAACATCAACTTTGGTAATATAACACAAGCGTGGTTATATGGCGACCACTATAAATGGCGGGCTATGCGTACCAACGGTATCAACGAAAAATATTGTACCGGTGCAGCAAGCGACTTTGAAAAATTTCAGCAATGGGCAGCTACTGTGCCTTATACTTTGCGTAATCCACTATACCATTGGACGCACCTGGAACTGCAGCGTTATTTCAACATTGATAAAGTTTTAAATGCAGATACCGCAAAAGAAATTTACGACGAAGCATCTGCGCTGCTGCAAACAAAAGAATACAGTGTGTGGGGATTGCTTACCAAAATGAATGTAAAAACCCTTTGTACTACTGATGACCCGACAGATACATTAGAATATCATCAGCAAATTGCAAAGAGCGACAGCCCTATTAAAGTGTTACCGGCTTTTCGTCCTGATAAAGCCATGAATGTAGATGATGCAGCAGTATTTAATGATTATGTAAACAAGGTAGAAGCGGCGGCAAATATTTCAGTAAGCAGCTACGGTGATTATTTAAAAGCTTTAAAAAGCCGTCACGATTATTTTGATGCTAATGGTGCAAAAGTTTCCGATCATGGGCTTGAGCAGATCTATGCCGAAGATTATACTGACATTGAAATTGAAACCATCTTTGGTAAAATAAGAAAAGGCGCTACCTTAAGCCTGGTGGAAAATCATAAATTCAAATCGGCCATGCTGATTGAATTTGCAAAATGGGATCATGAAAGGGGCTGGGTGCAACAGTATCATTTAGGAGCACTGCGTAACAATAATGCACGTATGTTATCATTGCTTGGGCCTGATACCGGCTGGGACAGTATCGGTGATTTTTCTCAGTCAAGAGCGATGGCTAAATTTTTTAATAAATTAGATTCCACAGATCAGCTGGCTAAAACCATTTTGTATAATTTAAATCCTGCTGATAATGAATTAATGGCTACCATGATTGGTAACTACAATGATGGCAGCGTGGCAGGTAAAGTACAGTTTGGCAGTAGCTGGTGGTTCCTCGATCAGAAAGACGGTATGACCAAACAAATGAATGCACTCAGCAATATGGGTTTGCTGAGCAGGTTTGTAGGGATGTTAACCGACAGCAGGAGTTTTCTTTCTTTTCCACGCCACGAGTATTTCAGAAGATTACTTTGCAATCTGTTTGGCGAAGAAATTGAAAATGGAGAATTGCCTAATGATATAGCATGGACAGGAAAAGTGATAGAAGATATTTGTTATAACAATGCCAAACAGTATTTTGGTTTTTAAAACAGGAAGAAAAACCCATTGATATTTTAAAGCCTTCAACTGAGGGCTTTTTTTACAAATTGCAATAAGGGTATTGTTAAATAAATAATACAAACAACAATGGCTTTTAATAAATTTGTTATGAAAAATTAAACAGTATGGCTAAACAAAAAGTATTGTGCTTTGGCGAATTGCTGTTACGCATATCGCCGGCAGCAGCCGAAAACATAACGGATAAACAACCGATGACATTGTATGTTGGAGGAGCCGAAGCAAATGTAGCAACTGCATTGGCAGAATGGGATGTGCCCGTAAAATACTGTACCGTACTGCCCGATAATTTTATGAGCAGGCACATGCTCCATTACCTGGAGTATAAAAATATTTATACCTCTTCTATTTTATTTTCCGGCAACCGCATTGGAATTTATTATCTGGAAAGGGGTGCCGATTTAAAAGGTATGATGGTTTACGACAGAGACCGTTCTTCTTTTTCTGAAATAAAACCGGGTATGATTGATTGGGATAAAGTTTTAAGTGGCGTATCATGGTTTAACTTTTCGGCAATAAGCCCTGCATTAAACCAGAATGTAGCAGCTGTTTGCCTGGAGGCTTTACAGGCGGCCAGTAAAAAAGGTATCACTATTTCCTGCGATTTAAATTACCGCTCCCGGTTATGGAAGTATGGAAAAGATCCTGTCGACATTATGCCTGAACTGGTGAGTTATTGTGATGTAGTGATGGGAAATATCTGGAGCGCCAATACCTTACTGGGCACGCCAATAGATGAACAGCTGCATGATAAAAAAAGCAAGCAGGCTTATCTTGATCACGCACAAAAAACATCTGAAGCTATTATACAATTATTTCCACGTTGTAAAACTGTTGCCAATACTTTTCGTTTTGACGGTGATAAAAACAGCATTTTATATTATACCAGTTTATTTACCGAAGGAAAATTTTACCAGTCGCCGGAGTTTAGCTGTGTTGGTGTGGCAGACCGCTCGGGCAGTGGCGATTGTTTTATGGCAGGTATTATTTATGGTATGTACAACCAGCATTTGCCGCAGGAGATACTCAATTTTGCAACAGCAGCAGCTTTTGGCAAACTACAGGAAGTTGGTGATGCAACCGGCCAGGATGTATTGACTATTTCTAAAATTGAAAATTCTTTGTAATAAAGAAAATGTTTTGGCAGGATTACAAAATTTAACTCTTAAATGTAACCAGCAGATTCGCCAGCTTTTCTTTAAGTTCTTTTCTTGGGATGATAAAATCTAAAAAACCATGCTCCAGTAAAAATTCGCTGCGTTGAAAACCTTCGGGCAGATCTTTTTTAATAGTTTCTTTAATTACACGTGGGCCGGCAAATCCAATAAGGGCACCGGGCTCGCCGCAAATAATATCACCTAACATGGCAAAGGAGGCAGTGGTACCGCCAAAAGTAGGGTCGGTACACAAAGAGATATAAGGTACACCGGCATCGCTTAACTGCGACAATTTACCCGATGTTTTTGCAAGTTGCATTAAAGAGAAAGCACTTTCCATCATTCTTGCACCACCACTTTTATTAATGATCATAAAAGGGATGCGGTGTTCAATACAATAATCGCAGGCACGACTTATTTTTTCGCCCATTACACTGCCCAGACTGCCACCAATAAATTCAAAATCCATACAGGCTATCACCAGTTCGTTTTCTTTCACTTTACCATGTGCTACTGTTATAGAATCGTGTATATCTGTTTTGGCATACGCATCTTCCAAACGTTTGTTGTATGGTTTTAAATCAACAAAGTTTAAGTAGTCTTTAGATTTTATGTTGGCAAATAATTCGGTGTATTGGTTATCATCAAAAATGATATCGAAATATTCGTCGCTGCCAATGCGGTGGTGGTATTCACACTTGGGGCAAACAAATTTGTTTTCTCCCAGCTCACTAATGGTGCAGGTATATTTACAATTAGGGCATTTGGCCCATAAACCTTCGGGGGCATCTTTCTTATCTTTTGTAGAGGTAAGAATACCTTTCTTCATCCGCTTAAACCAGCTAGCCTTTACTTCCCCGCTGGTATTTTCATCTTCACCGGTAAGGTTGGCTTCAAAATCTTCGTCTTTCTTCTGGCTCATTGTTGTTACAGTTTTGAGTATCGAAGTTAATTGTTGTTTAGGAGTTTAAAGGTTTAGGGGTTTAGAAGTTTAGAGGTTTAGGGGTGTAGTTGAGCAGCGTACTGCATTTTACTAAACTCCTAAACTTCTAAACCCCTAATCTATTTATGCATTTCTGTTTATACAATTCAAATCTTCAAAAGCTACTTCCAGTCTTTTAATAAAGTTTTCTTCTCCTTTACGTAACCAAACTCTTGGGTCGTAATGTTTTTTGTTAGGCGAATCTGGTCCATCAGGATTTCCTAATTGTCCCTGCATGTAAGCTTCATTCTTTTTGTAATTATTTAAGATGCCTTCCCAAAATGCCCACTGCATATCGGTATCAATATTCATTTTAATAGCACCGTAACCGATAGCTTCTCGAATTTGATTTTGCGGAGAGCCGCTGCCACCGTGGAATACAAAGTACACTGGTTTTGGCCCGGTCTTTAATTCTTTTTCAATATACACCTGGCTGTTGTGTAAAATGATCGGGGTTAATTGAACGTTACCCGATTTATAAACACCATGCACATTACCAAATGCTGCAGCAACGGTAAACAGTTTACCTACTTTACTTAATTCTTTGTAAGAATAAGCAACATGTTCTGGTTGTGTATATAATTTATCATTATCTACATCGCTGTTATCTACACCATCTTCTTCTCCGCCGGTTACGCCCAGTTCAATTTCAATACTCATGCCCAATGGCGCCATGCGTTTGTAAAATTCAACAGAAGTGGCAATGTTTTCTTCAATAGGTTCTTCAGAAAGATCCAGCATGTGAGAACTGAAAAGCGGCTGTCCTTTTTCTTTAAAAAATTGTTCACCAGCATCAATTAAACCACTGATCCAGGGCAACCATTTTTTTGATGCATGATCGGTGTGTATTACCACCGGCACGCCATAATGTTTAGCTACGTTATGTATATGCATTGCACCGGAAATTCCTCCGGCAATATTAGCTTGTAATTTATCGTTGGGCATTCCTTTGCCAGCCATAAATTGTGCGCCGCCATTTGAAAATTGTATAATAACAGGTGAGTTAACTTTTGCCGCAGTTTCTAATGTGGCATTGATAGAGTTGGTACCAATTACGTTAACTGCCGGAAGTGCAAACTGGTTGTCTTTTGCATCATTGTATAGTGCTTCTAGCTCTGCACCATGTAAAACGCCTGAACTGTATTTACTCATAAGTGGGTTGTTTTTTGCAAATGTAAGAAACTACAGTGATTTATTTATATAGTTGCCGTATGGACTAATAACCTGTTAATATCTGATAATAAAGTATTTAAATACTGAGGTATTAATAACATGCGGCTGCCATACCAGCTAAACATTTCACCATCGGCAAGTATTATTACAGTACCTGGTAATTGTTGCTGCAGTTCATCAATATGTTGTTGTTTAAAAGGGTAGGGCTCAGATGATAAAATGATAAGTTGCGGTTTTATGTTTTGCAATGCTGCAACCGATACCTCTGGATATCTTGTTTGATTGGCAAATATGTTTTGTAAACCACATTGCTGTAATATGTCGTGTATAAAAGTATCGCCGCCAATGGTCATATAAGGTTCTTTCCAGATGAGATAGGCAGTTTTTAATTGATGATTAGTTGTTTGCAGTTTGGCAAAACCTGATTGTATTGCTGTAACTAATTTTTGTGCAGCTGTAAGTTTTCCTGTAAGCGTACCGATATCATGTATCATGTGTAATGCATTGGCCACATTATTTACATCGGTAACCCAAACATTAAAATACTTTGCCAGTTCATCTACCTGGTCTTTTACATTTTCTTCTTTATTGGCAATAATTAAATCGGGGTCAAGTTGCCGGATGCGTTTTATATCGATCGTTTTTGTTCCCCCAATCCTTGTCTTGGTATCAAACCATTCTTTCGGGTGAATACAAAATTTGGTAATGCCTGCAGTTTCCGCTTCAAGCCCCAGGTAATGCAACAATTCTGTTTGGGAGGGAACAAGCGATACAATGCGCTTTGGGATAAATGAAAGTTGTGTAACAGATTCTAATATCATGCTGTAAAAATATGCAGCACGGAAATGTAAAGCAATAAAAAACATCCATAAATATTTGACGTGTCAAATGTTTATGGATGTCAAGTTTTTGAGAACCAACCAAGCACTAGTCGGTTTTTAAACAGGATTTTTGGGATCTGCTTATAAAGGGGCTCCGTTATCAGCAGGAAATAATTTAATCCCGGTTTCAGTGATCTTTCATTTAGCCATTATCGCTTTTAAGGGCATAGGCTAGGATTTGGTTTTTTTGGTCTTCGTGCCATCATCGCTTTTTACAGCATAGGCGGATATTGGTTTTCTTTGTCTTTCTAGCCATCATCGCTTTTAAGGGCATAGGCGTTTAGGAATTGGATCTTGGTATTCTGTTTTCTTCGGTTTTTTCTTCAGGAATTAGATTTTGTCTTCTTTGGTTTTCTTTGGATATTCTTAGTTTTCTATAGGTTTAGATCTTTATTTATTTTAAGTACTTTCTTTTAAAAAAAATAGAAGTTGACTGATATTGGATTGTTTATGGTTTTTCACAAACATTGAATTTGGATTTCTTTTGGCTTCGTCAGGATTTTTGGATAATGATTGATATTTAATTCCTATCAATCAACTTCTGACACAAAGATGCAGCAGTAACAGCTGCTGTACAAGAGCGTTATTGCTCTTTTTTACAACTACAGCATTTACTGCTGCAATCGTAACTATTCAGATTTATGGCTGGGAATGCTACGTAAAACTGTATCGTAGTTTTACTATTTTAGTATGGTAATAGTTACCAATATGAAAAATGCTGCATCGTAAAATGCAGCATTAACGTGTGTTTCAGCGTATCGTAAATTACCGGGTGTTTTTATTTGGCCAGGCTTTGAATAATGTCGTATTTGGTTACAATATGATATGAGCCACTCTCATCTTTGCTTAAAACAGCGCCATTTTCTTTGGTAATGAATGAACTTAGGCGCTCAACAGGGGTATCAAATGCTACTTCGGGATAGCTTTTTTCCATTACAGCAGCTATGGAAGCCGTTTTAATTTCAGCATTGTTTAAGATCTTATTGAACAAACCACTTTCTGATATAGCGCCTACATTATTACCATTATCAATTACAGGAATGTTTTCAATATCATACTTCTTCATTAATTCAATAGCATCTAACACGGTTTGTGTACTGCTGATAGTAATTAATTTTTGCGATGCTCTTCCGCTGATCAAATCTTTAAATGTTTTTACTTCTAAAAAACCTCTTTCCATCATCCATTGGTCGTTATATACTTTACCTACATAACGGCTGCCATGATCATGAAAAATACATACCACCACATCATCTTTTTTTAACTGGTCTTTTAATTGCAGCACACCCTGCAAACAACTGCCTGCACTGTAACCGCAAAACATACCTTCTTCCTTTGCAATACGCCTTGCCATAATTGCACCATCCTTATCAGTAACTTTTGTAAATTCATCAATCACACTCATATCGTAATTCTCCGGTACAAAGTCTTCACCAAAGCCTTCGCTTATGTAGGGGTACACTTCTTTCTGATCAAGCTCACCGGTTTCAAAATATTTTTTTAATAAAGAGCCATAGCTGTCGATGGCCCACACTTTAATATTGGGATTTTTTTCTTTTAAATATTTTCCTGTGCCAACAATAGTACCGCCGGTACCTGTTGCTACAACAAGGTGTGTAACTTTTCCTTCGGTTTGTTCCCATATTTCGGGGCCGGTTTGTTCGTAATGTGCCTGGCGGTTGGCCAGGTTATCGTATTGGTTTACATACCAGCTGTTGGGTACTTCTGTAGCCAGCCTTTTACTTACACTATAATAACTCCGTGGGTCTTCGGGCTCAACATTGGTGGGACAAACGATCACTTCGGCACCTACTGCTTTTAAAATGTCGGCCTTTTCTTTTGATTGTTTATCGGTAGTGGCAAAAATACATTTGTAACCTTTTACGCAGGCAGCAAGTGCCAGGCCCATCCCGGTATTACCACTGGTACCTTCAATAATAGTACCGCCGGGTTTTATTTTACCTTCCTGCTCGGCCACTTGCAGCATTTTTAATGCCATGCGGTCTTTAATGCTGTTACCGGGGTTAAAGTATTCTACTTTTGCCAATACCGTGCAGGGCAGGTGTTGTGTAATTTTATTTAATTTAATCAGCGGAGTATCACCAATGGTTTCTAAAATATTATTCAGCCACATATTGTTTTAGTTTGGGGCAAAGGTAATATTTTACAAATAGCTTGGTGGGGTAATAGTTTACGGAATAGAAGTCGGCGGCGTTTTAGAAATGGGAAAAGTGTTAGTTTTGAAAAGGTTGATGGTGATACCTACGGCGGCGTAAGATATTGGGTAGTTTATTTTTTTAATTTCTTTCAATATCATTTACTATCTTTCAATATCAATTAACTATTAAATATTATAAAATGGCAGCAGATCTATCAATGACATTCAACAATTTAATACCTTTAATCCCGCACCCAACTGTTTTTGCAGGAAAACATGATGGGTGGTTGTCCCCTGTCGCCAGTTATGCTCAACTTCCCGATACTAGTATGCCCAGAGGAACACAAGTTATGGCTGTCAATACAAGTTTCTTTGCAGGTGCTGGAGCAAGTTGGTTTTGGTGTTGTTGGTATGATCCAATATCCAATACACGGTTTGGAGTAAGAATTGATGCTGGCATGCAACCCTTTGGAGCAGGAAATAGGCCAACTTGGCAAGTAATGTTTGACCATAATAATTTAGATGTGGATCCTGTTTGGTCACCTTCTGGTGATGACCCTGCCTCAAAATATCATTGGCCCAAATCAATTGGATGGGATATAGAGGCAGATGCAACTTCAGCACATGAGCAACTAAGTATTATGATTCAAATTCAACCATTATAGATTATGCTTACACTATGGATTCAGACAACAGACAAAGCTTTTCCGGGAAGTAGATCCTTTTTTTTAACAGGAACCAATGATGGGGTTGTATATAATATAGCAGGATCTACAATTCAAGAACAAAGCGCAAATATCAGTCTTATGGGTCAATACATGCAAGGGCCTAATGGTAGAGGAAATTTGGCTGAGCATATTCAAGATCTAATAGAAGATATTGACAAGGAAAACTTTCCAAGACCTTCTGCTTTTGTTGATTATATGTTCGGTTCGGCCGATGAATTTTATTTGGAAGCTGCAGTTGTCGTTGAAGATCTAGCCGAAGGTGCCACTTTGTTAGATGTATTAGGTGATATTGCTGAAGTTCTCATTGCGGTTTAAAAAGTACTGATGTTATTTTTTGAAATAATTTTTTGTTTAATTTTTCGAATGAATTTAATCATTGTTAAGTTGGTTTGCCATAATGAAGGCTAACGAACTGTATTTGAGAAGCGAGGGCTTCAGAATTCCGTCCGCCCGTTGCTGATGACTTAGCAGTTGTTTGTCTCGTCCTGAAAAAAGTTGACTGGTTATTAATGTTTAATCCTGTAATAAGTTTACTAAGATAATTCATCCTGAATAAGGTTGATTAAAAAGTTTTTACTGGTGTGTTGGCAAAAAATAGTTGCG
>JAGOAX010000005.1 GCA_017983695.1 Ferruginibacter sp.
CAGCATCTATTTTTTTATTTTTCTCCCAATCAATTACTGGCCGGTGCATCCAGCGGTTATCATAAGCTTTGCCGGGATCATTTAAATAAGAATAATCGTTGGTATAACCCAGCTCATCGCCATAAAACAACATGGGTATGCCGCCAATGAAAAAACTATGCGCCTGCATCAGCAGTATTTTTTTAATTGACAAGTCAATTGCCGCACCGTCATTCTCATCTATAGCTTTTTCCAATCCGCAAAGCGAAGCTAAAGAACCGCTGATACGGGCATCCTGTGTTTTTGGATTAACTGCAAACAAAGCTCCTTTTGCAGGAGAATTCACATCATTGCCTGAGTAATAATTTTTTAAAAACCTGCGGTGTTCATACGCATCGTACCCTGCATACTGTATCATATAATCATCATAACCCAAACCAATATCATCGTGGCAACGGGTATATGTTATCCATGAAGTGCCGTAAGGCTTTTGTAATATTTCATGCTGGGCAGCCAGCATTACTCTTGTATCGCCTGTAGCCAATGCATCCCACTGCAATGCCATATGTGTGGCATTATAAGCAAAGTCACATTCCTTGGCAGCATATAATCCCGTACCAAAATATTTCATAATTTCTTTTGGTGCTACAATAGCTTCTCCCAATATTGCCATGCCTGGTGTTGCCACCTGAACACATTGTTTTATTAAACGTAATACGGTATGTGCCTGTGGCAAGTTCTGGCATACGGTACCCAATTGTTTCCAGATGAATGCCGGGGCATCAATACGTAAAATATCTACTCCTAAATTGGCATAAAAGAAAATTGTGTCCAGCATCTCTATAAACACCATTGGGTTGGTATAATTTAAATCCCACTGGTAATTATGAAAAACCGACATTACCCATTTATTGCATTCTTTTATATAGGTAAAATTTCCGGGTGCAGCTTCAGGAAAAACTTCAGGCATCGTCCTGTCATACTGATCAGGAATTACCCTGTCATCATACATATAAAAATAGTCCTGGTATTTTTTATCCCCCTGCTTTGCTTTTTGCGCCCACTCATGTTTATGAGATGTATGATTTAATACCATGTCGAGCATAAGATACATTTTCTCTTTACTCATTTTTTGCTGCAGCGCCTTTAAATCTTCCAATGTGCCAAAACGCTCATCTACTTTTCTAAAATCAGAAACTGCATACCCGCCATCACTTTCACCTTCCGGACTTTCCATTACCGGCATCAGGTGTAAAAAATTAACGCCCAGCTTTTTAAAATACTCTAGTTTTTCACCGAGGCTTTTTAAGTTGCCGCAAAAACGGTCAACATATAAACTCATACCGGTAATTTCATTACTTAAGTACCAGTTACCTTTTTTTTCTTTTTCCTCGTCCCTTTCTTTTAATATAAGTGGCCTGGCTGTATAAGCCCTGGCCATGGTATCTATCAGCCGGTTAAAAACTTCGTCTTTACGGGGATGATTTTTATATAATTCGTAATACAAAAATTTTATTGCAGTGGCGTTAGCAACAAAGCGGGTAAAAAACATATTGTCGCTATCGGCTATATCGATCTTCATTTTGCAAAGGCCAACACTTATCTGCTTATGTAATTGAGAATCGTACACTTTATAGTTAATTAGTTAATTGGTTTATTAGTCACTTGTTTTTTAAACCAGGTTAATCAAAAATGGTATTGTTTAAATGTTTGAATGCTTCCATAGCACCCATATATTCACAGGTTCTTGCGCCGGCTTTATTGGCATTACTAACTATACTTTGCCATTGTGCTACAGGCATCTCCTTTATTTGCTGGAGTGTTTTATTACCAACCTGGTATAATACAGCACCAACAAATGCATCACCAGCACCCGTTGTATCAATCGGCTTTATCTCAATGCTGGGAACAATAATTGTGGAATTACCAAAGCCTAACATGGTACCATCTTTACCCAGTGTAATTGCAAATACCGCATCAGTCTTTTTTAACAGTACCGATACTGCATCGCTTAAATTTGCAGTATCTGTTAACAACATTGCCTCTTCATCGCTTACTTTAAAAAAATGACAGCAGTCTAAAAAATTCCACGATTGCTCAATAAATGTTTGGGTATTGTTTTTAAATAATAAATGCCTGTAATTAGGATCAAAACTGATAAAGATATCTTTCTGCAATGCTTTTTGTAATAAGCCCCGGTAAGCATCCTGTAATGGCCCTGGTAAAAAACCTGTAGCCGAGCCAAAATGAATAATGGAAAATTCATCAAGATCAATTTGGTCAACTTCCTCCAGGCTAAGTTGTCCATCGGCACCACGGTTAAAGTAAAAATCACGTTCTCCATTTTCCATTAGCGATACAAAGGCAAATGTGGTAAAATAATTTTCATCCTGCAGCATCCATTTAGTACTCACGCCAAAATCCTCCATCACTTTTATAAGATGATTGCCGAAAGGGTCAATACCAACTTTTGCTGCAAGCTCTACATTGCCGCCTAATGCTGCAATAGCTGCTGCAACATTGGTTGGTGCCCCACCGGCTTTTTTTAAAAAGTTATTGCCGTCAGATAATGAACTGCCTTTGTCTGTGCAGATCATATCTATTAAAGCTTCCCCTATGCAAAGTATTTTTTTCATATAAAAATTAATGGCCGCCGCCAGCCGGCAGCACTACATCACCAGTTGGCTTGCCTGCTTTTATTAAAAGCGTTAATAATGCCGCAATTAATAAAAACACACCTGCAAATGAGATGGCATTTCTTGGATCGTTATTTAAAAAATGTTTTAAAATAAAACCAAATGTGGTGGTTTGTATAAACATTGGAATTACAATCATCATATTGATGATGCCCATGTACACCCCATATCTTTCTTTTGGTATCTGGCTTACCACCATTAAATAAGGTATCCCCATCATACTGGCCCACCCAATACCAAAACCTGTAATAGCCGGAAAAAGCAAATACTTATTTTCAATATGAGGGAACATTAAAAACCCAATACCTGCTAAAACCAAACAACCAAAATGCACCAGCTTAGGCGAATACTTTTTTGCAAACCACACTAAACCAAAAGCGCATAAAAAAGTTACAATATTGTACCAGCCATTTACCAATCCTGTCCAGCCAACAGCTTCTTCATACAACTTCGAATCCTGTTGTGGTGTGGTATGCCAAACAGATAAGGCAATACTTTTTGATGAATTCTGCCAGTAACAAAACAAAGCATACCATTGAAATAAATACACCAATGCCAGTTGCCACATTACCATTGGCATATGTTTAATGGCTTTAGCTATGTCAATAAAAGGAGAGAATACATTTAATGGTTCTTTCCGCATTTCAACTAACTCTTCGGGTGTAGGTGGAATTTCGGGTGTTGTTCTTGAGCTCCACCAAACAGAGCCTATGGAACAAATTGCACCCAAAATAAAAGAAGCAAAAACCCAGGTGGGTAGTTTGCCGGTTTTACCTATAAAGATCATTGGAAAAATAAATAAAGAAACATTGGCCAGTGTTTGCCCGAAACCGGTAAAAAAACTTTGTGCCTGGAAGCCGGTGGGCTGTTGAGATGCATCCAGTTTATCAGCAATAAAAGCACGGTAAGGCTCCATGGCGGTATTATTTCCTGCATCTAGTATCCATAATAAACCTGCTGCCATCCATAACGAACTGCTGAAGGGAAAAAGAAATAATGCAATACTGCATATCATAGCGCCAATAAAAAAGAAAGGTTTTCTTCTCCCCAGTTTAGGTATCCATGTTTTATCACTTAATGCACCAATAATTGGCTGGATAATTAATCCGGTAAGCGGACCTGCCAAATTCAACCAGGGAATTTCATCGGGCTTTGCTCCTAAAAAATCGTAAATGGGATTAACTGCACTTTGTTGTAAACCGAAACTATACTGAATGCCAAAAAAACCCACATTCATATTAATAATTTGCCAGAAACTTAAATGCGGTTTGGTAAAGGTCATTAGCAGTGTTTTGAATCGTTGGTATAAATGTAATCAAAACAAGCTGCCGCAAAAATCTGCAAACGTTTGTGGTGGAAAAGAAATGCTGTACGGACAGTTACAGGCGCAAGGAATATCTTACTAAATTGTAGCACCATAACCAAGCACAATATTATCACCCAACCACTCTGCCAGGTGTTGCGAAATGATCTTTGATTCTACCATAAACCCATCATGGCCATAATCAGAATCAATTTCAATAATAGCGGAGTTGGGGATATGTTTGGCTAAAAAATGCTGCTCCGTTAACGGGCAAAGAATATCGCTGCTGATGCCGATGATCAATGTACGTTGTGTAATGGTTTTAAGTACGGTCTCTAAATTACCGCCACGGCCACGGCCTAAATGATGGCTGTCCATACTTTTTGTAAGCAACCAGTAACTGTAGCCATTAAAACGTTGTACTAATTTTTCGCCCTGGTAATTGATATATGATGAGGCTTTATAATCATCTGTTTTTTCGGTATCAGCATCGGTTTGCTGCTGCACCATAATGCCATAGTTACGATAGGTAAGCATACCAATGGCCCGGGCAGCTTTTAACCCTTTTGCACCTGCGGTAGCAGATGCGGTATTCCATGTAGCATCTGCTTCAAGACTAAGGCGCTGTGCAGTATGTGTTGCAATACCCCATGCACTTTCGCTTGCCGAAGTTGCCAGCAGGAGTAAATTTTCAATCACGGTATTTTCCATCACACACCATTCCATTGCCTGGTAGCCGCCCATGCTGCCACCCATTAACAAAAATATCTTTTCTATACCTAAATGTTGGCGCAGTAAAATATGGGCATTCACCATATCCCGGATGGTAAGCAGAGGAAAACTATTATAGTAAGGCTGTTTTGTAACAGGGTTTACACTTAATGGCCCGGTACTTCCATAGCATGACCCCAGGATATTGGCACAAACAATAAAATATTTTTCAGGGTCAATTACATGATTTGGCCCGACAACGCCATCCCACCAGTCTGCCGCATCGCTGCTGGCCGTAAGCGCATGACATACCCAAACCACATTACTTTTATCTGCATTCAGTTTACCATAAGTGGTATATGCAATTTCAATTTCAGGAAATGTAAAACCGCTTTCTAAAGTAAAGCCGCCGGTATGTTTAAAACTATTCATTTATTTGTAAATCCTTTTTTTGTACCCGGCAGAGAAGCTTTGTTGAACTTCATTGGCGGTCGCATGGCACATCCCGATTTTTCGGGACTCTTGTACATTATATCTTCATTGAGCTTTAATCATGTTTTGCAAAAAGCACCTTCCGTCCCTATGGGACTTATCAAAATCTTTTTCTAATTTTCTACCCACCTCAAGCTCCTACGGAGCTAATTTAAAATGCTACCAACTTTTATTTTCTTTGGCAGATGGCCCGCCCACGCCTTAATCTTCGCAACTTTCTTCTCCATTTCCCTCTCCCGAAAGAGAAGTCACATCCGCTTCAATCTTCGCAAAAAAGTTCCCCCTTTAGGGGGCGGAGGGGGTAAATAAAATGCAAAGTAAAGGCTTGCAATATTTATATTTGTAAAAATGTTTTAAAATGATAGAAATTAATTTACAGCGGGTAGAAGGCGACTTTGGTTTTGAAGCTACCGATGCTAATGGACACACTGTAAAAATGGACACCAGCGACGAAAGCGGTGGTATTAATTTTGGCTTCAGGCCTATGCAAATGCTGTTGGCCGGCCTTGGTGGTTGCAGTGCTATTGACATAGTGATGATATTAAAAAAACAACGCCAGACCGTTGAAGACTTTGCTATGAAAGTTACCGGTGAAAGAGAACCGGGCAAGGAACCTTCATTATGGGCAAATGCAAAAATTACTTTCTTTCTTAAAGGAGATATTGATAAAGAAAAAGCTTACCGTGCCTGCGAATTATCGATGAACAAATATTGCAGCGTTGCAGAAACATTGAAGAGAGGTGGCACTGAGCTGACGTGGGAGTTGGTGGTTAATTAGTTAACTGGTTTATTAGTTAACTGGTTAATTGGTTTAGTAGTTAAAGCAGCAATAGTTAAAAGATAGCTATGGAATATACTTTAGAAAAGCTTGAGGTTTATCAGCAGGCTGAGGCTTTTTCGGATGTTATTTGGAATTTAGTTGATACCTGGAATTATTTTCAAAAAGATACCATTGGCAAACAAATAACCAGATCTGCGGATTCAATTTCGGTAAATATAGCCGAAGGATACGGCCGGTTTTACTACAAAGAAAGTAAACAGTTTTATTTTTACTCCAGAGGCTCTTTACTTGAAACAAAAGCATGGCTGGGCAAATGCAAAAGAAGGGGTATTATAGAAATAACCAAAGCTGAAGAGTTAATAACCGAAACCGAAAAATTACTACTTAAATTAAATGCATTTATTAAGTTCATTTCAAAATCAAAAATACACAACACTCCTACATCTAAACCCTAATAAACTAATTAACCAGTTAACCAATTAACCAAGCATGAACCCAATTACAAAAGCTATAAGAACACAAACTGAACGTACCAATGAAATGGAACATAGCACACCGCTATTTTTAACCAGTAGTTTTTGTTTTGATGATGCAGAAGATATGAGAGCTGCTTTTGCAGATGAAAGCAATGATAATATTTACAGCCGTTTCAGCAACCCGGGTGTACAGGAGTTTACCGATAAAATGGTGGCACTTGAAGGTGCAGAAGCCGGTTATGCCACTGCAACAGGTATGGCTGCTGTGTTTGCTTCTTTTATGGCCTTATTAAAAAGCGGCGATCATTTAATTGCCTGCAGTTCGGTATTTGGCAGTACGGTAACTGTATTAAATAAATACTTACCCAATTATGGTATTGAAGTAAGTTATGTTAGCGCCGGCGATCCGGATAGTTGGGAAGCTGCCATTAAGCCTAACACCAAAATGATCTATTTAGAAACTCCCACCAACCCGGGTTTGGATATTATTGACCTGGCATTTGTAAATACACTGGCTAAAAAACATAACATCTTATTAAATGTAGATAATTGTTTTGCCACACCTGTAAACCAGCGCCCCATTGATTTTGGTGTCGACCTGGTTATTCATTCAGCCACTAAATGGATTGATGGACAGGGAAGAGTTTTAGGTGGTGTTGTGTTAGGTAAAAAAGAATTGATACAACAAATTTATTTATTCTGCCGAAGCACCGGCCCTGCATTATCGCCTTTTAATGCCTGGGTGTTAAGCAAAAGCTTAGAAACATTAGACGTTCGTATGGAGCGCCATGCCGCTAATGCATTGCATATTGCAAAAGCATTGGAAGGCCATGCAAAAATAAGCTGGTTAAAATATCCTTTTTTACCAAGCCATCCGCAACATGCTATTGCTGTTAAGCAAATGAAAAATGGCGGTGGACTGGTAAGTTTTAATTTAAGTGGTGGCTTAGAAAGTGGCCGTGCATTTTTAAACAATTTAAAAATGCTTTCCCTTACTGCCAACCTTGGCGATACAAGAAGCATCGCTTCTCACCCGGCAAGTACCACACATGCTAAACTGAGCGAAGCAGAAAGAGCAGCAGTAAATATTACACCGGGCTTAATAAGAATTTCTGTTGGACTTGAACATGTGGATGATATTTTGGGAGATATATTGGGAGCGCTGGAGAAGTGTTGAAAGCTATCTATCGACTACTTTAATTATTATATCTCTTTTTTTAACTGAACTTTTAATTGTTCCATTGTTGTTTCTAAAAGTTTGAAAGAAATTATTTGTTTTTCTGAAATTCTAATTTTTTTAATAGCAAAGTATGGTTTATCGCCCTTATATCCAGTAGCCAGAATAGTTGCAGTCTCTCCAACGGGAAGTGAAAGTTTTTCTTGGTCATTGTGAGTGAATGAATAACTATTATCCATTTTTTTATACCCAGGTATATACATTTTTTTATTACTAATAATTAGCGATACATAGACTGTATTAAAGTCTGAATGATTTTCAATAGAAGTAATAAGTTCAACTTCTTTTGTACGGGGATCGTCGTATAGCTTATCAATATTTGCCCATCCAAGTTTCTTAATCGAAAAAATATAATTCGTATTGTAATCCTCAATAAACATATTTGTTCCTTTAGCAGAAAGCACTTCCTGTATAAATCTTAAATCATTTCCTTTTGAAGTATCAATAGTGAATTTAATTTTAACAGGTTTATACATTTGTACTTTTCTACCGTTAACCAAAACTATTGTATCGTTTTGTACATTTTTATATTTATCAAAAAGAGTATCGCCGATTAAAGGCATTTCTGACACAAGCGAATTTTCAGGCCTGACCCATGTAATACTAATTTGTTCAAACTCTTTCCTTTTGATTTGCTCATTAAGAATTGGCCTTGGATTTATCCAATTAATCCCAAGGCTGTCTTTATTCCCTTCATAAACTTGCATTTTATCATCTTGATTATCACGTGGCACAATTACCCCAATTACTTTATCTTCTGCAATATTCAATTGCTTATTATTTATTGTTGCATTTAAATAAACCATCCCACTGCTTTCAAGTTGTTGCCCATTTGAAGTTGTTGTCAAATTCCCAAGCACAAAATCTACAGGAGAAAATACCTCTTTAAATTCAAGATTAATTTGTCCTTTTACTGGTTGGCCTATGCTATCAGTAAAAGTATTTTTATAAATCCGAAGTGTTGTTCCTAAACTGCCTTTAAGAGTAGTATCTCTGTCATTATTTAGTATGAAAGATTGTATAGCAATGCTATCAGTCGAATACAGCTTTTTAAGCACATCTGTTGCCTCTCCTTTATTATTATTACACGCTGTAAATAATACAGAGATAATTAGAAATGCGGGAACCTTGATTGTTTCTATATACATACCGATATTTTAAATTGCCCTTGTTACATAAATATACACAACCCATCCGCAAAAATCAATCATTTCTAAATAGCAAAACACAATTAAAGCTCCCCAATGATATGCCGTACAAGTGTGCGACGCCAATGAAGCTAAATAGAATTCCTTCAGCCAGTAATAAAAAAGAAGGCTTAACAGCCTTCTTCCATATCTAAGTTATTTTTAAAATTATCCCACGCTGTTTTCTTCTGCCACCTGTGGCTTTTTACCAAAGAATTTTTTAATGCCTGCCCACACAGCTATTATTCCTATTAAAATAAATTTCCAACCGGCCAGGAAAAATTTACCTATTATAGCCCAAAAGCCAACTTTTAATAACACTTTACCCGCCACTAATCCACCAATTGTCCAGGCGGCAACATTATCAGTTTTAGAATCAAAGTCTTTGTAAGTATTCCCATCGGTAAAAGATGGCATGGCCAATACTTTATTAATATCTTTTTTTACAGAATCCAGCTCATTCATTGTAGCAACTGCATTCATTGAAAGCACACCTTTTCTTCCCAGAATCCGCACTTCATAATTCAGGGTATTTTCATCGGCTCCTGCAAAATTCAGATTTTTTGCCCAATGTAACACCTTATTGGTTTTATCGTAAAATGGTTTTGATGCCCAGCCCACCATATTAATTGCGCCATAACCTTGTGCAACTCTTGTTTTATTATCTTCTATTTCGTCCTTCTGTATTTCTTTCAACAGGTCATCATAATCAATTTTATCGGCATCATCATCTTTTACATAACCCGAAGCATCGTAGGTAATAATAAAGGCGTAAGATTTTTCGCCAAAGGGGCCGCTGCTTTCAGGAAACAGCATTCCTAAAATACCGGTTTGCGGAGGATTGCCCCACAACTCTGTTAATACATAATTACTTTGTTCGGGATTTAAAAATTTAAACCCGGCAGGTACATTCAATTTTGCAACACCGCCTGTTAATACAATATTACCGGCCTCATACTTCATGGCATTGTCAACCGAATCAACGAATTTTTGCTGCTTTGCTATCAGCATAGCAACTGAATCTTTATCGCCTTTGGCAAATAAAACTGTAGAGAAGAATACAGTTACAAGAACACTCAATACGATTTGTTTCATACAGGTATGATTTTTTGGTTACCCAAATAAAGTATAATTATCTGTAAAAAAGAAATTATTGGATATGAACCTTGGAAAAAGTATGAAGTCCGCTATTAGATATAATAACGCAATTAAAGCTCCTTATTGATATGCCGTACAAGTGTGCGACGCAACAATGCTAAATAGTATTATTAAAGCTCGTCCAAATAAAATATAAAAATGCTTTGCATTTTTATTGTGCTTCATCTTTCCACTCTTCTTCTAAAATACTCATCTCCACCAAACTCCACCATTTGTCTTTAAACAGTAAACAATCCCTGTTGGTACCTTCAATTACCAATCCTGCTTTTTGATAACAACTGATGGCGGCTTTATTAAAATCATACACACCCAAACAAATGCGATGGAGATTTAAATCTTCGAAACCAATTTTTAATACTGCACTTACCATTTGCCTGCAATAGCCTTTACCCTGGTATTCGGGAGCTACCAATACCCTGCTGATTCTTCCGGCCTTATTTTTTTTGCTGATGCCACCTAAAGAAATATGGCCTACGGTTTTTCCGGTCTCGGCATGAATGGCTTTATAAATAAAAGCTTCGGAGTTTTTAATGTCGTTCACATCTTCGATATACCATTCCATACTGGATTGTGTGAGTGGAAAACTGAATAATGCACCTGACCAGTTCATTAAAATTTCTTCATCGCTGACCCATGCCATCAATTCTGTAAAATCTTTATTGGTAAAATATTCTAATGTAATCATGCTTTAAGGTTGGGCTGCAAGGTATAACTAAGCATGTTATTAGAGAGAGAATTTTAAATAATGAATTCAGGTAAGAAAAAAATGATTAGTACAAAAAGCCTCAGTATATATTTTCAACAGATTTCTCCTTCGTCGAAATGACAGCTATTAATGATCATTTAATGGCAAACCCTTTTTCTGAAAATCGATCCAGTTTAAATATTCAGGAGCAACACGGTGTTCTTCCATGGTAATACAATCATCAACAGGGCAAACTAATTTACACAAATTACAACCCACACATTCCTCATCAATGATGGTGTATTTATTATAAGGTTTTCCGTATTCTAATTTAATGGATTGATGAGAAGTATCTTCACAAGCGATATAACATAAGCCACAGTGAATACATTTATCCTGGTTTATTTTCGCTATGTGGTGATAGTTGATATCCAGGTCTTCCCAATGTGTAATGGTAGCAACACTTTTACCAATAAAATCGTTCAGTGTTGCAAATCCTTTTTCATCCATCCAGTTATTCAACCCTTCGCACATATCTTCCACAATTCTAAACCCATTTTTCATGGCTGCTGTACACACCTGTACATTACTTGCACCCAATAACATAAACTCTACAGCATCTTTCCATGTTTCAATACCACCAATACCGCTGACAGGTACTTTTTTAGTTAACTCATCCTGTGCAATAGTGGTCAGCATTTTTAAAGCAATAGGTTTTACTGCCGGTCCGCAGTAGCCGCCAAAAACAGATTTGCCTGCCACATAAGGATTAGGAACGAGTGTATCCAGATCAACACCGGTTACCGATTGAATGGTATTGATCAGCGACAATGCATTCGTGCCTGCTTTTACAACCGATCTTCCTGTGGGTACAACAGAGTGTACATTGGGTGTGAGTTTTGTTATTACCGGAATCGTTGCTTTTTCCATCACCCACTCTAATACCATGCAGGCAATTTCCGGGTCTTGCCCCACGGCTGCTCCCATGCCACGTTCTGTCATGCCATGCGGACAACCAAAATTTAATTCTAATCCATGTGCGCCGGTGTCTTCTACTTTTTTAATTAATTCATGCCAACTGTTTTTATCATTGTCGGCCATTAGCGAAACGATCATTGCCCTGTCGGGGAATAATTTTACACATTCTGCAATCTCTTTTAAATTTATTGCCAATGGCCTGTCGCTGATGAGTTCAATATTATTAAACCCCATTACTCTTTGTCCACCATAATCCACAGCAGAATAACGTGAAGAAACATTTTTTACCTGGCTGCCTAAAGTTTTCCAAACCACGCCTCCCCAGCCGGCTTCAAATGCACGGAGTACATTATACTTTTTATCTGTTGGTGGCGCACTGGCTAACCAAAATGGGTTGGGAGATTTTATGCCGAGGAAATTTGATGCGATATTTGCCATGTTGATTTTTCACGCCAAGCCGCAAAGAGGCAAAGGCGCTAAGTTTTATAAGTTGTTAACAATACGATGAATACCATCTTTAATTAAGGGCACATTAAAATTTATTAGTAACCCCAGCCTACAGCCTGTCAGTTTTAAATAAGTTTGAACTTGCTTATAGTGAACAGGCGCTAATGCTTCTATTGATTTTAATTCGATTATTACTTTGTTATCGATAAGGATATCAGCTCTAAAACCTGCGTCCATTTTTATAGTTTCGTGAACTAATGGTATAGGGTGTTGTCTATAAATCGAAATGCCATTCTTTTGCCATTCATAACAAAATATTTCTTCGTAAACTGATTCAAATAAACCCGGTCCGTATTGTGTATGTATTTTAAAACACAAGTCAACAACTAATTTTGATATTTCGTTTTCGGTAGGCATTCTTTGCGTCTTCTTAACTTTGCGCCTTGGCGTGAAAAATATATCTTAAAATAGCCGCTGCCCCATCTTTCCCCGCCTGTACTGCATCTACTACTTCTTTACCGCCATTCACACAATCTCCGCCGGCAAACACGCCTTTGATATTTGTTGATGTGGCTTCTGTATTTATTTTACCTTTTGAATTTTTAATTTTGAATGCTTCCACCAAACTTTCAAACGGCATTTGCCCTGCGGCTTTAATTACCATATCAACCTCTAATGAAAATGTTTCACCAGTTTCAACAGGGCTTCTTCTGCCGCTGGCATCGGGCTCACCTAGTTGCATTACACTACAAATAATTTCAGAAACTTTTCCGTTAACACCTTTTAATTCTTTAGGCGCAGCCAGCCAGATTATTTTGCAGCCATCCAGCATGGCAATATCTAATTCATGTTGTGTGCAGGGCATTTCTTCCTGTGTTCTTCTGTACAACATGGTTACTTCTTTTGCACCCAAACGTTTGGCTTGTGTTGCAGCATCAATCGCCGTCATACCCATACCAATTACAGCAACTTTATCTCCTACTGCAATTTTATCAAAGCCTTTACTGCGCAGCTTATAAATAAATTCAATTGCATCTTCTACACCTTCCAGATCTTCGCCGGGGATATCCAGCTGCCTTGCTAAGCCAACACCAATACCCAAAAAAACGGCATCATAATTTTTTTGCAGATCTGCCAATGAAATGTTCTTTCCTAATTCCTGGTTATATTTTATTTCTATGCCGCCCAGCGATAAAATATAATTCACTTCATCTTCACAAAACTCCGGTGTTACTTTATAGGCAGCAATGCCGTATGTCATCAAACCGCCGCCTTTACTTTCTTTTTCATAGATGGTAACATCAATACCTTCTCTTGACAAAACATGGGCACAGCTTAACCCTGCCGGGCCGGCGCCAACAATGGCAACTTTTTTCCCTGCTGATGGTTTTCTTTTAAATAATTGCCATTTTTGTTGCATTGCTTTTTCTGTGCTGTAACGCTGCAGTTTAGCAATAGGAATGGGTGGCTCATCCATTAAATTAAATACACAACTCCCTTCGCATAATTTTTCAACCGGGCAAACCTTGCTGCAACCGGCTCCCATAATGTTGGACAAAAAAATTGTGTGTGCACTTCCTTTGATATTATCCGAAGTAATTTGTTTGATAAACTTAGGTACATTAATTCCGGTAGGACAGCTTTTAATACAGGGTGCATCATAACAAAACAAACAGCGGTTGGCTTCAACCAGCGCCGCATTGTGCGTTTCAAACGGTGGATGAATATCGCTGAAGTTTTCGGCGTATTGTTGTTGTGATAATTTATTGTTTGTAATTGCCATAAATTATTTTCGGCCTCACCCCAACCCCTCTCCCAAGGAGAGGGAACTCGAATTTGGCAGTATGTAAAATCAGTTCTTTATTATATAAAATATTCTTCTTGTCAATCTTCTCCATTTCCCTTCCCTTTGGGGGAAGGATAGGATGGGGCTACAGTTCCGTCAACTTTCCATAAGTCTCTGGTCTCCTATCCCTGAAGAATTGCCACACACTTCTCACTTCTTCAATCATATCCAGATCAAATTCAGCAATCAATAATTCATCTTTGTCTTCGCTGGCCTGTGCAAAAATTTGTCCACGTGGATCTACAAAATAACTGCTGCCATAAAACTTACCAAGGTTCCATGGTTTCTCTTCTCCCACACGATTAATGCAACCCATAAAATATCCATTAGCAGCAGCATGTGCAGGTTGCTCCAGTTTCCATAAATATTGTGAGAGTCCTGCAACAGTTGCAGAAGGATTGTAAACAATCTCTGCACCATTCAATCCCAAACATCTTGCACCGTCAGGAAAATGACGGTCGTAACAAATGTACACACCAATCTTTGCATACTTCGTTTGAAAAACAGGATAGCCTAAATTACCTGGTTTAAAGAAAAATTTTTCCCAAAAACCTGATGTATGCGGAATATGATTTTTTCTGTACTTGCCAAGGTAAGTTCCATCAGCATCAATCACTGCAGCTGTATTGTATAAAACACCGGCCTGTTCCTTTTCATAAATGGGAACGATGATAACCATGTTATACTTTTTAGCATAAGTTGCCATTAAATCTGTTGTTGGGCCGGGAACAGACTCCGCACTTTCGTACCATTTTTTATCTTGTCCCGGGCAGAAATAAGGTGTATTGAAAATTTCCTGTAAACAAAGTATCTGTACGCCTTTTTTTCCGGCTTCTTCAATTAATGGAATATGCTTTTGCACCATAGCATCAACAATTTCTTTGATCGTTCCTTCACCCTCTGTTTTGGGTAAACTCATTTGGATGAGTCCTGATTTAATAATTCTTGGCATAGTGTTTAAATTGTTTGTGAGACTTTACTTCGTTTTATAAATTTACCAAATCCTTTATCAATTTTGCATTCATTATTTTCAATGGCGACAGTTCCTCTTAGTAAAACTGTTTTTACTTTACCGGTTAATTCCCATCCTTCATAACCACTGTAATCCACATTCATATGGTGTGTTGCTGTAGAGAGAGTATGTTTTTCATTTGGATCAAAAATCACAATATCGGCATCACTGCCAACTGCAATAGTTCCTTTTCGTGGAAACATACCGAATATTTTTGCAGGATTAGTACAGGCTACTTCCACATATTTGTTCAATGTAATTTTGTTTTTTGCAACGCCTTCGCTGAAAAATAATTCCATCCGGTTTTCTATCGCAGGATGTCCATTAGGAATTTTACTGAAATCATCTTTGCCCATTAATTTCTGTTCCCATTTAAAAGGGCAATGATCGGTTGCAACAACCTGTACCAAGCCCTGGTTAATACCGGCCCATAAAGTTTGCTGATCTTTCTTTTCTCTTAAAGGCGGACTCATTACCCATTTAGCGCCTTCAAAGTTTTGTTCATACAATGAAGCATCCAAGATCAAATATTGAATACAGGTTTCTACAAACATTTTTTGATTGCGTTTGGTAGCATTACGCACTGCATTCAATGCACCTTCGCAGGTAAGATGAACAATGTAGCCCGGGCAACCGGTATATGAAGCCATATCCACAAATCGTTCGCTGGCTTCTGCTTCTGTAATCTCTGGTTGAGATAAATAATGATAGAGTGGAGAAAGTTTTCCTTCTCCTCTGTGTTTCTGGGTAAGATAATCGATCATATCGCCATTGGTGGCGTGTACATTTATTAAGCCGCCATGTTTTTTTACTTCTTCCATCAAGCCGATCATCTGCCGTTCGTCAATCATCAAAGCACCTTTATAAGCCATGAATGTTTTAAAAGAAGTAATACCTTCCTCTTCAATAAAATCTTTTATTTCTTTTTTTGTATCATCATTAAAATCGGTAACCGCCATATGAAAACTATAATCGCCTACACAGTTATTATCGCTTCGTCCTTTCCATTCGGCTAATGCGGCATTCAAACTATTGCCTTGTTTTTGTAAAATAAAATCTATTACCATTGTTGTGCCGCCATACAATGCCGCTCTTGTTCCGGTTTCGTAATTATCGCTGGAATAGGTTCCCATAAAAGGCATGTCTAAATGTACATGCGGATCAATTCCACCCGGAAAAACTAATTTACCTAAAGCATCAATTTCCTTATCGGCTTTTACATTTAAGTTTTTGCCGATGGCAGTAATAATTTCGCCTTCAATAAAAATATCAGCTACATAATTGTCTGTAGCTGTAATGATGTTTCCATTTTTGATTAAGACAGACATGATTATGTATTATTTATGAGATTTCAAATTTGAGCCCTCAAATTATTTTATTTTTCAACTTGATGTCACAATTTGTGATGATAGATCATTTCTTAAATCCAATCCTTTCTCTTTCTTCCCAATTAATTATTTTTAGCTTTTCGTCTTCTTTTACATCAAGCATATTTTCAAGAGCATCATAAATACTGCTCAACTGTACATCATGTTCATCAATCCTGTCTTTAAGCTCATTCACTAAATGTAAAACAGCTGCATTTTTATTGGCAAATTTCTTTAAAGCAATGAAAGCTCTTACAATAGCAATATTCATCTTTCTTGCTTTTGGGCTTTTTAAAATACTGGCAAGCATGGTAACGCCGTGTTCAGTAAAAGCGTAAGGCGGAGAACTTACCTTCCTTTTTCTTTGAGATGATATCACAGATTGTGATATCATATTGATTTCTCCTTTAAATTCCGTTTCCGATGATATCACAATCTGTGACATCATATCTTTCCACTCTTTTATGGTAAGTCGGAACATAAAGTCTTTGGGAAAACTTGCTGCATTTCTTTTTACAGCCTGATTAAAAACCCTTGTTTCAACTCCATACAGTTGTGCCAGGTCAAAATCAAGCATAATCTTATCTCCTCTCACCTCATAAATTTTATCTTGTATTACCTGAGCTTTCATTACTTAGTTTTTTCATTAATAAAAGATAAACAATTCCACTCACAGCAAATCCCACAAACCAGGCGTAATTATACAATTGCGAAATCCATTGTGGAAACGCTGTTGGAGAAAGCAATTTTACCTGTAATAAAAAACCAGGTAAATTTGGTGCAATGCCAATTAATAATGCAATGATGGCTTTTGAATTAAACCCATTGCTGTACCGGTAAGCTCCCTCGTGTTTATACAGGTCATCGGCAATTAAATTTTTCTTCCTGATGAAAAAATAATCTGCTATCATGATGCCTCCAACAGGGCCTAATAAACTGGAGTAAGCTATCAGCCAGGTAAAAATATATCCATCGGGGCTGGCAATTAATTTCCAGGGTAAAATTAAAATACCAATAATGCCGGTAATATAGCCGCCGGTTTTAAAATTAATTTTATGTGGTGCCAGGTGAGCAAAGTCGTTGGCAGGACTTACAATATTGGCCGCAATATTTGTAGCCAATGTTGAAATGATAATCCCGATCATTGCGAAACTCACCATTATTTTACTATCAAATCTCCCGGCTAATTTTACAATATCCCATTCGCTGTTACCATAAATAATAGCTGTTGCAGAAGTAACCACCACACCTATAAATGCAAACAGCGTCATGCTCGGCGGCAACCCAATGATCTGTCCATTGATCTGTGCTTTCTGGCTTTTTGCATAACGTGTAAAATCAGGAATATTTAAAGAGAGTGTTGCCCAAAAACCAACCATGCCTGTCAATGCCGGAAAAAAGAATTTAAAGAAGGCTCCTGCATCACTAAATTTTGAAGGTTGGTCTAAAATTGGTCCCAGGCCATTGGCTGCAAATATTGCCCAGCCCAATAATGCCAGTGCGGCAATAGGTAAAAAGAATGCTTTAAATACTAATAATTTTTTAATGCTTTCTACTCCGAGATAAACAATGAACATATTCAGCAACCAAAAAACTAAAAAACAAACTAAAGGAATTGCTTGCGGAAATAATCCTGTAATATGAATTTCTTCCATAGAAGGATTCCATGCCCTGATTAAATTATATAATGATTCTCCACCGATCCATGTTTGAATACCAAACCAACCGCAGGCAACAATGGCCCTTAACATTGCAGGAATGTTGGCACCCTTTGTTCCAAAACTTACTCTTGCTAAAACAGGAAACGGAATACCATATTTTGCACCGGCATGTCCATTCAATATCATTGGAATTAATACAATGGTGTTGCCTAAAAAAATAGTAAGTATCGCCTGCCACCAATTCATACCGCCCTGTATTAACGAACTTGCCAGCATGTAGGTCGGTATACACAAACTCATACTTATCCATAGGGCTGCATAATTCCATGTACCCCATGTACGTTTGCTTTGCGGAATGGGCGCAAGGTCTGCATTGATGAGAGAGTGGTCAGCCTCTCCCTCATTCCCTCTCCCAGAGAGAGGGAGGCCAGACTGTTGGTTCTCTATTGACATTTGTAATTAAGCATTTCAACATTAAATAAATTATCAACAATCTTATTAGCTAATCAGCATTAAATTAAAACAATTGAGCTCTTCTAAAGTCCCCCTTGGGGGGATTTAGGGGGCTGTATTCTCATCCGCAATTTTTATTGCTTCGCTGATTATTGCTAACCCTTCATCGATCTGTGCTTTAGTAACACATAATGGCGGTGCAGTAAAAATATAATTCCATCTTACAAAAGTGTACATGCCCAGCTCTTTAATTTTTGCGGCCACTTTATTCATCACCATCATTTCTTCGGGCTTTGCATTAAACGGTGCCATCGGCTCTTTGGTGTTTCTGTTCTTTACCAATTCAATACAACCCAATAAACCGGTATTTCTAAAATCCCCAATACTCGGATGTTTTTGTTTTAATAATTCAACCTGTTGCTCCATGTATTTCCCCATGGCAACTGTATTGGCAATTAAATTATCGTCTTCGTAAATTTTTAAGGTTTCCAATGCCGCAGCACAACTAACCGGGTGTGCAGAATATGTAAGCCCCAATGCCAAAACAGCATCATCAAATTTTGCAGCAATTTTATTGCTTACCTGCAAACAGCCAAAAGGTAAATAACCGCAGGTTAATCCCTTTGCCATTGCAATCATATCCGGAATGATATCATGATTCTGAAAACCAAACCATTTACCGGTTCTTCCAAAACCACTCATTACTTCATCCATTATCAATAATATGCCATGCTTATTGCAAATTTCTCTTACTGCTTTTAAATAACCCACCGGGTATTTTAAACATCCCGATGAACCACTTTCACCTTCCAGTAAAATGGCAGCAATATTTCCCCACCCTTCATAAGCAATAATTTTTTCTAGGCTTGCAACAGATTCTTTCAATAAATTTTCTTCGCCATATTCCCAGCGGTATAAATAAGGCAGATCAAAATGAACAAAGCTGGGTGCCTGTTGACTATCCACCGGTAATTTTCTTGGGTCGCCACTTGCCGTCATAGCGCCATTGGATGAGCCGTGATAAGATTGATAACGGCATAAAATTTTATGGCGGCCTGTATATAATCTTGCCAGCTTAATGCCGTTTTCTATTGACGTTGCGCCACATAAAGTAAAAAATGATTTATTCAGATCACCACCACAAATTGCTGCCAGCTTCTTTCCCAATTCGCCACGCACTTTAGTAACACAAGATGGCGTAACATAACTCACTTCCTGCATTTGTTTTACCACAGCATTGGTAATGCGCTGGTCACCATGGCCAATATTTACATTCATCAGCCCAGATGAAAAATCGATATAACGTTTGTCATCATAATCATGCAGGTAAACGCCTTCGCCATATTTAACAGCAATTGGTGCAATGTTTTTTTGCTTGCTCCAACTGAATAAGGTGTAATCCAGGTTATCCTGGATTATTTGCCCCCCCGCCCCTGAAGGGGAGCTTTTAGATTCTGATGACTTGGGAGCAATTTTTGTTTCTGACATAATATTTTATTTTTTGTAACGAGCTTTAGTTTTTTATGGCGGCATCGTTGCGTCGCACTCTTCAACTACATCACTCTAGTGAGCTTTAATTGTGTTTTAGTTAAGACCTTTGGCTTTCTAATATCAGCCCTTCGTGCTTGTTGAACTATTTATAATATTTCAATTCAAAAGAGAGTTCGATTAAATATTACTGTAACAATCTAAGTTCCCCTTCAGGGGACAGGGGCAACATTTTAACTCATCCAATTCACCCCGGCTTCCGCATTCCACTTCGTTGTACTTTTTTTCAACTTTGTCCAGAATTCAATCGAACTTTTTCCTGTAATATCACCCACACCAAATTTGCTTTCGTTCCATCCACCAAAACTAAATGGCTCCCTTGGCACCGGCACACCAACATTTACGCCTATCATTCCTGCGCTGGCATGGTCAATAATATATCTTGCCATACCGCCATTTTGTGTAAATACACTTGCTGCATTGCCATAAGGGTTGGCATTTTCAATAGCCAATGCTTCATCAACAGTGTTTGTCCGCATAATAGAGATCACCGGGCCAAAAATTTCTTCTGTTGCCACACTCATAGTTGGTTTTACAAAATCAATTACAGTTGGGCCAACATAAGTTCCGTTTTCCTTTCCTGCAACTTTGGTATTGCGGCCATCCACTAAAATTTTTGCGCCGTCTCTTTCTGCTTCGCCAATAAACCGTTCAATGCGCTCTTTACTTTCTTTGCTGATTACCGCACCTAAATTTTCTCCGGGAATAATTTTCCTGGCTTCATCACAAATTTTATCAACGATCGCATCCACATTACCCACACCAATCATTGCACTTGCCGCCATACAACGCTGCCCTGCACAGCCACTCATGCTGGCAGCAACATTTTGTGCAGTCATACCGGGAATAGCATCTGGCAAAACCATCAAATGATTTTTTGCACCACCTAATGCCAGGCATCTTTTATAATTTGATGTGGCTCTTTGATAAACAATTTTAGCAACCTTTGTACTGCCTACAAATGAAACCGCTTCAATACCCGGATGATCACAAATAGCATTTACAATATCCACATCGCCATGTACAATATTAAATACGCCATCGGGTAAACCAGCTTCCTTTAAAAGTTCGGCCAATCGGCCACAACTCAGGGGCACTTTTTCAGATGGCTTTATGATCATACAATTGCCTAAAGCAATGGCATTCGGCAAAGTCCAGTTGGGTACCATTGCCGGAAAATTAAATGGCACAATAGAAGCCACCACACCCAGTGGCACATGTTCTGTTCTGCATTCAACACCTTTACTCACTTCCAGTACCTCGCCAGTTACCAATTGTGGCAACGAAACAGCAAACTCGGTAAGCTCAATACACTTTTCTATTTCGGCCACCGATTCGCTGTATATTTTTCCATTCTCTTCACTGCACAATTCTGCCAGTTCCTTTAAATTTTTTTCAAGTAAATATCTATAGCGGAAAAATACCTGCACCCTTTCCTTAATGGGTGTTTTACTCCATAAAGGGAATGCGGCTTTGGCTGCTTTAACCGCATCATCTAAATCTTTTGCCGCCGACATGGGGACTGTAGATAATAAATTACCGTCGATAGGTGAAATGACTTCCATAGTTCTGGAAGAACTACTGTCAACAAATTTTCCGTTGATAAAATTTTTAAGTGGAGTATATTTCATAGTACTTTTATTTTATCAAAAATGAAAGGAATTATTTATAGCAAACTAAAATTAAGCATAAAAAATTACTTTATAAGTTTATAAAAAATAAGCAAAAGTTAATTGCAGGATTGTTTAACTTACTGTTTAAAAAATACAGCAATGCAAAAAATTGCAGCATCGGAATTAATTATTAACAGCAGGGGTGCTGTTTATCATTTGGACCTGAGGCCCGAAGAACTTGCCGATACAATTATTTTAGTTGGCGACCCCGACAGGGTAAAAAAAGTAAGCAATCATTTCGATAGTATTGAATGCAGGCAACAGCACCGTGAATTTATAACGCATACCGGTTATGTTGGCAATAAAAGAATATCCGTATTATCAACAGGTATTGGCCCCGACAATATTGATATTGCAATAAATGAACTTGATGCTTTGGCCAATATTGATTTTGAAACAAGAACAATAAAACCTGTTCTTTCAAAATTAAGCATCATCCGCTTTGGTACATCAGGCTCTTTGCAGGCAGATATACCGGTAGATAGTTTGGTAGCATCCACACATGGATTGGGACTGGATAACCTGATGAATTATTATGCTTATACCAAGTCGGCTGAAGAAAATGAATTGATTGATGCATTTATTGCACAAACAGGATTAGATACTGCAATCACTTTTCCCTATATCTCCAAAGGAAGTGATACACTACTCAATAAATTTCCGGATAGTTTTTATAAAGGCATTACTGTTACCTGCCCCGGTTTTTATGGGCCGCAGGGAAGGGTATTGCGCTTGCCGTTAAGCAGTCCCGGCCTTATTAATAAACTCACCGGTTTTAATTTCCATAACCATAAGATAACTAACTTTGAAATGGAAACTTCTGCCATTTACGGACTGGGTAAATTACTGGGCCATAATTGTTGCAGTGTTAACGCTATTGTTGCCAACCGTGTGCAAAAAGAATTTTCGAAAGATGGCAATGCCGCAGTAGAAAATTTAATTACCACCGCATTGGCAGTATTAATTGCATAATATTTTTGACCTAAATAAAAATGACTGATGGTTGCTACAAGAATGATTCCTGATTTTTCATTATCACCACGGATTGACCAGGTGGGTGTAGAAGAAAGGGCAGCCCGTTTTACCAAGCGAAGTATAAAAAATGAAACCAAACTGAATGGTTTAAAGCTGGCGCTGAACATGATCGATCTTACCACATTAGAAGGGAAGGACACAGATGGTAAAGTAAAACAACTCTGTTATAAAGCCATGCACCTGCATGATGCTTATCCGGGTTTACCAACAGTTGCCGCAGTATGTGTGTATCCATCCATGGTGAAAATTGCAAAAAAAGCATTGGAAGGCTCGGGTATTAAAGTTGCTTCTGTGGCCACGGCATTCCCAAGTGGCCAGGCGTCAAGAGATGTGAAGATCCGTGACACCAGGTTTGCTTTAAATGAAGGCGCCGATGAAATTGACATGGTAATATCCAGGGGTAAATTTCATATGGGTGAATACAATTTTGTATTTGATGAAATTGCTGCAATAAAAGAAGCCTGTGGCGAAGCAAGGTTAAAAGTAATTTTAGAAACTGGCGAACTGGTTACCTATGATAAAGTTCGCCGGGCAAGTGATATTGCCATGTATGCCGGCGCAGATTTTATAAAGACTTCTACCGGAAAAATTTCTCCTGCCGCTACAATGCCGGTAACACTGGTAATGCTGGAAGCCATCCGTGATTTTTATTACAAAACAGGCAAGCGCATTGCAATGAAACCTGCCGGTGGTATCTCCAAATCAAAACTGGCTTTACATTATTTAGTAATGCTGAATGAGGTATTGGGAGAAGCCTGGATGAATAATGAATGGTTCCGATTTGGAGCAAGCAGTTTAGCCAATGATATTTTGATGCAGTTGATGAAACAGAAAACAGGCGTGTATCAATCAGCAGATTATTTTTCAATTGATTAAAGCTTCCATGTAAAGACGCTGAGCAAAAAATAAAAGCGTCTTTTTAAATTAAATAATCTTTGCGCCATTGCTCCTTTGCATCTTGGCGTGAAAAAAATAAAACAGATGGCAACTAAAAAAAATAATATTATAAAACTCAAATTCGACAGTGCAAGAAATTTAGCACCGGCGCCGGAAAGTAAATCTGCAGCAAAGATCAATGAACGCTACGATCTGTTCATTAATGGCAAATTTGAAAAACCGTTGAGCAAAAAATATTTTGATACCATTAACCCGGCTACAGAAGAAAAATTATCATCGGTTGCTGAAGCCAATGCTGCCGATGTAAACAAAGCTGTTGCAGCTGCAAGAAATGCTTACGAAAAAACATGGAAGAAGACTTCTCCAAAAGAAAGGGCAAAATATATTTACCGCATTGCAAGAATGGTACAGGAAAGAGCAAGAGAATTCGCTATTATTGAAACGCTGGATGGTGGCAAACCAATCAGGGAGAGCCGTGATTTTGATGTACCTACTGCCGCCAATCACTTTTTTTATTATGCCGGATGGGCAGATAAACTGGAGTATGCCTTTCCAAACCGACAGGCGCAATCACTGGGTGTAGCCGGGCAAATCATTCCATGGAATTTTCCTTTGCTGATGGCGGCATGGAAAATTGCACCGGCATTGGCAACGGGTAATACAGTTGTTTTAAAACCTGCAGAAACTACTTCTTTAACAGCACTAAAATTAGCTGAGATCATACAGGAAGCAGATCTTCCTCCGGGTGTAGTAAATATTATTACCGGTGCAGGTGCAACAGGCGCTGCAATTGTTAATCATGCAGATATCAATAAAATTGCATTCACCGGTTCAACAGATGTGGGAAAAATCATTCAACGTGCAATTGCCGGAACTAATAAAAAAGCAACATTGGAATTAGGCGGTAAAGCTGCCAATATTATTTTTGAAGATGCGCCACTAGACCAGGCTGTTGAAGGCGTAATAAACGGTATATTTTTTAACCAGGGGCATGTTTGTTGTGCCGGCTCAAGATTATATGTACAAGAATCTGTTTTTAAAACTGTGGTACAAAAATTAAAAGACCGGATGGAAACTTTAATCGTAGGTGATCCTTTAGATAAGAATACAGATATTGGTGCCATCAACTCCAGGCAACAACTGGAAGTGATCAATAAATATTTAGGCATTGGTCAGAAAGAAGGTGCAGAAATGTACCAGGGCTCCTGCACCTTACCAAAAAAAGGATTCTTTTGCAGGCCTACCATTTTTACCAATGTGGCACAAAGTAACCGCATTGCACAGGAAGAAATTTTTGGGCCGGTGTTAACTGTACAAAGTTTCCGTACCGAAGATGAGGTAATAGAAAAAGCAAACAATACTCCTTTTGGTTTATCAGCAGGCGTATGGACAGATAAGGGATCAAAAATATTTAACATGACCACCAAATTAAAAGCAGGTGTGGTTTGGGCAAACACTTATAATAAATTCGATCCCACTTCTCCATTTGGAGGATATAAAGAAAGCGGATATGGAAGAGAAGGCGGGCTGCATGGGTTGGCGGGGTATGTGAACCTGGTTTAAAAGTTTAAGGTCTAAAGTTTAAAGTTCATTAAACTACAATACTTAATACTTTTTTTAAACCTCTTTTAAGTTGAAAAGGAATATAAGCAAGGAGTTTACTCTTTACCAGCTTTAAACTTTAGACCTTAAACTTTAAACTCTATAAAATGGCTACAATAAAATCATTTGAGGATATTGAAAGCTGGAAAAAAGCGAGGGAAGTTTGTAAATTATTAGGTCAACTTATTGATGAAGGAAAATTTAAAAATAGCTTTCGGCTGATTAATCAAATAGAAGGTTCTTCAGGTTCAATTATGGATAATATTGCAGAAGGATTTGAAAGAGGCACAAGAGCAGAATTCATACAGTTTCTTGGATATTCAAAAGGTTCTTGTGGTGAATTAAGGTCACAGTTATACAGGGCGTTCGACAGAAGCTTTATTGCAGAAAAAGAATTTGAAGATTTAAAAATATTGGTTTTACAAACAAGCGGATTGATTCAAAATTTTATTAGTTATTTACAAAACAGTGAAGTAGCAGGTGTAAGGAAAAAGGTTGCGACCAAAAAACTTTAAACTTTAAACTTTTATTATGGCAAAAACAATTATAAAAAAATCAAACAATACCATCACCTCCGAAAAAAGACTTGAGGTTTTAAAGACCTATAAGATTTATATCGGCGGACAGTTTCCCAGGACAGAATCGGGCAGGTATTATGTGCCTGTAAATAACAAAGACATTAAACTGGCCAATGTTTGTTTGTGCTCTAGAAAAGATTTCAGGGATGCTGTGGTTGCTGCAAGAGCTGCTTATGGCGGATGGAGTGCAAGGGCAGCATTTAACCGTGGGCAGATTTTATACCGTATTGCAGAAATGCTTGAAGGACGTAAAGCACAATTCATTGATGAATTGATCAAACAGGATGCCACAGCAGTACAAGCTGAAAAGGAAGTGAATCTTGCTATCGACAGGTTAATTTATTATAGCGGTTGGTGCGATAAATTTCAACAGGTGTTCAGTTCAGTTAATCCTGTGGCATCACCTCATTTTAATTTTTCCAATCCAGAACCTACAGGAGTGGTTGCTGCAATAGCACCACAAAATAATTCGTTAATCGGTTTGGTTTCTGTTATTGCTCCCATTATTGCCGGGGGAAATACCTGCATTATACTGGCATCAAATACAAAACCATTGTGTGCGGTTACTTTTGCAGAAGTACTCAACAGTTCCGATCTGCCGGGTGGCGTTGTAAATATTCTTACAGGTAAAGTAAGCGAATTGCTTCCCTTTTTTGCCGACCATATGGATGTTAATGCAACGGTGTATTGCGAAAAAGATACAGCCGGGCAACAACTCATAAAAGAAAAAGCAGCATTAAATGTAAAACGGATTACATTGTACAATACCATTGACTGGCTTTCTGATAAAGCACAGTCCCCTTATTTTATAATGGACTTCCAGGAAATTAAAACAACCTGGCACCCCATTGAAAATATTGGCGGTGCAAAAGCCGGTTATTAAAAAAACTACTATGGTAACTAAAAAAATTGAGTTCGATTTTGAAGTGTACAGTTCTATTGAGGAACTCAATGAAGTTGATGCAGCTTTAGTATTAAAAGCAAGAGAAAGTACTGCATTGGCATATGCACCATATTCTAATTTTAGTGTGGGTGCAGCTGCATTATTAAAAGATGGCAATATTGTAATAGGCAGTAACCAGGAAAATGCAAGTTACCCTGTAGGAATTTGTGCCGAAAGGGTGTTATTGTCCACGGCAGCTAATTTATTTCCAAAAGTACCTATCGATACGCTTGCAATAAGTTATAAAAGCGGGAAAGGAAAAGATACTGAACCTATTTCTCCATGTGGCATGTGCCGGCAAAGCCTTATAGAATATGAAAACGTTGTATCGCAACCCATACGCATCATTCTTTCGGGTATGAGTGGTGAAGTTTATATTATTGCCAATGCAGGCATGCTGTTGCCTTTAGGCTTTTCAGGAAAAAATTTATAGTGAATTTGTTTACACAATTTTAATTGCAGCATCCAAGGCCAGTTGCATCATTGGCAATAAAGATTTTTCACGCTGGTCGGCCGAAATTTTTTCATGTGTTGGAATAATGTCTGATACTGTAAGCAGTGTGGCTGCAGTTTTATTTAAATGCTTTGCATTGGCAAATAATGAAAATGCTTCCATTTCCACAGCAAGGCAATTATGCTCCGCTGCTACTGCAGGAACACCGGAATCTTTACGGTAAAAAATATCACTGGAATGAATGGCGCAGTTATTTATTGAAAGATTATTTTCTATAGCCGTTTGTTTAATAACATCAAATGCATTTCCCTGGTGAGGGATAGCATCACCTTCAATACCCCAGGCATATTTGGCAAAGGTTGATTCACTGGCCGCAGTTTCCACATTGATCAGATCAAATAGTTTTAAATCGCTTGTATAAGCACCACAAGTTCCAATACGGATGATACAATCAACATTATACTCAGTAAACAATTCGTAAGAGTATATGCCGATAGAAGGGCAACCCATGCCACTTGCGCCAATAGTAATTGTTTTATTTTTATAAGAACCGGTATAATAAAAAATATTTCTTGTACTGCTCACTAGTTTAATATCCGATAAAAAATTGTCGGCAATATACTTTGCTCTCAATGGATCGCCGGGCATTAAAACAATTTTTGCTATTTCGCCGGGCTTAGCGCTGATGTGTATACTCATGTCAATTATTTTATGATTAGTGAAGGTATTAATTTTTTGTGCTAGCAGGGTTTGCTTTTAGCTAAAGTAAAAAACAAAAAACCCTGCCAGAGGCAGGGTTCTACAAAAACTGTCGGGATGGCAAGATTCGAACTTGCGACCTCCTGGTCCCAAACCAGGCGCGATAACCGGGCTACGCTACATCCCGAACTTAAACATATCTATTGGGTTTATTGGGAACACCCAAACGGTAATCTTTTTATAAGAACTTTTGCGGAGAGAGTGGGATTCGAACCCACGGTACAGTGTGACCCGTACGACGATTTAGCAAACCGTTCCTTTCGGCCTCTCAGGCATCTCTCCTAACCTGCCCTGTATTTATTAAGGGGTGGCAAAAATACAATTCAATAAGGTATTACCCAAAACTAAATGAAGAAAAGCCGAAAAAATAATGAACATGGAACAAGGAATTTCGAATTATGAACTTGCCGCTCCTTTCTTTATTCAATATTCCTTGTTCCTTGTTCGACATTAATCATAAAAAAAACGGGTACGTTTGTACCCGGTTCAAATATTTTGAAAAAATTTACATCGCCGCCAGTTGTACCTTTTGCTGTAATTCCAACACACTTTCTTTAAAAAGGCTGTCGGTATCCATCAGGTCCTTTACAGTTTGACAACTGTGAATTACAGTAGTATGATCTCTTCCGCCAAAATGTTCGCCAATTGTTTTTAATGAGTTTTTTGTAAAGGCCTTGGATAAAAACATAGTGATCTGCCTTGCCTGCACAATTTCCCTTTTACGGGTTTTTTGCAGCAATTTATCATAAGGCACATCAAAATATTCGCATACCATTTTTTGTATAGCGTCTATTGTGATTTCCTTGCTTGATGATTTTACAAAATTGCGTAATACTTTCTTTGCCAATTCAAGATCGATTTCCCTCTTGTTAAGCGAAGATTGTGCCAACAATGATATTAAAGCGCCTTCCAGCTCCCTTACATTGCTATTAATATTATAGGCTATATATTTTACCACTTCACGGGGCATATCCAGCCCGTCATTCTTCATTTTCTTTTCTAATATCTCAATCTTGGTTTCATAATCAGGCACCTGTAAATCGGCACTTAAACCCCAGCGAAAACGGCTTAATAATCTTTCCTGTACGCCTTCCAGATCTTTTGGGGGCTTATCGCTGGTTAAAACCAATTGCTTACCGCTTTGATGTAAATGATTGAAGATAGCGAAGAATGCCTCCTGCGATTTTTCGGCACGATTAAAAAACTGTACATCATCTATGATCAATACATCTATTAACTGATAAAAATGTATAAAATCGTTGATGGCCTGGTTGCGGCTATGATCGATAAACTGGTTGATGAATTTTTCGGAACTCACATACAACACTATTTTATTAGTGTGTAATCTTTTTACTTCGTTACCTATTGCTTGGGCCAGATGTGTTTTTCCTAAACCCACACCGCCATAAATTACTAAGGGATTAAAAGAAGTGGTCCCTGGTTTTTCTGCAACTGTTTTTCCTGCACGGCGGGCAACACGATTGCAATCGCCTTCTATAAATGCATCAAAAGTGTACGCAGGATTTAGCTGCGGATCTATCTGCATTTTTTTTAACCCCGGTATTACAAATGGGTTTTTAACAGGATTATTTATTACTAGAGGAAAATCCATTTCGTTATTTGCATATGATTTAAAACCATGCCCCGGTATATCCATGGTAAGCGGTTTATTTTTACTGTTACCGCTGTCTACCATAATTCTATATTCCAAACGGGCTTCTTTTCCTAACTCTCTTTTTAATGTTTTTGCTAAAAGCGAAACATAATGTTCTTCAAGGTACTCATAAAAAAACTGACTTGGTACCTGTATGGTTAATATTTTTTCTTTTAACGCAACTGGTGTAATAGGTTCGAACCAGGTTTTGAAATGCTGCCATTCCACAATGTCTTTGATGATCTCTAAACAATTAGCCCATACTTTTTCGAAAGCTTTATCCATTAGTCCTTAAGCAATTTATATATGTTGAGTTAAGATGATTCTCCGGGGGATTTTTTCCGTACAAAAATTACTTTCATTTATTACTGAAAATTAACTTTAGCAGGACAGCGAATATCGAATATTTTGTTGAAAAAAAAATTTTTTATTCATTTGTTTTTTTCCCTACAACCACAGTATGCGATTTTGCTAATTTTTTTCTTTTAAATCCGGCAAAATCAAAATCCAGTCTGCCCATTTGAATACCTGCCCATCCTACTTGGTTTATCAATACATCGCTGCCCGATTTATTCTTGTAAACTTCCGGTGCCTCCATAAAAGTATGGGTATGTCCGCCAATAATCAAATCTATATTTTGTGTTTCTTTTGCCAGCACAATATCACTCACTTTATTGCTGCTGTATTTGTATCCCAAATGGCTGAGGCAGATAATCATATCGCAGGCATCTTCGTTTTTTAATTTAGCAGCTGTTTCATTTACCTTTTCAATGGGATCAAGATATTTTGTATTGCCAAATAAACTGTCCGGTACTAACCCGTTCAATTCAATGCCCACGGCAGTTACTCCTATTTTTAATTTACCTTTCTTAAAAATTTTATAGGGCTGATACTTAAATTCCATTGGCGTATTGGTAAAATCATAATTGCACATCAGCAAAGAAAATTTACCGTGATCGAGTTGTGTTGCAAAATTTTCCAGTCCGGCATCAAAATCATGATTACCCATTGTAGCAGCATCGTAACCCATAGCTCCCATAGCTTTCATCTCGGGTTCGCCTTTGTATAAATTAAAGAACGGTGTACCCTGGAAGATATCGCCGGCATCTAATAATAAAACATTTTCTTCCTCAGTTCTTATTTTTTGTATCAACTCCGCCCTTGCTGCCACACCTGCAAGCCCCTGGTTTCTGCTGCCATCCATCGGGAAAGGCTCCAGACGGCTGTGTACATCATTAGTATGAAGAATGGTTAATCGCTTAAGTGCATTTTCTTTTTGCAATTCGGCAAAAAGACTGTTGTGCATTACCATAGCACCGGTGGCAAGTGCAGCCTGTGTAATAAATTTTCTTCTACTCTGCATTGCTGACTCTTTTTTCAATTTTAGAAGATACTTTTTTCCCTTGATTATTCAAGTCTGTGAAATATTCTATTAATGCATCCCTTAAAACATATCCTATACTTTTTTGTGGTATTGGCCTTAACATGGCACAATCATCGCCACCGTTGGCTACATAATCCACCATCGCTACAGTATAGTCTGCTGTTTCGTTAAGCGGCTGGCCATTAATTAAAATGTTTACGGCTGTTTTATCTTTAATCTGCCAGGTAATGCCGGCAGCAGGCCATCCACCTTTATTTGAAATATGATTTAAAAACACCTGCAACACTTTACCACTCAGTTTTTGGATTACAATATCATTATCAAAAGGTGCCAGTTCAAAAATTTTACCCCGGGTAATATTACCCTTTGGTATAACGGGCAGTCTTATACCACCATAGTTAATAAAAGCGGCATCCACAGGAATTTTATACGCCTGCTTTGCTTTAGCCAGCATGGCATCTACCATTACATTTCCCAAAGTACCTTCAGGTTGTTTTTTTTCAAGGTCCATGTCAGCTACAGCAACTACACCAAGCATACTTTTATTTACGCTGTCAGCATAAGGTTGCAATAATTTAACTACTGCATCATTCTGTTTACTGCCTTGGGTAAGGCGGTAATCAACATATTGTACCGATTGAGGCTGGTAAACTGTCTTACAGGATATTGAAAGAAGTATTGTACAAAAAAGGGCTATAGAAATATTGCTGATTCTCCTCATAAAATTGCTGCTAATTACGTTTGGTAAGGTAGCAGATTTTTTATTATTGCCAAAGAAAAGAATCAATAAAAAATTTATCAATAAATAGAATTACTTTTGGCATATTAAATTATTATTATGAGTTATGAACTTACCGGCAAGCTTGTTGCCAAATACGACATTGTTCAGCGTACAGAAACGTTTAAAACCAGGGAGTTTGCAGTAGAAAAGACGGACGATATAAATGGCCGTACTATTATCAACTATGTAAAATTTCAGTGTGTGCAGGATAAGACGGCAATTGTTGACAGGGTTAATGTTGGAGATGAGATAAAAGTGTACTTTAATATTAAAGGCAGCAAATGGGAAAAAGATGGTAAAGTAAATTATATTACCAATTTAGATGCCTGGAGAATTGAGCAGATTTTACAACCCGGAGCTACAGCTAAAACAGACAACGAATATCTGGAGCCTTTAGATACATTTAGTGCAACACCGCCTGATGCGGTGGATGATTTACCGTTTTAAGCGAGCCAATACCCCTAACCCCTAAAGGGGAGCCAGTGTATCAGGCTTGTAATCTATTTTGAATATTCAAACTTAAAATTTATATACTTTGAAGAGTGTGAAAAATTTTCATACTCTTCAAAGTCCCCTTCAGGGGATTTAGGGGCATGCAACAAAAAATTTCTTTCAAGCTGCTTCCTTCCGAAGCATCGGATGAATCCATCATCAAAAAAATTATTGCCAATACCTGTGGCAAAAAAGAAAATTCAATTACCGGTTTTCATTTATTAAAAAAATCTGTTGATGCAAGAGCAAAAACCATTTGGGTTAACCTTACTGTAAATGCTTTTATTGACGAACCTTTTTATAAAAGAACAGTACAGCCCTTTAATTTTAATGATGTAAGTAATGCCGCAAAAAAAACAGTAATTATAGGCGCCGGCCCTGCAGGATTATTCGCCGCACTGCAATTAATTGAAAAAGGTATTAAACCAATTATTGTAGAAAGGGGAAAAGATGTAAGGGCAAGGCGAAGAGATCTGGCGGCACTTAACAAAGAAGGCATTGTTAATCCTGAAAGTAATTATTGTTTTGGCGAAGGCGGTGCAGGCACTTACAGCGATGGAAAATTATACACCAGGAGCAATAAACGTGGTGATATTGACCGTATACTGAATTTATTTGTACGCTTTGGTGCAGAAGAAAAAATATTATACGAAGCCCATCCACATATTGGCACCAATAAATTACCGCATATTATTACTGCCATGCGTAAACAAATTACAGATTGTGGCGGTGAGTTTTTATTTGAAAAGAAAGTGGTTGACTTTGTTATTGTGAACAATAAAATAAAATCGATAACAACTGCTGACGGTAATTCATTTGACGGGGATGATTTTATTTTGGCAACCGGCCATAGTGCCAGGGATATTTTTGAATTATTAAACGATAAGAAAATTTTAATTGAAGCAAAACCTTTTGCTTTAGGTGTAAGAATAGAGCATCCGCAGGCACTGATAAATACCTGCCAATATAAAAGCAATGCCGGCAATGAGGCCTTACCACCAGCGGCATACAGCCTTGTACAGCAGGTAAATGGCAGGGGTGTTTTCTCTTTCTGTATGTGTCCGGGCGGCATTATTGCTCCTGCAGCAACAGCCCCCGGAGAAATAGTAGTGAATGGCTGGAGTCCGTCAAAAAGAAATAACCCTTATGCTAATAGCGGTATGGTAGTGCAGGTGGAGTTAAGTGATGTTGCAAAATCAAAATTCAAAAATCAAAATTCAAAAATTATTGTTGAAAATAATCCTCTTGCATTAATGCAGTTTCAGCAAATGGTAGAACAACAATGTTTTACTGCAGGCGGTGGTAAATCAGTAGCCCCGGCACAGCGTATGGCCGACTTCAGCAATGGCAAATCATCTTCAACTTTACCTGCCTGTTCTTACCAGCCGGGTTTACACCCCCTGCAATTAAGCGAAGTGTTACCGGATTTTGTCTATCACTCTTTGGCAAAAGGCTTTATAGAATTTGGCAAAAAAATGAAAGGTTATTTTACTAATGACGCAGTAGTAATAGCCACGGAAAGCCGTACTTCTTCGCCGGTGCGTATTCCCCGGGATAGCGAAACGTTAACCCACCCGCAAATAACAAATTTGTATCCTTGTGGCGAGGGTGCCGGATATGCCGGCGGTATTGTAAGTGCAGCAATGGATGGGGAAAGAGTGGCTTTACAGATAGCTGCTTGTGCCCTGCGGTAATTTTTTCCTGTAACAGTTAATTTACCACTTGTAAAATAATTACCTTTTAACCATATTGTATTCGCTTATTTTTACGCCTTATTATATTTTTACCCATAAATTAATTGTTGATGAATATTTTAGAACTGCAAAACCTGAAAAAATATTTTGCCACACAAAAAGCTGTTGATGATATCAGCATGGTAATTCCCAAAGGAGATATTTTTGGATTGCTTGGCCCCAATGGTGCCGGTAAAACTACTTTAATAAGAATGATCACCGGAATATTTTACCCGGATGCCGGAGATATTTTTCTTAAAGGAAAAAAGTTTGAGCCCGAGAATGATGTAAAATATATTGGGTACATGCCCGAGGAAAGAGGGCTGTATAAAAAAATGAAGATTGGTGAGCAGGCTTTATATCTTGCCCAGCTAAAAGGCCTTAGCAAAGCGGATGCCATGCATAAAATAAAAGATTGGTTTAAGCGCCTGGAGATGGATAGCTGGTGGAATAAAAAAGTGGAAGACCTTAGTAAAGGCATGGGGCAAAAACTGCAGTTTGTTATTACCGTTTTGCATAACCCCGATTTAATTATACTGGATGAACCTTTTAGCGGATTAGATCCCATTAATGCTAATTTAATAAAAGATGAAATTTACCGGCTGGCGCAAAACGGCACCACTATAATTTTCAGCACACACCGTATGGAACAGGTAGAAGAGATCTGTAACCACATTGCTCTGGTGAATAAAGGAAAGAAAATTTTAGATGGTACGGTGCAGGGTGTTAAACAGGATTTTAAAGAAAACCTGTTTGGTATACAGCTGGAAAATACCCCTGCAACTATTAGCAGCCCTGCATTTGAAGTTATCGGCACTAATAAGCAGGGTATTACTGTTAAAATAAACAATGGTTTTAAACCTAATGATGTACTCGGTTATTTTATGAATCAGGGTTGCGGCATTGTTTCTTTTAAAGAAATATTACCTTCCTTAAACGACATCTTTATTAAACTGGTAGAAGGCACGCCAACTGCAAGGCAATTTGAAAACGTAACTGCTTAACCTAACAAAACTAATTCACTATATCATGAAGAAGATTACATTAATTATACAAAGAGAATTTCTTACCCGGGTACGAAAAAAAACTTTTATTATCGGCACTATCCTTTTCCCGCTTTTATACCTGGGTTTAATTTTTGGCACCGGTTATATAGCCGATAAAACAAGAGAGGATTTGAACATTGCCTTAATTGATCAATCAGGTTTATTTAAGCAGGATTTAATTAAAGCTGTAAATGGGAATGATACTGTTAACAGTGTGCAATTAGTTGCTATTAACCCTGAGTTGATGAAAACAAGTTTTGATTCTTTGGACTTTGATGGATATGTAATTGTGCCTGCAGATTTTACCTGGCAAAACGGTAAAGACAGCCTTTTAGTAAACACAAAAAAATCTTTTGGCATTGGTGCGCTAAAGCCTGTTGAAAAAAAGATTAACCTGATATGGAGTAAAATTAAACACGACAGCCTGGGCATTGATATTACAAAAGAGGCTATTTTAAATAAATCTATTGACCTTAAATTAAATAATGAAAAAGATAAAAATGCCAATGCCGGCATTGCTACAGTCATTGGTTATGTATCGGGATTTTTAATGTATTTTATTTTACTGCTTTACGGCAGCCAGGTAATGATGGGGGTAACGGAAGAAAAGACCAGCCGTATTGCAGAGGTAGTGGTATCATCGGTAAAGCCATTTCAATTGATGATAGGTAAGATTATTGGTATTGGTATGGTGGCCCTAACACAATTTTTAATATGGATTGCCTGCATATTTATCATTTATAATATTACTAAAACGACTGGAAGCAGTGGAGTGGCTTCTGATATGGTGGGAAAAATACAAGAAGTGTTTACCAGTGTTAATATCCCTTTAGTAGTAGGCTGCTTTATTTTTTACTTATTAGCAGGCTTCTTCTTCTACTCCTCTTTATATGCAGCTATTGGAAGCGCCATTAATGAAGATATGAGAGAAGCCCAGTCACTAAGCTTTCCCATTACCATGCTCATTATTTTTTCAATTGCATTAATGACCCCCGCTGTATCTAACCCCAGCAGCCCGGTTGCTGTTTGGGCAAGTATTATCCCTTTTAGTTCTCCTATTGTAATGATGGCCCGTATTCCTTTTGGGGTACCCAATACTGTTCCATTGTGGCAATTAGGTTTATCAATGGTATTACTTATTGCAGGCTTTATGTTTACCACCTGGTTTGCTGCAAGAATTTACCGTACCGGTATTTTAATGTATGGCAAAAAACCAAGCTGGAAAGAAATGATAAAGTGGGCTTTCAGAAAATAAAAATTACTACATAAAAAAAAACTGCTTGTTATAACAAGCAGTTTTTTTTTATGTAAGTTAAACAGCTTATGCTTTTGCAACAACTGCCGGCTCTTCTTTAGGTTTCGAAGCTTTTTCAATAGCCTTATTCAATTCGTGGTTAAGGTAGTTACTTACAATTTTCCAGCTAACTATTATAATACCCAAAAAAGCGCCCAGCAGCAACCCTAATATTGCATATACTTTTTTTGATTTACTTGCTGCTTCGTACGGCCCTTCAGGCTTATCTAATGCCTCAATAATCGGTGTTTCTTTCTGTAGTTTATATGCTGCAGCCTCACGGTTATTTACTGCATAATAATATTGAGACTGCACCGTATTCTTATCCTGTGCCAAATTAATTTTAGGTAAATTAAACCGTTTCAATTCATCGTTTGTAAAATAAGTGCTCTCGTCAAGTTGAATTGCCCTCTTATCTAAAACATTTAAAACGCTAAGCAGTGAATCTGCTTTTGTAACAGCAAATTCATAATCAATTTGTGCTTTCTTCTTTTTTAAATCAATATAAAATTCAGATATCTTATCTAAAAAAACGTAACTCACTTCTCTTACCAGTTTAGTGCTGCTGTTATTATAAAACAATTCCAATATTCCGTTTTTATTAATTTTTGCGGTAAAAGCGCCATTAAGCATACCACTTCCCGAATTTACAAGTGCTGCACTGTCAGTAGGAATTTTAATCTCTTCGTTTTGCATAAAGCCGGTGTGGCTGTTATGTTCTTCTATCAGTAATTCTGCAATGGTTTTATTTTTAAATGCTGGCACTCTTGCAGCAGCTACTGCTTCCCTTGTTCTGCGACTAGTGGCCAGTTCAACAATATTGATTGAAGCCTCGCCGCTAAAAGATTTTGGCGCATCAGACAAGCCGAGAATATTACTGATTGCAGAACTTGAAATATTATTATCCGCAGAACTGTTTAAAGGAAAAACAGTAGACTTTGCTGTATAAATAACTATGCTTTGTTTGGCAATAAAAAAGAATAATACTCCAAAAGCAATTGCAATTAAACCTATCAGCCAGCTGAATTTTTTTAACCGCTTAAGTAATTGCTTTATTAATTCAATGTTTGTCATTTTCTTTTTTTTTAATCTCAAATGCCTTAAAAATTTGTCACCACTTTTGCTACAAGTACACTTGCTACGATCGTTATCAGCGAAAGCCCTGCCTGTTTAATAATGTCGCCAACCTGGCTGCCTGAAGCTTTTTGTGGTACATTTACTGTACTGCCTTCCTGTACTTTTGGATATAAATGCATGAAGAAGATATTTTTTGTCCGCTTGCTTTTTCCATTGGCATATTGTACATAAATACGGCTTTTCCATGGCCTTATTCCATAGCCGCCGGCCTTATCTACATAATAAAGCAGCCCGGTATGTTCTTTGTCAAAAGTTAATTTTAATGGCGATTGCACTGTTCCTTTTACACTTACAAATGGATTTATTTCTGGCACAAAAACTACATCCCCTTCCTGTAACACAATATCATATTTTGAATTTCTGTCTTTCAGTGCTTTAAAAAGTTCGATACTTACTGGTTCGCCGGAAACCTCACTTAAACTTGATTGATCGGACTCCAATATAATTCCACCAAGAGAATCTGTTAAAGAAGTTACTTTACTCGTTACATTGTCGCGGAAGTATTGTGTTTTCTTTCTGTATAATATTGCACCACTTAAATCTGCATTTTCTTTTATACCTCCAGCCCTGTCAATATACGATGATAACCTTTCGTATTTACTCAGGCGGGGATAAGGGCCCGGGTATTGAATTAAACCATTTATCTGTACAAGTTGCTGCAACTCAAACGTAGGATTTTTTCTTACATAAACCTGGTCGTATGGTTTTAAAACGATTGCTGCAGAAGCACTATCAAGATCGAGGTTAGGAGATACTTTAATCTGTTTTAATATTACCCGGGTAGGGGTCTGTTCTCGTTTTGCCGAATCAAGGTCCAACACACTGGCTATTTCAATTCTTCCATACTCTGCAGATTGTTTAAGGCCGCCTGATAAATATAGCAGATCCTGAAGTGTCATACCGCCGTATTTATTAATCTTCCCTTCTTTTCTTACTTCACCAAATATTTCTACAAACTGCCTGTCGCCAAATTGATTGTTGTTAAAAAGCATTATCTGGTCGTTGGAAAAAATAGGCACGTTAAAAATACTTGCAGTGTCATTACTGGTTATATCAGTAAGATTAACATCTACCCTGCTTGTTTTAATATTAGTACTATCACCACCACCACGAAAAATGTATGCACGTGGTAAATAAGTATTCCTGGTAATACCGCCAGCCCTGTTAATCAAATCGAAAAGTTTATCTCCCTTACGGATTTCGTATTGGCCAGGATAAGATACCTCACCTTTTATTTCAACTTTATTATACAAGCCGGGGTTAACAGCAATTACTTTAATAATATCACCGTCAACCAGATCAACATCAATATTCCTGTAGCGTTCATCATTTGTAGGATTTACTATGGCCGTTGCATTAACATCTTTTATTGTTTGCTGCTCCAGTTCGGTTCTGTAAATTTTTACTCCACTGCTAAATGCATCTTTTAATAATCCGCCGCTATACCTTAACAGTGCCTTCATACCTTCATCTTTCTTTAACTGGTAAAACATAGGCCTTTTAAACTTCCCTTCTGCCTTTACCTTTTTTTGCACTGTTTGTAATATTACAAAGTCATTATTTTCAAGATAAATATGTTTGCCAAAATCACCTGTAGTAAGGTATTTATAAACATCGAGTTCATCAATCACCCTGCCATTGCGTTTAATTAAAATTTCTCTCAGGTTAGCAAGGTCTGTCGGACCACCAGCTAACGCAATTACATTAAAAGCATTGGTAAATGCAGAAACTGTAACCGGCCCCTGGGTATTTATCTCACCTGCAACATTTACTGTAATGGTACGTGACTGGCCAAGTGATACCGAAATATTGGTTGATGCAGGTACATATGATTTAAAACGTTGTATGATCAACGAACGTACTTGCTCAAAAGTTAAACCCTGTAAATAAATCTTACCCAAACCCGTTGGAAATATAGACCCATCTCTTGCTACAGTATAATCCAGTGTTGCTTCTGCCCCATTCCATAGGGATACAATTATCTGATCATAAACACCAATGGGATAATCCAATGGTGGCGTTGACAATTCTGTTATTGATGCTACTACACCACCCCTGAACAAATGCATACCGTAGGTATTTTCTGTTACGTTGGCAGATTGGGGAGTGTTTTCTTTTACTAAACTATCACGGTTAATCTTATTCTTAAGTGCGCCACTTTTGTCTGTCCCTAGAGTAGATTTTGCACCATCAGTATTTTTATCCTTTAGGATATCATAAAACTGGGCTCCCGGTAATTGTGTAGGTAAGGTCGGAATTTCCGGGTTACTGGGATCAATTTTTACAGGAGGCTGTGCCTGCGCCCTGCCTACTCCTGATAAAAGAAATATAAAAATTATTAATGCAGTCTGTTTTATATAGAGGATTGCCTTACTGTGGTGTACTAACATTTTTTGGGGGTTATTTTTCAAAATTTAATGTGCAAATATAATATATTATTGTACTGGCTGTCTTAATAACAATTCAAACTCATTCCATATCTCTTTTACTATGTCAGCAGCAGGTTGTATGGTTTTTATAACAGCACTTACCTGTCCTATTTCTAATTCGCCTTCTTCTAAATTTCCTTCAAACATGCCTTTTTTTGCCCTGCCTCTTCCCAGCAATTGTTTTAATTCTTCAATTGCCGCACAACGTTGTTCTGCCTGCTGTACTTCGTTAAAAAAATTGTTTTTAAGCAATCTAACGGGCGTTAACTGTTTTAGCGATAACATGGTATCACCTTCATTAGCATTTATAACCGCTTCTTTAAAATTTATATGAGATGAGGCTTCGTCACTTGCTACAAACCGGCTTCCTACCTGTACAGCTTCTGCACCCAAAACCATAGACGCCAGCATTTGCCTGCCGGTTGCAATGCCGCCTGCTGCAATAACCGGAATATCAACTGCCGCACATACTGCAGGAATCAATACCATTGTTGTGGTTTCTTCTCTTCCATTATGACCTCCTGCTTCAAAGCCCTCCGCCACCACAGCATCGCAACCTGCATCCTGCGCTTTTATAGCAAATTTGCTGCTGCTAACCACATGAACCACTTTTATTCCCTCGTCTTTCAAAACCGATGTCCATGTTTTAGGATTACCGGCAGATGTGAAAACGATGGGCACTTTCTCTTCAATAATAATTTCAATATGTTTATCAATATCCGGGTACAATAAGGGCACATTAACACCAAAAGGTTTACCAGTTGCGGCTTTGCATTTTTTTATATGTTCTCTCAATACATCGGGGTACATGCTTCCGCTGCCAATTAAACCAAGCCCACCGGCATTGCTTACAGCACTTGCAAGGCGCCAACCACTGGCCCATATCATTCCGGCCTGAATGATGGGATAGGTAATACCAAAAAGTTGTGTTGCCCGGTTTTGCATGTTATTAAATGCTGTTACTTACGGTTGAGTAAATAAAACAGAAAGTACTTTGAAACGCAAAGTAAAAGATTTTATTTTATAAATCCAAGGATTTCTAATAAGGTGAGGTGCTGAATTTAGCTTTTGGCTCCTCCGCCCAGGTCAATAGCAGTATTATCGCCAATATTTAAACTCCTGCTTACACCTCTTACTTCGGCATCGCTGCCAATAAGTGAAGTATTTAAAACAATCTCGTAAAGATTGGAATAAGAACCAATTATGGAATCTTTGATAATAGCATGATTGAGCCTTGAATTTTCGCCAATTGCTACATTTGGCCCGATTACTGAGTTTTTTATATCACAACCTTCTCCAATACTTACAGGAGGAATTATAATTGTATTCTCAAAAGTATGTTTCTCTGTTACATTCCCGCCAAATTTTTTTAGCAGTGTGGCATTAGATTCCAGCAAGGTTTCTTTTTTACCGCAATCAAACCAGTTTTGCACTTTAAAAGGCTGAAACTTAACCCCGTTTTGAATCATACATTCCAAAGCATCGGTTAAATTAAATTCATCGTAGCTTTTAATATCAGCATCAATTATTTTTTGAATGCAGGAAAATAAAAAACCGGTTTCTTTAATTTTATAAACCCCTACCAATGCCATATTACTTTTTGGTATAGCTGGTTTTTCCACCACCCTGCTTATAAAGCCATCCTCATCAATTTCTGCCACACCAAAATTACGTGGATCATCAACCTTTTTTACACCCAGCATCGAATGTGGGGTATTAACCACTTCTTTTATATCGTATTCTGCAATGGTATCACCCAGCACTATCAGCACTTCATCATCACCAACAATTTCTTTGGTAAGATTAATAGCGTGGCCTGTACCATGCCGCTCATTTTGCTGTACAAAATGGCAATTCAGGTCAGGATATTTTTCCTTTACATAGTCCTGTATCTTTTCTCCGAGGTATCCTATTATAAAAACAAAATCAGTTATCCTGGCTTCCTGTAATTGATCTATTATAATACTCAATATGGTTTTACCGGCAAGAGGAATCAACGCTTTAGGTTGAGTGTAGGTATGCGGCCGAAGTTTAGTTCCTGCGCCTGCTACGGGTATGATGGCCTTCATGCTTTGAATTTTTGTTAAGTACCCTTTTTAAAGGTGTGTGAAATTAGTGATTTTTTAATAAGCCTATGTATTTTTTACAGGGCCTTGTTTTAGGTTTCATTATTATAAGCATTTATCTTTGCCGCAAATAATTAAAAATGCAAAGAGATACCGTAATATTTGATTTAATAAATAAGGAATTAGACCGTCAGCGTAATGGAATTGAATTAATTGCTTCCGAAAATTTTACCAGCCTGCAGGTAATGCAGAGTATGGGTACCTGCCCTACCAATAAATATGCAGAGGGTTACCCCGGTAAGCGGTATTATGGTGGTTGCGAAGTTGTAGACGAGATAGAAACACTGGCAATTGAAAGGCTTAAAAAAGTATTTAACTGCAGCTGGGCCAATGTGCAGCCGCACAGCGGTGCTCAGGCAAATGGCGCTGTTTTTTTAGCTGTAATGAAGCCCGGCGATAAATTTTTAGGACTGGATCTAAGCATGGGCGGCCATCTTACACACGGCAGCCCGGCCAATTTCAGTGGCAAAACTTACCAGGCATTACATTACGGTGTTACAAAAGAGGGCATTGTAGATTATGAACAGCTGGAAAAAATTGCCCGTGCCGAAAAACCAAAAATGATCATCTGCGGCGCATCAGCTTACAGCAGGGATTGGGATTATAAACGCATACGTGCCGTGGCAGATGAAGTGGGCGCTGTTGTATTTGCAGATATTGCACATCCTGCCGGTTTAATTGCAGCAGGTTTATTAAGCGATCCTTTTGACCATTGCCATATTGTGACTTCTACCACACACAAAACACTGCGTGGGCCAAGAGGTGGTGTTATTATGCTGCGTAACGATTTTGAAAACCCCTGGGGCCTTAAAGATCCTAAAGGCAATTTACGCATGATGAGTTCTTTGCTGGACCTGGCTGTTTTTCCCGGTACACAGGGCGGACCATTAGAGCATGTAATTGCTGCTAAAGCAATTGCCTTTGGCGAAATACTTACCGAAGATTTTAAAGCCTACGGCAAACAGGTAATTGCTAATGCACAGGCAATGGCCAAAGCTTTTGTAAGCCGGGGCTATAATCTTATAAGTGGTGGTACCGATAATCATTTAATGCTAATTGACCTGCGTAATAAAAACCTTACCGGCAAAAAAGCTCAGGAAACTTTAGATAAAGCGCATATTACCTTAAACAAAAATGCTGTTCCTTTCGATGATAAATCTCCATTTGTTACATCGGGCATAAGAGTGGGTGTGCCGGCAGTAACCACAAGGGGTATGAAAGAAGCAGATATGGAAACAGTAGTGGCGCTTATTGACAAAGTGCTGATGAATGCTGATGACGAAGCTATAATTGCTGATGTAAAAGCCACAGTAAAAACTTTTATGCAGCGGTTCCCTTTATATCCCGAATTAGGTTAGAAGTTTAGGGGTTTAGGAGATGCATCTAAACTTCTAAACCCCTAACTAATAAAATCTCTAAATTTAATATTATGATACAACGTATTCAATCTGTTTGGTTGTTATTAGCAGCTATTTGTTTGTTTTTAACTTACAAACTGCCGTTTTATGTTGGCACAAATGCTAAAGGCACTGTTGAGTATAATTTAACCGGCACCGAAAATTTTTTATTAATGCTGGTAACATTTTTAACCGGTGCTCTTGCTGCAGTAACTATCTTCTTGTTTAAAAAAAGAATACTGCAGTTAAGACTATGTGTGCTGGGTATTGTAATAGAAGCATTACTAATTTTTCTTTATTATACCGAGGTAAAAACATTTACTACTGGCACTTACGCACTATGGGCAATATTACACAGCGTTGTGGTTATTAGTTTCTTTTTAGCTGCTAAAGCAATTAATAAAGATGAGAAATTAATAAAAGACAGCGACAGGTTAAGATAATTCAACTAAAGATACTGCACTAACAAGCGCCCCGTTTAAACGGGGCGCTTTGCATTTATAAATTCATGTGTAAGTTTAGTTTATTGTTTACAAACTTGGCTGAACTTGTATAGCTGCAAAGGCAATTAATAAAAGCCAGCGACAGGTTAAGATAATTTTAATAAAAGATACCGCACAAAAAAAGCGCCCCGGATAACCGGGGCGCTTTGCATTTATAACCTCATGTGTAAGTTTAGCTTATTGTTTTACAAACTTAATTGAACTTGCTTCGCCATCAGCAAAAACACCTTTAATGATGTATACTCCTTTTTGAAGATTAGTAACATCTAAGCTGATGATGCTTGAACCTGCCTGCAATTGAACTGTACTGCGGTGTACCAGTTTACCTTCCATTGATACTATAGAAAGGTTAACGTTATCTTTTTTAGCAGTAATTATATTCAATTGTGCGGTGTTCATTACCGGGTTAGGTAAAATACCTGCCAGTTTGATATCGCTTTGTGTACCACCTAATTTGATAATAACTGAGTAAGCAGCTTTACCATCAACATCCACAGTTTTTATCCTGTAAAATACTGCTCCGGTTAAAATGGTATTATCTACATAGCTAACTGACTGTGCACATTCTGCCTGTGTTGCAGTTACAGTATTGATAGTAGCAAAGTTTCTGCCATCAGTTGAACGCTCAATTTCAAATACGGCTTTATCTGAACTGCATGCTGCCTGCCAGTTTAATGTGTTATACCCATTACCTTTTGCTGCATTAAAATATTGTATTGCTATTGGCAATGGTTTGTTGATACCACCCACACCAAATGGAGAGAATACAGTAATTCCAGTACGTGTTGCAGTATTGTTGGTCTGGCTACCTGTTCCTGTAACTGTTTCCCATGCTGCACCATAATGAGAGATACCAATTCTTGCATCAGGGTTTGTACTAAATACAGCACCTTCATACGTCTCTGGCCAGTTTGTTGTCATTGTTATGCTAGGTGCTGCACCAGCAATCAAATTAACAGTCCATACTGCATCAACAACAAATGATTTTTGAGACAGACTAAATGCAGTTCCATTAGGTTCTCCATTTACAGTTATACCATTAAATACACAAATATCGAAAGTATTATTATTGTTATTTGCAGGAGTTAATGAAACCGGCAAATAATTTGGACCATCACCAACAGGTATAGTGCGTAATATTCCTGAATTAGGAAGAGTTACTCGTACAAAGCCTTTTGCACCTGTACCATAATCTACCTGTGTTACAATACTTTTGATTGCAGTGAATGGTGCACCCCCTATTTGAGCATTACTTGTAATAGTAAGCCTTGCAGAAGATGGAATTACTAAGTTACCATTTGTAAGTGTCAGCGTACCGTCAAGAGTTCTGCTTGCAGTTAAATTAAGGCTTTCTGCCGGGGTTAAATTTAAGGTAAGATTATTTAAACCTGTACCGGCCAATTCTGTTCCTTCAGTTTTTGTAGCACCGGTATAGGTAACATTATATACACCACCACCACTTGGTGTTACTGTCATATCCCCACCACTTCTTATAATATTTGAAGTGCTGGCCATGGTAAGTGTAAAAGCACCACCAGCTAAAGTACCACCGGCAAGATTTAAAGTTCCATTATTTGGTATTGTTGTATTAGCACCAAGAGTTTTGGTACCACTACCCGAAATTGTAAGATTAAAATAGGTAAGGCCTGCAAGTGTTTGAACGCCTGCACCACTATAATCAACTGTACCTGTTCCTGCAGTAAATGTACCGCCTGCTCCGGCTACGGGGCCAGGAGTTGCAGAAAGACTCAATGTACTTGATCCGCCATTAAGTGTACCATTGGTTCTTGTCCATGTGCCGGTAAATGTATGAGTCAAACCTGTTCCAAGATTAAGGGTACCACCAGCACCATTTATTGTTAATGCATCTGCATTAACATTGCCGGTTAATGTTGCAGTATTGCCCGTTTTAGTCATAGATACATCACCGGTTATGTTAAATCCTGCAATACTCTGAGTAGCATTACCTGTTATGGCTATTGAAGAACCATTGGCTGTAAAAATACCACTGTTAACAAAATCGCCGCCAAATGATAAATTAAAATTAGAACCTGAGGTATTTAATCCAGCACCTGGCTGAATCGTAAGGTCAACATTTGTATTTAATACCTTGGCTGCATTTAAAGTTATTACACCAGTATTAGTAATAATAACACCTCCAGTACCTGAAAAAGTAGCAGGCCATTCAACACCTGCTGTACGGCTGGTTGCAGTGTTATATTGTATTCTTGATGCTCCGCCATAAGTAAGTGCAGCTGAAACAACTGCTGTTCCTTCCATAGAAAGCCTACCGTTAACAGTTACACCAGTAGTTGTTTTGGTATTGGTAACATTGGCGCCAGAAAGGGTAAGATTATTATAAGTATAGGTACCCACTGTTTGAGAACCTGCATTATTATAGTTAACTGTACCTGTTGATGCGGTAAATGTACCACCAGTCATAGTTCCAGCTATAAAAAGCGTTCCGGTATTTGAAAATGTAAAATCATCATTTACATCTCCCATGGTAATGTTACCACTTACAGTAGCTGTTCCTGTAGATAAAGTTACTCCTGAAGATCTGGTACCACTTCCCGTAGCAGCAACAGTTATAGAAGCACATGATAAACTACCGCTACCAACAGCTAGTATAATATTATCTCCAAAACCTGTACCAGCTCCAATTGTAACAGCATTAGTAACAGCTAAACTGTTAGGTGATGCTATTGAAACTGTAACATCACTTCCTCCACCAGTTAATGTTATGCTGTTACAAACCGCCGCAGTGTTTACAGTAACGTTAAAGTTGTTGGGAATAACCACATCTTCCGCCAATAACGGCACATGGTTTAATGACCAGTTTGTGGCTGTGTTCCAGTTATTACTGGTTGAGCCATCCCATGTATTAGTCTGCCCAATAGCAGTACCTGCAATAAATAGATTCATCGCCAGCAGAATAGCGAGTAGTTTAGTTTTAAGTAAAAACTTTTTCATGTTGTACAATTTAATTTTTAAAAATAAGATTAGAAAAACCGGTGGTTTTATTACAGAAAAAAGATTGGTGAGTCTTTATTGAGGAGATTGGAAAAGAGATTCAGTATCGTAAGATACTTGCTGCTGTTTTAAATAGCAGAAAACAATTCAATTACTTTGTGGAGTTTTGTGGTTTAGGTTGGGAGGTTTCTATTATATAAGCATTGCTTGAAATTTGCTTTACATAATTCAAGTGTAAATGTATGTGAAACATACGACAAATCAAAAAAAATGCTGCTGTTTTTTAAAAAAACGAGGCTGTTGTACTTTGCCTGGCCTTTTTAAAATTTAACGGACTACCTGCATAAACTATTTGTCCGCCACCATCGCCGGCCTCGGGGCCAAGGTCAATAATCCAGTCGGCACTTTTTATTACATCCATATTATGCTCAATTACAATAATAGAATGGCCCTGTTCTATAAGGGCATTAAAAGAAGCCAGCAGTTTTTTTATATCATTAAAATGAAGCCCGGTTGTGGGCTCATCAAAAATAAATAAAATATGCCCCTGGGCTTTGCCCTTACCTAAAAACGAGGCCAGCTTAACCCGCTGGGCTTCGCCACCACTTAGTGTATCGGACGACTGGCCCAGTTTTACATAACCCAACCCAACACTACTGAGGGGCTGTATTTTTTTTACAACATCGGCATCATCTGCAAAAAAATCAATGGCTTCATCAACACTCATTTCCAGTACATCGTAAATACTTTTTCCCTCGCCGGGGTATCCGGCAGGCAGATATTTTACTTCCAGCACTTCTTCTTTAAAACGTTTGCCACCGCATACATCGCAGGTTAAATGTACATCTGCCAAAAACTGCATTTCTACAATTTGTTCCCCTTCGCCCTTACAGGCATCGCAGCGGCCACCATCCACATTAAAAGAAAAATGTTTGGGTTGAAAGCCCCGTATTTTACTCATGGGCTGTTTGCTGTACAGGTCTCTTATTTCATCATAGGCCTTTATATAAGTAACCGGGTTGCTACGGGATGATTTACCGATCGGATTCTGGTCGACCATTTCAATCTGAGAAATATAATCCACATCGCCTGTAATGGCTTTGTGTAATCCTGCTTTGTCAATAAACTCTCCTTTTAATTTTTGTAATGCCGGATATAATACCTGCTTTACCAATGTAGTTTTTCCGCTGCCGCTTACACCGCTAACCACACACAAGGTGTTTAATGGAAATTCGGCAGTAATATTTTTTAAATTATTTTGCCTGGCACCTTCTACTGTAATGGAGCGGTTCCATTTACGGATTGTTTTTGGCGGCTCTATTTTTAAAACGCCTGATAAATATTTGCCGGTAAGGCTTTCTTTATTGGCAATAATCTCATCATAATTTCCTGCAGCTACTACTTCGCCTCCCAAATGACTTGCCAATGGCCCCATATCAATAATATGATCTGCTTCTCTCATCATCATTTCATCATGCTCTACCACCACAACTGTATTACCCAGATCACATAATTCTTTTAAAACTTTTATCAACCGTTCCGTATCCCTGCTGTGTAAACCAATTGATGGTTCATCTAAAATATATAATGAGTTGGTAAGGTTGCTGCCCAGGCTTCTGGTTAATTGAATGCGCTGGCTTTCGCCGCCACTTAAACTATTTGCTAAACGGTTTAAAGTAAGATAGCCCAAGCCAACATCCATTAATGTTTTTATGCGGTGATTGATTTCAATTAAAATTCTTTTAGCCACCTGCTCATCGTAAGCATTTAGCTTTAATACTGCAAACCATAGTTGCAAATCTTTTACGGGTAATTCACATAGTTCTCCAATATGTTTACCGCCAACTTTTACATACAGGGCTTCTTTACGCAGGCGATATCCTTTACATTCGGTACATAAAGTTCGGCCCCGGTAGCGGCTTAGCAAAACACGGTACTGTACTTTGTATAAATTAGCTTCCACTTCTTTAAAAAAATCATTAATGCCCTGTGCATGTGCATTACCATTCCATAGTTCATCCAGTTGTTGGGCAGTTAAATCCATTACAGGTTTATGCACCGGGAAATCGAATTTTTTCGCAGCTTTAATAAACTGATCTTTCCACCACACTAATTTTTCTCCCTTCCATGGTGCTACGGCGCCTTCGTAAACACTTAATTGTTTATTGGGGATAATAAGATCGGGATCAAGACCCAGAATTTGAGAAAACCCTTCGCAGGTTGGGCAGGCACCATATGGATTATTAAAAGAAAATAAATTAGGCACCGGTTCTTCAAAAACAATTCCGTCTGCTTCAAACTTATTGGAAAAATGTTTTTGCTGTTTATCGTTTATCTCCAGGTATAGTTCTCCTTCTCCTTCGTAAAAAGCTGTATTAACCGAATCAGCTATGCGGTGTTTATCATCTTCATCGAATGTCTTAACTACAAAACGGTCAACTAATAAAAAAACTGTTTGTGGTTTGTGGTTTATAGTTTGCTGTTCCAGCAAATCTTCAATACGTACAATCTCTTTATTAATGTATACTCTTGAAAATCCTTTTTGTAATAAAATGTTGAGCTCTTCTTTTGCGTTCCTGCTTTTTTGTTGTTTAAATGGCACCAGCACTAATGCTTTATCGCCGGTTTTTAAATTGGCAATAAACTCCACCACATCATTTACATCATCTTTTTTTACTGCTACACCGCTAACAGGCGAAATGGTTTTACCAGCTCTGGCAAATAACAGGCGCAGGTAATCATAAATCTCCGTCATGCTACCTACTGTGCTGCGTGGTGTACGGGTTATTACTTTTTGTTCTATTGCAATGGCCGGGCAAAGGCCTTTTATATAATCAACATCAGGTTTATTCATCCGTTGCATAAACTGGCGGGCATAGGCACTCAGGCTTTCGGCGTAGCGGCGCTGACCTTCGGCAAATAAAGTATCTATAGTTAAAGATGATTTACCCGAACCGGATACTCCCGTAACCACAATTAATTTATTGCGGGGAATACTTACTGTTACATTTTTTAAATTATGAACTCTTGCCCCCTTTATATATATGTCAGTCTTTTTTTCTGTAATTGTTTCCATTTCCATTGTTTTTACTATAGCCATAAACAAAAATACTTACATTAATGTTGCTGCGTTGCATATGTGAAACTTTTCTTAAAGCATTACCTCCAGTATTGTTTCGTAAAAATACGTGGTACATTTACAATGAAAACGGTGTTAAAAATTGGGTGATAGTACTCATACTAATTTAAAAACATCCATTATTTTTACAGTCCAATATCTAAAAAAGTGAAAAGCCGCAGAGCCTATCTAAAAGACTTCTACGTAATTTTTCTCAATTTTTAGGTACTAAATAAAAGTCCTAACACTAAAAACTGTAGAAGTTTATGAAATGCCTTAACAATCTTACCGACCAGCAGCTTATCCACCTATACATGGAAGGCGACGCTGATGCCCTTGCAACCATCGTATTACGTTACAAGGACAAAATTTACACCTCAATTTATTTATTAGTTAAAGACAAGTACCTGGCCGAAGACATTTTTCAGGATGTTTTTATCCGTATCATCGACACACTGAAAGGTGGCCGTTATACAGATGAAGGAAAATTTTTACCCTGGGCCATGCGTATTGCACACAACATGTGTGTAGATCATTTTAGAAAAGTAAAACGCAGCCCAACTATTAAAACCAGTGACGACAGGGACATTTTTGAAGTACTGAACTTTAGCGAACCCGGTGCTGACCAAAAAATGATGGCTGGTCAAAGCCATGACAGGGTAAGGAAAATGGTAGATATGCTGCCAGAAGACCAACGTGAAGTGATCATTCTGCGTCACTATGCCGATTTAAGCTTTAAAGAAATTGCTGATCTTACTAAATGCAGCATTAATACTGCTTTGGGCCGCATGCGCTATGGTTTAATTAACCTGCGTAAACTGATGACAGAAAAGCAAATTGCATTATAACCTCATCCCAACCTTCTCCTGAAGGAGAAGGAGAAAAAGGAAATAATATATTTTTTTGTAACCCCCATATACAAATTAAAACCCTCCGTATTTTATGGAGGGTTTTTTATATTTAAACTTTTACAGACTGTTACGAATCCGCTTTTATTTAAATTATTTTTTATTGAAAGCATCTAACCCACACTGCAGCCACATTGCATACGCAGCAGCAGAGGGTTCGTAAGCAGCCGGCATATTCAGCAATTTTTCGTCGGGAGAAATTAATACATAATAAGGTTGTGAGGTAACCCCAAAATTTTCCACCTGAAAAGTGGCCCACTTGTCGCCAACGGTAACAATTTCTTTTTTGCTGCTATCGGCAGTAGTGTAAGTAAACTGTTTATGGGCAGGCAGTTTTTCTCTATCATCTACATAAAGCGATACCAATATAAATTCATCCATTAATTTTTTCACCCTTTCATCCGGCCACACATTTTCTTCCATTTTGCGGCAGTTTACACAGTTCCATCCCGTAAAGTCCAGCATAATGGGTTTGTTTTTTTCTTTGGCAAGTTTAAGGGCTTCGTCATAATCTTTAATGGGTTCATCGCAATAATATTGATGATTATATACACTGTAACAATAAGGTGGCGGAAAACCACTTATTAAACTGAGTTTGGAATATTGGGTATTAGTTACCCCTGGAATAAGATAGATCGTTATTGCAGCAAACAAAATAGTAAACACCCATTTTGCTTTAGAAAATTTTACCGGGTATTTTCTTTTTAGCGGCCACACATTTAATAAATACAATGTAATGCCCAGGCCACACAATATCCAAAAGCCGATAAATACTTCTCTTTTAATAACTCCCCAATGCTGCGTTAAATCTGCATTGCTTAAAAACTTTATGGCCATGGCCAGCTCAATAAAACCCAGCACCACTTTTACCTCACTTAGCCAGCCGCCGCTTTTTGGAAGCGACGACAAGAGTTGCGGAAATAAGGCAAATAATGCAAAAGGTAATGCCAGTGCCAATCCAAAACCGGCCAGCCCTGCGGTAAGGTTTATAGCACCTCCATCTAATGCACCCACCAAAAGGCTGCCCAAAATAGGCCCGGTACATGAAAAAGAAACAATGGCCAGCGTAAGTGCCATAAAAAATATACCTGCAATTGTACCTGTGTTAGATTTAGAATCGGCTTTATTGGCTATAGAAGATGGCAGCGTAATTTCGTACAACCCAAAAAATGACAATGCAAATACAATGAAAATTATAAAGAAGCTGATGTTTAACCAGGGGTTGGTGCTTATATTGTTTAAAATTTCTTCGTTGCCCTTTGGTAAAAAATAAAACGGTACACTGAGTAAGATATAAATCAACAAAATAAAACCACCATATATTAATGCATTGGCAATACCCTTTTTCCGGTTGGTTTCTTTTTTGGTAAAGAATGAAACGGTAAGCGGTATCATAGGAAAAACACAGGGCGTTAGCAATGCAATTAATCCACCTAAAAATCCAATTAAAAATATTTGCCACAATCCTTTACTGCTGCCACCCGCTGTAGCATTACCGCAGTTGGCTGCCGGATTTTTTAAATCGATAGTGGAAATCTTAATCCGGTTGTCATTTACATTTATCGATACGCCGCCTTCTAATTGCACATCAAATTTTTCTCCCTGTTCTGTAAAAAATGCTTCGCTGCCTTTTGCAAAACTAAAAGCCAACACAATTTTTAAATTGCCCGGCACAATGCCTGTAAATTTTATGTTTTGGGTAAACGTAATGTTATTTTCTACCGTTGTGGCAGCCTGTTCAAATACAGGGTCAGTCGTAGTTTTTTCTGTACCGGTAATTTGCAGTACGCCAGTTTTTTCAATACTGCTGTCGGTAAAATTTATGGTTGCTTTTTCTAATCCGTCAATATTCGTTTTATTGCTAAAAATACGCCACCCATCTGCAATAGTACCTTTTGCAGTAATACTGTATTCTTTATCATTTATTTTTTGAGAAGACACCCGCCATTTTACCTGCCCGGTGTTTTGTGCAGCTAAAAAAAGCGATAAAAAAAGCAACGTTAACATTGCTGTAAGTTGCTTAATGTGTTGAGGTAAAGTAATTGTCATTAAAAGTTATTGCAGTGCTATGGTAAATTTTTCAACCGTTGGGGGCATACAGATTTTATCATTGCAAATCATGCTTTCCACCTGACCGGTAATATTTGTTTTTGCTTTTCCTTTTAGTGTTACGGTTTGCACAAAATCGGCCTTGCCTTCAAAATATTTTACGTTGGTTTTAAAATTTTTATCGAAGTAAGAAACAATCTTACCGTTTTCTTTTGGCTTTGTCGCTGGTACAGTTACCAAAGGGTTTTTATTAAATTCAAAACTTGTTGGTAATGCACCATCATCAGGTGTATTTTGAGAATAAACATGCCAGCCGGCAGGCGGAGTAGCCGTCATATGTAATTCATATTTATTGCCTGGTAATTTCTTTGCAGAGAAAGTCCAGCTTATTTTTTGCTGTGCAACCGCAGCGCTCAAACACATCATTAATACTATTGCAAAAGATACTTTTTTCATCTACCTTATTTTATACTTCAAAACTACAGTTATCAACGTTGGATTATTGAAAACGGTTTGTTATCGAACCCGTTTTAACAATTAATTTATACCAAACAGGTGGTTAAATACTTTAACGCCGTCGAGGTTACTTAATTGTTTGCTGCAGGCCCTTTCGGGGTGCGGCATCATACCATATACGTTTCTTTCTTTATTACAGATTCCTGCAATGTTGTGAATAGCACCATTGGGATTGCTTTCTGCAGATATTTTACCGTTTTCATCACAATAGCGATAAATTATCTGGCGGTTCATTTCCAGGCCTTCCAGGGTTTTGTCGTTGGCAAAATACCTGCCTTCGCCATGTGCCACGGGAATTTTAAGTGCTTCGCAACTTTCCGAAGCGGCTTCCTTCATAAAAATATTTTTACAAACAAACTGTTGCTGGCTGTTGCGTAATAAAACGCCGGGTAACAAACCACTTTCGCATAAAATCTGGAACCCGTTACATACGCCCAATACTTTACCGCCTTTATTGGCAAATTCAATTACGCTTTGCATCATTGGGCTAAACCGGGCTATTGCGCCACAACGCAGGTAATCGCCATAACTAAAACCACCGGGTAATACAATGCAGTCGTCTGTGGTAAACATATCAATATTTTTGTCTTTATGCCAAAGCTGAATTACTTCCTGCTGCAGATCATTTTGCAGGGCTTCAATCATATCTCTGTCGCAATTACTACCGGGAAAAACTACTACACCAAATTTCATGTACTTATTTTTATTAATGAGTTGATACCATTTATTTGTTCGGCAAATGTACAAATTACGGCTTTAAATGAGGTACGAAATAGCTTATTGCGATTACAAATGCCACCATTACCCAGTGTAAAATGAGTGGAAATGTTTTTTTTAGTGGGTAAAGAAAAGCTGCTCCCAACAAAGCCGATAAAGGCACGGCACATAATATCCAGTATTCAAAAGTATGGGTGGCATTTACGAAAGGGATAAAAACAGCCACCAGCAGGTATAAAAAAATAAGGTTCCAGCTTTTACGGGCCTGTATTAACTGGCGCCTGAAATTTTGCTGCACATAGAAAAACCCAATAGTGCAAGTTATAAGTACAATAATAATGGCAATATAGGCCCAGTTGGTTTGGTTAAACTTGGGATTGGTTACTGCAAAGCCGGGAAATTTATACCCCTTCCATTTATCTGTTAAAAAAATACCTGCTGCTAAAAAATAGTAAGGCGTCATAATACCCAGTAAGGCTATCAGCCACTCAGATAATTTAAAAGGGCGGATGATGGCCAGCCCAAAAATGATCAATGCCGCAAAAGCCAGTGATGGAAAGTAAAAGAAAGTTGCCAACCCGATAGCAATACCGATATTAAACAACGAGGTTTTTGGATTAGCATCATTATGTAAACCACTCATTCGTGCCCATACCCAAATTAATAAAGTATTTATTATTAATGGAGATGATAACATATTCCACTCTGTAAACAAAGAGGTAACCAGCAGGTAGCTCATGCCGGTAAGGTAATTTGGTTTTTGCATCAGCCTTAACTCATTCACCAATTTATTAAAGGAAACTGCCTGTGTATACAGTAAAGCAAAAGCAATAATGGCATAGATAATAGGAAAAGCTCCGGCAACAGGTTGCAGCCATTTTAACAGGGCCCTGTACAAAAAGCCGTCTATCATTTGTTCCTGCGGCACTTTAGGTTGCAAAAACATTGGCAGCTTAAGCAGTATGCCATAAACAAGCAACAAAAAAGTATTATAAGGATTGTTGGCTTTAAAAGTGCCTGTCACAGAGAATGAAGAGTTAAAAATTAATAATCGTCGATGCTATGCAAAGGTGGTTAATTATTGCAATGAATAAAAAGAATTTTTAAAGACTATAGCCTGCTTATAAATCAACCTTTGCAAAACAGATATAACCCCGGTACACACATGGGATAATCAACTGGCTGGCACTAACCTGTTTACTTAACCTGGGCATAAACTCGTAGCCACGTTCCTGGCTTTTTAAAGTAGGGTTACGTGTTAATACGCCTGCCGGAGAAATGCTGTGGTTGGCAATAATCTGGTTTTTGTTTTTATCGTCATTAAACAAAAAGTGAATTTCGCCACCACTGTTTATAGTGGAGTAAGATAAAAAATTATCGTTGTCATCATCAAACTGATCTTTGTGAATTACACGGCTCCAGTCTATTTTCCCTGTTTTATCCAGGCTTAAAATTAAAATGTTTGAATAATAATACCTTGTACTTTGGCTACCAAAACTGTTTAATGGCCGGTACATGCCCGTATAAGGATTGTAATAATAATACGAATTTGCACCGTAATAATAATTGTTTAAATAATCCCACCGGTTCCAGGGATTATTATTGCCGCGGTTTTGGCTGGAGTAATCTTCAGCAGTAATTAAAAATCCGCCATCCTTTTTTGCAAAAACCTGCCGGATAAAAAAATCGTCGAGTGCAAAACGCAATTGCCCTGTTGTTTTAACTTCATTACGCAGGGTATCGCCTATAACAGTAAAGCCTTGTATAAATGGTTTGGCAGCCGGCTTATCCCATATATAAGTAAACAACCCCTCTATATTACCGCGGCTTCTTTTATAGTAAAATGTATTAAGGAGATACCGCTTATTTAAATTATCTATCCGCAGTTTTACCTCATCAATATAGTGCTTGTTTAAATCAATTTCTTTAGTGGTAAAAGTATCCTGTGCAGATTCCTGAATCATCAGGCTTAATTTGTTACTGTTATCTCTGAAACCGGATTTAGAATCTTTGGTAAAAACAAAAGTGCCTTCATTATCTACAGAAAAATTGCTGAAGTTATCCCTGCGGTCATCAAAGTCCAAGGCCTGCCGGCTTTTGGCAATCATTTTTAAATCGCTGTTGAATAACATGGATATCAGGCTGTATTTGTCATTCTTCTTTGGCATTTTAAACACCATTATTTTCTGTTTATCCTCGCTGTAAATGGTGGTGTAAATTTTATTGTCGGCAAATACAGAAATTTGTGTGGTATCCATTTGCACCGGCTCTCCTACCATTTTCCCTTCGCCATTCATTTTTACACCCATGCAATACAATACATTTTTTTTCTGGTATTGATAAATCATGTAAAAATGACCAGGGTAAATAACAAAATCTACGTTAAAGGTTTTCTCAGGCATAAATTCAAGCTTGATGGTTTCCTTAATTTTCATGTCATCACCAAAAATGTTGATCTTATGGCGCCATTTTCTTACATTTTTATACACCAAAAAATTACCATTCATTTTCCCTATTACCTCAAAATTAATATCCCTGCTGTCTTCCTGCTCAAAATCGGAGTAAGTAACCTTTTGGCATAATGCAGCAAAAGGTAATACCATAAACAATACTATGCTTAAAAAAAACCGTTTCATGAAGTAGAATGTTTACATTAAAATTACGATATAAAAACCAATACCATTACATTACACTGAACAAGATGTACTGAATTTTGTTTTTACATAAACCGTTAAAATAATTAAAAAATGCAGACAGTATTAATAACCGGCGGTACAGGATTGGTAGGCGTGGCTTTAAGCAGGCTTTTGCTGGATAAGGGATACAAGGTGATCATACTTAGCCGCAGCAAGGCGGAGAGTAATGCAAAGTCGATAACACAAAGCAACCTGAGCTTTGCACATTGGGATATAAAAAAACAGGAAATAGATATTGCAGCCCTGCAGGCCGCAGATTATATCATTCACCTGGCAGGCGCAGGCGTAATGGATAAAAAATGGACAACAGCTTACAAAAAAGAAATTGTAAGCAGCCGTGCAGAAAGCGCCAAACTTATTGTAGATAGTTTAAAGAACAACACGAATAAGGTAAAAGCAGTGATCAGCGCCAGTGCAATTGGCTGGTACAACACTGGTGAAAATGTACATACAGAAGAAGAGCCAGCAGATGATAGTTTTTTAGGAGAGACCTGTAAATTATGGGAAGAAAGTATGGAGCCGGTAACACAGTTAAACAAGCGGCTGGTAAAATTGCGCATTGGAATTGTGCTAAGTAAAGATGGTGGTGCTTTAAAAGAGTTTATGAATCCGCTGCGTTTTGGAATTGCAGCAATTTTAGGTAATGGTAAACAAATAATAAGCTGGATACATATTGATGACTTGTGCAACTTATTTTTATTTGCTATAGAAAACGAACAGCTGCATGGCGTATATAATGCCGTAGCGCCAAAACCTGTAAATAATAAAAACTTAACTATAACACTGGCTAAAAAAATGAAAGGCAAATTTTATTTGCCTGTACATGTACCCACATTTATTTTACAATTGATGCTGGGTGGCAGAAGTATTGAAATATTAAAAAGCTCCACTGTAAGTTGCAAAAAAATACAGGATGCCGGTTTTAATTTTCAATTTAAAACCATTGAAACTGCATTGGAAAATGTAGTAAAAAATAAACTAGGTCTTTAAATCTGTTTTACGGAAATAGCTGATGATGATGTAAAAATATGCAGCAATATAAAGTGCCGCTGCAATTATTAAAGTATAATCTGCCACTGTTCTTCTCTCCATAATTCTTGGTTTAAAAGGATTGGGCACCAGGGAATCTACAGCCTCCAATGGCATAAAATAACCTATCTGGCTATCTTTTAAAGTAAATATTAACCACAATACATTATCAAGAATACAGACGATTGCAAAATAAATTATTATAGACAGGCCGGTACGCTTTACCAGTATTGCAACAAGATATGCCAGCATTAAATACAATGTGGCCATCAATGCAAAGTAACCTACCTGATAAACGCCATCAAATATGCCGGCTTTTGAAGTAGAAAAGGTAATACCAACTAAAAAACCACATAAAAAAACCAGTAGTGTACTTACTAGAACAAAAAATATTACCAACGAAAATTTTGCCTTTAAAAAATCCATCCTGCTCCAGCCATCGATAATATTTTGCCTGTGGGTACGGTATTGCACTTCGTTTGTGATCAATAATATGAACAGCATACCGATCAGTATAAAAAACAAGCCCCCCATCCAGCTTGCTGCATGCCACACTTTTGGAAACACAAAAGGAGCATCAAGCATGGCCTTTAAAATTTCTTCTTCCACTTTTGCTGATCTTGAAGACATAGCTTCCATATACTTACTGGCAGAAAAATAAAATGCCAGCGGAAAGAATATCAGAAACCCTAAAAATAAAATCCAGAAAGTACGATAGGTTTTTATTTTAAGCCATTCAATTTTAAAAAGATTAAGCATAAATTATTTTTAAAAATATTGTAATTATTATCTGTCGCTTTGATTACCGGTAATTTCCAAAAATCTTGTTTCCAGCGATTTTCTTTTTTCGTTAAGCTGGTTTAACACGATACCATTTTCAAAACAAAATTTATTCACTGCTTCGGCGTTAATATTATCCCTGCAGGTTATTTGTAAATGATGGTCCATTGTAATTACTTCTTCTACACCAACCATTCGTTGTAACACATTTTTTAATGCATAATTATCAGCTGCACTCAGCTCCACTAAAACAGTTGTAACCGCTTCTGCACTGCCGCTGGTATTCATTACATCTCTAACAGAACCTACCGTTTTTAATACCCCTTTTTGAATTATGGCAACATGCGAACAAACTTTTTCCACTTCATCCAATATATGGCTGGCCATAATGATGGTTTTACCTTTGCGGTTCAGTTCTTTTATCAACTCCCGTATTTCGGCAATACCGGCAGGATCCAATCCATTCGTTGGCTCATCAAAAACTAAAATTTCGGGGTCGCCCAGTAAGGCAGAAGCAATGGCCAGCCTTTGCTTCATACCTAAAGAATAAGTATTGAACTTTGAAGATTTACGCTGGTAAAGATTTACAGTATGTAAAACCCTGTCAATATCTTCTTCGCCCTTGCCTTTTATTTTAGCGGCAATCTTCAAATTATCTTCCGCACTCAGGTAGTGATAAAAATTTGGCGTTTCTAAAAGCGTACCTATTTTTTTTCTTACTTCAGCAGTGCTTTGTTCACCCCGCCAGGAATAACCGCCACTGGTTGCTTTTAAAACATCCATAACAATACCCAGCAAAGTGGTTTTACCACTGCCGTTAGGGCCTAAAATGCCAAACACCGTTTGGGCAGGCACTGTAAAACTTACGTTTTGCAATGCTTTAACTGCACCGTAATTTTTACTTAAATTTTCAATAGAAAGTATTGCAGACACGGGCAATTTATTTTAAGGGTTTTAAAATTTGCTGTAAGATACAATTAAGCTTCATTAGAATTATGTGCCTGATGATAAACGGCAGAATAATTTCCAATTACCAGTTGTGGATTAGCGAAATTAAACTGGTTTAATTTAAGCAGGTCAATATCCTGCTGCTTTACCCGGCGGTGCATCGGGTGCATGGTTCCGCCTTTTGTACCGGCTGCAACATGGGGTTCGTATTGATATTGCGGATCTACCAAAGTACCACGGGGATACATAATGCCGGGCACCCCTTTTCCCCGCAGATCCATATCTTCCGGATGATCGAGCCCTAAAGTATGGCCATATTCATGCGCTGCTGTAGTGGAACCCGGATACAGGTTTTCCATTTTAAATAAACCTGTATTACAACCCAGGCCATCTACAAATGAAATATTACCGTGTACAAATTCCTCTACCCTGAAATAATTGTTCCGGGGGTTCCTGTTTTCAAAAATATCTTCGGGTGTAAGCTGTGTAAATAAATATCCTTTTATAACAAAGACAGCTGTATAATTTTCATCTTTGAATTTTACTATCGCTTTGGGTTCGTTCCACATTGTTTCAATTTCATCGGCACATTGTTTTGCTAACGATTCTGTTGCCATGTTGCCATACAACAAAATATTAGAATAGATGAAGAGTTGTTTTGAATGTTTGTCTAATTCGATAGTACCCATTTACGCTGTTTATCTTTTTGTAGTAAGTAAGAAATCTGGTTGCTGTACCTCCTTCATACTTTAAATATAAAAAAAAGCACCGGATGAAATATCCAATGCTCTTTATTTTTTATCGCTCTTTGTTAAATTAATTTCTCAACGGCTTACCGCTCTTTAACACACTCTGTATTCTTTCCAGTGTCTTTTTCTCTCCACATAAAGAAAGGAATGCTTCTCTTTCCAGGTTCAATAAATATTCTTCGCTTACCAACTGCGGTTCACTTAAATCGCCGCCACACATTACATAAGCTAATTTTTTAGCCACAGTAACATCATGATCGGTTGCATATTTACCACGCCACATGCCATTGATACCTGCATGCATAGCCCCCAATGCACTGCGACCCAGCACCCGGATATCATTACGTTGTACCGGCATTACATAACCGTCATTATACAAATCAATAACAGCCTGTTTTCCTTCTGCAATACGCCTGCCCGGATTTAAACTTACCTGGTCTCTTCCTTTTCTGTAAATACCCAACTCGTATGCTTCCTGTGCCGAGGTGGCTACTTTTGCAGTTGCGATGGTTAAAAAGCGGTTTTGTAATGTCAGTGTATCTACTTCCCCATCATGCATTTCATCTGCGGCACGTAATACAAATTCCTTGGTGCCTGCACCACCTGGAATTACACCAATGCCTACTTCTACCAAACCAGTATAAGTTTCTGCAGCTGCAATTACTTTATCGGCATGCAAACTCATTTCGCAGGCACCACCCAGAGCTAACCCATGCGGTGCTACTACAACCGGTATAGATGAGTAGCGTACTCTCATGATCGTATTCTGAAACATCCGTATTGCCATATCAATCTCATCGTAATCCTGTTCAATAGCCAGCATAAAAATCATGCCCACATTTGCACCGGCACTAAAGTTGGCACCATCGTTTGCAATAACCAATCCTTTATATTTTTCTTCTGCAAGTGCAATTGATTTTTGAATACCTTCTAAAACCTCGCCACCAATGCTACCCATTTTGGTGTACCATTCTAATCCCAATACATCATCACCTAAATGGTAAGTTCTGCATGCCGAATTTTTCCAAACGGTTTCATTTTCAAAATTCTTCATTACTATAAAGGCATCGCCACCCGGTAATGCTTTATAAGTTTTGCTGGCAACATCATAACATAAGCGTTTGCCATTTTCTACTTTATAGAAAGATATTGCGCCGCTTGCCAGCATTTCATCTACCCATACTGCTACTTTATAGCCAGCAGCTTTCATAGCTTCAACAGTTTTTGCAACACCTAATGTATCCCAGCTTTCAAAAGCACCAATCTCCCAGCCAAAGCCTGCCATCATTCCATCATCAACACGATAGAGTTCATCACTGATCTCGGGAATACGATGAGAGATATAAGAAAATAAATTGTAGTGGAACTGGCGATAGAACTCACCTGCTTTATCTGTGCCTGCGCACAAGGCTTTCAATCGCAACTTTAAATCATCTATTGGTTTTGCAGTTTCAAGCGTGGCGAATTTTGGTTTTTGCCTGGCACCATATTCCAGGGTTTGCAAATTCAAGGTTAGAATTTCTTTTTCGCCTGCAGCACCTTTTGTCTTTTTAAAAAATCCTTGCCCTGTTTTATCTCCCAACCAATTATCCTCTACCATTTTATTTAACCATACCGGAATATTGAATACAGCCCTGGCTTCATCAGTAGGGCAATTATCAGCAACACCCTTTGCCACTTTTACCAGGGTATCGATACCAACTACGTCAGCAGTACGGAATGTTGCAGATTTTGGCCTACCAATTACCGGGCCTGTCAAGGCATCAATTTCATCTACATTCAACTGTAGTTTTTCCATCGCATTCATTATTGCCATCATTCCAAACACACCGATTCTGTTAGCAATAAATGCCGGGGTATCTTTACACAATACCGTTGTTTTACCTAGTTGCAAACTTCCATAATCCATTAAAAAATCAACTACTGCAGTATCTGTAAATGGAGTAGGAATAATTTCCAGTAAACGTAAATACCGTGGCGGATTAAAAAAATGTGTACCGCAAAAATGTTTTTTAAAATCATCACTTCTTCCTTCTGCCATCATGTGAATTGGAATGCCGGATGTATTGGATGTTATTAATGTACCTGGCTTACGGTATTTTTCCACTTCTGTAAAAACTGATTGTTTTATATCCAGCCTTTCCACCACTACTTCTATCACCCAGTCGCAATCGGCAATATCTTTCATGTTATCGGTAAAGTTTCCCGTGGTTATTTTTTTTACAACGTCTTTTGTATAAACCGGGGATGGATTTGATTTTATGGCCGCAGTTAAAGCATCATTAACTATTTTATTTTTTTCTGCTGGTTTTGCATCTGAGGCTGTATCTTTTGGTTGAATGTCCAATAGCAACACTTTTAATCCCACACCTGCAAAATGACATGCAATACGGCTGCCCATTACGCCGCTACCTAGTACAGCTACTTTTTTAATTACTCTTTTCATATCTGCAATTGATTATGTATTTACAAAATTAAAGGTATTCCTTCAAATTAGTTAGCTAAACAACTAATTTTATTTCGAAGATAGCAGTAAAGCGTGAAAAAACGCAATAGTGCGTATAATTAACATACTAAAAAATGAAAAACTACGTTTATGTTTTTTAGAGTTTGGATCATTCCATGTCAGCCAACAATAAATTAATTAAATTTTTTATAGCAGCTGATTGAACATTAAAACTGAAACAATAACTGAGTTTTTAATCCGGTATCATGAGTCGAAAAATCATTAAACAAACAGAAAATCAAGAGGCCTACCTGTCTGTAAGCTATAAAGCTTCAGGAGAGATTTCCCTGCCATTGCTTTCGGCCAACGCAGATAAAAATCTGTTTGAAATGTTTATGGCAAACAGCCAAACCGGAAGCTGGGTGTATGATGAAAACGACATTATAGTTTTTGCCAATAAAGCCTATACCGAATCTACCAATTTTAAAGGTGACCCTACAGGACTACATTTATCAGCCGTTTTTCCTGAAAAGCTGGCTAAAAAATTAATTGCAAGAAATAAAGAAATATTAAAACATAATAAGCCTGCAGTATCCGAGCACTCGCTGACAAAAAGTGATGGCAGCATTATACACTTTGTTTCAAACACTTTTATATTTACAACAGCCGATGGTAAACGCTTTATTGGAGGCCAGGCGGTGGACATTACAGCCCGTAAGGAAATAGAGAAAATGCATGACCGGTATGCTTATGTAATTAATGCCACTTCGGAGGCGATTTGGGATTTTGATTTAAAAACAAATGAGATTTACCGTAGTGAGGCTTTTTATAAAATTTCAGGATATAGTAAAGTACAGGTAAAAGAAAATTTAAACTGGTGGCTGGATAAGATTCATCCAGATGATAAGGAGATGGTAAAGCAAAATGTAGAAAACGCTTTAAAAGCCAACAAAAAAAACTGGAAAGATGAATACCGGTTTTTGTATGCTGATGGTACTTACCGGTATATTTTAGACAAAGGGTTTGCAGTATATGAAAACAAAAAGCCGGTACGTTTAATTGGTTCTATACAGGATATTACAGATAGAAAAAAACTGGAACTGCAATTACTGAACGAGCAGGTACAAAAACAAAAACTCATTAACCAGGCCACTATCGATGCCCAGGAAAAGGAAAGAGGGATGATAAGTGCGGAGCTGCATGACAATGTAAACCAGTTGCTGATGAGTGCCAGGCTTCATATAAATGCTGCAAAAAGCAATGATGATGGAAAGGATCTTTTAGAAAATGCTTCGGAATATATATTGCAGGCGGTGGAAGAAATAAGAGCTTTATCAAAAAGGCTCAATTCATCAATCGTAAAAACTGTCGGACTTAATCAAAGTATTTCGGATGTATGCAGAAACATGAAGCAGTTTAACGATATAGATGTTAGCCTTAACATTGATGAAACCGTTATTGACAAATTAACCCAGGAGCAACAACTGGTGGTTTTCAGAATTATACAGGAGCAGAGTAATAATATTATAAAATATTCCAGAGCTTCTGTTGCAAATATATCATTAACAGAAAAAAATAATCAGTGCTGCCTTATAATAAGTGATAACGGTATTGGCTTTGATAAAGCAAAACAAAAGCCAAGCGGCATTGGCTTTATCAACATCTTTAACAGGATAGATGCCTATAACGGTAAAGTAGAGATCAATACTTTCCCTGACAATGGCTGTACTTTAAATATTACTATTCCATATATACTGTAGTCTATTATCAGCTAACGCCAGCACCCGCATTTATTACCGCTTCAGGTTTTACAAAATGCAGTTTACCGGTATTGTCTTCTGCCATTAATATCATTCCATTACTTTCAATACCCCTCATTTTTCTTGGTGCTAAATTAGCAACTACAACAACTTGTTTTCCAACAATATCCTGCGGCTGAAAATGCAATGCAATACCACTAACAATAGTTCTTGTTTCAAAACCCAGATCAACCTGCAGTTGTAATAACTTATCTGCTTTCTCCACTTTTTCGGCAGCTACAATTGTTCCTACTTTCAAATCAATCTTTGCAAAGTCGTCATACACTATTTCTGATTTTAGATTTGAAGCATCTTCTTGTTTTTCTTCCATTCTTGTTTCTGTTGGTTTTACTAATCCTGCTTTTAATTTTTCTACCTGTGCCACTATTTCTTCATCTTCAATTTTCCTGAACAATAATTGCGGCTCTCTTAATGAATAGCCCACACTTAGCAATTTTATCTTTCCGGCATTTTCCCAATCCAGCATTTTATCAACCACCTTCATCATACCTATCATTTTCTTTGCTGTATCAGGTAAAAAAGGATTGATAAAAATTGCAAGGTTCGCTGTTAATTGTAAACAAAGGTGTAAACAATTATCAATTTCTTTTTGTGTGGCAATTGCTTGTTCATCAAGTCCAAAATTTGATGAACCTATTGATTTAGCTAATATCCAAGGTTCTTTTTCCTGCATGTATTTGTTTCCCTTACGGCTGAGGTCAATCACCTCAAACAAAGCATCCCTGAACTTGTACTCCTCAAGAAGATTTTCAATTTTGATTTTTGACTTTTGAATTGCTTCTATTAAAGCTTTATCCTTCTCATCTAAAATATCATCATGCAGTTTAGGCACTTTGCCGCCACATAATTTATGCATCAACACCCAGGTGCGGTTTACAAAATTACCAAAAATGCTTACCAGCTCGCTGTTATTCCTATCCTGAAAATCTTTCCAGGTAAAATCATTGTCTTTTGTTTCTGGTGCATTAGCGCAAAGCACATAGCGCAATACATCTTCGCATCCGGGAAAATCTTTAATATACTCATGCACCCACACCGCCCAGTTGCGGCTGGTACTTACTTTCTCGCCTTCAATATTTAAAAACTCATTGGCCGGCACATTATCTGGCAACACAAAATTGCCATGCGCTTTAAGCATTGCCGGAAAAATAATACAATGAAAAACGATATTATCCTTACCAATAAAATGAACCAGTTTTGTGTCGTCCTTGCACCAGTAGTCTGCCCATTGATCTGTTAATTCTTTAGTAGCACTGATATAGCCTATCGGTGCATCAAACCATACATACAATACTTTACCTTCTGCATCGGGCAACGGCACTTTTATTCCCCAGTTGCTGTCCCTGGTCATTGCTCTTGGTTGCAAGCCACTATCTAACCAGCTTTTGCATTGACCATAAACATTATTCTTCCACTCCTTATGTCCATCAATTATCCATTCCTTCAACCAGGCTTCATAGTTTTGCAGAGGAAAATACCAGTGTTTGGTAGTTTTTTTTACCGGAACTGCATCGCTCAATGCACTTCTTGGATTTATTAATTGTTCAGGAGATAAAGCGCTGCCACATTTTTCACACTGGTCGCCATACGCATTTGGATTGGCGCAAACCGGGCAGGTACCAACAATATATCTATCGGCTAAAAATGTTTTAGTGCTTTCATCATAGTATTGCTCCGTTTCTTTTTCTTCAAACAAACCATCATCATACATTTTTTTAAAAAATGCCGATGCTGTTTCATGATGCACTTTATTGGAAGTACGGGAATAAATATCAAACGAAATACCCATTTGCGCCATGCTTTCTTTAATAATGGCATGATACCTGTCCACCACCTGCTGCGGTGTAATACCTTCCTTCATGGCACGGATGGTGATGGGCACACCATGCTCATCGCTGCCACCAATAAATTTCACATCTCTCTTTTGTGCTCTTAAATAACGCACATAAATATCTGCAGGCAAATAACAGCCGGCCAGATGACCGATATGCACCGGGCCATTGGCATACGGTAATGCAGCTGTAACTAAATATCTTTTAGGATTGTTCATTGTGGGTGCAAAAATACCGTAAAGCAACTCATTGCCCAAACAAAAACAGCCATCATAAACCGATGGCTGTTTTTAACAATAAAAAAGTAATTATCCCAGCGTTTTTTCTACCGCAGCAATTGCCTTTACCGTTTTAATGACCGAATCCGGAGTAACAGAAATACTGTCGATGCCTAACTCAACAAGAAACTGTGCAAAGTCGGGGAAATCGCTGGGCCCCTGGCCGCAAATACCCACTTTTACTTTCATTTTTTTTGCAGTGGCGATAAGCATCCGTAACAATTCTTTTACTGCAGGATTACGTTCATCATACAAATGTGCCACCAGCGAAGAATCCCTGTCGAGCCCGAGGGTTAATTGTGTAAGATCATTGGAGCCAATAGAAAATCCATCAATATGTTTTGAAAATTCTTCGGCCATGATAATATTGGATGGTATCTCTGCCATTAAAAATAATTCCAGCCCTTCCTTACCTCTTTCCAGGCCATATTCTTTCATCACTTCATGTACCCTGTGCAATTCTTCCACCGTTCTGCAAAAAGGAATCATCACCACCACATTGTGCAGGCCCATTTCTTCTCTAACTCTTTTTATGGCTTTACATTCCATACCAAATGCTTCTTTATACTTTGGCGAATAATACCTGCTGGCACCACGCCACCCAATCATAGGATTTTCTTCATGCGGCTCAAAATATTTTCCACCTAATAAATTGTAATATTCATTGCTTTTAAAATCGCTGAAACGAACGATAACCTTATTGGGATAAAAAGAAGCCGCAATTTTTGCTATACCATAGCTAAGCTTTTTAATAAAAAAATCTTCCTCGTTATCAAATCCTGTTATCATCTTTTTTATGGTACTGCTCAGCTCTGCATCACCCAGGTTTTTATGCTGCATCAAAGCCAAAGGATGCGCCTGTATATAATTGTTGATGATAAATTCTTCTCTTGCCAAGCCCACACCCGCATTGGGTAAATGCGAAAACCTGAATGCCAGGTTTGGCGAAGCCACATTGAGCATGATAGGTGTTTTTACTTTCGGCAGATCTTTCAGATCAGTTTCTATTTTTGTAAAAGGTACATTACCTTCATATATAATACCTTCATCACCTTCGGCGCAGGAAGCTGTGACCACCTGCCCATCGGTTAATAATTCTGTAGCCACACCACAACCTACAATGGCAGGCACACCCAATTCTCTTGCAACAATTGCTGCATGGCAGGTGCGGCCACCCTTATTGGTTATAATAGCAGATGCTTTTTTCATTATCGGTTCCCAGTCGGGGTCTGTCATATCTGTAACCAATACATCACCGGCTTTAAACTCATGTCCTTCGGTTATCCTTTTATCTAACGAAAATAAAATTGATACTTTTCCGGTACCGATTTTATCCCCCACGGCTATTCCTTTAAACAAGGTTTTTCGTGGAGAAGAAGCATCCATGATATACTCTGTTATTTTAGAAAAATCTTTTCTTGAATGAATAGTTTCCGGTCTTGCCTGTACAATAAATAATTCTTTAGAAAGTCCGTCAAGTGCCCACTCTACATCCATAGGGCACCAATGGCCTTTTAGTTTGGTGTAATAGGCTTCAATTTTTGTAACCCATTGCGACAGCTGGAGAATCGTTTCATCTTTTAAACAATAACGTTGCTGCAATGGCCTTTCTACTGGAATGATCTGTACCCTTTCATCCGGGTTATCGCCATACACCATCATCTTATCTTTTTTACCTAACTTTTTTTCGATGATGCTGCTGAACCCTTTTTGCAATGCCGGCTTAAACACAATATATTCATCAGGCGATACTGAACCCTGCACAATCATTTCGCCTAAACCAAAAGATGCATTTATCACCACTACATCTTTAAATCCACTTTCCGTATCTAAAGAAAATGCTACTCCCGAAGCACCCAGATCGCTACGCACCATTTTTTGCACACATACCGAAAGGCCGATGCTAAAATGATCGTAACCAAAACTCTGGCGGTAACTTATTGCCCTGTCGGTAAAAATAGAAGCAAAACAATTTCGTACTGCATTCATCAAAGGTGCCGGGCCACGTACGTTAAGATAGGTTTCCTGCTGCCCTGCAAAGGAAGCATCGGGTAAATCTTCGGCAGTGGCAGATGAACGCACTGCTACATCAGTCATATCCTGGTCGTAGGTTTTACTGAGTTCATAGTATTTTTTAATGATGGCATCGCTTAACTCTCTTGGAAATTTTGCATTCTTTAATAATTGTCTCGCCAGCAAACCTCCACGCCGCAGCGATTCAATATCATCCAGTTTTATCTGGTTAATGATATTGCGGATGGCTTCATCAAGGTTATTATACCTGATAAATTCCCGGTAGGCGGCGACAGTAATAACAAATCCGTTGGGTATTTGTATGCCAAGGCTGGTAAGGTTTTGCAGCATTTCGCCGAGAGAGGCATTTTTTCCGCCAACATGTTCAATGTCGGCAAGGCCCACCTTATCCAGGTCGGCTAAATAAAGAGATTCTTTCATAGCAGCAATTTATTTGGTTAGCAATCGTACCATAAAGAAAGAGAATAGTTTTTACAGATTCAAGCAAACGTGTATGTGATACATCATGATATTATAAACATTTGTTAGTAAGTAGGCATTTACAATGATGTAATATTTTGTTTTTGAAAACCGTATTTTTAATAATTAAAGAGATGAAAAGGAAACAGTTTATCAGTTCAATTTTACCGGCAGCGGCCTTACTGCAGCCTTCAGCTGTTTGGGCAGCTCCTGCAAACCTCGATGAGGAATGGGCCATTACAAAACCACTTTATTTAAAAAAAGGCGATATCGTTGGCATTACCTGCCCGGCCGGTTTTATTACTGTAGAAGATATTCAACCGGCAATTACAAAACTGAAAGAGTGGGGTTTTGAAATTAAAATTGGCAGTACCGTAGGCAAAAAAGATTTTACGTTTGGTGGTACAGATGAAGAACGGGTACAGGATTTTCAGCAAATGCTGGATGATAAAACCGTAAAAGCCATTATGTGTGCAAGGGGTGGTTATGGTGCGGTGCGGATAATTGATGCACTGGATTTTAAAAAATTTACTGCACAGCCTAAATGGATCATTGGCTTTAGTGATGCAACCGTAATTCATTCGCACCTGATTAAAAATTTTGGTATTGCCTCCATACACTCCAAAATGTGTAACAGTTTTCCAAAAGACTGGAGCAAGGCTGAGCCGGTACAGGTTGAAACCATTGAATCGATACAAAAATGTTTGACGGGAGAAAAGATGCTGTACAAAGCTGTACCGAACGATAAAAATAAAACGGGTGTTGCTGAAGGCATTTTAACCGGGGGCAATTTAAAAACCATTGAAACACTGGCAGGGAGTAAAAGCGATATTAACACCGATGGTAAAATTTTATTTGTGGAGGATACCGGCGAATATCTTTACAGTATCGACCGCATGTTCTGGAACCTGAAACGCACCGGTAAATTAAATAAACTAAAAGCATTGATAATAGGGGGCTTTAAAGTAAAACCAGCCGAAGACCCGGCTGAAGAATTTGGAAAGAACCTGTATGAGATTGTGCTGGAAAAAGTAAAGGAATTTAATTACCCTGTTTGTTTTGATTTTCCAGTGGGGCATCAAAAAGATAATTTTGCGTTGAAGTGCGGTATTAAACACCGTTTATCGGTACAATTAAATGAATGTTCATTAAAAGAAATGAGATGATAAAAATTCCACCCTATTTAAAAAAAGGCGCTACCATTGGTATAACATGCCCGGCAGGATATATGGCAAAAGAAAAAGCGGCAACCTGCATTACTATTTTGCAGCAATGGGGTTACCAGGTAATGGTTGGTAAAACATTAGGCAGTAACTCCAGTAATTATTTTAGTGCAACAGATGAAGACAGAAGAGATGAACTGCAGGCCATGCTGGATGATGAAAATATCAATACCATTTTATGCGGCCGTGGTGGCTATGGTATGGGGCGGATAATTGATACCCTCGATTTTACAAAATTTAAAAAGAAACCTAAATGGATAATCGGCTTTAGCGATATTACCGTTTTGCACAGCCATATTTACAGCAACCTGAAAATTGCAACATTGCATGCACCAATGGCAGCAGCTTTTAATGATGAGGGTTTTAAAAACGAATATGTACAATCTTTACAAAAAGCATTGGTGGGTAAAAAAGCAAAGTACACCTGTGCTGCACATACCTTTAATAAAACAGGTACAGCAAATGGCGAGCTGGTTGGCGGTAATCTTTCTTTACTGGCACATTTAACCGGAACTGCATCCGACATTAACACAAAAAATAAAATTTTATTTATAGAAGATATCGGCGAATACATTTACAGTATCGACAGGATGCTGTACCAGTTAAAACGAAGTGGTAAACTAAAACAGCTTGCCGGTTTAATAATTGGTGGCTTTACCGATATGAAAGATACCGAGCGGCCTTTTGGCAAAACTGTGCATGATGTACTAAAAGAAGTTATTGCGGAATATAATTATCCGGTATGTTTTGATTTTCCGGTAAGCCATGGCAAGGAAAATTATGCATTGAAAGTGGGATGCAAATATGCATTAACCGTTACAAAAAAAATGGTACGCCTATCGGAGGTTTAACAAACTATCCAGTTTTCTTTTATACAGATCAAACTCTGCTAAATTATGGTGCGTACCATTTTCAATGGTTATAAATTCATCTGTTGATTTTAAAACAGTTTTTAATTTTGCTGCACAGCGGTAAGGTATTACTCCATCATCGGTACCATGAAAAATAGTTATAGGATAACTTACCTCCTGTAAATATTCGTTTGTTGGAATTTTATATACCGACATTCTTTGTGTAGGATAAATGGGGGCATAACAACCAAACAGGTTGGGGATACTGTAATAAGGTGTTTCCATTATCAGCCTTTTGCACCTGGTATTTGCTGCTACATATGCCGCAATGCCGGTACCAAAAGATTTGCCATAAACTATAATACTGTCTTTACCATATTTACCTGCTGCCATAGTATACACAGCCATGGCCTGCTGGTATAATTTTTTCTCTGTCCGTTCTCCTGTACTTTTTCCAAAGCCGGGATAATCCTCCATCCACACTTCGTAACCATGTTTTGTAAAATTGCTTACAAATTTTGCATAACGCCCAATATTTTCCTTATTGCCATGATAGTATAATACCACTCCTTTTCTTACCGAATCTTTGGGAAAAAATTTCACCAGGTTCATCGTATCTTTTTCATTAAAGGGAATGTTCAGTTCTTCAAAAGGTCCGTCAAACTTATAGACATAATCAGCAGCCAGTTTTACGGGGTGAAATAAAAAAATTTCCTGCAGGTAATACAATGCAAGGCCGATAATGCTATACAACAATACAATTATTTTTATCCAGCGCCCCAAACCCCTAAAGGGGCTTTTCGAATAGCTGTTATTATTTTTAATATTCTTCATAAATCAGATTGTAAAAGTCCCCTTCAGGGGATTTAGGGGCTTAAAATATCTCTTATAAAATTATGATACTCCGGAAAAGTGGGCAGGTTATTATGTCCGCCGCCATGTATGCGTATCAAAGTTATTTTACGGTGATTTATTTTTTGCAGTTTCTCACTATTGCTGATGGGTATCAGCCAGTCTTTGGTGCCATGCAGAATATAAGTATGGCAATTTACTTTAGGCAGCCATTTATCGGTACGTAAATGATACCGTAAAATATATTTTACCGGCAGTATGGGTAAAAAGCGTTCAATCGTTTTTTTAAAACTATAATAAGGTGCATCCAATATTAAATAGCGTGGCGTATTATCTGCAGCCAGTTTTACTGCAAAGCCGCTGCCCAGGCTGCGGCCATAAACTATCAGGTGGTTTTGCGGATAGGTTTTGGTTAAAGTGTCATATACAAACTGCATGTCTTTCAGCATATCTTTTTCGCTACGCTTGCCGGTGCTTTTACCAAAGCCACGGTAATCAACCAATACCACATCATAATTATAGCGGTAAAAATCTTTGGCATATTTTGCCCAGCCTTTTATGCTGCGGCTGTTGCCATGAAAATACAGTACCAGCCCGTGAGGTTTTTCTACATGAAAATGCAGGCCGTTTATACTCACCCCTTCTTCTACATCAAAAAAAAGCTCTCTAAATGGGGCATCATATTTATATTCAAAAGCAGCATGCAGTTTTTCGGGCTTAAAAATAAATTTTTCCTGTACAAAATAAATGATAACAGAAAGTACAGCAATACCGCCAATGATATAGAGAATGATGTAAAGCAAGGGTTAGTTGGTAGTTGATAGTTTGTAGTTGACAGTTAAATACATGCTGTTAAATTAGCTATTATAACATTAACCACAATACATATTCATAAAACATCGATGATTCCCCTTTAGGGGTTAGGGGTAAACTGTTTTTCCCATGCAGCTGTGCCGCCAATAAGATTAATAAGGTTAGTAAATGCGAATTTTTCCTGCAGGCGCTGTATAGCAATCTGGCTGCGGATGCCGTGGTGGCAATAAATAATAACAGGTTTATCTGCAGCAATTTTACCTGCCTGCTGTACAATTTCGTTAAGCGGAATTAACAGGCCGCCGATATTAAATGCGGCATGCTCTTCAGGTTCCCGTACATCAATCAACTGAAAATCACTTTTGCTATCTATAAGCCGGGCAAGTTCTGTAGCAGTAATACTTTTCATTTTATGCCTCCTCTTCTTCTTCGTCTAAATAAATCCTTTTCAGCTTCATCTTGCTAACCGGTGCCACTATCAACGGAAATTTTTCTACCTGTACTTTACTTTGTTCCAGTCCAAAACCTTTTTCTTCACTTAATGATATTTCTTTTACCCAGAAATATAAACGCATGATCACTTTTTCAAAGAAAGGCAATTCATTGTCCTGCGATAAGAATTTTTCCATTACCACAAACTGAAAATCGCCGGTAACATTGTTACGCTGCTGGCTTTCGTAACGGCTGGTCACATTCACTTCCCTGTTGGCCACTAAATCTTCCACCACTTTTTTAAACATTAAATTAATTTTAGGAGCTACCCTAAAACCCAATCTGAATTCCACCCTGATGATATCGTTTGGAATAATATGTTCAACGGAATATTCGCTGGTGTAAGGATCATCCAAAGTATCTACATGCACAAACCAGTAAATGTCGGCACGTTTGGGTTTGCCGCTTAAAATGCTGTAGATAATTTTATGCTCAATTTCTTTAGGGTTGTTGGCACTGGTTAAATACACTAAGTGAGTGGCATATTTGGGTACTGTAATATCATTGCTCAGTTCTTCCAGCTTAGGAATATATTCCTCCAGCCTTACAAACTCTACGTAGCGGTTTTTAATTTTACGTGCCCTGTACCATACATACATTACAGCAAATAAACCACCACCTACAATTAAAGTAACATAACCGCCATGAGGAAATTTTTCTAAATTGGCAATTAAAAAACTTATTTCAATAGTTATAAATACAGCTAAAAAAAGATAAATTAAAACCGGTTTATTTCTTCGGGAAATCATGTAATTACTAAACAAAATTGTGGTAGCCAGCATACATAAGGTAATGGCAAGACCATACGCCGCACCCATAGCACCGGAATTTTGAAAGTACAACACAATACCTACACAACCTGCAAACAGTAAAGTATTGATGCCTGGTATAAATAATTGTCCCTTAGCTTCGCTGGGATAATTAATTTTCATTTTGGGCCACAGGTTAAGCCTTATCGCCTCACTAATTAAGGTAAAAGATCCGCTGATTAAAGCCTGGCTTGCAATAATAGCAGCCAGTGCAGCAATAATAATACCTGCTAACAAAAACCATTGCGGCATCAGCTCAAAAAAAGGATTACGCATTTCTAAAGCGCCGGGTATTTTTTCCAATAATTCGCCGGTGGCAAATACTTTTCCGGTGTTATTATGCAGCAGCCAGGCGCCCTGGCCAAGATAGTTTAGTATTAAAGTTGCTTTTACAAAGATCCAGGTGTAGCGAATATTGGCCCGGCCACAATGCCCAAGATCGCTGTACAAAGCTTCGGCACCTGTGGTACATAAAAATACTGCACCCAGCAACCAAAAACCTTTAGGGTAAATGGTTAAAATTTTTACAGCATAATAGGGATTAAAGGCTTTTAAAATACTCCACTCTTCGGATATATGCGATACACCCAACACGGCCAGCATAGCAAACCAGATAAGCATAATGGGGCCAAACATTTTACCAATGCTGGCAGTACCAAATTGCTGCATAAAAAACAGCAGCGTTAAAATGCCCAGTACAATTATAATGATGGTTTTTTCGGTTATATCGTGCAGTACAGGAATATTCCGCAAGCCTTCTACTGCCGCCGATACCGAAATGGGCGGCGTTATCATTCCATCAGCCAGTAAAGCGGCACCACCCAGCATAGCAGGAATAACCAGCCATTTTTTTTGCCGGCGTACCAATGTATATAAACTAAAAATGCCACCCTCACCACGGTTATCGGCTTTAAGGGTAAGCAATACATATTTAATGGTGGTTTGTAAAGTAAGCGTCCATATAATACAACTAAGGCCGCCAATGATAAGCAGTGGCTCAATTACTTTGCCATTAATAATTTCGCTGAATACATATAGGGGGGAAGTACCAATATCGCCATAAATAATTCCCAGGGCTACTATTAAACCGGCAGCGGTTACTTTGTTAACTTGTTTGGACACTACAAAAAAATTTAAACGTTCATCAGGTGTAAGTTACAATTATGACACCGGCATTTAAGCTATGGGCATCATCGTTGCGTCGCACTCTTGTACTGCATACCGCTGTTGGCTTTCACCAATGCGTAGCAGGCCATTTTTAAAAAATGAGTACAAATGTAGATTGAAAACGAATATAAGAGGGGAATTATTTGATTATATTTAAAAAAGAGGCTGAACCCTCCAATGCCTGTACCTGCAGCAATTTTTATTTAAATAGTAATTGGGTTAAAAAAACGCTGGGACAAAAAAAGAAGGGATTAAAAAAATTGTTTCCGGCCTAGTAGTAGCGTATTTTAGCGTACTACACATGTTAGCCGAAATTTTATGAAACGTGGAACTCTTAATATTAGTGAACCAAAAGCCAAGTCGCAGTTTTTATGGAAATATTTCGACATACATAGATTTATTTATTTCCTAACAGAAGAAAAATTATTTTTCACACGATTGGACAAATTTGAAGATCCATATGAAGGAGTTGCTACTAAAGTATTACGTGAACAGGTAAAGCTTAATGAGCAACTTCACACTAGTGCAGACTTGAAAAAGACAAAAGGTAGGGCAGCAAAGTATATCAAGCAAGTTCTAATAAAGACAATTGAAACCGGCATCCCAAATCAGATTATTGAAAAGCAAAAAAGACAATATGTCAATTGTTGGTTTTCTGGAGATCGAGAATCAATGGCAATGTGGAATCTCTATTCAAGTCCAGATTCTGTAGCAATAAAAGTAAAATTCACAAATATTAAAAATGAGTTAAATGAAAGTTTTAAACAATTAATAGAAAATAATGGGAATCGAATATCAATAATTGGAGACGAAATTACTTATCTAGAATTAAACCCTTTTAATCCATCTTTACCAAAGCAAAATTTAAAGTATAGTGCTCTTAAAAAAGATAAGCCTTTTGAATATGAAAATGAATATAGATTTTTAATTATTACTATTGATAGGCTTGATAAAGTCGAGAGTTTTTATACAATACCCCTAGATATTGAAAAATTGGATTTAAAAATAATTGCTCATCCAAATATGGAGTCCTGGAAATACGAAAACATCAATAAATTGATTGAGTTGTTAAATAAGAATTTTAAATTAGAAAAGTCGAAAACAATATTACGAGGCAAAAACTACAGCTAACATAGTATCGCCGCAATTTAAGCGATTAGTTATAGCTCTCGTATCACGGACTTTTATTTATAAATTTAACTTCAGTTAAGCAAGCAAAAGGATTTCTATTTCTCCACTTCGGCAAGCCCTCTTTATTATGCGTAATTTTAAAATCATTCCTGCAACTAACTTTAACACACCATAACTTATTCTTTTAAATCAACATTAATATGTATCAACTTTCAAAAATTCTTTCGCTGCTTTGTTTAATTCTGTTTGCTGCCTGTAATCAAAACAACTCAACCCTAAATGATGAAGATGGACTTGCTACATTCAGTACCGACAGTTTAAAGAAAGATATTGCTATACTTGCCTCCGACTCGTTTATGGGCCGCAAGCCTTTTACCGCTGGCGAAACAAAAACCATTGATTACCTGCAACAACAATTTGCAGCTATTGGATTGGAACCCGGTAATGGCAACAGTTTTTTACAGGCAGTACCCATGGTAAATATATTGGCCACAGCTGCACCCGACATGCAGGTAAGATCTACCAAAAGCAATTTTACATTAAAGGCTTACGACGATTATATTATCTGGACAGATAAAACCGATAGCACCATCAGCCTGGATAATACCGACGTGGTATTTGCAGGCTATGGTGTGGTGGCACCGGAATACAACTGGAACGATTATGAAGGACTGGATGTAAAAGGAAAAGTGGTGATGGTAATGGTAAACGACCCCGGCTTTTGGGCAGGAGATACTACTTTGTTTAAAGGAAAAACCATGACCTATTACGGCCGCTGGACCTATAAGTTTGAAGAAGCTGCAAGGCAGGGTGCAAAAGGCTGTCTTATTGTACATAATACAAAAGCTGCCAGTTATCCTTTTAGTGTGCAACAAAAAAGTTTCAACAACTCAAGATTGAAATTAGATAACCGTGGCAAAGACATAAAAGATTGCGATGTGATTGGCTGGGTAACTGAAACAACGGCCAATAAATTATTTACTGCTGCAGGTTACGATTCAACCCTGTTGGTTAAAGCAAACCAGCGAGGTTTTAAAGCTGTGCCTTTAAACCTTCAGGTTACAACAAGCATGAAAGTGAAAACCACTTATAATAAATCATACAATGTTATTGGTAAAGTAACCGGCACCAAACACCCCGACGAAGTAATTATTTACACCGCACATTGGGATCATTTGGGTATTGGCCGCCCCGATGCAGCAGGCGATTCTATTTATAATGGTGCATTAGACAATGCTTCGGGAACAGCAGGATTGCTGGAACTGGCAAGGGCTTTTAAAAGTATGAAGACAAAGCCGGAACGGACCATTATTATTTTGTCGGTTACTGCCGAAGAACAGGGTTTGCTTGGTTCGCAGTATTATGCAGAGAATCCTGTTTATGCTGTTGATAAAACAGTGGCCAATATTAATATGGATGGCCTTAACCGCTTTAGCCAAACAAAAGATGTCATTGTAGTCGGCGAAGGACAATCGGACCTGGAAGATTATTTAAAAGAAGAAGTGGAAAAAGCCGGTGGTTATATTGCTTTTGATCCGCATTCCGAAGCCGGTTATTATTACCGCTCCGATCATTTTAATTTTGCTAAAGCCGGTATTCCTGCTTTATACATAAAATACGGCAGCGATGTAATTGGAAAAGACAAAGCCTATGGCCAAAAGCTGAAGGATGATTATACCGATAATAATTATCACCAACCTTCCGATAATTTTGATGCCGCCACCTGGACTATGGAAGGTGCTGTTAGCGACCTGAAATTATTATTCCTGGTAGGTAAACGTTTAGCATTTGAAGAAAAATGGCCGCAATGGAAACCGCTTTCGGAATTTAAGGCGATTAGGGATAAGAAGAAATAAATTATTCTGATATAATAAAAAGTGTCTTGTGTTAAACCCTTATGGAACAAAAGACCATTTTCCAATGTTGGAAAAATGGTTTAAATAGCTGTAGTTCTACAAGACCACCTTGTAAATTCGAGCAGACGGATATAACCCCAACAAAAACTGTTATTTTAGCAGACAAATATTCAGATAAAATGAACGAAGAAAAATTACTGAAAGAAATAGTTCAATATTTTGAAAAAAATATTTTTGAGAACCACATAAATGCCTCTTTAAAAATTCATTCAAAACTCAAATCTTATACTATAAATCCAATTGTAGTCAAGTACTTGTCGAAAATATTAGAAGGAAACTATAGTGCTGAAGGCGTTGCCAAAGCTCTTTTTTATCCAAGAGTATTGGGAACATCAATAAATACATCTTTTGGAACCCGAATTCAGAATATGTTCGTTGAATTGGAAATTGCTGAAGGTTCAAAAATTAAAGGGATGGACATTGAGTTTATTGATAAAACAGATAAGAGAAGAAAATGGTGTCAACTTAAATCAGGCCCAAATACTATTAATTCAGAGGATGTTCAACCGCTTATAAAAAAATTCACCACTACAATTAATTTGGCAAGAACTAATAAGGCTCTTAAAGGAATTAGCAACAATGATTTTATCGTGGGTGTTCTATATGGTGAAAGTGCAGAACTGAGTATGCATTATAAAGAAATCGATAAAACACATCCTGTAATAATAGGCAGAGATTTCTGGCATCGTGTTACTGGGTTTCCAAATTTCTATGATGGTTTGGTAAGAGAGTTACACAAATGCATTAACAGTCTTGATACAAAAGATTTAATAAATAAAGGTTGTGAAGAATTGACCGAAGAAATTAGAAATTCGCCATTATTTAAGTTTTAAACTTGAATAATACTTATTCAAAAAGCTTACAATTGAGTAACCAACTTCTCTACCAAGATTTACAGGAACTGCATTTCCAATTTGTTTGTATTGTTGGGCAACTGAACCTTCAAATTTCCAGTCATCAGGAAAAGTTTGAATCCTTGCATATTCTCGAACTGTAAAAGGACGGGTTTCTTCGGGATGGCAACGTTCCGTTTGTTTTTGGGCAGGGCTACAGGTTAAAGTTAGACAAGGCTCATCCCAACCAATTCTACGGGCAATACCAGTTTTACCGCCACCGAGATAAAAACTTCCACCCATAAATTGTTTCTGAATTTTTAAAGGCAAATCCCTCCAATATCCTTTTTGAGGTATTAAGTCTAAAACTTCAATTTTACTTTTTGGGTATTTTGCACCTTCTGATTTTGGTACACTATTTTCAAACAATTCACCTTTCTTTAAAGCATCTTTTAAATTATATATCTTTTTGTACGGCTTAGGATATTCATATTTTAAATCGATATCCTTTCTTATACCAACTAAAATTAACCGTTCTCTTTTTTGTGGTACTTTAAAATTGATAGCCTTTAAAACTTGCACAGGAACTACATTATAACCAATTTCATCTAAAATTGAAATCATCCCCTTCAAAGTTTTTCCGTTTTCGTGGCTCAATAAACCACGGACATTTTCACCAATGCAAATTGGCGGGTTTACTTCTTTTACAACTCTTGCAAACTCATAAAAAAGTGTTCCTCTTGCATCTGCTAAACCTAATTTTTTACCTGCATAACTAAATGCCTGACAAGGAAAGCCGCCAGTCACCACATCAATTTTATTATGATATTCAGAAAACTTAAACGTTTTAATATCGCCTTCTAATACTTTCCAATTGGGGCGGTTTTTACGTAAAGTTTGGCAGGCCCATTTATCAATTTCATTTAGTGCGACACATTTTAATCCAGCTTTTTCCATACCAACAGCCAAGCCGCCAGCTCCTGCAAACAATTCCAGAACCCGATATTCATGTTCAGGCTCTACAAAATTGGACACAGTTTCTTTTGTATCTTGACTTAAAAAATCGGAAAACAAAGTTTGGACTTCGGATTTTCTATAAACACGGTAATTACTCATAGGCTCTCGGACAGCAGACAATTTACCTTCTCTATCCCAACGCCTTAGGGTTTCTTTACTCTTACCAATTAATTCAGATGCTTCTGATAACGATAAATATTCACTCATAACCAAGTTGTTTAACCTTATACAATGGTTACAAACTTACAACTAAAATTCAAACTTCCAAACATGAAGAAAAAGAACGACAGATAATATAAAATGTGTAAACAAAAAACTCTCACACACTGTATAACTTCACTCCAATAGTATATAAAAACACAACCCCGCTCTTTCAAGCGGGGCCACACATACATACCTAATACAAAATTAAAAAAGGTATAATTATTTTAGTCTGGTTTCTTTCCCTCCAAAAAAGTATTAATAGTGCTGATCTCTGCCTGGTTATTTTCGTCGGATTTTACAGTGTAGTTGCTGTAAAAATTTTCTACGTCCGCAATGGAATTGTGTAATTCCATATTGCGGCGAAGGTAAGCTGGAACCATTTCAAACTCGTTGTTCGGATCGGCTGCATTGATGTTGAATGACAAATTACGCAGCTTCGCAATGCGTTCTATAGCCCGGCGCCTGAGTTCCTCTGTCTCGTCCTGCGTTGCAGGGTCCTCTACATTGGACATCATGATGGGCTGAGTTTGTTGTACAAGTTGCTCTTCCTCCGCCGCTTGATGGGATTTAACCACCAATTGCATTTCTTCAGTCTCGGTTTCGTCGGCCTTAACTATTAGTTGCACTGGCAGTGGCTCCTCAATTGATTTGGATTCTGGTTTAGGCTGGTCCTCCACATAGATCTGCGCAGGCTTTGCCAATTTTACTCCCGACGAAGGAGTATTGTTGCTAGCTTCTTTATTTACTGTTGAAATAGTAGATGGAATGCCGGTTTTTTTACTGGGCTTTTCGGTAGGTACAGGAGTTGTGGGTATATCAAATTCTATTACAGGAACCTGATCTGCGGACGAAGATATTTCAAAAAATACCGGAGCTTCTTCAATCTTTTCCCCAGTAGTATTACTTGGTGCTTCTACTTTCTTTACTTCGGATTTTACTTCCACCAGTTTAGGCATCAGTTCATCTTCATCTTTTAATATTAGTGGCTGTTCTGTTATTTCTGCAATGGCTTTGTCTTCATCAGTATCTTCAAACTGTAGTGTTGGTTGTTTAATATTTACCAGTTTACCTGTAGGTTGTAATTCTTTTACAGGCATTTCCAGTGTCATCACAATTTTATCATCTTTCTTTTCTTCAGTAACAACTTCATTCTTTTTTTCAAACGGATCTTTATGTTCAAAGCCGGTTGCTATTAATGTAATACCAATTTCGTTACCTAAACTATTATCGTAACCCAGGCCTAAAATAACATCGGTGTCTTCGCCTGCATTGCTCAATAAATAATTCTGTATCACTTCCACTTCATCCATGGTAAATTCATGTTCGCCTTCGGAAGAATTAATATTGATCAATATCCATTTAGCACCACGAATATCATTATCGTTCAACAATGGAGAGTTTAACGCATTTTCGATAGCCAGCTGTGCCCTGTTTTCGCCTGCAGCAGCTGCACTACCCAAAATGGCTACACCGCCATTACTCATTACAGTACACACATCGGCAAAATCCACATTTATTTGTCCGGTACTATTAATTACATCGGTAATACATTTTGCTGCTGTTGCCAACACATTATCTGCTTTTGCAAAGGCTTCTTTCATTTTTAAATTACCAAACTGGTGGCGTAGTTTATCGTTACTAATCACCAGTAAAGTATCTACATGATTCTTCAACAGCATCACACCTTCTTCTGCCTGCGCAATTCTTTTTTTGCCTTCGTATGCAAATGGTGTGGTAACAATACCTACAGTAAGTATGCCCAGGTCTTTACAGATCTTTGCAAGAATAGGAGCACCACCAGTACCGGTACCACCACCCATACCGGCTGTAATAAATGCCATCTTGGTATTTACTTCCAGTATGCGTTTTATTTCTTCTAAACTTTCTTCGGTTGCCTGGCGGCCGATTGCAGGGTTTGCACCAGCGCCCAAGCCTTGTGTTAAGTGCGGCCCCAGCTGAATTTTGTTGGGCACTTTACTTAATGCAATTGCCTGTGCATCTGTATTACAAATAATGAAGTTTACGCCTTCAATATTTTGAGAGAACATGTGGTTTACTGCATTGCTTCCGCCACCACCTACGCCAATCACTTTAATGATGGAGGATTGTTCTTTTGGCAAATCAAAATGTATCATAACTTGTTTGTTTGTGGGTTAGTAGTTAAGAGTTGGAAGAAGGGAGAGGGAAGATGGAAGAAGAAACTTGTGTAATAACAGGTCTTCTTCTCACTTCCAGCTTCCTTCTTCCAGCTTCTTATAATTTTGCGTCTTCTTCTTCTTTAAATAAATCAATCAATCCAATTTTAAATGAATCCATAAAGCCTTTTAATGTTTTGCGTTGCTTTATTTTAACTGTTCTGTTTTCATCAATCACATCCAATGTTTCTTCTACCGGCTGTTGCTGCAAACCTGTTGGCACTTCAACTCTTCTAAAGCTTTCTTCAAACTGCTTGTTCTTATTTTCGTAATCGTTGTAGCCTTTTAATATTAAACCAATACAGGTACTGTACATTGGTTTTGCCAGTTCATCAATATGGCCGGCTGCCAGGTGTTCGTTAGGATAACCTATTCTTGCATTTAACCCGGTAACATATTCTGTTAACTGAATTAAATGTTTTAACTGGGAACCGCCACCGGTAAGTATCACGCCGCCATTCAGCATTCTTGTATCTAACCCAACCTGTTTTAAATGGTAGGTTACAAAATCCATGATCTCACTCATACGTGCCTGGATAATGCCTGCCAGATTTTTTACAGAAATTTCTTTTGGTGCCATACCACGTAAACCCGGAATGGTAATGAATGCATTTGATTTTGCTTCATCACTTAATGCACTGCCAAACTGTACTTTCATTTGCTCGGCCTGTGTTTTTAAAACTCCCAAACCGGTTTTAATATCGTTGGTGATATTTTCGCCGCCAAAAGGAATTACCGCAGTGTGTTTTAAAATGCCTTCGTAAAAAACGGCAAGGTCGGTTGTACCACCACCAATATCCACAATAGCAACGCCGGCTTCCAAATCCTGGTCGCACATTACAGCAGCTGCAGAGGCCAATGGTTGTAATACCAGGTCTTTAGTTTGCAGTCCGGCCTTCTCAACACTTCTGTTGATATTGCGTATGGCATTTTTATCGCCTGTTATAATATGAAAGTTAGCGCCCACTTTTACACCACTGTAACCAATTGGGTTAGGTATGTTTTGAAAATTATCAACTGTAAACTCCTGTGGTATCACATCAATGATCTGGTCGCCGGCAGGAATATAAGTGCGGTATTGATCTGCCACCAGGCGGTCAATTTCCTCCTGGCGTATTTCTTCTTCAATACTTTGCCTTACAATATCGCCACGGGTTTGTAAACTTTTTATATGATGGCCTGCAATACCTACATATACTTCATTAATCTCCAGGTTAGGGTTGGAGTCGTAGCAGTTTTTTAAAGCCATTTCAATAGCCTTAATGGTTTGATCGATGTTTAACACCATACCGTGTTGTACACCGTTGCTGTTGGCCCGGCCAAAGCCAAGAATTTCAAGCTTGCCATATTCATTTTTTCGTCCGGCAATGGCAGCAATCTTTGTAGTACCGATGTCCAGGCCTACAATAATGGGTTGTTCATGATTCATAATTGTATGTTTTGTGTGTTTGTGTATTGGTTGATCCCTCTATCCCCTAAAGAGGAATAGAGAAGATTAGGTTTTTTATTTACTATTTATTTATTCTTTTATTAATATTTTTTTTCTGCTACGCCTCTCCCTTTAGGGGATAGGGGCATAATCATTTTTTTTAGGCATTACTACTTTTGGTTTTTGTTCTGTTGGTTTTTGAGGATTTGGTTTTACCACTGTTGTTTTTTTTGCAGGGATTGGATTAGTTGCAGCCGGCTTTTTAACAGGAGCAATATTGCTCCTGGTGTCCGGTTTTGGTACTGGTGGTTTTGCTGGAGGAAGTTGGATTGTTGTTGGTTTTTTCACAGGGGTTGGATTGGCATTTGCCGGATTAAGAACGGGCTGTTGATTGGTTGGTTGCAGAGGTTGATCTTGTATTGCATTTGTTGTTTCAAAATTATCTTCCCGTTGTATTGATTGTTGTATCATACTGCCGTCTGCAGTGTTATTATTGTTATCCTGCAAAATGGTTTGCAAAGAATCTTCTGCCTGCCTTGCAGCATCGGCAGCAATCAACTGCATGATCTGCAATGTTCTTACAGAGTCTGCAGTTTTATCTTCGGCGCCCCTTTTTTTAGCAACTACCTGGTTTTTATATTGCACATTTATCTCACTGTATTTGCTCCATCCTGTTTTTATCATTACCTGCTTATAAAACAACTGCAGTTTGCTGAATTTTTCTTCTATATCGGTTGCATTACCAAAAACAATAAGCTGGTTACCAATTTTAGGGATCATTTCAAAATTCTGCTGCGCTGTAATATCTACCTGGTCAATCATCGCCATGCTGAAAGAATCTTTTTGCAGCACAATGCTGATGTCTCTTACGGCTCTTAATAAATTACTATCAGCAGCCGACAACACAATTTTATCTGAAGGAAAATTGGTGAACACCGGGAGCCGTGCAGAAAATTTATCACTCAGCGGCAACATTTTTAATGCCGTATCAATATAAAACGAAGTGCCGCCTGCTGTAAACACTCTTGCTACCGGCTCACGTTCCTGTACAGTAACTTTTAAAATATCATTATTATCAAAGAACAATTCGGCATTTTTTATCCAGGTACTTTTTTCCAGTTCGGCTTCCAGCTGCCTTAAATCAAAAGAGCCAATGGATTTGCCAACAGGATTTCCGTTTCCTACTTTTTCAATGGTATTGAGAATATCTTTTTCATCCACAAACTTTTCGTCATTGAACAAAGTATTTTCAATACCTGAAATTTTTATGGCTACTTTTTTACATTGTTTTGAATCATTTTTACGGATTGCTGCCACCAACAATACAGTTGTGCCTGTACCAATCACCAGCCATAGCAGGGCGAAGAGTATTTTTTTAATGCTGTATCGTTTTTTATTTTCCATTGCGGCCCCCTCTATCTCCCCCCAAGGGGGAGGAAATGGAGAAGATTATGTTTTATTTATTTTGTTCTGTTACTATTTTATTTATTGGCTCAACTAATGTGTCTATATCTCCTGCTCCCGCTGTTATTACTAATTCTCTTTTGTTTTCTTTTATCCAGTTCAGCAATTCGTCTTTTGTTTTTACACTGCTGTTTTTATTTTTCATTTTACCCAAAATCATTTCACTTGTCACACCTTCCATTGGTAATTCTCTTGCCGGGTAAATGGGTAAAAGAATAATTTCATCTGCTATATCCAGCGTTGCTGCAAATTCATCAGCAAAATCTTTTGTGCGGCTGTACAGGTGTGGTTGAAAAATAACCGTACACTTTCTTGCTGCAAATAAATTTTTTGCCCCGCCCAGCAAAGCCTTTAATTCGTCGGGGTGATGAGCATAATCATCTATATACACCGTTGTATCATCCTTCACTATATACTCAAACCTGCGTTTTACACCTTTAAAAGAACTTACTGCGGCTTTAATTTTATCGTCTTCAATTTTTAAATACTTTGCCACACCTATTGCTGCTATCACATTTTCTATATTATGCAGCCCTCCCATATTCAATACCACATTTTCAATTGTCCAGTAATTATTGATCACATCAAATTCGTAAGCCCCGTCGGCAATTTTTAAATTACTGATGTGAATGTTTGCTTTATCATCATCCACACTATAGGTACAGGTATCATGTACTTTAAAATCATTGTTTCGTTTTAACCCATGCTTTAATATCAAACAACCACCCGGTTTTATTTTTGCAGAAAAGTCGATAAAAGCCTGCTCTACATTTTCGGCTGTGCCATAAATATCCAGGTGGTCTGCATCCATTGCTGTAATAATGGCTACATCCGGGTTCAATTTCAAAAAACTTCTGTCGTACTCATCTGCTTCCACCACACAAACATTATTGTCGCTGCTCCAGAAATTACTGTTGTAGTTGCTTGCTATGCCCCCCAAAAAAGCATTGCAACCAAAACCGCTGTGCCTTAGTATATGTGCCACCATTGTGCTGGTGGTTGTTTTACCATGCGTACCGGCTACACAGATATTAAAAGAGCTGTTGGTAATGGCTCCTAATACATCACTTCGTTTTACAACAGTGTAATTATTTTGCTGGTAGTAGTTTAACTCTTTATGATCTTTTGGTACTGCCGGCGTATAAACTATTACCTGTGCGTCTTTGTCAATGAACTCAATGTTGTCTTCAAAATGCACTTTAATTCCTTCTGCCTCCAATTGTTTTGTCAAAGGCGTTGCTGTTTTATCATACCCCGAAACAACAACTCCTTTTGCATTAAAATATCTTGCTATCGCACTCATCCCAATGCCGCCAATACCGATAAAATAAATCCGCTGTACCCCCTCCGCCCCCTGAAGGGGGAACTTTGCCTCTTTTATATTTGTTCCTCCATTCATTTATTAAATCAATTTCAAAATTTCATTTGCAATCACTTCATCAGCATTAATTATACCTAATTTGCTGATATTGTTTTTTAATTCATTTTGCTTTTCCACATCTCTGGATAAACTGATAATGGCCGGCACCAACCTATCTAACGCATCGCTATCTTTTATCATTATGCCTGCATTTTTATTAACTAAATTTTGTGCATTTACGGTTTGATGATCTTCTGCTGCAAAAGGAAACGGCACAAACACCGCCGGTTTTTTTGCCACACACAATTCAGCAATTGCCATTGCACCGCTGCGACTGATAACCATGTCAGCAGCGGCATAGGCATTCTCCATCTGCACAATAAAATCATTTACCCAAATGTTATTCTTCCCTGCTGCCCGTTCTTTTCCTTTGGCTGCATAAGGTTTGCCTGTTTGCCAGATCAACTGTAATCCATTTTTTTCAAATTCTTCCAGGTGTGTATCAATAGCTTCATTAATACTTTTTGCCCCCAGGCTTCCACCAACGGAAAGAATGGTTTTCTTTGCAGCATCCAATCCAAAAAATGCTATTCCTTCTGCTCTTGTAACAGCGCTTTGCGAAATACTGCTCCGTACAGGGTTTCCGGTGACCATTATTTTTTGCGCCGGAAAAAATTTTTCCATGCCATCGCTTGCTGTAAATATCCTGGTGGCTTTTTTACCCAGCATAATATTTGCTTTGCCGGCAAATGAATTGCTTTCGTGAATGAAGGTTTTAATGCCTTTTGACTGGGCGTAACGCAATACCGGGAAACTGGAATAGCCACCCACACCAATTACAGCCGTTGGCCGGAATGATTTAAAGATCTGCCTTACCTGGAAAAAACTTTTTACCAGTTTATAAGGCAGTCCAATATTTTTTATCAAAGAACTTCTGTTAAATCCCGCTATATCCAATCCTTCAATCTTAAACCCCGCCTGCGGCACTTTTTCCATTTCCATTTTTCCTTTTGCCCCAACAAACAAAAACTCCGTTTGCGGTGCTGCTTTTTTTATGGCATTGGCAATTGCTATTGCCGGAAAAATATGCCCGCCTGTTCCACCACCCGCTATAATAATGCAGCCCCCTCCGCCCCCTGAAGGGGGAACCGTAGCCACTTTTTCACTTTTTACTTCCTCCATTTATTATACAGTTCAAAATCTATTTTAATTCAAACACCAAAACTTCTCCGCACCAATCTCCGCTACGGTAAAGTTCCCCCTTCAGGGGGCGGAGGGGGCCGCCGGGGCTGGTTCCAGTTGCTCCACGTTTCTGGCCACACTTAAAATAATACCAATTGATAAACAAGTGAACAGGAAACTACTGCCGCCCATGCTTACCAACGGTAATGTAACCCCCGTATTAGGAAATGCATTTACTGCCACTCCCATATTTGCCATAGCCTGTATTACCAATGTAAAACTTAAAGCCAGCGCTAAAAATGCTCCAAATGCATATGGACATTTTCTATACAACCTTATGCACCTGTACAAAAACAACAGGTAAATAAATACCATAAATGCTGCACCCATAAAGCCGTATTCTTCTATAATGATGGCATAAATAAAATCACTGTAAGAGTGTGGTAAAAAATTTCTTGCTTCACTGTTGCCGGGACCTTTACCAAACCAACTACCGTTTGCAATGGCAATTTTTGCCTGGTTTACCTGGTATAATTTTTCGTTATCCGTTTCTTTATTACTGTACACAAATGTTTGTATACGGCTTACCCATGTTTTAACCCTGCCTGCATCAAAAATTGCAGGAAGCTCTTTTGATTTATGTGTCGTCTTATCATAAGTACTTACTGCAATAGTAAATAAGAGTATAATTGGTATCAGTGCTATACCTATCGACATTAGTAAATGTTTGGTATTTACCCTGCCAATGAACATCAGCATAAAACTTGTAGCTCCCACCAGTAATGCTGTAGATAAATTTGCCGGTGCTATTAATGCACAAATAATTACTACCGGAATTACTATTGGTAAAAATCCTTTTTTAAAATCTTTAATTACATTTTGCTTACGGCTTAACTGTAAACTTAAATACATGAACAGTGCAAGTTTTGCCAGGTCGGATGTTTGCATGGTCATATTGATAACCGGCAATTTTATCCAACGGCTGCCATCGTTTATTCTGGCACCAAAGAAGAGGGTATAAATCATTAAAGGGATAGAAACTAAAAAAAGGATCTTAGCCACTCTTGCATAAATCGTGTAATTAACCCGGTGGGCAAAATAAATAAGTAATATACCCAGAATAATAAATGCAAATTGTTTAAACAGATAACTCTCAGTACTCTTACTGTACTTATATGCAAGTGAACCTGTGCTGCTGTACACCACCAGTAAACTTATTAAAGTAAGGATAACCACAATACCCCAAATAACACGATCACCTTTGGTTTTGCTTACCAAATTGTTACTCATGTTTGGAGTAAAGAGTTCTTTTATGTTTATTAAACTTGCCATGGACCTCACCCTCGTTCCCTCTCCTTTAAGAGAGGGAGGCCGGGCATTTATTTTTTAATCAACATTTGTAATACGCATTTCAACTTTTATTTTTCTATCCAACATTTCAATCTCATCTATTGCACATTCTTCGCAACCATCTCTTTCATGTCCTCCCCCTTCGGGGGGAGATAGAGGGGGCTATAATTCCTTTACTGCTTGTTTAAATTGATTACCCCTGTCTTCATAATTTTTAAACAGGTCGAAACTTGCACATGCCGGACTTAACAATACCACATCTCCTTTAGTGGAAAAGTGAAAAGCAGCCTGCACAGCTTCTTTTGCACTGGTAGTGTTTACCATTAATGAAACAGTGTCGCCAAATGCTTCATGAATTTTCCTGTTATCGTTGCCGAGGCATACAATAGCTTTTACTTTTTCTTTAACCAGTTCTTTTAATAAAGAATAATCATTGCCTTTATCAACACCGCCTAAAATCAATATCACCGGTTTTTCCATACTCTCCAATGCAAACCAGGTACTGTTTACATTAGTTGCTTTGCTGTCGTTAATGAACTGCACATTTTTAATGGAAGCCACGGGTTCCATACGATGCTCCAGGCTTTCAAAAGTTTGCAGTGCTTCTCTTATCTTTTCCTTTCTGATGTCAACTGCAGATGCGGCTAAGCTTGCAGCCATGCTGTTGTACTGATTGTGTTTGCCTTTTAGTGCAAAGTCCTCAATACTCATTTGCATTTCTTCGTTCTTCCATTTCAGGTGCATTTTTGCGTTCATCAAATATGCTCCCTGCGGTAGTGGTTTACTCATGGTAAATGGGGCTGGTGTTGATTTAATGTGATAGTTAGTTATAGTTTTTGCTGTTACTTCATCATCTAAAGAATAAATAAAAACATCTTCGGGTTGCTGATTCATTGCTACCCGGTATTTACTGTCGATATAATTTTCTATTTTATAATCGTACCTGTCTAAATGATCTTCTGTTATATTGGTCAATACCGCTACATCGGGCCTGAATGTTTTGATATCATCCAGTTGAAAAGAACTGATCTCTGCAACATAAAGCTGCTTTGGGTCAACCGCTACCTGCCTTGCAAAAGAGTAACCGATATTGCCTACCATAGCACAATCGCTGCCACCATGCTTGCAAATGTGATAGGTTAATGCAGTGGTTGTAGTCTTCCCATTGCTACCTGTAATGGCAATAATTTTACTGTTGCCTTTATACCGGTATGCAAACTCTATTTCGCTGATGATGGGAATTCCTTGAGCCCTTATTTTTTTAACCAGCTCATTTTTTTCAGGAATACCCGGGCTTTTCATCACTTCGCCTGCATTTAAAATTTTTGCTTCGGTATGTGTTGCTTCTTCAAATTCAATATTATTAGTGCTCAGTTCTATCCTGTAATTTTCCTTAATGGCCCCACCATCGCTTACAAATACATCATACCCCTGCTGTTTAGCAAGAATGGCGGCGCCTATTCCACTTTCGCCTGCACCCAGTATGACTAATCGTTTATTCATTTAAATACTTACATTTATTCATTCCGCAGCAGCGGAATAAAAATTGGTTTTTCAACAGCATAGAATTTTCCAATTCCTTAATAACAACAACTACGCATAAACAAAAACAGGTTCTTCAAAAGCATAGAATTTAACGGGTATAGGGTATTACTGGTCATACAAATTTTTTTCATAGATAACGGGACCAAAATTTGAAAAACTTAGAATCAGGCTTTTCAGCTTAATTCAGGGCTTAGGGGTTTTTCAATAAACTTCTTTACCTTAATTTCAATGTTGCTATTGCTACTATCACACTCAGTATGGTTACAATCCAGAAACGAACTGCAATCTTACTTTCGTGATAGCCTAATTTTTGATAATGGTGATGCAGGGGACTCATTAAAAAAACCCGCCGGCCTTCACCATACTTCCGTTTGGTGTATTTAAAATAAGATACCTGTATCATCACACTTAACAACTCTATTAAAAACACAAAACAAAAAACAGGTATCAGTAATTCTTTACGAACAATAATTGCCAGCGCTGCAATAATGCCACCTAGTGCAAGGCTTCCGGTATCTCCCATAAAAACCTGTGCCGGATAAGAATTGTACCATAAGAATCCAATACAGGCTCCCACAAATGCAGCAATAAAAATGGACAACTCTCCTATATTGGGGATGTACATGATATTGAGGTACTCGGCAAACTTTATATTACCACTTATATAAGCAAAAATACCCAGGCCTATTCCCATTACTGCACTTACACCAGTTGCAAGCCCGTCTAATCCATCCGTAATATTGGCGCCATTACTTACAGCAGTTACTATAAATATTACAATGATGATATAGAGTATATAAGTAAAATCTCTCCAGCTTTCAGGAAGCAGTTTTGCATAATTAAACTCATGATTTTTTACAAAAGGAATTGTAGTGATGGGTGTTTTTACAGATACGTAAATATGTTTTTTACCATCAATAGTTATTGTATCAAAATTTGTTGCACTTTCTTTAGGCCCTAATGTAACGCCTGCCTGAACTTCACGTTTTACAACAACACTTGGTGTAAAATATAATGTGGCGCCTACAATTATTCCTAACATCACCTGTCCGAAAATTTTGAACCGTCCTGCTAAACCATCACTATCGCTTTTTTTATAATGCTCTCCTTTTTTCAGCGCATCTCTTTTTGATTTTATTTTCAGGTAATCATCAATAAAACCAATACCACCTAACCACACTGTACATAATAACATTAAGCGGATATATACTTTACCTAAATCTGCAAATAATAAAGTTGGAATTACAATAGCCAGGATGATAATGATCCCTCCCATTGTTGGCGTTCCTTTTTTCTGTTGTTCACCTGCTAATCCTAAATCCCTTACTGTTTCGCCCAATTGTTTATTACGTAAATAAGCAATCAGTTTTTTGCCATACACAGTTGTAATCACCAGGCTTAAGATCATAGCTAATATCACACGGATACTCAGAAAGCGATACAGATCGCTTCCGGCGAACTTAATGCCTTCTGTTTTTAACCAATCAAATAAATGATACAACATAAATTCAGTTTACAGTTTGCGCTTTTTATTTTTCAAGTAACTCAAACATTTCATACAGTACTTTCTTATCATCAAAATCGTACTTCACGCCTTTTATATCCTGGTATTTCTCATGCCCTTTGCCCGCTATTAAAACAATGTCTTCTTTTTGTGCCAGGCTTACTGCTGTTTTAATAGCTTCCTTCCTGTCGGCAATTGAAATAACTTTTTTTTTTGCTGCTGCATTTACCCCCGCCTGCATATCGTTCAATATTTCCTGCGGATCTTCACTTCGTGGATTGTCTGAAGTAAGGATCACTTTATCACTATACTCACACGCCACTTCTGCCATAACCGGCCTTTTGGTTTTATCCCTGTCGCCACCACAACCCACTACAGTTATTACCTGCTCATTGCCCTGTTTTAATTTTTTTATTGTAGCCAATACGTTTAATAAAGCATCGGGTGTGTGTGCATAATCTACTATGCCAATCACCCTGTCCTGTTTGCTAACAGCATATTCAAATCTTCCTTCTGCACCATCCAGGTTACTGAGCACCTGCAACACACTGCTCTTATCTTCTCCTAAACAAATAGCGGCACCATATACAGCCAGTAAATTGTAAGCGTTAAATTCTCCTATTAATTTAAAATGCACTTCCACATCATTTACCAGCAAATGCAAACCGGTTAAACTGTTCTCTAAAATTTTTCCTTTAAAATCGGCCAGTGTTTTTAAACTATAGAAATATTTTTTTGCAGCTGTGTTCTGCAGCATTACCGTACCTCTTTTATCATCTGCATTGCTGATTGCAAAAGCTGCCGGTGATAAATTATCGAACCATGATTTTTTTACACGGATATATTCATCAAAAGTTTTGTGATAATCCAGATGATCGTGTGTGATATTACTGAACAATGCCCCCGCAAACTGTAAGCCGCTGATACGGTGTTGATGTATGGCATGACTGCTCACTTCCATAAACACATATTCACAACCTTCATCTACCATTTGTTTTAACAGGGCATTTAAACTTACAGCATCCGGAGTGGTGTGTGTGGCAGGAATAATTTTTGCTGAAATTTGATTCTGCACTGTACTTATCAATCCGCATTTATAGTCTAATGCCGTAAACAGTTTAAATAATAATGTAGCAATGGTTGTTTTTCCGTTTGTACCTGTTACACCAACCAGTTTTATTTTTGCTGATGGTTCGCCATAAAAATTATGGCTGATAAAACCAGCTGCCGCTGTACTATTATCCACTTCTACATAAGTAATGTTTTCATTGAGTGCTGCAGGCATTTTTTCGCAAACAATAACCGATGCTCCTTTTTCAATTGCAGTATCAATAAAAGCATGGCCATCTGCAGCAACTCCTTTAACGGCAATAAAACAGGAGCCTTTGCTTATCTTCCTTGAATCAAGCTGCAGGTTTGCCACTTCAATATTGGTATTACCCTTTACTGAGCGGATGGAAACTTTATATAGTATGTCCTGTAAAATCAATTTGGCCTAACCCTCGTTCCCTCTCCTAAAGAGAGGGAGGCCGGGCTTTTTTATTTATTTAAACTTTTGTAATTAAGCATTTCAACATTTTTTCATCACTTGTGCGCTTTCTTTTAATTAAGCACCAGTGATATTGACTGTCCTTTTTTAAAATTTGTTCCTGCTGTAAGTGACTGGTTCATTACTTTACCCCTGCCATTTGCAGCAACCTTTAAGCCTTTGTTTTCTAATAAATACACCGCATCCTTCAATCCCATTCCGACAACGTTAGGGGTTACAGAACCGGATGATGCAGATGAATTAAGCGGTGCATTCAAAGAAGAAAAATTATTTTTCATATCAGCCTTCCTGAAACTTCCTGCAGCAGCGGAGTCTGTAAACGACAATCCTAAAAAACTGAAAATAGAAGCAAGTTCTTTTTTCATGCCGTAAAAACTGTATTGCAAACTATCGGTTTCAGCAGGTGCTGTAAATTTTGTTGTACTTAAATAACGGCCGTAAATTCTGTCGCTTATTTCTTTAAACACTTTACCGGAAACATCAGCACCATAAACCAGTTTTGATTCATTACTGTTTTGAATAACTACAGCCATGGAATATTTTGGATTGTCGGAAGGAAAATACCCCATAAATGATGCCTGGTAAATTTTGTTGCCTTTATTATATCCTTTATTATTTAAAGCTGTAACAGCAGTACCTGTTTTACCTGCAATACCATAAGTATTATCGCCTAAAATTTTATGGCCGGTACCGTGTGCACTATCCACTACAGCCCTTAAACATTCTTTTACCTGGGCCAGCGTTTCTGCACTGCATATTTCATTTACCAAAACTTTTGGCTGTATTGTTTTAATATCGTTACCATATTCCCTTACCGCATTTACCAAATACGGTTTCATCATTTTTCCGTTATTGGCAACAGCATTGTATAACATCAGCATGTGTAATGGTGTTACCAGTTCTTCGTAACCATGCGCCATAAAAGGAATAGTGGTATTAGCCCAGCTGCGATTAGTTGGTTTTTTAATGGTTGTTTTTGCAGATGCGGCATCAATATCAATTCCTGTAATAGTATCTAAACGAAAACGATGCAGGTGATTAATGAATTTTGATGGTTGTGTATGATAATACTGATCGGCCATCTTTGCAAAAGCAACATTACTGCTGGTATAAAATGCCTGCTTAACCGATATATCGCCTGCACCCAAGTGAGAATCTTTTATCCGCAACCCGTAAAAAAATTTTACCCCGCCTTCGCAATTAACTGTTGAGTTAATAGTAACATATTTATCTTCAAGCAAACTCATTAATGTAGCCAGCTTAAAAATTGAGCCCGGCTCTGTTGCTTTACCAATACCATAATTCAGATCTTCGGCATAAATACTATTGCCGTCTTTATCTTTTTTAATGGTGCCGTCTTTGTTTTTTTGTTGCCCTAAATTGGCAATCGCTTTTATTTTCCCTGTTGCGGTTTCCATTACTATAGCAGTGCCGTGTACAGAGTTGTTGCTTACCAGCATTCTCATTAAAGCATTTTCTGCAACATCCTGCATATAGGTATCTAAGGTTGTAATAATGTCTTTTCCATTTTCCGGTTCCAGTTCGGCACCTTCTACGGGTAAATAAGCTCCGGCTACATATCTCATTAAGCGTTGGCCCGATGAACCTTTTAATAAACTGTCATAGCTTCTTTCCAGTCCTACATTTTTTGTACTGTCTTCTCTTGATAAACCTATGGTTCTGTTTGCCAGCAAAACGTAAGGGTTAATTCTTTTATCTCTTGGGTCTATAATAAATCCGCTTTTATTTCTGCCCTGCCTCACTAAAGGAAAATTCCGTAGTGCTTTATACTCCTCAAACGATATTTTCTTTTTTAAAATAAAATACCTGTCTTCATCTTTATAAGCCTGCTTCAGTAATTTTTTATATGCGGCAGCAGTTTTATCTTTAAAAAGATCAGCAAGGCAAATACTTAAAGAGTCAATATTCTTTTTAAATCTTTCACCAGCTTTTTCTCTCAGGCCTTCTGCGCCAAAATCAACATAGATATCAAATATGGGTACCGATGTACTCAGCATATTTCCATCTTCGCTGTAAATAGTGCCACGCTCTGCATTAATAGGTAAATATTTTAAGTGCAGGTCCTGCCCCATTTCTTTCCAGTATTTTCCTTCAATACGCTGAATATAAAAAGCACGGCCCAACACTACTGCACCTAAAAGTATCATCCCTAAAAAACAGAGATACACCCTCCACAATATGTCTTTTTTTATATCCATGAGCTCTATCCCCTAAAAGGATATTGTATTTAATTAATTATTTTTTCTTTTCGTCATTAACCAGTAAAACCGGTGCTGTTACCAATTCTTTTAATCCCAATGGTTCTACTGCTTTAACTAATTCACTTGCCTTACTTCTAAATATCACTTCACTTTTTACTGTTTTGTATTCGTACTCCAGTTCTTTTATATGTTTTTCTGTTACATTTATTTTTTTTGTCAGCCTGTCTGCATAATGCCCGTTATATATATACAGTACTGCCAGCATTGCCAAAAACAAAAAGAATGGAATATTTCTAACTACCCATTGATAGTTAAATAATCTACGCCAATCCATTTTCTGACTAACTGGTTGTTCCGTTGTTATTGCATTTTCTTCATTCATTTTGTACTATGTACTTTATTTACTTTTTACTTTCTTTCTGCCACTCTCAACTTTGCACTTCTCGATCTTGGGTTTTGTTTCAACTCTGCTGCTGTTGCAGTTACCGGTTTTTTAGTAATGATATGGAACGGAGTTTCGGGCCTGGTACCATACACTTCATCTGCTTCCGTTTGCAAAAAACTGCCATCACGGAAAAAATTTTTAACTATCCTGTCTTCCAACGAATGAAAAGTGATAATAGCAATGCGGCCTTGTGGTTTTAATAGAGTTGTAGTTTGCTGTAACAATTCCTTTAATGCGCCTAATTCGTCGTTCACCTGAATTCTAAGTGCCTGAAATACCTGGGCAAAGTATTTTTGAGGGTTACCTTTAACCGCTGTTTTAACGGCCTGCTTAAATTCATTAATGGTTCGAATTGGAGCCAATGCTCTTTGCTCAACAATTGTTTTTGCCAGTGTTTTTGAATTGGTTACTTCACCATACTGTTCAAACAATTTATGCAGCTGCTGCTCAGTATAAGTTTTGATGACATCAGCGGCAGTTAATGTTTCCCGCTGATCCATACGCATATCTAATGCAGCGTCAAAGCGAATGGAAAACCCTCTTTCAGCTTCATCAAACTGGTGACTTGATACGCCAAGGTCGGCCAGTATGCCATCAACAGCAGTGATCTTATGCAATCGTAAAAAGCGTTGCAGGTAACGAAAGTTTTGTGGTATAAAAACTATCCTTTCGTCATCCGGTACATTTTTTTTTGCATCAGCATCCTGGTCAAAAACAAACAACTTACCATCATTATTTAATTGCTGCAATACAAAACGACTGTGCCCGCCGCCGCCAAATGTGCAGTCGACATAAACGCCAGCAGGTTTTATATTTAAGCCTGCAATAGTTTCATTGAGCAAAACGGGGGTATGGTAGTTAACTGGTTCATTAGTTAATTGGTTGATTGGTTTTGATTCGTTTTGTTTTTTCATACTAATCAACTAATTAACCATTAAACTAATCAACTGTTTTGTTCATCACCTCGTTAGCCAAATCGCTAAAGCTTTGCGGTGTAAAGGTTTCAAAGAACTGTGTATACTTACTTTTATCCCAGATCTCAATTTTGTTTACGGCCGATACCAGCACAATATCTTTTTCCAGGCCTGCATGTTCGCTAAGGTTTTTGGGCAGCAATAAACGGCCCGCCGAATCAAGCTCCAGTTGAGTGGCACCGTTTAAAAAATAACGGCGGAATTCTCTTACCTTAGGATCAAAATCATTCAACTTGCTTATTTCAGAAAATATAGGCTCCCAACTCTGCAAAGGATACAGCGTAAGGCATTTTTCAAAGCCCCGGTTTAGTACAAACTGGGTAGCACTTTCCTGTGGCAGCTGCTTTTTAAAACCAGCTGGCAGCAAAAAGCGCCCTTTTGCATCTAGTGTAGCTTCATATTCGCCTAGGAAACCTATCATTTTCAATTATTTAGCCCTGTTTGAACAGAAACTTCCACAAAATAACACTTTTTACCACTTTCTAATCATTTTTTGGATAAAGTTTTTTTTCCACATGAACCTATGGCAAAGCAGGTGGGGCTTTAAGGCAGTTTACTAAGGTTTGGGCTGTGCTTTTAATGTGGAAAGCTGTGGATTAGTGTTAATAACCCAATTGAATAAAGCAAATACCAATAAAATGGCAACCGCAGGATATTCTGGAACACCTCTTTTAAAAAAATTAGGTATAAAGCCGGAGATGAAAATTTTGTTGCTGAATGAGCCTGCTAATTATTTTACTCTTTTACAAACAGATATCACAAACCAGCTAGCGGGCAGTAATGTAACCCCAGATTTTATTCATCTTTTTGCAGTTGATTGTAAAGCTTTTGAAAATGGGATGAAAAAAGTTTTACTACACAGCAAAAAAAATACTGCTGTTATTGCCTGGGTATCGTGGTATAAAAAAACTGCAGGAATTGCTACTAACCTCAATGAAAATATAATCAGGGATTTTGCTTTGCAAAATAATTTAGTGGATATAAAAGTTTGTGCCGTGAGTGACTTGTGGTGTGGGTTGAAATTAGTGGTGCCGGTGGCAAAGCGGTAAGTATTTTATTGTTGTAATAAAAACTCTTTAAGTTTTTCTGCTTTAATGTTAATTGCAATTATTACCCCTTTTGAGTTTAATAAAAAATTACTCGGGTAAGATATTACCCTAAATTGTTTTATAGGCTTAGATTGCTGCCCTTTATAGTCAGAATAAAACAACCACTGATAATTATTATTTTTAAGAAAATTATTATACACAACCTGCTTAACGTCAGATGATATACTTAATATTTCAAACCCCTTTGAGTGATATTTTTGATAGATAGTATCAAGATAAGGCATTTCTGCAAGGCATGGTGCACACCATGTTGCCCAAAAGTCAATTAAAATAAATTTACTATTTGCTTTTATTTTCTTGAAAGTATTTTTTAAATACTTAGTTTCAAAAGCGATTTTTGTAATTGTATCTCCAACTTTATAACGCAGAGGTAACTCAAAAAAATTATACTTTACTTTATCAAATACATCGCTTGATTGATAATACTTTTGGGTATTAGTGAACAGGCCTTTTGCGAAATTAAAATTTGAACTATCTATAAATTTTGCCGCTGATAAGTCTTGTAAAAGTAGCAGTGCAGAAAAAGTTTTTTGATTTTCAAGAATAAAATTAATCATGCTTTTATACAATATGTTATAGTGGTATTTTAATGAATCATAGGTCATATTTCTACCGATAAAACTTTGTAAGATTGGTTCCATACTATTTTTTTCAAAATTTCTGAGTAAATCATTCTCGTAACTACCAATAACAGCCGACTTGTTAAACCTGGCTTTAGTGCCGGTAATTTTTATTGAATCGCCTGGTGAAGCAATAAAAGAACACCACTTCCCATTCTCTGCCAACTCTATTGCTAATATTTGAGGATGGTTAATTTTAATTTTAAAATCAGCTTTATTTTTTTCATTCAGTATTGCAGAATCATAAGTAACTACAATAAAACTTTGCCCCATTATTGATAGTGGCTTATTATTAAAATACAATTTAGCCGATTGGCCATTCTCAATATTAATACTAATATTTACATCCTTAGTTTTTTGTGAAAAAGATTGAAAGTACAGTAGTGAAAAGAAAATGCTTAAATATTTCATATACGTGAATTTTAAAAAAGATTAAAAACATGCAATTTCTAAACACGAAACTGCATGTTAACTTACTATGAATTACTACAACTCTGAGAAGACCATACACCATTTGCATTCTTACAATTAACCACGCTGATTGTATTACCTTCAATAGCTTGGCAATCAGTTCCAGCTGTACCTACACCTGTACAGGAAATAGTGCTATTCCCACTACAACATGCAGAAGCAGTACAAGTTTCTGGATCTCCTCCCCCTCCACCTGGAGGGTTACCACCCATTATTTTCTTCATTTCGTTTTGAGACATTACTTTAAAGTCTTTATATTTCATTAACATAATATTGCAGTAGTTTTATAAAATTCAAAAGCTACCAAAAACTTTAATTTTTAATATACCTACTCTTTTCTAAAGGTTTTCGGCTTTCCCTTTTTGTTTGCAAACAAAATTTTTATTACAATTTTTTTTAAAATCAGCTATACAAAACCACCATCAAACAAACTGAAACATCAAGTTCATCACTTTATTTAATTATTCCTAAAAATTAGTGGTTGTAAATTACAACCACTACAAAATTTAACACTACTGCACCTGTTTAACAATGCTGTAATAAAACCTTTGCAGCAACCGCATGTTTGCAGTTACAATTTCTCCTTGTGCAGTTAAACCATCTCTAAACTGAATTTGCCTTTTGTAATTTGTATTTAAACCGTCGGGCAAAATTACTTTAGCAATATAACCACTGTCGGTACTGATATTGCTGATAAAATCAATCTTCCCTATCAAACTCCCATATTCCTGGAAAGGGTAAGCAGCAAATTTTAATAATACCTGCTGACCTATTTTTACTTTACCAAAATTGGCTTGCGGTATATATACTTCGGCATAGTATTGAGTATTTTCAGGGTTGACAAAACAAATAATTTGATTGGCTTGTAACTCCTGATTTTCCTGTAAAAAAGTAGCGAATGCAATTTTACCATCCAGCGGTGCAGTTAACAAATACTTGGTTTTCCAGTCTTCTAATTGTGCTTTTAATGTATTGAGTGCCTGTGTAAAGATTCCCTTTTGTTGTGCAATTTCATTTTCTAATTGTAAAATTTCTTTTTGCTTTTCCTGTTGGCTGCTTTCGTTAGATATGATGCTGCTGTTGATCTGTGGTATGCTCATGGCTTTGTTTAAAAATTTACTGCGTTCATTTCTATATTCCAATCTGGCAATTACACTTTCTTCCAGCAACCTTTTATTCATTTTAAACGTAGTATCAGCTAATCCTACATCTTCCTGTTGAATACTTTTTTGCTGCAATAAATTTGAATGTAGTTTTCGCAGGTAACTCATATCTTTCTGCAGCAAAGCTTTCTTTTTTAAATAATAGCCCGAAGTAAGATATTGATTAAATAAAATAAAGGCCTGCATAAAAGTAGATACGGCCCCCTCTATCTCTCCGCCGTTAGGCGGAAGGAAATGTTTATTTACTTGCGGAGATGATGTTACAGAAAATGAATTGAAATATTTTATTGCTTCTTCTGTTTTATTTATTGCTAAAAGTAATTGTACGCTATCAATCACTTTACAAAAGTGAATCATTGCAGCATGATCTGCCCTGCTTTCCATAAAACCCAGCAAATCATTTTGCCGTACCAATTGTCCTTCTTTTACAATTAACTTTACAAGTTTACCCTGCGTTTTTGTCATTACTTCTTTAGGTGCATTAATGGAAGTTAGTTTTGCTTTTGCTGCAACTACATCAGGGTACTGAATAAAATATGTAATAAAGACCAATAGCAGCAATATTAAAAAGAAAATGCTTACGCCCCATCGCACCACAAAACCAGGCTTGTTACTAATAATTTCATTTACTTCCATACTTCGCAATAACCCGTTGCCTGATAATTTAATTGTATCAGCAGTTGCAATTCCATTACCATTTAATTCGTGAGGCATAAATAATTATTAATTACCTAATTCCAGTTGATTTTTAACCAATTCAAAATATTCTCCTTTACGCATTGCCAATTCTTCATGCGTACCGGTTTCAGTTATTTGCCCGTTGTGCAGCACCACTATATTATCGGCATGTTTTACTGTACTTAACCGGTGTGCCACCACTACAACAGTTTTATCTTTAAAAAATGCTGATAAATTTTCCATAATTACTTTTTCGTTATTGGCATCTAACGAATTGGTGGCTTCATCAAAAAAGATAAATTCAGGATTTTTATATACTGCCCTTGCAATTAATATCCGTTGCTTTTGCCCTGCACTAATACCATTTCCTTCTGCACCTATTTTGGTATTAAAGCCCAGCGGCAGCGATTCTATAAAAGCCTGGATATTGGCAACCTTGCAGGCATGAAGTAGTTTTGCATAATCGGGCCGGTCATCACTTACTGCAATATTTTTTGCTATGCTGTCATTAAAAATATAGCCATCCTGCATTACACTGCCGCAATGACTGCGCCAGTATTTAGGGCTGATGTATTTTAACCCAACACCAACACCGGCCTCCCCTATCCCCTCCCAAGGAGGGGTAAATGGAGAAGATGAATTAATAGATTGAAGCGAAGCAGTTGTTCCGATTTTTATTTCGCCGGAATAATTCTCATAAAACTTCAACAACAGTTTTAATAAAGTTGTTTTACCACTACCGCTCATGCCAACAATAGCCGTTGTTTTTCCTTCAGGAATAATAAGGTTAATGTTTTTTAAAACCGGCTCATTACCTGCGCCAGCATAAGTAAAAGAAAGATTATTTAAATGAATTGATTTATGCACAGGTAATTGTTTGGCAAGTGCTGCATCTGCAGGTTCTTCTTCCTCCATCTGGTGAATTTCATTCAACCTTTCTAAACTTATTTTGGCATCCTGTGCCTGCTGGGTAAAGTTAATCAGTTGTTCTACCGGGCTGTTAAGCTGACCAATAATATATTGTACCGCTAACATGGCACCTAAAGTAAGCTGCCCTTCCATTACCGACTTTGCAACAAAAAATGTGATGAGGATATTTTTGCCTTCGTTAATAAAAAATGCACCGGCCTGCTGGTACTGGCTTAATGATAAACTTTTAAAACTCAGTTTAAACAACCCTGCCTGCAAGCCCTCCCACTCCCAGCGGCGCAAATGCTCGGCACCATTTAATTTAATTTCCTGCATACCATAAATTAACTGCATGGTAGCCGTGTTTTCTTTTGCGGCAATTGCAAACTGCCTGTAATTTAAACTGCGGCGGTAGCGGAGGAATATTTTGATCCATAAAAAATACAATACACTGCCTGCACAAAAAATACCAAATACATAAGTATTGTATTGCAGCAGCACTACAGAAAAAATAACCAGGTTAAATAAAGAAAATAAAGTGCTTAAGGCTGAGCCGGTTAAAAAACTTTCAATACGCTTATGATCGCCAATACGCTGAATTATATCGCCGGTTTGTTTAGTATCAAAATAGCTGAGCGGCAGTTTCATCAGCTTTATCCAAAAATCGGAGAGGATTGCAAGGTTAATTTTAGTACTGATATGCAATAATATCCTGCTGCGGATAAAATCTACTACGGTACGGCCAAAAAATAACATAAACTGTGCCGCCAATATTAAATAAATAAAAGGCAGGTTATGCTGGTTAATGCCAGTATCTACTATGCTTTGTGTTAAAAAAGGGAAAATAAGCTGCAGCAAACTACCCAGCAGCAAGCCAATAAACAACTGTATAATATATCTTTTTTGCTGTGCAAAATAACCCAGCAATATACCCCAGCCCAGTTTGTTTTCTTTTTCGCTTTGTTGATTATGAAAATCAGGAGTAGGCTCTAACAGCAAGGCTACGCCGTAAGCTTCGCCATCTAAATTACTGCTTGCCCAATGTTGTAAAAATTCTTCTTTACTTAATTTAATTATTCCTTTACCGGGGTCTGCAATCGTTACGACCTCACCCCCTGCCCCTCTCCAAAAGGAGAGGGGTGAAGCAGAGAATTTAGCGAAGAAGCTGCTTTTTACTTTTAACAGCACCACAAAATGGTGTTGCCCCCAATGTAAAATACAGGGCAGCGGTGCTTCTTTAGTTATTTGTTTGTAAGTTAACTGTACACCCTGTGTACGGAAACCAATGCTTACTGCTGCATTGTTAATACCTAATAAGTTTACGCCCTCCTTACCTATTTCTGTTTTACTTCTTAAAGTTTGCAGGCTGATGCTTTTGCCATAATACCTGCATATCATGGCAAGGCAGGTGGGGCCACAATCCATGGCATCTCGTTGTTTTATGAAGGGTATAGTGGGCAAGAGAGTTTTATTATTATTGTAAAAAATAGTTGGTATTTTAATTCGTTTCGTGTGCCACTAATGGAAGCGAAAGAATCTTAGTGATTTTTTTTGAAATACTGCTCAATAAATAAAATAAGTTTATTTTCTTTTTCAAATCCAATTGTTCTAAGTATTTCATTCCCTTGATTGTCTGTTAAAATAGTTACTGGAATTGAAGTGAAATTATACAAAGCTTCTCCTTTTTCATACTCAGTTGAATCCAAAATAAATTGAGCCCAAGGCATATTCTCTTCCTTTATTGCTTTTTTCCATTTGTCAGTATCTCTATCTGTCGATATACTCGCCATACTTAATCCCCTGCCGGATAATTTTTTGTACAAACTTTTTAACTGTGGAATTTCCATTCGACAAGGTCCACACCAGCTAGCCCAAAAAATTAACAGGTTCAATTTTGAAGAATTATTTATGATCCTATCTTTTTCTCCTTTAGAATTTAAAAGTAAAAGATTAGTAAGTGGTAGGCCTGGATCAGGACGAATTGCTAAATAGGTTTTAAGTTTATTGGCTAACCTGGAGTTTTGAACATCGGAAGTAAACAGAGTAAGGTAGTCTTTAACTTCTTCCTTAGAGTATTGATCCTTATTCGTTAATATTCCATTTAATAAAAAAAGAGAAAAAGGGTTTTCTTTAATTATACTTTTGTATTTATTTACTAACCAAATTCTCTTCGTACTATCAGTAGTATTAATATAGCCAAATTCCAGCAACTGTGTTTTATTTATTACATCTGTTTCTTTTCCTGCTTTTAAAGAAAGCTCTTCTTTTGGTGTTAAGCTTCCAGAAATATCTATAGTTCCTTTCTCTAGCATAAATCCGTTGCCTGAGTATTTTTTTTCTGGCGTCGATAAAAAAGGATTTATGTAATGCAGGGTTTTTAATTTCCCAACGCTATCACGGAATTCTATACAGGCGATGAAAGGCTCAAACGATGAATCGATCTTATAATTAATTGTAAATTGCCCGTTTATGCAATCAGCAGAATCTATAAATTTATTCCATTGAAATGCACTTGCTAAATATACTTTTTTGGCAGCTAGATTCTTGACAGAGCCTTTTATAGTAATTATATTCTGGGGCTGTGGCTTACAACTAGTTAAAACAAAGATCATATTCAGCCACACAATATTATAAAGGATCTTAGATAATTTTATATTCATTACATTAATAGTTTAAGATAAATTGTAGTTAATAAGGTACTAGAAAAATGCAAATCTGATTTACTTTTTTGGTAGATCAGATTTGCATTAAACACATTGCTTTTAATCCTTACACTTAGGCGGCTTGTCCTGGTGTACATCTGCTCACTCTCCGCCTTGATTCGTGGCACACGAAACATTGTTTACAAATTGCACACTATATTTTAAACAACTTATTAGTTTTTGTTTCGTGTGTTGTATTTTATTTCCACCTTTCGTTTCGTGTGCCACAAACCAAGGTAAAGTAATTACTCTATAATTTTTTCTATGTGAATCAATTTCCCTACGGCATTTACACCTTCAATTGTAAGCAGCAATTTTTTTGAAACATCGTTGTTATAATATTCAATCTTTATTTTATTATTTAATTTATCCATTATTATGTTTGGATTCCAATATAATGTAGTGCGAAAATCCGGTTGTTTTAATAAATCTTTATCGCTGTAATCTGGAATAATAAATTCTTTTTGTAGATTATATCCTTTTATGTAAACAAAGGGAAGCCCTTTTACAGGTGAGCCTTTTTCATTGCCCTTTTTAGTGTAAACATATATAGCGCCAACATTTGATTTAAAAGAACCGCCAATTACAATGCCTGGCATATATTTGATGTAAGCGACTTTATCTAAATCAATATAGCCAACACTTTCAACAGGAATTTCGTCAAGAAACATAGGTATTTTTGTGGGCGATTTTCTCCCAAAAAGATCTATTTCTTCGTATGCAAAATATTTTTCATGACTAAATTCATCTACTAATATTTTAATACCAGGCACTCTATAAGAAACATAACTTGCCACATCGCTGTTAGTTTTTGCCATAGGGTCATCCAATACATTTAACTGATACCCTTGGTTAGTTCCGCTAAACATTCCTGTGGTGTATAGTTTATCCAATTCTCCTATCCTGTTTAATTCTGGATTTCCTCTGTTCTTTGATTTTATTATAACTTCTTTGATAGTTTTAACCTCATTAAATTTAATTGTATTATTTTTTGAAAAGATTTCAATTTTATTTTGAGTAACATTTGGTTTAGAAAATTGGTCATTTATTTTAGTTGGCAATGCTAATATTGCTTGTGCTATTTTTACTGAATCGTCTTTTTGAATTATCAAAAGATTTGCTATTTCTTTGTTTTTATCCATTTGATACTCCACTTTAGCTGAATCGAAAAATAATAAATTACTTTTTTTAAATGCAATTTTACTTATTGGTTTAAGATTATAAAATTGGTTACCTATTGTTTTATTACTAATGATTAGGTTTAAAGCATCGTCATGTGGCAAAGTCAGATTTTTCTCTTTATAAGTTATACAGAGTGAAATATAATTATCTAAAACTTCAGGTTTGAAATCATTTTTTTTTACTAATTTCTGCCAATCATATTTTTTCCAATAATGAGTTAGCATTATTAGGTCAATAGCATTTAGATTTTCAGGAATTAATAGTGAATCTACATTCAGATAAAACTCTTTCAATTGGGTAGTAAATAATAATTCTTGTTGTATAGAATTTCGTTTAAGTTTGCCATAGAAATTTATATCAGCAACGGATATAGATAAATTTGTAACCATAGTATCCGGCATAGCAATTTCAATGGTATTTTTTCCTTTGGGGTTTGTGCTTATAGTATCTGCACCAATTCTGGCTTGTTTTTGATACCCACTATCACTAATAAAAATAATTCTCTGCTGCAAAGGATTCCAATACTTATCAAATAATGTCAATTGCATTAAACCAACGGATAGAGAATCTAGTGAAAATTTAACGGTGTAGGTTTCCATTTCATTTTTGATTATTAAATCGGCTTTGTAAACCTGGTAATTACCCATTTGTGCAATTAGGTGCAGTGTGCTTAGACTGTCGCTAGTTTTGTTTTTTGCAATGCTGTATTGCAGTTCGTTACTAATTATTGCTGCATGAAATGTAACGCCGTAACGGTTATTTATTGGTAAAGGGGTTTGTTTGATAATTCCATTTTCATCTTTCCATACCGCTATATAGTTTTTACGGGGTAATGGCGAAAGGATTATTGTTCCTAATCCTGAGCCGTTGGTAAAAAATGTATCTACTACTTTATTTCTTTCCACTTCCACAATTTGTCCGTTTGCCATTGCTGGAGTACCATCAGTATAAGTGGCTTTAAAAGCAATATGGTTTTCTAACTCTGCAATCATTTGCCCGCCTTCGGTAAAAAATTGCAACTGTTTTGTTGGAATTTTTGAAATACTATCGGTGTTATTTTCTTTGCTGTAAACCGTTAAAATCCTTTCATAAATATTATTGCTATCATCAATTATCATAGCTTTAGTAAATGCGCTGAATTGTATCCTGCTGCTTTCAATGGTATCGGGTATTTCAAAATCGCCATTGCAACTTCCTGCTACAATTGGGTATTGCTTTTGTTGTATCAGCTTCCCTTTTTCATCGTAAATTGCTGCATAAAAATTGGTAGCGGTAAAAGAAATTTCATTTACATTATACAAATAAGCTTTAAACCAAATGGTTTCTCCCGGCAAGTAAATGTCTTTATCGAAATGAACATGCATGGTTTGAAAGGAGATGATGGAATCGAAAGTACTTTTTGCAGTCTGGGAAAATACTGAGTTAGAAAAAATACAGTTAAAATACAAAATGCAATAGATAAAAACTTTCATATCGATGTTTATTTTCAGGCTTGAATCCTTAAAAAGCAAAAAATATAGCGCAAGCATTACAATTATTGAACGCTTGCGCTATTTAATTTTAGGCAATCACACAGGTTGCTAATAAATGGCAAAAATCACCTGGCGAACTTGATGACTGTGTACAATTATAATAACTATGCCCAGCTGGGGGGGTGTCGCACTGCCAAGCGTAACCGCCACCAGGGCAAACTGTAGCACAAATATCTAATGGATCACTACCACCAATTACTTTTTTCATGTCATTTTTAGACATTACTTTAAAATCCTTATATTTCATTAACATAATATTGCGGTAGTTTTATAAAATTTAAAAGCTACCAAAAACTTTAATAAGCCCCACCCGGCCTCCCCAAAAGGGAGGAGAACAAGGCTGTAGTTTAATCTAATATACCTACTCTTTTCTAAAGGTTTTCGGCTTTCCCTTTTTGTTTGCAAACAAAATCTTAAAAAATATTTTTTAATTCATTAATGCTGTAAGTTTCAGGTAGTCGCCTGCCATTAATAAAAATGGTAGGTGTATGTGTTATTTCTGCGGCATCGCACCATTGTTTCATTAATTCAAGCTTACTTTCCTGTTCTTTTATTTCGCCATTCATTGGGTATTTAGCAGCAAAAATTTCATAATCCTTTTTATCAGCCATATACCAGTCATCCAATGCCTGTTCGGTTATTTGCAAATTTTGTTTTGCTGCAATGGCCAGTAAATGTTTTACGGGTTTGCCCGCCCTGTCGGTTTCGCTATTAGTAGCAGTAAAAATTACTTTTACATTTATATCGGTATTGTGTTTTACAATTTCTTCCAGTACCGGGTGTGCTTTGGCACAGGGGCCACAGTAAGGGTTGCATACTTTTAAAATAGTGTTTTTTGCATTGGGGTTACCAATATTTATACCCAGTTGCTGCCAGCCATCTGGTGCTGTTGCCTGCTGCTGTAGTAAGCCGTTAAATATTTCGGGGTTATATAAAAGGCGTTTGTAGGCTGCTTTGTAAATGGGGGCATCTTTTGCTGCAAGGAGCAGAGGGCGAAGGAAGTACCAACAAACAACAGGTAATAACAAAGCCCCACCTATCCTCCCCCAAGGGGAGGGAAATTCAGCAGAACTTAGCAAAGACTGCAGCGAATAATTATTGTTGAACCAGAAATTGACTAGTGCCCAAATTAATTCCAGGGCAAGTACTGCCTGTACAGCAAGGCACAAAGGGCACCATTGCTTTACTACTTTATACTGGTAATAAATACTAAATACAATATAAGGTGCTGCCAAAGTGCTGGCTATTGCCAGCCAAGGTAATTTATTTATAAAAGATAAACCGGGCAGCAATAAAAATATAGTGGTGGCTGCAAAATAAAAAAAGCCCAGCTCTCCCCAACCCATGCCCAAAAATTTACCTGCCCTGCTGTTAAGCACCGCATCGCAATTGGTTTGTTTGCCCGCAGTACATATATTTTTTACAAAGCTATTGGTTTTATCTATTTCGTAAATTAACAGTAGCACCGTAGCGGCTACACCTGTAAGTTTTATAATTGTTATGGCTGCTGCAGCAATATTATTATTTGTACCACTAATTAACCCGTAAGCTAATAAACCAATTAACATTACTATACCTGCATAAAGTAAACTGCGTTTGGTTGCTTTTGATTTTTCAATTTTTACTTTTGATTCATAGTCCTTTTCACCACTTTGTGCAGTGGCTTCGGCTGCAAAAATTACGTTTTGCCATTGTTTTATAAAATCTTCCCGGCTTACATTTTTGGGCTTATTCCCTTCGGCAAGGTAGCTAACCTGTGTAGCGGTAACAGCAGTAACCAGCACAAAATCTTTACCGGTGCTTTGGCCACTGCAATAGGTAATAAATGGAGGTTGCAGTTCATCTAAATTTTCTTCGGTTGCGGTAAAAGAAATATTTTCGATATTAAACCTGTTAAAAGTATTGCTGATGCTGTACAGGCTTGGGTAATAGGGGTTTTGCTCTAAGTTTTCTTTTAAAGTAGTTTGGGTAACAGCAATTTTAAGCTGCTGTATATAATGTTTGGTAACATTACCCAGGTTTGTACGAAAACTTTGTGCCATGAGATTTGGTTAAAGATCATTTCGTGTATCTGAAAGGAAAGTTGTATTAAATAAAATTAGCAGCCAAAAAACCACTGGTTGTAAATTACAACCAACTGCAAAATTTAACAATTAGCTGTAAAAGATTACCAGTTTGTGGTATTGCCGGTATAAGAAAGGGCCTGTATCTTAGTTGATCTAAATTAATAGCCTGCATGCCGCCGTACAACGATAACCAATCTATACCGGGAGAATTATTTAAACTGCTGCGGAGCCTTAAAGGAATTAAGCAGGGTGAAGCAGCAAGAAAATTAGCTGTTAGCCAGCAGGCTATTTCTAAACTGGAGAAATGTAAAACTATTAAGAGCCTGCAGTTTGGTAAGCTAGTGGCGGCTTTTAAATTTTCGAAAGAAGATATCGATACTGCTAAAAAATTCTTACCCCCCCCCCCCGGGAAAATGAGTAAAAGGCAATGTAGGCAAACCTCAACGGTTTGCGTAAACTATTAAAAATAGCTACCTTTATAACATGGCGCAGGCACTTAACATATCGGATGTAAAACTGTTCAATCTAATAAAAGCTAAATTTGGCGAAAAAGAAGCTGAGGAATTTGTTGCATTAGTAAAACAGCAGGCATCAGACATTACTGAAGAAAAGCAACAGCTAATTATAAAAGATGTGGCTGTGCTAAGAGATGACATTAATAAAGATTTTAAATACTTCAGGGATGAAGTAATAAGAACATTTGCAACTAAAGAAGATTTAGCAAAAACTGAAACAAAGCTGCTGCTTTGGGCTTTTGTATTTTGGGCTACCCAATTAGGTGCAATTTTTGCATTTTTAAAATTCTTTATTAAATAATAGCAGCCCTCACTTCTTTTAATCCGTTTTTATATTGCAGGTGTTCGCTAAATTCAACCCAACTCCTGCACCGCCAACGGAATGCTAATCACAAAAGCACTCCCTTTACCCAAAACACTATCTGCTTTAATGGTGCCATGATGTGCTTCCACCATTGTTTTTACATAGCTGAGCCCAAGCCCAAAACCTTTTACATTATGTATGTTGCCGGTATGTGCCCGGTAAAATTTTTCAAAAATTTTATTTACCGTTTCTTTATTCATACCAATACCGTTATCCTCAATTTTTATTTTTAACTGGTTACCGGTATTGGATGTACTTAATTTTATTTCAAGATTATCTTTTGAATATTTTACGGCATTATCCAGCAGGTTATTTATCAAATTGGTAAAGTGTACTTCATCGGCAAGTACCATATCTTTTTCCGCATTAAACTGCACTTCTAATTTTCCCTGCTTTTCTTCTACCTGCAATGTTATGTTATTTAAGGCCAGGGTAATTAAATCATGTGCAGATAGTCTTTTAAGATTTAACTGCACCTCCTGTTTATCCAGCAAAGCGGCCTGCAGTATAGTTTCCACCTGCTTGTTCATCCGCTTATTTTCTTCTTTAATAATATTGGTAAAGTAATTGGTTTTTTCATCGTTGCCTTTTACCTTATCATTTTTTAAAGCATCAACTGCCAATGAAATTGTTGCCAGTGGTGTTTTAAACTCATGCGTCATGTTATTGATAAAATCCGATTTTATCTCACTGAGTTTTTTCTGCTTAAGTAAGGTGCGGATGGTAATAAAAAATGCCGTAGTAATAATTAATGTAAACAAAATGGCTCCCATAATAAACCAAAACATTTCTTTCCAGATAATATTTTTCTGGTTGGGTACAATTACATTCAGCCACTCTTCATTTACCAGGTTTTCGTAATTACTGCCGGTTTGTGGTGCCAACAGGTAAGCATGGTTGGTGTTGTGTACGCTATCCGTGTACAGGTTATAAAAATTATCGCTCAACAACTGCCTGCCGTTTATCGTGCCTTCCAGTACGGCAAACTCAAAAGGGTAGTTTTTAAGGTTGTTTTTATTAAACTCCGAACGGATAATTTCATTAATGTCTTCTTTAGAAAACCTTTGCATTACCGATGGCCTTATGGGTTGCAGCTGTATCCTGTCCTTTTGAAAAAGCAGGTCGTTTTTGGGTGCAAATGGTATTATCAGGTTTTTATCATCTGTCAGCTTTTCTCCCACAGCATCCATGGCACGCCATATATTTTCTTCTACCTGTTTATCCTTTGTATCCTTGGCGCTTTTTATCCAGAGAAACTGGAAAAAAATAAGCCCCAGCAGAGAAAGAGAAATAAGTATAGTTATAACAGGTAAAATTTTCTTCATCTATACAAAAGTAAATGAGTTATGGCCTGTAAAATATGGTAAAAAGGCGAAACTGAAAATTTAACGTAGGTTTAGATTTTAAAAATATCCAGCCCCTTACTATTAGGTTTTATAATTAAATACTATATTAGAAATATGATTGAACCAGGCCCGGGCATATTATTAATTGCTGACCCGTTTTTAAAAGACCCCAATTTTTTAAGAACGGTTGTGCTGTTATGTGATCATACCGCAGATGGCAGTTTTGGTTTTGTACTTAATAAAAAAATTGAACAAACGCTGGATGAATTACTGGTAAATTTTGATGACTTTAAATTACCTGTGTATTATGGCGGCCCCGTGCAAACAGATACGATTCATTTTGTACACCAGTACCCGGACCTTATCCCTGATTCGGTTAAAGTAAGCAATGATATTTACTGGGGCGGCAATTTTGAAACTGTTGCTGCATTAATAAAAAACAACAGCATGAACCCCAACAAAATAAAATTTTTTATTGGTTATAGCGGCTGGGGCAAAGAGCAATTAACCGGAGAGCTTGATGAAAAAAGCTGGCTGACCGTAACGGCTACAAAAAACTTAGTCTTTACCACGCCGCCTACTGATGTATGGAAAGGAAGCCTGCAACACCTGGGTGGTGAATATGAAATGATGGTAAACTTTCCGATAGATCCGCAATTGAATTAGGGTGAGTCGTCAGCCGTGAGTTGTGAGTGGCACCCTGACAAATACTCACAACTCACGTTTCACCACTCACGACATTACTTCGCATTATTTTATTATCTTGAAACCATGTTATATGCCTTTGTTAAGGTTCTTGCTAAAATTGCCCTTAAATTTTACTGCAGGGATATTAAAATAAATAAAAAAGAACTGCTGCAACTTGACGGACCATTAATGCTTGCCGTAAATCACCCTAACTCTTTTTTAGATGCTATTATACTTTGTACGCTGTTTGATAGACCCGTTTATTCATTAGCCCGGGGCGATGCATTTAAAAATAAACTGTATGCAAAACTTTTATTTAAGCTTAAGTTATTACCGGTGTACAGGGTTAGCGAAGGTGTAGAAAACCTGGAAGAGAATTACAAGACATTTGATTTGTGTAAAGAAATATTCAGGCAAAATGGTATTGTATTAATTTTCAGTGAAGGTAAGTGTGTTAACGAATGGCATTTAAGGGCTTTAAAAAAAGGAACAGCAAGACTGGCCATCAGCAGCTGGGAAGATGGCATTCCACTTAAGGTATTACCTGTTGGTATTAACTACAGTTCGTTTAAAAAATTTGGTAAGAACATACAGTTGTTTTTTGGTGAATTTATTACAGCTGCTGATACAGCTCCGGATAACGGGCATGGAAAATCTATTCAATCTTTTAACAGTAATCTTTTGCAGCAGTTGCAGCCCTTTGTTTTTGAAATTGACAAAAATGATCAGGCACAATTGTATAAGACCTTTTATGTTGTCCAGTCAACAGTAAAAAAAGTACTGCTGTTTATCCCTGCTGTTATCGGGTGGCTGATACATGCACCGCTTTTTTATCCAATAAAAAATTACGTACTTAAATCACCTTTAGATAAAGAACATTACGACTCTGTTGTAGTGGCTATTTTACTATTGGCTTACCCTTTATATCTTTTACTGCTAACGGGCATTACATTTTGTATTACGCATAGATGGGAGTCTTTTTTATTACTTGCCATACTGCCATTTTCTGCATGGGCACATGTGCAGCTTAAACAACAGCTGGATTAAAATATCAACACATTAAAAAAGCCTGTCAGCAATGCTGACAGACTTTAATTATTTCAATGTTGCAGATTAAGCTTCTACTGCACCTTCTACCAACACAGTTACTTTATTATTCAACACTTCTACAAAACCACTTTGGATAGTATATGAAGAAGTGGCATTCTTATCTTTCAAAATTTTAAGTGTGCCATTTTTTAATGCACTTACCATTGGAGCATGTTTATCTAACAGTTCAAAAGAACCATTGATGCCCGGTAATTGCACGCCATATACATCGCCACTAAAAATTTTGCTCTCCGGTGTTAATATTTCTAAAGTCATTACAGAATCTCTTTTAGTGATTATTAAGCCTGTGCTGCTGCCATCAGTTTCTTACCTTTTTCAATGGCATCTTCCAGTGTACCAACAAGGTTAAATGCCGCTTCAGGATATTCATCAACTTCACCGTCCATAATGGCATTAAAACCACGGATAGTATCTTCTATTGGAACCAACACACCTTTTAAACCGGTGAACTGCTCTGCCACAAAGAAAGGCTGGCTTAAGAAACGTTGCACTTTACGTGCACGTGATACCACCAGTTTATCATCATCACTCAATTCATCCAAACCAAGGATGGCGATGATATCCTGTAATTCTTTATAGCGTTGTAAAATTAATTTTACACGGTTTGCTGTGTTGTAATGCTCGTCACCAACAATAGCTGGAGTCAAAATTCTAGAGGTAGAATCCAAAGGGTCAACCGCAGGATAAATACCCAAATCAGCAATCTTACGACTCAATACCGTAGTTGCATCCAAGTGAGCAAATGTTGTTGCCGGAGCCGGATCGGTTAAATCATCCGCAGGTACATATACCGCCTGTACAGAGGTAATGGAACCGTTTTTAGTTGAAGTGATCCTTTCCTGCATCAATCCCATTTCTGTAGCCAGTGTTGGCTGGTAACCTACCGCAGATGGCATACGACCTAATAAAGCCGATACCTCAGAACCTGCCTGTGTAAAACGGAAGATATTATCTACGAAGAATAAGATATCTTTTCCCTGTCCGGTACCATCGCCATCACGGAAATATTCCGCTACTGTCAATCCGCTCAAAGCAACACGGGCACGTGCGCCTGGTGGTTCGTTCATCTGTCCGAACACAAATGTTGCTTTTGATTCTTTAAGGTCTTCCATATTCACAGCACTCAAATCCCATCCACCTTCTTCCATGCTGTGTTTGAATTTATCGCCGTAGTTCATAATACCTGCTTCAATCATCTCTCTCATCAGGTCATTTCCTTCACGAGTTCTTTCTCCCACGCCTGCAAATACAGAAACACCATTATATGCTTTTGCAATATTGTTGATTAATTCCTGGATCAATACAGTTTTACCTACACCGGCACCACCAAACAAACCAATTTTACCACCCTTAGCGTATGGCTCAATCAGATCGATAACTTTAATACCCGTAAACAAAATTTCGTTTGCAGTACTTAAGTTTTCAAATAATGGTGGTTTATTATGGATAGGACGACCCCCCACCTTGCTTACCTGGGGTAAACCATCGATAGCATCACCAGTTACATTAAATAAACGTCCTTTAATGGCATCACCAACAGGCATTGCAATAGGAATACCGGTATCAGTTACCACGGTACCACGTACCAAACCTTCGGTACCATCCATTGCAATAGTACGTACACTGTCTTCACCTAAATGCTGTTGTACTTCCAGTACCAAAGTATCGCCGTTATCACGTTTTACTTCCAGTGCATTTAAAATTTCAGGAAGTTTACTGCCGCTGTCAAACTGAACATCGACAACCGCCCCGATAACCGATTTAATTTTACCCGTATTGGCCATAAATATTATTTTATTATAATGAGGTGTAAATTTGAGCGGCAAAGGTAAGGGTTGGAGTTTGAAATTTGAAATTTGGAGCCTGTGATTTTAAGAATAATTATACCCCGGATTGGCTGCCGTAAGTGAATAAAATGCCCAGCAGTACAATATGACCTGAGTTTTTCGTTACATCTATAACAACTAATTTCATTTAAAATTCTGTAATGCTACCCCGGATCAAAAAAATTCTACGGATATGGTTTATAGGCTTAAATATAATTGCCGTCATTTTCTATTTGCTGGCATGCCTGGTTCCGTTTATAAATTCCGGAAAATCGTGGTTTATTGCCATGCTTGGCCTGGTATTTCCCCTGCTTTTTTTGGTAATATTTATTTTTTTAATTTATTGGCTGATAAGAAAATCGAAGTGGGCATATGTTTGTATGGTTGCCCTCTTATTAAGCTGGAAGCAGGTCAGTGTAATGTTCAGCTTTCATTTCCCTAAAAAGTTTGAAGTGGCAAAATCGCCGGCAACATTAAGGGTGCTAAGCTGGAATTTATCGAGTTGGGGAGTATCCAACAGGTCGGACGGAAAAAAAGCAGACTACGAAGAGGAGATGATTGATGTAATAAAAAAAAGCAATGCCGATGTATTATGCTTCCAGGAGTACCTGTACTATAAAGATTCAAAATACAGGGATTCAATAATTCCTGCCTTAAGGGAAAGCGGTTACCACTACAGTTATTTTGCAAAAACACGGTACACCTACAGGATTTATAAAACAACTTTATTAACTGCCATGGCTGTAATATCAAAATACCCAATTACAGATACAGCCCAGTTTTTTTATAGTGATGAGGCCTTTGCCGAGCCGATTGTACATACTGATATTAAAGTAAATAACCAGGTGGTAAGGATATTTAACACCCACCTGCAATCTGTAATGTTTGAAAACAACCATTACCAAATTCTCGATAATATAAAACAGGATCCTTTGAAAGCAAGTGTAAATGAATCGAAAGCGATTGCTTACCGGCTGAGAAATGCCTATGTTAAACGGGCCGGACAGGCAGAATTGCTGCAGGCTAAAATAAAAAATAGCCCTTATCCAGTAATTGTTTGTGGCGATTTCAATGATGTGCCGAACTCATACAGTTACTTTACCGTTAAAGGAAATTTACAGGATGCTTTTTTAAGGAAGGGTGCCGGCTTTGGTAAAACACTCCGCATGCTTTCGCCTACTTTACGGATTGATTATATACTGGCAGATAAAAAATTTACCGTACAGCAGTTTAATAAAATTGAAGTGCCCTATTCAGATCATTATCCGATTGTAACAGATATTAATCTTGCAGAAAAAAATTAATGCATGGCCTTATAAACCAGAGCTGCAATAACACCACCAATTACCGGCCCCAAAACAGGTATCCAGCTGTAGCCCCAATTACTATCTCTTTTATTTTTTATTGGTAAAATAAAGTGCATGATACGTGGACCCAGATCTCTTGCCGGGTTAATGGCATAACCGGTAGAGCCGCCTAATGATAAACCAATACCCAGCACCAATAAAGCTACAGGTAATGCATCCAGAGCGCCTAATGAAAAAGCTGTATCGTTCATTTTAGCACCGGAAATAGAAAAAGCGCCAAACACCAAAGCAAATGTGCCGATGATTTCTGTTATTAAATTATCAGCAGTACTTTTTATTGCAGGAGCATTACAGAAAACGGCCAACTGCCCATCTGCATCAGCAGTAGCATCAAAATGTTTGCGGTAGCTAAGCCATGCCAATAAAGCACCCGTCATGGCACCGGCAAATTGTGCTCCAATAAAAACCGGAGCTTTGCTCCAGTCGTCGCTTTTAAAAGCATCTGCAATTGTAACAGCCGGGTTTAAATGGCCGCTGCCACCCAGCGATGCACAAACATATACACCGGAAAATACAGCAATGGCCCAGCCAAACGCAATTACAATCCAGCCACTGTTATTGCCGTATGTTTTAGTTAAAATAACATTTGCATTTACACCATTACCCAATAAAATAAGTAATGCTGTTCCTATAAACTCCGGTAAAAAAGAAGACATAAGCAATCGTTTAAAATGATAAATGAAAGGTTAAGATAATAAATATTGTTTTGCCAGTTGTGTAAAATCAGTAACCTGCTGCTGTACCCACTGTTCATCTTTATTCATTTCCTGTGCCATAAGCATTGCTGTTATTGATGCTGATGCAATGGCAGCGGTTGCATCTAAAAATAATAAACGTATCCTTCTTGCCAAAACATCTTCCAAAGTTTGCGCCATTTCATTACGCACTGCAAAAATTACTTCGGCCTTTGTATAAGGGTAAGCAGGATGTATTTTTTCTTTCAGCCTTTCATCACCCTGCCACAATTTTTCAATAACAGCAGCATCACTTCCATAAACAGATAAATAGCTTATATCGTTTTCTATTGTGTATCCATGAATTTTAAGGGTGATAGTTACAGATTTTTTTTTGTTGTGTAATTGTTCCGCTGCTTTATCTACTGCATCTTCTGCCATTTTACGGTAGGTTGTCCATTTACCGCCGGTTACTGTAATTAATGCCGACGGGGAAACAAATACGGCATGATGCCTGTTTAATGCAGCCGTTCCTTTCACGCCTTCTTTTTTTATTAATGGCCGAAGCCCGGTAAATACACTCAGTACATCATTTTTAGTAATAGGCACCGCAGCATAACTGTTAAAATTGTTGATGATGAAATCAACCTCTTCGCCGGTAGCAGTTGGTTCAATGGTTGTATTATTTACAGCAGTATCGGTGGTACCCACAATAACTTTATTATGCCAGGGCACAGCAAAAAGTACACGGCCATCGGTGGTTTTGGGTATCATTAATGCATCAATACCATCAAAATGTTTTTTATCCACTACAATATGTACACCTTGCGATGGTGCAATACTGGCAGAATTATCATTGGCTGCTTTCATCAACATAGCTGCAAAAACACCGGTGGCATTTATTACGGCTTTTGTTTTTAGATGATATTGCTTTTTATGCAGCACATCTTCTGCAACTACTCCTGTTATTTTTCCTTCAGTAAAAATAAACTCAGCCACACGGCAGTAATTAATAACCGTAGCCCCTTGCGCACAGGCAGTTTGTGCAAGGTTTACTGCCAGCCTTGCATCATCAAACTGTCCGTCGGTATAAACAACACCACCCTTTAATCCTTGTTTTTTAACACAGGGTAAATGTTGCAGCACATAACCTGCACTTACAATTTTAGTGCTGCCCAAACTTAATTTTGCAGCCATTAAATCATACAGTTTTAAACCAATGCCATAATATATTTTGCTCCACCAGCTGTAGTTAGCAATAATAAAATTTTGGGTATGGCATACATGCGGTGCATTACGTAATAAAATTCCTCTTTCTTTTAGCGCTTCTGTAACCAATTTAATATTACCCTGCGCTAAATAACGTACACCGCCATGCACCAATTTGGTGGCTTTGCTGCTGGTGCCTTTTGCAAAATCATACTGCTCCAGCAGCAATGTTTTATATCCCCGTGAAGCCGCATCTACCGCACAGCCTAACCCTGTGGCACCGCCACCAATAATTACGACATCCCATTCGGCTTGCTTTTCAAGTTCTGTTAAAAAAATCTGTCTGTTCATTAATTAAACGGCGCTAAATATTGTTTTGTTTGCTGTGTTGCGGTATCCATAATCAGTAACCCTTCATGTTCACTATCTAATTGTGCAAGTAAATTTCCTGCTGTATTCCATGCAGATGTTTTGCCGGCACAATCATATCCGCCGGTAATACCAATACAATTACTCATTAAAACAGGGATGTGATATGTAGCTGCAATCGCAGCCAATTGATTTAAATCTTTGTCAACCCCATTAAATGAATTTACAGTGCAGGCAATGTACACACCGGCCCCATTATTTATTGCAAATGCTGCATGCTCCGGCACATTTAATTCGTAACAAATAGCGGGTGCCACCACATCGTTTTTTATATGTAAAAAAAGCTGACCGCTGCCGTTTACAAACCAAGGTGTTTCGCTGCTGTGTAAATACTGCTTGGCATAAGTTTGCGGAGGCTGGTTTGGCTGGTACACAGCCATGCTTATTTGTATGCCACCATTATTTTTAACGGGCAATCCAATACCAATGGTTATATCATGGTCATTTGCCAATTGCTGAAAAACTGTAAAACGTTCGTCGTTTGCTGTAGTGGCTAACTCATTGGCCAGTTCTGGTTCGTAACCTGTAATGGAAAGCTCCGGAAAAAAAACAGCATCAGCTTTACTGGCAACAGCTTGTGTAATCAATACAATGTGGTTGGCAATATTTTTCTCAATATCTCCTTTAACAGGTTTTGTTTGCGCCGCAGCTATCAGCATAAATAATTTAAAATTTTGTTTACAAGAATTTACAGCAAAGCAGTTTTTACTGCTTTTTGCCAGCCATTGCACAAACTGTTACGTTTATCATCATCCATGTTTGGTGTAAAAGTTTTATCTATTTGCCATTGCTGCTGAATGTTTTCAATACTTTTCCAATAGCCAACAGCAAGTCCGGCTAAATACGCTGCACCCAATGCTGTGGTCTCTGTTACGGTTGGCCGCAAAACTTTTGTATTTAAAATATCGCTTTGAAACTGCATCAGCAAATCGTTGGCTGTAGCGCCACCATCCACTCTTAATTCTTTTATAGAGATGCCTGAATCTGCTTCCATTGCTTTTAATACATCCATGGTTTGGTATGCAATACTTTCCAGAGCTGCCCTGGCTATATGGCTGGCGTTGCTGCCTCTTGTTAAACCTGTAATTATTCCTCTTGCATCCTGGTTCCAGTGTGGTGCACCAAGCCCGGTAAATGCCGGCACTACATAAACACCATCATTAGTTTCAACCTTGGCTGCCAATGCTTCCACATCAGCCGATTTTTGAATAATCCCTAGCCCATCTCTTAACCATTGTACTACAGCTCCGGCAATAAATACACTACCTTCCAATGCATAGTGTGTAATTCCATTCACCTTCCAGGCTACAGTGGTTAATAAATTATTGGAAGAGGCTACAGGTTTTTCACCGGTGTTCATCAGCATAAAACAACCGGTGCCATAGGTATTTTTTACCATGCCCGGCTGGGTACACAGTTGTCCGAATAAAGCACTCTGCTGGTCGCCAGCTATACCTGCAATAGGAATATTTTTTGCAGATAAAATATTTTGTGTGTGGCCATACACTTCGCTGCTGCTTCTTATTTGTGGTAACATATTACCGGGTATGGTAAATATTTTTTCCAGCTCCCCATCCCATTGCAGAGTATTAATATTACACAGCATGGTACGGCTTGCATTGCTTACATCAGTTGCATGTATCTGTCCTTTGGTTAAATTCCACAGCAGCCAGGTATCAATGGTACCAAAACATAATTCTCCTTTATCGGCTTTTTCTCTTGCACCTGCTACATTATCCAAAATCCATTTTATTTTGGTTGCAGAAAAATAAGCATCAACAACCAATCCTGTTTTTTGCTGAATGATCTTATCTAACTGTTTTCTTTTTAGTTCATCGCAAAAAGCAGCGGTCCGCCTGTCTTGCCAAACAATAGCATTATAAATTGGCTTGCCTGTTGCCCTTTCCCAAACCACGGTGGTTTCCCGTTGATTGGTAATACCAATTGCAGCAATATTTTCAACTGTTAATCCGGCCTGCGAAATAGCTTCGGCAGCAACCCCCAATTGTGTACTCCATATTTCATTGGGGTCATGCTCTACCCAACCCGGTTGAGGAAAAATTTGTGTAAACTCTTTTTGAGCCACCGCAATTATTGCGCCCTGTTGATCAAAAATAATGGCACGGCTGCTGGTGGTGCCCTGGTCGAGAGAAAGAATATATTGCGTCATTGGAAACTTTATTTATGCTTCAAGTTAATTGAATTTTACTGAAAATTTATTTTGCAACAATGTTGCAGTGTTTATATATCTTTGTGCCGTGCATTTAAAAAGAACAATATGGTATAAACGGGTAACAGCAGTTTTGCTGTTGCTGATATTGTTTTCAGTAACTGCAATTCAGTTATCGCATTCCCATACTTCGGCAGCAGCAACGCAGAAAAAAGTTGTTGTAAAAAAAACAGGCTTACCGGGCTTCTATACCTCTGGTGCAGAAAGCAAGTGTTTTATTTGCGAATACCAACTTACCAAAGACGCAGATATTAATCATGCTGTTTTTAATATTGATACGCCATTTGACTATCATGTTTCCTCAGCGGCATTATATTCATTTACTTACCCGGGCATTTGTTCCTTCATCGAAACCCGTGGTCCTCCTGCTATTATTTAATTAATTCCATCGGTAGGCTTGCCTGCTGCAGCAATCGTCCATTACCAGGCCAGTTTGCTGTAAATAATTTTAATTAAATAATATCAAACAATGAAAAAGTATTTTTTATTAAGCAGCAGTGTAATACTGTTTGTACTTGCTGCAAATGCAAGCGACCTTTTAACTCCTTTACCAAAAACAATATTAAAAGGCAATTTTTCAGGAAAAATAACTGATGTAAAAACAGGGAAGCCTGTTGCTGCAGCCACCATATATATTACCGATGTAAAAATCGGTTCAGCATCAGATAATGAAGGAAATTTTATTATTAAAAATATTCCCGATGGAAACCACCTGGTTGAAATCTCTCATGTTGGCTATACTACTATTGCAGAAAGCGTAAACATCAGCGGTGATACAAAAAAGGATTTTATACTAACCGAATCTGTGGTAGAGAACAATGCTGTTATTGTAACAGGTGTAAGCGGTGCCACGCAGTTAAAAAAAGTTCCGTTTGCAATTACAGTTTTACGCCGGCAGGATTTTTTTCAAAATACGTCTACTAATATTATTGAATCGCTGACAAAGATCGGTGGTGTGTCCACTTTATCTACCGGGCCAGCTATTTCCAAGCCTGTTATACGTGGGTTAAGTTATAACCGTGTATTAACCGTTAACGATGGTGTACGGCAGGAAGGGCAGCAATGGGGAGATGAGCATGGTATAGAAGTGGATGAAGCCAGTGTAAGTAAAATTGAATTATTAAAAGGCCCGGCCTCTATTATTTACGGCAGCGATGCCATGGCTGGTGTGGTAAATATTATTACCAATGTGCCGGTGCAGAACAATACCATTAAAGCAAACTTCAGCAGCAATGTGCAAACCAATAACAAGCTACGGACATTGAATGCAAATATTGGTGGTAATAAAAACGGTTTTAACTGGAACTTATACAGCAGTAATAAAGCCGCCGCCGATTACAGGAATAAGTATGATGGGTACGTGTACAATTCAAAATTTAATGAACACAATATTGGTGGGTATGCAGGTATAAATGGCGATTGGGGTTATAGCCATTTGCTGGTAAGCAATTTTAATTTAAAAGCAGGATTAGTAGAAGGAGAAAGAGATATTGACGGATATTTTATTAAGCCGGTTGCTGGTGGCGGCGAAACAAGAGCCACTGATGCCGACTTTAAAAGTACCACACCGCAAATTCCTTATCAGCATATCAGGCATTTTAAAATTGCTGCTGATAACAATATTAAAATTGGAAAAGACCATTTAACTTTTAACATAGGGTTTCAACAAAACCAACGGGAAGAATTTGGCAATATTGATGATTTGAATGAACGGGCTTTATATTTTGATTTAAAAACGGTGACTTATACGGCGCAGTATCATTTAGCAGAAAAGAAGGGATGGAAAACATCAATTGGTGTAAACGGAATGCAACAGGGTAACACCAACAAAGGGATAGAGCAATTAATTCCTGATTACAATTTATTCGACTTTGGCACTTATGCCTATACAAAAAAAGAAATTAAAAAGATAACCATCAGCGGCGGTGTACGGTACGATACCAGGAATATTGATGTTAAAAACTTACTGGATGGCAATGCAATAAAAGGTACTGGATTTAAAAAATCTTTTTCCAATATTTCTGGCAGTATCGGCCTTGCTGCGCAGGCAACCGATAAACTGAATTTTAAATTAAATATCGCAAGAGGATTCAGAGCCCCAAGCATTCCGGAACTGGCAAGCAATGGTGCACATGAAGGAACAAACCGGTACGAATACGGAGATGCCGGATTAAAAAGTGAGACCAGTTTGCAATTTGATGGTGGCTTTGATTACAGTGCAGAGCATTTATCAATAGGCATCTCTTCTTTTTACAACAGCTTCAGCAATTTTATTTTTTACAACAAGCTTGAAGCAGCAGGCGGTGGCGATAGTTTAGTAAATGTAAATGGAGATATCATTCCGGCTTTTAAATTCAACCAACGCAAAGCTTCATTGGCAGGCTTTGAGGCCAAGCTGGATATTCATCCGCATCCGCTTGACTGGTTACATATTGAAAACAGTTTTTCTTTTGTAAGCGGAAAATTTGCTGCAGCCCTTGATGGTTCTAAAAATATTCCCTTTATACCTGCGCCAAAATTGGTTACAGAATTGAGAAGCAATTTTGATCACTTAAAAGGTGCTGTACATAATTTTTATGTAAAACTGGAACTGGATAATACATTTACACAACGCAATATTTTTACTGCTTACGATACTGAAACAAAAACAACAGGCTATTCATTACTGAACCTGGGCGTTGGGGCAGATTTTGTAAATAAAAAAGAACAGGCTTTGTTCAGTTTAAGTTTAAGTGCATTAAACATTACAGACGTGGCTTATCAAAATCATTTAAGCCGTTTAAAATATGCTGCAGAAAATTTAGCTACCGGCAGAACAGGCGTTTTTAATATGGGAAGAAATTTCAGCATTAAATTAAATGTACCGTTGAGTTTTAAATTTTAAGCCGACTAACTTCTAAAAAATACAGCAAGGCTGTAAGGTTGCAAAATCTTACAGCTTTACTTTTTCTTTCCTTCTTCGCTTTAACCAAAGTATAAAACCGGTAATGCTTAACAATGCAGATGACAATCCAAATAAGCCATAAATAATTTTAATGCCGGTACCACCATATTTTGCCATATGTAATTGAGAGTTGATAATATCATACCTGTCAGCCGCAGATATTTCATTGATGAATCTCGTTTGGGCAATTGCACCGCTGCTATCCAAAGCAATTACATCAGCAAATTTTTTGGAATGGATATACCCATTAGTTTTATTGCTGCCATAAATTGCAGTTTTACCATTTGTATTCTGCGCAAAATAAATAACATAGCCCGTAAAATCAGGGTGCTGTTTTTGCAAACTGTTGTATGCCGAATCAAAATTAAAAAATAAATTGGGCGAAGGCTTGATGGTATTTACCCAATCATAGCTTTGATAAAATTCTTTTTTAAAAACATAGCGCTGCATCCAGAAACCGGTAACACCTATCATCAGGTTAAACAGCAAAGCCCATGTGCCAATAAGCTGGTGCAGGTTATTTTTTTTCCATGCTGCCCGTTTAAAAAATAAAACAGCAATAATATTTTTCCAGTATAAAATAATTCCTGTTATGATGCTGAGTAAAAAAACTATTGCAAAAAAGCCCAGCAACCACTCCCCTGTTTTACCGGCATGAAAAGAACTGTGAAAAGCGGAAAGCCAGCTCATAAAATTATGCTGTACATCTTCGCTGCCGCCACGACTTTTTAAAATTGCGCCAGTTTGCGGATGCAAAAAAAGCTGTAATGCTTTTGTACCGTTTTTGTAAGATGAATCGTAAACAGTAAAAGAAAATACTTCATGCTCGTTTTGTGCCACAGCGCAATTGCTGATAACTGCGTGAGGATATTTTTGTTGAACAAGCCGGTAGCAACTATCTATCGTCAATACTTTTTGAGGAACTTTATTTGGGAGAAGCATTGGTTTTTGAAAAGCATCCAACCCATCCCTGAAAACCAGCAATGTACCCGACAATGAAAGCAGCAATATAAAAACGCCAATAAATAATCCTGAAATAGAATGTACAGAGATAAGGCCTTGCTTTTTCATTAACTGATTTTTAACCGTACTGATGTGTATCTTGCAATAATACTATTAAAATGAATAAATATCCTTTAGCCGCATTCCTTTTATTTTCCTGCTTGTTACACAGTGCTCTTTATGCCCAAAATTTTGACATTAATGTGTTGAAACCGATAAACAAAAATGAAACTAATTTCAAAAACAAATATTTAGAATTAAATGCTTCATCGGTATCTGTAATAAGTGTTGGCATTCCTGCAGGCATTGCTTTAGCCGGATTTATAAATCACGACAAACAATTACAACGGGACGCATTATATATGGGTGGTGCATTTGTGGTTAATGGTGTTATAACTCAAGCTGTCAAAAGGATCATTAACCGGCAACGGCCATTTGAAAAATATAGTTTTATTATAAAGAGAGATGATGAAAGTGGTGGCTTATCTTTTCCTTCGGGACATACTTCAACTGCCTTTTGTACTGCAACATCTATAGCATTGCGGTACCGTAAATGGTATTTTGTAGCACCTTCATATTTATTTGCCACAAGCGTGGCATGGGCCAGAATGTACCAGGGTGTACATTACCCCAGCGATGTATTTGCCGGTGCTGTGATTGGTGCAGGCAGTGCGTGGGCTGGCTACAAAATTCAAAAATGGATGGAGCGGAAGCGTCACAAAACAAGTTCAACAAACAATCGCTGATACAATTTTTCTGTATTATATTTAAGCTATGTTAGAGATCAACATCAATACACCTGCACTGCTTTTTCCTGCCATTACTTTATTAATGCTGGCCTATACCAACCGCTTTTTATCGCTGGCCTCCTTAGTAAGAAAACTGCATGATGAATACCACCGCGGCGAAAAGGAAAAAAATGTTTTAAGTCAGATAAAAAATATACGCAGCAGGCTTAACCTTATCCGCTATATGCAGGGCTTTGGCATTATGAGCTTTTTGTGTTGTGTATTGTGTATGTATGTCATCTTCCGTGGCTGGATGGAAGTGGCGCATTTTATTTTTGCCGCAGCACTGGTTTTTTTGCTGGTATCTATAATAATGAGTTTAATAGAAATAAATAAAAGCACCAAAGCAATAGAAACTGAATTAAGCGATATAGAAGAACTGGATAAAGGAAATATTTTTGAAGATATTTTTAAAGGCCACAGCAGCTAGTAATCAAATTCTGTGGGTTTATGTTTTTCATAGTCGGCATCGTACCGTACAAAAAAGCGGATGTAAATTACCCGGCTAATACGCATCATCCAGGGTTGCAGCAATACCAGCAGCAATATATTAGTGCCCAGCCACCAAAAAATACGGGAATCATTTACCGATACACCAATTAAAACCAGCCAGGCCACAAATGTAGCTACTGATACTGCTACTGCCAGTGCATAACTCACATAGCCTGTACCAAACCAAAAGCCGTTTTCCAGGTCAAATTTCTGATTACATACCGGGCAATTATCAGGCATATCAAAAATATGCTTCAGCGAAAGTTTTTTAAATGGATTGCTGTCTTTAAACATTGGCCCACGGCGGCAGCGTGGACATTTCATAGTTGCAATACTCCAGTAATAATTAGGCTTTGGTTGGCTGCTCATTGCCGCAAAGGTATAAAACTAAAAATTACTGATGGTAACAAAAGTTACCCAACAACTATTTAAACTTAAGCTTAAAGTATACCATAATAAAACTCATGGTAAGCACCATACTGTTGGTATAAATAATTGCGGCATCCATTACTATTAAGCCATAAGTAAGCCACATGCTTACTCCTAATATTAATAATAACAACATCGGCATAGAAAGATCCTTTGCCGATTTTGTTTTCCAAATTTGAATAACCTGTGGTAAAAAAGTAATTGAAGTTATAGTTCCTGCTGCTAAACCTAATATCTGAGTTGCACTCATAGTTGTTGTTTTAAATTAAGCGATGGTAGTTGTTTTTTTTCTTTCGCCGATCTGTTGCCTCCACATGGCATAATACAATCCTTTTTCGGCAAGTAACGCTTCATGATTGCCGGTTTCCACCACTTCGCCTTTTTCTAACACGTAAATTCTGTCGGCATGCATAATGGTACTTAAGCGGTGGGCAATTAAAATGGTGATCTGTTCTTTTTGAGAAGAGATGCCTTTAATGGTATTGGTAATTTCTTCTTCCGTTAAAGAATCTAACGCAGAAGTAGCTTCATCAAAAATTAATAAATGAGGCTGACGTAATAAAGCTCGGGCAATAGATATCCGTTGCTTTTCCCCACCACTTAATTTTAATCCGCCTTCACCGATCATAGTATCTAAACCATTCTCTGCTCTTTCCAATAAATTAGTACAGCTGGCTTTTTGCAATACATCATTCAATAAATCATCGCTGGCTGTGGGATTAACAAACAATAAATTTTCTTTAATAGTACCGCTGAATAAATTGGTATCCTGTGTTACAAAACCAATCTGCTTACGCAGGTCATCAAAATGAATTTCGGTCTCATCTAAATTATTGTACAAAATTTTTCCCTGCTGTGGCCTGTATAGACCAACAAGTAATTTCATCAGGGTAGATTTACCACTACCACTTGGCCCAACAAAAGCAACAGTCTCTCCAACCCTTGCATCAAAACTAATATCATCAATAGCTTTTTGCGAAGCCGTCTTATGCTGAAACCCTACGCCTTTAAATGATAAGCTCTCAATACTGCCTAATGATTTTGGATTAGCAGGTTCCATCTCCGGCGCTTTCTTCATCAGGTTATCAAAATTATTTAGCGAGGCTTCTGCTTCACGGTAACTTAAAATAATGTTGCCGATTTCCTGTAATGGGCCAAAGATGAAGAAAGAATAAAAAGTTAATGTAATCACCTGGCCGCCTGTTAACTTACCGCCAAAAACTAACCATAGCAAAGTGAACATAATAACCTGCCTTAATAAATTCACAAAAGTACCTTGTATAAAGCTAAGCGTACGTATGCTCTTTACTTTTCGTAATTCCAAGCCTAAAATTTTATATGTATTTGTATTAAGCCTGTTCACTTCCTGATTTGTAAGGCCAAGACTTTTCACTAATTCAATATTGCGTAGAGACTCTGTTGTGGTTCCTGCCAATACTGTTGTTTCCTTAACAATATTCTTTTGAATGATCTTTATCTTTTTACTTAAAAAACTGGTCAACAAAGCCAGTATAACCATACCGGCAACATAAATAGGCATAATTGACCAATGCAGGCGAAAGGCATAAATAGAAACAAAAACAATACCCACCAAAATACCAAATACCACATTTATAAACGAAACAATAAAACGTTCCGTATCGGTTCTTACCTTAGTTAAAATAGATAATGTTTCACCACTACGCTGGTCTTCAAAATCCTGGTAAGGCAGTTTCATAGAATGCTGCAAACCATCGGTAAAAATTTTTGCGCCAAATTTTTGTACAATTACATTCGTAAAATAATCCTGGAAGGCTTTTGCAATTCTTGATATCATAGCCACACTCACCAGCATCAATAATACCTTGAGAACTCCTAATATAAATTGCGATTGAGATCTTGGGCCGGTAGAAATAAATTGCTTGGCATCATTATATTCACCAAACTCGTACGGATGATTAGCATATACATCAATTGCATTACCAAAAATCAGTGGATCCAGCATGGAAAAAACCTGGTTGATAGCAGCAAGAAATAAGGCCAGGGCAATTAATGCTTTATATGGTTTTAAATAGTGAAGCAGTATTTTCATTGAAATTATTTAGGAGGTTGAACATCAAATATCGTACAAGTAACGCAAATGTGGCAAGATGGCAGGGAGGAATGAGGAATTTTTGAGAGTTCAACTAGCCATTCGAATTGGGGCATTCTTAATTCCTAATTAACTACGCTACGCTCCCCACCCTTCCCTATCCAAACTCCTGTATTGAATGGCTTCGGCCAAATGTTCCGGTTTAATATCTTCGCTGGCAGCTAGGTCGGCAATGGTGCGGCTTACTTTTAAAATACGGTCGTAGGCACGGGCAGATAAATTCAATTTTTCCATGGCCACTTTTAAAAGGTTTTGCCCGGCAGTACTTATCACACAAATCTCTTTTAATTGTTTACTGCTCATTTGTGCATTGGCATATACACCTTCGCTGGTTTTATATCTTTCTTCCTGTATATTTCTTGCCTTAATAACACGTTCCCTTATGCTGTTGCTTTTTTCAAATTGCTGTGCCGATGATAATTCGCTGAATGCAACCGGTGTTACTTCTACATGCAAATCGATCCTGTCTAATAATGGCCCCGAAATTTTATTTAAATATTTTTGTACAGCACCCGGCGGACAGGTACATTCTTTTTCTGGATGATTAAAAAATCCACAAGGGCAAGGATTCATTGAAGCAATCAGCATGAATGATGCTGGGAAATCCAATGCCACTTTCGCCCTGCTGATGGTAACTTTTCTTTCTTCCATCGGCTGGCGCATTACTTCTAAAACCTGCCTTTTAAACTCCGGCAATTCATCTAAAAATAATACCCCGTTATGTGCTAAAGATATTTCGCCGGGTTGTGGATTACCACCGCCGCCAACAAGCGCCACATCACTAATAGTATGATGCGGAGAACGGTAAGGCCTTTTAGAAATTAATGTGGCATTCTCCGGCAGCTTGCCGGCCACGCTATGAATTTTTGTGGTCTCTAATGCTTCCTGTAAACTTAGTGGCGGCAATATTGTTGGTAAACGTTTTGCCAGCATGGTTTTACCTGCACCCGGCGGACCAATCAATATCGCATTGTGCCCGCCTGCCGCTGCAATCTCTAATGCCCGTTTAATATTTTCCTGCCCTTTTACATCACAAAAATCAATATCAAAATCACTTTGTGCATGGGCAAATTCTTCTCTTGTGTTTACAATGGTTGGTACAATTGAATTTTCATCCTTAAAAAAATCAATCACTTCATTAATATGGCCAACGCCGTACACATTTAAGTTGTTTACCATTGCCGCTTCCCGTGCATTTTGTTTGGGCACTATCAAACCTTTAAAACCTTCTTTACGGGCCTGTATGGCAATGGGCAATGCACCTTTTATGGGACGAATTTCTCCATCCAGACTCAGCTCACCCATAATTACATACTCACTTAATTTTTCAGGATTTTCAATTTGCTCTGTAGCACCCAGTGTACCAATAGCTATGGGTAAATCAAAGGCAGTTCCGGTTTTGCGAATATCTGCAGGGGCAAGGTTTACCACAAGCTTTGTACGTGGCATAAAATAATTATTGCTTTTTATCGCACTCTCTACCCTCTGCAAACTTTCTTTAACGGCGCTATCGGGCAGGCCAACAATAAAATAATCTTTACCCTGGTTATTTACGCTTACCTCTACAGTAATACTAATTGCCTCTACTCCATAAACTGCACTGCCAAAAGTTTTAACTAACATATCTTAATTTAATCAAAACTGAAATTAAGGAAAATTTGGGGCTGTGGGCAGTGTACAGAAAATAAACTTCAGTTACGGCTTTACACTACAATCTTTTGTTCGTTCCTCTCAAAAGGATTTTCGCTGCAATCCGGCAGCCACCGGGCAGGCTTTCTTTATTCAGCTTTTATTGAAGCGTAACAGGAAAGAAGGCATTATGCCTTTTTATAGATCGTTTTTGTTTTACCAATGCTATTATCAGAATCAAAAAATGACTGTTCTGAAAAGCCAAAGCCACTGGAAGTTTTCTTTGCAGCAGTCTCTTTAACTAATTTTTTCTTTGCTACATCAACATAAAAATGCCCGTCAATCATTTCGTCTGTTGTTAAAATTTCAACATCACTTTTTTTAATTGACGAATCAATTTTATGAAGAATTCCATTTTTTGAAATATCCTGTCCATCATCACTAATATGCACGTGTATAATTTGGCCTGTTTTTTTGCTGTAGATATAATGTGTTTTCATCTAATTCTTTTTAATGTTAACATTTATAATTCATATAATACCCCTTCCATACGCCGCCGCCCTGCACCCGTAGAGCGAAACTTTACAGTTACACTAACTGCATTACTAATAAATTCAGTTAATCTCAGGTCATCATCTCCACTGAAATCCCTTACACCGCAAAGTATTAGATCGCCGCTGCCGGTGCACAATTCTGAAATGTAGGCATGTGAATAACTGGTTCCCTCAGTTTTTGTAACGCCCCCGGTTATCAGGTAACGTTTTGACGGGTTAAGTGTATAAGTTCTGGTTGCTGTGAAAGCACCAGAAGTCCAGAAAGAAAAAGTGCGAACTGGGTTCATTTTTTTAGCTTTAGTTAAAGAATTAAAACAACTGAACTAAAGTTACTTATTTTTCTTCTCTTGCAAGAATTCTTTACGCCGCCATGTTTATATAGTTGACCGTGGCTGTATTCTCCCCGTTTGTCAGGAGACAAGACGGGACGTTAGTAATTGGGGATAGTATTATATTTGTAGGGAACACCAACGGTGGTGAAAATAAATCAAAATAATATGGAAGAATTTATACCAAATAACGAAGAAGAAAGGCAATTTGCCGAGCATTATAACAAACTATCTGATTTCATGTCCGAAAAGTTAAGGGCAATTGATGAGAAGGACAGGTTAGCTGTTTTAAAAGATTTAAAACCCACTGATTTATCATTAATGAACCTTTATCTACGGGCATTGAAAAAGGAGGACTATGAAACTTGTGCCGTAGCTAAAACACTACTAATCGAAAGAGGATTTACTAAAATTCCAAGTTAAATTGAAGCCGTATAAAAGTTATTCCGCAAAAGAATGCCCCGAATACTTTCGAGATAAAAGGAGGCTAAAATAAATACCATATATTAGTGGCTTAAATCCTCAAATAAATATGTGGCAAACCTTTGGGAAATATCTTAAAGAAGCTTCTGTATTGATAATCATATTAGCTCTGACAAAACAATTAGTCTATTACAATAATTTTAATATTCCAATTAGTTATTTTTTGGGATTTTCTGAAATATGGCTGTTGATTACTGACGACATGTTCTATCTATTAGGAATTATTTTAGTTTTTCTTTGGGGATTTGAAACAATCAGAAAAAATGAACAATCAAAACTTAAAATAGGAAATAAAAAACCTAGTATTATTGAAAAGGTATCTAATGTAATACTTAAGCTTATGTTTTTAGGATATGCAGTTTACGGGATTATTGTACTATTCATGGCACCTGATTATACAATAAAAGTTAATGGAGCTATAGCTGCGTTATTGTGCACAACTATATTCTTAACAATACTTAAAATTGATAATCCTGAATTTAGCTTAACAGGTTTTGCTGCTCTATCAATAGTTATAATTTTTACGGTTGTAACACTAAAGATAAATTTTAAAATAAAGAGTGTTGAAAATGGGAAGTATAAAGGCACAATTATAAAAACTGCTGATTCAACTTATATTTCTACAGATAGTTCATTCTCTATCGGAAAAACTGAACATTATGTTTTCATTTACAATAAAAAAGATTCAAGTACAGAAATTATACCAACAGAAACAATTATTAAAATGAAATTAAAATCCAGATAGGACATGGAATAAATTCGCCTTGGCTCGATACTTACTAACCTTTTCGCTTAGATAAAAAGCTGAACAAAGATATTGTGTACAAGAGTGCGACGCCACCGCAGCCAAATAGAATTATCAAAGCCTGGCTCTAAAAAATTATAATTTCTCCAGCATTTCCACCACGCCTTCCCGCTTTAAAATTAAGTAACCCAGCCGGTCGTTACTAATACCATCTTTTAACTGGTAACTAAAATGTAACTGTTCGTTTACCACCGAGGTTTCAAAATATTTAAATTGTATGTTGGGGTATTTTTTAAGGTCCTGCCCAATTTCGTATAAATGCGTGGAGAGGATGAAGAGGGAGTTTTTTATTTTAAGCAGGCCTTCAATTACGGTGCTGCTGCACTTCATAGCATCCTGTACATTGGTGCCTTTAAATAGTTCGTCAATAAGTATCAGCCATTTTTTTCCGTCGGTTATTTTTTCAATCGTTTTTCTTATGCGTTGCACTTCATTAAAAAAATAACTTTCGCCCTGCATAATATTATCCACCACATTTATATTGCTGAGCAAACCATGAAATAAGGTTAGCTGCAAAGCCTGCGCCGGCACTCCCATACCAACATGCGCCAAAAAAACCGATACGCCAACAGCTTTAATAAAAGTGCTTTTACCGCCCATGTTGGCGCCGGTTAAAAATAAAAAATTCTGCTGTGGATTAAGGTCAACATCATATGCCACCGGCGTGGGCAATAATGGATGAAACAATTGTTTTGCATTTATAACCGGCTCGTTGGCCTCCACAAATTCAGGAAAACAAAGTTGATGTTTCTGGCAGGCGCAGGCCATACTGTAATACGCATCCAGCTTGCTGTAAATTTCCACCAGCTCCAATGCCTCCTGCTTGTAGCGTCTTTTTAAAAAATGGCCCAGCGTTAATAATTTGGCTGTCGACAAGTCTGCAGGTTTATCTTTTGGCAACAGCTCCTGCAAACCGGCTTTATTTAAACGCAGCTTTACCTGGTCAATTATAATTTGTAATGCCAGTGGATTTTCGTCACCGGATAATAGCTCGGTCATTTGCTGCAGGCCAATAAAAAAATCTACAAAATGCTTAACAGAATACCGTACAAAAGCAAAATCTTCTTTATTAAAAATGGTATAGCTGAGCGTTCCCACCATGCCGGCATTATGCGGAATTTCTGCAACGGCAGTTTCGTAATACTTTTCAATTACCATGATGGTGCCGTTGGATATAAGTGTATTATTCCAATGAGGAAGCACAGTTTGTATTTTTTTAATGACCTGCTGTGTATTGGTAATATCTTTTACAGTATCGAAGGGATTGGCTAAAAAATGACGCAGCCATTCCCTGCCGCCAACCGTACGGGTAAAATTTAAATAATGAAAAACTGAATGTTCTTCTTCTGCATTAAATATGGATAGATCGGCGAGTGTGGTTTTATCTGCCTGCATTTGTGGTTAACTGGTTAAGTAGTTAATTAGTTGATTTGTTAACTGGGTACATCGCTTTTATTTTCTGTCGAATAGCAAGCGGCTGCCTTTTACAGATTCATTCCATACCTCGTTTCCATAAACCATGTTGCCGTTTACAAATGTTTTTTCTATTGTTGCCGGAAAAGTAAATCCTTCTAAAGGGCTCCAGCCACATTTATATAAAATATTGCCTTTGTTCACTGTCGATTTTTCCGTGGTATCCACCACTACCAAATCGGCAAAATAACCTTCTCTTATATAACCCCTGTTCTCAATTTCAAAACAATCGGCCACAGCATGGCTCATCTTTTCGGCAATTTTTTCTAATGTAATTTTTCCCAGCTGGTTATAATGCAGCATTAGTAAAAGCGGGTGCTGTACCAAAGGTAATCCTGCATGAGCATGTTCGTAACTGCCCTGCTTTTCTTCCCAGGTATGTGGCGCATGGTCGGTGGCAATAATATCTAAGCGGTCATCAAGCAAAGCTTCCCATAAAGCGGCTTTATTGTGCGGTGCTTTTATGGCAGGGTTGCACTTTATTTTATAGCCCAGCTGTTCATAATCATCGGCTGTAAAATGTAAATGGTGTACACAAACCTCGGTGGTAATGCGTTTATCTTTTAGCGGCAACATATTGCCAAACAACTGTAATTCCTTTTCGGTGCTGATGTGCAGTATATGCAAACGGCTATTGTATTTTTTTGCAAACTGAATGGCTGTTAAGGAGCTTTCAAAACAGGCTTCTTCATCCCGTATCAGCGGATGATCGGCTGCTGATAACTCTCCCTTTTCTTTTTTTATCCGTTCGTAATTATTTTTAATTATCCTTTCGTCTTCGCAATGTGTGGCAATCAGCATTTCGCTTTCGCTGAAGATTTTATCCAGTGCGGTATGGCTGTCCACCAGCATATTTCCGGTACTGGCACCCATAAATATTTTTACGCCACATACATCTCTTTTATGGGCATTCATTTTAAGTACCTCATCAGCATTGTTATTGCTGGTACCCATAAAAAAAGAATAATTGGCTAAAGATGTTTGGGAAGCGATGCTGTATTTATCTTCCAGCAGCGCTGCTGTTAATGCATTGGGTATGGTATTCGGCATTTCCATAAAACTGGTAACGCCACCTGCTACGGCTGCTTTACTCTCTGTATAAATAGTTGCTTTATGTGTAAGCCCTGGCTCACGAAAATGCACCTGGTCATCTATCACTCCCGGAAAAAGATGTTTGCCCTCTCCGTTAATTTCAACAACAGCGGCTTTGGTATTTATTGAAGTATCCATTCTCTCAATCCGCTCTCCATTGGTTAAAACATCCAGCGATTTAATTTTTCCTTCATTTACCACCTGAATGTTTTTAAAAAGGTATTTTTGCATATCTTGATATTTTCAGACCCGTTAAACTAAAATATTTAAATGCAAATTATTAAAAGCTTACTCAAACTACTGATTTTTATTTGTCCTGTTTTTGCAATGGCACAATCCACCTATTTAAATCAGGGTGTAAAAGATACCCGGTTTGTAGAGCGCCTGGAAATAAAACAGCAAACCAATACCAACCTTAATTTTTCCACCCTAAGGCCTTTTAACCGCAAAGCTATTGTAAGGCAGGCCGAATTTTTAGACAGTGCCAGGATGGGTTATGCAGATTCTACCGGAAGGGATAAATATTGGGAGTGGACAGATTTAGACCTTAGCCCCATTGATGAATATAATTTACGCAGCTTTTTAATGAATAATACCGAATGGGTAACCGTACCCAGGACGGATTTTAACAGTAAAAAAATGCTGTTTAAAACCTTTTATAAAACAAAATCGAATTTTATAGAAGTAAAACGTAATGATCTTTTTTTAGCAATAAACCCTGTGTTGCAAATTACGCAGGCTATTGAACCGGGTTACAACAAGGCCATTTTCTTAAACAGCCGCGGTATTACCGCAAGAGGATTGATTGCAAAAAAAATTGGTTTCTCAGCTTTAATTACCGATAACCAGGAACGTGGGCCTCAATTTTTTCAGCAACGTGTAAACCAGTTTAAAGCTGTACCGGGTAATGGTTTTTACAAACCTTTTAAAACAACCGGGGTAGATTATTTTGATGCCAGAGGTTATATTACGTTTGCTGCTGTAAAAAATTATGTAGATGTGCAGTTTGGGTATGACAAGAATTTTATTGGCAATGGTTACCGCAGTTTATTTTTAAGTGACTGGGGCAACAGCAATTTATTTTTAAAACTCAATACCAAGATCTGGAAATTTAATTACCAGAATTTATTTATGGAGCTGATGCCGCAGTTTAAAAAAGGCGGCGATACTTTGTTAGACCGGAAATATGCAGCCATGCACCATCTGAGTATGAATGTAACCAAATGGCTGAATATTGGGCTATTCGAAGGCGTTATATTCGGCAGAAAAAACCGTTTCGACTTTCAATACCTTAATCCCCTGATTTTTTACCGCCACATAGAAAGTAATAATGGCAGTAAGGATAACGCTGTTGCCGGTTTGGATTTTAAAGCTAATATTGCTCACCGGGCACAGTTTTACGGACAGTTTTTATTAGATGAATTTATTTTATCGGAAATAAAAAACAACCCCACCAGTTGGGTAAATAAATTTGGCATACAAGCCGGTATAAAATATGTAGATGCTTTTGGCGTACGAAATCTTGATGTACAGGTAGAAACCAACCGGGTAAGACCATTTACTTATTCCCACACCGATACTGTTGCTAACTATACCCATTACAACCAACCGCTGGCACATCCGCTGGGTGCAAATTTCCAGGAGGTTTTGGCTATTATCAATTTTCAGCCTGCGCCAAAATGGTATATTAGTGCCAAAGCAATTTATTATTACCAGGGGCTGGATAGTGCCGGTCAGAATTTTGGCAGCAATCCTATGCGTAAAAACTCCGACCGTTCCATGAGTTCTGGTTTTAAAATTGGCAGCGGCAATAAAGCCACCTGCTTAAACAGCATGCTGCAGGTATCTTACGAGTGGAAAGAAAATTTATACTTTGATGTATCGTATCAATACCGGAATTATAAAATTGCAAATATTGCCGGGCAAAGCAATACCAGCTTAATAACTGCAGGCGTTCGGTTAAATATGTTTAAAAGAGATTACGATTTTTAACCCCATATTTATATTATTTTTGAGCATTCAAAGTTGATTGCTTCAATCTTGTAATGCAAGCCTTATCCAGCTAAACCATTGCTTATAACAATGGAAAATGTTTTTTATCAACCTCAATCATTATTTATGATAAGCCGTAAGCTTGTTGTTACATGCATATGTATACTATGTATTTCAGCCGTACCTGCTCAAAAAAAAGAGAAACTTAATTTACCATTAGATGCCATATGGAGCGGCTTTTTTGATGAAAAGAAAAAGCAAACGCATTTGTTACACAAAAGCAACCGTTTTGCTTTTATAGAAGCCCGGCCCGATCAAAATCTAGAAATGATATTTACGCTTGATTTTGAAACAGGCAAAATTATCGATACTGCTTTTACCAACCAGGTAAAACAGGCAGGTGACACATCTCCCATAACATTTACTTTTTTTGAAGACTATGAATTTTCGCCTGATGATTCAAAAATTTTAATTAAAACACAAATTGAACCCCTGTTCAATACCTCAACAAAGGAGTTTAATTATATCTGGGATATTCCAAAAAAAGTAATGAAAACTGTTACCGCAGAAGGTAAACAATGGTACTCCAGCTTTTCTCCTGATGGAAAAAAACTGGCTTATGTAAGAGAAGGAAATCTTTTTATAAAAAATTTAGAAAACGACCAGCTGCAACCTGTAACTTATGATGGCGCTATGGGACAAAATTTATATGGTATGGCCGATGCTTTATACGAAAATAATTTTGGTATGATGCAGGCTTACCAATGGAGCCCCGATGGACAATACCTTGCATTTTTGAGATTTAATGAATTGTCAGTAAAATCTTTTCCTATTTCTTATTACGACCGTGTTTATCCTGAAGTGAGCAAACAACGCTACCCCAAAGCCGGAGAGATGGTACCTGAAGTGGCTGTTTTTATTTACAATATCAAAAACAAGATAATGACTCCGGTAGATATTGGCGTAAATCCCAACCAGTACATTACCGGCATTAAATGGCAGCCTGATAATAAAGCATTATTTGTACAGCGTTTAAACAGAATACAAACGAGGCTGGATGTTTTACGTGCCGATGTTAAGACTGGAAATACCACCATTGCTTTTACTGAAACAAAACCCGATTACATTAAGGTTAACCCTGATAATATTTATTTTTTATCTACCCGTAACAGTTTTTTATGGCTGAGTGAAGACAGTGGCTACAACCATATTTATGAGGTTACCCTCAGTAATATGCAAAAAAGAAAAGTAACAAAAATAAATGCTGATGTTTTTGAAATTAAGTCCGTAAACGAAGGCAGCGGTGATATTTATTATACCGGGAACGAATCTGGTGTAAGAGAAAAACATTTGTATAAAATAAATATTGATGGCAGTAAAAGAAAAAAATTAACCGATGCTGCAGGTTACCATAATGTACAACTCACTGCCAATAACCGGTATTTTATTGATGATTACAGCTCGGTAAATACACCTTCAACATTGCAGATGTATAATACAGATGGCAGGGCAATAAATGTAAAACTACTGGAGAATAAAGAACTTAAATCAAAAATGGCCGATTACAAAATTCCTAATACCGAATTTGTAACATTTAATAACAGCAATAAAGACGAACTTAAAGGGTGGGTAATAAAACCTTATGATGCTCCGGCCAGGCGTTTGCCTGTAATCATTTATGTGTATGGGGGACAAAGCAAACAGGAAGTGCTGGATAAATGGAATGATAAAGCTGCATTAACCATGAGGTATTTAGCCAACCAGGGGTATTTAGTTGCCTGTATAGATCCACGTGGTACACCCGGCCGTGGCGAAGCTTTTAGAAAAGCCACTTATAAAAAGCCTGGTGATGTGGAAATGGAAGATATTATTGCGTTTAAAAATTACCTGAAAAAAAATTACCCTGTTGACACTGCAAATGTTGCAATAATGGGCTGGAGTTATGGCGGCTATTTAGCTGCGTTAGCAGCAACAAAATATGCCGGCCAGTTTAAAGCAGCTGTTGCCATTGCACCTGTTACCAACTGGCGCCTGTATGAAAATATTTATGCAGAACGGATGTTGCAAACACCGGGAGAAAATGCTGAAGGATATAACAATGCTTCGCCGGTAAATTTTGTAACCAATTACCAGGGTGGATTATTGCTGATGCATGGCACTGCAGATGATAATGTACATTTTCAAAACAGCATGGAGTTTAGTAAAGCCTTAATACAAAATCGTAAACAGTTTGACGAATTATTTTACCCTGATTATCTACATAATATCAGCGATAACAGCCCCAACTGGGCAAGGATACATTTGTTTACAAAAATTACTGATTTTTTAAAAGTGCAACTCAATAATACACCGACAGTAATCCCTTCAACAGTTGTTAGCCCGTCAAAAAAATAATTATTCTACTGTTAAGGAAAAAGTGATGGTACGGGAATTGATTTTATCAATTACGTTAGAGAATTTAAGGTCCTGGTCACGGCTGTGCAAATTACCAAGGCCCCAGCCGGTTTTTAACTCTGCAGATAAAACAAAATAGGGGTAATAAAAATGAAAGCCCAGGCCTGCTTCCACGCCGTAATCAAGTTTGTTGAGTTTAATAAGATTTTCAGCTTTTCTTGCCCCGGCATTTGCAGCCATATCATATTCTGCTTTTATGCCACCCAGCATATATACTTTAAAATTGCCAATACGGTCGCTGCTGAATTTTATTTGAATGGGTAGAGATAAAGAAATTGATTGTACTTTTTTTATGGTAATAGAATCTTCCCCTATCGGCGTATCAGGGTATTTTAATTTGTATTCAAAAGCTTTTTCTGTAAAAGTTAAATTAAGCGGATAAGTGCGTAGATCAAAATGGTCGCCCAGGCGTTTATTTACCAGCCATGCAAGGTTAAGCCCGGTACTGTTGATGCTTTCCACCACCATTACACTATCCCGTAACATAAAAATCGGGTGGTGTGTAAAGCTGAAGTGTGAACGGTTTAAACCAAGGTTAATACCAAAATGATAAGGCTTATCATCATGATCCTGCTGATTGATCCCATCCCTTAACTGAGCCATGCTAAATATGGGGCAGAGGATTAAACCAAGTATAATATACTTTATTTTGTACCGCAATAGATGCTGCATATGCCTAAGCTGAGGGTTTTACAATAACTGTTTTTATATCCCAGGTTATCTAAGATATTAGTAAAATTATTCCCTTCAGGAAATTTTTGAATTGATTCGTCGAGATATTTATAGGCGTTGCGGTTTTTTGAAAATAATTTGCCAACATTTGGGCATACAATCTTCATATATAAATTGTACATCCCTTTTACACCGGGCATTTTTGGCTTGCTGAATTCCAGTACAACCAGTTTACCTCCCGGTTTCAGCACTCTGTAAATTTCACTTAACCCTTTTTCCAGGTGTTGAAAATTACGTACCCCAAATGCCACAGTTACCGCATCAAACGAACTGTCTTCAAAATTTATTGTTTCGCTATCGCCATTTAACAACTCAATAATATGCTGTAATCCAGCCTTCTCAATTTTCTTTCTTCCCACCTCCAGCATGCCATCGCTGATATCAATACCAACAATTTTTTCGGGCTTTAATATACCAGATGCCATAATGGCCACATCCGCTGTACCGGTTGCAACATCCAGTATTTTTTTAGGTGCCAGGGCCGATAACTGCTTAATGGCTTTTTTTCTCCATTTAATATCAATACCAGCACTTAAAAAACGGTTTAAAAAATCATATTTAAATGCAATATCATCAAACATTGCCGCCACCTGCTGCTTTTTGCTGCGGTCACTGTCTTTGTAAGGAACTACATTGTCATGTGCAAAATCTGTCATCGGGTGCAAAGATAAAGGGTTTTAGGCTTGAGGAATTTTAGTGTTTAGAAGTTTAGGGTTTAGAGGTTTAGCATTCCGCTTTAAGCTTCATGCTTTTAGCTTAATTAAACTACCTATATCTTTGCGGCATGACGATTAAATATGCCAAGTATATTATAAGCAGCCCGGATTATACCAAATGCCCGCCACCTGATAAGCCGGAATATGCTTTTATTGGACGTAGTAATGTGGGCAAATCATCACTGATTAACATGTTGTGCAATTTCGAAAAGCTTGCAAAAACATCTTCGGCACCTGGTAAAACACAATTAATAAATCATTTTGAAATATTTTCATCACTACCTGCAAAAGAGCCAGAGGTAAAGGAAGCTTTAAAACCTGCTGCAAAAAAAACGTCTTATACCCCACCCGTTGTAGATGGAGGAACGAGTCAATGGTATATTGTGGATTTACCGGGTTATGGTTTTGCCAAAGTAAGCCAAAGCAGCAGAAGGCGATGGGAACAGATGATTGAAAATTATTTACGCAAGAGAGAAAACCTTACCATGGTTTTTGTACTGATAGACAGCCGCCACTCTCCGCAAAAAAATGACCTTGACTTTTTGGAACAATTAAAAAAATGGGGTATCCCTTTAAGTATAATTTTTACCAAAACCGATAAAGAAAATCAACGCACGGTAAGCAAGAATATAAAAGATTTTTTTACTGCTATGAAAAAGACCTGGCAGTTTTTACCGCAATATTTTATAACCAGTGCTGTTAAAAAAAGCGGGCGGGATAAAATATTGGCACTAATTGAAGAGAAAAATAAAGAAGCTACTTAATTTCTGAAAAAAAACTACTCTATAATTTGTAAACGGGTGTAATCGTTTTTACTATTTTTTCTACAGTTTTTTTAACCGGATTGTAATATTCATCGTACGTAATATATACATTAGCCGCTCCATTTTTTAAAAGTAATTCTTGTTCTGCTTCGCTGAAAAAAGCCATAGAAACAAATTCACCAACTTTTCCATCTTCTCCTTTTAAGAAAAGTGTCCGCTGGTTTGCCACAGTCTTTTCTTCCTTAATAAATACTCCTTTGAATGAAACACCTTTTTGAAGTTTATCTGGTGCACTGTAATTACAACAGCATAGGGAAAAAATTGCAATATAAAGCCAAAATAGCCTTATCATAAGCACAAGAGTTTAATGGGTATCAATTCACCACTTTATTGGCACAACTGCTGCTGGCAAAAGCTTCGGGTTTGGCTTTAAAGGCAAAGCCCATTCCTAAAATGTAACCCATCGCTTCACGTAAGGCTTCATTACTTTTAAATTGTGGATTAGTGTTAATGTCGGCATGTACTTCCATGTCAACATTATACTCCGTAAATAAATTGCACAATTCGTAAGCAATTTCAATGCTTTTTGCAACTTCAACAAGCATCCGTTCTTTAATGCTGTACTTGTGTAATGTTTTTTCGTTGTGAATAAACATAAAGCCGCCATGGCCCTCACGTAAAAAAACAATTACCGTTGCAAATTCAGTTTCTTTGCCTTTTACCTGGCTGTCGGTACCAATACAAACTTTTAAATGAAAGCCGGAAGCTGTTTCCCTTTTAATGGCCTGTTCAACTGCATTTTTAATGGGAAGCTGGATGGGGTCTCCGTTAAATTTTCTCCATAACATAAAAATGGGGTTTTCTAAAGTTACTGAAAAAATCAATGCCCCCAACCCCCTAAAGGGGACTTAGTAACAGTTTTATAATGTACATCTGCAGAATATATCCAGTATTGGCCTTAAAAAAATTGAAAAGATATTTGAAATACTGAACTCTTTAAAGCCCCCTTCAGGGGGTTGGGGGCTTTGCATAAAAAAGGGGCGGCCCCTAACGCCACCCCTTAACTTACACATGAATCTACCTTACTGTTTTATAATATCTTTTACCTAATTTTAATTATTGTTATACGGGCTCCTACCATATTCATTCACCTATATTTAGTGTGTTACCCTATTTACCGAACGCATTTTACTGATAAAAATTACCGTTAAATATAATCTAACAGGTACTGTTAAGAGAAAGATTGGCGTACGGATGTTTTGCTTTGTAATAACGCAGATTCAGGTCAATTATTATGTTATAGCCCAGAAAATATTGATTGACAATTGTTATAAAAGCAACACTACAAGATTGGTGAGTCACCTGTTTTTATACCCGTTAATATTGCCCGGTACTTAATAAAACCAGGGTACAGGCCTCTTGTGTTGCTATCCCTTTTTGTTGTGCCAGTTCCATAAGCTCATCATTCTCGGCACCGGGATTAAAAATGATACGTTTTGGATGAAGGGAAAAAATATAATCGTAGTATTCCTGCTGGTGCAATGGATTTAAATAAAGCGTAACCGTATCAATATTGTCAAATGCTTTTTTTTCTGTTTCAATTTCAAGGCCATTAATATTGCCCTTCTTTTTACCCAAGGCCACAACAGGCTGCTTATTTGCCGTAAGCCTTTTTATTGCCAGGTTGCTGTAACGTGCCGGATTTTCGGACGCACCAAGTACCAATGTTTTTTTTGTTGCCATATTAAGTTAAAAATCTTGTTCTTACTTCCGGTGTTGGTATCATACATTCCTGCCGTACACCAAACCATTTGTAACGGTTTTTTGCTATCCAGTTATACAACCCATCACGGATAAATTTAGGTACAATAATAAAGCCATAACATAAAGGCCATAAAGCACCTAAATACCTGCATACTTTTAGTGCCGCAGTAGATTGTGTATAAGCTTTGCCATCTTCAATAAATACAAACGATTTCATTTCCACAATGGGTAAATTATATTGCCGCAAAAACAACCTTCCTTTTTCTGATTGTAATGGTGCAAATTGAATTTTGGCTTTTTTATCTCTTTTGATTGTAAAATTAACGGCGCTGTTACAAAAATTACAAACGCCATCAAATAGTATTACGGGTTGTTGTTTCATTTCTTATACAAAGTTAAGCTTGTTATGCTTACTTAAAATAAATTGAAATTTTTATTGATTGGTAATAGTAGCTTTAAACTTCCTTTCTATTGTGGCTTTCTTTCTCAATGTAAAAAAGATGTACAGGTTAAAAAAGTGCATAGCACCGAGTATAAGTATGATGAGACCAACTTTAACGCTGAGTTTTTCTATCACTTCCTGGAAGTTGCTGATACTGCTGGTTACCTGTAATGTGTAAACAGCATATCCAATATTGATAAGATAAAAGCCTACGAGCAATAAATTATTTACGCTGTCTGCCAGTTCTTTATTGCCATGGAATATGTCGATTAAAAATACTTTACCATTTTTAAACAAGGTTCTGGCAACCCAAACAGTTAACGCAATTGTAATGACGAGATAAAAACAGTAGGTAATGATAATGTAGTTCATAAAATTTATTTAAGTGATGATTAAATTATTTTAACAGATCGAGCGGTCTCTTCATTTTTACATATACTTCGTTATAACATAGATATGCATAATACACTGCCATAAACGGTGCAACATAAAGTAATACCCAAAAAGAACCGGGTATAGTGATAACCGCAATAAATGTTATCCAATGATAAATATATCTTGCTCCCCATCTATTGGTAAAGCAACGGTTATAGGCATGTACCAGCATACTGATCACCTGCCAGCCGCCTACAATAAAATACCCTGCAAAAAGAACCGGGGTGTCTATAATACTGAGGATTGTAAAACTGAAAATAAGTCCAACACTAATCCAGAAATCGTATGTTTTAAAATTTTTCATAACTGTGTATTTTATAATTTCAGAAATATTTGAAAATACTATGTCAAATAAAAGCCGAATTAACGGCTGTAGGTTTTAAAGGCGTAAAACCTATTTAAAGAACTTCAATACATTTCCCAAAAACCAATTCTCATCTGCCTTAATCATCACGTCAAGCATTTTATCTGCCTGACCGCCAAATTTTCTTATGCCGGCGATGGTATCAATAAACTGTTTGGTGTCTTTATCTTTTTTATCGCCATCAATTTTTTCAAGCTGACCTAATAATTTAAGCATGGGATCCAGTTCCCTTTTCTTTCTTTCTTTAATAATTTGTGTGGCTACTTTCCAGATATCTTTTTCGGCAGTAAAAAATTCTTTGCGTTCGCCGGGGATTAATACCCGGTCTACCAGGCCCCAACCGATTAAATCACGGGTATTCATATTTACATTACCGCGGCTGATGTTGAGTTGCTCCATAATATCATCCTGTGTAATGGGATCGGGGCTGATAAGCAACAGCGCATGTATTTGTGCCATAGTACGGTTAATACCCCAATGTGTACCAAAGGCGCCCCAACTGCTGATGAACTGTGCTTTAGCTTCGGTAAGTTTCATGATGAATTATTTATATCACAAAGATAAGGCATTTATTGAATTTTCAAAACTTATTGAAAGTAAATTTTATTCGTATTTTACATAAGTTTTGGATGAACTACACTTCACTAAAAATTGAGTAAAGAAATAACGCTGAAGAGTGCGACGCCTGTGCAGCTAAATAGAAATACTGAAGCTGGTTACAAAAAATAAAAAAGCGTTAGCTTCTTAAAACTAACGCTTTTAACTATGTTTAAGAAAACTTATACCAACATGGTTACCGGGTTCTCTAAATACTTTTTTAATGTTTGTAAGAATGCAGCACCTACAGCACCATCAACACTTCTATGATCGCAGCTTAATGTAAGTTTCATAATATTGGTTACACCAAAGCCATCGCCTTTTTTAACTACCACTTCTTTAATGGCACCAACTGCCAGTATTGCACTATCCGGTGGATTGATGATGGCAGTAAATTCATCAATATCCATCATACCTAAATTAGAAATGGTGAAAGTATTACCACTGAATTCTGCAGGCTGTAATTTTTTATCTTTTGCTTTGCCATACAGTTCTTTTGCATCGGCTGCAATTTGTGATAATGTTTTCTGATCGGCAAAACGGATTACCGGAACGATTAATCCCTCCGGTAAGGCTAATGCAGAGCCGATATGTACGTGATGATTCTGGCGGATAAAATCTCCCATCCAGCTGCTGTTAACATCTGGATGTTTACGCAGTGCCATTGCACTTGCTTTTATAATCATGTCGTTGAAAGAAATCTTAACAGGGCTCACTTCATTCATGGCCACTCTTGCTGTAATGGCGTTATCCATGTTAATAGACATGGTTAAATAAAAATGCGGCGCACTGAATTTGCTTTCACCCAGGCGGCGTGCAATCACTTTACGCATTTGTGTAAGTGGCACATCAGTAAATCCTTCCTGGCCGGTTGCAGTAAATACGGCGGCTTGTGCTACAGGTTTTGTTGCAGCTGCTTGAGCTGGTGCTGCAGATGGCACATAACTGTCTACATCTTTTTTGGTTACTCTTCCGCCATCACCACTGCCACTAACTTTACTAATGTCAATTCCTTTATCGGCAGCTAATTTTTTTGCTAATGGAGATGCTTTTACTCTTCCATTAGAAGAAGCGTTTTGTGGTTGGTCGTCCGCAGGATCCTGTGGGTTTGTGGTTGGTTGTTGTGCGGCAGGGACGTCTGCTGTTTCTGCAGCAGGGGCACTTGCAGCAGGTGCAGAGTTTGCTCCGGATTTTTCAGCAGCTACATAAGCACTTACATCAGTGCCGGGTTTACCAACTATTGCAATGATCTCATTTATTTTGGCGGCTTTACCAGCTTCCACACCTACATATAATAATGTACCTTCTTCATATCCTACTACTTCCATAGTGGCTTTGTCTGTTTCCACATCAGCCAGCACATCATCACTTTTTACTAAATCGCCTACTTTCTTATTCCACGAAACTATTTTTCCCTCCGTCATAGTATCGCTTAACAAAGGCATACGAATTTCTTTTGCTCCTGCCGGTAAAGCCACTTTAGCAGGTGCAGCGCTGGTTGAAGCCGGAGCAGGTACAGCTGCAGCAGCAGTTTTTGTTGCTCCGCCATCTACATCTAAAAGAGATTTAAAATCTTCGCCTTCTTTACCCACAATAGCAATAATCTGATTGATTTTTGCAGCTTCGCCAGCCGGAACACCAATGTATAACAAAGTGCCATCAGCATACCCCACTACTTCCATTGTAGCCTTATCTGTTTCCACATCTGCAAGCACATCATCGCTTTTTACCTTGTCGCCCACTTTTTTATTCCAGGTTACAATTTTCCCTTCAGTCATCGTATCGCTCAACAGCGGCATGCGTATCACTTCTGCCATATAATAATTATTTCAAATTTTTGTTAATTGAGGTTCGAAATTAAGGCAAAAAGAGGAAATGACCGTACTGAATTATCAGTCTAATTCTAATTTCAGCCTTTCTTTTAATTCTTTAACCAAAGGATACTCTTCTATTATTTTCTGATATTGTTGTTTACGGGTTAAAGGAGCATCGGTTTCCACTACTTCGGTGGTATCTTCAATTACAACAATACGGTACACCAATAGCCGGTTACAAAAATAATTTTGCAGATGCAGAATAAGATCTGCCCGCTCGTTTTCAATAAAGGCTTTATGTATTTCGCCTTTGGTTATTATTTCGATGGTATTGTTATCAATTACACTTAATGATGCATTTTTAAAATTGGTAACAGCCGCCGGGTTTTTTCTTGCTACCAGTTTATCTATAAATAATTGCCAGGCAGTTTTCAAACTTTCCTCAGTTATTTCTTTTACTTCCAGCCCGGCAGTTTTATTCTGTTCGGTTAGCTTTTGGCGGATTTTATTTAGCGAAGCAAGTCCAGCTTTTGGTTTGTTGTTTTCGGCCCCGGCAGTTACCGGTATTTTATTTTGCTCCGCTTGTGGTGGAGAAAAGGTGGGTTGATCGTTAACAATTACAGCTTTTTTTATTGCTGGTTCTTCAATCACTAATTTTGCTGCTACCGGCGTTGTTTCCTTTACAGCAATTATTGGTATTGTTCTAAACGCAACCGGCTTTGCTGTTTCAACCAGTTTTTTTTTACTTACCGTACCATCATTATTTACCAGTTCAATAGCCTGTTGCAGGTAGCTCAGTTTTATTATAGTCAATTCAACCAGTAACCTTTTGTTACGTGCCTGTTTATAATTTATTTCAGCTTCGCCTAAAAGATTTAGAGCGCCTATTAACCAACCCAGCGAAATCTGTTGCGCCGCCTGTAAATACTTTTGTTTAAAATCATCTGCCACTTCAAGTAATATAGCAGCCTTAGCATCTTTACTTACCAGTAAATTACGAATGAACTCTGCAAAGCCTTCAATAATAGTATCTCCCTCAAAACCCTTTCGGTTAATTTCATCAAACAGCAACATCGCTTCACTCATGTTTTGCTGTTGCATTAAATCTAAAAACTTAAAATAATAATCTTCATCTAAAATGTTCAGATGCTCTAAAGTATTGGCATAATTCAATTGCCCGTTGGTAAAACTTACGATCTTATCTAAAATACTTAAGGAGTCACGCATGCAGCCTTCGCTTTTTTGCGCAATGATGTGTAAAGCTGCTTTATCAGCCTTTATCTCTTCTTTATCACAAATTTCCTGGAGGTGCTCAACCGTATCGTTATTGGTAATTCTTTTAAAATCAAATATCTGGCAGCGGCTTAAAATTGTAGGTAATATTTTATGCTTTTCTGTTGTTGCAAGAATAAAAATGGCATAGGGTGGTGGCTCTTCCAGTGTTTTTAAAAACGCATTGAAGGCTGCAGTACTCAGCATGTGTACCTCATCCACAATATATACTTTGTATTTACCAGCCTGCGGTGCAAAACGAACCTGCTCCACCAAACTCCGTATATCATCTACCGAGTTATTACTGGCAGCATCCAGCTCATGAATATTTAAAGAAGTGCCGGCATCAAAAGATACACAGCTATGGCAGGTATTACAGGCTTCGCCATCTTTGGTTTGATTTTCGCAATTGATGGTTTTGGCTAAAATTCTTGCGCAGGTGGTTTTGCCCACACCCCTTGGCCCACAAAATAAAAAGGCATGTGCCAGTTGATTATTTTTAATGGCATTTTTTAAAGTAGTGGTTATATGTGCCTGCCCAACTACAGTATTAAAATTCTGTGGCCTGTATTTACGTGCTGAAACGATGAATTTTTCCATTTGCCCCAAATCCGCCGGTTGGCGGAACTTTTAGATTAAAATAATTATTGCACTTGCAATTTACTAAGACTTTATTGTTTTAAATATAAAAGCTCTTTTTTAGCAAAGAGCGCTTCAATACTTTCTCCCCTTTAGCAGTTTGAGCCAGCTTAATCCAAAATGGGATGGCGTTTAAATTCCCTGGTTCTGTCAAATAAATATCTAAAAGTAGCAAGGTTACGGCTGCGATAGGTATTACCAATGCTTGCAGCTATATTCAGCATTTTAGGATTAAAATCGCCGATCCACTGCATTTCATATTTTTCGTAGCGTGGGGGCTCTTTCCGTTGAATAACTTTTGCTGACTCTGCAATAATATACGAATCAACACCCCTGCCCTGCCATTCAGGTACTACTCCAAAAACAAGGCCTGTAAATTTATTGTTGGGTATAAATGCTTTTACCCATAAAAACTTAAGCTTTTGCAACAATCCAAATTTGCCCTTTAAATATTTAAACCAATGATTAAGATCGGGGATGTTTATAAAAATGGCTACCGGCTCATTATTATGGTAGGCAAACCAAACTATATTTTCATCCATAACAGGTTTCATTTTTTTAAAGATGAGCATCACCTGTTCTTTGTTCATCTCTTTTAATCCACCATGGCCAGCCCACGCTTTGTTATATACCGTTGCAAAATCGGCTGCAAATTTTTCGAGGTTATTTTTTTTTATGGTAGATGAACTGAAACCGCCAAGTTGTTCAATTGCATTATGCCTGTCCCAGATCTTTTGTTCCAGCGGTTTTTGTGGCTCCATACCAAAACATACCTGGTTAAAAAATGTTTTAAAGCCATAATTTTCAAACAGGGTTACATAGTACGGTGGGTTGTAATTCATGGAATACATCGGGGACTCAAAGCCTTCTGTAACCATGCCCCACCATTTATCTCTTTCGCCAAAATTTATAGGGCCATCCATTGCTTCCATGCCATGCTGCTGTAACCATTCCTTTGCTTTATCCAGTAACATATTGGCAGCATCCTGGTTATTTATGCATTCAAAAAAGCCAATACCACCTACGGGAATATCATCTCCCTTATTCCTGTATTTTTTGTTTGTAAATGCGGCTATGCGGCCAAGTAAATTACCTTTTTCATCTTTTAAAATCCATCTTACTGCTTCTCCAAAACGCCAGGCTTTATTTTTCTTTTTATCAAAAGTATCGTTGATGTCTTTATCTAATGGCTGTATCCAGTTGGGGTCGCTTTTATACAACAGTACGGCAACTTTAATAAATTGCTGTGCAGTGCCGGTATTGGTTACTAATGTAAGTTGCATTCCGGCAAAAATAGGCATTTCAGGTTTTCAAACTAACATCCTTAAAATAATGTAATTAAACCTATATAATATTTCACTGTCAGACTAAACCGGCTGTTTGAGCCTGGTCAAAACTTTTACAGTTCTCTAATTTATTGTACATTTAAATATGCTAAAATCAACCACATTACTTTCAGGAATTATTATCACAGTGAGCTTATTTGCCAGCTGTAAAAAATCTGATACCGTGACGCCTCCGCCGCCCCCCAATCCCTGTGCAGGCGTAACTATTACTCCTGTGGCAGGTAAAACACATACTATTACAGGGCAATCTTTGGGTACTATTACAGTTACATCTCCAATAGGGTCCGGATATTTATACAGCATTGGTGGCAGCTACCAACCATCAACCAATTTTTTTAACCTGGCAGCAGGCAACTATACCGTTACTGCAAAAAATGCAGACAGCTGTAAAGGCACAGCTGCGGTAACTATTAATGGATATGGTGCAAAATTTTATGCGGTACGAACAATTGTAAATGGCTACTGCGGCCCCTGCCATTTAAATGGTTCTGTTAGTGGTACTAAAAATTTTGATGATGATAACAGTATAGTAAGTTCATGGGACAGGATAAAAGCAAGAACAGTTGATGGCCTCCCTACTTTTATGCCTGAAAATGGGCAACTGACTGCACTTGATAAACAAAAAATTGTTGACTGGGTAAATGCAGGGCATAGAATAACTGATTAAAAACGGCAACGGATGATATAAATAAAAAGCCGGCTCCCAACATGTTGGGAGCCGGCTTTTTACTATAAATATTTTTAAGATACCAATTATCTAACCTTAAGCATAGGCCGCACCTGTTGAGTAGCGCCATTTTGCAAACGGATATAATAAACTCCATTGGGTAAATGAGAGCCATCGAATGGAATGGTCTGTCTTGTGGCAGCCGGGTAATCTTTTTCTAACAGGTCCATCAATAACCTTCCGGAATTATCAATGATCTGTATCAATGTATGTCCTCCGTCTGTACTAAATTCAATAGTTGTTTTGCTTGTAAAAGGATTTGGATAATTATTAATCAAACTTTTACCTGAATTATTGGGTATTGTTGAACTGGCATTACAAACACCTGCTTTTATCAGCGGCAAATCCTGCAACTGTCCATTTATGTTTGGAGGAAATAATCCCTGTACCGTTGCTTTATCTAAACAAAACCACTTTTCCAATAAGGTGGAATAAATACTTCTGAAATCGTACTGCATGGGTACATTATCGTTAACGGTAACAACGGGCTGTATGGTTGGGTTATCGCCCAATACACCGCCCTGAACAGGTTTACCAAAAACAAACATGGGTGCTGCAGCACCATGGTCGGTACCAACACTGCTGTTGCTTTTTATCCTGCGGCCAAATTCGCTAAAGGTCATTCCTACTACCCTGTCTTCTATACCTAAAAAAATCAAATCATCCTGAAAAGCTTTAATTGCAGCGCTTACTCTTCCTAATAAAGTAGCATGTGTACCAACCGTAGTATCGGTTGTAGTGGTTTGTAAGCTATGATTATCAAAACCACCAAAGCTAACCATATACACTCTTGTTTTTAAACCGCCTTTAATTAACCGGGCTACAATTTTTAATTGGTCGGCAAGGCTGTTATTGGTGGGATAAGGATTTTGTGTTGTTACTTTTCCGGCGGCAGTTGTAATAACGCTGGCGTATTGTTGCGTTTGCTTTGCTACTGTTCTTATAAAACTCAATTCTTTTCCTGCCTTTGTTGCCGGCACCGGATCGCTGGTGCCATTTATTAACTGGTAAAAATTTGTAGCGCTGGTAATACTCATAGCCATATTTACACCTGGGCCCTGTGTTGTTAAAGAAGCCGTTGATCCTATTTGTATAGCTAATGGATCGGTCATGCTGGAATTTGGATATCCATTTGGAAAATTTGGATATTCATAATTAAGATACCGGCCGGCCCAACCTGTATAAACTTCCTGCGTACTGTTGCTTGCCGTCATCCAGATATCTGTAGCCCTGAAGTGGGAAAAATTTGGTTGCGGATAACCAACCGCCTGAATAACTTTTAACTTGGTATCGTTATACATCGTTTGCAATCCTGTCATGCTGGGATGCAGCCCTGTTTTATCGTAACCATTCAATCGCAAAATGCTTGCTTCTGGTATTGCGATGTTTGTACGTGCCGCATTGTAAAGGCTGTAAGTACTTATAGGGATTACCATGTTTAAACCATCGTTACCACCAGACAGCTGGATAATAACCAATACATGATCCGTATCGGTTCCGGTACCAAGCAATGCCTGTACCAATGGCGAATCGGCATTTAATGCTTTTACAGAATAGCCGCTTATTAAAGCAGGTATTGTGGCTACCATTGATTTTCCTAAAAATTCTCTACGTTTCATATTGAAATTTTTATAACAGAAAAAGTATTTTCGTGAAAGGTGAATCGTCATTGGTGAGTAAAGCCACTGATTGTCATACGCCAATTCACGGCTCACCACTCACGTATTAACACAATTGGTATTCACTTAAATTCATTAAATACCTGAACAGGTCTTTTAAACGTGTATTTACAATATTAAAATTTGCTGTTGTTGGACTTGCTATATAAGCCATCCAGGCATTTGTCCAGTAATAATCATATTGCTGGTTACTTAACAGCATTTGCGTTTTCATTTGCTGCTTTACCTGCGGCGATAAATTTAACCGGTACATATATTTCAGAGCATCGTCTATTAAATCATTCGGATTACCGGGATTGGATAATGTTTTTGCAAATGCCACAAAATCAAACTGCATTCTGAATGAGTTTCTTGCGTAACCATTATTGGTCATTAAATCTGTGTACTGGTTTCTTTTTGGCAAGGAGTCGGTTGTTATCCATATTTCGTGGAAAGATGGCTCCTGGTAATAAGCCGGCATGCCTGCTACATTTGCCGGGTCGTGAAGGCTAAGCCCCATATTAACCATAAAATTATATAGTGTGTTCCAATGGCCATAACTGGTATCCCAATCTGTTTGAGCCGGCATGGTTACATTAAATTCCCTAACTGCACCAATTACAATATCGGCCGGTGTTTTAATTACGCAACCCTGGTTTAATACATCATAAAAATGTTCGCTTTTAAATAAGGCCGACAGTACAGGCTTAATATTATAATTATTGCTTCGGAAAATATCTGCCAATGGTGTAATTACATTGGCTTCTGTTGCTGCATCAATTTCATAATAAACAAACCAGCGGTAAAACTTTCTCACTATAAACTTTGCCACTTCGCTTTGGTTAAAAATCATATTGAGCAAATCATTTAATTCCAGCTGGCCAGCTGTAGCCCCTGTTCTTCCTGCAATGGTTGTATTATTAAAAAAAGAAGAAAATGTTTTTGATGCAGTTGAATGACGTGCAGGATCAAAAAAAGTAGTGTAAGTGGTGCCATTTACCCGCCAGCCTGTAAGCACTTTAGCGGCTTCCTTTACATCGCTTTCGGTGTATTGAGAATCTTTGCCTTTACCCAGTGTAAACAATTCTAACAATTCCCTGCCATAATTTTCGTCGGGTGCAGCGGCAACATTCAGGTAACCATTCAGATAACGAAGCATGGCATAATCTTTTGTAATGGCATCTATCATTTGTTTAAAATTGCCTAATCCGTTTTGCCTTATCAATGCATGCTGCATATACACCCAGTTGGCATTACCAACATCGCTGGCTTCATTGCCAAAATGATCTATCCAAAAAAAGTTCATTTTTTCTCTGATACTTCTGTCCTGATTTATCAGTACCCCTGTCCACCATTTTTTATACGATGCCCTGCGCTGGCTTTGTACTGTCCCATCGCTGTTAATATCATTTATCCAAGTGGTGCCTTGTAAAATATTACCATCGGGGTTTGTTCCAAGGGTTGTGGTAGTTACATATTCTTTTACCGGCGGGGCAGGATTTGGTGCAACCGGGTTAATCAGTTCATCAACAGCCTGTCCCATAGTAAGAGAAGCAAAATAATCCACATCAGCTTTTTTTGCCCCAAACATGGTTCGCTTTAAAAGATGAATTACTTCAGTAGCCGTCCACTGTCCAGTATATGGATTGATACCACTAAATGTGCGGTAGGTCCCCAGGGGAGTTATTGCCGACTTTGTTTTTTTGATTTTTGTGGCGGTAAGAAAATCTCTTCTGTCCATAGCAGTATATTATTGGATGAACGATATAAAAGGTTATGACTGGTGAAAAATGGTAAAGTTTATTTGAGGATGTTTTTTTATAGGATTTCCATTGTGTTTAATTTGTTGCCTTATTAATAAAATAAATGCCCGTTTAATAACAGGCATTTATTAAACAGCTTAAAGTTAATATTATTGTGCGATATTTTCAATAATTCCGGCTATACCCTGGCCCCCGCCTACACAGGCACTTACAATACCGTATTTTTTGTTGAGGCGCTTCATGTCGTTTACAAGCTGTATAGTTAATTTACAACCCGTACAACCTAAAGGATGGCCAAGTGCTATGGCGCCACCGTTTATATTTACAATCTCCGGATTTAACTCTAACTGGCGCATAACTGCCAGTGCCTGGGAGGCAAAAGCTTCATTCAATTCTATCAGGCCAATATCGCCCAAACTCATCCCCGCCTGCTTCAATACTTTTGGTATGGCTTCCACCGGGCCAATACCCATAATACGTGGATGCACTCCGGCACTGGCACAATTTACCAACCGGGCAATGGGTTTTAAGCCCAATTCATTTACCATACGTTCGCTCATAACAATTACAAAAGCTGCACCATCGCTGGTTTGTGAGCTGTTGCCTGCAGTAACGCATCCTCCGGCTGCAAATGCAGGTTTTAATTTTGCTAATCCTTCAATTGATGTATCTGCCCTTACACCTTCATCAGTATCTACTACAAAACTCCGTTTTTGTTTTTTATTTTTTGTATCCAGGTAGATTTCTTCAACGGTTATGGGCAAAATACCCGACTTAAAATGACCTTCCTTTATGGCATTACCGGCTTTTAAGTGGCTGTTGTAACTAAATGAATCCTGGTCTTCACGGCTTATATTAAATTCTTTTGCCACTGCCTCGGCAGTTAAGCCCATGCTTAAATAATAATCGGGTTCTTCATTTGCAATAGTATACGATGGTACAGTTTTCCAACCGGCTGTTGGCACCATACTCATACTTTCGGTACCGCCTGCAATAATACATTCCGCCATGCCGGTACGTATCTTGGCGGTAGCCATTGCAATACTTTCGAGGCCACTTGCACAATACCGGTTAATGGTTATGCCCGGTGCATGAATACCTACTGCTTTTGCAGAGATCATTCTGCCCACCTGCAAACCTTGTTCTGCCTCGGGCACAGCGTTACCCACAATTACATCATCCACTCTTTTTGCATCCAGCTGCGGCATACTTGCCAGTAAGCCTTTTATTACATCAATAGCCAGGTCGTCGGGCCGGGTAAACCTGAAGCCGCCTTTTTTGCTTTTTGTAATTGCGGTGCGGTAACCGGCTACTATGTATGCTTCCTGCATGATATTTAAGTTTTTAGTTGATTGTTTAATGTTTGTGGTTTGCAGGCTTGCTTAACTACAAACCATTAACTACAAACCGAAAACCGCAAAAGGTTGTTTATGCAACCTTTTATCAAAGGTATAATTTCTAACTGAAAACAAAAAACTGAAAACTGTAACTTATTTTTGCGCCCACATGTACAAACTACTCCGCTCTGTTTTATTCTTTTTCGACCCGGAAAAGGTTCATTATTTTTCAATGAATAATCTTAAATGGATGTGCAAGATCCCGTTTATAAAAAAATGGATTATCAACAGTTTCAAACCCATGGGTAATTTTCAAAGCTCCATGTGCGGCATTCAATTTTCGAATAAAGTTGGCCTGGGGGCAGGCTTTGATAAAAATGCTGCTTATTTGAATGAGCTGCAATGCCTTGGTTTTGGCTTTGTGGAGATAGGGACAGTAACGCCAAAACCCCAGGCAGGTAATGATAAACCCCGTTTATTCCGTTTACCAAAAGATAAGGCCCTTGTAAACCGGATGGGTTTTAATAATGATGGCGTAGCGGTGATTGCAGAAAGATTAAAAGCGTGGCAGCAAAGTCAGTTGTCAGTTGTGAATCGTGAGTTCGCACACTCACCACTCTCGTCTCACCACTCACGCCTGATTATTGGTGGCAACATCGGTAAAAATAAAATTACCAAAAATGAAGATGCCTGGAAAGACTATGAAATTTGCTTTACTGCTTTGCATGATTATGTGGATTATTTTGTGGTAAATGTAAGCAGCCCTAATACACCCGGTTTAAGAGCATTGCAGGAAAAAGATGCTTTAAGAAAGATTTTGGAAAATTTACAAATGCTGAATGCTGAAAAAGATAAACCCAAACCAATTCTTTTAAAAATTGCACCCGATCTGTCGAAAGCAGAAATTGATGATGTAATTGACCTGGCGCTGGAAATAAAATTAGACGGCCTTGTGGCTACCAACACCACTATTTACCGTAAGTTACCCAACACCAGCCCAAAAGTTTTGGAGCAGCTTGGCCCTGGTGGATTAAGTGGGCTACCATTAAAAAACAAAAGCACCGAAATAATAAAATACATTGCACAAAAAACAAACGGGCAAATACCTATTATTGCAAGTGGTGGTATATTTACCGGAGCAGATGCAAAAGAAAAATTAAATGCAGGTGCTTCGCTGGTGCAGGTATGGACGGGTTTTATTTATGAAGGACCGGCGATTGTAAAACGAATTTGTAACGAATTAAAAACAACAGGCAATTGACAATATGCAATGAACAATTACCAATTGTGAATTTGCTCATTGCCAATTTTAAAAATTATGGAACATCTTTTAACATCGGAAAGTATTATAAGTTTTGTTGTATTGGTGGTACTGGAAATTGTGCTGGGCATTGATAATGTAATTTTTGTGAGCATTATTATGGGCAGGCTGCACAAAAAAGAAGATGAGAAAAAAGCCCGCCGCCTGTGGATGTTTACCGGCATTATTTTACGCAGCTTATTATTAATGGGGCTTGGCTGGCTGCTGTCGCAAAAGGGCAAATATATTATACCCGACACCTGGTTTGGCAAAGGGTTTGACCTTGCCAGTATTGTAATGCTTGTTGGCGGTTTGTTTCTTATTTATAAATCAGTAAAAGAAATACATGCTAAACTGGAAGGCGAAGACCCTAATGTAACTTTAAAAAATAAAAAAGGCCTTTCGCTGGCACAGGCCATTGTACAAATAATGATTATTGATGCTGTTTTTTCATTTGACAGTGTGATAACAGCCGGTGGTACTGCCAAGTATGTGGAAATTATGATAGCGGCAGTTGTGGTAGCTATGATCGTTATGTTTTTGTTCAGCCCAAAAATTTCGGCCTTTGTACATAAACACCCTACAGTAAAAATGCTGGCACTTTCTTTTTTGGTAATGATTGGATTAAGCCTTGTTATAGAAGGATGGGATGCTGACAAAGCGCATGAGCTGCATTTGAAAAACTACATTTACTTTGGTATGGCATTTTCTTTTGCGGTAGAAATGCTTAACATGGCCATGATGAGCAGCGCTAAAAAGAAAAATGCACATCTGGTTAAACTAAACGAACCGGTACTGGAACAAAAACCAGAAAATAATTCAGATATGGCAAAATAAAAAACCGGGCTGTTAAAAACAGACCCGGCATGTTCAAGCAAGAAAAAAAAGTTTACTGCTTTATAATTTTTTGATTCAACACTTCATCTCCTGTTTTGTATTGCAATAAATAAATTCCTGTTGCATACTTGCTCATATCCATAGTCATCGTTTGGGCAGTTACAGTTTGTTGCTGCATCAATTTACCATCGGCACATATTATTTTTATTGTACCATTTTGTTTTAGCCCACTAATAGTAATTACATCTTTTACCGGATTAGGATACACTGTTAATGCTGCACTTGCTTGCTTATTAAGTTTTATAATGTTGGAGAAAGTAAACCTGTCATCCACATCTATTGATTTTAACCTGTAGAAGGCAACCGTTCTGCTGCTGAATGTATTGGCATCAGTAAATGAATACAATGAACCGCCTGCCGCTACTGTGCCAATGGTGGTAAACGTTTGTCCATCGTTACTACGCTGCACTTCAAAACGGCTTACATTTATTTCATTAGCTGTTTTCCATTGCAGCAGTGCATCATTATTTTGTTTGCTGCTGGTAAAAGAAATAAGGTTTAAGGGCAATGCCCCACTTCTTACTAATTGTACATTGGTTGCATTTACAAGTACCGAATAGCCAACCGGTAAATTAGTAGTAGCAAAACTTCCGCTTACTGTACCTGATGTAAGGTTGATGATTGTATAGGTGCCGTTGGGCACAGTTCCTGTCTCAGTAACAGTAAGTGTACCTGCCAATGTAATATTTCCGGCTCTTATTAATTGGTCATGCCCGGTACCTGCGCCACTGCCGTTTAACATTTCTATTTGCAAGTTGCTGTTTGCTGATAGGGGTTCTGCACCGTTTATTGTTAACAAGCCCGGAGATAAACCAGGGGCTATAATTCCATCGCTATTAAAAACAGAAGTAAAATTAAAAACCCCATTCCCTTTTATACTTGCACCGGAATTATTATTAAAGGTTATAGTTGCACCACTAGTAAAATCACCATTGTTCAAAATAACATTACCAGCTGGCAAATTTGTAAATGTGCCACCAGCATTAGCATCGCCAAAATTTAAATTCCCGCTGTTACAATTAACAGTACCTGCATTAGAAAATAGCAGGATACCAGTTAAACTTGAATTACCGGTTGTGTTTTTAATAAAACTGCCATTGTTGGTAATGCTCAATCTTCCTCCATTAAAAAAAGTTGCATTGTTTGCACCAACAGTAAATATTCCATTATTTACAAGTGTCGAATTTGGAGCGTCGAATCTTACATCTCCATTCTGCCAGTTAATATTTCCATTGTTGGTTATTGTTGCATTTTGCAATTGTTTTTCTGTTCCTGTAGCCAGCGTAAGCGTTTGGCCTGCATCAATAAGTACGTTACGGGTTAAAAGCCCACTATTCCATGTGGCTGAATTTTTTATGTTCAGTAGTCCGCCACCAGTAATATTTCCCCCAATAGTTAAAAAGCTGTTGATGATTAAGTCACCTGCACCTGCAATATTGCCGGTACTTGATAAAGGTATTGTTGATGGAAAAGTTTGGTTGATATTAAAGTTGGCGGTTCCTACGTTAGCAAAACTTCCGCTTCCACTGATGGTGGAGCCTGCATTATGATTATAAATACAACCGGGTCCAACAGAGAAAGTACCCGTACTGAATACAAGGCTACCTGCATTTGTAAAAGTTCCTCCAGCATTTCCATCACCAAATACAAAATTACCACCATTGCAATTCAACGTACCTGCATTAGAAAATAACAAAATGCCTGTTACATTCGATGTGCCTGTACTGGTTTTGGTAAATGTTCCATTACTGGTAACAGATAATCTTCCCCCATTAAAAAAAGAGGTATTATTACCACTAATAGTGAATGTTCCGTTATTTATTAATGTTGAATTGGGGGCATCAAACCTGACATTTCCATCTTGCCAGTTAATGCTACCATTATTGGTGATAGTGGCACTTTGGAATTGTTTTAAACTTGCAGTGCTTATTATCATTTGTGCACCAGCCTGCAATAAAACATTACCCGGCCCGGCCAGCATATTTGCCTGTAAATCGTATGTTCCGTTTACTACCAAATCATCGCCAGTTCCATTAGCTAAACTAAAATCAGCAGTTTGTGTTAATGTACCTCCTGCATCTACTACAATTTGGTCGGCTGTAACAGCACTATTTACTGTTACATTATGTCCGGTTCTTATTGTAATTATACCATCAGTACTTGCAGGTGCAGTACTTGCAGCTACAAAACTTGCTCCATCAAACCTTTCCCAGGTAGCTGGGTTATTCCAGTTTCCGGTAGCAAAGCTTCGGTAGTCGCCAGTAGTTTGTGCATTTACTGTAAATGAAAACAGCAGCAATATAAAAAAGCAGGATAAGTAAATTCTGTTCATACATCATATTTTAGAAAGTAAAATTGATGAATGAAAAACAAGCCCCAATACCTAATTGTAGTGAATTGATTTATCAGAAAGAAATTACTGGTGTAGGTTTTTATAATAAAAAGCGATGGCTTCGCCGAGAGAAGAAACGTGAAGCTTTTCGTAAATATGCTTGATGTGGGTGTTGACTGTATTAAAACTAAGAAAGAGTTTATCAGCCACCATTTTATAACTGAGTCCTTCGGCCAGCAATTCCAGCACTTGTGTTTCTCTGGCAGATAATGGGTTTTCTTTTTTTTGAGGTTGAAAATACTCAAGCACTTTTAATGCTATACCGGGGTTCATTACGGCACCGCCATCATACACTTCCTGTATGGCTTGTAATATTCTTTGCGGCGAATCTTTTTTAAGTATATAACCACTGGCACCGTTTCTGATGCATTCAAATATTTTATCGGTATCATCAAACACCGTTTGCATCAATACTTTTATATGCGGAAATTCTTTTCTAATAACTTTTAACCCTACAATACCATCTGCATCCGGCATATTAATATCCATCAATACCACATCAGGAAAATAAGTTTGCATATCGGCAATTACATTAAGGCAATTAATCCCTTCGCCTGCATATTGCAGTTCGGGGCTAAGCTCCATCAATGCTTTCAGGCTATCCCGCCTGGCCCCATTATCGTCATAAATAAATACTTTAATACTCACTTTGTAAATGTATCAGTTTATCTGGCCACTCAGCATACCTAATTTTAGTGAGGGTGCCCGTTATAATTTTTTTCCACTTATGATTGCCGCAGGAAAAACACCTTTTATAACAGTGCCATTACCAGACGAAGATTGAATAGTAAGTGTTCCTTTAAGCTCCTGTGCCCGGTGTTTCATATTCGTCAACCCATTACCTTCATTGGGCAGTTGTGTATTAAACCCAATTCCATTGTCTTTTATTATAAGCATACAATTTCCATGCTCAAGAGTTAATTGTAAATCAGCCTCAGTAGCATTGCTGTACTTAGCTATATTATTCATGGCCTCTTTAATTATAAGCAATATGTTTTTTCGGGCAATCATATTTTGCAACAGACTTTCTGCTTCTGCATTTATTTTGTACTGAAAAGAAATTTTTTTATCACTCAATAATTCAACACCATAGTTTTTAATTTTTGCTTCCAGAGTGGTAGCAGCCGCATTGGGTTTCATACTCCACACAATGTCATTCATATTTTCCATCACCATTTTTGACTGGTCGGATATTTTTTTAATCATCTCCATTGCCCTGACAGGATTATTTTCAAAAGTCTGTTCGGCAATAGTGCTGTAAATTTGCAAACTGCTTAAAGAAGCACCAATATCATCATGCAAATCCTGGCTAATTTTTGTTTTTACATTTGTTAAACGCAATTTTTGTTTTTGATGATAGAGATACCATAATAATGCAACAAGAGCCAAAGCAAATACAAGAATAACCGAAAACAAAACTAAATTATTGGCTTTACGTTTTTGTGTTGCTTCATTTAATTCGGCTGTTAAAATTTTAGCCTCTTTTTTTAAAGCTGCATTTTCAATTCCGTTAGTTAGAATAGCCGAGTTTCTAAAAGTTTTATAACTGATTGAAGTACTTAATTCCATTGCATCAATAACTGCCGGATAATTCCCTTGTTTTTTTAGTACTCTAATGGCAAAATATAAAAATTGTTGGGCAGTGAAGTGGTCAATACCGGCATCAGCTTTCAATAAGTTTATTCCCTTATTAAAGTATTCCATTACTAATTTATTATTATGGAGGGTATCATAATGTCTTAAATAACCTGTATAAGCCAAAATTGCATAATCGTTATTATGTAAAGCCAGGGATATACTGTCTATTTTTCTGGTATAATACAAACTGCTGTCCATCCGGTTAAGTCCAAAATGTAAAAAATGCAATAAATCACTGGCATCAACAATGTAATCATAGCTACCTGATTGCTCACCTATTTTTTTTGAGAAATTAGCATAGGTTAATGCACTATCCAGATTGTTTGTTTCCACATAAGAATAAGCCATTCCCATATAAATTTCATACAAGCCCCAAAGGCCGATATACTGACTATTGGTATTTACAACCGGAGAATACTTGGTGGCCTTCTTAAAATATTTTAGTGAAAGCGGAATGTTTTGGATATTGTAGTATAAGCTACCAAGCATTGTATAGGCATCTCTTAAAAGCAGGCTGTCGTTCAATTTGGCCGCCAATGCTATAGCATCTTTACATTCATTTATACCTAACTGGTGTAAATTTCTTTCGTAATAAATTTTTATTTGTGCAGAAAGATGCTGGTAATGTAATGCTGAATTCTTTTTAAGCTCCCCGCTTTCTGCTAATTTATCCAGCCAAATTTGCGCTGTATCATAAGTTTCTTTATGCCAGTAGCAATTGGCAATAAATAAACATGTTTTAAAATAATCTGTGCCGGTACTGTCATATTTTGTTAATACTTTTTGTGCAGAGTCTATTTTTTTATGTTCAAATGATTGACTATATGCAGAAAAGTACATGCTAAAAAATATCAGGCAGTAACTAAATACGTTTCTTTTCATGAAGCAATAAAGTTACACGGAATTTAATCAGATTTTTTAACCGATTTATAAAAGAGATAATAATGAAGCTGCAACCACTCCAGCAGTTTCGGTTCTTAATCTTGTATCGCCCAAACTCACTGGTATAAAATTGTTTTGCAAAGCCAGTTCAATTTCTGCTGCGGTGAAATCACCTTCGGGACCTATTAAAATAAGTTTTGAAGTTGAGGGGCCTGCCTGCCGGACAGGCAGGTTTAGAAGTTTAGAAGTAAGTGACACTTTATTATTTTCATCTTCGCAATGGGCAATAAATTTTTGTGCTGCACTTCCTGCTGCAATAAAATTTTTATACCTAACCGGTTCTCCCATTTCTGGCAACCAGCATTGCTGGCTTTGCAACATGGCACTTACCAAAATGCTTTTCATCCTTTCAAATTTAAAAGCAGTTTTTTCTGTTCTTTCACAAACAAGCGGAATAATTTGGGTAACACCTATTTCAGTTGCTTTTTCTAAAAACCATTCAAAGCGGTTTGCATTTTTTAAAAGCGAAATAGCAATAGTGATGTTTGTAGTTGGTGGTTTGTAGTTGGTAGTTTGTTTGATTGCTACGGCACATTTTTTCCGGTTATCATCTGTTATTTCGCAGGTAAATAAATTTCCTTTGCCATCAGTTAATTGTAATTGCTCGCCATTTTGCATACGCAGTACCTGCACAATATGTTTACTGGTATCTTCATCCAGTACAACAGTTGTTGCTGCCACATCAATATCTGCTTTATAAAAAAAAGGTAATGCCATAAAAAAAAAGGAATGAAAAAATCAAATTTAATTCTTCATTCCTTCAAATTATTATAAAATTTCTATGCTTAAATCTTCTACATAATCAGTTCCCCCTTCAGGGGGCGGAGGGGGCTAAAAAGGCGCATCATCATCAAACTCTCCATCATTCATCTTGCTACCCTTTTGTATATACAATTTTGCACCATCTCCGCCATCCAGGCCTGCTACCGGTTTCCAGTTGCCGCCGCCGGATTGAGTGCTACCACCACCGCCAAAATCATTGCCACCTTCATCTTCAATAAATTTTTGAATATGCAGTAAGGCTTTTAGTTTAACGGTATCTAAACTACCATTACGGTGCTTGGCAATTTTTACATAGGTTTCGCCTTTGTTGCTTTCGCCAAATTCGTTGGCGGTAATATCATAATATTCGGGGCGGTATAAAAACATCACCATATCAGCATCCTGCTCAATAGCTCCCGATTCTCTTAAATCACTCAGTTGTGGAATTTTATTGCCTTCTTTCCTCTTCTCCACCTCACGACTCAACTGGCTCAGTGCAATAATGGGCACCTGTAATTCTTTTGCCAGCCCTTTTAAATCTCTTGATATACGGCTGATTTCCTGCTCCCTGTTGCCATTGCGGTTCTCGCCGGCGCCACTCATCAATTGCAGGTAGTCAATAATTATTAGCCCTACATTATGCTTGTTTTTTAAACGGCGGCATTTTGCCCTCAGTTCAAAAATATTTAATGCAGCAGTATCGTCAATAAAAATGGGTGCTTTTGATAACCGTTCAATACCACGTTTATACAATTGCTTCATCTCATGCTCTTCAAGTTTTCCCCTGGCAATTTTTTCCAGCCATATTTCACTTTCGGCACTTAAAATACGTTGTACCAGCTGGCTGCTGCTCATCTCTAAACTAAAAAAGCCTACTGCTGTTGGTTTTGTAGGATGTAATGCAGCACTCCTGGCCAGGTTAAGGGCAAATGCAGTTTTACCAACCGAAGGTCTTGCTGCCAATACGATTAAATCGGTAGGCTGCCAGCCATAAGTTAATTTGTCCATCGACGGAAAACCTGTGGGTACACCGGTAATATCTTCCTGCCGGTTGCGCATGTCTTCAATACGCTGAATGGTTTTTACAAGTACCGTATCAATGCTGTCGAAATTTTTACGCAGATGGCTGTTGGTTATTTCAAACAATTTTCCTTCTGCCTCATCCAGCATATCAAATACGTCGGTGCTGTCTTCATAAGCATCGCCGATTATTTCGCCGCTAATGCGTATCAATTCCCGTTGAATAAATTTTTGTAACACGATCCTGCTGTGGGCATCAATATTTGCAGATGAAACAACAGCATTGGTTAATTTAGTGACATAATAAGGGCCGCCAACAATATCCAGTTCTTCACGAAATTTTAATTCTTCAACAACAGTCAGCAGATCTATGGGTAAACTTTTTATGGCCAGCCCCTGCATGGCTTTATATATGCGTTGGTTGGCGTCTACATAAAAACATTCAGGTTTTAATATTTCAACAACGGTATCAAATGCACTTTTTTCAAGCATTATAGCACCGAGTACAGCTTCTTCCAGTTCTTTTGCCTGTGGGGGAACCTTGCCATACATCATACCAGTCAGGTCTGGTAACGCTTTACGTCTTGCTTTTTTATCTTTATTATAGTTAGTAAGTTCCATGTTTTGCTTGCCTTGTTTGGGGTGTTAAGTTTTGCAGGGCGGCTAAGATAAATGCAATTGAAGATTAAACCGGCCATCTTTTTTATTCACATCACCCTTTTTCGCTTTTTTTAGTATGTTTTCCACGCTCTGTTAACAGCAAAGTTAGCTTATCAAGACGTTATTAACAGCAAACTCACAAACTAAAAATCAGTAAAATGTGTAAATCCTATGCCTTTATTAACAATAACATAATACCAAAATTTCTTTTTCTGCACCGCTGTAAAATTTTATGGTTTGTATTTTTAAAAATCTATCCGTAGTTTATTGCTTATTCAATTGCTGGTACTTCTTTATCAAAAAACTATCTTTGCCACTTCATTAAATATCAAGATAAATAAATGACGATTAGTTATAACTGGCTTAGTGAATACCTGCCCGAAAAGATTGAAGCGGAAAAATTAAGTAAAATCCTTACTTCCATTGGTCTGGAAGTAGAAAGCATGGAGGCTTTTGAAGAAATAAAGGGCGGATTAAACGGCCTGGTAATCGGCGAAGTACTGGAATGTGCAAAACACCCCGATGCAGATAAATTATCGCTTACCAAAGTAAATATTGGTACCGGCGAACCATTACAAATTGTTTGTGGCGCAGCCAATGTTGCTGCCGGGCAAAAAGTAGTGATAGCAACAATTGGCACCACCATCTACCCATCTGCCGGCGAACCGATGACAATGAAGAAAGCCAAAATCCGTGGCATCGAAAGCCATGGAATGATTTGTGCCGAAGATGAAATTGGCCTTGGCCAAAGCCATGATGGCATTTTGGTATTACCGGCAACCGCTGTTGTGGGTACCCCCGCTGCCGAATATTTTAATACGTACAACGATATTATTTTTGAAATTGGCCTAACTCCCAACCGCATGGATGCCATGTGCCATTTGGGTGTGGCAAAAGATGTATGTGCCTATTTATCACACCACAATAAAAAAGACACCAGCGTAAAATCGCCCTATAAAAATAATTTTAAAGTAGATCACCAGGGCCTGCAAATGGAAGTGGTTATCGAAAACACGGCAGCCTGCCAGCGTTACGCCGGCGTAAGCCTGCAGGGTGTAACCATTGCGGATAGCCCAAAATGGCTGCAGCAAAAATTAAAAAGTATTGGCCTGCGCCCAATCAATAATATTGTAGACATCACCAATTTTATATTACACGAAACAGGGCAGCCTTTACATGCTTTTGATGCCGATGCCATAAAGGGTAACCTGCCTGCCGGACAGGCAGGAAAAGTAATTGTAAAAAATTTACCCGAAGGCACTCCTTTTATAACACTTGATGAAAAGGAAAGAAAATTATCTGCAGAAGACCTGATGATCTGTAATACCGAAGCACCCATGTGTATTGGCGGCGTATTTGGTGGCCTGCATAGCGGCGTTACGGTAACTACAAAAAATATATTTTTAGAAAGTGCCTGGTTTAATCCCATCAGCATACGTAAATCTTCGGTTAAGCATAGCTTGCGTACCGATGCTGCCACAAGGTTTGAAAAAGGGGTGGACATCAGCAATACCGTAAACGTATTAAAACGGGCTGCCGCAATGATAAAAGAAATTGCCGGCGGCGAAATTGCCAGTGATATTATTGATGTGTATCCGGCCCCTAAAGAAAAAACGGAAGTAGCGCTTAAATACCATTACCTGAAAAAATTAAGTGGTAAAAATTATCATGGCGATACAATTAAAAATATTTTAACCAGCCTTGGCTTTGAAATGATAAAAGAAGGGATGGATGAAATGTGGGTTAAAGTACCTTTCAGCAAACCGGATATTACCATTGCAGCAGATCTGGTAGAAGAAATTATGCGGATAGATGGACTTGATAATGTAGATATTCCGCAAATGATAACTATTGCCCCTGCGGTAGAAACGCTGGCGCATGAGGCTACTTACAAAGAAAAGGTGGCTGATTATTTAACCGGCCTTGGCTTTAATGAAATATTTACCAACAGCATAACCAACAGCAAATATTTTACCGAAGCAACTTTACAAACCACGGTAAAAATGATGAATAACCTGAGTGAGGACCTGGATGTAATGCGTCCCTCAATGCTGGAAACAGGACTGGAAACCATTGCCTATAATTTAAACAGGAAAAATAACAGCCTGCAGTTTTTTGAATTTGGTAAAACCTATTCAACTGATGGTGCAGGCAGCTATGCCGAAAATAATCACCTGAGTTTATTTGTAACCGGTAATAAAACCGAAGGTGGCTGGAGCAGCAAAGCACAAAAAACAGATTTCTATTTTATTAAAGGAGCTCTTGAAAAAATTGCAGCGGTAACCGGTGTAACTATAAATGAATTTTCAATTACTGCAAATGAAAAGTTAGACCATGCAGTTGAAATAAAAGTAAGAAATGAAGTTGTTGCAACAGCCGGAACGATCAATAAAGCAACTGCTGCAAAATTCGATTGCAAACAAACTGTTTTATACGCCGATATTAACTGGGATAAGCTGATGGCCTTAAGTAAAAAGAGTCGTATCAGTTTTAAGGAGATATCTAAATACCCTGCTGTGCAGAGAGACCTGTCTATTGTTGTAGACAAAAACATTCAGTACCAGCAGATAGAAAAAACGACATTGGCAGCCAAGCTGGGTAAATTAAAAAATGTTAACTTGTTTGATGTATTTGAAAGCGAAAAACTGGGTACCAACAAAAAATCGATGGCGGTTAGTTTTACTTTTTTAGATGAAGAAAAAACAATGACCGATACCGAAATTGATGCGATGATGAACAAGATCATCGGTGCTTATGAAAAAGAACTGGCAGCAGAAGTGAGAAGGTAGATGCCCCTAACCCCTAAAGGGGAACAAGAGTTGTGGATACTAAATTTTAAGAGTAGAAAAGATATTTAAATAATTTGTACACTAATTCCCCTTTAGGGGTTAGGGGCGTATATATGTCAGAGTTGCAATCAAATATCAAACGCATTAACGATAAGCTTCAAAAACTACTGAAGCGGCATATACAATTACAAAAAGATAATGAAAGGCAAAGTAAATTGATTGCAACCCTGCAGGAAACAAAAGAAAAAAATGCCCAGCACATTGCACAATTGCAGGAGCAGGTTAATATATTAAAAACCTCTGCCGGGCAAATGAACGATGCCGACAAAAAAGCTTTTGAAAAACATATTGACCAATACATTAAGCAGATAGATAAATGTATTGGTCTGCTGGCCGAATAGGCTATACCCTTTTAACCAACTTCAGTAACTGGTCACCATCAGTATTACTCAGCTCCAAATAATACCTTCCATAGGGCAGATCATTCAATCCACGCCAGTTAAAATATTTTTGGTTGCTGGACTGTATGGTCTCCAGGGTGGAGCATACTTCTCCCTTATCGTTCTTTAAAACGAACTTTAAAGGATTTACAGTTACATTTTCCCACTCGATAGTGAGGGAATCGGTAAAAAAGGCTTGTTTAATTTTGGCAAACATGCTAAAACTGGTTTAATTTTTCTTAATTGGTTCGAGGGGGCAGTCTTATATGGGGTGGCGATGATTACCCACTGTTTTAGTTAAAAAACAATGGCAATGTTGATTTTTATAAAATAGGAAGATTGGTGCTTTCTTTGGTAAGAGGAAACAAAATAATACATTAATTTTAATTATGCAAGAGCTGATACCTATAAATATTGTAATTGGCGACAGGACCTACCGGATTAAGACCAGTTCGGCTGATGAGGAGGCTGTACGCCGCACCCTTAAAACCATTAATGATAAGGTAGTAGAGTTTAAAACACAGTTTTCCGGCAAAGACATGCAGGATTATATTGCCATGGTATTAATATGGTATGCTACCCTTTCTGCCAGCCAGGCTACCAACCCTGTATTGGACCAGAACCTTACCGATGCCCTGCTTAAAATAGAGGAGCAGTTAGACAAAGCCGGTTAATGCTGCACAAAACACCACATGCTTAAAAGATATCTCAGCAACCCTTCATTTTTATTACTGCTTGCCGGCAACCTCTATTGTATCTGGTACTATCAAAATCACAGCAATGGCTTTGCCACTATTGTATGGGTATATTGGCTGCAAAGTGTAATGATTGGTCTGTTTAATTTTGCCGACCTGCTTACCATTAAAAATTTTGACAGCGGTACCTTTAAATTAAACGGTGCCCCTGTTACCCAAAATAATAAAGGCTGCCTGGCCTTTTTCTTTTTAGTGCATTATGGTGGTTTTCATTTAGGCTATGCCATTTTTTTATTGGTAGATATTGGCATACGCAATGTTGATAAAGCATTTTTATTAATTGGTGTAGCTGCATTTTTGATGGAATCGTTGTCGGGCTTTATAAAACGTAAACAACAGCCCCCTGCAGCAACATTAAATATTGGCAGCATTTTCTTTTTGCCTTACCTGCGTGTGGTACCCATGCACCTGATGATACTGATACCAAAATTTACCGGCCTTACACCATCACTTATCTTTTTAGTGCTTAAAATGATTGCAGATATTTTATCCTTTATGCTATACCAGCATATTTACAATAAGAATAACGAAGCAAGTATGAAATAATATCCAGGCAGTATTAGCCAGTGCACTAATCTGCACTTTGTAATACAAAAACTACAACCTGTATCTTCAATTTTTTTACCGGTTTTAAAACAAGTACCTTTCCTTATGCTTCGCTTAATATGGAAATTGTACTGGCGCTTGGGCGGCTGGAAAATTGCCGGAAGTTTTCCTTACCAGTATAAAAAAATGGTGCTCATCATTGCACCGCATACCCACTGGCAAGACCTGTTTGTAGGTTTTGCGGCAAGGCATCAATTAAAAATAACCCACGCAAAATTTTTAGGTAAAAAAGAATTATTTGTTGGCCCGCTGGGCTGGTTATTGCGCAGGCTGGGCGGCACACCGGTTGACCGTTTTAGTAAACGGGGTATGGTAGAACAGGCTGCTGCATTATTTGCCGCCAACGAAGCCTTTTTACTGGCGATGGCACCCGAAGGTACCCGTAAAAGAGTTGATAAGTTACGCAGTGGGTTTTATCATATTGCCAAACAGGCACAGGTACCCATACTGCCTATAGGTTTTGATTTTGAAAATAAGCAGGTGATAATTGGCGAAGTAATATTTACCAGTGCAGATGAAGCTACAGACATGAAAAAGATCATTGCATTTTATTCCCTTATCAAAGGGAAGAAACCAGACAGAGATTTGAGACATCTTAAATAAATAAACGCCTGCCAACCGACAGGCGTTTATTTTAAGCAACAACATGTAAACATCAATTCCCTACACGACCTGCCACAGCATTATTTGCTGTAACAAGTGTGGCAAGCTGTCTGCCACCGGGCAGTTCGGTTGAAGAATAGAACACCTTTAAAACAGTGTTGCTCTTTTTAAGTGCAGTAATATCGCTTATATAACAACTCATTTCTGCTACCGGTTCGGCTACATCGGAAAAACGCCATTCTTTCAGCATTTTGTCCTGCCCGTCTTTAATGGTAACCACCCGGTTTTTACCAACCCTGCCGCAATGATGATAGCGTATCGCTATTTTATCGTTGGCAGTAGCGGCATCCAGCTGCAGGGTTTTTACAGTGTTCAGGTCTTTACCAAATTGCTGCAAAATTACTTTCCCGTTAAGAGAGAGTTCAAAACCTTCGCCGCCAAAACTGGGCGAAAAAGAATAAAGCGCTGCTGCTCCAAAAACAAGCAGCAGGGCTTTTGTGATGATTGACTTCATGGCTTTACTTTTTTAAATTATAAAATAAGATAACTGCTTTACCATACAAAGGAAATATACTGCACCCCGCTTTAAAAATATGTTTGACGAAAGGACAAACCTGCTTGATGTTTTACCGTTTCTGTTGGCTTCGTATCGGCTGGTTTGCTATATTTGGTAAACAGTTTTGTATCATGAATCTCCTCGGTAATCTTACCTGGCTCATCTTCGGTGGCTTTTTTGCTGCACTGGGTTATTTATTTGGCGGCATTGTTTTATGTATTACCGTTGTTGGTGTGCCCTGGGGTTTGCAGTGTTTTAAAATGGCAGGGTTGGTATTATGGCCCTTTGGCAAAAAAGTAGTGAGCAGTTCCGACAATGCAGGCTGCCTTAATGTACTGTTCAATATTATATGGCTGCTCTGCGGTGGTTTGTACACGGCATTGATGCATGTTGTTTTTGGCTTACTCCTGTTCATCACCATTATAGGTATTCCCTTTGCCCGCCAGCATTTTAAACTGATAGAAATTTCGATGATGCCTTTTGGAAAAAGGGTAGAGTAATTTTTACTGACTATAACCGCAACAGGCTTTCACATTTTATTAGCAAGCTGTTTACAATATTTTTTTAGCTGCAGCGTAAATCATGTTCTTCCCTAAACCTTTTACGCATGAAGTATCTATTGCTGTTTTTATTTGCCCTGCCTGTGGCAGCATTTATAAATGTAAACCCTCCTGCAACCGGTAATGCTGCAGCCCCATCGCCGCTAAGTAATTATTCGGCAGAATGGAATCAGCCTAAATACAAGGTCTGCAATACCGCCGCCAATGCCAATTATATGACGGAGGAAGAAAAAAAACTCATCTACATTATTAACCTTATGCGGATGAACCCGGTATTATTTGCCAACACCGTAACTAAAAAATACCCCGACAGCAGCGGAATGGGCTATATTAAAAATTTAGACAATTATGTTTCGCTGCTGAGTACACTCCGGAAGTTAAAACCATTGAATTTGCTTTACCCCGATTCGCTTTGTTTTGAAGGTGCCAGTTGCCATGCCGTTACCTCCGGCATAAAAGGTTATGTTGGGCATGTACGGGAAGATGCCGACTGCAAAAGTAAATGGTACTTTAATGGCGAGTGCTGCGATTACGGGCACAGTACTGCACTGGGTATACTGATGAATTTAATGATTGATGAAGGGGTGCCTTCGCTGGGGCACCGGAATATTTGCCTGAGCAAATACGGCAGAATCGGCGTTGCCATAAGGCCGCATATTAGTTATGGTCATAATGCTGTACTTGACTTTCATTATTAGTGATAAGTCAGCATAATATCCTAAGCATATATTAAATATACAAAAAAGCTCTCCACCGTAATATTATTTAAACGGTTACAGTTTTATAATACGCTTATATAACTTACAGTAAAATATTGTTACATGAAAAAGCTTTTAAGTTTTGCAGCAATCGTTTTACTGTTGTGTACCGGCAGCATTCCTGCAGCAGCGCAATTACTCCGTTTGCCAAATGGCGATGTAAACTATAAATGTATGGCGGGCAGAAGAACCGGTGTTACAGATATTGAAATAAACTGGAGTGCCCCGGGTGTAAAAGGCCGTGAAGGAAAAATATTGGGCACTTCAATTGCACCTTATGGATTTACTGTTTTAGGTTTTGGTTCAAATGTACAATCGCCATGGAGAGCCGGTGCCGATGAATGTACCACCATTTCATTTTCTACAGATGTAACGGTTAACGGCAAATGGCTTGCTGCAGGCAAGTATGCTTTTTTTATTGCTGTATATCCCGATTCCTGTACACTCATCTTTAATAAAAACATTACTGAGTGGGGCAGTTATTTTTATAACGACAAGCTTGATGTGATGAGGGTTACTGCACGCCAGCAAAAAGATATAAAAGAAAGTAAAGAAAGACTGGACTATACTTTTTCAAAACAAACCGACCACACTGTTGAAGTGGCACTGGAATGGGAAAAATGGCGCATTCCTTTTACTGTTGCAGCCGACCTTACTGCAACAACACTGGCCAGCATCAAATCACAATTAAGCGGTGCTATGGGTTTTGATCCGCCGAGTTTACAAGCTGCCGCTTTATGGTGCCTGCAAAATAATATTAATTATGAGGAAGCCCTGGGCTGGATAAATGCAGCAGTTGATCCTTCGCTGGGTGGTGTAAATACCTTTAGTGCAATTTCTGTAAAATCGGGGCTGCTTGCTAAACTAAATAAAAAAGAAGAGTCAGATAAACTTATGCAGGCAGCTTTGGAAAATGCAAGCATTACAGAGCTGCATAATTATGGCCGGCAGTTGCTCAACGAAAAGAAAGTAAAAGAAGCGATGGTTGTGTTTGAAAAAAATTATACAAAAAATAATGGCGCCTGGCCTACCAATGCCGGAATGATGAGGGGTTATTCTGCAATGGGTGATTTAAAAAAAGCTTTAGAATTTGGCCGCAAAGCAATGGAGCAGGCACCCAGCGAAGCAATTAAAAAAATTATTGAACAGGCTGTAAGTACATTGGAAAGTGGTAAGCCATTGTAGTATAGCTGCTGTTTATTACAACTAAATATCTTTTATCAAATCGTTTATTACCACGCTGGCACAAACAGCGCCAAACACTGCAGGCAGGTAAGAGACTGTACCGTAAGCAGATTTTTTATAATTTTTTCCGTCGGTAAGTATCAGGCTTTCTTTATTGGCTTCTTCGGGAGAGAATACCACTTTAATACCGCGGCGTATATTATACTGCCGTTTTAATACTTTGCGAATCTGTTGTGCAAAGGGACAGTTATAGGTTTTTGAAATATCCACCACCTGCAGTTTTGTTGGATCAAGTTTACCACCGGCACCCATACTGCTTACCATGGGCATTTTATTTTCGTACGCCATTTTTATAAAGGTAAGTTTAGGCGTAATGCTATCAATGGCATCAATAATATAATCGGGTTTATTGGTAAATAGTTCCGTTACCATTTCGGGATTGATGAAAGATTTTATTACTTGCAGTTCCAGTTCGGGGTTAATGGCTTTTAAACGTTCGGCCATAATATTAGCTTTTGATTGCCCGTGATTGGTGGCCAATGCAGGCAGTTGCCTGTTACGGTTGGTGGGGTCCACCACATCTCCATCAATAATCGTCATTTTACCAATACCGCTTCGGGCAATAAATTCTGCCGCATAACTGCCTACGCCGCCAAGGCCTACTATCATTACATGGCTTTGCGCCAGTGTTTGCAACGCTTCTTTGCCTATTAATAATTCTGTGCGGCTAAGCCAGGAAAAATCTGTTGTCATATTGTAAACCATGCATCACCAAAAACTGTGGCGGCATTTTTTTTAATTTGCAAACTAAGTGAATTTACATCAAGCTGTAAAGCCTGCGTTGCTAACAAATATATCATTTCAATGTTTACGGCAGCATCATCTGTTTCTAAAAATATTTTATCGGCAGGTAAAATTTTTATCAGCTCCTGCATGGCAGGCTGCTGCAATGCTTTGCCAAAAGAAAGATAAAACCCTTTGTGTATTAATTGCTGTGCAAGAATTTTATTTTTATTAAACCCATGAAAGATAACCGGGACCCTGTTATTATTTTGCTGCAATTGCTGCACCACTTCTTCATAAGCTTTTACGCAATGTATAATTAATGGCTTATTAATTTTATTGGCCAACCCTATTTGTGCGGCAAATACCTGTTGCTGTAACAAAAAACCGGTGGTGCAAATTTTATCCAGCCCGCATTCGCCAATAGCCAGTACATTGTTACTGTACTGCTCCAGTGCTTTCATTTCTTCAACCCAGGTTGTTTCATTTAAATACCAGGGATGCAGGCCTGCAGAATAATTACCGCCTGCAACAACCTGCTCAAAATGATTGTACAGGTTTGTAATTACAAAATCATTTTTTTGCGGCGGTTGATGACTATGGATATTTATAAACAATATTGATGATTATGTACTTTAATAAAATTTGAATTTCAGTTTTTTTTAGCACTCATCCAAATGAAGTACTGCTTTGTAATGTCTCAGTTTGAAAAGCTGTCAGGTTGAGCTTGTCGAAACCGGTACACCTTTAGCTTGCAACCCGCCTTCGACATCTTTCGATAAACTCAAGATGACAAAGGCTGACAACTCTTATTGCAAAAATTTCAAACTGATACACTACTTACTGCCGTGCGGCATTAAAAAAGCCATTACTGATCAATCAGCAATGGCTTTTACTTATTTGTGGCAACCTTTAGGTTGTAAAAATTTAACCGGGCTTATTTAGTTTACCCAATACCAAACCAACTACAGCACCAACTACACCACCCATAGCACCAGAAGCAAGCACATCTGCCAGCATCATTTTTTTACTTACAATATTGGTGGTGGCATACATTATGCAATCAAAGGCTGCAGACATCAGCAAGCCCAGTATAACGCCGGTAACCAGTCCATTCATTAAAGAGTTTACGTTTCCTTTAACAAAAATAAAGGCAATTAAAAATCCTGATAACAGGTTTCCAATTACCAGGTACATCCAGTTCATATCTTCCATTGCACGGTCTACATTGGTTGCAGTACCAGGATGCGTTTTCATAAATTCTGCCAGCAGGTTACCATAAACCAGCCAGCCTAAAAGGAAGTAAATAATACCTCCGGTAAGTCCGCCAATAATGAGTTTTTTGATGTCCATAGTTGATTATTTTATTAGGTTAAAAAAACTGATTACCTAAAATAATACTTAGTTTTTCTTTTTGCAACTAAAACGCCAACTGCTTTTAACTAATGGCTTAACATTAAAATATATTATAACAGGTAAGATGTATTTTAAGCAGCAATGGCATTAAACTACAAAGGCCTGCATAAATGCAGACCCTCGTAAACCACTCTTGCCCGTTTTAGTGTTTATTAATTTCTTTCGATTCGGGTGTTGGCCGGTAAGCCCATATTGCAATACAGGCAACCACCACCGGGGTAAATACTTTGTTAGATAATTTTATACCATACTTCTCCTGTATTAATACAGCAACTAAAGCGGCCACCAGTACAATTGCAAGTATGATCAATGCTTTTTTTAGTTTGCCTTCTTCAGGCCATAAATCTTTTTTTGTCATTTGTATAAATATTTAGCAGAAGATAGACCGGGCTTTACTTTTTTTGGCAAAGCCCGGTAAAAACAAACTTACTCAATGATTATTTTTCTTATTTTATTATTGTTGAAATCTGCAACGTAAACAGCATTGTTGGCAAGGTCGCCGGTTATTGCAATCGGTGCATCAAACAATGCAGCACCGCTAATACCATCTGCAAAGCCCCCGTTGCCACCAGCAATTGTTGTTACCACACCGGCAGCAGTAATTTTTCTTATTTTATTATTTGCTGTTTCTGTTACATAAAGGTTGCCACTGGCATCAACTGTTATACCTGCCGGCACATTAAACCTTGCTGCTGTGCCGGTAGCATCTAAATAACCACTGGTACCAGACAGTCCCGCTATTACTGAATAGCTCCCTGTTGAACTGTATTTTGATACCTGCTGACTGAAATATTCTGCACAATAAATATTACCTGCTGCATCAACAGTAACACCAAAAATACTGGGTATAGATCTTAAGGTTGTAACTACCCCTGCGGCAGTTATTTTTCGTAAAGCACCATTTAAATAATCTGCTACATATACATTGCCGGCTGCATCAACAGTTATACCAAGCGGTTCACTAAACCTTGCTGCACTTCCTGTACCATCTGCACTTCCCCCGGTTCCATTTCCGGCTAATGTAGTAACAACACCAGCTGCGGTAATTTTCCTGATAGAGCTATTAATCCTGTCGGCCACATAAAAATTACCTGAAGCATCAATTGCTATTGAATATGGCTCGTTGAACTGAGCTGCTGTACCAGTACCGTTTACAAAACCCGCCGTACTACCTGCAAAAACAGATGCAACACCCGCTGTTGTTATTTTTACAATGCGGTGGTTATCCCTGTCGCAAACAAAAAGATTACCTGATGCATCTCTTACAATACCGGAAGGACGATTAAGAACAGTTACTGCACCTGTAAGTGTAAGTGATGTTACCGTATTACTTAGCTGGTAAGTAAATGCCGGGCCGGTTACCTGCACACCCGGACTTTTTTCAACTTTTACATTTCCGCTTCCAGCACCTACGGGCACAACCGCAGTAATAGACGTGTTGGTGGCTGTTTGTACTGTTGCCTGTACATTGTTAAAATACACTTTAAGTGTAGCCAGGTTTGTTCCAAAGTTTGTTCCCGTAATTGTAACCACCGCATTCTTTGGTGCTGATGCCGGGCTGATGGCTGTTACAGTTGGGGCAGGGTCTGGTAATGGCACAGAAGTGTTGTCAGTTTTTTTACAACTGGTGATGATAACCGCACATAGGGTTAGCATGGAAAGGATCATGTTCTTTTTCATTGATAATTGGTTTTTAGATTTTAAAAAAGTAAAATGACTAAAAATAATTAAGATAAAACAGCAGATTTTGTAAATGCTGTTGATGGTTTTATAAATGATAACAACGGGTTTGCAGCAAACGAAATACAGAAATTAAAATGCAGTGATAATTGCAATACAGCTATTTTATTTTTAAAGGAGCAGTTATAAAACAACCAATAGCAGTTATGCATCTTTACCAAAAAAGATAAATGTTGCAGATACATTTGATTTTTAAACCAAAATTCAACCAATGAAACATTTAATTAAAACCCTTGTTGTTATTCTATTGCTTAATTCCTGTTCCGGCTCTGCCGATAATAAAGCGCCTGAGTTAGCCAATGAAATGTGTGGCTGCTTTGACAGTTTTCAAAATTCGATGAGTACCGATGCAAAAAAACTGATGAAGGCAGTATCCGTTGCTGCAAAACCACAGGAAGTATTGATGAGCGGAATGTCGGATCTTAAACCCGATGATGCAAAAGCATTTGCAGAACAGCTTAAAGCAATCGGTGATAAAAATTCATCCATCTTAAAATGCATGGAAGCATTTGATAAAAAACATAGTAAGGAAACTACGGCTGATAAAACTGCCCTTATTGAAAAATTATTAATGGAGATGCAGAAGAATGGTAACTGTTATGTTGGTGCTGCCATTGTAAATTTAAATCCCAGGGCAAAAAAATAAACCTTACCTGTTTTCTAAAAATTGCAGTACAAAATCCTTTTTGCGTTGCGATACTGGAACGGTATGGCCGCCTTCCAGTATTAATGTACCACAGTCGGTTTTACGATCGTAAATTTTTATTTTGCCCGGGTTAACTAAACAGGAATGATGAGTGCGGAAAAAACCTGCCGGTTCCAGTAACTCCTGGTAATAGCGCAGGTTGCGGCTAACAAATACAGGTTCGCTGTTGGCAAGATAAAATTTTGTGTAAGAGCCTTCTGCTTCGCAATACAAAATATCGTTCATCTTAATAAAATAAGTCTTATCAATATCCTTTATTACAATTTGCTTTTCCGGTTCGGTTTTGTTACCAAACTGCTGCATTAACACTGCTAATTGCTTTTGTAATGTTTGGCCGCTGATATTTTCTGTTGCTTTTTTCAGGCTGTTATTCAGTTCAACCGGATCAATAGGTTTTAGTAAATAATCAATAGCGCTAAATTTTATGGCTTGTATGGCATATTGATTGTGTGCTGTGGTAAAAATTAATTGAAAAGCGGGGTTAGTGATTTGCTTTAGCAAATCAAAACCTGTACCGTCATTCATCTCTACATCCAGTAAAACAATATCGGGCATAAAAGAATTTATTTTGGCAATACCACTTGCCACGCCATTGGCTTCTTCTATGGTGTGCAGGCCATCACCACAGGCAATAAGCATATCCTTTAATACCAGCCGTATTTCCTTTTCATTATCCACTACTAATATTTTCATCGCTTTATGTTGTTTTGGGGTCTTTGTATAATAATGGTAAATGTATTTTTACAGTTACTCCGTTACCGGTTGAATTGTTATCGATACTGAAACCTGCCTTTGTTTTTAATTTAATATTCAGCAAATATATCCTGTCTTTGATGATCTGGCTTGCCCGGCTGATATGCTCATTGTTTTCTTTAGCCGCTGTGTTTAACCCTTTTCCGTTATCCGATATCTGAATCATCAACTCCTTATTTTCTGCTGTAAAATTAATTATGACTTTACCGGGATAATCCACACCCACAAAACCATGTTCAATACTATTTTCTACAAATGGCTGAATTATCATGGCCGGTATTTGCAATTCATCAATATCTAAATCCTTATCCGCAGTTACCTCGTAACTGAAGGTTTGGGGAAAACGGATTTTCTGTACTTCGAGGTATTCATTTAAAAATTCCATTTCCTGCTCAATGGTTACATATTCCTTGTAAGTGCTTTCCAGTGTTTCTCTCATTATATTACTAAACTTAGAGAGATTACTTGCCATGGCCTGTCCATCGTTTTCCCTTAAAGCAAATTTTTGCAAAGTAGTTAAGGCATTAAAAAAAAAATGCGGATTCATTCTTGCCCGATTGAGCCGTTGCTCTGTTTCTAAAATATTTTTTTTATGTTTTAAAGATTGCTGGCGCAGGTAAAAAGCGATGGCTAATGCTGCAAGTAAACCTGCAATGGCAAGAAAAAGATAAAGCTGCTTTTTTCTGTCAAGGTCCTTTATAATGTTTTCGTTTTTTGCCTGGCTGTATTTTTTTTCAAGTTCTGTTACCTGTTTTGTTTTTTCTACATTACTTATAGAATCTTTTATAATTCTTTCCAGATCAGAATATTCCAATGCTTTTTTATAATCTCCCTGTTCTTGAGCTATTTTTGAAATTAGCTTATAGCTTTGTGCAATACCAATTTTATGATCCAATTTTTTTACAAAAAAAAGTGAAGAGTCTGCGTAAAGGTTTGCATCTGCATAATTTTTTAATTCCAAAAATAAGCTGGCTTTATTTGCATGGTAATCAAATAAATCAATCGAATCTGTTTTATCTATAAAAAGATAACCACTATCTAAATAAGCCATTGCCTTATTCCAGTTTTTGCTTTCTTCTGCAGTACCAGACAGGTTAAAATAACTCCTGGCAAATTGAGCAGTATCCTTTAGTTGTTTTGATAATGCCAGGTGTTGCAAATTATATTGTAAAGATTTTTCAATACTTGATTTTGACTCTGTGCCCAGGTAATGGCTCATATAACGAACAGATAAGAAGTAGAGCATTTTCTGTTTTTTATGAACATCAGTAATGTTGGGCAATAATGCTGCTGCATTATCATTATAAATGATCCCCTTTTCAAATTGCCTGGTATTATAAAAAACAATTGCAATCATGGTGTTTGCCAAAGCCTGCTCATACACATTTTTTTCTAATTCGGCACTACGCAAAAATTTTAATGCATACTCCTGTGCATTTGGAAAATCTGCTCTACTCCAATATACCTGGAATCGTTGTTTATAGGTATTCCAGATAACACCTTCAGTACACCCTGTTTTTTTGTACAATTCTTCGGCTTTTTTTAAATAAATTTCTGCCGAGTCTAAATCGCTTTTTTCAAAAATTGATAACTCCCCGTTTAGTTCTGATGCCTTTGCCTGGCATATTTTACTTTTCTCTTTTATTACCTGAGTGTAAATTTCTAATTTAGATTTTCCGGCTTCTGATAACTCTTCATATACATTACATTTGCAATCGCTTTGTGCATCTGCAGCATAATTACTGCAAATTATAAGCATCATTAAAAAAATACATTTTTGCATTTACTAAATTTATACGCCTAGGTGGTCATTTTGTCTTTATACAATAAGGGTAAATGTATTTTTACAATTACCCCGTTGTCTGTTGAATTATTATCGATACTGAATCCTGCCTTTGTTTTTAACTTTATATTCAGCAAATATATCCTGTCCTTAATTATCTGGCTGGCCCGGCTGATATGTTCATTGTTTTCTTTAGCGGACGTGTTTAACCCTTTTCCGTTATCTGATATCTGAATCATCAACTCTTTGTTTGCTGATGTAAAATTAACGGTGACTTTACCGGGATAATCCACGCCCACAAAACCATGTTCAATACTATTTTCCACAAAAGGTTGTATTATCATGGCAGGAATCTGCAGTTCATCTATATCTAAGTTTTTATCGGCATTTACTTCGTAACTGAATGTTTCTGGAAAACGGATCTTTTGTACTTCAAGGTACTCATTTAAAAATTCCATTTCCTGTTCAATGGTTACATATTCTTTGTAAGTGCTTTCCAATGTTTCTCTCATTATATTACTAAACTTAGAGAGATTACTTGCCATGGCCTGTCCATCGTTTTCTCTTAAAGCAAATTTTTGCAAAGTGGTTAAGGCATTAAAAAAGAAATGAGGGTTCATCCTGGCCCTATTGAGCCGTTGCTCTGTTTCTAAAATATTTTTTTTGTGTTTTAAAGATTGCTGGCGCAGGTAAAAAGCGATGGCTAGTGCTGCAAGCAAACCGGCAATAGCAAGAAAAAGATACAACTGCTTTTTCCTGTCAAGGTCTTTTATAATGTTTTCGTTTTTTGCCTGGCTGTATTTTTTTTCCAGTTCTGTTACCTGTTTTGTTTTTTCTACATTGCGGATGCTGTCGTTAATTGCTCTTGCAAGCGTTGTATTTTCGTAGGCTGCTTTGTAATCGCCGGTTTCTTTTGCAATCCTGGCCTGCAGTTCATACGTTTCTCCAATAAAAGATACTGTTCCGGTAAGTTTGTAGTAATGTAGTGCAGAATCTGCCATTTGTTTTGCTGCAGCATAGTTCTTCAACTCAATGTACAGATCGGCTTTGTCAAAATAATTAGTAGCAAGTATACTTATATCGTCTTTATCGGTGTATATAAATGAGCTGTCTAAATACAGCAAAGCTTTTTTATAGTCTTCTCTTTCCCATGCAATACCCTGCAAATTACTATAGGCCACAGCTATTGAACTGTTTCTTTTTATTTTTTTGGCTATTGCTAATTGGCTGTAACTAAAAAGCTCAGAACTATCGAGGCTGGATCTTTTTTTAGTATCCTGAAAATGCCACAGGTATCTTTTTGACAATTTAAACATGATGTCCGCAGTTTTTTGAGGACTTTCTATTTTATCAATCATAGGGATAGCAAGCCGTGCATACATGATTCCTTTTTCTGCCTGTCCCATTTGATTAAAGAGTTGAGCGATCATAGTATGGCAGTTGGCCTGCTCATAAATGTTTTTAGCAGCTTCGGCAGATTGCAGCAATTTAAAACTATACTCCTGTGCTTTTGCAAAATCTCCTTTTGTATAAAAAACAAATGCCAGTGTTTTATAGGTTAATAACAGCATACTGTCGCCACAGGTAGATTGTTGATATAATTTTTCAGCAGTTTGTAAAAAATATACAGCGGTATCCATTTCATTTATATCGCCATAAAAAGAACCCATTACCTGGTACCCTTTAGCTTTGCAGATAGAAGAGGGTGATTTAATCAACACAGCAGCAATTGCGCTGTCGTTATCATTGCCGCTTTGTAAAGCAGCGTATTCATTGCAACTACAATTATTTTGTGCCTGTAAAAAAATACTACCTGTAAATAATAAGCTAAAAAACAGGATAAGTTTTTGCATATAATAGGTTATTCTAAATACTTACTAAAGCCGGCACTTTTCCTCCCGTCATCATACTAAGACTGCAATTGGCACAATGCACAGCATGTAATATAACAAATGAATCACATTCTTTTTCATACTCCTCATTCAGCTGCAGGATATAATCGTGTGATTCTTTTTGCCAGTTTACATGGGGTATAAGCGTCAGCAGATCTTCGCCATCTTTGTTGGTAAGGTAAAAACGCAGTTTCCATCCGCCCGATCTTTTAAAAAAATACTTTCTTTTTTTTCCCGACAACGCCACAGATATTATACCGCCTGTTTCCACCCTTATTTTAGATCTTGTTTTTACGCTGTTATCATTACCCAGGTGGGTTATCCAGATTCCGGTAGCAATACCATTCAGCAAAAAATTTTCCCCGGCTTCAATTACAGCATCGTCAAAAGCACTGGTGGTGTATATAAGCCTGGCTACTGCCAACTTATTCTCATCTAAAAGTTCAAAGTTTTTTTTATTAACAGTATTAATTGTCATTGGCAAGTATAAATCGGCCTTTAATAAATCCCTGTTATGCTAAGCTATACTTTGCCCTAATAATTATATAACCGGTTTTGTTGATGAGCTATTGCATTTCATTTCCGATACGGTTTATTACACAAGTGATTTTCAAAAAACCCCCTCCGCCTTATCTGCTTCCGTACAACTATCAAACAGGTTGTTTCGCTTATCAAACGCAAGGGGTTTTCATAAATACCGGGATTAGTTTTACGTTATTACAAATAATTATTAACCTATAAATTAATTTATGAAAACGCTTACCCTTATTTTAACCCTGGTGTTTTTACACAGCACCATAACAGCACAGCCCGGCGACTACAGTGGCCCTGCAAAAGTGCAGCTAAAATCTTTCTGGTCGCATATAGAAAAATTGAAAGCCGGCACCGGCACGCCCTCTTCTGTAAACAATGCAGAAAGAATGATACAGATGATTAAAGAAAAAGACCCTTCGTTTGATATTGCAAAGCTGGAAGCAGAAGTTAAACCCTGGAAAGATAAAGCTGCTAAGGAAAGCGGTGATGCCAAAGCAGCTAGTGCTAAACAAGAAGAAGAAAAAAAATATTTTAAAGATATCTGGCAACAGATGATCGGGGTTTACTCAACCGGAATTGATATTGAACCCGGTGTAACAGGAAAGAATTATTATGACCGGGTAAAAAAAATTGACCTGGCCACCTACCAGGAAAAGAAAAAAGCACTGGGTACAATTGACCCAAAAAGTTATGCAGGCCTGGTAGAAGAAAAACTGGCCGACTATGATGCCTATGTAAAAAGGGCCGACAGGTTTAAATGGAATGTAACCGCAGTAATACAGGCCAGCACCGGTGCAAAAAATCCGCAGGAAAAAATAGCCCTGCTGAATGAAGCTAAGTATGAGTGCATGGCAGTATTAATGCTGTCGCCCAATAACGAGCCCTTTAAGAAAAAGCTGGAAGAAATAAATAAACAACTGGGCAATGCAGAAGGCGAATCGGCAAAATTTTTTACCAGCGATTTTCATAAAGAGCATTTAAATAGTATTGTGTGGAGCACTAAACCGCTGGTAATTGGTAAAGAAAAAGACATGGCGGCGTTTATAAAAACAGGATTTAAAACCGGCGAGGCAATTTTTGGTACGGCCTACCTGGGCATTAATGTAAAAGATGCCATGAATAGTAATGATGAACTCCGCATCAGGATAAGAGTGGATGGTGGTACTGCAGTTTGGGGCGGCGACCTGTCGAATATCATTTTGCCGCTTGCAGTGCAGGGCAAATCCTATATTCAATTTGCATTGTTACCCGATGCACAATGGTTTAAAGATAATTATGCACCATACATTGCTGCCGAAAACTGGACCTACTCGTATTTTATGGACGACCTGGTAAAGGCTGGAGATGTAAGCCACGAAATAACCTGTGAGCTCATCTTCCCTACTTCAAAAATCGGCGACATAAAAAGTAAACTCGACCTTGACCTTAACGGCGGCGTAACAGCAATAAAAAGCCTTTCTACCAAACTGCACGATGAATTAATGGCCAGCCGCCAGTTACCAAAAGCAGCCATGAGCAATGCCGGTTTAGAAAGCCAGATGGTTGCGGCCGCCAATAACCTGGGGTGGAACGATAAGTTTACCAAAGCCATCATTACTTCAGCCACATGGACTGTAAGAAAAAATGAATTAACAGGTGCAATCATCAACCGTACACTTGGTGCTGTTTGTATTACCAAGAGCAATGATGGCAAATGTTATACGCAGGAGTTTAGTTTTTCGCAGGACTATACCGGTGGTGGTAATTACAGCAGCACTGTAAAATACTATGGCTATGGTGGTAAGCGGGAAATTGGCTGCGATAAGATAAAGTAATCCAGGTCTGAAAAATAAATTCTTTACAAACAATAAAATCAAATCCTAAAAAAAACAAAAATGAAAAAAACAACATTCGGTTGTATTGCTGCATTATCAGCAATACTTTTAGTAACATCATGTAAAAAAGATGATACGCCTGCACCTACACCAACGGCAGCAGTAAGTTTTACAAAAACAACTACCAGCGGCAGCCAGTTTGCGCCACTGTTCGATCATCAGTCTGTAGTGTTTAACAACAAGCTTTGGGTTATTGGTGGCAGAAAAACAGACATACTTTATACCAATGAAATCTGGAGCAGTACAGATGGTGTATCGTGGGCACAAACAACAGTAAGCGGACCGGTTTTTAGTGTGCGGAGCGATCACCAGGTAGTTGCATTTAATAACAAGCTTTGGGTTATTGGTGGCTTAAGTAATGGTAATGCATTAAACGATATCTGGAACAGTACCGATGGCACTACCTGGACACAGGTAACTGCTAATGCAGCTTTTAGTATCCGTTCGCTACATGATGTAGTTGTATTCAATAACAAATTATGGTTGATAGGCGGCGATGGAATAGGTGGAACAAAAAATGATATCTGGAGCAGTGCAGACGGAATTACATGGGCACAGGAAACGGCTGTGGGTACACAGTTTAGTGCAAGGGCCGGCCACCAGCTTGTGGTTTTCAACAGCAAACTTTATGTTATTGGCGGCTATACTGCAACAGGATTTAAAAATGATGTGTGGAGCAGTACTGATGGAAGAAGCTGGACGGAGGAAACTACCACAGGGTCTAAATTTGTACCGCTGTATTCACACCAGTCAATTGTATACAATAATACATTGTATGTAATGGGAGGAGTAGTTGGTTTTGTTACCACAGATGAAATATGGAGCAGCACCAACGGTAAAGACTGGACAAAACAAACCAATGCGTCTTTTGGCGCAAGAGGCGGCCACCAGGCAATATTATTCAACAATAAAATTTGTGTTACCGGCGGGTTTGATGCGGCATCGGTTGTAAAAAACGATGTATGGTTTTCAAACTGATGAATAGTAAGCCTGGTAACAATAATTAAACCAACGCCCCGGTTACAGTAATGTTGTAACCGGGGTTTTTCATTATTAAAATTTAAACGGGCAATTGCAATTTCCGTAATCCAATTTATTACAGGTTAAGTTCCCCAATCTCCATTCTACGCAGTTAAAAGCACCATTCACTCTATTTGGGTTTAAAAAGCCACGGCAACCCCTACTTTTGTAGCTTAAAAAATATTTGCTCTTTTTTAAAACATTCTTTTCCCTTAGCCGTCTACAGTAAATATACATGGAAGAGGCACTTACGATAACAACACCAATGGCTGCGGAACGCAACAGAAATATCACTGATACCATTAAGGCGGTAAGCAAGCGGCTGTTTGGTTTTATTAAACAACGGGTGGCCAGTACAGAAGATGCAGAAGATATCATGCAGGAAGTACTGTACCAGTTTGCCGGCAACACCCAACCTATTGAGCAGGCCAGCGCCTGGTTATACACGGTGGCCCGTAATAAAATTACCGACAGCTACCGCAAACAAAAACTGCCCCTGGCCGATGATATATTAACCGGTGCCGAAATGGATGGCGACAATTTTGACTGGAAAGAGATCATGCTGCCCGGCGATAATAACCCCGAAACAGAATACCTGCGCAATCTTTTTTGGGAAGAGCTTAAAGCAGCATTGGACGAACTGCCCGAAGAACAGCGGACAGTTTTTATACAGCACGAAATAGATGATATTGCCTTTAAAGATATTGCAGCTCAAACGGGAGAAAGTGTGGCCACACTCATCAGCCGTAAAAGATATGCCGTGTTGCATTTAAGAAGCCGCTTACAGGTATTAAAAGATGAACTATTAAATTATTAAAATTGCCACTGAAGCACAGAAACACTGAAAAATACAAACAAAAAAATTGTGTACGAATTGGCAAACAAAACAACATTAAAATAACTCATAGAAGTAAGGAAGCTGATAAAGAAATATAAAAATTCTGTGCTTCTGTGCCTCTGTGGCAAATAAAAAATAACATGAAAAAATTCTGGATTAAAAAAGCACTGATGATACTGATATTTGGCGCTATTGCCATAACAGTATTTGGTTTTATAGTAATGGGCTTATGGAATGCCATACTGCCGGCAGTACTGGGTGTAAAAGCCATAAGCTTTATACAGGCACTGGGTATATTACTGCTGAGTAAAATACTGTTTGGCGGTTTTGGCGGCGGCAGGGGCTGGCGGGGCAACATGGCATGGAAGCAGAAAATGAAACAACGCTGGGATACTATGACACCCGAAGAAAGAGAAAAATTTAAAGCCGAGTGGAAGAATAGGTGTGGCGGCAGGTGGGGAAGACATAGTTTTCAGCCCGATGAAAAAACAGAAACTACCCAACGGGAGTTTTAAACCCCCGGCTTTTAAAAAGATCTTTACCAACCACAGCAACTGTATAATTTATGACCAACACTCAAATCAGTAATGCTTCAACTGCTCCCGCCGCCGGGAGCGTTGAAGTTTTGGTTTTTAAAACTAACCTTACCGACAGCAAACGCATCAGCGATGTAGAATCTTTACTCGATATTCATCCGCATATTGTGCAATGGAATGTTGACCTTGATGACTGCGATAATATACTGCGTATTGTAAGCCGCAATATTGCTGCGCAGGAAGTAGAAAATATTTTATTGAATGCCGGCTATTACTGCGAAGAGCTGCAGTGAATTTATACAGTATCATTTCCAAACATGAGCAATCTCAGTTATTTTTAAGGCCGGGCTATTTATCTTTCTGCTGTAAAAATTTATGCAAAAAGATACCGCACAGCTTGTAAAAAAAATAATCACCCTTAAGGGAGATTTTTCTGCTGAAGCCAGCAAGAAAAAATTACAGTTACTGCAGCAGCTTGATGCAGTTACCCTCTCCAGTGCCACACAGATAAAAAACTATCATGAATGTTTGCTGTACCTGCTGGCATACCCTTGCAGCCGCAGTATACATACGCTGGCAACAGCGCAACTGCATAAGGTAACATCAACAGTTGAAAAAATATTTAACAGCTATACTCCAAAAAAACAAAACACAATAAACGGCAGCGGTATTTTTGCAAGCGAACTGGTTTGTGCTTTCAGTTACGAAATGGCAGCCTGGCTGCTCGATAATTTTGGTACCGACACAGGCCTGCACAGCAGCGGTGCCAATGCTGCTGTGGTGAGCCGGGTAATGGAACTGGCCTTACCTAAAATAGAATACCAGGAAATTACACAAACAGCCTGCAGCCTGCAGCAACGAATTCAAAAATTAACCGGGCAAAAAAATAGCACCCGTTCTTTGCAATGGCTGCTGCAAATACTGCAGCAACATCATACTGATATTTTTAACAGGAACCACCTGTATGAGCAACTGCAGGTATTTGTACACTGGAAACTGCATCACCCCTTTTTTAACCGCAGTTACTTACGTGCATTGCCGGCTACAAATATTTACTATGCAAAAACTGCAGCGCCTGTTAAAAATCATGCCCGTTACATCAGTCAAAAAATAAATGCGCCGCTGCTACTTGCTGCAGCAGAAAAAAAACATTTGCTCAACACTGCCCGTGCTGCACTGGCATTACATTGCAGGGAAACAGATCCTGTAACTTTTGGTGACAGCAATACCGTTACTTATTTTAACATGGGCTATGGCATTGCTATTGCCTTATTTACCATGTTGCCGCAACACCGCTTCAGTATTGAATCTTATATCGGTTATATGACTTTTGTAAACGGCGTGCCGGCGGCATATGGTGGCGGGTGGCTGTTAGCACATCGGTGTAAGATCGGCATCCATATTTTTCCTGCGGTAAGAGGAGGTAACTCCGGTTTGCTTTTTGCATCCATATTAAGATTGTATCACCAATATTATAAGGCACAGCTTTTTGTGGTAAAGCCCTACCAGTTTGGAAAAGGAAATACAGAAGGATTACGTTCAGGCGCTTTCTGGTTTTATTATAAACTGGGGTTTAGGCCCGCCACCGCAGTATTACAGCAACTGGCACTTGATGAAGTTGCAAAAAAACAGGCTGTTAAAAAATACAGAACACCATTTGCCGTATTACAAAAATTTACCACCGCACCCCTGCAGCTGCTCCTGCATAAAAATTCATTTCCGGTGTATGATGGCAGCGATATCAGCAAAGCCATAACAAAAAATATCATTACCCATTTTGAAGGCAACAGGCAGCGGGCAATATCTTTTTTTACAAAGCAGGTAAAAAAACTGGCTGCAGGTAATGCTATAAAATTTACGGCAACCCAGGGCCGTTTACTCAAGCTGCAATCACCATGGATGGCTTTATTGCAAACAGGCGAAAAAAATTTTTACCATTTTACAAAAAAAGAAGTACAGCAATTCATACGCCTGCTGTTAGCTAAATACGGAACTGATGAACGGGATTATATTCTCCAGTTGCAGCAGCATAAAAAATTGTGGAAAGTTTTAAACAGCCATATTGAAAACCAGGTTTTCACTGCTGGGGTTGCATCAGCCTGAACATTGCTTCTTTATTCGCTTTATTTTCTTTTTTCCTGGTAAAAAAAACTGTCAAGCACTTCAGTTGGAGTAAAAGAACAGGATAGCTAAAAACATTCCACACTCCATGTTCTTACAAATCTTTCCCCCGGCTCCAGTACATTAATACCTTCCTTATCTGCCAGCTGCTGGTTATGATCAACACTATCTGCAATACCACACCAGGGCTCCAGGCAAACAAAGGGGGCATCTTTTGCAGCCCATATACCAAAAAACGGAAAATCATCAAATGTAAAATTAAGGCCGTGGCTGTTTTTAGTGCAGCCAATTGTAATGCTGTTGCTTTGCATATGTTTTAAAACAATCGCATCCTGGTAAAACAACGACTGCTGTAAAGGCAACCTGCCATTGCTTAACGGTAGGGCTTCGGGTGCTGCAATTAAACCATTGTCCAGTTTAAAGCGCTGCAGATTTTCTGCTGCATTAAACTGCAGGTAATAATCTGTGTACACTGTGTCGCCGGTAAGCGGCACTGCAAATGCAGGATGTGCACCTACCGAAAAAAGCAGTTCGGTTGCAGCAGGATTATGCACTTCGTAACTGCAACACAAACTATTTTCCTCCAACCTGTACCGCAGGCCCAGTTCAAATGCAAAAGGATATACTGCCCTGCTGCTGTCATCATCAGTTAAGGTAAATAAAACTTCTTCCTCACTTATTTGTGTTGCAGTAAACTCCCTGTCCCTTGCAAAACCATGGCGGGGCAATGTATATGCTTTGCCTTCGTGGTAATAGGTATCGTTTTTTAAGCCGCCAACTATGGGGAATAATACCGGGCTGTATTTGCCCCAGTAGGCAGCATCGCCGCTCCACATATATTGCAGGTTGGTTGTTGTATTAATAAGGCTTTGCAACTCGGCGCCTTTGGTGGCAATGGTTGCACGGAGTGTTTTGTTCTGGAGGGTTATCATGGGATGAAGATAAGAAGGAAGCTTTAAAATTTGGAGTGTTTACCAATTCTCAAAGGCAGGTGATTACATTTGTACTGCAATGGCAGATGTACATACCAAAAAGCAACGCAGCTATAATATGAGCCGCATTAAGGGCAAGGATACCAAGCCTGAAATGCTGGTGCGTAAATTTCTGCATGCCAACGGATTTCGTTATAAACTCCACGATAAAAAGCTGCCGGGCAAGCCGGATATTGTTTTACCGAAATACAAGACGGTGATTTTTGTACATGGATGTTTTTGGCATGGGCATGAAGGATGTAAGTATTATGTGGTGCCTAAGACGAGAACCGAATGGTGGTTAGAGAAGATTAATAAGAATAAAGCAAACGATACTAAAGCCATAAAAGCTTTAAAAAAAGATGGCTGGAAAATTATTACTATTTGGGAATGCAGGTTGAAGAAAACCAAACTTGAAAAGGCATTATCTTCTCTTCTTAAAAAACTCTCCTGATTTGTTCTTAGCAATCTATTTAACGTGACTTAAAAGCAAATGTATTTTAAGCGATCTAAGTTAATATTGCCCACACCTTACTATTTTAAACAAATTCACATTGTGTCCTAAAACATACCTGTTTATAATACACAATCAAATAAGTTCGCCATAGGCGAATTGTGTCTTAAAAAACACCAGACTTTTCAACAAATCAGCAACACATGAAATTGCAAGAAAGAATTGGAGAAAGAATTACGGAATTGAGAAAATTAAAAAAACTATCGCAGCAAAAATTTTCTTACGAGGCAGACATAGAAAGAAGTTTTCTAACACACATTGAAAAGGGAAGAAAAAATATTTCTGTAGGCACACTGCAGAAAATAACTACAGCTTTAAATATTTCGATAAAAGATTTTTTTAACACCAAAGATTTTGATAAAGTATGACGAAGAAGTTGAATTACATCGACCTCTTTGCAGGAGCAGGAGGTTTATCTGAAGGTTTCATTAAAGCTGGCTTTAATCCCATTGCGCATGTTGAAATGGATGAGGCAGCATGTTATACCTTGCAAACCAGAGTTGCATATCATCATCTCAAATCTTCCAATCAATTTGATAATTACGTTTCATATTTGAAAGGAGAAATAAATCGTAATGAACTATACGCATTAGTCCCTTCATATTTATTACAAAGCGTTATCAATCTCCCCATTGGTGCTGAATCAAATAAAATTATCCACGAAACCATCAGGAGAAATTTAGAAACTAGGGAGGTTGATTTGATAATTGGTGGTCCGCCATGCCAAGCCTATTCTTTGATTGGCAGAGCCAGATCTGAAAATAGCATGGCAACCGACCCAAGAAATTATTTATATATCCAGTATGCAAAATATTTAGAAAAGTATCAGCCCAAAATGTTTGTGTTTGAAAATGTCTTGGGCTTAAAATCTGCAAAAGGGGGTTTATTCCTGGCTAACATGGAAAAGCTATTTTACAAAAAGGGATATAAAATACAAGTGTTTACTGTAGAAGCAAATAATTTTGATGTATTACAAAACAGAAAGCGTATTATAATTATTGGATGGAAAGATGATTTCACACCAAACTTACCTAACCTTTCTGCCATAAGAAGTGAAAACAATTATCTGGTAAAAAACTTGTTAAGTGATTTACCAAAATTGAATGCAGGTGAAGGTGTAGATAAATTTTCTAAATACCAATCCGATACAACAGAATATTTAAGGGCTACAGGAATCCGCAATGGTATAAATGTACTTACACAGCATGTTGCCCGCCCACATACCGATCAGGATATTGAAATTTATAAAATTGCTATTGAAAAATGGAATGAAGGAAAAAGCAGGTTGGATTATAACGATCTGCCATCCAAATTAAAAACGCATAAAAACAGGATTTCATTTTTTGACAGGTTTAAAATAATAGCTGGAGATTTACCCTTTTCGCAAACTATTGCTGCACATATTTCAAAAGATGGACATTATTATATTCATCCGTACATAAACAAACCAAGATCGATTACTGTAAGAGAGGCAGCGAGGCTGCAATCATTCCCTGATGATTTTTATTTTGAAGGAGCCAGAGAAGGTAAGAATAGAACTGCAGCATTTAAACAAATTGGAAATGCAGTACCTCCATTAATGGCAAACTGCATTGCAAATACCCTAAAACAAATTTTGAATGGAATATAAATCGAAAGGAATTTTTAAACCAAGGGCAAGATTATTGTTACAATTGGGCGACCAGTTAATTAAAAATGAAAATGTAGCTGTTCTTGAATTAGTAAAAAATTCTTACGATGCTGATGCCAGAAATGTTATTATAAGAATGACAAACGTTCATGATAAAAAATTTGGACGTATTGAAATTCTTGATGACGGCAGTGGAATGAATGATGATATTATACAGAACGCATGGCTTGAACCGGGAAGCGATTTTAAAGAAAATCAGTATAAAAATAAAGAACTATCAAAACTGTATAACAGATTGCCGATTGGAGAAAAAGGTATTGGCAGGTTTGGTGTACATAAGCTCGGTGAAAAAATTGAATTAATAACAAGGCAAAAAGATAAAGACGAATTTACTGTTGACATAGATTGGAGAGAATTTGCAAAACACAAATATTTGGAAAAGGCAGAATTTGATGTTACAGGAAGAAGTCCTCAGTATTTTTTAAGAGGCCGGCATGGCACAAAAATAGTTATTACAGAATTAAGGACAGAATGGGACAGGCGAATGGTAAGAGAATTATACAAGGCACTTTTTACACTTTCTTCTCCATTTAAAACCGTTGACCACTTTACTATAAAATTTGAAACAGATAAGCCGGAATGGATAGAAGATTTAATTGACTGGAACGAAGTAAAAGATTTCTCCTTATACTATTTTAAAGTAAAAATTAAAGGCACAGAAATAACTGAATTTATATACAGATTTACTCCTTGGGAAGAAATGGATAAAATTGCCCCAAAAGAAATTACAGTTCAAGATCAATTTATTCAGGATAATCAAACCATAGAAGTCCCCTCACAAGAAAATAAAAAAGAAAAAATAATTATTAACCTGGACAAGTATAATATAGGGGAAGTTGATTTTGAAGGATACATATTTGACAGAGACCTTAAAGTCCTTAATCTAATTGAAGACCAAAAAGTAAGGCAGGTAAAAAAATATTTAGATGAAAATGGTGGTATTAGGGTTTACAGAGACAATCTTAGAATTAACGAATATGGAGAAAAAAGCAATGATTGGTTAAGTCTTGATTTGAGAAGAGTGAATGTTCCAGCTAAAAGAATAAGCAATAATATTATCCTCTCAGTAATTAATCTTAAAAGAGAAGACAGTTCAAGTTTAGTAGAAAAAACAAATAGAGAGGGATTTGTTGAAAATGAAGCATACAATGATTTCAAAGCGGCAATATTATATGTAATAGGATTAGTTGAAAAACTAAGGCAAGTTGATAAAGCAGAATTGAGAGATAAATATAGTCCGACTGAACAGGAGGAACCTGTTTTGCATTTAACCAATGAACTGAAACTGTATATAGAAAAAAATATAAAAGAAGAACCAGTTAGAGAAAAGGTAAAAAATTATATTGATGATATTGAAAGAGATTACAATGAGATTAATGAAATATTATTGACTAGTGCAGGTGCTGGCCTAACCCTTGGTGTTGGAATTCATGAAGTTGAAAAACTAGTTAAAGAATTAGTTTTAACGGCAAAGAATGAAAAGACTACAGGGAAAGTAAACGATTTAATCAAAGACATACAAACGACAGTAAATAATTATTTATCGCTATTAAAACAGAATGACAAAGATGTATTTGAAATAAAAAATTTAATAGAAAGTGCTCTGCAAAATGTTGAATATAGAATGAAGGTGCACGGCGTTGAAGTGATTAGAGCTTTTGAAAACTATCCTTCAAATCCAAAACTAGAATGTTCGAGAAGATTCTTCTTAAGTGGCATGTTGAATTTATTTGATAACTCTATTTACTGGTTAGAAAAGAAAGCAAAGGGCTTGAGAAAAATTAATAGCTCTTTTAGTAAGAAAATTTATATCAATATTGTTAAAGAAAAGGACGATAGAATAAGTGTGTTAATTGCAGATAACGGTAACGGCTTCTCCTTACCAACATCAAAAATTGTAAAACCATTTATTACCGCAAAAGACGAAGGCATGGGATTAGGGTTACATATAACTAATCAGATTATGAAAGTGCTTGAGGGCAATTTAATATTTCCAGAAAAAGGTGATTATGAGTTACCTGAGGATTTTGCCAATGGAGCGGTTATCGTTTTTCAATTTAAAACGTTTAATTCATGATTTTACCTAACAATGGGAAAGTTGTAATTGTTGACGATGTCTACGCTGATGTTAAACATCTTATTTTGGCATTAACGAAAGAAAGAATGCCTTTCCTCTTTTTTCAAGATGTAGGTGGGGATGACTTACCACCAAACGGTAGCCCAATTGAAAATATAAGATTGGTGTTTTTGGATTTGGACTTAGGTGTGGGGGGAATTGGTGAAATGGAAATGATAAGGGTTGTGCAAGGAAGGTTAGTTAGAATTTTGAAGAAAAATACGCCATATGTTTTAGTGATTTGGAGTAATCACGAAGAAAAATTATCAAAGACTTTACTTAATGAATTTGAAGGAGATTTTAAAGATTATAAACCGATTGCCCATTGTAGCTTGGATAAATCAATAATAAAAAGTACTGATTCAAAAAAAGTTGTTGAAACTATAAGAGAATCCCTTAAGGATTGTTTGAAACAGTTTCAGTCATTTAATGCTTTTTTGCTTTGGGAATCTTTAGTAACACAATCTAGCGGAGAAATAGTGGATGGCTTTACCAAAATATTTGATTTTGATGCAAGTTGGGATAATAACATAAAAGGATTTTTTTATAGATTGGCAAAAGCAAATGTTGGAGTTCCAAAAGTTTACGAGATTTCTAATGAAAAAAAACTACAGCTAGCTTTAGAAACAATTAATTCAGCGTTAATTGATTCTATAGAAAAAAATATCAAGGCAGCTGCCAATACTTTGCCACTAAATATAAAAGAGGAAAACACGACCATAAGCTCTAAAAACCTTGTTGATATAAACACAAAACTTCATTTGCTTTTTTCTAAACATCTTGACCATTTTGAGCCGGGTAATATTTACTTTCCTCCTTTGGCTGATGACATTATGGTTGCTGAAGTTATCAAAGCCACATTTGATAAAAAATATGTTGAAGAAATTATTAAAACTAAACCACAAACAATTAAAATTGATATAACCCCTATTTGCGATTATTCTCAAGACAAAGGTTATACAAGGCTTTTATCGGGAATTTTAGTTGAGGGAAAATATAAAGAGTTTAAAAAATCAAGTACACAAATTTATGTTTACGATTTGTGTCCAGTTATGGATATTTTTGGAAATAATTATTACATGATTTTTGATTTCCGGTATTTCAAATCCTTAAAAAAGGAAATAATAGAATCACTTTTTCAAAAACCATATTGTAAAATAAGAGCTCAATTGCTTGCTGATGTGCAATCAGGTTTATCAAATCATATAAACAGACCAGGCATTGTTAATGTAGTATAACTTCTAATTATTATATTTAGAACGGTTAAAAAATTTCAATATTAGACCTTGTACTAACTTTTAATACTCGCCACCGGCCTTCCTTTCAACCCTTCATCTACCAAATAAGCTATAAATTTTGCAATAGGTTCTATATTTAAATTAACGCTTGCCGCTTCCAAAGCTTCCATATATGTTTTACGTTCTTCAACAGGTATTACCGTCCATGGGTAGCCGCCAGAAGCTAACATAACATTCATTAAAAATCTGCCCATCCTGCCATTACCATCCATATAGGGATGTATATAAACAAAAACAAAATGGCCAAGAACCGCCCTCACTGAAGTTTCCGGTTCGTTTTCTAAAAGTTCAAACAATGCAGGCATTGCATCACGTACTGCTTCATTATTTAAAGGGGTATGCATAGAATTACTGATATACACCTGTTGATTTCTGTAACCGGCAAGGTCAGATGCTTTTATAATGCCTGCTGTTACACTGGGTGCAAATAATTCTCTATACCAATCTCCATGTGCTGCATCTGCAATTACTCCGGCATTTTTACCATTTAATATACCAACAATACTTTCTCTTACTTTTTGAGTAGCCTGCCAGTAACCTCTTGCTGCCATCGCATCTTTTTGCTTTTTGTCTTCATTATTATTCTTACTATCCCATGCGCCACTTCTTACGTTTTCTATAAGTTCTGGCGTAACCTTGTACCGCTCTATAGACAATGAATGATATGCATCGGTAACATAAATTTCTTCTACCCTTTTCATATATCCCTCCTGATCTGATGGCAGGCCCGGTGCTTTTGGAAAATACTGTATTACAATATCCCTCATTTGGTGCCACATCAATTTTATCCTGTTTACATAAGGCGATTTTTCTTTGCCTGATAATGCCATCGGGCTGGGGTTTTCAAACGGATCGCTTTCTCTTACTGCGTAACCGGCTGCCTGCATTGTTTTTAAAATTTCATCTGCTATTTTATTATTGCCGATATTTCTAAATGCCCCAGCAAGCCTTCCTGCAATTGTGGTATGTCCGCCATCTAAAAGCAGTGCCAGTATTTCGGATGCATCCCCAATCATAGCCAGGCATGTTCTTACTTCTATTGGATTGCTTTTAAAAATAGTTGGCGTACAATATACAATTGCCGATGCCAGCGTCATTACCTGTATGCCTTCTATGTTTATAACGGAGGCTGATTTTGGAAGTGGAATTTGCCAGCTCCACAGCGATGTACCAAAAGGTAAACTTGTAGGATGGTTTGTTCCCTTTGCTGTGCGTACTACCAATTGCTGCGGTACCGTCCAGTTACCTGAATGTATTTGCAGCGATTGTTCGGGTGAAATATAATAGGCTTTACCATAACGGCTGGCTAAATATTGAGCACAAAAATGCCAGTAAGAAGCGTACCAGGATGTACTGTCTCCGGCCTGTTCGTTTGCCGGTGTTGTTATGTACCAGCCTTTGAGCACCTCTTTAATAAATCCGTTTTTCAACAAGCGTTCCCGGTGTACTCTGGCCAAAGTGGTTGACTTTATGGCTGTAATTCCTTTATCCTGAATTATTTTGAGCTGCTCCAGCGATGTTGCTAATTTTTGGCTTGGCGTTGCCATATTTTACTTTTTAAATATAAACAGTCTTTTGTACAATTATAAGGTTATTGTGCTGTACAATTACCCGGTTATGGTGTTGTACGATTACCCGGTTATGATGCTGTACGATTACCTGATTATGATGCTAAATTAAAGTAATTTGCTGAATTTCAAGATATATAAAGGAAGATTTTGGCCTTACAAGTGAAAATATTCTTCCCTTACCCCTCATAAAACTCCACCGGCAACCCATCGGGGTCGGCAATAAACGTAAATTTTTTACCGGTAAATTCATCAATGCGGATGGGTTCGGCAATAATATTAAAGGGCTGTAATGCTGCAACAGTGGCTTCAATATCAGTTACTGCAAAAGCCAGGTGGCGCAGGCCGCAGGCTTCGGGGCGGCTGGGGCGTGGCGGCGGATGAGGGAAGGAAAATAATTCAATTACATAATGGCCGTTGAGCGCCAGGTCGAGTTTATAAGAGTCTCTTTCCTTGCGGTACACTTCACGTATTACCTGCAGGCCGAGTACCATGGTGTAAAAATGTTTTGATGCGGCGTAGTTGCTGCAGATGATGGCGGTATGGTGGATGTTGTTTAGGTGGGGCATGGGATGATTTTAATTAAACTACTGTAGGTTTTAATAAAATGTTTTTTTATTGTTTTGAAGCATTCTAAAAGTTTGTCGTTTTTTATTTTTCTTTTTTGCTTCTCCAAAAAAGAAACAAAAAAGGAGCCCGGCAAAGGATTACATCCCCTTTGCCGGTGGGTTCCCTGATGAAGCTTTGGTACTACTGTATGCTCAACATTGGTTCCCTGGTGTGTAGTTTGCTACGGTTTTTGATTTAGTTAAACAGTTTTAAAGTTATAGCATAAAAAAATGTTCCTTGATGTTGCTTTGGTACTACTGTAAATTCAACTTTGGTTCCCTGATGTGTAATTTGCTACAGTCTACAATTTAGCAGAACAGTTTTAAAGTTATTCATAAAAGGGGTTCCCTGATGAATAAGCAGCTGCTACCGAATGCGATGATAATAATTACCAATGCTGAAACTACAGTAGTACAAATGACCGGGATAGCTGCATGGCGGGAAAAGGTTGTGATTTTTCCCGCCTTGACTTTTTTGGTACTTTTTGTGTCAAGACAAAAAGTACATAAATGGTAACCGCTTTTAAGTTTTTTTATTTTTCTTTTTTGCTTCTCCAAAAAAGAAACAAAAAAAGAGCCCCGAAATCGATTACGTCCCGATTTCGGGTTTGTTCGCTGATTGGGCTTTAGTGCTACTGTAAACTCAACTATAGTTCCCTGATCTGAAATTTGCTACTGTCTACAATTAAGTAGAACATTTTTAAAATGACCTTAAAAAGAGCGTAAAAAAAATCTCCTGTACAACTACAGGAGACTTTTTATTATAACTGCTTGAACAATTATTTTTTTGGTGGTCCCAGGTGTTGAATTTTTTCATCCAGCACTACAATTTTTCCATTTACAATTTTACAATCATCCACCACAGCCACAGAATCAACAACACCTTTTTTATCGGTCTGGTATTGCTTGTACCATAAGGTTACCCACTCTTCGCTTTTATCGGCAGCTATTACCGATTCCCAATCGCTCATTTTTATTGTAATGCTGCTGTAATTAGCCCGCTGCATAGTAAAGCTGGCTTTAAGACTGTCTTTACTTAATTTAGCCTGGTAATAATCAAAGCCCAGTTCTACACTGTCGCCAAAGTCCTGTATGGCGGCATTCATATCGCCGTCAATAAATCCTTTTAAAGATTTCATCACCATGGCAGCATGCTGTGGATTGCCGGGTTGCCAGTTTTTATAAGGCTTGTCCAGCGGAAAAGCCATTTCGGGAATTTTAGCAGCATCCGATTTTGTTTCGAATGTTTTGGTGCTATCGCCGCCGGCTGCTGTACTTGTTCCAGCATCGTTACAGGCAGATACAGCTACCACCACAGCACAAATGATCAGAAATTTTTTCATGTAAAAAGGTTTTAGTTTGTAAAAAATGATTAAAGGAAGGCAGCTCCCTTTTGGAAGCAGGCGTATAAGATACCCACTTAAGCTGTAAAATGCAAGTGTTGCAGAAAATTAAAAAAATGATTTTTTACATGTTGCGGCGGTACTGCCCACCCACAGCATACAGTGCATTGGTAATTTGCCCCAGGCTGCAATACTTCACGGTCTCCATCAGCTCGGCAAATAAATTACCGTTGTTAATGGCTACCTGTTGTAATTGTTTCAGCATGGCTGCACTTTTATCCGCATGCCTTGCCTGAAAAGCCTCCAGTGTTTTTATCTGGAATTCTTTTTCTTCGGTGGTACTGCGGATAACTTCTGTTGGCAAAATGGTTGGACTGCCGTTTTTATTTAAAAAAGTATTTACACCAACAATAGGATATTCGCCGGTATGCTTTAATGTTTCGTAATACAGGCTTTCTTCCTGAATTTTATTGCGCTGGTACATTCTTTCCATTGCACCCAGCACACCGCCACGCTCTGTAATGCGGTTGAATTCATTCAGTACGGCATCTTCTACCAGGTCGGTTAATTCTTCAATTAAAAATGCTCCCTGGTTGGGGTTTTCATTTTTTGCTGTACCCAGTTCCCGGTTAATAATTAATTGAATGGCCATGGCACGGCGCACACTTTCTTCGGTGGGAGTGGTAATGGCCTCGTCGTAAGCGTTAGTGTGTAAACTGTTGCAGTTATCATAAATGGCATACAATGCCTGCAGTGTTGTTCTTATATCGTTAAAATCAATTTCCTGCGCATGCAAACTTCTGCCGCTGGTTTGTATATGGTATTTTAATTTCTGGCTGCGGTCGTTGGCCTTGTATTTATTCTTCATGGCCTTGGCCCAGATCCTTCTTGCTACTCTTCCTATAACACTGTACTCAGGATCCATACCATTGCTGAAGAAGAAAGATAAGTTGGGTGCAAAATCATCAATGTTCATTCCCCTGCTCAAATAATACTCTACATAAGTAAATCCGTTGGATAAAGTAAATGCTAATTGTGTAATTGGATTTGCACCTGCTTCTGCAATATGATAACCGCTGATGCTTACGCTGTAAAAATTCTGCACTTTGTTGGTGATAAAATATTCCTGTACATCACCCATTAATTTTAATGCAAACTCTGTAGAAAAGATGCAGGTGTTTTGCGCCTGGTCTTCTTTTAAAATATCTGCCTGCACCGTTCCTCTTACGGTGGCTAATGCTTTGGCTTTTATGGTTGCATATACATCGGCAGGTAAAACATCGGAACCGCTTAAGCCTAATAAACGTAAACCCAACCCATTGTTTCCAAAAGGTAAGGCCTCCCCTAAATCCCCTCCCTCGGAGGGGACTTTAGACTCTGATAATTTGGGTAGTGCTGTGTGATGCACGGGTTTACCATCAACTCCTAAATATTTAGGCAATTTTTCGATATCGTATTTTGCCTCTATAAGTTTATTGACTGCTTCCCGTAAATTATTTTCGATGATGTATTTTTCGCATTGCTGGTCAATAGCTGCATTCATAAAAAATGCCAGCAACATGGGTGCAGGGCCGTTAATGGTCATACTCACCGATGTTTTCGGATCACAAAGATCAAAACCACTGTATAGTTTTTTGGCATCATCAACTGTAGCAATACTTACACCGCTGTTACCTACTTTACCATAAATATCCGGACGATGGCCGGGGTCTTCGCCGTATAGCGTTACACTGTCAAATGCGGTAGATAATCTTTTTGCAGGTTGCCCTACACTTACATAATGAAAACGCCTGTTGGTTCTTTCGGGTCCGCCTTCGCCGGCAAACATTCTGGTTGGGTCTTCGCCTTCTCTTTTTAAAGGAAAAACACCTGCGGTAAATGGAAATTCTCCCGGCACATTTTCCTGCAATTGCCATTTTAAAATATCACCCCAGTCTTTGTATTTGGGTAAATACACTTTACTGATTTTTGTACCACTTAAAGATTTATACGTTAGCTCCTGCTTTATTTTTTTTCCTCTTACATCAAATTCAAAATAATCGCCTTCATACTGTTGCAGTACGGCAGCCCATTGCTCCATCAGTTTTTTTGCATCGGGATGCAGTTGCTCTTTTAACTGATCGTATTTTTTTTGCAATTCGTTCGTTAGCATATTAATCAGTTATTTTCTTTTTACAGATTTAATTTTTTTTAAAAACCGGTTTACCTCATCCTGCAATTGTTTGGGGGATGGCAGTTTATTCTTAAAATTCTTTGGCAATGATTTACTAAAAGTATATTCGCTTACGCCAATAGGATGATTAATACTTGTTAATGCATAATCCACCTCTACATTATCTTTTGCGCCACATAAAATAATGCCTATTGAGGGATGATCATGCTGCTGGCGCAGTTGTTTGTTTACCATGTTCAAATAACCATTCATCTGGCCGGTATGTGCCATTTCAAATTCTTCCATCTTTAATTCTATTACCACATAGCTTCTTAAAAACAAATGGTAAAAAAGCAGGTCGATAAAGTGTTCTTTTTTACCCGTCATTAATTTAACCTGCCTGCCTACAAAAGCAAAGCCAGCGCCCAGCTCCATAATAAATTCCTGTATGTGTTTAATAAGTTCCTGTTCTAATTCTGTTTCTGTAATATTTTCTCCTAATTGTAAAAATCTAAAAACGTAAGGGTCTTTTAAAATTTGGTTGGCCAGGTCGGCCTGTGGCTTTGGCAGTGTTAAATGAAAGTTAGATGCTTTTTTTGTTTTGTGCTGCCGCTGGTATAAATCTGTTTCAATTTGATATTGCAATACAACACGGCTCCAGTTATTTTCTATAGTTTTATTAACGTACCAAAGGCGTTCTGCATTGTCATTTATTTTATCCATTAAAAACATGTGGTGCCCCCATGGGATATTTACCAGTAAAGGGTTTGAGAGATAATATGTTTTACTGCTGAATATTGCAACAGTATGCTGCGCAATGGCATTTTTTTTATTTTTAGGCAATTGGGCAGCAGGCTGCTGCCCAATTAGATGCTTACTTTTTTTCGTTAACGCAACAGCTTGTTGCGTAATTAACTTTACAGGGGTTTGTTGTAATTGGGCAGCAGCCTGCTGCCCAATTAATAAATTTGGATAAACTGTTGCAAACTGCCGCATATATTTTAAATTACGAAAAGAAAAACCCTTCATATCAGGAAATCCTTTTTGTAAATCTTCTGCTAATTGCTCTATCACTTTTGTACCCCATCCTTCTGACTCAATTTTTTCTGTTATCTGCCTGCCAATATACCAATACAATATCAGCATATCCGCATTCACCTTTAAGGCAGTTTGCAGCCTGCTTTGGTGAATATTATTTTTTAATTCCACCAGCCACTGGTTATATTTTCTTACAGGCGTTTTCATTTTTTGTCGTCCATCATTTTTATTACACCATCTAACTGGTATAATTTAGTAGCAATGGCAGCTTGTTCTTTTACCCAATTATTATATTCAGTAATGGTATCGGCAATTTCTGCAAGGTATCGTACTCTTTTTGGCGGAATAATAGTTGACTGGCTGGCAGTATCTTTTACATGAGCATGGTGTTCAATGTCGCCCTGAAATTTTACGCCGGTTTTTTCGGCTACCTTTTCCATGAGGCGTTCAAACAATTCATTTACACCGGCATCATTAAATTGTGCAGCAATGGTTCCTACAATTGGTAATTCTTCATCTTTTGCTGTCCATAAACTGTGGTTGCGTTTGTATTGTTTGCGTACATCATGCAAAGCATCTAATGCACCTGCTTTATCAAATTTATTTACACAAACCACATCGGCATAATCCAGCATATTTATTTTTTCTAACTGACTGGCAGCACCATACTCGGGTGTCATTACATACATGCTTACATCGCAATAATCTAAAATTGATGCATCGCTTTGCCCCACGCCTGCACTTTCTAAAATAATAAAATCGTAACCGGCAGCTTTGCAAATGTCAATTGCTTCCTGTACATATTTACTTAGTGCTTTTTCACTTTCTCTTGTTGCCAAACTACGCATGTATGCCCTTGGCGATGAGATGGAATTCATTCTTATTCTATCACCTAATAAAGCACCGCCGGTTTTTTTCTTGCTGGGGTCAACAGAAATTACTGCAATAGTTTTATCGGTATAGCCATTCAGGAATCTTCTTACAATTTCATCGGTTACACTACTCTTGCCAGCACCGCCGGTTCCGGTAATCCCCAACACCGGAATAGTTTTATCTGTTGTCCGTTGTCCGTCGTCCGTCATCCCTACTCCATTCTCCACATTGGTTATCTGCCTGGCAATTTTTCTTACATCATTCACTTCACCCAGCGTCATCGCATTTTTATAATCGCCGTTTCCATCAAGGGCAAAGTCGCAGGAAAGGATGACATCTTCAATCATTCCTTCCAACCCCATTTTTCTGCCATCATCCGGACTATAAATTTTTGTAATGCCGTAATTATGCAGCTCCTCAATTTCACTTGGCAAAATAGTTCCACCACCGCCGCCAAAAATTTTAATATGGCCGCAACCATTTTGTTCCAGCAGGTCTTTCATGTATTTAAAAAACTCCACATGGCCGCCCTGGTAACTGGTAATGGCAATGCCTTGCACATCTTCTTCAATAGCACACTCCACAATTTCATGCACACTGCGGTTGTGGCCCAGGTGAATAATTTCGGCCCCTTTTGATTGCATAATGCGGCGCATAATATTAATGGCCGCATCGTGCCCGTCAAATAAACTGGCTGCAGTTACAATACGAACTTTATTATTTAATGTAAAACTCATAAGAAGATTTGAACCCCGGCCCCTCCTATCCTCCCCCAAGGGGAGGGAGATGGAGAAGATTGTTTGGGAGATTATGTTTTATAATTTTTTATCAAGCAATAGTTGTTAGAAAGAAAATGAATACCTGTTCTTTCGCTCTTCGCAACAATCTTCTCCCTTTCCTCCCCCATGGGGGGAGATAGAGGGGGCCGGAACTACAAATTTACCTACAAATCATCTTACAAAAATAATAGCCATTAGTTTTTAGATGAATGTTTGCTTAAAGCAAAAACTTTTGGCAAATCAAACAACAAACCGCCTGATATATTGAAAACCCTTGCATCTACAAACCTGCGGCTTACTAAAAATGCAAAGCCCATCTGAAATTCCAATTGCACACCCGGCAGTTTTTTAAACCCAAATGTGTTTACCATTGCAGGCTCCCAAAAAACCCTTGGGCTATAGCTAAGACTATCTAATTTATAATTATTTAATTCTGTTGCGTTATAATCAGTGGCTATATTTTTAAAAAAAATAATACTGCTTCGCAGGGAAAGAGAAGCGGCAAAATTCCTCTTGCCTCTTACTGTAAGTGCCGGCTGAATAAAAAGCTTAGTTACATTTACATGATGGTAATGGCTGCGGTATATACGATTTTGGTCACGCCCATTATCGGTAAAACTAAATTTCCCAAAACCTGCACCTGCAAAAATTTGTACAAAGGATCTCTTGTTCTCATTCAATGCATGAAAATACCCCAGCCCTATTTCGGTTAGGTTTCTTTTGTAATTAATTACCACACTATCCCTGTTACCGGCATCAAAATCGCCTGCATTTCTTTCTGTACGATGAAAGTAGTTGAGTTGTACTGCCCAGTGATTGGTTATGGCATAAGCTGCCTGCAGATCGTAGCCCCTGGCTTTTGCCTTTACCGGTATACTGTCTTTTACTGAATTATCAACCGGGTTTACGGAATAATTTACAGCCAGTTTGCTATCACCTTTTTTGGTAAGTACAGGTACGTTGTGGGCTGATGGGCTGTACATATACCTCGGCGTATAACAGGAAGACAAACAAAAAAGTAAAAAGGCAAAATTAAAAAAGTATAATACAGGCCTCATTCTTAGCTCATTTTAAAAGTAAGTGCTGCAAAATCTTCTATACTTAATGCTTCGGCACGTTTATTAAAAATATCATCCTGCAATATTTCTGCAGTAAATAAACTTTTTACGGCGTTGCGTAGCGTTTTTCTTCTTTGATTAAAAGCTGTTTTTACCAATACCCAATAGGCTCTATCACTTTTTACGGGTAAAGGTTCTGTCCTTCTTATTAATTTTATTACACCACTCTGTACTTTGGGTGGTGGATTAAAACATTCGTTGCTTACATCAAATAAATATTCCACTTTATAATAAGCCTGTACCAGTGCGCTCAATACGCCATACACTTTGCTGCCTTCTTTGCTTGCCGCCCTTTCTGCCACTTCTTTTTGAAACATACCAATTACACAAGGCACCTCATCTTTCCATTCTAAAATTTTAAACAATATTTGTGTAGAAATATTATATGGAAAATTACCAATTACAGTAAATGGTGCTTCAAAAGGTTTGTCAATATCCAAAAAGCTCTGGTGAATAATTTTATCTTTTAAAGAGGGATATTTTTGCTGCAGGTAAACCACTTTTTCCTCATCCAGTTCCACTGCTTTAAAATTTATATTGGGCAGGTTTATTAAGTGTTTGGTTAAAGCACCTGCACCAGGGCCAACTTCCAGCAAATTTTCAAATGGCTCTTTTTTAAGTTCTGCAATTATTTTATCAATAACAGTTTCGTCTTTTAAAAAATGCTGCCCCAGCGATTTCTTCAGTGTATACATTGAACAAAAGTAACATAAAAAATGCCCCTTGTTAAAAATAAGGGGCATTCTAAAACTATTAAACAAATTTTATTTAACGATCAGCAGCTTCCGGGCTATAACTTCGTTATTAATTAATAGCTGTAAAGAGTATAAACCTGCGCCATATGCAGTAAGGTTCTTTATCATTATTGTATTATTTCCTTTTACGGCACTATAGTTTTGAACCAATACTGTTTTACCTGTTTCACTAACCAGGCGTACAGTTACTTTTGTGTCTTTATCCACAAAAAACTGCATAGTAACATAATCCTTAACCGGGTTTGGCATTACCGTTACAGGTGTTTTTACAGTGCCGGTTCTTATTACTACAATATTGCTGTACTTTATTGCTCCTGATCTACCAACTACCTTAAGCCTGTAATAAATAACATCAGCGTTAATATCAATTACATCGTCGGTAAAATTAAAGCTTTGCTGTTCGTTTATTTTTACTGCATCTGTTACTACACCCCTGAAAACATAGATGTCATTATCCAAACTCCGTTCTATTTCAAAATGATCTATTTCAGCTGGTGTTATAACTCCCCAGTTTAATAATATACTGTTGTCTTGCCGTACCCCTGTAAACTGAACAAATTCTATCTGCAGTACAACACTTGTATATCGCCAGTCCCTGTCCGTTTGTGATGGCACTCTTTTTTGAACTGTAGCCCTTGTGCCGGGTGTGGGATCGCCTGTTAATGTACCACCGGTGCCCATTCTGTAAGAAGTACCTTTAATATTAGTAACCGAATTCAATGAATCAAAACGGTTATCCAAGCCATCGCCATCAGTATCCAGGCCGGTTAGTGTTACCAGGTCATCCACCACACCATTAAGGTTAAAGTCATTACCTTCTATAATGTCAGGTTGTGCATCGGCATCTGTATCAAGATCCCTGTAATCGGGAGTGCCATCGCCATCATGATCGTACACAAAAATACCAGCACCGCTAAACCCAGCCACATTATCATATGGCGCCATCAGGCCATCACCATCAGCATCGGTTAGTGTTGGTAATGCATAGCCCAATGTTGACATGGCTTCTATATTATCCGGAATACCGTCATCATCACTGTCAATATCCAGGTAATCGGGGTTGCCAACGCCATCTGTATTTATTAAAGTTAATACCGGCATTGTAGATATAGTTGTCGACCAGCCATTGATTGCTATTGTGCCATCCACAATTCCATTAAAGTTGGCATCCGGTAAACCAGCTTCAATTACATCAACAATACCATCACCATCGCTATCTACATCATAAGGGTTAGGCCTGAAGTCCCTGTCAAGATTTTTATTAGGGAAATTATCTGCCCTGCCATTTACCGGGCTTATATCCGGCCCTGTAATTAACAAGGCTGTTCCGTTAACATTATTATCAGATATACCATCGCTATTGGCATCTGTAAAATTTGACAGTTTACCATTATTACCTGCATACGAACCGGAAACTTCCACAACATCCGGTATGCCATCATTATCACTATCTGTATCCAGGTAATTGCCAATACCATCACCATCAAAGTCCTGTGCCCCTAATCCTACATTGGAACCTGCAACACCTGTGTTATTGGCATCTACATTTTGAGAGAACCCATCATTGTCTGTATCGATATAATTATCTATTATACCATCGCCGTTGGTATCTACTCCATACGACTCCACCGTATCGGGTATACCATCGTTATCACTATCCAGATCAAGATGGTTAGGTATGCCATCCAGGTCTTTATCCATATTATCATTTATACCATCGCCATTGCTGTCGGTATAACCAGGAAAATTATTATCGTAAAAATTGGGAATACCATCATTATCCGAATCGGCACTGGGATCAAAATTATCATTAAAACCATCGGCATTATTGTCGGTATATCCCGGGTAAGTTGCATCGTTCCAGTTAGGTATTAAATCACCATCGGCATCCTGCAATGCAACGGGATTATTTAATTCCACATAATCCGGTATGCCATCATTATCATCATCAATATCGGGACAGGCAATTATAAATACTGCAATACGTACTGTATCGGAACAACCTGCACCATTACTATAATACGCCCAGTAAATACGTGATACAGTTACCGGTGTAAGCGGATTATAAATATTTGCCGGAATAAAAGGCATGGCAGAATAAATGATATAACCCGGGTATGCCCTCCATGGCAACATAACATTTGTTGCCGGGCAATTATTTACCAATAATGTATCTGAATTAATATGGCATGGACCACTAAGTGGTAAAATAACCGGCCCTTTAACTATACAACCTAAAGTACTTACTCCGCTTGAATCAAATAATACATCTCCCGATCTTTTACCATTATAATTTATACGGGCACTATTAGTTATTGAACCAACACAACTTAGTATGGCACATGAGTTTGCTGTAATAACACTAAACTCTACATTACCGCTGCTGCCATGCGGTATGTAACCGCCAGTAATTGCATTTGCGCCGGTGCCGATGCGATATACCACCCGGTTATTCATTAAATCAAATTCTGCCTCATCATCTCCTGCAATATCTGTTTTAGCAATACCATTAATTCTTATACTACCACGGATAAAGGTAGTGGCATTGGGTATATTATCTATAATTACAGTATTGGTACTTGTATCGTTACCCACATTACTGTAATTGATCTGGTAACGCAAACTATCGCCGGGTATAAGAATGCCGGCATTAATATCTGTGGCTGTTTTATCAAACGAATAAGAAGGATTATAGTTAGATATTGATGTGGTAACACAATGCAGAAAATAATTTTCGCTGGGTGAACTAAACCTTATGCTTGCTGATGTTTGTGAATTACCCAACACCGCATTGCCCACATTTGGTACTTCAATAAGATCCACATCATAACCCAGTGTATTTAACTGCGCCGGATTTCGGGTAAGTACCGAAACGCCTTTGTAAGTGATGGTACTGTTCCACATATCATTTAAATTAGCCGTGGCACTTGGTGTTTGGCTGATGTATGTACCTATAAGTGGATTAGCATTTTGTTTAAAGGAAAATTCATCTGTCGACACACGGTCGCCATCATACACCACTGCACCCAGTTCGCAACTGACAGATCCGGCAGGTGGTGTTAAAAATCCGGTTACAGGAATATGCAATGGCGGATCGCCACCATTCATAATTGCAGATCCATCAAACACGGTAAGATTTCGTGGTTGTAAAGATGTATTGGAATACGCCACCACAATTGACCAACCACCCGAACCATTAATAACGCCTAACGGGCCAACCACATCTGCAACAGTGTAAGTACCATTTGGATTTGTTGTGTTGATAATTGAGGTAATATCAATAAAACACCGGTAACCTGTATGAGGCAGCCCAGGCGATAGTACCCCATCGTGATAATCTGTTTGTGTAGAGGTTAATGTTGTGTAAGTTCCTGCACCGGGTATTCTTAATTTTACATTAGTCACTCCAACCCTCCAGGCCACATTAGTACCATCGGTACCCTGCGAAGCACCCCAATACAATCCTGCAAACAAAACATTTGAGCAGGAAGGCAAATTAAGATCGGCACTGGTAGAGCTAAAAGTTCCGTTGGTATTAATCCCTAACACCTGCATATCAAAAGACATATTGTTTGAGGTATTTGTTCTGATGTGTACCTCTACTGCAATTGTGTTAGCACCTGCTGCAAAAAAAGCCGGGCTTAAATTAAAGGTTACGTTTTCTGCAACGCCTGCGCCAATGTCTGAAGATGCAAGTGTAGCAAAAGTGGGTACCCCGGCAGGCATATTATTCCTGGCTCTTTCTACGCCATTAATGTAAACTACAATACCATCATTCCGCCGCACATTTAACTGTATTGTTTGAAATGTGGTACTTAATTCTGCTGCTGTAAAATTCACCGCTCGTCTAAAATAATAAGCGGTGTATTTAACTACTGCACCAGGGGTACAACTTGTGGCTGCAGCACTGCTTTTTAAACAGGTTGCCTGCCCTGAATTATAACCATACTTACCAATACCGGCAACAGGCAAAGCACCTACATTCCATGTTGCAGGCATTGTATAGGCAGATTGTTTCCAATCGGTTGGTGCAGGATTATTTGCCGGTGCAGCATTTTGTGTATGATAATTCCATACACTACCAAAAGATAGTTTTGTAACCGGTGCAGGATTATCTATATCCAGATAAAGAGCAGTTCTGCCATTATTTACAGATGTACCTCCGGGAGGATTTTCTGTTGTATTTCCCCCGGTTGAAGTGATGATGTTATTGGCCGCTAATACAATATTACCTCTTACAGAAGCATTGTAATACCTTGGTGTAAATGTACGCAGCACCTGTGCATTACTTTCGTAAGCATGAAAGAAAAAAGCACATAGGAGTACTAGTAAAAATGTTTTCATATTGGACGGATTTAACAGCTTTCATTGGTAATTGGATATTCACTAAACACTGTTAAAACAACTGCAAAGAGTTGCTTTAAAATATTTTACTGCACAATTATTTTACTACTGATTTTTTCTCCGGCACTGTTAACAAGCTGTAATACAAATACTCCGGAATTTAACCGGACACTTTTAATATTAGCTCCTGAATTTATTAAATACGATTCGGTAAAAATTATCCTGCCTATAATATCTGTAAGCTTCATTTTAACGTAATCGTTTTTATTGCTGTTAATAACCAGGTTTACATTGCCATCAACTATACTATTGATGCTGACAGCAAAGTTTTTGTTGCTCCCGTAAGTAACTTTTTTTATACCATGATAGGTAATATTACCATCATTGCCGGTTTGCGATAACCTGTAATAATTAATACCTGACAAAGGTGCATAATCAATAAGCCTGTAAGTATTTGTATTAGCCGAATTACCTGCACCATTTACTTTACCTGATACATTAAAATTTACACCGTCGGCAGATCGTTCAATAGTGAAGTATTTATTATTATTTTCTGTTTGTGTCGTCCAGTCTAAAAAAACTTTATCGTTACTTAATGTTGCAGTAAATGAAGACAGCAATACCGGTAAAACACCGTTTATTACTATATGAAAAGAATCTTTTAAACAATTATTGGATGCTGCATCAAGTACTTTAAAATCAAAAGTTCCCGGTGTTGCTGTATTAATTGTTACAGCCTGTGTTGTTGCTGCACCGTTATTAGGCCAGTAATAAGCTCCCCGCCATGAAGCTGTAATATCTAAAGCTGTGTTTTGTGGTACTGTAATATTGGTTACTTTATTTACGTCTTTAAATATGGTAAACCGGTCCCGTATTACGGGTGTTACGCCTGCGCCGGTACCCGAGTAGGAAAGAAATTTAGCATCCAGCCTGTTACTATCCACTTCAAAATAAAAACTACCTCCATTGGTAATATTGGAATAATACATGGCATTATGAGGATACCCTGGAGTTGAACCACCTAACTGGCCTGCAGAACCGGCTACTATATACACACTGCCATGATTAAATTGGCCGGAATTGTAAGCGTACGGACAGGAATTGGCAGTAGCATCATATTTAGCATTTTGATTGTTTCCTGTAGCAGTATGTGTGGCAATATTAAAACCGGTTTCATCCAGTGGGCTTGCATAAGTATTATAATAGTTCTTTAGCAGGTAGCTTCTTTCATAACCATGCGAATGGCCACATAATATCAAATCAACGCCAAAGCGTTCTAATATGCGTACAAATCTTTCTCTTACAGCTACAAGATCAAGTTCGCCGGATCCTCCATTATAATCAGAATTATGACTTGTTTTTGTATAAGGCGGATGATGAAAATAAACAACAGTCCATTTTTTTGTATTTGCTGCCAGATCATTTTTTAACCAGGTACTTTGTGCGCCTGAAGTATCATACATTTTAGTAGTATTAGCATCTTCTCTGCCATAACTATCCAATGCTACAAAATGTACATTACCTATATCATAAGAATAATAAGCTTCTGTACCCGATGCGGTGCCGCCACATTCTGCTGCTGTAGGAATACTGAAACTATTATAATAAGCATTATTTCTTACGCCTGTATTTGCACTGCTGTTACCATAATCATGATTACCTGGAGCTGTATATAATTTTTTATTTTTAAAAAGATCATCTTTATAAATATCAAAAAATTCGAGTTGAAATTCATTATCCAACCCCGAATTGTAAGCATTATCCCCGATGGTTAATAAGCCATCTAAATCATTTGCACCGAGATAACTTAAAGCGGCATTTTTAACATCCACCTGATTGGTAGATGAATTACCACAATCACCCAAGGCTAAAAACCTGAGTTTACGTGTTGCATTATCTGCTGGCATGGTAAGTACATAGTTGGTATTGGTTGCCTGTAAAGTGGCACTGGTACTTCCAATAGTATAATAGTATTTCGTGTCTGGAGACAATCCGGTTATTCTTACAATATGCTCTGTGGTAACTGTAGCTGAGTCAACAGTATTTGGATAGGTTCCAAAAACAGTACCCCATGTTACTCTTGAATTTGTTGCTGAAGATGATCTCCACCTGATAGTTACGCCGGTTTGATTTCCCATTTGTAAATAAGGGCCCCTGGTTAGTGTTTGGGCAACAGCAATTTTTACGCTTTGCGTAAATAAAAAAATCAATAAAAAAAACATTACCTGCTGGTAGATTTTTTTCATTTATACTTGTTTTGTGTTGATTAAAATTTTAATTGAATTTTTTATTTTTTCAATTAAGTACAGTTTGTATCACCTATAAGATACGTTTTTATTAATGGGATATTGCACAGTTATTGATTAACCTATAGGATATTAACAAAAAAAGTAAAAGCCCTTCGTGTGGTTACTCCGGTTCCTTATCAGGCTTGATTTTATACTACATAAATGTACACTTTTTACTACATAATTTCATCAAAAAAAAGGTGCATTTTCAGGCATTATAACCGGTATTTTCAACTGTTTTACGCAGGTATTTTTGCTATTGCGGCTTTTTAGTAACTTGGGGTAATAATAAATTATGATCCGCTTTTTTTTAATTACAATAATCTTAATTACGACCATCCTGGTCTCCGCTTTTTTAAATCCTGAGCCCAATCTTTCTGCAAAAAAAGTAAAGCAATATTACCTGCAACAAGCTGATAGTTTTATAAAAGCAGCAACTGCTCTTCAGTACGCAGTTAAATCGGGCAACGAAAAAAAAATGCAACTGCAGTTTTTTAAAACTAGAATAATATACAAACAGATAGAAACAATAGCAGAATATTATTTTAATTTTTATGCCATTAAACTAAATGGCCCACCAATACCTTTTTTTGAAGAAGATGAGGCTGATATACCGGAAAATAACCCTTACGGAATGCAGGTAATAGAAGGTTTAATCTTTCCGCATTATAAAAGTGAAAATAAAAGCGATTTAAAAATACAGGTTGATGAATTGGTAAGACTTGCCATTGAGCTGCCAACCATAAATGAATCGTTCGAGTTTGGCGATGCCAATATTTTTGATGCATTTATGGAAGAGATTTATCGTATTACGGCATTGGGCATTACCGGCTTCGACTCTCAAACTGCACAAAATTTTTTACCCGAATGTGCTGCTGCATTAAACAGCCTGCAACATTATTTATCATTTTATAAAACACAGTTTAACGAAAAGCTACCGGGTAAATATGAATTACTTGAGCATCACCTTACAGCGTCGCAGGTTTATCTTGAAAATAATAAAAAGCCCAACTCTTTTAACAGGATGGAATTTATTACAACTTACTTAAACCCTATAGCAAAAATAGTGGGTGAGTTTAAAGTGGTGAATAAGCTGAAAGATAACCCTGCAGGTTTCTATTACAGTGGTATAAACAAAAACAACTCTTTATTTAACCCTGGAGCTTTTAATCCTTACCGGTTTTTAGATGACTTCGGCACTTCACCAGAAAAAATTGAATTGGGCAGAATGCTTTTTTTTGAAACCGGCCTGTCTGCTAATAATCAACGCAGCTGTGCAACCTGCCATAACCCCGGCAAAGCCTTTACCGACGGGCTTAAAACCAGTCTTGCTTTAGATGGCCACTCCCCTTTACCACGCAATGCACCTACATTATGGAATGCAGCTTTACAAAGAAATTTATTTGCTGACAGCCGCAGCCGCAACCTGGAAGAACAGGTAATGCAGGTATTAAATAATGCTTTGGAAATGCATGGCGCTGCACAAACTGTAGCTGAAAATATTATTACAAAAAACGAGTATAAAGATATTTATCAAAAGGCTTATCCTGGTAGCGCTACAGGTAATGCTGCACAAAATATCTGTAATGCCATTGCCAGTTACGAACGTACATTAATTGCCCTTAACAGCAGGTTTGATAAACATATGAACAGGCAGAATACTTTAACTGCAAACGAAATAAACGGGTTTAATATATTTATGGGCAAAGCTAAATGCGGTACCTGTCATTTTATGCCATTATTCAGCGGAGCAAAACCGCCCCGCTATTATTATATTGAAAGCGAAGTGATAGGAGTGCCAAAAACAAATGCCAAAAGAAATTCAAAACTTGATAGCGATTCCGGCAGGTATAATGCAACACAAGCAAAAATTCATTTGTTTTCTTTTAAAACCCCAACCTTACGCAATGTTGAGTTAACTGCCCCTTACATGCATAACGGCGTTTTTAATACACTGGAAGAAGTGGTTGAGTTTTATAATAACGGCGGAGGAAAAGGGCTTGGCATTGCACCACCAAACCAATCGTTGCCATTTGAAAAATTACAGCTGTCTGTAAAAGAACAAAAAGACATCATAGCTTTTATGAAAACACTTTCTGATACTACAGGCAGGTATTAAATAAAACGGCTCCTTTAATTAAAAGGAGCCGTTTATAAATTGTTATTTTAAAATATTATTTCAACAGAATAAGCTTTTGTATTACCACTTCGTCATTTACCAATACCTGTTTACAAAATTTATCTTTTTTTGGTATTATACAGTTGTACCGAAATTCCTGCATAATAATTTATTGAAGGAGCAGCATTGTAATACCGTCCTACAGCTGCATTAATATCATTCCCTAAACTGTATTTAGTATCAAAAATATTATCTACCCCACCAAAAATTTCTAATTGTAATTTAGCAATGTTAATTTTTTTGCAACCTACACGAAGGCCCAATAAATTATACGATCCTGCTTTATTTGTATTGGCATCATTTAACTGAATTGCATCGCTATAGGTATAAGTAATATTACTGTACCATCCTCTTACTGATGAAAAATCTAACCCGGCAACTATTGTTTGTGGCGCCACGCCAGGTAATTGTTTGCCGGAAAAATCATTTGTATCCTGTTTAAAATCTTTATAGTGAAAATCATGATAGGTATAACTGATCCATGTTCTCAGATTGCTTACAAATGAGGTTGGCTGATCAATGATCTGATACATTACATTTGCTTCAACACCCCGTTGTTTTGTTGCCCCCGCATTGGTAAAATAAAATACATCGGCAGTATCTTTTCTTTGCACAATAGTATTCTTTAACTGAAAAGAAAAGGTATTGATATCAAACTGCAGTTTATTATTGCAAACAGTTCCTCTTACACCAAATTCATAATCCAGCCCGTCACCGGGTTGAAGGCTGGTACCCAATGTTCCATTAGAACGTAATAATTCGGCCGTTGTTGGATTAGAAAAACCACGGGCAGCACTTACATAAGTAGAAATAGTTGAGCTCAGTTTTTTAAGTATTGCAATGCGTGGAGCTATTTTATTTTTATAAGTAATTTCCTGGTTAATCACCGGCCTTTTACTTAGGCGGGTAAATGTTACAGATGATTTATTGAGGCTGGCACCAGCGGTTAGTGTCCACCCATTTTTTATAGTAATATCTGATTGAATAAATAAAGTGTACAACCAGGTATTGATATCATCATCTGATTGTAAAGTATCAACAGCACCTGATTTATTACTGTAGTTTTTAGTATTAAAAAAACCTTTCTGAGCTTCCAGCCCGGCATTCAACTGATATTTGTTACCACCTGATTCTTTACGGTATTGAAAAACTGAACGTCCACCAAAATGCGGTTCCTTTCTTTTTTCATACACCCTTATACCTGGATTTGTAAAATCAGTATATCCACCATACACAGCCGTAATATTTTGCCAGTTGCTGTTAAAATGATAATCATTACTCAACCCAACAGTAAAATTTTTCTGATAGATTGATGCCTTTTTTTCTTCTGCAGTTGGCCTGGCCTGCTTTGGATTGGCATTATATTCTGTTTTGGTTAATGCCCCTGGTGTTTGATAAAACAGATCGGCATAAAGCATGTAGGCACGAAATGTTTGCCGTTCATTTATTTTAAACAACGATTCCCAGCTGGCCACATCCCTGCGCATATTAGTTTGTGTACGGTAACCATTACTGGTTTGATGATTATAGCCAATTGAACTTTGATTGCCCGGTTTACCCAAACGTACATTGAGGTTGATATTATTATTGGCAAAACTACCTGCGGTATAATTAATATCTACACCAGGCCTCCAGTTAGATGGCATACTACTTATTAATACCGCACCGCCTGTACCAGCACCATACATACTGCCAGCTGCACCTTTAATAATTTCTACTGACTGAAAATTATAAAAGCTAAGCTGATTAAGGTAAGTATTACCTCCCGGATCGGTTAATGGAATGTCGTTAAAATAAACTTTTACATCCCTTACACCAAATGGAGATCGAAGGGAGCTTCCCCTGATATTAAACCGGTAACTTCCCGGTGAACGTTCTTCCATACGTACACCCGGGCTGGCATTAACAGCAGCCATAATATTATTATTACCGAAACGGTTTAGTTGCTGCTGGCCCACATAATTAACTGCAGCAGATACTTCAGACAGTTTCCTGTTTTGTTTATAAGCATTTATTATTACCTGCTCCATCATTTTAGCTTCGGAAGAATCGGCAGGAGGTTTATTCTCCTGAGCCTGTGTATAAGATGATGTGTAAAAAAAGCCAGTGCAGATAAGAAGCAGTACTTGCTTCTTTATAATGGATTTATAACCGTGTAAAAGATGATTCATTGTTTTGGTTTAGTTAGGATAGTCCGATTAAATACTTACAGTAAGGTATTATTATTTCCTTGAATTAACGCCTATTTATCTATACTCATTGCAACCGGGCAGCCCAGATATAAATAATGCAGACTGGCATTAAATAAAACGGCTCCTTTAATTAAAAGGAGCCGTTTTATACATTCTTGCTTTTAAAAAGTTATTTCGACAAAATAAGTTTTTGTGTTACAACCTCATCATTTACCAATATCTGCAACGAATAAACTCCATTGCTGTACTTTTCAAGATCATTTAACTGGATGGTATTATTTCCTTTTGCTACTTTCTGTTTTTTAAACAATACTGTTTTACCAATATTATCCACCAGCCTTAATGTTACTTCCGACTCTTTTTCTACAAAGAACCTAACCAAAACATAATCATTAGCGGGATTAGGCATAATCGTTACCGGTGTTTTGGTTTGGTTGCGCCTTACTACTAATACATTGGTATACATAATTTCTCCTGCTTTACCAACTACTTTAATCCTGTAATAAATTATATCGTTGCCGATACCACTTATATCATCTGTAAAGGCAAAGCTTTGCTGTTCATTTAGTTTACCAGTTCCTGTAACAATACCGGTTTTAGTATAAGTAGCATTGTCAATACTCCGTTCAATTTCAAAATGATCAATCTCCTTTGGTGTAATTATCGTCCAGTTAAGGAAGACCTGTATATTATCAGGAATTGCGCCAAAATTGATGAACTGTACCGGAAGCACCACTCCTACAAAACGCCAGTCTCTGTTTATTTGTGCTACTGTTTTTTTCTGCACTGTAGCTTTTGTTCCTGGTGTTGCATCACCGGTTAATGTACCACCGGTTCCCATCATATAAGAAGTACCTTTCACATTGGTTACAGAGTTTAATGAATCAAAACGGTTATCCAATCCATCGCCATCAGTATCTAAACCGGTTAGCGTTACATTTTCATCTGCATAGCCGTTAAGGTTCCAGTCGTTTCCTTCTGCTGCATCCGGGGAGCCGTCTCCGTCAGTATCTAAATCCCTGTAGTCTGGTGTGCCATCGCCGTCATGATCATAAAGAAATATTCCGGCGCCACCAAAACCAACCTGGTTATCGTAAGGTGACATCAATCCGTCACCATCTGCATCAGTAGTGGTTGGTAATGCATACCCGGCGGTTGACATCCCTTCTATATTATCAGGAATACCGTCATCGTCTGAATCTATATCCAGGTAATCCGGATTGCCAAATGCATCTGTATTTCTTAAGTTTAACGCCGGTAATGCCGATACTGTAGTTGACCAACCATTGGTTCCAATAACACCATCTGCAATACCATCAAGATCAGCATCGGTTAAGCCGGCTTCAATTACATCAACAATGCCATCGCCATCACTATCCATGTCATAAGCATTTGGCCTAAAATCCCTGTCTAAATTCTTATTAGGATAACTGTCGGCTCTTCCATCTGCATTTATGTCTGTTCCGGTAATCAACAAAGCTGTACCTGTACCGGTAATATAACTATCATGAAGGCCGTCAGCATTAGCATCTACAAACACACCATCCACTTTACCATTATTATCGGCATCAGTTCCTCCTGCCTCTACAAGGTCTGGTATACCATCATTATCACTGTCCAGATCAAGAAAATTAGCTATAGCATCGCCATCAAGATTTGGTATTCCTAAGCCGGTGCCTGAATTATTAGCGCCGGTAGCATTCACATCTACATTTTGTGAAAGACCATCACCATCTGTATCAGTAAAGCTATCTATTTTACCATCGCCATCTGTATCAGCACCATAGGCTTCCACTACATCCGGTACTCCATCATTATCACTATCCAGGTCAAGCATATTTATTTTGCCATCTAAATCAAGGTCAAATCTGTCATCAACCAAATCTCCATTACTATCCACCCGGCCGGGGAAAGTTGGATCTAAATAATTAGGGGTACCGTCATTATCAGAATCTCCATCGGCCTGAAAATCGTCGTTTATAAAGTCGTTATTATAATCTTTATATCCCGGGTATAAAGTATTATACCCATTTGTTATTGCCGCCGGTATATTACTTTCCACAAAATCAGGAATACCATCATCATCTTTATCAATGTCGCATGAAATTGTTACGGTAACCTGCTGACATGTAGTGGTGTTACAATCACCTTCTGCTCTTACATAATAAGTTGTAGTTACTAATGGGGTAACAGTAATGCTACTTCCCGAATCTATTAATGTTGTTCCGCAGCTTGCACCTGTATACCATTTCCATTTAGCATTTGAACCTAAAGTACCACCTGTTAAACCAAGCCCTACAGATATGCCCGGGCAAATATTATTTTTATTTCTTGTAGCAGTTGCAGCAGGGGTTGAAGGTGCTTTACCGCTTAGTTTAAGACCCGGTGCAATATATTGACAACCTGCTACACCGATATTACCGGTAGCCGCAATTATTACACGGTAAAATCTACCCGTATCTGCTGCAACAACCGGGTTAATGGTATAAGTTGCTGAAGTGGCTCCTCCAATATTAGTCCATGGGCCTGCACCGGGTGCCGGCGACCATTGCCACTGAAAATCTTTAGTGCCGGGTAGTGCAGTAGAATCTGACAAGGCAGAAGTAAAAGTTGATGACCCGCCAATACATCCTGCAACTGAGTTAACTGAAACAGTTGGTGCAGCACTACAGGTACCAAAGGTAATATCATCAATTGCCAGGTCATTACCGCAACCTCCGGGAGCATCGTTTATCAATTCGAAAATAACACCGGTATAACCAGCAGGCATTACCCATTTTATACCATATTGAGTCCATAAGCTATCTGTTATAAAAGCTGTGGAGGCCTCAGTAATTACTAATCCTGTGGTGGCATCTCTTATCCTGCATTTTACTCTGGAATATTTAAATCCTCCCAATCCGTCGCATACGGTTTTATAGGCTGCATTACCAACAAATGAGGCATAAAAAGAAAGAGAATATTGCTGAGCCGGACAAAGCACATTTATTGTATCTCTGTAAAAATACCGGGCAGCAGCATCTGCATTTACTAAAAGCATTCTTCCGTTTACATTTCCGGTATGGTCCCTTCTTCTTACCCAGTTTGCATTATCACCCTTTCTTGCTGTATCGGCAAGTGTAAAAGTATTTAACCCAAGTGGTTGAGCTGCTGCACCTGTATAGGTAGTGCTTGCGCTGGGTGCGGCAGGTAATGTGTTTGCCAAAGGAATACCAGCGCCAAATGTTTGAGTGTACATTGTAGTACCTAACACTATACAAGGATCCAATGCAGGGGTAAGTATAATGATGAATGGTGTTGGTTGCCCTTCGCCCACATCATCTGTTTTATCATTTTGATTCAGATCCGGACTTGAACCATTGGTTGACGAATCTCGTACTGCCACATTTTTAAATCCATTTGCAGTAGCAACAGCACTGTTATTATATACAACCCCCGGATCGATATTAGATAATCTGCACGATATACGGATTGTAAAATTATTATTGGCTACGGGGTAACATGGTAAATTTTGACCCGCTAATAATAAACTTGTAACCGTTGTACCATTATATGCCGGGTTTAATAAAACACCAGCAGGGTTACTGGTAAAAGCCGCCGTTACATTGGAAACATTAAAGGGGCCATTTATTGCACCAAGATTATCGGTAACCTGTACATTTGTTAGTGGTACATTTCCAAAGTTCCTGGTATAAACATCATATACCACATCGTATTGTTTTGCCGTACCGGTTGCTGTTACCGATATTAATTTTTTTGCAGGGCCTATTCCAGAGTTGATCTGGCTCATATCGGTAGAATATATCCCTTTATTTAACGCATAAGTATAGGTTATTGATGCAGTGTCACCTGTTATACCATCTATTCTTTTAAAAACACAACCTGTACCTGGTGAGTAAGAAGCAATTAAATCGCCACTACCAAATGCCAGGCCCGGTAAACCGGTTTTACCTGCAGGTAATCTAACCGTATCTATATAAGTACAGGTAATATGCTTTGTTGGTCCACCAGCACTTCCATAATCAGGCGTAAATAATTTATTATTAAAGACGAAATACATCTGGCCGCTTGGGGTTATGGTAATATCGCCTGTTCCAACGTTCCAGAGTGTTTTGCCACCTGTATAATCTAAAGTATCCGGTATGCCTACAATACCGGTATTAAAATCTACCTGCCTTAACATACCCCTGTATGGGCCAGTTGGGTACAACCGTACAAATTCCAACTGCCAGCCAATACCATTGGCATCAAAAGTTATACCGCCAATATCTGTATTAAATGTTTTTAAAGTATCAAGACCCGGTGCAGCTGGCGTTGGGCAGGTTGTAGGATCCCACCTCCATATATATGATTTATAAGGAGACGGAACGTTATAATCCGTCCACACATAATAAATTTTTTGATCTGCCGGGTTAAATGCCACACTTGCATTGAAAATAGAGAATGGTCTGTTAGCTGCCGAATAACCCGACAAAGGAGCAAAGTTGGTACGCAAAACCGGCTTACATGCCCTGATTGGCGTTGCAGAATTACTTAAATTAGGGGTTAGATAATTCAGGTAATACAATGAGTCAGTGGAGCTGCCACCAGCTCCACATGCGCCTCTGCCCAAACCAATAGGGTTACTATAAGTTGCAGGTTGTGCGAATGTGTATTGTACAATACACAGTAAGCTTAATAGTGAGAGTAAAAACTTTCTCATAGTGGTACTTTTAAAAAGGATATTAGTCAATTCTATACATTAATGACGAACCAGGAATTTAGTGGTGGATTCCACTTTCCCCTGTTTTATCACCTGTGTTATATAAATACCAGATGACAAAGTAGTTACATCAAAATGTATAAAATTATTATTAGTTACCGATTCAATTACTGTTTTTCCTTCAGCATTTATCACACGTACACTTGTCTTTTCGTTATTTAAATTATTAAAGCTGATATTAATAACGTCGCTGGCCGGATTGGGAGATATTATCACTTCCTTATATACAGACCCCTGTACTTTTACAATTGCTGTATAAGATTGCTTGTTTGCTGTAAATATTTTGGCCCTGTAATAAATAGTTTTTGAATTTGGAGCAACATCAGTAAACCCCCAATTATTTACCTGGCCATTGGAATTTACGTTTGTCATTGTGCCAGCCTCTATAAAATCGGTTCCATCAAAACTCTTTAACAATATTACTTTTTCTACCGGCTCATTATTACTTAATGAAAGGTTGATGATGTTTCCCGTTGCAGATTTGCTGGCGCTAAAATTTAGAATACTAACATCAAGTGGCGAACCCACAGGCGTTAAAGTTCCCGAAGCCATGGTTTTACTAAATGGATCTATAGTAATTACTGACGGTGCAAAAGAAAGGTTATAAGTTATAAAAGCATTTCCTGCAGGGCCCATTCCATATTGATCGCCTGCATAACCTAACTGCGTTGGTGAGTAATGATATATTACTATATTGGTATCTAATGTAAGTGCTGCATTACGTATTCTTATGGCTACCGGCATTGGCATAAATGGTGTAGCTCCAGGAGTTCTGGTTTGAGTTAAATTAAACTGAATGGTATTACCATTTATGTAATAATTTCCGGTATAATTTGGTGTACCCGTTCCTGTTGGACTGGCCCATGAATTAAAAAACGGAGTAAGGTTTACTCCCGACATCTGATTTTCCAGGTTTCTCTGAAGATCGGCAGTTGTTGCAGATTTATAAGCAAGCAAAGGGTCGTTAAGATAATCCCTTAGGCCTTGAAAAAATTTAACATCTCCCATCATTGCTCTAAGCATTGACACATTCATAGCTCCCCTTTGATAAACGGCATTATCGTTATTTGTTGTCCAGATGGTATTAGAGTTAGCAATACTTGCAGCACTTAATATAACCGGAGTTCCTGTTAAACCACGGGCTGTGCTTTTGATACCCGTTAATATAGCTACTGGATCTAAACCATTTGCAGGCACCAATTCTGCTCCCAATGCTTCGGAATATTTTGCAAAGCCCTCTGCAAGCCATAAATGATTCCATGTAGCAAAGGAAACCTTATCGCCAAACCATTGGTGCGCCAATTCATGTGTTAATACACCTAAATTGGTAAGTGAGCCATTAGCAATACCTGAAAAAGTCTGGTGCTCCATGCCCGCTGCTCCAAGTAAACCATCATAAAATCCATGCTTTTCCAACTTAAATGGATAGTCGCCATATTTAACACTAAAAGCCTGCAGCACCGGATTTATTTTATTCATTGCAGTAACTTTAGTTGCATGAGTTGTTGTATTACGTAAAATATAGTAGGCTACCTGTGTATTTGTTCCGCTAACATTTACTGAGGTATAATAACGTGAAAATTTTCCTACTGATATTGCTACTAAGTACGAAGCAATCGGGTAACGTGTTTTAAATTTAAAAGTACGGTTCAGTCCCGCTATGGCGGAATCTACAAGTAATCCGTTAGCTGCCGCCCAAAAAGTATCAACATTAGCATTACCCGGGTTCCATGGAACAGTAATATTAATATCCATTGAATCAATCTTATCCTGCATATCTGCCTTACATGGCCACCAGTCTCTATCTTCATATGATTCAGAAAGTGTGGTGATATACTGATTAGCTGCAGTACTTACTTTTTGATACCCTTGTGCAAGACCTGAAACTGCTGGTGGAGCACCGGAATAGGTAATACTTACAGAATCGAGTGTACCAATTGCAACAATTGGTGCAGGTGCCGGTAAATTTATGGTAATAATATTAACAGCACCACTGGCTGGAAAAGATACGGGACATACAGTGCCATGATATCTTACAACCAAAGAACCATTATCAAAAGAAGCTTTATTAAAATCTAAAGTTAATACATTGACATTTGCAGCAGTAGTTTTAAAATAAGTAGTAACAGTACCTGCTATATTTTTTGCTGCAGTGGGATTGATTGTCCAGTCGCAACGATGATATACAACATCAATATTTCCACCGGTATTACTAAAGCCTACAGAGTTAGGTAAAATACCTCCTCCGGGAGTTGGGCCGTTAAGACCATGTAATTTATGAGTGAATGATTTTGTATTATCGTCTTGTGCAAATGCAATTTGCAATGTAAATAATACTACAGTAAGAGTAATAAGGTACAATTTCCTTTTCATCTGGATAATGATTTTCTGGTTTTAGGGATATTAGAATAACTGTGAAACGTAAAGGAATAGAATTAATTGTATTTTTCATTACTTTTCCTTTCCTTTTTTTACTACATACCAGTGAAAAACTACTGCGTAGTTCTACTATTTTCTAATTATAATATTTTTTATTTACGATTTTATCATAATTATATTTCAGGGTAAAATATAATACCATTGAAAATAATATGACGATCGTAAAAAATTATGCAGCGGATATTTTCAATAAAAAACCGCTACACCAGTAATATTTATACTACAATATAATTTTTCGTTTTTCGTTTCCTCAAATTAGATAAATCCAATTTCAATGAAAAAACACTACCTGTTACCGGTAATGCTTTGCCTGGCAAATATTGCCTTTGCACAATTAACCGTTACAACCAACCCTACCAGTGCTGTTGCTAATATTTGCGATGGTAATTCAATTTCTATTACTGCATCTGCAACACCTGTTAACTACACAGTAGCTGCAATATCTAATGCTGCATACGACCCCAATCTTTTTGCTACAACGTTTTTAGTTGATCACGTTAATGGCTTTGTTGAGCCACTTAGTACCGGTACATTGGATAATGGAAGATGGGATAATATTACTATACCTTTTACTTTTCGCTTTTATGGCAACACTTTTAATGCTGTAAACATCAGCACCAATGGATGGGTTGGGTTGGGTGGCAGTAATTCTACAACAACAGGACTTGGCTTTGTGCTTCCAAATGCAATAGCGCCCAATAATGTAATTCATGCAATTACAAGCGACCTTACATTTGCTGCAACATATAATGCTGTACAAAATGATGCAGTGCTTCAATATTTCGAAGTCGGATCAGCCCCTAACAGGGCGTTTGTAATTGACTACAGCAATTTAAAATTTGTTGCTGGGCCTGTTGCCTCAAGAGCCAATGTGCAGGTTATTTTGTACGAAACCACTAATATAGTAGAGATACATACAACAAGTTGTACTAACACAACTGTGCCTAAAGCGCAAGGCGTTGAAAACAGTACAGGTTCCGTAGCTGCTGTTTCAACAGGAAGAAACAATACTGCAAACTGGGCTGTGCCCGTTGGAGGAAATGCTTACAGGTTTACGCCAGACAATATTACATTCAGCTGGTCGCCTGCAACAGGTTTAAATACCACAACCGGTGCAACAGTAATTGCCACACCGGCTATAACAACAGTATATACTGTAAGTGCCCTTAACACAGTTAACAGCGCAACAGGAAACACAACAGTTACTGTTACTGTAAACCCGGCATCATATACTTTAGCTGCAACAGCAGGCGGCCCACAAATTTGCCAGAATATTTCAGTGTCGCCTACCGGTACAAATTACCGTGATGGTAATTGTAATCTTATTTCAAATATACTGCCCTCCGGAGGTTCTCCGGTTTCTAACTCCATTAATACCTGTATTAAATTAGACACTGGTGCCACTAAAAGAGGAACCTCTTCTTTATACGTTGCAAGAAAGTATGATATTGAGCCTTTACTTAATCCATATCCTGCTACTTCTACCGCTACCATTACTTTATATTACCTGCAAAGTGAGTTTACAAATTATAACACAAAAGCAAATGACAGCGGATATAAACTATTGCCTACGGGTCCTGCTGATGCAACAGGTATAAGCAATCTTGTACTAAGGCAATTTCATGGCACCGGCACAAATCCTAATAATTATACCGGACCCTCGCAGGATTTTAATACCACAATAAGCGGATTTACAGTAGTATGGAATGCTACACGTAACTGGTGGGAAGTTACCGTTCCTGTAACCAGTTTCTCTGGTTTTTACATTACCAGCGCCCCACTAGGGCCGCTTGCAGTAACACTCGAATATTTTAAAGGTGTACAGACTGATGGCAAACATTTATTAAACTGGAAAGCTAATTGCACTTCAAACAAAGTAACTTTTGAAATACAACGTAGTGCCGATGGACTGCATTTTAAATCCATTGCAGCATTAACTGTTGACCAGGCCAGGTGCAGCCAGCCATTTGATGATATAGATGAACATCCGTTAAGTGGCATGAACTATTACCGCATTAAAATAATTGATGAAGATGGAAAAGCATATTACAGCAACACCATATCATTTATGCTAAAAACAAAGGGATATGAATTATTGAATATAAGCCCTAACCCTGTTACAACTGAAAATGCGGTAATAAAAATTAATGCCGGTGAAAAATCGCAGGTTACCATCAGTATTTCTGATTTTTCCGGAAGAATTATTAATCACCAGATAACCCAGCTATTACCTGGTATAAATCTGGTTACAGTTAATACACAGTCGCTGGCAAGAGGTACTTACCAGGTTACTGCTTATTCTGCAGGCCAGGCGCCAAAAACAATTAAATTGATAAAACAATAGTTTTTATTACCCAATACATAATAATAACAAAGCAGCCTTTAAAGGCTGCTTTGTTATTATACAGATACTATCTACCATGTGTTTTTAATAGTTAACTTAAGATATTGTATTTTTACTTTTTAACTGGTATACAATATGAGCTTAGTAATTGAAAACAGGCCTGTAATTGGCATCACCTGTGGTGATATTAATGGTATTGGTATTGAATTAATAATAAAGACCTTTAGTGATAACCGGATACTGGATATCTGCACGCCTGTAATTTTTGCAAATAATAAAGTGCTTAATTTTTACCGTAAAAGCGTACCGGATACCAATATCAATTTTATCAGTATAAAAGAGTTTAGCCGCATTAACCACAAACAGGTAAACCTGTTTAACTGTTGGGAAGAGGAAGTAAATATTACCCCGGGTACTTTAAGTGATACCGGGGGTAAATATGCTGTAAAAAGTTTAATAGCTGGGGCACAGGCATTAAAGGAAGGTAAAATTGCCGGGTTAGTTACAGCTCCTATTCATAAAAAAAATACACAATCGGAAGAGTTTAATTTTACAGGGCATACGCCTTATTTAAAAAACTTATTTGGCGCTGCCGATGTAGGGATGTTTATGGTGGCAGAAAATATTAAAGTGGCCTTACTTACAGAACATGTTGCAGTAAAAGATATTGCACAGTATGTTACCAAAGAAAACATTTTAAGTAAACTCCAAATCATCAACAGCTCATTAAAAAAGGATTTTGGTATTACTAAACCACGGATTGCAGTACTTGGTTTAAACCCACATGCAGGCGATGAAGGATTAATTGGCAAAGAAGACGAAGAAATTATTAAGCCTGCAATTAAAGAAGCTAAACAAAAGGATGTCTTTTGTTTTGGCCCCTATCCTGCCGATGCATTTTTTGCCAGGGGACAGCATGAAAAATTTGATGGTATTTTAGCTATGTACCACGACCAGGGCTTGATTCCTTTTAAATCGCTGGCAATTGGTGAAGGTGTAAACTTTACCGCCGGCTTACCCGGAGTAAGAACGTCGCCTGACCATGGTGTGGCTTTTGATATTGCCGGAAAAGGCAAAGTAGATGAAGCCTCATTTAGAGAAGCGATTTTTAAATGCATTGATATTATTAATAACAGGAAAGAATTTGACGAGCAATATAAAAATCCTCTTAAGAAAATAAGCGCAGGAATGCTGGCAAGAGCTGTGGATCAACGCATATCTGAAATACCGGAATAAAATAATTAAAAGTTGATGATTGTATACTGCAAGTCGCCTTCAACCATCAACTTTTAACGTTTGTCTTTTGCTACTCTACTTCAAAACTGATTTTTACATTTACACGATACTCTGTAATATTTCCCTTCTTATCTACCTGTGCACTCATATTACTTACGTTTACGCCTTTAATGTTACGTAGAGATTTTGCTGCATGTTTAACAGCGTTTTGAGTTGCATCTTCCCAGCTCTTTTTAGAGTTGGCTAAAATTTCAATTACTTTTAAAATTGCCATAGTTGTATGTTTTGTATTAAGATACAACTTATATGGCAATGGTTGCATTACTATTTATTGAAAGACCGAATCGGCCACACCTTTATTAATAGTATAAGAGCTTATACTTATTTCGGCTTTACCCTTTTTATTTTTTGCCTTGTCAGCAGCTTTTGGATTGTCTGCTCCGTCATCAAAATCGAAGGTTACGCCTTTGGGCAATTTATAATCTTTGGTATTAAAAGAGAAAATTATTTTATCCGGCAGGCCATACTCCATATATTTTCCGTAACTCATTTCCAGCTCGTAGCTGCCATTTTCCCTGGTTGTGGTTTTGGCCTTTTTTATCACCAGGTTTGTCTCATCAATATATAAAGTAGATAATACCACATCTGCATTATCATCTTCGGGCAATAATTTTACCACCCGTACAACAGTACTGCCTATTTTATCGGTACCTGCATCCAGCACAGTATAACTGCCGCTGCTTATTACACTGTTTAAATTTATATTAACCGCACCTTTTGGTACAAAAGAAATTCCCTTTTCGTTTTTTATTTTAAGGCGGTTAGGTTTTTTAAAATAGATCTTTACTGTTGCTACAGGAATTTTCAAAAACGTTACATTAGTTTTCATTTTACCCGCCGCTTCATAATCATTTACTTTTTCAATTTTGGCTTTTACTTTTTGCACCAGTGCTGTCGCATCCTGCGCTGTAAGCAATACAGATCCGGTAAAAATAAAAAGCAAAGTGAGCGGCGCAGCCTTTCTTATAAATTTCATCATGACAGAATATCTTTTCTTTTAAATACAATTACCGATGCTGATACCAAAATAAAAATATGGGCTAATAATATGAACAAACTCCTCCTGATGGCGGGCCAGTTTTCTATACTGCCTTTTATTGTTTCGCCTTCATCAGTTGTACCGATATAAAAAAAACCTTTCCAGCCAACCAGGTACGAGGTAAATAAAAACGGTTTTACATTTTTGTCGATAATAGGAACATTAATATTGGAAATAATGGTACATACAATTACAATACATACGGTGGCAATAATTGGCCCGATAGAATTTTCTGCAAAAATGGATAAAAATAATGCCAGTGCTGCAATAACGGTAAGCGCAACTGTAGCGTAAGCAAATGCAGCTATGTAACGCCATACTATATCATCTTTTGTAATCAGTAATATTTGGGATTCTTCGCCTTTAGAACGGAATACCAACATATCATCTGCACCAAAAATCAACAAGCTAAATACAAGAGCCGTTATTGCCATCCACACCAATAACAAAATTGTAAAAATAGTTGCGGCAGCAAATTTTACTAAAATTAATTGTGTACGGCTTATAGGTTTAGAAATTAATAACCGCAATGTCCCCATATTAGCTTCGCCGGAAATAGAGTCTGCAGCAATTAATGCTACCAGTATTGGCACCTGTATCAATAATGTGTTAAGTATGATATAACACATAAAATAACCGTTGATAGCTTTAACTCTTTCAAACTCAAATGTATCTTTAACGCTTTGCAACAATAGATCCATATAGCTTTGCCCATCTGCTTTAAAGGCAAATTGAAAAATAAATACAATGGCAGCAATCGCAATAAAAGCAATATATGTCCGGGGGCGCCTACTTATTTTAAACAACTCAATTTGTAATAATGTCCACATGCTGTTGCTGAGTTGTAAGTGAAAGAAAATAATCTTCTAAAGAATGACGGGGCTGAATGGATAGTATTGCTACTTCCATTTTTGCAAGGTAATTTACAAGTGCAGGTATATTAGTTTTATTCATTTGTAATCTTAATGCATCTGCAGATGGCAGTATAAATGATGCCCAATCGGACTGTTGTAATATAATTTTTGCAGCTGCATTATTCAATGTTTCTATCTCTACAATTGTTTTTGCCGGATCAAGTAATGCAGCAGCATTGCCTTCCACCACTTTTTTACCTTTATTAATAATGAGTATACGGTTGGCAATTATTTCTATTTCGCTTAATAAATGAGATGACACGACAATTGTTTTACCCATTTCTTTACTCAAATACAAAATTAGGTTACGCATATCTGCAATACCCTGTGGATCCAGCCCATTGGTTGGTTCATCCAGAATAATCAGCCTTGGACTATGCACCAGCGCCACAGCAATACCCAAACGTTGTTTCATGCCCTGACTAAAAGTTTTTACCTTGCTTTGAGCCCTGTCTTCAAGACCAACCAATTTTAATTGTTGCATCAATAAATCCCGTGTAACTTTTATACCGCTCATCTTTGCAAAAATGGAGAGGTTTTCGTAAGCTGAAAGATATTTATACAGGTCAGGCTTTTCAATTACAGCACCTGTTTGCTTTAATATTTCATTCCGGTGCGTAAAAAGGTTTTTATCAAAAATGTTTATATCACCTCCCGTAGGCTTAATTAATGATAATAACATACGTATGGTGGTGGACTTGCCGGCACCATTTTGACCTAAAAACCCATACACATCACCTTCATTAACAGTAAATGAAAGCCCATCAACCGCAGTAATATCCTTAAATTTTTTAGAGAGATTAGTGACACTGATTATTGCCGGCATATATTAAAATATAGGTAAAGGTAAAACGGATATAACAATAATTTGTTCGCAAAGGTATAATATCAGTTTAAAAAGTGTTTAAAAAGCTTGCATGGCAAATAAAAACTGACTATGTTTGTACCTGCTTACAACCCGTACCACTTATTCTTGATCTAACCACGCAAACTCCCACTGACTAATATAATTTACTACATTGCCATATAGCAATTGAAATTCCATTATCTTAAAAAAAACTGTTCCAACGTATCCAATATACTGTGATTTTTACCGGCTAACTCCTGTAAGATATAACTACATAAATCACACAAGATGAAATATATTTTTACGTTTGTATTTTTCCTGCTTACCATAATTGCATTAAATGCACAGGTTTGTACCCAATCTAATTTTGAGGCCTGCACAGGCTCTTCTGCAATTACATCCGACTTTAGAAATGGAGTACAAATTGCCGGCACAGGAAACCCCTTAACCGTTGGAGCAAAATATAAATTCAACTATGCCATTCCCGGCTTTAACCTTGATGCTGTAATTTCAATTGACGCAATAGTTAATGCTACAATGAGTGGCGCCACTAGCCCAAATATTGATGATGACGGGGCAACAAACGAAACCAATGTTACCGGAACGCAGTCCGGTTTATTTGCTCCACGTATTGCACCAAATCAAATACTTTCCTGTAATGATGTATTGGGTTATGTTGAATTTACCGTTAAATTCTACACTCATTATTACGGCAATGGTGCTCCTGTCAGCAGTACAGAAATTGCAGTTTCAAATCTTAATTACTTACATTTTGATATAGATGGAAATACGCAGGGTAATAATGGTTGGCACAAAAAGACAAGTTATGTGAAAATTAATGGAAACGATCCCGTAAACTACAGCACTGCAACTACTGAACTAAATGATGCAGGTATTATAGGAGATTGGTTATTGACCTATGGCAGCACAACAGAAAGAAATGGTGTATCGAGATGTGGAGAGGTTATACAGAAATCCATTTATTTTTTACCGCAAACAGCCATCTCTTTCAGGATGGGATATGATTATAAAGCACCTTCTGCAAACTGTAACAGCATAAGTATTCAGCCGACAAAACAATATGGAGCAAAATTCGGGTGCTTTACTTTACCTGTTGCAGGCCCGCTACCGGTTTCAATTACCGACCTGGCTGTTAATTATAATAATGGCAAAACAAATATTGTTTGGACAAGCTTACAGGAACATAATCTTGATAGCTATGAAATACAAAGAAGTGCTGACGGGATTAATTTTGAAGTTGCCGGATTTGTAAAAGCCAACAACCTTACATCGGTGCAACAATATAAATTTACCGACAATGTTGCCGGGCTTAGATCAAAATATGTTTTTTACAGAGTAAGGATTGTAGATATGGAACACAGTATGAAACTTACCAATATTGTATCGGTAAAAATTGCAGATTGGGTAAATGGTGAAATGATTATTTCACCTAATCCATCAAGCACCAATGCACAGTTAAAGATAAAAATGAATAAGGCTGCAACAGGAGATATTACCGTTTTTGATGCTGCAGGAAAAATAGTACTAAAACAACAGGCTTCATTATTGGCTGGTAACAATACAATTGTTATAAACAACATTACAACATTAAACGACGGCTATTACACTGTTCGTTTAAATACCAACAATGAAACATTCAGTACAAAACTATTAGTATGGAAATAAAGCATTTTTGATAACCAGGCACAAACAAAAGGCCCTTTCGTAATTGAAAGGGTTTTTTATTGCCCGTTAGGATTCATATAAGATTGCAATGCTTTTACGTATCCTTCAAAAGCATCAATCCCTTTTGCAGTTATTTTACAAATGGTTTGCGGATAGTTATTGCTGAACTGTTTTGTTACATCAATATAACCTGCATCTTTAAGTTTATTTATCTGCACACTTAAGTTGCCGGCAGTAGAGTTAGTTTTTTCTTTTAAAAAAGTAAACTCGGCTTCTTTTACACTTATCAATAGTGAAATAACTGCCAGCCGCAGTTGAGAGTGCAATATGGGGTCCAGTTCTTTAAACATTTGTAGCACTCATTTTTTTATACCGGCTCCATAAAATAATTCCTGGTATCAGCCATGCACATATTGCAGAAAAAGCAGTAAGCAACATATCCCACTCAGCCTTTGTATAAACAGAAATAATACAGCAAATCCAGCAAACTATTCCGCCGAAAAGCATCGGCTTCATTCCACGGCAACTACCGGTAATTATTGTAGGAATGCCATAGAGCAATAAAAAGAAAGAAGTTGTAAAACTGCTGTAATTAAACTCCGGCCTGGTGCCTTTTACATCAATATAAGTTTGAAAAACAGGGTTCAGTTGTTTAACAATATTTGCATTAATAAATATTAAAAGAAAGATGCTTATACCAAAACACATCCATACAGCATCCATAATATGGTCATCGTAACTCCTTACTTTATTATTCTTTTTCTCCTTTGCTACAATAAATATCTGTGGCACAATTGCTATTAATGTAAGCAGCCAGATATCAAATGGTAATTTAAATTGAAAACGAATTTGAAAATACGTAACTAAACTGCACAAGGTAATTACACTACCCCAGAGTATTGGGCCAATACCACTATCATGGTAACTGTTTTTGGCTTTGTTAATCATTTTGCTGATTAACTCCAGACTTTCCTTTTCGGTCATTTTATGTTCTTCCATTGCCTTCTTATTAAATATTTACAAGGGGTTATTTTTTTGGCGCATCAGGTATGCCGGTATAATATAGCTGAATAAAATTGCGGCGGCGGCAAACAGCATTTGGTAATCGTAGGTAACGTAAGTAGCCCCAACTGCCAGTACCCATGCTGCTATTCCTCCAACTATCAATGGGGTAAATTGTAAAAACTTACCCGATATAAATGTTCCCATTCCATAAAAAAGTATAAAGAAAGGGAAAACACTATTACTCCATCCCATGCGGCTGAAAATAATACTTAATACAAAAAAGCTTATCCCCATCCCCATCCATAAATATTTCATACTGTCGCCCAGGTAGGTGTTAACTTTTTGTAACTTTTGGTGCTTATTGCCAAGATAAATGCTTATAAAAACAGTTGGTAATGTAACCAGCCACACCAAATAATGTTTTTGATAAGCAAATACATTTTTTAAAATGAACTGGCCAATGAAGCCAGCAAAAGTTACCCAGCCCCACAATAAAAACTGACTGCTGTTATCCCCCATATCTCTACGGGTTTTTGCAATCATTGTCTGTATCAGTTTAAGGCTTTCCTGTGGAGAAAAATTTTCCTGTTCCATGTTTGTATTTGGTTTAGAAGTTTAGAGGTTTAGGGTTTAGGAGTTTAGCAAAAACATTTTGTTACAGCACTAAACTTCTAAACCCTAAACTACTGAACTCAATTACTTACAATCTTTCAATAACATTTCTACCTGCATTTTACCCCAGTTAGGATGCAGTTCGCTGGCAGGTTTAAATCCAGCATATTTATCCATTGCAGTTTGCAACTCCGCTTTTGCTGTTTTGCAACCACCGCCAAATTGTTCAGGTGTATACTTCAGTCCTTGCCCTTTTAAATAAAAAGGCCTTGGATTTGTGGGATCCTGCTGCATGGCTTTTTCCATATTGCCATTACTTTCTCCTCCATACTCCTGCCAGCGCTGCATTGGGTTAACCATCATGTGGCAGCTTGCTATCATACTTTTTATACAACTGATCTCACTGTTATTTGGCATTAACGAATCTGCTTTATTAATTAAATCAGTTGCTTTATCTGCAATAGCATCAATTTTATCTTTATCCTGCTCCATAAAACCATAATTTACCTGGCAAAATGCTGCATAATAATAAGCAAGCCACTGGCTTTTTTCTGCTGTGGCAATACGCTCAAAGCTATTAGCCACAGTTAAAAGGTTTGCCGGGTTCTTAAAACTGGTATCCATTGCAGCAAGGTTTTTTTGCATTGCAGCAATATATTTTTCACTTTGGCTAAAGGAAACAACAGAAAGAGAAAGTAACACTACAGCAATAATTATTTTTTTCATTGTATTTTTTTTAATTGTTTTTAAACTTATTTTTTTTGATTTTTTAATTTTTGATATTCATTTTCTACTGAGTTGGCCTTTGGAAAAATATAAGCTCCGGCAAAATGAAATGCAAGGCCTATACCCCAACCTAAAGTGGTCCATATTGGCCACGGGTAGTGATGTGTATTCCAATCCGAGAAACTGAAAACCCGGTGTTGATTACCAGTAAAAAACCATAGTGCCCATAAAAAGGCATTTACAATGATGTAAGAAATCAAATGATTTTTAAAGCTGGCCCTTTTTTGTGCAATCTCCCAAAGTTCAGGGTCTTTTCCTTCGGGTGCTGGTTGATAATTTGACATAGTTTTAAAAGCCCCCTCTATCTCTCCCCGTGGGGGAGGGAATGAGGAGATTGTTTAGAAGATTATGAAATATTGTTCGTGTTGCATTTGAAAATCCTTTTGAATTCAATACTACCCTTTCGCTCTCCTTCCCCACGGGGGAAGGGTTGGGATGGGGCCTATAAATTATTATTAATAGCATCCTGTGTTCTGTCGGTTCCAAAACTTAAAAAACACCCGATAAATACAAAACGTTTGCTTGGTGGTGTAACAGCTTCTTTACGGGTTCCATCGCTGGAATAATTGTAAGTGTACACCTGATTTTGCCCAAGCACATTATTTATCCCAAGCACCCAAACGGCAAAGTTCTTGGTGTCTTTTCTGCCAATGGTTGGCAAATAGTTTACGCTAAAACTACAACTGTTGTAATTGATAGTAGTGCCTTTATCTGTAAATACATTTTTATTCTGGTTATTGTCATAAGCTATCCTGTAGTAAGGCCGGCCTGTTGCAAAATTGTAACTAAGGTTAAATTGTGTTTTCCAGGGAAGAAAAAACTTTTTAAACACAAATGCCGCTGTATGCTTTGCCGCAAATGATGGCTGTGTTAATGATGGGAAATTTAAAAAATCCCTTTTGGTATCTAAGTAAGAATAAGATATCCAGTAATCCACGCTTTTAATACTCTTTTTATCCCTCCAGAAAACTTCAAAGCCTTTGGCATAGCCCGAACCATTGTTATTAGCTGCCACCTCTCTTCCATTACTGTTATAACCGGTTTTATACAGGTCATCATATTTTTTATAAAATAATTCCATACGTAATGTTTGTACGCCTGTTAATAGCTGGTATTGTAAAATATAATGTGCGGCTTTAGAAAAATTTAATAATGTTCCTGTTGGTAAATATTTCCTTTCGGGGTTTTGATAAAATATACCATAGGCAAAACCTGCAGAACTGTATTTGCTGATTTGATATGCCAGCGATGCCCTTGGTGCCGCATTCCACTTATTTAACAACTCCGAATGCTCTGCACGTACGCCTACTTTAGCTGCAAGGCTGTTGGTAATATAAATATCCGATTCGCCAAAACCTGCTATCATAGTTTCCTTTACTGTTTCGCTGAATTTTGTACCGTCATATAATGTATAAGCAGATTTTTCATTGCTGTGGCTAAGCTCCGTTCCAAACCGTATAGCACTTAACCCGCTTAATTTTTTCTCCAATACTATCCTGTTTTGTAAAAAGTCAGCATGGGTGCTTAAGGAAAAATTTTTAAACGCATAAAATGCCGGAGTAGTAATAATCTGTTTAACATTATTCGCATTTTGTAATTCATTTCCTATGTCGTCTTTATTAGTACTGTAAGAAATACCTGCATTTATTTTCCATTTATTTTTCAGGGGTTGTTTCCAGCTTATATTGTGGTATTGGTTTATGTTTTGTAATGTAAAAGCGTTTTTCATGCCGGCAGAATCAATATCATTGGTACGGTTACCCACATTGGTTTTACTAAAATAAGAATACAGTTTTATCATACCGCCTCCTTTTGTTTTAAAGCGGAAGTTAACGTCACCATCAACTATTACAGGAATTTTAAAATAATCCTGCTTTTGCTTTATTACATTAAATGCCAGCACTAAATTGGTATAATTGGCAGAAACCCCCCAGCTGCTTTTTTTGTCTTTCGACAAATGCTGCAAACCTCCTCCAATACCGACCACACTCACGCCTAAATCGGCTTCGCTTTTTTCCGGCAAATCTTTACTTTCTAAAATTAAAGCCGATGATAAGGCCTGACCATATAAAGCAGAATAGCCCCCGGTACTAAATACAGTTCCTTTAAATAAAAAGGGATTAAACCTGCCACGCTGTGCAATACCGGGTGTACCACTATAGAAAAAATTATTTACCTGTGTGCCGTCAATAAAAATTTTGCTTTCAGTTGCTGTACCGCCTCTTACAAATAAACCTTCGCTTTCACCCACCTGCTGTGCACCGGGTAAACTTTTAAAAGCACTTGTAACATCGCCGTTGGCGCTTGGTGTGGTTACAATATCTATATCTGTTAGCACGGCTCCTTTCTTTTTATCGCTGGCTTCAAACGAACCTGTACTGATCACTACGGCTTTCAGTTCTGTTACCAATTCTTTTAATATAACGGCAACTGTAATATTTGAAGCGTTAATATTTATTTTTTGCTCATATGGTCTATAGCCCGAAGCTGTTGCTTCAAGTACCTGCTCCCCTTTTTCTGTTGTACTAAATGAAAAATTTCCGGCCGAATCTGTGGTAGCCCCATCATAAGTATCTTTTAAAACAATACTAATACCTGCCAGGGGTTTATTTTTATTGTCAAGCACCTTACCGGTAATTTTTACCTGGGCTTTTGCTGCAACAGTAAGTGTTAAAAGGCATAAAGTAAACAACAGTTTCATCTCTCTTAATTTTTCACAAACGTAAAGTAGTTTATTTTATAAACCAAATATTTCAAAGAAATAATTTTTTCTTAACACAGGCTTTGCCCTGATTTAAACAGATTTTTTGCCTTTTTAAACATTTGATTATCAATTATTTAAAACGATTTTAACTAGTACTGTTTTTACTTCAGATGTTTTCAAAACTTATCAACATGCGCCAAAATATATTTTTTTATGTGGCCGTAAATTGTAATTTAGCAATAGAATTTAATGGGTTAGTAAGTATAAAGGGCTGTCAGTAATGATAGCCCTTTTACTTTTAAGTAACCTCAAAGACCAGGCAGATGCCGGAGATTTTTTTCGCTAATATTCTACACAGATTGCTGCAAAACAACTTCCCTTTTATTTCTTAAATCTAAAATTATCAATCTGCAATCGTCCTTTATCTTTACAACATGAGTAAAACCAAATCAAGTTTTTTTTGCCAGAACTGTGGATATGAAAGTGCAAAGTGGCTGGGCAAATGTCCAAGCTGTAATACCTGGAATACTTTTGTAGAAGAAGTAATTGTAAAAGGCACTGATAAAAAAAATGAAAATGAATGGGCGGCATTTAACGGAGTTGATGAAGGGCACCGGCAAAAAACCATTTCGATTAATGAGGTCAGCAGCGCAGAGGAAAAAAGAATTATAACCAACGATTCAGAATTAAACCGGGTTTTAGGCGGCGGCATTGTTTTAGGCAGCATTGTTTTGGTTGCCGGCGAACCGGGTATTGGTAAATCAACTTTGTTTTTACAAATAGGTTTACATTTAAAAGATGTGGTTACATTATATATAAGTGGTGAAGAAAGTGAACAGCAAATTAAAATGAGAGCTGACCGGTTGATAAAAAATCCTGCTGCAGGCACAGGAGAAAATTTTTATTTGCTTACCGAAACCAATACACAAACCATTTTTAAAGAGGTAAAAAAATTAAAACCGCAATTGGTTATTGTAGATAGTATTCAAACATTACAATCGCCTTATGTTGAAAGTGGCCCGGGCAGCATTAGCCAGATAAGAGAAACTGCTGCAGAACTGCAACGCTTTGCCAAAGAAACCAACACGCCGGTTTTTTTAATTGGGCATATTACCAAAGATGGCAACATAGCCGGGCCAAAAATTTTAGAACATATGGTGGACACTGTTTTACAGTTTGAAGGCGACCGCCATTATGCGTACAGGATTTTGCGTACCTTAAAAAACCGTTTTGGTTCTACTGCTGAATTAGGTATTTACGAAATGACCGGCGAAGGGATGAGAGCAGTTACCAACCCCAGCGAAATTTTAATTACACAAAAAGAAGATGCCTTAAGCGGTATTGCCATTGCTGCAACTATTGAAGGTATGCGGCCACTGTTAATTGAAACACAGGCCCTGGTTACGCAGAGTGTATATGGCACACCGCAACGTACTGTAAGCGGTTTCGATTTACGCCGTTTGCAGTTATTACTGGCAGTACTGGAAAAACGTGGCGGCTTTCATTTTGGCGTAAAAGATGTATTTGTAAATATTGCAGGAGGATTAAAAGTAGAAGATCCTTCAATTGATCTTGCTATTGTTTGTGCTTTGTTAAGCAGCTACGAAGACGTTGCCCTGCCACAGCATATTTGCTTTGCCGGAGAAGTAGGCTTAAGTGGCGAGATAAGAGCCGTTAACAGAATTGAGCAGCGCATTGCCGAAGCAGAGAAATTAGGTTTTGAAAAAATTATAGTAAGTAAGTACAATGCTAAAAGTTTACCTAAACAAAAAACCAATATTGAGATAGTAGCCTTAGGGAAAGTGGAAGAAGTGTACCAGTATTTGTTTTAACCAATCACTTTAATAAATGAAATTCGATATAACTTTTCTGGCTACTGACCATTTCAATATTAACTTAATAAAGGACGAAGATGATTTTATCAAGCATTTTGTATTCACCGATAAAGATGGATATCTAAGTATCGAGGCAGGCGGCTTTTTGAATTCTTTAAAGGAAGTTGATTTGTTAGTAGAATTTTTATTCGGGAATAATAAATTACTGACTGATCTTTACGTTGATTTACAAACCAGGGTCATCGACATAACGGGGCTGAAAGACAATATTATTACAACCGAAGCATTAGATGCCGGCTACTCAAAGTGGCTTGAAGAAACTGGAAGGGAGAATACAATGGATGAATATGGTATGTTGATATGCTATATTGGATATATTCAAAAAAATACAGAAAAAAAACATTTGCTTCTTATTATTAGAAATCACTAATTGTTTTTAAGTGAAAAGATAATTATGCAATCTTTAAAAAACATATTCTCCTCCACCCTTCATCTTTTCTATCCACACATATGCACAGGCTGCAGCAGCGATTTATTAATGGAAGATGACCTGCTTTGTTTAAAATGCATTAACGATCTACCAAATACCAATTTTGCAGCATATCCAAATAATCCTATTGAAAAAATATTTTGGGGCCGTTTACCGGTTGCTGCCGCACACAGCCAGTTTTATTTTGAAAAAGAATCATTAGTACAACACCTCATCCACCAGTTAAAATATAAAAGCAATACTGCCATTGGTGTTTATTTGGGTGAGCTGATGGGCAAAACATTACTTAGCAGCAACCGCTTTAATCATATCGATTATTTAATTCCCCTACCCCTTTTTGCAGATAAGGAACATAAACGGGGTTATAACCAGGCCAAAATAATTTGTGATGGATTAGCTGCTGTAATGAATGTTCCTGTAATTACCGGTAATGTTACCCGGCAGCGTTTTACCGAAACACAAACCCGTAAGCACCGTAATGAACGATGGGAAAATGTAGACGGAAGTTTTGTAATAAAAAACCCAGCTTCACTTAAAGGAAAAAATATTTTACTGGTAGATGATGTTATAACCACCGGTGCCACTTTAGAAGCATGCGGCAGTTTACTTACACAAACCGAAGGCGTGCAGTTATATATGGCTACATTGGCACATGCCGGTAAATAGTTTTAGTTTATTTTTGATTTATGAATAAATTTCCTGCTTTTTGCTTTCTGCTTTTTGCATTTTGCTTTATCCTTTCCTCCTGCAAAAAAGATAGCTTTATTACCAGTGCTGATGCAAGGTTGAGGCTTACTGCCGACGCTTTAAAATACGATACCATTTTTACCACTACCGGATCCACTACCAAATCTTTTAAAATAATTAATGAGAATGATCAGAAACTACGCTTAAGCAAAGTGAAACTAATGGGTGGCGCAGCTTCATCTTACAAAATGAATGTAAATGGCAGTGCAGCCACAGAAGTAAATGACATTGAAATTGCTGCCAATGATAGTATATATGTGTTTGTATCTGTTACCATAAACCCAAATGCAGCTAATCTTCCTTTTATAGTAAGCGATAGTATTTTAATCAGCTATAACAGTAACAACCGCTTTGTACAATTGCAGTCGTATGGGCAAAACGCCAACTTTTTAAGTAATATAATTATTACCGGCAATGTTAGCTGGACAAATACTTTACCCTATATAATTCTTGGTGGTATCCGTATAGATACCACCGCAACATTAACCATTCCGCAGGGTTGTAAAATTTACGCCCATGCCGATGCACCAATTATTGTTGACGGCACATTAATTACAAATGGCACAAAAAATAATGAAGTAGTTTTTGCAGGCGACAGGTTAGATAATGATTATAAAGATCTGCCGGCAGGTTGGCCCGGAATTTATTTCCGTGGTAACAGTAAAAACAATGTACTCAATTTTACAGTTATTAAAAATGCTTACCAGGCGGTTGTGGCACAAAGCCCATCGGTAAATGCAAACCCAAAAATTATTTTGCACCAGTGTATAATTGATAATGCTTACGATGCCGGCATACTTTGCGTTAATACCAGTTTACAGGCAGATAACAGTTTAATCAGTAATTGTGGTAGTAATATTGCCATCATTTATGGTGGCGATTATAATTTTACACATTGCACAGTAGCCAGCTATTCCGGTTTATATATCACTCATAAAAACCCCGTTTTAAGTGTAAGCAATTTTGCAATACAGGGTGGCACTACAATTACCGCCAATTTAAATGCCATATTCCGCAATTGTATTTTTTGGGCCGATAGCAGTGGCTTTGTAGATAATGAAGTAGTGGTTAACAAACAGGGAAGCAACGCATTTACTGTTTTATTCGATAAGAATATTTACCGTGGCGCTAACGATCCGGCAAACAGTACTTTAAATGGTAATTTAAAAAGCCAGGATCCTTTATTTGACGAAATTGATGTGGTAAAACGCAAGTACGATTTCAGGGTAACAAAAAACAATGCTGCCCCGGGTATTAACAAAGGTGCAGCAACAACATTTACCAAAGACCTGGATGATAAGAATAGGAATAACGGCTTACCGGATTTAGGCTGTTACGAAAAAAATTGATCAGTTTTATGAACGGTTCTGTTATTAGAATAATTGGAGTGAACTTTGCTGTTCCTTATTTGTTATTATTTCAACTATAAAAAAATAAAATCATGATAAAATTATTAGCCATTACCACAGCCTTATTATCCTGTGTTGCGCCAACAAACAATACGCAGGTAATAAATAACCCACCTGCAGCAAATGTAGCAGTCACAGCCATAGGCTCTATTTACGATTTTAAAGTTGAAGCGCTTGATGGCAGCACAATCGACTTTTCAAAATATAAGGGCAAAAAAATACTGGTGGTTAATACCGCTTCAAAATGTGGCTATACCAAACAATATGAAGGCCTGGAAAAACTATACGAACAGTATAAAGATAAATTGGTGATCGTAGGTTTTCCGGCCAATAATTTTGGCGGACAGGAACCAGGCACCAACACCGAGATCGGCGAATTCTGCAAAAAAAATTACGGTGTTACCTTTCCTATGGCGGCAAAAATTTCTGTTAAAGGCGATGATACTGCACCCATTTACAAATGGCTTTGCAGCAAAGCAGAAAATGGTGTATTGGATGCTGAGATAAAATGGAACTTCGGTAAATTTTTACTGGATGAAAACGGAAACCTGATCTCTTATTTTCCAAGTAAGGTTGAGCCGATGAGTGAGGAGATTACGAGTAAATTATAATCTAAAAAACTATTTATGTAAATCCGGAGTTTTAAAAAACTTCGGATTTCTTTTTTAATTTACTTTGCACCCATGCAATTCCATTCCATCACCGGCCAAAAAGATACTAAAGAACAACTGGTACAAATGATTCAGCACAACAGGCTGAGCCATGCCTTATTGTTTTTAGGTAAAGAAGGCGGCGGTGCCTTACAACTGGCGCAGGCTTTTGCACAATACATTGTTTGCGAAAAAGTAAATGGTAAACAAACCAGAGTCGTAGCAGAACCCTCATTATTCGGAGACCCCGAACTACCAACCACAAACCACCAACCACAAACCTTCAACGATAGTTGTGGCGAATGTGCTGCCTGTAAAAAAGCAACTGCACTCATTCATCCCGATATACATTTCAGCTACCCCGTAATTACAAAAAAGCCCGGCGAAAAACCCATTAGTGCCGATTTTATAAAAGAGTGGCGGGAGTTTATTGTTCAAAACCCATATGGTAATGTGTACGACTGGCTGCAGTTTATTGGTGCCGAAAATAAACAGGGTAATATCACCGCAACAGAATGCAACGATATTAACCGTACCATGAGCCTGAAAAGTTTTGAGAGCGAATACAAGATACTTATTATGTGGATGCCCGAATTTTTAGGTAAAGAGGGCAACAAATTATTAAAGCTGATAGAAGAACCGCCGCCTGATACCCTCTTTGTTTTTGTAGCTGAGAACGAAGATTTGATCTTACCCACCATTTTATCCAGAACACAATTGGTAAAAATTCCCTTGCTCAGTAATATGGAAGTAGAAGCAGCATTGGAATTAAATGAAGGCATCAGCGTGGAAAAGGCCAGCCAGATTGCTGCTATTGCCGAAGGCAATTACCGGGAAGCCCTGCAATTATTACAACATGCCGAAGATGATTGGCAGGCCATGTTAAGAGAATGGCTGAATGCTGTGTTAAAAACCGGCCCCGTGGCACAGGTAAAATGGATTGACGATACCGCCAAAATAGGCCGGGAAAAACAAAAGCAGTTTCTCAAATACTTTATTCATTTGCTGGAACAGGCAATAAGGCTGAGAGCAATGGGAACGAACAACGAACAACAAACAATGAACAATGACCACGACTTTGCCATACGTTTAAACAAGATCTGTTCTATCGGTCAACAGGAAGCCATCATTAATGAATTAGACAGGGCCAGCTACTATATTGAGCGTAATGCCAACGCCAAAATGCTCTTTCATGCCCTTTCCATCAGGTTATATCATATTATTAGCAACAAATCAGTAATTTTGGTGAACTGAGGAAATTGAAACGGAGAACAGGCAATTACTAAGAACGATTATTTTGTTATCAGCATATAATCTTTAATCAACATCGTCCCCGCCACGGCGGGGCTCACTGTACGGCAAACCAATACGAAACTTTACCTGCCGAACATAGAAATATAGTTGAAGAGTGCAACGCCAATGAAGCCCATTAGTAATTCTCCGCCCGGTTCAAAAACTTCCTTCTTATTTTTTAACTAACACTTAATTGTTGTCTATATGGGATGTGGAAGTGGAGGATGCGGCACAAAAGACGGTGCACCTGGTGGTTGCCAAAGCCACGGCAGTTGCAGCACCGGCGGTTGCAACCGTATGAATGTACACGACTGGCTGGCCAATTTACCTTTCAGCGATCCTGAAAGCAGTTGCCGCATTATTGAAGTAAGCTTTAATAATGGCAGCCGTAAAGATTTCTTTAAAAACAACACCCTGCATTTTTACGAAAAAGGCGATATGATTGCTGTAGAAGGCATCAGTGGTTTTGATGTAGGCATGGTAAACATGACCGGCGAACTGGTTCGTTTGCAGATGAAGAAAAGAAATGTGGACGAAAAAAGCCCCGATATTAAAAAAGTATTGCGCCGTGCCGGTGATACCGATATTGTAAAAATGAAGGAGAGCAAAGCCAGGGAAGCCCAGGTTTTAATACGCAGCCGTGCTATGGCCCGCCAGTTAAACCTTGAAATGAAAATGGCGGAAGTGGAAATACAGGCCGATGGCCGCAAAGCCACATTCTTTTATATTGCTGATGATCGTGTGGATTTTAGGGAACTGATAAAATTATACGCCGGCGAGTTTAAAGTAAAAGTAGAGATGCGCCAGATCGGTGCAAGGCAGGAAGCCGGAAAGGTTGGTGGCATTGGCAGTTGCGGCCGTGAACTTTGTTGCAGCAGTTGGTTGACCGATTTTAAAAGTGTAAATACCAATGCAGCCCGTTATCAGAATTTAAGTATTAATCAAACCAAATTAAGCGGACAATGTGGCCGTTTGAAATGTTGTTTGAATTATGAGCTGGATACCTACATGGATGCATTACAATTTTTTCCTGAAGATGCAGATATGCTGGAGATGGAAAGAAGCCGTGCCTTTTTAGTGAAGAAGGATATTTTTAAAAACCTGATGTGGTACACTATGCCGGATAGCAATAAACATTATCCGCTAAGTATTGAAAGGGTTAAAAAAATAAAAGAGCTCAACCGCCAGGGCATCAGGCCTGCCGATCTGGAACCTGTAGAAGTGGTAACCAATAAACCAAAAGATATTGAACCGGTTTATGCAGATGTGGTAGGACAGATCAGTTTAAAGAGCCTGGAAAAGACCAGCCGCAAGAGAAGAGAGAACGAACGTGGCGGACAGCAGCAAGGCAACAGGCGCAATGATCAAAGAGGGGCACAACAAACTGGTGGCAATCAACAAAACCGTGGGCCACAGCAAGGAGGTAATCAGCAGAACCGTGGCGGACAAAACCAGCAACGCCCCAATCAACAAAGGCCCAACCAACAAGGTGGAAGGCCACAACAGGGCGGACAACAAAACCGGCCACAGCAAAGGCCCCCACAAAATCGTGGTGGGCAGCAGGGCGGAAGGCCGCAACAAGGGCCTGACAACGGAGGAGAAAATAAATAACGAACTAATAATAAAAACGTCGGATTTTATAACCTGGCGTTTTTACTTTTGCAACATAACCTTTTAAAATGTCCATCACTGTAAATAATCTTTCTAAAATTTACGGCACCCAAAAAGCGGTTAATAATATTTCTTTTTCCATTAACAAAGGTGAGATTGTTGGTTTTCTTGGCCCCAATGGTGCAGGCAAGTCCACCACCATGAAAATGATTACCGGTTATCTTAAAGCAGACGGTGGTACTGCAGCTGTATGCGGCATAACCGTTGATGAAAGCAGTAATGAAACTAAAACAAAAATCGGGTATCTGCCCGAAGCCAATCCTTTATATTTTGACATGTATGTAAGGGAATATTTAGCATTTATTGCCGGCATACATAAAGTTGAAAATATAAAAGTAAAAATTGAAGAAGTAATTGCTACTGTAGGTTTACAGGTAGAGGCCAATAAAAAAATCGGTCAGCTTAGTAAAGGATACAAACAAAGAGTTGGTTTAGCCGCAGCTTTAATACACAACCCGGATGTATTGATTTTAGATGAACCTACCAGCGGACTTGATCCCAACCAGATAGTAGAGATAAGAGAAGTGATAAAAGAATTGGGTAAAAACAAAACTGTATTATTCTCTTCTCATATTATGCAGGAAGTAGAAGCTATTTGCGACAGGGTTATCATCATAAATAAAGGAAATATTGTGGCAGATGATACTTTAAGCAATTTGCAAAAAGATAAAACAGATAAGCATGTGGTATTGGTAACTTTTAAAGAGGAAGTACCTGCAGCTGCATTACAAAAAATAAATGAAGTATCGGGTGTTGAACAAAGTTCAGCATTTAATTTTCAACTTTCAACCGCTAACCCCGAAAGTGTAAGAAAACAATTAATGGAACTGAGTTTAAAAAATAACTGGAACATTGTTTCTTTGCAAAGTGAAAGTAACAGCCTGGAAGAAGTATTCAGAAGTTTAACTACAACATAATTAATAATTAAAAATCAAACAAAGAAAATGAGCTACATCGCCTCCATTCATGCCCGTCAAATACTTGACAGCCGTGGCAATCCTACAATTGAAGTAGATATCTTAACCGAAAACGAACACCTGGGCCGTGCGGCAGTACCAAGTGGCGCCAGCACCGGTATTCATGAAGCTGTTGAATTAAGAGACAATAATAAAAAGCAATACGGCGGCAAAGGCGTTTTAAAAGCTGTAAAAAATGTAAATACTGTTTTAGCAGATAGTTTATTAGGTTGGGATGTTGCTGATCAAACAGGCATTGATGCAATGATGATTGCATTGGATGGCACACCGAATAAAGGTAAACTGGGTGCAAATGCAATTTTAGCAGTAAGTATGGCTGTAGCTAAAGCGGCAGCTTTAGAAGCTAACCTGCCTTTATACCGTTACATCGGTGGTACCAATGCAAAGATCTTACCCATCCCGATGATGAACATCTTAAACGGTGGTGCACATGCAGATAATAAGATCGACTTCCAGGAATTTATGGTAATGCCTGTTGGTGCAAAAACATTCAGCGAAGGTTTATCATGGGGCGTTGATATTTTTCATGCTTTAAAAGGTGTATTAAAGAAAAAAGGCTTTAGTACCAATGTGGGTGATGAAGGTGGATTTGCACCGAATATTCAAAGCAACGAAGAAGCCATTGAAACTGTATTAACAGCCATACAGGCTGCAGGTTATAAAACCGGCAGCCAGATCATGATTGCCATGGATGCTGCTAATAGTGAGCTTTGGGATTCGAAAAAGAAAAAGTATGTATTTCATAAAAGCAGTGGTAAAGAAATAAGCAGCGATCAGTTGGTAAAATTCTGGGAAAGTTGGGCTAAGCAATATCCTATCTGCAGTATTGAAGATGGTATGGCAGAAGATGATTGGGCTGGCTGGAAAAACTTAACCGATACTATTGGTAAAAAAGTGCAGCTGGTAGGTGATGATCTTTTTGTAACCAATGTTACCCGTTTGGAAAGAGGCGTTAAAGAAGGTATTGCCAATGGCTTACTGGTAAAAGTAAACCAGATTGGTACCATTACCGAAACCATTAATGCAGTAAGCATGGCACAGCAGGCTGGTTTTAATACCATTATGAGCCACCGCAGTGGAGAAACAGAAGACACCACTATTGCGGATCTTGCTGTGGCATTAAACTGCGGACAAATTAAAACCGGATCTGCCAGCAGAACCGACCGTATGGCTAAATACAACCAGCTTATCCGTATTGAAGAAATGCTGGGTGAAAGCGCCATATATCCAAAAGGAAAGATTAAATTTGGTAAATAAGCATTGGTTTAGAGTTTAGAAGTTTAGGGGTTTAGTAAAAGCAACCCCTAAACTTCTAAACTCTAAACTTCTAAACACATAGAATTGAAGTTTTTAAAACACATACCATCCTGGTTAAAAGACAAGTATTTTTTAGCCGGCACATTCTTTTTAGTGTGGATTTTTTTCTTTGATCCAAAAGACATTCCATCAAGTATAAACCGTATTCAAACGCTTAATAAATTGCAACAAAGCGAGGCACATCTTAACAAAAAGATTGTTGATACCCGTAAAGACCTTGATCTTTTGAAAACAAATCCCCAAACTATTGAAAAATATGCCCGGGAAAATTACATGATGAAAAAAGATAATGAAGACCTTTTTATTATAAATCCCCCCTCCGAAAGCAAATAATTTTGCGATAAAATACAATATCCCCGTATAAATACCGTTTAAGTAATCGGATAATGGATATTTAATTTTTTAACACAAGCCACTTAAATTGCTATGCACAATTTTACCCAGGAAGATTTATTACTGTATTTGTACAATGAAACTTCCCCAGCCCAAACAGCTGCAATAAAAGCTGCTTTGGAAACAGACTGGAGTCTTCGTGAAAAATTTGAAGAGTTAACCTCAGCCCAAAAACAACTGAAAACACTTCAAATGTCACCCAGCCACCAAACAATTGACAACATTTTAAATTATGCAGAGAAAGCTGTAAGCGAACTTTCTGCCTCCGTTTAAAATGGTTTATTTTTAAGTAATTTAGTCCCGATCAACATCGGGATTTTTTTATGACCAAAAAAGAACGCTACCAGTCTTTTATCAATTATTTCCTGGAGCATGCGCCTAATGCAGAAACAGAGTTGCTGTATGATAATCCCTTCCAGTTATTGGTAGCTGTAATACTCTCGGCACAGTGCACCGATAAAAGAGTAAATCTTACCACGCCTGCTATTTTTGAAAAATTTCCAGATGCCCAATCACTAAGTAAGGCTGGTTTTGAAGAGCTTTTTCCGCTGATTAAAAGTATATCCTATCCTAACAATAAAACCAAACACCTTATTGGTATGGCCATTATGCTGTTAGATAAATTTAATGGCGAAGTACCAATGACGGTTGATGAATTGGTTCAATTACCGGGTGTAGGAAGAAAAACTGCTAATGTTATTACTTCGGTTATAGACAATCAGCCTAACATGGCAGTAGATACACATGTTTTTCGTGTAAGTGCAAGACTAGGGCTTACTACAAATGCAAAGACCCCCTTTGCTGCAGAAAAACAATTGATAAAAAATTTACCCAGTGAGCATGTTCATGTAGCACATCATTGGCTGATATTACATGGCAGGTATATTTGCACAGCCCGTAACCCCAAATGTGGTCAATGTGGACTAAAAGACTTCTGTAAATTTGTTGCTATTAAAAAAAAACCTGATATTTAACGTCCAGCTCCCGGTATCCTTTAAAAACTTAACTATTTTTAAACCAAAGGAGACCGTTCATGAAAAAATCAACACTTTTTTTAAGTGCTTTTTTTGCATTACTCTTGCCTGCCACCCAATGCGCTTTTGCACAAGCTGATTTTACTGATGATTTGTATTACGATAATAACGTTACTTATGAAGTGGGCGGATCTATTGGAATAATGAATTGCCTGACTGACCTGGGCGGCAGAAAAGGTATTGGGAAAAAATTTATAAAAGATATTAATATTGGAAACACTCAACCGGCAGGCAGTATTTTTCTTAGTGCGGTTTATAAAAATGCAATAGTTATAAGAAGCGAAGCCACCTGGGGTATTGTAAAAGCCAACGATGCAGTTTTAAAAAAAGTAAAAGAATCTACCGGTGGCAGATATGACCGTAACCTGAGTTTTAGAAGTACAATTTTTGAAATGGCACTTGTATCAGAAATACACCCCCGCTATTTTAAAAAATATAACCGGTACGAAAAGCTACCAAGGCTGTCGCCTTATTTATTGGGGGGCGTTGGTTATTTTTCTTTCAATCCACAGGCAGAATACAACGGCACCTGGGTAGATCTCCGGCCACTATGCACCGAAGGGCAGGGATTTAGTGAATACCCAACCCGTAAAATTTATAAGTTAAAACAGGTTAATTTTCCTGTAGGTGTCGGTATAAAATACAAACTATCCTCAACTTTTAACTTTAGTGCAGAATGTGTTTACCGCATTTTAATGACTGATTATTTAGATGATGTTAGTACAACCTATATTGACAAAACCCTTTATCAAAAATACTTTATTGGTGATGAATTTACCCGTGCACTTGCTTTACACAACCGCCAAAATGAAATAAATCCGGCACACACCACAGCCATTGGTGATATTAGAGGCAACCCGAAAAACAATGACGCTTATTTTTCAATAAATTTTAAACTGGCTTTGGTCTTTTAAGTAACACTTCAATTTATATTTTGTATTGTGCAGCAGATGGATTGAATACAGCATCTTTAAATTTGTCAACATTGTATTAAACTTGAAAATTAATTGAGGAATAATCACTTTATTTGTAATACAATTAATATCCTATCGAAGCCTGGCCAATTATTAATACAAATGGATATTTAATACATGAAAAAAATAAGATTAGCTACAGGCCTTATTCTTGTAATGGCTGCATTAACGCAAAAAGCCACCGCCCAATATTATTTTTACGATAACAACTATTATGATAATCCCATTGTTTTTGAGTTGGGTGGATCAGTAGGTATAATGAACTGCCTTACCGATTTAGGGGGAAAGAAGGGTATAGGTAAAAAATTTATTAAGGATCTTAATTTTGGAAACACCCAGTTTGCCGGGGGGCTTTATGTAAATGTTATTTATAAAAATGCAGTTGCTTTACGTCTTGAAGGTACTTTTGGCCAGGTAAAAGCTTATGACAGCATCTTAAAAAAAGTAAAAACATCAACATTTGGCCGGTACGAACGTAACCTCAGCTTTAGAAGTAACGTAACTGAATTTATGGCAGCTTTGGAAATTCATCCTTTATACATTTTTAAAAAATACGACGAAAATACAGAGGCGCCCAGGTTTTCGCCTTATGCTATGTTTGGTGTTGGCTTTTTTTCTTTTAACCCACAGGCAAAATTATTAAATAAGTGGGTAGATCTTCAACCACTAAGTACCGAAGGCCAGGGCTTTACTGAATACCCTAAAAACAAACCTTACAGTCTGCAACAAGTTAGTATACCGGTTGGCATTGGTGTTAAATACGAACTGTCGCCAGTACTTAATGTAAGGGCAGAATATGTTTACCGGATTTTAAACACTGACTATTTAGATGATGTAAGCACTACTTATGTTGACCCCACTTTATACTCAAATTATTTTACGGGTACAAAACTCACCAATGCATTATTATTAAACGACCGTCAATACGAACTGGACCCAACACATATAACTACAGGTGGCGACCAGAGAGGCAATGCAAAAAATAATGATGCCTATTTTACTTTTAATGTTAAAGTGGGATTAATATTGGGCAGAGAAAAAGTAAGAAGGTAATTAATGTTATCATAATAAAACTGCCATTCCTTTATTTCCGGAATGGCAATTTTATTTTTAGGAATATCTGCTACACATTTTTTAAAAGAAGTGTGATTATTTAATGACTGCTTTTTCTCACGGAAAAAACTTCATGGTGCTTCAGGCAATTTTTTCAAACTGCGGACATTTATTTTCTTTTACTGGTAAAGCAGTTTCATTTTTCCTTACAAGATCGATGATATTGTAAGATTTGGTATGGCAAAACGGGCAGGCATGTACATCTCCGGCAGAATCGACATATACGCTCCTGCTTCCCGAAAAGCAGCCCACCCTTCTTTGATGATAACCATGGTACAGCATAGTAGGATGATTTTTATAAGCAGGCGAATGATTGATAGTTTTAAAAGTCTCTTCTAATACTGCAATATGTTTTTCATTTAGTAAAACAGCTTTCCCTTCATAATGCCCTACCATCCTGGGCTCCAATACCTGTACAAACTGTACACCCAATTGTTTTGCAAAATTCATGTAAGGCATTAAATGCCCGCCATCAATAAACTGTTTTGTTGCACATACACTTACAGAAGTAACCATACCTGCCTGCCTTGCTGCGGCAATTGCTGCAGTTGCCAGTTCAAAGGCATTTTCATTTCCCCTGAACATATTGTGCAGCTCAGGAATATAATGATCAATACTTACCACAACTCCTTTACACCCCGCCAGCTTTAACAGTTTTGCATTATCAACAGTAAAATTAAAACCCGAAGTAAGTACCCAACATTCGCTTTTTTTACTGGCATAGTTTATTAGTGGCAATAAATCTTTAAACCTTACCATTGGCTCTCCGCCACTAAAATGAAATTGCAATACACCTTCTTTCTGGTACATGTCAACCACTTTAAACAGGTCGTCTTTTGTAAATGATTCTTTTTGATTAAGGTTATCCCACTCGAAACAATGCTCACAACGCATGGGGCATTTACGGGTAATAGCTAAAAAAACAAAAGATAATTTTTCTGTAACATTCGCCGGATCAGCATGGCGGCGCAGTTCACTTTTAATCAGGAAATCATATGCCTTAGATGGCCAGCCCGGTGTGTATTGATTAAAATAATACTTCCCATCAATCTTATACATTTTTTTTAAATCGCCAGCCCATACATTATTGCGCAGGCTTATCATAGTTTTAAAAGTTGCCCATACTTTAACCGGGCTTTTTAAAATAATGCAGGCAAAATAAAAAATACGCAATTTTATTCTCCACCAGGTAATGGCTGTTTCAATGCTTCCCGGCTTTGCCGAAACTGAAACAGGAGTTGGTACAACTGCTGCTTCAGGAAAATAATTATTATTTACTGATGTTGTTTTTATAGCAATAGCAGTTTGCATAAATAGTAATTTAATAAAGGGTTAATTTTTAAGTCTTAATTAGATTTAGCCAGAGTTTTTAAACTTTCGTTGCTTATTTTTTTATATACCTGTATGCCATATAAAGGAAATGCCCCCGGTTTTTTAAACTGTTTTAAAAAACTAATATTGGGTTTATTTTTAAAATCCCGTATATGCTCATAATACCCTTTTGTATGCAGTATATAAGTTTGTTCCTTAAAATCATTTACTAAAGAATTGTTCTTATAAACTATAGTTGCAACGTTCCCAATATCAGGTTGTGACAGGTAAACACCATCTTCATTTAGTAAATTCGGCAAAACATTTTTTCCTGTTTCGTCTGTTGCTGTTGAAGCTGTAATTTTTTGTACTGCAAACGGAATATCCTCTGAATAATCAATCGCAGCGTAATCAATTTCCCAAAACATAAAACCGCTGGATAATTTTATTGCAGTAAAGGGTTCCGTTGTTTGCGGCAATTCAATTGGCAGTATCATATTTCTTGTAGCAACTGGGCCAATTGTGGTTATATCCGTAATGTTTTTCCATCCGCTATTTGTTTTAACTGATACCTGAAGCGGTATACGTTGTTCCTGCACCCACTTTAATAATTCAGCTTTAGGTTTGCTGCGTTGCTGTTTAATATAGGTACTGTAATATTTACCAAATCCTTTTGCCAGTTCGCCGTACAACAAATCGAGAAAATAAGAATTTTTTAAAGTAAGCAACAGTTTCGCTTTTGTTGCTGTTGGTGGTTTATTAAATTGCAGTACCACTTCATTAGTGGCATTAATTACAGCAGTATCATCCATATACAGCATGGCATTATCGCCGGCCTGTAATAAAGATGCAGTAACATCTTTCCGTTCATTTAATATTGCTGATACCGGTGTTTGTGGCGCACTTATACTAAACAGGTTTCCTTTTTCATCTGCAAAAACTTTGCTGCCTTTATCATGTGTAACCACCCATAATTCTGCCATATCTGTAAACTGGTGTTCTTTTAATTCGTTACTTATTTTTAATTGTAAAGTACCGTCTGCCAGAGGCGACATCTTTAGCGGCATATAATCATGCCTGGCCAGCTGCGGATAAATAGCGCCTCCGTAAATTTCGCCCTGTAAAGAAAAATTGTCGCCGTCGTAAGCACTAACAAACGGGCAGGAGCTTTTTGTAGCAACAGCTATAATGGCTACTAATGCAACTGTACCTAATGTGTATCCAATAGCACCAATTACGTAACTGCTGGTTGTTTTTGCTTTATCTTTTTCAATTATTTCTATTTTTTGTACCCTGTCTAATTGAAGCGTATAGTTTCCAAAAGTTGTTGTATTATCTGCCAGTATATAAAAATGCACTTCATTAATCACTCCTTTATCTTCATCTCTGCCTTTATTGTATCTCATTTTACCCCTACGGCCATTTACCAAATGCAATTGATGATCCGCCGATAAAGTATCCAGTATACACTCCATAGTTTTTTTATCTGAATTGAGGCTGACATTTTTCATATAAAAAGACTGGTTACCATTTCGCAAAACAAAATACCTGGTTTGTTGTTTCAGGCTATCCACTAGAGCAGCCTTAGCAACATTATTATCAGCATTACTTTTAGTGGCTTTATAGAAATTATGGCATCCTGCAATTACATTTACTAATACTAAAATAACTATAAACCTTTGGGTTAATTTTTGTAGCTGTGCCATAGTTGAGTGTTTACTTTTTAAAAAATAAATTACAGGTATGCCAGTTTTTTCAAGTACAACTTATTAGTTTTAGCTAAGGGTCGAAGAAGATATACTTGTACTGCTTTACAGTTTTTTCAGTACTTTTTAATTCGACCGGAAAACGATCCGTTCGACAGAATTATTTTCTGGTTATTTTTATTAGTAAGTGTAAAATTAAAAGAGCCGGTAATAACGCAATCCTGTTCGCCTGCCAATCCATTAGGCGTATTTTTACAATCTGAATAGGAAAAATTAACTGCTCCTGATTCGTACCAGTACACCTTTACAGAATCTATAGCAGCGCCGTTATTTGTAAGGTTATTACAAGGCCCGGTTATATTCATACCTGCAGGATTATAATACACACATGCAATATTACCATAGGGGTCACAAACCATGTCTATTATTCCACCAAATAAATCGGGCCTGTTAATATATAACCCTGCAAAATTTGCAGACAGTAAAATGAGAAAATGTTGTTTTATATGCGAACCGGATGAAGAAAGGCTATACTGATTTCCATTATACGTAAAATTTATTTTATCAATAACGGGGTTATCAGTAGTGCCTTTCTTGCTGCAGGCAAATAAAGAAAGCAGTAATATTGCAGAAAGAATTCCCTTTTTCATAACTGATTATTATGTATAAAAAATCTAGTTCTTACTGTTGTATAACAATAGTAATATTTTTATTTTCAAATTCCAAGCTAATACCCAACTCTAAAGCCTGAATAATTATTAAGCCACTTATTTACTACCTGCATTGTTAAGTACATATCCCAGCTTAATACCAAAGTAGCTGCTTTTAAGTTTTCCTTTATCAGGATCAGATCCCGGAGCCAGGTTGCTAAGCCCTATGTTATAATTGGCAGCAATAAGAAACCCTTTTTTAAACTGGTAACCGGCTAATAGATTAGCACCCAGATCAAAAGATTTCATATCGTCATCATCACTGTTACCAAATTTTACTTTTTCACTTGTTTTAGTACCGCCCGATTCTGCCTTTGATGTTCCCGAAATTCCAAACGAAAGTGTTGGACCCCCACCAGCAAAAAAGCCATTGCTGCTGAATAAAGTATTTGCCGCCATTTCAATATGGCTGGTAATAAGGCTGCTTTTTTCAACATAGCCATTAGCGCTTTCATCAACTTTACTTCCTTTTTGTACCCAGTTTAATGCTGGCTGAAAAACAAGGCTGTTACCTGCGGCAATATTAGCAAATACACCTGCGGTAAATCCTGTATTGGATTTTGTGCTAAAACTAATACTACCCAGTTTTGCTTTATAATTAGCAATAGCGGTACCCGCTGTAATACCAACCTGGCTTTTTTGTGCATATACACTTACTGAAATAACTGCCGTAAGTAAAAAAATAAGCTTTTTCATTTTGATAAATTTTTATTGGTTAATAAATGGTGTTGTTTGTATTTATATCCGCATTTGTACATTTTTGTTACCTGCTGTTGTAAAAAAGTTTTAACTTTCTTAAAGATTATGGCTGCACACCCCGATCATAAATACATAGAAGCATTGGCTAACAACAATTCGGCGTTGATTGATGAGCTATACCAGCGCTATTCGGCCGGCATTAAAAAAATGGTTGTAAAGAACAGTGGTACCGAAACTGATGCGGCGGATCTTTTCCAGGAGGTATTAATAGAACTGCACCGTAAAGCCACACAGCAAAATTTTATTTTAACCTGTCCTTTTGAAGCATTTTTGCATTTGGTATGCCGTAACAGGTGGATAAATGAATTACATAAAAGAAAAGGCCATGCCGTAACAATTAGCGGAGATGAAGGATTTAATATAACTGAGGATGTAGCTGAAAACTACGAGGCCTTGCTTATACTGGAAAAAAGAAAAGATTTAATTGAAAACAAGTTAGCCGAGCTTGGTGATGGCTGCCGTAACCTGTTATCGCTTTCCTGGAGCGGAAAACGTTTACAGGAAGTAGCAGAAATACTCAACTTTTCTTATGCCTATGTAAGAAAAAAGAAAACAGAATGTATGAGCAAACTGATCAGCCTGGTAAAAGAAGCACCGGGCTTTAGCGCTTTAAAATGGTAAATATTTTATGGAAGAAGCCCTATTGCAAAAAATAGATCAATACCTGCATAACGAACTGCCGCCGCATGAGCGTACAGCATTTGAATTGCAGATAGCAGGTAATAATGAATTACGCAATTACATACAACTATATACCGCTATAGATAAAACAATGCAGGCTAAAAATACTTCACCGAATGAAAATGAATTGCGGCAAACTTTGCAGCAAATGAACCGTAAGTATTTTACCGAAGGCGGTATAGTAAAGCAGGGTTCTTTTAAAAAATGGCTGGCCATTGCAGCTTCGGTAATTATAGTAGTTACAGTGGGTATTTATTTTTTATTCCCCGGCAAACCCGATGCGGAAAAATTATATGCCCAATTTGCAAAGCATGATGCTTTAAATATTCAGCTGCGTGGCAACAAAACAGATACAATTGCACAAAGTGCTGCGGTGGTGTTTAATAAAAAAGAATATACTGCTGCTTTACCTTTATTACAAAACTATGTACAGCTGCAGGCTGATGATATACAAATGAAATTTTCGCTGGCTATATGTTATATGGAAATCGGCAAATACAATGAGGCCGATACCATTTTTAAAAATATAGCTTCTGGACAAACAGCATATGCTGTAACTGCTCAATGGTACCAGGCATTATCAGCACTTAAACAAAAAGATTACCGCCAATGCCGTGCTGTTTTAAATGCTATACCAGCCAGTTCTTCATACGCTGCTAAAGCAAAGGAATTACTTGAGGCTTTACCCGATTGATCTTTTTCTCCTCTTAAAAATAAAACCAATACCTAACAGGAGTAATGCGCCCAGGGTAAAAATTATGATTTTGCCGCTACCCTGTTTTTCATTTATCTTTTCCTGCGGACTGCCAATATAAATATACCCCGCCCAATAAAACGGCGAAGCTTGCGACACAGATGCGTTTTGCAGTAACTGCAATTTTGCTTTTTGTAAAGACCGGGAAATACTATTCCCTTCAAGATTACCATAAAAATTTTTAAACAGCTCTCCCGAAGTTTTATCCTCTGTTTGCCATAAACCTGCCACTACATTTTTTGTACCGGCATAACTAAATCCTCTTGCCAAACTCATCAGCCCCTCAGTTTTATTCATATTCCCTGTTCCGGTTTCGCAACCGCTTAATACCACCAGCCTTGCTTTTAAAGGCATGGTATAAACTGTGTTTAAATAAAGTGTGGAGTCATAAAATTCAATACCGGCAAGAACAGAATCGCTGCCGGCATTGGCATGTGTGGCAAGATGAATGATTGCAGCTTCACTATAATTATTTTTAAACTGCTGCAGGGTTGCTGTGTTATTGGTGAAATATTTTCCGGCGGGATAAAATTCTTTTATCATCATCAGTTCTTCATTACTGTGCAGTAGTGGAGCAAAGCCTCTTTCATTATTTATAAAGCCAGGTGCAAAAGCCAGTATGGAATTGTTGCCTGTAGTATTTTTAATTTGTTGCTGTGCCAGTATTGTTTTACAGGAAAAAGCGTTTGTAATTTCAGCCTGCTTAATTAAAAAAGGGAAAGATGCCATGCCTGCTGTTTTGGGCAGACTGGTTAAAAGTGCATCAAACGGAATGAATGAAATAAAACCATCGGGAACGATAAGTAAAGACGGGGTGACGGAAGGAAGCAGTGGCGCAAGCAAAAGATCATACAAGCGGTTTGCTGTAACGGCATATGCGGCAGGCTTGTTCAATATCAGGTTTCTGCTAGAAAAGAAAAATAAAAAACTATCGCTTAGCGCTTTTACCTGCGGTAATAGTTTATGAAAAGACAAGGCTCCACCCTTTGCAGCACTAAAAGCATAAACAGCAGCATCACCTGCAAAATATTCCACCATAGTTGTGCCTTCGCCAGCTACCCTGTTTATTATTTCGCTTGCTGTTAATGCAGTTTCGTTACCAAGCCAATTACTGTACTGAGGGTTTTTTATTTTTACAGCATTTTCATTTTGCAGCAGTTCTTGTTCCAGTTCCTGTTTATCGGCCAGTAATTTTTTAACAATTTCAGCGTCGGGCAAAGCCGAGAATTGCTGCTGGTTCAATCCAATTTCCACAGTAGCAAGTCGGCTTTGCAGTTCTTGTATTTTTTTATACGTACTGTCTTCCTGTATAAATAATGATGCCGCTATATTGCGCTTTACCGACTCTTTCAACACAAAAGATTTATTATTCTCGGCAAATAAAAAAGCTGCCGCTGCCCAACGGTTATCATTAGTTTTTTTTAAAAGCCGGTAACAAATATCAATTGCTTTTTCAGTTTGCTGCCTAGTTTGTTCTACCATGTACAAACGGGATTCGTCATAAGAAAAAGCATTCAGCAATTTGCTTTCTGTTGCAAATGCCAGCTGGTAACAACTCACCGCATTTTCCAGCTCGTCAGTATTTTCCATGCCACGGCTTATTATACAATCAGCTCTTGCATACAAGGCTTCTGCAATGGTATTTTCGGCATACAGATCTTTTTGTTGGGGCAAAGCAAATTTATTTAGTGTATCAATATTAATAACTGTAAATAAGGCCCTGTTATAAAATTGCATTGCCGAATCGTAAAAATGCAAACTTTGTAATGCATTACCAATAGCAATATAAGTTTTGCCAATTTCCCTATTGCGTAAATTTTGCGCTGATGCTATTTTTGCTGAGTCGAGTGATTGCAGATAAGCCTGTAATGCTTTTTTGGGATTATAACAGGCCATTTGCCAGTCACCTTCAATACTAAATAATGTTGCATAGGTTTTTGTAATACCTATATCGTTAGGTATGCCGGTAAGCAGTTGTTTTGCTTTTTGAATTTTAACTCCTGCTTCTGGCACCTTATGTTGCCTTATAAAAATATCTGCCAATTCTATAAAGGCTATTGCTTTTCTTTTTGTGGTTGCAGTGGGAATGTGAAGTATTTTTTGTAAGGTTTGTTCCGCTTCTGTGTAGCGCTGTAATTCTTTTAAAGGGATAGATAGATTGATGATAGATGAGGAAACTCCTTCAATATTATTTATAGAAATATAATACTGTAAGCTTTGCTGCAAAAGACGAGAAGCTTTTTTATAATCTCCGTAACGGCTGTAAATATTGCCAAGATTAAGTTGGGCATAAGCTAAATATATGTTTGTTTTCAGATTATATTTTCCAGATAAAAAAATATACTGTTCGAACAATCCCCGGCTTTTTAAGAAATTTTCTAGTACATTCAAACCAGCTGCATAGTTAAAAAGTACTGATAAATAAATTTTCCTGTAGTTGGTATCGTTTAAAATTTGTTTATCAATCTGCAACAGGCTGTCGGCATAAGGGCTTGCCTGTTTTATAAATTTGATATCGTTTGAGTTTCGGTATTGCTTGAAAAGAGTATCGAAATTTTTTTTCCAGGAATTTATTGCCGCTGTGTCAGTTACAGAATAAGCAATTGAACTGGTTTTATTAATACATGAATTAATTGTAAGTATTAAAATTGCAATCAATACAGAAAAAGCATTTTTATTCCAAAACATAAGCCCTATTTTGTAAAACAAAATAGGGCTTTTATATTATACTTTCAAGATATTACTTACCCTTAGTTGGATCAATATATACTGGAGGGCAAGCTTGTTTACAATTTACCCTTATAACAGACGAGGCTTGTATCTCGGTGTTGGTATCAAATATAATTGAAACTTTAGACTGCATGCATGCAGGAATTTCCAATACATTGGAAACAGTTTTAAGCCTAAAGCTAATTACTCCTGATCGGTTTTTATCCCCATTTGACTCTACGTAGCCTGCAAGACTTGCATTTTTTATTGTAAAAATAATTTGGTTATCATCAGTGTTTAAACGATACAAACAATACCGCAAATTTGGCGTTTTTCTAAATATCGAACCCTCTCTAAAAATTGGGATATCAGTTTCGCCAATTTCGCAAGTGAATAGTCTAGTTGCTTCGGTTAATGATGGAAATTTAATTCCTTTTGGAATAGTAACTTTTACTACAATTTGTTTTGCCATACCTGCCCCAATATTTTCAAACGTTATTTTATAATCAATAGGTTTTTTTGTGTATGTAGCAGAACACAAAAATGAAGTGGCAAATAATGAAGAATCACAGTTAAAGCAATTTGGAGTTGTGTAAATTTTATTTGGATCCCTGCTCACAAAATTAATATCAAATGGTTGTATTAATTCTGTTGTACTAAAAGAAGTGCCGCAATCAGAAAGGTTTGGGTTCGGGCATCTATAATCTATTAAAACAGCTTTTACAGAACTTTGCATACTTGTATAATTCGAAGTACCTAAATCTGAATTTAATAACAGCGGCACTGGTGCCAGAGTAAGAAAAATATTTCTTTCACTTAGTGATAGATCATAAGGTACTGATAAATACAAAGCCTTATTATATCCCGGATTTATTTTCATTAATTTCTGTCTTATTCTAAGTGGTATTTGCTCAAATGTTAAAAAGGTTTCACCATTATGTTTACGTAAAGCTGGCACTGGCACCCCATCAAATTGATAAGGCGTAGCATTAATACCAGTAGGAATTTCATTGAAAATATTGGGATTTTCTAAGCCATTGTAAAAAAAGGCTATAATTGATTTATCATAACTAGGGACTTCGTTGGCAGTGTTTTTGTAGGTAAGAGCTACTGTCATTGTATCACGAGGAATAATTGTATTGGTACTTGGCGTAATTCTAAGAAATTCATTGAAAGCAAGTGGGTTTTGCATTGTTATATTAGTTCCGGTTGATCGCACCGGGTTAAAATTTGCAATACTTTTTATCAATGGAGGAATACGAATAGTGTCATAAAAAGTATTTAGTTGAACAACGGGTTGTTGAACGGGTTGTGTAGGATTAAAATGCCAGGTCTGAAAGAAATTTTTTATATAATAACTTGGAGTTCCACCAAGTACATTAGTAGTAAAGGTGAAAAAAGCACCATTCCCTGTTTCTAAAAAAACATTTGTGTAAGGCGGTTTAGTTTTATCCTGTACAGGTATTGCAGGCGTAGTTATACTAAATACATTATTATCCCAATTAAATGTAGGTTGAGCTTTAGCAGTTATAAAAATAAATGTGGTCAAAACTGTTAACCCCAATACCGCTAATTTTTTTGTGCTGTTCATAAAATTATTTTTAGTGAGTAAATTTTAAAAACAAATCCGGTAACGGGAGTTTTTGTTACCCTTGCTACGGAAAAAAAACAGGCAGGTATTCGGCAGGAATGATGGACTTAAACAACAAAGTATAAACTAAAACCGTAAAATGCAATAGCAATGAGCCGGTCAGCCATAAAAAAAAGCATCTTTTCAGATGCCTTAAAAATTTTTGTGTAAAGAGGTAAAAATAGAAGTTGACCGATATTGGATTTAGTTACTGATCTTTTCTTAGATATTGGATTGGATGTAATTCTATTTGGTTAATCAGGATCGTTGGATATAATTTTGATTGATATTGTTGTAACATGTATCAATCAACTTCTAACACAAAGATAAGTCGCCGGGTATTGTTGTGGTAGCGCAAAACTGCCCTTTGTTTTCAGCAGCGTAATTACTGTAGCAATCGTATAATTTCAAAAAACGGTATCGTAATACTACGTATGCCTGCTTATACATTAACGGATGAGCAGCACCGTACCCTGCTTTTGCACCAGTTGCTTATTGCTGGGTTTGGTATAACTTACCATCCATACATAAGCACCCGGCAGGGGCTTATCGGTACGGGCCTTTCCATCCCAACCCTGCAAAGCATCTTTGGTAAAATAAATTTTTTCGCCATAGCGGTTAAAAATGGTCATGCTGTAATCCTGCATATCGCAGGCATGCAGCGGGCGGAAGTTATCATTAACCCCATCGCCATTGGGTGTAAAAGCATTTGGTAATAACAGGGTACATGGGCAGGCGTCAAAAACTATATTCATATCTGCGGTATCTCTGCCACAACCGTTTTGGGCAATTATTCGGTATAAGCCTGTTGTGGTTGCAGTAAAGTTTCCTCCTACAGCTCCGTTCTGCCATGTATAGTCTGCTGCATTTGCTGTTGGCCTGATAATAAAAGTTTCGCCCTGGCATAAAGCAGTATCGCCTGGCAAGGCTAATTGCAGCGTATCGTTAAATACTACATTCAGGCTGTCTTTAAATATACAGTGCCCAACCGTAGCCGTTACTGCATAAAAACCGGGCTTATAAATAAAGTAAGTAGATTGGTTGGTATTGTTCTGGTCATCACGTTGCGGAGGTATGGATGCCCATTTATAAATACCTGTACCAAAATCTGCATCCAGCACCAATGTAGTACCCTGGCAAAGTGCAGTATCATTAAAGTTTAATTGTTTATCGCCACGGTATCTTACAATCATAGTATCCACTACTTCGCATTGTTTGCCAATATTTGCAAACACCCAATAACGGCCCTGGCTGTTGATGGTAATTACCGAGTCCATATCAATATTATAATTCACATCATCATACACATCAAGCCCTTTACTGCTCCATGCATAAGCTGTTGCACCCGGGGCATGTGCTGTTAAAGTAAAAATTTCCCTTGGGCAGAGTAAAGTATCGGGGCCTAAATAAAAGGCCGGTGCTGCAGTGCTGCTGAATGTAATATTAACCGTATCGCTGTAAGCACCACAACCGCCAACATTAATATTGGCAATGTATTGTCCACCGGGTGCTGTTACCGGCAACTGTGATTGTGCAAAATTTAAATCGGTACCATTTAATAACCATTGATAGCTGGCATTTTCGCTGGCTGCACTTAAGGTCAATTGCTCGCCCTGGCATAGTACATGGTCTCTTCCTAAATCAAGATTAGGTTCTCTTGTAAAAAAAACACCGATAGTATCTGTTACAGGACAACCATTAATTTTTACAGTATAGGCCCCTGTTTGTTTTACTTCCAAAACAGGTCCTTTGGTTAAAGTATCGTCATTCCATTCGTATAGTGCGTTGGGTACAATGGGTGCGTTAAGAATATAAGTACCGGTATCGCCACATAAAAAAACATCAGGGCCAAAATTATAAGCCACCGGAAATACAATCACCAGCGTATCGGTTAAATCAATGGTACCTGCTCCCGGATCAACAACATGCAATGAAACGATATAAGTACCCGGCGTATTATAAGTATGTAAAGGCTGCTGAATGCCGTTGGCAGTATTTAATAAGCCGCTTGCGGTATCTCCAAAATTCCATCTAACCGTATCGGGAAACTGTGCCGTTTCAAAAACAGTAGAATTAAAAATTACCGGCGTACCTGCACAGGTTGAACTGGGTTGTATTACATAAGTAATCTGCGCTGTTGCTTGTTCGGCTGCAAAAACCGAACTCATAAAAAAAACTATGTACAGGAATCGCTTCATCTGGTTTATTTTAAAACTGTTCAGGGGTTATTATTTATCCTCTAACTTTTAGCATTGGCCGCACCTGCTGCAAACTGCCGTTTTGTAATCTTGCATAATACACGCCACTTGCTAAAGTGCCACTGTCAAACGTAACGGTGTAGGTACCTTGTGCATATACCTTGTCGGCCAGTGTTGCTATTAACCTTGCCGTAGTATCAAATACCTGCACTAATGTGTGGCCGCCGTTTGATTTAAAAGTGATTCTTGTGGAGTTGGTAAATGGATTGGGATAATTGATAATTAAATTATCTCCCAGATTATTCAACTCCTGCATATCCATATTACATGCGGTGGATTTTATTACCGGCAGGTATTGATAATTTTTCAGTAACACCGTATCCACATCCTGAGGTGGTAAACAAAACCAATCCCGTAAAATGGTTGAATACACTGAACGGAAATCGTATTGCATAGGTACATTATCAATAGCCTGGTTGCTGGCAGGTATATCAGGATTCTTTCCAAGAATACCCTGCTTTACACTATCGCCAAATAAAAATACAGGTTGTGCAGCGCCATGGTCGGTACCTAAACTTCCATTGCTTTGCATACGGCGTCCAAATTCTGAAAACGTCATTCCTAAAACACGTTTTGAAACGCCTAAGAATTTAAGATCGGCGCTGAATGCTGCAATAGCATCAGACACCTGTTTTAATAAAGCGCTGTGGCTGCCGGTTAAAGGATTACCGCCATTTACCTGCCCTGCATGAGTATCAAATCCGCCCATGCTTACCATGTAAATTTTAGTTTTTAATCCGCCGGCAACTAATTTGGCAACCGCTTTTAATTGCGATGCCAGGTAATTATCTGATGGATAAACTGCCTGCTGGGGCACTTTTGCTGCTGCAGCTTTAATTACTTCTGCATACTTATTGGTTTGCCTTGCAATAGTGCGCAGGTAAGTTAACTCCACACCACTTGGTGTATTGGGTGCAGGGTCTTGTATAGCATCAATTAAATCATAAAAATTAAGATTCTCATCAATAGCCAATGCATCAAACCCTGTTGGGCTTAAAAATGTTGGTGATAACACCGAACCAATTTGTAATGCTAATGGATCGGGCATGGCATCATTCGGAAAACCAATTGGATAATTAGGATACTGGTGATTTAAATAACGGCCAGCCCATCCTGTTGATAAGTACTGTTCCGAGTCGGCACCGGTTAACCAGATATCCATAGAACGGAAATGCGAACCATTGGGTGATGGATAACCTACGGCTTGTATAGCACATAATTTTTCTTCGTTATACATTTGCTGCATACCGGTTAAAGCAGGATGCAGACCTGATTTAAGATTGTTATTTACACGTAATACCCTGTTTTCCGGTATGGCAATATTTGTTCTTATACGATTGTAGTCAGCATAAAAATCTAAAGGGATGATCGTGTTTAAACCATCGTTACCGCCAGACAGTTGTATCAACACCAGCACATGGTCGTTATCGGCAGCACCAAGGGCCTGTAAGAATGGTGAGTTGCCCCAGGCTTTTACAGATAAACCACCCAGTATAGAAGGTAGTACAGCGCCTTGCATGGCTTGTTTTAAAAAAGATCTGCGTTGCATAGTAGTGGTATTGGATGGTTTAACATAAATGATATTCCGGCAGGTTCATAATGTATTTATAAAACGCTTTTAAGCGGCTTATAACTATTGCTTTTGTTCCTGTATTTGATGGGTTGGCTTTATAGGCATCCCATGCATCTGTCCAGTAATGATCCTGCGTTTGTCCGCTTAATAAAATGGAGCGTTTGACAAATTCTTTTCCACTTTCAGATAAAGGATAGCGGAATAATATTTCGAGTGATTGTGTAATTAAAAGATTCGGATCGCTGGGGTTTGGCAATTGCTCAGCAAATGCTACCGGGTCAATAACAATAGTTTGATTGTTACTCATAATACCATCGGCAATCATCCGGTCGGTAAAAACTGTACGCCTTGTGTAGGTGGCGGTGTTTACCCACAATTCATGAAAAGCAGGTTCCTGGTAATAGGCATACCAGCCGGCTACTTCAGGTATTGCACCAAGCTCCTGCTGCATTTCTGCCGCTTCGTTTTGAATGCTTTGCCAAACAGCATAAGTGGCTTCGTTATCAGTTGGGTTTGGAAACTGCACATTAAACTCATTACACAGATCAATTACAAAATCCAGCGGACTTTTTATTATACAGGCCGATGAATATACCAGGTCGTAAAAATGGCGGCTCTTAAACAATGTTGCCAATACAGGCTGAATATTAAAATTGTTATTTTTAAAAATCTGCGCAAGCGGGGTGATAATGGTTTGTTCAATATCATTATCAATTTTATAATAAATAAAGTAGCGGTAAATTTTTCTGCAGATATGTTTTGCCAGTTCATCCTGTGCAAAGATCATGTTCAGTAATTCGTCTACTTCATTGGCACCTGCTGCACCGCTGTAACCGGTAATAATTTTATTGCTGTAAAAAGAAGAAAACTCTTTATTGGTGGCATCATGTTTTCCTGCATCAAAAAAATAAGTGAATGTAACAGGATTAACCGTGTGCCCGGTAAGTACCAATGCCGCCGTCTTCACATCGTTTTCTGTATATTTTGAATTGGGGCCTTTACCAACGGTATATAATTCCTGCAATTCCCTTGCATAGTTTTCGTTAGGAGATCCCTTAACATTACTATCGCCGTTTAAAAAAAACAACATGGCAGGATCGAGGGTAATTGCCTTGGTAAGACTTTTAAAATTCCCCAATGCATGTTGCCTTAAAGTAAGATAATGATCGTACCAAAAGCGGGCTTTAATTTTGTCTGTTGAAATATCCGTATTGGTGGCAAAATGATTATGCCAGAACACCGTTAATTTTTCATGAATAGAACGTGATGGCTGTACTGCCTGTCCCAGCCACCATGTTTTAAAAGAGTCAATTCGTTTTTCATTTAATTCTTTATCTGCAATGGTAATACCTGTATTGATCCAGGTTTGCCAAAGCGCCACGCCGCTTGGGTCGGTATAACCACTAACACTATAATTATTTAAAGGTACAGTTGATGGTGCTGCTGTAGGTTGCAATAATTCGTCAACTGATTGCTGTAATGTTCTGGTTTTAAAATATTGTATATCCTGCTGTTTGGCACCAAACAATGTTCTTTTTAAAAGATGTACTACCTGTGCGGTATCCCAGGTGCCGGTATATTCCTGCAAGCCTTCGGCGGTTGGAGATAATAAATGTTTGTTGCCGGCAGTTTTTTTTGTACTATTTTTTTCAGTCAGTAATGTTTCGTTCATAATCTGGATAATGGTTTAAAAACTATAAATGCATTATAGAAACTGGTATGCGTAATGCTAAAACTATTGTTGCTGAAATTTTTAGGGGAACCGGACTTAGATAAAATATTTTGTGTCGATCTTAAATAAGGAGGGGTAGTTCTTCAACAGGTTTTATCTTAACAAATAATTTGCCAAACAATTTAATAATCAAAAAAAGTGGTTGAAAATTTTCCTTCGGTAAGTAAATAGGTTTTTGATTTAGTGTTATTACTAACCCGTATCGTAAAACTACCTTCTACTGCGCCATCTTTTTTCTTTATCATTTTTGTAATAGTTACTTTATTAATGGTATCGGTAATACTGTTTGCGTAAGTAATCCCGGCCGAATCGGTATAGCTGGCAAAAATTTCGGTACCGGTATATTTTCTTGCGCTATCTCCTGTAACCCGTATTATTAAAGTATTTTTTTTAATGGTGGTATCGGGCAGTTTGCCTTCAATAGCTGTAGTAAATAAACTACCTACATTTTCTTTTCTTGCTGTTGTAACAGAAAGTGTTACAGGTATCGTGTCCTGCTTAAAACTAATGTAGGATAATTTTATTTCAGGTTCCGGAATTGCAGTAAGTGCATCCTGTTTTGTGCAATAAGAAAAGATGGTGATTAGCAGCATGAAAAGCAGTGCTGAAAAAATGTTTTTCATAGTCGGTTACTTTGGACAGGTTAAATAGTTCCTGCATTTGCCTGCAATATCAATGCCATTTTATTGCTGCAAATAAAATTTACACATTATGTTTGAGAACGCAGCGGACGTTTCGTGTGCCACGAACCGAGGCTGGGCATCAAAAAAATAAGTAAATGTAACAGGATTAACCGTGTGCCCGGTAAGTACCAGTGCTGCGTCGTTAGTTATAAATCGAAAATCTCTTTTGCTTTTTTCCAATTCTTTTTTAAGATTGGTTTACTTACTGAAGTCTCACCATTTGAAGGTTCACCAGAAAAATGACAAAACTTTTCAGTGTAGTCAGCGTCGCTATATTTGCTCCAGGATTTGAAAGCTTCATAACTCATAGGTTTTTCAACATTAAATGGAATCGGAACACCTGTCCTGATACAAAAACCACTTGGCTTGTCAGAAGATTTAGTATATGAAGGTTTTACATCTACGGTTTTCTTTTCTGTCTTAGGAGGAGTATCTGCGGTAACTTTTTTAACTGTCACTCTAATTTCTTCGCTTATTGTCAAAAGTCGCTGAACTTCTTCAAGGGTCGCATTATACAAGTCTGCGTCCTGTGCTTTGGAAATGTATATTCCCATTTCATTATTGTTTTGCTGTGAAAATTCATACAAGTTCATTGAAGTTATTATCGCTTCATTTTCGTTTATGTAACATTTGGCGTGTAAGTTTTTGCAGAGACTTGTCCGAATACCAATTTGCCCTTCTAACCAATTGTTTTCTTCAAGTTGAAGTTTATTCTCCCGATAAACGATACGAATGTCTCGCTTTTGAATATTTAAGTTGCTTAAATGCTCCTTAATCCTGTCTGTAAATTGTAAGTATGGGCTTATAAGAATCAATCTGTCCTTTGTTCCTTTAATGAGTTCTTCTAAATGATAAGAAACTCCTGTCGTGTTTAAAAACTTTGCCATATTGTTTTCGTTATTAATCGTAATGTCTCTATAAGGTTACTGCTAACTCAAAAATAGACGAAAGTTTATATGCAACAAGAGTTTTTCACCCTTATTTTTTTGTTCCGTCAGGAACATTTTGTGGGTAGTAAAATTTATAACGTTGTTTTCACGTTCCGCAGGAACGTATTGTGCTCATTCCAACGGCATTATTTAGCATGACCAGTTTGATGAACATTGTTGACTCTAAAAAGCACAAACCGTTCCTACGGAACGAAAACGCAATTGCGATTTATGCTACCCACAAAATGTTCCGCCGGAACAAATAAAAACCTCCCGAACAGTTTTTATCTTCTACCTACAGCCAATATCAATACCATTGTATTACTGCAAATAAAAATCCCGGTACTTAACCGGGATTTTAAACAATAGAATATGATCGAATTTTTTACAACAATTTTTTTATGGCATCCACCAACTCACCTTTTGTAATGGGTATGCCCATAATTTTATTGTAGCCTTTCGCATCTACAAAATATACATCACGAATAATTTTTACCAGCTGCCCATTATTAATTTCAGGTACAAGCACGGTATCAAAATTCTTCAATATCTCACCCAGGTTTTTAGGGAAGGGGCGAACGTAACGTAAATGTGCATGGCTCACTGCATGTCCTGCATCCTGCAAATCTTTACAGGCACTTTTTATAGAGCCATAAGTACTACCCCATCCCAACACCAATACTTTTCCTTTTGCAGGGCCGCTATCTAATGTTTGTTCAGGAATATAATTAGCGATCAGATCAACCTTGGCCTGCCTGGTCTTTACCATGTGTTCATGATTTTCAGAATCGTAGCTGATATTACCGGTACCATCCTGTTTTTCTAAACCACCCACACGGTGTTCCAAACCCGGTGTACCCGGCTTAGCCCATGGCCTTACTAATTTTTCATCCCGTTTGTAAGGCATAAATTTTTCATCGGCAGCAACATCATCCTTCGAAGCAAACTGTACTTTTATTTCGGGCAGGTCATCACTCTTTGGAAATTTCCATGGCTCGGCACCATTGGCAATATAACCATCGCTTAAAAACATAACCGGTGTCATATGTGTAACCGCAATACGCACCGCTTCATACACAGCGCTGAAACAATCGCTGGGTGTACTTGCAGAAACTATTGGCATCGGGCATTCGCCATTTCTGCCATAGTAAGCCTGCATCAAATCACTCTGTTCTGTTTTAGTTGGTAATCCTGTACTTGGCCCGCCACGTTGAATGTTTATTATCAGCAAAGGAATCTCGAGCATAACTGCAAGCCCCATGGCTTCTCCTTTTAAAGCAATACCGGGGCCACTGCTGGTGGTTACACCAATGCTGCCGCCATAGCTGGCTCCAATTGCCGAAGTAATAGCCGCTATTTCATCTTCGGCCTGGAATGTTTTTACACCAAAAGATTTGTATTTACTCAGGTCATGCAGAATATCGCTGGCAGGTGTAATGGGATAGCTACCTAAAAATAAGGGCAGCCCGCTTTTTTGCGAAGCAGCAATCAAACCATATGATACTGCCTGGTTGCCCATGATGGAACGGTATGTTCCGGGATCCATTTTTGCTTTTTCTACCTTAAACCTGGTAGTAAATGTTTCGGTAGTATCGCCGTAATTAAAACCGGCCTGCATTGCCCTGATATTACTTTCCATAATCTCAGGTTTTTTACCAAACTTATCTTTTAAAAACTGGATGCTGTTATCCATATCCCGATTATACATCCAGTATAAAAAGCCCAGTACAAACATATTTTTTGCCCGGTCTTTTTCCTTAACGCCCATGGTAATATCCTTCAATGCCTCACGGGTCATTTTGGTTACATCCACTTTTATCAGTTCGTAATTGCCCAGGCTGTTATCTTCCAAAGGATTTACACCTTCGGGATAATTGGCCAAACGCAGGTTCCTGGCATCAAAGCCATCTACATTGGCAATAATTTTACCGCCGGGTTTTAATCCTTTTAAATTAGATTTTAATGCCGCCGCATTCATTGCTACCAGCACATCGCAGGCATCTCCGGGAGTAAATATCCTGTCGCTGCTAAAGCGCAACTGGTAACCACTCACACCGGGCAGGGTTCCTATCGGGGCCCGTATCTCAGCAGGAAAATCAGGAAAAGTGGCTAAATCAATACCCAGCATGGCTGTATTATTGGTAAACTGGTTGCCCGTTAATTGCATACCGTCTCCGCTATCGCCGGCAAATTTTATTACTACGTCCTTAAGTACTTCTTCTTTATAGCTCATCGTTTTTAAAATTGTGGTAGCGAAGTTACAATTTTAAGTTTTTTAAAAGCCTGATATTTTACATTTTTTCCGGCATCGTTTGCACAATCTGAAATTATTAAATTAGGTTTGCCCAAATTTTTTAGATGTACGATCTGCATGAATTTTTAGAACCCGTTTTAATGACTGCCTTACATAATGATAATGGCTACAACGACGGGCAGTTTGCCAAACATATTGACATATATGAAACTGAGATGCCTGATATTACCCATGCAGATATTGTTTTAGTTGGTGTAACAGAAACCAGGGGTTGCGGTGTTTTTGTAAATTTAGAAGCTGCCCCCGATACTATAAGAAGGCAATTATACCAACTGCATTACTGGCATAAAGATGTAACGATTGCAGATATTGGCAATATTAAAGCCGGGGCCACTTTAGCTGATAGCTATGCTGCAATAAAAACGGTGCTGGCGGAATTATTACAGCTGAATAAAACAATAGTTATTATTGGCGGCTCACACGATATTACACTCGCCCAATATTTTGCTTATAAAGAATTAAATAAGGTTATTGAAGCTACCTGTATTGATGCCAATATTAATTTGCGTGGCGAAAGCCCCGAACGCAGCGAAAACTTTTTAATGGAGATGCTTACCGGTGAACCTAACCTGGTAAAACATTATAACCATATTGGCTTTCAAAGTTATTTTGTACACCCCCGCATGCTGGAAACCATGGACAAACTGCGTTTTGACTGTTACCGCCTGGGTATGGCAAAAGAGAATATGGAAGAGATGGAACCGGTATTACGCAATACCAACCTTTTAAGTTTCGACATGAATGCCATTAAATACAGTGATGCGCCTGCAAGTACCCAAAGCCCCAATGGCTTTACCGGCGAAGAGGCCTGTATGCTTACCCGCTACGCAGGCATGAGTAATACTATCAGCAGCTTTGGCATTTATGGTTACCTGCCACAACAGGATGTTGATGAGCTTACCGCCAAACAAATTGCACAAATGCTATGGTATTTTATTGATGGTAAAAGCAGGGCCAAGCAGGAAGCTGCTATTGAAGACCGCAGGCATTTTAATGAATACCATTGCACTTTTACCGAAGTAGAAACCATTTTTTTGCAAAGCAAAAAAACCAACCGATGGTGGATGCAGTTACCCAACAAAAAATTTATTGCCTGTAGTTATGCCGATTATGTAAATGCCAGCCAGGACCAGATACCGGAAAGATGGCTAAGGGCACAGGAAAGGGGGTGATTGGTTTAGGGGTTTAGAAGTTTAGTTTGAAGATTTTTTTCTATCGTTAGATTAATTTTTTTGCCAGTTCAATTTGTGCATCGCTGCCCATTACAATTAGACCTTCGCCTACATTTACGGTATAAGTTGCAGGTGGATTAATGGTAAAATGATTACCGGTATTTTTTATACCCAAAATGGTACAGTTGGTTTTTTTCCACAGATCCAGCTCATTTAATGAAATGGTTTTTCGGGCTTCCAGTTCTGCTACACGGAATTCAGCATTATTTCTTGTACTCATTATAGATAACAGTTCCACTACATCTGGCAGCATCACTAATGTTGCCATATGAGCACCGCCAATTTTATCGGGCATAATTACATTACTGGCACCGGCAATTTTTAATTTTTTTATAGATGAATCCTGCGAAGCCCGGCTGATAACTTTTACTTTAGGATTAAGCTGCCTTGCGGTAAGTACCACAAATAAATTATCCGCATCAACAGGTAAGGTAATAATAACTGCTCTTGCATTTGCTATACCGGCTTCCAGTAAGGTTTCATCTTTGGTAGCATCGCCTTTCATAAAATATTCTACATCAAAATCAAGGTCCTTTTCAAGGTCATTCTTTTCTTCCACCACTACAAAAGGAATTTTATTGTGGTGCAATACCTGTGCACTTTCTTTGCCATTACGGCCAAAGCCACAAATAATAACATGGTCCTTTAATTTTTGAATGCTGTTTTCCATTTTAATCAGTTTATATTTTTTAATGAACTCCAGGTCGAAAAAATAACGGGAGAGCAAAGTGATAAAATAAGTAAACAGGCCCAGGTTAATAATAATAAGAAAAATGGTAAACACCCTGCCTGCCTCACTTAAAGGATGTACTTCGTTAAAACCAACAGACGCAACTGTAATTACCGTCATATACAAGGCTTCCAAAAAATTATAGCCTTCTATTACAATATATCCGATCGTACCAATCAGTGTTAGTACCACCATTAAAAATAGTGGTGGAAAAAGGCCTTTAAAAAGATGTAACAGCTTTGCCGAAATCATTGTGATTAATATGCTTGAAAATTATAACTTTAATCTTAAATGAAGAAGAGAAATAAAGCTGATAGTTATCATACAGTATCATTATACCGGTTAGTATTTGTTATACTGGCAATATTTACAACAGGTTTTTACTCCTGTACCGTAAATAAACAGGTAAGCAAAGCCGCAACTACCATTTTATTAAAAGACAGTGCTGTTGCTACGGGACATATCGGCATTTGCATTTACGAGCCTGCAACAAATAAATACTGGTACAATTATAACAGCAGCCATTATTTTATACCGGCCAGTAATACTAAACTGTTTACATTGTATGCAGGAATGAAATATTTGGGAGATAGTTTGGTGGGATTGAGGTATCAAACTCAAAAAATGGGCACTGAAATAATTACAGAGATAACTCCAACAGGAGATCCTACTCTTTTACTCTCTGAATTTAAAAACCAACCAGTTGTCGATTTTCTAAGGGGTCAAAAAAAAATTGTTATAAACAGATTACAGTACTTAAATCCATTAGGAATGGGTTGGGCATGGGATGATTACCAGGAAACATTTATGGCACCAAGAAGTACATTTCCAATGTATGGAGATGTAGTCAGAATAAAATGGAACAACAAAGACAGTTTATCTATAGTTCCAAAATATTTTCATAAGGAAAGTGAAATGACAGATACTTTTGATAGCGGTTTTAATTTAATTAAAAAAAAGGGAAGTAATCATTTGATATTTACTTCAGGTGATGATAAAAGCAAGAGTACTACCTTTGAATCAGACTTACTAACCGGAATTAAATTACTGGAAGATACTTTGCCGAATTTAGATATTACTTATACAAACGGTGTAATTATCAATACAGATAGAAAGAATAGAATTATCCACTCCCAACCCTCCGATTCTCTCTTTAAACCCATGATGCACCGCAGCGATAATTTTTTTGCGGAACAAACTTTACTAATGGCCAGCAACGAATATTTAGGATACATGAGTGATGCAAAAATTATTGATACCGTTTTAAAAACTGATTTAAAAGATGTACCGCAACGTCCTAAGTGGGTAGATGGCAGCGGGTTGAGCCGCTATAATTTATTTACGCCGCAAAGTTTTGTGTACATTCTTAATAAAATGAAAAACGAGTTTGGATTTGAAAGAATGAAAACAATATTACCCACCGGAGGCGAAGGCACTTTAAACTCTTATTATAAAAAAGAAGCAGGTTTTATCTATGCCAAAACAGGTACCTTAAGCAATAACTGTGCGTTAAGTGGTTATCTAATAACCAATAAAGGAAAATTGCTTATTTTTTCTATTTTAACTAATAACTATATAACCGGCGCTACGCCGATTCGCAAAGCTGCAGAGCGGTTTTTACAGGGTATCCGTGAAAAATATTAAAATTTCCTACCTCCTCAGGCAACACAACTAAAAGTTGCAGTATCTCCTTTACAGAACCGAAAAACCGTTTTTAATCTTTAACCTTTAAATTGTTTTGTTATGAAAAGAATATTTACCCTGCTGCTGTTTGCCCTTGCAGCATTTAGCTTTCAATCAAAAGCACAAGGCGGTACAACCTGCAATGCTGATTTCAGTTTTCAGTATCTTACCGCTAATAATATTAAGTTTCTCCCTGTTGTAATCGGAGACTCTTTTAATACACAACATTACTGGAAGTTTGGTGATGGTACTGTTACAAATACGCCAGTACCCACGCATTTATACACTGCACCGGGTACATACAGCGTTACCCACCTTATTATCAAACATAATAATAATGGTACTGTTGTTTGTGCTGACACGGTAATTAAACAGGTCGTTATTCAATCGGTAGCCTGCAACCTCCAGGCGTATTTTACTTTTCATGCCGACTCTGCAAATTTTTTAAAAATAAATTTTGCTAATGCCACTGTTACTGCATCGCCAACAGATTCTTTAAGATGGACCTTTGGTGATGGTACTTCTTTAAGTGGTTTGGCCAGTAACCCTGCTATAAGCAATCCCACACATGTATATGCAAATGCCGGCACTTATAATACATGCCTGCGTGTAAAAAGAAATAATAATACCGGTACCACACCATGCGTAAGTGAAATTTGTAAAACAGTAGTGGTAACACAACCTTGTAATCTTATTGCCAACTTTACTTCAGCACCAGACCCTAATCATCCGCTGCGTATAAAATTTACCAATACCAGTGCCCCGATTGCAGCTACTGATTCTGTACGCTGGACTTTTGGTGATGGCACATCTGTAAGTGGTGTACAGGGTGATCCTAATGTAGCTAATCCTACACATAATTATTTACAAGGCGGAACTTATGTAGTTTGCCTGAGGATAAAGAAAAATATCACTGCTACAAATACGCCTTGTGTAAAAGAAATATGCAAAACAATAACTGTACAAACGCCATGTAATATCCAGGTAAACTTTAGTATGCACCGGGATTCTCTTAGTCCACGTAAAGTATATTTTAACAACTTAACCGTAGTAACCACCACTAACGCTATAGCCAAATGGAGTTTTGGTGATGGTATCTATGCCGGAACATGGAATGCTGTACATGAATATGCACAGCCGGGAACATACAGGGTTTGTCTTACAATTCAAACCGCTCCTAATTGTGTAAGGGAAAAATGCGACACTATTATTATTCCGGCTACTGCACCATCTTGTAAAGATCTGTCGGTATTTAAGTTTGAAAAATTCAGTAACGACAATCAGAAATATAAATTTATTCCTCAGCATATTTTAAATGATGTGCAATACACCTGGACCTTTGGAGATGGCACCGGCAGCCACGACCCGATTGCCACACACCGCTATGCACAACCCGGCATTTATATAGCTTGCCTAACAGCATGGCGTGGCCCAAATTGTGCATCAACAACCTGTAAGGAAATAAGGGTATTGCCACAAATTAATTGCGACAGTATTCATGTAAGTTATAATTACCAGAGAGATGCGCTGGTGCTAAACAAAATTTATTTCTATGCAAATGGCAATTACCCGATACTGGATCAGACATGGACGATTACCAGGTTAGCGCCTGCAACCACACCGCCGGTCATATTACACCAGAACAACCCAGTATATGTTTTTAATGACACCGGTTATTACAGGGTTTGTTTAAAAGCAATAACACTGGGTGGTTGTGTAAAAGAATACTGCAGTGTTATAAGAATAGAACAGGTATTAAATAGTGCTTGTTTGTTACAGGCTTACCCAAATCCTGCTACAGCAGTTGTTAATGTAAATGTGCTGTTGTCTTTACCGGGAGCTATTGATGCCTACGTTTATAATTCGATGAATGTATTGGTAAAAGAAAAACACCTGGCAGGCGTAGCCGGAAATAATATTGTAGGTATCAATATCAACGATCTTGCAGCTGGTCTGTACACAATGAAAATTAAGTATGGCGGAAAAATCTGTTACGCCAGGTTCACTAAGTTATAACCTTGGGGGGTTATGTAATAAAGGTCCTGCAGCATTTATGTTGCAGGATTTTTTATTTTGCCTGTAATAAAACGTGTAAATATGTCGTTATAATATAATAAAAGAGATAATTTTGGACAACATTCATTTTTATCAACACATGTTGGTATCGTACAAACAGTAAAAAATTTATAGATATATTTGTCTTAAATGTAAACCCTGATGTCTGCCTTAGCCTTATTCTTCTCCCTTACAGCAACTATTTTCGGTATACAAACGCCGGAAAAAAATGGTATTGAAGCTAAACAAGCTGCTTTTACGCCTGTAGAAAAAATTATTGCTCATAAACTGGGAGATAAAACCATTTCGTTCAGAGTGGTACAATATGGTGAAACTGTAAATACCTGCTGTATTAATTTACATGATGATGAAATGACTTCCGTAAAAGCGGCACGATCCCTTTTAGAACAGCAGGGAGGTTTACTGATAAAGATTGAGAACCAATTCCAACGCAATGTCAACTTTCCATTTAAAGGCGTGATGTACTCATTTGATCCTAACAGGATATTTTCACGTACCGGCATTGGGCTTACCCTGAGGGTATCAAAAGGAAAAATACATCCGCTTGCAATAACTGAAGTAGAAAAATTTGCTACACACCTGCTGGAACTTATACCCGACAGCATTCCTTGTTTAATTGCCTTGCACAATAATACCAACGGCGACTTTTCTGTTAAGACCTACCAACCTGGTGGCAAAAGACAAACTGATGCCAAACAGGTGTACGCAGATAGCTGGCAGGATATTGATGATATAGCACTTACTACAGACGAAACGATTTACACCAAGATGGCAGCCTTTGGTTATAACAGTATTTTGCAGGACAATGAAAATGTTTATAAAGATGGTTCGTTAAGTGTGTATTACGGCGAAAAAAACAGGCGCTATATTAATATTGAAACACAGCATGGCAAAACTGTACAGTACGGAGAAATGCTTAGCAAATTGCTGTATATATTAGATGAAGAGAAAAAATCGGTGGCCAGCCTGGCACCAATAGAGATTGAGTAACCCTTATTTATTATAATAATTATCTGCCGAACATTTTATCCAGTTCATCTTTCTTAAACTCCAGGTAAGTGGGTTTGCCATTAGGCGTAATATTAGGCGTGGCACAACCGAACAAAGCCTCAGCTAAAACTTTCATTTCTTTATCGGTAAGTGATGTGCCTGCTTTAATAGATTGCTGCAATGCCAGTGAGCGTAACAGTTTTTCTCTTTTATTAAATTTCAGATCACTGCTGAAATGCTTGTATTGCTCCAGCATTTTTTCTATTGCTGTTTTTTCGTTACCCTCATTTACATCGGCAGGTGTGCCCTGAATTACAAAAGTATTGTTGCCAAAAGGTTCCAGTAAGTAGCCTAAATGATTTAAGTCGGGTAAAAGTTCTTTTAATAAAACCGCATCGGCAGCAGCCAGCTCCATTGTTGCCGGAAACAAACTTTGCTGCGTGGCAATAGGTTTACCGTCAACAGCATTTATAAAACGTTCGTACAAAATACGCTCATGTGCGTTTTGCTGGTTAATGAGTAAATAACCTTTATCATTTTGTACAACAATGTAACTGTTGTGTATTTGAAAAAGATGATCGGTATTGGGTTGCTGGCTGTTGGTAGTATGCAATATTTGTTGCGGTGCAGCAGTTGATCCACCTGCCACTTGTTCCGCCGGTTCATAAAAATCTTTCCAATGCTTCAGTTCGCTTTTACTTTCAATAAAATGGCTCTGGTGTTTTTTGGTGAATGTGCTGTATAAAGAAGATGATGTTGCGGTTGACTTTCTTTCTTCGGTAAAAGGTTTACTCACGGCATCCAATTGCTGTATAGAAGCATCGAGTTCAAAATCGAGTGTAGGTGTAATACTGAATTGTGCCAACGCATGTTTTACCGCACTCTGCACAAAAGCATACACAATTTTTTCATCCTCAAATTTTATTTCCTGTTTTGTAGGGTGTACATTAATATCCAGCTGTGCCGGATCCAGGTCTATAAATAAAGCATACATCGGAAAACTGTCCTTACCTATCATCTCATCAAAAGCATTCATTACTGCATGATTGAGGTAAGCACTTTTTATAAAGCGGCTGTTCACAAAAAAATATTGGTCGCCCCTGGTTTTTTTGGCGGTTTCTGGTTTACCAACAAAACCAAAAATATTCAGGTAATCGGTATGCTCCTGCACACTCACCAATTTTGCATTATAGGTATTCCCTAATATCTGAACAATACGCTGCTTTAACGTACCCTTCTCTAAATGAAAAACCTGCTGACCATTGGAAGTAAGAGAAAAGAAAATATCCGGGAAGGCCATTGCGACCCTTATAAATTCATCAACAATATGGCGTAATTCTGCAGCATTACTTTTTAAAAAATTCCTTCGTGCCGGCACATTAAAAAATAAATTTTTCATGGCAATGCTGGTGCCAACAGATGCTGCTACCGGCTCCTGTTTTTTTACAATGCTGTTTTCAATTTCAAGATAAACACCGGTTTCATCATCAAGCCGCTTTGTTTTTAATTCCACCTGTGCCACAGCGGCAATACTTGCCAGGGCTTCGCCTCTAAAACCCATGGTTTTAATACGAAACAGGTCTTCAATATTACTGATCTTGGATGTGGCATGGCGTTCAAAAGCCATACGGGCATCAGTTTCGCTCATGCCCTTGCCATTATCTATAACCTGTATCAGCGATTTGCCGGCATCATTTACAAAAAGTTTAATTTCACCGGCACCTGCATCCACTGCATTTTCCAAAAGCTCTTTTACAGCACTGGCTGGCCGCTGAATGACTTCGCCGGCAGCAATCTGGTTAGCAATGTTATCGGGCAATAATTGAATGATATCGGGCAAAAGTCCTCCTTTATTTAGGGGGCAAAAGTCGCAAAATTTTCTGACTAAATGGAGATAAAACTATACTAGTCCCAAATATCTGAAAAGCTTACTTCAGCTGTGCAATCATCCTGCAGCGTAAAAGTAAAATTTTCGGGATTGATGGCAACGGGTTGATATTGTTGTTCTGCTATTTGGTATATTTCTATTTTTTTAAAATGTGGGTCAACTATAAGATAATACTTCACCTGTTGAGATTGGTACAATTCCATTTTTTCTCCCCGGTCTTTAGCAGCTGTTGAAGGAGAAAGAATTTCAGTAACTAAAACCGGTGGATAATCTAAATATTTCTTTTCTATTTTATCACATACAATTAAAAGGTCTGGTTGTACCACAGTATCCTCTGCAATCTTCCAATCGATAGGGATATATGTTTTACATTTTTTGCAGCTTTTTTCAAGAGCTGTTTTAAAACTTCCGTACAAATTTGCATTTATAATTTGATGCTGTGGCACAGGCGCAGGACTCATTGCGTAGGGCATTCCTTCAATTAACTCCCACCTGCCTTCCCAAAGGCAATACTCATCGTAGGTATAATGTGGCCGGAATTTTTCTGCAATTGACATATTGTAAAGTTAAAAAATATTTTTAAAAGTATTAGGTATTTAAAATACTGGATATTTGTTGTTATTAAGTATTTTTATAGCCATGAGAAAGCACTATTTATTACTCCTTGTTATTGTTTTATTCAGCAAATTTTCAGTTGCACAAAATAGTGCAGCAACCAATTGGGCCGATAGTGTTTTTAAAACATTGTCGGATGAGGAACGCATTGCCCAATTAATGGTGGTTCGCTTATCAACCTACGATGCCAAAACAAAAACGGCGATCTTTTATGATAAACAGGTGGAAGAGCTGATTAAAAAATATAATGTGGGCGGCATCTGCGTTTTTCAGGGCAGCCCGGTTAAGCAGGCTAATATTATTAATGCTTTGCAGGCCCAGGCAAAAACCCCTATACTAATGTGTATTGATGCAGAATGGGGCGTAGGTATGCGGATGATAGATAGTGTACTACCATTACCACGGCAAATGATGCTTGGTGCGGTGTCGGATGCAGGCATTGCTTATGAGTATGGAAAAATTGTTGCCGAACAATGTAAACGTGTGGGGCTACAGGTAAATTACGCCCCGGTGGTAGATGTAAATAATAACCCCAATAACCCGGTTATTAACGATAGAAGTTTTGGTGAAGACAAATACAAGGTAGCACTATTTGGCATTCAATATATGAAAGGTATGCAGGATAATGGTGTGATGGCCTGTGCCAAACATTTTCCCGGACATGGTGATGTGTCGGTAGATTCTCACTACGATCTGCCGGTGATCAATAAATCGATGGCGCAATTAGATTCGCTGGAATTATATCCCTTTAAAGAAATTTTTAAAGCAGGCATTGGCAGTGTGATGATTGCTCACTTAGCTATACCTGCCATTGACAATACTGCCAACAAACCTACTTCCATCTCAAAAAATAATGTAACAGAATTAATGCGGAACCAGCTTGGTTACCAAGGGCTAACTTTTACCGATGCGTTGGAAATGCAGGGTGTAAAAAAGTTTTACCCTGATGGTGCTGCATCGGTTGAATCTTTAATTGCGGGTAATGATATGTTGTGCTTGCCCGGTGATGTGCCTTTGGCTATTGCAAAAATTAAAGCAGCTATTGCAGATAAAAAATTAAGCTGGGCCGATATTGAAATGCATTGCAAAAAAGTATTGCTTGCAAAATACCAATATGGCTTAACTACACTTAAACCAATTAACACCGATAATCTTACCAACGATTTAAACAGTAAAGTAAGTGCAATGCGTAAGCTTATTGCAGAAAATGCTTTAACCCTTTTGCAAAAAACGGACGATGTATTTTTTCCATTGCCTGCACCGGTAAAACCCATAGCTAATGATGTAGTGTATGTAAGTGTTGGTGCCAGCAGCGATAATGCATTTGCAAAACGGATGCGTACAGATTATAAAGCCGATGTTTTTTATTTTAATTATAACCAGGATGCTGCAAGAATTTTATCAACTGTAGCCTTAATAAAAAAGCGGTACAAAAAAGTTATCATCGGCATACATAACTACAGCCGTACTCCTGCAAATAATTTTGGCCTGTCGGCTGCAGCGGTTGAGCTTGTAACGCAGTTACAGCAGCAAACCACCGCAATTACTTTTGTATTTGGCAACCCTTATGCTATAAAGAACTGGTGCAGCGCAAAAAATATTATAGCCTGTTACGAAGATGATGCCATCATACAAAACACCGCAATAGATTTATTACAGGGAAAAATTACTGCTAAAGGAAAATTACCGGTTACTGTTTGCGACAACTATCAATACGGCAGCGGTATTGCAGCGGCTGGTTTTTTTTTGCCCCGAACCAACCCCGACGAAGCAGGCCTTGATCCGGTTAAATTAAATGTTATTGACTCCATTGTAAATGATGCTATTGAAAAAGGTGCTACACCAGGCGGCGTGATGCTGGTGGTTAAAAACAGTAAGATCGCTTATCACAAAGCTTATGGTCATTATACTTATGATAAAGCAGAACCTGTTCAGCTGGAATCTGTTTTTGATATGGCTTCTGTTACAAAAATTTGTGCCACCACAATTTCGGTAATGAAATTATACGACGAAGGAAAGATTGATCTTAAAAAAACTTTAGGCGATTATTTACCATGGGTTAAAGGCAGCAACAAAGAAAATTTATTAATAGAAAATATTTTATTGCACCAGGCCGGCCTGGTTTCTTATATCCCTTTTTATAAAGAAACTATTGACTCTGCCGGAAATCCTTCACCAAAATATTATGCCACTACTGCATCAGATTCATTCAGCATTAGGGTAGCGCAAAATTTATTTATGCGTAATGCATGGCGTGATACTTTATACCAGCGCATTTTACAAAGCCCTTTAGCAGCAACAGGAAAATATATTTACAGCGATAATGATTTTATTTTTTTAGGAAAGATTGTTGAAGCAGTTAGCGGACAAACTTTAGATGAATATGCAAAGACCACATTTTATACGCCACTGGGTTTAACCACCACCGGGTTTAAACCACGTGAACGCTTTACATTAAACCGCATAATACCAACTGAACGGGAGAAAAATTTTCGGCAGCAATTATTACGTGGTGATGTACATGACCCCGGTGCAGCAATGTTTGGCGGTGTGGCCGGCCATGCAGGATTATTCAGTAATGCCTATGATCTGGCTGTGATAATGCAAATGCTTTTAAATGGAGGAAGCTTTAACGGAAAAAAATATCTGAATACAGAAACTGTAAAACTCTTTACTGCTTATCACAGCGAAATAAGCCGCCGTGGATATGGTTTTGATAAACCTGAAAAAGATAATGCTACAAGGCCGGAACCTTATCCAACTTTATCAGCATCGCCATTAACATTTGGCCATACCGGTTTTACCGGAACCTGTACCTGGGCCGATCCTGCACATCAACTGATATTTATTTTTCTTAGTAACCGTGTTAATCCCGAAGGCGGTGATAACAGGAAACTGCTAAACATGAATGTGCGGCCAAAAATTCATGAGGCTATTTATAAAGCAATAGTATATTAAAGGAATATTTCTAATTAAAAGCGAGGCGTTATCAATATAAATTGAGCAGAATATTTTTTAATTGCCCCGTCCTTTAGGTCGGGGTTTTAAAAAAGAGTTTACAGGGCTTTAGCCAAATTGCTAAATATTAAAGGCATTGGGCTAAAGCCTAAAACAAATAAACCTCTTGTCCCCGGGCTAAAGCCACGGGGCTATTAATTCAACTCTTCCGAACTCTCCGGCAGTTTATCAAACTCTCCTTTAAAACAGTAATAGCCAAATATCATCAGGCCAATGGCAATTGGTGTAAATATGCTGATGATAATAACCCAGGGAATTGGTTTATTAATATCTTTTGTACCGGTACTGCTGATATTATGTACAGCACCGGTTACTAAAAAATAAATGATCACAGGTGCAATAACCATCCACACAATACCCATTATTCTTTTCAGTTGATTCATAAAATTTATTTTAACAGCTGATATCTTTAACAGCTGTATTAAGATTTAGTCGTTGATATTTTTATCTATTTTATTATTAAGATACAAAGCCCCGATTACAAAACACAATGCTGCCACACCAATTGGATACCATAACCCTACCAACGGATCGCTGGTAAATGTTGTTGACAGTAAGGTGGCGATAAACGGCACCAGGCCTCCAAACACACCATTACCAATATGATAAGGCAAACTCATACTGGTGTATCTTATTTTAGTTGGAAATAATTCTACCAAAAATGCTGCAACAGGCCCATACACCATCGTTACAAAAATGATCATGATCCAGATGAGACCGATGAATTTCCATTTTAGAGAAGTGGGAAGTACTATTTCGTCATAAGTGGCTTTTTTATCTAAAAGAAAAATGGGTTTACCATTACCCAATGCACTTAATGGAGGGTAGATGGTCCAGTCACCCTGTTGCGCTATCAAGGAATCTTTTCCTGGTTGTAATGGACTCATGGGGCCATATATCGTGGTATGCCAGCCTTCTACTTCTTTTGGCAAAGCATGTTGTTCCATAATAGTATCATTCCGCTTTTCGGAGAACTGCATTTCTTTATACTTCCATATAAATGAAGAACGCACTATGGTACGGTACAGATGCCTTCCTACAGTATCTTTTGTAACTGTTGCTTTTGACGATACTTCGGTCAACATTTTTTTATCCTGTATCCATTCTTTTACATTGGCTTCTTTTAATAACTCTCCAAATATCGGCCTGTAAAAAACCACTCCCAACAACATCCCAATCAGCATTATCCATTTTCTGCCAATCTTATCACTCAATGCACCAAACACTAAAAAGAAAGGTGTTGCCAAACCGATGGCCCACAATAATATTTCCCTATTCTGCATAAATTCAATCTTCACCGTATTCTCTAAAAACGATTGTGCATAGAATTGTCCTGTGTACCAGATAACCCCCTGCCCCATTACCGCACCAAACAATGCCAGCAATACCATTTTAAAATTTGCTTTATGCCCAAAACTTTCTTTTAACGGATTGGTACTTGTTTTTTTCTCTGCTTTTAATTTTGCAAACACCGGGCTTTCATTCATCTTTAAACGGATGTAAATAGAAACACCCACCAGTAAAATCGAGATCCAGAATGGATAGCGCCAGCCGCCCCACTCTGCGGTAAAAGCAGCATCACTCATGTTACCTTTAACGGCCATTATCACACCAAGCGCAACAAACAATCCTAATGTAGCTGTGGTTTGTATCCATGCCGTAAAATACCCACGGCGGTGTGGTGGTGCATGTTCGGCCACATAGGTTGCGGCGCCCCCATATTCTCCACCTAATGCCAGCCCTTGTACTAATCTTAATAACAAAACCAGTAATGGCGCAGCCATACCAATGGCTTTATAAGATGGTACCAGCCCGATTAAAAAAGTAGAGCCGCCCATTAAAACTAAAGTGAGCAGGAAAGTATACTTGCGGCCAATCAGATCTCCCAGCCGGCCAAAAACCAATGCACCAAAAGGCCGCACTAAAAAGCCGGCAGCAAAAATGGCCAGCGTACTCAGCAATGCTGCTGTTTCATTGCCATCAGGAAAAAATTGCACTGAGATAGTTTTGGCCAGCATACCAAAAATGTAAAAATCGTACCACTCAATTAATGTACCCAGCGAAGAAGAGAAAATAACTTTACCAATTCCTTTAGTAGAATTTTCATTTATCATATATAAAACAATTGTAAGCGGAAGATACTATGTTTTTAAACCCAACTGTCCTGTAATGTAGGTTATGATAAAAAAAATGTACAAAATGTTTTTTAAGTATTATTAAGTCAATTGGTATCTATAATTTTGACACAATTAAAAAAGCGTTGCTATGGCATATCCCTATCAGATTAAATCTTTAGAACAATATAACAGCGATTATAAAAAAAGTGTAGATGATCCCGAAGGATTTTGGGGTGATGTAGCCGAAAATTTTCAATGGAAGAAAAAATGGGATAGTGTTTTGGAATGGAATTTTACCGAACCGAAAGTAGAATGGTTTAAAGGCGCTAAACTGAATATTACCGAAAATTGTATCGACAGGCATTTGGCAACCATGGGTGATAAGCCGGCCATCATTTGGGAACCTAACGACCCCGAAGACAGGGTGCGTATTGTTACTTACAACAGGTTGCACAAACGTGTTTGCCAGTTTGCACAGGTATTAAAAAATAATGGTGTAAAAAAAGGCGACCGTGTTTGTATATATATGGGTATGGTGCCCGAACTGGCTTATGCAGTTTTAGGTTGTGCAAGAATTGGCGCCATTCACAGTGTTATATTCGGAGGTTTTAGTGCACAAAGTATTGCCGACAGATTAGAAGATGCCCAGGCCGAATTTATTGTTACCTGCGATGGTGCTTACCGTGGTGCAAAAGATATTCCTTTAAAAAGTGTAATTGATGATGCGTTGATAGGTAACAAAACTGTGAAGAGGGTAATTGTGTACACCCGTACAAGAACTCCGGTATCGATGATAAAAGGAAGAGATGTGTGGTGGGAAGATGAAATGGAATATGCCGAAACACAAGTGGAGAAAGATGGTGTGGTATCTTTTCCTGCCGAAGAAATGGATGCAGAAGATCCGCTGTTTATTTTATACACTAGTGGCAGTACCGGTAAACCCAAAGGTGTGGTACATACTGTTGCTGGCTATATGGTATGGACCAATTATACTTTTGTAAATACATTTCAATACAAACCCGGTGCTATACATTTTTGCACTGCAGATATTGGCTGGATAACAGGTCATAGTTATATCCTTTATGGCCCTTTAAGTGCAGGTGCTACATCATTAATGTTTGAAGGCATACCCACATGGCCTGATGCCGGAAGGTTTTGGGACATAATAGATAAACACAAAGTAAATATTTTATACACCGCCCCTACAGCTATAAGAAGTTTAATGGGCTTTGGGTTAGATCCGTTAAAAGGAAAAGATCTTTCTTCTTTAACAACATTAGGTACTGTTGGCGAACCCATCAACGAAGAAGCATGGCATTGGTATGATGAAAATATTGGCAAGAAAAAATGCCCGATCGTTGACACCTGGTGGCAAACAGAAACCGGCGGTACACTCATTTCAAATCTTGCAGGTGTTACACCGGGCATACCAAGCTGGGCATCTTTACCCATGCCGGGTGTGCAACCCATACTGGTTGATGAGAATGGAAAAGAGGTTACCGAAAAAGATGAGCATGGTATGCTTAAGGGAAATCTTTGTATTAAAGCACCATGGCCTTCTATTTTAAGAACTACTTATGGCGATCATGAACGTTGCCGCACCAACTATTTTGCTACCTATGCCGGATTATATTTTACCGGCGATGGTGCATTAAAAGATGAAAAAGGTAATTACAGAATTACAGGAAGAGTAGATGATGTATTGAATGTAAGCGGCCATCGTATTGGCACTGCCGAAGTAGAGAATGCCATTAATATGCATGCCGGCGTGGTGGAAAGTGCAGTAGTAGGTTATCCCCATGATGTAAAAGGCCAGGGCATTTATGCCTACGTAATTTTCAGCGGTCACCATGGTGATGATGACTCAAGAAGAAAAGATATTTTACAAACTGTTACAAGAGTAATTGGCCCTATTGCCAAACCGGATAAGATACAATTTGTAAGTGGTTTGCCTAAAACACGTAGCGGTAAAATCATGCGCCGTATTTTAAGGAAGATAGCTGAAGGCGAAACAGAAAATTTAGGCGATACCTCAACCTTACTTGATCCGGGTGTAGTGGAAGAAATTAAGAACGGGAAATTATAATCGTATTTTTTTGAGTGCCGTATTGATTTAACTTTATGGTTCTGTATAACTGATAAAGTATGAAATTGTATTGCCATTTTGCAGCCTCATTGTTTTTATTCTTTATAGCTTCTTCTTTTTCTGCCACAGCGCAAATGAAAAGTTGCTGTGAGCCTGATAGTGTTAAACTGGTGTCAACCGTCAAGCAATCGAAAGGCACATTAAGAATGATAAAGATCCTCGACAGCATTAACAGGAATGCAAACCCCGATGATTTTTATGTAATGAATACCCAACGTGCCGCATCTTTTAAAAAGAAACTGGCAACCGAAAAAGACCCCAACAAAAGGCTCAATTTTTATTTTCAATACAGTGTGGAATCATTAAATACAGGTAATACCGATGAGGCTATCGGTGTGCTTAGCCAAGTTATTAATGCCATGAAAATAACCCAGGAAAATTTTACACCACAATACAAAGTATTTTTCGACCAGCTGGCCATTGCATATATGAGAAAAGGTGAACTGGAAAATTGTGCCGCCAATCATAATCCGCAAAGCTGTATCATCCCCATTCAGGGTAATGGCATTCATCAATTAACTTCCGGCTCGGAACGTGCAATAGAAATATATAAGATCATCCTGAATAAATTCCCCGATGACCTTCAATCGAGATACCTGTTAAATGTTGCTTACATGACCTTGGGCAAATATCCTGCTGAAGTACCAAAACAATGGCTGATAGAGTCAGGTGTATTCAATCAAAATAATAGCGGCAATATTGTTTTAAAAGATGTTGCCGGTAAAAAAGGAGTTGATATGAATGGTATTTCCGGTGGTTGTGTGGTGGATGACCTGGACAATGATGGCTTACTGGATATTATGGCAACGTCTTATGGCCTAAGTGACCAGATAAGATACATGCACCAGATGAAAGATGGCACATTTAAAACAGAAACCACATCATCAGGTTTGGTAGGTATCACCGGCGGATTAAATATGATACATGCCGATTATAACAATGATGGTTTTAAAGATATTGTTGTGTTAAGAGGCGGCTGGTGGGGTAAAAATGCCAAGTTTCCGTTTTCGTTATTAAAAAATAATGGCAATAATACTTTTGAAGATGTAACGATTGAGCTGGGTCTGTATTCGCCGGCACCAACGCAAAGTGCGGCCTGGGGCGATTTTAATAACGATGGCTGGATAGATCTTTTTGTGGCACACGAAAATTATCCCTGCCAGTTATTCATTAATGAAAAAGGAAAATTTAAAGATGTATCTAAAAAATACGGATTGAACATTACCACATTTGCAAAAGGTTGTGTGTGGGGCGATATTAATAATGATGGTTTTCCTGACCTCTATCTTTCTGCATTAGGAGCACCCAATAAATTATGGCTCAATAAGCCCGGTGCAACTGCCGGCGAAAGAACATTTGAAGACATCAGTAAAGCTGCCGGTGTGGAAGAGCCGATCTATAGTTTTCCCACCTGGTTTTTCGATTTTGACAATGATGGTTATCTTGATCTGTTTGTTTCGGGTTACGATACTAAACGTTTTTCGGAAGTAGGAGGCGATGCAGCCCGTGATATGTTGGATATGCCTGCCTTAGGAGAACTGCCACGTTTATACCATAATAATGGTAATAATACATTTACCGACGTAAGTGCTGCGTACGGCGTTAACCATGTAAACTATGCCATGGGTTGTAATTTTGGCGACATTGATAATGATGGCTGGCTGGATTATTATTTGGGTACCGGAGCTCCCGAATTTACCACCATAGTACCTAATAAACTCTACCGTAATGTTGCAGGTAAAAAATTTGAAGACATTACTTATGCCACCAATACCGGGCATATACAAAAAGGCCATGCCGTAGCTTTTGCTGATATTGATAATGATGGCGACCAGGATATTTATGCAGTAATGGGAGGCGCAGTGGAAGGTGACCGTTTTAGAAATGTATTGTTTGAAAATACTTCGGCTACCGGTAACCATTGGGTAAAATTAAAACTGCAGGGTGTTACTGCAAACCGGGCAGCTATTGGTGCAAGAGTAAGGATAAAAGTAAAAATGCCCAATGGTGGTTTTCAGAATTTTTATCATACCGTTTGTACCGGTGCAAGTTTTGGCTCTCAAACTTTAACTGTACAGGCGGGCCTGGGCAAAGCAACTGGTATTGAAGAAATAGAAATTGAATGGCCTAATGCAAAACAAACCAAAGAAACTATTACCGGTGTTACAATGGATAGCGAAATAAATATAAAAGAAGGTATTGGAAAATTATAAGCCAACAGGGAAATACAATATTCCTATTCCGGTTTAATTTCTTTTGTAACATTTTCGCAGGCAGATAATTTCATTTCACCTTCGCTGTAAACAATTTTTTTATTATCATCGCCGTCAACTTCTATTTTAAATTTGTATATACCAGCTTTAAGTTCGTACCAGCATTCCTGTATTTTAGGTAAAATTTTTATAGTAAGTACGCTGGCTTCATAATTATTACCATTGCGTTTAAACAGGCTTATATAAAGGCTTTTAGCAGTAGTATTTTTAAAACACAGGTCGCTTATATTTTTAACAGTGCAGCTGTCTGTTTTTAATATAGCAGTTGGTGTATTTGCTGTTACATTATTTTTTGGTGTTTTAAAAACCCTTACCAGTTCCACCAAAGTTTTACCACCTTCAATCAAATTAGATGCTGTATTGTTTTGTGCCCATACAGATGTAGTGTACATACAAACAGCAAGCAGCAAATACTTTCTCATACCATTAGTTTTAAGTTATACAATATATACCGGATGCTATTAATTTAAGGTTTACATAAGCAAAGCCTTTATTTTTGTTGAAAATATTTTTATGCGTCAATTTTTTAAGTACCTGCTGCGTACTATTCTGGCACTTTTTATTCTCATCAATATCATTGTTGCATTTCATGCGTATAAGTTTACTCACTTTTACAATGCCGGAGAAATTACCATAAAAACCCAGCAGGAAAAATCGGGTTGGGATAAAACAAAAGAAATATTATTTGGTATAAATGCAGCAAAGCAAAAAAATTCTGCACCGGATTCAGCTAACCACGTTATTTTTTTAACTACAAAAGACAGTTTACAATTAGAAGCCTGGTATACTACAATTGATAGTGCTAAGGGAACAGTATGTATGTTTCATGGACATGGTGGTAAAAAAAGTGGTAACAATGCAGAGGCAGCAGCATTCAGAAAAATGGGATACAATACTTTTCAGTTAGACTTCAGGGCACATGGCAATAGTCAGGGTAATACCTGTACAATTGGTTACGACGAAGCCGAAGATGTGCAACTGGCTTATGATTTTATCAAGAACAAAGGCGAAAACAACATTGTATTGTGGGGCATATCAATGGGAGCATCTACCATTACAAAAGCCATAAATGATTATGCCTTACAACCAAAAAAAATAATTTTAGAAATGCCATTTGGCACTATAGAAGACGCCGTTGAAGGCCGTGTAAAAATGATGGGGTTACCAGCCCAGCCAGTATCTGTATTACTTACTTTTTGGGGCGGAACAGAGCATGGCTTTTGGGCATTTAATATGAAGCCGCAGGAGTATGCCAAAAAAATTACCTGCCCGGTTTTATTGCAGTGGGGTAAAAACGATCCAAGAGTTAGCAGGAAAGAAGAGGATAAACTGTTTGCCAACCTTGCAGCAACCAACAAAAAATTTGTAGTGTATGAAAACAGCCAGCACGAAAGTTTGTGTAAAAAAGAAAATGAAAAATGGATTGCTGAAATAAATGCCTTTTTACAATAATGCACCCTAAAGATATTTCCATACTTGATTTCACTTATCAATTGCCGGATGATAAAATTGCATTGCATCCATTGAAGCAACGTGACGCCTCTAAATTACTGGTGTATAAAAAAGGTGTAATAATCCAGGATGTTTATCAGAATATAGCAACCTATCTGCCGCAAAACAGTTTACTTGTGTTTAACAATACAAAAGTTATTAATGCAAGGATACTCTTTACAAAACCAACAGGTGGTGTTATAGAAATATTTTTATTGGAGCCTTACCAGGCAGATTATACCGGCACATTAACAGCAACAAAAACCTGCACCTGGAAATGTTTTATCGGTGGCGCCGGCAAATGGAAAGATGGCTCACTTGAATTAAAAATTAAAGATGAAAAATTAAAAATTGATTTAAGGGAAAAACTTTCTGATGCTTACGTGGTGGAATTTAATTGGGGCGGTAATATTTCATTTGCAGAAATTTTAGAACAAACAGGCAATATCCCGTTACCTCCATACATAAAAAGAAAGCCTGCAACAGAAGATAAGGAACGTTACCAAACCATTTATGCTTTACAAAATGGTTCGGTAGCGGCGCCTACTGCTGGCTTACATTTTACGCAAGATATTTTTAAAAGTTTTGAAGAAAAAAATATCAGCAAAGACTTTGTTACCCTGCATGTAGGTGCCGGAACATTCAAGCCGGTAAAAGCGGCTACCATGCAGCAACACGAAATGCATGCCGAGTGGATTGATGTAAGTACAATAGCCATTGAAAACATTATTGCCAATTTAGACAACACTATTGTTGCAGTTGGTACTACTTCATTAAGAACATTAGAAAGCCTGTATTGGCTGGGTGTAAAAGCATTGTTGCATCCTTCTTTGCCGCAATTACAAATTACACAATGGGAAGTGTATGACGAATTATCTGGAACAGACATTTCTGTTAAAGACGCCTTACAAGCCTTGCTACAATGGCTGCAACAAAACAACCTTACGCAACTGTTTACACAAACACAAATATTAATTGCGCCGGGTTATCAATTTAAAATTGTTAAGGCATTGGTTACAAATTTTCATCAACCACAATCTACCCTATTATTATTGGTGGCTGCTGCTGTTGGAAATGATTGGAGAAGAATTTATTCCTCTGCTTTGGAAAATGACTTTCGCTTTTTAAGTTATGGCGATGGTAGCCTGCTGTTTATTGCTGAATAGTAACCGGTGTGCCAACAGGTATATAACTGAACAGGTCTTTCATTTCGGTGTATTTTACACTTACGCAACCATCCGTCCAGTTATAAAAATTATCAACCGTCCACTCTTCATTGGGCCTTGTGGCATGGATGGCAATACCATTTCCTATGTTGGCATTTTTAGGAATAAGTCCTTGTGCTTTACGCTGTTTAAATTTTTGAACACTTACATTATTAGGATAATCCAGTAATAATTCGGGGCCCCATTTTGCATGTATCTTTTTAAGAATTACTTTAAACTGTCCGTCGGGGGTACGCTTATCGCCTTCTTTCATTTTATCGCTCAGGTCTTTGCTGCCGAAAACAATCGGGTAAGTAGCATACCAGCCTTCATCGTCGTACACTTTTAATTCGTAATCGCTTTTATCAACAATAATGTAGTAGGGATTTTCTACAGTGTCGGCAACAACAGGTTTTGGCTTTTTAGCCAATTTTGCAGTACGTGGTTTAGCAACAGGCTTTTTCTTTTTACCCTTATCAATAGTAAAAGAAACCAGCACCAGTAAAAAAATTGATAAAAAAATATGATTAAAACGAACCAGTTTCATGCCCTATAATTTGTATTCCTGTTATGCAAACGCTGTGCCACGCAAAAATATTTTAAAAGGGTGGATAACATTAACAAATTATAGGCAATGTGGAAAAATTACGGCTGAATAAGTATAGAATAGCCCTAAGTATAAATACGGCGTTGTATAATCAGCGGATCTGCCTAAATAAAAAACCTCCGGATTTTACCGGAGGTTGTATTTTAAACCCAACCCCTCGCCTGTTTACACCCGGGGTTCAACAGGCTGGGGGAATGAGTGAGAGAGCTTTTTTACCAGTTGCTGAAGCGAAAACCAACTGTATATGGCCGCATATCAAGGCTATGATCGTATATAGATTTTGGGCTGTAAGAGCCATAAAAACGTATTGGGCCAAGGCCTAACTCTGCCACATAGCTGAGCTTAAAAGTATTTAAATCATAATCGCCTTTATTACGGTCTTTACCACGTTCGTCGCTTTTTTGTTTATTACGCTGGCTAAACAAATAGCCTGCACTAACGCCTGCGCTAAGGCTAATACCTTTTTTGCGGCTATTGGGGTTGCTTACAAAATTGAGCATAACAGGCACTGTTAAATAATCTGTTGCCAGTTTATTTTTAGAAAAGCTGATGGAATCCCTGAAAATAAAAGGTGAATTGGTTTGTGTGGCTGTATAAGCTACAGGACCATTTTCTTTATAACTTACTGAAGATTTATACCTGTAATTATTTATTTCCAACCCAACGCCGTATTTTAAATTAACATGGTGCTGTATTAAATTCAACCGCTGCATAAAAAGCCAGATGTTCACATTTACACTTTTGCCGGAACGTAATTTAAAATCATTCTTATCCAGATTTGGATAGCCTGGCCGGTTGATAAGATAAGACCCTGTGGTAGCATAATTTGTTTTGTCAGTGTAATTATTAAACCCAACATCTACTATCCACCAGTTGGTGCTTACATTGGGGTTCTTTTTCTTTGTTTTGTCTTTTCTGCCCATGGTAATATTTACATCCTTATCTTTTTTACCATTTTTTACGATAATGATACCCCCGATACGAATGGTATCTGATTTTTTTGTTGTTGTACTGTCTGTTTGAGCCGTTGCGGTTGAGCAAATAATTGCTGCCGCTAAAAATGTAATTAGCTGTTTCATGGTGTTCTGTTTTAAAAATTATTTAATCGCAATGTCGAAGCCGGCAATTTTAATACCGTTACCTGTTTTTATATTGGCGTTGCGTTCCACCAGGCGTTTTACTTTCCGGAAAAGTCCGCCGAGTTTAGATTTTTTGACATTGTCTTCTTTCATGTAAAGTACTTTGTCGTTATTAGTTTCTTCATCATTACCCTGGGTAAAATTGGTATTTAAAGCGTATCCATTAAGTATTGCTGTATTTGCTTTATCAACCTGCTGAGCAACTTCAACTTTATTTCCGGAGTTTATATCGATGTTTGCTCTTTCTGTTGGTGGTACGATTGCTATTGCTGTTTTGTTACCTTCACTATTGTTAAAATTATTATAAACGGGCTGTGGTAAATTATTACTGGGTTTTTTATTCTCTTTTTCTAAAGCAATGCTACTATTATCTTTTACTGTCCTTAAAATTTGTTGAACATTATTTTGTACGGCCGGGATATTTTTTTTGCTACCTGTATTTGTTGAACCCGTATTATTTGTAGCAGCAGTATTTACATTGGTGCTGCTATTTTTTTCAGTTTGCCCAATTGCTGTATCAACAATATTTGAAATAACCGGTGTTGTTTTAATATCAGTTTTTTTGGCCACATCATTTACATCACCTGCCTTTGTAATATTATTAACCACCGAAACGGTAGCCCATGTGCCAAAGCCGAGTAATATTGCTGCAGCTGCAATTCTAAACCATGGCATACCCACTACCCTGCCCTTTTCTTTTTTGTACAATATTTTTTTATCGGGAAATACAATTGCAGTATCGGCCTGCAGTTTGGTCTGCTGTAATACAGTAAATTCTTTATTAGCGGCAGCATCGGCAGCCAACAATTGCTGCATGTTTAATTTAGCGGCAGCATTTAATTCGCCATCTATGTATAACAACAAATTCTCCTGCAGTGGAGTTATTTCTTCTTTTAATAAAGTATGCTTGTTTTCAAAAACAACAGCATCGGAGTTAAAGATGGTTTGCTGTAACATCAGCAGCTCTTCTTTTAAATCAGCATTTTCCTGCACAAATACTTCCACAGCATTCCTTTCCGCAGCAGATAATTCATTATCTACATACAGCAGAAAAAACTCTTCGTAATTATGTCGGTTAATGTTCATTCTTGTCTCAATATATATTTTATATTATACGAATTAGTACGGATTACACTAATTAATACATACTCCAATTCGTGTAATTAGTTTAATCCGTGTCATACTAAATAACATTTTCCACTTTTACAATATACTCCCTCAATAATAACCTTGCCCTGTGCAAATAAACTTTTACCTGGCTTTCATTTAATCCTGTTATTTGTCCAATTTCTTCGTAACTGTAACCCTCATAATCTTTCAGCATTACCAAACTCCGTTGTGTTTCATTCAGTTTAGATAAGGCTTCATTTAAAATACGTTTGGTATCATGCTTTTGATGGGTACTTCCTTTTGCATCATCATTAAATTCTTCTTTTAAGCTTATCCTTTTATTTTTCCTGATATGGTCAATCATTTGGTTATAGGCAACGGTAAACAAAAAGCTTTTACTCCTTTCATTATCTACTGTTTCCCGGCTTATCCACATCTTTTCAAACGCACCCTGCACCACATCCCTGGCGTCCTCTTCATGCCTCAGGTTTTTGAGGATAAAGCGGTACACATTATCAGCATACAGGTTTACGCATTCATTGTATTCTCTCTCCGTCATACAGGTGTTAGGCGTTGGTTTTTTGTATTATACGAAGGTCTGTAATAAAAAGTTACAGGAAAAGTGGATTTTTTTGTGATAGAACACAGATTGGGCTGATTTAACTAATAATCACTGATTAAATCAGTGCAAATCAGCCTAAATTTGTCCCAAACTAAACGCATTATGAACCAATCTTTCGTAAACCGTATTGCCACCGAAGTAGAAGAGATAAGAACCGCCGGCCTGTTTAAAAACGAACGTATTATTGCCAGTGAACAGGGTGCCGAAATAATTGTTGGCGGAAAAAACGTGTTAAACTTTTGTGCTAATAACTACCTGGGCTTATCCAGCCACCCAAAGGTAGTGGCCGCTGCCAAAAAATATATTGACCTCCGTGGCTATGGCATGAGCAGTGTACGTTTTATATGCGGCACTCAGGATATCCATAAAGAACTGGAAAAAAAGATCGCTGATTTTTTGGGTACAGAAGATACCATTTTATACGCCGCTGCTTTTGATGCCAACGGTGGGGTTTTTGAACCTTTGTTTAATGAACAGGATGCCATCATCAGCGATGCCCTGAACCATGCCAGTATTATTGATGGTGTACGTTTATGTAAAGCACAACGCTTCCGTTACGAGCATAATAATATGGAAGATTTGGAAGCTAAGCTTAAAGAAAGCGCTCATTTACGCAGCCGTATAATTGTAACCGACGGTAGTTTTAGTATGGATGGCACTATTGCACAGCTGGATAAAATTTGTGACTTAGCTGATCAATACGATGCCATTGTAATGATTGACGAATGCCATTCATCTGGCTTTTTAGGAAAAACCGGGAGGGGCACTCATGAATACCGTGGTGTTATGGGCCGTATTGATATTATCACCGGCACATTGGGTAAAGCACTTGGGGGGGCAAGCGGTGGCTTTACAAGTGGTAAAAAAGAAATTATTGAAATGCTGCGCCAGCGTAGCCGTCCTTATCTCTTCTCTAATACCGTTGCGCCGAGTATTGTTGGCGCCAGCATTGCCGTACTGGACATGTTAAGCGAAACCACATCACTGAGGGATAAACTGGAATATAATACCAAATACTTCCGCAGTAAAATGACTGAAGCCGGTTTTGATATAAAACCCGGTGACCATCCGATTGTACCCATTATGTTGTACGATGCTGTAATTGCTCAAAACTTTGCTGCCAAATTACTGGAAGAAGGTATTTATGTTATTGGTTTCTTTTTTCCCGTGGTGGCAAAAGGCCAGGCAAGAATACGGGTGCAATTAAGTGCAGCACATGACCAGGGCCATTTAGACAAAGCAATTGCTGCTTTTACAAAAATTGGAAAAGTGTTAGCGGTATTGAAATAATTTTACTTCATTAAAAATATATCAGTTATGAAAAAGTTTTGCATCGTTGCTTTAATATTCTGTTTACCACTTAGCTCTTTAGCATGGGGTATGCTGGGCCACCGTGTTGTTGGCGAAATAGCAGACAGTTATTTAACTAAAAAAACAAAAAAACAAATTGCGGAAATTTTGGGTAATGAATCCGTTGCCATGAGCAGTAACTGGGCTGATTTTATAAAAAGCGACCCGGCATACAACTATCTTTCTAACTGGCATTTTATAAATTTCAAAAGCGGTTTGTCTCAACAGCAGTTTAATGATTTTTTAGCGGCCGACACTGCTGCTGATGCATACACCAAAATTAAAATGCTTACAGCAGAGCTAAAAAATAGAAATTTAGCTGCCGATAAAAAAATACTGTACCTGCGTGTGCTGATACATTTGGTGGGGGATATACACCAGCCACTGCACACCGGCAGGCTGGAAGACCGTGGCGGCAACAGCATACGGGTGCTTTGGTTTAGAGATACAGTAAACCTGCACCAGGTTTGGGACGACAGGCTGATTAACTTTCAGCAATTGAGTTATACAGAATATGCCACTGCTGTTAACCACGCCACAAAAGACGAATTAAATGTATTACAAAACGAGCCGCTGGAAACATGGTTATATCAATCTTATCAATTGAGTGAAAAAATTTACAACGATATTAAAAATCCCTTTCAACCCCTAGATTACAAGTATAATTTTAATTACCTGGCACCGCTTAATACACAATTATTAAGGGGTGGTGTGCATTTGGCTGCATTACTGAATGAAATTTTTGGGTGATCGTTTTATAAAAGGATATTACCTGGCATTTTCACAAAAAAATTCTGTTTCATAAACATCGTGTGAATACCGGCTGCTTACGCTGCTGTAACCACTGCCGGAATATTGCTGCTTTATGGTAAAATCGTACAAAATGCAGTTGCCATTTTTTTGTTTAGCAGCAATTGCTGCAGATTGTGTACGGCAAATAATTGCACCACTTACCGCATGACGGATTATATCCCACTCCCTGCTGGCAATATTTATTTTAATTATGGTTTCATTCCAGCCTTCGTTTACAAAAGCTTCTTTAAACTCAGCTTCTAAGGCAGTATTAACAACAACAGCTTTGGGCATAAATGTATTTTTAAGCCGGTCTTGTCTTTTCTTAAATGCTTTTGCGGCTACCTCTTCCATTGAACCTACCGCAGCTAATGCTTCTTTTGCCTTTATTAAAACAGCAGCAGCCTCCTGCATATTTGGGTAAACTTTAGTTGCTGCACTCCAATAGGCTACTTCACCAACCAATCTCCTATATGCAATTTTTACATTTATTACAAACTCTTTTTGCATCTCTTTAATATAACCATCAATCCTTTTTTTAGCTGCCTCCGACATTGATTTCAAATAATCTTCACAAACTTCGACTCCAACCATACTGCCGGCCAGTACTTTTTTTACTTTTTCGTTGTATTCATCCAGTTGCTTTATATGACTTGCAATATCAGCCTCTTCATTACCAGTGGCAGGCATTGCAACATCATTATCAGACATAAATATTCCAGCACACCCATCGCCATTTTTGTTACTGTGCCTTGTCTTACCATCAAAGGCATCATTTCTTTCCTTAAAAACAGCAGCCACTCCATCTTCGTAAGGTTTTAAAAATTGCTCCATTGCGGCTACATCATAAGCAGGGTCTTTTGTTTTTACATACCTCAGTTGAACTTTAGCCCTGTCAAGCAAAATTTTAAAAGCAGGAGTCTTTCCGTTACTTCCCTCTGTGCCGGTCTTTTTAATATCATCGGCCAGTTTCCAAAAATTATCAACAAAGGTTTTTGCTTTACCCGTGTAACTATTACTGGTTTGGGCAAAAGTGTTTACCGAAATAAAAATGGTAAGGACTAAAATAAATTTTTTCATCTGGCTAATTTTAAACTAAAGCTAAAGCTACAGTTACACATAATTGCCATTTTGCCACTTATGCCGCCGTTTAAATTTTATTTATAAGTGTTTTAAAGTTTTCTATAACTGTTTTTAAATTGTGTTAAAACAACAGCCAATAAGAGTTTGCAACGGTTAAATAAAAAACAAATACAGTTATATAAGTTGTTTGTACGCTTATAAATGCAGCAGATATAACAAAGCAGTAAGCACTAATTTGCACCTGTTATTAATCTTATACACTAAAAAAAATCCAAATTATGAAAAAGCAAATTTCGTTTGCAGCACTTGTCTTTATTACTCTTTTTTCATCTTGCAAAAAAGATGATACTCCTCCGGCAGAAGCCGTTACAAATGTTTATGTAGCAGGGTACCAATACGATACTATTGCAGGAAGGGATGCCTCCGGGTTTTGGAAAAACGGAACATTTACAGTTAATAGTATGACTGGAAACAGAAACCATTATGCTTATGCAATAGCTGTAAGCGGAAACGATGCTTATACAACGGGCTACGAACACACCACTGCCGGATGGAAATGCAATGTGTGGAAAAATGGACAACAACAATACACTTTAGGAACCGGGTTTAGTTTAGGAAGTGGCATTGCCGTATCAGGTACTGATGTTTATGTAGCCGGATTTGCATACGAGCCAAGCCCTCTAACCCGTTATGCTATGCAATGGAAAAACAGTAATGGCACCATAAATGTTTTAGCTGCAACTTCAAATATTACAGAAGCCACAGCCATAGCTGTATCGGGAGCAGATGTATATGTGGCGGGCAATTTAAATGATAGCGGAAAAGTATGGAAAAATGGAATAGCACTTACGTTGAACAACGCAGCTAACTGTTACATTACTTCTGTAGCAGTAGAAGGAAATGATGTGTATGCGGCCGGTTATACCTATTCACCTTATAGAATCAGGTATTGGAAAAATGGTAACCCAACAGACATTGCATCTGCAGGCACAACATTTACCACCGCAATTGCCGTATCAAATGGCGACGTTTATATTGCCGGCAACGACCTTTCTGGCCCCAAACAAATAGCAAAATACTGGAAAAACGGAGTGGCTGTATCATTGGGAGATGGCATCAGAAACTCTGCTGCTAATGGCATTGCGGTTAAAGGAACTGATGTGTATGTAGCTGGTGTAATACTTGACACAAATAATTCAAGCTATGCAACAATTTGGAAAAATGGACAGCCAACAACCATTGGTGGTGCAGGCAGCCAGGCCAAAGCTATTACAGTAAAATAAACCAGCGTTACTACGATGCAAATCATTTCAACCAGCAGCACTGTTTATCAATTACAACATGATGATGGCAGTGCTGCCGGTTCTTTAACTTATATCGACAGTTCATTGAGTGAAGCATTGCTCTATTGCGATAAAGAATACTTTATCACTAAACAATCCTATGCCACCTGGATTACAAAAGAAACGGGCAATGACATACAAAGAGCACTTTGTAGAGTAAAAGTGGGAGGCACTATGACGTTAATCATCAATAACAAACAATACATTTTTAAAAAGCCATTTAGCTGGAAACTGAGATTGGTAATGCTAGATGTAGAAAAAGAAGAAGTACTTGTATTTTTGCCAACCGCAAACTGGAAAATCCATGGGTATAATTATGCCCTACAGCTTAATGACGAATTTATAAAAGAGACAGACAGTTTTATTATCTTACAGGCACTGCAATGTGCAGTATGCAGCATGGCAATGATGAATGGGTTTATAAGCGGGGCAATTTTTAGTTAAACTAAAATAATATTTTTTATAAATGGTAAGGGTTCTGTTCATTATTTTACTTTTACTTTCTTTGCTGCATACCAATGCACAAAACACTTGCCGGTGCGATGAAGGAGAAAAACTTAAACCACAAATTTATTATTATGCAGACAACGGCAAAACCGATTCTGCATTTTTTATTTACAGTACAATAAAGAATTACAATACCGATGCCTGTCTGCTTTTATACTATCATGGTACAAGCCAGTTACACATGCAAAAAGCCAACTGGGACAGTGCATGGCTGGCACTGAAACAGGCAGATAAACTGCTTTTAAAAGCCGGCTGCATACCTGCGGTGGTAGCTAAACATTATTCTATTACCGGTTTGTTTTACAGTCGCATGAATAAACTGGACAGCGCAGCATGGGCTTTTTTAAAAGCCGTGGAAGCCGGTGAAAAATCTGATAACAAGTATGCACTTGCAAGGGCCTATGGCGATGTGGCTGCAACAGTTTCTAAAACAGGAGATGTGGCAAAATCAATTGAATATGATAAAAAAGCGATTGCTGTTGCCAGAACAATGGAAGATAAAACAGGCATACAGCTGCTGGCGGCAAAACTGGTCAACCTTGCTTCCTCATACCAGACTGTATATAAAAACACAGGCAATACAAAATACCTCGACAGCTGCGGCATAACCGCAAAAGAAGCACTGGCTGTTGCAAAAAAAGGCGAAGGAATAAAAGATGTGCTGGAATCATACAATATACTTGCCCGCTATTATTTTGTACTTACCGATTATAAACAAAGCAATAGTTATAGTGATAGCATTATAGCAGCACATATTTCCGGCTTTACCAATTATACCATGTACCTGGCCTGGTTTAATAAAGCCGAAATTGCAAGAGAACAAAAAAATCTGCAGCTTGCAGCCGCTTTTGCAGATTCATCTCAAAAATATGCTGCGCTGTTTAATCCTCAATCGGAAATAAACTCCCTGGCACTGGTTTACAGTATTAATAAATTGCTGAACAACGAAGGACGTTCTCTTACAGCATTTGAAAGAATGGCAATGCTTAAAGACAGCATTTTTAATCTGGAAAAAAATAAAACGGTAAATGAGCTGGAAAAAAAATATACACAGGCAAAAAATGAAAATACCATCAAAGAGCTTTCGCTGCAAAAATTAATTTACGCATTGCTGGGCATTGCTGGTTTATTAATTGCCGGGCTCATAGTTTTTTACTTTAGCCGGCAATCATTAAAGCACAAACAAAAAGTTTTAGAAACAGAGCAACGGTTAAACAGGGCAAGAATGAATCCGCATTTCTTTTTTAATGCACTTACCGCTATGCAGCGTTTTGCAATGAAGGAAAACGATGGCAAAGCGCTTGCTGCCAATCTTTCCAAATTTTCCAACATTATGAGGGAAACATTGGAAAGCACTTACAAAGAATATGTAACTGTTAAGCAGGAAATTGATTTTTTAAGAGAATACCTGGAGATACAAAAAATAAGGTTCCCGGAATTATTTTCTTACTCTTTAATGGTGGATGGAGAAATGGAGCCTTCTGATATAATGATTCCATCCATGATTATTCAGCCTTTTATTGAAAACAGTATTGAGCATGGTTTTGCAGATATTAATTATCATGGCGACCTGAGGGTGGATTTTAAACAGCAGCCCAAATCTTTGCTGATAGAAATTCAGGATAATGGCAAAGGGCTTTCTTTACCCGGAGAAAAAAATAATGAACACATAAGCAGGGCCAGTCAGATAATTAAAGACAGGATATATTTGCTGAATATTAAACTGAAAACAAAAGCAGATTTCAGTATTGATAACAGCTCCTCCGGAAAAGGAGTAATTGTAAAAATCAGTCTTCCGGTAATTTACAAGAATGAAAATACTAATAGTTGATAACGAAAAAGAAGTAAGAGGTTTACTGAAGGATATGATAGCATCCATATCGGCAGATGCATATATTGTTGAAGAAGCCGAAGGTGTGGAAACCGGTTTGCAAAAAATAAATATATTCCAACCAGATGTAATTTTTTTGGATGTAGAAATGAATGATGGTACTGGTTTTGATTTGATGAACAGGGTTTCCAATCCGGCTTTTCAACTGGTTTTTACTACGGCGCATAATAAATATGCAGTACAGGCTTTTAAATGCAGCGCCATTGATTATTTACTAAAGCCGGTTGATTTTACCGAATTGGAAAACAGCCTGCAAAAAGCGGCCGCCGCCATTTCAGGCAACAGCCTGAGTAAACAAATGGCAGTGCTGATGCAGCAATTGACAGCAAAAGATACCAGTGAAAAGCAAATTGTTTTAAAAGACAGTGAAGCCAGTTATTTTGTAAAAGTGGCAGACATATTATATTGCGAAGCTGAAGGCTCCTACACCAAATTTTACGTGCAGAATAATACGCCTATTATTATTTCAAAAAATCTGAGTATTTACGAAGAGCTCCTTGCTTTATATGGTTTTATCCGCACCCATCATTCCTATCTCGTTAATCCTGCTAAAATAAAAATGTACGATAAAACAGACGGTGGCACCCTTATACTGGACAGTGGTCACACGGTTCCCATATCGCACCGTAAAAAAGATTATGTGATGCAGGTATTGGAAAACAGGTAAGGCCACAGGCAGTTTCATATTCACTTCATGTTTCTTGTAAACCAGGGTATTTTTTCCCTTAATCAGTTTGAGGAAAAACTAAAAAAGCTGCAGATTCAATTACTATCTTTGCACCGATAAACGATGATAGTAATTACCACTGTTGAATGGAGCGTCGCCAATGAAGTCCAATAGCATTTCAACAGCTGGTCACAAAAAAATAAACATGAGCGAAACTTCAGAAATATTTATAGCCAAAAGCAGTATTAAAGCTGCTGACTTAGAGCACAGGCGCAAGATCAATTTTAATATTGGCAAGTACAACAGCAAAGTGCCGGAAGGTAAAGAGCAGTTTGCCGATGTTCATTTGGTAAGGGAACGTGCTAAAAATATTAAGTGGCGTGCTATTGAAACGCTGGATCAGCAACTGGAAGAATTTGAATTGAATTTTACCAAGCGTGGCGGTAAAGTTATTTGGGCCGAGAACAGTGAGCAGGCTATTGCAGAAATTTTAGCCATTTGTGCGATCAAGAATTGCAAAAAACTGGTGAAGAGCAAGAGCATGGTTACCGAAGAAATTCATTTGAATAAAGCACTGGAACAAAATGGTATTGAAAGTGTGGAAACAGATTTAGGAGAGTACATTCAGCAACTGGATGGTGAGCCGCCTTACCATATTGTAACACCGGCCATGCATAAAAATAAAGAAGATGTTGCCAAACTGTTTCATGAAAAATTAGGTACCCCAATAAATTTTACGCCTGAGCAGTTAACACTTAAGGCCAGGGAAATTTTGAGGGAGAAATATACAGAGGCAGAAGTGGGTGTAACGGGTGCTAATTTTATCATCAGTGATATTGGAGGCATTGCCGTTACAGAAAATGAAGGCAATGCAAGATTAAGCTGTGCTTTTCCTAAAACACATATTGCAATTGTTGGGATAGAAAAAATGATCCCTTCGGTTACAGACCTGGGATTGTTCTGGCCGCTGTTATCTACTTTTGGTACCGGGCAAAAAGTTACAGTGTATAACACCATTATTACCGGCCCACGCCAGCCCAACGAAACTGATGGGCCTGATGAAATGTATGTGATATTATTAGACAATGGCCGTACTAATATTTTACAAAACCCAAAAACAAGAGAGAGTTTATATTGCATTCGTTGTGGCGCCTGCTTAAATGCATGCCCTGTTTACAAAAATATTGGCGGCCATGCTTATGGCGCTACCTACAGCGGCCCTATTGGTAGCGTAATTACTCCGCACCTGCAGGGCATGGAAGATTTTAAACACCTGAGCTATGCCAGTTCGCTTTGTGGTAATTGTACCGAAGTGTGTGCGGTAAAAATAAATCTGCATGAGTTGCTGCTGGAAAACAGGAAAGAAAGTGTGGACGAAGGACTGGTAAGCTTTAGTGAAAAAATGGCCTGGAAGGTTTGGAAAATTGCCAGCTTAAAAAGAGGACTGATGAATATAGGTAGCGGCAATTTAAAAAATAAAGTAGTGAATGGTTTGTTTAAAGGCTGGAAGCAAAACCGTAGTGACCTGAATTTTAGCCCAAAGACCTTTAATGAAATGTGGAAGGAACGGCAAAAGAAATAGGAATTAAAGATTTATAATTAAGAATTAATAATTAGTTCCACTTACTGGAACTTTTTTATTTTGTGCCTGCAAAATGGTTTTAATATATTCCCATACTACTTCACCCCGTTTACAGTATAGCTGTAATTTTATTTTTAAGGAATTGCTGGGAATTGATTTTTCAATCACCATAGATTCGGAAGAATTTAAAAATTACAAAGGCGCTAAGATCAATTACAGCAACTCAAAAATTCCGGATTCAGATTTCAATATTCAAAATCATTCTCTTTTATTTGAAAGTAATATTAAAGAACAGAGCGTAACATGTTTTTTGGTAAATGATTACAAAGCATTTTTTAACACCCCGGACTCCGATTGGCCGTTTGATATTTTTGCTGCTGTATTTTACCTCATTAGCCGCTACGAAGAATACCTGCCACATACAAAAGATATGTATGGCCGGTATAGTCATGAAAATTCTCTTGCTTTTAAAGAAGGGTTTTTACAATTGCCATTGGTAAATATATGGGTGAAGCATTTTTTTGTTGCGTTAAAGAAAAAATTCCCGGATTTGAATGTTGCATTTCCGTCTTTTAATTTTGTGCCTACTTATGATATTGATATTGCTTACGCTTATAAATACAAAGGTTTCGTAAGGAATATTGGCAGCTTTTTAAAATCGCCGTCTACAGAAAGAGTAAAAGTTTTAGCTGGTTTACTAAAAGACCCGTTTGAGACCTATGGCTGGTTAAATGAATTACATCAAAAAAATAATTTACAACCACTGTACTTTTTTTTAGTGGCAGAAAAAAACAGCCGGTACGATAAACAAATTCTGCCACATAAAAATGCCATGTGGTTATTGGTTCGGCAACATGCTAAAAAATATACACTGGGTATTCATCCAAGCTGGCAAAGTGGTGATACCTTTTCTTTATTAAAAAAAGAAAAGGCTTACCTGGAAGAAATGAGTGAAAAAAAAATAACTCATTCAAGGCAGCATTATATCCGTTTTAATTTACCGGAAGGTTATCAAAAATTAATCAACTCTGGCCTTACAGAAGATTACAGCATGGGCTATGGCAGCATCAATGGTTTCAGGGCTTCAGTGGCTTCTGCCTTCTATTGGTACGATCTATCGAAAGAAGAACAGACAGATTTACAGATTCATCCTTTTTGTTTTATGGATGCCAACAGTTTTTACGAACAACGTTATACTGCTGTACAGGCTTATGAAGAAATACTGCATTACTATAAAGTGTGTAAAGATGTGAATGGCACTTTAATTACAATCTGGCACAACAATTTTTTAGGTGAGGCTAAGGAGTTTAACGGCTGGAAGGAAGTATATGAAAAATTTATCGGAACGCTTGGCAGCTGATTATTTTGCATTTCGCTTCTTATCTTCTCTTACTTTATCCCAATATTTTTTTGCCACCATCAGCATACCAAAACTTTCGCCTTCTTCTTTTTCCAAATGTTTATGATGCATTTTATGTGCCCAGCGAATGGTGCGTACATAAGTATTGTTGTTACGGGTAAACCATTTAAAACGCTGGTGAATGATAACCTCGTGTACAATAAAATACGCCAGTCCGTACAAGGCAATACCAAATCCAATGGCCGCCACCCAATACAATTTATTTTGCAAGCCCAGCATAATGCACAGCCAACTTGGTATGGCGAATATTAAAAAAAAAGCATCGTTCTTTTCAAATGTATTACCTGTTGGTTTATGATGATCCTCGTGGAGGTACCACAGAAAACCGTGCATTACAAACCGGTGGGTAAGCCAAGTTATACCTTCCATAATAAGAAAAGTGCCTAAAGTAATTGCTATAAAAATAAACCAGTTCATTGCTAATTTAAAAATGTACGTAACAGTAAAAAAAATAATACCTGTATCATTAACAAATGTACTGCGAATTTGTTTTGCTTATTGAATTTACAAAAATGAAAAACAGCCAGCATAGCTATTGCCACAACAAACCAGCATATATAATTATATACAGGAATATCGCCATTCCATTTCCAGTAACCTAACTGAACGGCTACCGGTTCCATGATCCAGTCAATAAAAACAGCCAGCGTAGCACCATCCACAATTACAGACAGTGCTTTTAATACCATTGGCGGCGTAGAAGTTTCTGTTGCTACTTTTGTAATGGCTTTCGTCAATATGGTTTGTACAGTTATACCACAGCAATAAATTACCAGGAACCAGTTTATACCAATGATTAGCGGAACATTATTTACCTGGTATCCCAATACTTTTCCATAACTATAGTCGCCAAATAATAATTGCGTGTTAACGCCAATCATTTCCACAGCTATTCCCGCTGCCAATGTTACCAATACAAAAAGCCAAAAGAACAAATTCTTGTCCCGTTGTGTCCAAACCAACAGCCCAAACATTAGCAACAGGTTAAATGGTGTAGATTGAATTATAAAGTTGCTTTTAAAAAAAACGATACCGGCAAAACCAATAGTGTGAAATAAAACAGCAATAGCAGTTGCTACCTGGTATTTTGAAAATTTAGTGGACACGGATCTCGTTTTTAATTAAGTCACTTACAATTTCAGCACTCTTTAAACAGAGCGGTATGCCACCACCAGGATGTACACTTCCGCCACAGAAATATAAATTTTTTATAGTTGCAGTAAAATTAGGATGGCGCAAAAAAGCCGCCAGCTTCGAGTTTGAACTGGTGCCGTATAATGAACCCTGATAAGACGCCGTCTTCTCCTCAATTAAAACAGGGTCTAAAACCATTTCTGTTTCTATTAATGATGCAATATTAGTTTCTAAAATTCTGTTTAGTTTTTCAATAATATTTTTTCTTGCCTCTTCAATAACACTTTCGCTGTATTGACCGGTATTGGCCGGAGCGTTTATCATTACAAACCAATTCTCACTGCCAGCTGGTGCATGGCTCTGTTCCATTTTTGATGTAATGTTAAGATAAACTGTAGGGTCGGCATACAATTTTTTTGTGCGGAATAAACAATCAAACTCGGCAGCATAATTTTTACTGAAGAAAATATTATGCAGTTGTAATTGTGCAAACTCCTTTTTTATACCCCAATAAAAGACCAATGCACTGCTGCTGCGTTCCTGTTTTAATATTCTTTTTGCTTTATCAGCATTATTCAGCAGTTGGTTGTAAGTAAAGAATACATCCATATTACTTACCACTATATCTGCTGCTACGTTTTCATCGTTTACAACAACACCCCTTACCTTACCTTCGTTATTAATAATTTTTTGCACCGGCGCATTAAAATAAAACTGTACCCCTTTTTTTAAAGCCAGTTGATGCAAGGCAGTGGTAATACTGTGCATACCTCCTTGCGGATAAAAAACACCTTCATTATATTCCAGGTGTGGAATTAAGCTCAGCATCCCCGGTGCTTTATAAGGGCTACTGCCATTGTAAGTTGCATAGCGGTTAAATAACTGTACTGCTTCGGCAGACTTAAATTTTTCGGTATTGTAACCGTGTAAAGTTTTGAAGAGATACCGGTATTTTGTTGAAGCAATTGCTTTAAGAATTCTTTTATTAAACCATGTTTTTCTTTTGTGTAAAGAATGATTTAAAAATACGGTACCGATATTGCTATAAACATTTGCCGATTCTTTTAAATAATTGGTAACTGCCCCAGTTGATTCGCCCAATGCAGTGTGTAATGTTTCAGCGAAAAGCTCCGGATCAGCAGGCGCTTCAACTACCTTTCCATTTTCATAAAAATATTTACAGGCAATATCCACAGATTGATAACGGAAATAGGCTTCAACCGGTTCTTCTGCCAGTTCAAATAATTCTTCAATGTTTTTGGGCTGGGTAAATAAAGACGGGCCGGCATCAAATTTAAAACCATTATTTTCAAAAGCACTTAGTTTACCACCGGGATAATCATTTTTTTCATACACTGTTACAGCAAAACCCTGTACAGCTAAACGAATGGCAGTAGCCATGCCAGCCACACCACTTCCAATAACTATAACTTTTAAACCGCTCATGAAACTTATCTGTTAACTGAAACAGCTGCAAGATAGCTTTCCATTTTTGGAAAAGCAATTTTAAACCACACGGTATATTTTTCAGGATGCAATTGCAGGGATTCTTTTATAACGTCCATACTCATAAAGCAAAAATCTTCAACTTCAGATTTATCCGGAACAATGGCACCATCATATGTTCCTGTAAACACATGATCGAATTCATGCTCAGTTAATCCGTTATCAAATGGTGCCTTATAAATAAAATCAAAAACTTTTGTAATCGCTGTGGTAAAACCCATCTCTTCCTGCAATCTTTTTTCAGCCGCTGCCTTTGTTTCCTGTCCATCGTAAGGGTGACTGCAGCAGGCATTGGTCCATAAACCACCGCTATGGTATTTATCTAAAGCCCTTCGCTGTAATAACATTTCACCTTTAGTATTGAAAATAAAAACACTGAATGCCCTGTGCAATAAAGCTTTTTGGTGAGCTTCCATTTTTTCGATAGTGCCGATTGGCATATCATTTTCATCTACTAAAATTAATTTATCCAAAATAATGATTGAGTTAATACAAGGCGAAGTTATAGAAGATTGAATTGTGTTCTTAAACCGGCTTTAACCAGGATAACAGCTTTGGAATAATCTGGGATACGGATGCGCTGCTCCATAATTTTTGCCGGCTGTACCTTTTTTATTTTTTTAAACAAGGATAAATAATATTTATAGGCCACATACACACCAAATCTTGCTTTAACGGGTAATTGCACAATACCTTCATAGGCTTTCTCGAAATCTGCTGCAATATCGTTTTCAATCTGCTCTTTCATTGCTGTTGTAAAATTTTTAAAATCCGCATCAGGAAAATAGGTACGGTTCAGTTGCTGGTAATCTGCCTTTATATCCCGTAAAAAATTTACTTTTTGAAAAGCAGCTCCTAAAGATTGAGCGGCAGGTTTTAATTGCTCGTATATTACTTTATCGCCTTCACAAAAAACATGCAGGCACATTAAGCCCACTACTTCGGCACTACCATAAATATAAGCGGCGTAACCTGCTGCATCATATTTAGCTTTACTTAAATCCCATTCCATACTTTTAAAAAAAGCATCAATGAGAGTTTTGTCAATTTTATATTTGTTAACTGCTATTTGAAAACTATGCAATACAGGATTTAAACTTATACCCCTGTCGATGGCAGTATAGGTTTCTGTTTTAAATTCTGCAAGCAGTTGTTCTTTATCAAACCCATGAAAAGTATCTACAATCTCATCAGCAAATCGTACAAAACCATAAATATTATAGATTGGCGTACGCAGATCTTTATGCAGCAGTTTAATAGCACTGCTGAATGATGTACTGTATATTTCAGTTGTTATTTTACTGCACAACTGGCTGGTAGTATGAAAAAGATGCAAGCCTCCCTCAACCCCTCCCAAGGAGGGGCTTTGCAGAGAATGTGAACCTGTAATTTTTTTTTTCATATTCAAGATTTTTAAAAACCACTACATAGGGGCAAATTGCTTTACTATTTCTTTTGCCACCACTTCCCCACTTATCAAACTCGGCGGAACGCCGGGTCCCGGAACTGTTAGCTGCCCTGTATAAAAAAGATTTTTTACTTTTTTGCTTTTACAGGATGGTTTTAACACCGCTGTCTGCATTAAAGTATTTGCCAGACCATAAGCATTTCCTTTAAAAGAATTATAATCATTTACGAAGTTGCTTACCGAATAAGATTTTTTATAAATGATATTTTCTTTTATTGATTGCGCTGTTCTATCTTCAAATCTTTTAATAATACGCTCAAAGTAGCTGTCTCTTAATTCTTCCGTATCCCCCTGTAAGCCTGCAGCTACTGGTATAAGAAAGAATAAATTTTCGCAACCTTCGGGTGCAACCGCATCATCCGATACCGAAGTTGTACTTACGTAGAACAACGGATCAACCGGCCATTGTGGTTGTGTATAAATTTCATTTCCATGCACTTCAAAATCGGTATCAAAAAAAAGTGAATGATGTAACACATTATTCAATTTCTTATTTAACCCAACGTAATATAATAAACAACTTGGTGCCATCACTCTTTTGTTCCAGTAATCCTCAGTATAAGTTCTACATTTTTCCGGCAACAGTTTTGTTTCAATAAAATTATAATCCGCTGCTCCTACAACTACATCTGCATCAAAACAGTTTGTTGTTGGTTGTTGGTTGTTGCCGGTTTGCAGCACGTTCACTGTTCTTGCCACATTACCTTTTATTTCTATCCCTTTTACATCACAATCGAAACAAAATTTAACACCCAGTTCTGTTGCAAGACTGTACATACCTTCTACAATTTTATACATGCCGCCCTGCGGATACCAGCTGCCTAATTTTATATCTGCATAATTCATCAAACTGTATAATGCAGGCGTATTTTGTGGTAATGCACCCAAAAACAACACCGGGAACTCCATCATCTCTTTTAACTTAGGATGCTTGAAATATTTACCCACATGCTTTTTCATATTGGTAAATACATCTAATTTAAAAACCCCCTTTATCACATCCCAATCTAAAAACTCTGTAAAAGACTGTCCAGGTTTATGTACCAGTTTATTAATACCAACATTATATTTATACCTGGCCTCAGTCATAAATTTATCCAACTGTGCTGCACTGCCAGGCTCTATACCTTCAAATAATTTTTTTATTTCTTCATAATCAGCCGGGATATCCACCGTATTGTCGGGCCAATAAATTCTGTAAGATGGATCAAGCCTGTCCAAATGATAATAATCAGCTGTTGTTTTTCCAAAACAATTAAAAAAGCGTTCAAACACTTCCGGCATCCAGTACCAGCTTGGCCCCATGTCAAATGTAAATCCCTGTTCTTTTAGTTGCCTTGCCCTGCCGCCAGGTATTGACTGCTTTTCCAATACGGTTACGTCATAACCTGCTTTTGCTAAAAATGAAGCTGCCGACAAACCGGCGAACCCACTACCTATAATTACTGCTTTTTTCAACAACTAAATTTAAGGAATATTGAAAGTTAAAACGGGATTAAAAAAGCTGTAATCTTTTAAAACCTAGTCAATTGTTCTTTTAATAATTTACGGGCAAAATGAATCCTGCTCTTTATTGTGCCTAATGGTTCTTTTAGTAATGTTGCTATTTCATTGTATTTATACCCTTCAAAATATAACATAAAGGGGTTGCGGAAGATATCCGGCAAATGATATACCGCCTGCTGAATCTCTTTCATCTTTAGATTACTTTCTGCAGCATTTACAACTGCCAGTTGATTACTGTCTAATAAAAAATCATTAATACTGTTATCAAGTATAGTATTTTTCTTTGTTTTGCGGCGGTAGTCATTAATAAAAATATTACGCATAATGGTGTACAACCATGCTTTAATATTTGTACCAGCATTATATTTTTCCCTGTTAGCCAGTGCCCTTAACATAGTTTCCTGCAACAGATCTTTAGCCGTTTCATTATCCCTTGTTAAGGTAAATGCGAATGGTTTTAAATAAGCAGAATTATTGACGACTGCCTGATTAAATTCGATAGATGACATTTCTGTTTAATTATTATAATGTAAAGTTAAACAAGTAATATCGATTCGACCAAATTTTTGTTTAATAATTTGTGAAATTAATTAAACACACTATATTTCAACCCTTTAGCTATTTTTCGTTAGATAAACCGGATACAAACGCCATCACTTCAGGGAAAGATCTTTTAAAATTAAGGGGGGGATGAATTTTCTTTTGGTAAGTACAGGTTAGCTGCCCGGAGATAATTACCGGTATATCAGAAAAATTTTGAGTGACGTTGGAAATGAATTTATCAAAATTAAAATTTTGTCCAACTGTTGTAAGGTGGGAGTAGAGATAATCAGGTTTTTTAAATTTCACAACATACGCCACATCTTTAAGTGGCACACTCGACCCCAGGTACACTGTTGCAACACCCCTGCTTTTTAAAAGATAATTCATAAAAAGTAAACCCAGTTCATGATATTCCCCTTCAGGTAAAAACAACAGTACCGTTTTATTAACTTTTAAAGATGTTACAATACTATCGATGCCTACAATTAATTTTTGCCTGATTATATTGGTAACAAGATGCTCCTGTGCTGGATTTATATGATTGGTAAGCCAAAGAATTCCAATCTTTTCCAGGAAGGGAAATATTATTTGTGTAATGGTTCTTTCTATACCCCTTGCACCGATAAATTTATCCAAAATCATTTCCAGCTTTTCAATATCAATATCAACCATACACTGGATAAGGTCATTTACCATCCGCTCTTGCTGTGCTTCCATCTGGTTAAGTGAAAGGATTTTTTCCTTCATCTCACCATCATTCATTTTATCAATATGGGATATTTTGTAACCATATTTATTGAGCAGGGCTACATTCAGTATTTTCTTTAATTCATCGTTGCTGTAATAACGAATATTGGTGCCGGTACGTTCGGGTTTTATAAAAGAATAGCGCTGCTCCCAGATACGTATGGTGTGCGCTTTAATTCCGGAAAGATTCTCCAGATCTTTAATAGTAAAGGAATGCATAAAAACTTGATTAGTACATTGTCATTACAATAATACTATCATTTTGTTTAAAAAACAGGAGAAAAAGATTAACAGGATTAAAAATCTCTTTTGGGCAGGTCTTTAAATATTTTATTTACCAGCTGTGTTTTAGGAAAGATGATCGACCAGGCGGTAAGGAAGATAATCATAAAATCGGTATAGAGAGAAGCATGTTGCTGGTACCACATTTCCAGCGCCCCTTTAAACGGGTAAATTGTTGCGTACATGGCTTTAGGATCGGCTGCATCTGAAATCAATTTTTCTTCATCCCGGAAAATAAGTGAGCCGATACCGGTCATTCCTGGTTTGCAATTATAAATTTTCTCACGGATTTCCTGAGGATATAACTGAACGCTTACTTCCATCAACGGCCTTGGCCCAACAATACTCATATCTCCCTTAAACACATTGATTATTTGCGGCAGTTCATTAATTTTTGTGATACGGAGAAATTTTCCAAAACCGGTTACCCGGGGATCATTACGTAAGGTAATTTCGCCGGTACCAATGTTGGGGCTGTTCTTTAACATGGTGGCAAACTTCCAGATGTCAAAGGGCTTGTTTTTGTAACCAATGCGTTTTTGTTTGTAAAATACTTCCCGTTCACCGGTAAATAATAAAATTATACAGCTGGGTATTAGCAGGGGTGATAAAAGTATTAATGCAATAGTTGCTATTAAAATATCGAACACACGTTTTAAAAATAAATACATACTACGCTTTAATAAAAGTTGATTAATGGTATGTTGTACAAGAGTGCGACGCCAATGAAGTTGAAAAATGAATCAAAGGCTGATTACAAAAAATTAATAACAGCTTTTAATTTTATCACACACTGCCTTTATCTGTTCATCAGTTATATAAGTGGAGCATGGAATGCTTAAGCAATGCTGGTAAACAAAATCTGATCTGTCAGTTTTATTGTAATACAGGTTGTCTTTAAACATCCGCAACTGGTTCATTGGCACCCAAAACGGTCGGCTCTGCATTTTATTATCATTCAAAACTTTCAATACTTCTTTTTGTTTTGTTGTCATTATGGTTGGCATCCACCAGTTGGGTTTTACATCTTCGCTCACCTGCTGAAAACTTATGTCCCCAATACCTTGTAATTCTTTTCTATAAAAATCAATGATTTCGTACTTACGTTTTATAAAGCCGGGCAGCTGTTCCATTTGTGCCACACCCATTGCAGCTGCCACATTTACCAGGCGGTAATTATACCCAATTTCGTCATGCATATATTCAAACGGATCGCTTTTAGCCTGCGTGGTTAAATGCTTTGCTTTTTTTGCAAGCGCTTCATTATTGGTAACAATCATGCCGCCACCGCCAGTGGTAATAATTTTATTTCCATTGTAACTAAATGTACCCATTAAGCCAAAACTGCCTGCATGTTTGCCTTTGTAGTAACTGCCCAATGCTTCGGTACTATCTTCAATTACAATTAGATTATGCTGCGCTGCCAATGCAAGCAACCTGTCCATGTCGCACATATTGCCCAGCACATGTACAGGCATTATTATTGGAATACGCCTGCTGGTTTTTTTATGATAACAAACATTATTTTTCTGCTCAGTTTCATTCGTTAAAAAATCTTCCAGTAAATTCAAATCCATTTGCCAGGTCTTTTCATCGGTATCAATTAAGACAGGATCGGCACCTGTATATTTTATGGAATTTAATGTGGCAATAAAAGTAATATTGGGCGTAATGATCAGGTCATTTTGTTTTACATCCATCAGCACCAGGCAAATGTGCAGAGCTGTAGTGCCACTGCTGGTTGCTACGGCATATTTTGTGCCGGCAAATTCGGCACTCATTTTTTCAAACTGGTCTACATAAGCACCCACACTGCTTACCCAGCCGGTGGTAATGCATTCGGTAACATATTTTAATTCGTTGCCCGCCATATTGGGGCCGCTTAATAATAGCATAGCTTTAATTGGGGTTGATATTTTACAAAGATATTAAAAATGCCCTGTCAGTTTAAGGCAGAGCATTTTTAAAAATCCGATTACTGTTTATTAAATATTTCTAAACTTAGGGCCGAAAGAATCTGTTACAATACCGGTTTTTAAAAGCAAGTAAATTTCTTTTACTCCATCAGGTACTGTTTTGGTAATAGTAAAGCCTAATTCGTTTTTAATTTTATCAAAATTCACTCTATAGTCACGTGGGTCCTCATTCATTTCTACATAATCAACTTTTACATTTGGCACTACTTTGCATACCTCCTCAATTATCATTCCTTTGTTATAATTTTCTTCAGTACTACCTACATTAAATACATTCGACTTTACTTTAGCTTCGTCGCTTTCAATAACTAAAACTACAGCACGGGCCAAATCATCTACATGGCAATAGGGCCTCCAAAATTGTGCACCCCAAATAGGCTGTTCGCCATTTATAGCAGCGTTACGTGTAAATTCGTTTACAGTTAAATCAAAACGTATCCGTGGCGAAAAACCATACACGGTACTAAAACGCAAAGCAGTGCTGCACATGGCTGTATGTTTTCTATCGTGCATTATATAATTTTCAAACTTTACTTTTAACTCGGCGTATAAACTTACCGGGTTTAATTCTGATGTTTCGGTAACAAAAGAATCCGGATCTGCCATTTTACCATAATTACTGCAGGTACTGGCAAATACAAAACGTTTTACACCTGCTTTTTCTGCTGCTTCAAATAATGCCACACTACCATCCCAGTTTGTTGTTCTTGCATCATCGCTGAATTTTTTACAGGCAGGGTCTCCAACAATTGCTGCTAAATGCGCTATCGCTTCTACTCCGGCAATTGCTTTTTCAACATCTGCGGTATTTCTAACGTCGCCTTTTAAAAATTCAAAATTGGGATTCAGCATTACATCGTACAATGCATCGCCACCAAAATTTAAATTATCAAAAGCCCTGACATGATATCCTCTATCTAATAATTGACGTACTAAAACAGAACCAATGTATCCGGCTCCGCCGGTAACTAATACTTTCATAAGTAATGATTTTTTGCGTGGCAAAGGTAAGAAGAACAGTTTGCAGTTAGCGGTTTATAAACGATAAAATTGGTTGATTATTTTGTATGGGCAGGTACTCCGGTAACTGTTGTATTATCTGCCACATTTTTTACAACCACGGCCCCTGCACCTATCATGGCATTATTGCCGATTGTAATTCCTTGTCGAACTACAGCATTGGCACCAACAAAAGTGTTGTTGCCAACTTTTACATTGCCGCACAACACTGCGCCCGGCCCAATGTGTGCAAAATCGCCAACAATACATTCATGCTCAATAATACAGCTTGTATTACAAATAGCTCCAACACCAATTTTTGCCAAAGGGTTAATAACTGCATTTGCTGCAACCATTATACCGTTTGGTGCCAGGTTTGCTGATGGGTCAATTACAGCTGAAGGATGGATTGCATTTACCGGATGTAAGTTTTTTTCAGCCAGCTTACGGAAATTTTTTTCACGTACGGCATTATCACCAATAGCAATAAAAAAATCATTTTCTTTTAATGCTGCAAGCGCTTTGTCACTATCTTCCTTACCTAACCAGGTTAATAAAAAGGGGTTGTATTGTTTTTCTTCAGTATCGCAATAGCCTGTTACTTTTTTACCGGCAGCAGTAAAAATACCATTTACAACAAATCCATGGCCGGAGTATCCTATTATTATCATTGCAGCATTATTGATTGTTTAAATTTAGCAAGGAATTATATGCTGCAAGAATATTTTGCCAGATATTTTCCCGTTTGTAGTCTTTTATAATTATATGTTGCAGGTTTAAGGCCATCTGCTGCATTTGCTGTGGATTGTTAATGGCATATTCTATCTGCATTTCCATTTGCTGTTCATTAGCCTTTTCAAAAATTAACCCGGTTTGCTGATCTGTAACAATGTCTGCATTACCGGTAATACGGCTGCAGATAATAGGCAGCTGCATAGCGCCTGCCTGCAACAATACATTAGGAAAACCCTCCCGGTGTGATGGGAAGACAAAGTAGTTGGCAATATGCATATAGTATTCCACCTGCTGCGTCCATGTAATATGAATAATGTTTGGGTTAGTTTTTATTTGCTGCAGTATGGCTGCAGGTAAAGGGTCCAGTTCATTTTCAAAATCGCCGGTTAAAATCAATTTAAGGTTAGCATACTTTTTTTGAAGTAAAGAAAAAACGTTCACGAGCTCAACAATACCTTTATCTGCAACTAGCCTGCCAATGCATAACAGGTAAATAGTATCTGCCGAAAAATTAATACTGGCTTTTACTTCCCCTATTATCTTTTCATCAAGCACATTTTTATTAAACCTGTTAGTATTAATGCCATTGGTAGATCCCTTACCTATGATCTTTAATTTTTTAACCGTTGTAAATTTATGCTCAACTATATAATTGTATAATGAGCCGCTGTTTGGCCATACCTGGTTTGCTGCTTTATAAGTAAGTTTTTCAATAAACGTCAGCAGGCGGAGTTTAAATCCTTTTTCCACCATTAATGGCATACCAGCTACAGTGTGTATCCTTATTTTTACTCCGGATAATTTTGCTGCCCACATACCCAGTAAACCAGCTTTGGGTGTATGTGTATGTACAATATCAGGTTTTTCCTGTTTAAAAATTCTTATCAACCTGATAAGACATTTAAGGTCTTGTACCGGGGTAATCTTTCTTGTCATCGGAACAATGATATGCCTGCATTGTTCATTTTGTATTACATCCTGCAGCTCTGCACCATCAGCACTCACCATAATCACTTCAAAACCGTTCTCCTTCATAAACTGCATTTGCCCCGGCAATAAATAGCGGAGCGCCATAGGAACTGTGGTAATCCTTATCAACTTTTTGTTCATATTTTTTTATTAGCTGAGCTACAGAAAAAACGAAATTAAACGTTATTATAAAAAATGAACTAATAAATATCATCAATTACTAAATTTAGAATAATTTTGATATAACAGTTAGATGTCAGGAATTAAATTTACAAGCTAATACTACTCCATGGGATTTATTGATATTATTTTATTTCCTATCTACGTTCTTATATTCTATTTTATTTTTTCGCTGTACCGGAAGCAATTTACCGACCCTGTTTTAAAAAAATATCATCTTTTCGGGTTCTGGATTAAGGTATTTGCTGCTTTTGCTTTTACTATTTTCAATTTATATATTTCCAAAGGCGACTCCTGGCTTTTATACCACACAGAAGGAACCAACATCAGGGACCTTATATTAAAAGATCCAAAGTACTTCCGGTTTCTTTATGAGTCTGGTAAAGATTTTGACCAGTCATTACTTAAAAACTCATTAAACTTAGGCTATTTTAACGCCGAGAATAACTACATGGTAGCCCGTTTAACTGCTATATTTTCTTTTTTTACTTTAAACCGCTACATACTTAATAACCTGTTTTTTTCAATGCTGTCATTTACCGGCGTGTGGCATTTATTCCGGTTTTTTTACGAGCAATATCCTCATTTGCATAAAAAAATTGCATTGGCTGTTTTAATTTTACCCAATTTTGTTTTTTGGAGTGCCGGAGTTTTAAAAGACCCTTTATGTACTGGAGCTTTAGGTTGGCTTACCTATGCTTTATATGAATTATTTATCAAGAAAAAAAACCTGCTTACAAATAGCTTAATACTGTTTATTGCAGGATATTTTTTAGCCATACTTAAATTATATATCCTTGTTTCTTTTGTACCGGTGTTTTCTTTGTTTATTATATTAAAGAATGTTTCGCTGGTAAATAATAAATTTTTAAGAATTGTGTTAGTTCCGGTTTTATTAGCATTTAGTGTTTTTGGGTTTTTTATTATTTCAAAAAAAATGGAAAAGCAGCTGGATAAATACGCTGTTACACAATTAAGTACCAGTATGACCAAGCTGCAGGACTCTTATAGTTCAGTTCACTCAGGCAATAATTCTCAATTTTCGTTAGGGATAGAATTTGACGGTTCCGCAGGGAGTTTAATAAAAATGGCCCCTGCTGCAATTGTTGCCACATTATTCCGGCCATTTATATGGGAAGTAAGGAATGCATCGCAACTACTTTCTGCTTTTGAAAGCCTTGCCGTTTTAATACTCACTTTTTCCACCCTTTTTAAAGTGGGTATTAAATTCTTTTTCCGAACTATAATTAAAGACCCGGCAGTTTTATTTTGTTTTCTATTCTCTATTTTATTTGCATTATTCGTTGGCGCCACCACGCCAAATTTCGGTACATTGGTAAGGTATAAAATCCCCTGTATGCCTTTTTATGTAATTGCAATTTTCCTTATTAAAAATGCATATAACTTAAAAAAAGAAAGCCTGCTTAATACTAAGCAGGCAGGAGTGTAGTTTTCGAGGGTTTAATATTTTCTCAGGCTTGCATTTTCTTCACCAATGATGATGGTGCAAATAATAATGACCAAATATTTTTGATGGAATGTATAAATCCGTTATTAAAATTATGTTCGGACCTGATCTTTAATTTTTCCAATATTAAAGCCGGCGTAGCACTAAAATTATTTTTAAACGCATCGGTTACAGGCCATAGAATAAAACTTAACTTTTTTAATTTATTTGTTTTTTGATACAGTAAAGTAATGCCTGCAAAAGCCATAAGAAAACAGCCGTAACTGATAAAGGCTAATGCTTTATTACTGAATTTTGCTTTTTGAATGTGAAAGCGATTGCGTATGTAATAGTACAGTTTCCACGAGTTGGTATGATCCCAGTTTTGCTTTAATGAAAATGCAGTTGCAGGATGATAATGAATACTGTTTGCTACTGTACAAACGGGTATATGATTTGTTCTGGTAATCCGGTAATAATATTCTGTTTCATCGCCCCATAAAAAAAATTCTGATTTAGGCACGCCCACTCTTTCTATTATTCTTCTGTTAATTAATGTACCATTAAACGGGTGTCCTACACCTTTAATGATATTGGTATCCACCTCATCTAAAGTTTTATATCCACCGGTTTTCCAAACAAAAGATTTTTTGTCTTCAATATTAATTACTGCACAGTTTAATAAGGTTAGTTCATTACTTTCGGCAGCTAATAAATTTTCCAAAGCATCTGCTTTAGGCTGGCCGTCATCATCCATACACCATATCCAGGTATATCCTTTTTTATAACCAAGTTGAATGGCTGTATTGAATCCGCCTGCGCCGCCAACATTGGATTGCGTAATAAATTCAACATCGGGCTGAGTACGTAACCACTCTTCTGTACCATCGGTACTCCCGTTATTAACTACTAAAATGGAGTCTAATTGCCTGGTTTGGCTGCGTAAAGCATTAATGCAGTCGGATAAAAGCGCCTTACGATTGTATGTTACAATCACGGCTATTACCTTTTCCATAGGTTGGGAAATTTGGGTTTAAATAGATATGGACTATACTATAACGGAATGGGAATCCGCTTATTGCATAAAGTAAAAAAAATTACAGGCTTTCTGTATTAGGAAAAACAGGAGGTTTTTGATTGCTTTTCAATGCCTTGGTAAAGAGGGTAGCAAAATCAAGCGCCTCGCCAATTACATGGTGCATATCCATATAGCGATAAGTGGCCAGGCGGCCCAAAAAAGAGATTTTTTGCAGCTGTTCTGCCTCTTGCCTGTATTGGAGCAAAAGAAGTTTGTCAGTTTCTAAACGTTTAGGGTAATACGGAATATCTTCTGTTTCAGTTTCTTTACTAAACTCTTTAAAATAAACAGTTTTATCATGTTGTTCCCAGGGGGCAAAATGCTTGTGTTCATGCACTCTTGTATGACGAATATTTTCGTCGCAATAATTAATTACTGCATTACCCTGGTGATCGCCTGTTGCAACATGTTTTTCAAAGGTTACAGTGCGGTAACCTAACCTGCCAAACTGAAAATTAAATAAAGCATCGATAGGCCCGGTATAAAAAATATGATCGTACGCCGCAAGCAGGTCTGCTGTAAAATGAAATTTTTTGTTGAGCGTTACACTGATGTTCTCATGAGCAATAAGCTTATTGATGAGCTCGGTATAACCATTTACAGGAATACCCTGGTAGATATTATTGTAATAATTATCATCGTAATTAAACCTTACCGGCAATCTTTTTAAAATTGATGCCGGTAATGCCGAAGGTTCGCAACCCCATTGCTTTTTGGTATAACCGTAAAAAAATGCTTTATATAAATCTTTACCAATAAATTTTAACGCCTGCTCTTCAAAAGAGCCCGGTTCGTCAATGGTTTTATCTGCCTGCGCTGTTATAAATTCTTTTGCTTCCTCAGGACCAAAAGATTTATCAAAAAACTGGTTGATGGTATGCAGGTTAATGGGCAGGGAATATATTTTACCCTTATAATTTGCTTTAACCCGGTTTATAAAAGGTTTAAATTCTGTAAAGCTGTTTACAAAATCCCATATTTCTTTTTTATCGGTATTAAATATATGTGGGCCGTATTGGTGTACCATTACGCCTGTTTCGGCATCTCTTTGTGTATGACAGTTTCCTCCTACATGGTCTCTCTCATCCCATATCTCAATAGTACAATCAATGTTTTGGCTTAATTGATTAGCTAATACCGCTCCTGAAAAACCAGCGCCAATAATTAAATACTTTTGTTTCATCACTTAAAATTAACCTAAAACTTTTTTATAAACGGCGTTATACGTTGCCAGTGTTATTTCCAAATCGTAAAAATCTTTAGCACCATCCCTGATAGCTTTTTTATCAAAAGATGTATTGCTGTCACAAACCGCATCAGCAATTTTATTCATTTCATTGTTGGTAAATTCATCCAATACAAATCCTGCTTTATATTTTTCAATAATTTCTTTTACATCGCCTACACCGCTGTTGGCAATAACCGGTATGCCCATTGCCATTATTTCGCCATGTTTTGTTGGAGAAGATGATAGTTTGGAATAACAGGCTTTAATAAAAAACAAAGAATAGGTACTTAAAGAAAGTAATACCGGCACTTCGTGTCGCTTTCCAAATTTTACTATAATTTTTTCGGGTGATATTTTATAAACCGCTGCTGCATTAATAATATCTTCATGATTATTATTAGAAATAAACAGAAATTTTGCTTCCTGTTTTTTTTGAGCTATTATGCTGCAGAACTGCAGCATTTCTTTAGTAAGATACCAACCTCCTATTGAACCCAAATAACTTATAATAAAATCATTTTCCTGTATGCCCAATTCTTTTTTAAAGGCATCCCGTTGTATGCTATTGATATTTGCCGGATTAAATAATTCCATATCCACACTGCAGGGCACTACATCTACTTTTACAGGTTGTGGCACTTTTTTCCATTTTAATATTTCTTTTTTTCCTCTATGGGTTAGGCAGGTATTATAATCAGCCACTCTTACACATTCATCTTCTCTACCCCTGAAAAATTTATATATTGTTTTGTACAAAGGATTCTTAAGATTCCACATACCACCATCTACTCTTTCATCTGCCCAGAAGCCACGTATATCATTCATGAATTTTATACCCAGTTTCTTCTTTAAATATAATGCCACCAATTGCGGAATACCCGGCCTGGTATGCACCATATCAAACCTGTAGATTTTATGTAATTGTTTTGCTTTAGATTTTAGTTTGTAATAATCATATACTGATGACAGTACCGGAGGATTTTTGGTATAAGGTATAGAAACCCAATCAATCGGATAAGGGTCTATCAGCTTATCAACATAAGTTTTGTTGGCCTCATATTTTTCAGGTTTATCGCAACTTAAAATAACAAACTCGTAACCGTGTTTTGTTAAGCCTGCCAAATAAGGTATTACCTGACTTTGCCCCAAAGGGTCAGTCATGCCATCGTAAGAAATAAAAAGGATTTTTTTTGTTGCGTGGGCCATACATTAATTATTGTTCATCCACTTATCGTACCACATTTGAAACATTAATAAATACCAGATTTTTTCTGCCCTCTCTATTTTTCCCTTGTAAAAAGAATCTTTTATTCTTTGTACTTCAGCATTATTGAAAATATTCTGTTTCTGTATAAATGCTGCATCAAAATAATTATCTACAAAAGGTTTTAAATCTTTTTGAAGCCAGGATGCAATGGGAATTCCAAAACCCATTTTTGGCCTGTCGAGTAGTTGCTTTGGAATATACTTGTGTACTATTTCTTTAAGTATGAATTTTTTACTGCCATTGTTATACTTGTAATCCATTGGCAATTGTGCTGCCCATTCAATTACCCGCTGATCTAAAAAAGGTTCTCTACCTTCCAAACTTACGCTCATGCCAGCCCTGTCAACCTTTTGCAAAATATCATCCAGTAAATAGGTTTGGTAATCTATTGCCATCATATAAGCTAAAGTGGAATAGCTTTCACCTTTCAATTCTTCGCTGTCAAATGCTGTTGTTAATGTGCTAATAGTATTTTTAAAAAGTACGGCAATCTCATCGCTATCCATTTGTTTGGTAATACTTATCAGCAGGTTTTGCTCAGATGGGTTTCTAAGTAATGATTTTACTTTTTCGTACCGGTTGGCAAAAAGGTATTTTTTATTAAAATAAGGAATGGAATTAGCCGGCACCACATCCATTAATGCAGAAGTGGTTTTACGGACGAACCCAGGTATGCGCTGTAATTTTTTTCCGTACTTAGCCATATAATCGTACCGGTTGTAGCCTGCAAATATTTCATCGCCGGCATCGGCAGATAAAGCCACGGTAACTTTTTCTCTTGCAATTTTACATACCAGCGATGTAGGTATAGCACTGCTATCGGCAAAAGGTTCATCATAAAAAAATGGCAATTGCGGAACAATTTCAAGTGCTTCTTTTTCTGTGCAATAATACTCTGTATGATCTGTACCTAAATGTGCTGCAATTTCTTTTGCATAAGGTGCTTCATTCAATCCGGCATCGGGCACACCAATGGTAAAAGTTTTTATTTTTTCGGTATTGTTTGCCTGCAACAATGCAGTTACACAGGTACTGTCGTAACCGCCACTTAAAAATACTCCAACTGGTACATCACTTACCATACGGTATTGAAATGCACTGGTGAGTAATTTTTCTGTTTCGGTTATTGCATCGGGCAAATCAATTTTTAAAACCGGTTTGTTATAGGCATCATAAACATTCCAGTATTGAGTGGTGGTAATTTTTTTATTGTTTAAATCTGCTTCTAAAAAATGGCCTGGTTTTAGTTTATGAGCATTATTAAAAATACAATGTGGTGTGGGAACGTAGCCCAGCTGCATAAATGCAGCGGCTGCATCTACATTAATCTCCTTAACAAAAGATGGATGCTGCATCAACGCTTTTAATTCTGAACCGAAAAGAAATATATCATCTTTCCAATAATAGAAAAATGGTTTTACTCCTGCCCTGTCTCTGCATGCAAATAATTGCTGTTTAGCTTCATCGTATATTACAAAAGCAAACATGCCAATAAATTGCTGCAGTGCCGCACTGCCCCATTCTGCATAGGCATGTAAAATAACTTCGGTATCGCTATGGCTATGGAACTGGTGCCCTTTATCTTCCAGCGTTTTTTTTATCTCCGCATAATTATATACTTCTCCGTTGAAGGTAATATGTAAAGATCCAAATGTTTGGGGTTGGCTTCCGCCTTCGGTTAAATCAATAATGCTAAGGCGGCGATGACCGAGGCCTACGGTTGCAGCATTGCTGTTATAAATACCATAACCTTCTCCATCAGGCCCACGATGCGCCATGATGCGATTCATCTTTTCTAAAATACCCTGGTCGGTTTTTTTTGTAAAATCTATAAATCCCGAAATACCACACATAGTTTATATTGAAATTAGCAGTTGTTATTAAAAAACAAAGTTAAGTGAATGACCGTTACAAATTTTGTCCCAATGCATCAGTATATATTGTCCTAAGGCCCTGCAAATGTTTTTGTAATGTAAAGTTGGCAACAGCTCTTTGTTTTGCCCTTTCACCTATTTGTTGTAATTCATGTAAACTTTTTTCAGCCATCATTTCTATCTGCCGGGAACCGTCAGCTGCATCAGCTAAACTGAAGTAGCAGGCAATATCTTCACATTGTTCCCTGAAAGATTTTATATCGCTCAATAATAATGGCATGCCCATGGCCATTGCTTCCAGCACACTTAATGAAAACCCTTCGTAGGTAGATGACATCACATACAGGTCATACTGTGGTAGTATCTCATTTATATTATTCACCTCGCCTTTTAATATAATATTGGCGCCTGTTTCATTTATTTTATTTTGTAAATCCTCCTGTAATTCGCCTACCCCATAAATATGTAACTCAACGGGTTTGTTTGTAAGTTTTGCCATTGCTGCAACCAGGAAGTTGTAATTTTTTTGTTTACGTAAGGCACCAACAGAGATGAGTTTAAAAACAGCACCTGGTAATTTGGGCTTAACAGCAATGGTATTAAAGCGGTCAATATCTACAAACGTATGCAGTGTATATGCTTTGTAAGGTTTAATTTTCAAAAAAGAAAAATACTCTTCCATAGCTCCTTTGGCAACAACAATAATGATGCTTTTTCTAAGCCTGAAAGTCATTTTATCCAGCAGGCGCACATACCATTTTTTATACTCAACAGAAGCTGTTATAAATGCATGAATGGTAGTAAGCAGCGGGATTTTTTTGGGTACAGTTAACCTGGCTATTGCGGTTGGCCAAAAAAGATGCGTATGTACTAAATCAGGTTTTTCTTCTTTAAGCAATTTTCTAAACCTGAGCAATGCCAGTGGCAACTGGTATAGTGATTTCAGATTTAAACAAATGAGTTTATTACATTGTAATTCGCTGCCAAAATGGTTCATCGGAAAAAGTGTAACCACCACATGTTCATATTCATCCAACTCCTTTATTACCCTTACCATCATGGTTTCTGCACCACCCCTGCCAAGGTTATAAATAAAGTGAACTATTTTTTTCTTCATGAAAAATTTGTCTTTTACAGCGGGTAAATATGAAGATCGATCTGTTCTTTATTGGCTAAAAATTCGTCTCTTGACATTTCTTTGCCGTCCAGCGTAATTTTATAATTTAACCCTTTCATAAGATCGTAAATATCCTCCAGCTTATCTCCTTTGGCAGCAATTGGTTCGGGGTGAATACTTACAATACATAAAGGCCGCAGATTTTTTAGTGTGTCAGTTGCACCACGCAAAGTATCGTACTCAACACCTTCCACATCTATTTTAATAAAATTTACTTTACTTAGATTTTTTTCTTTTACAACTGTATCAACAGTGGTAATATCAATATCAATCCCGTTCAGCTTCCGGTCTTCTTTGTAAGACACCATACTGTTGCCATTATCAGCTTCACTATCAGATACAAAAAAAGTGGTTTTACCCACCGCAGCACCAACGGCCTGTGGTAAAGGAGTTATTACATTGCCTGCTGCGTTAATAGCAATTGTTTTTTTAAGCAGATCGAAAGTACCCGGTGCCGGTTCAAAGGCATACACCTTCCCTCCTTGGCCTGTAATCTGCGATGCGATAACCGCAAACATCCCGATATGAGCGCCAATATCCAGCACTACATCATCTTTTTTACAGGTTGCTAAAAAAGTAAAATTTTCCTTTTCATAATCTTCAGGAAAATATTTAAAATATCTTGTTGGCATACGTAAGGTATAACCATTGATGTTGCGTTTTATTCCTTTGCCTGCAGTTATAATATCAAGGCTTTTGTAAATGATCTCTTTAAGCATGGGGTTTAATGGTAGCTTTTAAATAGTGCTGTTAATAATCTACTTCACCAGGTATCTAAGGTAATGTTTTAATCTAAATGTTGTTTTGTATTTAAGTGAGTGCATGTTTACATAAAAAGATCTTACCCCCTTATGTTCGGTAAGTGGAATGGGAGTAATGGAAATATTTTCTGCAAGCACTTCGTCAAGTTTAAACCTTTCATCGGGCATACAGTTGGTGCCGCTGCCATCGTGCCCAATATTATTTACCAGCGACTTTTTGGGGTACAAACACAAACCATCATTTAAAAATACCACCGAATGCCAGATGGTATTCCAGCTAAATTGTTTTTTTGCCACAGCCTTAAGTCCCCAAAAAAACTCAAAGGTGTTATCCATATTAAGTTTACTGATATTCCCTTTTGCAGCAATTGCTTTTTTTACTGTTAATGCATCAGGATTAAATTTATCCCATGCCCTTTTCCATGTGCCCCAGCCCCAGCAGGTGGTATGGTAGAAAAAATAAGTTGGCTCCTTTACCTCATCAACAGCAGGTTGCAGGTCGGGCCTTGTATAGGCACTCACATGCATTACCTGTGTTGTGTTTTCATAAAAATCCAACGCATCATTCATGTACTTTAAAAAACCGGGAGAAACAATCCCGTCATCTTCCATCACAATTATTTTTCCAAACTCGTTTACTATTTTAGTTATGCCTTCTATAATATTTTTAAATAATCCCTTATTAGTTTCTGCTGCAATTATACAAACCTCTTTACACCATTTTTTTTCCAGCACTACTTTTTTCACTTCGTTAATAGCAGCCTTGGTTTCTTCAGTTGCCCCGGTTTTTGGGCCATCAATATAAATCCAGAGTAAAGATTGTGCGGCCAAATCGTTTTTGGCTAATGACTCCAAAGCAAGTCTGGTATGCTCAGGCCTGTTATAGGCAAAAAATACTATGGGGGCTAGTGTTGACATGCTGCAAATATTTACCAGTAAAAACTAAAATTGTTTTAATACTTTATTTAACTATCCGGCAGCTAATACCGGTTTAGAAATATTGTGGCCTAAGGTTTCTCTTATTAATCTGTATGTAAATAAAAAAGTTAACCCGGCAAATATAAGCGTACTTATGCAACCGGAAAGTGCATCTCCGAAAATGAGGTATTCTTTTACCAGGTAAATGTTGATAGATAATGAACATGGGATTGATATCAGCGACATAATCAGTATCTTCTTTTTTTCTTTAAAATATAAAAGAATAAGAAAGAAATAGTAATTAAGATTCCACAGGTAAGATGTAACTGCAACCAATAAAAAATAAACAATTCCCTTACTGTATTCCTTGTCAATTAAAAAGGCATAAGCAAAAAGCACCACGCCGATACAAACCACCAATAACACAGTAAGTATTTTAAAATACCTGAAAAATCCTTTTAAAAAAGACTGCATGGTGGCCTGGCCACTGCTAATAGATTTATATAACTGCGGCTGAACATAAAGCATGATGCTTTGTGCCAGGCTACCGATTACTACACCTAATACACAGGCAATTGAATATATCCCCAGCTCGTGCTTATCAACATCATAAGCTGCCAGTACCAGTTTGTTTGATGAACCTGCCACAAAAAGGCTTAACTGAAAAATTAAAACGGGGAGGCCAAATTTCAGCTCTTCCCATATTTGTTTTTTAGTAAACCCAAAGCTGAGGTACTTATTTTTTATATAGTAATACAGCGCATACAGATTAACCATTACCAACGAAATGGTTATTCCCCAAACCCGGCCCTGCCAACCGGCAAATAAAAAAACGATGAATACAACAGCTATGGAATATTCAAGAATTGTTTTTACAATACCTACAGTGGCATACTGCTTTACTTCGTTGCTGTTGCGCATTACGGCAAACAATTGCTCTCCCGAAAAAGTAAGAAAGGCCAGCAAAGGCAGTAAAAAAACAAATGAAAGCGGAAATTGGTATTTGGTTTGTAAATAATCTTTTATGGTAAACAATACCAGCATCGACAGCAGTGTAAGAAAACATGACACCAGGAAACTGCTTGTAAAAGCGTTTGCAAATTCATGCTTTGATTTACGGTAAAAATCAGATGAAGTGGATTGTATCATACCCAGCGACACAAATGGCGCCAGTATGATCATATTACTGCCAAACAAACTTAATATGCCATTATCGGTTGGAGATAAAAAAGCCGGGTTGGTAAAAATCGGGATAAGGATAAATGAAATACCTTTTGAAAAAAAATTGGTAAATACATATAACCCTATCGATTTAAAACCAGGTTTTTTTATTGCTTCTTTACACTGATTAATGATAGACATAAATAGTGCTTATTTTTTTATGCCTTTCACAACATAAGCTGTGTAATTGTCGTAGTGTATTGCTCCGCCCCATACGTTTTCCATACCATTTTCTTTAAACCATTTTACAACGGTACTTACTTTTTGGGGTTGGTCGTACTGAGGAGAAAACATATCAAAGGTATCCAATATGCACATTTCCCTTAGCTGTGCTTTTGATAAACCCTTGGGGAGGGTTCCACTGATGTCGCACAAAGGAATAAAGCGGTTAACTATTTTACCCAATTTTATTTTTGTAAAAAACTGCTGTGCTTTAATCATCCAGTCCACATTTTTTTCAATCAGCTTAAGCAATTTTTCGTGGGTCATATTTTTGGTAAACGGCCTGAAGATATATTTAGAATGTAGTTTTGTCCACCAGCCATTTACAGCATAAAAATCCACCACCACTTCGGCGCCGGGTTTTGCCATTTCCAATAAACACTGTACCGATCTTTTTACATCGGGTGTATGCTGTAAAACGCCCAGGCAAAATACTTTATCAAACTGTGCTTTGGCAAATGGCATTTCGTAAATGCTTGCCTGAAAAAGCTGCAGCCTTTCGCTGGGCCCGTTATTTTTAAAATTGGCTTCAACTGCATTGCTATAATCAACGCTGTAAAGATTGGCGTTGGTGTGATCTAAAACTATTTGAGAAAATCTTCCGGCACCTGAACCAACTTCCAGGATATTCTGGTTGGTTAAGTCTTCCTTATCCCAGCCGGTTTCTACAAAAAACCGTTGTTTTGATAAGTCGAGGTTGCTGGTTTTGTCAACTTGTGTACCGACAAAACTGTTCCATTGATAGCCAAAATTTTGGGTGTAGTTGTCGTCCTGAACGATGCGGTAAGCTCCATTTTTGTAGGGGAATACGTTTTTCAGGCTCTGTAATAATCCCTCGGCAGTTTTTTGCAATGGGGATTGGTTGTAAGGATTTACAAGTGTAATAGTGCTTTTCATTATTGGATATTGGTTTTTTTAGTTAGGGTATTGAAACCAACAATACCCTGCTAAAACGCAGGGCAAAAACATTTATTGTATTAATACCGGCTATTTTTAAGGCCTAAAAGCAGTTAATTTTTATCTTTTTCAGCTATAAACCAATCAATATATTTTTTTAAGCCCGTTTTAATATCTGTTTGGGGATGATAGTTGAATAAGGAGCCTGCTTTTTCAATATCGGCAAAAGTAATATCCACATCGCCGGGCTGCATTGGCTCGTAAATCAGTTGTTTTTCCCTGTTCATTATCGAGTAAATAGTATTTACAAGATCAGTTAATGCCACCGGGCTGCTATTACCCAGGTTTACTGTTTGATAAACGTCTTCGTTTGCCATGCAATAGCGGATAGCAGCAAAAATACCGGCTGCTGTATCATCTATATAAGTGTAATCCCGGGCTGTATCGCCATTGCCAAATAATACCAAGGGCTCGTTATTGGATATTTTTTGAATGAATTTATTGATGGCCAGGTCGGGGCGCTGGCGGGGGCCATATACCGTAAAAAAACGCAGGTTTACAATATCTATCTTGTACAGGTGATGAAAGGTATAATTCATTAATTCCCCGGCTTTTTTGGTAAAAGCGTAGGGAGATATGGGATTATCTACATTATCTTCTTCGTTAAAAGGTACTTTTTTATTATTGCCATAAACGGAAGATGATGATGCAAACACCAGTTTACGAATGGCCCGGGCCTGCATAAATTCATGCACTTTTTGCGTACCGGTTATATTGGCAAGGTTGTACCCCGCCGGATCTTCTATTGATGGCCTTACTCCTGCTTTGGCTGCCAGGTGAACAACAAGTTTAATATCCTGTTCCTGTACTGCATTTAGTCCACTGGCAATATCTAATTCGTAAAACTTAAAATTGTTATGCCCTATAAAGTTGTTGAGATTTTTTTCTTTTATTGCCCGGGGATAGAAGGGATCAAAATTATCGACACCTATTACTTTGTACCCGTTTTTCAACAGCAGTTCGCAAACATGGCTTCCTATAAAACCGGCACAACCGGTAACTAAAATTGTATCCATATGGCTGTAAAAATAACGATAAAAAGGTACTGTTATTTATAGATGCATTTAAAATTGTCGTATCATTCTGACCTCACCCCAAACCCCTCTCCAAAAGAGAGGGGCTTTAGACCCTAAAAATTTGGAAAGTAATTATTATAAAAAGGAAACGGCCGTACTACAATTTTAAATGCATCCTTATAAAACGGTGATTACATATCTAAATTGAGTACTGCTGCTTATAGTTAAGTTGCCAAACTTCTTGTTGGCGAACTGTTGACCACAACAAAACGCTTTTTTAAACCCATAAAATATTTTTCGAAATAAGTGTAAGATAAATGAACCGTTAAAATTGCAGCAAGGGTTGCCAGCCTTTATAAAGTTTATTTCAACTTAAAAATCTCTTATTGAAGGTTGGCACCCCTTTAATGCGTTAGGGCAATTTGAAATACACCCCTGTTTTTTGAAGATGGCAAATAGCAAAAACTATTGAGTATATTGCAGCCGCTTTAGTACTCTTTTATAAATCACTTCTACCTGGCAACAGCTGTTTTATATTAATGCAGATAATAACCGTTTACGATTTTCTTTTACTGCCTTTATACCTGGCATTATTTTACTATTTTATTAAGCGTAAAGCGGCGGGCTACAACGACCTGGCAATAAAAAGAATATTTCTTATTGCCTTTGGGCTGCGTATGCTTGGCTCGGTGGCTTATTCTTTACTGGTACAGTATTATTATGGTTATGGTGATTCTTTCACCTATTTTACCGGAAGCGATTTTATAAATAAGCAGCTTGCCCAAAACATCAGCAACATAAAATATTTTTTTGTTTCTGCTACCGAATTTCAAAGCTGGTATAATGCCGAAGAAGGCAGCACCTATTATTCCGGCTGGATGGGTATAAGTTCTTCGGTTATGGTAATGAAAATTGCAGGGCTGCTTTCATTTATCACTTTCAATAAGTTTATTATTATTTCACTTTTCTTCGGGTTGTTTTCCTTTGCCGGGCAATGGAAACTGTTTATGGTTTTTAATGATTACAATAAAGGAAAGAATAAAACACTGCTGGCTTATGCGGTATTATACACCCCGTCAATATGGTTTTGGGGCAGTGGTTTAATGAAGGATTCTATTTGCCTGGGTACCGTTGGTTTTATTGTAAGTATCTTATATAAAAACATCATTAAAAAACAGATCAGCTTCAGGGAATGGCTGCTTTTCCCTTTTCTTGTCCTGCTGGTTTACAGCCTTAAAAGCTATATTATAATTGTGCTGATAATGAGTGTTATGG
>JAGOAX010000022.1:0-2340 GCA_017983695.1 Ferruginibacter sp.
TTTTGGAGTGAAGATGAAAACAATGGTGGAAGAAACTGAGTTTCTCGTTTCTCGTTTCTCGTTAAACTCTGCTACTAGTAATCAAACTCCCGTAAACGAGCAACAAGAAACAAGAAACGTTTTAGTTCACTGTTGGCGAGGTGGCATGCGTAGCGCCGGTGTTGCCTGGCTACTCGACCTCTATGGATTTAACGTATATACATTGGTTGGCGGTTATAAGTCTTACCGTAAATGGGTGCTGGCACAATTTGAAAAAGACTACAACTTTAATATTATTGGTGGCTACACTGGTAGCGGAAAAACATTACTGCTTCATGAATTAAAAATGCAGCATAAGAAAATAATTGACCTTGAGCTCCTGGCTAATCATAAAGGATCGGCGTTTGGTGCATTAGGAGAAGAACCGCAACCAAAACAGGAGATGTTTGAAAATCTGCTGGCAGAAAATCTGCAATCTGCAAGTTACAAGCTACAAGAAGAGCCAGACCCCAATCCCCCCTTCAGGGGGTTAGGGGGCACCTACCTCGAAGACGAGAGCCAGCGCATTGGCAACCTGCAAATACCTATGCCCCTATGGAATACCATGCGAAGATCGCCGGTATATTTTTTAGATATACCTTTTACAGAACGACTCGGCTATATCACAAATGAGTATGGAAAATTTGAAAAAGAAAAATTGATTGAAGCCATTCTCCGCATTCAAAAAAGACTTGGTGGACTGCAAACAAAAATGGCTATTGAACAACTGCAGGAAGGCCATCCAAGGGAATGTTTCCGTATTTTACTCACCTACTACGATAAATGGTACAGCAAAGGCCTTCAAAACCGGGAAAATCTTTCCTCACTTTTAAATAAAATAGCCTGTTCGGGCGTTGATACAAAAACCAATACCGAAAAGCTATTGTCATGCAATACCGTAAGCCCCTGAGTATCCTTTGTTTAATCCTGTTTTTTTCAATTCAGTTATTTGCCCAAAAACCCTTACCCGAAGACATGGATATTACCGGCCTTTGGAAGGGAACCATGTATAACGATACTACACAACTGAATTACCGGTATGAAATCGCTATCAGTCAAAACGAAAAAGGAAAACTAACCGGATTTTCACACACCTATTTTATTTTAGACAATAAAGAATACCATGGAGTAAAGAAGATCAGGATAAAAAGGGATGGGGATGAAATAACCACAACCGACATTGAACTCATCGCTAATAATTATCCCATCAAGCCACCTAAAGGTGTACACGTATCAAACACACTGAAATTTGAGATAAAGGAAGGCGCAATGCTTTTAAGCGGAGCATTCAGCACCAACCGGACAAAAGAGTATGCGCCGGCAACAGGCTTTATACAGGTTGAAAGAAAAATCAATTTCCACGAATCGGCATTGATACCTCACCTGGAAGAACTTGGCCTGGCAAAAGAATTATCTTTTGTGCAAGAGGAAGCGGTCGCAAAAGCCGAAATAAAAACTCCGCCCATTGTTGAACAGCCCATAGTCAAGCCTCAGCCGGTGAAAGAGCAACCGGTTACCGAACAAACTGTTGCAAAAACTCAACCTGTAGCAAAAGAAAAACCGGTGACAGAACAGCCTGTTGTTAAAACAGCCCTGGTTGTAAAACAGCAACCTGCCGTTCAACAACCCATTACCAAAACACCCACAACAACAAAGGAACAACCCATTGTTAAAGCGACACCGGTGGTTAAGCAGCAACCTGCAGCAGAAAAAGTTATAAAACAACCCGAACCTGTGGCTGTAAAAAAAGCAGAAGACAAAATTCCTGTTTCGTTAGCCACAAGCTCTGCTGTTGATATTGAAAAACGAAGTGTTGAAACAATACAAACCTTGTATTTTAAAACAGACAGTCTTGTGCTTACTTTATATGATAACGGTGAAGTAGATGGTGATACAGTAAGTGTGCTGATGAACGGAAAGCTGATCATGCCCAGGGTTGGCCTGAGTACAAATGCAGTTCGTAAAACAATTTATATAGAGGATATTGACGACAGTATCCAGATAGTAATGTATGCCGAAACACTGGGTAGCCTCCCTCCCAATACAGGATTATTAATAGTGTATGACGGAACCGAGCGTCATGAGATACGCTTTAGCGGGGATATGAAAAGAAGTTCTGCAATTATGTTTAGACGGAAACATGATTGACAGTTAACTTTGCCGGATGGATGAAATAAAACTCACGCAATATTCTCACGGCGCCGGGTGCGGATGCAAGATCGCACCAAAAGTGCTGGATGAAATTCTAAAAACAAATACCGTTGCAACTTCCAATGCCAAACTGCTGGTAGGCAACAGCAGCAAAGATGATGCGGCTGCTTA
>JAGOAX010000022.1:2440-10850 GCA_017983695.1 Ferruginibacter sp.
CCCGATCCGCAAACCAATGGCGGCCTGTTATTTGCCGTTGATGAAAGCGCTATTGAAAAAATAAAAAATTTATTAAAAGGAAACGGGCTGGAAAAATTTGCAGAGCCCATTGGTAAAATAACAGAAGTTTCAGAAAAGACCGTTTTAGTTAAACTATAGACCCAGACCGCCAATTAATTTAAAAACTAATCGTAAACTTGTATTAAATAATTTGTATGAAAAAGATACTTTTCCTTTTTTCCTTTTTGTGTTTATCAATTTTATCTTTTGCGCAGGTAAATCTGCAAACACTGGTAAAGCCTGGCACAAAACTTATTTACGCTGTAGAAGCAGGTGCACAGAAATATGATTTTATTGTTACAGTAAAAACACTGGTGCCAGCCTTGATATTTGATTGGGAGATGACAAACGATAATAAAAGCAACGGTACCATAACACATACTGCCCCGGCAATGATTTCAGGCAACACCATGTATAACTATTTTTCGCCCGGCGTAAAAATATTGGATGATAACACATTGAGCGTATGGATAAGCAAGAACACATTTACCGGTCTTACCAAAGGAACCAAAAGCGTACTACTGCAAATGAACATCAACGAAGCGCCTAAGAAAATGGGTGTTACTAAAGAAGACCCAGCTGAACTGAAGATAATTGTAAATGGAGAAAAAGAAACTGTTGAAGAGTTTGAAGCAAAAGATATGGGTGTGGGCGATGGACAGGACCCTGTTTATTTTACATTTGCTACATCAGCAAAAATGCCCATCATCCTGCGGATGCAAAACGGTTTTTATATTGTATTAAAAGAAATTAAAACGAAGTAAAAATCAACCGGCCAGTTTATCAATAATTGCAGCCAGCTTCCTGTCCTTATCGGTTACAATATCGCCGGCATCATGTGTGCTTAACCAGATCTCCACTTTATTGTAAGTATTTTTCCAGGTGGGATGGTGGTCCATCTTTTCAGCAGCCATTGCTACCCTTGTCATAAAAGCAAAAGCTTCTGAAAAATCTGTAAACTCAAATGTTTTATGAAGAGTATTGTTTTCTTCTTTCCACATATTTTTTGTATAAAAGTACACTTGTTTTACGTTAACGCAATATTTTTAACTGTTACTCAAACCACTTATGCTCAGTAGCTTTGTTTACAGCTTCCACTTTATTATGTATATGCAACTTTGAGTAAATATTTTCAACATGCTTCCGTACTGTACCATGACTGATAAAAAGCGTATCGGCAATTTGCTGATAGCTGAGCCCTTTTACCAATTGCTTTAACAGCTCTGTTTCGCGGTCGCTTAAATTATAGTCTCTTGGCTGTGGAGTTTCGTTTGAAACTGTTTTTTCTCTCAAAAGAATTAAAGCTTTGGCTGCAATATGAGGACTCATGGGGCCGCCGCCCATCATCACATCTTCAATTGCACTTACAATTTTATAAGCTTTGCTGTCTTTTAATAAATACCCGGCTGCGCCGGCTTTAATAGCTTCAAACACTTTTTCATCGTTATCAAATACGGTTAAAATGAGTACTTTTATTTCCGTTTCTTTTGTAACAATAGCGGTGGCTTCAATACCATTCATTACAGGCATTTCAATATCCATTAAAATTACCTGTGGCAGTTTTTTTGCACTACCTAGTTTATCCAGCAGGTCCTGACCGTTAATGGCAGTAAAGAGTACATTTATGTTTTCGGCAAAAGAAATATTTTCCTCAAGCTGTGTTGCCAAAGCTGCATTGTCATCTGTTATAACGATATCTATGATTGAGTTCATGAACTGGCAGTTGTTTTGTTTAGAGGAACCGACAGCATAATGGATGTGCCTTTGTCAGATTCAATTTTCCATGTGCCAGACAGATCGTTAATACGCTGCGAAATATTTTTTAACCCGTTACTGGTTATCGGTTTGTTTTTGTCGAAACCTTTTCCATTATCACTTATGTTTACCTGTAGTAAATTTTCGGATGCTGTAAAAATATAACCGGCTTTAGTGGCTGCGGAATGTTTTACAATATTTTGCGTGGCCTCCTGTATTATGCGGAAGAGTTGCAGGCTTTGGTTAGCCGTTAGTTTATTTTGCAGTTCGCCGGTTATCGTTACATCCCACTCAATATTCTTTTGCGGTAATACCCTTTGTAAAAAACTTCTGGTGCGTAAAATAAATTCTTCTAAACTGTGGCTGTTTTCCTGCACGGCCCATATCGTTTCTCTTAGTACATTCACAGTTTCTCTGCTTTGCTCAGATAGTTGCTGTACTTTTTGCAATGCGTCGGGTATATTGTTATGCATCAGTTTATTTTCAATATTATCTGTTTGTGCAATCATAGTAACCAGGCTTGTTCCTAAATGGTCATGTAAGTCTTTAGAAATACGCTCCCTTTCTTTGGTGAGAGTTTCTTGCAAAAGCCTGGCATCTGCTAACTTTTTTTGTTTTCTTTTTCTTAACAGATAAGAAATACCAAATAACCCCAAAGCTGCGACAGCAATACTTAAACCATTAAACCAACCTTTTTGCCAATAAGGAGCATCAACTGAAAACTTTGCCAGCAATTTTTCTTCACTCTCCACACCATCTGCATTTATGTATTTTGCATATAATTTGTAATTGCCACTCCGTAGTTTAGAAAAGTGAATGGTTAATGAATCATTTATCAAAATATAGTTATCCTTGCTGCCTTGCAGCTTGTAATAAATTTCGGGTTTAATAAAGGGATTGGCGCCTGCAGGTTTGAAAGTAAAGGAAATATCGGTAAAAGTAACTGGCAGTGTAAAAGACTGCAGTACTGTTATTTCTTTATTATCATAGCTTGCTGCCTGTAAAGAAGGGACAGTATTGTTCAGCTCTCTCTCAAAACTGTTAAGCTGAGTAATGAAAATTCTTTTTAAAGAGCCGGTAACTAATGTGTTTGTTTCAATATTATAAGTATAGGATTGTACCATATCATCCTTTCCTTCAATTATCGGCGCAGAGGAAAGGGCAATAAATTGATTGTTTTTATACTCATTCAGATACTTATCAGTTACTACCCAATAGTTTCCCTTATTATCATGAAAGGAAAATAAACAAAGGTTACCTTTTATACCATTGACCGCTGTAAATGTTTTTACCACCTTGCCGTTGGTGTATGCAGCTATACCCCTGGCAGTACTTATCCAAAGTGTATCTTTATACTCATGTACATCGTATACAGCATTGGCAGGTAAACCATTTTTGGTGGTTACCAAAATGTATTTATGGTTTGGATAAATAAATTGCACACCATCTTCGTAATTTAATGCTGCAAAGCAATTTGAAAGGGGCAATAGTTTTTCACTAACAGCCATCGTTAAAGCACTGCCCTCGTAACGGTTTTGGTTTTTTCCGGCTTGCTCCCAAATATGAGAACCATAAGAACCTGCATAATATTTGTCGCCAAATTTTATAACAGATGAAACACCTGCGCCTATATATTGCGATTCATTTTTTTGTAATTGATTGCCAACAATATTGTAAACAGAATAACCAGAAAGTGTAGAAATATAAATATCGTTTCCAAAAACGTTTATTCCCTGAACACTTTTTTCGGGCAGCTTAAATTCCTGTACGGTCGTTAAATTATTTAAATCAATCAGTAGTAATTTTCCCTCTGATACGGCATAAATGGTTTTATCTTTTTGCGCAAGACTTTTTATAGCCCTCTCTGTGCTGATCCTTGCATTTCGTTTTGGCAACTTCATGAATAATCCGCCGCCTAATGTAGATAGTAAAAGCTGGTTGTTTTTTATTTGCTTTACATCTGTCACCATACTGTTGGTTAAGCCATCTTTTTCTGTATAGTGATTTTCAGTTTTGCCGTCTTTATTAATATTATATAAGCCTGTTTTTTCATCCCAAATATAATAGCCGTTTTTACTTTCTAAAATATGCAGGTATTCATTATGTGGCCCAAATATTCTTACAGGTATGCTGCCATTTTTTGACTTTGTCAGAAATATTGAATTTGGGTTAGTATAAACTGAGTCGTTTAGCTTTCTTAGCAAATCGTAATAATCAATAGTAAAGCCTGCTGTGTCAATTTTCCAGTTAAGGTGGTTTTGCAGAGAAAACGGATTGTTGCTTTTATTGTCCGTATTGTTTTTTATTAGCTCCAAATGCTGTCTTCTAAAATCAACAGCCAATGTAAAGTTGGCCAAACTGTCGTTATAAGTAAAAATTTTTTGTGCTTTAGCGGGGGTTTCATTTTTTACAGTATAGCCGGTTTTATTATACTTTCCCTCAAAGGAATAAAAAAACAAATCGCCGTTGCTATTAGTTTGATGCTCATATGGAGCAACCCCGGTTTTTACCAGCGTTACTTTACCGGTACCAATATTATAATGGCACAAACCTTTACTGCTTACGCCCAGCCAAATACTGCCTTTGCCGGTACAAATAACTTTGATTATATAATTGCCCGGTAAACCATTATCGGTAGTAAATACCTGCCAGGTAAAGCCATCAAATTTTGCTAAACCTTTATCTGTACCTATCCATAAAAAACCATTCTCATCTTCATCAATACTCATTACATAATTGCTGGGCAATCCATCTTTGGTGGTATATGCCTGAAAGGCAGATACCTGCTGTGCTATGCCAGTAGTTGCCATTGCTATAATGAATAAAATAATAAATAAAATACCCTGTAACACTGATATTGTAAAGTTTGGTATAAAGTTACAGTTGAAAATACGCAGTTCGTCGTATTTACAAAACAAGATTAAAATAAAACTTGCAGGGCATAAGCAAATAAGAAAATGAAAAAATATTTACCCTTCCTATTTATGCTGTTATCAATAACAGCCAAAGCCCAATTAACTGGCATTAAAACCATACCAGGCGACTATGCTACCATAACTTCTGCGATAACAGCCCTCAATACAAACGGTGTAGGTGCTGGTGGTGTAACCTTTAACATAGCTGCAGGCCATACAGAAACTGGCAATAAAACTATTACAGCAACCGGTACAGCAGCCAATCCCATCATTTTTCAAAAAAGTGGTGCAGGTGCAAACCCGATAATAACAGCAGGTGTAGGTACAGGCTGGGATGCTATTTTTAAAATGGTGGGCACCGATTATATCACTTTTGATGGATTGACCTTGCAGGAAAACCCAGCTAATGCAAGTGGGAATTATATTGAGAAAACAGAAAACGGGTTTGGCTTTTTTAAAGTAGATGCTACAAATGGATGCCAGCATAATACTATAAAGAACTGTATTATTGGTTTAGACAGACTCTTTTACCAAATAAGCCCAGGAAATATAGCTTATTATTCAACTGCTATTTATATGAACCATGAAAATGCTGGTAATGCTTGGATAAATAGCGAAAGCACTGCCACGGGAACACATTCTTACAATATTATTCAAAACAATACTATTACCAATGTGGAGCAGGGTGTATTTATTTATGGTTACCACAACACATCTTCAAGTATTGCAGTAATTGAAAGGCATAATGAAGTAAAAGATAATAGTATTACAAACTATGGTGGTAATAGCGTAGCAAGGGCAATACGTTTATTGTATGTTGCAAATTCCACAATTAGTGGAAATACTATTTCAACCCATACTGCACATCAGGCCGGAGCCGGTGCAATTAACTATGGTCCAATGGGTAAATCAGGTTGCTTAATTACAAACAATACTATTCAGTTAGATGGAACGTCTGTATTGAATTCGCAATTTGGTATTCAAATTGATGGGGGTGGTGGGGCAATGGCAGCAGACCCTTTATGGAAAACAATAACAATTACTAATAACACAATTTTGCCCTCTAATACTAATTATGATTACTTTGGTATTTATTGTTTATATGGCGGTGCTGAGTTTGAAACTATAGAAAACAATACCATTAATTTAAGTAGTAATGCAGCTACTAACTCGGGCGAAGCTTATGGTGTCAATGTACAAAACTGGTGGGCAGATGCAACTACAGTTTCTATAAAGAACAACCTAATTCAGGGTCATGCATCTTCCATCACAAATTTTTTCGGTATATATACATCTGATAATACAGATTTGGTAACTATAGAAAACAACAAAATTTTAAATAACAGCTCATCTATTTATCAGGGTATAAATATTACAGGAAGCAATGGTTCTGTAGCAAAAAACAACCTAATTGCTTCCGGAACCACTAACACGCATTACACATATATTGGTTTACAAATTAGTAGCGACGGTACAAGTGCCATTAATAATTATATTGGTAACCGGGCTTCATACTCTGCTTCGGCAGTGGCTTTTGGATTACAGATAGGTGCTAACGGAACTACAAATCCTATAAAAGTTTATCACAACACAGTATATATAGATGGTAATCCAAGTAGTGTAAATGTTACTTCGGCATTTAGCATCAACACCACTCAAAATATTGATACCCGTAATAATATTTTTTACAATGCCATGTTACCCGGCACATTTGGTAATAATAAAATTTCGGCTTTTGCAGTTGGTATTAGCACAGCTGCAGCTCAATTTATGGCAAGAAACAATTTGTTTTATGCCGGTACGCCAAGTGCAACCAATTTTATTTACAACTCAACCACTGGAGTATCTCAAACACTGGAAAATTATAAACTACATGTTTGCTCAAAAGATAGTAATTCAGTAACAGGTACAGTGCCGTTTTTAAGTTTAGATTATACCAATCCAAATTATTTGCATATTGACCCTGCCGTTGCATCTTTAGTAAACAATATGGGTTATGCTACACCAACTGTTATGGTTGATTACGATGGAGATGCCCGAAATGCTACCACACCCGATATTGGTGCCGATGAATTAAACGGAATTGCCGGTGTGCTTACTACACCATTAACACCTCCTGTACTTTGGTTAAAGGCAGATGTTGGTGTGTTTGTTGATGCTGGTGTAACTGCCGCTATGAACGGACAAAGTGTGCAACAATGGAACGACCAGAGTTGTAATGGATACAATGTTTCACAAACTAATGCAGCTAATAAGCCTACATGGGAGCAATATGCCTTTAATGGCAAACCAGCATTGTTTTTTGATGGTTCAACAGGAGATAAAAATTTAAATAATATAACACAAAACTTAGTAGGTTCTGGTTCAGCAAGAACTATTTTTATAGTGGCTCAAAAAAAATGTGAATGGTCAGATGGCGGGACATTATTTTCGTTTAGAAAAACACCACTTATGGGTGCATTAATGTGGTATAGTACCGGGGGAAATTTATATACATACACAGATGGACAAACAACAACCAATAATGCAACTGTAGATAATTCATTGCTCAATATTGCATATATTAATCCCACATTTTTTACCTACTTAGTGTCAACTCAAAATGCTAAAATTGATTTATACCTAAATGGCACACAACAATCAGTTTCTCAAGTTGGAAATATAGCAAGTGAAAATGGTACAAACGGTTTTACGGTTGGCGCCAGAGAAGACTTTGGCTCACAAGGATGGAAAGGCTGGATTGCTGAAGTAATTGTATATGACAGAGCTTTGACAACTACTGAAAGGCAAAGTGTGGAAAGCTATTTGCAAACAAAGTATGGCACCACTGGCTTACCGCCAGTGTTTAATAATATACCATCAGCAACAGTTATTAGTAACGCTAATCAGGCAGATGGTACTTGGAATCATATATACAACAGTACTGACAACAGCAAGGTAATAGCATCTGTAAAAGATAATTGTTTGGCACTTGGAACAATTAATAGCACAGTTTATACCGATGCCAATGCAGGGCAATATAACGGGCAACGTTATATGCGCAGGCATTATGTAATAAACCCTACTACCGACCCTGTTGGTACAAAACGAGTAAGGCTTTATTATACCAATGCTGATTTTGTTGATTTACAAACTTATATACCAACCCTTACATCGGCATCTCAATTAGTAATTACAAAATTTGATGGTACTAATGAAGATGGCGTATATACTCCATCAGAAGGAACGTCGGTATTAATACCTTCCTCTCAAATAACTACAGGTTCGGTGTTTGGTGTAAATTATTTAGAGTTTGATGTTACAGGCTTTAGTGAATTTTGGATACATACTGGATTATATGCATTACCTCTTGATTTCCTAACTTTCTCAGCCCAAAAATGCAGTAACAATCAAGTATGTCTTAACTGGCAAACTGCCAACGAACAAAACGTATCTCATTTTGAAATAGAAAGAAGTAGTGACGCTACAAACTTTTTGAGCGTTGCCATCAAACCGGCAAATAATCAACCTCAAAACACCTATACTGCTACTGATGATATTGCTGCTTTACAAAGCAGTACTAAAATTTATTACCGCATTAAAGAAGTAGATAAAAACGGTTTCAGCAAGCTAAGTAATATCAGCCTGGTAAGGTTAGACAGTAAAACTGTAACTGTTTACCCCACAGTGGTTGGCAGTTC
>JAGOAX010000033.1 GCA_017983695.1 Ferruginibacter sp.
CAACATTTAGCTATGCAAAATCAATTTATATGCGATTTGTCGAAAGGTCAGAACAGTTTTGGAATTGTGCTGAATATATGGGTCGCAGGATGTTTAGGCGGTGGTACTGGTAAACTTGCTGCCAACGGTGGCAATTGGCGAAGTAAAAGCCTTGCACTACTGTTGATGATTAGCACTACACTTGATGGCTTTTATTTTGCCAATTGCGTGTTAGCTGCTGTTTTTTTTATCTTTGATTATCAACGCTTTAGAAAATAGTTTAAAAATATCTTTGAAATAGTTTGCATAATCAAAATAAGGTTGTATCTTTGTATCGTTAAACAATTAAAGCAAAACAAAATGACACAAGAACAAATGACACAAGTAGTAATGAATAGAGCAACTGAAATGTTGAAAGATGTAAAAATTAACTCTATTTACCAATCATTTAAAACAGAAGATGAGGCAAAAGATTGGATTGTAAAATCAGCATTGGCAACCCTAATAATTCCAGTAAATGAAAGAGTATAAAGAAACACCAAAAGAAATGGCTGCCAAGATTAGGCAGTCATTTTCTGAATATTGTCGTGATTTATTAAATGACAATTCAGTGTTTACAAAAGAAATAGCAGAAAAAGAATGTGCCTTAATTTATATAAAAGGCATAATTGAAAATGCCTATATAAAATGGTTAATGCCTGAAGATATTAATAACCCATTTTTACAATATTGGAATGAAGTTGAAAAAGAAGTTAGAAAATAGGGGAGGCACTCGGCAAGGGTCGGGTGCTAAACCTAAATACTCGGAGCAAACTAAAACTATTGCTTTTCGCTGTCCATTGTCAAAAGTTGATGAGTTGAAAATAGTTGTCAAGTCTAAACTTTCGGAGTGGTCAGTAAAATAGCAGCTAACGAACAGGGCTTGCCGATGTAGGGGAATTTAATAACAAAAAGATGAGTAGCAAAATGACTAAAAGTATAATAGAATTACCACAGCCGATAGCGGATTGTCCAGCCCCTATATTGGCAAACCCCGTGTTAAATGCAGTGCCATTATCAGAGACTTACCTAATGGATTGTATTGAAGGAATGCGACATTATCCTGATAAGTATTTCGACTTAGCAATAGTTGACCCGCCTTATGGGATAGATAGCAAAATAAGCACAACAAGTAGCTTAAACAAAGGCAATAAATTTGCACAATTATACAACGAAAAAAGGTGGGATAAATTTAGACCTGAAAATGAATATTGGAATGAGTTATTAAGGGTATCAAAAAATCAAATCGTTTGTGGTGGGAATTATTTTGCTGAAAAACTGCCAGTTAGTAGAGGGTGGATTGTTTGGGATAAACAAGGCGAAGGAGTTACGAGTGTAAATAACGAATTAATGTGGACTTCTTTTGACGTAAGTATTAAAACATTTTCAAGGTGTCACGGATTGGATAAAGGATTTATGGCAAAAGGAACTGACAAAGTTTTTCACCCAACTCAAAAGCCTGTTAAGTTATATGATTGGTTACTTCTTAATTATGCAAAGCCAAACGATTTGATTTTAGACACCCATTTAGGAAGTGGAAGCAGTAGGATAGCAGCGTATAAAGGCGGGTTCAATTTTGTAGGATTTGAAATAGATCAAGAATATTATGAGAAACAAGAAAAGCGATTTAATGACTTTAAATCACAATTGCGGTTATTTTAGCGGTGTCGGCGGCATTGCTGGTAACGGTGCGTATTTGTGCTGGCCTGATGGCTTTGTACAAATGCTTCAAACACCGGTGCAGTTTGGCTTTAGGTGCAGATCAGTACATATTCGTCTGCCAGGCTTGTACAAATACGGTTGTTGGCCGTTCGTACCGGGTATAAATTGTAAACTTTAAATTATAATACTATGGCTTTAGATTTATTTGGTGAGGAAATAATAAAAGATGTACTGCTAAGGGATAAATATATTGAGCCGCCTTTTACACGATTAGATGCTGGTAGTGGAAGTTGGCAAAATAGAAAAAGATTATGGAAAGCAAAAGGCATTAAAAGTGAAATAGGTAGAGATGAAAATGCACTAAAATACAGTGCAATGATAAATGGAAAATCAGAAAGCTATACCGGAACATCAATATTTGACCCTGTACTGTGTGAGTTAATGTATAAATGGTTTTGCCCTGATGGAGGCGCCATTTTAGACCCGTTTGCAGGGGGTTCTGTTCGTGGTATTGTGGCTAACTTTTTGGGGTTTAAGTACACAGGATTAGAGCTAAGAGGCGAACAGGTGCAGAGTAACAGACAACAGGGTTTGGATATTTTGGATATTACTAATCAGCCGCAATGGTATGAGGGCGACAGCGATGTTTTATTAAATGATAATTGGCAATATGATTTTGATTTAATTTTTAGCTGCCCACCTTATATGGATTTAGAGGTTTACAGCGATTTGCAAAATGATTTAAGCACTTTAAGTGATGATGATTTTACGTTAAAATATGAAAGTATTATTAAAAAAAGCTGCCTAAAACTTAAAAAAGATGGGTTTGCTATATTTGTTGTTGGGGATGTACGGGATAAAAAAACGGGGTTTTATAAAGACCTGATAACAATTACTAAAATGGCTTTTTACAAAGCTGGCTTTAAACTTTACAATGAGGCAATCCTTTTAGAGAACGGATTAAATACGGCTGCAATGAGGGCAGACAAACAATTCACAGCCGGTAAAAAATTAGTAAAGGTTCATCAAAACGTACTTGTCTTTAAAAAGCCTTGAATTTAAAGACTGGTAGGTATGACGGCCAACGTTTACGGCTTGGCGAAGTGGGGGAATTATACCCACAAAAGCCCAATAGAATTACTAATGTTCAATAACAGATAAAAGATGATAGAAGCAGTCAGCCCCCATTTTGCCAAACCGATGTTACCTGCTGGTGCGGTTGGTTTACGAGTACTTTCCTTATTCGATGGAATGAGCTG
>JAGOAX010000034.1 GCA_017983695.1 Ferruginibacter sp.
CTTTAATTTTGCTTCAATAGTTACATTATGTAAAAAGCTACTCATATCTTCATCAAAATCAGTATAGCGCATAGCATAATAATCACCGATCCTGCTGTTATTGGTAACAAGGTCAAGATCGCTGAACTCCATCATTACGGAATTCATTTTTGCATTGGCTTTAAGGCTTTTTATTTCAATACCACTTTTTTCTTTTGCAGATATGATAAGGGAGGAAACAAGTGAATCATTGGCAAAGGTCAAATCCCTGAAACCCGCGTTGATAGAGGAGAACAGCAGGTGTTGCCCGTCAAACCGGTCGGTATAGGGAAGTCTTTCTGTTTGCTTTTCATTTTTAAAAGTTCCATTGGTAATATCCAGTGCTTTCAAACTCATGTGCCACCCGGATGGTTTTGAAGCAACTGCATTAACCGGTATGGTAGTGGAAGCAGGCTCGCTGATACGTTTGCCCGGATAATCCAATTGAGCAAAAAACGGTTCATCAAGTTTAACAGCATTTATTTCAATATGCTTTTTTGAAAAATCAATCACATTGGCATCAATACTCCCTGTTTTTAAGTAGGCAATAAAATCTTTGCCTGTCCATTTATCCGATTGGTTAAAGCGGATATTACTCAGTTCAATTTTTTTAAAATCAAATTCCAATCCTCCATCTTTAGCCAGCGTATCTTTTTTTGGAGAAGAAAAATAATCCACCAAAAACTGGTAATTCCAGACAGAATCAATGCGATTCATATTGACCACTGCATCCCTGAGACCGATATAATGAAGCGTTGCTTTATCCCTTAGGAAAAACCAATCGGTGACCGATACATTAACTTTTCCCGCATACAAAAGCGTATCTGCTTTCCTGTCTTCTACCATAACCCCTACCAGTTCCATTTTATTGAAAAGGGAAAAATTAACATGTTTTACAGAAACCTTTGTCTGGAGCTTTTTTGATAAATTATCGGCTACTTTTTTTACGATCCAGTTTTGCACCGGTGTTAAATGTATAGCTATATAAACCAATACCACTAACAGTATCAGAAACAAAAAAAAACGTTTTATTATTTTCAGGACTTTGCGCAGGGTAACTATTTATATGTAAAAGTAGTTAATCGCTGCCTACAGGCAAATACAATACCAAAAAGATCTTATTTCTCTGTATAAAACAGATTCATTAAAAGTCAATTAAAATTATGAACTTGCTAACATAAAAATATTAACATGAGACCCGTTTATCTTTTACTTTTTTTATTAATAACTGCAGCAGCATTTGGCCAGAAAAACAATAAGGTAGTATTGGTGATACATGGAGGAGCCGGTACTATCCTAAAAAGTCAGATGACCCCTGAAAAAGAAGCAGCCTATAATAAAGCCCTTACCCTGGCCCTTCAAAAAGGATATGATACGCTTATTAAAGGAGGTTCGGCATTAGATGCAGTTGAAATATCCGTTCGTATTTTAGAAGATAACCCGCTTTTTAATGCAGGAAAGGGTTCAGTTTTTACCAGCGAGGGTAAAAATGAAATGGATGCAGCGATAATGAATGGAGAAACACTGGCCGCCGGATCAATTGCGGGGGTTACTACTATCAAAAATCCAATTAGTGCCGCCAGGGCTGTAATGGAAAAAAGCCCCCATGTTATGCTGGCAGGAAAAGGGGCGGAGACTTTTGCCGGGTCTGTAGGTCTTGAAATAGTAGCTCCCTCCTATTTTTATACTGAAGAAAGATGGCAGGCTTTACAAAAAGTAAAAAAACAAGAAGAGAAGGAAAGGATGGAAAACCGGAAAAAAGAAATGCTTGCGGATACAGCACTTAATAAGAAAACCGGTTTACAACAAACAGAAAACAGGGATTATAAATATGGAACTGTTGGGGCTGTTGCTTTGGATATTAAAGGCAACCTTGCAGCAGCGACCAGTACGGGCGGCATGACCAATAAAAAATATGGACGTATCGGAGATGCTCCTTTAATTGGAGCCGGTACCTATGCCAATAACAGGTCCTGTGCGGTTAGTTGTACAGGCTGGGGAGAATATTTTATACGGCTGGTGATGGCCAAAAGTGTAGGTGACCTGATGGAGTATAAAAACCTGTCTGTTGAAAAAGCAAGTGAAGATATGATATTAAATAAATTGCCTGCACTTGGTGGCGATGGTGGCTTAATTGCGTTGGATAAAGACGGCAATTTTTCAATGCCCTTCAATACCGCCGGGATGTATCGCGGTTATATCAAGGATGGTAAAGCGGTGGTTAAAATTTATAAGGATTAATTACTTAAAATAATAACCAAGATTTAAACTAAGCATTCTGTTCCGGATATTAATACCATCAAATTCTGAGTTGTTATTAATATTGGCAAGGCCAAGGTAATAGCCAGCCTCAATAAAAGTTTTCTTAAAATGGTAACCCAGGCTAAAGCTTGCGCCTAAATCAAACCATCCAAATCCATCATAACCGAAACTCATTTTTGAGGAGGTGGTTACATTATTCAAATCCGTTTTCTTTTCCCTTCCAAAGCTGGTAAGGCTGCCTACCGGTGCAAAACTTACTACAAAAGCATTATTCCCGTTTTTAAAGTCGAGGCTTAAAGCAGGCACAATATCCAGGTATTGAATAGTATTTTGAATTTTTTTGTAGGGGCCGCTGAGTGGTTTGGTAATAAAACCCCTGCTGTTTATTTGTACATATGGTGAAAAATGGAGTACCCCATCAAAATCAGCTTTAAACTGAACTCCAAGGCCAAAACCAGGTACAGCTTCTACGGGTTGTTTAACCGCATTATACGAAACCTTTCCTGTACTGTAATTATACCCGCCTTTGATAGCAATTTTTGTTTGTGCTATACTAAACAATGAAAAGGCAAT
>JAGOAX010000035.1 GCA_017983695.1 Ferruginibacter sp.
GAGGGTCTCAGGTTCAAGTCCTGATTGGGGAGCTGAAAATTGAAGCCTTGTAAATGAAACGTTTACAAGGCTTTTTTGTTTTAACCTTAGCAGACAGTTGAACCCGGCTATTGTTTATTAATTAAATTACAAAATTGATAAGCCAATATTGTTGATGCTAATAGCATTAAGATAAGAGAACATCAGCCGGAATACTCAATTCACGGTGAAATAATCTTGCAAGTTCCAAAGTAAGTGGCTTCCGTTTATTGAGCAGTGCAGATACATAACCTTTGCTTCCAACTTTCCCCACCCAATCTTTGTTTTTCAGGCCAAGGTCCATCATTTTTAGTTTTATGGCTTCAATAGGATCGGGCAAAGGAACCGGGTAATGCATATCCTCGTATTGTTTGATCAGTAACAATGCAACCTGAACTTTTTCACCTTGCTGGCTGTTCGGTTTAACATTATAATCAAATTGCTTATCAACCCAGTCAAGATATTCCTGGTATTGCTTTTTTGTTTTAATTATTTTAAGTTCCATAATTATTTTTTCTTGTTTTGAATGGTTGTGACATCAATTTTATTGTATTCTGCATGTGTGCCAAACCATTTTACCTGGATGGCTTTAAAATCAAAAACAATTCTAACCACCAACCGGTATTTATTACCCATGATATTGAAAACTACCCTGTCATCAGCTACTAAACTTGCGTTGCCATATACCTGTTTTAATTCATTAAAGTTTTTAAAATCACAATTTACAAGCTCATGATACCACTCCTGGAGCGCCGTTGCAGCAGCGGGATACTTTTTACAATACTCCAATAATGTTCTTCTTGTTATAATGTTAAACACGTGTGTGAAGATAATAAAAAGTTTTCTAATGGAAAACATTTATTTTACCGGTACCCCAATTAAATAAAGCCGGATATTTTCGGCTTTTCATATTTCAAGGAATTGTCTGGTACTGAAATAAGTTAACGCTCCAAACGGGGTAGTCAAACAAAATCAAAACATTTCATGAATGTTTAATTTTATCAACCCGATACGATATTATATTAAACAAAATAAAATACTTTATATCTCCCCGAACTATTTGAATAGTTTCATGTTGTAGATAAAAAATATTATATGAAACAAAATAAAATGAACTTATTCGCTATGGCTGCTTTATCAGCCACTTTATTTATGTCTTGCAACAACAGTGAAACAAAAGAACCCGTTACTGATGCAAAGGCTCCCGCAAAAGATACAGTCGTTGCTGCTCCTGCAACACCGGCTGCTCCTGCAACTGTTGTTGATATTGCGGTTGGTTCTGCTGATCATACAACATTAGTTACTGCTGTAAAAGCAGCCGGATTGGTGGAAACTTTAAGCGGTGCAGGACCTTTTACCGTATTTGCACCTACCAATGCAGCCTTCGACAAATTACCCAAAGGGACAGTGGAAAGCTTATTAACACCTGAAAAGAAAGCTGACCTTACTGGTATTCTTACTTATCATGTTGTGGCTGGAAATGTTAAAGCTGCTGATCTGAAAGATGGCCAGATGGTGAAAACATTAAATGGCAAAGAATTAAAAGTTACCATAAAAGATGGTAAGGTAATGATTGATGGCGCTCTTGTAACCGCTGCAGACTTAGCTGCCGGTAATGGTGTGGTACACGTAATTGATGCCGTTTTGTTACCTAAGAAATAAATTTGATTTTAATCTATTACCAAAAGCCGCTTTTTAAGCGGCTTTTGGTTTTTATGATATGGTCTATCTTCCTCCTGCCAGAAACTATATTAAAACCTTGTGGAAAATATATCATTACACAAATCCCGATAAATTATTTTTTGACGGGATGGCAGCATAAGAATAGCCATCATTTTTTATTCTTTATTTTTATACAAAAATATTTGTGTTAAAAACATTTGTTCCTGCCTCCGCAGCACTTCAACAATATATTGAAGTTTTCTATGTTTTTATTTCTGACAAACCCAGTCAATTCAGTTATATCGCATTTCCGCATACTAATACAGCCATTTCATTTTTTAAAGGCGTTTCTATTGAAAGAAATAAGTATCATATAGCTATAGCACAGCAAAAGGGCAATAATCATTGTATAGAAATTTTAGGAAAATATACAAAGCCTGTTTTTGTTCAGTACACAGGTGATTTTGAAGAAGTTGCCATTGTGTTTAAACCGTTGGGAGTAAACCATTTTATTACAGGAGATTTTGCTGAATTAGCTCCGGATTATTCCCAGTCATTTGATGATGCGAACTGGCAATTATTCAGTCATCAACTTTTTAATGCAAAAGAAAACCGGATAGAAATGCTGGAGCATTTCTTACTTAATCAGTTGAACCAACCGTCGGAGTTAAGTAAGATGGAAGAAGCGATTCAATATTTTGAAAATAAGGATATTGATTATTCCGTTGAAAAAGTTGCCCGGCTTGTTGGTATGGGGTTAAAAACATTTCAAAGACATTTTTTCAGGCACCTGTCCTGTTCACCATCTGAGTATAAAAGAATCGCCAGGTTTCGCAATGCCATTAATGCTAAAATATTATCAAAAGAAATAAAATCTTTAACCCATATTTCATACGATAACAATTATTCAGATCAATCCTATTTTATCAGGGAGTTTAAAAAACTTACCAACCTGAACCCAAAAAAATTCTTTAATGAAATCACTGTTCTGGATGATGAAAAGATCATATGGGAATTAAAATAAATTGTCCCAAAAGTCCAATTTTACAAGCTATTGATGGCGGAATTTTGTATAAAAATAAATACAATGAATTCATCGATCAACAGGTTTCTTTATGTGGGCTTTCTGCTTTTAGGATTATTCCAGGCCATCTTTTCAA
>JAGOAX010000036.1 GCA_017983695.1 Ferruginibacter sp.
TTCGTTGAATCAGGAAGGGTAGGGGGCTGGTATTGCCTGTTGGGGAAAGCACTAGTGTAAACAGTTTAATACCATCCCTCATGGGTATCATGTATGTTTTTTTACTGTACGAAGTAATGCCTGTTTGCTGAGCAAAAACTACTGTAAACTGGCCTAACAAAAAGATAACAAGCAGTGTGTATTTTTTCATGTGCTTAGATTATTTGATATTAATCAGAATGCTTTGTAACATATTTTGATTTTTTCAGGCGAGTCTCTGACCGGACCATGAGCGTAATCCCAGGACTCGCCGTCAATCAGAACATGATGCTCAAATTTATATCATCTAACTCTCCAAAATTTGTAACCCGAGACTTACCCTGTTCCCCACCAATATAAAATTGTGCAGAGCTATGTTCATATGCAAAAGGATTTTCAGCTAACATCCATTTCCCTGTGCATGGGTTCATGTGCATATAATCTAATTTTTGTACGATAAATGCATTGCCGGAACATTCCTTCCAGTCAAAACTGTCTTCCCAAACCTCATGTAATTTCCCTCTTTTTTTATCACTGCTGTTTACAGCATTTTCCAATTCCTGCAACAAATCACTCAGGCCTTTTTCTTTAAGCCGTTTTATAATTTCATACCCAATAAACCTTTTTCCATCTCCAATAATTTTGTTAATGCTTTTATTTGTTTTCCTGAAGGCTATTGTGGCATGTAAATGATTTGGCATAATCACAAATCCTGTTATAAAATGCCCCAGTGTTTTAAGTATAGTAAACCAATTATAAATTAAATCATAGCCGTTAGTAATAGCAATTAATTGTAGCCAATTGTGGCAGGTAAAAGTGATGAAGAAATGACCGTGATCAAAAGGTATTTCTGTTTTAACAGGCATTTTACTAAGGTACTGTTTTGTTTTTTATTGCTCCGCAGAACGGCGAGTCCTGCGAGCCAACTCACAATATCCGGGCAGAGACTCGCCTGAGAAGGAAATCTAATATTCTGTTGGCAAAACAATAGCTGTACAAATATGAACTCCATTTTTGTCTGTATAATTTGCTTGAATTTCAATATTGTTTTGTTTGAAATAAACTGTCTTAGGATTTTTTTTCAATAGTTCAAGTAAACCTTCTTTAGCAATTTTCATCACTTCGATAGTGTCAATATTCAATTTGTCAGCTTTGATAGTATAGTTGTATTGTAAAACATTTCCTTTTAATGCGTTTACATTGTCAAAAGTTGTTAAACTGTCAATAACAATTGGAGCATGTTTATTTATTTCGTTCGCCGTTTTTACCAACTCGTCATTAATATTAACTGTTGGTTCTTTTAAGAAAAACTTTAGTGTTTGAGTTATTGCGAATAAGATTATTATTCCAATTAAAATTCTCATCCCTATACTTTTCTTTTTTACTATTTCGTACATTTTGTTAAAAAATTTATTGCAGTTTAGAAATTGTCAAATACAAGTCTATTTATAGCGAAGGTCTGTCTAACATGACGCACAACGTATGTATTGTCGAAAGTACGAAACTTTTATTTTTGAATTAGCCCAATATTGTTGCTGTGGTTTTCAATTTGTTAGATATGTTTATGCAAGATCTTAGCCTACTCATCGGAGTTGCGGCAATACAACCTTGCTGGGTTATTTTTTCTTCATCCATTTCAAATAGAAGGGTAACCTGTTTAAACGTATGGCAGAATATTTCTCTTCCACGCCCCCAAAACTGCTGTAAAAAAAGCCAAGGCTGGGTATATCGCTTCCTTCAAAATCTAATAACAGGTCTTGCCCGGCGTGGTCTTTAATGAATGCATTGATAAGAGCATGTGAAGCCCCCAGTGTTTTACCATCGGGGTGGTTGCCCACCATTATATAATAAGCCCTGCGGTGAGAGAAGAAAAAAACGGCGGCAGCCAATAATTGCCCTTCTTTGGTATGAACAGCATAGGTTGTTGCTTTTTCTTTCTGATATTGTATTTCGTAAAGGGATTCAAACCGCTTAAAATCTTCTGGAGGCAGGTTTGCAAATTCTCTTGCCTGTTGCTTTGTCAATGCAGTTACTTCAGCTACAGCAATGCCCTTATTGATGCTGAGGCCGAACTGTTCTGCTTTTTTTATATTGCGTTGTATATTCTCCCGGTAATTATTGTACAGACGTTCATAGCTTTCATTCAGTGGCAACACATAGTTCATCCTTTCATATAAAGTAAAACCTGCCAGCTTAAAAAAGTTGCCGTGGTTCAAATAAATATCCCAATAGCTGAATTTGGCAGGAACCGAATTCAAAAATTCATTGACCGTTTTGGCATTGAGGCCATTGCCGAATATACCCAGGCAGGCTGTGAAAGATGGCTGGTATAAATAGTGGATGCCGTATTTCTTATTCCATGTAAGTGGCATCACAGCTTCGTAGTCGTTAAGTACTAAGGCATCCCAGTTCTTTGCCATGCAATCAAGGTAAAAGGAATATCCATATATCAACCCATTGGAAGCATTGTCAATGCAGGCATCCCATTTTATTTTGTCTATCTGCTGATATGTGAGGTAGCTGATGGCCACATTAAAAAGGTATTTGAGGAACCCATTTTTTCAGGTTGATATTCTGGAGGTCGATACTGAAA
>JAGOAX010000023.1 GCA_017983695.1 Ferruginibacter sp.
TTTCCATCGTATCATTGTTGGGGTTAATGCTCCATACAATATCACTCATGTTCTGTATCATATCGCGACTGGTGGTTTCAATTTTTGCAGCCATTTTTTTCGCTTCCTCCGGCTGCGATTCTATTTTGTTTTTCAGCACGGCGTTCATCAGTGTGATACTGCTTAAAGTAGTGCCAATATCATCATGCAGGTCTTTGCTGATACTGCGGCGGGTGCGTTCTACAGCAATTATCTTCTTCATTTTTTGGTTATACAGCCAGTAACATACCCCAACAATTACAAAAGTGCATAATAATGAAAACAGCCAGTGTTTGTAAAAAGGTTTTTTAATGGTAAAACGAAAAGTAGCATCTGTTAGCGACCATACACTGTTTGCATTTTTTGCTCTTACCTTAAAAGTATAATCTCCTGCCGGTAACTGGCTGTATGCAATAATATAATTGCTGCCCGGCGTACTCCAATCTTTATCAATGCCCTGCAATTGATACTGATATTCAGTTGCCTGCTCGTCAATAAATGTGGGGCATACAAATTCGAAAGTTAAATTATTTTGAGATGGGGAAAAAGTGTAAGAACCTTTACCGATCAAACTATCTGCATTGGCATTATTTACAGATAAATGACTGATATGCACCGCAGGAACCGTGGTGGATAGTTTAGGATTAATATCGGTAACCGACAAAGATCCGGTGGTACCAATGTATAATTTATGCTGAAATTCTTTTAAAAAATAAACATACCGCCCATTCATTAAATTATTGAATAGCCCTTTGTTTATGCTGAAATTATTTTTCCCTGCAATTGTAATTTTATCAATTCCTTTATTTGAACCTGCCCACATATTGCCTGAACTATCTTCAATTAACGCTGTTATTAAATTGCTTGAAACTGCAGGTTCACTAAGTGATTTAAAAAGACGGTATTTATTATTTTCTTTACTAAAAATTCTGATCCCATTATTCCTGGTTGCAAGCCATATCTTTTTATCTTTAGCCGCAACAATTTTAACACAGCGGTCATTTTGCAAAGCCGGGTCAAAGGGTATCTTTTCAATTATTTTCAATTGAATCATTGTTTGTATTCTTTCTGCCTTACAGTAAAATAAACCGATGCCATTTGCTGCAAGAATGATTTCATCTTTATTAAACCCTGCGGCCAGAGTATTAAATTGCAATGAGCCTAAAGCAACCGGCAATAGAATTTTATCAATTATATCATTCCTGCTAAACAATAATTTTTTATCCTGTGTTAAAAAAGCCATTTCGTTATTATCAAGCACAACGGTTTTTTCAACATCAATAACTGAATTTGAATAATTGCCATAATCAATTATTTCTTTTTCAACGACCTGATTGTTGGAGAGCGTGACCAGTTTGGTGACAATCTTTGGGTATAAAAGCCGGTTTACATAAGTATTTAACCATAGTGAATTTGCAGGAGTTACTAAAATTCTCACATCGAAATTATCTGCAGTATAGGAACCCCCGATTGTTTCTACTTCATCGTTTTTAATAGTGAAAAAACTCCGGGTATTAGAGAAAATAAAAGCATCCTTATAAATAATTCCACTCCTGATATTTGGTGCACCGGTAACATCTTCCGGGACATAGTTTACAAAATCGAAATTGCTGAACCGGTAAACCCCGTTCTCTGTGGCAAACCATATATTTTCTTCCCGGTCAACAAAAATATCCCAGAACATTACATCGGGTAAACCGTGTTTACTGATCTTCTTCTTTAATTGCAATGCTTTATTGTAAATAGCAATACCGTAGGGCAGGTCGGAAACAACGATATCTCCGTTTCTGAAAAATCCCATTGCCGTTATCTGATCTTTATGTGTAGCAAACTTTACCGGTTGTGCATTTTCGATCTCCTTAAGATGTTCTTTGAAAATTTTATACACGCTGTGCTCGGCAGAAATAAAAACATTACCATCAAAATCAATTTTAATCACATTGCAATATTTACCAAGTAATGCCGGCAAAATGCAGGGCTCATTAAAATTTCCTTTTTTATAAACAAATACACCGGCATCGGTTCCTATCCAGATGTTGTCTTCGGCATCTTTCACATACATCAAAAAACTTTTCATTTTTTGGGCAATTTCAACCGGAGGTTTTATGATGGTTTTTTTGCCTCCTGTAATCAGTTCCAGGTCATTCGAATATATTCTGGCAATAAGCGTACTGCTGTCGTTCAGCATTAAGCCATAGGTAATCCCCTTTGCTGCAGAATGAAAGGAAAGCCTGTTTGCAAGGCCAAGCGCAAAGCCTTCGCCATCTGTTGCAAAAACGCATTGCCCTTTGTATATGTTTATGGTATTGGTGTGGGCAAAATAATAACTAGAATTTTTGCCTGGGAAAAAAGTAAACTTCCTCCCATCATAATTACAAATGCCATTGTCTGATGTTATCCAGATATAACCTGCGCTGTCCTGGCTAACATTCCCACACCTGTTATTAATTAATCCGTTGCTGGTAGTAAACTGTTTATACGGGTATGTTTGGCCGTAGCTGTACAAGGCGCACATCATCAGGAAAGGCAGCAACAACTTTTTGTAAAACATGTTACAATATAGCCAATAATCAAACAATGCTTTTCACCCTTATTGGTGATTGATTCCTTGCAGAACATGTTAAACATTTGCAGAGTACGAAAAAGTAAAGAATGAAAACTTATTTCACTTGTTTGTTAACAGCGGTTATATTTTTATCAGCCTGTAATACAGAAAATAAACCTGGTAATGCCGAAACATCAGCAACACAAAAAAATACAACCGATTATCCTTACGTAAAAGCAAAAGTAAATGGCAAAGCATGGAACGCTGTTAAAGATGAAATACTGGCCACTTACTCAGAGATTGATGACAAGCTGCAGATATTCACCAAAGATGCTGATGGCAAAATGAATTTCTTATTAACGCTTGCTCCTTTCAGCAAAACCGGTGTGGGCGAATACAATAGTATACGGGAAGGTACTGCAGGTTATGGTATAAGCCTGTTGGATGAAAATGCGAAAGATGATGTAGTGCTTGACTATGATAATTTTCGCCAGGGTGCTGTAGCAAATTGCTTATACATTGTTTCGGTTAAAGAAACCGCTGAAGGCAAGATTGTGGAAGGCGGTTTTGCATCAATGCTCAACATAAGCAATAACTATGAGGCCAGTAAAGAAAAGCTGGAAGTTACAGACGGGCGATTTGCTGTATTGCTAAAAAAATAAAATCATAAACACTATGAAAAAAATACTTTCATTGCTTTTTGTTTTCTTAGCTATTGCCATTACAGCAAAAGCCCAAAGTGTAGCCATTAATACAACAGGTGCAACAGCAAACAGCACTTCCATTTTAGACGTAGGCAGTACTACAAAGGGGATGCTTATTCCACGTATGTCATCGGTACAGCGTACAGCTATTGGCACACCGGCAAACGGTTTACTGGTTTACGATACAGACAGTGCTGCATTTAGTTACTATAATGGCATTGGCTGGAGTTTTATAAAAGGTAATAGTAATATTGCTGTAGCCTGGAGTACCAAAGGAAATTCCGGTACTACCGCAGCCAATTTTATAGGTACTATCGATAACCAGGATGTTATTTTCAAACGCTGGGATGTAAAGGCAGGCTTGTTAGGCTTTTCAAATACTTCTTTCGGTTATCACGCTTTTGTAGCAAATACTACTGGTAATTTTAACGCTGCGTTTGGTGTTGAAGCCTTGATCAGTAATACCACTGGTAATAGTAATGTAGGGATTGGGTTAGCTGCTTTGTATAGAAATACTGGCGGGTCTAATAACACAGCAAGCGGCTCTGGCACCCTATCTTTTAATACTATAGGGTCTAATAATACTGCAAGCGGCTCCGGCTCTTTATATTTTAACAGCACAGGTTCTTACAACACAGCAAATGGTGATAGTGCTTTGTATAATAACACTACTGGCAGCAGCAATGTAGCAATCGGCAAAAATGCTTTGTACAATAACACCGTCCAGAGCAACCTGGTGGCCATTGGCGATAGTGCATTGTATAATAATGGTACAGGCGCAACATTACCTCAGCATGGAAAAGGTAACACAGCCATTGGCAGCAAAGCTTTATTTAGCAACACAACCGGCCTTTTGAATAATGCAATGGGTAACCAATCTCTATACCAAAATACCACAGGGTCTGACAACTCCGCCATCGGTACTTTGTCACTATTCAGCAACATCACAGGTTCTAAAAATATCGCAATCGGCACCCAACCTTTATATAAGACTACTGTGGGTTCAGGCAATATAGCTTTGGGTTACCTTGCTTTGTTCGAAAACACAACTGGTAATAATAATGTGTCTTTGGGTGAACAAACGCTTTACAATAATCAAACAGGAAGTTTCAACATCGCAATTGGCTATAATACGTTAAATGGAAATACCCTAGGTACAAATAATATTGCAATCGGCAGACAAGCCGGTGGTATATTATTCAATAATGGTTTTTACAATACTTATATAGGGGATAGTACGCTAATGTTGGCAAACAGAACAAACAGTACTGTTATCGGCAACAAGGCTTATACAAGCACCAATAATAGTATGGTACTGGGCAGCATTAATGGCGTAAATGGCGCTACTGCCGATGTAAACGTAGGTATAGGTGTAACCAACCCTACCGAAAAATTAGAGATTGGTAATGGACGATTACGATTTAGAGGCAATGCACCTTTAGGCAATGCACACGGTATTACCTGGACAAATAATGCAGGCACAGCCGATAGGGCATTTATAGGTATGGAAACAGATAATTTTTTAGGCATTTATAATTTTGGATTTCCCCCCGGCTGGAATATAAGGATACATAACAGTACCGGCGAAATGGGGATTAATAAGCAACCAGGCACTACACCATCCGAAAGCAGGTTGCAGGTGAAACAAACAACTGCCGGGGCAAATTATGGAATTGGTATTGAAACTGCCATAAATACTAATAGGTGGGATATGTTTGTAGATAATAACACAACCCCTGATTACAACTTCAGTTACAATGGAAGTTTAAAAGGTTATATCCAAAATGCAACCGGCAATTATATTGTAGTTTCTGATAAGCGGTTTAAAAAAGATGTTACTGATTTTTCGGCCTCTTTATCAAATATAAGCCAGCTTAAAACCTACCAATATCATTATTTAGATAATAATGCGGCAGACCCATTCAGCGTTGGTTTTATGGCACAGGATGTACAAAAATTATTTCCGGATGCTGTAAGCGAAAAAATTATGGATGACGGTAAAAAAAGACTGGGTGTAAACTACCAGTACTTTACAGTGCTTGCTATAAAAGGCTTACAGGAGCAGCAAGGGAATATAGAATCACAGAATAAAAAAATTGAAGTTTTAGAAAACCAGGTAGCTGAATTAAAAAAACTGGTAGAAGAGTTAATAAAAAAATAGTTGCGGCTAAATCTCTTTACTCAACCGGATAAATTACAACAACACTTAAATGTTACAAATGGAAAAATCTTTATTAATACTCAATACATCCACCGGTAGTTTTTTAATTGATGTTGATACCATTGTTAGGATAGAAGCATCTTCCAACTACTCAAAAATTTATTTGAGTGTTGCAATGGGTAATATAAAAACACTGGTAACGGCTAAAGTGCTTAAGTGGTTTGAGGAAAGATTGCCCGAAGAGTGTTTTACCCGTTTGCACAGGAGCCACCTGGTTAATAATCGTTTTATGCAAACGCATCAATGCAATGGAAAGGCATTTGAACTACAGAACGGAAAAGTTATTGAAATATCCCGGCGGAGAAGAAAGGAAGTGATGATGAAACTCTTATTGCCGAAGCGGTATAAGGTTGCTGTTGGTACACAAGCCCTGCCATTGGCAATATGAAAATTCTTTTATTAGTATAAAAACGGTACAAATAATTTTAAAAAACTAAAACATAAACCTGTTATGAAAAAAATAGTAAGTGCCTTTTGTATGCTGTTTTCAATAACTGCTACAGCCCAAAACGTAGGCATTGGCGAAACCACACCTAACGAAACCAGGCTACAGGTAAAAAGAACAGATAGCGCTTTGTTGCTTTTGCACAACTCTTCTACAGGAGGCGATGTAAAAACAGGATTGTTTTTTAAAAACGGCTCTTCTTACTCAGGTTCTATTATTACAACAGGTAATACCGGGGCACAAACATTCAGGATGGGCTTTTCAACATTTGGTGCGCCAACGCCTTCGGGTTTAATTGAGCGAATTTCTATTTTAGATGGTGGCAATGTGGGTATAGGCACCACAAATCCAACAGCCAAATTAGAAGTTAATGGCAGCCTTAAACTTACGGGTGGTTCACCAGGGGCAGGTAAATTTTTAATTTCAGACCCTACAGGCTTTGCCAGTTGGTACGACCTTTCTCCTTCATTGCTGCCGGCCGGAGCCAGTGGAAATACACTGAGGCATAATGGCACAGGCTGGGTAGCTAATAGCCTTTTATACAACAATGGCACCAATATCGGTATAGGAATTCAAAACCCCAATGCACCGCTTTCTTTTTCTACTTCGCTTGGCAATAAGATTGCTTTGTGGGGCGATGCCAGTGGCGGACATTATGGACTTGGCATACAAGGTAGTTTAATGCAGTTATACAGCGAAGGTGCCACAAGTGATATAGCTTTAGGATACGGCAGCAGCAGTGCTTTTACCGAACGCATGAGGGTTAAGGGCAATGGCAATATAGGAATCGGTACTACAAACCCCTCCTCAAAATTAGAAGTAATTGGCAATAACACTACTCAAACAGGCTATTTTGGGCAGAGCGGTAGTGGTAATGCTGTTACAGCATCGGCAGGTAGTGCAGCTACTGCCATTAGTGCTTTTTCAACAAGTGCATCAATGCCTGTTGTAGCCATTACAAATGTTTCAGGAGCACCACCATTAAGAATAGTAGATGGCAACCAAGGAAATGGAAAAGTGCTTACAAGCGATGTTAATGGTAATGCAACATGGAAATCGCAGGCTTATGGAAATACAGAACGGTTTAAATTTGCTTTAAAATCTTCTGGCGGGAATAACACTTCATTAGAGACAATTTATAATTTTGGAACAGCTAGTACAATTTATACGGCTGGCAATAATTATTTTAATATTTATATAATCAAGTCAGGTCTTTATCATTTTGATATTAATGCCCATCAAAGTTCAACTTCCAATTATTCAAACAACGGCTCAGACCCCAAAGTAATGGAAGTAGTTGCCGGTTTTAGCGGAGGAGATTTTAATCGTGGCTGCTCGCCGTTCTATAGATTCACAGGTTTAGCATCAGATACATATTCCACTTATGATAAATCATGGGAAATATATATAACTGCCCCAGCCAGTTTATCTTTTAGTTGCCCCAAGGAAAATAATAATAGTCTTTACAGATTAAATATAGCTGGTCATTTAATATCGGAGTAAACAGTAAACAACTTGCTTATTGTTTTATTACAGGAGTAGCTGCCGGGTCCTTAAAATAATTCAATCTTAAAGTATCGCTCCATCCATTAGGATTCTTATCAAAAGTTTTACTGCTGAAAAAGATCATGCCCTGTATATTCGGTGTGGTTCGCAAAGCATTGATCATACGGGGCAATTGCGTAAGATCTTTCCAGGCGGCATTGCTGCCGGCACGGTAAATACCAAGGCCGATATAACAATTTTTTCCATAGGTATGTTTGCTCCACCAGTCGAGCAAAATTTCGTAAGGAGCCACTTTGTGGCCAAACTCCCAATACAGTTGCGGCGCTACATAATCTATCCAGCCTTTTTTAAGCCACAATAAAATATCGGCATAAAGGTCATCGTAATTGGTTTGAGCACCATTTGTTCTGCTGCCATTAACAGAGTCCTTATCTATATTTCGCCAAACACCAAACGGGCTGATACCAAACTGGCATTTGGGATTTTCTTTTTTAATTACAGCACTCAGCATACTGATTATGGAATCGGTGTTGCTTCTTCGCCAGTTATCTTTACTCATACCATTACCGTATTTATTATAACTGGCATAATCCGGAAACTCTTTTCCGGCAATTTTATAAGGATAAAAATAATCGTCAAAATGAATGGCATCAACAGCATACCTGCTTACCACATCCTGTACCACATTAGCTACATATTGTTGAGCTTCTTTAATACCCGGATCGAAATATTTTTTATCGCCGTAAGTTAAAAACCATTCGGGATGAATTTTTGTGATATGCGTTGCAGCAACAGAAGACCTGTTGATATTAAAAACAGCCCGGTAAGGATTCATCCATGCATGAAACTCCATGCCCCGCTTGTGTGTTTCGGCAATCATAAATTCAAGCGGGTCGTAATAAGGTAGGGGTGGTTGTCCCTGCCTGCCGGTAAGGTATTCACTCCAGGGTTCGTATTGCGATGGATAAAAGGCATCGGTTACGGGGCGTATCTGTACAATCATCGCATTCATGCCATTGCGCTGGTGCATATCCAGCAAGCGGATGAATTCTACTTTTTGAGAATCGGAATTGTAATTGCCACGGGAGGGCCAGTCAATATGTTCAACGGTAGCAACCCACACGCCACGAAACTCTGGTTTGGTTTGTCCAGCAGCAGCAATAGGCAACATACAATATGCAATGAGCAATAAAGAAGAGAAAAATTTCATGAATATTTTTTGATTAATCAGATTGACGGATTTTATCTAATAATTTATTTAAGGTTTTTGCATCGGCATCCGACAGGTTGCCCAAAATGGCATCCATGTCTTTTTCGTATTCATCAATTTTTTCCAGGAGGGTTTTTCCTTTGGTGCTGATGCTCACATCTACCAGGCGCTTATCATCTTTGCAAACATTTTTTTTGGCCAGGCCTTTTAAAACAAGCCGGTCAACTATGCGACTGGTGTCGCTCATTTTATCAAGCATGCGCTCACGTATCTGTAAAGTAGAAATTGGTTTTCCTGCTCCCCGTAAAATACGCAGGATATTATATTGCTGGGCTGTTACATCTTCTTTATCAAAAACTTTTTTCATTTTCTCATTCATCCAGTTGTAGGTATAAATAAGATTGATGATGCCTTTTTGATACTCATTACGAAATGAACTTTGATTGATGTCTTTTTCTATGCTCATAAATAAAATGC
>JAGOAX010000024.1 GCA_017983695.1 Ferruginibacter sp.
TTTCCATCGTATCATTGTTGGGGTTAATGCTCCATACAATATCACTCATGTTCTGTATCATATCGCGACTGGTGGTTTCAATTTTTGCAGCCATTTTTTTCGCTTCCTCCGGCTGCGATTCTATTTTATTTTTTAATACTGCATTCATCAATGTAATACTGCTTAACGTAGTGCCAATATCATCATGCAGATCTTTGCTGATGCTCCGCCTGGTGCGTTCTACAGCAATTATCTTGTTCATTTTTTGCTTATACAACCAGTAACATACCCCAACAATTACAATGGCACATAATAATGCAAACAGCCAGTGTTTGTAAAAAGGTTTTTTTATGGTAAAATTAAAAGTAGCATCTGTTAAAGACCATATGCTGTTGGCATTTTTCGCTCTCACTTTAAAAGTGTAATTACCCGCAGGTAACTGGCTGTAGGCTATTATGTAATTACCGGCAGGTGTGCTCCAGTCTTTATCGATTCCTTCTAATTGGTATTGATATTCTGTTGCCTGCTCGTCAATAAATGTTGGCGATACAAATTCGAATGTCAGGTTGTTTTGCGAAGGTGAAAAAGTATAGTTGCCTGTGCTGAGCAAGCTATCGGCATTGGCATTATTTACAGATAAATGACTGATAAGAACCGATGGAACTGTGCTGGATAGTTTTGGATTTATATCAGTAACGGACAGGGAACCGGTTGTGCCAATGTATAATTTATCATGAAACTCTTTTAAAAAATAAATGTACCGGCCATTCATTAAGTTGTTGAAAAGACCCTTATTAATGTTAAAATTATGTTTTGTTGCGAAGGTTATTTTATCAATGCCTTTGTTAGAACCTATCCATATATTGCCTGCACTATCGTATAATAGTTCTGTGATAAAGCTGCTTGAAATTTCCGGTTCTGTAATAGATTTAGATAAGCTGTAATTTGTGTTTTCTTTGCTGAATATTCTGATCCCATTGTCACGGGTGGCCAGCCATATTTTTTTATCTTTTGTAGTGATTATCCTGGTACAGCGGTCGTTTTGAAGCTTGGGAACAAATGGTATCTTTTCTATTATTTTAAGTAGAACGGCGTTTTGTATACTTTCTGTTTTACAATAAAATAAACCAACCTTATTTACTGCCAAAACAAATTCATTTTCGTTAAACCCTGGCCCAACAGCACTGAAGAGTGATGTGTCCAACTCAAGGGGTAATTGAATTTTCTCAACCCAATCATCATGGCCAAGCAAAAGCTTTTTATCCTGTGTTATAAATATAAATTCTTTGTTGTTGAGCCTGGCAATTTTTTCCATATCAATTGCAGTACCAGAATAGCTGTGGTAATCTATCATCTTTTTTTCAACAAGTTGCCCGTTCTGTATCGTAACCAACCTGGTAGTTACCCTGGGATATACACCAATATTAAGAAAAGAATTCAGCCAAAGTGTATTGGCAGGGGTTGATATGATCCGGGCATCATAATTTGCATTTTTGTCATGGTTTATTAATGTTTGCATCTCTTCATTTTTTAAAGTGAAGAATTGTAAATTGTTAGAAAAAATAAATTGATTGTTATAAATAACTCCTCCCCTGATATTAGGTGTGCCGGTAAAGTTTATAGGAGTATAGTTTATAAAATCGAAATTGCTGAAACGATAAGCGCCATTTTCTGTAGCAAACCAGATATTATCTTCCCGGTCTACAAAAATATCCCAAAGTAACACATTTGGTAATCCATGTTTTATCAGCTTCTTTTTCAATTGCAGCGCTTTATTGTAAACGGCTACACCATCCGGCAGATCAGAAACCATGATATCTCCGTTCCTGGAAAATCCCATCGCTGATATCAGTTCTTTATGAGTCGTAAATTTTACCGGTTGTGCATTTTCAACATCTTTTAAATGTTCCCTGAATATCTTGTAAACATCATGCTGAGAAGCAATAAAAACACTGCCTTCAAAATCGACTTTTAGTACGTTGCAGTATTTTTTAAATAATGCCGGAAGAATGTAAGGTGTGTTAAAATTTCCTTTCTTATAAATATATATGCCTGCATCGGTTCCTATCCAGATATTCCCTTCAGCATCTTTCAAAAACATTAAAAAGCTTTTCATCTCCCGGGCAATTTCAGCAGGTGGTTTTAATATTGTTTTGCTGTTGCCTGTTACAAGTTCAAGGTCGGTAGAATAAATTTTAGCAACCAGCGTACTGCTATCATTTAAAATCAGGCCATAAGTAAGCTGGCTTTTTGACTGGCCGGGTATAGAAGAAAAAGAAAGTTTGTTACCAAGGCCAAGGGCAAAGCCTTCTCCACCGGTGGCAAACACACATTGCCCTTTGTACATGTTTATGGTATTGGTATGAGCAAAATAGTATGTAGAATTTTTGCCTGGGAAAAAAGTGAACTTTCTGCCATCGTAATTGCAAATGCCATTGTCTGAGGTGATCCATATATATCCTGCACTATCCTGGCTTACGTTTCCACAGCGGTTATTTATCAGTCCGTTGTTAGTAGTAAACTGCTTATACGGGTATTTTTGGCCGTAGCTATTTGCCAAATACATCATCAATAAAGTCAACAATAACCTTTTACAAAACATTTTACAATATAGTTAATATCAAATAATGTTTTTCACCCTTATTGGTGATTTATGCTTTGCAAAACTTATTAAACATTTGCATTGTAAAAATGTAACTAATGAAAACCGGTTTAACTGTTTTATTAACTGCACTGATGTTTTTATCGGCCTGTAACAGCAGCGACAAAGAAAAGAGCGCAACATCTTTAAACGCAACATCGCAAGATGGTAAAGAAGCAACTTACCCATATGTAACGGCCAAAATAAGTGGCAAGTCATGGCAGTCTGTAAAAGATGAAATACTGGCTACCTACTCTGAAATTGATGACAAGCTGCAGATTTTTACCAAAGATGCTGATGGCAAAATGAATTTTTTGCTAACCTTTTCTCCTTTCAGCAAAACCAAAGTGGGTGCCTACAACAGCGTACGTGAAGGTGCAGGCGGGTATGGTATAAGCCTGCTGGAAGAAAACACAAAGGATGACGAAGTATTGGATTACGATAATTTTCGCCAGGGAGCGGTGGCTGGTTGTTTAAACATTGTTTCAATTAAAGAAACAGCCGATGGAAAAATTGTGGAAGGCGATTTTGCTTCACCGATGAATATCAGTAATAATTACGAAGCCGGTAAAGAAAAATTACATGTAACCGATGGCAGGTTTGCCGTTATCATTAAAAAATAAAAATCTAAAAGTAACATTTATGAAAAAATTATTTTTTGCAGCAACATTATTTTTATTAACAGCACAAAGCTATGCACAAACCCCTCCACCTATTAAAGTTCCAGGAGGTGTGCCTGATGGCGCTTTTAAAACCAACACTGTTTTTGAAAAAGGCAAGCCTTATTTTTCGCAAGACAAAAGATATTTTCTTGTTTTCCAGGAAGATGGTAACCTGGTTCTATACAAGTACAATTCAAAAAATAACACGCCGGCAATATGGCAAACAAGAACGCATGGTATTGCCATGAAAAGTTGTGTTTTTCAGGAAGATGGTAACCTGGTTTTGTATGATTATTCAGGCAAGGCCAGATGGGCTGCCAACGGAGGTTCGGTTGATAAAGGCGGAAGTGGCAGCGGAGATAAATTTTACCCAAAAGGTCCGGGCTCTCATTGGATGAATTTACAGAATGATGGCAACCTGGTAATTTATGTGGGCCAGTTTAACCGCAACAGAAATAATCCAAGATGGTCAACAGGAACTTTTGAAAAAAATTAATTCAACATTAAACGAAAAGCATGAAGCAATTACTGGCAATACTTATATTTTTATTTGCAGCAACGGCTGTACATGCACAGGTTAAAAAGCTACCGAAAGATTTTACCACAAAACGAAAAATTGCCGGCACGCAAAATGTAAAAGAGGGTTATGAACATGCTACAATGGAACTTTTTATTACCAATACAGATGGTAAAGGAGAAACCTTGAACTTTAAATCGAGCGTAAACATTGCCAAAGTACAAATTACTTTCATTGATGTTGCCGGTCTTCCACACACAACAACTTACAATGCTGGTACAAAGACCGGCTTTTTTTATCTGGAAAGCGGAGCTTATAATCCTGGCTTGCAAAAAGGGTACACACTCAATTTTTATGTGCTCAGAAATGACAAGCCGATCTGGACATTTACGGTAGGCCCAAAAAAGTAAAATTACAAATGCCATGAAAAAAATACTTCCATTATTTGTTATCTGCTTAACCATCGTGATTGTTACAGCAAAAGGCCAAAGCATAGCCATTAACACCACTGGTGCAACAGCAAACGGCACTTCTATTTTAGATGTTAGCAGCACCGGCAAAGGTATTCTTATTCCACGCATGTCATCTGTACAACGTACAGGCATTGGCACACCGGCTAATGGCTTATTGGTGTATGATAATGACTCCCTTGCATTTGCCTATTACAATGGCGCTGCGTGGAGTTTTATAAAAGGCAATGGTAACATTGCTGCAGGCTGGAGTATAAAAGGCAATGCCGGTACAACAGCAGCAAACTTTTTGGGCACTACCGATAACCAGGATATTATTTTTAAACGCAACAATATAAAAGCAGGACTGCTAAATACAACAAATACTGCATTTGGTGTAACTGCTTTTCCGGTAAACTCAACCGGAATAAATAATGCTGCATTTGGTGTCGGTGCTTTATTTAATAACAGTACAGGTTCTTTTAATACTGCAAATGGTATCAATGCTTTATCCGGTAACAGTTCGGGCTCTTATAATACCGCAAATGGGATGTATGCTTTGTCTGGTAACAGCAATGGTGATTTTAATACAGCTATCGGAGCTTATGCTTTACTTAGTAACAGCACCGGTTCTTATAACACTGCAAATGGAAATTATGCTTTAGCTAGTAATAACGGAGGCTCTTATAATACCGCAATGGGAAATCATGCACTTATCAGTAATCAAACAGGAAATTACAACACTGCCATAGGCGATTCCGCATTAAAAAGTAACAGCACAGGTAGTAGTAATGTAGCCATTGGTAAAGATGCTTTGTTTAAAAACACAAACCTAAACAACCTGGTAGCCATCGGGGATAGCGCTTTGTATAATAATGGCTCTGGCAATGATAATACAGCCATTGGCAGCAAAACTTTATTTGGTAACACCTCCGGCTCTAATAATACAGCAACCGGCCAAAAAGCATTGAAAAATAATACAGGTGGGGCTGCTAACACAGCAAATGGTTCTTATGCTTTGCATAACAATACTTTTGGCTCTAATAATATAGCAATTGGAACGCAAGCCTTATATGATAATATCCTTGGTTCTCGTAATATAGCGACCGGATTTATGGCTTTGAATAAAAACCTCGTAGGCTCTTATAACGTAGCATCCGGATATGAAGTAATGCTTAATAACACCACGGGTATTTCTAATACCGCAACTGGAAATGAGGTTTTGCATGATAACAGTAGTGGCTCTAATAATACAGCAAATGGTTCTAAAGCTTTGTATAAAAATACTATTGGGTACAGTAATGTGGCTATTGGTACAGATGCTTTGTACAATAACACCACCCGAAGCAACCTGGTGGCTATTGGCGATAGTGCCTTGTATAATAATGGTATAGGAGCAACATTTTCTTCTGATGCATCTTATAACACAGCAATTGGTAGCAAAGCTTTATTTAACAATACTATTGGTGCTTTTAACACAGCAAATGGATTCTGGGCGTTGCGTTCAAATACAAGGGGATCTTCTAACACAGCAACAGGTGCTCAGGCTTTATTTTCAGATACCAGTGGCTCTTTTAACACAGCAACCGGACATGGTGCTTTATATGCAAATACAAATGGCTCTAATAACACAGCAATCGGAGCATCGTCTTTATTAAATAACACCACTGGCTCCGGTAATACAGCAAGTGGATTTGAAGCAATCCTAACTAATTCTACAGGTGTTTATAATACAGCAAGTGGATATATGGCAATACGCCTTAACCAAACTGGCTCATATAATACCGCTATGGGTAGGCTCGCACTATATGCTAATCAATCAGGCAACTTTAATGTTGCAGTCGGAGATTCTGCTTTGGCATTAAATTTTTCAGGAACAAACAATGTTGCAGTTGGCGTAAAAGCAGGAAGCAGCACAGCAAACGATAATGGCTATTACAACACTTACATAGGCGATAGTACAATGATGTTAGCAGACAGAACAAACAGTACTGTTATTGGCAGCAAAGCTTATACAAGCACAAACAATAGTATGGTACTGGGCAGCATTAATGGTGTAAACGGTGCTACTGCCGATGTAAAAGTAGGCATTGGTGTAACCAATCCTGCTGAAAAATTAGAGATTGGCAATGGGCGATTACGCTTTAGAGGAAATTTAGTACCCAGTGGTAATGCACACGGCATTACCTGGACAAATAATGCCGGAGCAACCGACAGGGCTTTCATCGGTATGGAAACCGATGATTTTTTTGGTATTTATAATTTTGGCTTGAACAATTGGAATGTAAGGGTACACAATACAAGTGGCGAAGTGGGTATTTTTAAACAACCGCTTACAACCAGCAATGATAGCCGGCTACAGGTAAAACAAAGTGGTTCTCAGAATGGGCTAGGTATTGAAAATGCCAACTCAACCAATCATTGGGATATATTTTTAGACTATGGTGCCGTACCCGATTTTAATTTTTATAGTAACGGCACTTTAAAAGGTTATATAAGAAATTCAGATGGTGCTTATATCCAGTCATCCGATAAAAATTTAAAAAAAGATATAACCCTTTTACAGCCGGCTTTGCAAAAAATAAATACCCTGCAATCTTATCAATACCACTACTTAGAAAATAGTAAGAACACTAACTACAGCATTGGTTTTATGGCACAGGATGTACAAAAGATATTTCCGGATGCAGTGAGTGAAAAGATAATGAAAGATGGTAAAACACAATTGGGAATAAACTACCAATACTTTACAGTGCTTGCTATAAAAGGCTTACAGGAGCAACAAGGGGATATTGAAGCACAGAATAAAAAAATTGAAGTCTTAGAAAACCAAATAGCGGAATTAAAAAAACTGGTAGAACAGCATATAAAAAAATAGCTGTAGTTAAAATCTGAATGGCATTTTTATACCCGGGCTTATTTCATTACAGGTGTTGTGGCCGGCTCTTTAAAATAATTCAATCTTAATGTATCGTTCCATCCATTTGGATTTTTATCAAATGTTTTGCTGCTGAAAAAGATCATGCCCTGGATGTTGGGTGTAGTTCGCAAAGCATCAATCATGCGGGGTATTTGTGTTACATCTTTCCAGGCGGTATTGCTGCCGGCCCGGTAAATGCCCAGGCCTATATAACAGTTCTTTCCGTAAGTGTGCTTGCTCCACCAATCAAGTAAGACCTCGTAAGGGGCCACTTTATGGCCAAACTCCCAATACAGTTGCGGCGCTACATAATCTATCCAGCCCTTTTGCAGCCACAATAAAATATCGGCATAGAGGTCGTCGTAATTGGTTTGTGCACCATTTGTTCTGCTTCCGTTAACAGTGTCTTTATCTATATTACGCCACACACCAAACGGACTGATGCCGAACTGGCATTTGGGATTTTCTCTTTTAATTACAGCACTCAGCATACTGATTATGGAATCGGTGTTGCTTCTTCGCCAGTTATCTTTACTCATACCATTACCGTATTTATTGTAACTGCCATAATCAGGAAATTCTTTACCGGCAATTTTATATGGATAAAAATAATCGTCAAAATGAATGGCATCAACAGCATACCTGCTTACCACATCCTGTACCACATTAGCTACATATTGCTGAGCTTCTTTAATACCAGGATCGAAATATTTTTTATCGCCGTAATTTAAAAACCATTCGGGATGAATTTTTGTGATATGCGTTGCTGCAACAGAAGACCTGTTGATATTGAAAACAGCCCGGTAAGGATTCATCCATGCATGAAACTCCATGCCCCGCTTGTGTGTTTCGGTAATCATAAATTCAAGCGGGTCGTAATAAGGCATGGGTGGTTGCCCCTGTTTGCCGGTAAGATATTCGCTCCAGGGTTCATATTGCGATGGGTAAAAGGCATCGGTTACGGGGCGTATCTGTACAATCATTGCATTCATGCCATTGCGCTGGTGCATATCCAGCAGGCGGATGAATTCTACTTTTTGAGAATCGGAATTGTAATTACCACGGGAAGGCCAGTCTATATTTTCAACAGTGGCAACCCATACGCCACGGAACTCTGGTTTTGTTTGAGAAAAAGATACAATTGGCAACAGGCAATATGCAATGAGCAATAAAGAAGAGAAAAATTTCATGAATATTTTTTGATTAATCAGATTGGCGGATCTTATCCAATAGTATATTTAAAGTAATGGCTTCAATATCTGTAAGGTTGCCCAAAATTGCATCCATATCTTTTTCGTATTGATCAATTTTTTCTAAAAGGTTTTTTCCTTTGCTGCTGATGCTTACATCTACCAGGCGTTTATCATCTTTACAAACATTTTTTTTGGCCAGGCCTTTTAAAACGAGGCGGTCAACAATACGGCTGGTGTCGCTCATTTTATCCAGCATACGTTCACGTATCTGTAAAGTGGAAATTGGTTTTCCTGCCCCCCGTAAAATGCGCAGGATATTATATTGCTGGGCTGTTATATCCTCCCTGTCAAAAACTTTTTTCATTTTCTCATTCATCCAGTTGTAGGTATAAATAAGATTGATGATGCCTTTTTGATACTCATTACGAAATGAACTTTGATTGATGTCTTTTTCTATGCTCATAAATAAAATGC
>JAGOAX010000019.1 GCA_017983695.1 Ferruginibacter sp.
GTTGTTTTACGGTGTACTTCACTGTTTGCCGGATTATCAAATTGCTGAGGTACCCAACTATTTTTTGTTTCAGCAGCTAATTCATTTGCTTTTTCAATTGCACCCTTCATGCCTTTTTCCCTGGGTGTTAAAACAAATTCAGCACCATATAAACTCATCAGTCTGCGCCTTTCAATGCTCATACTCTCGGGCATTACTAAAATAATTTTGTAGCCTTTAACTGCAGCAACCAATGCCAAACCAATACCGGTGTTACCACTTGTTGGTTCAATAATCACACTGTCTTTCTGTAATAATCCTTTTTGTTCTGCATCTTCAATCATCGCCAATGCAATACGGTCCTTAATACTTGCACCGGGGTTATTTCTTTCTAATTTGATCCACACTTGATGTGTATTACCAAATAAACGGTTAATACGCACATGCGGAGTATTACCAATAGTCTCTAAAATATTATTTGCTTTCATTGTTATTTTTTTTAAATAAAATAATTATATGGTTCTAAAAATGTTTTTTTGTCCTGTACCGTTACCTGGGCCTGGTGATAAACAATCGAAAATGGTTGCACAGCTTTAGTAAGCCATACATTGCCACCAATAACACTATCATGACCAACAATAGTTTCTCCGCCCAAAATAGTTGCACCTGAATAAATCACTACATTATCTTCAATAGTTGGATGGCGCTTTTCACTTGCTTTTTCTTTTTGTACGCTTAATGCACCTAATGTAACGCCTTGAAATATTTTTACCTGTTTGCCTATTACAGATGTTTCACCAATTACAATACCGGTGCCATGGTCAATTGAAAATGATTCTCCAATAGTAGCAGCAGGATGAATATCAATACCGGTTTTACTATGGGCATATTCGCTGATGATACGTGGTAGCAAAGGAATATTTTGCTGCTGCAACTGGTTAGCAATACGATGCGCCGCAATAGCAAAAAAGCCCGGGTAGGCTATTAATACTTCATCAATATTTTTTGCAGCCGGGTCAGCTTCAAAAATTGCTTTAGCATCCAGCAGCAGTTTGGTATATAGTGATGGAACCGTATTGAAAAATGTTGCGGTTTGTTCATTGCAATAATCTTCGCTATGTAAAACCGGATACAGTAATAATTGCAGTTGTGTCTCCAGTTTTTTTAATTGTGATTCAATTTCAAATGCATTGTTGTCAGCTTCGGTTTTGCAGATAAATAATACTTCAAAAAGCTTTACTACAAAATCTTTTGCCTTTGCAGCATCAGGAAATGAACAGCCCTGCTGCTTTTTAAAATTTACTATTGATTGATAAAATTGTTGTTCCATTTTTTTGTTATTGAAATAAAACTGCTGCAACTGTCGCATTACTGGTTTCATCAATCAGTATGGCAGCGCCATTACTTCGGTTGTTTTTATAGCTGTCAAACACAATAGGTGCTGCAGTTTTAATTGATGCCCTCACGATCTCATTTAATTTTACCTGTTGTACGTCTTCAATATGCGCTAACGTATTTACATCAATTTTATAAGCCAGGTTTTTTATTACTGTTCTTACACTACGGTTGTTGTGTTGCAGCAAATATTTATTGCCCACCTGTAAAGGTTTTTCATCCAGCCAGCAAAACAATACATCAGCCTCATTTGAAGTAGCAATGTTTTCAGTTGATGGCACAATCGAATCTCCACGGCTGATATCAATATTATCAGTTAATAAAAGTGTTACGCTTTGTGGTGCAAATGCTTCAGCAACTTCTTTACCGGCTATTTCAATTTTATCAATAGTTGTCTCAATACCTGCTGGTAATACTTTTACTTTATCGCCTTTTTTATAAATGCCGCTGGTTATTTTTCCGGCATAGCCCCTGTAATCATGCAATGCTTCAGTTTGTGGTCGTATAACAAACTGCACCTGGAAACGGGCATCTGTATGGTTCACCGCATTCTCAATTTTCACTTCTTCTAAAAATTCTAATAATGGTTTTCCGTCGTACCATGGCGTTAATAAAGATTTTTCAACAATATTATCGCCGTTCAATGCACTCAAAGGAATATAGGTTACATTTTCAAGCCCCAGTTGCTGCGCCAGCTTGCTGTATTCAATAACTATATTATTGTAAACATCTTCAGAATAATTCACCAGGTCAATTTTATTAATAGCAACAATCACATGTGGAATACCTAATAAAGATGAGATGATACTATGGCGGCGGGTTTGTTCAACTACACCATGCCTTGCATCAATTAATACAATAGCAAGATCAACATTGCTTGCACCGGTGATCATGTTACGGGTATATTGCACATGGCCAGGTGCATCGGCAATAATAAATTTTCTTTTATCAGTGCTAAAATACCGGTAAGCCACATCAATGGTAATGCCCTGTTCTCTTTCTGCACGTAAACCATCTGTTAATAAAGCAAGGTCAATTTCACCATTCTCTTTATTCTTGGTACTTTTTTCAATCGCTTCCAGGTGATCAGCTAAAATACTTTTGCTGTCATATAATAAGCGACCAATCAAAGTGCTTTTACCATCATCAACACTTCCTGCAGTAATAAATCTTAAAATATCCATTAGGTTTTTATTTTTTTGTTATCAACATTTAATCTTTTTTCAACTTCATTGGCGTCGCACTCTTCAACAATATTTCTTTATTCGGCTTTAATTATGTTTTGCATAAAGTAACGCTTCAATCTCACCCTTGGTTCCCCCTTTAGGGGGCGGAGGGGGTTAAAAATATCCTCCCTTCTTCCTGTCTTCCATTGCCGCTTCAGTTACCTTATCATCAATCCTGGTTTCACCTCTTTCGCTGATACGGGTAATTTTAATTTCATTTACCACTTCATCTAAAGTTGCTGCAAGGCTTTCTACTGCAGCAGTACAGGTCATGTCGCCAACAGTACGGTAACGCACTTGTTTTTTTACTATCACATCACTTTCATCTATCCTTATAAATGGCGATACTGCAATTAACTGTCCTTCAAATTCTATTACCTCACGTTCGTGGGTAAAATAAATTGAAGGCAAAGGGATTTCTTCGGCACGTATATAATTCCATACATCCAGCTCTGTCCAGTTGCTGATAGGGAATACCCTTACATTTTCTCCTTTATGAATTTTTCCGTTGAAAATATTCCATAACTCAGGCCTCTGTAGTTTTGGATCCCACTGTCCAAATTCATCACGTACAGAAAATATTCTTTCTTTTGCTCTTGCTTTTTCTTCATCACGCCTTGCGCCGCCAATACAGGCATCAAACTTAAATTCTTCAATAGTATCTAATAAAGTATAAGTCTGTAACCAGTTGCGGCTTGCAAATTTCCCCTTGGGTTCGGTTAAACTCTTTTGCTTAATGGTATCTTCCACTTTACGTACTATCAGTGTTGCACCTACTTCATTAGCCAGCCAATCACGGTAAGCCAGGGCTTCAGGGAAATTATGTCCTGTATCAATATGTACTAATGGAAAAGGAATTTTTCCGGGGGCAAAAGCTTTTTTTGCCAATTGCACTAAGGTGATAGAATCTTTACCACCACTGAATAATAATGCAGGCCTTTCAAACTGTGCAGCTATCTCTCTAAAGATATGGATGCTTTCTGCTTCTAATTGTTCCAGGTAATTTAAATGATGTGTACTCATATTTTATTAGTCTATAATTTTAGTAGACTGCTGTTTAAAAAATTTTTTAACTATTTATTTTTATTGCTTCATGTACATGTAAACCACATTCTTTTTTATCGGCATCTTCCCACCACCAGCGGCCGACTCTAAAATCTTCACCCGGCTTAATGGCTCTTGTACAGGGAGCACAACCGATACTTACAAAACCTTTATCGTGTAATGGGTTGTAAGGCACGTGATTTTTGCTGATATAAGCTTTTACTTCTTCAGTATTCCAGTGCAGTATGGGGTGATACTTGATTACCTGGTTACTTTCGTCCCATTCTAAAATGGGTAGATCATGTCTGTCGGACGAATGTTCTGCCCTTAAACCTGTGATCCACACAGCATTTTCAGCCAATGCTCTTTTCAGAGGTTCTACTTTACGGATAAAACAACATTGTTTCCTGTTATCCACCGATTCATAAAATGAATTAGGGCCTTTTGCTTCAACAAATTCCTGTAAAGCATCTGCTTTAGGATAATAAGCTTTTATTTTAGTGTTGTACTTTTCGTTGGTGCTGTTCCAAACAGAATAGGTTTCTGCAAACATCCTCCCGGTATCCAGTGTAAATATTTTTACCGGCAATCCGTTAGCCAGAATTTCATTGGTAATAACCTGGTCTTCGTAACTGAAACTGGTAGAGAAAGTAACCTGCCCCGGGAATTTTTTTACCAGTACATCAATAAAAGCAGCAATACTTAGTCCATTAGACTGGTAGAGTAATTCAGCTATAATATTTTTATTGGTATTTGGCATTTAGTAATAATGTGTATTGAATAAGTAGTGAGAAGAAACGGCCGGTATCAACAGCGGTATATCTTAATAATGCAGCAATTGCATTTTCGCATTATGGAGGTTAAATTAAACATACAATAGTTCTGACTTGTTAGTCTATTAAACAGATAGACAAAGTTAATGTACAATCTTCAGACTGACTAATTTTTTTATGTTAAAAACCCGTTTTACAGAACAGTACAGCATTGTTTACACAACAATTCCTGCCAGTTCAAGACTTCTTTTACTTATTTTTTTATATTCTATATCTTCAATAATAGCTTCGGGATATAGTATCAGCGATACGCCTTCCTGTTTCCACCAGTCGGTGGTAAACAATTTATTGGCATGTATCGTTCCGGTTAACCAGCTGAACTTAAACTCGTTGTGCCATTCTTCTATCCATTCAAAACTTTCTTTATTTAACTTATTAATATCATCTACACTTACAAATACCTTCAGGTAATAATCGGTAGTTAATACTGTATCGGTTTGATGATGGATTTTTTTGTACTCGTATTTATAATCGTACCGCAAAGCAGAAATATCACTTAATACTGCAGAGGCAGTAGGGAAGGCGCCTGCACCCTTTCCTTTAAAAAAATGCTTATCGGCAAAAGTACTTTCAGTGGTTAAGGCATTAAATTCATTTTTTACGTAGTACAGATCATCGTTGGTGGTTACAAACTGGGGCAGTAAAAATGCAGCCAGCTTACCATTCTGTAATTTTTGTGCGTTGGCCACCAGTTTAATGGAGTAGTTTTTTTCTTTGGCTACTATAGCATCGTTCAACGAAATATTTTCTATACCATTAAAGATAAACTCATTGGTTTTAGCTACCACACCAAATGAATGGGCCAGTAAAATGGCCAGCTTGTTGGCAGCATCAAATCCGCCAATATCCAGTTTAGGGTTGCTTTCTGCAAAACCCAATTGCTGTGCTAACAATAAAGCTGCATTAAATTCCAGTTGCTCATCAAAAATCTTCGTCAATATAAAATTAGTAGAGCCATTAATGATACCTCTTATAGATTGCAGCAGGTCATTATCATAATACTCTTCTAGGTTACGGATGATGGGCATACTGGCGCAGCAGGATGCTTCGTATAAAAACGGTGTTTGGTATTGTTCCTGCAGTTGCAGCAGTTCTTCAAAATGCTCAGCAATCATTTTTTTATTGGCACTCACTACTGCTTTACCATTTTGAATGGCAGTTTTTACAATTTCAAAAGCAGCATCAGCATCATCAATTACTTCCACTATCACATTAATATCAGCATCATTTAAAATTACAGCAGCATCGCTGGTAAAATTCTCGGGGCCAATACTCCTTTTTTTATCCGTATTTTTTATACATATCTTTTTAATGGATGACTGTAATGTAGGTGTACTGTGCAATACATCGTATAAACCTTTACCCACAACACCAAAACCAAAAAGGCCGATATTTAATTGATTTGTTGACATTCTTTCTTTGTTAATTAGTTTATTTGTTAACTGGTTAATTAGTTAGTTCAAACTTTATCAAGAAGCTGGCTTTTGCTAATGTGCTTTGACTTGTATGCTGCGGTGCTCCGCCGACTGGCGGGTTAGTGGCAAACAAAAAAGCTCATCCGTAAATCAGATGAGCTTTTAATATTTTTATTGAAGTATTTAAGGCTGTTGATCTGACTTATCTGTCCCGATAACTACCGGGATGGAATTGGCACCTTTTCCTTTGTCATCCTGAGCTTGTCGAAGGATGATAAAGATAGGTTGTCAAGGCTTCATCGGGCCATTACCCTCTGCCTTTCTTGATAAGAGATGTGAAAAGAACTGGCGCAAAGATATAATCATGGCCTTCAAACTTCCAAATAAAATATGTCAAATAATTGTAAAGATGTTTGAAAGTATTGCTGGTAAAGCCTTTTACCGGTAGAAAATATTTTAGTCTTTAATTTTAAAATCACCCCAAGGGGTTATGAAATCACTTCTTTTTTTAATAATTTTAAACTTTCAGTATAAGATCTGTCTAAACCTGCATTACTCACTATTTAAAATTATTTTATGCGTTACATTAAAGCAATTACAGCATTTCTGGCATTTACCGCCCTGTTTAGTTTTGTCGATCCGTTTAAGAACATGCCGCCTAAATGGAATTTTATTGGCGACAAAATTGCCGCTTATGGCACAGATCGTGATGTGCTTTGGGTTACCGGGAATGATTTGTACCGCCAGATAAAAATAAAAGTAACCGGGGCGCCATTACACATTATTGATATGGATGTTTATTTTGAGAATGGCGAAAAAATGAATGTGGAATTAAAAAACAGGTTCAGGCAGGGACAGGAAAGCAGGATCATTGATTTTCCCGGTGGCGAAAGGCGGATAAAGAAAATTGAATTTTTATATTCTACTGTTGGTGTGGTAAGGGGCAAGGCAAGGGTGGCAGTGTGGGGCAACAGGTAATCTCATCTTACAATATATTAGTAATCCCGGAAAATTCACTCCGAGATTTTTGTTTTCAAATTCTTGTGCATCCAATCTTCCGGGGCATGCAATTTTTTTAGCTTTACTATACTTAAAATAAGAACGGATAATGAAAGTGTAATGAACAGTATAGCTGGTAGAATTATTGATGTTTCTGTACTGTTGAAAATTCTTTTAATATGCATTGCAAGAAAAATATTATAAAGAATTACTATCGCAATCGTAATAAAATGCTGACGTTTTTTTTCAGTTTTGTTGATACTTGATATTATTAAATAAGCTTCGCAGCTAAAAAAAATAATTGCTATCAGAGAATATTGGCCTACGATAACCAACAAAAGTGAAAGTATAAGTACAGGTAAATCCCATTTATCACCTGGAATTACTACAAATAGTACTGAAATCGCTGTTAAAATTTTAAGAATTCTTAAGGCTTTGTCCATTTGAATAATTTTATATAAAATTACCCAAGGGGACCTGTTTAATTTTTGACATATATCAAATAATTACTTCAATTATATTGAAATAACAGATACTTTACTAATTACCGGGGATAATAACAAGGGTTATGGTTTCTTTTTTATATTCTTCTCCATCCATTCTGCCTGCGAATTGGCCAGTTGTTCCATTTCAACCTGGGCTGCAATTTTTTCCTGCCCTTTAATTATTGATTTTGTAACAAAGGAATGTTCAATTACTTCATCCTCCTTCATGCCCAACAGTTTCATTAAGGGTAACATTTTTTCGCTGCCAAAATGCAGGAACAGGGCTTCATCCATTGCGCTATACACAATAATTTGCTGTGGCGGCCAAAGTTCAATTATATGAAGCTCCTTTGCATGTAAAGGGTAATGCTCTGTAAAAACAGGTGTTTTATTATGTAGCATGGCACTGTGTAAGTTTCTTGCATCAATAACCTTTAATTCATCAAGTCCATGCTCCTGAAAGAGTTCTTTAAATTTTTTAAGCGTATCTGCAAACCAGCAAATAAATAAAATATTGGTCTGTTCTTTTGCTAACGTAAGGCAGGCCTTCATCTTAGCTGTTGTGGTCATGTAAGTTCTGTCAACAAAAATACGCTCCGGCGCTGGTTGCTCTTTTTTTCCGAATAAACTAAACGACATATTTCATGTATTAAAGCTGCAAATTAATAAAACAAAATTTTAGTCAACCAAACCACATCGGTTTTGTTTTATCTTTACAATATTAGTAGTATATATGGCCAAGGCAAAAAAGGCTTCCGCTACGGAGGCAATCAGCAACAACGATTTTATAGAAGTTTTCGGTGCAAGGGAACACAATCTGAAAAACATCGATATTAAAATTCCTAAAAACCAGTTAGTGGTTTTTACCGGCGTAAGCGGCAGTGGTAAATCGTCGCTTGCATTTGATACTATTTACAATGAAGGCCAGCGACGTTACATGGAAAGTTTTAGTGCCTATGCCCGCCAGTTTGTGGGTGATATGGAACGGCCTGATGTTGATAAGATCACCGGCCTTTCCCCGGTAATTTCAATTGAGCAAAAAACTACCAATAAAAATCCACGAAGCACTGTTGGCACCGTAACAGAAATTTATGATTTCCTTCGTTTGTTATACGCAAGAGTGGGAGAGGCGTATAGTTACAACACCGGAAAAAAAATGGTGAAGTTTAGTGAAGAAGAAATTGTGTCGGCCATCTTTGATAAATATCAAAACAAGAAAATAAGTTTATTAGCCCCTTTGGTAAGAGGCAGAAAAGGGCATTACAGGGAGTTGTTTGAAGAAGTAAGAAAAAAGGGATTTTTAAAAGTAAGAGTTGACGGCGAGGTTAAAGACCTGGCGCCTAAAATGCAGGTTGATCGTTATAAAATTCATGATATTGAATTAGTGGTGGACAGGTTGCCTGTAAATGATGATATGAAATTGCGCCTTAGCCAAAGTGTACAAAAAACTTTGCAGCTGGGTAAAGACTTGCTTTTTTTATTGGTTGAAGGAAATGATAAAATAATTCAGTTCAGTAAACACTTGATGTGTATTGATACCGGTATCAGTTACGAAGAGCCATCGCCTAATGCGTTTTCTTTTAATAGTCCCTATGGTGCATGCCCAACCTGCAAGGGTTTGGGTAATGTATATACTATTGATATGGATGAAGTACTGCCCGATAAAACAAAAAGTGTAAAAGATGGGGCTATTGTTCCGCTGGGAGAGGAAAGAGAAGCAAGTGTGTTTCAACAGGTGGTTGTATTTGCAAAAAAACATAAAATTAATTTAGAGAAACCGCTTAAAGATTTACCACAGGCCCAGGTTGATTTATTGTTGTACGGAGATCAGGGAATTAACGGCGATCTGAATCTTGACCTGAGTGATGAAACAGTTCCGTTAGAATATACCGGGAGTTATGAAGGGATAATTCCTATGCTGAAACGCTGGTTTGCTTCGCCAAACAGTAATGAGGCATTAAGAACCTGGGTTGAAAAATATATGCAACTGGCAGATTGTACAACCTGTAACGGTACAAGATTAAGAAAAGAAAGTCTTTGGTTTAAAATAGACAACAGGAATATTGCTGAGTTATCTGCTATGAATTTAGATAATCTTGCTGCTTGGTTTGATGGTGTTGAATTGCGGTTAAACAATAAACAGAATGCAATTGCTAAAGATGTTTTAAAAGAAATACGGGAACGGTTACAGTTTTTACTGGATGTTGGTTTATCATATCTTTCTGTAAGCCGTCCTTCCAGAACTTTAAGTGGCGGCGAAAGTCAGCGCATTAGGTTGGCAACACAAATAGGTTCTCAACTGCAGGGCATTACTTATATTTTAGATGAGCCAAGCATTGGCCTGCACCAGCGGGATAACCAGCGGTTGATTGCAGCATTAAAAAACTTACGTGATATTGGTAATAGTGTTTTGGTAGTTGAGCATGACAAGGATATTATGATGGCAGCAGATTACCTGGTTGACATTGGTCCCAAGGCCGGTAAGCATGGCGGACAAATTGTTACTGAGGGAACACCTGCATTCGTTTTGAAATCAAATTCAGATACGGCTCAGTATTTAAGTGGTAAAAAAAATATTGCATTACCTAAGGAGCGGCGGAAAGGGAATGGGAAGTTTATTGAACTTACCGGTGTAAAAGGAAATAATTTACAAAACGTATCCACTAAATTTCCTTTAGGTAAATTTATAGTGGTAACCGGTGTTAGTGGTAGTGGTAAATCAACTTTAATAAATGAAACGCTTTACCCGCTGCTGAATAAATTTTGCTACAATTCCAAAGCCAATCCGTTAGCGTATAAAAGTATAAAAGGTATTGAACAGATTGATAAAGTTATTGAAATAGATCAATCGCCTATTGGGCGTACACCAAGAAGCAACCCGGCAACTTACTGTGGATTTTTTACAGACATCAGAACATTATTTGCAGCGGTGCCAGAAGCAAAAATACGTGGTTATAATGCAGGCCGCTTTTCCTTCAACGTAAAAACGGGCAGGTGTGATGTTTGCGAAGGTGGCGGTATGAGGGTAATTGAAATGAATTTTTTACCCGATGTATATGTGCATTGCGAAAAGTGTAATGGCAGAAGGTATAACAGGGAAACTTTAGAGATACGCTATAAAGGAAAAAGCATCAGCGATGTACTGGATATGACAGTGGATGAAGCCGTGGAATTTTTTCAACCTGTGCCATACATCTATCGTAAAATTAAAGTTTTAGAGGATGTGGGGCTGGGTTACATCACACTGGGGCAAAGTGCTGTAACGCTTAGTGGCGGGGAAGCACAACGGGTTAAACTTTCTACAGAGCTTGGGAAAAAAGATACCGGTAAAACATTTTACATTCTGGATGAACCAACTACAGGTTTGCATTTTCAGGATATACAGCATTTGCTGGAAGTATTGTATAAGTTAGTTGACCGTGGTAATACAGTATTGGTGATAGAACACAATATGGATGTAATAAAAGTAGCCGACCATATTATTGATATTGGCCCCGAAGGTGGCGATGGAGGAGGAAGGATTTTGTTTGAAGGTCTTCCGGAGGGTCTTGTAAAAGTTGCGGAAAGTTTTACAGGAAAATTTTTGCAGGCAGAGTTAAAATAAAAAAATCCACCTGCAAGCACACAGATGGATTTATCAACTCATAAAATTAGTTCAAAGGATAGTAACGAAATCGTTTGAAATCTTGTGGTTTCAGGGGTAAGCAACAAACATTAAAATATTCGTTGGTTCCTCGGGGGAAGACTTCTGTCGTATCACTTTGTACTACATACTCTTAAAAATATTTTTATTTCATGTAATGTAATATTAAAAACATGCAGGTTGCAAGTACAAAAGCAGCTTTCAATGTTACGGGGTTAATTTGTAAATTATTATTCATGGTATTTGGATTTACATAGTTTAATAAACCGATGGGCATCTTGTTTGTCTAGCTGCCCTTCTTGCAAACGAGCTTTCATAAATTGGTCCTAGCCTGAAACCTACTTTCGCTATCACAGAAAAATAAGTGTCCTTATCTTTTATATCACCACGTTGGGTCCCTCCGGGAAATCTTGTCATGCCGGGATAAATTATTCCAATTGTTTTGTCAGAAAGTTTATAAGCCAATGATGCATCTTGTGCCGAAAGATATTTAGCATAATCTTTAGGGTCAATGTATTTTTGACTTACATCATCAATATAATCAGTAAATGTTTTGCGGTACAAAACTTCCATACTAACATTTACCCTGTCGGATACAAAATATTTTAAACCACCACCCATTGGTATATTCAGTTGGGTTAACTGGTAGGGCTTGCTGTTTGGATATTCCGGCATTCCCTGTCCTTCGGTACGCAATGGATGCAAAGGATACCAGCTTTTATTTCCTGCGGCATCTGTAAGTGAGCCTTTCGGATTAAAATGAAATAGACCAACTCCAATTAAACCATAAGGTCGTAACCTTGGTTCATAATCTTCGCTGCTAAAAATCATTGTAGGAAAAATTTCAACACTGGCATTCGCTTCCCACACATTCGTTTTAAAATCGAGGTTACGTTGCTTACGCCATAATTCATTAATTCCTTTTGTATTTATTACTGCATCATCACCTTCCAGGTAGGTAAGGCTTGCTGCAAGTCTGAGTCCAAAAAATCTATTGGGATAAACTGTAAGGTATGCACCTTTCATTAATTTGGTAAACTCCAGGTTAAGATCTTTTAAACTGTTTCTACCTTTTCCGGAGTTACCGCCTAAGTCGCCTAAAAAGAAACTTGGGCCAAAGTTTATACCGGCCTCCCATTTAACTTTTTCGTTGCCAAAAATAAATCCTTGTGAGTATGATTTGGATAGGAGTGAAAAACAAATCAAGAACAGCAGTAAGGTTTTACCAACAAAGTTGTGTAAACGTGGTTTCATCAGAATTCAGATTTAGTGTTTTCTACAGATACTGGATTAATGCGGGAGTATTACAATTTGCCACAATTCACTCTTCCCAAGGGTATAATTTATAATACTACCTTGATATAACGGAAGCTGTTGCTTAAATATTGTTTTGTTAAAAATTATTTCGAAAGGATCATTTCAATATGGGGGATATTGTCTTCGAGGTACTGATCGCTGCATTGCACAAATCCCAGCGACTCGTAGAATTTTTTTAAATATAGCTGGGCACCAATCTTTATTGCGTTACAGTTAAAAAGCTTAAAAGTGTTGTTGATACTCAACTGCATCAGTGCTCTTCCTGCACCTGTACCACGGTATTTTGGAGAGCTGACCACCCTGCCAATACTGGCTTCGGTATAGGAAATTCCCTGCGGAATTATACGTGTGTATGCAACCAGTGTAGTATTATCCCATCCCATAAAATGAAAACTTTTCGGGTCTTTATTATCTGCATCCTGGTACACACAATTTTGTTCCACTACAAAAACCTCGTTTCGCAGCTGCATAATATTATATAACTCAAAAGGAGTAAGTTCTTCAAATTTTTTTAGTACCCAGTGTAATTGCATATTCTTTATTTGCCTTTGGCAAATTTATTTTTTGTTGTTACAATCATTTAATCTTCAATCGTCTTCACAGGCGTCGCACTCTTCAACAGTATAACTTTATTCAACGCCTTCAACTTGTAATCTCCTTCATTTTAAATATTCTCTGCCTCCTCTGCATGCCATTAATTTGCGTTGCTCATTTTAAACAGCATCAAATCTGCAATTGATTTTGCCCTTGTTTTGGCAAGCGTTGCAATTTTGCCTTCAAATAATTCATCCAGTGTGGTAAAAAATAAATTCAGCCAGCTTTCAAAATGTTCCTTTTTCAGCGGTAGCTTTTTATTCAGATCATAATGCACTTCCATAGCATTTTTTTTATACACCGGGTTGTCTAATAAAATAGTTTCCCAAAAATCCACAATCACGGGAATATGATGGTCCCAGTTTATGGGTACTACATCAGTAAAAATAAAACCAATAGTGTTATCTTTTTTTACCTTTTTGTAAAACAAAGCAATCAGTTGTTCAATATCTGCCCTGCTGCTGATATCCGGTTTCATTTTTTGTAGTTACTTTAAGTAAGGGAGTATTTCGTTAATAGTTACAGGCTTTAGCTGGTCGTCAATTTCAATTACAATTAAATAACCGTAGGCACCTCCTGCTTTTTTAACAGCATCCACTAATTTTTGCTGGTTGCTTTCGGTACGTTTGCCATCGGCAGCACTCCATATTTCTTTAGTGCATAAGCAACCCTGTGTTGGTGTGTGCGGATAATAAGATTTGCCTTTGTAATATTCCGGATCTACTGTAGTACCGTGGGCAATAATTTCTGTACGACCAGCTGAGCCAGCATAGAATGCTTCGTAAACCGGGAAATATTGCTGCCATAATTTGGGTAAAAGCGATGTGTAATTATTGCCGAATTGCATAGCAACAGAATCAGGTACTGTAGATGATTTTTCGAATGGAAGCAGTAGCTGCATATTGGTGGTGGGGCCAATAAAACTGCTTTTTGAAACATCAAACCCAATTAGTTTAAAAATACCTTGTGGTGTGTTGCCATTGGTAATATAGCCGGGCATATCAGTAATGCTTCGTGCCAATTGAGGAACATTAAAAATACCGCCGGCGGAATCTAAAATAAAATTACCCGTACTGTCTCTTACTATAACTATGCCGGGATAATTTCTGTTTTTACGTTGTAAACTAAAAACCAGGGTTTGGCCAGCAAGGTAATTTTTATTGAAAAAATCTTTAAGCGGCGGCACCGTGTATTTTTTTTTGCTGAGCTTGTTAAGCAGTATTATAAAAAAAGGGTCAAAGTCGTATTCTGTTGAGCTTTTTTTTATTTGTGTAATTTGTTTGTGCAGCAGGGTGCTGTACTTTTCTTTTTGATTGTTGGCAAAAATATATTCGGCACACATGCTTAACAGCTTTGCGTTGCTAGTGTTCTGTGCAAGTGCTGCAACCTGCGGTACAAAATCTGTTTTATAATTTGTGTATACAAATTCCAGCAATGCTCTTTGAAAACCGGCACTTCTTTTTTGTACACCATCAAAAGCTGTTTTTACTTTTTGCAATACCCAGGGCTGTTTGTATTGCAATAATTCCATGGCATAAAAAGCATCCTGCCAGTTTTCTTCGGTACTGTCGGTTAATGGCAATGATAAATTTTTAGTGATGGTGTTTTTTACAATGTTACTGTATGTTTTAGTACGGTTGGCTGCAATGGCATCTTTAAAAACAGGAGTTTGTGCACCAACAGTAAACTGTAATGCAATAAAAAAAGTGCAAAACATAATTTGCAAACGGGCTGTAATGTTACCCATTGGTATGAGGTTGAAGAGATTGCGATGCAACGATGCTGCCATGTAAAACTGAAGTTGGTATTTAAAACACAAACTTACTGAACATTAGCTGCTAAAAATGCCTGTATGTTGTTAAAGGCATCGGTATAAGTTGCCGCATTCCAGTCGCCGTGGCCGCCAGTTGGGTAAAATACATATTGATTAACAGCACCGGTTGTAACCAATTTGTTTTTTAATGCCAGCGATTGTGTGGTGGCATTTACCAAAAGATCGGCACCGCCCTGTAAAATAATGGTGGGGCTGCTTTGCGTTGTAACAAAATTTATGGGGCTGCTTTGCTGGTATAATGTTGCATTGCTGCTAGGAGTGGCGCCAACAATTAATGCAATGGTGGCTGCAGGCACCAGCCCGGGATTATTGTAAAGGTCCACCATGTCGCTTGGCCCAAAAAAATCTATTACCGCTTTTATTTTAACGGGGGTGGTGTATTTATAGGCATGAAGTAATGCTAAATGCCCGCCTGCGCTTTGGCCGTTTAAAACAAACTTATCGCTTATTAAATATTCGCTGCGTTTGCTGTAAATAAATTCAATGGCAGTTTTAACATCGTTTTCCTGTGTGGGAAAAAAGTTTGCTGTGCCCGTTGCAAGCCGGTAGTTAATGTTGAAGATGGCATAATCGGGCATGCGTCTTTTAAGGGTATCAATAAAAGCATTTAAATCTGCTTTATCACCACTGCTCCAGGCGCCACCATGAATAATGATCATGGCTTTGGTGTTGGCAGTGCTGCGGTTGGCGGGCAAAAACACATCCATTTTTTGTGCGGCATCGGTGCCGTAACTTAGGTTTGAATACGACTGTGCGACAGCAGGATTGGTATTGGTAGTATCAGTGCTGCTTTTTTTGCAGGAAGTTACTATAAGGGTTGCTGCTGTTATAACCAGGAGTTGTTGTAATATTTTCATGGTGCATAGTTTTAACGAAAGATAATAATTTAACTATGGTTTACTTACAAAAAATAGTTAATGATTCTGGCCTATACTTTCAATAACGTTATTAGCAATTAATTTATTAGCCTTTTTAGTTTTGTAGTAAAATATAATATTGATGATGCCTGTTGCCAGTGAAATAAATATAGCTGATAGAAAGAGAATATAAGGTTTAAACTGTTTTGATTTATACTGTTCTGAATTATTTACTAATGAAACTGCGGCAGCGATAAATATAAAAGCAATAATTACTAACACAATTATTGTACATACCAGTATTACGCTGCTGTATTTTATTGCCCATCCGGAAGATGCCTGGTTTTCATTATTTGCTTTTGCAAGCTTAAGGCAAAGCAGATTAAACAGCAGGCAAACTGTATAAGAGAAAATTATACAAACTGCAATTACAGCAGTCATACTGTCTGGCCTACCCAAATTAGTAAGTGCAAAAAGCATTAGTGCTACAAAACCTAAAGCAATAAAAGAATTGCTTATAAGCGATATTTTATATTGCAGCTTAATACCCATATTTTTCTTTCCACAATTTTTTTAGATGATTGCGTAATTCTTCTTCCCTTGCATTTTTTTCCGGCTCATAAAAGGAGGTGCCGCTTATTGTTGCAGGTAAATATTCCTGCGGAGAAAAATTGTTATCGTAATTGTGTGAGTACTCATAGTTTTTACCATAGCCTTCTTTCTTCATCAGTTTTGTTGGTGCATTGCGTATGTGTAATGGTACAGATAAATCGCCATGCTCCCTTACCGCACTCATGGCAGCACCAATAGCCACCGTGGCGCTATTACTTTTTGCACTGCTGGCTAAATAAATAGCGCACTGCGACAAAATTAATTGGCTTTCAGGATAACCAATTTTATTTACGGCTTCAAATGTGGCATTGGCTAACAGTAATGCATTGGGGTTGGCATTGCCAATATCTTCGCTTGCCAGTATCAGCATTCTTCGTGCTATAAATTTTACATCTTCGCCGCCGGCAATCATACGTGCTAAATAATAAACAGCTGCATTAGGGTCGCTGCCTCGAATTGATTTTATAAAAGCTGAAATGATATCATAATGCTGCTCACCTTTTTTGTCGTAGAGGGCAATGCGCTGCTGGGCAATTTCCATAACCGCAGCATCCGTTATCTCCGCATCTTTTCCCAATGTATCTGTAACCAATTCTAAAAGATTCAGCAGTTTTCTTGCATCGCCTCCGGAAATATTGATGAGTGCTTCTGTTTCTTTAAGCTGAATATTTTTTGTTTTAAGTACCTCATCTGTTGCAATGGCATGCTGCAATAATGCAATCAAATCTTTTTCATCCAGCGCTTTTAAAATATATACCTGTGTACGGCTGAGCAAGGCGCTGTTTACTTCAAACGATGGATTTTCTGTTGTTGCTCCAATTAAAGTGATAATGCCTTTTTCCACCGCACCAAGCAGTGCATCCTGCTGGCCTTTGTTAAAGCGGTGTATTTCATCAATAAATAAAATTACGTTCTGTTGTTTTTTGGCAAGATCAATTACCTCCCTTACTTCTTTAACGCCGCTGCTAATGGCACTCAAAGTATAAAACGGAACTTGTAGCGTATTGGCAATAATATTGGCAATGGTGGTTTTGCCCACACCCGGCGGTCCCCATAAGATCATGCTGGGTACTTTGCCCTGCTCGATGGCTTTGCGTAAAATGCTGCCTTTGCCGGTAAGGTGCTGCTGGCCCACCAGATCATCTAAAGTGTTGGGGCGCAGGCGTTCGGCTAATGGGGGATAATTATTCACCATTCAAAATTGAAGAAAAAAATCAGTGTTATAAAAAATAAAAACTGCCGGGAACACTCCGGCAGTAAAATATCTGTGTCAATCAGTTAAATCCGTTTCATCAGCGTTCTATCATCCCTTCAAATCCAGCTTTATCTGTAATTCCTCAAATTGTTTATCGTCAATAGTACTTGGCGCATCGATCATTACATCACGGCCACTATTATTTTTAGGGAAGGCGATAAAATCACGTATGCTTTCGCTGCCGCCTAAAATAGCACATAACCTGTCGAAACCAAAAGCAAGACCACCATGCGGCGGTGCCCCATATTCAAAAGCACCTAGCAAGAAACCGAATTTATGTTGTTGCTCTTCGGCATCCATACCCAGGGCAGCAAACATTTTTTCCTGCAATTCCCGTTGAAAAATACGGATAGAGCCGCCACCAACTTCATTGCCATTTAACACCATATCATAAGCATTCGCTTTAATACCGGCGTAAGGATGTTCCAGATATTTATCTAAATTTTCCACCTTGGGGCTATTGTTTATCATTATATCAACATCAGATGGTTTGGGGCTTGTAAAAGGATGATGCCTTGCCACCCAGCGTCCGGCACCACCGCCATCCTGATCTTCCAACGCAAATTCAAATAGCGGAAAATCTAATACCCACAGTAATTTGAATTCCTCTTTTTTACGCATGCCCAGTTTATCAGCCATAAACATTCTCAGGTCGCTGATCGATTTTCTTGTTTTTTCTTCTGCACCGGCTAAAATTAAAATTAAGTCGCCGGCTTTTGCGTTGGCTGCAGCGGCAATGGCAGAAAGTTTTTCTTCGCTATAAAATTTATCTACACTGCTTTTAAAAGTACCATCGGCATTGCATTTAATAAATACCAATCCTTTCATACCTATCTGCGGACGCTTTACCCATTCTGTTAATTCATCGGTTTGTTTACGGGTATATTCGCTGCAGCCGGGTATTGCAATGGCTACAACAGTTTCGGCATCATCAAAAACACCAAAGTTTGCACTATCAATTAAGGCAGACAGGCTTTCTTTGGTTGTGAAAGTATGTGCCGGAAATTTAAGGTTACATATTTTAATATCGAAACGGATATCCGGCTTATCGTTACCATAATTCCACATGGCTTCTTCCCAGGTAATGCGCTGTACAGTTTCGGTGTAATCAATATTTTTTACATCTTTAAAAATGCGTTTTACCAAACCTTCAAACATATTCAAAATATCTTCCTGCTCCACAAAACACATTTCGCAATCTATTTGTGTAAACTCGGGCTGGCGGTCGGCACGTAAGTCTTCATCTCTAAAGCATTTTACAATTTGATAGTAGCGGTCGTAACCACTTACCATTAATAACTGTTTAAATGTTTGCGGACTTTGTGGCAATGCATAAAACTGGCCGGCATTCATTCTGCTCGGCACCACAAAATCCCTTGCACCTTCCGGCGTACTTTTAATTAAAAAAGGTGTTTCAATATCCATGAAATTATTTTCGTGCAAATAATTCCTGGTGCTGCGGCCAACAGCATAACGCAGCTCTAAATTTTTCTTTACAATATTTCTTCTTAAATCTAAATAGCGGTATTTCATCCGCAGCTCATCACCTCCATCGGTATCATCCTGTATCGAAAATGGCGGAACTGCCGATTTGTTTAGTATTTTAAATTCACTGACTACAATTTCTATTTCGCCGGTTGGTATATTGGCGTTTTTGCTGCTGCGTTCATTTACTTTCCCGGTGGCCTGCAATACAAACTCCCTTCCCAATGGATTGGCTTCTAATAAACCATTTAAACTTTCGGAGAATAATAATTGGGTAATACCGTAGCGGTCCCTTAAATCAACAAAGGTTATACTGCCAAATTTACGAACGGTTTGTACCCATCCGGCAAGGGTAACTTGTGTGTTTGCATCGGTCAGTCTTAATTCGCCGCAGGTATGAGAACGGTACATTTTTTAATTATAAGTTATGAGTTATAAATGATGAGTTTTTTGTTGAGCCAGCGGCCGTACCTTGATGGGGCGGCAGTGGCGACGCTCCGTTCAAATTTTGTACTGCTATGAGCGCTTTTTCAGGCGGCAAATATACGGAAAACATGAAGGGTTAACAATACTGATTTCATTCATATTCAGACTTGTCAACCACATCAGAGATAAGTTAAAGTATTATTTGTAACTTAACTAAATGTTTGAATCAATCTTAATAAGACCTAATCAAAGTAAAAAACATCCTATAGACTTCGGCCAGTTAATTGAAAACTTGTTCTTTTATAAAAAAACTATAGCTCATTTAGGGCGTAATGAGATTAAAGGATTATTTGATTTAGCTGATGTCGAGGTTCTTGAACAATTGCTCGAGTTACCTTCACTTTCCATTTATTTTAATAATTCATTTACGGCAATAGGAAATGAAAATGATATAAGATTTGTAGATAGTATCGGTTTAGCTAATCTTGATATTGAAAAGGAGTTATACGAAGAGAGTTTCAGACACCGAAATGATAAATCGAAAAGTAAAAAATTTTCTAAAAAACTTTCACGATTAATAAAAGAATATGAATTACCTAAAAATTTTAATAAAACCTTAAATGAACAATTAAAGGATGAAGGTTTTAGGAACAAGGTATTGAAAGAGACTATTGTCGAATATCAACCTGAATTAAGTGGAAGGATTAACGATCTCAAATATGAGATAGAGTTTATTGACGAATACAATTTTAAGATTAATTCAAATTTTGATACAATTGGTTTCGATGAAAAAAAAGTAACAATCGATTCGCCAATATTAGCCTTAATAAATGCATGTGAAGATATACAGGTAATGTCAGAGTTTAACTCTGAAATTTCTTTGCCAGAATTTAATTCATCAATAGTTCGTCTTAAAGTTGATTCAATTTTAAATAAAAGTAAAAAATCTCAAAGAGAAATAGAAGTATTTACCCATTTTGCATTTAATGAATCATGGGCTTTAAGAGAAGCAATCAATAAAAAGCAAATCCATGTTAAAGCTGCGTTACAAATTTTAAAGAAAGGGGAAAAATATAAAGAATGGTTGCAGGGAGTGCCAGAAAATTCCAATTTAATGCTGGAATATGTTGAGAAAGTTGAAGAAAGGACAGTTCTGGAATACTTGCCTTTAAAAGCTATCAGATTTTATTTATTTAATGGAATAGGAGCTATTCTTTCAGAAATTAAACCCGAAGTAGGCATCCCGTTAACTGTTGCTGCAAATGCATTTAATGACTTCGTTTTAGACAATATTGGGAGAAAGTGGAAACCCAATCAGTTTATTGAAGGTGAACTCCGCCCTCTTGTACAAAATCGCAGGTTACTTGATTAATTACTATTTGAGAAACAACTTATACTTCGATAAAAGCTAAATAAAGAGATATTAGTACAAGTGAGTGACACAACGATGCTGAATATTGCTTAAATGCCCGTTCCAAAAAACTACATTGTTTCCACCACATTTTTATGCCTTGGCCGCCAGATAAGATAATAGTAAGCCAGGAAAAGTAAACCGATGCAAAAAGGTATCATTGAAGTTTGTTTGCCGGTTAACCCAAAGAGGAGTATTGTTTCATCAAAGCCAAAAAATTCGCTGATCATCCAAAAGCTGTTGGCGCTTATCCAGAAAACGATGGCGAAGTTGTGGCAGACCTCACTCATAAAATTTTTGTTTTTAAAAGCGATCCAGATGGCAATGGCCAGTGTAGGAATAACCATAATGATGCCGAGTGGTTTCCATACCATGCACCAGCTAATATCTTTAAACAACCAGAATACAATGTGCAGGTTCTCCATTTTTCTAAAACGAAGAGAGATGGAATAGTTTTGTTCTGTAGGCATGTTCACGAATTTTGTGTGATTACACAAATTACACGAATTACTGTAAATAAAAACACGAATTGACGGTGAAATCAATTCGTGTAATTCATTTTAATTCGTGTAATAAAGTTTATTCCACATTCACCCTTATCCCCTCGCTATGGCTTGTAAATTCCGGTGCATACATACATTGTATTGTGGTAATACCATTACTGAAATTACCTGCGTGGGTAACAAATAGGGGATATTCAAAAACATAAGTGCCGCGGTTTAACCACCCAAAAAAGAAATTGGTGCTGGCATCTTTAGTGCTTTCGTAGTAACCTAAACCGCCCTGGTATTTATATTGGCTGATCACATTCACTGGTTCCATGCAGGCAGCCCTCATATCTTTCATGTGTACGTATTCCATATCTCTGTCCACTTTTAATTCTATACGCACTTTTACCTTGTCGCCGATTTTTAATTTTGCGTTATTGGCCAATGCTTCCAGTATCGGGCCTTTGTCTGTATTTCTTTCAATGAATAATTGTTTTTTCAATTTTAATGGTGTTTCGGCAGCAGTAATTTTATCCAGGTCTTCAAAGTATTGCCAGTAAACTGAGCCCCAGCTTGTGGCAGTTTGGTTTAGGGGTTTAGAAGTTGAGGGGTTTAGGCTTACCGAAATATTGCCCATCTCAGATTTTACTTTTGCTCCTTCAATTCTTTTTTTGAAATAACCGGTACCGGCTTCAGTTGCATCATCTGTGCTTTTAATTGTTGTGCTGCCTAAATTAATGACCACTTCCTTTTCTTCGGCCAACCAATTACTTCCCCCTAATAATAAAGCATAGCATGCTTCGGCAGTTGCCTTAGTGGTTTTCCAGTTTTGTGTTTGCTTTTGTTTTAGCAGCCATGTTTTTAAATCATCAACTGTGGTGGTATTTTTATCAATATCAGTAAATGCTTCAATCATCATGGCCTGGCTTTCTATTGGAGCCTGGTGCCAGTAGTAGCCGCCGGTTGTCCATTCCTTCCAGTACATGCCCATCTCTTCTTTATTGATTGAATTTTCTTTTAAAGATTTAATGATGGCTTTTGGCGTAGTGGCATCTTTACTGCGGTGCAGTGCCAGTGCAATCATGGCCTGCATGTATTTACTGTTGGTCAACCAATATTTTTGTGATTGGCCTTTGTAATAATTAAACGCTGTTGTTGACGCCTCTACAATTTTATATTCGCTGAAAAAGCTGCGCATGTATAAATACTGGATGGCAGTACTGCTTAAATTATTATTTTTTAAAACAGCTTTATAGCGGATCAGGTTATCGTAATCTTCTTTTATTTTTTTATCGAGATAAACAATGGCTTTATCAACAACAGGTTTTATTTTTTGATAAGTATCACCATTTAACGCATTCAGTTTACGCAAATGGCCAATACCGGTGATGATGTATTGGGTTATATACCTGTCGTCGGGGCCACCTTTAAACCAAACAAAACCGCCATTGCTGCTTTGCATTGCTTTCAGTTTGTTCAATGCTTTTTCCATTTCACCACTCATCTTCACCATATCAAATAACAGCGCTATATTTTTCTTTTGCTGGTTTTCGTTTTGTGCAGCCAGTACCCAGGGGGTTTCCTGCAATAAAGCTGCTTTCAATTCTTCATTTTTTTGCAGGTTAGATAATAACGCAGCAGTATCAATATTTTTCCATTTTTCAAAAACGCTTTTAATTTTTGGTGTGCTGTTGCTGATGAATGTTGCTAACACGTTAGCGTAATAACGATTAAAAGTTTGCTCTGCACACTCGTAAGGATACTCCATTAAATAAGGTAATGCCTGTACAGCATACCATGCAGGATTGCTGGTGTATTCGACAGTAACGGCATGATTAGTTAAGCTTGTACTGTTACCGCTGTTCAATAATTTATCAAACTTAAATGCTTTTGTGGTTTGATTGCGCAGGTTAAGCGGCATACTCTCCGTAACCAGCATGCGGTTGGTTAAAACAGGCAGCGCCATTTCTTCGCCATCACTGGCATTGTTTGTTTTAGCAACAATGCGGTAAGTCATTGCACTGTTAAAATTTAAAGGAATTTCTATAGGGAATTTTACTGCAAAACTTTGCCCTGCTGCAATACTGAAATCTTGAGTGGTTTGCATATTTTTAAACCAGCCATCAACCGGTTTGTTGGTAGCTGCATCAAGCAATTCCAATTGTGCAGTACCGCTAACTTCGCCTTCGCTAAGGTTTACAATTTTAGCGCTGAATTCCATCTTATCTCCCTCACGTAAAAAGCGTGGCGCATTGGGTTGCACCATTAATGGTTTTTGGGTGATTATATTTTTTGTGCTGTAACCGCTTGCCAGGTCTTTGGTATGTGCCAGCGTCAGCAGTTTCCATTGCGTTAATGCTTCAGGTAAAATAGCGCTAAAACTTACGTTACCATTCTCATCTGTTTGCAAATCGGGGAAGAAGAAAGCGGTTTCGTTAAAATTTTTACGGATTTGAACAGGCTTGTCCGCTTCATCTTCAATTTTTAAAAAAGGAACTGCCGAAGTAATGACTTCTACTTTTTTGTCAACAACTCTGCCTGCAACTTTTGTTTTGGTTTCTGAAGTAGCGAATGCATAACTAACATCAGGATTCATATCATGTTGCACGGAAGGTGCAGCCATAGAAGCTTGTCCTCTTATTCTTATTTCATTACCTGCACCATTCCTGTAATAATCTACACCTCTTGACCATGCAAAAACTTCGCCTTCGTTATTAGAATTTTTAAAGCCTAACCTGTCATATGATTTTTCAATTGCTCCTGCATAATCATTTTCATAATTATTATGTTCTTCACTCTCTACTTTATTAAAACCATTTTCATTCCAGTTAACGGTATTGTATAAACCCGGCCAAATGTTTAACCTGTTCCAGTTATGTGGTTTAAACTGGTCTAAAGAGGCATCATACATACCGGCCAGCATTTCTGCTGCAACTTTTTCTCCTTTGCTGCCGGTAATTTTTACGGTCCATTTTTCGTTGGCACCGGGTAATAATTTATCACGGAAGGTTGCGTAAGTAATATTCAGTTCTTTATTGCTCCAAGGAATATCAAAACTTTCCCCTGCCTTATATACCCTGTTGTTTTGTACAAAAACATAACTTACTGCCATACCACCACGGTAATCTTCATACACCGGGTAAAAAACTTTTGTGGGGATATTTTTTTGAAAACTTTCGTAAGTGGTGCCGGGTTTTTGATTCATGGTACTCATGGTATGTATCATCCATACATTATCAAAACCCGTGGCAATGGTATAGTTTATTTGTTCTCCGGGTTCTGCTTTACCTTTTATTACATTAACAGTAACAGCTTCTGCAACTCCATTTGCCTGTCCGCCTGCATCTGTTAGCTGAATATATTTTTCTGCTTTTACTTCTTCGCCAAATTTATCTTTTGTTGCCGCAACAATTTTATACCAGCCTGCATCCCAATTCCTAATTCCTAATTCCCAATTCCCTTGTTCTTTTGTAGAATCTGTCTTGTCAAGAGCCTTATCTCCCAGCGGCCATTTACTCATCTGGTCTTCATCTTTATAAATATCGTAAGGGAATAGATTGCTGTATTCATCTTTACTCATTACAAACTGGTCGGGTATATCCCAATATCGCTCCCTGAAAATTTTACCGGGAGATTTTACTTTGGTGATGGTAACATTTACATTGGCCTTTTCAAAAATATCATTCAGGTTGGTACTGCGGATGTTTAATGCTGTTAAACTATCGGCAACAATTTTTTCGGGCATGTTGATGTTGAGCTGCAACATTTGATAGGCAACAGTCACCGAAGTACTGCCGCTTCTTGTTTCACCGTTGATGTCGGTAATATCGGCACTTACTTCATAATAAAATGTTGGTTGGCTTTTTTTGTCCACGCTTTCATCAGGTAATGCTTTAAAGGTTACTTTAAATTCACCTTTGGTATCGGTTGTTACTTCGCCATTGGCAATTTCCATTTCTTCGTTTTGGCCATAGCCACCACGTTTAAAATAACCCCAGCTCCACCATATTGGATATTGCACTTTACGTACCACACGGTATTTTACTTTAGCGCCATCAATATTATTACCTGCATAGGCTTTAGCAGTGCCGGTAACTTTTATGCTATCGTTTAAACGGTATGTGCCTTTTGGTTTTTGTACCTCTACAAAAAACTTAGGCCGCTTGTATTCTTCTACGCTAAAATATTGCTGGCTATTGGTATTACTATCCAATAAACTAAACTGGCCGTTTAAAACCCCTTCGGGTAATTTAATCGAACCTTTGTAGCTGCCATATTCATTAGTAGTTACAATAAGTTCTGCTGCCTTTTGATAATTAGCATTGCGTAATAATATTTTTGTTTTGTAGTTGGCTAATACCTCACTCTTTTTAGTGGTCTTATTTTTTTGTATAACAATACCTTTAAAATAAACTGTTTGCCCGGGGCGATAAATGCTGCGGTCGGTAAATAAAAATGCCTGTGGTTTTATTTCGCCTTCGTAACTGTTATAAGTATTGTAACCATCGTTATCGTCCATAAACAATTCGTCGGTATTGTTTTTTAACTGCAGTAAAAAATTTCGGTAGTCTTTACTGTCTTTCATTTTAAACATACCGTTTTTATCTGAGGTATATTTTTCAACTTTATTTTCGTCGTAATTGCCACTCTGGTAATTGTATTTACTTTCCCATACCTGTACCTGGGTATTGGCCATCGGCTGGCCGTTATTGCGGTGCAATACATAATATTCCTGGGTGTTATTGTGTATATAGCTGATGTTGCTTACATAAATTAACTGCTTTGCCAAAATGTTTTTGGTCAGCGAAAAATTTTCATCAATACTAGCCAGAATAAAATATACGCCGTTGGCAAGCCCATCTATTTTTATTTCTGTACTGTGTTGCTGATGATCTTTAGGGTCGGGTAATGCCAGGCTCCAGCTTTTAAGCGGTTTCATGGCTACGTATTCCTTCCATAATTTGTCATAATCTCTTCTGTCTAATTTCTTTATTTCTTCTCTTGATGTTTTTATAATGCGGAAGTACAGCTTGGGTACGTTTTTATAATTTACCAAAGTGCGGAATGGATCATTAATGGTATTTACTTTTTCTGTTTCAATACTCAGGCTGGGCTGGTTAATACTGCTTATTAAATTTAAACAGTTAATGCCGCCTTCGCTTTTAGGAAATTTCTTTACAATAGCTTCGCAGAGTTCCTTTGCTCTTTTAATTTCGTACTGGTTTTCAGTTTTTGTATAAGGAACAAACTGTTGCCCACGACTGTAATAAATTTGTGCTCTTAAATATCCTGCCTGAGCAGCAGCAGGGTTATTGCTGTATTTTTCTTCAATATTTTTTAAAGCTGCTTCGTATAGTTTTTCTTTGCCTTCTACGGTGCTGTATTGGTTTACAAAATTCAGGCGTATTAAATCGGCGTCAATTAATGCTTCGGGCTTAGTATCAGTTAAATGGAATTTTAAAATATCCTGTAAAAGCAAAACGGCTTTATGTTGTAATGAAGCAGTGTCTTTTGTTTTAAAAGAAGCGTTTACAAACTCAGCCGCAGGAGCAAAAGCTTTACTATCATTTATCTTAAACTGATATGCAGGTTTAGTTAACTGGTTTTCATCAGTCATAAAATAAGCTAAAGCCCGGTGTGCTAAAAAATCATATAATGTTGGCCTTAGCTCCCTGGTGTTTTCTCCTTTAATAATTATGGGATTAAAGCCTTCTAACTTACTTGTTTTTAAAACCGCATCATTTAATAAAGAGGCTTTATACAATTTAGAAATTACAGCATGTATCTTATCAATGCTCCAGGTGGTAATGTCTTTACTTTTTTCTTCTTTTAATTTAGTACGGTCGTAAAACTTCCAGCGGTTGTTTTGCAGGTACTGCCAAAACATTTCGGCCTGCATGCTTTGTAAAATATTTTTTGCAGGAGCTTTGGCATTGTCAATTAAAGTATCCACATAAAAAATATTATTCTCATGGCTGTCTTCCTCCACCATGTTGCGGTATTTAATTAAATACATGCAGGCTTTTATCTGCTGTGCATCATTATTATCTTTTTGTGCCAGTTTATAAATGGCTGTTACTTCTGCGGATGCAGATTTGGTCAAACCCTTTTTCTCCAGGTCTTCAACCTTCTTCCAGTTTTTTATATAATCGATTTTTGTTTGTGCCATTGCGGTAAATACTAAGCCGGTAAAAAATACCAGTAATAATTTATTTAAAAACATAGTGAACTATTTTAATTACAAGATACAATTTGTTATTGAGTGGTTGCGTGGTAAAAAGACAATGTTATAAAGAGATGTGAGCAATAGATCATTTGCATAATTAATGCTGACTTTTTTTCTTTAACTTTTTATTAAGTGTTTGTTTGGCATGCGGCACAGCATTTGAATATTGTACAATAAGCAGTAAAAAAATAAAAATAAATACTGTCAACAAAATTGTTCATACTTTAAAAACAAACACAATGAAAAAGATCTTTACCTCAATTATTTTAACAGCAGGAGTTTTTGCTGTATTTGCACAAGGCCAGCGTTATCCTCAAAATGGCGGGCCAAGGCAAAATAATAATTACAATCAAAACAGTTCATTAATTATTAATTCAGCTTCTCAAAGGCAGATAGCAGTATCTGTTGATAATTACCAGTATCAAAGCAATGGCAATAATGGCGATATAAATGTTGGCCAGTTAAGTGCCGGCAACCATACCGTGGTTATTACTGAATGGAAAAAGAATTTTTGGGGCAAAACTGTACAGCAGGTAGTGTATAACTCTTCACTGTATTTAAAACCCGGTTTTGAAACCACTATTTACATTAATGCTTTGGGGCAGGTAAACGTAAGCGAACGCCAGTTGTATAATAATGGCAACTATAATAATAACAACGGCGACTATGGCAACAATGGTAAAGGTGTTGGCAATGGTTATGGCCGCAAAAAGAACAAACATAAAAAAGACAATTGCAGTAACGACAGAAACTACAGAGATAGGAGAGATAGAGATGATGATTAGTATTGATTGATGGTTTATAAAAAAACTCCCCCGGGTAACCAGGGGAGTTTTTATTATAAAAGGCTTATACTATCAGGCCAATAGTTTCTGCTAAATTCAACTCAAAGTAAGTATCAGTGCTCCAGTCAAAAACCTTACGACGCAGGTATACATCCAGTGCTGCAATGGTTTCTGCTTCCCAAACACAGGTAGCCTCGGTTTTGTCTTTATTGGGTAAAACCTGTATAACTCTTTTAACACCACTTGCAGGCAACAGCGGTAAATTTTTTTTTGCGGATGCCCAGAATTCCAAGGGGTTTGAGATTTTGTGGTTTACAACAATAATCATGCTTTTAGTTTTAGTAATACAAATATGCAGGATAAACTCCATAGTAAAAATACTATTTTTAAAGGTAATTTTACTAGGTATAAAAAAACCTGACTCTTTGAAAGTCAGGCTTGTAGCAAAAAAATGATGTGTAACTATTTAATAGCAGCTGCCATTGTTTTACCAATATCTGCAGGGCTGGCCACTACATGAATACCACACTCGGCCATAATTTTCATTTTAGCAGCGGCTGTATCATCGGCTCCACCAACAATAGCACCAGCATGGCCCATACGGCGGCCCGGAGGTGCTGTTTGTCCGGCAATAAAGCCAACAACAGGTTTTTTATTGCCTGTGCTCTTAATATACTGAGCCGCTTCGGCTTCCATACCACCACCAATTTCGCCAATCATAACAATGGCGTCGGTTTCGGGGTCGTTCATAAACAGTTCCACTGCTTCTTTAGTGGTAGTGCCAATTATAGGGTCGCCGCCAATACCAATAGCTGTAGAAATACCCAGCCCGGCTTTTGCCACCTGGTCGGCCGCTTCGTAAGTAAGTGTGCCCGATTTGGAAACAATACCAATTCTTCCTTTTTTAAAAATAAAGCCCGGCATAATGCCCACTTTACATTCATCAGCAGTAATAACACCCGGGCAGTTGGGACCAATAAGCCTTGCCGGTTTGCCCTGCATATAGTTTTTAACCTTTACCATGTCCTGTACCGGAATGCCTTCGGTAATACAAACCACCAGGCCAATTCCTGCGTCAACAGCTTCCATAATTGCATCGGCAGCAAAAGCAGGTGGCACAAAAATAATGCTCACATTGGCAGCCGTGGTTTTAACAGCATCGGCAACAGTGTTAAACACGGGCTTATCTAAATGGGTGCTGCCACCTTTACCCGGCGTTACGCCGCCAACCAGGTTGGTACCGTATTCAATCATTTGAGTGGCATGAAAAGTACCTTCGGTACCGGTAAAACCCTGTACTATTATTTTGGAATTTTTGTTAACAAGAACTGACATGATTCGATTAAAAATTAGGAATTAAAAATTAGGAATGTGTGCAAAGATAGGGCAGATGGATTATAGCTGAAAGAGATATTTTGATAAACCTCCGGGAACGATGACGGGGTAAAAATATGAGTTTGATGGTGTTTTTGAGGATACGGGCTATTGGGCACTAATGGGGCAGGAGTGGCGACGCTCCGTTTGCGATTTGAGCCTTGATGGGGCTTTATGGAAGCGGAGAACTATATTTGGTAATAGTAATTATTTTATATGCCTGCTGTTAAGTTTGTTTACATTATTTTATTTTTTAACTTACTTGTTTCTTGTAATCGAAGTGATCAATATAAATCTGACTTAAACAAGAACAATCACCCCACAGTAATTTGTAAAGCTGCTTATAAACTAGGTGAAGCGAAAGACATTTCTGCAATCAAGCCTTTGTTAAATAATATTCTCGATGTAAGAATGTCAACAAACATAAGATTTAAAGGAATGACTGTTTGCTATTGCAAACTTGGAGCACTGGAAAAAATTACCGGAATTAAGCCGCCATTTAAAGCTGACCAGTTTGAAATTGATACCTTTATTGTAAATTATTACGTGGATACTTTAATTAAAAAGGGAGTCATATCTGCCGGAGAAGTGGATATTAACTATTAAGAAAACCATAATCAATTTATGCTCTACTAAAACTTTCTCTTTTATAAATTATTATACTCCTCCTCAGTAACCTTCCCCAACCAAACCACAGTACCTTTTCCGGTATTGGTTATTGCAATTTGAATTAACCCTTCATTTGCACTTGCGCCATGCCAATGCGGAATATTGGGCGGGCAGTTTACCACATCACCTTTACGTATTATTTTTTTAGGGCTTCCTTTTTCCTGGTAATACCCGGTACCGCCGGTAATTAATAAAATTTGCCCATCGGGGTGGTAATGCCAATTGCTTCTGGCGCCGGGCTCAAAAGTCACATTACCCACCTGTACTTTATTGGTACTGTCAGTCATTACCATTTGATGCAGGTAGGCGGTGCCGGTAAAATTATTATTAGTAATTTTTTGCCCTGTAGAAAACAGGGTGTCTGCTTTTTTTGCAGCAGCTTCTGGTTTATTCCATTTTTTGCCTAACGCATTTTGTAATACTTCGTTTGCAGCATTGCCTTCGGATGCTCCAATTTTATTATGAATGATGGAAACCAATTGTATTAATTGCGGTTCAGTTAATCCATTATAAATACCAACATTAAAATGTGAACGTAGTTGTGCTTCCACATTTCCTAAAGAAGCCAACGCAGCAATGGTAACCAGCTCACGGGTTTTCCAGTCAAGATTGTTGCGGCCAAAAATATCGGCAAATAAATGCTCTTTTAAAAATTGATCAATAGCCGGTGCAAAATCATACACAGCACCTTTTATTGGCTGTCCAATTAATTTTGTTTGCATTTCCGTACCAAACTGCAGCTTGGTTTTCTTTTTTGGTAATGGTGCTGCAGCTGTGCCTTCCGGGTCGTTAATGCCACTGGCTTTTCTTTCTTTTAAAACTGTCATTAATGTATTCAAAGCATTAAGGCTGCGTGGAAAACCGGTGTAGGCATATAGCTGCACCAATACTTCTTTTATTTCGTTTACAGTTAAGCTTGCATTAAGTCCGTCGTTTAAAGCTGCTTTTAATTGTATTAAATCCCCTTTTGCGGTAAAAGATGAAATGATGACGATACTTTTTTCTTTCTCACTCAAACTTTTGTTATCACTTAAAATTTGCTGTGCATTGGTATAATTTGAAAAGGGTGAGATACAAAATAACAATGCGGCCAATCCAATTTTATGTAATCGTTTCATCTTTAATCTTATTTCGCAGGTGAGGAATATTATTTGTCTAATCCTTTTTCTTTTAACCACTTTGAAATTAAATCAGCTATTTCAACATTGTTTAAATCTGACATTACGAAATGTGTGTTGCCTTTGATTCCTGTATCTGGTAAATAAACGATAGTTGCATCTCCACCGTGTGCATTTACCACCTTAGCCCATTGCCTTGCAGTGGCAAGCACATTGCGCCAAAAATTCAGGGAAGCTGCATTGGTTTCTTCCTTTGGAATATAATCTCCAAAATAAACAACGATGGGGATTTTTGTCAGCTTCTTAAACTCTTCTAATGGCACTCCTTTTCCGCCACGGTTATCTGCCGGTGCTTCTCCTTCCGGAAAAACAAAGCCTCCGGGTTCGATAGCAACAATTGCTTTTACACTACTATTTTTAATAGCTGTTTTCCAGCCGGGTGCACCACCTGCGGAATGGGTAAACAAAATACCATCGCCTGATTTATCAAACACGGCAGACATTGCATTTACAATCGTTTCTTCCTTTACACTCCCGGTATTGGGTGTCATCATGCGAAAGAAGTTGTTCAATGATAAACTGTCTTTGGGAAACTGAACTCCTTCATTAAAATTGGGATACAGTCCAATGCGGAATTGTGTAAACCAGGTTTGATCATCGGGTGTTGCTGTAATTTGTCCCGGACTGTTCGTTTGCCCTGCAGCACCACGGCCAGGTTGGTCAACTAAATAAATGCCATAGCCATTGCGTAAAAAAATATCTGCAAATCCTTGTCTGCCGTCAGCGGTTGTTTGCCAGCTGCGGCGGCTCTGCCCGTATCCGTGCAAAAACACCATTGTATTGCGTTTGGGGTTTGCAGGAATTTGGTAAAACACATCTGCATGGTCGCCATGACGGGTTTGTCCGCCTTGCTGCACATTCCATGGTTTTAATGCATCGTAAATTCCATCACTTTTAACAACTGTGCCGCCTGCTGAAAAAGCACCTTGCTTTTGAATTTGCAAATTACTGCCTGCACCTTGCGATGTTGTTGGCAACTTTACCGGCCTTAGCAAACGGGAAAAAGTAAGTGAGCCCATTGTCCATTTGCTTTTTTCTTTAACATAAACTTCGGTTACCATAAATGGATTGATGACTTCATTTCCGCCAACAACAGCCACTAAGTCAATATCATTTAATAGAATGGCTGTATTGTCAATAATATTTACTGACGTTGTATATACTTCCGCTTTTTTATACCAAATGGTACCCTCTTTAATAACATTTATCTCACGGTCTTTCCCCCAACTGCCGCCCATGTGCACAAACATTGATTTTTCATGGAAGAGTGTAGTCAGTGAATCAACATTTTTGTCTGCCATCCATTGCCATTTTTGTTTGGAAAGGCTTAGCACTTGTTGTTCTGTCGTAGAGTACGTCACTACTTGCATAACTGAATCTTGCTGTGCATATAAACCTTGTTTAACAAGAAGGAAACAAAGCGTTACCGCAATTAATGATTTCATATAGTTCCTATTTAGTTGTTGTACAATTTTTACTTTGCAATAAATTTTCGGTTAAAAGAATAAATGAGGCTAAAGCTGTTGATAAAATCTTTACTCAGTATGTTGCCGCTTATTCTTTTATTAATAAGATAAGAAACCGATAACGGAAAATTGTTTTTCGCCAAAGCAATTAATCCAGTTGTAAAATAACCTTCTCTGCCATCCTGATATAAATAAAACACCTGTGGGTTAATCCGCAGGTAAAAATCTTTAGTAAGTGCCAGGTGAGAAAAATTAGCGTTTAGTGTGAGGAAGTGATTATTTTTTGTAGTGCCATTGTCCAAACCTCTTGAATACAAATAATAAGCACC
>JAGOAX010000006.1 GCA_017983695.1 Ferruginibacter sp.
TTATATTGCAAATGGGCAAAGGTTTTTGCTTTATTGGCAACCAATACCGGCTTGAAGTGGATGGAGATGAATTTTTTATTGACCTGCTCTTTTTTAACCGGCACCTGCAATGCCTGGTGGCTTTTGACCTTTTATGTTGTGCACAACATAACAAATCATATGTTGCCAAGCCGGTTATGTGTTGTTGAACGATTTAAATATTATTTACTAACCTCTTACGTGCATTGCAAGATAACATAAAGACCAGGAGTGTTTAAATAGAGTCCAGGAAGGTCATTAAATCCTTGCTATCCCGCCAGTGGGTTGCTTTTATGTCTTCTGTAATTTCACAACATGCCAATGCCTTTGCTTTCATCTCAAGATCTACTTCTGCATAAATGTTAGTGGTATTGATGGATACATGCCCGAGCCAGGCCCTGATAGTATTAATATCTACACCTGCTCTTAATAAATGTGTGGCAGTTGTATGACGTATAGTATGGGGGCTAACCCGTTTCTTTTGTAGAGCAGGTAGCTGTCTGGTAATTTGTTTTACATAGCGTTTGACTAATGTGTGGATACCAAACCGGGTTAATGGTTGCCTGCGGCGATTTAAAAATACAGGCTCTGAAGAACTCCTGCCGGATATTAATGTATTTAGCTCATCAACGGTTTGTTGCCATAACGGGCAACGTCTTAATTTGTTTCCTTTACCTCTGATAAGAACGGTAGATAAATCTCTTTTCAAGGCATGCGGCATATTTATGTCGGCAATTTTTAATTGTGCGGCTTCATCAGACCTGGCTCCGGTATTATAAAGAAAAAGTAAGAGTGCGTGATCCCGTTTTCCCTGAGTTGTTTGTATGTCGGGGGCATTCAGCAGCGCATCCATTTCAATCTTTTCAAGATAGGTTATTAATGTACGTTTTGCTTTCTTAAATGGGATCATTTGTACCTGGCGGCACCATTCCACATGCTCAGGGCTGTTTAATCCAATAAATTTTGCAAAAACATGGATAGTAGCTAAACGCTGATTGCGTGTAGACAAAGAGCAGTTACGATTTGTTTCTAATTCGGTAAGAAAGGCTTTGATAGCAGTAGTGCCAATATCATCTACAAGCAATTTATCAATAGCCTTTTTAGTTTTCTTAGCCATAAATGGCAACAACAACCTGAGCGTATCCCGATAACTCAGTTGCGTATTCTTTGATAGGTTCCTGGTGCTGACAAGGTATTCCAGCAAGAACCGTTTTATCCATGGACTTAAATATTGAGCGTCTTTCATTGTTGTTCACCTTTTGCATATTTTTCAAAACGCATCTTTGCTTCGTCAAGTAGATTGTCCGTCATAGTCAGGTAAACTGTTGTATGAGCAAGATATTTATGACCCAGGTATACTGACAATACCGGCAGCAGTTGTTGAACGTTTTTATTCTCCTGATACCAGCTAACTAATCTATTGACAGCAAAAGTGTGCCTGAGATCATGAAGTCTGGGTTGATACCTGGCTTTATCGTTTCGTTCAATTCCGGCTTTTTCTCTTATCCTTTTAAAAATTTGTTCGATAGTCCAAAGATTAGCCGGTTGATTATTCTTGCCGATAAACAAATGCGTATCGGGGGATCGGGATTGCCCTTGTTTTATCCTCCAATGTAAATATGAGTTCATCACCTTTTTTATTTGCTGATTGAATGGAACCAGTCGTGATTTATAGAACTTTGATTGTTGTATTGTTATTACCAGGCGATCCATATCTATATCTCCCAAAGTAATAGACAGGGTTTCGTGCAACCTTAAGCCAAGAGCATAAGTAAGAATGAGTAAAGTGCGTACCATGTATGGCGCAATATGGCTTCTGTTTACCTGATAAGTTAGCGCAGTGTCAAAAAGACGCTTTAATTCTGAGTTTGAATAAATGTAAGGGACAAAAGGTGGTGGCCGCTTAGGCAAAATATCGGGCAATGGTATTTGGGTAATATAGTTTCGTGCCAATGCATATTTATAAAAGCCAAGAAGAGCACTGTGCTTGATAAACCAGCCTGATGTTATTGAAGCTCTACCGTAAAGAAAATCGTTTATCTTTTTTTTAGTTAAGGCTTTAATGTGTCTTGATGGGCCCATCGCTTTACAAAAAGCCTTTAAATAGGTTTCATTGGTTTTAAATTTTTCCCCTAATGACTTTCGATAGCCGATGTATTGAGGGATTAATTGTTCAAGTTTCATAGCAGCCCTTCTAAATTAAGTTCAGTGACCTTACGCAGACTTGTGAGATCAACTTTTGTATAAATCCGTGTAGTTTCTAAATTCTGATGTCCGAGGTGATCACTTATTTCTTTTAATGAGATGCCTTCATTAATTAAATGAGTGGCACAACCATGCCGCAATGCATGTGGCCCATGATGTTTAATTTTCAATTTTAGCGGTTTCAGCCTTCTGCTGACAATCTGATAAATAGCAGATGTTTTTAAAGACCGGTATGGCGACCGCCTGCTTATAAAAACTTCTTTAAGCAAATAATTATTTGGCCTGACCTCCTTTAAATAGCGCAATATTGCTTCGCCAACGATTGGCGTTAGAGGATAGATTTGTGGTTTTGATCGCTTCGCTCTTCTTAAATAAAGTCGTTCATTTTTCCAATCAAGATCATCCAGGCAAAGGTTAACCACTTCGCTGCTTCGCATACCATACACAGAGAGCAGCAGTAAAATAGCATAGTCACGAATGTCGGTTGGATAATTGGTTCTGCTGTTTGCTACTACTTTTTTTATATCATCCCAATATGGCGAGGAGGGCAATGACTCGTAGCTGTACACACGGGGTGCTTTAATAGAGTTTGCCAGGCCTTCGGAACACCAGCCTTGATTCTCCATGTATCTTAAAAATGACCTGACTACTGATGCGTAAGATTGAACAGACCTCCTTGAGTAACCGTCTATATTGTGTTTTTTTGCCAGCACTTCATCTACTGTCAGAGGTGTAATGGTTGCAAGTGTTTTTCTTTTTTGGTTTATGCTTATCAGAAAATCTTTGAGTTGAAAAAATCTCCCCCCGATCGTGTTTTCGGATAGGCCCTGTTCCAGGCGCATATAGTCAACGTATTTGGAAAACTGTTCTGCAAACGGTAAAGGTGGTTTGCTTTCTTTATTTAAACACCCAAGCATTTCAAACCAATGACTGGCGTCACAAACAAATCTTGCTTTGGCAAATTTTGAATAATTATTTTCCGGGCGAAGAATTGACTGCCTGGTCGCCCATTTTTTTGCAGCCTGTTCAATATCATTTACCGATACCATTCGCAGCTTAAAGAACTTGAGATAGTCCATCACTATTAAAAGATATTGTGCTATCCTTCGCAAAGAGTTTTCCACTGCTCCATTATCTGCCCAGTACTGCAAATACATGATACGTTCTTTCAATAATGGAGCTGAGGTGTGGCGACGGAGAGCTTTGCGTCGCTCAAATATCTTAGTAAATAGTGGCACTCTTTCTTCAGGCAATGGTTCTAACCGATTGAGTCTTTTTAGCCAGTCTACTGCGTACCAAATGAATCGCTTCTTTCCTGTTTTTGAAAACGAAGCTTTTTTCTGTGGATGATTATATTGGTATTTGGCCCACCGGATTGCAGCTTTTTCTATTTGAGGAAGAGTAATGGTCCCGCTATTTTCCAAATGCAGATATTCAACAATTCGTAAAAGATATTGAGCAATGGATTTAAGCGTATGAAGTGATGTATTCCGATCAACCCAATATTGAAGGTATTGAAGTCTTTCCTGTAGTAAAGGTGTATGAATATGCCTTTCCCGATAATAGGAACGTTTACATATTTGCTCTAACGTAACCATTATATATCGTAATCTGATTTATACAGTTACGTCTGGAATATGAAAAAGGGTACAATAAAACGTGTTAAAATTATGTTGTGTATTAACAGCTAAGAATTACTAAATTGGATGCAGAATGACTCAACAACACATAACCGGCTTGGCAACATATGAACTAAAGAAAGGGAAATTTAAACCTGCCGATGCCGGGCAACTTAATTTTTACCTGAATGTGCTGGATGAAAAAGTAAAACTACAGCAGGAAAATAGCAGCATTGGTATTGTGCTTTGCAAAGAGAAAAATAATACAGTTGTTGAGTTTGCCATTAAGAGTTTTGATAAAGCCATGGGTGTGGCTACTTATAAAACCTCTAAACAAACGCCGGTGCAAATGAAAGGGATATTGCCTGATACGGATGAGTTGGGAAAGTTGTTGGAGTGATTTTTTTATACCAGCTTCAGTATTTCATAGCATCATCGTTGCGTGGCAATCCTTTCATCGGTTGGTTAGAATGGCAGCGACTATAAAATTCTATTCATTTTGCGTTAACTTAGGTTTTCTAAAAAATGACAATGAATAATTCAAGGGGTTCAATTTGGCGTAAATGTGATTTTCATGTGCATTCGCCATTTTCAGCATTGGAAAATAAATTTGGAAATAATTTTGATACTTATGTAAAGACACTATTTACAAAAGCAATTGAAAAACGAATTGAAGTTATCGGTATTACCGATTATTTCACTATTGATGGATACAAAAAAATCAAAACCGAATATTTAGACAATGAAGAAAAATTAAAACAAATATTCACCATCGAAGAAATTCAGAAAATCAAAAACATCCTCGTACTTCCTAATATTGAATTTCGATTAAATAAGATTGTACAAATTATCAAAATCAATGGCTCAGAAAAAAGAACAGAAAACGGAAGGGTAAACTTTCATGTCATTTTCTCTAATGAAGTTAATATTAAGACTATTGAAGAAAGCTTTCTCCACGATATAAAATTTGTGTACGAAGCTGAACCAAATGAAAGTGATAAATTAAAAAGCCTAAAACTTGATAACCTAATTAAGCTTGGGGAGAAATTAAAAAATGAGCAACCGGATATTTCTGGAACTCCTGCTCAAGTTGGGATGACTCATGCGGTTGTTGATGATGTACAAATAGTTGAGATACTTACTAAAAATAATGACTTTAAAGACAAATATTTTATTGCAGTCCCATCGGATGAGGATTTGTCAGAAATTCAATGGAAAAGCCAGGATGGATTGACAAGAAAAATTCTAATATCTCGATGCCATGTCCTATTTAGTTCTAATCCAAAAACGATTGAATTTGGCCTTGGGGAAAAAGCGGAAAGCCCTGAAGATTTTATTAAAGAGTTCAAATCGCTAAAACCGTGTATTTGGGGTTCTGATGCTCACGGCTACGATAAGCTTTTTGAGCCCGACAAAGAAAGGTATTGCTGGATAAAAGCAGACCCAACTTTTGAAGGAATGCGACAAATTTTGTTTGAGCCTCAAGACAGAGTTTTTATTGGCAAATACCCTGCTTTGTATGACAGGATTAAAAGTTCAAGAAATAATTACATTGATTCTATAAGCATCAATAGTATCGCTTCCTATGACAAAAGAAAAGGAGTATGGTTTGATGATTTTAGAATTAACCTGGGTTTTGAACTGATTGCTGTTATTGGTAATAAAGGGAAAGGAAAAAGTGCTATTGCGGATATACTTGGACTATTAGGGAATGCCCATGTAGAGCAAAAAGATTTTTCATTTCTAAACAGGGAAAAATTTTGTCAACGTGGATACGCTGAAAACTTTACAGGTGCCTTAACATGGTTTGATAAATCACAAAATCAAAAACAACTGAATGAAAACATTGATTACACAAACATTGAAAGGGTAAAATATATTCCCCAGTCATACTTAGAAAAGCTATGTAATAATGAAGACGGGGCATTTAAGGAGGAAATTAATAAAGTTGTCTTTTTGCGACTTGATGATTCAGACAAGCTTGGAATGAAAAGCTTTGGCGAATTGGAATCTTTTCAAACGCAACTCATCAATCAAAAAATAGAGGAGTTAAAAATTAAATTAAGTGAATCAAATAAGACAATTGATATTCTTGAATTAAAGACCTCAGATGATTATAAAAGCAGTATTAAGAATAAACTCTTTTCAAAGAAATCAGAGCTTGAAAATCATGAAATAGAAAAAAGTAAAATCGTAATAGCAATAAATCCTGAAACAGATTCATCTGCCTCAAAGGAGCAAAGGGAAAAAGCTGAAAACCTATCAGAGCTAAATAGAAATTTAGAAATAGTAGAAAATCTAATTGAAAGTGAAGAAAAAAAATTGAGTGATTTTAAAATAAGATTATCAGAATTGGAGATAATGCAAAATGAAATTATCTCGACTGCTGAAAAATTTGAAACGTGGCGAAATAGTAAAGCTGAACAGTATCAAAAGTATGACTTGGATATAAAAGAGGTTATCGGCCTGACATACAATATTAAAAAAATAGAGGAACTTATTGCAGTAGAAAAAGTAAGGATTGCTGCATCAAATATTCACTTATCTAAAGATTCAGTAAAAAAGGATAATGTCGAGTTAAGTATGTATGTAAAAAAGGATTCAATATTCCAACAACGAGAGGTCATATCAAAAGACTTAGAAAAGCCATTTAAAGATTGGCAAGAATATCAACAAAAAATAAAAGACTGGGATGCAAAGAAAAAAATATTAACCGGTGACAGTTCAACTGATAACTCATTATTATTTTACCAGGCTGAGTTAAATTATTTGGAGCAAAATTTACAAAATGACCTTGCAGGAATAAAACAGAAAAGGAATAGTATTATTTTCGGTATATATTCTCAAAAGCAGGATGTACAGAATATTTACAATAAAATTAAAGAAGCAATTTCAACTGTTTTACAAAATTTTTCTAAAGAGCAAAATATTTCTATTGAAACTTCTTTCAAAATTGATAAAGGCTTTTTTGCTCAGTTTTTTGATTATGTTAATAGGTACGGTGCATTTTATCAAAATGGCGATGATGCGTTAAAAAAAATTATCGAGAAATACAACTTTGATGACCCCGCTGATATTACAGCTTTCATAGAAGACCTTTCTTCTTCTGATATTCGTTTTAAGGAAGGTCGCAAACAAGACTTCTATAATTTTATTTGCTCCCTTAAGTATCTAAACCCTGAATATGATTTGAGGCTAAACGGAAAGAGCTTAAGCCAATTATCACCAGGTGAAAAAGGTGGTCTTTTATTAGTCTTTTACCTCGTTCTTGATAAAGACAATAAACCATTGATTATTGACCAGCCAGAGGATAATTTAGATAATCAAAGTGTAGCTGAAATCTTAGTGCCATATATAAAAAATGCAAAGAAGTTGCGGCAAATTATTATGGTAACACATAATCCCAACTTAGCTATTGTTGCAGATGCTGAACAAATAATCTATATGGATATTGATAAAGAAAACGACTACAAGGTTTCATGCAACTCAGGTGGAATTGAAAACATAACAATCAATAACCGCATTGTTGATATATTAGAGGGGAAAATGAAAGCCTTTGATAATAGGCGTGTAAAGTACATGAAGTAAACATGATTTGTAATTGTAGCATCAAATAGGCACTGCATTATGTGAGAGAGAAATTAATTTAGGACTGCAATTTTTTCAACCTCACCACTTCCTCTCCAATCAACCGTTTAATATCCATCTTTACCTGTAGTAATTATCCAGCACCCCTGCTGGGTAACATTAAAAGTATCAGGTTTCTTAAAAATTAACTAAACCATTTCAAACTCAGCACAATCAATCCTGATATCCTGCAGTAGCAGTTTTTGTTCTAATAATTTACAGTAAGGAGCTTTGTTTTTTGAGGAGAAATGTTTACAGTAATGGCAGGTACGTTGTACGGCAATGGTTCCTGTTTGATGAAGTTGGTTAATCAGTCTTATTATATTTTGCCATAGCACTATTTTTTCCGGCTGAGATATGCCTGCAATAACTTCTGTAACCGGGTTCACAAAATGTTCTGTATCCAAAACAATATTTTTTCCGGCAGTTGTTAACTGAATAGTGTAACTCCTGGTATCGCCTGTATCAGCTTTTTTTTTAATTATCTTTTTTTGCTCCAGCACTTTTACCGCATCGCTGATGGTAGGTTTGGTTACATTAAATTCCTGTGCCAGATAGCTGACAGTTGATTTATCAGAAGTGTGGTGCTGAATAAAAATGAGTAACTGTATTTGCATGGGGCTTAAACCGTACTGTTTGGCTTTCTCCCATAGCAAAACCTTGAATACCAGCGACAATCTTTCAAGACCGGCAACTATCTTATTATCAAGACTGGTATTTTGATACTTTAGGTTAAATACCGACATGCTATTTACAATTTTCCATTTCTACTATATAATACCCTTTTTCTGCAATCACTTTTTCCATTTCTGTTGTGGCCGCTTCTATATGACAAAAACGGCACTCTTTAGCTGTCAACGGTTGCCCAGCTTGTTCTTTAGATTGTAAGTAATCCTTACCAAATGTATAAATTTTTGTTTCATCTTTTAAGGAATGCGGAACAATAATATCAAAGTGCATAATGCTGCCGTCTTTCTTCGGCACATAAGTATCCCAAACAGAAACTTTCATGAGTTAATTATTTTGGTAATAATAAAAGAACAGTCCGTTAATCCGAAACGGACTGCTCGTAAATCCTTCAGCCTTTAACATCAGCCATTGATGCCCCAAAATTGATATGCAATACATTCCCGCTTGGCGTTACCAAAGCAGGAACAGACTTTACCCCAGCATTTTCAGCATCAGCAATTTTTGATTTGTCGTTTCCAAGATGAACCACTTCAACATCTGAAGGATTTAATAGACTCAAAATGTCATGTTCGGCACTTACACATACAGGACAACCGGCATGGTAAAAAATTGACTTACTCATTTTTAGAAGAATTTAGCTTGATGTGACAATATTGTCTGTACAAATATAGTAAGGATTCCTAACAATAAATTAATATTTCCTTCGTGGCCTTACGCTTCACTTTCTTTCTCCGCTTTCAACCTCCCCACTTCCTCTCCAATCAACCTTTTAATATCCATCTTCACCTGGTAATAATTATCCAGCACCTGCTGTTGGGTAACATTTGAAACTGCAGGAATATCCCGGTAGTTCCTAACTTATGCATTTAGCTTTTCATGGTCGTTGCTGATTTCGGAATGAAACAGATTGAGTTTTTTTTCCAATTCCGCTGGGTATTAATAAAGTATTCAGAATAAGCACCGGTGTAAATGAAAGGGATATTACCTGATACGGATGAATTGGGGAAATTGTTAGAATGATTTTTTATAATTTTTTCATTTGCTTTATTGTTGTTTCCAACCGCTCAATTAAACTATCGTAGGTTATGATATCTACAACGTTTTTATATTTTCGCTTTACTACTTCAAAATCCCGTTTTTGTTCCGTTGATAAATTGTTTTCCCTACCCATTATAATGATGCCGCTGGGGTTTGTAATTTTAATACTAAAACCTTCTGGTATCGCATCTTTATATTTATTTGTAAGATGTTTCTCGCCTTCTTCACTCCATCGGTTAAGATAATAGACATATTTCTCTACCTGCATTACCGTACCAGATAATTCTCTTAATGGTATAAAATTATCCCGATAAACCCCTTTTGTCATAATAGCATTCTCAAAAGGCTTTTTTATTTCGATAATATCTGTATTGCCGTTGCTGTCAACCAAAAGAAAATCCAAAGATTTTTCTTTTATGCCATCAGTATATTTAGAATAAACCGGAACCTCTCTAAACACAAAAACATATTTTGGATATAGTAACAGTACAATTTGCAAAATTTCCTCCTGCCATTGATGTTCACTGTAATCAATTTCTTGCAAAAGCATTGCCTTTAGTTTATCGAGAATAATATTATACTTGGCAATTTCATATTCCTGAAAAGTCTTTGAAAGATTGTTACCCTTATTCGATAGTTTTTTATCAACGTACTTCTGATAAGTTTTCTCAGCATCCTTTACGTTATCAAAATAATTTCTAAAAACGGATGAAACTCTTGCTTCAATATATTTCTTTCTCTCATAAGCAGTAGGAAAAAGTTTTAGAAGATTATCAAATGCTTCACCGGATAGTGATTCTGGCTTTTCTCCGCCTATATAAATATCCCCTTTGTAGATATTACCTATTACTGTGAATACCGAAACATTTGAATCGGCAACAAAATAATCCGCCGTAATTGGAAGGACTTTATGAAAATAAATGTCAAATTTATCGGTAACTATACCCTTTATTAGCTTGTAATAATCACCATTTAATATTGCAAATAGAAATGTGGTAGTTTCAAATTCTTCAAAATCAGGAAACTCGTCTTCTTCACTACCGTTATTTTCTTTTTCGACTATTAAAAGTTCTTTCCAGAAGGTAAAGGTTTTCTTGAGGGTAATATAAGGTCGTCTGTCAATTGCTTCCTTTATCCAGTTTTCGTCTCTTTCGGGTGTATACTGAAGAAGTATTTTATCGTCTTTAAAAGTAAATGTTATCATAGTGTGCTATATCATGGTTCAGGGATAAAGCCAAGATTTTGCAGTTTTGCAAGTTCTGCATTTTTAAGTTTTGGTGTCGCAATTATCAATGCATATTTAGGTCTTGACATAGCAACATAAGCAAATCGAATATGCTCCGGGTCATAATTCCCTTCTTTAAGCCAATGGCTGAAATGCCCTCCGGGACTTAGCTTATTTGGGTGTGAAACTAAAAGAACCGCATTAAGCGTTTCTCCTTTTACACTGTGTATTGTAGTAGTTCTAAACATATTCTTTACTCCAACTTGTGAGCAAGAGTTTTTTACATGAACATCTTTCATTCCTCCTGGTGACCTCAGCTTCAAAGATGCATCAGCCCATTCAGCAGTTTTCCCTATTAACTCATTCCATAACGGCTGCAAAAATAATTTCAATTTCGGTATCCATTTTGTCCATGTAAGTTCTTGATTGAGCTCTATGAAAGGATAAATAGACTTACTCTGGTCTAATATCATTTTTAAAAGAAGCCGCCATTCAACATGGTCATATCCATCAGGGCAATACTGGTTTCTCGAATCTCCCTGCCCACCAAATGCTAACAGGCATAATGCCCGGCCTAAATAAAATAAGGCGTTATTAATATCTTCTGTATTTCTTTCGGTTTTATGCCAACAATGTAAAGCAATAGCAAGTAGTTCTGGTTTTGAATAACCGTATTTATCTTTTTGTGTTCTCAGGTTGGCGATAGTGGTTTTGCCTCTTGCAAGAATTACTGAATTTTTTTTATCCATCCCATTTGCCAAGATGAAGTCTTCAAACATTTGAGGTAATTGGGTAAAAGTTTGGTCGTCATACTGCCAAAGCACACATGGACGCTGACACATTTGATTTTCATGCCCAATAATCGACACCTGATTTCCAATAATTTTTTCTGTTATATCAACTATAGATTGACAGCTTCTGTAATTGTTAGTTAGCTGACGAATTACAAAACCGCTATTTTGTATGTAAGCCTCTATGTCTTGTGGGTTTACTTTTCTGAACTCATAAATTGACTGGTTAAGGTCTCCCACAAAATGCATATTTGTCCCTTTATTCCGAAGTAAGTCAAGAATGTTTATTTGGCCTTTTGATAAATCCTGGCATTCATCTACAATTATAACGGGAAACCGTTGTGCTAATCTTTCTTGCAAAACGGGATAACTATTTAGTAAAATATTAGATAACCATTCAACATCTGGATATGTAACAAAGCCTGCTTTAATAAACTTCTTTTTATTTTCCTTCAAGGCTTTAATATCATTAGCAGCAGTAAGTGATTTTAAGAACCCATCAATTCTATCATCCTGCCCTTGCAGATTGTTCTGGTAATCGTAGTAATATTCTGTCACCTTCACAGGACGGGTTTGCCCATCTTTAAAAATATTGGTTGTGTAGTTTGAAAGAAATCCTGCTGAACTTTCAACATCTACCAACCTCATACTTTTGTCACCATCTTTTCCAAGGTAGCCTGTAAGATAATGGCAAAAAGGTTGAAGAATATAATTATGAATCCAGCTATCAAATGTTCCTATAAAATGAGGGAAAGTCTCTGTTGATACGGCACCGAATTTCCTAACCCTGCTGTTTAATTCTTTTGCTGCACTTATAGTAAAGGTAACAACAGCGATGCCTGAATGTTTTGATTGCCATTTATGTATTTCATAAGCACTTTTAATGCCTATTACTTCGGTTTTGCCGCTGCCTGGGCAAGCTTTTAAAAAAGATGAATGTTTTAAATAGTGGTTGATATATTCAAATTGTTCATCGCTGAGTTTCATCAAATCTTCAATACTGCAATTCAATGAAGTGTTGATTTTGTAAAGAAGTTTATATTTTTTTGATTTCAACATTTCAATCTACAAGCCATTTAATTGCATTAATGATATAAGCAGGTATTGTAAAAATGGTATTAGACTCAGAAAGCCTTTGAGAGAGGCTTTGTGCAAACTCACCTTTATCTATGTGTTCCAAAAGCCAAAATGCAGCATCAGCCTTTTCCTGTGGTGTTTTCTGACACCAGTTTGTTTGAACATATTGTTCAAGTTGTATTTTAATAGGCCCGTTAGTTGTTGTTAAAGACAGTTGTACTTCCGACATAACACTGAGATTGTTTCCTGCTAATGCTAAATCGTATTCAAATGTTTTAAGGTTAGAAAATAATCTGCAGAGTTGAGAGTTGTTTTCTAAATCTTGAATCATGTAGAGTTGATAATTTTTTCCTGCTGCTGGATTTTGTGCAGTTGGCTTTGTTGCTGTGTCGGGGTCGTTATCCGTTAGTCCGGCACATTTTATAGGTATATAATCAGTTTTTTCAAAACTTCCATCTTCTTTTTTATTATAACCCTGAAACAGAGTCATAAAATGGCGAAAATAAATGCCATTAAGATTTATTATTGATATGCCATACTCTTCCAAATCTTTCAGATATTTCTTTCCGGGATTATCAATAGCAAGTTTTCTGAGAATATAAGGCGTTAGTTCTTTTATTACCAATGCTTCTGCAATACCTTCAACCATTAAAACACCTTTTGCAAAAAGAAGAATTGATTTCGTTATATCCAGCCATCTTTGCAAAAAATTCTTTGTGTCGTTGTCAAAACCACACTGTGATATTGAAGTATAAACAGGGCACTCCCCGGCTCTCTTTATTGTCAGTACTTTCAACGTATTTATGTTAATTGAAGCTGCTAAAGTTGGAGAATGTGTAGTAACAATTATTTGGATATTATCTTCTAAAGCTTTTTCATTTAAGAACTGTAGCAACCTTATTTGTAACTGTGGGTGTAGATGGGCTTCTGGTTCCTCAATCAGTAAAACTTTATGCGAAGTTTTTAAGCTATCTAACCCCTCCAACTCTGCAAGTATAGTTGCCAGGTAAAGAATATTATTAAATCCAAGACTATTTTCCTCTAATTCCCTGAACATATTCAGGTCTCTTGTTGCTCCTGTGCTAGGTAGCAGCGGATAAAATAAGAGTTTTAATCTTTCGACAATTCTATCGAAATTTATTTCAGAAAATTGTATGGAAGCATCTTGCCCAAAAATTTGGCCAACTGATTTTAGCAAATTATCCTGTATAGATTTATTAGCCGACTTTATAGAATCGTCTCGCAACAAATCTCTATTGAACGCAGCAAACTTTTTTTCAAGCGGATGTTGTTCATCTGAGCTTTCAGTTTTCTTTAAATTTTTGAGAAGCCTTGCTAATCTTGAACCCTTATATGCTTTCAGTTTATCTTCAGCATCACGAAGGGGCGGCAGGTAAATGCAGGCTATTCTATTGAGAAGTTCCCACTCAAATAATCCACTTTCTGATTCATTGCCCCAAATTTTTCTTTTGAACTTGCCCCTTGCGTCTTCCTTATTCTCTATAGATAGATTTAGAATTGCTTTCGTTGGTGTAGTAATGTTTAGCCAGGGCAAATAGGCTACTTGTTCATCATCGTTGAGTGAGTCAAATTCTGTTCTTATCTCAATTTTCCCTGCTCCTTTTGCCTTTGCTGGCTGGTCAATAGACCTGTGAAAATCTGAAGCATCAATTCCACTTCTTCCATACTCATCTTCCAGTAATATCAACCTTATTGAATCAATTACCGTACTTTTTCCAGAGCCATTCTCTCCAACAAGAATATTCAACCCCGAATTGAGAGTGACTGTAAACTCTTGATTAAAAACTTTATAACCCTTGATTTTAATTGACGATAGATACATTTTGTCACATAATTTTTTCCTGATTTTCAAGATATGAAAATTATGTGATTGAAAAGCAAATAGATTAATTGTGACCAGGGTAAAGAATGTATGTTAATGAGATTCGACTTTATACTCATGGTAAGTAAAAACTCTTACACTATGTTGCAGCTTCTTTTTTCAACCTCCCCACTTCCTCCCCAATCAACCTCTTAATATCCATCTTTACCTGGTAATAATTATCCAGTACCTGTTGCTGGGTAACTTTGGAGACTGCAGGAATATCCTGGTAGTTACTTACTTCTGCATTTAGTTTTTCATGGTCGTTAATAATTTCCGAATGAAACATTTTGAGTTTGATTTTTTCCAATGGGTCATCGGCAACCATACCAACAAACTCACCGGAAGAAAGGGCGGCAATTTTGCTGGCCGGTATAGCGGCATCTAATTGCTTACTGTGACTGATAGAAGTATCTGTCCGGTTAATAGATACACTTTGCCTGTCCTGCATAATTTTTCCAAAACGTTCGCTTAACAGTTTACTGGTTTCACCCATTACCTGACCGCTGATGATGTTGCCGGTGATGTTTACAATTACATCTGCTTGCTCCCGGCCATAATCTTTTTTGAGCTGACTAAAATCCTGCATAGCTAAAGTAGTGGCAACTTTATTACTTCTTGCAGTTGCAATCAGGCTGTCAATATTGTTGAAGTAAATTGTTGGAAATTCATCAAAAACCAAACTACATTTCTGCATCCCTTTTTTATTTACCTGTCGCACTAACCGGGAAACATAAAGCGACAACACAGCTCCATAAATCTGCTGCTTCTCCGGGTTGTTACCCACACAAACAATCTTTGGATGCTTTGGATTATTAATGTCTAACGTAAAATCGTTGCCTGATAGTACCCAATAGAGTTGTGGTGCTGCTAATCTTGCCATACCAATTTTTGCAGAGGCAACCTGACCTTCCAATTGCTCCATTGCATCGTTTTGGTAAGCAGTGATAAAAGGATTTACCAACACTTCAATTTCAGGCTGTGTGTTAAGTACCGGAAACAATTCATCATATTCTGCCTGCATCAATTCTATTACATGCGGCAGGGTGCAATATTTTCCATCGGCATATTTTCGTAAAAACCAGATAACTGCAGTAACAAAATTGATGGGTGATTCTACAAAAAAATCTCCCTGTTTATTTATCCATTCCCTGTTTAATCCTAACAGAATAGTCCTGGCACTTTCAGTGGCATCCGTTATGTCATTCATACTGTTTGGGTCAAGGGGATTGCATCGGTGAGATACAGAAAGGTTATCAAAATTGATAACATAGAAAGATGGCTTAACTGAATAGTTATGTTTATTTTGCTGCAGCCAGTTGTAAACAATGCGGCTCAAATCATCGTACTTAAAGTCGTACACAAACATGGCAAAGCCTTTTTCTATGTGCTGTTTAATTACATGCTGAATTACAAACCAACTTTTACCTGCACCAGGGCTGCCAATAACCAACAATCCTCGAAATGGGTTGATGATATTTATCCAACTTTTTCTCCCCCGGCCTTTCAGGTTGTACCGGGCAGGCAGGTTGATGGAGTATTCATTACTGATTAACCGTTCTTCCTGCGGAAAGGTTTCGTTGAGAGAATTAAAAACATCGTCTCCTAAATTTAACCGGATTAATCGGCTGAGTAAATTGCCGCCAGCCAGTATCAATAGAAAGCCAATCCCTGTGGCAGTCATGTAAACAATAGCGACTGTTTGCACATCGTACTGTAGTTTAAAATAAAGCTGGCTGGAAAAATAGAGCAGCAATCCAATCAGCAAATATGCTGTGATGCTTCTCCAATTTATCTTTTCATCTTTCTTGCCTTGTGAACCAAATAATGAAATAACCAGCAGCCCTAATGCCATAAATTTTGATGTAAGCTTATTATGAAATAAACCAGTGTTGGAAATGTTTTTCATCAACCTGTCTGTGATGGTACTTGTAATTTCCCACTGGTCAAAAGCGACATAACAGTAATAATAAAAATGCAGCAGCAAAATAAAAATGCTGGCAAATCTTGTCAGGTCAACTATCTTCCGCAGCCCCTGTTCATTCTCTCCTGTGTGTGACATAACATCGTTTTATTTTTTACAAATTTTGTTTCTTCTTTTTTCGTTTCTTTTTTAACAGGCTGTTGGGTATATTATCGTATTGCTCTTTTGTAGATAGCAGCACATCTAACGGGCTTTCCGTTTTTGTTGTGAGAGGAATTGTTTTTTCCTGGTGCTTTTGTTGATTCATTTCTTTTTGAATGGAACCCCCGGAACTGCTGCCTTTTGTTTCATCTTGTGTTTGCGACTTTACATTGCTTGTTGCTAACCTGCTTTGCAATGCCGCAGCACTGTAACCCTTGCCTAAATCGCTACCGTTAAAAACAACTTTGTTTTGATTGTCAACAAAAGTGATTCCGTACAATCTGCCTTCAGTATTTTGGCGAAGCAGCGTATAGATGCTTTTCTGTTTCAACTGCTCCACCAATTCTTTCATTGTAGAAGGTGTTTGTGAAAGGCAATCATCCAGTTTGATTTTTACAAATGGCTTTAGTGATTCTTTTGCTGTTTCATTAGCAGTAAATTTATTTTCCAGATTATCCAGTATCGGTTTGCAACCAATAGAACTTGCTTTAATGGGAACACCTGCTTTATTTCCTTTGGCATCCAATATGCGATAAACCAATCCACGGTTCTTGTAAATTCTTCCTTCTTCTTTTCCTCTGTCGGCAACTATATTAAACTGTTTGAGTGCTGCATTAAATTCTGGTAAGGAAGTAAACTTGTACTGACTGAAGACTGCACCCACCACATTAGAAATACTACGTTTAGTTTCAGTCTTTCCGTAAACAGCTTTCTCAACATCAACCGGCTTAATACCGGGCTTTGATAGTTGCTGCTGCCTTTCTGCTTTTACCAACCCATACAATTGCTCAATTTCTTTTCTTGCTTTTTCCGATTGATTCCTGCCGATGTTGTGGGTGTTAATTCTGCTGCCATCTTGTTTGATAGTTGTGCTCACTACATGAATGTGTGGATGCCCGGCATCTTCATGCCTGTAAACAAGGTACGGTTGATTTCCAAATCCAATTTTTTCCATGTAGTCAGATGCAATTTGTAACAACTTACTTTCAGCCAGCTTTTCTGATGGGTCAAAATTGAGTGATACATGCAGGGTTTTAGTTGTTGCTCTTTCATTCAAAGTATTCAACCTTTCAAAGCCTTTTAATTTTTGATAAAAATTCATATTCTTTGCATCTTTGAGATAATTAGCTGCATGAAGACAAACTGCATTTCCCTTCTGCACTTTCTTTTCGTTGTAGTTAAGTGCAGCTTCAATACTTTTCGGTGTAGTTATTTTTGCAACCATTGCTCATAGAGTTGATTCATCCGTAATTTTATTTCTTCTACTTTGTTGATTAGCACTTTTTGTAACCCATCATACTGCAGCACCCAAAACCTGAACTCAGGTATCTTATCCAGCAAGTGTAATTTGTGTACGGCCTGGTTAAAATTGTTGCCGATGGCATTCAGTTCTTTTTTCAGATTCAACATATCCAATAAAAAATCATCGGCACTTTCGTTTCTGTACTTTACTGTGAGAGGTTTTTGTAAACTCAATTTTCTAACATAAGTACTCAGGTATCTTTCAGTAGTTTTTTTTCTGAACTTTTCAGCCTTTTCAAATTCAGTTTCATTCATCCTTACCACTACCATTTTATTCCTCACTTCACTTTCCAACTTCTTCATAGTTTTAAGTTTTCTGTTTCAATACCCCGAAACGACTTCGGAGTGAAGGGCAAGATGACCCAAACGTATAACGTTTGTACATCTTGCCATGTGCAAGACACGGCACATTAAGCCCTTGTAAAATTTATTCGTTGAGAATTTTATTTCTTTTTGCAAAAGCATATTCAAACTGGTGTAAAATCTGTACCAGTATTGCCGTTTGCATGGCTAATATTTAGTCAGGCAACACATTTAATTTTAATAATGGCAGAATGATTATTTTTACTGTATGGAATGTGAAATAATTGAAGCACATAAACAACAGATAATTTTAGAAGATGGAAGCCAATATTTTTACACAATAAAACCTGTGGAAATAACAAATATTCTTGGCACTACTACAGCGGTTTTAGATGAATATCTTATTACAAATATTGCTGGCGAAACCCTCAAATTATATAAGACTAAAGAAGACAATTGGTATGATATTGCGGATGTAAATGCAGGTGCAGATAATGGCCTGTTACTGGCGTTAAAAATGGCACTTAATTCCTTCAGTAAGACTGGCTGAAGATTATTTCGCTATACCACATTTCCATCTATTATCTGGCTAATTTTTTCTATAAGAGAGTTATAATGTGAGTAATGCTTTTCAACAAAAGCGGAAGTATCGCTGCGAAGCTTGGCAATATCAACAGAATAGATTTTATCAGCCGATTCAAGTAAATAATCAGAAGAGTTTAACTGCATAAATACATCAAGTTCTTTGTTGTTTGATAGTAAATCAAAGTATTCCCTTTCACAGGCTGCAATATCCGAATTAAGCCAGTCCAAACCATTAGCAAATAAGGCTCCTATCCATTTCTGGATATCATCCTCCCCATTCAAATCAAAACATTTTTTTAGCTCTGTTTTCATGTAGTAAGATTGAAAAATACAACCGTAGCTGGAAGAGGCCAAATACATTGGCAGTTGCCCAAGTGATGGTGCTTTTTTTCCCCTTTCATCCGGGGATAGATTCATTTTCGCTTCTCCTAAATACAGTTCAGGATTTTCTGGAAAAGGAAATATGGAAATAGATTTTGTACCAAGCCAGGCGTAGTAAATCCGGTTTAGTTCATGTGCTACAAAATGTCCTAATTCATGATAGAAAACCCTGTTTAATTCACTCATGTATTTTTGTTTAGCAGATAATTAAAATAATGGCTACTGACACAACTCCAATGCCTTTGTTTTTAGTTTTGTGTAATAGCCTAATTGGCCTTTCAAAACAGCCTCTGATTTTTTATTTTCTATTATCCAGAATTCATCGCTTATTCTTTTCTTAATTAGATGGCGTAGCTTTTCTGACGGAATAAATGCTTTATAATATTCACAAAGGTCATGTAATGCTACCAGGATATACTTTAGCTTATCACTCTTTTCTGTAATTAATTGAAGATACTCATCTGCATGTTCTTTATCTAATTCACCTATAGTTATTGAAGCAAATTTTACCGGAGTTAAGTAATCAATTGAAGCCATATCGCCGGTGTTTCTAAGTTGTTTCAGTAGCAAATTCAATACAGTAAAAATTAATTTCCGTCCATCAGCTTGTTTCTGGTTATGATATTGGTTGTAAGCCATTCCAATTCCGGCGCAAAGAATAAATGCTTCCCGCTGATAATCTTTGTAGTCGGACGGGCTTTTAAGCCAACCGTCATGATTAATTTTATACTGGCTAAATAATGATTCCCATTTTGAAACTGCATCTGTAAAACTGTTCAACACTTGGGAAAAATAATAGGTGTTATTAATAGTTGAAGCAAAGTCAACATTTCCTTCTGCATACCAGCTAAATTTGGCACTTTTTATAAAATCAATATACAAATTGAGTAGCCTGTCTTTGTAAAGAGAAGCAGGTTTTTTATCTGTTAAAACAGTAACCAGTTTTTTGAGGCTTTCATAATTAATTTGATGAGGCTTTAGATTACTTACAAGATGCTGTACATCTTCTTCATTTCCCGACATCCGCTTTATAAGAATTTCGTTTAAGGTATCAAGTAGCTTTGTTTTACAGTCAGCTAAGTGGTGAGTGTAGTGCAACGAAGTATGACTATTTAACCAGTCAAAAAAGGTATTAAAAAAAGTGTTTTTCTCAAGCTCTGCATCAGGAAAAAGAGTAGCTAAAATTATCCCGAACGAATCAGGGATGTACTTTTCCATCCAGTCGCTATATTCTTTTTTTGCTGCTTCGATTACATCATTTTGCCCCGTGCCGTTATGTGTATCTGGTGATTTCAAGGCAAGGCTATATAATTCGCTTACAGTCCTGTCTAAAAAATCAAAATAATTCTCAAGTGCAATAATGAGAAGATGTTCTTTTGGGGTGATTACTAAATTAACAGTGCTTATACCTTGAATGATGCTGGTGTATTCTTCCAATTCATCAACCCAGAGAAAAATATGATCCTGCAAATTGAGATAAACAAGAGAGTCAATAAACAGTAACCAGTCATTCAATCCTGCCTTTCTGAGTAATTCTTGTTGCAGGTAAATACTGTCTTTAAATGTGAGTAAATCAGTACTTCTACATGCTTCATGCAGGTACTCCATTAATGGTTTTGATTTGGCTTCAGCAATATGTGAAAGATAATTAGCAGCTTCCTCTTCATTGTTTCTGCCGTACCCCCTGATGTTGGCTAAGTCTGATAATTTTGTCCCCCCCGGTATAACAGAAAACTTGTTCTTTTCTTGATTTATACTTGAAACAGGAATAGCATTAACCCATGAATTAAATAGGTTGTGCTCACCCTGCACTTCGTCCGCAATTGTTTTCCATACTTCATATTGCTGAAGGCTTTTTTCAGCGGCAATAAGTCTGCCCAATATTTCCTCCAGGGAGTGTCTTAATTCTGAATAAACAATTAGTTTTTCATGGTCGGCGCTTAAATTAGATATTATATCGTTGTAAATGTTATTTACGACATCGTAAAGAGGGCGGGGCGATTCATTTTCCTTTGTATGCTCATTAATAAAACCGCCTGCCCGAAATGCCTCCAAATAAAATATATCCCCTTTCTCAATTTCAGCTTTTACTTCTGCTGTAATTTGCTTATCCAGCACTTCAGTTTTACCATATAATAACTTGCTTACAAAAGCACTGCAAAGCCATTGACATATTACCACATTTCCTTCAAAGAAATGTTCTTCCAAAAATTTTCTTACAGATATTATAAAGGAATTGGAGAATCTTAGCTCCAGGTCGTTTACTATTTTTGCTCTCATCGTCTTTAGTTTTATTTATCACATACTGTTCAAGTGATTCTGTTTTTTCCTCATCAGTCCACCATTCGTTGGCTTGCTTAATTAGGATTTCCGGAGCAGGAACTTTGATTAAAGAAGATGCCCTGTTGCCAAACTCATTCAACGAACTCCCCAGCATATAAACAGTATCATCTACAACTATATATCTGTCATGCAAAGGGCTTTTGTTTCTTCCTCGTAATACCCGGCATTCAATTTTTTGATAAGGGAATTTTCCCCTGAACTTTCTTAGTTCATCATTTAACCTTTCTGCATAAGTTATACCTGTTGCACCAGGCTCACTTTCCTTTAGAAAAGCAGAAGATGAGATTATTTGTATTGGCACAGATGTACTTCGTATTACGTAGGCATACAATAAATCACCGGCACCAAAATATGGGTCAAGAAAAATGCACCTTTCTTTCGCTTTGTTTATTATTTCACCAACTAATTCCCTCGCTTTTTCTTTATCTGCTTCGCCACCTGGAAAGAATATAAACTCCCGGCTGGTTTCTAAATCTTCTATTTGTCTGCTTCGTTGCTGCAACTTCATAAAGTAGGCAAGTGATTTATCATAGTTGCCAACTTGTACTGGCTTTTCTGAAGCATACTTAGGGATTTGTTGTGTACTTGTTTTATCTCCGTCTTTAACCGACAGATTTAATACAGATGTTTGCATTTGAATGCCAAACGAAATATTTACCCAGGAGCCGGAATGATTTTCAAGAAGAAACCCATTTGCATCATAGATTTTCGTATAAAGAATGTCAGGAAAATGCGGAAGCTGAATCCGGTCATATTTCGATTCAATAGTTTTTTCAATGCTAAATCCGATGTTGCCAGCCCTTTTTTCTTCCAGCACAATCTTCTTACCTATAATACTTTGAGATTCTCTTTCATAAAAGCTAATTAATAATTCTTTATTATAGTCAAGCAATGTGCAATTATACCTTCTTAAATAGGGATTACAGGCACATAAGTAAATGTTTCCTAAATGCTCTGTCATCCTCGATAAATCAAAGCCAAGATGCCTGATACTAAGTAAACCACATTTCTCAATCAGTGTATTTTTTTGTTGAGTTGTAAATGTATTTAGCCACTTCTTATGTCTGTCAATCTTAGCCCATAACCTGAAATCTGTATGGCGGTGGGGAAGTATGTCCCCATAAGTATGTTCTGTTTGTTTATCAATTATTAAAGGGTGGTCAGATGCTGGTTCTTGCTCCAAATGACTGCCTTCAAATAATTCAACAAGACAGTTAAGGGTTGAACCCTGGTTTAGTGTAAATTCGGCGTCAGGGCTTTTAAAAATTTCCAGTGCTGTTGTTTTATCAAAATCAATAACTCTTATCATGTAAAGAGTAAAATCTTTGTCAATATTTTCCCTGTCTGCTGGCACACCCGGACTCTGTCCTTTAATCAGCTCAGAAGAAACTTGTTCTGAGGGGATAAGCTCTATTACTGTAAAAAGATTAAACCACTGCCCCGACAACCTGTTATGCAGGATAAGGCTTGTAATTTCAGCCGATGTATAGTCAACAATTATCTTATCAAAATATCCACTCATGGTTTATTCGCCTTTTTTAAATGCAATTATACAAGATACAATCATCTCATCCAGATTATTATTATACTGGCAACTATCGAGCAACCATTGTAGTGTTTCAATACTGAGGATAATGTCTTTAGGTTTAATATCTCTCAGGCTTATCACTTTACGTTTCCTGATTTGTGCTTTCCTTTTTTTGTCTAACAAGGGCTGTAAAATTTCAAGCCACAGGTCTGCAAAATGGTTAAAGTCAAGTATGTAATCACTGGAATTTTCAATATCAAAAATGTCTGTTACCGCCTTTAGTAATTTTTTTCTTTCTAAAGTTTTTTCCCTGTCAAAATAATACTGCAATGTCTTCTTTGCGATGTCTAAAGCCCTTTTCTTTTTATAGGGCAATAATTCAATTTCTTTACGACGTAATCCTTTTACAGCGGCTATCAGGTATTCATTTGTTTCAGTCGTCCATTTTTCCTGCTTTAAAGTTGGCTTTTGTAAATGAAGCCTTAGTAACTCACTAATCTCCGAAAAATCAGTTGAAGCTTTTCCAGTACCATCAATAAAGTACCATTTTGGGCTTCTTATATTATCGCCCCTTATGGCAAAGAAGCTCCATTCATTGTCAGATTCAACAAAGCTTACCCTTGTCTTTATAGATGCTTCCACATCCTTTACCTGTTCATACACATCGGAAGGAATAATAGCGGACTCTCCTTCAACCAAATCATAAAGGGACTGAAAACTGTCTTTGATGCCCTCCCAGGCAAACTCGTCGGAAGAATATTCTTCGTATGCTTTTATTAAATTTTTAGTAGAGGCAGACTTCAACAAATGTTTTTCATAAAGTGCCTTTGGGATTTCTACATTATTCCCAATCAAACTATCCGTCATGGCAAGAATATCTATAATCTTTTTATCGCCATTCAGGGAAAATTCATCGCTGTCATCAGACCAATACACATGAATCTTTTCATGTTCGCTGTCCATCCGTTCAAGCCTGCCAATTCGCTGTTCAATCAATCGTAATACACTTGGCGTATCTAATAAAACTAATGCCCTGGCATCCTGCAAGTTCACCCCTTCAGACATTGCATCTGAACATAGTGCAATTGATTTGTTTTGGTTAACACTTCCCCTCCCAAATATCTCTTTTACTAACTCTTTATTTTTTTCACTTTGCCCGGTTGCGACTATTATTTCAATATCAGTAAGTTTTTCTGACAATTTCATTTTGAAGTAATCGAGGGTAAGAATGGTAGAGTCAAATGCAAGCAACTTGCCATACTGGTTCACTTTCGTATAGAGCAATTCTACTTTTGTATTATCCCTTGCATCACTCAGTTTTTTTGTAAGGGCAAGTATCTGTTCATAGTGGTTTATTTCAGTATCGCAGGCGGTTTTGTATTCGGCAAAATTGATGAGCCATGCTGGAAGTAATTCTTTGCTAAAATCAGTAACAGGTAATTTTCTTCTGCAATCCTTTATTTTTTGTATTACGTTTCCTGTTTTTGATTTTACGGATTCAAACTTGTAATAATCCATTGCATACTGTGAGCCAGCCAATGTTTCCACCAATGCACATCTCGAAGAACGTAACGCCGATTTAACGGTGTGCCCTGCCAAAGCCGGGGCAGAATTTAATCGTTGCGTTATGTATTTTTCTTTGTCTTCATCAGTTGGTAAAGGGAATTCGGGGTGTTTTATTTTTTGCAAATAATTCACGCCTTTTAGTTTGCCACAAAGCTCTTTTATTTGGCCGGCAATTTTTCTGTCTGCATCCGTTTCACCTGTTTTGTATGTTGAGGAAATTGCTTTTGGGTATTTGCACAATTTTCCATCATGGTTATGATATTTTTCAGGTTCTTTATTAATGAACTCATTTAGTTTTCTTTTTGTACGACGAACTATAAATTGGTTAATATAACTCCTTAGCTTATTAATATAAACGTCATCATATACTTTTACGGAAGATGTTCTCAATTTTATATACTCATCAAGGTCTTCATCACTTAAATTATCAATATCAAGTAATTCAATAAGCCGCAATAAATCTTCGGCTTTTTTATTAATAGGAGTTGCGGTGGATAGAATGATATGAGAAGAGCCAGCAGGAGCAATAGACCTGCTTCGGATAGAACTTCTGTTTAAATAATTATGTGCTTCGTCTATAATTAAAATACTGGCTTTGTCAATATCAAGCTGCACCTGCTTTTTAGTTTTTTCTTTTCCGGTGCTAAGGATACCCATTGATTTGATGTTATTAAAAATCTTGAAAGACTTTTCTTCCTTTTGCCAGTTATCCATTACCTGCTTGGGTGAAATAATCAGAGCATTGGAAATGTGTTTCTTTCCATTTGCTAACAGCCAATGAAAAAGTGTATAAGCAAGAGCGGTACATAATTTTGTTTTACCTGAACCGGTTGGATCAGCTATCAAAACATTACCCTGGTTTTGTATAACATACATTGCTTTTGAAAGCGCCATTCTTTGTGTTGGCCATAGCTCGGTAGTAATAACAGCCCTGTATAATTCAGGATACTCTTTCAGCCATTCTCCTTCTGTAACTTCGGCCACAGCCCTTGCCAAAGCCTCCTGCCAGGTCACATCTTTAAGCAACTTGTTTAGTAGGTCAATAAGTTTTTCATTATAGTCTTCGGCTAAGTCATAAAAATTTTCAGCCAATAATTTAGTTTCTTTAAACTGATATTCTTCTTTTGCATCTCCGGCAGCCGCTACACGGATATTGGCTTCTTGCTGTTTTGTAATACCATTCTTGCTAAAGTTTGCAGAACCCATGATTGCATGAGTATCACCAATATAAATTTTTGCATGGAGTTTATCCAGCAACCGAAAATCAAATTGGTTGCACCTGATTCGTTCAATCAGGTTAAGGATAGCCCCGCCCAGCACAATGGAAACACCCTGCTTTAACCAATAATTTTTTACTTCAGTAACCAGGTTATAAGTGGGCCATTTTTTTCTATTGATTACTTCAGGTTCAAAACCAAGCACCACCCTGAGTTTTGAAAGCTTCTGATAATTTGCTGTCCCAAAAATTTCAATAAGATTAGCAAGTGAGGTAAAACCAGTAACTATCAGATAGTCAGAAGACGCAGCAATGTCTTTTAGTAATACAGATTTAACGGTACGTTCATGTGTATCATTATTTATAGGGAAATCATCCTGCTTAGGCCATTGGTGTTTATAGTTGACAGAAAATAAATCTCTTTGGGGCATCGAATAAATAAAATTTATTTGAAGGTGCTTGTTACAGAATTTTTGAAAGTTGAGGAATTAACCAACTGATGAAAACTCCACCATTAAATGCCCCTGAAAAATTTTGTGCATTTTCTTTTGGGTCAACTTCAGTATCAAAGTAACCAACCCTGTCAACAATTGAAGAAATAAACAGAAACGGTTTATCTTCCGCATGAAGCCGGATAACGCCATGTGTAGTTTCAACTGAACCAACAGATTTAGTTGGTACGACAATTTTCACGGCATTCAACCCTTTTTCATCAAACTCTTTGTATTCATTGTACTTCGTAACATTTACATTGCTTAATGCAAGTATGTCTTTATCAAAAATCACTTCCTGAATTTCCGGAGAATTTAAAGGCGGACGAAGCAACCGTTTTTCAAAAAATGATTTTGTACTATAATCTGATAACGGAATCCTTAGCTTATTAACTATATCAGCAGATACACTGGATTCAATTAATTTACCAAACCTTTCATCATCCCATTTGCTTTCCTCATTTGTTCCACCGGGATGGGTATTATAAATGAACACAGCTGAGCCAATAACAATACTGCCGTTTTTAGAAAGCCCTGAAGGATAACCTGCTGTTCCAAAGGCAATAACCAAAGCTATCTCGTCAGATGAATACTTGAAAATCTTTGGCAGGTCAATATTCTTTTGTGCAGAACTTGAATAATACCTTGGAAATTTTACAATGTCAGGGCAGGGTGTCATAATATGTTCAATGCACCACAATTCAAAAATCTTGTCATTTATAACCCAGGTGGCATTAGGGTATGTCTCTCCCTGCTTTTTTGTCCTCGGATAATCAAGTGTATTGGGAAGGTTTAATTCCTTTGGCTTGACTTTGGCGTTCAATAGTGCATTAATGGCAGGCTCTAATTCCCATGACTTATTTGCAATTATCAAAATTCTTTTCATATTAGCAGTTTAAGGTTATAATGGTTCTTAAAGATACGAAGTAAGGTGCTATTTTAACCGCAAGCTCTACATAACTTTGGGCATGTTTTATAAGGTTAAAAGGGCTTACAGCAGCCCCTCATCAGCAAAGCTATAATACCCTTCGCTGGTAATAATAATGTGGTCAATCACTCGAATATCATGATAAGCAGCGGCAACTTTTATTTTTTGAGTCAATTCTTCATCAGCCCTGCTTGGTTTTAAATTTCCTGAAGGATGATTGTGGGATAGCACTATACTTACAGCCAATGATTTAATGGCAGCAGCTAATATTAATCTTGGGTCTGCTACAGTTCCTGTAAGTCCACCGGCAGATGCTTCATAAACACCAATCACTTTGTTGGCTCTGTTCAGCAATAGCACTTTAAATTCTTCCTGCATCTCAATAGTGTTTTCATTCCATAATTCTTTCAGCAGTTTGTAGCAATCCTGTACACTGCCAATCTTTGGTCTTTCAGAAGGCTTTACTTTTGTTTTGTAAACCAATTCTACTTCTGCTACTCTTGTCCATTCCGGAAAATTCATTGCTAACTGTTCCATAACTTAACTTTTTAATTGTTTAAAAATTAATTACAGAACATGCCCTGCCTTTTGGCAATAAAGGCCATGAAGCAACGGAATAAATAGTATCTAATTAATAGCGGAGCAGTTTTCTTTATGCCGGAATTTCATGGCCGCTTCAGCAGCCAAAAGGCTAAATTTGTGGGAGAATTAATGAAAAAAATATTTTTAAAATGGCAACTTGTAAATTGTGCGATAAAGCGAAAGCTGACAAAACTAATTCGCATATACTTCCTCACTTTCTGATTAAAACAGCAATCAATAAAGAAGGCAGTAAACAGAGAGACTATGAACTTACATTTTCATTTTCTGAAAATGAATTTGTTGATGCTTTTTTTGGACGAAGCATAACTCTTGAAACCATAGAAAAATATAAAGGTCGTGAATTAACCGAAGAAGAACTGGTTAAACAAAATCCATTTGCGAATGACTATATTTTTTGCGACAAATGCGAAAAAAAGATTAGTAAGCTTGAAGATTACTATTCAAAAAATATTCATCAAAAACTCAAAAAGCCTGGTGCAGGAAAAACTCATAAAGATTCAATTGGGAATGATAGAATTATTTTTGAAGACGTCTCTAAGGAAGTAGTGCTACTTTTCGTGTACACAATTTTTTACAGATGCTCAATTGCCCGTTATCACGGATTTAACATGAGAAACTGGGAAAGAAAGCTAAGAAAAGTTATAAATAAATTTCTTGCTGATGATATTGAAAATACAATTCAAAGAATTGAAGATAATAAAACAGAATTCGTCTATTTCCCAGTAATAAATACCCACTTTAAAATTGAAGACTCAGAAGATTCCACTAAAAATTTTGTAACAATTCTTCATTCAGACCTTCCATACTTTGTCTATTTAAATGATGTTACTTTTCATCTATTTACAAAGGAAAAGCATGTAGGAAAAAGCAAGGAATTTTTTTATGGCATAAATGATATGATTATTCAACAGGAATCTGTAACAACGAAAAGCAGGCCATTTCAGGTTGTAGAACTTACCGAAAAACAACATAAACAAGTAATCACTGTAGCTTTTGAATCTATGGCAAACAGACAAATGAAATTTATTAAAGTTGCATTCCAAGAAGTGCATATGAAAATATTTCATACATATGCCCCAGCAGAACTCGTTCACTTCTTCATTCAAAATCTAATAACTCAAGAAATGCCAGAAGGGGAAAGGTATGGAAGAGAAGGGATGGCTCAAGCAATGTTTAAAAGCTGTAAAATTTACTATCAAATTCCTTAAAGTAAATATCTCCAAAAAACACCAAGCTGCCCCGCCATTTTATAAACTCTGTCTCCATGTTGCGGGGCAGCTTTTTTATAAGTTTAAGGGGCATTTTGCAATGCCCCTTTTTTAATAATTAGCTCCAGCTACCTGCAAACTCACACTTTACAAAACTCTCACAAAGCTGAAAAGCCTTTTGTGTTCTTAACTGTGCAGTTCCTCCGTACAATAAAGATTTCATTTTGGCTTCTTCGTCTTTGTAATTTCTTACATTTTGAAAATAGCCTGTAATGGCGTTGTATGTGCCGAACACCGTTCCCTTTGTTGTTTCATATTGTTGGGATGGGCTGGTCATATTATATTCGTACACATCATCACACATATTTTTAAAACAGGTGCTTAGTTCATCCATTTCACCTTTTTCAATATTCTGCAATACTTCTTTGTTTGGAACCATTGCCAGTTGTATCAATTTCTGCACTTCTTTATCGGTGATACGAACTTTTGCCCATTGGTTAAAAATTTCTTCTAACTGGATAGATAGCTGATTAGATATTCCCATTACTTTATGTGCTTCTTCCAGCCTTTCTTTCGCATTGGCAGTGTGACGAATTCTAATAGAATTACTACAGTTTTTCAATGCTGCGTTAAGGGTATTGTTGCAAACAATACGAATAGGAGTAAAAGCCGCCATGATGCTACCAAACCCATCATGTGAAGTGGTAAGGAATAAATACTTTTCAATCATATCATCACTACCAACTTTGATATAGCCCGGCAATTTAGCAGTAATAAAAATCTTTTCGCCTTTGCCTAATGCCCCTGCTGTTTCGTATTGGATGCCATCACCATCTACAATAGCATCAAAGAAACTGAAAGCATCAATGTTCTGTACCACTTCGTAATCTTTACCTAAGCGGTCACCTAATATGGCGTTGGTATCAGGGCGGTAAGTATAGAATGAATTTTTAGAAATTATTTCAGTTCCATCATCAAGCCTGTGGGTATTGGGTCTTTTATAAACTTCAAAGTCAAGCCCTGCAAATTGCAATGCTTCTTTGCTGTTTGGATAATCTTCTACTATCTGTCCCAATCCATGCCATGCTTTTTCTTTTACTGAAAAAAAACTGTGTTTACCTGTTTGCTCGTTGAAATTAATATTGTGTGCCATAATCGTAAATTTAGAAATGATTAAAAATGAAAAGCATCCTGCCATTTGACAGGATGCCATAAAAACTAAAATGGTAAGTCGTCTGCGACTGCTGAAAGGGCTGCCGCTGGTGCTGTGTTCATTGGTCCTACTGGCGCAGGTATTGCATTACCACCAGTAGAACGGCCATGCAATTTGATGCTGTTTACATGAAACGTAAGGCTGGCTTTTACTTCGCCTTCTTTGTTTGTCCAGGCGTTTGCTCCAACTCTGCCTGAACATTCTACCAATGTGCCTTTAGTAAGGTAAGCAGCCACACCGGGGTTAATCCAATACGAACAGTTTACATAAGTTACAATCTTTTGTACTTCATCGTTTCCTTTTGTTTTGTAAGTGTCATTAATAGCAATAGAAAAGTTCACTACTTTTTTCCCTGCTTTTGTTTCGCTAACGGTTGCGTCTGCGGTAATTCTGCCGATGATTTCCATAACATGAAATTTTAAATGTTTAAAAAATAATTATTAAATGAAGTCAGCTTCGCTTCATTCATTTACCCTTAGCGACCAGCCATTAGGACTGCGGCGGAGAAACAAGGTTTTTCAAATAAAATACTACCCCGTGTGGGATAGTATTGAATACTCTGGTGGAGATTTTTTTGAAAACCCGTGGCGATTTACGGCTCTATATAGTGTGGGACGAAGACCTTGTTTCGTACAGAGCAGGACAATAATTTTGCGGCAGGGTCAGTTGAATGAGCAGTATTGCAATTCCATCTTTGTAAAATCTGCTTTGCGGATTCTGGAATTGTGTTTGGCAGGATAGCTTTATTAGCATCTTGCAGAAAAGCCAATCTCAATTCCCAATACTCCTTATCCGGCGCAATGGTTCCACCGTTTCGTTATGACGAAGGAGTAACGATTTATACAAACGGTGAAAGGATTGCGCCGGGTCTTTGCTGCCCAATGGACAGAAAGTTGAACGGAGATTATATTTTCTCTTTCACTGAAAGAAAAAATATAACAAATCAAAGATTGCAACAGAAGATGAACAGAGAATAAAAGCTGGCAAACAAAAAAATATTACTCACCTGATAAAATTGAAAAGTGTTTTATTCTTCTTTCTTCGTCAGGGTCTGGAATAAAAGGAATAGATTGAAGTTGCAAAATATAATCAGCAGGTAACTGATTTTGGATAGCACCTGTTATAATAAATTCTTTATACCAATCGTAGGCAACTAAGCTATTGTTGATTGAATTGCTATCAGCGATATAAACCTGGGCAATATGCTTCAAACTGTTTTCATCAGTAAAAGTCAAACAATCTTCATTGTAACCCTTGCCCAATCCCTCTGCTTTATCAAGCAAAGTTTTCTCATTACTATCAATCTCAAACAATATTCCCCAAACTATATCGGTGGCAATGTCAGACTTTTCTATGTTAGCTTTAGCAGAGCCATCTTTTTTACTCACTTTATTACACACTAATTTGTAGCCTGTAAGAAATACATTAGAAACCTTTGTTGCAGAAGGTACCCGAAGTGTCAGCCTGTTAATGTTCATATTTGAGCCGTAAGCAAAAATCAATATCTTGTTATCTGATTAATATTTTAAAGGTTTAAAGCATCTTTGGTTGTCTGAAACTGTATTTATTTTAATAGACTATTTACTTTGCTAACAATTTATTTTTCCCCGCTTTATATCCTCTCAGAGAATAATAAAGAATATACAGGTAGCAAGGTATCATTAATACAAAAAATACTAACTGAAACCCGTATTCATCTTTAAAAGCTGCAAATGCTTTCGGAATTAATGCGCCACCGGCAATACCCATAATAAGAATGGCTGAACCCTTTTCTGTAAATTTTCCCAAGCCACTTATAGCAAGTGGAAAAATTGCAGGCCACATTAACGCATTGGCTAAACCTAAGGCTGCAACAAAAGCAACAGATGTATATCCTTTTGTAAAAAAAGCCGCTGCGGTAAATAGAATGCCCAATACAGCAGAATATTTTAATGCTGCCTGTTGAGAAATATATTTTGGAATAGTAATCAAGCCGATAACATACCCCAGCAACATTGCTGCCAGTGTATAAGATGTAAAATATTTTGTTTCATCAGTAGGTATATCGAAACCTTTGCCGTAAGTACCTATGGCATCGCCAGCCATTACCTCTACACCTACATAAACGAAAATACAAGCAGCACCCAGCCACAAATGCGGAAAATGAAAAATGCTTGTCTTTGCTTTTTCTGAACCATTATTTGCGACTTGCAAATTTGCTTCTGAAGTTTTTATTTCAGGTAGCGAAGATTTTAATATCCAAAAGCCCAGTAGTACCAGTACTACCGACATGATTGCATACGGCGTATAAATTTTTGAAGCAAATTCAGATAAGATAGTGTCTTTTGTTGATTGGTCAGTTGCAGCATTTACACTTCCTTCCAATTCTCCAATCCCTTTTAATACAAATGCACTTAAAACAATAGGGCTAATGATTCCGGCTATTTTGTTGCAAATACCTACTATACTTATTCGCTTAGCGGCACTCTCTATTGGGCCAATAATGCTTATATAAGGATTAGATGCTGTTTGCAAAAGAGAAAGCCCTGAGCCTATTACAAAAAGCCCAAGCAATGACATTGAATAATTTCTTTCCGTTGCAAAATGCCCGAACAAGAAAGTGCCAATGGCCATTACCACCAGGGCCATAGCCATCCCTTTTTTCATTCCTGTTTTTTCCAAAACCCAGGAAGACGGAAGGGCCAGGAAAAAGTAAGCCATATAAAATGCTGTTGTAACCATAAAGGCTTTTGAATCGGTGTCCAATCCGAAAGCCAGTTTTACATAAGTAATGAGCGGACCGTTTAACCAGGTTACAAATCCGAATACAAAAAATAAAATTGCGATGATGACTATGGCATTCCTGTTACTCTTTTGTTGATGGGGCATATAATCGTTTTTGTATGTTTTTAAATTATTTTATCATTGTTGGTTTTATGCATTATAAGTTCAATCTGCTGCACATCGAAAACCGGTATGCTCCAACCCAGTATCGGGAGAGGTTTTCATTCTTGCTGTAACACGGTATCCCTTGCAATAAGAAGCATTACATAAGAATGAACCACCCCGAACCACCCGTTTGGGCACTGTTGGTTCCATAGGGTCGTAACTGTTTGCCGGACCTTGCGGATATATTGCAACTACATTTTTCATTGTGTTGTAATAATCTTCTTTATACCAGTCAGTACACCATTCCCAAACATTACCGGCCATATCATACAAACCATATCCGTTTGCAGCAAATGATTTTACAGGAGCCAGTCTTGCATATTTATCCCAATCTGTATTTTTATAAGGAAAACTTCCCTGCCATGTGTTGGCTTTAGGTTTTCCTTTTTCTATGTCTTCATCGCCCCAAAAATATTTTTCATTTTTCTTTCCACCTCTTGCTGCATATTCCCATTCTGCTTCTGTTGGCAATCGTTTACCTGCCCATTTGCAATACGCTATTGCATCGTACCATGATATATGAACCACAGGCAAATTGTCTTTTCCCGCAATACTACTTCCTTCTCCCTGTGGATGTTTCCAATCTGCACCTTTCTTCCATGCCCACCATTGCAATGCATCTGTTAATGATACAGCCCGTTGAGTGGGTGTAAAGACTAAGGATGCTGCCACCAATACACTATCCGGCGGTTTTGGCGTATCCGGCGGCAATTGTTTTTTCATATCTTCCCAATCGGGGACTTTTTCGGCTGTAGTTATATAACCAGTGGCATCCACAAATTTTTTGAATTGTGCATTGGTTACTTCGGTTACATCCATCCAAAAACCATCAAGCTTAACTTCATGCTGAGGATACTCATCACTGCGGCCTTCATTATCAGTTGCTCCCATTAAAAAAGTACTTCCTTCCATCCAAACCATTCCTTCATGTGAAGCAGTTGCAGTACCCATAGTGGTTGTGTCAGCTTGTGCAGTAGCAATACGGGAAGGTAAGTTTCCTTCACAAGAAATCGCCGTATCCTTATGTGTTATCCTGCCGGATTGATTTGATTGATTGCAGGACGCAGCTATACAAAATAGCGTCACAAAACCTGATAACTTTTTTATCTGCTTAAACATTATGCGATGTATTCATTTCTTTTGTTGGTAAAAAATCTGCATATTTATTATTCTCACTTTATAAAAAATTAGTACACTCTCTTTTCTTAAATTAATTATTGCTCACTTTCCACATCCCGGCTATCGCTGATTCGTAAATACTTTGTTTCTGGAAACCAAGATTCCTGTAAAGGGTATACATTATATTTTTTTGCTTCTATCTCAAACAAAGCCCGGAGTTCTTTTAACTTCCCTGGATATTTATCCGCCAGGTTTACCCTTTCATTAAAATCATTCTTCATATCATATAACTCCCACACATCATCTGCGAAAGCACCGCCTGGTTTATGATAAGTAGCCGCTTTCCAGCCGTCTTTATACAAAGCCCTGTTAGCTCCCGTTTCAAAATATTGTAGTGTGTGCCTGTCATTTGCTTTGGCATTATTCAACGAATACATCATACTGGTTCCTTCTATCTGCTCCTGTTTATAGCCATTGATTAATGCTGGTATCTTTGCCTTTGTAATTTCAATGATGGAGGGCCATATATCAATGAGATGAACAAATTGATTCCTGATTCCGCCTTTTTCTTTTATCATTTTAGGATAAAAAACAATCAATGGGTTATGCGTTCCTCCTTCTGCATTGGCATCGCATTTCCATAACTTAAAAGGAGCATTGCTTGCCTGTGTCCAACCTAAAGCAATGTCACCATTAAAATAGCGGGTACCTATTTTATCAATATCTTTTAATGCAGCCGATACCCGTTCTTCTCTTGTCAAATTATTTTGACCATTTGATAATTCTGGCAAGTCGGCGGTGTATTTAGTGGCTCCATTATCACCAATAATTACAAATACGATTGTATTTTCTAATTGCCCTATCTGTAATAAATAATTCATCACCCGACCAATTTCATAATCAGTCTGCGAAAGAAATCCTGCATGAGCTTCCATAGCCCTTGCCATAATTTTCTTTTCATCAGCCGGTAAATCATCCCATGCCCTTATCCTTTCATCACGGGGTAGCAATGTTACATATTCCGGAACAACTCCTAATTTTTTTTGATTGGCTAATACTATTTCCGGGTATTTATCCCAACCCATATCAAATTTTCCCTTGTACTTATCAATCCATTCCTTATCCACTTGTAAAGGAGAATGAACAGCACCCGGCGTCAGGTATAATAAAAATGGCTTATCGGGATTGGCTCTTTTCTGTTCGCCGATATATTTAATAGATGCATCTGCTAAATAAGTATTCAGATGTATTTCCTTTTTTGTATTGATATGAACCCGGGTATTACCTTCCCATAATACAGGATGATACTGGTCGGTGGCAGATTCATGAAATCCATAAAAACGGTCAAAGCCCCGACCGGTTGGCCAGCGGTTAAATGGACCCGCAGCTGTTCTTTCAGCTACAGGTGTTAAATGCCATTTGCCAACGGCAAATGTATTATATCCATTCTCCCGCAACACTTCGGCCATCGTTGCTTTTTCAAAAGGCATATAGCCATCATAGCCTGGTGCATCAAAAGCTGTTTCGGTAAAATGACCCATGTGCACCGAATGATGATTGCGACCAGTTAATAACGCCGCACGGGAAGGTGCGCACAAAGCAGTGGTATGAAAATTATTGTATTTTAATCCGTTGTTGGCGAGGCTGTCAAACACTGGTGTCTCGGCTATTCCTCCAAACGTTCCTGCTGTGCTGAAACCAACATCGTCGAGCATTATCACTACAATATTCGGAGTTCCTGCCGGTGCCTTTACGGAATATGCATTTTTAAATGCTTTTGTTACCGTATCATATTTTATTATGCCGTCGTTGTACTTTTTTGCAGGACTATGTTGTGCAAGACAATAACCTCCGCTCAGCAAGAGAATAAAAGTGATTATAAATCTTGCATTATTGTTTTTTAGAAAATCTGTTTGTTTCATACAGCAAAATTTTAATCGTCATTAGCACTCCGGGCTATTTGTTTATGAACCGGTACAAAGGTAAACATCCATTTCACCGGGTTCTGCCAGTCTTTTCCTTTGAAACTGCCGACAGGTACTTTTATTAAAATAGTGTTCCATCCTTTTTTCAACAATATTTTTGTTGGCTCACGGTATTCATAGCCTTCATCTGTCAGCGGTATTTCTGAATTACCTTTTTGCCCGCCTCTTTTCCAATGCGGTGGTTCAATTAAATTTCCATTTACCCAAACAGCACTTTGTTTATCATCCCATACACCCAAAGGCGGTGAATCAGTAGCCGGCGAACGGGAAAGATTATTGAATCCTATCCAGAACGATTGAATTTTTTCTTCATCACTCCAGATTTTAGTTGTAGCATACCAGGTCGCACTGTCATCAGGGTTTTGTATCGCCCCTTTAATTAACGGCGCCCACCAATGACGCAATACAACCGTGCCACCGGTAATAGTTTTATAAGACTTTAGTTCATTATCATTTAATGATAATTCAGGCGAAAATTTTTTGGATAGGTCACCGCCATTTTCATAAGGCCCGAATAACTTCCAGCTGATGTCTGATTGTTTTACATAAGCAAATGGCTTGTCTTTAAAATAATGTTTTTTATGCTCAAGCAATCGGTTCTCAAATTCAGCAAAAGCTTTTTCATTTCCGTCGCTTATGTTGGCTATCCAGCCGGCCTGACCTCCGCCAAGCCAGCTTCTCTCCCCAAAAGCAATTATACCTGGATAAACACCGTTCATTCGTAAAACATCATTTTCATTTGCAACAGCCCTGTCAGGCCACATACAAATTGTACCGCCCAAAAGCGATGCATCTCCTTTTTCCTTATCACCAATTTTACGGTTGAAAATAGTAACCACCGTTTCTAACGGGTCAATATGATTAAGATAAAGATGGCGTGAATCAATGAACTTAATATTCTTATCTGATGATAGATGTGCATTATCATCCATCCACAACTGGCGAATAGTTTTGTCTGTAAAATTTCCACCGGGTTGCCAGCCAATCACTTTTTTTCCAAAACTTTCGATGTATGCTGTTACTTCCGGTACAAAATTTTTGTTGGTAATTTTTACTTCATCTGCCCCTATGTGGATATAAGCAACATCATAGGTTTGGATAAATTCTTTCAGGATATTTTTTACAATCATCAAACCACTATCACTTTGCATATCGGTTTTCATGGCTCTTTTAAATGCAGCACTATGACCGGGCATATCAATTTCAGGAACGAATGTGATATGCCGCTCTTTGCAATAAGCAATCAGTTCTTTTATCTCCGCTTCCGTATAATACATTCCTTTGTTGCGAAGCATGTGTTCGGGTGCAGTGAGTTGCGGATATTGTTTAATGGCAATCCGCCAGGCAATATCTTCCGTAGCATGAAAATGAAAAACATTGAGTTTATACTTTGCCATTATATCAATCTGCTGTTTTAATAAATTCACTGACATAAAATTCCGGCCTACATCAATCATATATCCCCGCCATGAAAATGCCGGCCAGTCAGTTATCGTGCAGCCATTGATAAAAAAATTGTCCCTCATAAGCTGATACAATGTTTGCAGGCCATTGAAAATGCCATGAGCTGTGCTGGCTGTTACAGTTATATTGCTCTTTGCCACTTCCAGGTGATAGGCTTCTTCGGGCAACTGTGTTGCCTCCACTTTTCCCAGACGGAGAAAAATATAATTTTCCTTTTCGGTTACCTTATCTTTTATTGTCACACTCAAACTCCGTGCATTCATTTCTTTTTGCAGCGCCAATCCTTCCTTTAGTAATGTATTATCCTTTATAAGAATTGTTTTACAGTTATACAATGGGAAATTATCTTCATCCCATTTTATTTGTTGTGGCAACGGAATCAATGATGGTTGTGGTTGCACATCAAAAACATGTTCAAATATCAAATGCTTCCACAACAAGTAAGCTTCCCCTTTCAGGTGCAGGCCATCGTTGGTAAGTTCTTCTTTTAATTTGCCATTTTCATTACTGAATGGAGTATGCAAATCAATATACCTGTAGCCATTTGATGGAGCTTTATCTTTAAGTTGCTTATTAACCAATTTTATTTGTTCTCCTTTGTTGGTATGGCTGCCAAATTTTCCAAATGAATTATTTACGGGTAAAATACTTTGCACATATAATTTCGTAGCAGGGCTTTCCTGTTTTGTGTAAGCAGCAATCAGCAAAATATTCTTCACCACACTATCCGATGAAATTCCTCTTGCCAAATCATTTGTCCCAATCAATAAAAAAATTTTGGAAGGCTTTCGTTGAACTACTTCATCAATGCGATGGAGAACTCCAGCAGATATATCGCCGCTGATGCCACGGTTTTTCATCCGGTTATCAGCAAAGAGTTCACTCCATTCTGCACCATCTGTAATGCTATTTCCCAGAAAAACAATATCCCCTTTTGTGAAAGGCATTGATTTAAAAAAACTATGACGCTGATGATAATAGGTAGAAAAGAGACTGTCATGCAGTGATGGCAGCCTGACCTGTGCAGACAAGTTGTTGGTAAATCCAATAAAAAAGAAAAGGAATGACAGGATAGTTACCCGGTAATTCAATGATTTTTTCATTCCAGCTTAGTATTAATTAACAATCGTTATTGATATTCACTGTATCCCGTTGAGCAAAGAAAACAACCAACAAATTTTGCCAACTTCATTGTATAAAATTTATTTCTTCTTAAGTTTTTTAGGAAAATAGTCTGTTGAACTTTGCTTATCGTTACCGATAAAAGTTGCAAAATGTAATACAGACCCCTGTTTTACAGAAATAGGTTTAACATATACCGGCGATGCGGCTGTTAGTTTTTCCTTATCCACCTCGTACCGGATAATACCATTGGCTGTGCGGTTGGTTAAGCTAATGGTAGCAACGGAATCGGCCCCATAACTTGCCTGTACCTGTGGCGTAGGAATACGGTAGTTGATATTTTTCTTATCATAGCGGACTAATTGTGTTTTCAAACGATTTTGAAAACCGGCAAAATTCTTTTGTTCTCTGGGTGTCCATGTTATTTCTGCCAATGCATCTATGCGGGGGAATACCATGTATTGAAAATAATCTTCGGTGGCTATAAATTCCGTCCACACATTGGCCTGTGCTCCTAATAAATGTTGCGCATCTTTATCACTCATTTGCGGATGCCTTGGCTCAAATGCATACACGGTATCTAATGGTGTAAAATAACCGATGGCCCTGGGTTCTATTTTTGATTCGGCCTGGTAGCCGTCGAAATATAAATGCGAATAAGGCGACATGATAACATCGTTGCCCATTTTGGAAGCGGTTAACCCACTCTTTGTTCCCAACCATGAATGAACGGTGGCAGAAGGCGATAAACCGCCCTGCATAATTTCTTCCCAGCCTATTAATCGCTTACCATTGGCATTGATGAATTTTTCCATGCGGCGGATAAACCAGCTTTGTAATTCGGCTTCGTTTTTCAAACCATTCTCTTTTATCCTTAGCTGGCATTTGGGGCATTTGGCCCAGGCCTCATGAGGCGCTTCATCGCCGCCAATATGAATAAATTTAGAAGGGAACAAGGGCATCACTTCTTTGAGCACATCTTCTAAAAACGTAAACACGGTATCATTGCCGGCGCAATAAATATCTTTTGATACACCCCATACCTGGCGCACTTCATGTGGTTCGCCGGTTTCAAAACTTGTGGGATTGCAGGCAAGATAAGGATAAGCTGTAACAGCCGCTACTGAGTGGCCGGGCATTTCAATCTCCGGTATTACTTCCACATACCTTGCTGCGGCATAAGCCACCACTTCTTTCACCTGCTCCTGTGTATAATAACCGCCATAGCGGATGCTGTCGGTTTTATTGCGGTCGTAGCCCACCTGTGTACCGTTTCTCCATGCAGCTATTTCCTGTAGCCGGGGATATTTTTTTATTTCAATACGCCAGCCCTGGTCTTCGGTAAGGTGCCAGTGAAATTTATTGAGCTTATGATATGCTAACTGGTCAATGAATTTTTTTATAAAATCAACCGACCAGATATGACGGCAGGGGTCCATCATCATGCCCCGCCATGCAAAACGAGGTTCATCTTCAATATGCAAGGCAGGAATATTTTTCTTTCCTTCCGCCGGTATCAATTGCAGTAAAGTTTGTATGCCGTAAAACAAACCATTTTCTTTTTTGGCTTTGATGGTAATATTATTTGCATTTACATCGAGCACATATCCCTCATCGTTTGTAGTTACAGAGGCATCCAGTTTTAATTGGATGCCTTTTGTTTTTGGGGATTGACTTTGTCCGTTACCCGTTGCAAGATTGACAGCAGCCGCATCGCTGATGCCCGTTATTAAGAATTCTGCCAATGGTTTCAGTGAAGCATCACTGTATTGCACAGCCACTTTATTATTCAACGCAAAGTTTCCTTTTTGCTGCAGCATTGTTTTAGGCAGTGGAATAATGGAAAGTTTGGATTGCCCAATCGTCGTTATGCTCAGCATTAAGAAGAAGAGGCCGGAAAGTTTTTTCATCATCATACTTTTATTTTGTTGCTTAATTATTTTAAAATTCATTGGGCCAGGGCACTGCCTTGCCTGTTGTTTTAATAACCGGCATCGGCGCATTCACGGCTTTTAATTTTTGTGTAAGCAGGTCGGCTAATTGTTTTACTTTTTCAGGATACTGCAAAGCGAGATTATTTATTTCGCTGATATCGTTCTTCAAATTGTATAGTTCTTTTTTACCGGTACGCATACTGTACACTAATTTCCAATCGCCCTGGCGTATGGCACTGAAATAATTAATACCGGGGCCATCAGTGGAAATCCATTTGTTGGGGTAATGCCAAATCAGTACACGATTGGTATCAACATGATTTGCATTTTTTAAAATAGGTAAAAAGCTTTTGCCATCAATAACTTGAATTGTTTTATAATTTTTTACCTGGGCCATTTCTACTATGGTTGGAAAAAAATCTTCGATAATAACATATTGTTTTGTTACTGTTGATGGCTTTACTACCAATGGCCACTTCACTATCATGGGTTCACGTATGCCACCTTCATACACAGAGCCTTTACCAGCTTTTAATGGAAGGTTTTGGGTATGCGGTTTGCCCCCTCTTGGCGGCGCTAAACTTAACCCCCCATTATCGCTCATAAAAATAATGACCGTGTTTTTTTCTATCCCCTTTTTCTTTACAAAGTCCATTATATCGCCAAGGCTTTTATCCATGCCTTCTATCATGCTTGCATATTTCGCTTCGGCTGTATCAAGCCCGGCATCATAATATTTTTGTACAAATCTTTTATCGGCCATGATGGGGTCGTGTACTGCATAATGCGCCATATTGAGATAAAAAGGCTGTTTATTTTTAATAGGCGTTTCCAATGATTTAATTGCTTCCCGTGTTAAGGCTTCGGTTAAAAAAGTATCGGTACCAAAATATTCTTCCAAATCGGGAACTGCCTGTACACTGGCTTTACCCGGCATGTTTCCATAATTATCTTTCCCCAAATAACTCTGCGGATGGCCTGCAGCATGGCCCGAAATATTTACCATGAAACCCATATTATATGGATTAGAACCCGGCGTACCCATCGAAGCCCAATGCGCTTTACCAACATGAATGGTGAAATAACCTGCATCTTTTAATAATTGCGGAAATGCAGTTGCATAAATTGTTTTTTCAATGCCGGGCACAGGGCTAAGCCCATTGTAATTCCAATTAGCAGGCAACATTTGTTCATCGGTATTATCGCTGTTATTGTTTTTGCTAGGTGATGTCCAGTTGGTAACGCCGTGATGTGCTGCATTCATGCCCGTGAGCAAGCTTACCCGTGTAGGAGTGCAGACAGGAGTAGCATAGGCATTGGTAAATTTCATGCCTTCTTTTGCAAGGCGTTCCATATTGGGTGTATGGTAACGTTTATTTAATGCCACCACACTATCGCCAAATGGAACAGATGTATCCATCCAGCCCATATCATCTACCAAAAACACAATGATGTTGGGGCGTTGCTGAGCATGACTACACAGTGAAAAACATAATGCCAGCAGAAGATGAATTTTTTTAATCATAAGTCCTGTTTCAATTCATTGATAAAATAGATTGCAAATTTCGTGATAACAGGTTCAGCAAACTGATCATTCACCCGCAACCTTATTTTTTTTGTAATAACCCTTTTGTTGTTCTGCATTTTCAAAACTGAAAGATTTATTAACTGCTATCAATACTTTGTTTACATAATACCGGAAATAAAAGAAATACCCAATCCGATAAATCGGGCCGGGTTATTCTTCGAAGCAAAATATTGATCAAGAAATTGTTTTTGCTGCTTAAGTTTTGCAGTTATCGTTTCGCATCTTTCCAATAGCCAGCCAGTATTGTATTGATAATTGTCTGGTTCAGCGGCTAATTTTTTTGCTTTAGTGATAGCAAGCATGAGCCACATTTCGCAATCCGTTAAATATGCCTGGATTTCTGCCGTGGCTTTTGAAGTAACTAAATTTTCCTGGGCAGTTATTGTACTTTGAATGATTAAAAAAGCAGTAATAAATGAGATAAATTTTTTCATTGTTTAATTTTAGAATAATTGGTTAATCCTATTCTGTTTAGTCTATGAGTAATGTTAAGTCTTGCGAAGGATTCTGCAAACTAACACTGCTTCACGAGAAACCAATATTAATACATCCCCACTTCTGCCAGGGCTGCAAACTGCATACCATCCCATGCCGAACTAGCTACGATTTTAAAATACCTGAAGCTTCTTGGTGCCGCAAAATCGAAATACTGTACACCATTCGAGTTGGCGAATACATACGAACTGACAGAAGTAAAGTTAACCCCGTCGGTACTTGTAAAAAGTTCTGCATTTTTTATGGCACGGTTCAATCCGCCCCTTTGTGTTACAGATAATCCGTTTACTGTTTTAGTGCTGCCCATATCAATTATAAATTCATGAGGATAACTCGTTGCACTGCTTGTCCACCTGGAATGCCAGTAGGTTGCAGCATTTCCATCAATTAATTGTATTGCCCGTCCATTTGTTCCTTCACCACTGGTTTCTTCGGAACTGAAGGAAGCCACAGTCCATCCTGTTTTACTGATTTCGCTGCGGGTACTAAAGGTGAGTACCGGCACGCCAGCCAGAAAAGTATAGGAATAAATTGTTTCTGTTACATTACCGTTGTCATGCACCAGTTTTACTTTTAATTCATAAGGAATATTGTCGCTTTTAAAATCAAGGTCAGCAATGGGCATTTCTACATAAAAACTATCGGGGCCTGCGGCGATTGGTTTTGATGTCCACCCAATAGCATTATAGTCCCTGTTAACTCCCGTGCCTTCGTTATTTACATTAGGGTCGTTGAAATAGACGATGTCCGTTACCGGTGCTGAAGCACTGTATTTTCCTTTTATTATAATGGATCCAATACCTACATTATAATTAGCATGTATGCGAACGATGGAAGCATTCGTTGTTCCATAATACGCATTAGTACCTGCATTAAAAATTTGATTGGTATTCAGTACCGCACAATCGGCCGTGGTTAAAAATGTTTTCGACTTGCCCCATGTGCTATTGCCTGCCCACATCAATGCCATGCCCAGCGAAGTTTCAGAAGAAAATTTTTGCCGGTTATGCGGCAGGTTCAATCCATGTCCCAGTTCATGCACCATACCACCAATCCACTTAGTGGCCCTTGTTCCTAAGGTTCCGCCAGCACCAAGATATTTTATATCCTGGTCGGCATAGTCCAATGCAAAACAGGTTTTTCCTATACCATAGAAAGGAACACCACCGGGTTCGCCATTGCCATCATAAGTGGTTGCCGGCAGAATAACGAGATAATGGTCGCTTGTAAACTCCGAAGCATGTGTTGCCTTATAATTATTGATGTCAGTCACTACTGCTCCCGATCCACCATTATAAGAATAAGCTGCTTTTCCCTGGCTGCCTGCTATTTCAATCAGTTTAATTCTTTGTTTGGCCACATCTTTCAGCAGGCCAAATGTTTTGTTGCTATATCCATTGCGTTGCATCTCATCGCCAAAAAAAGTTTGCACATTCAGCATAATTTCACTTAACCTGCGATGATAATCGGCCGGTTTGGCCACATCATTAGGAACAAAATAAACCACATTCAGGTTTCTTGCCTTGTCGCTTGTGTAATTATACACTACAGGCGGCGGGGGTGGCGGTGGGGGTGGTGGTGGCGAAGGAGTGCTGTCTTTTTTACAGGATTGTACGAATGTAATACTGCAGATCAGAAAAAAAGAAATAATAAATTTTTGTTGCATTATTTTTAAAATTATTTTATATCAATCACATTCTTTTTAAGGTTAAAAGAACCCCGCCAGTGACGGGGTCCTTTATCTACTCTTTGTGAGAACAGATACCAAAACTAAAATCAATTCTTCTTAATTATTTCTTCCGTTACCACCCCGGGTTTTGTACCAGGACATTATTACTTTTTTGCATTTCGATAAAAGGAATAGGATACAAATACTGACTACGGTCAAAAACCCTGGTTTGAAATTTTGTCCGGGTGTAGAAAGTCGTTGCATTACCATTCATATCCATTCCAAAAAAATCTCCTCCCTGGTTGCCTTCGGGTCTTTCACATATCATCCATCTTCTCACATCAAAATAGCGTTGCCCTTCGGTAGCCAGTTCAATACGGCTTTCCCGCTGAATAGCGGCCCGTTGCAAATCCTTATTCCCTATTATAGCAGGATTTAATATTTGCAAGTCAGGAATACCGGCACGTTTCCTTACTAAATTCACATATTTTAAAACATCGGGGTTACCGGGCTCTACTTCATTCAATGCTTCGGCATACAACAAATAAAACTCTGCCAGCCTGAATATAATAGACGGGCGAGCCACACCCGACACTCCCCCGGTTGCAAGAGAGACCCTTATATTATTTCTCTTATACATTAAATATCCATTTGCCGGAGATTGCCCGCTTCTGTCATTTGGAGTACCAACATGGAAATAGGTTATTCTATTGGAAACATGCCACTTTCTTCCTGCAAAGAAAACCGTGTTGTAAAACCTTGGTTCCCGGTTGATGAACATATTATACACCTGCACACTATTATAAGCGCTGAAACCCTGCTCAGAATACAAAGGGGATGCAGATAAAAAACCTGCGTTGTTAATAGGCAAACCATCCTTCATATAAAAGTCATCTACCAGGTCTTGCACTACCGAAGTGCTGCCTAATCCATTAGGTTCACTTCTTGGCGTATTCCGCCGCTCCAACCTATCTCCAGTTAAACCACCCCATCCTGAATTAGCAATAGCATCAATTCTGGCCCAAATAATTTCATTGGTATATTTTTGAAATAGCTCGTACACTGATTTATTAGGGTCGTTGCTAGGGTCAACATACAAAGCGTAATTTCCTGCAACGGCATAATCAACCATCGCCTTTGTAGCCGCCAGGGCTTTTTGCCATTTGGAAGGATCAGCGGCAGGGAATATTTTTTTACCCTGCGGATCAGTTAATGCAACTGCCTCGGCAAACCCCCCATTTAACAAAGGGCTCGCTGCATACATCCAAAGTTTGGCTTTTACTGCCAGGGCTACTCCCTTGGTTGGATTGGCCTTGAAATCATCTACGGTTATAGGGGACTGGGGCAAATCAGGAATAGCTTTATCTAACTCGTCACTGATAAATTTCACCACTTCATCCACGGAATTTCTTGGCAGGTCCAGGTTCTCTGTAGGGCTATAGCTTCTATCCAGAATGGGCACAGGGCCATATTGCTCAAATAACAAATAATGATAGTAGGCCCGCATAAAAATAACATTGGTCTTTAGCTGTTTAAATTCAACTTCATCCAACTGTGCTGCGCTAATACCGGAAGGGGGTATCACTTTTGCCTTTTCTAAAAAAATATTTGCCTGCCTTATTAGTTGATAAAGCTGTGACCACCTTTGAAACCTCATGCTACTGGAGTTGCTGGGCGAGGTTACATTAAGGGCACTCTGGGCATCGCCATAAGTGGCATCCACTTCATCCGTCATGCAGGCCCAGGGGTTATGCAGCCCCGTTATTCCTCCTGCAAGGATAAGCATAGAATAATCAGGAACACCAGACATCACATTTGCATAAAATCTTTTTGCATAATCCGGATTATCAAAAACCTGGTCAACAGAAGTAAGGCCTCCTGCTAACTCATCAGAAACATTCAAATACTTTTTACATGAGGCCAGGCTCATCAAAAAGCATACTGTAAATATTAGTTTATAAAATTTCATCGTTAAATTTTTTTATATCATTAATGGATAATTAAAAAGAGGTTTCTATACCAATGGTAAAGCTGCGGCTATTGGGATATGCATTACCTGCTGTACCATTTCCTGTTTCAGGATCCCAGTATTTAATCTTGTCCCAAAGGGCCAGGTTATAACCCATCAAATAAACCCTTGCTGTTTTCAGATGCAATTTTTGCAACAGGGCCACAGGAAAATTATACCCAATCTCCATATTTTTTAAGCGCAAAAAGCTTGCGTCTCTTAACCACCAGGTACTGGCAACCACATTATTATTGTTGTTAGTTCTTGTATGTAAACGTGGGATCAATCGAGTAACCTGCGATGAATTTTTATCAGCCTCTGTCCATCTGTCTAATGCAAAACTTCTATAGTTTGATTGATCACCCCCCCCCCAGAGAAAAGGAATAAAACCTTGGGGAGTACCAGCACCCAGCACCACAGAGGTTTTGCCTACTCCCTGGAAGAAAACACTGGCATAAAATCCTTTGTACTGTGCATTTACACCAAACCCATACACTATCTCCGGATTGAATGGATTACCTACCCCTCTTTTTGCATCAAACTGATCAATTTTACCATCACCGTTGAGATCAACATATTTAATATCACCGGGGCCTAACAGGCCACCCAAAGTGGGTACAGGTAACCCTGGTTTTAATGTATATGACCTTGTTCCGTTGGTATTTTGGGTAACATCAAAATCACTCTCGGTGTACAAACCGTTTGCTATATACAGCGTATTTTCACTCACACTGGTTCCGGTAATAGCCTGGTAAGGGAATTTAGGTGTTAGTTCATCATATTCAGTGATCTTGTTAGTGGCATAAGTAAATGTACTGCGGAAACCCAGCGTCAAATCTTTGCCAAAGGTATGGCTACCATCCAGGCTGCCATCAAAACCCCAGGACTTTACCCGGCCATAATTCTGCCATGGTGCTGTTCTGAAACCCGAGCTACCCGGAACTGTATTTCTTTGCAATAAAATATCACTCCTTTCATTTTTAAAATAATCGCCCACAAACTGGATTTTATCATTAAAAAATCCAAGGTTCACACCATAGTTTTGTTTGTCTTCAATTTCCCATGACAGGTAAGGCGCTTCAAATAACCCTTCTGTAATGCCGTTTCCATAACCATTGGTCGGGCCTCCGCTGGTGATACCCTGGTTAAAACCGCCTGCACCAAAGTTAAAAGTAGGCCTGTATAAGAATCTTGAGGTGCCTGTATTATCATTACCGGTGCGGCCTACTGAGGCCCGCAATTTAAAGGTGGAAAGAATATCCTTTAACCCGGCAGGATAAAAAGATTCATTAGATACCATATATCCCACACCTACAGCAGGGAAAAGACCAAACCTATAACCGGGAGCAAAAGTTTCACTGCCGGTATATCCAAAACTACCTTCTACAAAATATCTGTTATCGAATGCATAAGTAGCCCGGCCTACTACACTTTGCTTTCTGAAGGCTAGTGCATTATCGTGATTTTGCTGTTCCTTTTGCATATACAAAACCATGGCACCCACTGCGTGTTTATTAAAGGCCCTGTTGTAGTTCAATGAGTTTTCAATATATACTTTCTTTTGTGCGTTATTGCCTGTTGTAGGACTGCTCAAATCGGGTGTACCGGCAAAAGTGCGGGAAAAAATGAGTTTACCATTGGCATCTCTTCCGGTTGCATTATACCGGCTTGGATTGTAGGTTCTATTGGAACTGAAATACCCATCGTAGTCATAACTCACTAATGCCTTGTAACTAAGCCCACGGGTTATAAAGTCTAATTTTTGATTGAGCCTGACTGCCGATTGAATATTGCTTCTCCACTCTTTGGAATAACCTGAGTTTACAAGCAAATTGTAAGGGTTTCTCATGTTAGCATCTCTCTCCTGGAAATAGGTAGCGATCGTTCCATCACTATACACTGCCGGGAAAGCATAAGAAGGAGTCAATACCATTTGCCTGAAAATATTAGATGTTGCTACACCAGGATAATTTGTTAATAAATATTGCCCTGCCAAATCAACACTAACCGTAGTTGTTTTTGAAACTTCGAGATCGATATTGCTCCTGAGGTTAAATCTTTTGAGGCCAATATTGTTATTATACTTATTAGCCGGGTCGTCTTTAAAAATGCCGTTTTCGGAATAGTAAGCTCCCGAAACAAAATATTTTGCACGGTCTGAGCCACCTCTCACATTTAAAGTAAATCGGTCGTTTTTGGTATTGTCCCGTACCATTGCTTTAATCCAGTCTGTGTTGGGATATAAATCCGGGTCAACATTGCTTCTGTATAGTTGAATAAGGCTATCACTAAATATGCTTGACAGCCCATCATTGTTTAAAGCTTCGTTATATAATTTTAAATAATCGGCAGAGCTAACAAATTTCGGCATTCGCATTGGTGTGCTAACAGTATGTTCCGCTCTAAACGAAATGACGGGTTTTTTGCTACTACCCCTTTTTGAAGTAATAAGTACCACTCCATTGGCGCCCTCTGCACCATAGACTGCCGTTGCAGCAGCATCCTTTAAAACGGAAAAAGTTTCAATTTCATCGGGCTCAATATCATTTATTCTCCTGGGAACACCATCCACCAGTACTAAAGGAGAAGTTCCGCCTTTAAAAGTGCTTATACCCCTGATCCAAAACTCCGCATTATCATAGCCGGGTTCACCACTTCGCTGAACCGAAATAAGGCCTGCAACCTGGCCTGCTATATTAGTGGTAAGGTTTCTGCCAGGGAATTTTATTTGTTCCCCTTTTACGGTACTAATGGCGCTAACAACACTTTTCTTTTTTTGCGTACCGTAACCGATAACCACTACGTCTCCAAGTTCTGCTGCTGATACTTCCAATTTCATATTCAGCACCGTTTCAGTGCCCACTATCATTGTTGTTGTCTTGTAACCTACAGATGAAAACTCCAACACGTCCCCAACATTCACATCAATTTTATATTCCCCTTTGGAATTGGTTGATGTTGATTTTGTAGTTCCTTTTACAGTTACCGTTACCCCCTGCAATGGGGTATCATTTTCACCTGTTACCACACCCGGTATTTCAGCCGCAGGAGTAAATTTTGACTTTTTAATTTCAGCATTTATCCGCTGTTTGAGTACAATGGTATTGCCTACAATAGAATAGGAAAGCGATTGATCTTTGAAACAGATATCCAATACCTTTTCCAATAGCATTTCTTTTACAGTAATGCTAACTGTACCAGTCTTTTTTATCCAGGCCTCATCAAAAAAGAAGGAATAACCTGTTTGTTTTTTAATCTCCTTAAAGACCTTCTTCAAAGGAGCGTTTTTTTCAGAAAGGGTTACTTTCTGGCCAAAGCCCTCTGCACTCACCTGCAGGCAGGCTACAAGCAGTAAGATGGCAGTAAATTTCATGATCAACATTGTTTTGAGTAAGGCCCTGCGGTTAAAATACCGGCGGCCATTAATAGCAGTTTGCATACTTTGTACAAGTTTTGGTTTAAACAATAAATACAGTTTTACGAAATGATTGTTGCAATTGAATGATCCAAACTACCTGCCGCTCTGAGTCTCACTTCAGGGCGGTTTTATTTAGATCATCACTATCTTAATGCCCTAAGGCTTTACTATAATTTTCTTTCCCTCTATCTTAAAATACACTTTACTTTCTTCCAGTATCTTCAATACCTGCGAAGCATTGGTGTTCCGTGAAATTTCTCCTCCGAAAGACCTCTTCGGTATGGCTCCTTCATACACTATTTCTACATCGTACCACCTGGCTATCTGGCGCATAAGCACCGCCATGCCTGTATTGCTAAAAGAAAAATAATCATTTTTCCAGGCCATCACTTCATCAAGGTCAACTGAGTTAACTACTGCTTATGAAAAAAATTTACCATCCCGGGTTTTGCGGAAGCAGTTTAGGATTTAATGTAAGTTCATTGGTTGGAAGCGGTGATAAATAATCCCTGTTGAGATTAAACTTGTATCCTGTAGCCATTGCACCCACATTTTTATACAACTCAATATAACCATTTGCATCAGCAGGATAGGCATTTAAAACGTTTGCAGGAAACAAAGTTGTCCATTGATTCTTTTTTGCCCCTTTTGGTTTCCACCCAACGATCAACTTATCGGCTGCAGCCCACCTGAAAATATCATCTCTTCTAAAACCCTCCGCAGCCAATTCTATTCTTCGTTCCCGGCGTACTTCGTTTATAACAGGTGATAGTGCAGGGAAATTCCAGTTAGGGTCATTGGTTATGCTGGCTAAATTAAGGTTCGTCATCCCCACACGGTCACGGAGTTTTTTTATGCTTTTATCCACATCAGCCTGGGTAAGGGTTCCCAGCTCTGCTTTGGCTTCAGCAAAGTTGAGCAAGACTTCCGCATAGCGGAAAAAAATCAGCCCGGTAGTTCCTACATCAGAAATGTTTTGCTGCATGGTTGGATCGGGGCTTAATCCTTTATACGCCTGGTAGCCTGTAGCATTTTTATCACCAATTGCCCCGGTAAATCCAGGAACTGTAAATATACTGGCCGGGGTGGATTGTGTTAAAACATGCTGCCCATCAGGAACACAAAGTGTTTGAACCAGCCGGGGGTCCCTGTTTGCCACCACTTTCATTAATGAATCATCACCCTGGTACAATGGGTTGCCACTTATAGGCTTTCCATCGGAACATAAATAATAATCCACTAAATTTTTAGTTAACCCTCTTCCTCCACCTCTTACTAAAGTAACGATCCAGTTATGTCCATAGGAAGGATTATCGGTGATGGAATATTTTCGCCAGAACATTATTTCTTTACTGCTACTGTAATCGGTCTGGTTAAATAATTTCCAATAGCCATAATTAACACCCACATTATCTAATTGGTGAACATTGCTGGTGATTAAGGCTTCTGCAACCTGTGCTGCCTTGTTCAAATATTGGCTGCCATCAGAACCAGTTACGCCAAATGAAGTTCCGGCTTGATATTTTTCCCAGGTGCCTTCAAACAATGCGACCCTGGATTGAAAAGCCATTGCAATTTCTTTATTAATGCGCCTAGCCTGGGCAGAAGATTTAGTGGGCAGTAGGGCGATAGCCCTGTCAAGGTCGGCCAATATGGAATCCGCAATTATATTCCTTTTCAGCCTGCTGCCATAAATAATAGATGTATCTGTTGCCAATAAGGGTTTATTGATCCAGGGTACATCGCCAAATGCTTTCAACTTATCGAAATAAAACCAGGCACGAAAAAACAAAGCCTCACCTGCAAAAGGGTTTACAGCAGACGAAGAAGCCTGAACCCTGTTATAATTAGCAAGGAAGTAATTTATATTTCTAAGTTGACCCCAGCTCCAGCCACCCCCTGAAGCAGGTACGGTTCTTTCGCCATTCATGGCACTGTTGTAATTAGCCGTCAGGATCATGTCATCACTTCCCTGGTCAGCATCTAATCCATAAATACCCAGGTTAAAAAAACCTGTATAGGATGGCAGAACGCTGTTATAAAAACTATTACAATACAGTTGCAGGTCATTCGGGGTTTTCCAATATTGTGCATCGCTTATCCTATCCTGCGGTGTAAGGTCTAATAAGTTTTTTCTGCAGCCGGCCAGCAAAAAAATCATGCTGCTGGCACAAGCTATTAGTATAATATATTTTTTCATTTTTGAATTATTATTTGTGAATGTTATAGGCCAATGTTTACACCAAAAGAAAATGTACGCTGCAACGGATACACTTTTCCAACTCCACGACCTGCATCGGCAGCCGCTAATTCAGGGTCAACCGATTTTGCCATTTTGGTAATTGTTGCCAGGTTTTCTGCAGAACCATAAATCCTTACTTTGTTCAAATGCCAGCGCTTTATCAAATTTGCAGGTAATGAATAACCCAATTGAACATTCTTTAATCTCAGGTAAGCGCCGTTTTGCAGGTAGCGGGTTTGCACCCGTGTGTTCTTATTCATCTCGCCGCTCATGTAGTACTTTGGATAATAGCCGTTCGGGTTATCGGTAGTCCACCGGTCTCTGTGAATATCAAAGAAAGAACTTTGAAACCGGTCGCCCGTAATACCCCAGAAGTAATTGTTGTCAACCCAAAGGTCTCGTTTGGCTACACCCTGTAGAAAGATATTCAGGTCAAATCCCTTCCATTCCAGGTCGAGAGCAAAACTATAAGCATAACGGGGTGTGGTGTTGCCTATCACACGCAAATCACCGGAACTATCGGCTGTATTTTTTCCAATATCAATTCTACCGCTTTTATCAAGGTCGGTATATATCACATCGCCCCCTTTCCAGGTGCTTCCCCAGAAAGTGGCTGGTGTTGCCGTGCTTGCAGCCAAATTATCCGCATATAAACCGGTAGAAGTGTATCCCCATATTTCGCCAATATTTGCCCCCACATAATAATCCGAAAGTATTTTAGTAGGATTAGGATATTTAGTAACCTTTCCTTTATAGTCGCTCAACACAGCCCTGATACCATATTTTAACTGGCCAATACGGTCGTTCCAGCCAGTGGTTAATTCAAATCCTTTTGTTTCCATTTCACCATTATTTGCCGAAGGTGCAGCCGTGCCAAAAACAGCAGGCAATGGAGCCGATGCTACACTCAAATCTTTCATAGTACGTTTGTACCAGTCGAAAGTAACAGTGAGCCGGTTACTTAAAAAAGATGCATCAACTCCTAAATCGAGCATCACCGGTTTTTGCCAGGTTATATTTGGGTTAATAACACCCGGAGCAGATACAGATGCCTGGCGGCCAGAACCAAAAAACCAGTTCGTATTAGCGGCAATTTGAGTGCCCAGAGATTCGTAAAATGGATACAATCCCAAACTTCCCTGGTCGCCAGAAGCGCCATAGGACGTTCTCAACTTAAACGTATTGACAACTTTTTCCAGAGGTTTCCAGAAATTTTCTTTAGAAATAATATAGCCTGCCGATACGCCTGGATAAAATTGCCAGCGGTTATTTAAAAATCTTGATGTTGCATCATAGCGTCCATCAAACTCAAGCAGGTATTTATCTTTGTAATTATAATTAAGGCGTGTAAAGTAGCCCTCTGTTGCAAATTGCCCAATTGCATCGGATATAATGGGTTTATCGTTATAGGTAAGGGAAAGGGAGGGAAGATTATCTGTATAGAGGTTACTGTTATTGGCGCTGAGAAAAAGGGATTCATTGAACCTGCGTATATATCCACCCAACACTTTAAAGTTATGGTTCCCTAAACTTTTTTCATAAGAGGTAAAAAGGTTTACCAGGTGATTGCTCGTTTTTCCAAATGAACGGCTGAAGGTATTGGGATTGAGGCCAAAGGTTGCCAATGAGCCATCTGGCCTGGGAATATAAATTGTTTTCCCGAGTGAAGATGATTCTGCATTAAAGGAATTTAAAGTGTAGTTAGCGGTGATGTTCCATCCTTTTAATGGGTTGAGCACAAACTCACCGGTTAAAAAAGTTTGGTCGTTATTATCAATCGTACGGCTGCCCGATCCCATATAAACCGGGTCGCTAAAATTGGCAAGGTTACCATCGGGGTTGAACCTTGGCACTACCGGTGCCACCCTTGCAGCCTGGTGCATATACCCGCCTAACCCGCCCCCGGTACGGGCAGGATAATCAAATGGGTTATCTGCGTTTGTACGTGCAAAGGATGAACGCAAATTAAATTTCATCCAACTGGTAACATCCAGCCCCAGGTTTGCCCGCAGGTTATAGGTTTTAAAATCATCATTACCATAACTGTACATCCCTTGTTTATGGTTGTACCCTAAACCTACATAGTATGTAACATTACTGGCTCCGCCACTGATGCCCATATTATGTTGTTGATTAACGCCCCAATTTTTAAAAAGAATATCGAACCAATTATTATTGGCATTGCCTAATTGGCCATTGATCCAATCGGTACCTGCTATATTGGCCTGGGTTTCTGTCTTTAAAGTCCCTGCCAGGTAATCTTTAATCCTTTGTATCTGCTCAGCCGGATAAATTGCCGTAGAACCGGCATTTAATGCGGCCTCATTCCAAATAGTAACATACTCAAGCGACCCAACGGGATTTGGGATATTCATTAATTGGGAGTAAGAAATATTATTATCGTAAGTGATCTGTGGCGCCCTGCCTTTTTTACCTTGTTTGGTATTAATAAGTATTACACCAAAAGCCCCATCTACACCATAAATAGCGGCAGATGCCTGGTCTTTTAAAACGCTGATACTTTCTACATCATTGGGGTTAATGGTATTGATATCCCCGCCAGGAATACCATCTATTACCAACAATGGGGCTCCCCTGCTGCCAAAACCTGTATATCCCCTGATATTGATACTTTGTGTTGCATTAGGGGCGCCACCAGTTCCATTACTTAAAATATTCAGGTTACCAACTACCCCCTGTAATGCCTGAGATATCCTTGTAATAGGGCGGTTTTCCAAAACCTCTTTGCTTACCTGGTCAACTGCGCCAGTAAGGTTCGCTTTCTTTTGGGTGCCATAACCTACTACCACAATTTCATTGCCGACAATAACCTCAATTTCCATTTTTATATTCAGAACGGTGTTGTTACCAACAGTTATGCTCTGCTTTTTATACCCAACAAATGAAAACTCCAGCACTTCACCTGCGTTGGCGTCAATGGAAAATTCACCATTGGCATTGGTGCTGGTTCCCTTGGTAGTTCCTCTTACCACAACCGATACACCCGGCAATGGCCGCCCGGTATCATCGGTAATTTTTCCTTTTATCTCAATAAATGGAGCCTGGATATTTTCTTCCTTCTCTTTTGTTTGTTTAACATCCTTTTTAATGACAATGGTTTTTTCCACCATCGTATAAGTAAGACCTTTGCCTTTCAGGATTTCCTTAAGGACATCAGGAAGGGAGGCATTATTTACCTGAACAGTTACATTACCCGCCTGTTGCAGCAGATCATACGTACATAAAAAGTCATACCCGCTTTGCTTCTGAATTTTCTTAAACACTTTTTTCAATGGGGTGTTGCTTTCACTGAGCGTAATTTGTGAATACCCCTTTGCACTCACCTGCAGGCAGGCGGCAAAAAGTAAAATGGCAGTGAGCTTCATAACTCTAAGCAGTTTTTTTGGCATCAGCCCGGACAATAGTTTTCGGGGCTGGCCAATCGTTGTTAAAAACATAACTTTGTTTTTTGGTTTTGGTTAAACAATAACAGTCATTAGAACGGTTGTATATTTGGATTGACCAAACCATTTTCCGCTCCGGCTCCACCCGGGGCGGTTTTGTTTCAGGCCAATCGTTGTTCTTTTTTATGGCATCACGATCACTTTTTTCCCTTCCATTTTAAATGTAACGCCGCCGGTTGCTTCCAGCATTTTAAACACCTGGGATGCGTTTACGTTCCTGGATATAGATCCCCAGAATTGTTGGGTGACCCTTCCTTTGTATTCTACTTCCAGGTCGTACCACCGGGCCAGTTGCCGCATGATGTCCTCTATATTTGCTTTTTCTCCGAAATCGAACTTCCCATTCTTCCAGGCCATCACTTCATCAAGGTCCACAGAGTTCAAAGTTGTGAGCCGTGAGTCGGAAGTCAATACAGCCTGTTGCCCGGGTTTTAAAACATTTTGGTTATTGCCTTTGGCAACTTTTACCGATCCTTCCAGCAACGTAACTTTCATGTCACTTTCATCATCATAAGCATTTACATTAAAGTGGGTGCCCAATACCTTTATAGTAGCCTCATCATTCATTTTTTTTACAATAAAAGGTTGTTTATCGTTTTTTGCCACTTCAAAATATACTTCACCGGAAATTTCAACCTCTCTTTGATCTCCTGCAAAAGCAGCAGGATAACGGATAGCAGAAGCTGCATTCAGCCACACCTCGCTTCCATCCGATAAAATAATTTTGTACTGCCCACCTTTGGGAGTACTGATCATGTTATATTGTATTTCTTTAAACTGAACACCTGAATTATTGTAGGCCAGTTGACCGTTATTTAATTTTATCACTTTTACATTTCCCTGTTCCGTTATCATTCCATCCTTTGCACTATCCAGAATAATTTGAGAACCATCTGCCAGTGTAAGCACGGCTTTATTGCCACCTGGCTTTGCATCATTTATCAATAGCTCCTTTTTATTTTTGGCTTCTGCTATTTCTTTTGACTTCTCCTGCCGGAATAATAAATAACCGCTTATTATAAGCAGTGCAATTGCGGCGGCGGCGGGCAACATCCATTTTTTCCGGCGAACAGGCATTTGAACAATGACTGGTTCTTTTATGTTCACGGCTCGGGTAATTTCAACTTGTTGTTTGACTAATTGCCTGAAATTTTCTGTTTCAAAAGGAATATCGGTTAGCTCAGCTTTAATTAATTCATACATTTTTTTGGCTTGCATTGCTTGTTGATATTGAACTGGGTTTTCCTCCAGTTGTTTTTCCCAAAACATCTTTTGAGTTTCATCTCCGGCGCAATACTTCAAAAATGATTCATTCGTAAGCAGGTCTTCAATTTGATTAGGTTCCTGGTCCATAAAAAATAATGCGGTTTATAGTAAGAAGGGACAGAAAGAAATTTTTTCCTAATAAAACTTAACTATTTTTTAAAATAAACTGAGCAATCGTTTGCACAATTGGTTTTATGCTGCCCTTGCAATAATGGAAGGATTAGAAAAAGAATAAAACAGTGAAAACAAAAATTATATCCCTTAATTCGACAGTCAGTATTTTCATGGCGTTGTAAACGGTGTTGTAGGCTGTTTTCATGCTGATGCCCGTTGTTGTTTCTATCTGGCGATAGTCGAGCCCTTTATAATACTTCAATGTTATGAGTTCCTTTTGCCGGTCGGTGAGTTTATCCAAAGCCTTCAGCACTTTACTGCGTATTTCATCCGACTGTTCCATAGCCACCAGTAAATCTTCATGCGAAAGATCTGACTGCTGCTGATTCACGGCAGTATTATCCGTTATCGCATTTGCTTTCCGGTTAATAGTTGCAGTTTGAAAGATTTTGCGCCGGATACAGGCAAACAGGTAAGCCTTTACATTTTCTACAGGTTTCAATTTTAAACGATTGTCCCATAGCTCCAAAAAAACATCGTTAATAGCATCTTTTGCCAACTCATTATTATTGATAAGCTGCACCCCGTAACTCAACAGGCCTGCATACGATTGTGCATATAACTGCATCATCGCTTCAGTATCATCCTGTCGCAATCTTTCCCATTGGCTTTTTAAATCAGCAGTGGTCGACATAACCTGTTAAATTCTTTCTTGCAGTAATATACAAAAGGAATGTTGGTTTGAAAATAATTTAGTTCTCAAGAGCATAAATGAAAGCTGGATATATAATATGAATGCTCCTATTTTTTTATCTGTATTGCTGATCTACTGATCTTTCTCTGACCAGTAAAAAGATTTCTGTGTAGCCACATATCCATTCGGTTTTACAATCGTGATAATACCTTTTCCATTGTACAAATCATCTACATTAAACTCCGTTTTTTGACCGGGTTTTATATCGGGCAGTTCATACGCTTTTGTTTGAAGAAAATTATTTTCTTTATCCGAAATATAAAGTTTGTAGCCTTTGCAAATATGTTGTGGCAAACCTAATGAACCAAATAGCAATACATTTAATTTGCCCTTGCCCCAATTGCGAAGCCCCTGCACTTCCACCGGCGAAGAAAGCTCCCTCAAAATTTTCATGGAAGGTTTTGGTTTACCGTACATATCATACACACCATGTATTCTTCTCCTGTACTTATTTTTTTCTGAAGTGCCGGGATAATGGGTGCGGTAATCCGTCAAATCAAAATAAATAGCACCTTCTACATACGGTTTGCTTTCATAAATGGCCATGTGATAAATCAAATCTTCCAGTCTTCTTTCATCACCGCCTCTAAAATTGGGTTCACACAAACCAAACTCAGAAATAAAAAAAGGTTTGTCGGGGTAGCTCAAATGAACACTGTCTATATATTGATGAATTTTTCCTGTTGGTATATCCCACCAGCTTCCGCCGTATTCGTTCATCATAATATAATCACCCAGGCTGGCGGCATCTTTTACAAACTTTGGATTGTTATAATAACTGTCGTTTAAACTGTTACTCACATAACTGGCAAAGCGGGAAGGGTCTAATTCTTTTGCTTTTTCTATCAATCGTTTTATCATCGCTTTCATCTTTTCATCCCGTCCCCGCAATTCGTTGCCTACTCCCCAGGTCATGATGGATGGATGATTGTAATGATTCTTTACCATATTGTGCAATTGCTTCATAGCAATCGCTTCTACAGTGTCGTTGCCGGGAGGAGTATCATAACCCCAAAGCGGAATTTCTTCCTGTATCAGGATACCGTTGCGGTCGCAGAAATCATAAAATAAATCATCCTGTTGAAAATGCACCCGGCTGAAAATACAATTAACATCTTTCATCAGTTTTCCCATGGCCACAATTACAGAATCAGTCTCTGCAAAACCATAATTTGGATTGGAGCCTGCTGTCCATTCTACACCCATCAGCTTAATGCGTTCGCCATTTAAAAAAGTATGGCCGTTCACAAACTTCAGTTCACGGAAACCGAAATTGGTAGAAATTTTATCAACTGCTTTGTTTCCTTTCATTACAGTTACATCAATGCGATACAAGTTTGGAAAATCAAAATGCCAGGGATGGATATTTGATAAAGTAAAACCTATTACTGCTTCGCCATTTTGCCATACAGGGGTTACTGATTTGCTTAACACAATATTTTTTGTTGGCTGGTTTTCTTCGGTGATAACAATACTCAATTGAATATTTTTTACTTCATCGAGACCGAGTTTAATGTTTATTTTCCCTTCATTGGCAGCAAGATTCAGGTTTGGCGTTACGTGAATATAATTTGCGGTGGGTTTATCACTTACAATCAATTGTGCCTTGCGAATAATACCTCCATCATTGGGCCAGTCGAATGAATTGCCGAAGGGTACTTTATTTTTTCCGTAATCATTGTTACAGGCAACCGTTATAACATTTTCCTTTCCATAATCCAGTTTGCCATTCAGGTTTACGAAAAATTTATTGAAGCCATCTCCAATATTTTCAGCCACCTTCTTTCCATTTGCATAAATAAATGAACTGTGATTGATGGCGCCAAATTCCAGCACAACACTTTTATTTTTCCAGTTTGCAGGAATAGTTATTTTCTTTTGGTACCAGCCCCAGCCATAATGGTTTTGATTTTCCTCTTCAATATTCCAGGTATGCGGAAGATTTACAGTCTTTGTATTTGACAAAATGTTTTCAAACCATTTTTCAGTATTGCCTATTACTTTTTTGTCAACAACAAACTGCCAATCTGTATTTACAGCAATGGTATCTCTTTGTGCGATAGAAGCAAAATGAGTGAGGAGTAATATTAAAGAAAAGAAATTTTTCAGGAACATGATATTAATTTAATTATTCAACCACAATTTCATCTGCAAATATCCAACCCGGCTTTCCTTCTCCATTGTGGCCGGGCGGGCAAATATTGTTCTTTGCTGTTACCCTGATAAATTTTACAGCTTTTGCAGGGAAGGAAGTTTTAAAATCAAACTGTGCATTTTTTTCATTAATGCTGATTAGGTTGTTTACAATTTGTACTTCTTCAAAATCGGTTCCGTTAACAGATGTTTCAAATTTTACTGATTGCGGCAGAAATATCCAGTCGTTATAATTTTGTAAACAACCCAATGCAATGCTTTGAATTGTTTTTGTTTCTCCTATATCTATGGTGGCAATTAAATCTTTCCCGCTGAAGCCGTGCCAGAATTTTGTTACTGCATTAGTTCCTCTTACACCATCGATTAATGAATTAGGGCCATCAGCCATATAGTGACGGCTTACGGGATTTGTATAGTTTACATTTTTACCAATGCCCTTATGCATTGCAAAACTTTGCCTTGCCGCCTGCACACCCATAATGCGGCTATTGACAACAGTGGATGTTTTCACTAAAACAGATGAATTGATTTCTATAGGTTGCACATATTTATTGCTGCTTAGTGTTGGCTCAGTACCATCAAGCGTATAATAAATTTCGCTGCCCACAATATCTGAAGAAAGACTGACAAAAAGTTTACCGCCTTGTGCAACCGGCTTGATGCTTACGGTATAATTTCCTGGGCAATAGTGCAAGCCTTTTTGTTCATAAGCCCTAAGGTGGTTTTGCAGCCGCTGATTAAAGCTTTGCCAGTTTCGGTTTTCTTTTGGTGACCATATCACTTCTGCAAGGGCGGGCATACGGGGCAGTATCATGTACTCAACATGTTCGGCTGTGGTGATAAACTCTGTCCACAAATTAGCTTGTGCGCCTAAAACATGTTTTGCTTCTTCTGCATTCAATTCTTTAGGCACCGGTTCATAATCATACACATTTTTCAATGTATTCATTCCGCCAATGGCTGTAGGTTCGCCTTCTGGCCCCGCCTGGTAATGGTCAAAGTAAACCGGCTTGCCGGGTGTCATAATTACATCATGTGACTGTTTAGCAGCTTCAATACCACCCGCCTCTCCACGCCAGCTCATCACCGTAGCTTCCGGTGCCAGGCCACCTTCCAGAATTTCATCCCAGCCAATTATTTTTCTATGCTTACTGGTTACAAATTTTTCTATACGCTTTATAAAATAACTCTGTAATTCTTCCTCATTTTTTAAATTCTCTTTCTTAATTCTCGCCTGACATTTAGAACATTTTTTCCAGGAGCCTTTATCCACTTCATCGCCGCCAATGTGAATGTATTGCGATGGAAACAAATTAATAACCTCTGCTAATACATTTTCTAAAAAATGAAACACCGAATCATTGCCAGCACAATAGTTGGATGACATATTGCTGTAGTTACCACCTGTTAATGGAAGCTGTGGTTGTTGTGTGCAGCTTAACTGCGGATACGAAGCAGTGGCACTGGCCACATGCCCGGGTAGTTCTATTTCGGGAATGATGGTTACATTTCTTACAGAAGCATAAGCAATAATTTCTTTGATTTGCTCCTGTGTGTAATAGCCGCCATAGGATGGCTTCTCATCGGGTTTAGCCTGCGGACGGCTGCCCCATATCTTATCGGTTTGGTCAACCCGCCAGGCACCAACGGAAGTAAGCTTTGGATATTTCTTAATTTCAATCCGCCATCCCTGGTCATCTACCAGGTGCCAGTGAAATACGTTCATCTTGTACGATGCAATTAAATCAATGTATTCTTTTATGAGTTGTGGCCCAAAGAAATGGCGGCTTACATCGAGGTGCATTCCACGGTATTTGAACCGGGGGTAATCGGTAATACTCATGCAGGGAATTTCAAGTTTTGCATTGGTATGGATGGCGGGCAATGTTTGTAATAAAGATTGTATGCCATAAACAATTCCTGCTATGCTATTTGCTTTAATGGTAACACCTTTTGAAGTGATGTCCATCCTGTAACCTTCATCCCCAATCGTTGCCAGCTTTTCAATATTCAACTGAATTGTACTGGGCCTGGATGTGTTGACAGGCAAAACAAACCCTGCGGTATTTCTTATTTGCAGGTTGAAAAAGTCCACTACTTTTTTTAAATCCTTTTGTTGTCGATTGTACAGAATGGCGGTATTACTTGTTAAAATAAAATTTCCCGGTTGTTGCTGTATTGATACCGGCTGCGGAATAATATTTATGGGTTGTTGCGCAATGCCTGAAAAGGGAAGGCCAAGAAAAAGAAAAATAATTTTTTTCATTTTTGTTTTTTAGAAATCATTAAAAGACTGTATCGAGTATGGTATAGCGGGTTTAAAAATGCCATCTTACAAATGCTTCCATCGCTTCATACTCAGCTAAGCCCAGTTTATTATACAACATTGCGGTTGCCCTGTTTCTGTCTTCAGCTCTTTGCCAAAATTCACGGTTATCACTTCCCTGAAATACCACACCATCTTTTTGGGACTGATGTTTAAATATGCCATACCGCTTTTTCAGTACCTGCTCCGGGCTCATGGGCACTGCCATTTCAATTGCATCAATGTCCCATTCGGCCCAGGCACCTTTATATAGCCATACCCAGCAATCTTTCATGAAATCCACATGCTTAATTTTTTCAATGGCTGCAAAAATTCCATCCAGGCAAACTTTATGAGTACCGTGTGGGTCTGCAAGGTCTCCGGCGGCAAATATTTGATGTGGTTTAATTTTTTGAATAAGGGCTTCAATTATTGTAATGTCATCTTCGCCAATTGGTTTCTTCTCTATGGTTCCTGTTTCGTAAAAAGGCAGGTTTAGGAAATGAATATTGCTTTCCGGAATACCAACAAACCTGCAGGTATTCTTTGCTTCCCCTTTTCTTATTAAGCCCTTTACAAGACGTAATTCTTTTATATCCATTTCCCCGCTTTTCTTTTCATTTAGAAAAGAAACCGAATTCTTATATACATTATTAGTTTCTGCCGAGTTAACTTGAAATTGTTCGTTAAAATCTTTTACAAATTCTACAAACCGAAAAGCTTCATCATCTGCCACTGCAATATTTCCACTGGTTTGATATGCCACATGTACGTCGTGCCCCTGGTCTGATAACCGTTGAAATGTACCCCCCATTGAAATAATATCATCATCCGGGTGTGGGCTAAAAATCAGTACCCGTTTTTTTGAGGGTTTCGAACGTTCAGGACGATGTCCATCATCTGCATCAGGTTTTCCGCCAGGCCAACCAGTGATAGTATGTTGCAGCCCATTAAAAATAGTAATGTTAATGTCATACGCATTACCATGCAAGGCCAGTAAACTGCTCAATCCATTTTCATTATAATCATTATTTGTCAGTTTCAATATTGGTTTATCGCAGGTTAATCCCAGGTGTATGACAGCTTTTTTAATCAGCTGAGGTGTCCAGTTCACATCTTCAGTTAACCACGGTGTTTTTCGTCTTGTAAGCAATGCTGCGGCAGCTTCGTCCAGAACAATCGAAACATTTTGATGCACTTGTAAATACGAGGCAGGAATAAATTCACTTACCGGACCTTCAACAGCCAGCTTTACCATATCTGCTTTTTTTTCTCCCCATGCTATCAGCACAATTCTTTTTGCATTAATGATGGTGCTTACACCCATTGTAATGGCCTTGCGGGGCACATTGACCATTCCCGAAAATTCTGCTGCCGCATCAGAACGGGTTACCCTGTCGAGGGTAATTAAACGGGTTACGGAACTTATATGAGAACCCGGTTCATTAAAACCAATATGGCCGTTTCGGCCTACACCCAGTAATTGAAAATCAATGCCACCTGCATCTTTTATTTTTTGCTCGTATTGTTCGCAATGATGTTTTATATCATCCAAACTTATCGTGCCATCAAGTATGTAACAATTCTTCGGGTCAATATCAATGCAATCAAACAAATTCTCCTTCATAAAATGCCGGTAGCTCTGCAATGATGATGAAGACATGGGATAATATTCATCAAGGTTAAAGCAAATCACATTCTTAAAACTGAGGACTTCCTGCCTGTGCATACGTATCAGCTCTTTATATATCTTTTTAGGAGTTGAGCCGGTGGCCAATCCCAGTACTGCGTATTCACCCGTTTGTTTTTTTGCACGGATGAGTTCAGCTATTTCATCCGCTACAGTTTTACAAGCATCATCGGCTTCAGCGAATATTGTTACTGGAATTTTTTCAAAAGAGGCAATCTGCTCTAATATTTGATAATTTACTATCATGTTTTACTGTATTATTTATCGTTAATTTTTCATGTAATAAATACCGAGTTCTGCCAGGCAGGGGTTCAATCTTGAAGATAAAACCCTCAACCTAACCTTGTTTGTGGTTACTGTATTGAAACGAAGAAGCCGTTTGTACCCGATGGTTGTTCCTTTAGCTGCTATTTTCCATTCTTTTCCGTCCCAATATTCAAATTCAAACCGCTCAATTCTTTGTCCCTTTCTGATGTTTTCCTGTAGTTGCAATACATTGAATGATGCTGGCGATTTCAGTTGCAGTTCAAGTACTATTGTGGTGTCATTTGCTTTAGTGGTATAATGTGTGGCATTGTTCCCATCAAGAATGTATTTTGTATTGATACCATTGATAGATTTTATATCAGCTCCCTTTGCAAAATTGATTTTAAAAATAGTATCCCGTAGTTGCTTCCATTGTTTCAATGCGGCAATATCACTTGAATGAATCAGTCCTCTTTTATCAGGCGGGATGTTTAATAGTAATACACCGTTGCGGCCAACAGAATTGAAATAAATATCAAGAAGTTTCTCCGGCGATTTCACTTTGGTGTCCTCTTCTTCATGGTAAAACCAACCGGGTCTGATAGAGACATCTGTTTCCGCAGGATACCAAACCAAGCCTTTTGCATTTAAAATTTTTTCCCGGCTTCCCAAATCATCACCACGCATATCGCCTTGTGGTTTAAATGCAATATCATTTTGCGAACCGGCTGCAATAGCCGATTGATTTAAATTATCAGCAGGCACTACACTCCATTCCATCTCCCTGCCATAACCTGTTTCCGTTCCTACCCATCTTACATCCGGCCCCATGATAGCAATTACGGCCTGTGGTTGTAATTTTCGAATGAGCTGATACCATTTTTCAAAGTAATACTCTTGTTTTACGCCTTCGCCTTTTGCACCATCAAACCATACTTCATCTACCGTACCATAATTAGTAAGCAGCTCAGTAAGCTGGCTCATAAAAAAATCATTGTACTTTTCATTGTTACCGTATTGTGGTGAATTCATATCCCAGGGGGAAAGATAAATACCAAAGCCAATGTTCATTTCTTTGCAGGCTTTGCTTACTTCTTTCACCAAATCGCCTTTACCATTTTTCCAGGGACCGGCGGCTACAGAATGATTTGTTGTTTTAGTGGGCCAGAGACAAAAACCATCATGATGTTTGGCAGTTAATATCACCTGTTTAATACCAGCTTCTTTTGCAATACGTACCCATTGCCGGGCATCCAATGCTGAAGGATTAAATATTTTCGGGTCTTCGTTTCCGGTTCCCCATTCTTTACCAGTAAATGTGTTTACTCCATAATGAAAAAAGGCTGTAAGCTCCAGTTGCTGCCACCTTAATTGCCCGGCTGATGGAATGATATTGGCTGCCTTTCGAATAATGTCTGCATCGGTATCAGCCGCATTTATAATAGCATAATTTTTTTGTTGTGCTGAAATACTCATATAACAGGCAAGAAGAAATGATATAATCAAAATAAATTTCATTGAACCTTTATTTTAAAAGTCGAAGCAGGCAGATTTTCTGAATTTACAAGGTTGCCATTGCTGAATGGTGTCCAGTCATAGTAAACATATTCTGGTTTCCGGTTTGTTGAAATCACAATAGTCTTGTCTCTAAAAAATGCTTCGGTTTCGCTTTTTCCATCAAGAGAAAACCCTTTTAGAGTTCCCCCATCTGATGATTTTAATCCATTTGCTATGTAGTGAAAAGAAACACTCACTTTTCCATTGCGATACTTTGCGGATAGTGGCAGAGGACCAGATGGAATAATTTTTTTATGGTACGTTTTATTCAAAGCCCATCTTGCCAATCTTTCACCAACCTTTTTTTTATTTGTGGGATGCACATCGTCTTTTGTTCCAATATCGCTGCAAACAGCCATTCCGCTGTAGGGAATCAGTTGAAACATTTTTCTTTGCTCATCTCTGAACTGCGGCCAGAGATGCCCTTTATACTTCACCGTATCAATGGATGAAAGCTGAACAAAATAGAAGGGCAGGTCTGGTTGTTTCCATTTTTTCCTGTAATCATCTATCATCAGTTTAGATAACGCTGCGTACTCATTGACTCTTTCTAATTCCTGTGCATTGCTCTCGCCCTGATAACATAAAACTCCTTTTACAGGCATCGGTAGTAAATTTTCAATGCCGGAGGCAAATGCAAAACCTGGTTTGTATGCATGATTCTTTCCATACTCGTCTTTTGGAACATTATTTAAACTCCCTACATTTTGTCTTCCTCTTTCCCTTATCCAAACAGGCAGTGATGTGTTTATCAGCCAATCACCAATTACTTTATCAGAAAATTGCTTATTGTTTTTTAAAGTTTCTGTGCTGATAAATGTTTCGAGTGGCGCACCCCCTATAGCAATATTTATTAACCCAACGGGAATATTTTCAGACGAAACTATTTCTTTCCCAAAATAATACGCCACTGCACTCATGGTTTTAAAAGAATTACTGTCACAGTTTTGCCATTGGCCTTTATAAAATTTTTCTGTGGTTAGCGTTTGTGTGATTGAATCTGTAAAGGGAACATTAAAAGTATTTTTTCCTGAATAGGTTGGATTATACAAGCGGAGAAATGGCTGTTGACTGTTTTGTATTTCCTCTTTATAATGGGCTTCTTTTATCATAGGCCATTCCATATTGCTTTGTCCAATACATACCCATAAATCGCCAATGAGAACGTTATTCAAACTAATCTTCTCTTCGCCAGAAACAACTGTAAGGTTTTGGGGGGTTCTATTTGCTTTTTTTGCAATTAAGAAAATACTCCATGATGAATCAGCACCTGCTTTTACTGATTTTGTTTCCGCAGCAAATGAAAGGGTAACTGTTGCACCTGGAACTCCATTGCCCCATATATGAATAGGTTTATCCCGTTGCAGCAGCATATTATCAGAAAACACTTTGTTAAGCCGCAACTGAGCCTTTACTGAAACAGGTAAAAAAATAATGCTAATCAAAAACCATTTCATTTCTTTTCGTATTAATTTTTGATAATAACAAACCACCGATAACTAACGAAACACCTGCAATAGTGTAAATGCTGACAGCATCTCCCATCCACCAAACGGCAAAAGCGAGCCCAAAAAGCGGGCAAAGAAATAACCATAATCCTGCTTTTACCGGATTTACCTGTAACAGCCACATCCAAAGCTGAACAGCAAATATTGAAACCGGTATGGCGAGCCAGCTAACGGCATACAAAAATGACTTGTCAAAATGGTTGGCTGAAGGGTTGTAAAAGAATAAAGCGAAGGGCAATAAAAACAAACCACCTATCAAAGTTTGCCAGCCATTAATAACAAATAGCGACAATCCGTTCCATTGCTGCTGAGAGAAATAAATGGCAGCTACGGAGTAGGAGAGCATACTAATTAATAAGATAAGTAATCCTTTTGCTGTAATAGTAGCTTCAGCAAACAAGGGCCATGCAGCATATATAACTCCGATAGCGCAAACAATAATTGAAAGAACGATGTTCCATGACAGTTGTTTTTTTAATATAATAACCGACATAAACAATATGAATATAGGATTTGTGGCAACAGCCAAAGCCCCGATACCTGCGGTTACGGATTGCATAGCCACGACATACAGTCCCAGGTAAATTGTAATGTTGAGTAATCCGTAAATAGCTATTTGTTTCCATTCCTTACCGGCAGGATACCTATGCCTCTTGATAACATGTGCAAAGAACAGCATAACTGCAGCAGCAATAGCAAACCTTGTTACTGCAATAACTAATGGTTGCGCAACAGTTAACCCAAGTTTTGTGGCTGTAGATGCAGACGGCCAGAGTATGGCAAACGTAAGCCCTGCGGCTACCCATTTAAAATTTGTATTAATTTTTATTGCACTCATTACTTCGTTTAAATTTTCTCATACGCCACATGGCTTTTCTACTCAAGAATTTTAACAGCCTCGTTTTCTTCATTTAATAATACCAGCTTAGCATCATATCCCTTTTCAATTTTCCCCAATTTGCTATCTAAACCCATTAACCGTGCAGGATATAAACTGCACATCCTGATAGCTTCGCCTAATTCAACACCTACATGATTAACTAAATTTTGCACCGCTTTTGACATTATTAATGCCGAACCGCTAAGAATACCTGCTGTCTCATATTTATCTCCCATAAGTACATGTTGATAATCTCCTGCATGAGTGTCGGTAACTGCATCGGTAATTACAAACAACCTGTCTTTCATTATTGCTTTTGCTATTTGTATTGCAGCATACTCCACATGGTAACCATCGGGGATAATACTCACCATCACTTTATCATCATTCATGGCTGCTCCTACTAAACCAGGTTCACGGTGCTGCAATGGACTCATGGCATTGTACAAGTGAGTAACTGCTGAAATTCCTTTTGTAAACCCTGACTTTGCTTCTTTATAAGTAGCATTACTATGCCCGGCAGAAATAATAATATTATCAGCAAGTATCAGGTCTATCACTTCATCACTGCATTGCTCCGGTGCAAGGGTTATCATTTTAATAATACCCTTTCCGTATGTCAATAAATCTTTTGCCTGCTGTAATGATGGTGTATGAATGTATGATTCAATATGTGCCCCCCGCTTTACTGGATTTATCCAGGGCCCTTCGAGGTGAATACCTAAAACTCCTTCTCCTCCTTTGTTCCAGTAATCGTTTATGGCATCTATGGCCTGATGAAAAACCTGGTAACTGTTGGTAGCTACTGTTGGAAGACAATTGGCTGCACCGCCACTGCGGCTATAATCGTTCAATTTATACAATGAATCTGCTTCGGGATATACCGACAATAACCTTCCATGCGCCCCATATATCTGAAGGTCAATAAAAGCCGGTGCAATTACCCGGTCATAAAAATCATGCACCACAAGTGTTGATGGAACTTCATCTGCTGGAATTATCCTGCAGATGATTCCTTCTGCAACAATTATTGCATGGTCGTTAAGCCATTGCTCTCCTGTAAAAATTTTGTCGGCGATATATGCTTTTATTCCTTTCACTGACTAATTGTTGTAAATAACATATTCAAATTATTGCCCTGATTTTATACTCTTTTTTTGAAAGACTACACTTATCCTTTTAGCTTTTCTTCTTTCTCAATTAACCTGTTTAAAAGAACAATCTGATTGTTAGCCCTCCTCAAATTTTGCCCTTCGTATTTTGAACCATAATAAACATCGTCACCTAAGTAATCGGTCAAAAATCGAAGCGCCTGCATATAAATCATAAATTTACCGGCATAAAAAAATTGTTGTTGTTCCTTCTCCGTTAACAATTGTCCCATATATTCAGAATATCCTTGTACAATAGCTTTGTAGAAATCTTCTCTAACTTCAATTTTTCCTGTATCGTTCTCTTCTTCATTTACTGGCGACAGATAAGTTCTCATCATATCCCCAACATCACTTATGAAATACCCGGGCATTACGGTATCAAGGTCAATTACCCCAATACCATTGTTTTTATCATCAAATAATACGTTGCTGATTTTGGCATCATGATGTATAACCCACAATTTGAACGTTGAGTCAGATTTAAAGGCATTATACTTCACAACAATGTCATTTTCCTTTATCAAAGAATCTATTTGGGGCTTCGCTTCCTTAATTCTTTCCCCGTTGCCTGTTTTTATAATGTCACTGAATTGCTTGTATCTTAATGAAAGGTTATGAAAATTAGGAATAGTTATTTTTAATTTACCTGTATCAAACCCTGAAAGCAGGTATGTAAATTTTCCAAATTGAGAGGCTGCCTGATAAGCCTGTTCAGCAGTACCAACTGAATTTATTGTATGTGAACCCTGTACAAAGTGAAAAACCCTGTAGCAGCCATCCTTACAAGTAATTAAATCATGCCCAAACAAGCTTGTTAGCGGTGCAGATAAATTGTATTCAGGATATTTAATTTCCAGGTACCTGCTAATTTGCTTTATGTTAAAATGTATATCAGACGGTGTCTGGAAAACATGCTGGTTTATTCTTTGCAAAATAAACTGCCGGCTGCCATCAGTAATTTTCCAGGTTTGGTTTATCAGCCCACTGGTAAGTTGTTCTGCAACTGCATCCTTATTTATACCAAATGCTGATAAAGCTGGTTCCATATTTATAGAGAGATGTTTTATTTAATAGTGTTAACTGATTTTTTTTATTACATATTTCCTGGCAGGAGATAGTGTTAGTATTCATCGTTAAGAGCAAAGACAGGTTTGCGGTACATCCACTTGCCGCCTGTAAAGTCAGGGAACTCAATTGTCTCATTACCTTTTTCAATCGAGGTTTCACTTAATGGTGTAATGGCACTCCAGGCAGCAGCATCATACACATCCATTGGTGTTGCTATGTTGCGCTTTATTGATTCTATAAAAGAATGGATTACAAAAAAATCCATGCCGCCATGACCTGCACCTTCCGTTTCCTTACTCCATCTTGCCCATAACGGGTGGTCATATTTATCAAACCATTCTTTTGATGAATCCCATTGGTGTGGTTTTGATTGTCCTTCAATATGTACACCCTTTGCAACATCCATCCATATACCATTTGTACCCTGCACCCTAAAGCCCAGCGAATATGGACGGGGCAGGTTGGTATCATGCTGTAATAAAATAGTTTCTCCATTGGCACAGCCAATATTAGTAGTAACTACATCGCCTAATTTGAAATTGATTTTTGCATTTGGATGGTCAGCACCGCATTTTTTTACGATATGCTCATGCAAGCCCCTTGCTTTGGAAGAAAAAGAGGAAATATTTACAAACCTGTTTCCCCGGTTAATGTTAATGTAATGTGCAATGGGGCCAATACCATGTGTGGGGTACAAGTCCCCATTACGATAAACCGAATGGTGTGTCCGCCACCTTGCCTCACTCCAGCCCTTATCACCAAACTCACAACCTTTTCCATAAGCATCAATACCATTATTAAATTTTACTTCACGCAGGTCATGCTGATATCCGCCCTGCAAATGAACCATTTCTCCAAACAATCCCTTTCGCACCATATTTAATGCCGCCATTACATCTCTGCGGTAGCAAACATTCTCCAGCATCATCACCTGTGCATTGTGTTGCTCGGCAGCCTTCACTACATCCCAATGGTCTTGCAGCGTAACGCCAAGCATTACTTCAGTGCCCACATATTTAATTCCCGCCTGCAGCGAGCCAATAATCATTTCCTTGTGCCATTCCCAGGGAGTAGCGATTATTACGCCATCAATATCTTTTAACTCCAGCATTTTTTTCCAGGCGTAGGGGTCGCCGGTAAAAATTTGTGGCATTTTCTTTCCGCTCTTAGTGATAATTTCTTTCGACAGGGAAAGCATGCGGTCGTCTATATCGCAAATGGCAACCAGCTCCACATCTTTTCGCCTTAACACAAGGTCAAGGTGATTTTGTCCACGCAGGCCAGTGCCAATCATTACTAATTTTATTCTGTCTTTTACTTCGTTTGCAAACAAAGTAGTGTTTGGCATCAGGGCAACCGATGCTGCCGTAAGTGTTGTGTTTTTGATGAATTGCTTTCTGTTCATTGAAATATTATTGTTTGTAGATTAACTCCCCTAAATTCTATATCGTAAAAACATCTTTCGAGTACATTAATTACATTCGGTTAAATATTAAATCCCTTTTTTGCTTAGTCTGTTAATAAAGTAATATCCTGTGCAGGGTTAGGTAATCCCAATGCTGCAATTTCTGTAAACACTGCATCAGTAGCTGCTTGTGTAGAAAGCTTCATTCCCCACTTTTGAAAAAAGTTAGTGAGGTTTTTTCCACTAATAGAACATGCCTTCAGCATAAACCAACGCATCCTTGTATCGGTAGTTGTGGGTCTTGCTGTTTCTCTTCTTGCCTGGCGGTGCAGTTCATGGTAAAAATTTTCTCCAAATACAAGTTTTAATTGCTGAAACATACACAGCCTCACCCATACACTTGCATTGCTGCCGTTGAAACTACGTTCGGCTTCCGGCCGTGCAAGATAGGTAGCTGTGTTATTCCATTCTCCTTGCGATGTTAATCGTGTCGGCGTTATTCCAAATGCTTTTTCAACTGCAATGCTGTAGATGTTCACTGTTACTTCTCCCAGTTCACTCCATGTCCATGAGCCCTGCTGGTGCATGTGGCCGAGTTCATGCCAGGGCCCCCAGGTTAAATTATCAGCTTTTAGAATTGCCGGCACACCACCTGTAGTGCTGCCATACCAGGTTCGGTAAAAAGTTGCAGCCATAAAATAACCCGGATGGTCTGATTCTGTCATCAGGTATTTGTGCACATTGGGTTTGTCAACCGGGTCGCTTCCAAACAGGCCGCTGATACTGTCCTCAATGGCAATTACCCGGTCGGCTTTTTTTATTAATGTTTCCTGGTTTTCATTTTTATTTGCCAATGCGTTTGTACGGGAAAAAGTAATTATCGTTTTGTTACCCACTAACTGAACATCGGGAACGGTTGTAAGATTGTCAACCATTTTCACCCAATCCGCCTGTGTTGTTCTGCCTAATTGATAGTAAGGAACAGGTTTCATTCCGGAAATAAATTTTATCCGAACCTTGTCTGTTGGATTATCGTTGTGAAATCGAAAATAAATGATGCCGCCGTTGGCATCGGTAATTGAATTTACACCTGCTGTCAGCGTATGTGAAGTGGGGTTCCAGCTTGCCTGGTAGCGGGAATAAGTACCCACCAGTAATGTTGGAAGCCGGCTGCCGTTTACTGATGTTACTTCAATCGTCATAATGGTGGAGGCTGGCAAATAAAATCCTGTGGTATAAAAATCAGAAGCCGGATTATTTTGCGCCAGTCTTGTTGCCTCTTTTGAACCCGATACTGTTTCATCCAATAATAAAACACTGTCTGCTGTGTTTAAAACAACAACAGGTGGCGGAGGAGGGGGCGGCGGCGGCGGTGTTGTTGTACCACCATCGTTATTTTTTTTGCAGGAAATAAACCCTGTTACTATCACAATTATAATAAGAGTTATTTTTTTCATTTTCCTTCTTTTGTATTTATAATTTATTTTAAATATTGTTCCAGTATTTGCATACAATACCATTCCTGCCGTGGTAAATGAAAAGGCCCTTTATACAAGTTTCCTTTTGCTGGTTGTGCTATTGTACCATCCCTGTGTAAGTAGCCAAACCATTCACCGTTTTCTTTATCATGGAAATGACTGTATGAATAATCATGCACCATCTTATGCCACTCAGCATATTTTTTATTGCCGGTCATTAAATATGCAAGCAATGTTGCAATAATTACTTCGTTATGCGGCCACCACATTTTCATATCTTGCCAGTATTCCTGTACAGGTTTATTATATACATCACGGAAATATAAAACACCGCCATGCTCTTTGTCCCAGCCACGTTCCCACATGTAATCAAGCATTTTGCATCCAAGTTCAATTAAATGTTTATCGTTGTTACGATATTTTGCTTCATGCAAAATAAACCAGGCGCCTTCCATAGCATGACCGGGATTTAGTGTTCGTCCGTCTATATGGTCAATGATGCTTCCATCAGGTGCCACCTGTTCCATTACACACTTAATTTCATCCTTTACAAAATCTCTTTCAATTTCATCCATCCATTTGTCTATCCATTCATCGCAGCGGGGGTCGCCAATTGTTTCTCTTAATTGTTGCGCCGTATTTATCATTATCATTGGCACGCCAATACCTTTAGATGGTCTTGTACCGGTATATTTTGGTTGCAGCAGGCCGGGAGTAGTTGCATACTCAATACATTTTCCAAATACAAACCTTGCTTTTTTGGCTGCTTCTTCACTGCCACTGGCTTTTGCATAAGCCGCTGCTGCAATTACATAAAATGTTTCGGAGAAAAAATATCTTCTTTTGCGAATAGGTCTTCCATCTCTTGTTACATGAAAAAACATCTGCCCATCGGTATCAAAACAATGCTTGTTTAAAAAATCATATCCCAGTTTAGCCCCATCAAGCCATTCCTGTTTTTTTTCAACGGTATTATATAAAGTTGACAGCATCCATGTTGCCCTGCCTTGTATCCATACAGCTTTATCATCATCAATCAATGAACCATCTGCATCTCTCATTAACAGAAACCCGCCGCATTCTTTATCAAAAGAACGGGGGAACCAGAACGGAATGGTGTCAGTCAATAATTGATTGGAATAAAAATCTTTTAAAGAAAGTAAATCTTGTGATGAGTATAACATTTGTAATTTTTTATTCGAATAATTTTTTCAACTCCATTTCTATTGCTTCTACATCGCCACCCACACTTTTCAACAGAACATTGCCTTCAGGCGATATCAAGAAATAATGGGGTACGGCTAGTATTTGGTACTTTAAAGCCACGCCTCCCACCTGACCCATTAAATCTGACCCTTGCAACCAGTCCATCCCGTCTTTCACAATGGCCTCCTTCCATTTTTTAGCGTCTGTATCAACAGAAATACTTAAAACTTTTAAGCCTTTATCCTTGTACTTATAATAAAGCGTTTTCAGATGAGGGTTGTTTTTTCTGCAGGGTCCACACCAGGAAGCCCAAAAATCAATTAGCAAGTATGACCCTTTTAAATCGGACAAACTGATATTAGTATTTGACATATCTTTTATGATAAAGTCAGGTGCTTTTTCATTGACTGCAGTTTTTGAATATTTGTCGTTTAACATGGCAAAATCCCTTTCCAGTAAATAAGCCTGATAATTATTTTTTTTTGCCTGTGGTAACAAAGCATGATAACATTTTAGTGCAAGTGTATCAATTTGCTTTGGCCCGCCTTGATAAATAAACAACCGTATGATGGCTACGCTGAACGGTGAGGATTTGTGCTTAGATACCCAGCCCACATAATAGTCAAGCATCTTATTTACGATACCTGAAATTTGCTGATTCAAAACTGCCTGTTTCACAGAGTCTTTTGTCTCGGACAATTCTTTGTTTAACTTCTGAAGGAGTTTAGCAGTCGCATTAAATTCTCTGTAAAATGCATTTTGGAAATTTGCGTTCGCATCACCTGAAATTTTGGGAGGTAATAACCCATTATCAAACACTGTATGCAATCGGGCCCCCTGTCTAAAAAAAAGCGGAAATACATAATATTCTCTCAGGGAAGGGCAACTTATAAAACAAACATCCCACACGGAATCTGCTGCAAAAGCAAGTTGGAATGTTTTATCTTTTCTTATCTGTGTTGAGTCTTTAATTCCTCTATTTGACTTAAAATACACCCACTCTTTGCCCAATGCCGAAGCAAATCGCCCTGTAAACACTGCAGGCTGCTGACTATACAAATGGTTTGCGATTAAAAAGAAAACCAATACAACGATAAACCTGAAACATTTTTTTATCATCATTGTTGAAAATTTATTTACTATTTTCTTTTCACTATTGTAAAAACAATCTCGGAATAATTCTCTTTTTCAAACAAGACACCCACTTTGTTTTTATCCAACTCCACTATATCGGAGTAGGCAGCAAAGTCCATTCTTTTATCCTCGTAAGGTTTTTCGTTTTTAGCCAGCAGGATGTTTTTCTTCCAGGTTTTCCCTTCATCAAAACTTATGCGTAACGTAAGATTGTTACGGCTTGAGGTATCAGCAGCATTGCAAAAGGCAAGAATATTTTTTCCTTTTTTTGTGCCTGTATTCAACAAACTTCCCTGGCAAACAGGGTCAGGAAGATTTTTATCAAAATAACTGGTGTCCCAGGTAGCGCCGCCATCGCTGCTGATAGAAACAATTCTTTGCCGGATATGCCCCCGCTGATTTCTACTGTTCATCATCAACCTGTCATTACTTAATTCCGCTGCGATAGATTCATTACTTCCGGGAATATTTAATGAAGCACTGAGATGAAATGTTTTACCATGGTCATCCGTATAAAATGCATGAGCATCATAATCCATAAATTGTTTTTGCGGCTCTTTTGCAGAATGATTGGCGGCCACAAAAATTCTTCCTTTGTACTTTCCCTTTTGAAACTGCATGGCATGGCCGGGTGTGTTGGCATAAGTCCGCCAGTCTTGTGAAAAATTATAGGCCGGATTGGCCTGCGGCTGAAAAGGATAATGTACCTGTAACGTTATATCCACAGGTACACTCCATGTATGCCCGCCATCTACAGATGTTTTATACCATACCTGTTTGTATCCTTTTCCCTTCCGCACTTCTCCTTCATGATTATTACCGGTGTTATAAAATAAAAAAATACGGCCATTCGGAAATTCAGGGTCTGTTACATCAACCACCGGTGCAGGATTGCCACATTGCAGCGTATCAAACTCAGCTACATATTGCAATGCACTCCAGGTCTTTCCTTTATCGCTACTTCGCTTCATTATGATATTAATATCACCAAAATCTCCTGCGCCATGCACACGGCCTTCGGCAAAAGCAAGTAGTTCGCCATTGGGCAAAGAAATGATGGCGGGTATTCGATAACTTTTATGGCCTTCCGTGCCTGAAGTAAAAACAGGTACAGTTTTATTTTGTGCGTTGCTTTTACTAAAACTAAAAGCAGCGATAATAATTACTAATGCGAATTTCATTTTTGGTTTGTATATTAATTCCTGACTTACTTGATTATTTCATTCACGGGTACTTTTACAAAGTACAAATCTTTTGTACCCTCGTATAACAATCCAATAGCATTATCATCAATCTTTGTTAAACAGGAGTAGCCGTAACAACTTCTTTCATCAATCAGCAATTGATTAACCGGTAACCATGTTTGCCCCAAATCCAAACTTGCTTTGATGGTTATTTTTTCCCTGGGTGCAGCAGAAGTATTGGGGTTGCTGAAAAACAAAACATCTTTCAGCGTTCCGTTTACATTCACTCTTGCTTTAATAAAGCTGCCCATACAAACGGGGTCGGGCAATGTATTGTAAGAAGTGGAATGTTCTGTCCAGCTTGCACCCATATTATTTGTGGTAGCCACACTTCTGAAACTTCCACGGTTGTCCCGCATGTTCAGCATCAATGTACCTGCTGTTGTTTCCACCACCTGTGCTTCGGTAGTGTTTGATTTTGGGCCAAGGATTTTTCCTTTCCATGTACCACCGTTATTATCGCTGTAAATAATAGTGGAGTAGGGAACATTGCCCGCCGTCCAGTATTGCGCTGCAAAAACCAATTTACCATCCTGCATGGCAATACCATTGCCGGGGCCATTGAAAAATATTTTCCATGCCGGTTCTTTTATCTGCGGGGTTATGGTATATGGCGCAGACCAGGTAGCTCCATCATCTGTACTGCTCACTAATACAAACTGCCCGGTAGAATCAGGAGAAATGCCGCCTATAGAACCGGCAATAGAACGATTGCCTTTGCTCCATAATGCTGCAACAAATAATTTTTTTGTAACGGGGTCAAATAAAACAGCCGGGTCGCCAATACCGTTGTTTTCATGCGGGGCTCCCATGTCCATAATTATTTTCATGGGCTGCCATGTTCTGCCACTGTCGGTACTGCGGCTCATGCCCACATCAATATTGCCGGGTAAATCACCGCTGCCGGTATACCGTATATCATACACCGCAATTAATGTTCCCCTGTCTGTTTGCACTATACCGGGAATGCGGTAGGTGTTTACGCCATCATCACCTGCTTTTCTTACTGCCACACCGGCCCGTTTTGAATAAACAGAATTGTCCTGAGTAATTATAATTTCTTTTCCTTCTTCCGTAGTCAGCTTAGTGCAACGTAATTCAATTTTATTATCAATGCCTGCATTGTTTTTTAACACAATGCTGAACCAGATAAAACGGGTGCCGGGCTGCATGTTTAATGTTACAGGTATATCCATTGCGGCAGCAGGGGTAACGGATGCAATGGGTGGAATGGTAAAAACCGGGTCGGCCCCAGCTGCATAAATATTTATTTTATCAACCTCAGCAATGGCCTGGGTATTCAATGTACACTGTAGCTTTCTTATTTTTTGTTCCGCATTGCCAGCAGGTATAGTAATGGCCACCCGTACAACAGGATTTTCTGCCAACCCAACCAACACAGGAATATTGGGTGAGTAAGAACTTGCCTGCACATTGCCTGGCGGTGGCGGAGAAGATTTTTTTGAACACTCAAAACTGCACATCGCAAGCAATAAAACACAAGTACACAATTTAAACCGAACTGTTTCCATAAATTTTTTTTTATACTTCAGTGAATTCTTTATTCTTTGGCCGCAAGAACAGTAACTGAATGATTAAAGCCACCGCCACAATTCCTGCAAGCATGGCAAAATCTTTTCCCAACTTTCCGGCATCTGTTGATTTGCCAAGCAGGTCGGTTATAAATGCCCCGGCAAATACACCGACCATATTCATCAATCCATAAGCAGTGGCCCTGTATTTTTTTGAAACAAACTGGCAAAGTATCGGCATGTTGTTGGCATCGAACATACCAAAGCCAAAACCAAAACAAAATGCCGAACCAATAACTGCAAATAAGGAATGACCAAAACCGATAAACAGTAATGCGGGAATGGTTAATCCCAAACCAATAGCACTTGTATAAATTCTGCCACGGATATTTTTCTGCACCCAACGGTCAGATAAAATTCCGCCGAAGATGACTCCCAAAAAAGATGATGCGGCAATAGTGATGGTGGATAACGGGCCTGCTTTCGACATTTCAATATTTAAGTTTTCAGCAAACAGTGTCGGCAGCCAGTTCTTTACACCCCAACCCGGTAAGCTGGGTATAGCAAAATAGAAAAGGATTATCCAGAAAGAAATGTTTACAAACAAAACACCAAGCCCTTTAAATACCGATGATTTTTCTTTTATCAAATCATCTGCTTTTTCAATATCTCTTTTTTCTTTTAAAAATAAAATGAGTACAACGGAATATACAATGCCGATGATACCAAATGAATGAAATGTTTGCTGCCAGGAGAATTCTGCCGCTATGGTTGCACCAAAGCCGCCGAGGGCCTGTCCCATATACAAACCCGTCATGTGAATGCCCACCGCCAGCGACCTTGTTTTATCAGAATGATAATCGGCAATGAGTGATAGCCCGGCAGGAATATACAATGCTTCGCTTACACCCATTACTGCACGGAGCCAATACAACTGGTCAAATGTTTTTGCATAACCCATTGCAAACGTAACAGCACTCCATACAAACAAACTTCCAACGATTAGCCATTTCCTGTTCATCCTGTCCGCAATTATTCCTGATACAGGACTCATAAAACCATAAATCCATAGGAAGATGGCCATAAGATAACCAAAGTTGGTAGCGGATTGCAGTTCTGAAATATCCACCATAATAGTAGGCTTCATGGTACTAAGCATTTGCCTGTCCATATAATTTAGCAATGCTACCACCCAAAGCAGCGCTACTACAATCCAGGGGTATTTCTTTGAATGTTTCATTTGTTTTTTTGTTGAATTTTTACCGTCAGAATTTTTGGTGAACGGATGCCCGCCTTTATTTCTCCCGATGGTATAATGACACCGGATTTCCATTTTACTGCCGTTGTTGTAACTGGTGTATCAAATGGAATGGTGCCAATAATTTTCCAGGTATCATTCTTAACATTGTAAAGCAACACTTCTCTGCTAAACCCCGGATGTTCAGATTGGAGTTTGTTTTTTTCCAGGATAAGCTCCCGTTTTTTTATCGGGTCTTTTTCCACATTTATGGCGGCTATTAATTTTTCTGTTTTATTAAATACAATACCTTTATCCCCTCCAAACAGGATAATATTGTTTGCATTAATCATCATCCCTGTTCCGGCACTTAATGCATAAGGCAATGCTTTTTTTTCTTCCCATTTGTTAGCAGCCACATCGTACACAAAGACATTATTATACAAATCACTGATGCCATTACTGTTTTTCTTTCTGCCCCCGCATAAATATATTTTATCACCTTTTTTACCCGAACTATAAGTCATTACTGTATGTGACACCGGTTGAGGAATGTCGGCCAGATTTTTCCATCCTATAGAGATATTACTTAAGTCGAGGGAAAGAAATTGCATAGATGTATTTGCAACGGTTTCGCCACCGGCTAAATACACTGTATTGCCGATTAATGTAACTGCAGCATTACTTACCGGAAAAGGAAGCGGGGGTAACTTTTTAAAAAGTATTTCTTCCGTTTTATCATCCCATATCATCAACCATGCTTTATCACTCATGCCTTTTTCGTTTTCGCCCCCTGCATACAAAACGCCATCAGGTGTATTGCAGGTAGCAGCATAGGCAATAGGTTGAGGGAGCGAAAATGGTTTTTTAAGCAGCGTCAGTTTACGATGCTTTGCAGAATATACATGAATAGTAACATGAAACTTTTTGGTGCCGCCCTGCCATGGCATTGCGTCAGGAAAGTTGGCACCACCTGCAATAAACAAAACACCTTTATGTATGCTTGTAACCGGGCCAGCGACACCCAGTGCGGTTTGCTGACCGCTATCGGCAGGAAGCTGAGCAGCTATTTCCCATTTCATAGAAATGCCAGTTGTTTTTTGTGCAAGAACAGGAGCAGTTAAAAACATGAGTTTTGTTATTATAAATGGCAAGTATTGGTTCATTTATTATATCATATTTGTACAACAGGTTTTTTAGAACAGAAATTACTAAAGCCAAGTTGCCCTGCTTCTTTTTTGAATAACTCGAAATTATCAGCATCCATATTCTTTACTGGTAAGCGAAATTCACCACAGTCTAACCCGATTAATTTCATATATGCTTTGCCAGTTGCAATGCCCCCATATTTGCCCAGCAACCGTATCATATCAATTGATTGCTGTTGCAATAATTGTGCTTTTTGCAAATCACCATCATGGAAAGCATCTATAAGATTATAGTATAAAGGCGCTGCGTAGTTAAAGGTGCTGCCTACTGCTGCCTTTGTCCCTAATGATAAAGCAGGCAGCATATTTTCATCTCTTCCCCAGAGCATATCATATTTTCCGTCTTGAAATTGGATACAGGAAAGAAAATCCATAAAATCTTCATGGGTATATTTTATTCCGGCAAAATTTGGCACTTTACCATCAATGGCTTTTAATAAATCAAACATTGGAAAACCAACACCGGTTAATACAGGAATGTGGTAATAATAAAAAGGCATATCTGGAACTATTGATGCTACTTCAGCACAACATTGTGCCAGCATTTCTACATTGGCTGGTTTAAAATAAAAAGGCGATGTAAAAGAGACCGCATTCAATCCAATTTTCCTGGCATGTAAGGCCAGTTCCTTACAATCTGTAAGGCAGGTGCCGCCTAATAATGGCATTACAATAAAATCCGCATCGCCTTTTGTACAGGTAGCCCATGCTTCAGCTACGGCTTTCTTTTCAGTAACCGACATGGAAACCCCCTCACCGGTAGAACCGCAAATAAAAGCCCCTGTTACACCATTTGCTTTGAGCATTTCGCAATATGAAGGTATAATATCAAGGTTAAGAGAACCATCACGGTGCATAGGTGTAAATGGCGCTGCAATTAATCCTTCTAAATGTTGCTTTTTCATATTTTTTAAATTTGTGACAGTTGTAATGAGTATCTGTTTTATTGCTATGGTTTAACTTTCCCAGGCAATTGAAAACCGAATATTTTAGAACCGTCTTTATAAATAATTTTAATCAGTGTTTAATAATGCCGGGAGCATGATTACCCCCGGCTTGATTGCTTATGTTTGCTAAAAACTGCTTGATGCAAACATTTTTACTCTACCACCAGTTTTCTGGTGGTAATAAAGCGATTAGCGTCGAAAACATTTATAAAATACATCTTTATTTATAAATGTGTTTGCACAGGGATATTACTAAACAGTTCTTCGCAATTGATACAGAATCTTGTTTTGAATAACCGGGAGTATTGCTACCCCCGGAATTCTTATGCTTGCTATATGAAAAAACTTTAGTAACCCGGGTTTTGAACAATCTTGGGGTTAAGACTTATTGTGGTTTCAGAAATTGGCCAAAGTAATAAATGATTTTGCCCTGCCCTGGTAACAAGCGATGGAATAGTAAATGCTTTACCAAACCGAACATAATCCCACCATGCTTTGCCTTCAAAGGCAAATTCTTTCAAACGTTCTTCCAATATGGCATCATTATTTGCCGATTGACTGCCGGTAACAAACAAAGGCTGACCTGCCCTTGTCCTGATAGCATCCATCTCAGGCTTAGGGTCTTGCCCTAATGCATTTTTTATTTCAGCTTTCATTAACAACACATCGGCCCAGCGATAAATAACAACATCATCATAAAACCTGTGAATCGGGCCGTCTATTAATCCTCTGTATTTTGAAACGGCTGTACTATGCAAAGCACTGGTAGTAGCATTAAATACTTCTATAAAACTTCCGTTTCTTCTTAAGTCATTAGCAGCAAATTTTGATTTGATAAAGCTGTTTGGCTGCCACCTCAGAATACCACCTTGTACCCCGTTACCAATAGGTGTAAGTGCAGCCCTGGATGCCGCATCCATATTGGCAGGCACATCATTAGCTCCCGGGAACATTAAACTATTCCAGTTTTCTACCGGCGATTCAATATTGGCAAACCGGACAGCAAAGAGGATTTCTGCATTTCCTTTATTGGCATAACGGAAAACGTCGTCAAAATTTGTGAGCAGGCTTCCGCTTGTTCCTGGTATCGTATTCAATGCATCCAATGCTTTATTCAAATCTGCATTACCACCAGCCAGCATTTTGGCAGTCCATAAATACACATCAGCCTGTAATGCCAGCACCGCAGGTTTTGAAATTTGACCCTTACTTCCAATAGCACTAAAATCAACATAATTCGCAAGCGCAGAATCAAGGTCGGCTTTAATAAAAGTAAATACTTCCTGTACGGTATTACGGGGAATAATATAATCTGCCTGTACAGGATTTTCTGTTGGAGATTTTACTATCGGCACACCGCCCCAGGTACGGGCCATAATAAAATACATATATGCCCGCATGACATAAGCCTGTGCCATATAAGTTTTCTTAGCGTTGTTATTTGAAATAGCTATGCCCGGAACATTTTTTAAAATAAGATTTGCATCCTGTACTACTGAATACAAACCAGCCCAATCAGGCCCTGCAAAAACCTTTGTTACTGTATTGTTGTAATAATTTTCCAGGCCTTGCGAAGCCTGAATACCTGAACCAAGCTCTGCGCTTCTGGCGCCACCCCAGATATATAAATTACTGGCGGCATCAAAACGGAAACGGGCATACATGCCATTAACGGCGGCTCTTGCATCATCTTCAGATTTCCAAAAGCTGGTTGAGGTAATTAAATTGTTGGGAGTTAGCTCCAGTTTTTTTGAACAGGATGCTATAACAGCGACCAACATTATTATCGCAAAATATTTTAATGATATACTTTTCATTTTTCTCAGTTTTAATATTAAAGACTTATAACCCGATATTTACACCAAGGGTTACACCACGGGGGTTTGGATAACGGCCTGTACTGCCTGCTCCGCTACCTCCATCTATCCCTGTTTCTTCCGGGCTAAGACCTTTATATTTTGTAAAATAATGCAGGTTATTACCCGTTACATAAACCCTGAGCGATGAAATTTTAGCCTTATTTATTAATGTGGAAGGCAGTTCATAACTAAGCGTTACTTCCCTTAGGCAAAGGAAATCTCCTTTTTCATAATAGCGGCTGTTGCCCTGAAAGAGATTGGTATTATAGGCCGCACCTGAAGCTTCTGTTCTGAATAAATTGTTCTGCGCCAACTGGTCTGCCCAATAATACCGGGGAACCTCTGTTACATCTCCATCTTTCTGCCATGATTGTGCTACTTCGCCAAAAATGGCTGAGTTACCCTGAAACTGGCCAATAAACCTTGCCCTTGTTTCATTATAAATAGTATGACCCAATGTAAAATCGGTTCTTACCGTTAAGCTAAATGATTTGTATGACGCATTAACAGAAAAACCACCTGTGTATTTAGGATAAAGATTTCCAACATGAACCCTGTCACGGCTGTCAATAGTATCATTCTTGTCTGCATCTAAAAAGGCAACATCACCACCAAATTTTTTCCGTGTAAGGTTATTGGGATTTGCACTTACATACACATCATAAGGTGCAGTGGCTGCCTGGGCATTGGTTGAATAAACAAATAATTGCTGATGGGCATACATATCTCCAATTTGCTGGCCTTGTTGCAAACCGCCTACCCAAATATATTTTCCTGCAGATTGGCTGTAAACCCTTGTACCGCCAATACGGTTGTTTTCAATTCCATTATCCGGAAGTTTAACAATTACGTTTTTATTATACGAAACGTTTCCGGCCACATTTACGTTCCAGTTACCTTTATTAAGAACATTTGCATTTATCTCTAATTCAAATCCTTTATTCCTTAAAGAACCAAGGTTGGTTAACACAGAGGAAATACCGCTGTTTGATGGAAGAACCAAAGAAGTAAGCAGGTTATCAGTTCTTCTGTTATATACATCTAAGATTACATTTACTTTATCGTCAAACAAACCCAGGTCAAAGCCACCGTTTAAGGTTTTAGATTCTTCCCACTGCAGATTTGGGTTTGCTAATTGAGTATTGAATATAGCGCCATTACCATTGTAAATATTATTTACATTATAAAGCCCTGCGGCAGTAAAGTCGCCAAGCCCACCAAGGTTACCATTTACACCATAGCTGCCACGCAGCTTAAATGATGAAATTGCTTTTGGCATTGACTTCCAAAAATTTTCTTCGTGGGCATTCCAGCCAACAGATACGCCGGGAAATATGCCCCAACGGTTATTGGAACCTAAATTAGAAGCACCATCATACCGGAATGTGGCTGACAAAAGATATTTCTTCTGCCAATCATAGTTAACTCTTCCAAAAAAGCCAGCAATCCTTAACTGAGTGTTATTGCTGAAAATAGAAACCAGTGTGGGAGATGCATTAAGGGTTTGCACATTATCTGATGAGCCTCCACGGCCAGCAGCAGATAGTTCATTAAACTGTCTTTTAAACCATGAGCCTCCGCCTTTCACCTGGAAGTTTCCGATTTTAGGCAATGATTTAGTATAAGTAAATACACCTTCAAATTGCTCCTGATACAAGCGGCTGTTATAGCCTGTTGCATCTCTTGATGCATCAGTGGCACCTGATGTACCTAATAAAATAGCCTGGTTAAAAGTTGTACGGGATACATCTTCGTAATGAATAGAAACGGAAGGTTCAAACTGAAGATTTTTAGTTATTCTCCAGTCTCCCTCAACTGCGAAGGACAATTTTGTATTATCATTTCCGGCTTTTACCTTATCTAAATGATATTTAGGATTACCCTGTGTACGGTTTTGCCCCGGCGCTAATGAACCGTCTTCCAGTTCATATTTTACGCTGGGAGCAAGGCCTAAAGCCCTTACAAAAATTTCGTTGTTACCATATACTTGGTTGTCATTTGATTTAGCAATTAAAGTGGTGGCGTTTATCCTGAAATTATTGGTAACCTTTAACGAGCCGCTGAGCTTCGCTGTTTTTCTTTCATAGCCGGTAAAAATGGTTATACCATTTGCTTTCATATAACCAAGGCTTAAATCATAGGTTCCTTTATCTGTACCTCCGCTAAAGCCTAAGTAATGATTTTGTGTAACTGAATTGCGGAATAATACCTCCTGCCAGTCGGTGGTTTTAAAAATAATTTTTCTTCCCGGCATTAATGGGTCATCCATCTCACTCCAGCCCTGTGTTAATTTATATTCATTAGCAGGCGTTTTATATATAACTGCATAAGCAGTTGCAGAAGTTAAATTATTTCCGCCTCCCATTGATTGTGCCTGGTCTAATTGCGGCAGCCTGTTAGGCGATAATGCTCCTGTAGCTGCTACACCCATACGGGCAAATTTTACAAATTGTTCTCCCTGCAATAAATCATATGTTTTAGCTAACTGCGCCGACTGGATAGAGTAGTTGTAGGTAATCTTCATTTTACCTGCCTTACCTTTTTTGCTGGTTACAATTACAACGCCGTTTGAACCTCTGGCACCGTAGATAGCAGTTGATGCAGCATCTTTCAACACCTGGATTGATTCAATATCCTGCGGGTTAATATCATTTATTTGGGAGCGGATAATGCCGTCAACAATGTACAAAGGCTCTGCACCATTAGGGTTGTTAATTGAAGTACCACCCCTTACAATCACTCTTGATGCCGCTCCGGGCTGGCCTGATGTTGTTTGAACCCTTACCCCGCTTACGCCACCCTGCAAAGCTTGTGTTGCATTGGTATATGGAATATTTTGCAAAGCCTTCTGGTCAAGTTTTGAAATAGAAGTAGTTAATGTTCTCCGTGATTGAGTACCGTAACCGGTTACAACCACCTCACCCAATTTTTTTGTATCTGGTTTTAATGATACGTCAATTATTGACGCATCACCAACGGTAATTTCAAAAGGCAGGTAGCTAACAGAAGAAAAAACAAGCACATCACCTGAAGCTGCTTCAATGGTAAACACACCATTGTTATCCGTTTGGGCAGCAGCCCCTTTTCCTTTTACCTGCACAGTTACACCTGTAAGCAGTTTGCCATCATCAGCACTTGTGATGGTGCCGGTAATTTTTTTTGTTTGCGCCCAGCCTGGCGAGCTGAGGAAAACAGCCAGTAAAAGAATAAGCATTTTTAATAAAGAATGTTTCATGATTTATTGCTTTTAGTAGTTGTTACAATTAATAAAAAAACCGGGAGCAAGAATACCCCCGGCGATTGCTTGCTAACTGCTTATGCTATATGAAAAATAGTTATTACGGCTTTGCGGTAGGATAACCCGGTGTCTGATTCACCAATGGGTCATTCGTCCATATTGCAGGCTCAATTGGCCATAAAATTTTAAACCCTTGTGTAGCTTTATCTAAAACACCATAAGGATGATTGGCACTTTTATATACCAGCGGCTCAGAACCATATTTCATCCTTCTTAAATCGTACCAGGCTTTCCCTTCAAAAACAAACTCTTTATTACGTTCAGCGAAGATGGCCAATTCATTTGCATCTTTAGATGAGTTAACAAATGGAGTAGGGTCTGTAGCGGGAGCAAATGCACGGTCCCGGATAAGTTTTATATAACTTGATGGGTCGCCACCTTCTGCATTTACAATTTCAGCTAACATTAATAATCTGTCAGCTTCACGGTAAACGGGCCAATCATCAGTAAAATATCTTTTATTGGCGCTGATAGTTCCTAAGAATTTAACCAGTGCTGTGTTTCTTACAGTTACAGGATAAGGTGGCACACCGCTTACTGTAACTTTGTAATAATCATAAAAAGTTGCATTTCTTCTCTTGTCCGTTACAGCATAAGATTGAAATAAGGCAAATGTGTAACCATACCGTTGAATGATTTGTGCTGAATTTGTTGCCCCAATTACCAATGGGTCAACCAATAATGACCCACTTGCTAATGAATCTTTATAATGCAGGTTATCGAAATTAAAAGTAGAATAAAGATACTGAGAAACGGCACCCATTTCAGCTTCGCCTACCAGATAGCGAATGGTAAAGATAATTTCATTATTATTTTTTTGACCAAAAGCAAAAGCATTGGCAAAGCTTGTTTGCAGGCTATTTCCTGTTACCGCATTCAAAGCCGTCTTTGCTTCTGCTAAATCAGCCGTTGTACCATATACTTTTGCTGACCATAAATAAGCTTCGCCTTTCAGCATTAACGTTGCTTTGGGGCTCCACAGGCTTTTATCTGTTGGACTTACGGCAGCGCCAAATGAGGTAATGGATTTATTAATATCGTTTTTAATAGCAGCTAAAACTTCTGCTTCGGTTGCCCTGGCTTTACGAAGCGCCACGGGGTCTGTATTACCATTTAATACTTCTGGTTCTAACCTTAATGGAACGCCACCGTAAGTACGCAACAATTGAAAGTAATAGAATGCTCTCATTCCATAGGCCTGGCCTAACAAATATTGCTTTTTTGAATCTGCGAGGAAGGTTATGCCTTCTACTTTTGAAATAAAAAGGTTAATCTGCAAAATAGGATTATAAAAACCTGCCCAGCTACCAACTCCTGAAGAATTTTCATCAATCCGCTGTTCAATGATTGGTAACTCATTTAAGGAAGTATTCTGGCGGTCTATATTGCTGTAATTACCAGAACGCATTTCGCCCAGGCGATTAAACATAAACTGGTTTCCCCTGAACTGATTGTGGATGCCCACCATAAAATTGGTTACCTGGGATTCGTTTTGCCAGAAGTTGCCATCGCCAAAATAATCTTCCGGGGCAAGCTCCAGTGTTTTTTTACAAGATGATGATGCAATTGCTATCATCACCACAAAGAATATATATTTAAACTTATTCATGATAAATGCTTTTTATTTTAATAATTAAAAGGTCAGGTTAGCTCCAAAAATTAGCTGCGTTGGTATTGTGTACGCACTGTTTTGAGACCCGGTACGCTCTGGCAAATTCAACTGTTTGTTGGTTATATATCCCAGATTTTGTCCTGTTGCCGTAAATGTCAATGCTGATATTTTCGCTTTTTTCAACAATGAAACTGGTACAGAATAACTCAGTGAAACTTCTCTGAATGACAGGTAATTTGATTTCACCCAAAACATACTGCTTGGCCTGTCGAAATTTTTCGCATTTAACTGGTCTGCCCACACATATCTTGGAAATGCAGCATTTGGATTATCAGGCGTCCATGTATCTTTTACTACATCTGTTGGGTTAAATTCTCCCTGCGCACAAGCTAATGCCCATAACTGCATAAAGTCCTGTTGAATATGTCCAAGCGCAAAATCTATCCGTGTAAAAAGGGTGAACCCTTTGTAAGTTAAAGAGGTATTGAAACCACCTGTCCAACGGGGAATTTGGCGGCCTAAGGAGACCATATCCCTCGTATCTATAGTATCGTTCTTGTCAATATCTTTCCATTTCATATCGCCAAGTTGAGTAGGAATCCAGCCTGCTGCAAAAGTTAAACCTCTTTGCGTAAGCAGTTGCTGGCTGGCAACTCTTCTACCTGCAGAAGCAGCATACCAAACCTGCCCTGCTGCTAAATCAATTTTATTATACTCAGCTAAGTCCTTAGCATCCCTGATGATGCCATCACTTACAAAACCAAACACTTCGCCCCATTCCTGGCCTTCCTGGAAACCGCCAACCCAAATATTTTTACCAGATTTTGGGTCATAAACTAATTGCCCCCCCTGCCTGTTATTTTCAACTCCATTAAATGGAAGTTTAAGAACAGTATTCTTATTGCGTGCAGCATTAAAACCAAACTGCCATGTCAAATCTTTATTTTGAATTACTTTGTAAGAAACTTCCAGTTCAATCCCCCTGTTTCTCATACTACCATTATTAGTACGGATGCTAGAAACACCTGAAGAAGTTGGTAAGAAAACACTGGCAATTTTATCATTAGTAATCCTGTTATAGTATGCAAAAGATGCATTTATCCTATTATTAAGAAAACCCATTTCTGTTCCAACTTCTACAGTATTGGTTTTTTCCCATTTCAATTTAGGGTTTGCAACACCAGTCTGCAAGAACCCAACGCTTCCGTTGTAAGGTGTTTGAGAACCATAAGCACCTTGTAACTCATACACGCCTATACCATTATTGGTTCCAATTCCGATATTTCCATTTTTACCCCAACTGCCTCTCAGTTTCAAATAGGATAACCAGTTACTTGTTGACTCCATAAATTTTTCTTTATGCGCTAACCAACCTACGGAAAAAGCAGGAAAAGTACCGTATTGATTATCGCCTATCAACCTTGAATAGCCATCTCTTCTTACAGTAAAAGTGGCAAGGTATTTTCCATCATAATCATAATTTAACCGGCCAAAACCAGACATAATCCTTTCCCTGAAATGGTAAGAGTCGGTGCCCCTTGTTTGCTGGTCAACATTATTCTGTGTTAGTGCCAAATCCTGGAAATCCTGAGTTGGTGCTAGCCTTCCACTTGCAGCAAGGCCTTTATTATAAGCATCGTAATATTCAAAACCCGCCATTGCCGCTACATTATGCTTAGTAAAGAATGTCTTATCATAATTAACGATGGCATTATAGGTTTGCCTTATTGTTCTGTCAAAAGCGGCAGAGGTACTCCTGTCCCTGTTCCATCCGGTATTAACGTTGGTTAAACTCATAATACCGGTACGAAAATCCTGGTTAAATGCTTCAAAAAAACCTTCATCATACATCAGGAGCCCACTCACTTTAAAATATAAATCCTTATTAATATCAGCCCTGAAAGCCTGGTTAAGAGTGAATTTATCTGTTTGATTTTTTCTTTTGTATTTATCAATGTTTATGATAGGGTTACCATCGCTTGCATCACGACCAAGGATTAATTCTCCCTTTGCATTTGTACCCCTCATGGTTGGTGGAGCAGAAAGCATACGACCCCAATAATTTGTTTCGCCATTTTGAAGCGATTCATCTCTCCAGTTTGCTATTGCAAATTGAAGGCTGCTTTCTGATTTAATCCACTGATTGATTTTATAATCGCTATTGAAACTAAAATTCACTCTTTTGTAAAAAGTAGCTATTGATAACCCGCCTTCATTATAATAACCTAAATTGGCAAAATACTTTCCTCTGTCATTACCACCACTCATTCCAATATTGTAGTCCTGTGTAACGGCACTTTGATTTAATCCATAATCACCATAATTAAAATCTTTGTAAATCAAGTCAGCATATGTTCCGTTGGGGTCGTAGTTGCCGGCAGCATTTGTTTTAATAACATCCTTCATTTGCTTCCAACCCGGCTGACCCAATAATTCCTGGTTAACGGCACTTAATCGCATTACACTCCATATAGCCCTGGAATCAAAATTGCCATCAAGGATATTTCCCAATGCGTCTTTATAAAGATTACCAGTACCCCTTGGGCCTGCTCCGGCAACATTGGTAATAGCCAATGTTCCATTTTTTATAGCTTGTTCTGCACCCAACCTGGCCCATTTGATATAATCACCCCCATCTAAAAATGTGTAAGGTACATTCAGCTTATTATTACCTCTTTTTACTTTTAAAGTTATTGCCGAAGAACCAGCCTTCCCTCTTTTAGATGTAATTAAAATAACTCCATTGCTTGCTCTTGCACCATAAATTGCAGTTGCAGATGCATCTTTCAACACCTCGATACTTTCAATCTCTTCAGGATTTATATCACTTAATGAACCCCTTATCTGTCCATCCATAATTACCAATGGACTTCCACTTCCGTCAAAATTGGTACCTCCTCTCAAAGTAATAGCAGGTAATGAACCGGGTCGGCCAGTACCTGTTGAAACCCTTAAGCCGGGAATAGTTCCTGCCAACGCTTGAGCAGGGTTGGAACGTACACCTGTTTCAAGATATTTCTTATCCAGCTTTGAAACAGAAGAAGTAAGTTTTGAACGTTTAACCGTACCATAACCTACCACTACCACTTCTCCAAGATTAGAAGCGTCGGTTTTCATCACTAATGTAATAGTTAAAGAATTACCAACTGTTACTTCTTGTGAAGCAAAGCCGATAATTGAAAACATCAAGACATCGCCCTGCGATGCATCAATGGAAAAATCACCATTAGCATTTGTTTGTGTGCCAACAGTTTTTCCTTTTACAGTAATGCTCACTCCCGATAGAGGTTTGTTATCATCCTCAGAAGTGACTTTTCCGGAAATTTTTTGAGCTTGCGACCAAACAGTCGCTGAGAGGAGAATGCAGGCTATAAATAGCGAGAATCTCATAAAAGTAGATTTCATAAAAAAGCAGTTTAGTTAAATGTGTTATGTATGACATAATAAAGATAAGGGTATCTTCTACATTTTGCCAAATATTTCTTAAAAAGTTATTAACATTTTGGAAATCAAATGTTGGAAAGAGATTGCGCCAAAAATAAAAAAAATAATCTTTAGTATTAAGTAATACATATTTTATGGCAACTGAGATGCTTACAGAAACATTTAAGCCCATAGAAAATACCAGTCTTGTTGACAAAGTGGAATCGAATCTGGTGCAGCTCTTATTTTACAGAAACGGAAGGTTTGTGGATTGAAGCAGTTCGAGAAATGTATAAAGAAATACACTTTTGAGCAATGAGTTTATTTCAGCTCATTTTGAACACAAAGATTGTTCATTAATAATAATTCACAGGCAGACAGGTATATTTTCTATACCCCAATGCGGTTTGAACTAATTGTTCATCTTTTTCCTTGCGTTATTAAATAGTCTTTCCAGTAATCTCATTTTAGCTGTTACAATATCGGCTTGCACAGCCAGCCCGGTATGATAGTGAAGCCGTTTTTTATAATTCGTAACCAATCCATCCGGTAAAATAATTTTGGCCAAATAACCACTGTCAGTAGGCATATTGTTAATAAAACTGATTTTGCCCTTTACAGTGCCGAACTCACTATAAGGATAGGCCGGAAATTTTAACAACACTTCCTGCCCGATAGTTACTTTCCCAAAATTATATTGTGGAACAGTTGCTTCAATATAATAGTCACTGTTCCCTGGGTTAACGTAAGCAATCAATTGACCAATTTTTAGCTCTTGATTTTCCTGCAGAAAAGTGGCAAAGGAAACCTTCCCGTCAACCGGGGCAACCAACAGGTATTTCTTTTTCCAGTCTTCCACCTGGCTTTTGATGGTATTCACCGATTGAATAAAAATATTTTTTTGCTGCTGTATCTGGTTTTCCAATTCGGCGATTTCTTTCAATTTTTCATGCTGCTGGCTTTCATTGGTGATAATAGAGGAATTTACCTGTGGAAGTGTCATTTGCCGGGCAATCAATTTGCTTTTTTCGTTTCTATAATCCATAGTAGAAATTACTTTGTCATTTTTCAGGGATTCCTGTGCCTGAAAAGTGGAATCGGTTAATGCTAAATCTTGTGTCAGCAATTTCTTTTGTTGGAAGAGCTCTGTATGCAGCCGTTGCAAATAGCTCATATCGGCGGCAAGCATTGCTTTTTTCCTAAGGTAAAATCCATTTTTTAAATAGTTACCAAAGTCCTGAAGTGATTGTGAAAATATTTGATAGGCGGTTTGTAATTCGCCGAGGTTATTAAGATCAGTTGCTAAAAAATAGGCAACTTCATTACTTCTGTTATTTTGCATCGTTTTCGAAATAGTATCCAGTATGGCTTCAAGCCTTATCACTTCTGTATGGCTGGCAGTGCTTTCAATAAAACCCAACACTTCATTTTTCAGTACCGGCTGATTTTCTTTTACGAACAACTTAACTAATTTGCCGGACATTTTTACCATCACTTCCTTTGGTGCGTTGATCGAGTTTAATATTCCTGTTGCAGGCACAATATCAGGGTATCGGATAAACCAGGTCACTGTCAATAAGCAGATGGCTATTAAAAACAGAATGACTATTCCCCATTGTACAATGAATGAAGGCTTTTTGCTGATCAATTCAGTTACTTCCGTGCTACGAAGAAGATGATTGCTTCCATTTTCGCCTGCCGGCAGTTCTATAATCTCACCAGTATCGTTTATTTCAATTGGCATATATTAATTTCCCAGTTCTAATTGATTTTTTACTAAGTCATAGTAGCGGCCTCTTTTACGGGTTAATTCTTCATGATTGCCCGACTCTGCTATTTCCCCTTCATGCAGCACTATTATATTATCCGCATTTTTTACAGTGCTTAATCTATGGGCCACTACCACTACCGTCTTGTTTTTAAAAAATTCCTGCAGGTTTTCCAATATTTCTTTTTCATTATTGGCATCTAATGAATTGGTAGCTTCATCAAAGAAAATATAATGCGGGTTTTTATACACAGCCCTTGCAATCAGCAACCGTTGTTTTTGCCCTGCACTAATCCCATTTCCTTCTGCACCAATCTTTGTATTAAAGCCTAAAGGAAGACTTTCGATAAAAGATAAAATGTTTGCCGCTTTGCATGCATGTATCAGCTTTTGAAAATCAGGGCTTTCATCACTTACCGCAATATTCTTTGCAATGCTGTCGCTGAAAATAAATCCTTCCTGCATTACACTCCCACATTGATTTCGCCAAAACCGGGGGCTAAGCAATTTCAAATGCGATTTGCCGATATTTATTTCTCCTTTATAATCTTCATAAAATCGTAGCAGCAATTTCAGCAATGTCGTTTTACCACTACCACTTACACCTACAATGGCTGTTGTCTTTCCCTCCGGGATATGCAGGCTGATAAGGCGTAAAACCGGTTCATTGCCTGCACCGGGATAAGTATAGCTGAGATTGGTGATGGAAATGCTTTTATCTTCCGGTAGTGTATGATTAAACTGTTTGCCTGTTGGTTCTTCTTCCTCCAGTTCATGTATTTCATTAAGCCTTTCCAGAGATATCCTTGCGTCCTGTGCCGTTTGCATAAAACCGATTAGTTGTTCTACCGGGCTGTTGAGCTGGCCGATAATATATTGTATAGCCAGCATGGCACCTAATGTAAGCTGACCATTAATAACTAACTGCGCCACCAGAAAAGTGATCAATATATTTTTTCCTTCGTTGATAAAGAATGCACCAGCCTGCTGGTACTGGCTGATGGAAAGGCTTTTGAAAGAAAGTTTAAATAAACGGGTTTGCATATTTTCCCATTCCCAACGGCGCAGGTGTTCGGCGTTGTGCAGTTTTATTTCCTGCATACCCTGTATCAGTTGCATGGTGATGCTGTTTTCTTTACTGGCTATTTCAAAGCGTTGGTAATCTAACTTGCGCCGGTAGCGGAGAAAAAAACGTATCCAGAAAAAATAAAGAATACTGCCGGCTGCAAATACAAAAAAAATGGTTTGGTTGTAGCTAAGCAAAACAAATGAAAATATCAGCAGGTTGAAGATGGAAAAAATAGTAGTAAGCGCAGTGCCGGTCAAAAAACTTTCAATACGTTTATGATCGCCGATGCGCTGCAGGGTATCGCCGGTCTGCTTGGTATCAAAATAAGAAATAGGCAACCGCATCAGCTTTATCCAGAAATCGGAAAGGATGGAAATATTGATACGGGTGCTGATGTGCAGCAGCAGACGGCTGCGGATAAACTCAATCATCGTTCGGCCAAAGAACAACATCAACTGGGCAATAAGAATAATGGTAATGTAAGACAGATCCTGTGTATTAATACCGGTATCTACAATGCTTTGGGTAAGAAAAGGAAAAACTAATTGAATTAAACTGCCCAACAGCAAAGCCAGCATCACCTGGGAAAAATATCTTTTATAAGGCTTTACATATCGCAATAAGCTGCCCCAGCCCAAACCTGAGCTTGCCGAAGAATCATCTTCCTGCTCATAAAATTTTGATCCGGGTTCTAATAATAACGCAACTCCTGTTTCATCACCGTTTGCATCTTTACTGCTAAGCCATTGTTTACAAAATTCTTCTTTGGAATATATAATCATTCCTTTTGCCGGGTCTGCAATGGTTATGTTCTTTTTGTTTGCTTTTGGGGTGATGACGACAAAATGGTTTTGCTTCCAGTGAAGGATTGCCGGTAATGTTGCTTCATTAATAAGTTGATGAAAACTTAATTGAACGCCTTTTGTTTTAAAGCCAATATTTTCTGCTGATTCTGCTATGCCTAATAAAGAAACCCCTTCTTTGCTAAAACCTGATGTACTACGTAATCTTTCAAGATTAATAGTTTTTCCATAATATTTTGAAACCATCCTGACACAGGTTGGGCCGCAATCTTTAGCGTTAGGCTGTCGGTATAGTTTGAATTTTTCCATCTGCTTGCAACTAAGAGCAATGTTATTTTTTTAAGTGACTCACAGACCGTTTAAATGCCCTGTAGTTTTTTGATTTCCTTTTAGCAACTCTTTTATTACTTCAGCTTTAAAATTATTGTCGCTAGGACGAGATGCATCTGAATGGATTATTTTTCCATCCTTACCAATTAGCATATACCTGGGGATGCTGTTAATGAAATATTTTTTAGCAAAATCCGAATCAAAATTACTAAGAAGGAGAAACGAGTTGGTAGCGGTAATAAAAGGATAATCCCGTGCAGAAGAAAGCCATGCAGAAACATCCTTGTCCATTGAGATAAAAATAAAGCGAACTTTTTCTTTTCCTAACTCGTTCATCCGATTGGGATAAAACCGCATTTCATCTCTGCATGGTATGCACCATGATGCCCAAAAGTCAATAACTGTCAAAGAATCTGTTTGCTGAAATAATATTTTTTCCAGAAAAACATTATCACCGTTAGTAGCTAATAACCCGGAAAATGTTTTGCTTTTAGCTCGAAGCATGTTCGCTTTGATATAGTCGGCATAGTAGCCCGGTTTGAAATCCTTTATTTTAACAGGCAGGCTAACCGCCAAACCTTTACTATTTATTTCAAATTCCTGCACAATCTTAGCTAATAAATATTCTTTTGTAATGCCCTCAAAAGTTTTTGCCGCTGTATTAATTAAATTTTCGGGGCTTATCTTCCCGTATTCAATTTTTGCCATGAGTTTTAGATAGTTCCATGCTGCTAACCGATATTCTGTTATTACAAGAAGAGAATCCCGCCTAAACAGCTTTCTCATTTCATGAGAAGCGGTTTTTAAATAATCCTCAATTTTTAAGTTATAATACACCGGATAAATTTCATCTGTTATTTGTCGGTAAAATATTATGTCCGCATAAGCATTTTTGAATAACGAGGATATCTTTTTCTCTGTAAAAGCTTTTTCCAGGAACAGCGTTCTTTTTGTATAAACTTTTTTTATGTTCTCTATATTGAATAAATACCCTGAATCTCTATTTATGAAATAGGGCGACAAGGGACCGAAAGCCATAATCATTTCTTTGCAAAAAATCAATTCGCTATTACGGGTTCCTTTATTGTATGATAGTGTGAAATAATTTGAAGCCCCGGTACTAATACGAATACTATCACCCGGAAAGAAAAGGTATGTAATTGGTGTGTTTCCTTCGTTAAAAATCCTTTGGAGAAGCCATTCATTTGAAAATGACTTTTGGTAATTATTGTCCGTTTTAAAAAGTATTTTTGCTCCTTGAGGATTATCTATAGAATCAAGATAGTAGAAATGCAAGAAATCCCCTTTTTGAAAGTTACCGTAAAAAACAGTATGTCCATTATGAACACCTGAACTACTATTATTCTGGTTCTGTTCCTGTTGAGCTGAACATGTATTTGTAATGCCTATTAAAAGAAACAGTTCAACAACTGCAATAACATTATTTTTAATCATTATGCCCATTTTCAATTTATTTTAGAAGCAACAGGCAGTAATATACTGCCTGTTGCTTTTGTTTTAACAAGATGCACAGCACCAATAAAAATGTGCACCCGGGTCAGCCTGATCCCATTGTACTTCTGCCAACTGTGCAGACGCTTGGGAAATATTGCATACTTCATGATATGTTCCATCAGACCAATGTCCTCTTACACAGCAACTGCCGCTGCCACCGCCGCTATCATCCCCACCCATAATGTGTTTCATTTCTGTTCTTGATAATTTTTTCATTGCTTTAAATTTAAATTTTATGAATCGGCCGGGATTGAGGTACCAGGCTCTTTTACCCCGTCTGATTAGCCTATGGCACACAGGTTTTATTTGCAAATAAAGAGTTTTCCCTCAGGCCATTTTCGCCATAATGCTTTGTAACCATTCGCAAACGGGCAAGGCGCAGTTTTTGATATTAGGCTGTTTATAAAAGAAAAAAATCATTGCAATATATAACTCAAAATGAAAACCTTATTCCAGCAACCATTTGCCTTGGGCGTAATGAAAAGGAATTAAACACATTATAAAAAATTTCGTTATTATAGGTAGTAAAATATTTTTCATCCAGAAGATTATTACATGTCAGTTCAATATCAATTTTTGACTTAGGTATTGTGTACCTGTAAAGAAGATTCATAAGTATCTGCCTGTTTCTGTCACTAAAGCTATTAGAATAATAATTAGCAGAGGTAGTTATTGTATGGTTAACCGGCAAGAACACACTTACATCTAAATTATGCTGCTGCATTAAAGTACTCTTCAATTTTTCTCCGGAAAGATTTCCTGAAGCGATACCAATAGAGTTGCTGTAATTCACAGAAATGTATTTATTTGAATTGTAGCCAACTGTAATTTGAGAATTGTAAAACTCATTTTTTAATAACCTTCTGCTATTATTCAGATTGACCCACTGCGATCTTAAATTAACAGATGTATTTACTTTAAGCAAAATCTTCAATCCTTTAAAGAATTTGCTGCCACTTACACTTATAAAATGTCCCGATTGTTTATTAACCTCGTACACATTCTCAACTGTAGCCATACCTTGGGAATCAATAAAATTACTTACGATCATGTTTCTTCTGTATAACGTAAACGTATAGCCCACACTTAAGAAAAGATAGGAAAGAGGATTACGGTAATTTATTGTTAACCCATTGGAATGCGACCGCCCTTGCGGCAGAAAACCAGAATGCCTCATAAAGGTGCGGGAATTCCTGATTATATACCCCGTATATCCGTCGATAATAGTTCCAAAACTATTATTAACAACAAAATTATACACCAGCTCCGCAAACCTGATTTTCTTGTACACCAGATACGCCGAAGGCTCAAACGTCAATTTATTTAATCGCTCAGAAGTATTCAATAAGTTGTTATTGAACTCAAATTGCCGCCTTCGAACAGGCAGGTTCAAACCTGATTTCCAGAATGCAGTATTGTATTGCAAAGATGATTCAACATACTGAGTAGCATGGGTAAAAGAAAGGTTATTCCGAAACTCCTGACTAAGTGCAAAAGGATTGCTGTTATAGATTGTATCAACGAAACTGGACAGTTGTTGGTGATGGAAGGATACTCCCAACTTAGGCATCAAAGTCATTCCCCTTAGTTTTTTTGTAAATCCAAAATTGTTATCGGTATAGAAATTGGAAAGAATTACCGACTGCCTTGCCTCTTTTACTTCTTTATTACCGAAAACCGTATCAAAAACCAAGGGCTTCAATGTTAGTAGCTGTGGGCTTCGCAAATAACTAATGCTTGAATTCAACGATACTAATTGACTACCGATTTTTTTTATACCACTTATGCGGTTTCTCACTTCCCAAATATCTGTCTTGAGCAATTGACCAGATGGTTGATTGTTTGTCAGCAGCCCGGATACTCCCGCATTTGTTTGATAACGGAATTGTGTGGTATTCTTTAGATAGGCATCAGCAGCATTTTTTTCGGCAATCAGATTTATTCTCAATAAGTTCTTATTGATGAAAGCATGCTGCGCCTGTTGCAATGTTATTATTTCAGCAGGTGTAACAAAGCTGATTTGATTATCACCTGACTGAACCTGGTTATCATTGAGCAGCGATACATTTCCTTTGATCTGAGTTTCTTTACTTATTTTTTTAAGAACATTAAAAGTTATCAAATGCGTATTATTGCGAAGCCAGTACTTATTATCAATTGAGGGGGTAAATATCTGATCAATTGACAAAAAGGGTAATAAAAATTTAGCAGATTGATCCGAAAAACCATCGGATGTAAGGACTTCAATATCATTCGAAATATTGCGACCGGTATTATTTGTTTGATAGGAGTTAATTGTTTGTACTTTTTTTGTAAAAAGCATTGGAGTCAAATTTACATCCCATAACAAGGGGTGTATCCCCGCTCCTAATTTAGCAGTACCAGTAAACGTAACTTTTTTTAACTGAAGATTTAGGGATGCTTTATCACTAAAGACCAAACTATCTAATATTTTTATTGGCTGATCGTTTTCAATAATCTGAATTTTGCTGACGGCAGCAGCTGGCAGATTATTGTTAACAAGATTGTAGCTTCCTTCCATCAGATCTAACCCGTCAACATAAAACTTCTGAATTGGTTTTCCCTGGTACAATACTTTACCATCACTTAGCAATTCAACACCGGGTAGTTTTTTTATCACATCAGCAATTACCCTATCTTCTTTTGAGGTAAAAGAACCAGTAGTATAGGAAAGTGTATCCTTTTTCATGTATATAGGCGAGCCTTTAATAACAATATCATTTAATAGTTTGAACCTATAGTCTAACTTAATTTCAAATTCTGAATTGATGTTCTTTATCACCATTTCAGTTGATTCAAACCCTACACATGAAACTTTAAGTTTTAATGAATCATTTTTTATATTAATTGTCAAACTAAAATTACCACTTCGATTTGTAATTGCATAGGAGATGACAGATGGTACAGAAGTTTTTGCAATTGTTATACTTACGTCAGGCAGGGCATGACCTTCCTGATTGGTTACTTTCCCTTTTATATAAGTTTGCGCCTGACTGCCTTGTATCATAAAGCAAAACAATGCAGTTAATAGAAATACTTTATTCATTTACTAATTGTAATTAATTCGATAGGATTATTATTCTTTTTTGCCAATTCCTCAAATCTTTTTTTAAATTGTTCCTGCCCGGAAGTAAAAGTTACACCCCTCAATTGCTCAATCTCGTACCTGTTTTCATTAAAATATTTTAATGTGGTGTAAAATTTGAGTTTTGTGACTTTTATTGGTGGTTGTGATTTTGGAAAGGCCACAGTTATCTTTTTATTCACATATTGGGTTAATAAGAACGTATAATAACCTGATGAATCAGAAATTTTTATAATTAAACCAGGTAAACCATTGAATTTATAAGGTCCGTCAGTAGATGGAATATCCATCGAAAACCAGGCTATCCAGTTTCTGCCACTAAAGTTAGTTTCTGCTTTCTGACATTTAATTCCGTTAATTGTAGATGTATCTTCAGAAACACTCCAGTTAAAACTTTGCCTTGGTTCTATATACTCATACCTGTCCCTATGCACATAATCAATGGTCGTAATTTTACCAGTAGTGTCTTTTACAATATTATATTGAAAATTTGTTTGGACAGAAAGCGCAAAAGACATTGACCCAAAGTTATTCGTAGTTTCATCTTTTGCTGATGCAGAGTCTCTCAAATACATGTTTTTACTTTTGAATAAGGAATGACTTTTGCTAAGAAACAATAACATCTCTTCACTCTTACGACTCTTTACATCTGTAGAGTCTGGCTGATAATCGAGTCTATATGTACATAGAATATCGTAAGAAAGCCCCTCTGGTTTTTGCGCTTGCGAAAACCCCGCAAGAGTAAGTAAGAAAATAAATAATGATGCCTTCATAAAATGAAAATAATTAGGTTTTAAAATATTTATTACTATTTATATACTCAGGTAATAGCGGAAAAGTGAGTGGCTTAATTGAGGTCGCCTTTTAAGAAAGGCGACCTCAGAGATTATGCAGCAGTACAAGTTCCCCCACCGGAGCAATATGCAACGATATCATTAGCTATTTCACTTGCCGTACAATAATTACCTGACCATGTGCCTGTACCATTACATTGACAATTAAATTTCGGACAGGTGCCACAATCATCACCGCCTTTAATTTGTTTCAATTCTTTTCTCGATAACTCTTTCATTTTTTAAAATTTTAATTTTACTAATTGGCCCGGGTTATGGCACCTGGCTCTTTTACCTTTATTGCGCAATAAAGAGTTTGGCCTCCGGTTGTTTTGTTATAATAATGTTTTGCCACTATGCGCAAGCAGGCAAAGTCATAGTCACATAGATATGGGTGTTTGTAAAAAAATTGCATTTGTCTATGTTTTCTTTTTGCAGACTGTTTATGGCAACATTTTCGGTGGTGGAGGCGGGCCGTTTTGCTGCGGCTTATTATTCTCCACTTTTTGTAGTTGACTTTTTATTTCATTAATGAATAAATGCTTGCTTAGAGGATGAGGCATATTAAAATTAATCACTTCGCCATTATATATAAGGATGCCATGTGGAACACTTTCAATGTTGAAATATGAAGAAACACCCTGCCGCATTTTTTTATTCTCTACTACAGCGCTTCTTTCATTGGGTATTTTAAGCTGTTTACTTGCTTTCCTCCATTTCACCAAATCATCATCAATTGAAATGTAAAAGCTTGTAAACTTTTTAGAATCTAATTGTTTTATGCTTTTTAATGACTCTGTAATGTTATGAAGACAAGGAATACACCAAGACGCCCAAAAATCAATATAAATTATTCTGTCTCCCTGTTTTGCCAGAATACTCTTCAAGTCAATTGGATTTCCAGAAACATTCTTAAATTTTGTATCCAATATGTCTATAGATAATCTGCTTTTTGATTGTGTAAATTGAAAAGGATAATTTTCGATTATCAATTTTTTGTATTCCTCTTTAACGTCCTTTGTGAACTGGTCTTCAAGCATAATTTTTATATTTCGTATCGCATCAGGTGATGCTTTTTTGAAAAACCAGTTACTAATATGAAACATCAAATAACCTTTTATTTCGCCATTATATTTTTGATTAACTATATTCATTAGTAACCCGAATTGGGCAGAGTCTAATTTGTTCCTGTCCCCTTTGTAGTTAACTATTGTATTGTAAAGAAAAAGTGAATAACAATATGAGGGTTGTTCAAGAAGGTTTTCATTATTAAAATCTGCCTTATCAAAATCAGCGAAATAATTCGGGGGCAAATCGGATGCGTTAACCAGTCCTGATTCAATTGGCGCCGAAAGTGATTGAAGCCGGGAAAAGAAAAGGTCATTTCTTACATATTCTAAAAATTCCTGTGAAAAGCCCTCTATTTTCCAGTCTATTTCAGCTTCAACACTATCGTAATAATTAGTCAGGTCGTCTTTATATAATTGCCAGTTGCCAATGTATTTCTTCTGTTCAGTAGCAGGGTCTGTCGCAAACTTATTTTTATACAAGAGGTCATAAAAAAGGAAGTTTTGAGGATATTTGGCTTTCACGGCGAGTGAATCATGTAAATGGCCATCTATGCCGGTTTTATAAAAGTAGTCTACGTTAATTGTATCCCCGGGTGTAAAATACATATCCTTAAAAAATAGTTGCATTAACATAGGTCGAGCTATATCAAGCTCTACAGAAAATTCCTGGTGATTCTTGCTAACTTCCACCGGATGTATCTGTTGAAAAATTTTTCTTTGCTGTGTACTGAATGTAAATTTTTCCAATGATAAGTAGCCAATCTTTGGTCCTTGAGAATAAATGTTTCCTCTTATAACTATCTTGCCAGCTAATGCTACATTGGATGAGATCAAAAACAAAATGCAAGTTTTCAATAATTTAAGTTTCATTGTTAAAGTTTAAAATACGGAGCCTGCCTTAATTTTACAGGCTCCGGTGTTTTTGAATAATCAGCAATATCCTCCTGATGCAGTTGCTGAACAACAATAGTTTTTACATGTTGTTCCTGCTGGATTATTATCTCCTCCACAAGAATTCCACCCATAAGAATGCACGGAACCGTTTGCATTTACATGAGCATGACAGGAACAAGATAAGCCGGTCGAGCAACCAGCACTTCCTGAATCGTCATCTCCACCTTTAATTTGTTTCATTTCTGTTCTTGATAACTTTTTCATTGTTTTAAAATTTTAATTTTACCAATTGGCCCGGGTTAAGGTACCAGGCTCTTTTACCTTTATTGCGCAATAAAGAGTTTAGCCGTCGGCTATTTATTTTATTTAAAAACCGGTAAAGGCTCACATTTATTAAAATATTTTTGTAAAAATTGAAACTTATCCATGTCTGCACGGGTATCAATATCTATAAACGGTGCTTCATTTTCTATACAGGTAAAATTTCCTTTCCAAAATGCTTCGTTGGCATTTTCAGCATTCATCACCTTTTTCAAAAAAGAAGTTCTTATTAAATAAAGAACGCCATCAATCATATATTCGGTATTACAATCACTTCCTTTCCTGGTTTTGCTAAAATGCTTAAAGCCAAAGCCGCTTTCCTGTTTTTCAACAAAAAATAAGCTCCTGTCCTGTACTGAGGTAACCGTAGTAATAAAATCCCACCTTTCTTCCTCCTGCTCAAAGACGTACTTCATTTGCTGTAATAGTTTACTGCTCTTGAATGGCTGGGTGGCCGGGCAGAGATAAAACAGTTTTATATTATTTTGTTCAGCAAAATTGCGGCAGGAAGTAAGCTCATCCTGGCCGGTTTCCCGCTTTTCCAAATATGCATTTAAATGCAAAGACTCAGCCAACTCCATTAAACCGGGCGAATCGGCTATGACAAAAGCATTACCCGCCATGCCCTGTACATGCAGCCAGTTTGCGGTATATGGCAACAGTGCATAACTCTTTTTATTACACCGTTCGCTGTATTCTTTTACAGGTATCAGTATGGGTATTTCAGTCGTCATGCAAACGAAAAATATTTTTGCGTTTTAATTGTTCTTCCAGATATTCCTGCTCCGGTACACCAGTTTTTTAAAGATCAGAAATGTGAAGTAAAAACAACACTGGCTGTACTTAGCTTGCGATCATATGGTTTGCTTATTCTTGTTTAATCATAATTATTTTTTCACCAAACAATAAATCTCCATTGGAAGCTATCCCCTCAATAGTTATCTTATAGGTGCCTGGTAAATCGGAAGTATAAAAACTAACCAACCTATTCGCTGCCGCTTCAGTGAACGGTTTCCAAAACAAAGTGGATAGATAGGATTTTTCATCGCCCTTTTCAAGCCTTGCACTATCCATACCATAAAACTCCCTTGCAGTGTAAATACCGGGAATATTATCCAACTGGCAACCAGTGTAAATCATTGTTGGAAGGTTTTTGGGATCTTTTACGGGCCATTCGTAATAATACCTCTTACCTTTGGCCGGAGGGTGGTTACCTACTTCAAAAACATGTATGGGGCAATTTAGAAAATTAAAGCGACACACATAATCACCGCATTCGTTAGTGCCATATCCTTCGGCTTTATATCTTGCCTTTGCAGTTACCACAACCCTCTCTAATTCTTTGATAAATAGCTCGCCTTCAAGATGCTGCCAACTGCTACTATTTGATTGTGCATTTAGAGTGGTTTTATATTGGCTGACCGGTATATATTTATATTTGCTTCTGAGACGTTCCATTGGATCTGCTATAGTCACTGAATACCGTGTATCACTTTTTTTATTATCAAAAGCCTGAAACCTTATTGGAGGAGTAGCTTCTTTTATCAGCAGTTCATGGGGCTTGGGTGAGAAGTATCCGTCTTTATCGGTAATGAATATATTATAGGAAGAATCTTGCCTAACCAGTACACTCAAATGTTCATTTATTTTTCGCTTGCTGTTATACATCTGCACCTTCCCTTTGAGGTTGATTCTTGTAGGGTGCAAATTATTCGCAATTGGCTCATCAGCCTGCATCAGTTGCTGCCAGATGTAACGCCGCCATCCCTTTACAAGTAATAACTTTTCTATATAAGCCTTACTTTTATCAAGATGGGCAATAGGTTTGTTATAATTTTTTGTATTCAACCAATGCTCTATATAATAATAGGCTTCTATGTTTTCTTTGGTATCGCTACCCAACCGGCTTTCATGCACACAGGCCACAGTAAAAATGCCAGCGACAGATTTTTTGCTGTTATCTGCTAGCGCAATGTTGGCGGTAATTTTTTCTCTTGGCCTATAGATGGTTTTATCGGTAGCAATTTCAACATGATTTCGGCTGTTAAAATGAGCAAAAAACAAACGCTCGGCTATAGGCCTGCGTTGTTCGTCCAACAGCGTGATAATGTTTAAGCCTTTATAAATTTCGTTAAGGGGGAGCTTTATTTTTTTGTTTTTTTCGACAGGTATTGGCGAGGATATGGCAGTGGCATTGTTGACCATATTGGTTAGTGCCAGGCTAAAACTGCGGCTGCCGTTTATATGAATAATTACTGTGAGTGTGTCGTTCGCCACAGCTTCTGCAACTTCCAGAACAGCCCCTTTTGGTAAGGCTTCTGGAAGGGAAAAGGTTTGAGAAAATGTTACATTATCATTGCAAATCGTTTTTAATGTATAAACACTGTTGTTCTGTGGTTGCAGGCGAAACAAACCAATCCCTAAGCTGTCGGTTTGTAATGTATCGGCTATTCTTCCATTTTCCAATAGCAAAGCATTTAATCTTACTGGCTGACCATCAGGTAAAGATGCTTCCCACGCTATGCGGCTACATAAGCCGCTAATTAAATCCCCCCCTTCCGGAAAAAACCTGATGCGAACAGAGTCCGATGATTGAACGGGTAAATGAAGATTGAAATGACTGTCCCTTCCTTCAAAAGTAGTTGTAGTGTATAAAATATGATTTGAGGCTTGTACTTCTTTCATGGGTATGGCAAGCCGGGTGAAGCCAAGTTGATTGAGCCATGTGGTATGGGGCCTTTGGTTCAGAAAATAATATTGAATGTTGTTCCTGCTTTTGTTGGTTTTAAGGCTACCGTCAGATGAATAGACTTGGGCATCAATAAAAAGCGAATCAGGATTTGGCGAATCAGAAAAGTTGAACCGGGTTACAAATTGCGACGGCGTAGTTGTTTTAACGGTAATCCTTGTTCGAAAAACCTGCAACGGGTCACCGGCAGAATCAACCAGGTTGGTACAGGCGATTAATTGATAAATACCGGCCGAAATGGTATCGGATAATGTCAGGCTGCCGGCACAAAAATTATTTTTGATAAGATAACTTTTACGTAACACAATGGTGTCATTTTCTTTCAGTAATGTTATTGACAGTATGTCAGGCTTTAGAGAATCTTCTCGCTCTATATCGCCAATTAAATAAGCCGCAAACCAAATCACTTCTGTGGGTAGATAAAGTGTCTTATCAGTAGTTAGATATAATACATTCGTTGCCATCATTTTATTGTATAACTCAATTTTATGATCCAGTGAATCTTTAGAGATATTCTGGGCATACAACTGTGTATTGCAGAAAGCCTGCAAGACAATAAGTGTTATAAATAATGTTCTTGTCATTTATAATATGCCAAATAGGTGAGTAAAAATATTGGTTAAATAATTTAACCAATATCTTTAGATTTGGTTGGATTGTATAAAATATCCAGTGCAATTTTATATGCACATAGTACCATTAGGAGTTGTAATGCAAATTCTATCAATATGACAACCTCCATTATTTCCATCTTGGCAACTACTACCACCTCCCCAAGAATTATCACAATACCCGTTGACACAATGACCTTGCATGCCGCAATCCGGCCAATCGTTTTGACATGGAACACCAGCTCCGCAATTATCACCGCCTCTAATGCTCTTCAATTCTGTTCTGGTTAACTTTTTCATTTTTTAAAATTTTAATTTTACTAATTGACCCGGGTTAAGGTACCAGGCTCTTTTACCTTTATTGCGCAATAAAGAGTTTAGCCTCTGGGCCGTTTGTATTATTAAAAACCGGTAAAGGCTCATATTTATTAAAATATGTTAGTAAAAATTGAAATTTATCCATATCACCACGGGTATCAATATCCATAAAAGGCGCTTCATTCTCTATACAGGTAAAATTTCCTTTCCAAAATGCTTCGTTGGCATTTTCAGCATTTATCACCTGTTTCAAAAAAGAAGTTCTTATTAAATAAAGAACGCCATCAATCATATATTCGCTATTGCAATCACTTCCTTTCCTGGTTTTGCTAAAATGCTTAAAGCCAAAGCCGCTTTCCTGTTTTTCAACAAAAAATAAACTCCTGTCCTGTACTGCGGAAACCGTAGTAATAAAATCCAATCTCTCTTCTTCCTGTTCAAAGATGTCTTTCATTTGCTGTAATAATTTGCTGCTCCTGAATGGCTGCGTGGCAGGGCAGAGATAAAACAGTTCTATATTATTTTGTTCAGCAAAATTGCGGCAAGAAGTAAGCTCATCCTGGCCGGGTTCTCTTCTTTCCAAATATGCATTTAAATGCAAAGACTCAGCCAACTCCATTAAACCGGGCGAATCGGCTATGACAAAAGCATTATCCGCCATGCCCTGTGCATGCAGCCAGTTTGCGGTATAAGGTAACAGCGCATAATTCTTTTTTTTACACCGTTCGCTGTATTCTTTTACAGGTATCAGTATGGGTATTTCAGTCGTCATGCAAACGAAAAATATTTTTGCATTTTAATTGTTCTTCCAGATATTCCTGCTCCGGCATACCGGCACCTTTATGGTAATCCCAAATGGGATCGTTGTCTATTAAATAAGCCCGATGCTCTACATCGAGGCAGGTTATCCAGATATCATATTCCTGTTTCCAATGTGTATTTAATAAATGCGCCAGCATCTTTATTGCATTGGTAGTGTTTTCAAACTTTGTTCCTTCATTGGCATAGCTTTCGTTTATCACTTCTATTTCCCGGTATTGCTGCTCTGTCAGGTATAGCTGCCAATTACTAAATGTATCGTACCAATGCTGGCGCATAAATATTTTTTTAACCCGTTTTATCTCATCCCTGTGTTCACCACCTTTATAAATATGGCCCATCTGCCAGTTGGCTTCATAAAAAATCCCGTCTATCCTGTTGCCGGCCGGGCCGAGATAGTTCATCCTGTTTACCCGTACTACAAAATCAAAGGCATCTATTTTTTTAGCCAGTGATTTTTTTTTAGGTGGCTTATTTCCAACTAAAATCAGCGACTGCTTCATGTTCCTTATTTTTTACAATTGGCTGTGTCAATATATCACTTAGGTCAATTACAAACGACTGCATATCCTCCATGCGATATTGCTTTGGTATTGGATAGCCATTCAGGTAAACAACCGGGGTGTGTGGCACATGATTTTTCGCTGTCCATTGCTGGTATTCCCTGATGGCTGAATGACCGGAACTGTTTTCAGCAGAAGATGGATATTTTGTCTTGAATTTTTCTATATCCATGCTTTCAAACCAGTGATGCAACACCTGCTCTTTGTTTTCTCCTGAGGCAATGGTTTTTAAAATATGTTCAATGGCAACCATCCTTCGGTCGTCTTTTTTATCATCTGCCTTTGCAAGAAAAATAACAGAGAGGCTTATCAGGTCGGGATACTTTTTTAATAACAGTTCCAGTTGTTGATGTGTCGTGGCGCAAGGGCGACAAAATGGATTTGAAACGATGGCAAATTGTAAAGGAGCATCCATCTTGCCAAGAAAGGCGGGGTTATCAGGCAGCAGGGTATTAGTATGGGGCTGTTTATACAGTAAAGATTGAAAGACTTCAGGGTTCCTCTTCCATTTCAGTACTTCAATGAACTTCGCTTTATGTTCCAACCTTAGTTTTAAAAATGGTTTGATCAATAACCACAAAGAAGCAAGTGAAAGTGCCATAATAAATTGTGGAATAACCGACGCTAAAACTTCGAAAGAGAATTGCCCTGCCTGTATAAAAGAAATAAAAAGAATGGCTGCCTGCAGCCAGACAATGCCAATTACCAGCAGGCACATCCGGCACCAGGCTTTTACTATTTTCCATTGGTAATACACAGAAAAAACAGTAAAACAAAGGGACAAACATGCCGGTATTAGTAACAGCGTTAATGAAGCGTTAGTATTTCCCGCAACAAGATTGAATAAAGAAAATAAAAACAAGGCTATAAAATACACTAACCCTGCATCGCCCATGCTTACCCCATCAGCAAGCTTTGCTGCTTTTGAGTTTAATACCAGGTTACAACTTTGAGATGTAGCGGTACTGCACAATTTTTCTGTAAGGGCATTTTGTTGCCCCAGACCATGTAAAACTATAAGGCTGCAAATGGCAATACCGCCAATACTTAAAAGAGAAAAGGCAAACAGGGAAGCAGTAAAATAAAAGGCATTAAGCAAAAAGAAAACAAGCAGGCCTATGCCAATCGCCATTTTAAAACCAGATGATGCCTTCTTTTCATTTTTTAGAAAAGTTTCATGCTCCTGACTATTTATTTTTTGAGATGTACCCACCATTACCGCTACACCATCCCAGCGGTTCAGGAATTTTTCTTTATTGTTTTCGTAGTATTCAGCCGAAGGAACAATTTCAAAACTATTGACAGCCTTTGGCGTTCCTGCCAGGAAGGGAAAACGGAATTCTGCAATATGTTCTTTTTCAGCCTGTACTGCGGTATATTTCAGGCCTAATTCATCCAATGTATCAGTAAAGGAAAGTAAAGCAGGGTAATCCGGATGTGACTTAATGCGCCTTTCTACAAAGGCAGCTGAGAATGGGATTTCACAATTTTTTAAATACTTGCAGGCGATGTCTGAAAAATTCATAAATATTTTCTAACTTATTTATTGTTCAAATTTTTGTCAATTTCATTTTCTACTAAATTTCATCTTAGTATACTATCCTTTCGGGTTTTTGGTAATTAATTAGAAACAACAAGTAATCATTTAACCCCTCGCATACAAATGAATAAATGCTGTTAATTATCCTTTGATTATAACATATTGAGGTTATAAAGGGATGTGGGCTATTTTTTTGCATTATGTATAACATAATAAAGATACTGGTATATTTTACACTCTGCCAAATATTTTATATAAAATTTATTAACATTATGAAAATCAAATGTTGGAAAGAGGCTGTATTAAAAATAAAAAATCGTATCTTTAGTATTAAGTAATACATATTTTATGACAACTGAGATGCTTACAGAAACTTTTAAGTCCATAGAAAATACCAGTCTTGTTGACAAAGTGGAAGCGAACCTGGTGCAGCTCTTACAACAGCAAAAGTTGAAAATCGGGGATTCTATACCAACTGAACTGGAGCTTGCCGAAAGGCTTGGCGTAAGCCGTACTGTAATAAGAGAAGCTTTGCTCCGGCTTAGGATGATGGGGCTGATTGAATCAAAAAAGAAAAGAGGCGCTGTAATTACCAGCCCTGATTTATTTGGTAATATGAGCAAGAGTATGAACCCTCATATTCTTACACCCGAAACATTGAGGGAAGTGTTTGAAATACGGTTAGTGCTGGAAATAGGAATGGCAGACCTGCTTTTTCACCGTATTACTAAGGAAGATATTAAGGCCCTGCATGAAATTGTGGACGATGAACCCCCTGCAACTCAATATCATCTATTTAATATTGAGCATGAAATTGCCTTTCATGGTAAACTGTATGAGATAACTGGTAATGAAACCATGAAAAAATTCCAGAAAATGTTATTGCCCGTTTTTGATTATGTACATAACAGCGGATTATTAAAAAAGCAGCCTTTGTTAAAAATGTTCGTTTCGCATAAAGAGCTGGTGGATATTCTGGAGGACGGGACTCCCGAGCAATTTAGAAATGGTATGAGAGACCATCTTGAGAACCACTTCGCAAGAATATTTGATTTACCATAGTTTGCCACGGCGCTGCTTTGCCAGTTGCTATCCATATAAATTAAAAAAAATACTGACAAGATAATACTGATACTTACTATACCCGCCATCCCTTAACCACCAAAGAGCATAGAACAATATTTGATAATTAAAACCTGAGGGGACAGGTATGCAAAAAGCAAACTACAACGACAGAGCATTGGTGGTAGAAATACTATCTGCATCTTTTAAGGATAATAAAAGTGTAAACTATATCATAGCCCAGGATGATAAAAGGGAGCTAAGGCTAAAGAGATTAATGGCCTATTCCTTCGATATTTGTTATTTGTTTGGGGATGTTTTACTTTCCGACGACCGCAGGGCGGCCGCTTTACTTATTTATCCTGACAAAAAACGAACTACCATAAAGTCAATATGGCTGGATGTAAAACTGGCTATTCAATGCATTGGTATTTTTAATCTTTCAAAAGCTATTAAAAGGGAGGCGGTCATAAAGAAAATACACCCTCCGACTCCTTTTTCCTATCTCTGGTTTATAGGTGTAAAACCTGAAAATCAAAATACCGGCTCCGGTACAATTCTATTGAAGGAAATAATAGCTCAAAGCAAAACAGAACATCGCCCCGTTTTCCTTGAGACTTCTACTCTAAGAAATTTACCCTGGTATAAAAAGTACGGATTTGAAATTTACAACGAACTGAATTTTGGATACGGGTTGTTTTGCCTGAAGCTTGAATAATTTAATAAAATTCCTGTATGTTATTTCCCGGTACACAAATGCATCTTGTAACTTTCCTATTTGTATGTATAGAAATAGTTGTTCTTTTTTATCTGCTCATCTACCGGCTGGCCAGACCAGATGATAAGGAAGTTTTTCTCAATATTATTTTAATTCTCCTGCTAATAATCTACAATGTTACCGGTGGATTACTGCCGGATGAGAACCTGCCAGGTTCCTTTTTTCTTCAAACAAGTATTGCGTATGCTACAGGGTTTATTACTCCCTGCTATTTCCCTTACTATGTTTATCATGCCTTTAAACTGGAGAAAATGAAGTTTCATGTGTATAAAGGTGTTTTCATTTTTCTCATACTGCCCTATATCATTTTTGTATTGCTGTTTGTTTTATCCGGGCATCTTGAAACGGCAAAAAATCTTTTAATCATTCCAACTTTGTATGCATTGGTCGTTATTATTACTTTAGTTAAGGCCGTGCGATATAAATATGAAAATAACTTTGAGACCAAAGGAGCAAAGGAAGAAATGGCTGTGTCATTCATAAGCCTTACACCATGGGTTAGTCTTCCTGTAATTGACTATTTTAATTCTGGACAGGTTGTAGAGGCAACTACTACAAACACAGGTTTTTTGTTGTTGCTCGGCTTACACCTAAAGCAACATATTAGAAAAGTTAAAGCAGAACATCAGCGGTTGATTGAATCTGAAGAACAGCTAAGCCAGTGGAATGAAAAGCTGCAAGCGGAAGTAGATAAAAGAACCCGTGAAATAGAACGGCTTAGTATCGATGAACGAATCCTGCAAAGTTGTAAACAATATCAACTGACCGCAAGGGAAAGAGAAATAGCCAGGCTGATATGCCGGGGCAGTTCCTATAAACAAATTGCTGAGAGTTTGTTTATAGCCGAAAGAACGGTAACAAAACATGTGCAAAATATATTTGACAAAGTAAAAGTTTCCAGTAAACTCGAGCTGCTCAATAAGTTAGGTATTGTACCAATAAATTAGCCAACTGTCATGCTTTAAAACTTAAAATACGCTGAATTACTTACTAAAATACGCTACTTAACGTAATGTTATTGGTTTGCTATTTGCAGTTCAACTGCATAAATGTGAGTTATGAAAAGTGTAGTAAAGGCAAACGGTATCGCAAGAGATTTTGGAATCAGTCAATCCCTTCTGCTTCAGGATGGCGAGTCATTTTCGGGGGCAAAATTATCCGTTCAACAGGCACTCGGTAAATGGTATTTTATACTTAGCAAAGGCCTGGATAATCCGTCCCATAAGGAGCATATTTTTCCTGAGTTATTGGAGAATGAATTGTTCAATAGTCTCCAAACAGATGTAGAATATATACCCTCACTCCTGATGGAAGAATTTATAGGGGGCACTTTAGTTTTTGATAAAGGGCAATACATAAAACTTGTTCAAGCACTATTGCGAAATATCAGCGATGAGGTTTTTGATAAAGCGGAAGAACACAGCAATGTTTGTACACAGATTGAAACAACACTTGGGTTTATACAAAATTTCTTTTACGAGTATTTTGATTTTGACAGCAGGATTACAAAATTTCAATTCAGGGAAATTTCAAGGTGCTTAAAAATGAAGGTTGACTATTTGCTGTTAAAATTGAATAACGGTAACCTGCTTCAGGCGTTTTACCAGGCAATAACAGAGCAATGTACCTTTCAGGAAATTGATGTTACTTACAGGCAGTTGGGTTACCTGCAAAACATCATTCAGGAAATTGAAGCTGGTTCACCATCTGTATCAGAAAGTGTTATAAGAAATTCTCTGTATTACAACAATTTCAATGCAAACTGTTTTGCTGAGTACGAAATCGGCTTGATAAAAGAACAGGCCGAAAATGCTGAATCTGATACAGCCTGTATTTTGGTTTTGCAACATCAACTCAATCTGATTTCCCAAATAAAAGTAAAACCAACAACTTGTTTCGATAATAAGAAAGCATCCCTGAAAAAAATAATTGCAGACTGGATAACAGATGAAATAAAACATTTACAGCAAAAAAATAAACAGGTTTCGGGCAAAGATATTTTGATAGACCCCGAATTGAAAATACAAACATCACTGTCTGTTGCAAAGCTGGCTGTGCTAATCAGGCTGCTGGTTGTTGACAAAATTATTATTAACAGGACAGTTGCCCCAATGCTGAAAACGGTTTCAAAATTATTTACTACCCTGCAAAAGGATGAAATTTCATTTGGGAGTTTGGAAACCAAATATCATGCACCTGATAAAAATACAGTAAGCGTTGTAAAGGAGATGTTGCAGAAATGGGTAGCATTGACCGGAAGGCTATGAAAGTAAATAAACAACTCACCAATTTAGTTTATAGCAATACTTTCAAATACCCATTTATTTTTCTTCCAAATAAATGCTACAGTGTAACTAATAGTCTTGTTTGCCGGGCTTGCAAGCTTGTACATGTCTGTATGATAGGTAACAGGTGTACTAAAAGTAGCTCCTTCACTTTCAAAACTTTTATCGTTGTCAATTTGAAGTGCTGCGTCTTTAATTATATTTTCCAATACATGATACTCGTTGATGAGGCGAAACCTGCCGGTTAATATTTTCAACTCATTAATCATTGTATCAAAGTCAAGTGAAGCCCCGTAAATCATAGCAGCCTGCATAGCCCTGTAATCCTGCCGAAACATTTCTATCACCGCATCAGGCGGTATAAAAGAAAGCGTTGAATAATGAAGTGTATCATAATCCACATTACCCAACCTTACATAACTTTTACGATGTTCTAATAAAGTTGTATAAAATTCATAATCTTTTAAAGCTTCGATGCCAGCCTCAGTATTCATCAGTTTTACCAGGTCGTATAAATGACGGGACAGCCGTTCAATTTTTACTTTATCCGTGTTTACATTCAGGAATTTTTCATGTAACAAAAAAGCTTTTTCCAATAATGTTTTTCGTGGCTCTACAGCAACTACTTCAAAAGGAGTTTCTGCATACGCAATATTTGGAAATGCTTCGAATAAGATTGATTGAATAGATATAGTGGCATATGGGTCTTTAAGGGAACGTACACTAAATTCTATCTTTACTTCATCGGCAATATACCCATGCGGCGGATATAATGATTTGTATTTTACATATAAAGTTTGTGGGTCTCTGTCGGGTATTGTTTCAGGAACTGTTTCTGCTGTAATACCAATATCGTTCATCGGTATTCCCATAGCATTGAATTGAGCTTTTAAAGCATCCAGTAAAACAGTGCTGGTAAATTCACAACCTAATTTCTTTAATGTTTTTACATAGGTATGGCTAGGGTTAGTTTTATACTCCTTTCCAAAAGCCAGTGGGTCTAATGCTATATCAATATCTTCTGAAAACCGTTCTATCAATTTCCATCCTTTGCTTAATGAAGTGCCGCCTTTAAAAATAAAAAACTTTGCATAGTGGCTTTCAAATAATGCTTTAAGGGTAAGTGTTACCCACCAATCTTTTTCTATCGCTTTAGCAGCAATACCACTTACAACTGCCGCTTGTGCAATACTTGTTCTTCTTTGCTCGTCTGTTAATTGTAACCAGCCTGTCATGTTCTGTTATTTTAAAAGCTTTACAATATAATCATGAATACGGCCAGATGTTAGCAGCAGGTTTCTTTTTAACTGACCGGGATTTTCTTTCTGTAAAATTGCTTTTATTTTATTTGCTGTATCACTATCAATGTTTGCAGGATTTATTTCATCCAATGCCAAAATTACCAGGCTGCTTAACTGGCCTTCCAGCGACATTTTTTTGGGAGTGGTGGCTTTAAATCGGATAACCGTTTTACCAATTTTTATCTGCCGGTTTTCGCCATCCGTAATGTAAACAAGTTTGGTGGGCACCTGCGTAGTAAGACCCAATCGGTGCAGCGCATAAGCCCCCGCAGGCTTTATACGAACCTTTTCTTTTTTGGCGATAGTCTCAGCTACTTCTTCCGGTGCTGGGAAAATAACGCCGAATAAAGGGTCTATTTTTGGCACATAATAAATGCCATGCGCCAGCCTTTTCAACTTCCCTTCCCGGCTTAATCTTGACAAAGCAGTTTTAACAGCGGTTTGAGTACCTTTTGCCCTAAAGTCAGTTGGAAAAATCAAATCCCCCTTCTTACGCCTTGAAATTGAGTGTTCTATATGCTTATGTACGTTTTCCATTGTTACAAAAATAAGGAAAAAGGTAGCAGAATTAATGCATTTTTAAGGTGAAATGTCGGCTTTATAACGTTCAGGTGGGCCGCCGGAAGTGTTTAAGGACTGCTTTGGGGTACTATTTACAATTTTCACAAATGTCGTCTAATTTCAAAAAAGCATACTTCCATAAATCACTATTAAAGTCTTGATTTTTCAGGTCTGTTAAATAGGCCTTCAAACTTGTGTAAAGTGCATTAATAAAATCTTCTGCGTTAATGGTTTTATTTGCAGGGTCTAATAAATCTCCTTTTAATAAAATTCGCCACGCATTTTTTGTTTCGGATTGATGGAGAATTCCACAACGAATATTTGAATAAAAATCCTTTGATATTTTGTCATCAAACCCCGGAAAATTATTTATTTCGCTTTTGAAGAAATTGATAAACATTTGTTTTCCAATTCGGCTGGTGTCTTTTTCGCCTTCTTTAAAAGATTGCAATGTCTCAATTATGAAACACCCAATTGCCATTTTTAAAAACCCACTTTTAATGTCCCTAACATGTTTGAGGTATCTATTTTCAAATCTATGTTCAATTAGTTTTATTATTTCCTTTTTTGCAACATTGTCTTTGTCATGCATCCATTGCTTTAATTCCCCAACAGTAACATTTGACGTTAATAAATAGTCGCTATAGTTTTTTTTCATTGTATGTCTTAATTTTCGAGGTCTTTTTCCTTACAGTCAACTTTTTAATTGACGTACTATCCTGTACAATTCCCCTTAGATTATTATGGAATAAATGTACTAATAATTCTTTTTCTAAATGGATGATGCCTGTAAAGACCAAATCGCCGGGTAGCCCTACCTCGCCTACGTTTATTACTTCTGATTTGGAAAGGTAATTGCAGAAATCAACTATAGTCAAATCATTTCACTATGCTTAGTTCAATTTCATGGAACCAGTACATAACAGCATTAATCACTTTGCTGCTATTTTATTATTGCTTTGTTGGGTTTAAATATTTCCGCTGGGAAATACTTTCTTTGATTGGTATAAAAAGAATAGATGAAAAAAACACAGCGATTCCGGTTGCTGATATAAAGAAACACTTTGTTGCCAGTAATCATGCTGACTTTTTACCAAAAGAAATTCCTGATGAGGCAACGGTTATTCTTCAGCCGTTTTGGGATGAAGCAAATGCTTACCTGTGTGAAATGAAGCCGGAAGCCCCAAATGAAGAAATACTCTTTGCCATTAAAATGATAGTGGGGAAATATCCCGGTTTACATTCTGCAGAACATAAACAAGAATTGGAAACTGCCATATCCGGCTTGCTTGCACAATATTATCCAGAACGATTTACAGTGGCAGATATTCAATATATGTGGGTTTGAAAAAGTAATGCTTCATTAACTATGTGCAGGAAAATCAAGTGCAGATGGGTTAGCTTAATGAAGCATTCTTTTATTCTTCAATTTTCTAAACAAATGTGATTATGAAAAAAGTGAGTGACAAAAAAAAGCGGATGTATGCAGCAGCAAGCATTTTTCTACTGCTGATTTCAGTTGCAGCATTGGCACAAGACGGCAACGCCGGTATCAACGAAGCCAACACAAAAGTGAGAAGCTACTTTGCTGCCGGTACTAACCTGATGTATGCAGTAGGCGCCATAGTTGGATTGATTGGGGCTGTAAAAGTTTATCAAAAATGGAACAGTGGTGACCATGATACGGGTAAAGTAGCAGCGGCCTGGTTTGGGAGTTGTGTATTCCTGGTAATAGTAGCCACTGTTATCCGTTCATTCTTTGGCGTTTAAAACCAGGTTTATGAAAGAAATTCTTATCGGCAAATTACTGGAGTATATCAGGGACAACAACCCTGATATACTTTTTGCATTAGAGGCAGAAGATAAACTACGTTTATGGCTTTACTCAAAAGCCGAGAGTATTGAATCGCTTTGGCAGCAGATGGAAACTGATAAACAACCTGCTTACATTATTGAGGAAGCCTGTCTCAATGAATTGACAAGGGAATTACGGCCATCCCGTTATAACTACATCATCAATCTTCTTGAACAGGAGTTTGAGCAGAAATACAAATTATTGCAACAGTCAGGTTTGCTGCAACATGAAGCAGTGAACATGATTAGCTATTGCGATTCGGTTTTCAACGACTTAAAGTTTTCAGAAGAGAATGAAGACAACCGATTTATCCGGTATGCGATATCTGGTGCAATCAGTGAATACTTAGACAGTAACCGTGTGAATGAAAATGTGAGCAATGAGTTACAACAGTCAGCAGAAACTTAAAGACAATATTGAGGCTATTCGTATTGCCTTAAACTGGTCAGCAGAAAAAAAATTAACTGCTGACCAGATTTCTGCTTTAAAGAACTATGCCGGTTTTGGTGGATTAAAAGCAGTGCTGTTTCCAAATAGTTCTAAAGAAGAATGGAAAAAGTTAAATGCGTCGAAGGAAGATTTAAAATTGCATCCGCAGGTAATGGAGCTGCATGAATTATTAAAGCAGCAACTCACAGAAAAAGAATATAAACAAGCAATTGATTCCATCCGCAACAGTATCCTTACTGCATTTTATACTCCAGGAATAATTCCACAATCACTATTTACAGTTTTAAAAGATAAAGGTATTGAGCCGACTGCTATGTACGAGCCAAGCAGCGGAGCTGCTGTGTTTGTAACAGAAGCGGCGGCGGCATTCCCCTCACTACAAACTATCAATGCCGTAGAAAAAGATTTTCTAACCGGTAAAGTGTTGACAGCATTAAGCAGTTCGCTACCCGTTTCTGCTACTGTTCAAATTAAAGGCTTTGAAGAAACCCCGGCTTTAGAAAATGGACAGTTTGATTTAGTGGTCAGCAATATTCCCTTTGGCAATTTTAAAGTGTATGATGAAAGCATACAGGAAAAAGAGCTGAAGGATAAAATTCATAATTACTTTTTTGCAAAAGGGCTTGATAAACTGAAAGATGGTGGGTTGATGGCTTATATCACTACCGATGCTTTTCTTAACAGTCCTTCTAACAAGGTTGCAAGAGAGTATCTTTTCAATAATGCCGATTTCATCAGCCTCAATGTAATGCCGGATAACCTGATGAAGGAAACAGGCAACACAGAAGCACCAAGCCATTTATTGATTGTTCAAAAAAATCAAACCAAACAATCACTTTCAGATGAAGAAAAGCAGTTACTGAATACCGTTGAACAGCAAAACGAATTTGGCAACTACTCACTTAATCAATACATCGTTTTACATCCTGAAATTATTCTGGGTAATCAAATAAAACCGGGTCAAGACCAGTACGGTAAAGCACATGAAACAATCTGGCAAACCGGGGACATCAATTTAATTGCACCTGCATTAAGCAAAACTATCAGCGAAGGACTTGACAAAAGATATAACGCAGAAAATTTCAAACAGGCAATTAAACTGATTGAAACGCCAAAAGGAAAACAACTTACTTACACGGCTATGCCGGAAAATAAGCCCGACAATAGTTCTGTGCAGTTAGGCTTGTTTGATACAGGTTCTTCCAATACCATTAACCGGGCTGCGGCTTACATTAACCCGGCTGATGCTACGGTAGTTGATAAAAAGACGGCAAGGATTTTAAACATCATCCGCACTAAAGACAAACCTGAACATGAATTAATTGTATTGATGACGGCTAAATCAACTGCCTTTAAACAATATGTTTATAAACTTTATTCCAATGCAGAAGAATTACAGTTTTCTGCTAACTGGATGAATGCAGCCTTACTGCAACATGAATTAGCTGGCATAACAAGTACGCTGAAAAAATATGACCAACAATTTTACAATGACGGCGAAACCGTGTTTCATATTTCATTAGGAGATGATGATAAATTAGAAACACTGGAGAATTTCAATCCACTTCACAAAGAAGGAACACTGATTGTACATAATAGCCGGGTCGGATTTGTTTCCTACATGGCATCTGATGATGGCAAGCCTGTGTTTATGCCCAGCCTGCATGATAAGAAAGACCTGGGCTTTTACCAGCAATACACTACGGTGAGGGATATGTATTTTGAATTGTTTGAAAAAGAAACAACCCAACAAACGGAGCATAATGATTTGCGAAAAGAACTGAATGAAGCTTATGAGTCTTTAATAAAAGGTTATGGATTACTGAACTCGTCAACCAACCGGCAGCGTATTTTAAAAGATGAAGCCTTTGGGTTAACCATACTTTCATCAGTAGAAAGAAAGGAAGGCGAACAATTTGTGAAGGCCGATATACTCACTCAATCTTTAGTACCGAAGCAGGAAGTATTTACTACCGACAACCCATTAGAAGCACTGGCAAAAAGCCTGAACGATAAAGGGAAGGTAGATGTTGAATTTATTGCTGCCGCCACTGATAGCACAGAGCCTGAAACAGTTGAAGCTTTGGGTAATCATATCTATCTTAACCCTTCCACCATGCAATGGGAAACTGCCGACCAGTTGTTGAGCGGTAATGTAGTATTCAAATTAAAAACAGCTACGGAAATAGTTGAAAAAAATCCTGATAATGTTCAACTGCTCAAGAGCCTTCATGCCTTACAAAAAATACAGCCCGAAAAAATTCCTTTTGAATTGCTTGATTTTAATCTTGGGGAAAGATGGATTCCGCTGGATTATTATAATCGTTTTGCTTCACGCCTTTTTGAATCGAACACAGAAGTAAATTATTTTCCTTCTTTAGATACTTTTAAAGTAAAGGCAAGGCTTACCAATGCAAAAATTAACCAGGAATATGCGGTAACACCAAAAAGCGGAAAAACAACTTACGGCGATTCTCTATTGGAGTATGCTTTAGAAAATACCACTCCCTTTTATACTTATGAAATTGGAACCGGTGATAAAGCAATAAGAGTACCCGATAGCGAAGCCATACAGTTGGCACATCAGAAAATAGAATCTATCCGCAATAGTTTTATTGATTGGCTGAAAAAATTACCTGACGGCGATAAGAAAGAATTAGAAACACTGTACAATGATACTTTCAACTGCTATGTGTTGAGAGAATATGATGGCAGCCATTTGAAGTTTCCGGGGTTGGATAAAAAAAGATTGGGCATTGAAGACTTGTACAGTTCTCAAAAAAACTCAGTATGGCGGATTGTACAAAACCGTGGCGCATTGATAGACCATGAAGTGGGATTGGGCAAAACATTAACGATGGTGGTAGCTACTAATGAAATGAAGCGGCTGCACATAGTCAATAAACCCATGATACTGGCATTAAAAGCTAATGTCAGGCAGATTGCAGATACCTATCGTAAAGCCTATCCCAATGCCAGAATATTGGCACCTGATGAAAATGATTTTACTCCTGCAAAACGGATGCGGCTGTTTAATGAAATAAAAAATAACAATTGGGATTGTATCATTCTTACACATGACCAGTTTGGTAAAATTCCCCAAAGCCCTGAGATACAAAAACAGATTATAGAAGCTGAACTGGATAATGTAGAAAGTGATTTGCATACCATAAAAGATATGGGTGGCGAAATTTCCCGGAGAATGCTGAAGGGGCTGGAAATTCGTAAAACAAATTTGGGTGTTAAGCTGCAGGAATTACGAAAGAATATTGAAGAGAAGAAAGATGCCGGTATCAACTTTCGGGATTTAGGTGTTGACCACTTATTTGTAGATGAAGCCCACAAATTTAAAAACCTTACTTATACCACAAGGCATGACAGGGTTGCCGGGCTTGGCAATAAAGAAGGCAGCCAGAAAGCATTGAATATGCTGTTTGCTGTAAGAGAACTGCAAACAAGATTTAACAGCGACCTCTGTGTAACGTTTCTTTCCGGCACGCCTATTTCAAATAGTCTTACCGAAATGTACCTGCTGTTTAAATACCTGCGACCAAAAGAAATGGAACGGCAGCGAATAGAAAACTTTGATGCCTGGGCGGCAGTGTTTGCAAAAAAAACAACTGACTTTGAATTTTCTGTTACCAATGAAATTATTGCCAAAGAACGGTTCAGGCATTTTATAAAAGTACCGGAGCTGGCATTGTTTTACAATGAGATTACGGATTATAAAACAGCAAAGCATATTAATCTGGACAAGCCGGAGATTGACGAACAGTTAATCAATATTCCACCTACACCGGAGCAACAGGAATTTACAAAACTGCTGATGCAGTTTGCCAAAACAGGTGATGGTGAATTAATCGGCAGGCCAAAACTGACCGATGAAGAAGATAAAGGCCGTATGTTGATTGCAACCAACTATGCCAAAAAGATGGCGGCAGATATGCGGCTGATTGATTCCGGCAAATACAGCGACCATCCAAATAATAAAGTAAATGTTTGTGCCAGAAAAGTAGCTGAGATTTATGAGCAAAGCAAACAACACAAAGGCACTCAAATTTTGTTTTGTGATATTGGTACACCCAAACCCAATGAATTTAATATTTACGATACCATCAGGGATAAACTCATCAATGATTTTAAAGTAGCCTCTCAGCATATCACTTTTATTCACGACTGGACAGACAAGCAAAAGCCGGAACTATTCCGCAAAATGAATAATGGTGACATCAGAATTTTATTGGGCAGCACAGAAAAAGCTGGAACCGGTTTAAATGTTCAGGCAAAAGTAGTGGCTATGCACCATCTTGATATTCCATGGAAACCTTCTGAACTGGAACAAAGAGATGGCCGTGGAGCAAGGCAGGGAAATATTATTGCAAAGCAATTCTACAATAACAAAGTGAAGAATTTTATTTATGCCGTTGAACAATCATTGGATAATTATAAGTTCAATCTTTTAAAGAATAAGCAAACCTTCATCAGCCAGATGAAAAATTGTGAACTGAATGTAAGAACCATTGATGAAGGAAGTATAGATGAAAAAAGCGGCATGAACTTTTCCGAATATATCGCTATTTTATCCGGCGATACTACACTACTGGAAAAATCAAAAATGGAAAAGAAGATTGCCGTATTAGAAAGTCTCCGCAATGCTCATCATAAAGAAATATTCCGGTCGAGGTTTAAATTAGAAAACCTGCAGGAAGAGAAAGGTAAAACAGTACAAACATTGGAGAAGCTGAGTATTGATGAAAAACAATACAAAAGCCAGTTACAGTATGATAAAGAAGGGATAAAAATTAACCCTGTTCACCTTGAAGGTTTGAGCAGCACAGATGCCGAAGCAACAGGCAATCATTTAATCCGTCTTTACGCAGCATGGAAACCTGATATTGGCGAAGACGACAATAAAAGAATTGGTGAATTGTATGGTTTTGATTTATACATCCGCCGACAAAAAGAAACTTACGAAGACAAAGGCTTATTTGAATATAAATACAGTAATGTGTTTTATGCAGAAAGTAAACAAACCGGCATCAAATATTCCTGGAACCAGGGGCATATTAATATTGATAACCCAAAGTTGGCCGCCCGTTACTTTTTAAATGCTATTGACCGGGTAGAAAGCCTGAAAGAAAAATATCAAAAAACTTTGCAGGAACTGGAACAAAATATTCCGATGCTTGAAAAGATAGTGGCAAAGCCTTTTGATAAGGAAGATGAATTGGGGCAGTTGAAGAAGGATGTTTCGAAATTGGAAAGGGAGATTACATTGAAAATACAGGAGAAGCAGATGAAGCAGGTGGATGTTAATGTAGAAAATATGGTTGATACTAAAGAAGCTTCGGTTGTAAAAATTGAGAAATCGTTATTACCAAAGAAGCAAGTGAATGAAGGGAAGGTGAAGGGGATGAGAATATAAAAGATGGGAATCTTAGAACAACTTGTGAGTAATAATCAGTAAATATATTCTTAGCAAGATAATTCAGGGCTATACACACCTTCGCAAGGTTGGTTATTGTGAGTCGGCTTTGTGTCGCTTGTAACTGTGCCTGCCTTGCGGTATTAGCTTTTGTTTGAAACAAAAAGTAAATAATACAATATGGGAATCTCTTATTTCTTAACGTATTAATGTTGTTGTCCCTTTCATTTCTTTTTTTGCTTCGCCGTCAAATTGATAAGAAAGCATCCATACAAACGTCCCGGTTGGCTGTTCAACGCCATTAATTTTTCCATCCCACCCTTTTGTACAATCTGTTGTTTCAAATACCTTTTGACCATAACGGTTAAAAAGTGTAAAATGACAAGTAAGCAATTTACCCATATACTTAGGATTCAAATCATCATTTAAACCGTCATTGTTAGGAGTAAATCCGGTTGGCACATATATACCAGGAGACAATACTTTCATTTTAAAGTCTTTGCTTATATCAAGAAAATCATGTGTGGCAGTTAGTGTAAATGTTGCATTGCCCGTAAAACCAACTGGGGCAGTAATATAAACAGTAGCTCCAACTATTCTCACTTTAACATCTGTTGATGAGAGTGTAATATCATTTTTAATACTATCTGGGTCTGATACAAAATAACTTAACGGAAATTGAAGCGTTTCTCCTGAATGAATATCAATTATGACCGGTGTTTTCATAATTGGAGCCTGCTTTTTCATTAACACAATTTCACGGGTTTGATTATCATCAATATATAATTTCTCAAACGCCAGTTTTTGTACTTCGGGGTCATATTCGCTAACACCAGTTTGATTAGCCTGGTATTTAACCCAGCTATTACCGTTTTTATAAAGTAAGTAAACACTGTCTTTATCCGGAGTAATTATCTGGTCGAAGACAACGGCGGTTTTGAAAGAAGCAGGAGCTGCTGAACCAAGTTTTCTGAACACAAATTTACGGGTTTGAGGCTTTAATGACATGCCAGTATAACTATCATCATACTGCATTACCGAAACTTGTTTATTAATTATAGGGGACAAATTTTTAACTGAAATTGCTTTCCAGTATTGAGGATTAAGTTTGTTATTGAAATTGAAAATTGCACTGTCAGTATTTGAAGAGTAAGAAGATGGTTGCATGGAAAGGTTGAGTATTGTTGTGGAATCAACTCTAAATAAAGTATCCTTGTATCCAAACCGGCTAAATTTTAGTTCATTATTTGCCTTCAACAATTTAATAGTTTTGGAGATAGTATTTATGTTACAATAAAACTGGTTATCAACAAATAATTTAGCATTCAAATATGGCTGGGTTGTTTGTATGATACAATTCATGGCGAACTCATTCATCAATGTATCGGGGAGGTAATAAATGTTTTTTACCTGATAAACAGTGTCAGCACCAACAAATTTAACAACAATCCTATTATAGCCCGAGTCTAAAGGAATAGAGGCAATGTAATTTGACAATAGTAATGGTATAAAAATACTGTCACTGCTATGTTGATTGATAAAGTATTGGTTAACGTTTTGTCCTGTTACTTTAATTTGGATTGTTGGCTGACTGGTAATCGGATTTTGATTTGGTAATAATAGGGAAGAATATTTTATTAAGTTATTTGACGGGGATAAAGAAAAAGTGGGCAATTCTAAGTGTCCTAATGATAGTATGTCATTATTAAGTACTACTGATATCTTTTCATGACCGCTTGACTCAACTGTAATTGTATCGTTTGCTTGGGAAAATGGGAAATGGGATATATTGAAATTTCCATTTTCATCAGTTGTTGTAAGATACTGCTTTTGCCCCCCTCTTGGTATGAAATAAACATTTGCACCAGACAAGATAGAACCGGCGGCGTGACCGTATAGTTGATAAATAGAATTGTAACAATTTAAGAATCCCGGGTTTGAATATGTGTCATTTAAGAAATTGACGACTTTATTAAGATTATTTCCTATTGTGGTATTATAACAATTCAATGGGACATACTGACCATTCCCATTATGATTTAAAAAACTACTTTTATGTATTAGCAAATGTAATCTGCCTGATGGATAAGAGTTACAGGGTAAAGAAGCATTGGGACAATCTTCACGAACATCATTTTGATAAAGTTGTATAATCTTATTCGTAAATAATCTTGGTTTATGACTTTCAATAACTTTCACAACCTGGTCTGTTAAATCTTGAAATGTTTTATATCCAGTCATATTTAGGAAGTAAACATGATTTGGCATAGCAGTTGAGTTGATGCCAATAAGTGATGAATTTTGAGGTATTAAATCATGCACACCTGGTATACTTGATAGAATACCAAAATTGCACCAATATGTAGCAGTTGTTGCGATTTCTGCACCCCAGTGTGGAGTATCAAAAAATAAAACTTTATTAATTTTATTGATTAATGTGCTTTCTTCAGAATTTGACGGAAAGGTTTTACTGCCGTTATACGAAATATTGAATCCTCCAAGCATGCATCTAGTATCCAGACCTCCTTTACTATGGCATAAAATAGCGATTTCATTTACTGTTGTTCCGGAAATGAATTCATAGTTCCTTACGATTTCTTTTAGTGAAATTCCAATGTCATAACCATTTCTTTTTATTGAGTTTGCATTGCCTTGAGCTATATACCAGCTAGAGAAGTTCTTAGTTGTTGCATACTGTCTTGCGAACTCAATAACTGAGTATGAATAAGTTGAATTTGGATTTGTGGTGACATCAGGTGCATTAATTTTAAGATTATCAGCAGAGCCTTCCATTTCGTTAAAAATCCCTCCTACCATAATTAAAAGTTTTCCACTTGTATTGGGTGTTAAGCTGATTTTACCAACCTTTGATAAATCAAACTCCCCACTTTCAAGAATACTGAAAAGTTGAGGTGAAACATGTTTAACTATTTTATATTCAAATTCACCAGGCAAAACATTCTTAAGATTAGATAAATTTAGGTCTCGGTCTATAATCATATATCCATTTTCTATTCTAAAAAAGGAATTCAAAGTTGGATATGTGGGAGGGAAAATTGAATATGGCTCATTAAGAGCAAGACATGTCCCCCCCAAACCTAATGTATAACTTACTTTATTAATTCTTTTAAATTGAATGCCTAAATTAGAACCGTAAGGATATGTTGGGTCATAATGTACAGGAATTTTTAAAGGTTCATTCCCATTATTGAAATAAACAACATTTTTCTTATCCCACTTCTTTTCGATAATATAAGTCAACCCATTATTTATATTTACACTTGTTCCAAATACTTTTCTTCTTATTAACGGAACAGAATTATCTAAAACAGCATAGTAAGCCATTATCTTACCTTCAACAGAATAATTCCTTAACGATACATCATTAGCTGTGTTGAAAAATTGAATTGAAGTGGTTATAGATGAGTACTGAATTGTATTTTCTACAATAGTGCCTGTACTATTATGAACATCTACTTCTAAATGCCAGGGTGCGTTAACATTTCCTGTTCTTATAACAGTTACTTTTCCATCATAATTATCGTTTTGCCGTTGCCAAGGAGGAATAACTAAAGCATTGATTCCATAATCAATTACGAGATTATTGGCAGGACATACAATAACTGATACTGTGTGACTTCCACTACCTGTTGACCAGCAACCACCATTTGCTGTATTATATGCCCTTAAATAATAAGTGCCTGATGTGTTTACAACATACGTAGCACCTGAATTCGATGTATTGGTTCCTGTTGCTGTAGTTTGCCAATACCAAATTATTCCTGATGGGGGTGTGCCAGTTCTAGTAAGTGTAACGCTATTACATTGTGGTGAATTACTTGTTGGGTTAGCTGGGTTTGCCGGTGTTGTGCAGTTAGGGTTACAAGACTGAGTTTGAAATACAGATGAAGTTCTATATCCTGAATTTGTTCCGTTGCAACTTGTTCTGGCATATAACCTGAGATAATATTGAGTTGCACAGGTAAGCAGATTAGTAGAAGCAGATAATGTAGTTGTAGTTCCCTGGTCAACTCCGTTTCCATAAGTAACGGTTGCGCTGGTACCCACCACCCAATAGTAAGTTACTGTTGGGCTTCCTGCTGGATTGCCAGCAGTCCATGAAAGATTTGCAGATGTCTGTCCTGTTGCAGTGCCGGTAGCACTTGCAGGTATTCCCGGAGTGATGCAGTTAGGATTACAAGCTGTTGTTGTAAATGAAGTTGAAGTTCTATATCCTGAATTTGTATTGTTACAACTTGTACTGGCATATACTCTGAGATAATATTGTGTTGCACATGTAAGCAAATTAGTAGAAACAGATGTTGATGTTGTAGTTCCCTGGTCAACTCCGTTTCCGTAAGTAACGGTTGCGCTGGTACCTACCACCCAATAATAAGTTACTGTTGGACTGCCTGCTGGATTGCCAGCAGTCCATGATAGATTTGCAGATGTCTGTCCTGTTGCAGTACCGGTAGCAGTTGCAGGTGTACCGGGTGTTATGCAGTTAGGATTACAAGCTGATGTTGTAAATGAAGCTGAAGTTCTATATCCTGAATTTGTATTGTTACAACTTGTACTGGCATATACTCTCAGATAATATTGTGTTGCGCATGTAAGCAAATTAGTAGAAACAGATGTTGATGTTGTAGTTCCCTGAGCAACTCCGTTTCCGTAAGTAACAGTTGGGTTAGTACCCACCACCCAATAGTAAGTTACTGTAGGGCTACCAACAGGATTGCCAGCTGTCCATGATAAATTTGCTGATGTTTGTCCTGTTGCTGTGCCGGTAGCACTTGCAGGTGTGCCAGGTGTTGTACACGAAGCACCCACTTGAAAATATCGGTCTGTAGTTGGATTTCCCTCACAACAACCGCATGGTTGATTACGGTGAACACTCCATTTATATTGCCCACTAGGTAGCGTTGGAAGAGTATAGCTAAGTCCATTAATACAGTCTGCTGATGGTGGAAGATTAATCTGATTATTGGTAACAGCATCCCACAATTCTACGTGGTGAGTTGTTCCAGAACTTGACCATTGAACCGTGATAGGATTGGTAATTACTGGCCCAGGTGCGGTAAGAGTACCAGGAGTTGTTCCAGTAGGAATATTTAAAGTAGGACATTGTTCTTTATAAGCAAGAACAGCTCCTGTTCCTGTGGATGCACATTGATTGGCTGCTGAAACATATCGTAAAGTACGCACCCGAACGACACCAGTATATGTGGCTGTCCAGTCAACCCTTGCTGCAGTGGCTGGAGTACAACCATAATCACTATTGCAGGTTAAATATGTAGTGCCATTAAATAAAACCAATCTTGTGTCGAAATTCGCAGAACCTCCATTAGCAGTACAATAAGAGAAGAAGTATGTCCTACCAGATACTATATTAATTTCAGCGTATGTACCGCCATTAATTCCTGATTGCGTTTGCCAGCAAAGTGTTGGGGTTAAAGTATTAGATGGGGATTTTGTTCCGCCAAAAGTACAAGTATTACACTGCGCCATACTGCTTTTCGGTATAAAACTGAAAAACATAAATGACAGGGATACTAAAAAATGTGTTATTAGCTTTTTCATAAGCCGGAAGATTAATGGTAATGTCAAAAAAACTATTTTTTATTAATTGCCGAATTGATTGCACAAGTCTATTAATGTCTAACGAATCGATGATGTTAAAAACATAAAACCTGAAGAAATCATATAATTCAGAATTTGAAGTGGCTTCGGTAGGCTATTACATTATTTGGCAGAATTCAATGGTATTGGAGCAAGATTTGTTACCTAAAGTTAAATTTATTAACTGGTATTAAGCTATACAATTTTATACTTTTTTAAGGTCGGTCTTGATGTACTACAGGTGAATAAGGTTGTGCCGGGTGAAATTTTAGCTCTTTTGCAAGATTAGCCTTGTGTCAGGGTTTTGTGTGCTTTACAAATGTGCTAAAATGTGCGGTAGGAAGTCAGAGGTTTTGGTTGTCAGATGATATCGATACTGTCGCTGATTAGGGTTAATATACAACTATTATATTGCCGTAACTTTCTAATAAACATACGGCAACACTCAAATATAAGCTGCATTTGCAAAAGTCCTACCTCCCTTACCCCTTCATCACCTTCTTTGGAAAACTATTTGCTGCATTTCTATTCATGTCCAACTCCGTCTACCAAATCAACAAAGGCATCAATCGCAGTATTGAGTTCAAGGGTTTAAAAGCCCAATATATCTGGTACCTGGGCGGCGGTTTAGTGGTATTGCTGATACTATTTGCAATACTCTATATCAGCGGCCTGGGTATCTTTTTTTGTTTGCCATTTATTGCAGTGCTTACTATTGGTTTATTTATGCGTATCTACAAACTAAGCCGCACTTATGGTGAATATGGTATGATGAAAAAGATAGCCCGGCGTTCGGTGCCTGATGTGGTAAAGAGTTATTCAAAAGTGAGATTGAGAAAACAGTTGCTGAATGAAAAACCTGAATGATATATTGCCGGTGTATGCTATTGAGCACAATGCCATCCTTTCTAAAATGGGTGATGTAACAGTAGTGTTTGAGGTACAGTTGCCTGAATTGTTTACCATGAGCAATGATGAGTACGAAGCCTTTCACCATGCCTGGATAAAAGCTATAAAAGTATTACCTGTTAATAGTGTATTGCACAAGCAGGATTGGTTTACCGAAGCAAAATATAAACCTTCGTTTATTCAGGATGATAATAGTTTCCTAACAAGAAGCAGCGACCGTTTCTTTAACGAAAGGCCTTACTTAGACCATCGCTGCTATATTATGCTTACAAAGAAACCTGCAAACCGAAAGTCAGGTTCTTCAATTTTCAGCAGCCTGCTCCGCCGTACAATTGTGCCGGAAGAGACATTAAAGCCAAAACACTTTCATGACTTTATGAACCATGTAGGGCAGTTTCAAAAGATACTAACCGATAGTGGCTTTGTAACCATGAAGCAAATTGAGAATGAACACCTTGCTGATTTTATTCTTCGTTTTCTTAATCTTGGGAGTGATGCTGTTGTACTAAGCGATATAGAATTTAAACCTGAATGGAAGATTGGTGAAAACCATTGCCAGCTTTACACCATGGCAGATGCTGAATTTGTACCGGCATTATGTGGCTCCCGAATTAACTATGACAAGTATTCAACCGATAAAACAAAATTCAGCGTTGGCTTTGCATCACCTATCGGCCAGTTGCTTTCCTGCAATCATATTTATAATCAGTATGTATTTATTGAGGATGTGCAGAAAACAATGCAGAAGCTGGAAAGTAAAAGACTGCGGTTGCAATCTCTCTCTGCCTATAGCAGAGAAAACGCCATCAGCAAACAGGCCACAGATGATTTTTTGAACGAAGCTATCAGTGAACAAAGGCTGCCGGTAAAAGCTCACTTTAATTTATTGGCATGGACAGATAATAAGGAAGAATTAAAAAACATCCGCAACCTGTGTTCATCGGCTTTAACGCAAATGGATGCTACCCCTAAATTAGAAACCGAAGGTTCGGCGCAGATATTCTGGGCAGGCATTCCGGGCAATGCTGCCGACTTTCCAATGAATGATACATTCGACACTTTCAGTCCGCAAGCCTGTTGTTTTTTTAACCTGGAGACCAATTATCGTTCCTCTGTTAGCCCTATCGGCGTTCGCTTGGGCGACCGTCTTTCAGGAAAACCTATTCATGTGGATATTTCGGATGAACCAATGGATAAAGGTATCTGTACCAATAGGAACAAGTTTATTTTGGGGCCTTCAGGCAGTGGAAAATCCTTTTTTACCAACCACATGGTAAGGAGCTACTACGAAAAAGGCACACATATTGTGCTGGTAGATGTGGGGCATTCCTATAAAGGTTTGTGTGATATGGTGAATGGATATTATTTCACCTATTCGGAAACCAAACCCATTAAGTTCAACCCGTTTTATATTGGCGACGGCGATATACTGGATACGGAGAAAAAGGAAAGCATTAAGACATTGTTATTAGCTCTTTGGAAAAAAGATAATGAAACCTTTAACCGCAGCGAATATGTTGCCCTTTCAAATGCCTTGCAATTGTATTTTGAAAAAGTGGAGAAGAATAAAAGCATCTTTCCCTGCTTTGATAGTTTTTATGATTTTTTGAAAGATGATTTTGTGGCGGTACTAAAAGGTGATAATGTGAAGGATAAAGATTTTGATGTGTCCAACTTTCTGTATGTGCTGCGGCCTTACTACAAAGGTGGTGAGTTTGATTACTTGTTAAACGCAGATGAAAATTTGGATTTATTGCAACAGCGGTTTATAGTTTTTGAATTGGATAATATCAAAGACCATCCGATTCTGTTCCCGGTTGTAACCATCATCATTATGGAAGTGTTTATTTCTAAAATGAGGAAACTAAAGGGCATAAGGAAAATGATATTGATAGAAGAGGCATGGAAAGCAATTGCCAAAGAAGGTATGGCAGAATACATTAAATACCTTTTTAAAACGGTAAGAAAGTTTTTTGGTGAAGCTATTGTAGTTACGCAGGAAGTGGAAGATATCATTTCTTCGCCGGTGGTAAAGCAGGCAATCATTAACAACAGCGATTGCAAAATATTATTAGACCAAAGTAAGTATCAAAATAAGTTCGACCAGATACAGGAATTATTGGGATTAACTGAAAAAGAAAAGGCATTGGTGTTGAGCATCAACAAAGCCAATGACCCGACAAAAAAATACAAAGAGGTCTTTATTTCTTTGGGTGGAGTATTAAGCAAAGTCTATCGTACAGAAGTGTCGCCGGAAGAATACCTGGCATACACAACAGAAGAAAAGGAAAAAGTGAAAGTACAGGCGTATGCTGCAAAATTTGGTGGAGATATTGAAAAAGGGATTAAGGCTTTAGCCGACGAGATTATTCACTCCAAAAACTGATAATATGAAAACAGTATTGCTTATCCTTTCAGCAACATTAATTATCTCCGGCTGCGGTACAAGTGGCAAAGATGAAATTATGGAATTTATACCCGGCACCTATATAAGAGCCGGGCAAAATGAATTCGGTAAAGAATTTGATACCCTCGTTATCTCCGTGCAGAATCTGGCTGCAAAAGAGTTTAAAATTCAAAATCGTTGGCATTATATCCGGCAGGTAGAAGGTGGAGCCGATGTTCCCGAATATAAGATTAATGAAACATCAGGGATTTACAACACCGAAACGAAACTACTGGAAGAGGCAGAAACCTTAGACCATTATTCGTTTGACGTTAAAGAGAAAGTAGTATTTGATGGCACTAATAAGTTTAAAAAAATAAAATAGCATGTTATGAAAAAAATATTGGCAGTAGTGGGCTTGAGTATGTGCTGTATGTTTTTGCCAATGCAGGAAAGTAAAGCACAAGTTCCCATTGTGGACATCATCAAAGCGGCAGTTAAAAAAGTTATTAAAGCAATTGACCTGCAGATGCAACGGTTGCAAAACAAAACAATCTGGCTGCAGAATGCACAGAAAACACTGGAAAATAAAATGAGCCAGTTGAAGCTGAATGAGATTAAAGACTGGGTGGAAAAGCAGCGTAAACTCTATGATGATTATTTCCAGGAATTATGGAAAGTAAAAGCTGTTCTTGCTTACTATAACCGGGTAAAAGATATAATAGAACGACAGGTGCAAATGGTAAACGAATACAAAGGTGCCTGGGCTTTATTCAGGCATGATAAGAACTTTTCTGCTGAAGAATTGGAATACATGTACAACATCTATACAGGCATGATGGATGAAAGCCTGAAAAGTATTGACCAGTTGTTTTTAGTAGTAAATGCTTTTGCCACCCAAATGAGTGATGCCAAACGATTGGAAATAATCAATACCGTTTCAGATAACCTGGAGCAACAATATGTTGATTTAAAAGATTTCAATAATCAGAACAAGATGCTTAGCATTCAACGAGCCAGTGAAAGGGGGGAGATTGAATATGTGAAAAGACTGTACGGTTTAAGCCGTTAGTCAAACAATATTGTGAAGAACGAAAATGTGATGTATGAAAAGAATATTGCTATTAGCAACAGCAGGGCTGTTTGCTTTTTTATCATCAAATGCTCAAACAGCAGATGAATGGCTAAATCAAAAAGCCACCCAAAAGAAATATTTACTCCAGCAAATTGCAGCCCTTCAGGTCTATCTTGGTTATGCAAAAAAAGGTTACACTATTGTAACCAGTGGCGTTAATACTATCCGAAACATAAAGAACGGAGACTTCAACCTGCACCGGGATTTCTTTAACCGGCTCAAAAATGTAAATCCTTCTATACGCCAATATGCAAAAGTGGCGGATATAATAGCCTACCAGGTAAAAATCATCAAGCAAACAAAAATCACTATTCAGCAAATCAGGGAAACAAAGCAGTTTACCGAAGCTGAGCTTGGGCATTGCAAACAGGTTTTTGATAACCTGCTGGATGAATGTATAAAAACGGTGGAAGAATTAATACTGGTTACAACATCAGGAAAATTAGAAATGAAGGACGATGAAAGGCTGAACCGAATTGACGGGTTATATGCCGACATACAGAATAAATATTCCTTTGCCTGCTCCTTTAGCGACGATATGGGCTTGCTGGCCGTACAGCGTTTAGGAGAGCAGATGGAAATAAACCGTTCTAAACTTATAAATGGAATACCCCTAACCCCTAAAGGGGAATAAAACACATTATTATGAGAAAAACATTTATGATTTTGCTGATTGGCTTGACAGTAGTAAAGCCGATGACTACTTCTGCACAAAGTGAAGAAGTTCAACAACTGTTACTTAACATAGAAAAACTAGCGCAGTTTAAAAAGATTTTACAGAATATGTATGATGGGTATAAACTACTGAATAAAGGATATACTGCTGTTAAAGACATATCCGAAGGAAATTTCAACATCCATAAAACTTTCTTAGATGGTTTAATGCAGGTAAGCCCGGCAGTTAAAAAATATAAACGTATTGCAGATATAATCAGCTATCAACTCCGGATAGCCAAAGAATATAAATTGGCGTATAACCGGTTTAAGGAAGAAAAACAGTTTACTATTGAAGAGATTGATTATCTCGGCAAGGTGTACGGCAACCTGTTTAATGAAAGTTTAAAAAGCCTGGATGAATTGTCTATGGTTATTACTTCAGGAAAGCTGCGGATGAGTGATGATGAACGGCTACAGGCAATTGATAAAATCTATTTGTCGGTGGAAGAAGAATATACTTTCCTCAAAGAATTTACCAACAATACAAATTTACTTTCACTACAACGAAAAGCAGAAAAGGCTGAAATTGAAATGAGCCGAAGGTTGTATGGGCTAACGAAATAGCAATTTCATTTTAAAAGAAGTGAGTATGAAATGCCTTAGCATTCAGCGGGGCATATAAAAATAAATGTGATGGGAGCTAAAATGTGTGTAAGAATTGTTTGCATAGCAATTGTAGTATTGCTGATTCCTCATTTAGCCGAAGCACAAGGCATGGCTAACCGTATCCGCAGTCTGCATGAAGTGCTGGAAAAATTGTACGACGATATGATGCCGCTATGCAGCCGCTTAATTGGCGTTGGTCGTGGTATCGCTGGCTTTGCAGCCACCTGGTATATTGCATCAAGGGTTTGGGGGCATATTGCCAGGGCAGAGCCGGTTGATTTTTATCCGCTGTTTCGTCCATTTGTGTTGGGCTTTGCGGTGTTAATATTTCCTTCTGTTATTGCAATGATTAACGGTGTAATGAAACCAACTGTTACAGCAACTGCTGCAATGGTTACTGATTCGGATAAAGCAGTTTCAAAGTTATTAGAGATGAAAGAAGAAGCCATTAAGAAAACAGCTTATTGGCAAATGTATGTTGGGGCCAGCGGAAGCGGCGACAGGGAAAAATGGTACAAGTATCACTATGGCGATAAAAGAGAAGGATGGGTAAAAAGTATTGGTAATGATATTAAGTTTGCCTTCTCTAAATTCTCCTACAACTTCCGTAACTCTATTAAGCAGTGGATGAGTGAAGTATTGAAGGTGCTGTTTGAAGCCGCTGCACTTTGTATAAATACTATCCGAACATTTTATTTAATTGTACTGGCAATTCTTGGGCCATTAGTTTTTGGTATTGCAGTGTTTGATGGCTTTCAGCATACATTGACCGTTTGGATAGCCCGTTATCTAAATATTTTTCTGTGGTTGCCTGTCGCCAATATATTTGGTGGCATCATGGGTAAAATTCAGGAGAATATGCTGAAAGAAGATTTGCAGCAGATTGCTACCAATGGCGATACTTTTTTCAGCACAACCGATACAGCGTATCTGATATTTATGATTATCGGTATCATCGGATATTTCACTGTTCCTTCTGTTGCCAATTACATTATTCATGCTGGTGGTGGAAACACTTTGCTTTATAAAGTAACAAATATGATGAGCACATCCAGCCGCACTGTTATGGTTGGTGGGGCTTCAATGACAAGAGATGCAATGGGCGGAGCAGCAAATAAAATGAGTAACAGTATGGCTGATGCCGGAGCATCACAAGGATATTTTAAAGAGGGTAATAGTGGTGGAAGTAATTATATGAAGGATAAGTTGAGTGGGAAAACATAGGTAGGACTACTTCAATTACCTTCTTTTATCAATTATCGGACTGTAATTTGAATTTGTATAGTTAAGTGAGTTAGAAAATGTGAGTTATGTTCCAGAAAACAAAAAATATTGATACGGCTTTTCGGTATATCCGGTTCTTCAGTCTTGCATTTTTAATAGCCTGTGTGCTAATATCAATATTTATCGCTTACAAAAGCTACCAACTTTCATCGCATTCGCAAAACAAAGTTTTTATATTGGCAAACGGCAAAGCATTGGAAGCATATGCCGCTGACCGAAAAGATAATATACCCGTTGAAGCAAGCGACCATGTAAAAATGTTTCATCACTTCTTTTTTACTCTTGACCCGGATGATAAAGTAATACAAGCCAACATTACAAAGGCTTTGTATTTAGCGGATAATTCTGCAAAACAGCAATACGACAACCTGAAAGAGAATGGTTATTATTCCAATCTTATCAGTGGCAATATCAGCCAGGAAATTTCTATGGACAGCATCATCATCAATACCGATGTTTATCCTTTCTACTTTCGGTATAAAGGCACTCAAAGAATAATCAGGCCAACTACTATCGCCACAAGGAACCTGGTTACAGAAGGTTATTTAAGAAATGTTTCCAGAAGTGATAATAATTCGCATGGCTTCCTTATTGAAAAGTGGCGGACACTGGAGAATACAGACATCAACATTCAAAACCGGTAGTATGTGGTTATTTAAAAAAAAGAAAAAGGAATTACAGTCAGAAGAAAAAGCCACTATGTCGGATAAGGTTGCCGGTAAAATTGCTGGCGTTGGTATTAAAGCACAGCGGTTATTTGCTGAAAGAATGAATAAACTATTTATGAAAACAAATTACAAACGACTAAAGCTGATACTGATATTCTTCTGCGTTTCCGCAGGTGGTTACAGTATTTATCTTATTGCAAATAGTGTTTTCAGTGCTGAACAAAAGGAGCAATCTTTTGAGATACAGCAAATGGATATTCCAAAACACTTTAATAAAACGGGAGATGAAACCGTAATGCCGGAAGCCACTGTAGATGAACAAACTTATGTACAAATACAGGACTTTAGAAAATACATGGATAGTTTAAAATTGAATAGAGCGAATGAATACGACAGCATTCTGCAGGCCCGGCCGGGTTTGATGGATAGTGTGCAGGTGCTGGAACAAATTTATTTATCACAAAAACAAAAATGAAGTGTATGAGTAGTGTGCAAAGGTCGCAGGCCTTCCTGCGGAAACGAAAAATGATGCTGGTATTACCACTGCTGGTAATTCCTTTTTTAACAATGGCATTTTGGGCATTAGATGGTGGGAAAGGAAATAAACCTGTTATTGCAAACGAACAAAAGGGCTTGAACCTAAATCTTCCTGACGCTAAAATGAAAGATGATAATCTGACAGACAAACTTAGCTTTTATGATAAGGCCGAGAAAGATTCTGCAAAGCTGGAGGAGTGGATGCGGACAGACCCATATTATCAGCAAAAAGAAGATACTGGTTATATACCTGTAAACGAATTGGAACTGCTTACTCAAAACTCAGCTTCAAAATACAATCAGCGACTCAATTCATCGCCGTATGAAATAACTGAAAATAACCCCGAACAAAAACTACTGCAAAAATTAGCATTGCTGCAAAAAGAAATCAATAAACAGCCTGAAGTGCCGGTCAACGAAAATGTTGATGCAATGAATTACAATCAGGATGATGAACTATCCGGCGAAATGGACCGACTGGAAAACATGATGGTAACGATGAATAAAACCAACACCGGTGACCCTGAAATGCAACAACTCAATGGAACTTTAGAAAGAATATTAGATATACAGCATCCTCAACGAGTGAAGGATAAGCTCAAAGAAAAATCATTGCAACAAAAGCAGGTGGTATTTGCGGTTAGTACACAGTTAGCAAAAAACAATATTGGCCTGCTGGACACCAATAAAAGAAAGCAGCCAAATAGCATTAGCTTTTATACCACTGAAAACAATAACGCAGCAACAGAAACTGCAAATGCAATAGAGGCAATTATACCAGAGAATCAGTTGCTGGTAAATGGGGCTGTCATCAAACTAAGATTGCTTACGGACATTTTCATCAGCGGGGTTCTTATTCCAAAAAACAATTTAGTTTCTGGCATTGCTTCCTTAAATGATGAAAGGCTGGAAGCAGAAATAACTGCCATCCGGTTTAATAATTCCCTGTTCCCTGTAAAATTGGAAGTGTATGATTTAGATGGTTTGCCTGGCATTTATATTCCCGGTGCTATTACAAGGGATGTTGCAAAACAATCTGCTGATAATGGATTGCAGTTAATGGAACTTACCGCAGTTGACCCTACACTAAAAGCACAGGCTGCTGCCGCAGGCATCAATACGGTGAAATCTTTGTTAAGCAAAAAAGTAAAACAGGTAAAAGTGATGGTGAAAGCCGGCTACAAAGTTTTACTAAGAGATAAAAATGTTCAACAATAATTATTAATAGATAAAATAAATTTTATGAAACGATTTGTGTGTTTGGTTTTTGTGTGCTCGATGTTTTTTTCATCAATAGCCCAAACCTCTCTGTGTGTAACTACTGATAAAACAATAAGCCTGGTGTTTCCTTTCGCCATTAGGTATGTTGACAGGGGTAGCCAATCGGTGCTGGCACAACAAGTGAAAGATGCTCCCACGATTTTATTGGTAAAAGCTGCAGCAAAAGATTTTATTGAAACGAATTTAAGTGTGGTTACGGATGATGGCAGTGTGTATTCTTTTGCTGTTTGCTATGATAATAAACCTGCTGTATGGGTACATTATCTTCCCATAAACAGAACGGCTACCGTAAGCTCTTATGCCAACATGATTCTGGATAATGAAAGGACAGTGAAGAAAGTAAAAGATAAGAAATACAATATGCAGGCGGGCATCAGAGGCATTTACATTAAAGACAATATTATTTACTACCAGCTATACATCAATAACAAAGGAACAATTGATTACGATGTTGACCTTCTTCGATTTTTTATTAAAGACAAAAGGCGTAGTAAAAGAACGGCAGTACAGGAAGTGGAACAAAAGCCGGTGTATACTACCGGTAATCACAGTAAAGTAAAAGGCAACAGCAATACAGTCTTTGTAGTTGCGCTGGAAAAATTTACTATCCCTGATAAAAAATATCTGGCAGTACAAATTACTGAGAAGAACGGTGGCAGGCATTTTCTGTTAAGAATAGGCAACAAAAATATAATGAAGTCAAAAGTATTGCCCGATTTAAAATGACAACGGAACATCCCATAGCAGATGAAGTACTCGACCTGGTGAGTATCGCTTTGGCAAATGGCGAGAAGTACATGGCCTATAATAACAGCATTTACTTTATTGATAAGAATGATGTTCATTTTTTCAGAACAAAGGAGGAAGCAATAGAATTTGCAGAAAATAATTTAAGTGACCGTGACCGGTTTTCTGTACTTCATTTTAATTCGATAAAAGATGTTCTTAATCAAATTCCATATGGAGAGCAGCTTAATCAGCAGTTAAACCTTGACCCGGATGTAAATGGCCTGCATAATAAAGATGGTAATGATTTTACAGATGCGTTAATAGACCATTTTGAAATACAGCAATCATTATTTAATTCACAATTAAAAACAAATATTATGAACAACGACAATCTTCAGTATTTGAAAGATAACATCAAATACATGGGCTTTGGAGAAAACATGTACCGGGAACTTGAACGTAACCTCGGTGAAGGTAAAGCAGAATTCCAACTGCGTTTCGCCGCCGAAATCAACAAGAAGCCTTTTGAGGCTACACTTAATTTCCGAAAGTCTGATTCTACAGACATGTACTTTTTCAACAATTACAATGCTTCATTGGAAAAAAGCAATGGAGAAAAGAACGAACAAACTTTTTACCTAAACAAGGGCAAGGGTGTAACAGCTAAAGAAGCCTACAACCTGTTGGATGGCCGGGCTGTTCACAAAGACCTTACCACCAAAGAAGGCCAGCCGTACAAAGCCTGGATACAGCTTGACTTTGAAAACAAAGACAAGAACAACAATTTTGAAGTAAAGCAATTCCATGAAAATTATGGTTATGATTTGAAAGCCGCAGTAGAAAAATTTGCAGTTGCAGATTTGAATGACCCTGATAAGTCAAAGGCATTGATGCAATCATTAGAAAAGGGAAATGTACAATCCGTAACCATTGAAAAAGATGGAAACAGCCACAAGATGTTTATGGAAGCCGACCCTCAGTACAAAAAAGTTACCATGTACGATTCAAACATGAAAATGGTAGCCAAAGAATCGCTGGAGCAATACAAATCCGGAATTGATAAAGGCAGCAAAGAAGTAAAAGAAGGCCAGGATAATGATAAAAAAAAAGAGTTGAAACCAGCAACGAAAATTGAAAACGAAAAGCTGGAGAAAAAGAATGGACAAAGTTTGCTGCCAAAGAAAAGGGAAAGTAAGGGCAAAGGTTTAGGGGTGTCATAGTGCATCCCTAAACCGTTTTAGTAATTATCAAATGAAGCATTATGGATATTCAGAATATAGTCACATTGGAGAAACAGTTGCAGGCACTCGGTTTTCAAGATAGAGGCAACTTGCTATTAAAACGCATCTGTTTTAAGCCTGATAGTTTTTGTTTATTGCAGAGGGTCAATAAAGAAAAAGAGGTAATGCTGTTCAATCTGTATTTTGAACGATTGCAGAAAAGTGATACTTATGTTCTGTTGTACTATGATGTAACACTTCAAAAGGAGAACGGTGTTTCAACTTTTCCTGTTGATGGAATCGTTCCTGCGGAATTAGAAAAACTGATGACGGCGATTGACTGGAAGAAAGCATTCAGCCTTGATGAAAATAAGCAATGGAATCTCAGCGATAAATCAACCTGGGAAACAGAATTGAAAATTTCCGGCATCATCGAAAACCTTTCCATTCTTGAGAAATCAGAACAAGGAAAAGTCGTTGCATCTGCATTGAAACAAAAGTTCTGGACAGGTACATTGCATCAGGAAATAGTAGGCTCAATCACACTTGTTAAGAACAAAGCAGATGTTAGCCAGAGGTTTTATATATCTGAAGATGGTGGTGGCATAACAACAGATGAAGCCTATCGCTTTCTGCAAAACAAATACATGGAAAAACAATTGCAGCTTAAAAGAAAGCAAACTGATAACGGAGATGAATCAACTGATGAAGAATCCAATGGCACATCAAGCAGTGGGCTACTGAGGAAAAAGCGAATTGCAGGCAAAGGAAAACGAAACAGAGTTAGCCACGATTAAATAGTATGGACATCTTTCCACCATTAACTGGCTTTTATGATGCCATTGCCGCCGATACCCGTATTGGTGCATCACATATCAGCATTTTCATGGCGCTGCTGCAGCAATGGAATACGAATGGAGGTACTAATCCTTTGATAATAGAAAGAGCTGCAATAATGAAAGTTGCCAAAATAAATGCCCGGCATACATATAACAAGTGCATTAAAAATTTACAGGAATTTGGATATATAACTTACTTACCGTCATTAAATCAATTTACAAAAAGCACTGTTTACTTAAAAGCAATTTGACGAATTAAAATAATTTTATGGAAACACTATTCATACCAAATGAAAGCGATTTTAAAAGGTGGGTAAAAGAAGCCGTAACAGAATTTATTACCGAGCATAAAAAACATTTTATTGCATCTGAACAAGATTTAGATTCGTTAGTAAACAGAAAAGAGATAGCCAAATTTCTCCGGGTATCATTACCCACACTTACTGATTGGATAAAACGTGGCCTTCCCTCCCACCCACAAAGAGGGAGGGTTTATTTTGATAAAAATGAAGTTATTACCTATATAAAAGAAAAAAAATTACGCCAGCTAAAAATTGGCTCTAAGCTGCATCACCTGAAACAGGAACTTAGCTAGTTTAAATGCAATTAATTTATCAGGCTAACTGCATTTCTTCAAAATCTTCTTTAAAAGAGGTAAGTTTTTTTGCGAATTCTTTTTTTACTTCCTTTTCAAAACTGTCCAGGTAATTTTCAGTTGTCTGCTTGTTTGTATGACCAAGTGCCTCCTGTATAAATTCGGTACTTACCCCGGAACGTTTTAGCTGTGTTGAAAAGCTATGCCGGCTTACTATGGTGGTTACTTTTTTACTTATCCCAAGTTCTATTGCAATTGCTTCCATAGCATCGTTTATCATGCGTCTTATATGATTCAAAAGGTCGAATTGCTCTAAATGATTAAGACCAGGCTGCATAATTGGAAATATAAAATCATCAGGCATTTTCTTGTTGTTTGCGTTTCGTTGAATTATATCGTTCAACTCTTCTGTAAGATAAACTGTAATTGGCCGTGGGTCTGTACGATTAGCCCTTTCGGTTTTTGCCCGTTCAAAAATTAAATACTCGTCCTGAATATTTTTCCATCTTAAATAAACCATATCTTTTACATTCATTCCATTTGCCAAATAGCAAAAAAGCCAATAGTCTTTACCAGTAGCTGTTTTTCCATTATCCGGTTTAAAATAAAATATACTTTTTAGTTCTGCTTGTGTCAATGCCTTTTTCACATTTCTTGATGCCGGTATTTGATACTTTCGGCGACCGAAAGGATAACATTTTTCCCTTTTTATAACACCACTTTCAATCGCTTCATTAAATATTGAACGTAAAGGACGGAGTACAATTCCAACAGTTGTTTTTGTGGTTCCCTTATCAAGCATCCATCTTTCATATTGAAACAAATAGCTTACAGTAATCTGTTCAAAGGTTACATTTCCTTTAAATAGTTTTAGAGAACGGTAGGTACGCTGGTAGTTGATGGCACTGCCAATCCGGCCTTGTTGCAGAAGCTGTTTTATGTATGACAAGAAGAAAACGGAAACATAATTGCTGCCAGGATACGCTTCATTAAAGATAGAAAACCGTTTTAAAAAAGGCGAATAATCAAAACCATCACCTTCTTGTTTTTCACTGAGCATCGTTGGTTTCTCCTTCCGGCTCTTAAACAAGCCTGCATAGGTTTTAATGTACTCGATTTCAAACTCACCAAAAGAAAATGGTTTTAATTGCTGAATTACTGAATTTGAGACTGCAGAAATTTCATTTAGCTTAATCCTGATTTCTGACAGTTCGTTACTTACCCTTGGTGCTGCCAATTTCTTATAATCAGCCTCTGATAAACTATAGATTGTAGAGTAATCCTTTACGGTTCTGTTATAAATTACCCGGAGCTTTAGGGGGTATTTTCCATCTTTTTTAATCCTCCTGTTGTCGAGGATAACTGAAGTTGATATAGACATAACTTTTGATTTTCATTTTCACAATGCTCTTTCACTCAAAATTTGCAAACACATTTACAAACAAACCGCAGTTAAACTGCAATTAAATCAGTAAAAGTAAATTTGCAAAAATTATGCAAACAATTGAAAATCAAACAAGTCAGTTAAACTAAGATAAATCAGGATAAATGAGATTAAGTAAATTAAAACACTCAAAATCTGCCGTTCGCAAGGGCGTGAAGGTTCGATTCCTTTCGTGGGCACACAACCAGCAAAATTGCTGGTTTTTTTATGCCCAAAAACTCAGTATCAACAATAGTTTCAGCCATTACCCCTTCTTTTCATTTCCTTTAATTTGATGTTACTTTCTCATTATTTGTACCCTAATTGAACCTTGAGGTACAAATTAATGACAATAAATCATACCTTTAGGAAAAGAAAATCAAACCAAAGTCAAATGAGTGTAACATTAAGAAAGCGGAAAAATGCAGACGGTACCACCTCTTTAAGATTAGATATTTATAGTGAAGGGAAACACAAAATTGAAACATTAAAGCATTTACAACTTGCAAAGGTTTCAAATGTGACGGACCGGGAAAACAATAAAGAACTTTTACAGAAAGCTGAAGCAATAAGATTAGTTAGAACGGTTGAACTTGAAGGCAGCAATTACAATATGGATAGTGATGCAGGAAAAAAAACAATCATTACCGTTTGGATGCAGACTTACATAGACGCATACGTTAAAAAGGATAAGCGAAATATGCAGGGGGTACTTAACCGGTTTAGTGATTTTTTAAAGGAAATAAACAAAGCAGGGCTAACTTTTGGAAATCTCAATGCACTACTCATTGAAGATTTTATTGATTATTTGGAATCCAACAGTACAGGTGAAGGAGCAAAGTCATATTATAACCGTTTCAAGAAAATGCTCAAAAATGCCTACCGTAAAAAATTCATGAAGGATAATATACTGGAATTAGTAGAACGTAAAGTAAAAGGTAAGGCAAAAAGAAAGGATACATTAACCATAGCCGAATTAAAAACATTGAGTGCTACACCAACAGAAAGCAGTGAAGTAAGACGGGCCTTTTTATTTAGTTGTGTTACTGGATTACGTTGGTGCGACATTAAGCCTCTTAAGTGGCAAAGTATAAACACAAAAAGCCGTCAAATGAATTTAACACAAAGCAAGACAGATGAAGACTTAGCCACCCCTTTAAATGACACTGCCATAAAACTATTGGGTGAAGCTGGCAAACCGGGTGAAAATGTATTTGATCTGCCAACTGCAAACGGAGCAAACAAAACATTAAAAGCATGGGTGAAACGTGCCGAAATAAAAAAGGCTATTACATGGCACAATGCCAGGCATTCATTTGGCACCAACCTCATATTTAATGATGTAGATGTATTGACAGCATCTAAGTTGTTAGGCCATACTAGCATGGAGCAAACACAACGCTATGTAAAAGCAGCAGCAGAAATGAAGCAAAAGGCAACTGATAAGATAAATATTGACTTGTAAACTGAATAAATAAAATATTTTATACCTATAAATTGTTACTAAGTATGTATTCAATCGACAAACAAAAACTGAAAGTAAAAGACATAAATACTGGTGCTATAACTAGTTTCAATCCTACAAGTAAAAAATATAAGCCTAAAAATGATTTTGATTTACCTAATGAGAGTATTTATGATGTTAAGGGAAAGCTTATTAGTAAAGCTACAAACCCAAAAGACTATGATTTCGCTTTTGCAATAAAATTGAAACAAACGTATCCTATCTACAAATGTGCAGACTTGCTAAATTATCATTTTCATAAAGCTGTTAATAAAGAATTGTTTTTGAAACACATTGAATATCACATTTTACTTTTCCCTTTTCTGCAAGAGAAACAAACAAAAAAAGTTGAGTTTATTATTGCATGGATAAAAGAAACAATCTTACTACTTACCTCTTTAAAGCAAAAAGATACCCTTAAAAATATTTCAGCAAATAATGATTTAAGTTATTATAAAGACGAGAAAAATATCCCAAATCAAGAACTAGTAAAAGAAACTATTGAATATTTTGAAAAAGGCGAAGGTGCAAGAGCCTTTAACACATTGGACTTTCTTAATTTATTAGAAAAACAATACCATTTTGTGATAAATAATTGGTCCAATAAAAGCATAGTAATTGATGGATTAACAAAATTGCCATTAACCGGCTTGGAAAAACACATTTTGTTTGGTTTATTATTAAAGTGGTTTGGAGGCTATCCGATTACCGAAAAAATGGATATTGATAAAAACATTAATGCTACTAAAAAAGCAATTGAAATAGAGTTTTTAAGTTACAAAGAAGACACCCCTGAAAAGAAATTTTGCAAAGCTGACAATGAACTTAGAAAAAAAATGATGAAACTAAGCATTACAGGAACTACAAGCATAAATACTGGTGTTAGTTGGGAAACCCTTTACAATGCAATTGAAGCTAATGAACCAACCAAAGAAACTAATTACAACACATTTGATAAGCTTTTTGAGGCTGCATTAATAAATCAAGCCATAGGACCGTTTGAAAATGAAGAATTAAAATTGATTAGTAGAACCCAGTACAATTTTAATTTCAATGTTTGGCTTCAAGAAACAAAAGGATGGCAATATGGAAACGAAACTATTTATAACAACTATCTAACAAAAGACTATTTCCTAGAATTTCTACAATATGAAGCTACCCAAAATAAAGAACAAATTTCCAAAATGGAAAATGAGGCTAATACTTGGCAAATAGAAAACAACAGATCAACCACACCCCCTTTACTTTGGCAAGGCTTTATAAAAATCGAACTACAGGGCCGATTACAAGAAATAGAAAACAAAATAAACGATAAAATATCAAATTGGAAGCTTAGAATTGATTTAATTGAATGTGCCGCATTTTGCCAACTTTTATATGATAAAAAATATTTTGTTACAGGTGCGACCAGTATAGTATCTGTAAACAAATTTGCTTTGAATAAATATGGTACAGAAATAACAATCCAGTTAAAAAGTGCAAAAAGAAAGGACCGGAATACACACAAAAAACTATTAATGAAGTTTTTTAATTAGGTACCATACGGTACGGTACTACGAATTTAATAATTGCTAAAATCATTTACAGGCCTGCATTTGCAGGCTTTTATATTAGGGGTACCTATCCAATTATCGTTTTCTTTCCCTTCTTTTCGCTTCTATATTGCACCTATTAACGGATGACCGGTTATCCATTTTTTAAAATTTTCAAATTATTAAAAATGGACTTTACACAAAACAGAGTGCTAACCTTTGAACAGGGTTGCCAATATTTAGGGTATGCAAAAAGTTATGTTTATAAACTAACAAGTGCAGGCATTTTGCCATACTCAAAGCCAAACAACAAGAGTATATTTTTTGACCGTGAAAAGCTGGAAGATTGGATGCTATCCAATGCCAGCAGCAGCCGGGCAGAAAAGCAAATACAAGCGGCAACTTATGTAAACACTAAACATTAAAAAACCCCAATATTATGAGCGAACATAACAAAGGGGTAAAAGATGTAAAACAGCACCCCAAAGATAATGAATTGCAGCGTGTTTATGAATACCTGCAAAAGCATTGTGCCACGGCTACAATGACAGCAATTGCATTAAATATTTACAGACCAAACCTATGCAGGCGAAAACGGGCACTGGAAAAAGCCGGGCAATTAGTAGAAGTAAAAAAAGCCCATTGTCTAATAACAAAACACCTTGCAACATACTTAACAACAAACCCGGATTTGTTTCCTAATCATTCACAATTAAAAATGTTTTAATCATGAACGGAGAAAATAATAATACCGTTCATTTTAAGAACGATGAAGACATGAACACATGGCAACCAATAAAACTGCCAGCAGATGAAAATAACGATGATAAAACGATTAAAAATGAACCACAAGCAAAAAGTCTGAAAGACTTTGACCAATGGAGGATAACAAAAGAAAAAAACATACCACAGCCGGAACCAACAATAACAATCGGAGGTGCAGCAATTGCAAGCCCCGGCAATATTACCGGTATAAGTGCAGCAGCAAAAGCAGGCAAGACGGCTTTTACGGGGGTATTATTAGCAGGTGCCATTTCTCAAACGGGGGACATTGACGGCTTTAATGATGTTGAAGTCATTCCAAACAGTCAAGGCCGGGCAGTCATTCACTTTGATACAGAGCAAAGTGAAGCGGACCAGCAATACTTTGTAAATACAATTTTGCGAAGGGCAAAGATTGAAAGCACACCCGATTATTACAGGTCCTATAATATCCGTCAATTAAATATTGATAATTACAGAGAGGTAACCGATAACATTTGTGAATTATCATGTACTGCTTTTAATGGAGTGCATCTAATTGTAATTGACGGGGGTGCCGACTACATAACAAGTGTAAATGATGAAAGTGCAGCTTATAATATTGTTCAGTACTACACACACTTATCAATAAGGTATAACTGCCCGGTAATAATCATTGTACACTTAAACCCTGGTAGCGATAAGGAACGGGGGCATTTTGGAAGTGAAGTGCAGCGTAAATGTTATGGTTTACTTACCGTTTCAAAAGAAGGTGACATTTCAACAGTACAGCCAAAGATCATGCGTAAAGCTGGCAATGGTGAAATACCCTTAGTTCATTTTGCATACAGCAAAGAACAGGGCTATCATGTACAAGTTGATTTACCGGATAAGGCAGAGGCAAAAGCTTTTAAAGAAATGGAAAGATTACAAACCATTGCTGAAAAGATTTTTGTACCCCCAGCCTGTTATCGTTTTACAGATGCCATTAGCAAGATAATGAAGCACACAGGCCGGGCCCAATCAACAGCAAAAACAATGCTTAATAATATGGCTGGCTTTGGCTTTATAGAACAGGGTGAAGATAAAAATTATAGGCTCAAAATGAATGACGTTGCACCAACTCAAAATGAATAAGAGGGTTTAATAAAGAGGGTTAGTTTAGGTCAATTTAGGTCAAAATTAACCCTACAATAGGTCAGGTCAATTCTATGTATAGAGAATTGACCTTAACCTACCCTTTAGAACTAAACGCCAATTGACCAAAAATTTATCAAAGATGTTTCAAAGTATTTTAAATATAGATTGCTCCATGTTTGCCCGGTACGGTGCGGCACCAGTTACGGTGAACCTTCTGCAAGTTTTAACGGTCCCTGATGCTGCTCAAGTGGCAAAACAAAAAGTAATACAAGCTGCCCCCGATAAGAACAGCCGGGATAAGTTAAAAGCAGGCATGGCTACTCTTACTCCAAATGGTATTTTTTCTGCAATGGGTGACAATAATTTAATTAGGCATAGCGGCTTAATCGTAATTGATATTGATTTGAAAGGAAATGAGCATTTAAATAATTATAGCGATCTGAAAAACGAATTATGTAAAATTCCCAATGTGGCTTATTGTGGTTTATCAGTTAGTGGCACCGGGTACTGGTTATTAATACCGATTGCATACCCGGTAAAACATAAACAGCACTTTGAGTTTATAGAGCAGTACTTTAAAAGCAAAGGTTTGAAGATTGACGGCTCAGGTAAAAATGTAGGTCGCTTAAGGTTTTACAGTTATGATTGCAATGCTTATTTTAATCATGCTGCAAAGCCATTACATGCCTATTACAGGCCTCCAAACGTTAAAGCTAAAGAGTATAAGCAAAAGACATTTGATACTCAAAATAAGCCGGTATGGGAGCAATACAATGAAGGGTTATATTTTATTGATGTCCTAAAAAATCATGGCTGGAAGATTGACAGCAAAAAGGGAAATGAAAAAACATATTTCACCCGGCCCGGTAAAGAAGCTGGTATTAGTGCGGAATTTGACAACAGAGAAAATGTTTTCTTTGTTTTTACAGATGAAGGTCACCCATTTGAAACAATGACCGGATACAATCCTTTTCAAATTTATACGATGCTGGACTATGCAGGCGACTTTAGCAAAGCGGCTAAATCCTTAATACCAATAAAGAAAAAACTTGAAAAATCAGAAACCTTTTCAAAAGCACCAATACCAAACACAATTAATTTAACCATACCAGTAAAGGAAATGATAACCGGAAATCTGGAATATTTTAAGAGCATGGCATTAGGCCATTTTGAGAGAACTTTTTTTAACCGTGACAAAAGTAAAATGGAAATGAAACAAAAATATTTTTTTGCATGGGCACAAAGTATGGAAACGGTCCTTATAAATGCAGGTATTACACCAACACAATTTTTAAGTAGTTTAAATATCAATTAATATGAAAGAAAAAAAACAAGGTTTACAAAAGTTGACAGAAACAGAAAAGAAAATTGCTATTCTTTTAAGTAAAAAAAAGGTTACACAGGCTGAAATTGACAAAGTTTTAAACTATGACGAAAAGCAAGTTTTGGGCCAAGTGCTTACAAATAAGATTAATGAAAGCAAGGGTAACGAAAGAGATTTTCTTTTAGATCAAATAGCCGAAATAATACCTGCAGATACGAAAAATCAACTTTGGGAAAATAACCATTACATCATAATGCACTCAATGACAAAATTTATTGATGAATATGGAAAAATGCCAACTAAGAATAATATTGCAAAAGATACAGGATTGAGCCGACAAACCGTTTACAAGCATTTAAACTGCTTTGCAGAACACCCTTTGTATGTTGAACAGCTACAACAGTTTAAATTTATGACTGACAGGATTTTGTCTAAGGTTATTAAAGCAGCATCATTGGGGGATATGAAAGCGGCAAGGTTATACTTTGATGTAATAGGCAATTTAAATACCCAATCAGCAAATAAGACTTTAATTCAAACCCAGCATAATTATATTCAAATAAATGGAACCGTTCTAAGCCAGGATGTAATAAAACAACTAACCGCCGAGCAGGTAGGCATTATTGAAGCAACAATAAAAAATGTATTGACAAATATTGAAGATAAGACGGTCACTTAAAGGCAAATTCTTTTAGTAGGATTAAAAAAATCCCCCTTGTACGTGCCTTTATTTTATTATTTCACTTAATTCTTTTTCAAAAACACCAGTCGATTTATAACCACTGATTGATATTGGTGTTAATATCCTTGCACCACTTAAGTTATTTTCATAAATCACATTGGTAATATTAACGTTAATAGTGGATCCCGTTGCAGTAGACTTTACTCGTACGTTCCAATCCCCGTAAACTGGCAATGCTCTTATTTGTTTTTCAGTCGCATACGGTCCAACGTTGGTACCTGTAACCGGAACTATTCTACCATTTGCCTTAATAGAGGGTACAACAATAATTGCAGACGGATCAACAGGTTTACCATTTTTATCTTCCATTGTTGCAGATAGTAAAGACCTTTGAGAAATGATTAATCCGCTACTTCTATCTATTATCTTTATTGAAAATCCCTTTTGAGCGAATAAGTCCACAAGATTATCCCAAACTTTATCAAAGGATTGTGATGAACTAAAAACCATTGGAGTTTCAGGATAGGTACCTTTTACCGGTATCTCTTTTACGGTCGAACATGACTGTAATGCAATTATTGAGAAAATTAATGCGTTAAGGATCGTTTTCATCATAACTAATTTGTGTCTACTAAAGGTATGTGAAATAAGGAAATCCTAAACCCTTACGAGGCATTAAACCGCCCTTTTTTACAATTCATGTACCCTAATTGTACCTTGAAAAAGCTGAAACATAACACTGATAAGCATTTCAGGCACTTATATTGTTCCTTTCGTGGGCACAAGCCGGAGTTTTAGCTCCGGCTTTATTATTTTACAGCAGCTATAATACCTGCCGCATATTTCCGTACAATATCTGCCTGCAATAAAAATGTTTTATTAAAAGAGGTCTGCTTAAATGCTGTAAAAAACGCCTGAGACAGTATCTTATTTTCCTGCTTGGCCGACAATATTTTTTTTGGTGGAAAAGCAAGTGCTTCTGTTTTTTCATTTGGCGAAAAAAAATGATGCTTCATTTTTTTTGCTTCGGTAAATGCCGGATAGAAACAATCTTTCTGGCGTTTATTTTTTGGAACACCGTAATTATTAACCAGCCAAAAGTCATCGCTCACTTCGGCTACATATTGCAGCAGTGCCGTAACAACATTTGGTGTTCTTTTTACCCTGTCGGCATGTACTACAACTATATTACGATTAAACCTGCAATTTATATTTTGTATATAAGGAAAGTAACTATCTACCTGTGAATTGGGCAGCATTATTAAAATATTGTCCATTATGTCGGCAGGCCTGGCAAAATCAGCACTTACTACTCCTCTATGCCCCGAATAAATTAAGTTTTTAGTAAATTGCTGTACAACCTCACCTTTATAAATCTGGTCGGCAAGATCGACTTGAATGGTTGCAAATAGAATAGAATTAGTTAAAACGGAATGCATACTATACATACCCACGCCATTTACTCCGTCTGAGTAGCCAGCTGTCATATCGGAAATAAAACAGGAATCAATGATTACTTTATCAGAAGCCAATGTTGTTACTATCTGAAAACCTTTATTCCCCCTTAGAGTACAATTCTGAATGAGTACATTTTTAAGTTTCCCGGGGCCGAATTCGTTTTCCACATCAATACCTGCACCGGGCGGATGCCAACCATAAACGCCTGTATGACCAGTAGAGTCGAAAGAAGAAAATAAACACTTAATATTACTACCCTTAACAATGCTTAAGCCCTGCCTTCCATTATGATGCAGGTTACATTTAGTAATCATAATATCTTCCCCATTGCTTTGTATTTGAAATCCATCAGAAGCAAAATGATGTGCAGTAATATTTTGCAACCTGATATTACTGCTTACATCGCCGGGCTCATAGTCGGCAATAAATACGCCATAAGATTCTCCTTCCACCACACCAGGCTGTTTACGCATTTTATCAACCTCGCCATTTAGTTCAATATTTTTTAGTACTGTATTTTTACAATTGATCAGTTTAAAAGCACAAACACTGCTGTTAAACGCATAATTATAAGGCAGCCCCGGTGCCTGGTAATCGCTATTTCTCGAGAAATTTCCATTAACTCTGACAACGCTGTTATTGCCTTCGATGGTAAGCCCCGTGCAATTTTTAAAAATAATATCTGTAATAGTATTTTTTTGGGGGCCGCCTGCAATTTTATAAGAACCAATATAATATTTGCCTTTCGGGATTATTAATGATCCGCCACCAGCTTTTGATAATGCAGCCGCTGCTTTAACAAAGGCAGGGTAACAATCTGTTTTATCATCTGGCTTTGCACCAAAATCGGTAACCAGATTATAGGTTTTAGTCTTTTGCGCTGTCAGTACCTGAACATTGCACACCAAAAAAAGTACGAGTAATTTATATTTGATCATCTTTATTTTTCTTAATTGTAAATAGTGAAAAATGTTTTAGCAAAGCTAAAGATGATGAAAAGAAGAATATCAATTTTAACTTTTCAATTCAACCACTTAATCCTGCTCTGCCTTCATTTTTAAATACACCCCATTGGTCCAGCCAAAGCCATCCTGGTTGGGATATTCTCCGCCACCAGCTGTAACAGTAATATCCATTACATTGTATTTCTCCATCATTTTGCCGGTTGCTGTAAATACTTTTTCGCAATTACTCAGCCAGTTACTTTTTATTTGATTGGCCAATGCTGTAAAGCCATAATTTTTTAAGCCTCGATAAGCCATCCATTGTAAAGGTGCCCAGCCATTAGGTGCATCCCATTGCTGTCCGGTGCGGTATAAAGTAGTGACAACCCCGCCAGGAAAAACAAATTTTTCTTTAACCAATGTTGCAACCTTTTCGGCCTGCTCTTGCGTAGCAATTTTAAAAAATAAAGGGAACACGGTGGCCAGGTTAAAATGTTGCACCTGCTGGTGTTCAACACAATTAAAATCAAAATAACAACCCTGTTCTTCGTTCCAGCAATATTGTTGTATGGCTGCTTTCCTGTTGTAAATTTTTATTTGAAATTGTTTTACATTTTCTGCATCATTTTGTTGCTGATATATTTTTTGCAATGTTTCTTCCAGGTATAATAACAAACAATTTAAATCAACGGGAATTAAATCAGTTGTTTGAATGCTAGCCATTTCTTTTCCATCTTTAAACCATCGGCTGCTAAAATCCCAGCCGGATTCTGCAGCGGCTCTTATATGCCGGTACACTATTTCCGGTGCATTGGCTGAAGCCGCAGCAATATGCTTGTCTTCCGCATAAGCCTCCGGTCTGGGGTCAGCTTTGGCATCCCAATAACGGTTCATAACAATATTATCTGCTAAACGTACCACACGATCAATTGCAGGCTTCCGGTAATTAAGTTCTTCCGTCCCATACATCCAGAAATGATATTCCTTTTCCAAAGCAGCCTTGTATTTTAATAAAATAGCGACTCTTTTTTCTTCACTTAATAAATTTACCATCAACGCAAAAAAAGGTGGTTGAGAACGGCCTAAATAATAAGTACGGTTTCCATTGGGAATAAAACCAAGTTTATTAATCAGATACGCAAAATTATCTACCATATGTTCTACCTGGTCTGTCTTTTTGCAAACCTGTAACCCCAGCATGGTAAAATAACTGTCCCAGTAATAAATTTCTCTAAACCTTCCACCCGGTACAATGTAAGGATGTGGCAAAGGAATTAATGTACCTCCTGACGCATCCGGCATTCTTTTCAATTCTTCCCACAGGTCGTTCAAATGCGTTTCAATTGTTTTTTTTGCAGATGAATAGGAAGATGTTTTTTCTTCGGGTAAAATAAAATTAGTGGCAACAAAATTTTTCAAATCAAATGCAGGATCATTTTTTTCTGCAGTGTATTGTGCTGATATAACTGTTAACGGATGTACAGGCACAGCATCAACAAAAAATTTACTGTCTGTAAATATGCCTGCCGATTGTACGGCCTCATACAAGGGACTTAAGGATTCTATAAAAAATAAATTGGAATTTGCCATATACAAACCGGTTAAACATTTGCTGCTGCTTTAGCTTTGTTATGCAACCTGCTAAAAACAAATAAGCTGATTATTAAAATTGCAATGGGGATTAAGGAAAAATAAAATGCTGTTTTCCCGCCATAATGTTCAAAAATATTCCCGGTTATTAAAGACCCTGTTGAACCACCCAATGCCGAGAATAAAATAATCAACCCTGCCATTAACCCATGCTGCGGTTTTGGCAGCGAACTTAATATTACAGAATTGATAGCCGGGTAAATAGGTGCCAGCAACAATCCTATCAATGGAAATACAAATGCGATCATTGGAACATCCTTTAATTGTGTAATGCCGTTACCTTTATAGCCATCTATAAAGTTTTGAATGGCAGGCATGGCAAAATATACCAGGCCGCCTGCAAGTACCAGGCAGGTTATCAATACCACCAGCCAGTTTAATTTTTTTAATACTATACCGGCTAAAAATCTGCCCAAGGCAATGGAAGCAGCCAATATACTGGCCATTTGTATGCTTAATACCTGGTTCAATTTTAAAACATCATTATTAAAAGTTGGTAGCCAGCTCATAATACTTTGTTCCAGCAGCACATAAAAAAAAGCGCATAGCACAAATATTATTACCAGCGGATACGCCAGCAGCGTAAACATTTTTAAAAACTCACTGGCAAAATTTTCTGAGGCAGGTACTTTAGATGCTGATTCGTCTAATGGCGACAACAGCAATAAAATAAACGCCACTAAAGATATACCACCCAATAAATAATATACCTGCAGCCACGACCGGGAGGATTCATTATTTTTATCAATAAACAAAGGAAAAATAAAATAACTCACTACTATACCCACACCAAAAAAGGCTTCTAAAAAATTCATAAAGCTGATGTGTTCTTTCTCATCTTTTGTAACCAGGCCAATTGAACCAAAGGCCGACATTTTAATTAATGCAAAGCTGGAACCGATAGCCGCAAACAATAATTCCACCATTATTAAACTATTGGTAAAAGGCATAATAAAACAAACCAGCGTTATAAAACCTAGTGCTATCAGCATGGCTCTTTTATAGCCTATCCTTGTTATGTAAGACGTTACTAAAAATGAAACGATGGCAATGCTCATATCTTTAAATGGTTCCAGTACTGCCACTTGTGATTTTGTAACATCAAAACTTTTTTGCACCAGTAAAATAACTGTACCCACACTATTCAGCAATATGGCAAATACAAAATAATTTAAAAACAGAGAGGTCTTAATTTTCCAGGTAGACATAGCAGGTTTTATTTAATAAGCAATCAATATGTATTTAGAATTTTACAGTGATCCCCCATTAACCAGGACAGATTCCACCGTTAACTCCTGCAGAAACGAACTACCAGCCAGGCATTCCATCATCCGTTTAAATGCAAGCTTACCAAGTTTATACCCACTGGTTTCTACAAAAGTAATTTTAGGGTCGTACAGTGTAGGTATTAACCCGTTACTGATGGATACCACTCCAATATCTTCAGGCACACGTAATTTTTTTTCATGCACCGCCTGCATAGCGCCAATAAGAATCAGATCACCCATACCAAATATGGCATCGGGTTTCTTTTTATTTTCCAAAGCAGCAAGTGTTACCGCCTTTGCTTCCGCAATACTTAATGGAAACTGGTTGTTGATTACAGTACCCGGCGATTTGATTTTAAAAGTTTCATTAAATGCTGCAAATCTTTTTTGAGAGATGGTTAGTTTTGGATGGCCAAAAAGTGCCAGTACATGTTTTTTTTGTTTAGCAATCAATGCATCTGCTGCCATGGTTGCTGCAATCTTATCGGCAAGGCAAATTTTATTGCAGGCTTCATAATCCGGCACCCGGTCAAAAAAAATAACGGGTGTGTTACTGCTTTGTATTTTTAAAAATGCATTGATGTCATCCGTTTCGCCGGTAATAGCAACAAACACACCGGCAATGCGGTTATTTTTTAAAAGCTTAAGGTTAGCGGTTTCTATATCCCTGCTTTCGCCAGATTGCATTATAAGTAAAGAATAACCTGTTCTTCTGGCTTCTTCTTCCACTGCAGCAGTAAAGGAATCGTAAAAAAAATTATCTAATGAAGGAACCATAATACCCAATACATTACTAGTATTATTACGCAGGTTAATGGCCTGCCTGTTGGGTTCGTATTCCAGTGTTTCGGCAAGTTCCTTTACCCGGCGTTTTGTCTCCTCCGAGATATCGGGATGATTTTTTAATGCCCTGGAAACAGTTGATACGCTGATTTTAAGAATCTGTGAAAGCTGTTTTAAAGTACTTACTTCCGCCATAGCAATCGGTGTAAAAAAGAATAGTTTGTTTGGTAAGCAAGATTATTGTTTTTTTATGACTATTCATTCATATTAAAGTAAAAATATTTACCCACCCTTTTTCATCAACAATTATTGTAAAGTGTAGTTTAGATGGTACTGCTATTTTAAGCAGCTTATTTCTTCAGCAACATAATTTGCCCCAAATGATAAGCATCGTGTTGCAGGCAACCCATTATCAACTGGTAAAAGGTCTGATCCTTTCTTATGGTTAGTTTATCCAGTTGTTCATCTTTAATGGTATGTAAAGCAGTACGCAGTGAATGATAGGCCGCTTCAAAATCATGCAGGGTTTGTTTCCAGCCGGCATCACTTAATTCGGCGGGCAATAAAAAATCTTTGAATGGTGGCGGATTATCGCTGCCTGTTAACCGGTTTACCACGGTGGTTCTCCAATAAATAATATGATTAGTAAGCTGCCAGATACTGTTGCCCCCTACTGGACCTGTTGCAGCCGCTTTGGCTGCAGTAATCCCCTGCAGGGTTTCTTTTAAATTATTACCGATCCAGCAATCGCCGTGTTGCAGGTCTTCAAATAGTTTTACTATGCGGTTAATTTCAATACTCATATTGTCGTTATTAATTCATAGATAATAGTTCATGGTTCATAGCAAGGCAAACCTAAACAAATGTACAATTTCAGCTGTAATTGCACTACATACAGCTGCTGCTAACCATTTTATTATTAACCCGAAACTTATAGGATAAGTTTACTAAACAGCGTTTCCGTTTACCCGTCCTCTAATGTTATAGTTTTTTCATATCTTAGAGTTTTCAATAGTAAAATTGTTGATTTAATATTAAATCCTTTAAAAATACCCGTTTTAATCACTACTATAAATTTCAAAAACAATAACTCCGTAAACTATATAATCAATATTTGTTTTACATACAAAACCCTACAACTAATGTTACAGAAAAACACCCGGATTTTATTTGCAGTTTTTTTTCTTGCCCTTATTATTTTGATACAGGTGGGTTGCAAAAAAAACGATGCTGTCACTGATAATGGTACACCTGTATTGGAAATACCGGTAATAACCAATGATGCCATAAAAGTTACCGCTACTATAACCGGCTCGGTAATAGATGAAAATAACCTGCCTGTTGCCAATGCAATAGTTACGTCAGATACCTACACCGGCAGTACCGATGCCATGGGTAATTTTACTTTTAAAAATATAAATGTTTCTGCTGCTAACGGCAATGTTACGGTAATTAAAGCAGGGTATTTTAAAGGTATCAGAAGCTTTGTTACCGAAGCAGGTAAAAACAATTTCGTAAAAATTCAACTTATTAAACAGATATTAACAGGTACTATTACTGCAGCGGCAGGCGGTACTGTAAATACCAATGGTGCAATCATCAACTTCCCCGTTAATGCTTTTGTAACAGCCGGCGGCGCAGCTTATACAGGCAACGTAAAAGTATATGCTGCCTGGATAGACCCAACTGCTGCAAATTTACCGCTGGTAATACCCGGAGATTTAAGGGGAATAAACAGCAGCAATGGCGAATATTTATTAAAGAGCTATGGAATGGTAGGTGCCGAGTTACAGGATAATAGTGGTAACCCATTAAAATTAGCCCCCGGCAAAACAGCTGGTATTATTTTTCCTATACCAACTACCTTACAAGGCACGGCCCCCGACAGCATTCCACTATGGCATTTTGATGAAGTTGCAGCACGCTGGAAAGAAGAAGGGAAGGCAGTAAAAACAGGTAATACCTATACCGCACAGGTAAATAAATTCTCTTTCTGGAATGTAGATGTACCGGGCAACTTTATAAACCTTGATCTGCGTTTGATAAACAGCGCCAATAATTTACCATTGACAAATACACTGGTAAAAATTACCAGCTTAGCAACCAATACCTATGCTTACGACCATACCAACGATAGTGGTTATGTATCCGGCTATGTACCAAAAAATCAAAACTTAAAACTGGAAGTGCTCACCGGTACAGCCTGTAGCGGCAACACCGTTATATATACTCAAAATATTGGCCCTTATACAGCTAATGCTTCTTTAGGAAATATTAGTGTGACCATAGCGGCCACCCAGGTTATAAATTTTACCGGTACAGTAAAAGGTTGCAATAACCTGCCCGTGACTAATGGTTATGTAAGCCTTAGCCTGGCTAACGGCACCAGTACCATAGCATACACTAACGCCACAGGTTTGGTAAACTTTAGTTTAATACACTGTGGTGGCACTACCACTTATACTTATAATGCGGTTGACCTTAGCACTGGCAGTTACAGCAGTGCGGCAACCGGCACAGCTACAGGCAATAGTGTAAACCTGGGCACCATCACTGCTTGCGGAAATACAATAAATACCAATGGTGTGTATATAGCGGGGGGTATAGATGGCAATGCCGTATTATGGAAAGATGGTGTACCTACTTTTTTAACCAACCTTCCTGCAAGCAATTTTAAATATGCTTATGCAGTAAGAACACTGCTGTATAATAACGATGTGTATGTATTAGGTTCCGAACAGGATTCAACAATTAATGGCTGGGTTAGTACAATTAAGCTTTGGAAAAATGGCGTAGTTACCAATATAACCAATGGTACAACAGAAGCAGAAGGTGTGGGTTTAGATGTGTATAATGGAGATGTTTATATTTGTGGCACAGAAAGAAGCGGAAATATTGGAGTAGCTAAAATCTGGAAAAATGGAATAGCTACAACATTACCTATAGATACATTTAATTATGGCTATCCTACAAACATAAAGGTTGTAAATGGAGATGTGTATATAAGTGGCGGCCTTACCCGTACAGCCGCCGGTTCAGCAAGCAGGGCAATGTACTGGAAGAATGGGGTTATTAATTTTCTTTCAGCTCCCAGCAGTTCTGATGCAAATGCTACAGGTATTTTTATAAATAATACAGACCTGTATTTTTGTGGTTATGAAACTATCAGCGGACAGACATCAGGTGGTACTGCTGTATACTGGAAAAACGGGGTTAAAACAACAGTAGCTTTTTCTGCACCATATGTTTTCACAGATGCTTATTCAGTTTTTGTTGATAATAATGATATTTATATTTCCGGATCATCTAGCCGGCAAAACCAGGGTATTTTCTACAATGACGCAACCTATTGGAAAAATAACAGCGCCAACCTGTTAACCAATTACAATACCGGTGGTAGATCTGCCTATGTATATGATGTTTTTGTAAAAAATAATATTGTTTATACAGTAGGTGAGGTATATGTAAACAATACCAGTTTAATTACACCATTTTACTTTCAAAATAATTTACCGGTACCATTAACTGGTTTTACTAATACGCAGGATGCTTACTGCTACGGTATTTTTGTAAAATAATTATCCCTAAATTGTTTAAAAAAAGAGTGGGCACTACCCCACTCTTTTTTTATTTGCTTTTTTTACGTTTGATCAATCTGCAACGAAATTGCACTATAGGCAATCTTCAAATAGTTTTACTATGTAGTTAATTTCAATAGCCATATTTTTGTTTATTAATAAGGTTGTAAGTCATAGATTACAAATTTACCGGCTACAAATTCAGCATTTCAACTTTGTACTACACAGCGGTAACTTTTACTTACTACTTACAACCTATAACTTACAACTATATGGATCTGCAATTCAACAAAAACGAAGACGCTCTTAAAATGGCCTGGAGCCGTACCAAAAAACTCCTTGAAAAAATTTACGAAGGCGGGGGTAAAAAAGCTGCGGCTAAGCAAAAGGAAAGAAACAAGCTTACTGCAAGGGAACGCATTGCATACCTCTGCGATGCCGACAAACCTTTTACTGAGCTGGGTGCTTTTGCAGGTTTTGAAATGTATGAAGAACAGGGCGGTTGCCCCGCAGGTGGTACCGTAAGTGGTATTGGTTATGTAAGCGGCCGGCAATGTATTGTGGTAGCCAACGATCAAACGGTAAAGGCCGGTGCATGGTTTCCCATCACTGGCAAAAAGAATTTACGCATGCAGGAAATATCGATGGAAAATAAATTGCCCATTATTTACCTGGTAGATAGTGCCGGTGTTTTTTTACCCATGCAGGATGAAATTTTTCCCGACAAAGAACATTTTGGAAGAGTGTTTAGAAACAATGCTAAGATGAGTGCAATGGGCATTACACAAATTGCTGCTGTAATGGGTGCATGTGTAGCAGGCGGTGCTTACTTACCTATTATGAGTGATGAAACATTAATGGTGGAAGGCAATGGCTCCATATTTTTAGCCGGACCATATTTAGTTAAAGCAGCCATTGGTGAAGATATTGATGCAGAAACTTTAGGCGGTGCCGAAACACATAATGCATTAAGCGGTATTGCCGATTATAAATTTGCAACTGAAGAAGAATGCCTGGATCATGTAAAAAAGATCATGAGCAAATTAGGCAAGCCGCAAAGCGCCGGCTTCGACAGGATAAAGCCTGTTGCCCCTAAAAACCCCGGCGATATTTATGGCATCATGAGCGAGGGCAATACCAAACCTTACGACATGGTAAACATTATTAACTGCATTTGCGATGCCGATAGTTTCGACCAGTTTAAAGAAGAGTATGGCAAAACAATAGTATGCGGTTATGGCCGTGTTGATGGCTGGGCCGTGGGTATTGTTGCCAACCAGCGCCTGATTGTAAAAAGCAAGAAAGGTGAAATGCAGTTAGGCGGTGTAATTTATAATGACAGTGCCGACAAAGCCGCCCGTTTTATTATGAACTGCAACCAGAAAAAAATTCCTTTAGTTTTTTTGCAGGATGTTACCGGATTTATGGTAGGCAGCCGCAGCGAACACAGCGGCATTATAAAAGACGGTGCCAAATTAGTGAATGCAGTAGCAAATTCTGTTGTACCGAAAATTACCATTATAGTTGGTAACAGTTATGGCGCCGGCAATTATGCCATGTGCGGCAAGGCCTACGACCCGAGATTTATTTACGCATGGCCCACTGCAAAAATTGCTGTAATGGGTGGCGAGCAGGCTGCCAAAACTTTATTGCAGATTGAAGTGGCATCTTTAAAAGCAAAGGGAAAAGAAATTACTGCAGAGGATGAACAAAAAATGCTGAACCATATTATTGACCGCTACAATACACAAACATCGCCTTACTATGCTGCAGCAAGATTATGGGTGGATGAAATTATTGACCCTGCTGCAACACGTTTGGTAATTGCCGAGGGCATTGCTGCTGCAAATAATAATAGTGACATAGCGGAGTTTAAAACAGGGGTATTCCAGGTATAAGAAAAGTCAAAATTAAAAAGACTCTTAATTTGCAGGCTACATTTTTGACTTTTCCTTTGTATTGCTTTTACCTATAAATTTATTAATCAAACTTGTAGACAACGCTGGTTTTGAACTTGCGTATATTTATGAGTTGGTGGTCAGCTTAAACGACATCACACACGACATTGAAGCATAAAGTACTATTCATAACAACAATTATTTTCTTTCTACTTGTAAATACGACTTACTACTGGGAAAGCAAACTTGGACTTCTTGCATTTCTCGCTTTTCTATTTTTAGTTGTGGCTTTTTTTATACTTCTTATTGTGCTTTTTCGACAATTTTTTTGGCCTTCAAAGAAAAGTTCAACGACAGACAACGTCTTTTAATTATCGGCGTTTTGACAACAGTATTATCATTGGCTTTTTTAAAACCAGAGGGCCTTATAAACTTTAATAGGTTTGAGGGAAATGATATTTTAATTGCTCGACGAAAGGGTGCAGCAAACTGCATGACAACTTTTAAACTTAAAGAAAATAACAAATTCACTGAGAAAAATGTATGTTTTGGAATGACAGAAATTAAAGGTGATTACAGACTTAAAAACGACACAATCTTTTTTGAAAATGTAAAACTTGGCAGAGGCGAAGACGAATTTTATAAATTTGCGATTATTCGACCTTCAAAATTTAATAAGGACAATGATCGTTTTGACTTGATACGGTACAAAAATTTAAGCGACACAACAGGACACGAACTTTGGATTACAAAAAATGACTTGTACAAACCGGCAGACAAGAAGCCGAGCCGTTAACATCGGGCTTTATGCAAGTTGGGTTTTACCCGTTGTTGGTATGCGGTGCCAGGCAATGTACGTAAGCGTACCAAGAACATTACACAAGGCAACAAAATTAAACTTATGTCTTTACTTCTAGCAACAGTTTGTAACCAATTTTCAGCTTTTGTTCATAACTTCAACTACATATTTCCAATTGGGCATTTATACAGGCTGAGTGAATAATATATTCACAGCCTTTGCAAATATCCTGACATTATGCGCTAACCTATTGACGACTACGCAGACAGACAAATGATGACCTGAAGGCATTATTACTATTTGCTACATTTTTTTTAATTTATGCAAATGACACTTGCCGGACTTTTAAACGACAAAACAAAAAAAGCAAAAGAGAAAGTTGAAACAATCAGCAAATGGTTGTTAGACGGTTCTTTATCAACCGGCGAATTATTGGTCTTGGCAGAAAAGTCAAAAGACCCTGAGAAAGGAACCTGTATTGAGGCAATCGAATTTGCTACAAGAACAAACGCAAAAATTGCAGACGCCAATCTATTTACTTATGTTACCAAAACGCTTACTGAAAATTCGCCAAGAGTAAAATGGGAAAGTGCAAAAGTAGTTGGAAATATTGCTCATCTTTTTCCTGCAAAGCTTAATAAAGCAATTAGCAACTTACTGATAAACTCTGAACATGATGGAACTGTTGTTCGTTGGGCTGCAGCATTTGCACTTGGAGAAATACTTAAACTAAAAACAAAACATAATAAAGAATTGTTACCAGCTATTGAAACAATTTGTGAAAGAGAGCAACAGAACGGAGTAAAGAAAAAATATATTGATGCACTAAAAAAAACAAAGAAGTAGGCGGATGCAAGGCAGGGTTCAACGGTTAATTTTCAGCATTTGTTCATAATAACCAAAATACTATAACATGATTTACGAAAACAGTTCGAGCAGGAAAAAATTCATTACATCAACTCTTGCATTTACAGCAGCAGCAACCGGGCTTAGTTTTATCCCGAACATAAGTAATGCCCGGGGCTTACATGCAGATGACCGCCCAAATGTTATTGGACCCAGAGAAGGATTTTCCCCTCATATCGGGACATTACTTTCGATGATGACCTGGATGAGGACTGCCGTAGTAAGCTCAGTAAAAAATATGTCGCAGGATCAATTGGATTATTTGCATGATGATAAATCAAATACCATAGGTTCAATGTTATTACATTTGGCAGCGACAGAACGATTCTATCAGATACATACTTTTGAAGAAAAGAAATGGGGAGATTGGGGTGAGGAAGACAGCAAAAAATTTGGGGTAGCCATGGAATTGGGAGACGAGGCCAGGAAAGCTATAAAAGGTAATAATTTAAATTATTATCTGGATGCACTGCAGGAAGTTCGCAATAATACTACAAACGAGTTTAAGAAAAGAGATGACAATTGGTTGATGGCTGTTGATGAAAAATGGTATTGGGGCCCAACCAATAACTATTGTAAATGGTTTCATGTTTGTGAGCATGAGTCTAATCACAATGGACAAATGAAATGGATCAGGGGTAGAGTACCCAAGAGTAAGTAAAGGAAAAAGAAGGCGTATTACTTCAATAGTGATCATTGCGGTAACACCTGTATATTGACAGCAATATAAAAATTGACCAAGCCAACTAACATAAAATACTTTAAGGCCTTGCTGCCAATTTTTGGAACAATTTTATTTGTGGCGCTATACGTTACCGCAACTTTTTATTATCCGGGTGGCTCCCAATTTAACCCTCATTCACCAGGTTTTAGTTGGGCACATAATTATTGGTGCAATTTACTTGACGACAATGCGATAAACGGGCAGCAAAACAGGGCACAACCAATTGCATTGGCAGCCATGTTTGTTCTCTGCTTTACACTTGCTTTTTTTTGGTGGCAATTTCCAAAGTTTACGGGCCTTGACAAAGTTTATAAATTAACAATACAGGTTTGTGGCACACTGGCAATGGCAACCGGCTTACTTTTATTTACAAAAACCAACCACGACCTGGTAACAAATTCAGCTTCCCTATTTGGACTGCTTGCAACAACGGGAACTATAGCAGGGCTTTATAAAAACGGCTGGACAACACTTTTCTACTTTGGGCTGTTAAACCTTTTGCTTGTAGCTGTAAACAATTTTTTGTATTATAACAAAGCTATAATTACTTATTTGCCTTCGATTCAAAAAATAACATTTGCAACATTCCTGGTTTGGATTTGCTGCATTACTATAAAAATGTATAGTTCAATAAAAACAAATGGAAATAATAATGAAAAATAAAATTATACCCATGCTTTTACCCATTGATATTTTAACAGGCAGCGGTACAGCGCAAATTATTTTAACAGATAAATGGACAACAATAAAAAGCAGCTATCCCCCGGTAGCTGACCCTAAAGGATATTATTTAAAAACTGTTTACAGCAATTAATTAGCGATGTCGTAAGGCGTGGCAATTTTTGTTACAGGCATTGGTTTTCCATAGCAGCATCGTTGTGTCACTCACTTGTACGGCATACCTTTGGGGAACTTATATTGCAGCGTAGATTTAAGCGTAGCTGATTTAGAATTGAACTGAGCTGTATTTGCGCTACACCTAAACAACAACGTTCTTTTAAATAAGCACTTAAAAAAAGAAGGGTCAAAAAAATTGTTTCCAACTTTTTAGTAGCGTATTTTAGCGTAAATACATATGTTGTGTGTCATTCTGGCAACAGTAGTAAAATGAAACTAACAAGACACAATCAACAATACCTAATTAATGGACGGAGCATACATAGCACTTAGAGGATATAAATTTCAGTTCGACAGGTCGATATTGGAAGTATTCAATAACCCGACCAAAACAATTGAAATTGAACAACTCCAAGACTATGGCTTCGATGACTATTTGGTTCAAGTTAAATATCACAATACTGCCTATACTGCTGCACAACAGAAACAGAAAATAAAAAAGCCTCTTGTTCAACTCTTTGAGCAATATTTAAAAAACAAGGCGAAAAAGTATATTCTCTTTATTTACCTAAAAGGAATTCCCCCATCGCAGAAAACATTATCAGCCACAGAACTTGATGCAATTCTCGGAAGAATTAAAAAATTCTCTGCGACTGATAGAACAGACTTCATTAAGTGCTTTACTATAATTTATGCGGACGATTTCGAAAATCAGTACAAAACTGTAATTCAAAAAATTAAGGCTGCTTATTCAAAAACAGAAGAAGAAGCTGAAATTTACTATTCAGTAATTTCAAGTCATTTATTAGAAATTGTTACAAAATATCCTCCATCAAAAAACTTACAAAGAGTAACATCAAAAACTACAATTGATAAAATCATATTAAATGGCAGAAAACTAATATTCAAATCAGCATTTGTTGAAATGGTGACTAAAGAAAAGCAGTTAAAACATTTGAACAAACTTTTTTTCAAAACATCCCTGAATAGTGAACCACATGACAGGATATTTATTATTGAAGTTTTGTCTGGAGTTGATATAAAGTTATTAAAAGAGTTAGTTCTATTGTTAAAAACAAAATGGAGTAAAAACAAAACAATTACTATTCCCGATACAGACAGATTTGCCCCTTATGTATTTTTCAAAGGCATTCATGAGAACGGTTTGGTTAAGGTAAAGCTAGAATTGCAAAATGATGGTTATGTAATCAATGATGGTTATGACTTTATGAAAGCATCTTTCAACATTAAGAGTATAAAAGAGCGTCCTACGTTCGCAAATAAGCTGTTTTTTAAATTTATAAACAGGCAGCAAGACCTTGATCTTTTATTGAATAACTTAGACAGAACAGGAGAAGTCTATCAGTTTTTCATAAACACCCCCACTCCTATTACTTTTACTGGAAAACATATCGAAATTGAAATTAAAGAAATCGAAGACATTAAAAATATAATCTAATGGAAGAATTAAAAGCAAATGGTGAGGTAATAGCCGTCCTACCCAACAAGGTAAAAATAAAAGTTGATGATTTAAATGCTTTCAAAGGAGCTGAACAATTAAAGGTTGGCTCTTACATTCAAATTGCAGATAATGAGAACTCTTCAATAAAACTCATAGCAATAATTGAAAGTTTTTTAATTGAAGTAACAGACAAAGGGGAAAGAAAATATTTAATTGAAGCAAATCCGCTTGGAACAATTGAAGATGGAAATTTTAGGCGAGGTGGTGATTCTATTGCATTGCCGCCAAAAGAGGCGACAAAAGCATCAATTGAAGATATTAAAGCTATTTATGCAAGCGGTAGTACTGATAGTAAATATGAAAGATTTTGCTTTGCTGAACTTGCCCAATCATCTAAAGAAAGGATAGAAGTTCCTGTTAATGGGAACAAATTTTTCAATAAGCATTTTGCAATTGTTGGCTCAACTGGCTCTGGCAAATCCCATACTACTGCAAAAGTTTTACAAAACGCCACTATAGAAAAGAAATCAAATTTTACTGGATTGAATAATTCCCATATTGTAATTTTCGACATTCATTCGGAATACGCTACTGCATTTCCAGACGCCAATATTATAGGTATTGACGACATGGTTCTTCCTTATTGGCTATTAAATGCAGACGAACTTGAAGAATTATTTTTAGAATCTGGTGATAACAACAATTATAATCAATCCTCATTATTAAGAAATATTGTCACAGAAAATAAAATCCTGAAAAACCCTGGAGAAACAAAAGTGTATTTTGACAGTCCGCTAAAATTTGATATTGATGAAATTCTAAACTGCCTTCAAAATCTCCGCAAAGAGACAAAACATAGTGAGGATGACCTCAATATCCAATTTAATGATTGTGCTAATACATTTGATTCGGAAGCAAAAAAAATTCAACACTATTTTACAAAACTCTATGCTTATGCATCCCCTCGTAGAGAGAGCAAAGAAAGGGGACACGGCATTTCCAAAGGTCCATATTGTGATGGCTCAATAGATAAATTTGTTTCAAGATTAAATACAAAAATTAACTCCCCAAGGCTTCGGCAGTTTCTATTTGGCGACAAAAGCAAGGACATATCATTTGAAGATACTTTACGACAATTTTTAGGTTACGATTACAAACCCGAAACAAGAAAAAACTCAAAATCTAATGTTACAATAATTGACTTAAGTGGAGTTCCATTTGAAGTTTTAAGTATCACTGTTTCATTAATATCTCGTTTACTATTTGACTATTCATACTATTACAAGAAACAAGTTGGTGACAATGATATGCCACTCTTATTAGTTTATGAGGAAGCTCACAAGTATGTTCCAAAAAGCGACCTTGCAAGATTTAAATCTTCACGAGCATCAATTGAAAGAATTGCCAAAGAAGGTAGAAAGTATGGAATTTCATTAGCAATAATAAGCCAGCGACCATCTGAATTATCAGAAACCATATTTTCTCAATGCAATAACTTTATTGCAATGCGGCTGACAAATCCTGACGACCAAAACTATGTAAAGCGTTTGTTGCCCGACACACTTGGTTCCGTAACAGATATTTTACCATCACTGCAATCAGGTGAAGCTTTGCTGATCGGTGAGGCGACTGTTATGCCATCAATTGTAAAAATTGACAGATGTGAACACGAACCTTCTTCTAACGACATTCCATATCTTGAAAAGTGGAAAAACGAATGGTTTGACAAAGTTGACTTCTCAACCATAACCACAAAATGGACAGCGTGAAGAACCAACGCACAAAAAGGTTTTGTGCAATTGGGGCTGGACATTGAAGCAATCATCGGCATATCCAGGCTTTGGTTTCGGCGGACATAATTCTGTAGGGCTTTTGTTGGTTAACTTCGGCTTTTAGTTATAAATTTAGCTTCAGTTCCAGGCGGACAGTTGGTCAATTCCCCAACTGCACAAAGCCCTGCTCGTTAGCGGCAAGCATTATGACACTCGAAGAATTAGAAAATATTGATGACCCTGACCCATCTAAATTATTAGAAAGGGAAAAGCTTGAATTAGAAATAAAGCAGCTTAAACAATCTTACTTTAGAAAAAGCATCGCTCCAATATTACTGCAAGCTGGGATTGGTTTGACAATCGCTTTGATTTCAATTTACTTAGCTTATAAAAGCAATCTATTTGATGTTAAAGAAAAAAATATAGATGCCAAAACAAAATACAATGAAACACTTTTAAAAACAATTGAACTTACCCAAAAAAGAGAATTACTGGACAAACAAGTTAAAGAATTTGAAATTCAAAAAGGTAGGCTTTTAGAGGACTCGACTCTTATATCATCCCGTCTTGATTCAATGGCAATAGGCATTACGAATATGGTAACTGAAAAAAAATATCTTCAAACCAATATTCAATCACTAACAAAGAACAAAGTAGAATTAATAAATGAGTTAGAATTTTCTGTTATTAACAAAAATCTACAAGATTTAAAGCTATTTCCAAGCCCTTTTTATAAATTCATTGAAGACTTAGTTTTGTTGTTAAAAAGTGATAACCTTAGCCGACAAAGGGCTTTTGACTCACTCTTATATTACACAAAAGATTCTAAGCTAAAGTATATCTCAAATTATGTCTTATACATGGGGACTGCGAATCGAAAGTTTAAAGATAATTTACTTACCGAAATTCCAGCAATTCTTAAAATGCTTTATAAAAAAAACACCTGTTTGAATAAAGATGTTTTAGATATTTTATCAGACTATACATGGAACACTGAAGACAAATATGAAATAACGAAAACATTATTATACAACTATAACAACCAACTTTCAACTTGCGGAAAAACCGATATATTACAGATAATAAGCGAATTTGGCTATGACGATAAATTCTTCTTTTCTAAGAACAATTACAATTTATTTTGGGATTACTTGAAATACAATAGAGATATTTTTACCTCAGAGGATAGTTTATTTTCTGCGGATGAAAAACGTTCGGCACTAGTAAATATTTCTATTTTCTGTCCTCAACTTTACTTTTCCCTTCTAGTGAAATCACTTGGCGAAAAAAAGGGAATTAATATTGGTGGAGCTTCAGGTGAGGTAGCTCTCGTTAAATCTTTTTTAGAAATAAATAACATGCCTGACAGACTATACAATTTTATCTGGGATTTTGGCAAGCAAAATAATTTGATGTCGGACGAAAGGAATAATCCACATCTGTACTATTTAGAATACTATAATGACCGTAAACTAAAAATTGACACTTGGTTGTTTGGAAATTTTGAAAAATACAGGAACGATTCATTGGCTTATTTTACTATAGTAAAAAATAAAACATTTTGACTTAATGATTAGGCTTTCGCAGCAAAAAGGAACTACAAATTTACGAAGATTAGCTAGCCGCTAACATTGGTATTGCCAAAGGAGTTGGATATCAGGGCAATCAGCAGCGGTAATGTCTCGTCCAGAAATAAATTTTTACTTTAGTCAATAGCCAGTCCAATTTTTACTTAAAATTTAATTTTAAGTAAAAAATCGTTTCTTTAATAAAGATCAGCACCCGGAGTGCACAGTATCCATTCTCAGCCTGCAATTTTACTTTTGGATATTGATTTCAAAAAACCTCAAAACGGCAGCAACAAAACTATACTGCATTACAAACCAAAAGAAAGCTGATAAGCCGTACCTTTGGCCGGTGAAAAAAATTGTAAGAACAGTAGCGCTGGCTAACCTGATATTGTTGTATTGCTTTGTAATAAGCTTTTACAATGATCATGGGTATTCTTACAATATTGCTTTCGCACAACAGCAGCAAGCGCAAACTGAAAGTTATCACGCAGTTGTTGCAGAAAACCTGCAGCACCATATTGTTCCAAATGAAACCGCATTTGGTGCAGCGCAGCATGTTTCGCCTTTTTCTTTTAAAAGTCAGCACATTGATTTTGCAGGATTTGCAAAAGGAACAAACCTGGTATTTTTAAACACCGTTACACAATACAGCCGTTTTACAAAAACACTTGTAGTTAACCTTAACCGGGCTGCTATTATCTTCCCCTTCCACTACTTCTGGTAATTCCATTTTACAATTAATTATATAGAACAGGATTTAAAAAATGCTGCAGGCACCATAATGTCCTGTAGCAAATCATTTCATTAATTATAAAATATTTAAAATGGATTCAGGAACTATTATCACCGGGTTAATATTTTTATTCGTCTGTATTATTATCTTTTGGATATTGAGCAGGAGTAATCAAAAAAGAGAAAAAGAATTATTGCAATCACTCCGGCTTTTAGCGCAGGAGTATAACCATAAAATTTCGCAGTACGATACCTGGAGCAATACGGCTATCGGGATTGACCATAACGCAAATATGATATTTATGGTGCGGAAAATAAATGATCAGCCAACCGGTTACCGGGTAGATCTTGCTGAAATGCAAAAATGCAGGATGCTGGTTGCCAGCAGGTCCCAAACTAATGAAGCAGGCGGCGACAAGGTGATTGAAAAACTTGAACTGGCATTCACCAGCAATAAAAAACAGCTACCTGAAACAACTGTAGAGTTTTACAACGCCGCATACGACAATGCTGTTTTGAGCGGCGAATTACAGCTTTTAGAGAAATGGCAAAAAATTGCAAATACCAGATTCAATATTTTATCTTTAAAGAAGTAATACCTTTAGCTAAAGCCCTGCATTTTGCAGGGCCTTAGCTAAATTTTTCACACAAAAAATGACATTATGAACCCATTCTGGACACAAGTTGTCATTCAAACAACGTTAAAAAATAAGGCTAAAAAGAACGATGATAAAAATGAGCCCTCTCCTTATAAACTGGCAAAGGGATACCGTGAATTCTGGATCACTTTTAAGCGGCACTTAAAAGATGTGCTGCTTATAACTGCCGGCATATTTTCGGCCTCATTCGGGTTTAAAGGTTTTTTATTGACCAATCAATTTATTGATGGTGGTGCTACAGGAATTTCGCTCTTGCTTTTTGCCTTAACAAAAGTGCCTTTATACATTTGGATAATTGGTGTAAACATTCCCTTTATCATACTTGCTTACAATGTAATTGGTAAACAGTTTGCCATTAAAACAGCATTGGCTATTGCCGGCCTTGCGCTTTGCCTGGCCACAGTTAGTTTCCCCAATGTTACCAACGACAACCTGCTGGTAGCGGTATTCGGCGGATTTTTTTTAGGTGCCGGTATTGGTTTAGCAGTAAGAGGCGGTGCAGTGATTGATGGAACAGAAGTGCTGGCCATTTTTTTAAGCCGCAAATTCGGCACTACAATGGGTGATATTATTGTTGTGATCAATGTAATTATTTTTTCAACTGCAGCTTATTTTTTAGGTATTGAAATTGCGCTGTATTCCATGATCACTTACCTGGCTGCATCAAAAACCCTTGACTTTATTATTGAAGGTATTGAAGAGTACATTGGAGCAACGATCATTTCTACCCACAGTGAAGATATACGAATGATGATAGTAGATAAAATGGGCAGGGGTGTTACCATTTATAAAGGAAAGCGTGGTGTGGGTAATCATGGCGAAAGAATGGAGATTGATATTGTGTACACAGTAATAACCCGCCTGGAATTAAACAAGCTGAATACCGAACTGGAAAAAATTGACCCTAATGCCTTTGTGGTAATGAGCAGTGTAAAAGATACCAAGGGTGGTATGATCAAGAAAAGGGCCCACAAGCATTAACAGGTTCTTGTTTATAAAATAGTTATTTGCTCTGTAAAATAATTTGCTCCAATGCTGCCACTTCTGCTGCTGTGGGCATCGTTAATGGCGCACGGACATCCCCTGCGCTTTTACCAATTATTTTTGCGCCTGCTTTTATTAAACTTACCGCATAGCCATTTTTTTTGCCCCGCAATCTTACAAATGGAATGTAAAACTGCTGAGTGATTTTGGCAACCGTTGCACTATCACCAGCTCTAAGGCTTTTATAAAACAGGTTGGCCAATTCCGGTACAAAATTAAATGCTGCCGAAGAATAAGTATTTACCCCGATAGATAAATACGCTTCTGCAATAATCTCTGCTGTAGGCACACCGCCAATATAAGAAAGTCTTTTACCAATGGTTTTAATGGTATCGTTTAAATCCTGCATATTACCTGTACCATCTTTTAATCCAATTAAATTTGGGCAAGCATCTGCTAATTTTTTAATATACTCTGTTGATAAAACGCCATTGCCACGGTTATAATAAATTACAGGCAATGAAGTGTTTTGAATAATCGCTTTGGCATATTCATACACTCCATCTTGCGGGCACTCGGTTAGATAAGGTGGAAAAAGCAGCAATGCATCAATACCTGCCTGTTCAGCCATTTTTGCAAAAGCAATTGCTTCAGGAATACTTCTGCCCACACTGGAAATAACTGGCACACGACCAGCAACTGTTTTTGCTGCAATCGTTATTATTTGCTGATATTCATCCGCCGATAGCGAAAAGAATTCTCCGGTTCCGCCAGCTACAAAAACAGAAGATACATTATGCCCAACAAACCATTCTATACGGTCGGTATATGTTTCGGCATTAAAGGTTCCGTCTTCATTAAAGTCTGTAATAGGGAAAGAAAGAAGACCATTTTCTAATGATGATTTTATTTTTGACAATTCCATTTTTTTTATTTTGAATTTGTGAATGTTGTAAATTATTATTTTGCAGTAACAATAAAAAAATTGTTTCGTTAAGTTAACGGCCCCGGATTAAACAACACCAGGTCATTATAAATTCCTAATTTATCAGTGGCTACTTTTTTATTGCCACTGGCTACTTCCAATATCAGGTGAAACAATTCCCACCCCATTTCCTCAATCGTTTTTTTTCCGAAAGCAATTGGGCCTGCATCAAAATCTATTAAATCATGCCAGCGGTTACTCAGTTTTGAGTTTGAACTTACTTTTATTACAGGCACCATATTTAACCCATATGGTGTACCTCTGCCGGTAATAAAAACATGCATATTCATACCGGCAGCTAATTGTAATGTACCGCAAACAAAATCGCTGGCGGGAGTTGCTACAAAGTTCAATCCCTTCTTTCGAATCTTTTCACCAGGAGAAATTACATCCACAATGGAACTTGTGCCGGATTTCACCACTGAACCCAATGCTTTTTCTACAATATTACTTAAGCCGCCGCCTTTATTACCAGGTGTGGTGTTGGCACTGCGGTCGGCACTGCCTTGTTGTAAATAATTATCATACCAGGCCATTTCATCTTTTAATTTTTGCGCAACAGTTTCATCAATGGCTCTTGGTATTAATAAATGAATTGCATCCCGAACTTCGGTAACTTCTGAAAAAAATACAGTACCACCTGCTCTAACAATTAAATCGGCTGCATAGCCCGATGCAGGATTACCAGTCAATCCGGAAAAAGCATCGCTGCCACCGCATTGCATACCTACTACTAAATCTGATGCAGGACAAGTTGTACGTTTTCGCTGATTCAATTTTTGCAAATGTTTATCTGCCATCAACATAATTCCATTTACCATATCGCCAAAACCTTCAAAGGCTTCATCTTGTAAATACAGTATCGAACTTTCGGAAGGAATTTGCCCGATGGGTAATAATCTTTCAGGTCTTAATTTCTCACAACCCAAACCAATGATCATAATCTCTCCACCAAAGTTGGGGTTTTGTGCAATGTGCTGAATGGTTCTGATTGGCACGATAGCTCCGGGTGCATCTATTGCAATACCACAACCATAACTATGATTGAACGCCACCACATCATCTACATTAGGGTACAGCGGCAGCAACTCTTTTTTAATTTTTGCACAAATAAAATCAGTAATGCCTGCAACACATTGCACACTGGTGGTAATGCCCAACACATTTTTTGTACCTACGCTACCATCTTCATTTTTATAACCTTCAAAAGTATAACCTTCTAATGGCTCTGGAGCAGGTACAGTTTTTTTTGTGTACGGAATTTCATTTAAATCGGGAGGCTGTGGCAGATTAATATTGCTTTCGTTGATCCAGCTTCCTTTTGCAATTGCAATTTTTGCGTAGCCTATAGTTTGTCCGTAACGTACAATGGCATCATCTTTTTCAAAATTTTGCAAGGCCACTTTATGCCCCATTGGTATATATTCCTGCAAAATAATTCCGCCCAAAACTGTGGCATCCTTTTTTAATCCTGATGGATTGGCTACTATGCCTACATTATCTTTAGGAGTGGTTTGTATTACTATATTTTCCATTTGTAAATTTGTGAATTGACTTTTTATTATTCAGAATTAATTATACCATTGGAAAAAGCCATGCCGCTAACATTGTAAGAAGAACCCCTGCTATACCCATTATACTTTGCATGGGAGCAATAGTTTTAAGGGCTTCCCTTTCGGTAAGGTTTGTTGTTTTACAGGCAATCCAAAAACCGGCGTCGTTCATCCAGGGAATTAGTTTTGCACCGCTGCCAATAGCCAAACACAAATATACCGGATGAAAACCTAAGTTGGCATTTTGTGCCATGCCTGCCAAAATACCCGAAGCAGTAATGAGCGCCACTGTTGCCGAGCCCTGTGCTGTACGCACAATTGCCGTAATTAAAAACGCCAGTGGGATCAATGCCATCTGGTAATCTTTGGTTGCATTTGCAATGCTTTGGCTGATGCCCGATTGCTGCAGCATACCGCCAAATGCACCACCCGAAGCAGTAATTAAAATAATGCCGCCGCCGGTCATCAATGCAGTTTGAACAAAAGCAGTCAGTTTGCCTTTGGTTGTTTTTGTTTGCTTTGCTAAAACCAGCAGGGCAAAAATTGCTCCCATCAGCATCGCAATATTTTTATCACCAAAAAACAAAACAACATCTAAAATTTTATTGAGAACAAGGGAATCGGTTACTGCGGTATTGGGTTTTGTAAAAGCTTCTACAGCAGAACGGATACAAATGGTGACCAATGGAAAAACCGCAGGCAGCAATGCCCAACCTAATGAAGGCAATTCTTTATCGGTTTTATTTGCAATGGCGGCAATATCTTCTAACCGGGCATCGGGAGAGTCACGAAGTGGAATGGGCATTTTTTTATTTAACCACCGGGCAACAAAATATCCAACTGTAATAGTACAAAGCCCAAGCATGGCACCGCAAGCCATCATCAAACCAATGGGCACATTCATAGCGGCTACTAAAAACAATGGCCCCGGCGAAGGTGGCACATAAGAATTTGCCATTACTGCTCCGGCAATAACCGACAGCGCTAACAATAAATAATTTTTGCCCAGCCGCATGCCCATTGCTTTTGCCAGAGGCATCATTAAAAAAATAACGGTATCTACAAAAACAGGAATGGTAAGAAAAAAACTACTCAGCATAAAACCAACCGGCGCATTTTTTTCTCCGGTTATTTTCAGCATAGCTCTGATAATTTTTTCAGCAGCGCCGCTATCCAGCATAGATTTACCAATGATGGCAGCCATTGCTATCAGAATACCGACTTTAGCACAGGTGCTGCCAAACTCTGTTCCTATCCGTTCGCCAATACTTTTGTGCGATAACTTTAAAGCCTCGTCTGCAGCTATGCCTTTTGATAAAAAAAATTGTTCTACCGATGCAACCGGTGTAAGCAAAGCCACCGCCACCGCTGCAAGCAGCAAGGCTAAAAACGGATGCAGCTTAAAGCCGATGATACCTCCCACAACGATTACAATACCAACCAGGAGAATAAAAATTGGATTTGCCATATTTAAGCTGAATATAATTGTTTTACTACCTGTAAGGAAATGATAAAAAAATCAGCAACCGTCTTTCTTCTTTTCAACGCAGCATACTACAATATTAATCATTTTTTGCCGCTGGTGTTTCATTATTAAAAAAACAAAACAGCATTATGTTCTTTCATATTTTTTAAAGTAAATTACAGGAAATTAAATTCATTTTTTAAGACATGAGAAAGTATTTTTTGCCCTGCTCAATTTTACCAGCAATAATTCTGCTCTGTATTACTTCAACTGCTTTTGCACAGGTAATACAAACCAACGCTAAGCCTAATGCAACTATAAACATGGAGCGGCTAAACCGTATAGATGAACTGGTGAACAGTTACATTAATAAAAACTGGCTTACCGGTGCGGTAACCATTGTAATAAAAGATAACCAGTTGGTACAATACAAAGGCTATGGGCTTGCCGACGTTGATACTAAAAAGCCAATGGCAAAGGATGCCATATTCAGAATTATGAGCCAGACAAAAGCCATAACAAGCGCAGGCATTTTAATATTGTTTGAACAGGGCAAATTTTTGTTAGATGACCCCATTTCCAATTTTATTCCGGCATTTAAAAAAACTGTTGTGCTGGATAAATTTAATAAAGCCGACAGCACTTACACCACGGTGCCTGCAAAAAGAGAAATTACTTTCAGGGACCTGCTCACCCATACTTCCGGTATTGATTATGCAGCTATTGGCACCGAAGAAATGCAGGCCATTTATGCAAAAGCCGGTGTACCATCCGGGCTTGGCTTTTTTAATACCGATCTTTTAGAAAAAATGAATGTACTGGCAAAGCTGCCGCTAAAAAATCAACCCGGCGAAAAATTTTTGTATGGTTTAAATACCGATTTACTCGGCTGCCTTATTGAAGTGATCAGCGGCACCAGCCTCGATGCATTTTTAAGAAAAAATATTTTTGAACCGATTGGTATGAAGGATACTTACTTTAATGTGCCTGCAGCAAAAGCCAACCGCATGGCTACGGTATATACCGAAGACAAAGATGAGCACATCATCAAATGGTCGCATGAGTTCAGGAATATTGATCCTGATTACCCGATGATGAATACAAAATATTTTTCTGGTGGCGCAGGGCTTTCTTCCACTGCATTTGATTACGCCATTTTTTTACAAATGTTACTGAATGGCGGCAAATACAATGCCCACCAGGTTTTAGCACCACGTATTGTGGAGATGATGATAAGTGGTCAACTTGCGCCAAATGTTTTTGGTGATGATAATTTTGGCCTTGGCTTCGCAATCACTTCCGAAATATCTGCAGCAAAGCAACCCCGTAACAAAGGCTCTTTTGCATGGGGCGGTTATTATGGCACTACATACTGGGCCGACCCAAAAGCACATTTGATATGCCTGCTACTAACACAACAAAATCCAAACAGCCATGGTGACCTGTCAGAAAAATTTGAAACGATAGTGTACAGCAGCCTTAAATAGACTGTAGCAACTTTTATTTATTATCACCGTCAAGATAATAAATTCTCTTAGTCATCGGCAACAAACACCGGTTTCATCTTATGTAAAAGATACACTTGCAGGCCAGCCAATTACTTTCGAATTATTTCTTACTGCCAGTGTTGCATAAGGTGCCGGCAGTTTATCTGCATCTGAAAAATCCGGCACTGCAATATTATAAGCCTGTTTTGATTGTATTGATTTTGTATTATTACATGCTGCAAAAAGCAGGCAACATAAAACAGGAGAAAATAAATATTTGAAGTTCATAAATGACAGGTTTATATAAAAAAACAATATTGTGTTTTAACAGGAAAAGAGAAAAATGTTCGCTGATTACAAGCTCAACCCTTTAGTTTTGCAGGCAAGTTTAAAGCGGTAACATTTATTAGCAAAAGAATCAGTAAACAATGATAAAAATTTATACCGATGGCGCAGCAAGAGGCAATCCGGGCCCTGGTGGTTATGGCGCAATATTGATGTACAATAACCATCGTAAAGAATTATCTAAAGGCTACCGCCTTACCACCAACAACCGCATGGAATTACTGGCTGTAATTACTGCACTGGAAGCACTGACCAAGATTGAACACCCGGTACATATTTATTCCGATAGCCAGTATGTGGTAAGGGCTATTAGCGAAGGCTGGCTGAACACCTGGATAAAAACAAATTTTAAAGGCGGCAAAAAAAACAGTGATCTGTGGAAGAAATATTATGAGGTTTCCCGAAGATTTAAGATTACAATGCACTGGGTAAAAGGCCATGCCACCAACCCATTCAATAACCGCTGCGACGAACTGGCTACCGCTGCTGCCGACGGAACAGATTTAGCTGTTGATGAATGGTACGAAGAAAACAAAGACGCCTGAAAATAAAAAAGCCATCTCATTTAATTAGATGGCTTTTAAAAATACATTTATAGTTTACGCTACCGCTTTTTTTGCTGCAACGTTTTGAACCAGGTAATAAGTACCAAATAAAACTCCGCTATACACAAGGTCTGCCGCTATGCTCGTTCTGAAAAACGGTATCGCCTTTACATAACAATCTATAAAGCCATTGAAATTTTGTGGGTAAGTATGGTAGATTGGGTTATCAATTAAAAAGAAAGACAAATTACTCAGCACAAAAAATATAACTGAAGAAACCAATGAATAGCCAATAACTTTTGGTACACTTATTTTTTTAAGCGAAAAAGCCAATACCGTAATTAAAGCAAAAATACCGTAGCCCACCAATTGGCCCCAACCCCAAAAACCTGTACCTGCGCTTACCATTTCAAGCATGATGTCGGATAAAAGCATAGAAACAATAGGCAATGCAAAAGCAAGCTTTTTGTTGGTAAATGTAGCGCCTGCAAAAATGGCCATACCCACCATTGGGCTGAAATTATAGTTAGGAAATAATAATACTCTTGATATTGCAGCTACCAGTACTAATAATACTGCGATAATGACAGATGTTTTGTTTTGTTGTTGCATTCTTAAATCTTTGCTGCAAAAATAGGTAATAATTGTTTTTTCGTGGCATTTTATAAAAGCAATTATCCTCAACTTGTTAATTACCATTTTAAATACCTTTGAAATATGGCACACCACAATAAAACCGGCAGTTTGGGCGAAGGGCTGGCTGCTGATTATCTTGCTGCAAAAGGATTTGCCCTATTGCACCAAAACTGGCGGCACAGCCATTGGGAAGTGGATATAATTGCCAGCAAAGAAAACGTATTACATTTTATAGAAGTAAAAACCAGACGCACAAAAAAATTTGGCCACCCCGAAGAAAGTGTTACCAAAAAGAAAATTCAAAACCTCATTAATGCATCGGAAGAATATTTGTACCAGTTCCCTGAATGGAAAAGAATTCAATTCGATATTCTTTCCATTACCATTTTAAAAAATGAACCAGCAGAATATTTTTTTATTGAAGATGTGTATGTTTAATTAACCGGCACTCATTGCCGCCTGCATCTTCTCCACCAGTTTATAGGTAGCCGGGCAGTATTCGATATTTTGTTTATGTACATGTATGTACTCCGTCATTTTCTTTTTTGGTAAATGCGGAAAACCCGAGCAATCTAAAGGGCGTATTTCGTAAATAGAGCACTTATTATCTTTTAAATTTAAAAACTGGCAGGGTTGTTTTTTATTTTGCCAATCTTTATCCCTTTTTTCATACATGAGCCATTGTGCTTTAAACTCAGCAGGGGTTTGTTTAAAATGCGCTGCAATTCTTTTTATATCTGCCGTAGTGTAAGTTGGCGTCATGGTTTTGCAGCAATTGGCACAGGTAAGGCAATCCACTTCTTTCCATACTTCCGGTTCAAGTGCAGCAGTCATTTTATCTAAACCACGTGGGGGATTTTTTTCAATCTTGGTAAGAAACCGTTTCAATGATCTTTTATTATACCTTACTTTTTGTTTAAAGGAACGGAGATTTACTGCCTGCATCTTGAATTTATATTGCTGTTTATGAAATTAAAGCAGCGAAAATAACGTATAATTGTTTTATTTGCGCTAATCTATGTGGGACGCTTACAAAAAAGGATATAAAGCCTGGCTGCAGCTGGAAAAATCGCTGGCAGCTAATTCTGTTGAAGCCTACCTGCGTGACATTGATAAACTTACCCTCTTCTTATCTGAAAAAGAAACTAAAACCCCTCAACAGGTAACATTAAAAGACCTGGAGCGGTTTGTAAAATGGGTTGCCGAACTGGGGATGACACCATCATCTCAGGCAAGAATAATTTCGGGCCTGCGGAGTTTTTATAAATACTGTTTGCTGGAACAGATCACCAACAACGATCCTACCGTTTTACTGGAAGCCCCTAAATTAAAACGTGCCTTACCGGATGTACTGAGTTTTGAAGAAATAGAAAACATTATTGCACAGATCGACCTGAGCAAACCGGAAGGCGGCAGAAACAAAGCCATGCTGGAAACATTATACAGTTGTGGCTTAAGGGTAACAGAACTGGTGAACTTAAAGTTAAGCTGTTTGTATTTAGATGTGGGTTTTGTAAGGGTGATTGGTAAAGGTGATAAAGAAAGATTGGTTCCCATTGGCAGCGATGCTATTAAATACATTAAAATTTACAGGGACGATATACGGGTGCATATTGCCGTAAAAAAAGGGCAGGAAGATATTTTGTTTTTAAACCGCAGGGGAAGTAAACTTACAAGGGTAATGGTTTTTTTAATATTGAAAGAGCTGACCAAAAAAGCTGGCATTACAAAGAATATTTCGCCGCATACTTTCCGGCATTCTTTTGCTACCCATTTGGTTGAAGGTGGCGCCGATTTACGGGCTGTACAGGAAATGCTGGGCCACGAAAGCATAACCACCACAGAAATTTATACGCATTTAGACAGGGAATTTTTAAGAAATACGCTGCAGCAATTTCATCCTGCCTTTAAATAAAAACCGGCCCGATGCTCCTGCTTGGATTACTCTGTGAGGTAAACATCATGGCCGGCGTAAGAACCAACTACTGAAGAATTAAATTATTTGTGCTTATTAACCTGTTATTGCTATCAACCAAACGGACAAAATAAGTTCCGCCGCTCCACCTGCTGTCTGTTTGTACTTTATCGATAAGCTCTTTTGCGGTGGCATAAATCTGTTTTTGTAAAACCGTTCTTCCGGCTGCATCTACTATCTGAATATTGTATTTACCTGTTTGTTTTAATCTAAGCACCAGCGTAAATAAATTGCCACGCTGTACAGGATTAGGATAAATATTTACTTCTGTAGATTTAAATAAAACCAGTTTAAACAAAAATGACTTTACGGTATCTATAACTGATACCTTTTTTGTTTGCACACTTGAAACTGCCCCCATCATTATTCTTCCTTTTATTGTTCCGTAACTAATCAGCATTACAGTATCTAAAGTTGTATTAGCTGCTTTTTCTAAAATAATGTTTTGTGCAACAGCGATAGCAGCCGGAGATAGCTCTATGGTTTTAAATCCTACGGCAGAAATTTCAAGAATTGTATTTTCAGTTACACTTGTAATTGAAAACTCTCCGGTATGGTCAGCACTAACCCCTGTATTTGTTCCCTTTATTTTTATTGAGGCAAATGAAACAGGGTTATCCTCTTTATCAGTTATTTTGCAGGCAACAACCTTGCTCCTGTTGATAGCAAGCTCTCCAACTTTTCCCTGCAATGTTGTGAATACATCTTTTTTTGCCGGCACAATAATTACCCGCCCTTGTGCCTGCGCTTTCATTGTCGTTTTTGAAAAAAACAAAAAGAACATGGCTGCATAATTCCAATACCGGAATTTTGCTTTTTTAATTTCTTTGGGCATTGTTATAGCCCTGTCCAGCTGATCGGGGTAAGCCCTGCCACAAACCTTTTCACTTTTTAAGGAAGAAAAATAATTTAATACTTCACTATCGCTCATTGTGCTAAAATCAATTACTTCTTTGGCGCAGGCATTACAAAATCGGCCTTGTTGTGTTGGATTCATGTCATGCCAGTTTTGATGGCATGGCTCCGGAATGGAGAGTTGAAGTTGCTGCATAAGCGTTAATTTGTAATACTGATGCAGCCGTTTTCAGTATTACATAAATTGCTAAAAATACTTTCTTTGAGATGAGATAAATTACTTCTGCTCCAGCATCATTTGTTGCTGAAACGAAACAGACTCGGTGTAAACGGTATTGGTAACCTTTTTACGGTAGTTTTTAAAGATGCTTAGCCAGCGTAATTTCAGCACTCCTAAAATGCCTTCTTTTACAATACCCTTATTCATTTTACTGGCGCCTAATTCACGGTCGATAAATGTAATAGGTACTTCAACTATTTTAAAGCCTAATTTCCAGGCAGCAAACTTCATTTCAATCTGGAAAGCGTAACCCACAAAACTGATACCTTCCAGATTTATTGTTTCCAGTACTTCTTTCCTGTAACATACAAAACCGGCAGTGGGATCTTTAACGGGCATCCAGGTTATTAAACGGGTATATAATGATGCTCCCTTTGATAATAAAATACGATTGGCAGGCCAGTTTTCAAGAGCGCCGCCTTTTACATATCTTGAACCAACTGCAACTCCTGCACCATCTTTGCATGCTGTATATAAACGTTCCAGGTCATTTGGGTTATGAGAAAAATCGGCATCCATTTCAAAAATAAAACGATAGCCTTTATCAATAGCCCATTTAAAGCCGTAAATATATGCAGTACCTAATCCCAGCTTACCCCTGCGTTCTTCTAAAAAAAGCTGACCGGGATATTTTGCAAATAATGATTTTACAATTGCTGCAGTACCATCAGGAGAATTATCATCAATAATTAAAACATGGTATTGCTGGCCCAAACCAATTACGGCACCAATAATACTTTGGATATTTTCCTTTTCGTTGTATGTAGGTATGATGACTAATTTTTCCAATGCATGCATTTGAACAAATCAAATTTACAAAATTTTACTTAATGCTAAACACACATATTATCCGCAAAAGGCATTTAATTATTTTTTAACAGGGTTCTGTTTAATATTTCGGTTAGTTTTTGCTTTGTATGCAGGGGAAAATCACCCCTCATCATCCAGTCATAGTATTGAGGTTCAGCCTTTAGCACATCTGCAACCGACCTTCCTTTATGTTTGCCAAAATTAAATATCTCTACCCCTTTATCATCAAAACCAAAGCGGCGGGCATAATCTACAATTTTATCTTCGCCAATTACACTCAATACTGATTCTACTGAGTTACCAAGATTTCCGTATCGTTTAAGTTGTGCTAAAAACACATCAATGGTTGCACTAACATCAGCTTCTGCACTATGTGCATCTACCAGTTCTTTTTCGCAAAAGAATTTATAGGCAGCGGTAAGTGTTCTTGGCTCCATGGTGTAAAATATATGTTGCACATCCACCATTTTCCTTTTGCTTAGATCAATTTCAAGGCCAACACGTAAAAATTCTTCCATTAAAATAGGAATATCAAAACGGTTACTGTTATAGCCGCCAAGGTCGCAATTTTCAATAAACACCTTCACTTCGTTGGCAACCTGTTTAAATGTAGGTGCATCTTTCACCATCTCATCGGTAATACCATGTATATCGCTTGATGATTTTGGTATGGGCATTTGAGGGTTGATCAGTTTACGCTTTACCTGCCGGGTATCATCGGGCAGCAATTTTATTATGGCAATTTCTACAATACGGTCAGTTGAAAGGCTTACTCCGGTGGTTTCAAGGTCGATAAAGGCAATTGGACGTTTAAGTTGTAACATGGTTAATGGAAGGTTATTTTTAATTTATTGTGGTTTCAGGGCTAAATTAGCTTAGTTTTTGCAATGATTTTATGAGTGAAGGTAATATTTACTGGATTTCGTCGTTTACCGTTGATAATTTATCTTTGCAAAAAGATAAGAACTACAATAATAGTTTTTTTAACCTGAAATTTTAAACATGAAAAGAGTTTTTTTTGTTTTTGCCCTGATTACACTAATGGCAGCAGTATTTACCAGTTGTACCAGCAGCCGTAAGTCAAGAAGCGGTTGTCCCGGAACAGAAGGTATCATTCATTAATTAAGCAACAGCTATGAACTGGATGGACTTAACTAATGAGCTTGAGTTAGATAATATCAAAGCATCATCTAACCAAAAGCCACAATTAATTTTTAAGCACAGCACCCGCTGCTCTATAAGCAGCATGGCAAAAAGCCGGCTTGAGCGGAGTTTACAGCCTGAAGGAATAGATTTTCACTTTCTTGATCTGATCAAGCACCGTCAATTATCCAATAAAATTGCTGAAGATTTTGCTGTTTATCATGAATCGCCACAGGTACTTTTAATTAAAAACGGTGAATGTGTTTATGATGAAAGCCACAGCGGTATTGATATGAATGATATACTTGAACAGGTAGCATTAAACTGAACTAACCCAATAATTATATAAAAGCTTCAGCAGTTTATTGTTGAAGCTTTTTTTTGTACCTGATTAATCCGGTATCAATCCTATTGGTACAATTATTTCCCATCTATTTTTTACAGCCAGATTAAGCAAATCAACATCTAACAAATGAGCAAAGCGTACACCAAAACTAACTGGTAATGAGTTCCATACTTTTGTATCGAAATATAACTCTGCTCCAGTACTCCTGTTTTTTATTTCTGTAAGCACACCATTTACTCTTGCCCTTGCATTATTGTAATCGTAAAACATATTCGCTCTTATCCGTTGAAAATAAATTAAACCTGGTATACCTCCATCGGGATATAACAAAGGAAAATGATAGTTAGCGCCAACCTTATACATGCGCCTTGTACTTAAAGCTTCGTAACCCCTGGCATAGGGAAATGTATTACTGAATAAATCAGGCAGACTGTCTCGTTTTTGATAGGCTGCATTTATTACTAAACTATGATTGGCCGACAGCCCCGGGAAATAAAACGAAGAACTCCCTACGAATTTATGACTGTCCCTGAAATTAAATGCATCCCGGTAAGCCAATGAAATACTTTGTGCCCAACGTGGATTTATATGTTGCTTTGCACGGTGACTTACATTACTAAACGATAAAAATGCATTGACATAGTTTAGCGACTTATTATTAAAAATATTTTTACCTACTCCCCTGTAATAATATTGTTCGATATTATAGCCAGCCCCCATATTTAAAAACTGGTTTGTTCTACCCCCTACAAAATTTAAAGGAATAGAAAACCCGGTTTTTAAAGTAGCCGAATTAAATTGAAATGGTTTACCCAATGCAGTGTCAACTGTTCGGTTAAAACTTTCCTCGGCACCAATATTTAATAAGGGCAGCAAGCCTCCATAAACTCCGTTAATGCCAACGGTATGACTCTTATCGTTACGGTTATAAGTATAGGTAAGATTATTACTAAAATTGCTCATCACATTATCGCTGTACAGGGCATAGCCAAATTCAGGGTCGGCAATTATGGGCCGCCAGCTGTGGAAATTAAAAAGATGAAATGCTTTTTTATATTTTGTAACCGGGTTTTTAGTATCCGCTAAAGTATATAAAGCTCCAGCACCATTTTTTGTTAAGGCTGTTGATGAAGTATAAAGGTTTTGAGTATTTGTAAATTCGGCTGCATCAAATTTTTTCCACTCCCCGTGCTGTACATTTATTTTAGTTAATCGGTTACCTGCTGCAGTAAAAGAACTAAAAAGCAATTCTCCCTTTGTATTTACTGCCGGGTAATAAACACCATTAAGATTATTGGTGACCCTGTAAATGTTTTTATTGCTTAAGTTAACTGCAAATATTTTATCTGCATTACTGTTCATCATACTAAAATAAACAGTATCACCTTTTACAGCAGGATAGCCCAGCACATTAAATGAAAAAGGAGTAAGTATTTCCGAAGTGCCGTTTGTAAGATCAACTTTTACCAATGCCATTTTACCTTCCGGATTTCTTACTGCAGATACCGCAGTTGTACTGTTGATATATTTTGTTTGTGTAAAGAAATAATTATTGGCATTAGGCACCTGTTGAATTACCGCTCCGGTACCTGCATCGAGGCGGTGTAAATTATTTGTACCATCAGTATTTACACTTACTGCTAAAATTTCTGTACCTGCCGCATTAATATCCGGTGAAAAATATTTTGACCTGGTGGTAAGTTGTTTTTGTTGTTTTGTTTTAATATCCAGCAATTGAAGTACGCTGTAATCCCTGTTGGTCCATCTTGGGTCCGATTGATATGAGGCGTAAACTATTTTACCGTTATTGTAAGAATAATAATCATCCAGCACAAAATTCTTTACCCTTATCTTTTCTTCTTTACCATTTACCAGCAAATAAAAAGCTTCAATTTCTTTATAAGATTTTTTTGTAACCAGTATGCTGTCGTCACTAATATAATTTGGAAAAAGATAATCAATAACATTATTCTTTTTTATTCCCGTCAAATAATTAAGCGGCATTGAAGCTTCTACCTTTTTCGACATGGGGTTTTCTTCAAAAATTGATTTTTCTCTAAAATAATTTATGGCATCGGCTCTAAACTGTTTAAACGGCACACCCGAATTTCTTTCGATTGCTTTATTAAAAAAGCTTTTCAGCCGCATGGCATCCCCTGTTACTTTTTCCCAAAAGTCAGGACCGTATTTTTCATATCCATAACCAATCAAAATATAACCGATAGGATAATGATCCGGCACCAAATCTTTTAAAGAACCACTACGGTATTTAGACCAGCTGTATTTTCTATTCTCGAGCCAAAGCGATTTAAAGCCATTAAGAAAAGATGGCATCCTGCCCCTGCCCTGTGCACTTACCAAAGTCTCCTGCCATACGGCATCACCTTCAAAAAAAAAGTCAGGTAATAAAAGCCCGTTTGCAAACAGCTGGCCTTCCTGCCCCAGGAAAAAATTAAACAATTTAGCAACGCCGATATTTAAATTACTGAACTGCTGCATGTGCCTGTTTTCATGAATGATCAGGTTATCATCCCAGCGAAGGCTGCCAGTTGAAAAATTATCCTGCGGCGGCATCATATACAATTCACTAAGTATTGGCGCCATACGTACATATGCATTGGATATGGTGGTTTGATTTTGCAATACAATATTCCATTTGCGCTGGCTGCCCCCCATTGTTTTAGAAGTAGCAATATCCATTAACTCAACAACATTGGCAATTCGGTTAGCCTGGCTATCCAGCCCGGCCGGAAAAATAACTTTTGCTTTTTTGGTATTGATCTGCTTCCACTTTATGGATGGCGCATTGCCACCAAAATTTTGAGCCGCAGAAAAAAGCGGCACCAAAAAAAACAATACTATCGGGGAGATTATTTTTATTTTTACCATAGTTTAAAATTAAGAAAAGTATTTTGCTGTAACATAAAATTTAAACCATGCTTGAACCGGTATTCACCCCATTTCCACAACTTGAAACCGACAGGTTACTGCTAAGGCGCATAACAAAAGCAGATGCTGCTGCATTGCTCTTCCTTCGCTCCAGTGAAAAAGTAATGCAATACATTGACAAAGAAAAAACCAAAAATTTGCAGGAAGTAGAAGAGCTGGTTGAACGGATTGATAATTCCCTGGATAATAATGATGGCATAAACTGGGCTATAAGCCTTAAAGAAAAACCTGAAATACTGGTTGGTTCAATTGGTTTTTGGAGAATAATAAAAGAACATTACCGTGCAGAGATCGGTTATATGATACACCCTGACTTGTGGGGCAAAGGAATAATGAAAGAAGCGGCAAATACTGTTATTGATTTTGGTTTTAACGCCATGAAGCTGCACAGTATAGAGGCGCATATTAACCCCGGCAATGCTGCATCGGCCGCACTTTTAGAAACTACTGGGTTTGTAAGGGAAGCCTATTTTAAAGAAGATTTCTTTTTTCGGGGGAAATTTTTAGATACTGCCATTTATTCGCTGTTAAACAAAAAATAAAAACGCTGCCCTTAAAAAAGAACAGCGCTTAATTTACCCCGTGATCAGCATTTTTACATTTTTGGTAATACTACATGATCAATTACATGTATAACACCATTGCTTTGATTAACGTCTTTAATGGTTACATAAGCAACACCTCCGTTTTCATCTTTAATGGCAATTTTCTTTCCTTTCATCATTATCATTAAATTCCCCCCAGCTACAGTTTTAACTGTTGCAGTACCTTTTCCGGCTTTAATTAATTTTGCCAGGTCCATTGAAGAATATTTACCGGCAACCACATGATAAGTTAGTACGCCGGTTAAAGCAGCTTTACTTTCTGGTTTTAATAAATTATCTACAGTACCTGCAGGTAATATTTCAAAAGCTTTGTTGGTTGGTGCAAATACTGTAAATGGCCCTGCGCTTTGCAATGTGGCAACCAACCCTGCAGCTTTTACTGCAGCCACCAATGTGGTATGGTCTTTACTGTTTACCGCATTTTCTACAATATTTTTTGAAGGATACATAGCAGCACCACCTACCATTTTAGTCTCTTCCATTTGAGCAAATGAAGCATTGAAGAACAATGATGCCATTGCCACAAAAAATAATTTTTTAACCTGTTTCATAAATGTCTGTTTTATTTTTTATTATTAAAGTTTACACAAACACTTACGAAGGATGAAAATTATTGGATTGATTTTTTAAATATTTTTTCTTGTTGAAGTTTATACTGCTTTTTATTAGATAAAATAAAACGGCTTATAAAAGATGGGGGAAGTTTATTAGGGAGGGATTAAATTTTACCCATACTTACTACTTTGGTTGGTACAGGGCTACCACCTTCTTTTTCCAGAGAGATGGCAAAAAATTCGGCTTTACCAAAAGATTTCATCTTTTGCATACGGAATTTTTTACCCTTATCATTTGTAATTATCATGCCGCCGTCAACAGGTTTGCCGTCAACAATTGCCCAAAACTGGTATTGCATGCCCGATGGAGCATCGGGTAAATTACTGGCATCAATCATTACTTCCTTTGTATTCTGCATCCAGAAAATTTTTGCAGTGGCATCAGGCATTGCCTCCTGGCCTTTAAGAGCCACAGGCATACTATACGGACTATGCACCACTTCCATATCCTTGTTCATGTCTGTCATTTGCTGATCTGCAAGAGATAATTTTTCCTGTACCTGCTGTAAATTATTGTTAGCAGTAGTAAATTTATTGAAGTAAATAAAATTCATTGCTGCACTTCCTATTAATAATATTACCGAAGCTGCCACAGCCCATTTCCAATAATTTTTTATAGGTATAACTGTAGCAGTTTTTGCAAAGTCGTTACCATTGGTTGCGGTTGCAGGAGTATTTATTTGGGCAAACAATTTATCTTTTACAGCAGCACCTGGCGCAACTGCATTTGCCTGTGCATAATCTTCCAGCCTCAATTCTATGGCCTTCAGCTCAGCTGCAACTTCGGGGTATTGTTTTACCCATGCCTGTACCTGTGCGCTTTCTTCGTTAGAAGTAAGCCCTGCTGCATAAAGCTCCAATAACCCTGATGATATGATATCTTGTATATCCACTTTTATTGTAATAATTTTCTTAACTCCAGTATGGCCGATCGCATTCGTGTTTTTACAGTACCCAAAGGTATGCCCATCTCTTTTGAAATTTCGTCCTGGGTATACCCGTTAAAATATGCCAGGTCAATAATAACCTTTTGCTCCGGCTTCAGGTTTACCAATTGTTTCCTTATACCTAAGGTATCAAATTTTTCCACTGCTCCACTTTCGGCATAATTACTTACGGAATTCTCGTCACTTGAGATTTTCTGTTGTTTTTTGTACCCTTTACTCCTCAGCGTATCAATAGTAAGATTTCGTGTAATATTTATCATCCACGTAAACAAACGGCCTTTTGTGGCATCGTAACTGGAGAAATTATTCCATATTTTAACGAAAGCTTCCTGCAAAATATCCTCTGCAAGCTCCCTGTCTTCAACAAGCTTTGTAATAACCCCGTTTAATGCCCCGGCATAATTATCATATAAATAGGAGAAGGCCTGCTGGTTGCGTCCCTGCAATTCCACAACTAATTCTTCTTCGCTATATTTTTTTACTTCAAACAATGGGGCTACATGGTTAATTTCAGCATCGAAAGTATATTATTTTTTTAAAACACACTATCTTACTTGTAATAAAAAGTGAAATGATACAAAAGATCATCCCGGTGTTACCAGCATTAAACATAAAAGAAACCATAATGTTCTACGAAAATAAATTAGGTTTTACAACTTATAACCAGGGAGGGTATGTGGTGATGAAAAAAGATGCCGTGGAAATACACTTTTTCCTGTGTGCTGATAAATATCTTTGCGAAAACTCCCGTTGTTATATTAAAGTAACTGATCTGGAATGCCTGTACAGCGAATTATCGGCAGCTGATATCATTAATTTAAAAGGACAACTGAAAGATGCGCCGGGCGGAGTGAAAGAATTTTGTGTAAAAGATAATAATGGTAACCTCCTGCGTTTTATTGAAGAAAAAGTTGCTTAACTGCTATGGAAAATTTTTTACTGAGAACTATACAAGCTGCGGATAATGCAATGCTGGCAAAAATCATCCGCAGTTCTTTAGAAGAATTTAATGCCAATAAACCCGGCACAGTTTATTTTGATGCTACCACCGATAATTTATCCGCCGTTTTTACAGATGATAAAAGCATTTATTTTGTTGCAGAAGAAAACGGTATGATACTGGGTGGAGCCGGCATTTATCCTACGGCAAATTTACCTGAAGACACCTGCGAACTGGTAAAACTTTATCTTGCCCCTGCCGCAAGAGGCAAAGGCATTGGAAAATTATTGATGAAGCAATGTTTTACCGCAGCCAAAGAACTGGGCTACAAAAAAATGTATTTAGAAACAATGCCCGAATTGAATATTGCCGTGCCGCTGTATGAAAAAATGGGATTCAGTTACCTGAATGCCCCACAGGGCAATAGCGGCCATGGCGGCTGCGACATCTGGATGATAAAAGATTTAGAAGATTAGTTGTATGGAATTAAGTTGTTACTGAATCTAACTGGCAGATTTGTAAAATGAAATTATTATTCCCGGCTTTTTTATTGTTGTTATTAAATGCCTGTCATCAAAAAAATAAGCAGGTAAATGCTGCACAACTTGCAGCAACCACTACGGTGAGCACTCCTATAAATTACGACTCCTGCAAAAAACAAATTCTGTTCATCAAACAAAAAAATAAAATAAACTGGACTGCATTAACAAAAGAAGGAAGGGAGAAGATATTTACCCGTGCTGTAGCCGAAACTATTATACCCAATTGGATAGGTACCAAATGGGATTACAACGGCATTAGCGAAAAACCACAGCAGGGCAATATTGCCTGCGGCTATTTTGTAACTACTGTATTACGGGATGCCGGGTTAAATCTTGCCCGTGTAAAACTGGCACAGTGTGCATCGGAGCAAATGATTACAACATTAATTCAACCTAAATACATCCGGCGTTTTAGTAATGTTGATATAGCTGTTTTTATACAGGCCATTCAGCAACAGGGCTATGGATTATACATTGTTGGACTGGATAACCACACTGGTTTTATTTATAATGATAATAGCCAGGTTTACTTCATCCATTCTACATTTGTTGGCACAAGAAATGTTCAAAAAGAAAACGCAGCTTCCAGCTGGGTTTTAAAACAAAGTAAATATAAAGTGCTGGGCAAATTAAGTGCCGATGAAAAGGTGCTGGAGAGATGGCTGAATTAACCCGGAATAAATTCCACTTCGTACACCGGGCTGAACAAATACATTTTTCCGGTTTTAACTTCAACACATTTATACCTTTTACGCACCTGCTCTCCTTTTTTAAAAATGCGGTTGCCTTTTATTTTAAACAGGCTGCCCTCAGTAAGTTGTTCTATTAAATATACGCCCTGTTTTTTTTCATCATAATTATGCAGTACCCTTAACAATTTTTCATCGCCACAACTGCTGGCCGCAGGATTTTGCAATGTCTGCAACAATGCTTTTTCAATATCTGCAGGAAAAACCTTTTGCAATAAAAAGCGGGCCAGTATCTTACTGAATTCATTTTTCCACTCTTTACCATGTACCATAACACGGTGCCCAAACTGTTCGTAGGTAAATAAATGTGCCAGCTCATGCAGCAGCGTAATTAAAAAAGCATATTTATTCAAATTGCCATTTACACTTATGCGGTGCGTTTTATCGGCATGGGCATGGCGGTAATCTCCTAAAATGCTTTGGCGGCTCCTGGTAATGGTAAGATGTACTTTATAATGTTGCAGGTAATACAGCACTTCGTCAAAACTGCCCTGGGGTAAATAAGATTGTAACTGTAAAAGCGGTGCTTCCTGTTTAGGCATTTTTCTTTTTATTCATCTTCATTACAATGGCAACTTCTACGGCAAGGTAAAGGAAATACAGGAAAATGGATATATACACCGCAGGCTTGTTTACTGCTTTTCCGGCGAGCATGATATAAGCCACAAAAGCCCCGGCAACTACAAGCATCTTTATCATGGTGCCGGCCATTATGCTGCGTACAAATGCATTTGGATTGGCATTTTGCAATGCTTTGCGCTGTAAAACAAAGACAATAAAGTTGGTTAAAAAAAATAAAGCATTGGCTGCTATCAGCACATCCCGGTCAATACCTTTTTTTTCTAAAAAAGAAGGCATTGTTAAAAAGAAGGCGTTCAAAAAAATAAAGAGAAAAACTAAAGGAAAAATCTGTTTGCGGTTTTCTTGCATGGCGTTTTTTTTATTCGGGCATTTCTTTATTACAAAAAAGAAGGACTGCAAAGATAACACCCAAAATACAACAGCAATGCCTTCAATAAAATTGAAGGCATTAAAAATATATGCAAACAATGCTAGAGCAACCGGTTATTCGTTAACTGCATTGGCTCTTTCGGTTATCAGTTCTACTACATTGGCACCCATCTGGCACTGGCCGTTAAAAGCTGCGGTAGGCTCTATCTGTAATTTACCGGCACAAATATCGCCATCAACTACAGCTTTACCATGCAGGTATAACAGGTCGGCCACTTTTATTTTACCCTTCACCTTACCTAAAATATCGGCCTGCTTACCGTCAATATCTCCTTCAATCAGCCCTTCGGCACCAATTAAAATTTTAGCTTTTGCAATAAGATTACCTTTTATAATACCGTCAATGCGTATATCGCCGTTGCTTAACACATTGCCGGTAATGGTGGTTCCTGCCCCGATGATGGTGGTTGAACCAGCGGTCGTTTCGTCAAGAGTTGACTTAGATTTGGAATTAAACATATTCTTGTAGTTTTTGAGGTTGCAAATTTTTCAATCAATCAGCACTATTCTCCAGTTTTGGCAAATCCAGCTTGTTGGTATCCAGTTTGGGAACAGTTCCGCCCAAAACTTTCTGCAAATCGTTCAAATATTGTTGCTTGTATTGCAAAGCCTGTTCTATCGAGTCTGTTCTTATTTTAAGCATTTTATATTCCTTTACCTGCTTGGAATTACCATAACCCACCCCCGGCAAATAATATTTAAGCGGTGTAAATACTATTAATGCCACGGTTAAGCCGGTTAATAAAACAAAAAGGGTACTTAAAGCTATATAAACACTCAGCCGGTTTAGCTTAAACCTTACCACCTCTTCGTAGGTGTCTTCATTCATAACCACCAACCTGTAACGATTTCTTAAGCGTTTTAATGTGTTGTTGGCGTCAAATTTTGCCATATATTTTTTTTGCAGGACGATAAAATTAAGTAAAGAAGGCTAAAAAAGCAATATCAGTAGAAAAATGAGTACTTATACCCAAGGTGTTGCCTGTAATATTTCATGCCTGCTTATCCTCTTAAAAAAAGGCTAAAGTGCTATTAATCTAATACCTTTACAGGCATCATTCAATAAAAAATACCGATATTTAACCCCGTTATCTAACCATTTGATTCATGCTGAAGAAAACAAGTTTTTATATATTATTTTTTTGCGTTTCACTCCTTTGTTTTACCAGGTCAATTGCACAACCTACCTGGACGCTTGACCCATTCGGTAAAGAAAAAAAACCTGAAAAGTACGAGACCCGGAAATTAGGATCGGAAAAAACAGCCAATAAAAAGTTTACCAAGCCCCGGAATTTTATACAAAACACCGTAACCCATTACAATTACTATTTTAATGCTAACAATAAAGTAAATGCTGCTATTGAAAGAGCTAAGCTTGCCAACAAAGATGATTACAGCAAACTGCTTCCTTTTTATCCTTACTCTTTAGATAATACCGCATCGCAAAAAGGAGAATTTGATTCTGTTATTTATAAATGCACTGCCGGTATTTTATTACACGATTTGCGTAACGACTGGATTGACAACCTTTACTTGCTTATAGGAAAAGCTTATTACTACCGTAAAGATTTTGATTCGGCTGCAATGACCTTTCAGTTTATTAATTACAATTTATTCCCCCGCAAAAAAGGCGAAGATGATAACCGTGTTGTAGGTGGCAATGCCTCGGCCAGTGCCAGTAATATTTCTATTGCCAATACCGAAAAAAGAAACATTTTACAAAAGATAGCTGCATTACCGCCAAGCCGTAACGATGCATTGATATGGCTTGCCCGTACACTTATTGAGCAGGATGAGTTTGGAGAAAGTGCCGGCCTTATCAACACTTTACAAAACGATGCCAACCTGCCCAAACGTTTACAAAACGACCTGGATGATGTAAATGCTTATTGGTATTTTAAACAGGGCGGCTTTGACAGCACTGCTGTTCACCTGGAAAAAGCATTAAGTAATTCCGATGATAAACAGGATAGATCAAGAAGGGAATTTTTGCTGGCGCAGTTATACGAAATGAATGGCAATATAGAAAAGGCCTCGGTATACTACAATAAAGCGTCGCAACACACCATCGATCCTTTGCTTGATATTTATGCCCAGTTGAACAATGCAAAAATGTACCGCAGCGGCGATAATGGAAAAGAGTTAAACAACAGTATTGCCAATCTTTTAAAAATGGCAAAAAAAGATAAGTTTGAAGCCTATCGTGATATAGTGTATCATTCTGCCGGTATTCTTGCCATGCAAAAACCCGATACCAATGCTGCTATTATTTACTTTGACAAAAGCGTTAAATACAACGAGAATAATATTCCGTATAAAAACAAAGCCTTTTTACAATTAGGCGATATTGCTTACAACCGCCGCATGTATAAAATGGCGGCCAATATGTACGACAGCCTGCAACTGAGTGACACTACTCTTGCAGATAAAATGGCACAGATAGAATCAAGGCGTACTGCTTTAACCAAAATAGTTGGCTTTATTGATAATATTGAACGGGAAGACAGCCTGCAGCGCATAGCAACACTTCCTGCTGCCGACAGAGAAATCTTTGTAAAAAAATTAGTGAAGAAACTGCGTAAAGAAAGCGGCCTTAAAGATGAGAGCGCTACAGCAAGCGGCACATCACCAGCTTTTCAAAACAGGAATGCCCCACCGGCAGATCTGTTTGCAACAAACAGCGCCAAAGGAGAATGGTATTTTTATAACAGCTCTCTTAAATCAAGAGGGTTTAATGAATTTAAAAGCAATTGGGGCAGCAGGGTTAATGTAGATAACTGGCGCAGGAAATCAGCCATTGATATCAGTTTAAAAAATACCGGAGGTACAACAACAAGCGGAAAAAATATTGGAACGGACAGCAGCAGCAATACATCTTTATTGCCAACAGAAATAAGTTACGAGGCGTTAATGGAACAGTTACCACTTACCAAAGAAAAATTAGACAGCAGTAATACCGTACTTGCCGAAAATTTATTCTCACTTGCAAAATTATACCAGAACGAACTGGAAGATTACCAGGCAGCCATAACAACTTACGAAGATTACCTGCAACGCTTCCCTGATAAATTAGAAGATGGGGATGTGTATTTAGGATTGTATTACTGTTATAATAAACTGGGCAATACAGAAAGAGCCAACTACTATAAAAATTTAATAAACACAAAATTTATCAACAGCAAAGCCGGGCAGTTGCTGAATAACCCTGCTGCCCTCGATCCAAAAATACAAAACCCACAGGCTACAAAACTGTACGAAAACATTTATAATCTTTTTATAGAAGGCAGGTTTGAGGAAGCCATTGCAGAAAAGAAAAAAGCCGATGCCTTGTATGGCATAAATTACTGGACACCGCAATTACTTTATATTGAAGCACTGTACAATGTACGCCAGCGTAACGACAGTGTTGCAATAGCCGGCTTAAATGCACTCATCCAAAATAATCAAAACTCGCCGTTAAGGAATAAGGCCGAAACAATGATTAGTGTACTGCAAAGAAGAAAAGACATCGAAGCTTACCTTACCAGCTTACAGGTTACAAGAGCCGAAGATGATACTAAACTGATAGCAATTGAAGATAATAAACCGATTGTAAAAGCGCCACCTGTAGCACCGGCTGCACCGGCAAAACAAATTAATGTTACAGCACCTGCAGTTAATGTAAAAGATACCGTTAAAGCAATTCCGGTTTTAGCTAAAGGTTCTTTTGTAATGAAAACAGATGCGCCGCATACTGTAATTATGATTTTAGATAAAGTGGATGGGGTGTATGTGAATGAAGCCAAAAATGCGCTTAGCCGTTACAATAAAGAAAACTATTATGGCCAGGTGATAGATGTTGCTAAGGATGCATTGGATGCTGGCCTCAACCTTTTGGTAATGTCGTCTTTTGCTGATGGTGCTGCTGCTTTAGAATATTACGCTAAACTAAAAAAAGATGCCCCGAGAGAACTATCGTGGTTGCCTGCTAATAAATATTCATTCTTTATAATAACGAAAGAAAACCTGCAGGTATTAAAAGAAAATAAAGATATGACCGGTTACAAAACCTTGTTAAATACAATTTACCCGGGTAAGTTTTAACAGGCATTATCGTAATCATAAAAAACCGTTTTTTAGTTTTGCGGCAGCAACAGTTTAATTTATAATTCTAATCTCAATTACTATATGAAGCGTTCTGTAAAAATTTTATGGCGTTTATTTTTAGGTGGCTTTGGTTTATTGATACTGCTGTTGCTTTGTGCCAACTTTGGTTTGTTTGGCAAAATGCCATCGGTATCGGAACTGGAGAATCCTGAAGCTGACCTTGCCAGTGAAATTTACAGCAGCGATGGAATATTGATGGGGAAATATTATGCTGAAAACAGAAGCGAAGTAAAGTACAGCGAAATTTCTCCTAATGTTATCAATGCACTTATAGCAACAGAAGACGAACGTTTTTACGATCACTCCGGTATAGATGCACAGGCATTGGGCAGGGTGGTATTTACATTAGGCACACAGGGTGGTGGCAGTACTATTACACAACAGGTAGCTAAAATGATGCTGGGCCAGGGAAGAGGAAATATTTTTAAACGCAGTATTGATAAACTTAAAGAATGGATAGTAGCGGTAAAGCTGGAACGCAATTTTACCAAAGAGGAGATCATAGCTTTATATTTAAACAGGGCGCCATGGGGTAATGCATTTGGCATACGTAATGCTTCCCGTATCTATTTTCAAAAAGAACCAAAAGATTTAAAGATTGAAGAAGGAGCTGTATTGATTGGTATGTTAAAGGGATATATCTACAACCCTATTACCCGGCCAAAAGAAGCACTCGACAGAAGGAATACTGTTATTAACCAGATGGTGGTTTGCAAACAACATTATTTAACAGAAGAGCAATCGGCAAAACTAAGGGCAAAGCCCCTCATCACTAATTATAAAAAATTAGATGAGAATATTGGTATTGCTCCCTACTTCAGGGATGTATTAAAAGACAAATTAAAAAAATGGTGTGCAGAACATACAAACCCAAAAACAGGCGAACCGTATGATCTTATCCGTGCTGGATTAAAAATTTATACCACCATCAACAGTAAAATGCAGCAATATGCCGAAGAGGCTGTGGTACAGCATATGCCGGTAATACAAAAAAAATTAGACTGGAGCATGAAGAACAATGGAACTAAAATGTGGAAAGAACATGAGGTTACTATTGTAAATGCGATGAAACAAAGTGAGCGATGGAAGAACATGAAAGAAGATGAAAGAAAAGATGAAGACATAAAAAAGTCGTTTTATGTACCGGTAAAAATGAAAATATTTGCATGGAATGCAAGGAGAGAAAAAGATACTATAATGACACCGTATGATTCTATAAAATATCATAAGCAACTAATGCAAACATCTTTTGCAGCAATGGACCCTAAGACAGGCGAAGTAAAATGCTGGGTTGGAGGTATCGATTACAAATGGTTTAAGTTCGATCATATCACTACAAAAAGACAGGTAGGTTCTACCATTAAACCATTAATTTATTCATTAGGTGTACAAGATGCAGGCTATACTCCGGCTACTGAAATACCCGGAGGTGCAGTACAATATGGCGGAGTCATGAAAACCTTTTACGGTGGTGGTGGTACAATGGCCAATTGTCTTGCCTTTTCTAAAAATACAGCTGCTGTTAGAATAGCAAACCTGGTAGGCATAAAAAGAGTTATTGAGTTTGCCACGACATGCGGTGTTAAATCAAAACTGCCGCCTTACACTTCTCTTGCATTAGGCGCTGCGGAAATACCTATGCTGGAAATGCTGCAGGCCTATACCATGTTCCCTAATAAAAGTTTAAATACCGAACCAATTTTAATTACACGTATTGAAGATAAAAGCGGAAATGTATTACAACAATTTACCCCCGAAACTAAACAGGTAATGAGCGAAGCATCGGCATTTACCATGGTACAATTAATGCAGGGGGTTGTAAAATTTGGTACTGCACGTTCTTTAAACAACTATAATATACCTGTAGAAAAAGCTGGCAAAACAGGAACTACTGATGATAATGCTGATGGCTGGTTTATTGGTTACACTCCCGAATTACTTGCCGGCACATGGGTGGGGTGCGAAGATCCATTTATACGTATTTATAGCGGTACAGCTGGCGGTAGCGAAATGGCTGCACCTAACTGGGGTGTTTTTATGAGCAAGGTTTATGCAGATAAAAAATTAGGCTATGGTAAGTTAACTGCATTTGAAAAACCGGCGGCTATGAATAACGAAGAATTATCTGCCGATACCGACTGGGGTAAAATTTTCAAGCAAGGCGACAGTACTGCTGTTGATGAAGGTAATGGCGATGCAGGAGATTTTATTACCGACCCGATGATTGATAATACACCAACAGAAGATATTAAAATAGAAAGTGAAATACCTAAAGCTGCAGCAGATACCAATAAAAATAAAAGCAGCAATAAAGACAAACAAACACCGCCTGCATTAAAACCGGTTGTGGATGATAAAACAAAAAAGCCTGCTGAAAAACCTAAGGCTGCAAACAATAAAAATGATTACTGATAATTCTGAAAAATGCTATTATCCATTAACACTATCTTATTAAAATAAAAGTCCCCGTCATATCTGCATGCTTTATATTTTTAAACCTGATGTGATATACATAGGTTCCTGTAGATTGCGGCATTCCTTTAAATGTACCATCCCAATCAACAACAGCCGATTCTGTATGATACACTAATTCGCCAAGACGGTTATATACATTTACCACGCCACCAAACTGGGGATCAAGAAAAGGAATACGCCAATGGTCATTCTTACCATCATTATTGGGTGTAAAAGCATTAGGTACAAAAATACCGGCCACCACTTTTACAAATACTTCATCAGCAACACCGGGACAACCATAAGCAGAGTTTGCAAAAAGTGTATAATACATATCTGCAGGCGGCGATGCTGAAGGGGTAAGCAGGTTATTATTATTCAAATAGTTTGGAGGATCCCAGTAATACGAAGAGTTTTGTCCGCTAACTGTTCCATCAAGTATAATTGAATCGCCTGCAAAAACAATTTTGTCGGGACCTGCATTTACAATAGGACTGGCATGAACATTTACAACAACAATATTTGATGAAATGCGGCAGCTGCTGATGCCTGCAGTATTCCTGTCTGTTACAGTAAACCTGTACCAATAAGCACCTGCACTGCCGGGTGTCATTGTGTAGTTTAATCCGTTGGCGCCAGTAATATCCTTCCATATTTTTCCTGAATCATTACTAAGCTGCCATTGATTAACCGGCGATGCGTATGCAGATGAAACTGTTCCGTTAAAAGTATAGCTACCTGTGTTGCCCTGGCAAATATTTACAGTATCGCTGTTGCCCTGTATGGCAGCAGTAATAACTCCTGCACCACATGGCCTGAAAGTAATATCATCAAGTGCAATATCATTACCACCACCACCGGGCGCATTATTGGTCATGCGCAAAACAATTACCGGGTTTGTTGCAGGTGTAGTAAAAAAAAAGCCATACTGCTTCCAGCTGGCGGTAAAAGTTTCGGGTATATCGCCGGTGGAATATTGCTGCAGCACTGTACCGTTTGTAGTTTCAATACTAAAAGTAATATTGGGTTTAATACCGCTACGTGCCATCACATTCAATATCCATGCTGCAAATTCGTAGGTGGTGTTTGGGCAAAGGTCTGTTACTGTAGATACAAAAAAATCTCCCGGTGTATAAGAAGCATTCACAAGCATAAAAGCGCCATTACCTGTATGATCGGAATTTACCGTAAGCCAGCTGTTGCCAAAACAACCCGATGTGCTGTTGGTAAGTGTATAAAAACCGTCGTTGGGGCAACTGGAGCTGGTATACGTGTAAGCACCCGGAGGAACATAGCCGCCATTACCACTACCGGCAGCACCAAATGTAATATTTACCACAGGGTCGCCCAGACTGCCGCTGCAAAGTTGCGCTTTGGCAAATGGTGTTAGTACCAGCGCTGTAATTGTTATTACAAAACGCAATAATAACTTAGTAAGAGCAATCGTAAACTCTGTACCCACTTGTATTTATTTTTATTGCTAAATTAAGTTTTTTTAGGGCTTGCTGTTGGCTATACCAGATTTAAATTAAATGAAAAAGATAATAATAAAAATGTGCTGATACTTTTTTTTCAAAAAGGATGGTATGCTATCAAAAAATAAATGGTCTTTTTAATGAACACCTTTAACTTGCTTCGCCACAGAAAATATTTTATACAATCCAGAGTATTTTACATCTCCATCAAAAACTCTTTTAATTCAGTTCCGCCTGCTTTAATTTTTGTACTCTTTTTTACTGCGTTCATTTGTTGCTGAATACTTTCCGGCACGGGTACTGTTTGACCGATAACCGGCTCCACCACATCGTAAAATTTTACCGGGTGGGCAGTTTCTAAAAATATGCCTTTATCGTTGGGATGAGTTTGTAAATAATCTTCCAATGCACGGTAAGCCACGGCTCCATGCGGATCACATAAATAATTGTGTTCTTTAAAAACAGATAATAAAGTTGCTTTTGTTACAGCATCACTTACACTGCAGCTGCTTACTTTATTTTTTAAGCTGCTCACCTGCTGTTGAAACAACTGCATGATGCGTACAAAATTACTGGGGTCGCCAACATCCATGGCATTGGAAATTGTAGCTACCGCTTTTTTGGGTTGGTAATTTTCTGTTTTAAAAAATTCGGGCACCACATCATTGGCATTTGTAGCTGCAATAAAATGTTTTACCTGCAAGCCTGATGCATTGGCCAATAAACCTGCACAGATATTTCCAAAATTTCCGCTGGGCACACATATTACCGGAGGGTTATCTTTTTGCAACCATTGTTTGTAAGCAAAGAAATAATAAAATTGCTGCGGCAACCATCTTGCTACATTTATTGAATTAGCAGACGTTAAAAACAATTTCTTATTAAGTTCTGCATCTAAAAAAGCGGCTTTTACCATTTGCTGACAATCGTCAAAATTACCCTCCACTTCCAGCGCATGAATATTATTACCAAGCGTGGTCAATTGTTTTTCCTGTACACTGCTCACTTTTCCTGAAGGATATAATATCACTACATCTACTCCTGCTACATTGTAAAAACCATTTGCAACTGCGCCACCGGTATCGCCACTTGTTGCCACCAGTACCGTAACTTTTTTATCGCTGCCTTTTACAAAATGACCGAGGCAACGGCTCATAAACCTTGCACCAATATCTTTAAATGCCAGGGTTGGGCCGTGGTATAATTCTAATGCAGCAATATCATCGGTAACTTTTACCAATGGTATTGAAAAGTTTACCGTTTCTTTTACAATAGTATACAACTCGTTTTCGGTAATAGTATTACCTACATAAGGCTTGATCACTTCAAAAGCTATTTCCTCATTGCTGATGTTTTCAATATTACCGATCAACTCTTTTTTTACCTGCGGAATAGTTTTTGGGAAATACAATCCCTTATCAGGTGCCTGTCCGTTTATTGTAGCGTCTTTAAAATTTACGTCGGGTGATTGTTTATTTAAACTGTAAAATTGCATTGTTGATTTGTTAACTGGTTTATTGGTTAATTGGTTTAGAAGTTTAGGGTTTAGGAGTTTAGTAGTTAATACGACTTCAAATTCACAACTCGCCACTCACTATTGACTACTTACTATTGACCACTCACAATCTTCACCCCATTATTATTTACTGTTGTTACATGCGTATGATAGTCCACTCCTATTTTATCATAAATATCTTTCATTACCTGCTCTACATTTTTTGCAGTACTTTCTTCTTTGCTAAGCATAAAAACGGAAGGGCCGCTGCCGCTGATACCACCACCTAATGCACCGGCTTCTTTACACTTAACTTTTATTTCATCAAAACCCGGAATTAAAATACTGCGGATAGGTTCAATGATCACATCTTCCAAACTACGGCTGATGAGTTCATAATCATTTTGTAAAAACCCGGCCACAAGGCCAGCGATATTGCCCCATTGTTTTATCGCATCTTTCAACTGTACTTCTTTACGCAGTATCTGTCGGGCATCACTTGTTTTAACTTCTATCTGCGGATGCACCACTGTTACAAACATGGGCGGCGCAGCTAATGGAATAATATCCAAAGGAAAAATTGAACGGATCAATGTAACGCCGCCATAAATACAGGGCGTAATATTATCAGCATGTTTTACGCCACTGGCAACTTTTTCGCCATTCATGGCAAAGCGTACCAGGTCCATCTTACTAAAATGATTATTCAATAAATGATTGGCACCAACAACAGCACCGGCACTGCTTGCCGCACTGGATCCAAGCCCGCTGCCGGGTTTAATAATTTTGTTGATGATGCAATCAAAACCAATATTTTTATTTTCGTATTCATCCAGCAATGCTGACAAAGCTGCACCTGCTACATTTTTTGCTGTTTCGGTTGGTAAATTATATCCATCAATATGTTTTATTCTGATGCCGGGTTCATCACTCAATGTCATTTGCATTTCATCCTGTGGATGGTTGAGTGCAAGGCCCAGTATATCAAATCCACAAACCAGGTTTGCAATAGTTGCAGGAGCAAGAATTTTAATGCCCCCAACCCCTAAAGGGGAGTTATTCAAAGTCTCTGTATTTTTATTTTCGCTCATTTTCATTAAGCAGTTTGTTTTTTTACCAAGCTAAACTAATTCTATTTTGCTTCAGTGGCGAACTTGTTCTGTTATTCATTTTTTTTAGTAAAAAGAATGAATAATCACTCTTCAACAATATTTCTTTATTCAACTTTAATTATGTTTTGCATCTGCATCATTCATAGTGGCAACCCACATACGCATTCTTCACGCTGCTTTACTCCATAATTAGTTCTCCGCCCCGGCGGAGCGGAGGGGGCTCTTAATTGTGTGTCGCTCTTATAATGTCCGCAAAAACACCACTTGCCGTAACTTCTGCACCGGCACCGGCTCCTTTAATTACCATCGGTTGTTCAGGATAACGGTTGGTGTAAAACAAAACAATATTATCCTTACCATACAAATGATAAAGATTATGCTCGGGATTGATATGCTGCAACCCTACTGCAGCTTTCCCGTTTTCGTACGATGCAACAAATTTTAATTTGCACCCGTCTGCAGTAGCCTTATCATAAATAGCTTTAAAATGTGCTTCTTCTTTTTCCATGGCCGCATAAAAATCTTCTACTGAACCCTGCATACAACTTTCGGGCATAAATGAATTGTTGGCAATATCTTCCATCTCAATTTTTTCGCCACTTTCCCTTGCCAATATCATTATCTTACGCATCACATCTTTACCACTAAGATCTAAACGTGGATCAGGTTCGGTGTACCCTTCATCCTGCGCCTGCTTAACTACAGATGCAAAAGATTTTTTTCCATCGTAATTATTAAACACAAAATTCAATGTACCGCTCAGTACGGCCTGCATTTTATTTACCCTGTCGCCGCTGCTTATTAAATCGTTAAGCGAACCGATAATTGGCAATCCTGCGCCTACATTCGTTTCAAATAAAAATTTAGCATTAAATTCACTTGCACTTTCTTTTAACTGCTGGTAATAACTGTAAGAAGAAGAGCAGGCTACTTTATTACAAGCCACCACGGCTATACTTTTTTGTAATAACTTATTGTAGCAGGTTGCCACCACATCGCTTGCAGTAACATCTACAAAAATAGTATTTCGTAAATTCTTTTCAATAATGGTATCAATGTATCCTTCAATAGTATTTGAAGGTGCAGTTGATAATAAATTTTTCCACTTACCCAGGTCAATACCATCATCATTCAACAATGCCCTTTTACTATTTGCAAGTCCTACTATTTTTATATTTAACCTGTTTCGGTTTTTTAAATATTCAAGTTGCTGGTTTAATTGTCCCAGTAATTTACTGCCTACATTTCCTGCGCCGGCAATAAACACATTCACCTGTTTGTAAGTGGTTTCAAAAAATGCTTCATGCAAAACATTCACCGCTTTGGTAACATCACTTAATGCAATTACGGTAGAAATATTTCTTTCGGATGAGCCCTGCGCAATAGCACGGATATTGATACCGTTTTTTCCCAACGCACTAAACATTCTGCCTGCAATACCGGTATGGCTTTTCATATTATCCCCTACCAATGCCACAATGGCCAGGTCGTTTTCAATTATCAACGGATCTACTTTCTTTGTTTCAATTTCATAAGCAAAAGCAGCATCAACCGCCAGTTTTGCCGTTGTTACATTTGCTGCATCTACTGCCACACAAATAGAATGTTCTGATGAACTTTGAGTGATCAGGATAACATTGATCTTATTATTAGCCAATGCTTCAAACAGGCGTTTGCTAAAACCCGGTATACCCACCATACCACTTCCTTCTAAACTGATCAGCGAAATTTTATTAATGCTGGAAATACCACGGATTGCATTACCATTCTTCATCGATTCATTTTGTATCACTGTGCCTTCATCTTCGGGAGCAAAAGTATTTTTTATCCATACCGGAATATTTTTACTCATTACCGGTTGAATGGTTGGCGGATAAATTACCTTGGCACCAAAATGCGATAACTCCATCGCTTCCTGGTAAGAAATTTTTGGAATGAGTTTGATATTGGTAACAATTCTTGGATCGGCAGTCATCATACCTGATACATCGGTCCATATTTCCAATACGCTTGCGTCAACTGCACCTGCAATAATTGCAGCGGTATAATCAGATCCACCTCTGCCTAATGTGGTAGTAGTGCCGTTGGCATCAGCAGCAATAAAACCAGGCACAATGAATAAAGATGCTTTATCTGAAGAAAAATAATTTTGAATATTGTTATTTGTTGCAGCAAAGTCAACCAAAGCTGCACCAAAATTACTGTCGGTAATAATCAGCTCCCTCGAATCTTTCCATTGTACATCCAGTTCAACAGCTTTTAATTTGGCTGCAATAATTTGTGAGGAGATCAATTCACCATAACTCACAATTTTATCTTTTGTACGTTCCGATAATTCGCCCAGTAAAAAGATACCATTGCAGATATCTTCAATTTCGTTGCACATTTTTTTTACGGCGCTTAATACACTGCTTTGCAGTGTTACAGGTAAAAGTTCTTTTACTGTATTTAAATGACGCAGTTCTATTTCCTGTGCTGTGGTTTTATAAGATTCATTATTGGCTGCGGCCATTGCAGCACATTGCAGCAACAGGTCTGTTATGCCACCCAATGCCGAAACCACTACCACAAGCTTTGTTGTGCCGGTTTTGCCTTTTACAATCTCCACTACTTTACTGATATTTTCTGCGGATGCTACCGAACTACCTCCGAATTTTATAACCTGCATGTTGTATTTTTTATAATATTATTATATAAGAATAGTTTTCCTTTAAGAAACAGCTAAAAGCCCATGTGATGATATGATAATATACAATCCGCTTAGCGGATTGTGATGGTAATAGTAGTACCACTGATAGTATGTACTATCTTTGAAGAAGGGGTGATATGATAAATGCTGTTTGGCATCTGAATAGATTGCAAATATATAAAAAATGATTGGATATTATCAAAAAAAAATTCATCTTTGTTAACCGATTGCTGCCATTTTTACCATTTTTCTGAATAATTAATATCAATATACATGGATCATCACAGCTCCCGGGGTTTGCAGCAGTTTAATAATAATGTAGGTATTAAATACCAGTTGTATAACAGCCTGTTTTCGTCTTTACCTTTTTACCGGATAGAGAAAACCGGCATCCTGCTTTCTGTATTACTCAGTAATTGCGATGAGGGTTTTAAAAAGAAGATGAGCCCTGCAGCCATTATTGAGGATTTTTTTCAAAAACACACTACCTGTAAAGAGGAAAAGGAAAAATTAGACCTGCTTTTCCGCATTATACAATTTGTAGAGCGCCAGGTGGTTTTATTTGATGCATTGGAAGATGCTGCTTTTACAGACGTAAGAGACATTGGAGGTCCCGGTTCGTTACGGCAGCTGGAGCTGGAAGTAATTCAAAATAAAAAAGAAAAGGAACTGGAGAAAAAACTAAAAGACTTTTCTGTACAACTGGTGCTTACTGCACATCCAACGCAATTTTACCCGGGTTCGGTTTTAGGTATCATTAACGATTTGTCGAAAGCGCTTGCTGAAAACGATACTGCAAAGATCAATATGTATCTGCAGCAGTTGGGAAAAACTCCTTTTTTGCAAAAACAACGGCCAACCCCTTATGACGAAGCTGTAAGTTTAATATGGTACCTCGAAAATGTTTTTTACCAGGCAGCCGGCAGAATAACTGCTTTTTTAAAAAACCAGTTTGCTTATGCATTACCACAAAACAAATCTATCATCAATATGGGTTTTTGGCCCGGCGGCGACAGGGATGGCAACCCGTTTGTAACTGCAGCTATTACTTTAAAAGTTGCCGGTGCCTTAAGAGGCAGCATTATTAAATGTTATTATTTAGAAATAAGAAGAATAAAACGCAGGCTTACTTTTAAAGGTGTTGATGCTATTTTAAACGGGTTGGAAAAACAATTGTATGACAACATTTTTATTCCGGGCTATCAAACAGATCTTACCAGGCAATATATACTTGGTGAGCTGGAGAAGATAAAAGAGATAATAGTTTACCAGCACAATGGCCTGTTCTTACACCTTATAACCAACCTCATTAATAAAGTAAATGTTTTTGGGTTACACTTTGCATCACTTGATGTAAGGCAGGAAAGTACTGTACATAATGTGGTTTTGGAAGCTATGTATGGTGAAAACTACAGCAGATTAAATGAGGAAGAAAAAATTAATTTTCTTACCAATGCACCAGAAATTACTTCGGAAAACATTTACGATAATGCACTGGTGCAGGATACTGTAAGCAATTTAAAAGGCATACAACAAATACAAAAAGTAAATGGCGAGGCTGGCTGTAACCGTTACATCATCAGCCAGAGTAACAGTGCATTAAATGTACTTGAAGTATATGGTTTGTTTTTAAGTTGCGGCTGGAAAAAAGATAGCTTATCTGTTGATATTGTACCTCTTTTTGAAACTATAGATGATTTACAGCATGCAGCCGACATTATGAAAACATTGTACAGCAACGAAGCCTACAGGAAACACCTGCAGCTTCGTAACAACCGTCAAACCATTATGCTTGGCTTTAGTGATGGCACAAAAGATGGTGGTTATTTAATGGCCAACTTTAGTATTTACAAAGCCAAAGAGGCCCTTACAAAAATCAGTGCAGCAAACAATATTGATGTGGTATTCTTTGATGGACGTGGCGGCCCGCCTGCACGTGGCGGGGGAAAAACACACCAGTTTTATGCCAGTATGGGTAAAAATATCAGTAACAAAGAAATTCAATTAACTATACAGGGACAAACCGTGAGTTCAAATTTTGGAACCATCGATTCTGCACAATATAATATTGAACAGCTGCTGCATGCCGGATTAAGTAACGACCTGTTTAGTAATAAAGAAGTTACCATGCAGCAGGCCGAGGAAAATCTTTTCCAGGTTTTAGCTAAGGACAGCCTTGAGGCTTACCTGTCACTTAAAAACCACCCGGACTTTATGAATTACTTATCGCATGTAAGCCCGGTAAAATTTTACAGCGAAACCAATATTGCCAGCAGGCCCAGCAAAAGAAACAGTGGCAACCAATTAACATTAAAAGACCTGCGTGCCATTCCATATGTTGGTGCGTGGGCACAGTTAAAACAAAATGTAACAGGATACTATGGTGTAGGTACAGCATTGGCAGCATTAGACAAAGCCGGGAAATTTTCTTTAGCCAAGGAATTATATACCAATTCGCTTTTCTTTAAAACTTTAATGGACAATTGCGAAATGGCAATGAAAAAATGTTATTTCCCTTTAACAGAATACCTGAGTAGTGATGAAAAATATGGAGAAATATGGAATAAGATTTACCAGGAGTATGAGCTTACAAAAAAATATGTATTGCAACTTAGTGGCACCAATGACCTGATGAGTAATTACCCGGTTGACAGTATGTCTATTGCAATGAGGGAGAAAATTGTGTTACCGTTACTTACCATTCAGCAGTATGCTATAAGTAAAATGCGGATTATGGATGAACAAATGATAAATTCTCCTTTAAAAGAGACTTATGAAAAGTTAATTATCCGTTCATCGTTCGGTATAATTAATGCAGGAAGAAATTCAGCTTAAAAAAAGAGGCCCCTCATAAAAATGAAGGGCCTTTTTTTAACGATTGCTTGCCATATTAAAAAAGAGATAATTAAAATTTATACACTGCAGCTACCAAAGCACTAACAGTTGATTTTGTACCAGAGCCATCGTTCTTTAAATAGAAATTGCTCTGAGCCGATTCAAATCTTAATTCAGGAACAATTGTAAGTGGTCCAACTTTAGCATTTACAGAAATGGTGTTTGCAAAAATGCTTTTTGTACTAAAGTAAATTGTTTTACTGTCGCTGATCAATTCACTTCTTAAAGTAATACCTACTTTATCTGTTGGATCAAAATTAAGGTACAATGCATTTCCAATCCAGCTGCCGCTGCTGCCGGTTACTGGTTTTCTTGATTGAACTGTACCATTATAACCAATATTGAATTTGCTGCTGATAGTACCAAGTATTACGGCATCAAACTGGTTTAAAGATTTTAAGCCGCTGGGATTGTTGCCTGCTTTTGAACCTCCAAAACCTGAATAATTTAAATACACTTTTAATTTACCATTTTTAGTTGCACCACTAACCTGGGCAATAAAATTTTTGGTGGTTGTAGTAGCAGTAGTTTCATCGGTATAGTTGGTTAAACCAAGCATAAAACCTATTGGTCCTGCAGTAATATCTGCTTTTAATCCTGTATGAAAGAATGGATCATTAGTAAACATATAGCTCATGCTGTAGTTTCTGTTTAACGGCGCATCCAGTAATTCGTAACCAATATGGGTTGCAAATTTACCAGCTGTAAATTTTACTTTAGATGAAGGCGCATAAGTTACATAAGCCTGCTTAATATTTGATAAGCTTAAAAAGCCATTGGCGGCGCCATCATTATAAGAGAACTCTTCTGCCCTGCGGCCAAAACCTAAATCAACAGTAGCGCCTACTTTACCTGATAATGCAGTAGCATCGGCTCTTAACGAAGCCATGCCCAGTTCAAAAGAACTTTGCGAATTGGTAAAGCTGGTGTAGTTATTTTGTTGTCCTGCAAAATTGTAACGGTAGTAAGCATCAATAGAGCCTGATACGGTTAATGACTTTGTTGAATCCTGGGCATTAGAGGCAAAAAAGAATAATACAGTTGCGGTTGCAAGAGAAAATTTTCTTAACATTGTAATTGATTTTAATTATTAAATAGGAGGTACAACCAGTGAACTTTGTCGAGAAATTCACAATTGGTTGTACCTTTTTTTATTAGTCTTCTACGGTTGTTTCCTGAATAGTTCCACCTGTTTGTACCAACAGGGTTCCTTGAGAATATTTCTCAGCATGCTGGCTTTCATCCAAACCAAGTAATTCATCTTCCTGGCTAACACGGATTGGCAACACTATATTGATAAATTTAAAAATTAAGAACGAAACGGTAAAGCTGTAAGCAACAACTATTGCTAAGCCTTTTAATTGTGTAAGAAAGAAAGCTGGGTTACCATAGAATAAACCTTCTGCACCAGCACTGTTTACATTTTTGGTAGCAAAAATACCTGTCATTAACATACCCACCATACCACCAACACCGTGGCAAGGGAATACATCTAAAGTATCATCTAATCTTGATTTTTGTTTGTAATAAACCACTACATTAGAAATAATAGCAGCTACAAAACCAATGAAAATACTTTGAGGAATGGCAACAAAGCCTGCAGCAGGAGTAATGGCAACAAGACCAACTACCGCACCAATACAAAAGCCCAGTACAGATGGTTTTTTACCTCTCATTACATCAAAGAACATCCAGCTTAAGCCTGCAGCAGCAGCAGCAGTGTTTGTAGTTGCAAAAGCAGATACTGCCAAACTTGAAGCACCTACTGCCGAACCTGCATTAAAACCAAACCATCCAAACCAAAGTAAACCTGTACCAATTAATACGTAAGGAATATTAGCAGGCGGAATTTCTTTATTATCAATATGAGACTGTCTTCTTTTTAAAACTAATGCACCGGCTAAAGCTGCACAACCTGCAGAAATATGTACCACGGTACCACCAGCAAAATCTAACACACCCCATTTAAACAAAAATCCTTCGGGATGCCATGTCCAGTGTGCTAATGGTGCATATACCAATAAACTGAACAACACAATAAATAAAATGTAAGCGCTGAATTTTATACGCTCAGCTACTGCACCTACCACAAGGCCCGGTGTAATAATGGCAAACATTAATTGAAATAATGCAAATAGTAATAACGGAACAGTTGGAGCTAAACTCCATGGTGCGCCTGACGCAACGCCTTTAAAAAACAAGAACGTCATCGGGTTACCAATAAAACCTCCAAGAGATTCGCCAAAGCAAAGGCTGAAACCAACCACTACCCAAAGTACACTAACTACTCCGGCAGCCACCACACTTTTTATCATGGTGCTGATTACATTTTTACGGTGTACCATACCGCCATAAAAAAAGGCCAGACCCGGGGTCATTAAAAAAACTAATGCAGTTGCTACTAGCAACCATGCAATATCAGCTCCATTAAATTTACCGTCATCAAAGTTGGGTAAAGATGGAATAAAGATTGCTGCAATTGCCACTACGGCAAGGACAAAAAACGGGGCTAAATTTCTAAGACTTAAATTTTTCATGCTTTGTTGATTTTTATATTATTTTATATAATATGTGTTTCTAACTAAACAAACATACATTTAAAATCGATAAAGTGGCTATTTTTTATAAATTATTTTTAAAAAATAGAAAAAATTCAATCGCAATCGTTGTCAACATATGTTTTTTAGTAAAAAACTATTAAAAATATAAATGTAATTTTATTTTATAATATATAATTTTGGCCATATAAAAATCCCCTTTCGTTAAAAAGGGGATTTTATTTTATGAGATTAAGCGAATCGCTATTTTAGTGAACTGTCTTTTGCTTCCAGCAAAGATGAACCCATCAGAAATTCATCCACTTTTCTGGCGCATTCTCTTCCTTCGCTAATGGCCCAAACCACTAATGATTGGCCCCTGCGCATGTCGCCTGCTGTAAATATTTTGGAAATATTGGTTTGGTATTCTTTTTCAGATGCTTTTACATTGCCTCTTTCATCTAATTCAATCTCCAATTGCTTTATTAACCCTTCGTGTTGTGGGTGTACAAAGCCCATTGCTAAAAAAGCCCTTTCGCAGGGAATTTCCCTTTCACTACCTTCCCGTTCAACAAACTTTGCAGGCCGTCCATCTTCTGTAATCTGCCATTCCAGGTCAACTATTTTTAATGCTTTTAAATTACCGGCTGCATCTCCAACAAATTCTTTGGTGGCAACAGCCCATTTCCTGTCGGCGCCTTCTTCATGCGATGAAGTTACTTTTAGTGTCATTGGGTAAGTTGGCCAGGGCATAAAAGAAGTACGGCCTTCCGGAGGTTTAGGTAATAATTCAAATTGCGTAACCGATTTTGCCTTTTGCCTGTTAGATGTTCCCACGCAATCGCTTCCGGTATCTCCGCCTCCAATTACAACTACATTTTTTCCGTTCGTTAAAATATCTTCATTATCTACTTCTTTTTCGGCAACCCTTTTATTTTGCTGCTTTAAAAAATCCATTGCAAAATGTACCCCATTCAATTCACGTCCGGGAATATTTAAATCTCTGGGAATGGTAGAGCCGCCGGCCAAAACTATTGTATTGAATTCTCTCAGTAACTCATTAATACTTATATCCACACCTACGTTTGCATTACAGCGGAAGACTATCCCCTCTTCCTCCATTAGTTTTATCCTTCTGTCAATCACCCACTTTTCCAGTTTAAAATCCGGGATGCCGTAACGTAACAAACCGCCTGGTGCATCATCTCTTTCAAAAACCATAACGTAATGCCCTGCATAATTTAATTGTGCGGCAGCCGCAAGTCCTGCTGGGCCGCTGCCAATTACTGCTACTTTTTTTCCGGTGCGTACTATAGATTTTTTAGGTTGGATAAACCCTTTATCAAAAGCTATTTCGATAATATGCTTTTCAATTTCTTCAATAGTGATTGCCGGCTGATTGATACCTAACACACAAGCTGTTTCGCATGGTGCAGGGCAAATACGCCCGGTAAACTCTGGAAAGTTGTTGGTAGAAGACAATATATCATAGGCTTCTTTCCATTCTTTACGGTACACCGCATCATTAAATTCAGGAATTACATTTCCTAAAGGGCAGCCGTTATGGCAAAACGGAACACCACAATTCATGCAGCGACCACTTTGCTGGTTCAGCTTTTCATCGGTGTAGCGATCGATGAATTCTTTATAATCATTCACCCGCTCTTCCACTTTTCTTTTGGAAGGAAGCTCCCTTGTAAATTCTAAAAAACCTGTTGTTTTTCCCATTGAAAACAAGTATTAAGTTGTTGTATTATTAAGTTGTTTGTTTGCTTTTACAAACTGTTTGATAAAAGCCGAATAAAGATCTTTTGCTGAAGAGTGCGACGCCAATGAAGTTGAACATAGCGTTGCCGCCCGGCAAAAAAACTATTTACTTACTGAAACCTTCTGTTTTTTTGTTTCCAATACTTTTTTATAATCTTTTGGAAATACTTTTACAAAATTTTTCAGCTGGTTTTCAAAATCACTCAACACAAAATTTGCCACAGTGCTTTTTGTATTATCAAAATGTTTTTGAATAAGCTGTTGTAAAAAAGCGGCGTCCTCATCTGAAACAGGATCAAGGTCCACCATTTCTTTATTGCACAGGTTATCGAACTGGTGTTGCACATCATATATATATGCAATGCCGCCACTCATACCTGCTGCAAAATTCCGCCCGGTAGCACCCAGTATTACAACATTACCTCCTGTCATATATTCGCAACCATGGTCGCCAACACCTTCCACCACTACATTTGCACCACTGTTACGTACACCAAAGCGTTCGCCTGCTTTACCTCTTATATATGCTTCCCCATCTGTAGCGCCATAAAAAGCTACGTTACCAATAATGCTGTTTTCTTCCGGCACAAAACCTGCATCTTTTGATGGATACACAATAAGTTTGGCACCGCTTAATCCTTTTCCAAAATAATCATTGGCGTCGCCTTCCAGTTCCAGCGTAACACCTTTGGTATTAAATGCACCAAAGCTTTGGCCCGCTGTACCTGTAAATTTAAAATGCAGGGTTTCTTCCGGTAATCCGTTTGCTTTGTACAGTTTTGTTATTTCATTTGATAAAATAGTTCCTACTGTTCTGTCGGTATTTTTTATATCGAATGCTGCTGATACTTTCTGCAGATTTTGTAGCGCTGGTTTTGCAGCAGCTAATAATTTCCAATCTAATACATCTGCCAATCCATGATCCTGCTCTTCGGTATTATACAAACCGGTATATGGTGAATTGGGCTCTTTATATAAAATAGGAGACAGATCAAGATTACTGTATTTCCAATGCATTACATTTTCTTTTTGTGCCAAACACTCCGACTGGCCTACCATTTCATTAATGGTTTTAAAACCTAGTTCAGCCATAATCTCTCTCAACTCTTCTGTAAGAAATTTGAAGAAATTAACTACATGATCTGCATTGCCGGTAAATCTTTTTCTCAATTCAGGGTCCTGTGTAGCTACACCAACGGGGCATGTATTTAAATGGCATTTACGCATCATGATACAACCTTCAACAACTAATGCTGCTGTTGCAACCCCCCATTCTTCTGCACCTAATAATGTAGCAATGGCAATATCCCTACCGGTTTTCATTTGACCATCGGCCTGTAAAACTATACGGCTGCGCAATTTATTTTTTACAAGAGTTTGATGAGATTCTGCCAAGCCTAACTCCCACGGTAAGCCGGCATGTTTAATAGAGCTTATTGGAGAAGCACCGGTACCACCATCATGTCCTGCAATTAAAACTACATCGGCTTTTGCTTTGGCTACACCTGCTGCTATTGTTCCCACTCCTGCTTTACTCACCAGCTTTACATTTATTCTTGCGGCACGGTTAGCATTTTTTAAATCGAAAATTAATTGCGCCAGATCTTCTATGGAATAAATATCATGATGTGGCGGCGGCGAAATTAATCCAACACCTGGAGTTGCATGGCGTACTTTACCAATCCAATCATCTACTTTATGCCCGGGCAATTGTCCACCTTCACCGGGTTTTGCACCCTGTGCCATTTTTATTTGTAATTCATCAGCCTCGGTTAAATACTGGCTGGTAACACCAAACCTTGCAGAAGCCACCTGCTTAATAGCAGAACGCATAGAATCACCATTTTCTAATAAGTTGTAGCGTCTTTCATCTTCTCCCCCTTCGCCGGTATTGCTTTTACCACCCAGGCGGTTCATGGCAATAGCTAAAGTAGTATGTGCTTCCCAACTGATGGAACCAAAACTCATGGCACCTGTTGCAAAACGTTTGTAAATATTTTCTGCAGATTCTACTTCGTCAATTGAAATGGAAGGACGGTTCTTTTTAAATTCAAACAAGCTTCTCAGCGTAGCCGCTTTTTCGCTTTGGTCATTTACATGCTTCGAATATTTTTTAAACGTAGCATAATCATTCATCTTGGTTGAATATTGCAACAGGTGAATGGTTGTTGGATTGAACAAATGGAATTCGCCTTTACGTTTCCATTGATAAACACCACCAACACCTAACCTATCAACCGGTATATTTTTTTTGCTGAAAGCTAATTGATGTTTTGCTAAAGCTTCTGTTGCAATACCATCTAAATTTACGCCTTCAATGCGGCTTACTGCTCCGGTAAAATATTTGTCTACCACTTCTTTATTTAAACCAAGTATCTCAAAAATTTGTGCACCCTGGTAAGATTGCAAAGTGGAAATACCCATTTTTGAAAACACTTTCAAAAGGCCATCGCACACGGCCTTAATATAATTTTTACGCAGGTACTCTACATCCAAATCTGTCTTTAATGTTTCATTCACTTTCATGTTGCGGATAGATGCCAATGCCAGGTATGGATTGATTGCAGTTGCGCCAAAACCCAGTAAACATGCAAAATGGTGTACTTCCCAAACATCGCCGGCTTCCACAACAATACCTACCTGCCCACGTAATCCTTTTCTTATTAAATGATGATGCACTGCTGCAGTTGCCAACAGTGACGGTATGGCAACGTGTTCGCTATCCACAGCCCTGTCACACAATATCAATACTTCAAACCCATCATGCACAGCATCTTCTGCATAGCGGCATAATCTTTCCAAACCTCTTTGTAAAGAACCTGTCTTACCATCGGCACGAAAATAAGTTTGCAGGGTTTTTGCCTGGAAAATTCCGGTATCGATACTTCTTAATTTTTCTAATTCTGTACTGGTAAGTACGGGTTGTTTTAATGCTACGGTATGGCAATGCTCCGGACTTTCATCCAATAAATTACCGTTGTTACCAACAAATGCTGCAAGGCTCATTACCAGTCTTTCCCGGATAGGATCAATTGGTGGATTGGTAACCTGTGCAAACAATTGTTTAAAGTAAGAACTTAAATGTTGTGGCTGATCGCTCAATACCGCCAGCGGAATATCAGTGCCCATTGAACCGATAGGCTCTTTACCATCCAATGCCATTGGTTTTAAAATGGTATCAATATCCTCGGTAGAATAACCAAAAGCTTTTTGATATTTTAAAATTGAGCTGTCGGATAAATGGGTGAACGCAACACGTGGCTCATCAATTTCTTCCAGTCTTATCTTGTATTGATTTAAATAATCGCCATAAGGTTTTTGACTGCAAATTGTTTGCTTTAATTCATCATCGCTGATGATTCTTCCCTGCTCCATATCCACCACAAACATTTTGCCGGGCTGCAGCCTTCCTTTTTCTTTTATTAATTTTTGATCGACAGGCAATGTACCGGTTTCGCTTGCCATAATAACACGGTCATCTGTTGTAACGCAATACCTCGACGGACGAAGTCCGTTCCTGTCTAATGTAGCGCCGATTATTTTTCCATCGGTAAATGATATTGATGCAGGCCCGTCCCATGGTTCCATTATTGATGCATGAAATTCGTAAAAGGCTTTTTTTACCGGATCCATATCTTCATTACCATCCCATGCTTCAGGTATCAGCATCATCATTACATGCGGCAAACTTCTGCCGCACAATAATAACAGCTCAACCATATTATCAAGGCAAGCCGAATCTGATTGCTGACCGGTAACAACCGGCAGTAACATTTCCATTTCTTCTTTACTGAAAAAAGAAGAAGTGAATTCATGTTCAGCAGCTTTAAGCCAGTTTAAATTCCCCTGCAGTGTATTTATTTCTCCATTGTGTGCTATATGGCGAAAAGGTTGTGCCAGTTTCCACGAAGGAAAAGTATTGGTGGCAAAACGTGAATGCACCAAACCAAAAGCACTTACTACTCTTTTATTAGTTAAGTCTAAAAAATAAGGCCGCACCTGCATACTGGTAAGTTGCCCTTTGTACACAATTATTTTATATGACAAAGAAGCGATGTAAAAACCGATAGCATCTTTCCTTACTGTACTGTTAATGGTATGTGTGGCATAATTACGCAATACAAAAAGTTTGCGTTCAAACTCTTCCGGATTTTTAACATGATCGGGGCATGCAATAAAAACCTGTTCCATTTCCGGCTCAACACTTAAAGCAGTTGCGCCGATATCGTTTGTATTTACCGGTACTTTACGATAGGCTAAAACTTCCATGCCCAGTTTTTCGGCTGCCCTGTTAAAAACTGCACGGCATTCTTCACGTAACCTTATTTCTCTTGGAAAAAAGATAACACCTACACCATACTTACCGAATGGAGGAAGATGTACGCCTAATTTTATACATTCATCAAAGAAGAATTCATGCGGCATCTGAATCATAATACCGGCACCATCGCCTGAATTATTTTCGCAGCCACATGCACCCCGGTGCTCCATATTTTCCAATACGGTTAAAGCATCGGCAATGTGCTGATGCGATTTGTTGCCTTTGATGTTTGCCACAAAGCCAATACCACAGGCATCGTGTTCATACCTTTCGTCGTACAGGCCTTTGTTGGTATTAACCTGCGTTGCATTACTCTGCATAGCTGTCTGTTTTTGTTCAATCATTTTTGTTAAGCAGTTTTAGTTATGAACCAAAATTCAAAAGCAAGCAATCGTTATAACCAGCAATCGTTTTTTAAACCAGATAACCAAATGCGTTATCATTATTTTTCAACTCCGTATAATTAATATGGTACTGATCTAATTTATTCAGCAGTACATCATAATCTTCTTTTGTCTTCAACTCAATACCCACCAGGGCCGGTCCTGTTTCTTTATTATGTTTTTGCATGTATTCAAAACGGGTGATATCATCATTCTCTCCCAGTACATGGTTTACAAATTCTTTTAAAGCACCGGGTCGTTGTGCAAAACGAATCAGAAAATAATGTTTCAATCCTTCGTATTGCAGACTGCGTTCTTTAATTTCCTGCATGCGGTCAATATCGTTATTACTTCCGCTTACAATACATACAATAGTCTTCCCTTTTATCCTGTCAGCATATTCATCCAGTGCAGCAATACTTAAAGCACCTGCAGGTTCAGCAACAATAGCATCTTCGTTATACAACTTTAAAATGGTGGTACATACTTTTCCTTCTGCAACAAGCAACATATCATCCAGTACATCTTTACAAATGGAAAAAGTAATTTCGCCAACACGTTTTACTGCAGCGCCATCTACAAAACGTTCAATATTATCCAATGTAACCGGGTGGCCTGCCTTCAGCGCTTCAAACATACTTGGTGCTCCTTCAGGCTCCACACCAATTACCTTTGTTTTTGGCGAGAAGGTTTTAAAATAGCTGCCAACACCTGCACTTAATCCACCGCCGCCAACAGGCATAAATAAAAAATCGATATTTGATTCGTCTTCTAAAATCTCAAGCCCAACAGTTCCCTGGCCTTCTATAATTTTATAATCATCAAATGGCGGAATAAAGGTGAGGCCGTTTTCTTCTGTATACTTTTTTGCTGCAATGGCACAATCATCAAAAGTATCGCCTACCAATTTCACCGTGACATTTTCTTCGCCAAACATTTTTGTCTGGGTAATTTTTTGATTGGGTGTAATTACCGGCATAAATATTACGCCCTTTGTATTCAGTTTTTTACAACTGTATGCAAAACCCTGTGCATGATTTCCTGCACTTGCACAAACCACTCCCCGCTGTAATTGTTCTACCGGTAAACTGCTCATTAAATTATAAGCCCCACGCAGTTTATAAGAACGTACCACCTGCAGGTCTTCTCTTTTTAAAAAAACATTGCACTGGTACTTTCTCGACAGGTTATGATTTAATGTAAGCGGCGTTCTGTTCACCACGTTTTTTAAACGTAGAGCGGCTTCGGCAAAATTCAATATGGTATTTGTTGTTGAGTTCATGTTAAGCTTTTGTGCTTATTGTTTTCATATCCGTCATTGCTTTCCTTAACCTGCTACCTACATTTTCTATCTGGTGAGAACGCAACTGGTGGTTCACTGCAATTAAAATTTTATTATCCACTCCACCATCCTTTCCTGTATTGTAGTTTTTACCCACTACGTCTGTATCAACGGTAGTCATAAATTCTTTCAACAAAGGCTTACAGGCATGATCAAATAAGTAACAGCCATATTCAGCAGTATCAGAAATTACCCGGTTCATCTCAAACAATTTTTTACGTGCAATTGTATTGGCTATCAACGGGGTTTCGTGCAATGATTCGTAGTAAGCAGATTCTTCTTTGATCCCCGATTGTACCATAGTTTCAAAAGCCAGTTCCACACCAGCCCTTATCATGGCAACAAATAATGTAAGGTGATCAAAATATTCCTGCTCTGCAATAACCATTGTGCCAGCCGGTGTTTTTTCAAAAGCAGTTTCGCCTGTTGCAGCACGCCATGCCAGTAAATTTTTATCTCCTGCAGCCCAGTCTTCCATCATGGTTTTACTAAAATGTCCGCTCATGATATCATCCTGGTGTTTTTGAAACAACGGACGCATGATATTTTTCAGCTCTTCTGATAATTCGAATGCTTTAATTTTTGCAGGATTGCTCAGGCGGTCCATCATGGCTACCACACCACCATGTTTTAATGCCTCGGTAATTACCTCTACTCCATACTGCACTAATTTAGATGCATAAGCTTTATCGATGCCTTTCTCTACCATTTTATCAAAACATAAAATAGATCCGGTCTGTAACAGCCCACATAAAATGGTTTGTTCACCCATCAAATCAGATTTTACTTCCGCAACAAATGAAGAACGCAATACCCCCGCCCTATGTCCGCCAGTGCCTGCTGCATAAGCTTTCGCCTGTATCAATCCTTTTCCTTCGGGATCATTTTCAGGATGCACTGCAATTAAGGTAGGTACACCAAAGCCCCGTACATATTCGGCACGAACTTCGGAACCAGGGCATTTTGGTGCCACCATAATTACCGTAAGGTCTTTTCTTATTTGTGTACCTTCTTCAACAATATTAAAACCATGAGAATAAGAAAGTGTAGCACCTTTTTTCATCAAAGGCATTACTGCAGCTACTACTGCAGTATGTTGTTTATCCGGTGTAAGGTTCAATACTAAATCAGCAGTTGGAATTAATTCTTCATAAGTACCAACAGTGAAATTATTTTCAGTTGCACTTTTCCATGATTGTCTTTTTTCTGCTATTGCTTCTTTGCGTAAAGCATATGATACATCCAAACCTGAGTCTCTTAAATTCAACCCCTGGTTTAAACCCTGTGCGCCGCAACCTACTATAACCATTTTCTTTCCTTTCAATGCATTTACCCCATCTGCAAATTCGCTGATGTCCATAAACTCACATACGCCCAGTTGATTTAATTGTTCTCTTAACGGCAAGCTGTTGAAATAATTTCCCATCTTTTCTTTTTTGATTGTTTTAAGTTTTATTTTTTTGATAGATTTTTTCTTATAGCCATTGCATAACCCAAATGCAGTCCGTCATGCATAGAAAAATAAGGTATTGCGTCTTCCACATTATTCAGATCTACACCAAAGGAAGTTGATACAGGCTCGTATCCGGCAAATTTGTTTTCTTTCATATCTGTTTTCAGATCATCGATTAAAGAAAATGCAAGCTTCTTTAATTGTTCTATTTCTTCGGTATCTATAAAGCTTTCCGGCTTTGAACCTTTCTGGTATTTCTTTATCAATAATTCACCGCATCTTGGCGCAATACCGGCTCTTACATAACACAATACTTGCTGGCTCATGATTATATGTCCAAAATTCCAGGCGATATTATTATTAAACCCTTCCGGAATTTTATTTAACTCATCGATACTTAAACCATTTACGAGGTTTAAAAAATTCATCCTTGTTTTTACGATAACATCAAATTGCTTTTCCATGATTACATTGAAAATATTTCTTCGTTCTTGTTTAAAAATTCATTTTCTACTGTTTCTTCACCCGGTTCTTTATATTCAAACTCACTTAATTTTTTATGGAACCCTTCGCTATTTTTTATAATGGCAATTCTTGCACTGCGTACAAATTCAATTAAGCCATAAGGCTCCAGTACTTTTATAAAATTATCCGTTTCTTCTCTTTGCCCCGCTACTTCAAAAACGGTATAATCTTTACGTATCACTACAGCTTTTGCTCCATGCTGACTTAATAATCTTTCTACTTTTACTTCTTCGGCAATAATATCGGTAGGTACTTTGTACAAAGCCAGTTCCTGCCAGATGATTTCATCATTGGTATTAAAGTACACTTTCAAAACCTCAACCTGCTTTTCTATCTGGCGACAAACTTTACGTACCACTTCTTCCGATTCGTTGATGACAATTGTAAAACGATGCACACTATCAATTTCACTGGGTGAGGTATTTAAACTTTCGATATTGATTTTTCTGCGGGAGAAAATAATAGCGATACGGTTTAATAAACCAATCTGATTTTCTGTGTACACGGTTATAGTATATTCTTGCTTTTGCATTGTATTATTTTTTTAAGTCAAAAATCAAAAGTAAAAATTAAAAATATTGACATACTTGCTTTTGAATTTTGATTTTTTACTTCACTTCTTATAGTTCTTCTTTTGAAAGAATAATTTCCGATACCCCCCTGCCCTGCGGTACCATCGGAAAAACATTATTTTCTTTACCCACCATTATTTCCAGCAAATAACTTCCGTCATGTTGCAGCATAGTTTGTAAAGCAGTTTTTAAATTAACTCTTTCACTTACTTTTTGTCCATCTATATAATATCCTTTTGCCACCTGTACAAAATCGGGGCTGGTAATATCAACAAACGAATATCTTTTTTCGTGAAATAATTGTTGCCACTGGCGCACCATTCCCAAAAATTGGTTGTTAAGAATAATGATCTTTACATTGGGTTTAAATTGCATAATCGTTCCCAATTCCTGTATCGTCATCTGGATGCCACCATCACCGGCAATAGCAATTACAGTTCTTTCAGGTGCTCCATATTTTGCGCCAATTGCTGTAGGTAATGCAAAACCCATTGTACCTAATCCTCCGCTGGTAATATTGCTTTTGCTTTGATTATATTTTGCATAACGGCAGGCTACCATCTGGTGCTGGCCCACATCGGTTACAATTACAGCTTCGCCTTTTGTTAACTCATTCAACAGGTTAATCACTTCACCCATTGTTAATTCATCTGTAACTGGATTCAGTTCCGGGTTGATGCATTTTTCATCTTCCTTCTTTTGATATTCCCTGAATTTATTTAGCCAGGCTGTATGTGTTTTTGGTTGTATTAATTCTGTAAGCAGGGGTAAGGTTTCTTTACAATCGCCCCAAACCGGCACTGTGGTTTTTACATTCTTATCAATTTCAGACGGATCAATATCAAGATGAATAACTTTTGCCTGTTTGGCATATTTATCCAGTCTTCCGGTAACACGATCGTCAAAGCGCATTCCTATTGCAATCAACACATCGCATTGGTTGGTTAAAACATTGGGGCCATAATTACCATGCATGCCCAGCATACCTACTGCTAATGGATGATCAGTCGGAATACCACTCATGCCCATAATGGTCCATGCGGTTGGTATACCTGCTTTCTCTATAAATTGTTTGAACTCTGTTTCTGCTTTGCCTAAAATAACACCCTGGCCAAAAATCACAAATGGCCTTTCTGCACTATTAATTAATGCAGCCGCCTTTTGTACATATTCCTTACGTACAATTGGATTAGGTCGGTAGCTGCGGATATGATCACATTTTTTATAGCCTTCGTAATTGAATAACTGCAGCTGTGCATTTTTAGTAATATCTATCAACACCGGACCCGGCCTTCCACTGCCTGCTATATAAAATGCTTTTGCCAATACTGCCGGAATTTCTGTAGCATCTGTTACCTGGTAATTCCATTTGGTAACGGGGGTGGTAATATTTATCACATCAGTTTCCTGGAAAGCATCGGTACCCAATAAATGAGCGAACACCTGGCCTGTGATACAAACCAGCGGTGTACTATCAATCATAGCATCTGCCAAACCAGTTACTAAATTAGTAGCCCCGGGTCCGCTTGTAGCAAACACTACTCCTGTTCTTCCACTCACTCTTGCAAACCCTTGTGCCGCATGAATTGCACCTTGTTCATGCCTTACTAAAATATGTTTCAGCTTTTCGTTGTAATCATACAGAGCATCATAAATAGGCATGATGGCACCACCGGGATAACCAAAAATGGTATCTACTCCTTCTGCAATAAATGCTTCTAAAACCGCAACCGAGCCGGAGACAGATACAGCCCCCTCCGCCCCCTGAAGGGGGAACTGCGGAGCACTCTGCTCTTTCTTTGCCTGTTTTAATTCTTTAACTGCTTCCATAAAAAACATTTTTAGTCTCTTCGAAATATCATACTTCTAAAATCATACGACTCCCAGATTCCCCTTCAGGGGGCGGAGGGGCTTTACTCATCAGTTACACAACCCTGGCTTGCATCTTTCACACATTGTGCATATTTATACAAAACCCCTTTGGTAACTTTTAATGCCGGTTGCTGCCAGTTTTTTCTGCGCTCTGCAATAACTGCAGCATGCACTTTAAGGTTGATCACATTTTTTGAAGCATCAAGTTCAATAATATCGTCATCATGTACCAATGCTATCAATCCTCCTTCGTATGCTTCGGGTGTAATATGTCCTACAACAAATCCATGACTACCTCCGCTAAATCTTCCATCAGTAATTAATGCCACATCTTTACCAAGCCCTGCGCCTGTAATTGCCGAAGTTGGTTTCAACATTTCGGGCATACCCGGTGCACCCTTTGGCCCCTCGTTCCTTATCACCACCACATCTCCTTTTTTTACTCTTCCACTGGCTATACCGGCTACTAAATCTTTTTCGCCATTGAATACTCTTGCAGGGCCTTCAAAACGTTCGCCTTCTTTACCACTTATTTTCGCAACACTTCCTTTTTCTGCAAGATTGCCATACAGTATTTGTAAATGACCAGTTGCTTTCAATGGTGTTTCTAAAGGAAAAATTATCTTTTGTGTTTCGAAATTTATAGGTGTGGTATCTTTTAAATTTTCTGCTACAGTTTTTCCTGTTACGGTTAAACAATCGCCATGTAATAATCCTTTATCCAATAAATATTTCATAACAGCAGGGATACCACCATGTGCATGTAATTCCTGCATTAAATATTTTCCGCTCGGTTTAAAATCTGCCAGCACCGGTGTTTTATCACTGATGCGTTGAAAATCATCCTGCGTAAGATCCACATCCACACTTTTTGCCATCGCAATCAAATGCAATACTGCATTAGTACTTCCGCCTAATATCATAATAGAAGTAATGGCGTTTTCAAAAGCCTTCTTCGTCATGATATCTTTTGGTTTGATATCTTTCTCCAATAATATTTTTATTGCCTTACCAGCTTCCAGGCATTCTTTGTTTTTTGCTTCACTGTTTGCAGGATTACTGGATGAATAAGGTAAACTCATTCCCAATACCTCGATGGCACTGGCCATAGTATTTGCAGTGTACATTCCGCCGCAGGCACCAGCACCCGGGCAACTGTGCTTTACCACTTCTTTAAAATCTTCTGGAGTAATAGTACCTGCCAGTTTTTTCCCTAATGCTTCAAAAGCAGAAATAATATTCAGCTCCTCACCTTTATAATGGCCGGCATCAATCGTTCCTCCATATACCATTATTGCTGGACGGTTTAAACGGCCCATTGCTATAATTGATCCCGGCATATTTTTATCACAGCCCGGCAAAGCAATCAGGCCATCATAATAAAATCCACCACATACTGCTTCAATACTATCTGCAATTAAATCACGGCTTACTAAAGAATAACGCATGCCATCGGTACCATTACTGATGCCATCGCTGATGCCAATCGTGTTAAAGATCAATCCTACCATATCAGCATCCCAAACACCCTGTTTTACAATTTTTGCCAGGTCGTTCAAATGCATATTGCAGGTATTACCATCATATCCCATGCTGCACACACCAACCTGTGGTTTTTTCAGATCTTCTTCTGTTAAACCAATGCCGTACAACATGGCTTGCGCCGCTGGTTGCGTTTCATCCTGTGTTAATACCTTAGAATATTTATTGAGTTCCATGCTTGTTGCCTTGTATTAAAATGTATTTTGTAATTTTTTATCCGGTTCTTTTCGTGGTGTATAAAAAAAAGCGACCCACCTGTTGGAGGTGGGCCGCTTAATATGTTGTGTTTATTTTTATAAGCTTATCCTCCTCCATGCAGTGCAGGTATAATAATGACAATCACAATAATTATTACTGCGATTTTTGTAATGACATTATTTAATCTGTTGTTCAACATGAAGGAATGTTATTACACAAATATACCTCCACCAAAAATAAAAACCAAAGAACTGAATACTTTATTTATATAATGGTTGATTTTCTCAACTCAATATTTTCTTTATTTAACCTGCCCGGAATTTTATTACCGATATAATCGCTGATCAGTTCTCCTATGGTAGTAGTGAAATAAAAATTGATCGGCTCAATATCTTTAGTAACAAATTGGTTGGCCAGTGTCCACTCTACTGCTTCTCTTACTAAAGCAGCTTCTTCTTTAAGATCGAAATAATCCAGCAACATGGCAGCAGATAAAATAGAACCGATCGGGTTGGCAATATCTTTTCCGGCAGCTTGTGGATAGGAGCCATGAATAGGTTCGAACAATGCCGTTTTATTTCCTACCGATGCAGAAGGCAATAAACCCAGTGAACCACTGATCACACTGGCTTCATCACTAATGATATCTCCAAACATATTTTCAGTAAGTATTACATCAAATTGTTTTGGGTTAAGAATAATCTGCATGGCTGCATTATCAACAAATAAAAAATCCAATGCCACATCTGCGTATTGCGGTGCAAGGTCTTTTACTACTTTTCTCCAAAGCCTTGATGTTTCTAAAACGTTGGCTTTATCTACCAGGGTTAATTTTTTTCTTCTTTTTTGTGCCGACTGAAATGCCAGGTGTGCCACTCTTTCAATTTCTTCTTTGGTATAAGTACAATCGTCAGATGCAATAGTTTGCTCTGCATTAATCTCTTTTTTACCAAAATAAATTCCGCCTGTCAGCTCACGGAAGATAATAAAATCAACATCTTCAATATTCTTTGTTTTTAACGGCGATAAATGATGTAAAGAAGGATAAGTACTTATAGGGCGGATATTAGCATACAATTGTAATGCTTTACGTATGCCCAGCAAACCCTGCTCAGGCCTAACCTTTGCTGTTGGGTCATTATCATATTTTGGGTGACCGATGGCGCCAAATAAAATAGCATCACTGTCTAAACAGATATCAACTGTTTCCTCAGGTAGTGGTGTACCTGTTTTATCAATAGCATCAGCTCCCAGCAAACAATATTTGTAGGAGAACTCATGTCCGAATTGTTCTGCAATGGCGTTTAATACTTTAACCGATTGTTTGGTCACTTCCGGACCAATTCCATCACCTTCTATTACTGCAATATTTTTTTTAAGACTCATAAATATATTTATGCAAATTGTTTTTCAAAATTTTCTATCTCTGCTTTGTTGCTCAGTAAATAATCAATATCATCATAACCATTGAGCAGGCAGGTCTTTTTATAACTGTTGATCTCAAAGCTTTCCTTCGCCCCGGTAGCATCAATTGTGATGGTTTGTGCATCAAGATTTACAGTAAGGGTAGCGGCATTGTCCTGTTGAAATATTTTTGCCAGGAAAGCATCACTAACAGTAACCGGCAATACTCCATTGTTCAAAGCATTGTTCTTAAAAATATCTGCAAAGAAACTTGATACCACTACTTTAAAACCATAATCCAAAATGGCCCATGCTGCATGTTCCCTTGAAGAACCGCAGCCAAAGTTTTTTCCTGCAACTAATATTTCACCTGAGTATTGCGATTGATTTAATACAAACCCTGCTTTAGGTTTTGTATCATCATTATTTTCATACCTCCAGTCACGAAATAAATTTTTTCCAAAACCGTCCTTAGTTGTGCCTTTTAAAAAACGGGCAGGAATGATCTGGTCGGTATCAACATTCTCCATATTTAATGGAACGAATCTGCTTTGTATAGTGGTAAGTGCCTGCATAATTTAGTTTAAAAGTTCTCTTACATCAGTAATAACTCCTGTAACAGCCGCTGCTGCTGCACTCAATGGACTGGCCAATAAAGTTCTTGCACCTGCGCCCTGCCTGCCTTCAAAATTTCTGTTGGAAGTTGAGATACAATATTTGCCTGCAGGAATTTTATCTTCATTCATGCCTAAACAGGCAGAGCAACCCGGTTGGCGCAATTGAAAACCTGCTGCTTCAAATACTTTATCAATACCTTCTTCAATCGCTTGTTTTTCTACCTGTTTACTTCCCGGAACGATCCACACTTCCACACCATCAGCTTTTTGTTTTCCTTTTACAAAACTTGCCACCATTCTCAGGTCTTCTATTCTTGAATTGGTACAACTGCCGATAAATACATAATCAATTTTCTGTCCTTTTATCGGCTGACCCTGGTGCAATCCCATATAAGCCAAAGATTTTTCCAAGCCCGACCTGTCGTTATCATTTACATTGGCTGTTGTAGGAATATTTTCATTTACCCCGATGCCCATGCCCGGGTTGGTACCATAAGTTATCATTGGTGTAATATCAGCAGCGTTCAGCGTAATCTCTTTATCAAATTTTGCATCAGCATCGGTAAATAAAGTTTTCCATTGCGCTACTGCTTTATCCCAAGCAGCCCCTTCGGGTGCAAATTTTCTTCCTTTTATATAACTGAATGTTGTTTCGTCAGGAGCTATCAATCCGCAGCGGGCACCCATTTCAATACTCATATTGCAAATGGTCATTCTTGCTTCCATACTTAAAGCTGTAATGGCCGATCCTGCAAATTCCACTGCATGCCCGGTTGCGCCACTGGCTGTTATTTTAGATAATATATACAGAACGATATCTTTTGATACCACACCTTTATTTAATTCTCCTTCAATATTAATACGCATTAATTTGGGCTTACCCTGCAATACACATTGTGTACTCAAAACCATTTCCACTTCGCTGGTACCAATGCCAAAAGCAATAGCACCAAATGCACCATGTGTTGAGGTATGTGAATCGCCGCAAACAATAGTATTGCCTGGTTGTGTAATACCTAACTCAGGCCCTATCACATGCACAATTCCCTGGAATGGATGACCCAGTCCATATAATTCAACCCCATGCTCACCACAATTTTTAATTAAGGCTTCTACCTGTAACCTGCCTTGCTCTTCTTTAATAGGTAAATGCTGGTTTAATGTAGGTACATTATGATCGGCTGTAGCGATGGTTTGTTTGGGACGAAATACTTTAATGCCTCTTTTATTTAACCCGGCAAAAGCCTGCGGACTGGTTACTTCATGAATAAAATGTTTATCAATATATAAAACAGAGGGACCATCTTCGATGGTTTTAACAACGTGTGCATCCCAGATCTTATCAAATAAAGTGTGTGCCATTTTTCTTTTTTAAAAAGTGGGGGACAATCCCCCACCATTAAACTAAAACTAAACTAAAACGCATGAGAAAAATCAGGCCGTAGCCAATGTCTTTTGCTGATGTTCCAGTGCCAGTGCAGTAAGGTCAGTATCTTCCACTTCTTTTTTACTGTCGGCAATTTGTACAAAGCGTTCATACAGTGCGTCAATATCATTTCTGTCGAACTGAAAATTTAATTTTTGAAAGCGATGTGCTAATGCACTGCGGCCACTTCTTGCCGTTAGCACAATCTTGCTGCTGTCGGCGCCTACTTCTTCTGGTGTAATAATTTCGTAAGTGGTGGTGTCCTTTAAAAATCCATCCTGATGAATACCTGATGAATGAGAAAAAGCATTAGACCCTACAATTGCCTTATTGGGCTGCACCGGCATACGCATTATTTCGCTTACCTGGCGGCTCATCGGGTTTAACTGTGTTGCATCAATATCTGTATATAACCCTAATTCTTTGTGTTGTTTTAATACCATCACAACTTCTTCAAGCGAAGTATTACCTGCTCTTTCGCCCAAACCATTAATGGTACATTCAATTTGTCTTGCCCCGGCAATAACACCGGCAATAGAATTTGCTGTAGCCAGGCCCAAATCGTTATGGCAATGGCAGCTTAAAATTGCTTTGTCAATATTGGGCACATGGTTCATTAAAAAAGCAATCTTATCGCCATATTGGTTGGGTAAACAATAACCTGTTGTATCGGGAATATTAACCACAGTTGCCCCGGCTTTAATTACAGCTTCCACCACTTGAGCTAAATAGTCGTTATCGGTTCTGCCGGCATCTTCTGCATAAAACTCTATATCGTCAGTATATTTTTTGGCCCACTTTACAGCCTGTACCGCTCTTACCAAAATCTCTTCCCTTGTAGCATTGAATTTTGCCTTAATATGAGAATCGGAAGTACCAATACCTGTATGTATCCTGGGGCGCTTAGCAAATTTTAATGCCAGCCCTGCAGCTTCAATGTCTTTTTCTACAGCCCGGCTTAAGGCACAAACAGTAGCTTTTGTAATTAATTTAGATATCTCGGTAACCGAATTAAAATCTCCGGGGCTGCTGATAGGAAAACCTGCTTCAATAATATCAACGCCCAATCCTTCCAATTTCAGGGCAAGCTCCACTTTTTCGCTGGTAACTAATTTGCATCCCGGTACCTGCTCTCCGTCTCTGAGAGTGGTATCAAAAATGTGTATTTTGTTGCTCGGCATAATAAACTTGATTTAGAAAGCGACCTGTTATTTATTTTTTGATAGTAACATTAGCCATAAATTTACTACTGAAACCTCAGCAAAGGAAATCAAAACCACTCCTTTTATACGCTATATAAAGGGGCTATTTTTGGCTGAAACCCTTTACTGTATTGGTTTTAAATGAACCGCAATTACGATGCCCAACCGCCATACAGATACCGTATTTCAATTAATAAAATCGCTTGAAAAGAGCGAAAAGCGGAATTTTAAGCTTTATATCACCCGGAATAAGTCGTCGGAGGAATTAAAAGTGGTACAGTTATTTGATGCGCTGGATAAAATGGAGCATTACGATGAAGCCCTGCTTTTTAAGAAAAACAAGGACATTAAAAAGCAGCAACTCTCTAATTTAAAAGCCCATTTATACAAACAGATATTATCGAGCCTTCGGTTAATAACTGATGAAAGCAATATAGATATTGAGTTGCATGAGCAGATGGATTATGCCCGTATTTTATACAATAAAGGGCTATACCTGCAAAGCCTTAAAGTGCTGGATAAAATGAAGGAGCAGGCTAAAGCCTTTAACCAGCTGACCTATTTACAACAGGCTTTATTTTTTGAGAAAAAAATTGAAGGGTTGTACATTACCCGTAGCCTTAAAAACAGGGCCGAAGAAATAAGTAAAGAAGCTGATGAAGTAAACCGGCACCTGAGCAATGTATCTAAACTAAGCAATCTGGCTTTGCAATTGTATGGCTGGTATATTAAAAATGGTTTTGCCCGGGATGATGCTGAAGAAGAAGCCGTGAAGGATTTTCTTAACGAAAACTTACCCGGCAATCCGCAGCAACTGAATACTTTTTACGAAAAATTATACCTGTACCAATGTTATTGCTGGAAGGCATTTATCCGCCAGGATTTTTTACAGTACTACCGCTATACCCAAAAATGGGTTGATCTTTTTGATGAAGAGCCTTATATGATAGGGATAGAAAGTGCCCATTACATTAAAGGTATGCACAACCTGATGGGATCGCAATTTAACCTGGGCAATTACCAGAAATTAAATACCACTTTAAAAGATTTTGAAAAGTTCTGCAATAGTAAAATTGTATTGCAAAACCACAATAACCTTATCCAGTGTTTTATTTATCACACCATTTCGCAGTTGAATAAACATTTTTTAACCGGCAATTTTTCTGACGGTTTATTATTGGTGGAAGGCATTGAAGAAAAATTAAAAGAATATGAAATATACTTAGACAGGCACCGCATATTAGTAATCTATTACAAAATTGCCAGTATGTATTTTGGTACAGGCAATTACGAAACCACTATTGATTATTTAAATAAGATCATTAACTGGAAAGTTGACCTGCGTAACGACCTGCAATGCTATGCCCGCCTGCTGCATTTAATTGCACATTACGAGCTGGGCAATTATCAACTACTTGAATACCTGGCCAAATCGGTTTACCGCTTTATGGCCAAAATGCAAAACCTAAGTGTGGTGGAAGAAGAGATGTTTAAATTTTTACGAAAAGCATTAACCCTTAATGCCAGGCAGTTAAAGCCGGAGTTTGAAAAACTATTGGGTAAATTAAAAAAGTTTGAAAACAAACGTTTTGAAACCCGTGCCTTTATGTACCTGGATATGATAAGCTGGCTGGAAAGTAAAATTAATAATGTGCCTGTGCAGGAAATTATACAGCAGAAGTATTTGCAACGTAAATCATAATTACTCCGGCTCCTTTATCGGATCAAATGAATGATTCTTAGAATTATTTGAACGCATTACAAAATCATCCTTTGTAACTGTAACCTGTTTACTTTTTTTAAAAAGATTAAAGTTTAATGTATATAAAGGTTCATTAAATTCGGTAGACGCAAAACCGATTACCTGATTTTTCTTAACAACATCCCCGCTTTTTACCAAAGTATGCTTGAGATTATTGTAGAAATATGAATAGCCTTGCTGTTCAATTATGACTACCGTAGAATTCTCGAAAATTAAACAATTACCTACAACCCCTTCATTAACTGAATACACAGTACTATCCTTAGCTTTAAAAGTAACTCCGTACGATGGGAAATCCGCATCCACCACTTTCTTATTATGTTCAATAATTTTTGCATCGTTCATCGGGCTGATAAATTTATTTACTGCTTCGCTTTTTTCTGATTTGCCAATCGCTTTCTCTAATTCCCCTTCAAAAAAATCTCCTTTCACATCCCCTTCCCAAAATTTCTTGTACCCTGTTTTTGCATTCACAATAACTGTTGCTGGTATGGCGCCACTCCAGCCGCTGTCAATCATCGGGCAAAAGTAATCGGCATCGGTTTCATTAAGCCAGGCAATATTGGTTTTAAAATTATGCTGCTTTGCAAAAGCGGCAATTTTATTGGGATAAAACGACGGCAGGTCCACACTCACCAGCACTAATTTTACTTTCTGGCTTTTGTATTTATCAGCAATCTTTATAAAGTCAGGGATTTCTGCCACGCAGGGTTTGCAAAATGTAGCCCAAAAATTTATTACATAAACCGTATCGCTTTTATTGCTGAAGCTTTTTACTACATCGGTCATTTTTAATTTAGGGATTTGCTGCGCCTGTAAAACCATAACAAAACAAAAAAACAGCGTTGTAGTAATCATCTTTTTCATAATACTTAAAATTATGCAGATTTGCCCGTACGGGTTCTTTCGGGCTGTTAAAATAACCAATAAATTAGCTTTTGGCTAATCCCCCGTTTCAATCTAAATTTGCAACTCAATTAATCATTCATCACTCATAATTATAAACATGGCATACGACGTAATAGTTTTGGGCAGCGGCCCCGGTGGTTATCCTGCAGCAATAAGGGCCAGCCAGTTAGGTAAAAAAGTAGCAATTGTAGAAAAAGAAAGCCTCGGCGGTATCTGCCTTAACTGGGGTTGCATTCCTACAAAAGCTTTATTAAAAAGCGCCCAGGTATTTGAATATGCCAAACATGCAAAAGATTATGGCATCAATATCACCGATGCATCAGCAGATTTTGGTGGTGTTATTGGCCGCAGCCGTGGCGTTGCCGATAAAATGAGCAAGGGCATCCAGTTTTTGATGAAGAAAAATAAAATTGATGTGATCATGGGTTTTGGTAAACTGATTGCCCCGGGCAAACTGGAAATTACCGCAGCCGATGGCAGTAAAAAAGTAGAAGAAGCAAAGAATATAATTATTGCAACCGGCGGCAGGGCAAGGGCCTTAACAACCATGCCTGTTGACGGTAAAAAAATAATTGCCTACCGTGAAGCGATGAGTTTACCCACACAACCAAAAAGCATGATCGTTTGCGGAAGCGGTGCTATTGGAAGTGAATTTGCATATTTCTATAACAGTATGGGCACAAAAGTTACCATGGTGGAATTTATGCCACGCCTTGTGCCGGTAGAAGATGAAGACATTAGCAAAGAACTGGAAAAACAGTTTAAGAAACAGGGCATGACCATTATGACCAACAGCGAAGTGCTGAGTGTTGATACCAGCGGCGAAGGTGTAAAGGCAAAAGTAAAAACACCAACAGGCGAAGTGGTTTTAGAAGCAGATGTTTTATTAAGCGCTGTAGGAGTTGTTGCCAATATTGAAAATATTGGTTTAGAAAACCTGGGCATTAAAACCGAGAAAGGAAAAATAACTGTTGATGCCAACCAGCAAACCAGCGTAAAAGGTATTTATGCTATTGGCGATTGCACACCTGGCCAGGCTTTAGCACACGTTGCTGCTAAAGAAGGCATCAATGCTGCTGAACATTTAAGCGGCCATCATCCTGAACCTTTGGATTATAATAATATACCAGGTTGTACTTATTGCCTGCCCGAAATTGCAAGTGTGGGTTATACTGAAAAAGCTGCTAAAGATGCAGGCTACGAAATTAAAGTGGGTAAGTTTCCATTTATAGCAAGCGGTAAAGCTGTTGCATCTGGTGCTACCGAAGGTTTTGTAAAAGTAATTTACGATGCTAAGTACGGCGAATTTTTAGGTTGCCATATGATTGGAATGAACGTAACAGAAATGATTGCCGAAGCAGTTGTGGCCCGTAAACTGGAAACCACTGCACACGAAATATTAAATGCTGTTCACCCTCACCCTACCATGAGTGAAGGATTGAAAGAAGCTACTGCTGCTGCTTACGGCGAAGCGATTGATATTTAAAAGCAAAAAATTATAAATTCGAAATCCCGGTGCATTTGTACTGGGATTTTTTTGTATAGGCATTTGCACTGCTATGAAGCAGTAGTGGCGACGCTCCGTTCAACTGCATAACTTTGGTGAACATTAATTGCGGAGTAGATTTTTTCGGATGCTGATTATAGTACACCATTCATCACAGGATATAAATATTTCAGATATTTTATTTTAACTTCCCTATTACATTCATTGCACTACAAAAATTACAGCTGCTAAATAAAAACTACCATGAAAAAATTATCCCGCCGCCGGTTTGTACAAAATTTAGGTATTGGTGTTGGTGCCACTGCAATTGCAGCAGCATTACCGTCCTTTAAAACTGATGCTGAAAAAAAAGAAAAAAAGTACGTGGGTAAAAAATTAAATATTGCCCTTGTGGGTTTAGGTAATTACGCCACTTATCTGGCACAAGGGTTAGAAACATCACAGTATTGTAAACTGGCAGGCATTGTTACCGGCCACCCGGAAAAAGCAGCGAAATGGAAAAAGCAATACAATATTCCTGATGCCAATATTTACAACTATCAGAATTTTGATACCATCATCAATAACAAAGACATTGACCTGGTATATGTAGTACTACCCAATGCTATGCACAAAGAGTATGTTATCAGGGCAGCAAATGCAGGCAAGCATGTTATTGTAGAAAAACCAATGGCAACATCGGTTGAAGATTGTGAGGCAATGATAGCTGCCTGTAAAAAAGCAGGCGTGCAATTGGCCATGGGCTACCGCCTGCATTACGAACCTTATCATTTAGAAATTAAAAGACTTGGGCAGGAAAAAGTTTTTGGGCAGGTGCGTTTAATTGAAGTTTCGCTGGGTTACAAAACCGGAGACCCATCACAATGGCGTATGCATAAAGCTCTATCGGGTGGTGGCCCGTTAATGAACCTTGGTGTGTATTGCATTCAGGCCGGCCGTTATGTTTTGGGAGAAGAACCTATTTCGGTAACAGCACAGTTTGGCCCCAATACAGACGCTGTATTGTTTGCTGAAGTGGAAGCATCAATTACATGGCAATTAAATTTTCCTAGCGGTGCTGTTTGTACTTCCACAAGTTCATACAATTGTAGTATCGATCGTTTTTTTGCTTCTGCCGATGAAGGAACTTTTGATTTAAGTCCTGCAGTTAGTTATGGACCCTTTAGAGGAAAAACAAGTAAAGGCGAATTAAAATTTCCCGACATTAACCAGCAAACCACACAAATGGATGAGATAGGCAAAGTGATTTTAGCCAACAAACTTTTGCCCAACCATATTACAGGCGAAGAAGGTATTAAAGATATGCGGATAATGGCAGCGATTTATGAAGCTGCAACAACTGGAAAGAAAATTTCACTGGTATAAAATCCTTTTACAAAATTACTACCATGGTAAAAAAAACTGCTGCTAAAACAACTGAGCTTACAGCAAAAAATTTTTTTACTCAATTAAAAAATCTGCAATCAGATAAAGAACTCGAAAAAATTCTGCGTTATTTTAAATCGGGCAAAGGTGAGTATGGCGAAGGCGATAAATTTATGGGTGTAAAAATGGGTGACCTGTTTGCATTGGCAATAAAAAATATTGAAATGCCGGTAAAAGAAATTGAAAAATTATTAGACAGCCCTATACATGAAATAAGAGCCGGTGCGGTAAGTATAATGGATAAAGCATCCCGTAATAAAAAAATAACTGCAACCCGCCTTAAGGAATTGTATGACCTGTATATGAAACGCCACGACAGGATCAACAACTGGGACCTTGTTGACCTGGGATGTTTATATATGACAGGTAGTTATCTTTTTGATAAGCCCCGTAATATTTTATACAAGCTTGTTAAATCAAAAAACCTTTGGGAGCGCCGCACTGCTATTTTAAGTACCTGCTATTTTATACGACAGGGCGATTTAGATGATACCTTTAAAATTGCAGAACTGTTAATGAATGACAAAGAAGACCTGGTACATAAAGCAACCGGCTGGATGTTGCGTTTTTCAGGTGATAAAGATCCCAAAAGACTCATCAGTCTTTTAGATAAATATGCCGCAACAATGCCCCGTACTTTATTACACAACTGCATTGAAAAATTTGATAAAAAAAAGCGGGAGTACTATTTAAACATGGCGAAAACTAAATAATCAGTTTCCAAAAACTTTTTTAAGAATACCGGTTACCTGCGCTGCAGGATCTTTACGTATTTTTTGTTCCTGCAATGCAATATTGTAAAATAAACCACTCAGTGCTTTTTCTGTAACATAAGCAGTAAGGTCGGTATTAACTTTTTTAAGTGATACTTTATTGTAAGCACTGAATACATCGTTCCAGTATTTGGTGGCATCAAATTTTGCCAATGAGCTGTCAATTACCGGGCGGAATTTTGTAACCAGTTCTGCAGTAGTTGTCTTTTTTAAATACGAAGTAGCTGCAGTATCACTGCCCCTTAATATTTGTAACCCGTCTGTAACATTCATTTGTTTAATCGAATTCCAGAAAATATTACCTACTCCTTTTGCAGCATCTTCTGCTCCCCTGTTCATAGATAATATGGCTTTATCGACCATGCTACCCATACCAAGGCTACGCAATGTTTTTTCAACTTTCTGTGCTTCGGCAGGCATTAATATTTTTATAGCAGCATCTGCAAAATAGCCATCCAGCTTGCCTAATTTTTTACTGCTGCTGTCGGTACCCACACGTAAAGCTTCCTTTAATCCGCTTATAATATCATCGTTACTTAAATCTTTACCGGTTACAGTTTTATTTAATATCGTTTTACCTGCAGAATCTTTTTTAACTACTTTATCGAGTAATCCTTTAAGCCCCTGCGCATTGGTATGTAAGAAAAAAGAAGAAGTAACAACGAGGCAGATATAAATTTTTTTCATGGAATATTTTTTGTTTGTTATTAGATGTCAAAATTAAGATCGTAAAGTTTAAGAATAGGTTAAAATAAGTACCTGCTCATATAACATGGCATTGTACAAATTAACTGCTATAAACATATAAGTAAATTGGTTCTCTTTACTTTTTTCGAAAACGTTTAATTATGTACGGCATAATAATAGACAAAAATATCAAGAAATTTATTATTCTTAAAACTCTCCCTTCTTTAAAAGAAAATCTATGAAAATTATTGATGATAACAATAGCAATAAACTCTAATATTATTAAGCCTCCATAAAGTAGAAGTTTTTTATTTAAGGGCATGTTTCGCATAACTTGATGTAAATATTTATAACAACTAATTAAAATCAACTTTCTTTAGCAAGTGGCAACTCTACAAAAAAAGTAGAGCCTTCTCCTGCTTTTGTTTCAAACCATATTTCACCTTTAGCCTGTTCTACAATTCCTTTGCACATAGCCAGGCCCAGGCCGGTGCCCGAGGTTTTGGTTGTAAAATTAGGTGTGAATATTTTGGAACGCATCTCTTCAGGAATGCCCATCCCGTTATCAGTTACCTTCACCAGTATTTTATTATTGCGTAACTCCTCTTCAATTGATATTTGTGCAATCCTGTTTTCTGGTACAGCCTGTATGGCATTTTGAATAAGATTGGTAAACAACCGGTTAATATGCGTCCTGTCGGCATCAATTAAAACCGAACGTGGTAAAGGTGTACAATCTAACTGAACCCTGGCATCTGCACTATACAATTGTATCAGCAAATATAATATTTCATGCAGGTCAAATATTTCGTGACGTGGATTACCAATATTTGCAAACTGGCTGAATTCCCCTGCTATCTGGTTCAGGTGATTGATCTGTTCTACCAATGTTTGTGCAACATTAGCAGTTAATTCTTTTACATTACCGGCATCGTTGCTGATAGCTTTTTGCAGGTACTGCAAACTCAGCTTCATTGGTGTTAACGGATTTTTTATTTCATGCGCTACTTGCCTGGCCATTTCACGCCATGCACCTTCTCTTTCGCTTTTTGCCAATGCAGTGGCACTATCGTCCAGCTTGCCCACCATCTTATTATATTCTTTAACCAGTTCGCCAATTTCATCATCACGTTTCCAGTCAATGGCTTCATTCTTACTGCCCAGGTTTACTTCTTTCATTTTATCGCTGATAAAAGAAAAAGAACGGGTAATACGGTTGGTTATGAACAGCGCAACAATGCCTGCAATTAAAAAAATGAATGCATTAAGGTTTATGATGGTTACCAAAAAATTAGCAATCTCCAGTTTTAATTTGCTTTGCGAAGTAAAGTATGGAATATTGAGATAAGCGTACTCCCTCCCTGATTCATCAATTACAGGCACATAATTACTCACAAACTTTAATGAGCCTATCTGCTCTTCTTTAAAATACTGCACTTCCTTTTTTCTGTTCATGTGATAGTAGGCCCATGGATCCATCTTTGTACTTACAATGCCTTTATTATAAGGCAATGGTAATGATGATACTTTAAGATTACCATCAAGATCGTAAAGGTTAATATCAGCAGCATGTATCTCCGAAATTTTTATAATGGTAGCTTCCAGTTTTTCTCTAAAGCCTTCGTCGTAAATTTTTATTACATCATCAAAAACAGATAAATCTGATAGTGAATTACGTACTTCATTTTCCATTACATGAATGGTCCGGCTAAGGCGTTCACGGTTATTATTCTCATACCGTCGTATAAAAAATAAAATAGTAGCAACACCAATTACCACAAAAGAAAGAATACTGATAAATATAACAGTGCCATGTATCTGGTTACGGATACTGAGTTGAAAGTAACTTCGCAGTTGTCCTTTATTTAACCTGGACCGTACAAAAATATTTATAATCCAAAACACACCGGTAACCAATAAAAAGGCACAGAATAAATAAGAAAACAGGGTGATCGACTCTATAAAAAAATTATCTTTTTTCGCAATGATAACCACATTCCCCGGCCCCGCTTTATACCATAATTCATCAAAACCATTCTTATTCTGTAATTTAAATTCTTCTTTAGGTAAATCCTGTTTTGAAAGCCTGGTGGCAAAAGCATAGTCGTTATGATTGCTTATCAGTTGCAGATCGTTATACACTGCAAAAGCATATACTGATGAATTTTCAATAGCATACTCATTACCCCGGGAAAATAATTCCGGATACAAGGCATCAGTTTTGTATTTTTTAGAACGGGCTAAAATAAATACATAGCCCAGTAATTTTCCAGATGTATCAATAATATTCTTCCGGCTGATATAGCTGTACCTGTCGTACGATTCATCATAGTAATAAAGATCTGCAATACCTGTTGGCCGGCCCTGTGTATTTAAAATAGTATTCAGTTCGTTAAACCCGGTTGAGTCTTTATTATGTAGTGGATTTTCTTTGGCATCAAACGAATAAATTTTTGTTTCGTACTTATTGGTGTAACCCGAAAAATTACTGTTTACCAAACTATCTTTAAACAACTGGTTGGTGGAGTCATATTGAAGTTTATCAAAATTCGGTGCCAGCGTTTCATTCCTGAAATCGGTAAGCAATGTATTCATCAGCGTTTCGCTTGATGGATCTGCTTTTGAGGAAAGTGTTTCGGCATAATGCTTCCGGTTCCGGAGTTCTTTTATATTATTCTCATGTACAATAACCATGGTAATAGACAGTGAAAAAAAGAACAACCAGAAAACTAAACGGGATGAAGATATACGTGAGGTTAATAAAACAAGATAATTACTGCTGAGCAGCACTAAAAATATCAACAGCCATACCAGTAAATACAATTCGAAAGTTACAATGGCAACATTAAACCCAATGGTTAAAAATATAAGCCCTGCAATAGCAACAGCTATATACAATGCTGTAAAGTTTTTAGGAAACATGGGCTTAAGCAGATACAACAGAATTTGTCCCATTAAAAAATAACTGATGGCAATGCAGCACAATACCACAAAACCAATAATACTGTAACTGTTTAATGTAAAAAAATTAATAACATCAAAAGAAATTTGAGAATCGGCCACCATACTTTGTAAAATATGACCGCAAACAAAAGTTGCTGCAATAAATACCAAAACAACAAGTGTTAACCAAAACCATTTTAACATTTGAAGCCTTGGTGTCATTATATATTTCTTCTCCTGCAGCTGGTGGCGCACAAACAATATCACCCACACAAATAACACTGCATTTATCAATAAATCGCCTAATGAGCGCAGCACAACATTTGAACCATATACCGAAGGATCAAACAAATCAAATTGCCGGAAATTTAATGGAATGGGGAAATAATAACTGACAATACGCAGGCCCAGTACAACGAGCAATAAAAATGCAACTGCCTTCCACAAACGTTTATGCATTGCAATAAACACTGCACACAGGTGTATAAATAATAAAACAAACAGGCTGGCTAAAACACGAAGACAGACTGAAACAATATTATTTTTAGGAACAATAGTGCCTGCTTTTTTAAACAGGTAAAATAATAAATTACCGTTTACATTTTTTACGGTTGCTGTGCCCGATTCCAGGGAAATGTCATAATTAGTTTCAATCTCTTCGCCAACTACAAAAGTATTTTTAAGGTATTCGTTGGTAATTACATAACTCCATTTAACCGGTATAAGCGCAACCGCAACCCCGCTGGCTACATTAGCTTTACGCCATACATAAAAGCCATTTTGCAATTGTATAAAACCGGCGTTGGCGGTACTTTGTAATACTATATCCGATGGCAGTACGGCCTGAGTACTCCAAAAATCTGCAACATGCTCACCAAACTCATTAAAGTGATAGAGGTAGAAAAAATATTTCTTTTGTGTAAGTACATTTAATCCTAAATCATCATAAGTTTTTCCGGAAAGCTTATTTAAAAAAGCAGTATCGCTGACTAAACGCTTAAAATCTTTTTCCTGCCGGTGAATATGCCCTTCAATCTTTTTCTGTACTGAATTAACAGAAGAGTTATCGGCCCAGTAATTATCTATAATAAAAGAAAAAGTTATAAGCCAGGCTGCAATTACCAACAGGTAGCTGTTTTTGTATAAGGACCGTAAAAAAGTGGCTTTGTTTTGCAATTAAGGAATTATGTGGTTATATGTTTTATTCGGTTCCAGATGGCATCCATTTCTTCCAGGTTCATGTCGTGTAACTGTTTACCTTCCTTTAACGCTTCAGTTTCCATTTTAGTGAACCGGCTAATGAATTTTTTATTGGTGCGTTCCAGCGCATTTTCAGCATCTACCTGCAAAAACCTTGCAAAGTTTACCAAAGAGAAGAAAACATCACCTAATTCGTCTTCCATTTTGTTCACATCCCCCGACTGTACAGCTTCCAGCAGTTCTTTATTTTCTTCTTCTACTTTTTCCCAAACCTGCTCTTTGGTATCCCATTCAAAACCCACCTGTTTAGCTTTTTCCTGCAGGCGCATGGCCTTTACCATGCTGGGTAAAGCTTTTGGCACACCACTTAAAACAGAAGTTTTACCTTCCTTTAGTTTTAATTTTTCCCAGTTCCGTTTCACATCGTCCTCATCATTCACCTTTACATCCCCATAAATATGCGGATGGCGGTGAATAAGTTTTTCGCAGATGCCGTTAATTACTTCATCAAGCGTAAATTCATTTTGTTCTGTCCCGATTTTGGCATAAAAAACAATGTGCAGCAAAAGGTCACCTAATTCCTCCTTAATGCTTTTAAAGTCATTTTCAGAAATGGCATCTGCCAGTTCGTAAGTTTCTTCAATAGTCAGTTGCCGTAAAGTGGCAACGGTTTGTTTTTTATCCCATGGGCATTTCTCCCTCAGGTCATCCATTATTTTCACTAACCGTAAAAATGCTTCGCCAGATGTATTCATGTACTGTTATATTTTAAAGAGCGATAAAAAACTGAATAATGTAAAAAGAAGAATAACGATAAAAAGATTTGCAAAATGAAGCAGTAAAAATTTAGTGATCGTTTTTGCTCTTCTTTGCTGATAAAAATTACGCATGGCCTTATAGCTGTAAAAAAATATGTAAAAGATCATTATCCCGGATAAATACCCTAACCAGCCGAAACCTGTAGCCGCCTGAATTTTATTTATCCCGAAAATAAAAAGCAGGGCAATAAATACAAATACAAAAAGATGAATGGTAAAAATGGCATGGTTTACATAATAGTATTGCTTATGCCGTGAATATAAAAGTTTAAGTAATAATGCAAAAAGTGGTAATGAAATAAATAATATCTGTGGAATGGAATGCAGCAAGATATTTATTAATGCAGCCAGCGCACCTTTGGGATTACCCTTGTACTTTTCATTTATCTCCAGTTGCTTATACACCAATTGCCGTTCAATCCAGTTATGCTTTTTACCGTTTGCCAATGCACTATCGTATTGTGCACGGGAAGTATATTTTGCCGGGGTAAAATTAAATGTACCTCTTTTTACAGCCTGGCTGTCTATCCACTGGAGGTATTTAATTTTATCATAGGCAAACCTCATCTCTGCATCATTTTTTACAAGAGTGTCAATAAATTTTTTATACTGCGACGAATCCATTTTTACAATTTCGGCTACAGGCACTTTGTTTACAGTTGTTACAATATTTTTTTGAGGATCAAAATGATATAGCGAAAAGAAAATTAAAAAAAACAATGCTGATGAAAATACATAAAACCGAACAGGGTTTAAATAGCTGGCCCTTCGCCCAAACATATACTCCCTGCTTAAAAAGCCAGGTTTAAATATCAGCCATTTTAATGAGCTGAAAAACTTACCGTCGAAATGGGTGATATCCTGAAAGAAGTGAGTTATAAGATGCCAGGCCGACTCTTTTGTTTCAATATTCTCCTGGCCACAAATATGGCAATACTTGCCGTAAACCTGTGCATTGCAGTTAAGGCAATTCTTTTCTTTACGCTCTTTAAGATGGCTCAAGGATTAATAATTTTTGTTAAAAATAATAAAGTTTAACTGTATGTTCAGGTATGGCATCATTTAAGTTAATAAAAGAAAGTTTACTTTTGACAGGAAATAAATTACCTATGATAAAAAGAGTTTTTGTAACAATATTAATTGTAGCAGCATCAGTGGGTTTAAAAGCCCAGTATTATTATAATGATATCGTTAATAACAAGGCTGTGCTGGCCGAGTTAGCCATGCTAAAAGAGAAAAAGATAAAAGGGGTTAAGGTCTTGTCACTGGAATCAACCGGTGCGGCGAGTGAAGGCTTTACCTGCCAGAAAAAAATAAACAGAGATTTTACAGAAGTGGAGATTTATACCGAAACAAATGAATCTTATCCCAACACTTTCATTTCTTCTTTCGACAAAGCAGGGCTGTTGCAAAGAACCATTGATTCATCTGAAGCTGGTGCCACTACCATTGATTACCGCTATGATGGAGCAGGAAGGCTCGTCTCCATCATTTCTTCCAAGCATTTTTCTGAGGCTGATGCAGGTTTTTCCAACGAGCAACACCTGTATCAATATAACAGCGCCGGTATTCTGCAGCAAATGAGGCTTGTTAAGAATAACCGGGACAGTACCCTGTACATTTTCGAAGCTGATGAAGCCGGCAATATCATTATAGAAAAGAATGCAAAAACAGGTGAATTGTATTATTACTATTACGATTTGAAGAACCGGCTCACCGATGTTGTTCATAGCTATAATCTTCAGAAGAGCCTTTTTTCTGAATTTACTTTCGAATACAATCACGAAGGCCAGGTTATCAGAATGGTGACATCAGAAAAGGAAGGTGCATACTTTTTTACCTGGCGGTATAACTATGAAGATGGCCTGCGCAGGAATGAAAGATGTTACTCAAAAGAAGGACGTTTGCTGGGTACTGTTGAGTATGAGTACAAATAATGCACCCCTTTTTTTACAATTTTAATTTTTTGTATACTATCCTCTTCTTATAATCCTGCTACCCTGCGGTAGATTATTTGGTTGACCGGCACCAGGCCTCACATTATTGCGTTCAGCCCTTCCATTTCCACCTCCACCACCAAACTTTCTTGGAAAGTAAGAAAATGTAATCATAAAATACTGCTGCAGCCCATTGCTTACACTACTGGTTACGCCATCAGGATTTGCATAGTAACTGATATTTCTGAATTGTTTTAAAATATCTGTTGCAGTAAATTTCACTTCGGCCTGTTTGCTTTTTAAAAACCGGTACGATGCATTACCATTCCAGATGGTAATGGGTTTTACAATACCGTTATTTTTTGAATAAGTAAGATTGCTGGAAATGCTGGCATCTTTATTTACATTCACAGTAACATTAAATTCACCGGAGAAAGTACGGGTATTGAACTTACTGTTTCTATACCCGGTTTGCCTGCTGTTGTTTACTCCTGTGTTGGCGCCTATTCCTGTAATTAAAATAGTCTTGTAATAATAATTAAAACGCAGGCTCTGTGTAAAACCGGTAGTATTAATAACAGTATATATGTTATCTATATAACTTGGCGACATTCCCATATTAACGCTCCCGTTATATTGTACCTGTACCTGGTTACCTTTTATTTTTCTGCTGAAAGATGCATTATACCCTATGTAAGAATTATACCGCTTGTTACCATTGATGGTATATCGCACTTGTTTGCCGTTTAAATATGCAGAGTCAAGACCATTTATATCTTTGGTGGTATCACGAAGATTAACCGTGCTATCGGCATAAGGTTTTAAAACATTATTGATTGACCCGTTTATACCTGCAGAAAATTGAGAAGGTTTTTTAGGGCTGATAGTTGAAAAATTTATACTGGCATTTAAATTATGGCTTTTGCTGTTAACCAGGTTAAGCCCGCCTTTATACAATGAGTACAGGTTCATACTGTCCACTACCGGGGCAATTTGATTGATGGATGGATAACCATAACCATTTTCGTAATTAAGATTTCCGTTTAAGCGGTAACCATCTGTAACCTGGTGAGAGTAATTGGCTCCGGCATTAAAACGAAAAAATGAAAATGACCGGTTAATATTCCTGTTTAAACGGGAAGAAACATTTTCTTCCTGGATAAATTGTTTATTTACAGCAGTACGAAAACCGTAAAAACTTGACTTACGGGAAGACCATTTATTAAAATATTTATTTAAAGCCAGTGAAGGCACGTATTGAAATGTTGATGCTGTTTCGTTATAGGTTAGGTACCTGTTACTGTTTTCTTTTTGACTGGCATCTATATCAAATACATCATTCTCGTCTTCATTCTTCTGATAACTGATATTATGGCTGGTGGAAATATCTATACCAAATAAATTGAACCTGCCCAGCAGCAACCGCTTTAGTCCATTATAATTGAGCGTACTGTTAAAACTGGTATTGCCTGTTTGTTTAACAGAATGCCTTTTAATCACTGTGTTTTGTGTACCGAGAGAATTATAAAAATTATACACCGTACTTTCATTTCTGTCAGAAGTATTTTCACTGCGGGAAAAAGAGGCACTGGCATCAAAGGCTTTAAGCGGATTCTCCGAATCGAAATTAGTATAGTTTACAGATGTATTAAACGATTTAGAGTCTGCATTGGTTTGTGAGTTGCCGTTGCGGTCGCTTACAGGAATACCATCCCTTGTGTTAATAACAGACCCGGAAGTATTTTCAGAAAAAGTAGTACCAGTTCTGCCCGTTGCGTTAATACTGAAACGCTTGTTATAGTCCAGGCTTTTGTTATAATTTAAACGTACTGCATGTTGCTGGCTTTGGTTGCTACTTTCAGCAAATGAATTGATGATCTGGTCACCATCTTTCAAGTACCGCTCCTGGTAGGTTTGAGTAATGGCATTACCCAAATTATTATCATAATCGTAGCCGCCGGTTATCCTGTTGGCCCGGCGCTCATTCTCAGTTTTTGAAAAAGAATGTGTAAACTGAATACCAGGTGATACTACCCTGTTAATACCATTACGGCCAAAATTGCTGCGGCTACGGAAGGTAGCAAAGTTATTCCTAAAAGTACTTTCCCGTTGTACATCGTTCAATCCTGCAATTTCTGCATTAATATTGTTGGCTCCACCACCTATAGCAAATGTGGACTGTTTATTATAAAATTGCAGTGCAAGATCTCCTGTATATCTTTTATCGGTTCCATATCCTGCTCCATACTTTCCAAAATAGCCATTCTTTTTATCTGCCTTTAATTTAATATCCATGGTAAGCAGCGAATCTTTCGGCGCATTCGCATCAGTTATCTGAGATCGGCTGGCTTCGCTGTTCATGTCCACTTCATTATACACCTGAATTTTGTCGATGATATTTTTAGGCAGGTTTTGTGTGGCAATGCGATGATCGCTGTTGCCTAAAAACGGCTTACCATCCACCAACACTTTTGGAATTGTTTTTCCATTCATAGTTATAGAACCATCGGCCCAAATTACAATACCGGGTACTTTATTTAACAGGTCTTCTGCTACTGCATCGTTGGCCATTTTAAATGCTGCCGGATTTATTTCAAGGGTATCGCCATTCATACGAATGGGGGCAATAGAGGTTACTATTACTTCATCGCTGGTTTTCATCTGCAAAAAAACCGTGTCCATTTTTTTTACAGGTGCATCCATGGTAAATGGCAGCCGGTAATCTTTATATCCTGCAAAGGATACTGCCAGCACATATTTTCCCTGCATCGGCAAACCGGTAATTTCGTAGCGGCCATTCTTATCAGTTATTTTAAATTGTACAACTGTAGAGTCGGGTTTATAAACAATAACCGTAGCCGATTCCATAGTAGTACCGGTAACAGTATCTTTTATGCTGCCGGATATACGTCCCGTGCCCGGTTGCGCCTGCACATGGATACAGATTGAAATAAGAATCAACAGTGTTAGGGTAATGTATTTCATTAATTAGTTTCTGTAGTTAAAATTGATAAGTACCGGGTTACTATTGGCTGTGGCTGTTTTAAAGTATGCTTCCAGCAAAGGCGGATACTTAACATTATCTTTTTTGTGATCGTCAAATGTTTTTAAAGCATCTTCAGCATCTATCCTGGCGTAAATGAATCCCCCGTCATTAAAAGCCAGTTTTTTGCATACCGGCAGGTAATAAGTAAGGCTGTCAGGATTTATTTTGTCGTAGTTATAAAACACCTTGGTCTTTGTATCGTATATAAATTGCTGCATTTCAAACATCATGCTTTGCATAGAAAAATTTATATACCGACCCGAAAGATTGTACACATAAAACTGCTTTACCAGTTTCCGGTTCTGCCTTAAGTAATTATCCTTTTCTGTTTTATTTTGAAATTCTCTTGCAAAAAAATCAGCAGGAATAGCCCTGTCCAGCGGCAATACAAAACTGTACACTTTATATAAACTGTCTTTTTGTAAAGCATAAATGGTATAATCGTAAGGATGAGTTACCCATCTTTCATCAACCTTTGCCGAAGGAGCAATAAAAACACTGGCCCTGTCAAAAATATACCGGCTGTCTTTTTTCTTATCATAAACAAAATACTGCTTCAGCAATGAGTCGCCCCGGTATATCTTCAGTTCATAATCTTCTGTTTTTTCAAAGTTGTTGTCCACCGTCATCTGGTTAACAAAATGCATTCCATCTATATAGGGCACTGGATTGAGTATATCACTATTGACGATTTTTTGTTTATGCACAGAAAAATTCAGCGTATCTGTAAGGTCAATAAAATATTTTCGGTAGTATTTCAGGTTTTTAGGATTCTGGTAATCCTCCAGAATCCGTGCATTGTCTTTATTTGTTAAACGGTAGGTTTTATTCTGGCTTACCATTTCCAGCCGGTCTTTTTCAGCATTGTAGGTAAACCGTCCAAAATCCAGCTTGTTCCCAAATTTTTTTATAAAGCGGCCAGTTTTATCAAAAACCAATATTTTTTTTGCACTGTAATCGTATACCACAAAGAATTTTTTTGTGGGTATAATGCTGCTGTATTTGTCGAACTTGCTTTCAGGAGTTGTTTCAAAAACAACAACCCCATTACAAGTAACAAAATCTGATTGCTTGCCGCCGCCGGTAAATTTTGGCTCAAAGTAAATTTTTTCCTGTGCAATACATTCCTTACAATAGAATATATCTGAAGATAGAAGCAGTAAGGCTACAATTAGTTTGGGAAACATATAAAATGGTTATACTTCTGCAATAAGACGCTATAAATATCAAATACCGTCGCAAAATATTATAAACATTTTGATTAATGGGTAATTTAAGGCTACAAAAGGCAGGAAGGTTTAAAATTTAGCATGGTTATAACGAAACATACAGTTATGAAGGTCATCTTATAATGTCTCTGGCATAAAAAAAATCTGTACCTTTTTCTATTGCTTTTTTTTGTTCAGGAGTTTGTATAATTGCCTGATAAAACACCTTAACAAGACTACAGTTTTCGAAAAATAAGACACTAGTTAACTGAAATTGCTTTATTAACTGCCCTGCAATTTCTATTCTTGCACTTTTATCTATGTAACTTAATGATCGAAGTAAAACTGTACCCCTTGTTACACTGTCTAAAGTTCGTTCGATGTCAAAAACCAAATACTTGTAATTGCTATTACCAATAATAACAGTTTTGTACAAAGAATCAGGAGCCGTGTAGCAATCAACTCGATACGGCTGGGATTTGTCGTAAATATTTTGGCTTTTTGCTCCAAAAGAAATAAAGAGAAAAAATAACAGTAAATACTTTTTCATACACATGAATATAACAGGGTGCTTACGAATTTATAACCAGTAAAAAAAATCATTTTCGTGAATTTAAAGGATGAAGAAACTATCAAAATTTCACAAAGTAATTTCACCTTTCATATAAAAAACGCCATTGCCTGCCATAGTAACCCTGTCAGCATTCAATTGTTCACACCAAATTTCGCCGCCACGTTTGCTTAGTTGTAAAGCATGCATTTTATTTTTATTCAGCTTCTCACTCCAGAAAGGGATGAGTTGCGAATGGGCAGAGCCGGTTACAGGGTCTTCATCTATACCGGCACCCGGTGCAAAAAACCGGGATACAAAATCAACCGTTTTTCCCGGGGCAGTAATAATCATTTTATCAATATGCTTTTTCATTAACGAAAAATCGGGAGTACAGTTTTTTACGGCATCTTCGTTAGCAAGCTCTACCAGCATATCACGGTATTTATATACACCAACAATTTCTGCACCGCCTAGTATTTGTGATAATTCAGTTGGGTAATCAGTAAAGCGCTCAGGCTTCCAGCTGGGAAAATCCATAACAATTAAGTTCCCGTCTTTTTTAACTTTTAATATGCCACTTTTAGAGCTGAATTTTATTTCGGCTTTTCCAAAACCTAAAATATTAAACAACACATAAGCGCTTGCCAATGTAGCATGGCCGCATAAATTTATTTCCACTTCGGGGGTAAACCATCGTATTTCATAATCGGCTTCGCTTTTTGCAGCAGGAACAATAAATACGGTTTCGCTTAAATTATTTTCCAGGGCTATTTGCTGCATTAATACTTCGTCGAGCCAAGTGGTTAACGGAATAACTGCGGCTGGGTTACCGCCAAAGAGTTTATTTGCAAATGCGTCTATTTGATATAGGTCGAGTTTCATTAATTAATTTACTTTCTTAAAATTGAAAATCTGTTGAAGTGTTTGTTTTATTCCCCCATCATTTGCTTTATCTCACTTACTACATCCTCTGCATTAGGTTTACTGAAATAATCGCCATCGCTGCCATAAGAAGGCCGGTGGGCTTTTGCAGTAATAGTTCTTGGCGATACATCTAAATATTTATAGCCACCCTGCTCTTCCATTACTTTGTTAAACATATAAGCTGCTGCACCACCCGGTACATCTTCATCAACAAATACAATACGGTTAGTTTTTTTAAGAGAAGCCACAATAGCATGATGAATATCAAAAGGCAGCAGTGTCTGTACATCTATCACTTCGCAACTGATCTGTAATTTATCCAGCCGTTCTGCTGCATCCTGTACAATACGTAAGGTAGAGCCGTAGCTAACTATCGTTATATCTGTTCCTTCACGTATAATTTCCGGAACCCCTAACGGCACTGCATAGGCCAGCAAGTTAGCAGGTAGTTTTTCTTTAAGCCGGTACCCGTTTAAACATTCAATAACCAGCCCGGGATCGTTACCCTGCAATAAAGTATTGTACATCCCTACAGCCTGTACCATATTACGTGGCACACAAACATACATACCACGTAACGAATTAATGATCATTCCCATTGGGGATCCACTATGCCAGATACCTTCTAACCGGTGGCCTCTTGTACGCACAATCAAAGGGCAACTTTGCTGCCCCACCGTTCTGAAATGAGTGGTACTTAAATCGTCGCTTAATGGCTGCAAACCGTATAATAAATAATCGAGGTATTGTATTTCTGCAATTGGCCGCAGGCCTCTTAGCGCCATACCAATACCCTGCCCCATAATAGTTAACTCCCTTATGGCAGTATCAAAAATCCTTCCCTCACCATACTTTAGTTGCAGACCGCTGAAGCCCTGATTTACGTCTCCAATAAATCCTAGATCTTCACCGAAAGCAACAACTTTTTTGTTTGTTTCAAACAGTTCATCAAAATATTTATTCAGTACTTCGTAACCATTTACAGTTTTTGAATCAGGCTCGTAATAAGGTTTTATTTCACTAACGTTTAAAGCAGATTTTGAACCTTCATTATACAGGCAGGTATTGTACAACCCTGCATTAAGCACTTTCAATTCCTCGTAATAACTCCTTATTGCAGCTCCTGTATTTTCTCCTATAATATCCAGTGATTTAGAGAGCGCCTTTAGTACATCTCTCCGCATAGGTTCCCTGTTAAGATTGAGTTCGGTAATGATCTCTTTTATTTCAGGCTCAACTGTGCCCGTTTCATTAACCAGCGCTATTGTTTTATTCTTCTGTTCATTTATTGGTGAAATATATTTGTCCCATGCTTTTTGCTTTCCGGATTTTACATGTTCTTTAGCTTCATCTTCTATCGTATTGATTTCTTCTGCAGTAGCTAAAGTATTTTCAATTATCCACTCTTTCATCTGCCTGATGCAATCCCACTCTTTTTCCCAGGTAAGCCTTTCAGAACTTTTGTAGCGCTCATGGCTGCCGGACGTAGAATGCCCCTGCGGTTGTGTAATTTCTTCTACATGGAATAAAGCCGGGGTATGAGTATCCCGTATTTTTTGCAGTGCTGGTTCAAATACTTCGCACATGCCTGCATAATCCCAGCCTTTAACTTTATAAATATCAATACCATTGGTACCGGGTGCTTTTTGCATACCCGACAGTGCCTCGGAAATTGAACCTTTTGTAGTTTGATATTTTTTAGGAACAGAAATGCCGTAACCATCATCCCAAACAAAAACCGCTAATGGCACCTGCAAAACTCCGGCAGCATTAACCGTTTCCCAAAAATGACCTTCGCTTGTAGATGCGTCTCCAATAGTACAGAAGCATATCTCGTTTCCGTTATTACTAAGGTTTTTAAACTCTTTTAATGCATCTACACTTCTGAATAATTTGGAAGCCAAAGCAAGCCCTAAAGCCCTGGGCATCTGGCTGGCTGTTGGTGCCATATCGCTGCTGGTATTTTTTTGGTTAGCAAGGTCTAACCACTCCCCATTCTCATCAACATTCTTGGTAACGAAATGTGCATTCATTTGCCGGCCTGCGCTAAACGGATCATTTTCTTTATGAGGATCGGAATATAATTGTGCAAAATACTGTTCCACCGTACAAATACCACTGGCCAGCATAAAAGTCTGATCACGGTAGTAACCAGACCTGAAATCGCCTGGTTTAAAAAACTTGGCTGCTGCCACCTGCGCCACTTCTTTACCGTCGCCAAAAATGCCAAATTTTGCTTTGCCGGTAAGTACCTCTTTACGTCCCATCAAACTTATTTCCCTGCTTACACAGGCAAACCTGTAATCCTTCAATACTTCGTTGCGGAAGTTCTCGAAACTGAGCTTTTCATCTAAGGCAATTTCGTTGGTAGTGGTTGTGTGCATATGGCTGGTATATGATAAGGCAAAAATATAAATTATTAATGCAGCTTTGTTAATAATCTGCTAACAGGTTAACAATTTACAGCAGAATTATCCGTTTTAGTATCTTTGAAACAGAAATTTAATATAAACTATAATGAAAAAAATAATTGCATTTATATCGGTAGCATTTCTGGCGGTAGCCGTTAATGCCCAACAAGCCCCAATGCCGGTTACCGGAGGCAAAAATCCGGAGGCAAAACCTGTAGAAATAAAACCTGTTGCTGTAGTTGTTGCGCCTGCTGTTGAAACCTTGGTTTTAAAAGAAGCAGAGTTTGACTTTGGTAAAATACCACAGGGCAAACCGGTAACCCATGTTTTTGAACTTATCAATAAAGGCAAAGATTCACTTAGAATTGTCAATGTACAGGCAAGTTGCGGTTGCACCACTCCTGAATGGGACAAGGATAAAGCTATTGCCCCGGGTGGAACTGCTAAAATAACTGTAGGCTATAATGCTGCTACCGAAGGTGTTTTTACTAAACCTGTAACCATTACTTATAATGGTGCCGAAACCAAACAGCTTTTCATTAAAGGCGAGGTTTGGAAAACACCTGCACTATCAGCACCAGAAAATAAAAGCCTGGGTGATTTAAAAAATTAATTAACAACTTAAAAATAAAAAATAATGAAAAAAATAATCTTATCGCTTACAGCAGTATTGTTTACAGCTGCCTTATTTGCACAAAAAACAGTTGCTGACGTTGCTAAAATAGCCAGCGAAACCATCGACCTGGGTAAAATTAAGCAAGGTGTACCTGCAACTGCAACTTTTGTAGTTACAAATGTTGGCAAGGAGCCTTTAATAATTGAACAGGCAAACCCTACCTGCGGTTGCACCATTGGTGATTATACAAAATCGCCTATTGCACCAGGTAAATCAGGTACTATTACTGCAACCTATAATGCTGCTGCCGCCAGCCATTTTACTAAAACCTTAACTGTAAAATTTGCAGGTGTTGATGAAATTAAAAACATCATTATTACAGGTGATGTTTTGGATGGAGATGCTTATGCAAAATGGCAGGCAGAAAGTGGTACTCAGCCAATTGTAAAAACTGAAGTTGTACCTGCCGCTTCAGTAAAAGCAACACCTGCCGCTGCTCTTAAAGCAAAACCCGCAGTTACAAAAGCAAAAAAAGTAAGTAAAAAAGACTGCAAGGGTAAAGACTGTTAGTCCTGCTTCAAAACGCTAAACTGATTTATACATATTTTTTACACAAAGCCTCCGTTAATGCGGGGGCTTTGTAATAATTGGACTATCTTAATATTATTTTGTTAGTCAATACACGTTTTTGTTACAAACAGCATCTTAATTACAGAAATAAAATAAAACGGAACAATTTTTGGTACCTGTTTATTCCTGCTTATTTTGATATTCAATGAAACTATACTTTTCTAAAGCACCATTTTTCAGATTTCTTATACTTGTTGTATTAGTTATTAGCAGTTCATTTGCGTTCAGCCAGCCTGTGGCAAATTTTATTGCAAGCCCATTAAGTGGTTGTACGCCTCTGGCTGTAAGTTTTACAGATCAAAGTTCCGGCGGCCCTACTTCGTGGCAATGGGATCTTGGTAACGGAACACAATCTACCCAGCAAAACCCAACCACAACTTATTTTAATTCGGGCCTATTTACTATTTCGCTTACTGTAACCAATGCAGTCGGCACCAATACCATAACCAAAACACAATACATAAAAGTAGATGACAAGCCAACAGCAGATTTTTCTGCATCAAACATATCAGGCTGCTTTCCTTTAAGGGTAAATTTTACAGATTTATCTATTGGCGGATCTGCAGGAATAGTAAGTTGGGAATGGGATTTTGGAGATGGTTTTCTTTCTACTGCACAAAACCCTTTTCACATTTATACAACAGCGGGAAATTATTCTGTTACTTTAAAAGTTACCAATGCGGGTGGATGTTCAAAAGTTATAAGCCGGCCAAATTATATACAGGTATCACCAGGTGTTACAGTTAGTTTCAGTAACAGCTTACCTCAACTTTGCAAACCTCCGGAAACTATAAATTTTACAGATGCTTCAACCGGACCGGGGGTACTGAGTTATGAATGGTTATTTGGAGATGGGGGAAACTCTTTTATTCAAAATCCTAATCACACTTATATTACAGGAGGCAGTTTTACCGTATCCTTAATTGTACAAAGCAGCCTTGGTTGTGTAGATACCTTAATAAAACCGGCAGCAGTTGTTATCAGGGATGTAGTTTCTGATTTTATTGGCCCTGCTACAATTTGCCGTGGGGTTACTGCTAATTTTACAAATAGCTCTGTCCCGGCATCTGTCAGTTCCTTCTGGGATTTTGGGGATGGTACAACTTCTACTGTTACCAATCCATCCAAAATATATTTAACACCGGGTATATATTCCATTAAACTAAGAAATAATTATGGCCCCTGTGCCGATTCTGTTACCAAACAAATTACTGTTTTAGATTTACCTGTACCTGATTTTACTGCGGCTGATGTTACAGATTGTAAGGTGCCGTTCGTAGTTAATTTTACAGATCTATCTTTAGGTGGTGCAACCGCCTGGAACTGGAATTTTGGAGATGGTGGAACTTCTACAGCACAAGACCCATCGCATACTTACACAGCACTGGGCAATTATTCAGTAACACTTTTTATTACAGATGCAAACGGCTGTGGCAATATCATTATTAAAAACCAGTTTGTACGGGTACAGGCACCAGTTGTAAATATTAATGGATTACCCCTGGAAGGTTGTGTACCATTTACCATTAACCCGACACCAAATGTTACAACAGTTGATGGTATTGCGACGTACTTATGGGATTTTGGCGATGGAGGAACTTCTACCCTGGCAAATCCATCATACACTTATCTTGTGCAGGGCAATTACACCGTTAAACTTTTTATAACCACAAATGATGGTTGCACCGATTCAGTAATAATTGTAAATGCAGTAAGGGCGGGAAATATATCGCCGGCTGATTTTAGTGCTGCACCGTTGGCACAGTGTGTAGGATTGCCCATCCAATTTACTGATTTAACAAACCCATCAGACAGATGGGATTGGGATTTTGGAAACGCTACCGGTACTTCAACACAACAAAATCCACAATACATTTATCCTGATACTGGTATATACACCATACGTTTAATAGCCTGGAATAATGGTTGCTCAAGTGTGGTAACAAAAACGAATTACATAACTGCATTACCGCCTGTAGCCCGTTTTACCAACACTTTTAACTGTGGTAATAAATTACAGGTTGCATTTATTGATCAATCAGTTTTACCACAAACCTGGTTATGGAATTTTGGAGATGGATTTACTTCTACTGCACAAAACCCTGTACATATTTATGCTGCTTTTGGCAGTTATAATGTATCACTTACAGTAACTAACGGAGGTTGTAGTAATACCAGGATAAACAACATTATCATATTTAACGAAACGGCAAACTTTACTGTTGTCGATGATACTATTTGTACAAGCCAGCTTGCCATCTTTCAAACAACAGGTATAAACACTGCAAACATTGCATCTTATTTCTGGGATTTTGGAGACGGCACATCAAGCTTTGGAACTCCCGCAATGGCACATAACTATAATTTGCCGGGGCTTTATTCTGCAACCTTAACCATTACAGATACAAAAGGTTGTGTATCTACTTTTACGAGACCAAATATTATAAGGGTTTGGGGACCAATTGCAAATTTTTCATTTACACCCACTGCCGGGTGCAAACCATTATTGGTAAACTTTACCGACCTTACTGTAACCGATGGTACACATCCTGTAACAAACTGGGTATGGAATTTTGGTGACGGAATATCACAAACTTATTCTACAGCACCCTTTACCCATATTTATGATACTGCCGGTTTATTTAATGCCCAACTTACCGTAACTGACAGCTATGGCTGCAGCAATAGTTTTACAACATTAGCCCAGGTTTATGTTACTGACCCTAAAGCCATTTTTTCTTCTGCCGATACTGTTACCTGCGCAGGAAAAATTGTGAATTTTACAAATACATCAACAGGTGACGGGCTTAGCTATAACTGGAATTTTGGCGATGCCACCACATCTACAGCAATAAATCCTGCCAAAACATATACCACTGATGGCGATTACACTGTATCCCTAACTGTAACCGACGTAAATGGTTGCACCAATACCGTTACAAAAAATAACTATGTAAAAGTGCATACCGTCCAGCCATCATTTGCAGTAAATGATTCTATAAGTTCCTGTTCTCCTTTTGAAGTAATTTTTACCAATACTTCTTTATATGCAACAAGTGCAACATGGAAATTTGGAGACGGTACAACATCTACTTTAGCATCACCAACACATTATTACTCCACACCCGGAATTTATATTGCCCGTATTATTGTAACCGGCCCCGGTGGTTGTATCGATTCCGCAGATAAAATAATAACCTTATACCCATCAACAGCAACATTAACCTATGCGCCATTGGCAGGCTGTTCGCCATTACCGGTAAACTTTCATGTTTCTACGCCGGGGCCTGTTACTTATTTTTGGGATTTTAGCGATGGCACCACTTTAGCAGCAACAGACTCTATTATTGTTCATAATTATTTATTGCCAGGTGAGTTTTTACCTAAAGTAATTCTGGAAGATCAAACGGGCTGCCGAATACCAGTTGCAGGAATTGACACCATTTATGTTACAAAAAGTTATGTAGGCTTTACGCTTGATGATTCATTGTTTTGCGACAGAGGCATTGTAAATTTTACCGACACTACAACTACTAACGGAATAATTACAAACTATAACTGGAGTTTTGGTGATGGTGGTACATCAACTCAACAAAACCCATCGCACAATTATACTGCCCTTGGTTTTTATACCGTTCGTTTAATTGTTACCACTGCAAATGGATGTAGTGACACTGCAATAAAAACCAATTATATTAAAGTGGTGGCAAGTCCTGTTGTTGATATTGGTGGCAATACACCTGTTTGTATGCCAGGTAAACTTAGTTTCAGTGGAATAATTGTACAACCTGATACATCACAAGTAACATGGTACTGGAATTTTGGAAATGGAAATACTTCTACTTTTCAATATCCGCAGCAGCAACGTTATGATACCGCCGGCACATACCCTCTGCGTTTAATTGCCACCAATAGCAGCGGCTGTGCAGACACTGTGGACAGAACCGTTTTAATTTATCCGCTACCGGTAATTGATGCCGGGACCGATAAAACAATACTCGTAGGTTATTTTGTTACAATCAACCCAACCGGCAGTGCCGTGATCAATTATTTATGGACCCCATCAACAGCATTAAGCTGTACCAATTGTTATAATACTGTTGCTGCCCCTAAAAACACCACTACCTATACCATTAAGGTAACCGATGCTAATGGCTGTATTAATACCGACAGGATCAATATTATTGTTATCTGCAATGATAAAAATGTATTTCTTCCCAATACATTTTCTCCTAATAATGATGGGGCTAATGATATATTTTATCCAAGAGGAACAGGATTGTTTAAAATTCAGGGTATGCGGATATTTAATCGCTGGGGAGAAATGGTTTTTCAAAAAGCAAATTTATTCCCCAACGATCCTTCGTATGGTTGGGATGGTAAATACAACGGGAAATTACAGACCACAGATGTATATACCTACATCATTGAAATTGTGTGTGAGAACAGCGAAATCCTTACCTACAAAGGAAATATCACTCTAATACAGTAATATTTATGAAAAAAAATCGTTACATTTATGTTACAGCGCTTACCCAAACCACCACTACCATGAAAAAAGGTTTTCTTAAACCTTTATTGACTTTTGTATTACTGCTTATGATTGGCAGTAATGCCCGTACACAAGACATTCACTTTTCGCAATTTTTTGAAACACCACTTGTAAGAAACCCGGCTTTAGCAGGTATTTTCAGCGGCGATATCAGAGTACAGGCTGTTTACCGAAACCAGTGGAACAGTGTTACCGTGCCATATAAAACAGGCTCATTTAATGCAGAATATAAAAAACCAGTTGGCAGAGGAGATGATTTTTTAACCATTGGCGGTCAGGTACTATACGATAAAGCCGGAACAGTTGCACTTCAGTCAACACATATTTTGCCTGCATTAAATTACCATAAATCTTTAAGCGCCGAAAAAAACAGTTACCTGTCGCTGGGATTTATGGGAGGATGGGTACAACGTAGTATTGATAGAAGCAAGATCACTTCCAATAGCCAGTTTGATCCTGTAACAGGTTTTGACCCCAATGCTTTTAATGGCGAAACTTTTCCAAGCAGTTCCTATTCTTATTTTGATGGAAGTGTTGGTATGAGTTTTAATACACAGGTTGGCGATAATGCTGATAACAATATTTACCTGGGTGCGGCCTATCATCATTTCAATAAAGCGTCTAAATTATCTTTTTATGGTATTCCTAAATATGAAATGATTCCAAAATGGGTAGGATCTTTTGGGATAAGAATGAATATGAATGAGACCTCTTATTTTACTTTCTACGGCGATTATTCCAAGCAGGGTACTTATACCGAAACAATGGCCGGTGCGTTATACTCCTGGAAGCTGGATGATTTTGATGACCCCAGGTATATTTTACATGGCGGTGCATTATTACGCTGGAAAGATGCCATAATACCTGTTGTAAAATTAGAATTTAAGCCGATTGCTGTATCTGTAAGTTACGACGCTAATATATCTCAATTAAAATCTGCCAGCAGGGGCCGTGGTGGTTTTGAGCTGGCATTAACCTATCAAAAATATTTAGACAGGGATAACAGCAGCACTGATGCAGTACGTTGTCCCAAATTTTAAAATGCAAATTGCAATCTATAACCCGAAAAAATCGTGAACTACCGTTTTAAGATTTTTGTTTTTATGGATTGTTTTGGATAAAAGAAGACCTTGCAGCAATGCAGGGTCTTTACTTTTTAATAAAGCTCAGGAAACGCTGCTGAAAAGCCCGTCAACAAATAATTGTTTATCAAAAACCAAAAGATCTTCGGCTTTTTCGCCTACACCAATGAACTTTACAGGAATTTTAAACTGGCTGGCTATGGCTAATACCACACCGCCTTTGGCAGTACCGTCTAACTTGGTAATAGTAAGTGCAGTTACATCAGTTGCAGCGGTAAAATGTTTAGCCTGCTCCAAAGCATTTTGGCCGGTGCTGCCATCCAGCACCAACATTACTTCATGTGGTGCTGCCGGTATTACCTTTTGTATAACTTTTTTAATTTTGGTTAACTCATCCATTAAATGAGCCTTATTATGTAAACGGCCTGCAGTATCAATAATAATTACATCCACATTTTTTGCAACGCCACTTTTAACGGTATCAAATGCTACCGATGCCGGGTCGCTGCCCATTTCTTTTTTTACAATATCCACACCTGTTCTTTCGCTCCAGATGGTTAATTGATCAACCGCCGCAGCCCTGAAGGTATCTGCTGCCCCAAGCAAAACTTTTTTTCCTGATTTGGAAAAATTATGCGCCAGTTTACCTATGGTAGTTGTTTTACCAACACCATTTACACCAACAACTAAAATTACATGGGGCTTGTGCCCGGCGGGCAATTCATAATCTTCATAATTGGTATCCTGTGGAGCTGTCACCAGGATATTCTGAACCTCTTCTTTAAGTATCTTATTGAGTTCAGATGTATTCAGGTACTTATCTTTTGCAACTCTCTTTTCTATTTGTTCTATTATTTTTACCGTGGTTTCAATGCCTACATCGGCGCTAACCAGTGCATCTTCAAGGTCATCCAGTACTTCAGCATCAACAGTACTTTTTCCTGCGATGGCTTTTGTTATTTTACTAAAAAATCCTTCCCGGGTTTTTTGTAAGCCCTGCTCTAAACTTTCCTGCTGTTGTTTTTTACCAAATAGTTTGTCAAAAAGTCCCATAATAATCAAGGTTGGTGTTAACCGGCTGTAAATTTAATCTTCTTAGATCAAATCGGCACTGCTGTTAAATAAAGAAAGCCTCCCGGTAAAATCGGGAAGCTTTATAATTATTTTTACTCATAAGGATTTCTTAGTTTGCTAAGAATTCTTTGATCTTGTCTTTATGAACAATTGCCTCTTTAAAAGTGTAAGCACCAGTTTTAGGGCTACGTAATGTACGTATCACTTTGGTCCAGTTTTTTGCGTCTGCTGCTGCCTTGGTATCTTTAATTTTGGAGTTCTTTGATGCTGCTTTTGCCATGATAGTATGTTTATTGGTTAACTGGTTAACTCGTATAAAACTAATTAACTAATTAACGGATTAACTAATTAACTTTTTATTATTTAATTTCTTTATGAACAGTAACCTTCTTTAAAATCGGGTTCAGTTTTTTTAACTCCAGTCTCTCAGGAGTATTTTTTTTGTTTTTGGTGGTAATATAACGGCTTGTACCAGGTTTACCGCTGGCTTTATGCTCTGTACATTCTAATATTACCTGTACCCTGTTTCCTTTCTTTGCCATTGCTTTATTGTTTATTGGTTAACTGGTTAATTCGTTCATTCGTATTAATCCATTAACAGATTGACGTTTAGATTTTTTCTCCTGCAGCACGTAATCCTTTAACTACGCTCATCAGACCATTTTTATTAATAGTTCTTATTGCTTCAGAAGATACTTTTAAAACAACCCACTTATCTTCTTCTGCAAGAAAATAACGCTTGGTTTGGAGGTTTGGTAAAAACCTGCGCTTTGTTTTAATATTTGAGTGAGAAACCTTATTACCTGTAATCGGCTTCTTTCCTGTTACCTGACATACTCTGGCCATTGTCTAAAATTTTGGACGGCAAAGGTATGATTTAAAATGGATTTTAAACACCCTCATTTGAAGATTTTTTAAAATTTCGCTTAAAACTACCCACAAGCTGGGCAAAACTGTTAATAAAGCTATCTTTAAAAGATGAAATTTACTGGCAAAATAGCAGTTTTGGGGCTGTTGGCCCTGGCAAAATACCAATTGGCAATAGCTGTACCTTCTGTCGAGCTAAAAGCAAATATGGTTATTAAAAGCTCGGTACTGATCAAAAAATCGACCTATTTTTTAAAAGCTAACTCATCAAACGCCCCTCTTATTACCATTACAGGCAATAACATCACCATAGATTTTAATAATGCCATACTGCATGGCAGCAACAATAAACAGTTCCCCAACCAGTTTTATGGGCTGGCAGTTTTGGTTAAAGGCAATAACATTACCATAAAAAATGCTGTAATCAGGGGTTACAAAATAGCACTGATGGCAGATAGCTGTAAAAACCTTAAAATTGAATATTCTGATTTCAGCTATAACTACCGCCAGCAATTGCAAAGCACCTGGTTAAGAGAAGATGTGAGCGACTGGATGAGTTACCACCATAATGAAAATGATGAATGGCTGCGCTATGGCGCCGGGATTTATTTAAAAGACTGCGGTAAACCCATCATTCAATACAATACCATCACAGGGGGGCAATGCGCCCTGATGATGATGCGCTGTAATGACGGCACGATTATCAATAATGACTTTTCTTTTAATTCAGCCATTGGCATTGGCATGTACCGCAGCAGCAGAAATAATATTCTGCATAATAAATTAGACTTTAATGTACGGGGATATAGCTTTGGTTTTTATAACCGTGGGCAAGACAGCGCCGGCATATTGGTATTTGAACAATGTAATGACAATGTGTTTGCCTACAACAGTGTAACACATGGTGGCGATGGATTTTTTTTATGGGCCGGGCAAACTACAATGGATAATGGCAAGGGTGGCTGTAATAACAACTACCTCTATAAAAACAATTTCAGCTACGCCCCCACTAATGGTATAGAAGTTACTTTTAGTAGAAATATTATTACGGATAATATTATCAACGAATGCGATCACGGCATTTGGGGTGGCTACAGCTGGCAAACCTCCATCACCGGAAACCAGTTTTATAAAAACAGGATTGGTATTGCTATTGAACATGGGCAAAATAACAATATCAGTTACAACAGTTTTGAAAGTAACAAAACGGCTGGTGTAAAATTATGGGCAAGAAAAACACAGCCAGCTGATTGGGGCTATGCACAAAAGAGAGATACAAAAAGTCATTCATACGAATTCTGGGAGAATAGTTTTAAAAATGAAAATACTGCTTTCGATTTCTCACTCACGAATGGGATAAGTCTTTTTAGAAATACTTATTTAAATAATAAAACGGATATAAAAAAAGATAGCAGCGTTACAAACCTGGAGATCAATTCGGATTTTGCATCAGATACAACTTCGGTAATTCCTTTAATTATTAATAAATGGAAAGAAAAGAATATCCCTGTGATCAATACCCCTTCGGGCAAAGATCAAATTCGTATTACCGAATGGGGACCATATGATTTCCGCTACCCCATTTTATTTTTAAAAAAGATTGACAGTAATAATGTCTATTACTTTGATTTGCTGGGGCCAAAAGGTAATTGGAAAATAAAAAACTCAAATGACGTTACGGGCATTACACAAAACCAGGGCATTTTTCCCACTGAAATAAGTATACAAAAAACAGGTGAAGATGTACAGATAGCAATGGAATTCGTTGGTGAAAAATTCACAGACCAATTTGGAAAAGCTCAGCCTGCCGGCAAACCCTATGTTTTTTCATTCAGAGATTATAAACCAGGCATTACCTGGAATGTTAACTGGTACAAATGGGATGCCCTGCATGACCCTAATAAAGATTACATCATCTTTAAAGATTATCTGGTAAAAAGCACGCCGCTAAAAATTGAAAATACAAACAAGCTGAATTATACCTGGTGGAATGAAATTGGGAAAAATTTGCCTGCGGATAGTTTTGTTACAATTGCTGCAACAACTATAAATGTAAAAAAGGGATTGTATGATTTAGGCGTAACGGCTGATGACCTGATAAAGGTTTTTGTTGATGGAAAATTAGTGATTGATTTTTGGGATGCAAAAAAATATGTGAATGACGAAGATGCCCATCACAATACTATTATACAATTAAATGGTAAACACGATATACGTATTGAACATGTGGAGAATGCCGGGTATGCCACTTTAATCTTTACTTTAAAACCCATCTGATCATTTTATTTTTTCTTCTGTACGGCAACTCTGTACATCTGTAATATTACAGCCAGTAAAATAAGGCTTAACCCAAGGTAAAACCACTTATTCAATTCCTCGTTTTCTTTAAAAAAAAGAAAAGCTAAAATAATTCCATAAACGGGTTCTAAACTGTAGGTAAGATTGGCTGTAAAAGCAGATATTTTTTTAAGCGCATTTAATTGCAGGTTAAAACTGACTACTGTACAAAGCCAGGCCAATACCAATAACCAGCACCAGTCGCTTACAGTAGGTAAGTAGTACGCAGCCGGAAATTGCTGTACATAAAACGGAACTAAAATAGTAAGCGTAAGTAATCCGCCGGATAACTCGTATAACGTAAGTGTTTGAGGTGTAAACCTGGTAATAAATTGCTTATTAAAAATTGGAAACAAGGCACTGCCTAACGCAGAAATTATCCCAAAAATAATCCCTGTTTTGTATTGCGGATGAAAATCGAAAATAATATAAATGCCTGCAATGGCTAACAATCCCAATGCCACTTCAATTAAAGCAATTGGCTTTTTTAAAATGAGCGGTTCTAAAACGGAAGTAAAAAAGCCGCTTGCACTAAAGCAAACCAATGCCACCGAAACATTTGCATATTTTACGCTGCCGTAAAATGCTACCCAGTGAATGGCTACAATTGCCCCAACTGCAAAAATCTTTACCGCATCTTTTAAGGCAATGCGCTGCAATTGCTTTTTAAAATATTGCAATGCCAGTAAAGTAATGGCGGTAATTAAAAGCCGGTACCAAACCAGCAGTCCCTCATTTAATGTAATCAGTTTTCCTAAAATGGCCGTAAAACCAGCCAGGAAAACTGCTATATGAAGCTGAATGAGCGCTTTTTTCATTAAAGTAAAGATAGGAATCAGAGGCTTTACACTTAGATAAATGATGAACAAAGAGATGCTGTTGAACGGAGTCCTTCCCTTTGTCAGGATAAACTCTGCCATCAGCGTTAAATGAGGGTTATGCCGTTGGTAACAAAAAAAGTATAAATAATACTAAACCCCCGAACATTAAACGTTAAACATATTATATTTGCCAACTTAATAACCAATACTATATGAGTTTTAAACGTATTAACAACATTGCCGGGTGGATCGTTTGTATTATTGCCTGCTCGGTATATATTATGACTATGGAAGCCACGGGCAGCCTTTGGGACTGTGGAGAGTTTGCATCAAGTGCTTATAAACTGCAGATACCTCACTCGCCGGGTGCTCCTTTCTTTACCCTTATCGGTCGTTTATTTATGGCACCATTCGATCCGCAACATGCCGCCACAGGTATTAACCTGATGAGTGCTGTTGCCAGCGGATTTACCATACTGTTCTTATTCTGGAGCATTACTTATTTTGCCCATAAAATAGTGACCAAAAACGGTGGCGAATTAACTAATGAAAAAATATTTGGTATAATAGCTTCAGGCGTTGTTGGTGCATTGGCCTATACTTTTTCTGATAGTTTCTGGTACAGCGCTGTTGAAGGTGAAGTATATGCACTATCCTCTTTCTTTACCGCATTGTTATTTTGGGCCGCACTTAAATGGGAGCAAAGCGTAACCATTGAAGAGGCAAATGGCATTAAAGGCCATTTTACAAAGGCTGACCGCTGGATCATTTTAATTTTCTTTTTGATGGGCTTGTCAATAGGTGTGCATTTGTTAAACCTGTTGGTTATACCGGCTGTTGTAATGATCTATTATTTTAAACGCCACAAAGTATCTAACTGGGGTACTTTCTTTGCATTTTTTATTGGCTGTGTAATTACCGGGCTGGTGCAAAAAGCAATGATACAATGGACCATTAAAGGCGCCGGCAGTTTTGATGTATTATTTGTAAACGATTTTGGCCTGCCCTATTTTTCCGGCTTTGCATTTTTCTTTGTTTTCATTGCTGCTCTTTTTTATTTTGGTATACGCATAGCAATAAAGAAAAACTGGAATTTTTTAAGACTGGGCATCTGGAGCCTTTCTTTTATGATGCTGGGATGTTTCTCTTCTTACTTTACAACTTTGGTACGTGGTAATGCAAATCCTGCATTAGACATGAGTAATGTAGATAATCCTATAAACTTAGTAAGCTACCTGGCAAGGGAACAATATGGAGATTGGCCAATTATTTATGGCCAGGATTTTACTGCTCAACCAGTAGATAATAAAATAACCGAAACCTATGTAAAAAGTAACGGCAAATACGAAAAAAACGGCAGGAAGGTAGAATATGTATATGCGCCTGAAGATATGCACCTTTTCCCCCGCATGTGGGACCAGGGCAACGAACAGGGCCATGCAGATTATTATGCCAACTGGATGCAGATTGGAAAAGACAAGCAAGGAAATTGGGAAAGAAAACCAACCATGGGTGAAAACATTGGCTTTGCATTAAGTTACCAGTTTGGCTGGATGTACATGCGTTACTTTATGTGGAATTTTGCCGGAAAGCAAAACGACCTGCAGGGTGTTTACATGAGCAATGTTCGTGATGGTAACTGGAAAACCGGTATTGGCCCATGGGATACTTTCCGGTTGGGTGACCAAAGCACTTTACCCGACAGTTTAAAAAATAATAAAGCCAATAACAAACTTTTTGCTTTACCCTTTATACTGGGTTTACTGGGTTTAATTTACCAGGTTAAAAAAGATGGCCGCAATGCATTAGTTGTGGGTATGTTATTCTTTTTTACAGGTATAGCCATTGGTATATATCTAAACATGGCCGGCAACCAGCCACGTGAAAGAGATTATGCTTTTGTAGGCTCTTTTTATGTATTTGCACTTTGGATCGGCTTAGGTGTTTTATATGTAAAAGAAATGCTTGGCGGTTTTATTAAAAACAATGCTGTTGCAGGCTATGCAGCAGCGGGCCTATGTCTTTTAGCTGTACCAGTTTTAATGGCCAGCCAGGAATGGGACGACCATGACCGCAGTAAAAAAGTAATAGCAAGAGATCTTGCAACAGACTATTTAGAAAGTTGCGCCCCAAATGCTATACTTATTACATTTGGCGACAATGATACTTATCCGCTTTGGTATGCACAGGAAGTGGAAGGCATACGCAGAGATATTCGTGTAATAAACTCCAGTCTGCTTGGTACCGATTGGTACATTAACCAATTGCGCTATAAACTAAACCAGAGCGACCCAATTGACCCGATATGGACTGCTGAACAAATTGAAGGCAGCAACAGGGATATTATTTATAATGCTCCTAAGCCGGGTATCGATCCTAATCAATACATGGATCTTTACACCATGATGAAAGATTATGCAGGAAGTGATGACCCCTCAAAAACAGAACAGGGAAGAGATGGCAGTACATTGAATATTTATCCTTCAAAAAAAGTAAGTATTCCTGTTGATATAAATTTAGTTAAGCAAAACGGTACTGTTAATGCCGATGATAGTGTTGTAGCGGCAGTACAGTTTGAAATACCCAAAAGCGTGATATTTAAAAACGATGCTGCTGTTTTAAATATCATTGCTGCCAATAAATGGAAAAGGCCCATTTACTTTACTTCTCCGGATGCTGCTGGTATTGGTATAAACAATTACATGCGCCAGGATGGACTTACCTATCGTTTTATACCGGTATTTAATGGCGAAGCAAATCAAGTAAATAATGATTGGGCTTACGATAAGATGATGAATAAATTTAAGTTTGGTAACGCTAATGTAGCAGGGGTTTATTTTGATGAAGAAAACCGCAGGCACTTAAACAGTATTCGTTTAGCCTATGCACTTGCAGCAGGCAGTCTTGCAGACAAAGGCAAAAAAGAAGAAGCCAAGAAAATGCTGAACAAATGCGACCAGATGATGCTGGAAGAAAATTTCCCTTACGGCATGGTAAGCAGGCAGCAGCAGCAAAATAAATTTTCGTTGCAAATGCTTATGGCCAGCTATAAAGCCGGGGATACGGTATTGGCTGATAAGATTACCAAAAGTGTAAAAAAAGACCTTGATCAACAACTGGAATATATAAGCAAGCTTGATGACCGTAAGCAGGAAAACATGCAATACGAAGCAGAAGAAGTAAAACGTTTATTGATGTACTTGCAACAAATAGAAATGCAGTTTAAAACACAAAAGATGGCACTGCCGGAAAATCCGGGAACCATTATTTCGCCACCGGTAACGCCGGCTAAAGCTGCTGATACACCAAAGAAAAAAGGATAACAAAAAAAATAATCAACAAAATCCTCCGGAATGCACACCGGGGGATTTTTTATTTAACAAATGAACCAAACGCCACAGTTAAATGTTTCGTAATTTAGTATAAGACAGTTTCTTTTAACTATTGATCATCCATACAACCATGCTCGGGTATAATTTTTCCAAATACGATCCCAACGATAACAGTAAATCTCCTTTTGAGAAATTACTGGATCTTTTTTTACAACTACTTACTTATACCAATGGCGATTTTAACGAAGCCATGCAATGGATGAATGAACTGGATAAAGAGTATAAACTCACCAATAATGATTATGGCATCGGGGATTTTTTAGAAGATTTAAAAGACAAAGGATATATTGATGAGAAAAAGAAAACGGTGAAATAAAAATTACTTCTAAAACAGAACAAAGCATCCGTAAAAAAAGCCTCGAGGAAATTTTTGGTAAACTAAAAAAAACAAAACAGGGCAACCACCATACTTTTAAACCCGGTGGCGGCGATGAAATAAACCCGGAGACAAGGCCATTTCAATTTGGCGATACCATGGAGCAGATCGATTTTACCAGTTCCATACGCAATGCACAGATCAACCACGGCATTGATAGTTTTAAAATGCAGGAAGATGACCTGGAGATAAGGGAAACAGATTTTAAAAGCCAGACTTCAACTGTGTTGATGATCGATATTTCTCACAGTATGATACTATATGGTGAAGACAGGATTACGCCGGCAAAAAAAGTGGCGATGGCTTTAAGTGAACTCATTAAAACAAAATACCCAAAAGACACTTTAGATATTGTTGTTTTTGGTAACGATGCATGGCCAATTGAAATAAAAGATCTGCCCTACTTACAGGTTGGACCCTATCATACCAATACAGTTGCAGGGTTAGAATTAGCCATGGATATTTTACGCAGAAGGCGCAACCCCAATAAACAGATATTTATGATAACCGATGGTAAACCTACCTGCTTAAAAGTAGGCAGCCGGTATTATAAAAACAGTTTTGGTGTAGACAGAAAAATACTGAACCGGTGTTTAAGTTTAGCTACACAATGCAAAAAATTAAAAATTCCTATCACTACATTTATGATAGCAACCGACCCTTACTTACAAAAATTTGTACAGGAATTTACAGAGTGTAATCATGGTAAAGCATTTTTTGCAGGGTTAGACAAATTGGGTGCATTTATATTTAAAGATTTTGAAAGCGGGAAGAGGAAGACGGTGTATTGAATAAACCTGGAAGAAAAAGGAATAATAAACATATACAATAGGCTTCTTTAACCACAAAAAATGTTTTGCCGGGAAGGCGCTAAGACGTTAATAAATATTTTAGATGTATCATTTAAACGAGACAGAAGAGTTTTTATGTAAAGAAATTGTTGATTGTGCTTACAAAGTACACATAGCATTAGGGCCAGGATTATTGGAAAAAATTTATGAAGCCTGTTTTTGCCATGAGTTAAGCAAAAAAGAAATTCCTTTTAAAAGGCAAATGAAACTACCCATAAAATATGATGGAATTCTATTTGACGAAGGATTACAACTAGATGTACTTATAGACAATTTAATTATTTGTGAGTTTAAAGCTGTAGAAGCAATAAATCCTTTATGGCAGGCGCAAATAATAAGCCATCTGAAATTAACTGATCTGCATGTTGGTTTCCTTATAAACTTCAATGTCCCAATCATCAAAAATGGCATAAGAAGATATTGTATTTAAAAAGCAAACTGGTATAAAGATTAATAAACACAAACTAAAAAACGTCTTAACGACTTCCCGGCAAAGTAGATTCCGGATAGTTTACTTCAAACAAATAAAAATGACTTACAGTAAAATCAAAACACTCGGCGAATTAAAGAAAAGCGGTTACATTTCAAAAAGCATTAAGCAGGAAATACGTGATAACTTAATTATAAAAATTAAAGCAAAAGAAAATCCTTTTCCCGGCATATTGGGTTACGAAGATTCGGTGATTCCTGATACAGAAAGAGCATTATTATCGCAACACAATATTTTATTTTTGGGTTTACGTGGCCAGGCCAAAACACGTATGGCTAGGCAGATGATCGAATTGCTGGATGAATATATCCCTGTTGTTGCAGGAAGTGAAATTAATGACGATCCTTTAAATCCTATTTCAAGATATGCTGTTGACCTGATTGAAGAAAAAGGTGATGACACTCCGATTGCATGGTTGCACCGCAGCCAGCGCTACGGAGAAAAATTAGCCACCCCGGATGTAAGTGTTGCTGATTTGATCGGCGATATTGATCCAATAAAAGCAGCCAATTTAAAATTAAGCTTTGCCGATGAAAGAGTGTTGCACTATGGCATTATACCAAGAAGTAACCGCAGCATTTTTGTAATAAATGAATTGCCCGATCTGCAGGCAAGAATACAGGTATCGCTGTTTAATATTTTAGAAGAAGGCGATTTGCAGATACGTGGTTTTAAATTGCGGCTGCCGTTAGATGTGCTGTTTATATTTACTGCCAACCCCGAAGATTATACCAACAGGGGAAGTATTGTTACGCCTTTAAAAGACAGGATAGAAAGCCAGATACTCACTCACTATCCTAAAAGTATTGAAACATCATTGGCTATTACCGAGCAGGAAGCGGCAATCAGTGATGAGCAATCATCAAGAGTAAAAGTCAGTGATCTTATAAAACGTTTAATTGAGCAGGTAGCCTTTGAAGCCAGGGGCAGTGAACTGGTAGATAAAAAAAGTGGTGTTAGTGCCAGGCTTACCATCAGCGCTTACGAAAATGCAGTAAGTGCCGCAGAGCGCCGGGCAATTATTAATGGAGAAAAAGAAACACAGGTTTGGTTGAGTGATTTGATAGGTATCATTCCTTCCATAACAGGGAAAATTGAATTGGTATATGAAGGCGAACAGGAAGGACCATACCAGGTTGCATTTAATTTACTGGAGAAAGCGATACGTACGCAGTTTGGCCTCTACTTCCCCAATCCTGACAGTTTAAAAAAGAAAAGTCGTAAAGATGCCACGCCGGAAGATAACCCTTACAAAGCGATTACAAGATGGTTTGATGCAGGAAATGCTTTAAACACTTTTTTTGAAACCAAGGATGAAGACAAAGTGCAATTATTATATAAAGTAGATGGCCTGCATGCGCTGGTAAAAAAATATTTTAAAGGTGCAAATGAAAAAGAAAATGCTTTGCTGATGGAATTTGTTTTACATGGCCTTGCTGCTTATTCTTTAATAAGTAAAAAAGTGCTGGAAGGGAAAATAGAATTTAAAGACCTGATGGGCAGCATGCTCAATATTGGCAGCCAGCATTTTAGCGAAGAAGATTTTAATGAGGATGATTTTAATTAACTGCTTTCCGACTATTAATTAATCATACCGGTTTTATTTTATTGCAGAAAATCCCTAATTTAAAGCATGAAAAAAATATGTTTCCTGCTTTATTGCGCTACTATTTGTTTTACTGCTCAAGCTCAAACTGCTATAATAGATTCCTTTAAAGTACAACTGGCAAAAGCCACTACAGACGAAAAAAAAATTGAAGTGTTAGGCTTGTTAAGCCGTACATTAATGAATGTGAACTTAGCAGAATCAGATAAATATGGCTTGCAAATGATAGAGGTTGCAGAAATGTCGAGGGACAGAAAATTAATGGTAAAAGCGCTACTTGCCAATGGCGAAAGGTATTCTTATTTGTCTGGCCGTAAAGATAATATTGATAAAGCGATAGGTTATTACAACCAGGGGCTTGAGCTGGCACGAAAAAATAAACTGGATGAACAGGTAATTAGTGCATTGCTATACCTCTCAGAAGTATCACGATCGGTTCCGGATGCAGAAAAGGCACTTAATTATTGTAACCAGGCTTATTCCAATATTGGTTTAGTAAAAAATGACAGTCTTGCTGCAAGGGTTCACCTGGAGTATGGTTCAGTGTATTTATCTAAAAATGAAAAGATACTGGCACTAAAAAATTTAATGAGTGCTATCCGTATTGCCGAAGACTTAAATAATAATTATCTGTTAAGATCGGGCTACAATAAGCTATCGCTTTTTTACACAGTTATAGATGATAACGATAAAGCAATTGATTACCAGGTAAAGGCATTAAAAAAACTTGATGAAATAAAGAATGGGCAAACTCCTTACAGTAAAGTACAGGACCTTACCCGTATTGGTGATTTATATGTGGCCAAGAAAAATAATGATATGGCCATGACCTATTATGAACGTGCGCTAAAACTTGCAGATTCTTTAAAGTTTGAACCTATTAAAGCACTGGTGTATAAAAGTATTGTAAACAATTATCTCAGTGCTAACCAACCACAAAAAGCCTTAACTTATTTTAATGAGCACCCCCAGTTAAAGCAGTTTTTACAAACAGTAAATTTCGGTCATTTTGTTGATCAGTCGTATGGATACATCTATACACAACTTGGCAATTACGATTCGGCAAAATATTATTACAATAAAGTAGCAGCATATTTTGAACAAGATGTAAATAGTGCTGTACAGCTAGGTTATAATTACCAGTTGGGTTTACTATACAAAAAAACAAAAGAGTACGACAAATCACTGGAGTATTTTATGAAAGCGAATGAACTCGCCAAAGGGATTGGCGAATTACAAACCATGAGTTCTGTTGCAGCAGAACTGGACTCCTTATTTCAAACTAAAGGCGATTATAAACAAGCTTTTACTTACGCCTCTTTAAATCATAAATACAAAGACAGCCTGGATAAACTGGGTAAAGAAAAAGACCTGCTGCAAATTGAAGTGGCAGATGAACAGCAGCGGCAGGAAAGAATTGACAAAGAGAAGCAGGAAAAAAAACGTAAGAGGGATAATATTCAATACATGCTTATCACCATTGGTATAGCCAGCCTGTTTATTGTAATGGTGATGATGGGTATGTTTAAGGTATCAGCCACTACAATAAAAATGATTGGCTTCTTTACTTTTTTGATGTTCTTCGAATTTATTTTCCTCATCTTTAAAAAGAACCTGTATGGTTTTACCAATGGAGAACCGTGGAAAGACCTTTCGTTTATGATATTACTGGCTGCAATATTGTTGCCCTTGCATCACTGGCTGGAGCACAAGGTTATTCATTACCTTACTTCTCACAACAGGTTAACAAGCTCGGGCAAAGGGTTTATGGACAGGTTACTAAAAAGAAAAACAACTGTTTTAAAAAAAGATACTGAACAGAAATTATAATTTCTAAGTGAACACTACTAAAAAATGCCCCCAACAAGTTGGGGGCATTTTTTGTTTATACAACTTATTTTAAAATTTATATCCGAAAGCAATGCCTCCATAGTAAGGCCAGAAAAAGCCTTTCCCAAAGACAGGATTAATTGCTGCCCTGAAAAAAAATCCGCCTGCCTTAGGCTGCATACGATAACCAATATTTAAATGGCCAAATGTACTTCTTAAATTTTCTGATGTACCATTATAAGTGTCACTAACAATAACCGGTGTTACACCTCCTCCTACTTCAAAATAATTTCTTTCATCTTTTCCTAACAGGTAAGTTAGGCCAATGGGTATAAATAATGCTGTTGTTCTATCACTTCCTGTACCAAGGCTAAAGCCGCCAAACCCAATTCTGCCACCAATACCACTTTCCGATTTGGTAAAGCGCATATCGTAATTAAGTGATGCTACACCCGGGCCGCCAATTTCAAAAAAAACTGCTTTTGCAGGGGCCTGTGCATGAGCCGTTATTATAACAGTTCCACTAACAAAGATCAAAAGAAGAAATTTTTTCATAATGCATATTTTAGGTTAAGTTGTAGTAAAGACGGTTTTTAATAAACAATTGCTGCTTTAGACTTTTGTTAAATAATGTTAACTTCTCTTTCTAAATTTACTCCAAATTTTTCTTTTACAGATGCAATTATTTTTTCGCTTAAGGCATAAATAGCATCACCTTTTGCATTACCATAATTTACCAATACCAATGCCTGCTTTGCATGGCACCCGGCATCACCTTCCCGGTATCCTTTCCAGCCGCATTGTTCTATTAACCAGCCTGCAGCAAGCTTAACATTTCCATTGGGTAATTTATAACCGACAATTGCAGGAAATTTCGAATGCAGGATATCAAACATCACCCCTTCAATTTCAGGATTCTTAAAAAAACTTCCTGCATTTCCAATTTGTGCAGGGTCGGGTAATTTGGAAGACCGGATATTGATCACTGCATCTGAAATGGCTTTAATGCTTAATTCCTTTACCCCCATTTTCTCCAACTCCTGTTCAATAGCACCATAAGAAGTATTGAATTTTGGTTGTTTATTTAAACGAAAAACAACACTGGTTATTACAAATTCATTTTTATACTTTTTCTTAAATACACTTTCCCTGTAACCAAATGCACAATCATCTATATTAAATTGTACTGCTTTCTTTTCCTTCAGGTGAAAAGCTTCTAAAGAATAGAATATATCTTTAATCTCCACACCATACGCCCCGATATTTTGCATCGGACTTGCTCCAACATTACCCGGAATGAGTGATAAATTTTCTACCCCCGCCCAATTATTATTGATGCAGTGCAACACAAACCGGTGCCAGTTTTCTCCCGCCGCCGCTTTTATGTAAATGTATTTGTCGTCTTCCTTTATTAATTCAATCCCTTTTATTTCATTTTTTAAGACAAGGCCGTCAAAGTTTTTTGTAAAGAGGATATTGCTGCCACCGCCTAAAATTAAAGTTGGTGGCTGGTGGTTGGTGGTTGATGGTTGGTTGAATTCGAGTAGTTCGCCTAGTTCATCAGCTGTATTAAATGTTGCAAAATATTTTGCAGTTACATCTATGCCGAATGTATTATATTTTTTTAGTGATATGTTGGACTGTATCTGCATTGTTAAGATAATGTGGGCAAAGCTAAATAGAAATTCTTAGTTGAATGGAGCGTCGCCATCAGAGCTCAACCAGGGTTTAACTGCTTGTTACAAAAAATCAATTCGTATCCACATCCACAACAACTGTTACGCTTTTAAAACTCTTTTCGCTGCTTAATAAATTAATATGATTACGAATGACTCTTTTATAAGTGCCGCTCATGCCATGTTCTTTTGGCAACTTAATTAATATTTCCGCCAGGTATTGGTTGCGTATGCGGTTTATTACAGGTGCTGCCGGTCCTGTAATATATTCTTTCAGGTCTTGCCGCAATAACATTGCCAGCTTATCTGCCGTATTTTCCACTACCGTTTTATCCTTATGTTTTAAAGTTAATAAAACAATGCGGCTGTAAGGCGGATAAAAAAACTCCTTGCGGTTTTCAATTTCAATATTATAAAACTGTTTGTAATCGTGCTGTTGCACCAGTTGTAAAACCGGGTGTTTAATATTTGTAGCCTGTATTATTACAGTACCCTGTTTCCCTTTTCTTCCTGCACGGCCACTCACCTGCTCCATCAATTGAAAAGCCCGTTCATTTACCCTGAAATCGGCAAAGCTTAACAGCCCGTCTGCATCCAGAATACCTACCAGACTTACCTTGTCAAAATCCAAACCCTTTACCACCATTTGTGTACCCACTAAAATATCAAAGCGGTGCTGTTCAAATAACTGTATCAAATTATCATGTGCAGATTTTCCTCTCACACTATCTACATCCATTCTTGCAATGCGGTGCTTTGGAAATTCTTCTTCCAGTTGCTCTTCAATTTTTTCGGTACCAAAATTTTTCTCCTGCCAGTTATTGCTGCCGCATGCGGGGCAGGTAATTAATTTAGGGTATTGGCTGCCACAATAATGGCAATGCAGTTTATTGCTGTGTTTATGTAAGGTTAATGAAACAGCACAATGATCGCACTGCGGAATAAAACCACATGTGCCACAAATTAAATAAGGATTATAGCCCCGCCGGTTTTGAAATAATATCACCTGCTTATCATCATCCAATGCTTTTTGCATGGCCTCTTTTAACTGGGGGCTTATCATCACTTTACCTTTTTGTGCCACCTGCCTGGTATTTACAATTTCAATGGCTGGCAAAAGTATCCCCCCAAATCTTTCATTTAATTCCACCAATGCATACTTATTATTGACGGCATTAAAATAGCTTTCAACCGAAGGTGTAGCACTACCCAACAAAACCTTACTATTAAATAAGCCTGCATAATAAATGGCAGCATCTCTTGCATTATATCTTGGCGCAGGCTCCTGTTGTTTGAAAGAGGCGTCATGTTCTTCATCCACTATTATCAACCCCAGTTCTTTAAAAGGCAGAAATAAAGCACTTCTTGCACCCAGTACAATTTTTACTTCGCCTGTGCGTATCTTATTCCACAGTTCTATACGTTCGTTATTATTAAATTTAGAATGGTAGATGGTGATGTTACCACCAAAATGTTTTTGCAGTCGCCGGATGATTTGTGCGGTCAATGCAATTTCCGGCAACAGGTACAACACTTGTTTACCTTGTGTAAAGTAATGCTCTATCAGCTTAATATATACCTGTGTTTTACCACTACCGGTTACACCATGCAACAGGCACACTGGTTTTTCTTCAAATGCTTTTGTAACAGCAATGGATGCAGCTTGCTGTGCTTCATTAAATTCAAAATCGATAGTTACGTTCCTTGGTAAAGTTTTAATTCTGTCCACACTCCTTTTCTCTACCCATAAAATATTTTTATCTGTCAGCCCTTTTAATTGTGCCGCAGTTGCACCCGATTTTTTTAATAATGCTGTCTGCAGCACATCCCCCTCCTGCTTTTCTAAATGAAGATAGGCAAGCAGCAGTTCCATTTGTTTGGGGGCACCTTTCCAATCATTCAGTTTTTTACTCAGCTCTTCTTCATTATTATACACCGGGTTAAGTACAACATAATTTTCCTTTTTCACTTTGTACTTTTCGTCCATTGCCTCCCATACAAAACATATTTTTTTATCAATCAGTTTTTTTATGATGGGATAAACATGCGTAATATCTAAGATCTGCTGCATTTCTGTAAGCCGCAATTCTTTCTTTATCAGCAAGGCTTCTGCCACTAAAAATTCTTCGTCGTTTAAATGTGAGAAATCGTCGCCGGCTTCTTCGTTATAGATCAATACTGTTTCACTGCTTAATTTAAAATGAGTGGGTAATGCTGCCGCCATTACTTCTCCCTCGCTGCACATATAATAGTTACTTATCCAATGCCATAGTTGTAATTGCTGCGGATATAATATTGGCTCATCATCCAATACATTAAGTATTGCTTTGGTTGTATAAGCAGGTTCTTTATCAAGAATTACCTTTACAATGCCAGCGTACTTTTTGTTCTTCAACTCCACTTCTGCCCTGCAACCGGGTTTCACCTTTTCTACCAACTCAACAGGAATGGCATAAGTATAGGTATTGGGCAGTGCCAGCGGCATAATTATTTCGGCCCACAAGCCCGAAGATGCTTCCTTAAATAATATTTCATTTCCTGTATTCATCAAACGCCGCTAAAGTTATTTAAAGTTCTATTCTGATTTAAAAATGAATGCTGCTAAAATTTATTAAGAATTTTTAGGGATGGTTTTAATCCAACTGGCTTTATACTCAATTAATTTTTCTTCCATTATTTTGTACACCGTATCTTTTAAAGTTGTTACATCTTTTAAACTCATTCCTTCAACCGGCACTTCGTCCAAATAAACAATCCTGGCTTTACCCGGTGTTAGCGAAAAGAGATTTTTGTAATTATTCCTGTCATAGGCATCTAAAAATAAAATGGGTTTAACAGGCGTTTGTGTTTCAATAGCAATTCTAAAAGCGCCATCATAAAATTCTTTCAGGGGTTGATGCGTTATATTAAAAGTACCCTCGGGGCTTATAACTATTGAAATACCCTTTCGTAAAACGCTTTTTAATTGCAATACACTTTTAGCCCTCTTTTGTGCATTGCTTCTGTCCACCAAAACAACTGTATTTCTATACAAAAACCCGAAAATTGGAATTGTAGCCATTTCGGCCTTCCCTAAAACCCTGAAATGCTGCTTGCGGATAGCCTTCATTAAAAACGGGATATCGAGGTAAGCAATATGGTTAAACACAAAAACGTACTGCCTACGATGATCCGGTTCTGACTCATATATATATTGTATATAGATACCTGTCATAAATAAAAAAAAGTCGGCCCAGGCTCTGCAAAGCCGGTATATAAAGTTGCCACCCTTGATTTTACCAAAAAAAGAGGCAATTATAACCAGTGGAAATATCACCAGCAGGAACCCAACAAAGAGCAATAGCCCGTAAAGGGTAAAAATAAGCTGTATAAACCAGGCTAAATATCGCATAATAAACAACGAATATAGGCTGTTTTGGTATTGTGCCAGAAGGGGTTAGCACTGATTTTTATATCGTAAAACAAGCCTTATCCCCAATATGGCCATATAAGGGGATATATTTTTCTGTTTTACCGCAGGAATTTAAAGCTAAAACCCCTACCTTTGCCGTCCTAAATTTGGGAAATTATGTTAGCAGTAGTAAAAATAGCAGGGCAGCAATTTAAAGTTAAAGCAGGCGACAGCTTGTACGTACCTCATATAGCAGGTAAATCTGGTGACTCAGTAGAGTTTGCCGATGTATTGATGACTGATAACAACGGAACTGTTGTTGCCGGTACTGATGTAAAAGCTGTGGTTAAAGCTGAAATTATCAGCGACCTGATTAAAGGTGAAAAAGTAATTGCCTTTAAAATGAAAAGAAGAAAAGGTTTCCGTAAAAAACACGGACATCGTACGCAGTACACTCACATTAAAGTAACAGCAATAGCGTAATTAAAAAGTTAATTGGTTAAATGGTTAAGTGGTTTATTAGTTAAAACATTTGCAACCATAATACCAGTAAGCTAATAAACTAATTAACGAATAAACTTTTAAGACATGGCACATAAAAAAGGTGAAGGTTCCGTAAAAAACGGCAGAGATTCACAAAGCAAAAGATTAGGTGTAAAAATTTATGGTGGTCAACCGGCGCTTGCAGGTAACATCATTATCCGTCAACGCGGCACAGTTTACCATCCTGGTAAAAATGTTGGTGTTGGAAGAGACTTTACCATTTTTGCATTGACTGATGGTTTGGTTGAATTCAAAAAAACCAAAGGCGACAGAACAACAGTTTCTGTAGCAGCCGTTGAAGCAACTGCCTAAAACAATAAAAATTTTTTATTTTTTTTTGTTAGTTTGATAAATATTTCTATTTTTAAGTATTATTTACTAACCAATTAAATTAAAAAAAATGGCAACAAAGAAAAAAGCTGCAAAAAAAGCCGCTCCTAAAAAAGCTGCAAAAAAAGC